>CP089923.1:0-3787723 GCA_041879365.1 Nodosilinea sp. LVE1205-7 | reverse complement strand
GTTAACAAGATGGCCAAAGGGCCTTAGCCCATGCCCATCAGGACAGTGGTCCTCAGCTATGGGAAGGGGTTAGCCAATTGCGCTTCGCTTTGCTCTCAGCCTGTAGACCTCTGCTGCTTAAGCAGGAATTTTGTCAGGGTGGGATAGCGGGTAGAGCGGACTCCTGATGACTGACTACCGGATTACTGTTTCTTCTACCGGGGGAATGGCGATTTCCCCCGGACCCCCTCGCCCAGGGCGTGCCGCCGCCCTGGACCCGACGGAAGGGGTTAAAGGGTGGGGGGCCGATCGCGCTTCGCTTTGCTCTCAGCTTGTAGACCTTGGCTGCTTGAGGAGCAGCTTCCTGTGGGTGAAAATCTGCGTGTTAAGAGCTCCTGATCGCTGATTACTGTTTTTAGGGCAAATTGCCCTAAAAACAGTAAGGTTTTATCTATGCACATGTCGATCACCATTAAGCACATTCTAAACACACGCGTGCAACCATTGTTGTAGTCTATGTGCATAAAGATCACCATTGAGCGCATCCTAAACACAGGGGTGTGATCGTTAAAGTTTGGCGAAAAACCACTGTTGTGGTCTATGTGTATGTCGATCACCATTGAGTGCATGCTAAACACAGGCCTGTGATCGATGTTTGCACGCGTGTGATCGTTATACACACCCGTGTGATCGATATGCGCAGCGGTGTGATCGTTATACACACCCGTGTGATCGATATGCGCAGCGGTGTGATCGATATGCGCAGCGGTGTGATCGATATGCGCAGCGGTGTGATCGTTAAGCACAGCCGTGTGATCGATATGCGCAGCGGTGTGATCGGTATGTACAGCCGTGTGATTGCAGTTGTCGGGGGTGCGATCGCGGTTGTTGGGGGTGAAATCGGTGTGTACAGCCCTGCGATCGCGATTGGTCACCGGCTGGGGGGTGTTGTTGGGACTTGATGCTTAAGGTGGGGGTAGAAATGTGGGTAGAGAGGGCTCCTGATTGCTGATCACTCTCGTTTTTACTGACCAGAGAATTTAGTCGGACTGAAATGACGCTAATCTAGTTCTGGATTCCCGCCCCTCCCCTGAAACGCCGATGACCCCGCCACCGAGTGCCCCCACCTTTTCACTGGTCATTCCCACCTACAATCGCCCGGAGCGATTGCAGAACTGTCTTCGATCGATTATGCAGTTGGATTACCCGCGCGATCGCTTCGAGGTGATTGTGATCGATGACGGTAGTTCAATCCCTCTCAATGCTGTAGTCGCTCCTTTCCAAAAATCCCTCCATCTCACCCTGCTCAGACAACAGAACGCGGGTCCCGCTGCTGCTCGTAACGCCGGTGCAACCGCCGCGATCGGTCGTTTTCTTGTTTTTACCGACGACGATTGCACTCTTACGCCACAGCATTTACACACCCTGGAAAAATACTGTCAACAAGTCCCCGATCATTTGATTGGTGGCCATACCCTAAACGCATTACCAGAAAACGATTGTTCGACCGCCAGCCAACTGTTAATCGATTACTTGTACCACTACTACAACATCCATCATCGCCCCAGTTTCTTTGCCTCCAATAATTTCGCAACGCCGAAAGCACAATTTGAAAAACTGGGTGGGTTTGACACGAGCTTTCCCCTGGCGGCGGGCGAGGACCGGGAGTTTTGCGATCGCTGGCTCGATCACGGTTATCCCATGAGCTACGCCCCCGATGTGCAAATCTACCACGCCCACCAGCTTTCCCTGCGCACCTTCTGGCGACAGCATTTTAATTACGGACGCGGGGCATTCTGCGTTCGCCAGATGCGGGCGGCGAGGGCAAACAACCGTATTCAGGTGGAACCCCTCTCTTTTTATTTCAACTTGCTCAGCTATCCTTTTGGTCGAGAGTCCGTCTTCCGAGCCGCATGGCTGAGTGGATTGCTCTTGCTCTCGCAGGTTGCCAATGTTGTGGGGTTCTTTGTAGAAAAGTCGCGTCACTAACTGGGTAGGGTCATAACATCGGGGTAGTAAAAGCAGTTCAAGCCCCGATTACTCTCGTTCGCAAAGTCTAGCTATTCGCTAAATTATTCCCAGGCCGGTCGGGTTCTTCCGGAATTTCCGAGCAAGTTTATCTAAGGCTTATAGAACGCTGAATTTTTATCAAAAATTAACCTGATTCAGTCTTTTCGCTGACTGCTATTGAGAATATGTGATTGTAAGCGAATTGAAGATTACTTTTCTACCAAGAAATTAAGGTTCAACAGATGTCAGGTAAGATTCCTTAGATTCCTCAAACATCAAATACGAGCAATACAAGTACTTTCACTTAAGTATTTACCGAGGTTATAGTCTTTACCTCCTTAAGTTATTTCTACACAGTTTCTCTCTATTTATAAGACAACCTACCTATAAAAAATGGTTTACAAAGCGCCCTTACTCATTACCAACTTACCTAAGATCTCTATTATTATTCCGGTTTATAACGGTGGAACAGCTTTCCGACAGTGTCTTGAGAGTCTACAACGTTTCCGTCCCCATCCTGACCGGGTTTGGACTGAGGTAATTGTGGTGGCCGATGGTTGCACCGACGGCTCTGATCGCCTGGCCGAAGCCTTTGGGGCCACTGTTCTACGTACCCCCAGTGCAGGCGGCCCCGCCCGGGCTCGTAACCTGGGGGCTCGTCAGGCCAGGGGGAAATCCTATTTTTTGTCGATGCCGATGTTACCATCCACTCCGATACAATTCTCCAGGTAGCTACCCTATTCCAGGGCGATTCCACCCTGGCGGCAGCCATTGGTTCCTACGATGATGCCCCCGGTGCCCCTAACTTTCTATCCCAGTATAAAAATCTGTTTCATCACTACACCCACCAAACCTCCCGGTCAGAGGCTTCTACCTTCTGGGGTGCCTGTGGGGCAATTCGCCGAGACATTTTCTGGCAGGTGGGGGGCTTTGATCAGCGTTATCGCCGACCCTCCATCGAAGATATTGAACTGGGCTATCGCCTTAAACAGCAGGGTTATGCCATTCGTCTTTGCAAAACCCTCTATGTCAAGCACCTCAAACGCTGGGAACCGATTTCCCTACTGCGGGCGGAATTCTTTTACCGGGCTCTGCCCTGGACAGAATTATTGCTTCAACAGCGACAAACCGTCAATGATCTAAACCTGAATCAAATCACTCGCCTGAGTGTGGTGTTGACCTACGGGCTGATGCTCTGTTTGTTAGGGGCTGGTCAGTGGCCCTTAACATTACTGGGGGCTGGGGTTATTAGTTTACTGCTACTGGTCTTAAATCATTCGGTTTATCAATTCTTCCATCGTCAACGGGGGACCTGGTTTATGGTACAAACTATCCCCTGGCACTGGCTTTACTTTGGTTATTGTGGTCTAGCCTACGGCTTGGGGCTGATCCGCCATCACCTGCGCCAAAGTCGTTCGTTCTACAGATTAAGTCTAAGGCCCCTATTCTCAACCTTTGAATTAGGCCGTTAGGCCTGTTTGTTCAACCCCTATTTGGGAAAACTAGGATTATCTACTATCTTTTGACCGCTTTATCAGGACTCTTTTCAGGGTGTTGCTATTTATGACTAATTCTTCTATGGAATCGATACAGGTTCCGGTGGTGGTAATTGGTGCAGGACCAGCCGGTTTAACCGCAGCCTATGAGCTATGTAAACAGAAAGTTAAATCCATTGTCTTAGAAAAAGCCGATAAAGTGGGGGGTATTTCCCGCACCGAGACCTATAAAGGCTACCGCTTTGATATCGGTGGGCACCGGTTTTTTACCAAGGTGGGTGAGGTTCAAGCCTTTTGGAAAGAAATTCTGGGGGATGAGTTTATTCAGGTGCCCCGCCTGTCTCGTATTTACTACGATGGTAAGTTCTATGACTACCCCCTTTCTCTGCTGAAGACCCTAAAAAACCTGGGGCCTGTAACCAGTACTTTGATTTTAACCAGCTACCTCAAAGCCAAGGTAAGAAAGTGGGAAAACCCGGACTTCGAGGCGGAAACCTTTGAAGAGTGGGTGATCGACTCCTTTGGTGAACGGCTCTATCGGATCTTCTTCAAAACCTACACCGAAAAGGTTTGGGGTATTCCCTGCAGTCAAATTCGGGCTGATTGGGCCGCCCAACGAATTAAGAATCTCTCCTTGAAGCAGGCCGTTGTTAATGCCCTGTTTGGTAGCCAAAATGCTAAAAGCCTGATCAAAACCTTCGACTACCCAGTGCTGGGGCCTGGCATGATGTGGGAGCGTTGCCAGGATCTGTTGAATGCTAAGGATTGCCCGGTGCATTTGAATACCGAAGTGCTGCGGGTGGAACGCCAGGGGAATCGGATTACCCGGGTGATTGCCAAACAAGGCGAGAACACCCTGGAGATTACCGGCCAGCATTTTGTTAACTCCATGCCCATTGCCGCCCTCGTGCATCGCCTCCATCCCCTACCGCCAGAGCCGGTGTTGGCGGCGGCCCGGGGTCTGAAATACCGGGATTTTCTGATTGTTTCTTTGGTGATTAATCGCGATCATCTTTTCCCGGATAACTGGCTTTACATCCATAGCCCTGAGTTTAAGGTGGGGCGGATTCAAAATTTTAAAAGTTGGAGTCCGGCCATGGTGCCCGACGCCAGTAAAACCTGTCTGGGGTTGGAATATTTTTGCAGCGAAGGTGACGCCCTTTGGGAAATGTCAGAGGCCCAGCTAATTACCCTGGCCTCAGAAGAAATTGTCAAACTCAACTTGGGAGTTAACCCGGGTGATGTAGAAGACGGCTGTGTAATTCGCCAGTATAAAGCCTACCCCGTCTACGACGGCGACTATAAACAGCACCTTCAGGTCTTGCAGGATTACGTTAAAACCTTTAAAATCTGCAGACAGTGGGGCGCAATGGCATGCACCGCTATAACAACCAGGACCACTCCATGCTGACCGCCATGCTGGCAGCCCGCAACATTCTAGGAGAAACCCATGACCTCTGGAATGTCAATGTAGAGCGGTCCTACCACGAAAACTTTACCAATAAAGCCTGGGAAAACCTGAAATCACAATCCTCAGTTTTTCAGTCTAAAGTTGTGACGCTGGAGGCTTATAGCTAGTCCTATGCTTTACACGCTGATTATCTGGAATATTTTGCTGGTCAGTTGCTCATTTACCGGTCTCTGGTTTCTGGGGTGGCTGCAGGTCAAGGACCTGATTGCCCCTGCCGAAAGACTGATTCTAGCGGTCTGGACTGGTCTAGCTTTGCAATGTTTAGGCTTTTTAAGCCTGGCACTGTTTATGCCGCTGAATCCAGTGGGACCGGTGCTGATTCTGGTTTCCTGTTTAATTCCCTTGGTCCGCTGGCTGGGGCGCTACTGGCAACGCCCAAATCGACCACTGCTGCGGCGCCAGTTTCAGGAATTCTGGATCAGGCTGGGGTTGCCACTGTTGCTGCTAGAAATAATTTGGACTATTTTCAGTGTTCGTCCCATTACCTGGTTTGATAGTGGTGTCTATCATCTGGGGGCGATTCACTGGTTATCGAACTATGGTTTTGTACCGGGGCTGGCTTTAATCAATAATAAGTTTGGCTTTATTTCCTCCTGGTTTGCTTTTTCTGCAGCTATTACTCCCGAGTTTTTGGGCAATCGCGTCGGTTCAGTGAGTAATACTTTTTTAATTGTTTTAGTGGTTTACACTCTACTTATTCTTTTCAACAAAAGTCGGGAAAGGTCTCAACCCTGGCCATTTTCATCTACTTTTCTAGCCACCTACCTGATTACTCTAACCCTGGTATATGTATTTTCCCAGGTGACAGGACGAGAAATTCTAACCTCCTTCGCCAATGATACGCCGGTTAACTACATGGTAGGTATAGTCAGCTGGTCAGTCTTAATCACCTCCAGGCTTTGGAATAATGCCACGCTGGATAGACAGGCTCCTTACTGGCGACTATTTATTATTCCCCTGGGATTAGGCTGTACCGTTATTACTATGAAAATGACAGGTTTATTCCTAGTACCTATTATTTTAGATTTATTCCTCTCAAAAGTTCCCAGTAGCCTGAAAAAGTTAAATCATTTGTTCATAGGTATAGGTCTCATTTCTCTGCTGCTTTTACCCCTGGGCAGTGCTCAGGTGATCACCTCTGGCTGTTTATTCTATCCGTCCCAATCTCTCTGTCTGCCCGTGACCTGGACAGTGCCCTCAGAAGATATGAGTCGGGAGGCCCGGGTAATTACCAATGGTGGTTTATTGTTAGATACAGCTCAGAAAATAGATACAGCTCAGAAAACTCAGGTAAATACCCATGTTAATCATCACCGGTTAGCCGATATTATTCATCAGGTTTTCTCTAAGGATTTTCTATTGGGTAAGCGAGATGACCTAATCTCCCCCCTACTACTGGGTTGTAGCTTTATCTTTGGCAGCAAGAGATTATTGCAAAGAAAGGAAAAAAATCCTGGAGAAAACTGGGTTTTGATCAGTGGCATTGTAGGTTCCTGCTTTATCATCGGTATTAACCCGCAGGCGTCTTTTCGCTTTGGCATAGGTATTTTACTTCTAGTGCCTACCTACTGCATAGCAACGGTTCTGGCTGCCAAGGCAGCTGAATCGACTCTTTTCAGACGCCTGACCAAAATCTGGTTGGCTCCAAGTCTAGCCTGTCTGGTCATGGTTTTTAATCTGAAGCTGATCTATAGCTGTTTTCTATTGCCCCCTTCACCTTCGATTCAACCTGATTTGGCCAGGGCCACCTCTAATCAAATTGCCTACTACTACGTCAAAGGCGGAGACCACTACAGCTGTTGGTATGCACCTTTACCCTGTAGTCCTGGGCCTTTAGATCAACGAGTTCATCTTCGCGATGCCAGCCTGGGTCTGCGGGGTGGGTTTACTTACCGCAGGAATCAGGCGGAGGTCAAGCTGTAAACCTAGAAATGAATGGATTCTGCCTGTTTGCTGCCATTATTTCTAGGGGCGAAGCCCTGATAATTAGGGCCTAGCCGGGAAATTTTAAGGGTTGCCAGAATACAATTGAGGTTGATCAATCCCCCTGGATTAACTTCACCATGGTCACCAGTTCCTTCTCCCCCTTACCCGAGGGTCCAGCCCATCCTCCAACTGGGTTACAAACCTACCTGTTGGGTCAGTCTTTACCATTCCTGCGGGATTGGGTGACGGCCCAGGGACAACCCCCTTACCGGGGACAACAGTTACACAATTGGCTGTACCAGAAGGGGTGAGATCGCTACAGGAAATCAGCGTTTTCCCCAAGGGTTGGCGGCAGACCCTGACTGATGTCAGGGTGGGGCGGTCCAGTCTCTACCACCGTACCGTGGCCGCCGATGGTACGGTCAAGTATTTATTACAGCTTGGTGATGGGGAGATGATTGAAGCCGTCGGCATTCCCTCGGCGCGGCGGTTGACAGTCTGTGTCTCTTCCCAGGTGGGCTGCCCCATGGCCTGTGATTTTTGTGCAACCGGTAAAGGTGGCTTTAGGCGTAATCTTGAAGTCCACGAGATTGTGGACCAGGTGCTAACGGTACAGGAAGACTTTGGCCAGCGGGTCAGCCACATCGTCTTTATGGGTATGGGGGAGCCTCTGTTGAACAGTGCTGCTGTAATTGCCGCCATTCATTGCCTCAACCAGGATGTGGGAATTAGCCAGCGATCTATGACCCTATCTACGGTGGGGTTGCCTGGGCGCATTCGCCAGTTGGCGGAGGCCCAACTCCAGGTTACCCTGGCCATTAGTTTGCATGGTTCGAATCAGGGTCAGCGTTTAGAGCTGATTCCCAGCGCCAAAGCTTATCCTCTGGAAACCTTACTAGAAGAATGCCGGGACTACGTCAACTGGACCGGGCGCCGGGTCACCTTTGAATACATCTTACTGGCGGGACTAAACGATCAAGCTGACCATGCCAGGGAACTGGCCCAACACCTGCGGGGTTTTCAAAGCCATGTCAATCTGATTCCCTACAATCCGATTGCCGAAGCGGCCTATCAGCGACCCAGTGAAGCTAGTATCAAGACCTTTGTCGCCACTCTGAAGGCCCACCATATTGCGGTGAGTGTACGCTACTCCAGGGGCCTAGAAGGAAACGCGGCCTGTGGTCAACTACGGGCGACCCGACTAAATCAGTCGGAAAATACTAGCAGTGCCACCTAGTCGTGAATGGAGCCATCGGGCATGATTGCCCCGGTCAAAATTGCTCCAGTCATTTTAATCATGGTGCGGCCTCCCACCGCCACCTTAGCGCCACTTAAGTCAGCCCCACTCAGATCGGCACCACTAAAGTCAGCCCCAATCAGGTCGGCTTCCCGTAGGTTGGCGTGGCTCAGATCGGCTTGTAGAAGATTGGCTCGAAATAGCTTAGCCCGACTCAGATTAGCCCGGTTTAAATTAACTTTGTGGAGAAAAGCGTCGCTCAGGTCGGCTCCACTCAGGTTTGCTTCACTCAGGTTACGACTGGCGAAGTCCTTTTCCCTTAGATTGGCCCCCCGCAGGTCAGCTCCGCTCAGGTCTGGACTTTGCCGCGATCGATGGGGACTACTACTACCATTGCGGGTGTGAGCATTGTAGGTGTTGTAACCCTGATCATTGCCGGCAGGAGAAGGCTGATGGGTTTGAGCCTGGGACGCGCCTACCCCGGCGGCCGCATCTCGCCGCTGACGAGAGGTTTGCTGGGTGCTGTGGGCGGTCTCTTGGGTAGAACTGCTGGGGGTGGTCTCCGGGGATTTATGGTCGCCCCGGCCAGGGGATCCATAGGGGCTTTGATAGCGATGGGTATGGCCACTGTCTGTAGTTGAATGGTGGCCATTGGGGGCGTGATGGTGGCTGTCATGCCCCTTACCTTGATAGGCATGGGTCTCGGAGGGGCGGTAGCCACTATAGGTAGTTCGATAGCTGTAGCTACTATAACTATGGCTACTGCTGGAGCTATGGGTACTGCCGGGGGGGCGACCGTTGCGACTGTGGGAACGCAATAATTCTCGGGCTTGGTTTAGAGCCTTAATTTTATCCTGGGCTTTTTGATAGAGACGTTCGTTATCCTGGGGGATGCGATCGGGATGCCAGACAAACACCAAATCCTTATAGGCCCGGTTGACCTCTTCCATTGAGGCACCCGGTTCTAACTCTAGAATTCGATAGGCATTATCCAGCTCTCGCATGGGCCGTAAATCTCGTACCGATACCTGAAGACTAGTATAGTCCGATCACATTCTAGGCGGCTTCATCCCTCCTGCGTCGATCTCCCCAGGATCTCCTGGATAGCTTAAGAAGTTGGTTACAAAGTCTGCCAATGGTACCGGTAATCGAAGCGGTTCACCAGAGGTCAATGCCCCCTAGGGGCTGGAATCTAGCTTAAGTTACAGCTAGTCAGTGGGCTCCAATCACCTCTAGAGCGGCCAGAATTGCCGCCTGATCCACTGCACTCGTCACCTGAGCTGCCCCCAAACCCCTGGGCATAACAAATCGCACCTGCCCCGACTCTACCTTTTTGTCTCCCTGAAGGGCGGTCAGAAGGGCTCCAGGGTCCAGCGCAGATGGCAAACGGGTAGGCAGTGCGGCTTTTTCAATTAAGGCCAATTGTCGGCGTTCTTCGCCATCGCTCCAGAATCCTAGCCTGGAGGCGATGCGACCCGCCGCAACCATGCCTAGCGCCACTGCCTCGCCATGGTTAATCCCCCGGTAATGCATCAAACTTTCGATCCCGTGACCAATGGTGTGGCCATAGTTGAGAATGGCCCGCAGTCCTGCTTCCTTCTCATCCTGTGAGACCACCTCGGCTTTAGCTTGACAGGAGTGGGTCAGGATAGTCTGGCGCAACTGGTCATTAAGATAGCGATACTGGTCTAAGCGGGGAGCTGCCTCCAGGGCCTCAAATAGGGGTAGATCCCAAATCACCCCGTACTTAATTACCTCTGCCATACCGGCCCGAAATTCCCGGGGGCAGGGTTGCCAATACCTGAGGATTGATCATAACCAGACGGGGCTGGTAGAAGGCTCCGATCAGGTTCTTTCCCTGGGGATGGTTGACCCCTGTTTTACCCCCAATGGCAGCGTCCACCATAGCCAGTAGGGAGGTTGGGACCTGAATGAAGCCCACCCCCCTTAGCCAGGTAGCGGCGGCAAAGCCGGTCATATCGCCAATCACTCCTCCCCCCAGGGCCACCATGGCTGACTGACGCTCTAGACGAAAGGCCAGGGCTGCATCGTAGATCTTTTGGATGGATTTGAGGGTTTTGTAGCGCTCACCCGGCGATAGTAGACAGGACTGAACCAGGTAGCCCGCCTGGGCAAGACTGCTGACCAGGGCTTCGCCATAGATTTTAAATACCGCTGGATTAGCCACTACCAGTAAGCGTTGACCAGGTTTAACCAGGGATTGGGGACCCGTTCTAAGCCATTTCCCTACTTCCCCTAAGCCGCCGGGGGTAATCACAATATTGTAGGGCTGGCGAGGAAGGGAAACGGTAATCACAGATGCCATGGGGACTCAAGCAATGAAAGGAAAGACTTTCAAGACTTTAGCGGGTTTAGGGACCGATGACATCAGGGAAAATTGGTGGGAGAGAATGCTGGTGAGACTGTTCTGATTTCCCCCAGCCGGTTCTAGTCGGTAAAAACTGGAGTGGCTTCAGCGGCTTCAGCGGCTAATCCCAAACCTGCCAGCACCAATGTTTGGGCTGTATGCATCTGGCCATAGGTAAAGCCGTAGGGAATTTCACCTGCTATGCGATCGCGCCAGACCTGGAGAACATAGGGACTACCGTAAATCACCAATCCCCTCAATAGTCCCGCCGCCAGGAGGGCTTCAACCCAACTGGTAAATAGGGAACTCACCATCGCCGATCCCCGAAACGGGTTACCCCGAATTAAAATCTGCACCAGAGTCGGTTTCAGGCTCTCGGTGTGAGGCCATTGCTGGCATCCCCGGTGATCTATCAGCTTCAAATCATAGAAGTACCGGGTCGGCAGAGTAAGGGCGGGAGAACGTTGATCCAGGCCAGGGCAGGCCAGCACGTCGTCAACGATTACCAGGTTATGGCCTGGGTGATTAGCCTGAGCCGGTTCTAGCTGGCCCTGGGTGACCATAGAGTGTTTCAGGGTGGTGCTGACCAGGTGCAGGGAAGCCGGCTGGGCCAGGGCTTCTATGGCTAGAGCGGGGGCAGGTATGTGCTCCCAGGCATGGGGGAAGGAGGTAGTAGCACCGGGCAGAGGATAGGCTACCCGCTGTTTAGCCCGCCAGATACGCTCCAAGGTAGCGCCAATTTGATCGGCGTGGAGGCGACCGGTTTGGACCGCTTCTACCACAGCGGCGATGCAACCTTCGGGATCAGGGGCATCAGCAACAGATCAGCACCGGCCGCGATCGCTAGAATCGCGGCCTCATAAGGACCGTAGCGGCGAGTAATAGCTCCCATCACCAGGGCATCGGTGACAATTAAGCCCTGAAACCCCATCTGCTGTCGCAATAAACCAGTGAGAGTAGGGGCGGATAGGGTAGCCGGGTGATGCTGGTCCAGGGCCGGAATCTGTAGATGGGCGGTCATAATCGTATCCACCCCCGCCGCGATCGCGGCGGCGAAGGGAGGTAATTCAATCTGACTTAAACGCTCCAGCGAATGAGCTAGGCAGGGAAGATCTAAATGGGAATCCAGAGCTGTATCGCCATGGCCGGGAAAATGCTTGGCGGTGGTTAAAACCCCATGGCGCTGGGCACCCCGGAGAAAGGCCGTAGCCAGGTCGCTGACCAAGTCAGGGGTCTGACCAAAGGCGCGAATATTAATAACCGGGTTATGGGGATTGTTATTGACATCCACCACCGGAGCCAGTACCCAATTGATCCCCATGGCCAGGGCTTCTGCCGCCGTTACTGCTCCCATGGCTTCAGCATGGTGTAGAGCCTGGTCATAATCCTGGGCGGCCATGGCTGCCAGCGCCATCGGAGGAGGAAACCAGGTCGCTCCGGCAAACCGCTGTCCCACGCCTTCCTCTATATCGGCGGCAATTAAGAGGGGGATAGGGGCCTGATTTTGCAAATCCTGAGTTCTTAGGCCAATCTCTGCCCCACTACCCCCCAGTAAAATCACCCCCCCTACCCCCAGGTCAGCAATATAGTGTTGCAGGGTGGAGCGATTGGCCTCCCAAATAGGATAGACAATCTGGTGGTCAAAGAGATGACCAGAGGCCCGCACCACCACCATCTGAGCCACCTGTTCCGGCAGGGACAGGCGGTCAATAGCCGGTAGGGATGGAACTACCATAGAATTCCTACTCAAGATTATCAGCGGTGCCCGAGTCCGACTGGAAGGCTTGAGAAACGTCAGCTGCAGCTACATCATCAGCCAATCCCTTGGCCTGACGCTCCTGGCTTAATTGGTTAATTAAAGATAGAACTCGGGTACCACGCTCCACACCCCGGTCCTCCTTAAAAAGAATTTCGGGGGTACGACGCAAGCCTATCCGCTGACCCAACTCTCGCCTTACAAAACCCGTAGCCGCTTTCAAGCCAGCCATAGTTTCCAACCTGGCGGCATCAGTACCATAAATACTGACGAAAATTTTAGCGTGCTGCAAATCCCCCGACACATCGACATCAGTAACGCTAACCATACCCGCCCCGACCCGGTCATCCTTAATGCCTGAGAGGAGCATCTGACTAACCTCTCGTTTAATTAAGGATGCCACCCGTTCAACTCGACGACTATTGGCCATTGGTCTCCCCTTCCGTAACTAATGGCCGATACCCACCCTCAGTCACGGGGATATCTAACCTGGAACAACTCACCCATCTACCCATTACCCAGCCCCAGCATAGCCCGCAGGGTAAAGGCAAGAAAGAGTAACCCTGCTACCGTTGCCCCCAACAGCGCTATAGCTGTCGCTGGACGCTGGAAAAGGGGCGTCAGAGGCTGGATTGCATTGTACAAAATCCCCAGAGTAAAGGAAATTAAATAGCGCGGGTAGCGGGCCACATTATCAAAAAAATCTTTCATGGCGAATTTTATTAACGACGACACTCACCCTGATTCTAGATGACCCCCAGAGTCTTAGAAAGCGACTGCAAATTTATCCCCTGAGCCGTTTCCCAACTCTCCATCTCAGGGGTTGGGGCATCTCGCCGCTGGCCTGTTCCTCTATGACCTAGGGTAGCAAGAACTCCCCAGGGAAAATATTTTCTACTAAAGGTCTCCCTCGAGACAACCGCATCCATATTATTACAATCCATTAAGGTTTATGGGCACCAGGGATAAGAGCTGAAAACTCTCGCTATAGACTGGATCATGATTAGCAAACCCCTACTGAATAGAGAGTTTTGACAACTCTTTAAGGTTTACCTTAAAGCTGTCAAGCCCAGTAATGACCCGCATTGGAGTTTTGATTCAATGGCCCATTCTGTCAAAATCTACGAAACCTGTATTGGCTGTACCCAGTGTGTACGGGCTTGCCCTGTTGACGTTCTAGAGATGGTTCCCTGGGACGGTTGTAAAGCTGGGCAAATCGCCTCCTCTCCCAGAACTAAGGACTGTGTTGGTTGTAAGCGCTGCGAAACAGCCTGCCCCACTGATTTCTTGAGTATTCGAGTGTACCTGGGTGGTGAAACTACCCAGAGCATGGGCTTAGCCTACTAGGATTAGTTCCAAGACCCCTTAGTTTTCAGGGCAGTTAAAAACATTCCCGTTGGATTTACTGAACGGGAATGTTTTGTGGTTTTTATTTAGTTAGGTTTCAAAGCTTAGCCAAAAGCCGCTGAACAATTTGCATACCAGTGACCGCCTGCCAACCAAATAACCCCACTAGAGCTGCGTTCAGGGTCATATGGGTGAGGCGAGCAGTTTCGTTACCCTTTTGCATGAAGGGTACCAGAGCTACGGAACTGGCTAGCACAACGGTCATGGCCAAACCCACCAGTAAATGGGGACCAAAAAATAGCTTGCTATTGGTTAAGTAGGTTGCTCCCATGCCGCCCACTGTACCCAAAACCATAACAGCCAGGAGTAAGGAACCAATCTGGTGGTGTCGCAGGGCAAACTTACCTTTAATCAACTCCTTACGAGTTTCGGCGTCCGCCAGACGGGTTTTACGAGCCTGCATACCCAAATAAAGGGCGTAAACACTGGCCGCCAACAGTAGCCACATGACTATTGGGTGAATAAAGTTAATCCAGGGTTGAAAAACATCTAGAGACATAACACTCAGAAATAGAGATTGATAACTACCGTCTATATGAAGAAATTATAAGGTTCAGGGTTGATCCAACGCAAAGACTCTGAATCAGATTTTGCCTAGCGTATTGGCCCAGGAATGGAGCCAGGGCTCAAAGGGCACGACTCAAATAAAAAATCCCCCAGGTAGGGGGATTTAGGTTAGACCATCGGGGTAGAAAGGAGCCAGGACCCTACAGGTTCTTTTAAAGAAATTGTCCCAGGTATAGATTCGATTTGCGGCTCCTGAGTTCGGGTGCATCCCACTTTTGTAGCCCTCACCCTAAATCCCTCTCCCAAGGCGGGAGAGGGATTTAGGGTGAGGGCTCCCCTTCTCCCTTTTTGGGAGAAGGGGCTGGGGGATGAGGGCAAACTTGCAAAACTGGAATGCACTCCTGAGTTCTGCCTGCTACTCCCCGTTGAAAGGTTGTCTAATGCCCCCAGGGGGGACTAAGCTTTGACAGCGAAAAAACTAAGGTGATACAAAGATGCCTTCCAGGGGTGGGTTTGTACTTCTCGAACTAGAGCCTTACCTTGCCAGGGTAAATCGGGGACTTGCAGATCAATCACCGTTGTGTTGACAGTTGCTTGACGGAGAAGAGTTTCAGCTGCCTTTTGATCGACGGTCAAGGACACCGACTCGGTGCCGTTATGGCCGTAAAGAACTGCTGGCAAAAGGCCCTGGCGGCGTAAAGCCTTAACGTTAGCCTTAGCATCCCGGGCTTTACATTCAATGGTCAGTTCCATAAGAAAATTTTCCTGTTAACAACGTGAAAAACGATTTTGGTAGCCCTTAATTTCCTAGGCTACCCTGGCTTCGCCATTCTCATAGAGAAGGGCTCGCTTCGGTCCATGAATGGGATCTTCCACGATAATGGTCTGATCGCGGCTAGCGCCCAAGGAAACGATGGCAATGGGCACATCCATTAACTCCGCCAAAAATTTCAGGTAATCCAGGGCAGCCTTAGGTAAATCGCTAAGGGAGCGACAATGGTCCGTGGGTTGTTGCCAACCCGGCAGAGTTTTGTAAATGGGCTGGCAACGGGCGAAGGCCTGGGCACTACCTGGTAGTTCTTCACAACGACTACCATCTAAATCGTAGGCTACGCATACCTTAATTTCCTCAGCATCATCCAATACGTCTAACTTAGTAATGGCCAGGCAGTCTAACCCATTAATACGCACGGCGTAACGGCCAATTACGCCGTCAAACCAACCACAGCGCCTGCGGCGTCCGGTGGTGGTGCCAAATTCAGCTCCCCGGGTACAGAGGCGATCGCCGACCTGGCAGGTCAGTTCAGTGGGAAAAGGACCTTCCCCTACCCGGGTAGTGTAAGCCTTGGCCACCCCAATCACCCGATCAATGACCGTAGGACCAATGCCAGTACCAATACAGGCACCTCCCGCCACTGGATTAGAGGAAGTCACATAGGGATAGGTACCATGGTCCAAATCGAGCAGAGTACCTTGAGCTCCCTCAAATAAAACATTCTTGCGCTGTTGAATGGCTTTGTAAACGTGCAGAGAACTATCAACAACGTGGGGACGAAGGCGTTCGGCGTAGACCCTGTATTCTTCTAACACTGCCTCTGGATTGAGGGCAGGAATATCGTAAAGCTTTTCCAGGATGCCATTTTTATAATCAATCACCCACTTAATTTGATCCGCCAGGTTGTGATGATCTAGCAGATCAACCATGCGTAGCCCAATTCGTTCTGATTTATCTGCGTAGGTGGGACCGATACCGCGCTTGGTGGTACCAATTTTGTTGTGCCCCCGCCGCTCTTCTGCAGCCTGATCAATCAGGCGATGGTAGGGCATGGTGATGTGGGCAGCATTAGAGATGAAGAGATTGCGAGAAGAGATGCCCAGATCATCAAGCATATCTAGTTCCGCAATCAAAGCAGCAGGATCAATCACCGTGCCGCTACCAATCACACACTCTGTATCGGGGTAGAGAATGCCAGAGGGAATCAAGTGCAACTTAAAGGTCTGATCCTTGACTACCACCGTGTGTCCGGCATTGACACCGCCCTGGTAACGAACTACCAAATCCGCCGATCGACTTAACAAATCGGTGATTTTGCCCTTTCCTTCATCGCCCCACTGGGCTCCAATGACTACAACGTTTGCCAAGGGAATTCAAACTCTCAAGTTCACACAAACTTCCATTATGTTAAACAGATTGTTCCTGTGTCAACTTTTTTCCCCAGGAATTAGCCAATCGTTCCCCCAGCACCAACCACAGAGAGAATCAGAGGCAACTCAGGCTACACCATAGTCGGCCGATCGCCTTTAGGCGGTATTCCAGGAATTATTTGGGGTATCCCTACCGCCTGTCGATGGACTCTGGCTGGCCCCCTGGCCGATAGCTACGGCCTCTGAAAGGCAGGGTAAAGGCTTACTGCGTAAGGGTCCCAGACAGTTTTGTAGATTGCAGACGTTGGAGCAGGGCGGGTCGATTGCTGTAGTTCGATTTTAGAGCTTGCAGTTGCTGTCTAAATTGGGGTAAGCAACCCTGTAACTCGGCCAGATCCCTCGGGTCTTGGAGCAAAGTAACCGCCTCGTTGTAGGCTCTGGCTTGCTTGAGGGCAATTAGTTAGTGAATTCGATCCCAGGTTTGACCGGCTTTCGGTGCCAGGATCTCCAACTGACCCTGGCGCTTGCCCTGGCCGTGGCTTGTGCTTGCTGCCGACGCTTCCGCTTTAGTCAACCCGGTTGGCACAGGCTGAGGTCGTTTTGCTCGAACGGCGTCGATGCTGGTTATGTCAAGATCAAGCACTTCCCGATAGAGAAGCAGTAGGGCACTGCGGGCTTGATTTTGGATCGAAGCGGAGACCTGACCCTCGACGGCTAGATAGGTGAGAAATGCTTCGATTTCAGCTTTGCCCATCTCTTCGGGATGGCGATTAATCGAGTGAGGAGCGTGCGATATGTTAGTGGACATAAGTGCTGTCGCCCAATGCATAGTCGTCTCCTCGACTGCTTTCTGGCGACTTAGGGAGGAGCTTGATGGCGATCAGAGGACGAGCCCCTGACCCTTGAGTACTGCTAGCTCCCTGTTGAAGGGCCCTGCTTAAAGAGCCCCTTATTTATAGGTCACCTGGTACTGAAACCGGGCCTTATTCTAAACTGATTGGCTCGTCTTCTTCCAGTACAAAACCAGCGTTACGAATCATATCGTAGTCTGCTTGAGCGGCCTGTCCTGGGGTAGTCAGGTAGTCACCAATAAAAATCGAGTTAGCGGCATAGAGTCCCAAGGGTTGTAGCTCCCGGAGTTGGACCTCTCGTCCACCGGCGATGCGTAGTTCCTGGCTGGGTAAAAGTAACCGAAATAGGCACAAAATCCGCAGGCACTGGCGAGGCGTTAAATACTGATGCTCGGCCATAGGGGTGCCGGCAATAGGAATGAGAAAATTGAGGGGAACGCTGGTAACCTGTAACTGGCGCAAACTCAAGGCCATATCGATAATGTCATCGGGGGCTTCACCCATGCCTAGAATGCCACCGGAACAGGTGGTTAACCCCGCAGCCTGAACCGCTTTAATCGTCTCGACCCGATCGCTAAAGTTATGAGTAGTGCAGATATTACCGTGGTAAGCCTCAGAAGTGTTGAGATTGTGGTTAACCCGATCTACCCCAGCAGCGGCCAACTGTACCGTCTGCTCAGAGGTCAACAGCCCCAAGCAAGCACAAAGTTTCATAGGATAACGGGCCTTCACCTGGCGCACAGCTTCTAGTACCTGACTAAAGACTGGAGCGGAGGGAGAACGACCAGAGATGACCATGCAGAAGGTGCCAGCCTTCAAATTATGGGCCCGTTCCGCGGCCGCCAGAATTTGCTCCTGAGCCATAAAGGGATACTTTTCAATCTCTGCGGTAGAGATCTTAGATTGGGAACAGTAGTGACAATCTTCTGGACAGAGTCCACTCTGGGCGTTGAGTAAAAAGTGTAAACGGACCCGATTACCCCAGTAATAGCGACGTACCCGATAGGTAGCGGCCAGTTGGTCCAGTAACTCACTATCGGGAGCCGTTAACACTGCTTGGGCAGCCTCCCGACTAATTTCTTCACCTGCCAGGGACTGATCCGCCAGCCTCTGCCAGTTGACGGAGGGAGGGTTAAGGGGCATAGCAGTGGTAATCATGGTTAAAGAGATGACAGGGGTAGGACTATTTAATTGCTAAGACTTGCTTGCTAAGACTCGCACGTCAACCACACTGGTATTGAAGCGGTAAAGGTCTCCTTCCAGTTCAATGGGTGTTCCCACCTTGACTTTGTTATTACCCAAGACCGGGCCGTTACTAGTAATCTGGGCATCGCCCGTCAGCGTAATCATCATATCGATGGTGTAGTTTAATTCCGGACGGGGGTCAGCGACAGCCTTAACCGTGCCGTCAGGCTGGGGAGCAATGGTGGTGCGAGGCAGTTTAACTACATTTTTAACCCTAACCTGGCCGTAGGGTTGGTTGCGAATAATAATACTAGTATTGCCAGAGGTTTGAATCGCCTGAGCCAGGCCGTCTGGATTGGAAGTGGTCAACCCCCGCACCATCACATCCACTTCTACGGGTTTGGTTACCGCCCCCATTTGCGCCACAGATCCAGAGGTGCCGGGATACAGGAAGATGCCAAAGAGAACCGCCAGAATTACCAAACCCGCGCCTAAATCGAGAATACTGACCTTGCCAAATAATCGTCCTTTCGAGTCCAGTAGTGCCATGGTTAGGGGATGCCTCAGGGGAGATAGGGATAAAACTTAAGCGGGTCTCAGGGTCTCAAGTATAAGGGGAAGCCGATACTATTGAATCATAATGGGGCACTTCTGAGATACCTTAGGGGTTTTTCCACCTACCTGACTAATTCCCCACTGCCCTAACCGTTTGGGTTTACTCCCCGGAGTTGTTGAAACCCGGTATTAACGACTAGCCAACTGCTGCTAGTGTCGCTACAATGCGTCAAACACTGATGTTTTTCAGCTACGGGATGGTATTGATTATTACCCTTGTCTAACTTCTCAACCATCCTCTCAGCTCGATTGCTTTTTCTATCGGAGTTAATCCTATAGAATCATGGCAATATTGCTGTTCTCTCGCGGCCAAACCCATGAGTTTTCCATCGCATCCCTCTGGCGATCTTTTACCGACTACGGCTTCCATAGATGGCATTGGCGCATCCGATACTCTGGCAGCCTCCTCTGCCTACGATTTGCTGCTGCGTCATCGGCTGCGGGTGGTAGAAGATGTCTGGGAAAATGTGTTGGATCACGCCTGTGGTCCAGAGCTACTGCGATTGTTAAGACTGCTGAGGCAAATGTGTTCTCCAGAGGGGCAAGCTCCCACCACCGACGAAGCCCGGGTCAAAGCCGTAGTCGATGTGGTAGAAGCGCTGGATCTGGAAGATGCCATTCGGGCCTCTAGAGCCTTTGCCCTCTATTTTCAACTGATTAACATCGTTGAACAGCACTATGAACAACAGGGCCAAAAACAGCAGTATCGAGCGGCTTACCAAAATTCTGAACTGGCCCAGTGGGCTGAAAATTCTTCCCTGAGCCCCCTGAACAATGATTTAGACAGGAGCGACGAGTCTAGCAATCAGCGATTTCAGGCAGACCTGTTAAATCGCAGCGTGGTCGACTTTACCAGCCCGCCCCAGGAAGCTGGAACCTTTCACTGGTTATTCCCCACCCTAAAACGGCTAAACGTTCCTCCCCAAATTATTCAAAATTTCATTGATCAACTGGATGTACGCCTGGTCTTTACCGCCCACCCTACGGAAATTGTCCGTCATACCATTCGTGATAAACAACGGCGTATTGCCAGAATTCTACGGCAGATGGACCAGGCGGAAGAAGGTGCCCAGACCCTGGGGTTAGCCTCTTCCTGGGAGGTTGAGGATCTGAAGGTACAGCTTACCGAAGAAATTCGACTTTGGTGGCGTACCGATGAACTTCATCAGTTTAAGCCCTCTGTGCTGGACGAAGTGGACTATACTCTGCACTATTTTCAAGTGGTGCTGTTCGAGACTCTACCCCAGCTTTATCAACGGTTTGAACGGGCGATCGCGACTACCTTTCCAGAGTTAGATGCACCGCGCCATCGATTTTGTCGTTTCGGTTCCTGGGTAGGTGCTGATCGAGACGGCAATCCCTCCGTTACCCCTGAAGTTACCTGGAAGACCGCCTGTTATCAGCGCAATCTGGTGCTGAATAAGTACATCGCCTCCATCGATCGCCTGACCGAACTTCTCAGCCTATCCCTGCATTGGAGCGAGGTACTGCCGGAGTTGCTGGAGTCCCTGGAACAAGACCAAGTCAAAATGCCAGAAATCTATGATCAACTGGCAATTCGCTATCGCCAGGAACCCTATCGTCTCAAGCTGGCCTACATTAGGCAGCGCCTCAGCCATACCCATGAACGGAGTTTACGACTTTACCAGGGTGATTCCCTGGGAGAAGGATATAGCGCCGATTCAACCTCGGGATTGACTTACCGCTACGGTGAAGAATTTCTAGGTGAACTACGGTTAATTCAGCGCAACCTGGAAGCCACGGGACTGCACTGCCAGGAACTGGATACCCTAATCTGCCAGGTGGAGATTTTTGGCTTTAATCTGGCCCAGCTAGACTTGCGCCAGGAGAGTTCCCGCCATTCCGACGCCCTGGAGGAAATTACTAGCTATCTGGAAGTTTTATCCCAGCCCTACACCGCTCTATCGGAGCCAGAGAAGACCGCCTGGCTAGTAGGAGAGCTGAAAACCCGACGTCCTTTGATTCCGGGAGAGTTACCCTTTTCTGAGAAGACCAGGGAAACCATTGAAACCTTTCGCATGGTGCGTCAGTTACACCAAGAGTTTGGCCCTGATATTTGCTTCAGTTACGTGATTAGCATGAGCCACCAGGTTAGCGATCTGCTGGAGGTGTTGCTTTTAGCTAAGGAGGCCGGTCTTTACGATCCAGCCAGCGGACTCAGCAGTATTCAGCCCGTGCCTTTGTTTGAGACCGTTGAAGACCTGCAACGAGCTCCAGCGGTTATGGAGGAGTTGTTTAGCATTCCCTTTTATATCAAGCTACTACAGAGCAAGGCCAGTCAAACAGAGGCTAACCCCACCCTAGACCCAAACCCGGGTCCCCTCCAGGAGGTGATGCTGGGTTATTCTGACAGCAATAAAGATTCTGGATTTCTCAGTAGCAACTGGGAAATCCATAAGGCTCAACGGGCTCTTCAAACTACCGCCGATCAGTTCGGGGTGGCTTTACGCATTTTCCATGGTCGGGGTGGATTGGTGGGCCGGGGGGGTGGCCCCGCCTACGAAGCGATCCTGGCTCAACCAGGACGCAGTATTAAGGGACGAATTAAAATCACTGAGCAGGGGGAGGTACTGGCTTCTAAGTATAACCTCTCCGATCTGGCCCTTTATAATCTGGAAACCATTACCTCAGCTGTACTCCAGGCCAGCATCCTAAGCAATAGCTTTGATGATATTGAGCCCTGGAACCAGACTATGGAGGAACTGGCGGCCCGCTCTCGACAGCACTATCGCCAGTTAATTTACGAACAACCCGATCTGGTGGATTTTTTCCATCAGGTTACTCCGATTCAGGAAATTAGCCAGTTGCAGATTAGCTCCCGTCCGGCCCGCAGAGGTGGACGCAAGGACTTGAGTAGTTTAAGGGCAATCCCCTGGGTTTTTAGCTGGACCCAGGCGCGCTTCTTACTACCCTCCTGGTACGGAGTTGGTACGGCCCTGCAAGAGTTTGTCCAGGAAGCTCCCGCAGAACATTTGAAGTTATTGCGATATTTCTACCATAAGTGGCCTTTCTTTAAAATGGTCATTTCTAAGGCAGAAATGACCCTGGCTAAAGTTGATCTGCAGATTGCTGAGCACTATATGCGAGAGCTAAGCGACCCGTCCGATCTGGAACGTTTTGCCCATCTGTTTGAGGCGATTTCTACGGAATTTTACTTGACTTGCGATCAGATCTTGCAAATTACTGGTCAGGAACGCCTACTGGATGGTTCCCCAGATCTACAGAGATCGGTGTATCTACGCAATGGCACCATCGTTCCCCTGGGGTTCTTACAAGTTGCTCTGCTGAAGCGATTAAGGCAGTATCGGAGTCAGGCGGCTACGGGTATGATTCGTTCCCGCTATAGCCAGGGTGAACTACTACGGGGAGCCTTGTTGACCATTAACGGAATTGCGGCGGGAATGCGAAATACAGGCTAGGGAGAGGTTAAGGAATTGATAATTTTTTCGGTCTAAGACTTGTAGCCGAAGCTATATTGGTTTAACCCGGAAATAGTTATCAGACCATGACTAATCAATCCACTTCCAATCAGCGGGGCGGTCCTCCCCCGATCGTCTACATTGCCCTTGTGTTGGGTCTGACCGCAGGAGGTTATTGGTTTTTTCGTCATCCCTCTGCCCCTTCTGGGTTAACTCTCCCCAAGCTGGAAATACCAGGGTTGGGCAAGGGTTCCAAGGATAGCGGTCTGTCCATCAGCCGGGGCGATCGCAGTTTGTTTACCGATAGCACTAATCAGAATCTGCAAGAGGGCATTGCGGCCTTTAGCGCCGGAGACTACTCTGCCGCGGCTACCCAATTTGCGGCTGCCCGGCAGAGGATGCACACCGATCCAGAGCCGCTCATCTATCTTAATAACGCTCGTATTGGATCCCAAACAGCCCTGGGTGTCGCCGTGGTTGTTCCGATCTCTGATTCCGCCAATGTGGCCCGTGAAATTTTGCGGGGGGTTGCCCAAGCCCAATCAGAAGCGTTACAGGCAGGTATACCAATCCGGGTGTTAATCGCCGATGACGGTAACGAGCCGGAGCGGGCGACGGCGATCGCCAATGCCTTAATCAAAGACGAGACTATTGTGGCCGTCATTGGCCACGGTACCAGTCGAACCACCCTGGCGGTAGCGCCCCTCTATCAACAGGCTAATCTGCCCCTAATTGCCCCCACCAGCACCACTACTGAACTGGCGACCATTCCCCGCCAGAATGGTAATTTCATTTTTCGGGTGGTGCCCAGCGACCAGTTTACCGGCACTTCCCTGGCCCGCTACATGCTCTCTAGGGGTAAGAACCAGCCCCTAGTTGTTTACAATTCCCAAAGTTCCTATAGTAAGTCCCTGCTGGAGGTTTTCTCTACTACCCTGGGCCTGGAGGGAGGACAGGTGGTGAAAACCATTGATTTATCCCAGCCCAACCCGGAAAATGCACTACAAAATAGTGGCGCTGATGCCCTGGTGCTGTTTCCCGATTCCACCACCTTTGACCTGGCCATCTCGGTGGTCCAAGCCAACCAGGGTAAACTACCGATCTTTGCCGGTGATTCCTTCTATCGCATTGAAACCCTGCAGAAGGCAGGATCCAGTCTACAAGGGGCGGTGTTAGCCGTACCCTGGCATCGGCAAAAAGCCTTACCCCAGTTTATTCAAGCCGCTAACCAGTTGTGGGGAGGTGACATTAACTGGCGTACGGCCTTGAGCTACGATGCTTTTCAAGTCCTTCGAACAGCTCAGGCAACAGGGCAAATTACAGGCCTCATGGGAGTGCAGGGACGCTCCAAACTAGAGCAGGTACTGGCTAGCCCTGGCTTTTTCAGCCAGGGATCAACTGGCAAAATCATCTTTCTGCCCTCCGGCGATCGCAACGCCACGGTCTTACTGGTGCAGATTAAGCCTGGGAAACGCTCAGGGACCGGGTTTGATTTTCTTCCCCTCTAGTACCAGGTGGTGCACACCAGGGAAGCCTTCAAGTGGGAGTCAGGGGTCAAGGACAGGTGTATGGGCGTCGTCAAGCACCACCACAGCCTCTGATCGGGGTCAGGTTTTACCGGGTGAACCGGCCTGCTGCTCCTGCAGGGGCCTGACCTGGCTACCCAGCATGGAGGGATCTACTCCAGCCCGGTGGGCGGCTAGAAGGCCAATCGCCTCCAAATAATTACCCACCCGGATGGCCTGGATCCCCAAGGCCTCAGGAGTGACCTTTAGACAGGTGGTATTGGCTTCTACCCCAATTATTAGGGCAGGGGTTTGGCTCAAACTGAGAACGGCGCTACCACCACAGGCCCCCACCGGAACCACCATGGCATCTACCTGATTAACCCAAAGATCGCCCCTATTTGCCTGGCCAGAGGTAACAAACTGGGGAGCCCGACTGAGGCCAGCCAAAACACAGGGCAAAAAGGTATAACCGATTTCCTCCGCCGCTGCCTTAGGGGCGACGGTTCGATCCAGGGGAGTGGGGCTGAAGGCCGGGGCGTGGGCGCAGGGAATGGCAAAGGTGCGTACCACCAGGTGACTGATTACCGCCTCCGCCCCAGCCACTGGATCTACCCCCTGGCCCTGGCGATAGGCTTGTACCAGATTATGCTCTATGGTCTCTGGAAATCGGGCCACAACGGCGATCGCCTGAGCCCCAGCGGCGATCGCTCGCTCTGCTGCCCGCAGCAAGCTGTCCGGGTGCTCCAGGGTACCCCAACTGGTGCCTGAATCCGCCTGGCTCAGTTTTACCCCCAGGGGCTGGTCCGTTAAAACATAGTCCTGCAGAGCTAACCCCAGGGTGGCTCGACAAGCCTCGGCTACCTGCCGATGTCGCCAGAACAATTCCTCCTCCAGGCCCCGATCCAGGATCAGGGCAATCCGATTACCATGGCCTGGTCGTAATCCCCAGACCCCAGCGGCAAATTGATCCAGCCCGTAGCCCTCAACATAGTAGCCATTGTCTAGGGGCCAATATAATTGGGCCCCGTTCATAACATTGGGGTGGGTAATCAGGATATCAGCCACCGTTGCGATCGCTCGGGCTACGGGCAAAGCATCTCCCCCATAGCCCCCAATTGCCGCCCCGACGCCAGTGGGAATCACTAGCATAACGGTATAGGGCCGACGATAGCCACATTCCCCTACCATCATCTAGCGTCCATCTGCGATGATGACAACGGCTTCCACAGTGATCAGGTGGGTAGTTGGGTCAACCTGAGTAATGGCCCAGCGCAGAGGCTCTCCTCGCTGCTGTAGTGCCCCTTTAATTAGGGGCAAAAGATCGGCAGCCAGGGCCGGTAGGGGTAAGTCAAGGGTAATCCAGTGGGTAGTTAGGGCCATGGCCACAATCATCCTGGGTAATAATAGGTGCCCTGGGCAGGCCAGGTTCTATAGCGTTTTTCCATAGAGTGAGGCACCCGATTGCTCAGTCCTACCCCCCAGCGCCTGGCTGTTGGAGTTTCACGCTGTACCCCCTTGACAAGGGGGGCGGGGGGGTGATCACATCGCACTTCACCCCGGTAAAATCCGCTATATCCGTACTATTCTCCAGATAGGCTCTCTAAAGAATTCAGGTAACGCCGTAATCGCTGGGAATCAACCGCGAAACCTGGGTCCATAGCTTTCCCCTGGACTGAGCCGGACAACGGGAAGGCTTAGCCCAGCGGATAAACTCATGATCACGGTGATCTTCGGAGCAATCTCTAACGCCCATGGGAGTAACCATCACAGCCTTTGTACTATAGCTAATTCTGGTGGCACCACCTGGATCTGTTACAGTCCTCAACCTTTTAGAGCTATAGCCATGGCCAGGGAGTAAGCAGGATGCAGGCAAACCCTGGCAGCAATAATAGTTCTTAAAGGTTTTGGCCAAAGTCCTAGGTTACCGCCATGGAAGACCGTAGGATAGAAGCAGCGTCGCCCTGCCTGATAATCTGGACAAGCCCACCATGACGGTAGACAAACTTAATCAATTGAAGGCGTTGTTCGCCACCATGGATCGAGCCTTGATCGCCTACTCTGGCGGTGTCGACAGTGCTCTGGTGGCTAAGGTAGCCTGGGATGTATTGGGGGAACAAGCTCTAGCGATCACCGCTAACTCACCCTCCCTGATGGAGGCAGACCTGCAAGAGGCAAAGATACAGGCACAGGCCATAGGTATTCCTCACCAGGTGGTAGACACCCAGGAAATGGAAAACCCCAATTACACCGCTAATCCGACCAACCGCTGCTACTTTTGTAAGAGTGAACTCCACGATACCCTTAAGCCCCTGGCCCAGCAGTGGGGCTATCCCTACGTAGTTGACGGAGTCAATGCCGATGACCTGAGGGACTATCGCCCCGGTATTCAGGCGGCCCAGGAACGGGGAGTGCGATCGCCCCTGGCGGAACTGGGAATTACCAAGTTGGAGGTCCGGCAGATAGCCCGAGAATTGGGTCTGCCCTGGTGGAACAAGCCAGCCCAACCCTGCTTGAGTTCTCGCTTTCCCTACGGTGAGACCATTACCGTTGAGAAGTTACAACGGGTAGGCCGGGCTGAGGCCTATCTGCGCCATTTGGGTATAGCTAATCTGCGAGTTCGATCCAGCCAGGACACTGCCCGCATTGAAATTCCTGCGGAGGAGATTAAGGGCTTCGTTGCCAACCAGGATTTAGAGGCCCTGGTACAGGCTTTTCAAGCCTATGGCTTTAGCTACGTCAGCTTGGACCTGGAGGGCTTTCGTAGCGGTAAACTGAATCAGGATTTGCCCTCCCCCTCCCTCGCCTTTGAACTATGACCTATCTTCTTGCCGGTGACATCGGCGGTACTAAAACTATCCTGCGGTTGGTCCGGGCTGTGGTGGGAGCCCCCCAGCCTCTGTTTTGAAGCCACCTATGCAAGCCAAGCCTACCCCGATCTGGTACCGATGGTGAAGGAGTTTCTCCAACAGGGAAAGACCCAAACCGGCCAGTTATACCATCCTGAAAGGGCCTGCTTCGCCATTGCTGGGCCAGTGGTAAATAACTGTTCTAGCCTCACCAATCTTACCTGGCTGCTCCAGGGCGATCGCCTGGAAGCCGAATTAGAACTGGCCCGGGTAGATTTGATTAACGATTTCGAAGCTGTGGGCTACGGGGTTTTTGGGCTCACCCCCGAGGATATCTATCCGCTACAAGCTGGAGACCCCCAGAGCCAGGCTCCAGTCGCCATCATTGGGGCTGGAACCGGTTTAGGCCAGGGTTTTGCCCTGAAAACCCAAGCTGCACCAGTGGTATTTCCCTCCGAAGGCGGCCATAGCGACTTCGCTCCCCGTTCAGAGCTGGAATTCCAACTATTGCATTACCTGTTGGACAAGCACCAGATTTCCCGGGTTTCAGTAGAACGGGTGGTTTCGGGCCAGGGAATTGTGGCCATTTACCAGTTTCTGCGCGATCGCCAATTTGCCGCCGAATCCCCCTCAGTGGCGGAAGCCATTATTAGCTGGGAACGCCAGAGTGGTTTGGCGACTAAAACGGTTGATCCCGCTGCTGTCATTGCTAAGGCTGCTGCCAGCGGCGATCGCCTCAGCCAGAGCGCCATGGATATTTTTGTTTCGGCCTACGGGGCCGAAGCCGGCAACCTGGCTCTGAAGCTTTTACCCTACGGAGGTCTGTACGTAGCTGGAGGCATTGCCGCGAAAAATCTGTCCCTGATCACCACGGGGGCCTTTATGGAAGCCTTTACCCATAAGGGTCGGGTCAGCTCCCTGCTGGAAAAAGTACCGGTTTATATTGTGTTAAATCCCCAGGTGGGTCTGATTGGGGCGGCGCTGAAGGCGGCAACCTGGACTGGCCCTTGAATCCTCTGGGTGGCCCTACGCCGCTTAAACCTGGCTACGACTACCGCATCCAGGGCTAAAATCAAAGATGCAGTTATCCCCTTCTGAAACCATGGCAGGGCATAGTAAGTGGGCCAATATCAAACGGCAAAAGGCCCGGGTTGATGCGGTTAAGGGCCAGGTATTTGCCAAAATGTCTCGGGAAATCATTGTGGCCGCCCGTTTAGGAGGGGCCGACCCGGCGGGTAATTTTCAACTGCGGACGGCGATCGACAAAGCCAAGGCGGCGGGGGTGCCTAACGATAATATTGAGCGGGCGATCGCTAAGGGGTCGGGGCAGTTGGGGGCTGACAATGCCTACGAAGCCATCCGCTACGAAGGCTACGGTCCAGGGGGAGTGGCCGTTCTAGTTGAGGCCCTAACCAATAACCGTAACCGCACCGCCGCCGATCTTCGCGCCGCCTTCAGCAAACGCAACGGCAATCTAGGGGAAACTGGCTGTGTAGGTTGGATGTTTGATCAAAAGGGAGTGGTCACGGTGCTGCATCCAGGGGAAGAGGACCGCTTACTGGAAGCCGCCCTGGAAGGAGGAGCCGAGTCCTACGAGCTGATCGATCTAGATGAAAACACTCCAGCAGCGGAGGTATTCTGCCCTCCCCCTGATCTAGAGGCCTTAGATACAGTCCTGAAGTCCCGGGGATACCGGGTGCACCAAACAGAATTGCGGTGGTTACCAGGCAATACCATTGTTGTGGAAGATCCAGAGCAGGCTCGGCTGCTCTTCAGGCTGGTAGACGCCCTGGAGGATCTCGAGGATGTGCAGTCGGTGACGGCGAATTTTGAAGTGGGTGAAGCGGTGATCACCATGCTAGGAGTTTAAATGGAAAGTTAAGGCTCTTCCAGGGTAAACACCTGACCGTCAATTAAAAGGCGAGTAATCCCCTTAGCCTTGAGGTAAGGCAAGGTAGTTTGCAGTAGGGTGCCATCGGGTACCTTAATCACCCGTTGGTTACGGCGGGAAAAACGGCGGGCAATATGATGATTATCAAAAACAGGTAAGGTGCGCGAGTCTCCTTCCAGTTCAGGAATTTGCCCCAGGTTAGCAAAGGTGCGGAGGGGGAGTGCCACCAGTTCCGAAGACACCCGTTCAACCACCAGATAGCACAGGGAAGGTAAAGCCTTGGCTGTCAGAGGATAGATTTCCAGAGCTTCTAGGGGGGGTGACAGGGCAGACTCCTCCCAATCCCGAGCCTCCTCGTCTCCATCCTCCTCGTCGTAGTCCTCGTCATCGGCATAGTCGTCATCCAGGGTGACGCTATCTTCGTCCCAGGACTCTGGCAGGTCGCCCTCCACTGTCAGGTCAGGGGAGAGGGTTGTAGAAATTGGGGCTACATCCTCCTGAATAGATGCCCCTCCAGCCCCGAATACTAATGGGTCAGACAACAGGTCAGATTCAGGTACCTGAGTTTCACTGGTGGACTCAAGGGTACGCTTCTTCAAAACAGGAGCCGCTACAGTCCTGACTGAGGGAGGGGGAGGAAGAACCGCCACCGCATCGGGGATGGGCGGCTGGCGCTCTACCGAACCCCGCTTTTGCTGAATTAAGGCGCTATAGACGGCTTCCGGCAAATTAGATTTTAGCAGCCGACTGATGGTACTGTTGCTCACTCCGTAGCGTTCCGCCAGAGTTGAGGTAGTTTGCCCCGGTTGATAGTACAACCCGAGAATGGTTTGCTTATCGGCTTCAGTGAGTTTTTTCGGTGCCATAGCAGTCCTTCGCGAGAATACCCTTTACTATCTTAAGCCTTTCGATGGCGAGGACTATGGCGAGAATGGATAGAAACCGCCCGTTCTACCACCGCTCCCAACCAGAAGAAAATCGCCGAGAAGGACCAAAAAACCTCCCATAGACTGCCCTCCACGTAGGTATTGGTATTGGCAGCATAGGCAAAGAACATATCAGCAATATAGAGAGAAAAAGCTGCCAGAGCAATTAGAATCCAGGCTTGAGAAGACCGCCCACCCCAAAAAGCCACCAGAAGGGTGGCCGCAATAATTAACAGTACGGCATCGCCAATCACGTAAAGAATGCTAATCATAGCAGCGAGGGGCTGCAGATGGTGATTAAGGGTGGTCACCCAAACCGGTGGCTGGGCTGACTGCACCGCCAATAGGGAATTCAGCGGTAGGGGGGAATCAGCCCCTTTGCCGCACTGGCCAGGGCAGCCAAGGGAGAAATTGCCTGGGCGCTTTGAACATGGACAAAAAGAGCCAGGGCTATTCCCACCAGCCCAATTCCCCCACAATTAACCATTGACTTGACTCAAGATTCAGGCGTCGCTGCAGGGCGGCATTGATCATCCCCGTAGCCAGAAACAAATAGCTCATAATATAGAAAAAATCACCTGGTGACACGACCGGATCGAGCCCCCAGATGGTGCCCCAGAGGAAGAAAAGAATATTGCCACAGCCATAGGCTAACAGACCTGAACCCAGCCAAAACCAGGCTTTACGACCACTAACGATATAACTACTTCGCCAATTGCGGAAACACAACAGAGAGGCAATGACAAAGGCACTGGTTTCTAGCAAGTTAGTGCCGGCTAAAAACCATTCTGGTTGACTGTCAGCTTTGGTAGGGGTGCTGCCTAGAAGAAAAAATAGTAGGGTGATAATTCCCCAGGCAATCCCTGAGCCAACGAGAAAAACACTTGATTGTTTCTTAGTGAGGGGTGGGGGCGACTTACTCAAGACAATACTCCTGTGGGGGCAGATGGGAATTTGTTAAGACAATAGGGGAAAGATTGGCGAGGGGGCTGCATGAATATGGTGAGATTATACCTACAGCTTTGCCCAGAAGGCTGAGGATAGCATTGGCAAGGAATAGTTTATCCCTGAGCAGTAGGGGTAAGGTTTAACTTTTCCACCCACCTCTCAAGCCTCGGCTGCGAGCCAGAGCTGACCCCCAGGAGATTTCTTTAACCAGTGTCTAATCATTTCCTGATCTTGATCTGAGAAATCTGCCAGGGCTTCCAGGGCACGACTGGCAAAATCGGTGTTACCGAAATAGTCTTTTCCAGTCCGGTACAGTTCCTGCAGCAGACGATAGAGATGGTGTTCTGCCCAGGGAGGGGGTTGGACCAGTTCTAAGGGATTCACCTGCAACAGAATTTTCATCAGCTGCGGGTTGTCCGCCAGGGGAAAATTCCAGTCACTTAGGATTCGCTGGATATCGGTTGTAAATTTTTTGGCCTGTTTCGGCCCCAAGAGATCTTCCACATCCATATAGACGGTCTGCAACAATAACAAGCAGACCTGAAGTAGCAGGTCGTGGGCCGGGTTAGGGACAGTTAAGGTTTGCTGGCGGCGACTAGCGATCATCTGATCGAGGCGAAGCTTACCCCAAACGCTAAAGCGATCGGGCTCTTCTAACAACACACAGATCTTGCCCTGGTTGTCGGTTAGATCTCGCCAGAAGGACCGAGCCTTGTCTTCCTGGGCCGATGGAAAAACACTCAGCAAGGTGAAAACCTGATCCTGGTAGCATAGGATTAGAACCTGTTGAGCCCGCTGGGGGTGTTGTATTTTTTGATCTCTACGTCCTGTCTTTTTAGAATAAACATTGGTGTGGCTCGTTCATATCTGGCAGGGCATATCTAGCAGGGCGTTAGAACCAAGATGATGATGGAGAGGGGGAAAGGCATCTGACAGGGGACCTACAGCCCTACCCAGGGCAAGGATTGATAAATCATTCAATTGTACCTGTAGGTTGAATTCCGGCTAAGCTGCTATGGGAAAAACCCGGGCAGGGGCTCAAATTATACCTGGGAAGTAGGATAATGGCTTCAAAACTCAAGGTTTATGGGGCCGCCTGGCAGCAACCGAGGAATCGCTGGAATAATCTTCTCAAAGACATACCCAGTCAGTTTAAGAGAAATGCTCCCTGAACTATTTCTACCTTTACAATGGGGTAAAAACCTGTAAAGGAGCGGATGGGCCATTAGCTCAGTGGATAGAGCAACCGCCTTCTAAGCGGTTGGTCGCTGGTTCGAGTCCAGCATGGCCCGTTTACCCATCTTCCCAGGGAAAGTTCTGGGAGCAGATTTGGCGATTCACCAGGCCGTTACGAAATTCACCAGGACCATAGTGAGCTCATTCTACCCCTGATTAGCAAAGCTTAACTGGTCCTTAGATGTGGTCAGAGCCAATACCAATCATGACTTAAGGTACCTGAGTATTGGCATGTCATTGATAAGAAATATTTTAAAGAAACCAAGATTTCTCAAAGTATTTCCTATCAATGAAGCCGTTGAACTTAAGTCTGTGTTGACTTCTGCAACTCACCGGTAGGGGTTACCCCCAATAGTTTGCTGCGGTTATTTCTATAGCCTTTCTCATTCGAGTGAAGTATAGACAAGGGGCTGAAGCCCCTTGTTACCAGGGATACTACATACCTGATCCGGTCAAAAATTGCTATAAACTGAGGCGATCGCCCCGGTCTATCGAATTTCCTCCGCCACTTTTCCGGTCTCCAGGCTTTCCCTTAACTGGCGAACGGCGGCCACCATGGCCACGGGATTATCCAGGCGGTTGACCGCCGCACCCACCCCAACGCCAGCGGCACCAGCGGCGATCGCCAGCGGGGCGGTGACGTCAGAAAGCCCTGAGGCACAGAGCACGGGCACCGCTACCGCCCGGGCAAGGACATGGGCGGCAGCCAGGGTGGGAGCAGCCTTCTCAATTAATCCCCACACCCCCCCATGGCTGGGCTGACTGGCGGTGCCCCCCTCGGTTTGAATCATATCGGCTCCGGCGGCCACCAGCAGCTCGGCCAGGGCAACCTGCTCATCCAGGGCGAGAATATGGGGAACGGTCACCGATAGGGGAACGGTGGGCAATAGGGAACGGGTGCGGCGCGTTAAGGTCAGTACTTCCTCGGCCTCAAACCGCCGTCCTTGGGCATAGAAGGCATCGAAATTACCAATTTCAATCAAGTCTGCCCCAGCCTCCAGGGGGGCTAGAAAGGCCTCGGGCTCGACAGCGGAGACACAGATGGGCAGGCTGGTGACCGATCTCACCAGGCGCACCAGGTGGGCATCGGCAGCAATATCCACAAAGGTTGCCTGGCCTTGATCGGCGGCCCTGGCCACCGTCAGCACCCGGTCGGCATCAAAATTAGTGAGACCACTGATGATTTTTAAGGCGCGGCGATGGGTCAGGGCTTGTTGTAGGTCAGAACGCATAGGGATGACTCCAGGGCTAGGTTTATCAGCCCCATTGTCGCCTACTCGTGAGCGATCGGGAACTGCTTGCAGGGATTCTTACCCTAAGGCCGGGTTCCCTTCACCAGGGCCTCCCCATCCCTTAAGCGAATCTCCTCCAGGCGCAGTTGATCGGTGACCAGCACCTGGTTAATCGCCTGGTTAATTTGGGCTGGAGTCAGGCCGGTGAGCCGAGCCACATCGGCCAAAGTCAGATTAATCCGACCTACCTGCACCCGGGCGTCGTCACCCAGCACCAGGCGCCCGCCTTGCACCTGGGGACGAGCCTCCAGCCCCAAATAGAGGGGCCGATCGGCCAAGCCAGGGACTAGCTCTAGGGCTCGTTCCAGGGCCCGCTGGGCCCGGGGAGGCAAACTCTGGCGATCCAGACTGGCCGGGTTAATCACCACTCCACCCTGGAAGCGATCGCCCTTAGTGTTGGTACTAATACTCTGGGTAGCCCCTAAAATGCCCCTGGCTTGAGGAATTTGGGTTAACCCTTCCGCCACCAACTGATTCAGTTCCTGCCCATTGAAGTGAATTTGGACCTGCTTCCCTGGTTGATGATCTGTCCCATCTGCCTGGGCCAGCTTGGTTTTTAATAAACCCTGTCGCCCCGACCCCAGGGTATGGTTGAGGCTGGCCAGGGAGCTGGTAACGCCATGGAATTGGGTAGATCCGTAGCTGCCTGCCAATAATAGGCTACTGTGGCTCCCACGGCCGCCGCCACAGCCAGCAGCAGCCCTGTCCCAGCCCGTCGTTTAATCATGGTTGCCCCCCAGCAACAATTCCTGGGCCTAGGGTAGCAAAGTTATCCCTGTCTGTAGAGGCGCTAGCCAGGTTGGTAGAGAACTCGACGGGGCAGCTTCCCCGGCTCCGATCAGGGCTATGCATTTGCTGAAATTGATCGCTACTATAGACAATGATCCTTAATTTCGAGCCTCCATGTCTACTTCGGCCCCTGGGGTAGCAACTCCAGCCATGGACCACAGCAAAACCGGCTTACCCGTCACCATCATTACGGGTTTTTTAGGCAGCGGTAAGACAACCCTGTTGAACCACATTCTTTCTAACCAGGAAGGTCTGAAAACCGCAGTCCTGGTGAACGAATTTGGGGAAATTGGAATTGACAACGATTTACTCATTACCACCGAAAACAGCGACGATACCATGGTGGAACTGAGTAATGGTTGTATCTGCTGCACCATCAATGACGACCTGATGAATGCGGTTTATAAGGTTCTCGAACGCCAGGATAAAATTGATTACCTGGTGGTGGAAACCACTGGCCTGGCCGATCCCCTACCTATTGCCCTCACCTTTTTGGGAACGGAATTACGGGATATGACCCGACTGGATTCCATTGTCACCGTCATCGATGCCGAAAACTACAGTCTGGATTTATTTAACAGCCAGGCCGCCTATAACCAGATTGCCTACGGAGACATTCTGCTATTAAATAAGGCCGATTTGGTCGATGAAGCAGACCTGGATTTGCTGGAGGTGAAAATTCGGGAGGTCAAGGAAGGTGCTCGCATTCTTCGCACTACCCGGGCGCAGATTCCCCTACCGATGATTCTCAGTGTGGGTCTGTTTGAATCAGACCAGTACTTTAACCCTTCCCAGGAAGAACCTGCTGCCCACGCTGATCACGATCATAGTGATTGTGACCACGACCATGGCCATTGTCACCATGACCACGATCATCACCACCATCACCATTCCGATCATCTAGCGGTAGATGGTTTTACCTCCCTCTCTTTTGCCAGCGATCGCCCCTTTGCTATCCGCCAGTTTCAGCATTTCCTGGATAATCAACTACCCCAGTCTGTGTTTCGGGCTAAGGGCATTCTCTGGTTTGCAGAGAGCCCTCGACGCCATGTTTTCCACCTCAGTGGTAAACGGTTTTCCCTGGATGACGAAGACTGGAAGGGATCGCCAAAGAACCAGATCGTTCTGATTGGTCAAGATTTAGACCATCAAACTCTGCGGGAGCAACTCCAGCATTGCCTGGCCACTGCTGCGGACCAGGCTTAGAGGTTGTAGGTAAGGTAGCAATGATAGAACAGGGTTTAGCGATCGTGGTGGGTCTGGGTAGTTTCGCTCTCTACGGGGCGGCGTTTTTCTTCCCAGAAATCCATCGTAAGCATGACTTTTTCTGGAGTGGGGTGGGCCTGTTCTATGCTCTGGTGCTTTGGGTAAATGCGGGACACAGTCGTCCTACGGAACTCCTAGGCCACTGCGCTAGTATTAGTCTGGTGGGTTGGTGGGGTTGGCAAACCCTCACCCTACGCCGTCGGCGTACTCCCCTTGCCCTGCAAACTCCCTTTACTGAAGATTCCTGGCCTGGTTTTCGCCACGAAATGGCAGAACTGGGCAAGGCTTTTCTCCGTCAGACCGCCCTGGGACGCTGGTTGCTCCGCTCCTCTGGGACGGCTACTCCAGCCCCCCAATCAGATAGCCAGAAACCGTTGCGGGCCTCTGCTCTAAAAGATGTGGAATACGAGTTCCTGGATGATCTGGCAACGGTTGAGCCCAGTTCTCCCCATGCTGGAGTGGCGTTGCCCTCTGTACCCCCGTCCCGTAGCCGGTTGGGCCCTACTACCAGTACCCAACCCCAGACTGACACTAGCATCCTGCCGCTGCCAAAACTGCTAGAGTGGGTCAGAGACCTGAGGCAAATCCTAGTCACCCCTAAACCCAAGCGCCCTGTGATTGTTATCCCCCCCGGTCGCCCATCTCTTCAGAGACCACCTCCGATACTGCCTCGCCCCTCCCTCCTGCGCCTGGGGCTGAGCTGGGTGCCGACCCTACAGTAGGACCGGACAATGGATATTAAGCTAATTAATATTGGCTTTGGTAATATCGTATCCGCCAATCGGGTAGTGGCCATTGTTAGCCCCGAGTCGGCCCCCATTAAGCGCCTGATCAGTGATGCTCGGGAACAGGGCAAGTTAATTGACGCCACCTACGGGCGTCGCACCCGGGCGGTGATTATTACTGACTCTGGCCACATAGTTCTATCGTCTATTCAGCCAGAAACCGTGGCCAATCGTTTCACGACGGGCAAAGAGGCTGATGGCAAATCCCCTGGCTAGAAGGTTCCAGCGCTCTGGCTAAATATAGCGAAAGCCCTTCACCCCCTGATAACTGGTCATACGAGCCAGCGTACGGGTAAATTCCCCAACGGAAGGATTACCAGCCGGGTCAATTACTCCCGTCGCCTGTTGCCAGAGGGGCTGGGGAGCAGGACGAAGCAGGTATTGCTTGCGCTGATGCCCAGGAGCATCGGGATTGCAGAGCTGGACATGGTACCAAACTACCTCCTGACACTCTGGACACCAAAAAGCCTCCAGCCATTCCCCTGGAATCGGCACTGCTGTATGGGTTTGAATCACTGTCATAGCAGTGCGTCGCCCCATACCCCGCTCCTGAAGCTGTTCGGCCCGGTCAGCATAAAGTTGATGTTTACCACTAACGCTGTCTAGGGGGCAGCCATGGCTGGGGCAATAAATAGAGCGGCGTTTAGAGCGGTTACGGTTGCGATCGCTACGGCGTTGTTTCATGGCTTAAAAAATAAGTAATAAAATCATGTAAAAGCTAATATGAAATAAAATTTTGACGTTAAGCAAAAATAAGGCTGGCTGTTTATGTTGACAGAGTATAATCCCTGACTCGCCTGGGTTTTCAACTATAGGAACCAAACCCTTTATTTAATTTTAGCCTTGTCTATCTCTCTGAATTTTAAATTTCATCAAAGCCCTAAGACTTCCACTTTATTACAGTTAATCCATTATAAACACTTTATAAAGAAAGACCGGGGAAGGGAATGGTTTATCCCTACCGGCTCCCACCAGTGGCAGAGTCTCTGGGGACCCGGCGATTCTACGGCACCAGAGTGAGCCAAGATCGGGAATTTGCTATTAACCTTATCGGCACTGGTGCCGATAAGCCTGATCAGGGGTTTGATCCTCTGAGTTCGGCAGTTGCGATGCCAGGGGGCGGCTATTTCGCCAGTGTCTTCCCACCCTAACCATGGCACCATAAAATCAACCTATTCAACTTCACCCCATGCCTACAGTTGTTAAAGCTTTCTATGCCTGGTATCAAAAAACCCTAGAGCATCCCCAGTACAGATGGATTTTAATTGTCGCCAGTCTGGTCTATTTAATTAGCCCCATCGATATCTCTCCGGATTTTATTCCTATCCTGGGTTGGATTGATGACGGGGTTGTTGCCTCCCTGCTGGTCACCTCCCTTACCCAGTTATTGCTCTCGGGTCTGGAGCGCCGTCGCCGGGATCTGAAGACCGAGCCCCTGGGTGGTGCCACCGTAGATGTTACACCTAAATAGACTACAGGGCTTGGTTGCATGTTAATTGGGACTGCCACCCCCAAGCCCTGGCAAAGAGGGGTTCGCTAGCGCTGCCTGCCTGCCGCCATCCCTACCCGCCGGTGCGCCCCCTTAAGTTAATCCCGGAGTAACGATTAATTTCCTGCTATTGCCTTTGTTCTGAAGTTTTAACTATGCCTGTTAATAAAGATCCCAAACCTTCAAGAGCCCGCTTGATTGCCAATCTGGTGCTGTGGGTATCAACGGCTTTGTTTTTGATTAACATTGTTTTTTCTAGTTTTTTTGGATCCCAGCTAACAAAAGAACCCTACAGCATGTTCATCCATCGGGTCCAAGACCAGGAAATATTGCGGGTCTCGGTGGGACAAAATGAAATTCGCTACCAGCTTAAGGATGAGGCTGGTCAGGCTGGCCCTGTCTATGCCACCACCCCCATCTTTGACCTGCAATTACCCCAACTGCTAGAAGACAAAGGGGTTGAGTTTGCAGCGGTACCTCCCCCCAGGGGCCAATGGTTTAGTAGTCTTTTAAGTTGGGTCATTCCTCCACTGATTTTTATTGGTATCTGGCGCTTCTTTCTAGCTCGCAATGGTGGTCCCCAGGGAGCCCTCTCCATTGGTAAAAGTAAAGCCAAGGTCTATGTCGAAGGGGAAACTGGCAAAATTACCTTCGACGACGTTGCCGGGGTAGAAGAAGCCAAGGCTGAACTGGTAGAAATTGTTGACTTCCTCAAAACTCCCCAGCGCTTTACCGATTTGGGTGCCAAAATTCCCAAGGGAGTATTGCTAGTGGGTCCGCCGGGGACGGGTAAAACCCTGATGGCCAAGGCGGTTGCCGGAGAAGCGGGGGTACCTTTTTTCAGTATTTCAGGCTCTGAATTTGTGGAACTGTTTGTCGGCGTTGGTTCTTCTCGGGTACGAGACCTGTTTGAACAAGCCAAAAAACAGGCACCTTGCATCATTTTTATTGATGAATTAGATGCCATTGGTAAATCCCGTGCCTCCTCTGGTTTCTACGGTGGTAACGATGAGCGAGAGCAAACCCTCAACCAGTTGTTAACAGAGATGGATGGGTTTGATGCTGGGGCGACTACGGTCATCGTCCTGGCCGCCACGAACCGACCGGAAACCCTCGATCCCGCCCTGATGCGTCCGGGGCGATTTGACCGCCAGGTGCTGGTGGATTGCCCTGACCTCAAGGGCCGAGAAGCAATCCTGAATATTCACGCCAAGGGGGTCAAACTGGCAGATACCGTTGATCTCAGACAAATTGCCACCCGCACTCCAGGCTTTGCCGGGGCCGATCTGGCCAACCTGGTCAACGAAGCCGCTCTGTTAGCGGCCCGCCGCAATAGCACCCGGGTAGAACAACAGGATTTTGGTGAGGCGATTGAACGGGTGGTGGCCGGACTGGAGAAAAAAGTCGGGTATTAAATGATTCGAGAAAAGGAAATTGTGGCCTACCACGAAGTCGGTCACGCCCTGGTGGGAGCCCTGATGCCGGGTTCCGACCAGGTGGAGAAAATCTCCATCGTGCCCCGGGGATGGCAGCCCTGGGCTACACCTTACAATTGCCCACGGAGGATCGGTTTCTACGGGATGAGGCAGAGCTCAAGGGTCAAATCGCTACCCTGTTAGGTGGGCGATCGGCGGAGGAACTGATTTTCGGTAGCATCACCACGGGTGCCTCCAATGATCTACAGCGGGCTACGGACCTGGCGGAGCAGATGGTCACCACCTACGGCATGAGTAAGGTGCTGGGTCCCCTGGCCTACGATCGCGCCCAGCGCAATGCCTTTCTCGATAATGGTATGCCCAGTGCCCGCCGCCCCATCAGCGAAGACACCGCTAAGGCCATTGATCTCGAGGTCAAGGACCTGGTGGAAGAAGGTCACCAACGGGCTGTCGCTATTCTGGAGCGTAACCGCCCTTTGTTAGAAACCCTGGCCAGACAACTTCTGGAAACAGAGGTGATTGAAGGAGAGGCGCTGCGAACCCAACTGAAACAGGTGCAGGTGGTTTAAGGAATAGCCATTTTACCGGCACCCTAAACTATCCCGGGTGGCTATACCGGTAATCGAGTTGGTCCCATCGGCATACTGACAAAGCTGACTGATCTGGTAGCGGTCCAGAATCGCGCCGGAAAAGTCAGCTCCAGCGATCGCCGCAGACCGAAAGCTACTACTGGTGAGAATAGCGTCAGTGAAACGAGCGTTGGTCAAATTGGCCTCATCAAAAATCACCCGGTCAGCAAAGGTACCCGATAGATTGGCTGAGTTGAGATTAGCCCGCAAAAAAGAGGCTTTGGTCAAAATTGTGCGGCTCAGGTCCGCCCCTTGAAAATTAGCCTCTCGCATTTCGGCGGCGGCAAAGGAGGTGCCAGTCAGCCGCTGCCCGGAAAAATCACGAAAACTCAGGTCAGTGAGAGTATAGTCAACGGTGTTCTCCTGAGCCAGGACTCCAGCCATAGGACTGACCCAGATCAGAGTGGCGATCGCCGCCAGTAAAATTACCCAACCCCGTACCAAGCCAGAGCCCATACCTCCCCCTTGCCCCCAAGCGTTCATTCGAAAACTTTCTGTAACCCATCCGGCAATCGCCTCAACACCCGGCGACTGTTTAAGTCTACCGTAGCCAGGGTAACCCTACCCTCAAGGCAGGTAATGCCAGTATCGACTCGTTGAATATCATAGTGCCAGACCAACCGTACTCCCCTAAAAGGCTCCAACCTGGTTCTCACCAGAGCCTGTTGCCCCAGGGTTAGGGATTGACGATAGCGCAGGCAAAGATTTACCACGGGTAGATCAACCCCTGCTCTAACCCAGTCAGCAAAGTTCATTCCCCGTTCCTGCAAATAGGCAATCCGGGCTTCCTCCATCCAGGCAATATAGGTACCATGCCAGACAATGCCAGCATAATCAGTGTGGTGGGGCTGCACCGTCAGGCCGTACTCAAACCAGGATAAATCATCCATTTACTCGATCTACTACAAATTATGAATAGGCTCAAAATAGGGCCAGAAGCAGTGCCTATGATAAACATAGCAATTCATATCACTCTTACGGCGTCCTGTTGACCTTTAATAAACCCATGCTTGAAAAAATCCTCCTGGCAGACTCCGGCACTGGTAATACCCTGGCCATGATGAAGGTGCTGATGAATATTCCCCTGATCCAGCGAGCTGCGCTCACCGTTCTGCATGTGGTACCCTCCCAGGTGTCAGCGGAAACCATGGCCACCAAGTGGGAAACGGGAGGGCGTACCCTGGCCAACACTATTACCACCCTGAACCTGGATCCTACTCGAGTCAACGCCCTTCTCCGGGAGGGGGATCCCAAGGATTTGGTGGTCCAGGTGGCCGATGAAATTGACGCTGGTCTGATCGTTATGGGTTCCCGGGGTCTACAAGGACTAAAGGCGATCCTGGAAAATTCCGTTAGCCAGTACGTCTTTCAGTTGTCCTCCCGACCTATGCTCCTGGTCAAAGACGACCTTTACTCCATTCGTCCCATTAAGCGGGTAATGGTAGCCATGGATAAATCTGACTCCGCCAAAAATGGCTTAAATCTAGCCCTCACCCTATTGCGGGATATTCCCGATGGCGAGTTAACTCTGGTGCACACCATTCCCAACCTCAAGGCTAAGCCCTTCGATGTCGCCACAAACAATCCCAATCAAGATCCCATTCTGCTGGCGGGGGCGGCAGAAGCTAAAAAATACGGCATTGCCTGTAAACTAGTCGCCCCGGAAGGCAAGCCGGGATACCGCATCTGTCAACTAGCCGAAGACCGTAATATCGACCTGATTGTTTTAGGCTCTACCGATCGCCGCCCCACCATTGCCAAAGGCTTACCCGATCTAGATAAGGTCCTGGGGGAATCCCTGGGGGACTTTGTCCGGGTCTACGCCAATTGTCCCGTGCTTCTAACCCGTGTAGTGGGCTAGTTGAACATTACTCTGAAAAGGTTGATCCACTATCTAGGTAAACAGACTCCAGCTTCTTAATCACCTTGGTCTTCAGGTTGGTTTTAAACTCATTGCGCAATAGGTTGCGACTGGTGGTCATGGTGCCCAGGGAGGGACGGGTCCGGGCGGTAATTATCCACTCTTGCAACATACTGCGTTGGGGCTGGGCAATACTACAGGTAAGCACCTCCTGGCACTGATGGGGATTCTCAAGGGCAAATAAAAGGATTTTATAGCTGCCGGTAGTGGCCAGCAAGGAGACCATATCCTGGCCCAGGGAAGTTTTTAAATCCAGGTAGCAGGGTAACCATCGAGCTCCATGGGCACTGTTGTAAAGTACCGTCAGCCAAAGCACCACAGGATGGGGTTCCATGGTGCAGATAAAAGTATTATAACGAGTGCTGATCAGGCGACGGGCAATATCTTCCTCGGGCATCATCGCCCAGAGAGCGGCCAGGTTACCCCGACTTCCAGACAACGTCTGAGAAAAAACAATCTCAGCAACAGGTTTGGTCTGGGGCCAGATTGTCAGCTTACAAAAATGATCATCTTCTATGATCTTTTTGGCCTCTGGGCGTCCAACCACCGGTACCCGGTTCAGGGCTGTATTAATCCGTTGACCCATACGAAAACCCGCCCCATAGCGAGACTCCAGCGGTTCGAGCCGCTGCATAATCTCCCTTACTGTCTGGGGCCGATCCTCCGGTCGTTTGGCAATACAGCTCATCACCACCTCCTCAAGGGGGCGGGGAATTTTCAAGTGACTGGCCACCTCCGCCATCAAACGAGGCGACTCTTGATGATGGGCCTTATACCAACTACCAAAGTTATGGGCACTGGGGCGTAGGGGAAGGTGGCCAGTCAACATCTCAAACATCATTACCCCCAGGCTATAGATGTCTGAACGACAATCTAATTCACAGCCATCCATCTGTTCAGGTGATGCGTAGGCCAGGGTGCCCATAAAACAGTCAGTCTGCTGGCTACCCATTTGCATCAATTTGGCAATGCCAAAATCTAAAATCTTCGCCATTTCCCCCAGAGTTGGATCCTGAATGATCATAATATTGCTGGGTTTAATGTCGCGATGGATGATCGGAACCATCTGACTTTGCCCCTTCACGTTAATACCTTCGTGGGCGGCTTGCAGACCCAGGCAAATCTGCACGGTTAACCCCAAAAAGCGGGGCGTAGGTAGGGGCTGAGCCTGAATCAACTGACTCAGACTTTGCCCCCTAAGATATTCCATAACATAGAAGGGAATTTTATCTTCGTTGACTCCGTGCTCCGTTACCCGCACCACATGAATACTCTTTTGTCCCAGTAAAGCGGAGGTAATCGCTTCATTTTCGAAGCGTCCGCTGGTTTTTTCAGTAATCAGGGTCTGGGTTAGAAATTTGATGGCAACTTTAACGTGACCCAACATTAGATCTTCCGCCAGGTAGACCCGTCCCATCGCTCCCTGACCCACCAGTTCTAGCAGTTGATAGCGGTTCGCCACTTTACTACTTACATTTAAATCAACCATCCAGTCCTGACCCGCTGTTGCAATAGTGTCACGTTATTGTCAAGCTTAAACTCTGAAGATTTGCCCCTACAGGTCTACCTCTAGCCTAGGGCTGAGGGTCTGGTCTGGCCTGATGATAAACCGTTGCTTCCATCGCACTGGTTAAATAATGACCAGCCATAATCCCACTGGATAAATGATAACGTGCTTCTGTCAAGCGATAGAGGGTCTCAAACCCGGTACGACGCTGGGGATCATCTAGAGCCCAGTAACGTTGAATAATCGAGTCAGCAGCGAGCCAACCTTCCCCTTCCACCCGGCCCAGCAAACTATGCTGTAATACAAAGGTATATTGTCTCTCGCCAGGGGTCAGATGTCCTCGATACTGAAGGGTTATATCTGGGATCTGGTGGCCAGATAGAAGCAATTTCATCACCATGGTGAACCAATCATGGCGACTCCAGGCAATCAGAATCTTGCCGTTGACGGCAACAGGTAAGCGGTCTCGTTCTAACCAACTACCTTCTAAAAGCCATCGTCCTGGTTCTAGGAGAAAGCTGTGAAGCAAAATCAATCTCCAATAAAAGAATAAGCTGTTCTGTTGGCTGGGCTATCGTGATTAGCAAATCTAAGGATAGACGATGATCCTGGGCTGGAATCAGCCAGATCGCTGGGTCGCTCTTAACCTTAACAGATGTCGCCGGCTTGAAAGGTTTTAGTCAGGACCTTAGCAATAGGATAGTGTATCTGTCCCAAAACGACCGCTGCCCTGGCTCCTGTGACTGAGGGTAGGTTGCCCGGAAATTGGTGCCAGTGCCAGAATCCCAAAACGGCAAAGGCGATCGCTTCCTTATAGCGAGCCGAAAGGCCAACCGCATCGGTGGTGACAACCGTTACCCCAGGTAGATAGGTGTGGAGGTGGGCCATCAATACCGGATTCTGACTGCCACCACCACAAACCAACATCACCTCTGGTAAAGCTGGCAAGAACTGCTGGTAAGACTGAACAATGGTGGCTGCCGTAAACTGGGTCAGGGTGGCCACCAGATCGACGGCGGTTAAACCCCGTTGATGGGCCATCTGCTGGCAATGTTGGAAGTACTGCCAGCCAAACAACTCTCGTCCAGTTGACTTGGGCGGCGGCAAATGGAAATAGGGGTGGTCTAACCAGGTGGTAATTAACGCTTCGCAGGGGGTTCCCTGGGCAGCCCAAAGGCCATCGCGATCGTAGGTGAGGGTACCTGCCGATAACTGGGTCATGGCAATATCAATCAGGGAGTTACCAGGTCCCGTATCCCAACCTAGAACCGTCGGGGGTTGGCCCTGGGTTTGCCGGTTCCAGGCGGGTAAATAGGTCACGTTGCCAATACCACCAATATTCTGAACGCAGCGAGCTTGCTGAGGATGGCTCAACAGGCACAGATTTACGATCGGCACCAGGGGAGCTCCCTCTCCCCCGCATCAATATCAGCCTGACGAAAATTACTAACGGTCGGTAGGCCCAAGTGGTGGGCAATGACGCTACCCCGGCCTAACTGCTGGCTGTAGCCCAACCCCCCAGTGACCTTAGTAGCTTGGCCACCGACAGAACGGTGGAAGACGGTCTGCCCATGGGAAGCAATTAAATCCACCGGACCGCAGCGATCGATCAAGACCTGGGCCACCTGGGCAAACTCTAGGGCAATGGCGTCATCCAGGCTGGCCAGGTCCTCCAGGGTGATCCCGTCTCCGGCAGCAGCCTGGAGAATGGCTTGCTGGAGAGATGCCCTGTAGGATCTGCTCTCTCCAGCTACCAGGGTGAGGGTGAGATCGTAGCCGGCACCGTCAATCTCCACCAGGGCGGCGTCAATACCGTCTACGGAAGTCCCACTCATTAACCCAATTACTCGCATGGCCAATCAGACTGGAAGCCTTTCCAGTCCTTGATTATTCCCAATCACCACCATCAGGCTGCCGGCCTTGAGACGGGTAACCGGGCTGGGATTAATCTCAAACTTATCTGGGTGGTTTTCCTGACTCAGGGCCAGCAGGGTAAGATCGTAACGATTGCGTAGATCGAGCTCAATAATGGTTTTTTGATCAAAGGCCTGGGGTACAACGATCTCCGCAATACTATGGTCAGGATCAATTTCAAAGCGTTCTAAAATTCCTGGGGAAGTCAGGGAACGGGCTAATTCGCAACCCATTTCATGTTCTGGGAAAACCACCTGGTCAGCCCCGACTCGGTTCAGTAATTTACCATGGATCTCAGAAGAAGCCTTGGCCACCACCTGCCTAACCCCGGCTTCCTTAAGATTCAGGGTGGTAATTACACTCTCCTCTACGTAGTTACCAATCGCCACAATCACGGTATCAAATTCGAGAATACCCGCCTCCTTAAGGGCATGGGGTTGGGTTGTATCCAGTTGCAGGGCATGGTCAACAATTTTATCTCCTAAGGCTTGGGCTACCTGTAGTTCATCTTGATCAACTGCCAACACCTCATAGCCCAGGCGATGGAGCGTAGTGCAAACAGCCCGACCAAAGCGACCAAGACCAATGACAGCAAACTGACGATAGGGCGATCGCCCCTGGCGCAGAAAAGACAGAGATGGAAAATTCATACTGTATTTACCTATGGCCCCTTGGAACTATAGCTAGGACAATCCTTTTCAAACAACCTCTAATGTAATTATCGACTTTCCAGGGCTCTTTAAGGGAAATCTTGTTATTTTCCTACCAGTGTTCGGAGCTTTTCAAGGCATGTTTACCACCACCAATAAAGGTTACTTCTGGCGCTCCCGATTCCACCTGAATCAGAACTCAGTCCCAATCGCTCAAGTCCAAATTCAGAAGCTTTGCTATGATTTTTCATCCGTGGGGAAGCCTTTTTTGCTAGGCTAACTGAATCATTCTAGGGGAAGGTAAGCATGGAACTTGGTCGCGGCAAAACCGCTCGTAGAGCCTACGGCATTGATGAAATCGCTCTGGTCCCTGGTCCCACCACCCTTGATCCGGCCCTGGCCGATACCCACTGGCAAATTGGCGGCATTACTCGAGAAATTCCCATTATTGCCAGTGCCATGGATGGGGTTGTAGATGTGGCTATGGCGGTGCGATTATCCCAACTGGGGGCCCTGGGGGTTTAAACCTGGAGGGTATTCAAACTCGCTACGATGACCCCAATCCAGTGCTTGATCAGATTGCCAGCGTGGGTAAAGAAGACTTCGTCGGACTCATGCAAACCCTCTACGCCGAACCCATCAAACCCGAGTTGATTACCCAGCGTATTCAACAAATTAAACATCAGGGGGAATTGCCGCGGTCAGTCTGACTCCCGCAGGGGCTGCCCGGTTTGGGGCAGTTGTTGCGGCCGCCGGAGCCGATCTGTTATTTGTTCAAGCTACAGTGGTTTCCACTGCCCACCTTTCACCGGCTGGTGTTATTCCCCTAGACTTAGCCAGTTTCTGCGCCACCATGCCAATGCCAGTGATTTTAGGCAATTGTGTCACCTACGAGGTAGCCTTAAATTTAATCAAGGCTGGGCCCGCCGCAATTTTAGTGGGAATTGGACCGGGAGCTGCCTGTACCTCCCGAGGGGTACTGGGGGTAGGGGTTCCCCAGGCTACCGCCGTAGCCGACTGTGCAGCTGCCCGTGATCAGTACCATCAAGATACCGGTCGCTACGTAGGGATCATTGCCGATGGTGGGCTGGTAACTGGAGGTGATATTTGTAAATGCATTGCCTGCGGTGCGGATGGAGTCATGATTGGTTCCCCCTTTGCCCGGGCAGCAGAAGCCCCTGGCCGGGGCTACCACTGGGGCATGGCCACCCCCAGTCCAGTCTTACCCCGGGGGACCCGAATTCGGGTAGGTACTACCGGCAGTCTGGAACAAATCCTCCGGGGACCAGCCCAATTAGATGACGGTACCCATAATTTCTTAGGGGCACTACAAACCAGTATGGGTACACTGGGGGCTAAAAATCTCAAAGAAATGCAACAGGTAGAGGTGGTTATCGCCCCCTCTCTGTTAACAGAAGGTAAGGTCTACCAAAAGGCGCAGCAACTGGGAATGGGTAAGTAAAGACTGTTAACCACCCCCCCTTGCTGCATAAATATTTTTTTCGTCATGAGCTTTGCGTAGTGAATCCAACCTTAATCTGGCCCCGGTTTAAAACCTGGTTCCTAAATGAAACCAGCCTTTATGTGATGAAGCGAGTGTTGCAGGCTCTGTTTACCTTGCTGCTAGCCTCTGCACTGAGTTTCTTTATTATTGAACTAGCTCCTGGTAATTTTTTGGATCAATACCGCCAGAGTCCTCAGTTTTCAGCTGAGACCCTGAGACTGTTAAAGGCCCAGTTTGGTCTGGATAAACCTGCCTGGCAACAGTACCTGACCTGGCTTTATCAGGTAATTTTTCATGGTAACTTTGGCCTCAGTTTCTCCTATCAACGGCCGGTAGTAGATATTCTCTGGGAACGGGTACCCAACACCTTACTGCTATCCCTGACCTCATTTCTGGTTACCTGGTCCATTGCCATTCCCCTGGGGATTATGGGTGCCGTCTATCAGAATCGGGGTATTGACCGCGGCTTGCAGGTGATCAGCTACCTGGGGCAGGGCATGCCTACCGTGATTACGGGGCTGCTACTGTTGTTTTTCGCCCAATTGACAGCCCCCCTATTTCCCATTGGGGGGCGCACCAGTATCATCCATGGCGACCTCAATTGGATGGGACAGATTCTAGATGTAGGGTGGCATTTGATTTTACCCACCCTAGCCCTGAGTATTACCAGTTTCGCCGGACTACAACGAATTACTCGCGGCCAAATGCTGGATGTGTTGCGGCAAAATTATATTCAAACCGCTCGTGCCAAGGGATTGCCTGAAGACCGAGTGATCTATGTCCATGCTCTCCGCAATGCCGTTAATCCTTTAATTACCCTATTGGGATTTGAGTTTGCCAGCCTGTTAGGGGGGGCCTTTATCACAGAAAACTACTTCAGCTGGCCCGGCTTGGGCAAGCTGATTTTAGATTCTGTCATCGCTAAGGACCTTTACCTGACCATGGCCAGCTTGATGATGGGGGCGGTCATGCTGATTGTGGGCAATTTACTAGCGGATTTGGGGTTGAGCATGGCGGACCCCCGGATTCGACTACAGGAAATGAGTTGATCGGGTGAATCCAGGCTGATTAACAGTAGGGTTTTACTGATTGTCGGGGTATGGCAACTAGGGCGGCAACCATCAGAGGCTTATGACCGGCAAGTTAATTGTTCTGGAAGGGGTGGAAGGCTGCGGCAAATCGACCCAGCTTCAGCTTCTATCGACCGGATTACTGAGTAGTGGGCCTTTTCGGCGGCTACAGCAGCAGGATATAGTCCCCCAAGTGTTGACCAGTCGGGAACCCGGTGGCACAGAATTGGGGCTAAAGTTACGGCAGTTATTACTGCACCAGGATGCCCAGGTCAGCATTGACGACCGTACAGAACTGCTACTCTACGCCGCCGATCGCGCCCAGCACGTTGCCCAGGTGATTAAGCCAGCCCTGGAGCAGGGCTGCTGGGTACTCTGTGATCGTTTCGTTGACTCTACCCTGGCCTATCAGGGCTACGGTCGGGGCCTGAACCTGGATCTGATTCACCAGCTCAATCGTATCGCCACCGCTGGGGTTACTCCCGATCTCACCCTTTGGCTACAGTTACCGGTGGAACAGGGGTTAGCTCGAGCGCGGCAGCGGGGCGGCAGCGATCGCATGGAACGGGCAGACCTGAGCTTTCACCAGCGGGTGCAGCAAGGGTTTGAGTACCTGGCCCAGCAGTATCCCCAAAACCGCGCTACCATTGAGGCCGAGGGCAGTCCAACGGCGGTGGCCGAGACAATTCTTGCAGTAGTTCAGACCTACCTGGAGCAATGGTATCCGCAGGATTTAATGACCTGATTGGCCAGTCCACCGCCACAGCTTTGCTCTGCCGGGCCCTGGACCAGGGACGTCTGGCCCCCGCCTACCTGTTTGCCGGACCAGAGGGAGTGGGACGACGGCGAGCGGCGGTCAGGCTGGCGGAAATACTGCTCAGTCACCAGCCTACCCCCGATCCAGGACAGCAACGCCGGATTCGCCAGGGCAACCATCCCGACCTGCTCTGGGTCGAGCCCACCTATCTGCACCAGGGCCGTTTAGTGCCCGCTTCTGCCGCTGCCGATCAGGGGGTTACTCGCAAAACTCCGCCCCAGGTCCGCCTTGAGCAGGTGCGGCAAATTACTCAATTCCTCAGCCGTCCTGCCCTGGAATCGGAGCGGGCGGTGGTGGTCATTGAAGCGGCCGAAACTATGACTGAAGCGGCCGCCAACGGTCTTCTCAAAACCCTGGAAGAACCGGGTCAGGCCACCCTGGTGCTACTCGCCCCCGGCCCTCAAGCCATTCTCCCTACCCTGGTATCTCGTTGTCAGACCATTCCCTTCCAGCGCCTCACCCCTGGGGATATGGCCAGGGTGTTAGAGCAGGTCGGCCAGGGGGAAATTCTCCACCATAGTCAGGTCATGGCTCTGGCCCAGGGTAGTCCAGGCCAGGCGATCGCTGCCTACAGCCAGCTTCAGGCCATACCGGTGGAGTTGGTGGCCAGTCTGCACCAGCCGCCCGCCAGTCTGCGCCAGGCCCTGAACTTGGGCCGTGAGGTCAGTAAAGCCCTGGACCCAGAAGCCCAGCTGTGGTTGCTCGATTACTTACTGCATTGGTACTGGCACACCTATCCCCAGCAGCCCCAACTGGTAGGTTGGTTGCAGGGTTTTGAAGCAGCTAAAGGCTACCTGCGCCGCTTTCTTACCCCCCGCTTAGTTTGGGAGGTGACCCTGATGGCCATGGTCGCCTCCCCCAGTAATCTGGCCAGATCAGGCAAAAAGGTCCATCTGATCGGTGGGAGCGGCTTGACTGCGGGAAGACCGACGGCGTACCGGCAGGTTGGGTTCGACGGTAACGGCAATAGCACTGTGCCGCTCAATATCGGTCATCACCTGACGAGCTCGATCAATTACCAGGGGGGCAGACCGGCCAGCCGTCCGGCTTCAATGCCGTAGGACTTATCGGCCCCACCCGGTTGAACCTGGTGCAGAAAAATAATCTGGTCGGGCATTTCCCTAACCGTTACCTGGTAGTTGGCCACGTTGGCAATCAGGGTTTCGAGTTGGTTCAGTTCGTGATAATGGGTGGCGAAAATAGTGCGAGATTGAAGGGTTTGGGCCAGGTACTCAGCCACCGCCCAGGCAATGGCTAGACCATCAAAGGTGGCCGTACCGCGGCCAATTTCATCCAGCAGCACCAGGGAACGACCAGTGGCGTGGTTGAGAATATTGGCGGTTTCGTTCATCTCCACCATAAAGGTGGATTGCCCCGTGGCCAGGTCATCCACCGCTCCTACCCGGGTAAAGATGCGATCGCAAATCCCCAGATGGGCAGACCGGGCCGGGACAAAACTACCCACCTGGGCCATCAGTTGAATTAAACCCACCTGGCGCAGATAGCAGCTTTTACCACTGGCATTGGGGCCGGTGAGAATAATTAAATCCTGGGTTTGGGTTGTCGAGCGATTGGCGGCAATAGTCCCCAGGTAAGTAGCATTGGGGACAAAAAAGCCACTGGGCAGCCGTTGCTCCACCACCGGGTGACGCCCCTCCACCACCGCAATGGTGCGAGAGTCGTCCACTTGGGGACAACAGTAATCCTGCAACACCGCTACCTCCCCCAGGCCGCAGAGAACGTCGGCGGCGGCTACGGCTCGGGCCACCTGGCGAATCACCTCAGCCTGGGCTCCCACCTGTTCCCGCAGGTGGTTAAAAATCTCGTATTCCAGGGCGTGGGTTTGGGCCTCCAGGGTAAATAGTCGGGCTTCCCGCTCCTTCAGTTCAGGGGTAATATAGCGCTCCTCGTTGGTCAGGGTTTGCTTGCGGATGTAGTCAGCGGGAGCCTGGTCGGCCCGGGCCCGGGAAATACTAATGTAGTAGCCAAAGGCCTTGTTAAACCCCACCTTAAGGGTGGTGATACCGGTGCGATCGCGCTCCCTGGGCTCCAACTGGGCAATCCAGCGCTGGTCATCCAGGGCTTGCTGGCGCAGCTGATCAAGTTCAGGGTTAACTCCATCGCGGATCAGGTGGCCTTCCGTCAGGTATAGGGGTGGGTTTTCCACCAGGTGCGATCGCAGGGTCTGGCCTAACTGCTCCAGCTCCGGATGAACTACCTGCAACGCCAGTAAATAGGGGGACTGGGCCGAGGCGGTCAGGGCCGCCAGTTCTGGCAGGCGCAGGCAGGAATCGGCCAGGGCTACCAGATCGCGAGCATTGGCCGTACCCGAACCGGCCCGCCCCGCCAAGCGTTCTAGATCATAGATTTGCTTCAGCCGTTGCTGGAGAGCTTGCCGCAGGCTGCCATTCTGTACCAGTTCCTGAATAGTGGCCTGGCGGGCCTGAATCGCCTCCACCTGCAATAGGGGTTGAAGTAACCAGCGGCGCAGGCTACGTCCCCCCATGGCGGTGACGGTGCGGTCCAGAGCCCATAGTAGAGAGCCATTATAGGTACCATCCCGAGCGGTTTGGGTGATTTCTAGATTACGACGGCTCTGGTGATCGATCACCAGGTAGGCCGATAGGGTGTAGGTGGTCAGGGGTTGGAGCGGAGCCTGCACCGTTTTCTGGGTTTCTTCCAGGTAGGCCAGCAGCCCGCCCGCTGATCGCACCGCCAGGGGTAGTTGATCACAGCCTAGCCCCTCCAGCGATCGCAACCGAAATCGCTGCAGCAGTCGCTGCCGGGCCTCTGACTGACTGTAGGCACCCTGGGGCCTGAGGGTGTAGCAAAACTGAGGGGAAAAAAGGCGGGCAGATGGTCAGATAGGTCTCCGGGGCGAATCATCGCCCCCAGGTGCATCGCCTCCGTGGGAAACAGCACTTCGGCCGGCTGCAAACGCAGTAGTTCCTGACTGAGCTGATCGGGGTGATCGGCCTGGGTAGTGAAAAACTCGCCGGTGGAAACATCAGCGTAGGCCAGTCCCCATTGACTTCCCGCCACCACCACCGAGGCCAGAAAGTTATTGCGGCTGGCGCTGAGCATGCCCTCCTCCAGCACGGTGCCCGGAGTAATCACCCGGGTCACCTCTCGTTTGACCAACCCCTGGGCCGTGGCCGGATCTTCCACCTGGTCACAGATGGCGATCGCCAGTCCCTTTTCTACTAACTGAGTACAGTAGCGATCCAGGGCATGGTGGGGAATGCCCGCCAGGGGCACCCGTCCCACCTGCTTACCAGCCTCCTTACCGGTCAGGACCAGTTCCAGTTCCCGAGCAATGGTAATGGCATCTTCAAAGAAGGTTTCAAAGAAGTCCCCCACCCGATAGAGCACCACCGCATGGGGATACTGGTCCTTAATCTCCACGTAGTGCTGCATCATCGGTGTCAGGTCAGCCCGATCTACCGAGCGATGGTCGGCATAACGAATAGTTTGTTTGATCAGGCGATCGGGCAGAGGGGCGGAGGCATCGACAGGGGAAGAAGCAGCCATGGGCAAGAAAACCGTTAAGCTTCGTTGCGTCATCCAGGTAGCCTAAGCCGCCTGTGGTAGTTTCGATATCGTGGCATATTTTATTGATGTTTAACAGCAGGGAGATTAATCAAGATGGCCGAGAAACTCACCTTCATTGCGCCTGAGCGGCGGGAAGACTTTTCTGACTACGTCGCCCATTTACAACTCCATATGGCCCTGCAAGCCCGTAATTTGGTGCCTTCCTTCACCAGTCAGGTAGATAGCCGCCATAGTTTGCTGCACCAGACCCAGGCAGATATGGAAAAACTAGCTTCCCGTCAGCGAATTTGAATCTTTAACCGGTTTTTTCTTTTCCTTGTTGTTATTCGGGTTTCCATGCTTAAGTTTAAGACCCTGCGCCACATCCATCGTTTTCTTGCTCCGGTCATGCTGTTGCCCATCATCCTGACGGTGTTGACCGGTTCTCTCTACCAACTGGCGGACATGACGGACCATGGAGACGCCTTTGATTGGGTCCTAGACGCCCACAAAGGGCACTTCGGGCCCCTCAATTTGGAGGCCATCTACCCCTTTCTAAACTCCCTGGGTTTATTGCTGCTGGTGGTTACTGGCATCATGATGTGGTTTCAGGTGAAGCATCGTTCTCCTAAACATTTGAACCCAAATCTCTGAAGCTTTAACGGGGCTGCAGTCACCAACTCCGCCGATAGAATAATCGGATAATTTTTCCACAACCTAGTTTTTGCCGGCCTCCTGGCGGCCAGCGACACCTGGGACAACCCTTTTCAAGCCACCTCTAAGAGTGCCCCTGAATGAAGGATTCTACCAGGTCAACATTATCCTGGCTGCCAATCACCAGGGGGGTGCGATGGTGCAGATGGCTGGGTATCACCGCCATAATATCTTCATGGCCCGTACTGGCCCGTCCCCCTGCCTGCTCAATCAAAAAGGCCAGGGGGGCGGTTTCGTAAAGCAGTCTGAGTTTACCCTCAGGCTGCTTTTGCGTGGCTGGATAGAGAAACACCCCACCCTGGAGTAAAATGCGATGAAAATCCGCCACCAGGGCACCGGTATAGCGGGCTGAGTAGCCGTCGTGGCGATGGACATAGCGGGTAAAGGATCGAATCGAATCATCCCACTGCCAGAAATTGCCTTCATTCACACTGTAGGTGGGACCATGGCGAGGTACCTGAATGTTTTCCGCCGCCAGAATGAATTCCCCCAGACTGGGATCGAGGGTAAAGGCATGGACTCCCCGGCCGATGGAATATACCAGCACCGTACTGGGACCGTAGAGAATATATCCGGCCGCCAGTTGCTGGTGGCCATCCTGCAACAAATCTGCCCCCGACTGGTCTAGATCATTGCCCTGCTGCCGACGGATGGAGAAAATCGAGCCAATATTCAGGTTGATATCCACATTAGAAGAGCCGTCAATTGGGTCGTAAAGCAGGGTGTAGCGACCAATCGGGCAATTCTCGGGAATGTAATAGGGCTTTTCCATTTCCTCTGACGCCAGGCGACAGACCAGCCCACTCTGCTCAAATACTGAGATGAACACATCGTTGGCGTAGATATCCATTTTTTTGACCGCCTCACCCTGCACGTTAGTGGTGCCGGTAAAACCCAGGGCCGACTCCATCAGGCCAGCGCGGCTAAGGTGCCGGGCAATTAACTTACCAGCCAGGGCCAACCGATTCATCAGGCTACTTAAATCCTGGGCTTCGGCGCTAAAACTCTGGAGCTGCTCCAGCACATGGCGGCTCAAGGTTTTGCAGTCGCGATCAAGGGCAAAGGCCGTTTTAGTCGGTTGATAGCTCACCATGGTGGCGTTGTCCTTAGGAGTTCCCCAGGGGAAAGAGCAGAAAATCTGCGGACAGATAGGTAGTCTGGGTATTAGTATAGTAAGCATTAAGCTTTGCTGGTTGGCAAAACTTAATCCATACTTTCTTAGTTTTATAGCCATCATTAAGTTTCATGACGTCCTACGCCACCTCCACTACCCGGGCTGATATGGGTGAACTGCGCCGCCTTAGAAGTTTGCTTCCCCCGAGTTGCAAAGCTGGGTAACGGTGGAGTCGGCGATCGATGTCAGTCCGCCCCTGATTACCTGTGAGGAACTGGGTAAGGACCAGGTGGAAATTCAAATTGATTTAATTAAGTGGGAGCAGCTCGCCTTAGATCAGCGTAATTTGTTGTTCTGGCATGAGGTGGGTCGTATTCAAAACGACGCTATTCCCCGTGATGGTTGGGAGATGGCGGCTCTGGCCATTGGTCTGGGGGGTGCGGTGGGTGAGCTGTGGGTGCAGGATGGCCTCCTACTGGTGCTGGCCCTGGGGCTGTGCGGTTTTTCCGGTTGGCGATTGTACAAGCGTAATAATAACCAGAAAACAATCCAGGAAAGTATTGATGCCGACGAACGGGCGATCGCCATTGCTACCCGGTTTGGCTATACCCTCCCCAATGCCTACAAAAGCCTGGGTAGCGCCCTGAAGACCCTAATCGAACAGACCCCCAAAAAGCGGCAGCGAGACCGCTACATCAAGCGGCTCGATGCCCTTAAAAAGAGTGCGGCCAAAGCTAAGGAGCGGGCTCGAACTGAGCGGGGAGATATGCGATCGGCTTACTGACCTGAGATTTTCCCTGGTCAGCCTGTCTGCTTGATGCGCCATTTTTATTGATTTTCATTTACTTCACCCTGGCTATGGCCCCCACTGAACGCAAATCCGTACTCCTCCCCTTTGAAAAGCCTCTGGCGGAACTGGAGGGACGCATACTGCAAATTCGAGAGCTAGCAGAACAGAACAATGTGGATGTTGCTGACCAGATTGCCCAACTAGAAGAGCGGGCTGCTAATCTGCGCCAGGAGATTTTTTCCGGTCTCACCCCCGCCCAGCGTTTACAGGTGGCCCGTCACCCTCGCCGCCCCAGTACCCTGGATTATGTCCAGGCAATTACCGACGAATGGTTAGAGCTCCACGGCGATCGCAGTTCTGGCAAGGACGATCTAGCTCTGGTGGGGGGGTTGCCCGACTGGAGGGACGGCCCGTAGTTATTTTGGGCCACCAGAAAGGTCGAGACACCAAGGATAATGTGGTGCGAAACTTTGGGATGGCTTCTCCCGGAGGGTACCGCAAGGCTATGCGTCTGATGCGCCATGCTGATCGCTTTGCCATGCCCATCATTACTTTTATTGATACCCCTGGGGCCTATCCTGGCTACGAAGCCGAAGAAATGGGTCAGGGAGAGGCGATCGCCTATAACTTGCGGGAGATGTTTGGGTTGCAGGTACCAATTCTGTCCACCATCATTGGAGAAGGTGGATCGGGGGGAGCCCTGGGCATTGGGGTCAGCGATCGCCTGCTGATGTTTGAGCATTCTGTCTATACCGTCGCCAGTCCCGAAGCCTGTGCCGCCATTCTCTGGAAGGATGCTGGCCGAGCGGCAGAGGCTGCCGAAGCCCTCAAAATTACCTCCTGGGACCTGAAACAACTGGGCATTCTCGATCAACTGCTACCTGAGCCTTTAGGGGGTGCCCATGCCGACCCCCTAAAGGCAGCTGAAGTGCTGAAACAATCTCTGGTGAGCCACCTCAATGAGCTCTGTCGCCTATCCCCTGGAGCCTTAAAGCAACTGCGATACCAAAAGTACCGACAGATCGGGGTATTTGCTGAGGAAGTCGCCTGATCCATTAATTTTTACCCCTAAACCCCTCACCAGTTAGGGGCACCGGTATGCTTAAAATAAAGATACTCAGCATCTTCAATCTCTACAGACGGCTTTAGCTTTTTTCTGTGAACAATCGGCTCGCTAATTCTTAGATTAGCTTCCTTTTTTTGACTATCTGGAGTTCTCTAAAGATCCCTATGACTATTGCTTCTTCTAGCGACAACAATTCCGCCACCACTATTAACGGTTTGGTAACCAAACCCCTGGTGCACCCCACTGTCCTGCCTAATCGTACCCTTAGCCATAATACAGGCACCCCAGCCGAACAATATCCCATTCCCCCCACCAGCCAGGAGGATATGACCGCGGCAGTACGTACCATGCTACTTGCCGTTGGCGAAGATCCAGAACGGGAAGGTTTGCTTAAAACCCCCAAGCGCGTAGCGGAAGCGATGCGGTTCTTAACCAGCGGTTACCAGCAGTCCCTTGAGGAACTGGTGAATGGGGCGATTTTTGATGAGGGCCACAACGAAATGGTGCTAGTGCGAGACATCAACCTGTTTAGTCTCTGCGAGCACCACATGTTGCCCTTTATGGGTCGGGCTCATGTGGCCTATATTCCCAATCAACGGGTGGTGGGACTGAGCAAGCTCGCCCGAATTGTCGAGATGTACTCCCGGCGGTTGCAGGTTCAAGAACGGTTAAACCGCCAGATTGCAGAGGCGATTCAAGAAATTCTAGAGCCTCGTGGGGTGGCAGTTGTGGTAGAGGCCAGCCACATGTGCATGGTAATGCGCGGTGTCCAAAAGCCCGGTTCCTGGACCGTCACCAGCGCTATGCTGGGGGTCTTTCAGGAAGACCAAAAGACCCGTGAAGAATTTCTCAGTCTGATTCGCCATCAGGCCGCTTTCTTTTAGGTAGCGGTTCTATCCGGTCTAACCTGGGTAACCAGGTCCATGGTATTCCCTGCCATCTCTCAGTGCTAACTATATGGGTGTATCCCACTTTTGTAGCCCTCACCCTAAATCCCTCTCCCAAGGCGGGAGAGGGACTTTGAATCCGGCTCCCCTTCTCCCAAAAAGGGAGAAGGGGCTGGGGGATGAGGGCAAACTTGCAAAACTGGGATGCACTCAACCATATCCTTCTCCTGCCTGTGGGGGCCGTTCCCCATGGCCCCCACAGGGTACTGGTAATCAACAGGGATAAACCCCTCAGTGATCAAGGCCAGCGCCAGTGTTCCTGCACTGAATCCATCCATAGAAAAACTCCTAACTAAATAAAATTAGCTAAAGAGATTTTCTATGGATGGGTCAAGCTAACCACCGTTGCTGTGGTCTGTAATAGCAAAGGGGTTGGAATCATCAGGAGATATCCACTCAGTTCTGGCTGCTGAATTCTGCTGCTGGAGTAAACCTACCTATACAGGTAAAATCGGTCAGGAGAAACATCCTAGAATCAAAAAGATACCTATTCCAACTGGATTTGACTATGACCCTGACCAACGATCGCCCAGATGATAAAACCATTGTGCGGGATTACTTTAACGCCACCGGTTTTGAGCGATGGCAGCGCATCTATGGCGATGGCGATGTCAACAAGGTACAACTGGATATCCGCCAGGGCCATCAACAAACCGTTGATACGGTAATGGCCTGGCTTCAGGCCGATGGCAATCTATCTGGTCTGAGTTGTTGTGATGCGGGCTGTGGCGTCGGTAGTTTGGCCATTCCCCTGGCGACCGCAGGAGCTCAGGTCTATGCCAGCGATATTTCCGCCAAAATGGTAGAAGAAGCCCAGCGCCGGGCTGTCGCCATGCTACCGGAACAAAACCTGCCAACCTTTGAAGTCAAGGACCTGGAAACTATCGCCGGCAATTATCACACGGTTATCTGCCTGGATGTGCTGATTCACTATCCCGACGCCCAGGTGAATGGCATGATTAATCACCTCAGTAATCTGGCAGAGTCTCGCCTACTCCTGAGCTTTGCTCCCAAAACTTCCTACTACACCGTGCTCAAGAAAATCGGCGAATTTTTTCCTGGTCCCAGTAAAACCACCCGGGCCTATCTGCATCCAGAAGCCACTATTGTGGCCATGTTAGAGGCAGCAGGCTGGCGTATAGAGCGACGGTCTATGACCAAAACCCGGTTTTACTTTTCCCGACTGCTGGAAGCGGTTCGTTAACCCTGGGACTGGGGGCAGAACTGAACCATGGCCTGGCTCCCTCTATCGACAACCGCTATAGATATCTGCGGATAGACAGGGGTAGCAAGCAAAACCGTTAATCTTTTGTCTGCAACTCCAGCAGAGTATGAATAGCCTTCAGTTCTTGCAAAATCTGGCCCAGCAAGGCATTGGTCAAGTTTTCGGTAGGGGTTTGCACCTGAATAGTGGGATTTAAGCCCAGCACCTCTTCAGCAAAACGCTGGACTTCCTGGGGCCGGAATTGCAAGGGATCGTCTTTATCACGGCGAATTTCGGGATTTAATTTCTGAGGATTGTAGGGAGAATTTAAGACCTCGCGATTGGTATTGGTATACCGATAAACCGAGGCCCGCGATCGATTCAGATACTTCTGGACATCGTCCACCGTTAGCAGCGATGGACGATCTTCAAAAGTTTGACTCAAGCCCGATGGATAGATCGGATTGAGGAGATAGGTCTCTGCTGGGGGGCTGGACATAAAGCTCTTGTCATCCATGGTTACAGTCCGATCATCTGATCGGGGTAGGGAGAGGCTTGATTAAGGGTACTCATGGATAGCTAAACTGGCATGATGACGATCAAACTTTTAGTGGATAGACTGCCCGAAAGCAGTGAATCAGCCCTCTACCTCCCCTGGCGCTGTTGCCCTGGTCAAGGTTTTAGTAGATGGACTCCATCCTGACCGTCAACACTCTGGAGAAAAACCTTGACCACTTCTTCTTTAGAGGTGGGTAGGGTACGACCGACAAAATCAGGATGAATGGGTAACTCACGATGGCCCCGATCGATTAACACCGCCAGTCGAATCGCATTGGGACGACCATAATCCAGAACTGCATTAAGGGCGGCTCGCATGGTCCGACCACTGTAGATAACATCATCTACCAGCACTACAACCCGGTTCGTAATATCAAAGGGAATACGGGTGGGAGCGGGGGTGCGAGTGCTAATTTTGTCGAGATCATCGCGGTACAGAGTAATATCCAGAGCCCCTACCGGAATGGGAACAGATTCCAGTCGTTCAATTTGCTGGGCTAGCATTTGGGCCAGGGGTACACCTCGCGTATAAATACCCAGAAGCACCAGACGATGGAGATCGCCCCCCGCTCCACCAATTCCGACGCCAGTCGATTCAGGGTACGGCGCATTTCCTCAGCAGACAGAATTTCGATAACGGTGCTATGGCTACTCACGGCGGTACATACCCCTGGCCAGAACAGGCACTAAAACGATCGCGGCGGCCATCGCTACCTGGGGCGGCGGCACCATTAACCACTTCCAACTCCTATTATGACTATAACAGTGAGTCCCAGTCCCAGCCAGATCAGGGCAGCCTGGCGGGTAAGGGCAAGAGCGCGGCGAATGCGATCGCTACTCATGGGGTAAAGGGCCTGTCCCAGTAAGGGTTTGGGTTTGGCCACGCCCCGGTAGAAATTCATGCCCCCAACTGAACCCCTAAGGCGGCAGCGTAGGCACACTCACTCCAGCCCGCATTAGGACTGGGATTGGCGGGGGCATCTCGACAACAAATAGCCCACACCTGGCCAGGATGGCCTGACAACAGGGCGATGGTCAGTACCGCTAACCGGCAGGGCAGCCAGGTAAGACCATCTTCCAGACGAGCACTAAACCAACCCAGATAGGTATAGGGAAGCTCCCGATAGCCAATCATTGAGTCCAGGGTACTGGCCGCCTTATAGGCCAGGGCCAGGGGGACACCCCCCAGGGATGGTATACAAAACCCTATCAGTCCATAAAAGAGGGGTGCTAATACTCCATCGGTGGCATTTTCAGTAACGGTCTCCATCACCGCCCGCAGAATTTCCGGTCTATCTAAATGCTCTGTATCACGACCAACGTAGTAACGGAGATGCTGTCTTGCGGTCTCAATATCGCCGACTTCTAAAGGTGTTAGCACATCCTCAGCCGCCCGACGCAGGCTGCGACCGGCCAGACAACTGGCCAATAAAACGGCCTCTACCCCTAGCCCTAGCATCGGATGCAAGCCACGGGCTATCTGTACTACGGCCCAGCCTACCAGCCCACTAGCCAGTATCAATGTCAACGCCAACCCTACTCCCCAAGCACGCTTTAATCCCTGGGGCCAGTCATGGGTGAGGGCGGGTTTACTGGTAGTAGCAATAAACCAGCCCATCCCCTGGACTGGATGGGGCCAACCCCAGGGGTCTCCTAGCCAGTAGTCCAAACCACTGGCTAGAACCAATACAATCACGGCCCTAAACCACGAAGTTAGTATCATCTCCCTGAGCCGCCCGCCAGCTGCGGGCATCGTAGTAGAGGTCTTCCAGGGAAATACTATCAAGTGCTTCCTGCATTTTCTGGCTAAGACGTCGCCAAACCGCCAGGGTAACCCAGTCTTCCACCTGGTCAGTCTGGGCGCTATGACGCGGCAAAGGCGGCACCTGATCCCCCACGGCTGCTAAGATTTCCCCCAGAAAAATCTGGTCTGGGGCTTTGGCCAAACGGTACCCGCCCTGGGAGCCCCGTACCGATTCCACCAACCCGGCCCGCCGCAAATCAATTAAGAGCTTTTCCAGATAGGGAACTGGTAAGGCCTGCCGCTGGGCAATGGCACTGACTGAGACCGGCTGGCCAGAACGCCGAAGGCTGAGGTCAAGCAAGGCTTTAACACTGTAGTGGCCTCGAGTTGTTAACTTCATAGATGGAGGTAAGCCAGCAAGACTGGTATAGCATCCCATGGTGACAAAGATGTTCCATTTCTATGCAGCTTCAGTAGAATTAGGCGTGCGGTCAGACTATAGGGGAAGCCAGAATTTTCCCCAGAAGAAGAGGTCTAGGATCTTAGGTGCCTGCCAAACTCTCCCCAGATCAGAGGGTGTCATGCTATTCCACCTCCATGGATGAATGGCCGCCTCCATGCCCTTAATTGAGGCGAAGGGATAGCACCACTCCAATGCAGTTGGGGTGAGGATTATTAAGGAGTGAATCGATGAACTTACCCGTAGTTTTAGACATCGCCCTAGGGCTAACTTTCATTTTTCTGGTCCTTAGTTTACTGGCTAGCGAGATTCAGGAAATCATCGGTACACTGCTGCAATGGCGGGCCGAACACCTGAAACAATCTATCGAAGTGTTGCTATCTGGTAACGATCGCGACAAAGAAAAGGCCGCCCAAGCTCTAGCCGATGCCCTCTATGACAGTCCCTGGATTCGCAGTCTAAATCAGGAGGCTAAGGGTAGAATTGCCCGCAGCTTTCGCAGTGGTTCCCAGTTAATTGGGCGTATTTATCGCTTTATTACCGGTGGACGGAATATCTTTGGTGCCGGTAAAACCAGCGGACCTTCCTACATTCCTGCCGAAGCCTTTGCCAACAGCCTGTTAGAGCGCATGCAACTGGGACGCATTCTCCAGGTTTTAGCCGATGAACGCATGGTGAGTTTCATTGCCGATAAGGTCTTGTTACCGGTTCATAGTATCCTCAGCGATCTCAGGGCCAACACCGGCAACGAATTTTTGCTCAATCCAGAATTGCAGCAGTTAGAAACATCCCTACAGGAGATTCTTCAGGATTTTAAGACTAGATTGGTTTCTCTGCCAGACAGCCTAGATCGCCTGATTGCCAGTCTTGACCAATTTATGGCGATGGCCCAGCATGCCCTACCGGAGGGCCATCCCTTAACAACCACCTTTTTGCGACGGCTAGATTATATTCAACGGGGGCTGACCAGTACTCCAGCTGAGCGCAATGCCCTGATTAACAGACTACGCCCCAGTATCAGCAGTTTACTGGAGGTTTTTGACACCACCAGTGAGATTTATCGGGAGTTAAGTCAGCTGGCGAATCAGGGTAACCTCTCAGCTCAAGGTTTAGTTAACCAACTGGAAAAGATAGCCATTACTCCAGGCTTGAAGGATAGCCTGACGGCCATAGCCCGTAAGGTCGATATCACCAGCGATAATCTACGGAGCGAGGTGGAACAATTTGGCCGGGAAATTGAAAAGTGGTTTGATCGGGGTATGGAACGGGCAACTGGCGTTTATAAACGCAATGCCAAGGCGGTAGCGGTGATTATTGGTATTGGCACCGCCATTGCTATTAATGCCGATTCCTTCCACATCGCTACCCGCCTGGCCAAGGACCCCTTACTACGTAGCACCGTTACCCAGGCGGCTGATCAACTGGTGGCCCACACCAACGCTCCTAACGCCCAGTTAAGTGAGAATCTAACCCAGGTCAAAACCGCCGTTGATCAGGCTCTGCAGGAAATTCCTTTCCCGATTGGCTACGATCCCCAGGTGATTGAACAACAACAAAAGGCCGAACAGGGCTGGCCCTTACCTTTGGTTCCCCGCCGGTTTCTGGGGTGGCTGGTGAGTGGTTTAGCCATCTCTATGGGTTCTAATTTTTGGTTCGATGTGCTGAAAAAAGTAGTGAATATTCGTAATAGCGGTAAGCAGGGAGATTAAATCTGTGAGCCCCTTATCCGGCCCAGAGTACCGTTGTTTAAGAACCATCAACCTCTACCAAACCGCCGACCTCAAGGAGTTAGTTACCCAGGCTGGGGTCGGGCGTCAACTTCAGTTGATCTCCAAGCCCCAGAGCGCAGCACAAACCGCCCTATCGGTTCGTCTCTGTGAAGATGGCTACCCCGGGTGGATAGCCCTGGCCGACTTCAAAGCCCTGGAACTGGCCCCAACTGCTTACCAGCCCCCTAGCCTCACCCGTTCCGCCATCCATTCCCGTTTACCCCAGGCGATCGCCTTTGCTCAGCAGGCCATGGCCCAACCCAATACCTATCTCTGGGGAGGCACAGTGGGTCCTAACTTTGACTGCTCCGGTTTGGTGCAGACGGCCTTTGCTGCCGCTGGTATCCGCCTACCCCGAGACTCCTATCAACAGGAGGCGTTTACAGTGGCGATCGCCTGGACCGATCTGGAAGCGGGAGATTTGATTTTCTTCGGCACCCCGGAACGGACTAAACATGTGGCCCTGTACCTGGGCAAGGGCCTTTATATCCATAGTTCCGGTGTGGATCAGGGGCGTAACGGTATTGGCATTGACTCCTTGACAGACCTGTCTGACCCCATTAGTCAAGCCTACCACCAGCAGCTACGCCGCCCTGGTCGGGTGATGGCCAGCTACAGGACCAAGGCCGAGGTCATCGATTCAGCGACGGAAAACAACGGCCAGGACTAAAATTTCCATAGAGCCCTCCCCTCGATCATGGCTCAAGGGGGGATAGGAAGCGGTAGGATCGGCTACGGACCTATCCCTTAACCACCATGACCGCGCCGATTCAGATCATCCCATCCCCGCCCCATCAAACTCTGACCCTGGAATTATGCGGGGAAGTAGCTCTGCTGGGTCGGGTGCAGGTGCCCGGGGATAAATCCATTTCCCATCGTTCTTTGATGCTGGGAGCGATTGCCCGGGGCGAAACCCGCATTCAAGGATTGTTGCTGGGGGAGGATTCCCGCAGTACCGCCGCCTGCTTTCAGGCCATGGGGGTGGAAATATCTTCCCTAGAGGCGGACTGGGTAAGGGTACAGGGGGTGGGTTTGGGCCATTTACAGGAGCCCGATGATGTCCTGAATGCGGGCAATTCTGGCACCACCCTACGGTTGATGTTGGGCTTACTGGCGGCCCACCCCCAACGTTTTTTCACTATAACAGGGGATGGATCCCTGCGCTCCCGACCAATGGACCGGGTGATTCAGCCCCTGTCCCAGATGGGGGCCAGTATTTGGGGCCGCCAGGGGAATCGCCTGGCTCCCCTGGCGGTGCAGGGCACCAGTCTACGGCCCATCCACTACCATTCTCCGGTGGCCTCTGCCCAGGTGAAGTCCTGTTTGTTGCTGGCTGGCCTGCTGGTCGAGGGGGCAACGACAGTGACGGAACCCAGTCTCTCCCGGGACCACAGTGAGCGCATGTTGCGAGCCTTTGGCGCTGATTTACAGATAGATCCAGACACCTGTAGCGTCACCGTTCAGGGTCCAGCCCAATTAACCGGTCAGACCATTGTGGTGCCCGGTGATATTAGCTCCGCAGCCTTCTGGTTGGTAGCTGCCGCCATTACCCCAGGGTCTGACCTGGTGGTAGAAAATGTTGGTATTAATCCCACCCGCACCGGTATTTTAGAGGCGTTGCAAGCTATGGAAGCCGACATTACCCTGGAGAACCCCCGCCAGGTAACGGGGGAACCAGTGGCCGACCTGCGAGTACGCCACAGTGCTCTCAAGGCAGCCCAGTTTGGCGGTGATTTAATTCCCCGCATGATTGATGAGATCCCGATTTTGGCGATCGCAGCTGCCTTTGCCAAGGGCACTACGGTGATTCAGGACGCCAGTGAACTGAGGGTGAAGGAATGCGATCGCATCACCGTCATGGCCAGACAACTGGCCCGTCTGGGAGCCGCTGTAGAGGAGCGACCCGACGGCCTGGTAATTCGAGGGCAGGTACCCCTGCAGGGTGCCTCCGTGGATAGCCATGGCGATCATCGCGTGGCCATGAGCCTGGCCATTGCCGCCCTGGGGCGAAGGGTAAAACTATCATTCATCGAGCAGAAGCCGCCGCTGTATCCTATCCCAGTTTTACCAGCACCCTGAGCCAGCTCTGCACTCCAGAGGCCGACACCTCTGCATAGGAGCAGTATCTACTCCCCCCTGGCAACTCATCCTGGACTTGTCCTGATTAAAAGCCATCCTGCCCTGAAGAGCTGTGGCCCCACTACCAAAATAGAAAATTGGATAAAGAGAAAAATAAAAATAAAGAAATATCCCCAGCTATGGATTTTGTTTTCACTCTGGGCACACTCTGAGAAAGATCAGGGATACTGGCATCGATTTCATGCAACAACTAAACAACTTAGTCAACAGCCTGCTCACCTATAGCTGGCTCAGTCCTGACGTGGGTACCCGCAAGGAACTCTGTCAAATTCTCCTCTATCGTCCCTACCTTAACTGCGATCAATGGTTTGACCGCTATTGGACGCCGCCATTCGTCCAGCAAACCTATCCCAAACCTCTCATTGAATTTGTCTACAATCATCTGGGGGTTTATACCGGGCTGGAGGTGGGTCGGCTGCGCCCCAGCGATTGGCTGGTGGAAGATTTACAATTTCCCCGTATTTGCTGGTTTGACTGGGGATTGAATCTGTGTGCAGATTTTTACCATACCTTTGGCATTGATATTAGCGAGCAGTTTGATGAAACCGGGTTATTGACCTTTGCCGATTTAATCAGCTTCTTGAATTTGCAGTTAGGAGGACGAACGACAACCCCAAGTCTAGAGGCGGTGCAGACCGCCTTGACCTAAGAGGATCGGGCAAGGAAGGAACGGAGACCATATTTCCTTGCCCGACAAAAATTCCCGAAAATGCTCCGGTTGCTAGTTTGCAGCAGGCAAGCGAGCTAGGTATTAGGCTGGGTAATTACCTCAGTGGCTCCCTCTACCCCCAGGGCAATTTCCTTAGCCCTCTCCAGAACTGATTCTGCATCAGGGTTATATTTGAGAACAACGGTGGAATCGGTCTGGGCCACCCAAAGGCCAACGGCGTCAGAGATATTGGCATCATCCAAAGCCTTGGCGACCCGTTTAGCCAACCCACTTTCGTCAAACTGCCCGTCCAATCCGACCTTGGCGGGGTTGATCTGGGCCGCCGCCGCCGCCGTTTGAACATCAAACTGAGGAGCGGCTTTAGCCTTATCTTCCTCTCCTTTGCCAAAAAGTTTATCTAGAAAACCCACGATGTTTCTCCTGTCGGACTAAAGAGTAGACATTGAGAATGTTTCAGGTTAAGGCCTGAGGCAGCCAAGGGGCTACCTGTCAGGCAACCTGGAAAACAAATTGCAAACAGCTTAACAGGAAATTCCGGAGGATACGTTAAGGCTACGGATTAACCTGGCTAGAAGGTCCAGATTCTGCTGCTACCAGGTGAGTTTTAAGGAGTGCATCCTAGTTTTACAAGTTTGCCCTCATCCCCCAGCCCCTTCTCCCAAAAAGGGTGAGGGCTACAAAAGTGGGATACATCCCTTACCGATTATCAGAAGGTAACCAGTTACGGTACCGGCAACCATGGATATCAATGACGGGTCGGGCTAGAGCCAGGGGACTGAGCCCTATCTCTGAATAATACCTGCGGCTTTCCCCTGTCTAGGTTATGATCCATACATACTATTGTGGCCAATATGGTTAGGGCAAAGCGATAGGCCATAGCCAGGATCAGCAGGGAATCCCTGTCCTCCTACCGGTGGCTGAGGCTATAGTCGGAATTGAGGGAAATTTCAGAGTATTGTCATGCTACAAGGATCCATTTTAAAGCAATTAGTAGCTGATAGCACAACTCCCCGTGCCACCCCCTTGAACTATGGGGTCTACTATAAAAACACCCTGGTGTCCCTTTGTCATGCTTTGGAAGATTCAATTCTCAACCTGGAATTTTCCGTTGCTCCCCTGGTGATTACGGCTTTTCAACGGGGTAAATGGTATCTTCAGGAGGCAGACCGCTATGCAGCCATTGCGGCTCGGGTAGACCAGGTGGTGATCATGGCATCACCAGAAACCGGTTTCCACGAACACCCTACCAGTCAACGCCCTAATGTAGCCTTGGTAGACCTGGCCGAGGATGACCCTGTCAACCAGGAATGGCATTTGATTATTCTTTCTCCTGATTACTGCGCCATGGTACTTTGTCAGGAGCTATCTGCGGCTGACTACGGTGCAGCGGGGCTACCCCTGAATGATTTGGAGCGCAAGTTCTATGGTTTGTGGACCTTTGATCCTAGCCTGGTGGAAAAAACAGCTGCTCTAGCGATCGCCCATTTAGGGCGCTATAACCCCCAACTGCAAACCCAACTACATCAGACTCTAGAGCGTCAACTTAATGCGGGCGGCTATGGCGGCGAAGTCAACCATGCCGTCACCCAGGTAGTTACCTACCTGCAAGATAGCCGCAACCATATTCGAGTTAACTCTGCCTTCAACCATCTAGACGATCTAGACCAAAATCTAGTCAACAACGAAGTTCAGGCCTTTTTACGCATGGCTCAACTGGTTGATCGCAGCTGACACCCTGAATCCCTTGGCCACCCAAGAAGTGGTTAGCCTATTAGAAATGATGGCCCAGCTAATTGACCTACCGACCTGGCAATTGCAACGTCTACGGCTAGCGGGCTGGCTGCACCGCATTGCTCCGACTAATAATGCTACCCGGTTAAGCAGTGACGGTCTCAGTTGTCCTTTGGTGCCCGAAGTGCAGTCTTTACGGCTAATGCCCCGTCTCCGGGCAGTGGCCACCATTATCGCCCATCAGCAGGAATGGTGGGATGGCGGAGGATTACCGGCGGGATTAAGCGGCGACAGCATTCCCCTGGAGTCCCGGATGCTAGCCCTGGTGGCAGAATTTCAGCAACAGTTAGCTCTCTGGCAACATCACCATCCAGAGGAGAATTCGGACATTGGTTTGGTGCAGGCCCTAGGTCACTGTAAAACAGAAATTGGTCAACGTTGGGACCCTAAATTAATAGAAATTCTAGAGCTCATGGTAAGCGCCCTCCAGCAAGGCATGGGGCCGCCCCAAATCTCCAGCCAGATGACCCTGGGTGCTGGTTTACTTAATCCTGACCTCATGGCCCCATTGATTGTTTAGTTGCCTTGTCTATCGTTTTCTGATTACCCTACCCCTGTGTTGAGTCACACCTTTAATCTAACTGTCCTACGCTCTGGAGGCCTACGTGATTTAGCCGGGGCTGATCTCCAGGATGTTGACCTGGAATCCAGCCATCTGGCAGGGATTAACCTGGCTGGGGCTAAATTAATTGGCGTAAACCTGAATCAATCCTGTTTACATCAAGCCACTCTGGTGGGGGCCAACCTGATGGGGGCTAGTTTGGTAGGGGCTGACCTGCGAGCTAATCTTAGTGGCAGCAATTTGATGCAGGTCAATTTCAGCGGGGCCGACCTGCGGGGAGCCAATTTAAGGGGAGCCAATTTAAGGGGAGCTTGCTTAACCGGGGTAAATTTGGCCGGGGCCTGCTTAAGTGGCTGTACCTTAATCGGGGTAAATCTTCACGGAGTCAATTTAAGTCAGGCTGACCTGCGGGGCGCTGACCTTTCCGGGGCTAACCTGAAGGGAGCTGATTTATACCAGGCTAATTTACGGGGAGCCCAGTTGGACCAGGCTAATCTGGAAGAAGCTAACCTGGAACAGGCTGATCTAGGGGGTGCCAATATGACCGGGGCTAACCTACTATGCGCTAATTTAACCCATAGCTGCTTAACGGGTGCGGACCTCAGTCAGGCTTGTTTACTGGGCACAATTTTGGATACCTGATTACCGGTTTACCGATAATGGGTCCAGTCAAACTATAAAACATAAGACAAAAAAGTTATCAATCAACCTTTTTCTAGTTGCTCTAGCTAAAACTATTGACTCTGGACCTTCGGCTGGTTTAAAAAAGTCCAGCTATAGTTCCAGATCAGCTCTTCTGTAGCCAGTAGGCTGTGGTCATCCCAGAGTTCTATCAGGTTGACCCAGGGACGACTGGCCCCATAGGTACGGCTCGCTTCTATGGTGATTACCTCGTCCTTGAGTCCGTGCAAAATTAGGGTGGGTACGGGCGTATCTAAAGGTTAGGGGAGGGGTCGGTTAGGGGGTTAGGAACGGAGGGAAAGAGGTCATCAAAACGATGATTAGCCCAAGCTAACCTGAGCAAGAGAAGATGGTTAAAGCCATCCTCACTCCAGCGCATACCGACACCCTTGAAGCGCTGCTGAATCAGCCATTTACAGGCACTTTCCACCATTCCGGAGCCCAAGGGAAGACCGAGACGATCAAAGGTTTGATATCGGGTGTGGTGGTGGTGGCGTTGAAAGTAGGCCTGTACCTGAAGCAGGGTAGCAAAGGCGGAGGCAGACCAACCGGGCAGATGAATCAAGTGAAGTAAGGTCTGTCGCACCCGTCGGGCTTGGCCATGGCGCAGCCAATGACGCCAGCGCTGAAACCAGGCCTGGGCTTCAGCGGAGTGGAGGGAGCCAAAGAGGGCCTCGGTGGCGCGGGCTAGATGACCAGCGGCGTGGAAGAAATCGAGCACGGCGATAGCGGTGGCAAAGCAGGTGCGGTAGACCCGCCAAAAGCCTCGTCCACCATCGCTGAGCCAGACCACCAGGGGAGCGGTCTTAACGCCCTGGCGAGTGGCTTCTAGTTGAATGACCGGGATGAAGTCGTCAATCGTACCCAACACCGCCACCAGTCGACGTCTCAGCAGTTGGGGGACGGTCTTTCCTGCCCGGGTGATCCGGCGGCCAAGGCGGGCCAGAATGCCCACTTTTACCTCCCGCCACTGAATCGCCCCTTTGGGCGTCTTTGGGGTGGGGCGAAAGGGCACCATCACCCCATCGGCTCCAATCGCTAACGGTAGAGCCGCTAAGGCCGCCTCCATCGGCTCAGGGGCTACCCCTTCACCCCCGGCTTGAACCACCAAAGCCTGAGCTAGAGCCACTTCGGCCCGTTGCCCTACCTGCTGCACCCAATTCCATAGACTCGCCGCACTCACCGATAGCCCGCTCCACTGGCGCAACACCTCACTGGCCTGACCATAGGGCATCATTACGCTCAACAGACAGCCTAAGCGCACTAATTCCTCACTACTCTGCTGGTAGGGCACAATCCCTAGCGCTTCGTCGAGCGGCACCCGCTGACTCTCTGGGCATCCCCGAGGACAGCGACCCACCCGTCGCTTTCAGGCAATGGCCCCCACCAAGGTCTCCATCTGCCGCGACTGAAATCCTTTCGAGTGCAGCCGACTCCCGCAGTGGGGGCAGTGGGGCCACACCTGAGGGGCCTCTGCCCGGCGCGCTAACTCGTTCTCCAACACCCAGCGAGCTATCATCAAGCCCACTTCTAACGCCACTAGCACCATCCCAGCCAGACTTTGGGCCGTTGTTAGGGGCAAGAGTCGCGCCTGCACGTCCGGTTGCTCTAGCTTTTCGCCCAGTCGATGCGCTATGCTCATAGGGCATTTTTTATTTGGGTACAAGGACTACTGTCCATGTACCCTCTTTTTTACGCTAGTCCCCCAACCGCTAGATACGCCCGGTGGGTACTGGGGCCTGGAGCTGGCGATCGCAGTAGGTAGCAGCATCCAGCCAAAAATTATAGTGGAGAGGTAGGGTTTGCCGTGCCTGATAATGATAAACCGCCAGGTAACCGGTGGTCCGCCATTGATTGATCTGGGCCGGACCAAGATGGGCTAACCACTGGGTCAAAAAATCAAAGGCTGGAGCCAATAACACCAGCTGAGTAATGCGACCTTGCAACTGAGGCTGCTGCGCTACCCAGGCTGCCGTCAACCCTCCCAGGCTCGATCCGATAATTACCACTGGTTCAGGCCAGGTTAGGATTTGGTCCCTCACCTGGTTAATCTGCCGACTCAGGGTCAGATGGGAAAAGTCTCCCTGGTTGAGGTCCGGAATTTCCAGATTTAGTCCCAGGTCCTGAAACCGTAGCCTCATGCTTTGAGCTTTCTGAGATTTGGGACCAGAGGCAAAGCCATGCAGGTAGAGGTAGTGGGTCATAGAATTATGGAGTAATGGCCAAGGGCCCCCTTCAGGACGTATGATAATCACCCAGTTAACCTGTTTAATGTTGACCTGATTACTATTCTTTATAGCTCCCGATTTATGAGCACTTCCTTTTCCCTAACCCTGCTACCTGGTGACGGCATTGGTCCAGAAATTATGGCTGTGGCCGTCGATGTGCTCAAGGCGGTTGGTCAACGTTTAGATCTGAACTTTAAATTTGAATCAGCCCTGATTGGTGGTGCCGCCATTGAGGCAACCGGCTCTCCTCTGCCTGAGGCTACCCTGGCAACCTGCCGGGCCAGTGATGGGGTTTTACTGGCAGCCATTGGCGGCTATCAGTGGGATCACCTGCCGCGATCGCAGCGTCCTGAAACCGGCCTATTAGGCCTGCGAGCCGGCTTAGGCCTATTTGCCAACCTGCGTCCCGCCACCATTCTGCCCCAATTAGTGAATGCCTCTTCTTTGAAGCGAGAGGTGGTGGAAGGGGTAGACATTATGGTGGTGCGAGAACTAACGGGAGGGATTTATTTCGGCACGCCCAGGGGACTTTTCACAACCGAAGATGGGCAGCAGCGGGCCGTCAACACCATGGCCTATACCCCGAGGAAATTGATCGAATTGGCCGAGTAGCCTTTGAAATTGCCCAGAAACGCCAGCGACGGCTGTGTTCTGTGGATAAGGCTAATGTGTTAGAGGTCTCTCAATTATGGCGCGATCGTCTGACAGCCCTGGCCGCTGATTACCCCGATGTCACCCTCAGCCACATGTACGTAGATAATGCCGCCATGCAATTGATTCGCTGGCCCCGGCAATTTGACACCATCGTCACCAGTAATTTATTTGGAGATATCTTGTCCGATGCGGCCGCCATGTTGACCGGCAGTATTGGTATGCTGCCCTCCGCCAGCCTGGGGTCAACGGGACCAGGGGTTTACGAACCGGTGCATGGCTCCGCTCCCGATATTGCCGGCCAGGACCAGGCCAATCCCCTGGCTCAGGTGCTCAGTGCCGCGATGATGTTGCGCTATGGCCTCAATCAACCAGTGGCAGCAAATCTGATTGAGCAGGCTGTGGTCAGGGTTTTAGACCAGGGCTATCGTACCGGTGACATTATGTCTGAGGGCATGACCCAGGTGGGATGCCAGGCTATGGGGCAGGCCCTGCTTAAGGCCATCAGTTCCATTAATATAAATTAACGATTTGCCGCTACTGAAGATTTCGATTACAGTCTTGTCTAGATGAGTCACAGGTGAGCCGTGTACAGTCTTCAGCAGTCTCCCCCCGTTAGTCCGACCAGTTCCTCCGGTCCAGAAGTTAATGGCTTATTGCCAACCTTGCTGAATCCGGCCCTGCTCAAATCCGCCCGTCAAATCTACCGCACTTACTACGAGGTTCATCCTGAGGATGTACAGCGCCCCATCGGTATTGCCATCAGTACGAAAACCCATCGGGGTAAGCTGATTTTTGGCGATCGCCCGGTTTTACTGCCTAACGAATGTTTTATTCCCCTCAACCAGATTGAACCTGGACTCCACTAATTACTGCTGTTTTTTCTGAATGAACTATCTGGTAGCAGTTATTGAAGAACGCCTTAGGGCTGAGGAAGCCTATGATGCCCTCCAGCGGGCTAACCTGGCGGCAGAGCGGATTGAAATTCTAGGGCGGGGTTTTAAAAGTGCCGATGACTATGGTCTGATCGATCCGGCGGATCGAAGCTGGCGTCAAATTCGGTTAATGCTGGTGTGGTTATTACCCTTTGGTTTTAGCGCCGGTTTTCTTTTTGATAGTATTACCGGTCTTGATACCTTTACCTGGGCAGGCCGCTGGGGTAACCAGGTACTGGGAGGAGGGCTCGGAGCGATCGCCGCCGCCATGGGGGGATTTTTTATTGGCGGGGGTGTTGGTCTGATGGTAGGCAGCGGTAAAGCCCTTTCCTACCGTAACTGTCTCAACCGGGGTGAGTTTTTGATTATAGTCCAGGGAACAGAACCTCTGATTCGCCAGGCTACGTCAATTTTGCGCCAGTTTCGACCCAGTACAATTCAAAGCCATGAAACCATTAGTTAATCAACCTAATGCCTGGGAGAACTAGTCCTGCCACTCTGCCTTAATAATCGATACCGCCGCCCTGCTCAGGCGGCCCAGGTCATCCTCTAGCAGGGGAGGCCATGACACCCCTTGGTACGAGCCAGCCTGAAACAAATCGGGGCCATCTTTAATTAAAACTAACAGGGACTGTACCAGCGATCGCTCCAGGCTAGGCTCCTGCTTAAGGCCCTCAAAAATTACCTTAAGGGCCAGCAGCAGTGAAGTGACCTGGCCCGGTACCGGTGGCCGACCTTGACGCAGGCAGGCAATAAAGGTATCCGGGCGTTGATCAGAGTCAGGGCTAGTTTGCCCTAAAACGAACTGACGGGCGGTCTCAAAATCCATACAGTGACTACATCCAATCTGTATCACGCCGCATAATCGAACACCGCATCCAGGTAAAGGCGGTTAATACGGCGATCGCTAACCCCATTTTGCATCAAAAACAAAGATAGGGCCGCACAAAAAACTCGATGCTGACTCCAGGCCGGATGGGTCTCCACATAGTCTTGCATGGCGGAGAACAGCTCCTCTGGCACTTCTACATTCAAACTAATCCTAGGGGCGATTGACCCTGCCACTGGCTCACTCATTAAAACTTCCCCAATGTTTAAATAGACACCAAAAACTACCCCCTGCCAATCTGCCATCAGGGGTCTGACCCTTCATTTTGAGAATACCGAAGTGAACTGCAAGTTCGCTTCAGGATCCTAAAATTTCGGTTTAGGTATAGACCGGACGGGTTAAAAGCAAGGGCTGAATTCCTTGGTCGCATCATTGTCACCAGAGTTAGGGGGGATGTCAACCTTGCCAACACCCCCTCTATTCGCTAGCAAAAATCATCCCTCCACGAAAGAACAAGGCTTTCAGAGAATCGACTCAGTAGTTAAATGTGATATATGAAGCATAGACTCTCCGTAATCGCTGTGGAAACAGAAAACCTGTGGATCAGGGAAAGTCCCATGGCGTCGTTCAAAGATGTGGAAAAAATGCTTAAACTGTGGAAAAGCCTGGGAAAAGAAAAAATAAGGTTAAAAAAGACTAAGGATTTCAGACTTTCTAACTGGTTTATATAAAAACCGTTATGGTCTGGGCTTGGCTGTGGTAAATTCGCCCACCCCAGTTTTGTTTGATCAAAATGAAACCTGGGCCAGAAGGTTGAGAATCCCTACCCTGAGTAAACTCTAGCCCGCGATAGTAAAGCCAGGGCGAGGGACTGATGCTGTGCCAAAGGAATAGATTTAGGGAGAAAAATCGTACTCCTGCATCTGTAGGGTGCATCGGTCCTGTTGATTGAGGGCCCGTTTAATGGGGTTAATATCTCTGAAGCCCTCTGCGCCCCGCTGGGTAAGACTGAGTTCAAAGCGCCGGGCGAACTCTGCTACGCAGACGTTAGGGCTCCTGGTCAGCTGTTTGAGACTAGTGAGAGCCGTATCCCGGTCCCAGACCGCTACAGCTCCATGGAGTTGCTCCCAGGCCTGGTCTGACTGGCTACCAGTGGTGGTCTGTAATTGACGGCGATCGAGAATATTGTAGGCCAACCAAAAACTCAAGCCCAAAATCGTAGCTATGCCCAGAGCAATCAGGCAGCCAGCCACGGGACTATGGCGATCGAGAAGAGTTCTTCCCCGAGTAGGGGGCACCACGACCGATCCGCTGGTAGTAATCAATAAAGGGCTTCATCTGATCGACAAACCAGACCTCAATACCGGCCGTCTTCAGTTGATCTGCCAGCAGATAGCTATCCTCCCAGTCCTGACTGGGGGTGAGGCCAGCAATCACCAGCTGCTGTCCGGATAGATGCTCCTTCTGGCTCTCTATCGCATCTGCCGCTGCCTGCAGAACGGTCTGGTTCAACACATAGGGACAATCAATGGCATAGTCCTCGGTGAGAATATCAATTTCCCCCCCCCTGGACTGGGCACCTGCCGGTAGACTCTATGACCATGATCTTCGAGCCAACCAGATAAAAAATTTGTCAGAGACTCCTCACTAGGAAATTCCATAGTGGTCATTACCGTGTGCCTGTCCAGTAAAAAACTATTTGTACTACCTGTAGTACCTCCCTATTGTAAACAAGTAGTTCTTAGCTGTATCTCCTTCCTGTCCGGTCAAGGTACTCCCCTTGCTCCGGTTTGTAGCTTTAGCCCAGGCTTATAGCCCGGAGGTAAGCCAGACCTCCAGGCTCCGACATGCCCACTTTTAATGCCTGGAAGGCAGGTCACCAGTAAAGGCCTGGACACCGGTCGCGGGGTAATCATCGTGGGTAGGACCAAACAACTCCAGAATGGCCTCAGCTAAATCACCGAGAAATCCCTTTTGTTCCTTCAACACAGGAATAATTTCTCGCACATTTTCAGAAGAAAATTCATACCCCTGGATTTGACCTAAATTCACCAACTCTCCAGCGGCCTCTACTTGCTGTATCTGACTCTTCAGTTCAGGGTTGGTAGCAGCTTGACGGAGAAACGAAAGGGCATTTTCCTTAGACATACTGTTTAATTCCCATAACCTACAACAAGAGGGTTGAGCCTTCGGCTCTGTCTCTAGTTCTAGTCTTACGCTGGTCAGCTACAACACGGGCATTTCTCAACAGAACCTTGCATTTCTTGAAATGGTGTAATACAGCTTTGGTCAGGGACCGGAATGGAGCGAGACAAATAAAGTCTGGAGGGGGACCGTTGACCCTGGTACTGTCTCCATCCTCATAAAAGCCTGTATCCAGGTTTTGTTTTGTACATAAAGTGATCGGACCTCGAAATGGGTGCGTTCTCAATTTTTTTTCATTGGTCACAGATGGACTCAGGGATTTGACAAAAATTCCCCTAGCACCCAGAATAAAGATTATCCCTTTTCAAGGGCCTGTAGTTCAACCGGTTAGAGCACCGCCCTGTCACGGCGGAAGTTGCGGGTTCGAATCCCGTCAGGCCCGTTTTTTTAGATTACTTTTAATAATTCTGTTGGCACCATTTAATGGTTTCAAGGAGTTTAGTAGTTGTTGGGGGCATTAGCTCGGCTGCTCTTGGCCTCTCAATTACCGTTTTTTGGGGCCAGGGGTCTGGTTTTTTCCCAGATCCCTTACCCAGGACGACTCCTTCCACTTTCCTTATACTCTTTCCCTAGTGCCTCCATCCAATCTCCTATCTTGTAGGATGTATCGGGTTTTAGGCCTATCCCCAGGGCAGCCAAGACGCCTGATACAGACCGCAGGCTGTTACCCCAATAGAGACTGCGCCAGGTAAAGTAGGAGCCATCTAACCATAGGAGTCCCCATGGCTTTAAATTAGGGTTCAAAAGATTAATAATCCCTATGATTGATTGACATAGGCAATTTTTTACGGCAAAGAGGTTTTTGTTTCTTCCATGCCTAACATTGTTCTGGTAAATCCTCAAATTCCCCCCAATACGGGCAATATTGCTCGTACCTGCGCTGCCACCCATACCCCTCTCCATCTGGTAGGTCCTCTAGGATTTGAACTCAGCGATCGCACCCTTAAACGGGCTGGCCTTGATTATTGGCCCCAGGTTAACCTTAGCCTCCATCCTGACTGGACAACCTTCCAGCAACATCACCAAGCCTTAGGAGGTAGGCTGCTTGGATTCACTACTTATGGACGATTAAGCTATCTAGAGATACAGTATCAACAGGATGATTGGCTGCTGTTCGGTAGCGAAACCTCGGGGCTACCAGCTGCCGTCCTTGAAAATTGTGATTACGCCCTCAAGATTCCCATTCATCGGGATGTGGTGAGAAGCTTGAATTTATCAGTTAGCGTTGCCATAGGGTTGTTCGAGGCCCTGCGTCAGATTAATCCTGTGCCTGACCCATCAGCCTGAAATGGCAGAAGGAACTTGAGCGTCTCGGGCTGTGAACCAGCCGCAGCCCTGGCTCACGGTTCTATCTATTAGGAGTGATAGAAAGATGAGGGAATTGTAGCCGTAATTCTGATGATGATAAATAGCAAAAGAGTGATTGATCGCCAGAATAGCAGAATGTTTAAGTAGCTTTCATCCCAGCGAACAGACTAAAAGTTATAGGGGATACAAAACTTCTGCAATCCAGATAAGTAATTTATATCTTTTTTTGTAAAACCCATGGGATCAGTTCAAAGAAGCTTTTTATAGTCCTCATTTTAGTTCCTAGCTGATTCCCTTGAAACCCTCTATAGAAAAGGGTTGTAGCCTTATTAAAGAAGCTTTTTCTAAGAGCTTTGACCAGCAAAAATGTCTACTAAATCACTCCTGCCTACCGCATTTGCCTACTTGCCAAATTACTTTTATTAAGGTTAGTAATGGTTGTACTATTCCGAAGTCAGTCGTTCCTGGGTTAATTGGGCGTAGCCCATCGCACCCAAAAGAGTAATGATTGATTTTCCGGGTTATTCGTGTAAACTTGCGTAAATTGCAGTCACAGGGTATTCTTACCTATCAAGGGTATTTCTCTTGGGGCTATGTCAATTTCAACATATCGAGCCTATGTCTCGTATTTTCGATTAAGCAGCGTTTAGGTTTATCCCCAACTAAGTGGATCCATCTTTTTGTTTTTTGATGCTGCGCGAATCGTTGCTCAACTGTTCACAGGAGGTCGTTCCTTGAGTTCCCTGAAGCAAATGTTTAAGAACAGAGGTTCTTTTATCAGTCCTTGTTTAGAGGATTTCAGGTCCGGTCAATTTTGTTTGGCACATGCTAAACACCCTACAATTCATGCCCCCGTGGCAATTCTGGGTGTTGCTTTCTCCCTGGGTATCTCGATTCCTCTGACCGTAATCGATTCGGCTTTTGCCGTTGAAGGGCAAGGGGTTATTTCCACTAGAACTGGCCCTACTACTGCCAACCCCTACGTTCCTTCAGACTCCCCCACTACCTATTACACAGTTCAAGCTGGTGATACCCTTTCCCGTATTGCCGAAAAGCACAATGCTGCGGTAGAAGCTGTAAAAGCAGCTAACGGCATCTCTCAACATGAAGTTTTGCAAGTCGGACAGGTTTTAAGGGTACCCACTGCCAGTGAGGCAGTTGCCTATGCAGGTGCCGTTGGTGGTGACCTACCGGCTCTAACCGCTTCGAATGTTTCTGCTGTTTCTGCCCCCTTCGACGGATCAAGGCAAACTTCTTCTGACAAGGATCTGGCTGGGGTTATTAGCGGTTCAGGTAACTCCTTGGATGGAGCAAGTGAGACTTTGGTCAGTTTTTCTGAGAGCGGTGCTTTGGTTGCCGTTAGTCAGTCTTCTACGGTAATAACCTCCGGTGGCTGGCATAACACTCCTGCTGCTAACGACTCAACTCTTACCTCTAATCTTCAACCTACTTCTTCATCCCAGCCCACAACGATTATCGACCTTTACCCCTCTTCCCCAAGTCGGGAGAAAGCAGTTCGTGATTCTCTAGCGCAAAGTCCTGACGCCAATCAGGCGGCATTAGGGCGCGAACAATTAAATAGTCAGCTATCTACAGTGCTTAAGGAGGTTAGCGCCTCCCGTTCCCAATCTGCTCAAGAACTATCCTACGGTCTTAAGGGCGACATCAAAACTTTAGCCTCTTCTGCCTTAGCTCAGTCCTCTGAAGCCTCTCAATCCAACTCTGGAAACCAATCTCCGGTTTCCACCACGGAGGCAGGGTGGTCTGTTGTTGACGCTGCCGCTCCAGCGGCGGCCCAGGTAGCCTCTGCTCCAGCTTCTTCCCAATCACCGGAGCAGGCTTCTATTCCTAACGGTAATGATGTTCTGGCCGCTGCTCCCTTAAGTACAGATGCCTATAGTCCTTTCTCGGATCCGGCTGTTGGTCAGACTGTTTCTCCTGATATGCCGATCTTGCCGGGCCTGAGAGAGTTCTTGCCAGAGGTGCCATCCCACTTCAATGGTTATCTTTGGCCTGCTCGAGGCATTCTCAGTTCCGGTTATGGTTGGCGCTGGGGACGAATGCATCGAGGCATTGATATTGCTGGTCCCATCGGTACTCCCGTCGTGGCTGCTGCTGGTGGCGTAGTTGTACGCTCTGGCTGGAATTCCGGTGGCTATGGCAACGTGGTAGATATTCGCCACGGTGACGGTAGTATGACTCGTTATGCTCACAACAGTCGCCTTTTGGTACGGGAAGGCCAGGAGGTAAAGCAAGGCCAGTTAATTTCAGAAATAGGTAGTACTGGAAATAGTACTGGTCCTCATCTGCACTTCGAAATTCATTTGCCCTCTACTGGTACGGTTAATCCTATAGCTTATCTACCCAGTCGCTAAAGCCCTAAGAATTCAGCCGTTGACAGGGTTAAGGTGGCCACCAAACCCTTTATCCTTGTCAACTTTTTGCTTCACAAGTGATTAAGAGTAAGTTCTGGTTGATGGGCGGTTTTACAGTTGTTTTTGTGATACCTTTAATAATTGCTAGCTTAGATTGATACAGGGTTTGACCTTCAGGATTAGCGATCGCTAGTCAAGGTAGAGAAAACCCCATACATTCTAGATAGTATTGTTAAGTATCTTAGAATTTTAGGTCTTGATTTTTCTGGCTAATTCTAGATTACTTGGTTATTAGGGTAAGGATACTGTTTTATTGGTATCTTGGTTAGATTTTAGCTACACGGCTCAGTAGCTCAGTGGTAGAGCAGGGGACTCATAAGCCCTTGGTCGCGTGTTCAAATCACGCCTGAGCCATCTAAAAACATTCCGAATCTGGTCCTCAGGATTAACAACTGTAAGGGTATAATTTCCTGGATATCTATGCAGGAACTATAGCCATGGCCAACTTGCAGGTAATTTCAGGCGGTATAACCGCACCGAAAGGATTTCAGGCGGCCGGCATAGCGGCAGGTCTCAAACCTTCGGGAGCTGCCGACTTGGCTTTGATTTATTCCGAATGTGATGCGATCGCCGCTGGAGTTTTCACCACCAGCCATGTGCGTGCGGCCTGTGTAGACTACTGCCGTCAACGTCTTGAAGCCCGACCTAATGCCAGAGCTATTCTAGTGAATGCCGGACAAGCCAACGCCTGCACTGGTAACCAGGGCTGGCTAGATGCGGTAGATAGTGCCGAAACCCTAGCCCAGACTCTCCACCTCCCCCTCGATTCAGTTTTAATAGCTTCCACCGGAGTGATTGGTCAGCGTCTTAAAATTGATCGACTTAAAGCCGGTATTCCCGCTTTGGTAGAAAATCTTTCTGCTTCAGGATCAGATGCAGCGGCCAAAGCAATTATTACCACCGATCTGGTAACCAAGACTATAGCCATGGAAACCACGCTCCACGATCGCCCTGTGCGTATTGGGGGGATCGCTAAGGGTTCAGGCATGATTCACCCAAACATGGCTACCATGCTCGCCTTTATTACCTGTGATGCCGCTGTATCCCCTACTCTCTGGCAAGATATGTTAAGACGAGCGGCTAATGCTAGTTTTAACCAGATTACGGTGGACGGTGATACCAGTACTAACGATACCTTAATAGCCCTGGCCAACGGCGAATCCCGGACTCCAGCAATAACCGACCAGGGAGAGGAGGCTGATCAGTTAGAAGCTATGCTGACTGCTGTTTGCCAATACCTGGCCAGGGCGATCGCCCGTGACGGAGAAGGAGCCACCTGCTTAATTGAAGTCACTGTCGCGGGTGCTGTTCATAATGCCGCTGCCAACCAAGTAGCCCGTGCCATCGCGGGCTCATCCCTGGTTAAATCGGCTATTTTCGGTCACGATCCCAATTGGGGAAGAATTGCGGCGGCCGCCGGTCGAGCTGGCGTACCCTTCGATCAAGACGATCTAAAGGTGCAACTTGGCGACCTATTATTAATGCAGCACGGTCAACCCCTTGCCTTTGATCGCCCAGCCGCCAGCGCTTATTTAAAGACAGCCTGCCAGGGAAAATATCTTCAGACTGATACCGTAGCCATTCAGGTGAGTCTTGGCGATGGTCCTGGTATTGGTCAGGCTTGGGGCTGCGATTTAAGCTACGACTACGTTAAAATCAATGCAGAATATACAACCTGAGGTAGGGATTATGGGGCAATCCTACCAATCTCTAACAAGCTGGTAATCATACCGAGATAAATACCAAATATAAGAGCCAGCGAAATTAGAAATTAAGTAATTTTCAGGACGTTAATCTGAGTGATTTTAGCGACAATAACATCAACACTGAAGAACGCCGGTGACAAATCGCTAGATTCCACTTGGGGGCATTTGGCTTCTAGCAGACTTTACCAATTCAGCGATCTTACAGGTAACTAAGATGTCTGATCCCAGGGGGCTTATCGGGATCAGACATTTTTATTTTATGGCTTTAGTTGAGGGCTGGCCCACCTGATTTATTGGAAGTTACCCATAGTTCCTTTCCCGACCTCGTACTCAAACTATAGGTGTGGCTTTATTTTCAAGCTGCCTGGGAGGAGATAATTAATAGCTCATCCACCTTTCCTCGTCGCGATCCCTGGGAATTAATGGCTCGGGCTGCTCGAATAGGATAGAACTTGAATCCGTCGTAAAGCTCGCGAATAAAAGCACAGTCAGAGTTAGACAGAATCACCGTAATGCCTTGCTGGGCTAATCGCCGGAACACCGCAGCTAAGGATTGCTGTTCTCTAGCGGTAAAACCATAACGGTTGTAGCTGGTGAAACTACTGGTGGGACTAATCGGGTGATAGGGAGGATCAAAATAAACAAGGTCCCGCTGAGTAATAGGCCAGTCTAGAATATTCTCGAAAGAAGAGGTTGCCAGTTCTACCCTTTGTAGCGCCTGGGAGGCTCTATGAATCAGATCTGAATCACAAATTGTAGGATTTTTATAGCGTCCCAGAGGGACGTTAAACTGACCCTGGGAATTTTCTCGATAGAGACCGTTATAGCAGGTTTTATTCAGGTAAATTAGCCGGGCTGCCCGCTGGACCGGTTCGGTCAAGTCATGGCATTGCCGTAACTGGTAATAGTAGTCAGCACTATGGCGCTGCTGATGGTACTGAAGTAGGGTAACCACCTCAATGGGGCGATCTCGTACACAGCGGTATACATTCACCAACTCCGGGTTGATATCTGTCAATACGGCTCGTTGCCCTCGAGGTGCCAGGTGGAAAAATACCGCACCTCCTCCCAGGAAGGGTTCGTAATAGGTTTCAAAGTGCTGGGGAAAAAAGGGCTCATACTGGCTAAGTAACCGGCCCTTCCCGCCAGCCCATTTGAGAAAGGGACGGGCCACGGCAGGAGAAAGGGTGGGAATCATTACCATTAAAAAAGAAATTAAAGATTAAACTAGATCAAGAGTACTTGGATCCAGTTTTGTCCACTATAGCAAAATCAAGCCAGGATAACACACTCAATCCTATGGAGGACGCTGAGGGAGGACTATGCTACCCTGGTAGTTGTAGTTTGTCAAAATGACCCAGAACACCTACTGCAACCTGATCCTTTGGTTTCTCGTGACAGGGAAGCCGCGATCAATAGACAGGGGAGCCAGGATTCTATCTAAGGTCATAGTACGGGATGTAGCGCAGCTTGGTAGCGCACTTCGTTCGGGACGAAGGGGCCGTGGGTTCGAATCCCGCCATCCCGATTTCAAAGATCCAAGGAGATTCAACTAAGATTCCTGGGTACCTTGCCCCCTTGGATCGGTAATCCTTCAAGGGCTGTAGGTGTGGGCGGCAGGAACTATCTACTAGCCTGGCAATTTTGACTATTCGGAACCTTCTATTGCTTGTAAGCGCCGCGATACCTCCTCATCAAGGCTGAGCTGATCTAGATCCGATGTTAATTTTTCAGCAGGATTCTCGGAGAGTTCTGCTAGAGCCTGACTACGCAGATGACGGCTTTCCACTGCGTTTTTGGCTGATTCAAAGGAAGACCTGGCAGAACCAATATCAAATTCATTATTCACCCTGGCAATAGACTCCAGGGCGCTATTAATCTCCGCCAGGTCTTTCATATTTTCCATGTCGGTTTTATATTGCTCCAGCTTCATGCGTTCGCGGTTAAGCTTTTCCTTCGAAGTCTCAACGAATTTCTCAGCCTGCTGTACCTGAGTTTCTAGTTGGGGTAGTAAATTTTCTATCTGAATCGCCTTAGTCATGGCTAAACGAGCAGCCTCCATATTGCCCGATCGCTGCGCCAAGGCGGCTTGTTGCTCAAGTCTTTGAAACTCCACCACCTTATCTTCGTATTTTTGCTTGGCACGCTGGTAGGCCCCTACTTGGGTAGCTACAGCTCCAGCCAGTTTTTGCACGGAGTCCTGCATAGCCTGGAGAGATTCTTCGGCGACTGCCACAGCCACCTTTCCCCCGATTCCACTGGAATACCCCACAACCAATTCCATGTTCCGACCAGGGTTCGTCCTGCCCAATCTCCCATCAACCAGTAGATAAAATTCTTCATAAAGATCCTCAAGTTGTTGCGAGGCTATGATTCTGGAGCCATTATAGCTTTGGCTTCAATAATTCCAAAAGTGCGGTCCTGGACCAGAATGGTGATCTGAGGTTTTGCCCCAGGTGACCAAAATAGAGATAGATGCCCTACCTGCCTACCCTAAAACCATCACCGCTGCCTTGTGGGGGGTCAGACCCTTATGGCTTAACACCGAACCCATCGTTAAGATAATCCACATAAGCATGGCTTTGTGCTAATTTCCCTCTCTGTGTAGGGCCACTCCGGTGGCCCTTTTTATTGGGCCCCCAGCCCCAGCAGACCTGATTGATCCCGCCTATATAAAGAATCGCTATGTAGCTTTGGTCCTACCGATAAATTTTTGGCTTACCGAATCATTCCTACCTCCGCAGGCTATACATTTAAAGAAGATTTGAGCGATTGTTTGGGGATAATCGGGCTAAGGGATTGTTTGAAAAGGGCTCAGGTATGGGATAGGTTGCCGCCAAGGCACCGCCAAAACACTGAATTTTGTGATAATTATCCTACTTCCTAGGTATAGTCTGAGACTCTCTTTGGCTTTTCCAACCCCCTCTAAGGTCGCCCAAAACCTTGAACTGTAACCAATGGCTGGATCGGTCGGGGTGTAAGGTAGGTTTTTAAGCTGATTTCTCCAATATTCGCTGAGATAATAAACAGACTTTGTCCAAGGATTTTTATCTAGATTCAATGACGATACTGGTAAGGGTAGGGTAAATGACTTCTACAGCATCTCCCATTCGTTGGGGCATCTTAGGTTCAGGGGCGATCGCTCGTCAATTTGCCTACGGATTAAAATTTGTTCCAGGGACTGAATTATTAGCAATTGGATCTAGATCGGCGGCTAAGGCTGAGGAATTCGCCCAAATGTACCAAATTCCCAGAGCCTACAATAGCTACCAGAGCCTGGTCAAGGATCCAGATATTGATGTGGTATACGTGGCCACCCCTCACCTGCGCCATCGGGATGACTGCCTGTTATGCCTGGAGGCTGGCAAGGCAGTACTTTGCGAAAAACCCCTGGCTATGACAGCCAGGGCTGCTCAAGAAATTATTGATCAAGCCCGCCAACACAAGCTATTTTGCATGGAAGCCATGTGGATGCGCTTTATCCCACTCATTCAACAAGTTAAAGAGAGGGTTGATCGGGGAGATATAGGCAAGGTTTTAACCCTAAGTGCGGAATTTGGCTATCCCACTGAATTTGATCCGAACAACCGTTTCTTTAACCCCAACCTGGGTGGTGGAGCCCTTCTTGATCGGGGTAGTTATCCCCTTTCCCTGGCCTTCTATCTGTTGGGTCAACCTGTGGCCGTCAGTGGCCAGGCCTATCTAGGAACCACTGGCGTTGATGAACAATCTGCCTACCTGTTGTCCTATGCAGGGGGAGCAATGGCTCAGCTTTCTGCCTCGTTACGGGCTTACACGACCAATACGGCCACCATTACAGGTACTATGGGCAGAATTATTATTCACCCACCCTTTTGTCGCCCTGATCATATTTCGCTGATACCCCTATCTCCTGAACCGGTGGTGACTACCCGCCCCAGGGCTGGGGCGGCGGGGTTCAAGGCTAGCCTAGGAAGCCGGATTAAGCAATTACCAGGAATTAAACCGATCGTCAATCGATTACGGGATAAAACCCAAACTCTCTGGTCCGCCGCGATCGGCAACGGACTGAACTATGAGGCGGTAGAAGTAAACCGATGCTTGCGTGAGGGCTTATTAGAAAGTTCAACCATGCCCCTAGAAGAATCCCTGGCAATTTTACAAGTGATGGATAGCCTGCGAAAACAGTGGGGTTTAACCTATCCCCAGGATTAGTAGTCCTGAGCCTGCCGATCTAGCGGAACTATTGCAATCAACAGACCTTGCCTACAAAAACCTGATAAAAATAGTCGCCTGCCCTATGGATGACTTTTACCCATCTTTTCCATAGCCTATGCCTATCTCCTGGTTGGCCTATGTATCAAAGGCGGTACGTCGAAAGCTGGAGGAGTCTGAAACCCGCCAGATTACGGTGAATATTAGCTGGCTTTTAATCGATAAGATGTTGAGAATGGTTGTCAGCATCTTTTTAGGCACCTGGATAGCCAGATACTTGGGCCCTGAAAAATTTGGTATTTTTAACTATGCAGTGGCTTTTGTTGGTCTTTTTGGCAGTCTAGCCAGCCTGGGTTTAGATGAAATTGTCATTCGAGATATTGTTAAATATCCCCAGGATAAAGATCGATTAATCAATACAACCTTAGCCTTAAGGGTGTTAGCCACTAGTGTGAATATCGTTCTTATAATTGCGACCTCGACATGGCTATATCCCCGTCATAATGCAGTTGAAGAAATTATTATAATTACTGCTATTATTGTCCTACCTCAAATAATTTGTGAAACTATTGATCTTTGGTTTAAATCTCAAGTAAACGCTAGAATCAGCATTATAGCCAAAGATCTTGGATTAATTTTATCTGGCTTTATAAAAACCATACTCGTACTCAATAAAGCTACCCTAGTTGCCTTTGCCTGGGCCAGTTTTTCTGAATTTTTGATTGCAGCGATCGCCTTAATTTATCTATACACCAAAGCCAACAATAAATTAAACTTTAAACTAATAGATCTAGCGCTAGCAAAACGCCTATTGACAGACAGTTGGCCTTTTATATTTTCAGGGCTAGCTGTGATTATTTACATGCGTATCGACCAGATCATGATTTCCATAATGATTGGCAATCAGGAGAATGGTTTTTATTCCGCTGCCGTAAAGCTGGCTGAGATTTGGTATTTTATACCGATGATACTTATATCATCTGTTTATCCTAAGATCATTTCACTAAAGGAAAAAGATAATATTTTATTTTATAAGAGTCTTCAAAAGCTCTATCAAGTAATGACTATTATTGCCTATGTAACATCCATTTCGTTTAGTATTTTTTCTGGACCGATTATTAATTTCTTTTATGGCTATGAGTATAGGTGTTCAGCTGCAATGCTGGCAATCATGATCTGGACTACTCTTTTTGTCAATCTTGGATTGGTCAGAAATTCCCTAATTATGATCATGAACTGGGGAAAGTTACACCTTCTGACCATGGTGATCGCCTCCTTTGTTAATGTTATTTTGAACATTCTGTTAATTCCAAAGTATGGTGGTTTAGGAGCAGCAACCGCCACACTGATAGCCCAAGGTCTTTCTGCCTATGGGCTATGTTTTTGTTTTCCTCAATTACGGGAAACCGCCAGGATGATGACTAAGGCCATGACCCTGGGCTGGATCTTTAGCGATCGATAAATTCAGTCTGGCCCCAGATGACCTTAACTCGGTACCCCTTCAAGAGGGAGTCGGGGGGCACTACCCAGAGTCTGCCTCGGCCCCTGGCCTACCTTTAGAAAGCCTCTGGCTAACCGGTCAGGAGCTACTAGCAGAGGATGGAGTCCTTAAGAAGGCTGGGGTTCGAAACGCATCTTTTCTTTGTTTCTTTATAAACAGCACTCGATTGTAAATAGTTAACCAGTTTTTGGGAAGCCTAGAATTTGTTAGGAAAATCTGGGTACGGTTGTTTGAAAGGTTGGGAGATGTATCACATTATACCTATACGGCAGAATTCCATCCTCAAGTCCCAGTTTGTTTGTGGCTTTTAGCGGCCAACTCTGCCTGAAGCAATCCTCTTTCAATAATCTCTAAGGCAGCCTCCGGACTTGACCTGTATGGGTAGAAACCACAGGGTTTGGGGTCAAGACTTTAAAGAATTTCATTTTTTCCGGATTTGTTCAGACTATCTCTGTATAGAGAAGAACTCAGGGTTATAGGTAACTAATTTCTCAATCTACTTTTTCTATCTACCATTCAGCAGCAGATTCCATGGTGCATTTTCAATCACGGCCCCTATCCCTTAAACTGCAACCCTTAACAACCGGCTTCGTTAAACATCTCAACCTCGGTAGCCGCGCTATTTTGGTGTCTAGTTTACTCACCCTAGCCTTGGTGAGTGGTTTCAAACGTTTGGGTTTTTTCCAACCCCTTGAAACCGCCAGCTACGACTTAATGACTCGATTGCGGCCCTACCAACCACCTGATAATCGTCTACTGATTGTGGAAATTACTGAAGCAGATTTAGAAACCTACGGCTGGCCCTTGTCGGACCAAAAGGTAGCTAATGTCATCAATACCTTACAGAAATACCAACCGGCTATGATCGGGCTTGATCTGTACCGTAACATTGCCCAATCTGAGGGCAGAGAAGCCCTGATGAAAGCTTTTCAGGCCCCTAATGTGATTGGCATTATGAATGTTGGGCAACAGCCTGAGAAGGGAGAGGTGCCGGCTCCTCCTCAATGGTCCAAACAACAGGTAGGATTTAACGACTTTGCCTTAGACCCGGATGGCGTAGTACGTCGCAGTTTACTTTACGTTGGTGACGAGCGCCACCCCTATTATTCCTTTCCTCTTCGGTTAGCACTGGGCTACTACAAAGGTTTAGGGTTAAAGGCTGACGGGTACAGCAATCAACTACATATTGGTCAAGTCAATCTACCCGCTTTAATGAAAGGAGACGGAGGCTACTCCAAAATTGACGACCATGGGTACCAGATATTGCTGAAATATCGTACCCCCAACGCCCCGACCCGTATGTTGACGATTCAACAGGTAATGACGGGCCAGTTTTCTCCTGAATGGGTGCGCCATAAAATTGTTTTGATTGGGACAACTGCCTCGAGCCTCAAAGACGAGTTCTTTACCCCTTCAGTGTGGAGCAATCCAGCCGATTTATGATGTCTGGGGTGGAAGTCCATGCCCAGAGTCTCAGCCAGATTCTAGACGCGATCGCGGGTAAACCTGTTCTTTACCGGTTTCTTCCTCAGTGGGGAGAATTTCTCTGGCTCTCAAGCTGGATTGTAATAGCCAGCTTTTTAGGATGGACGATGCGTCATCCGAGGACTTTAATTGCGGGCAGTGGGTTATTGATCGTAACTATTGCCTTGGGAAGCTATGGTGCACTCAATTACCAGTGGTGGATTCCAACCATAGAGCCAATCGTCGGTTTTCTACTGGCAGCAGGCATGGTAGTAGCCCAGAAGGCTCTTTACCGCAGCACTTATGATCAGTTGACCTCGCTGCCAGGAAGGGATGTATTTTTAGTCCACCTGAAACGAGAGTTAAAGCATCTGCACCGCAGCCATCTAGATAGGTTTTTGACTGTGGTTTTTCTCGATATTGATCGATTCAAACTAATCAATCAGTCCTTTGGTCACTCCATTGGCGATCACGTGTTACAAATCATTACTCGGCGTCTTTTGCAGATTCTCCCAGAGTCCGCCCAACTGGCCAGAGTAGGAGGAGACGAATTTGCTTTTTTACTGCCCATGACCAATCAACCAGATGTGGAAAAGCAGTTGAACCAGATCCAGATAGAGTTATCCCAACCGATTACCATAGCCAAACATCGACTGTCCATTACCAGTAGCATGGGGGTCCTCACCACCCATAAGGATCAGACCACCAAACCTGAAGACTTACTCCGGGATGCTCATACGGCTATGTATCGAGCCAAAGCCACAGGCGAAGACCGCTACGAAAGTCTTTGCTACCACCATGCGGGAGGAAGCGGTCCGCCGCTTAGAACTGGAAAGTCATCTGTTATACGGTTTTGAGAATCAGGAATTCCTGTTACACTACCAGCCTATTGTTTGCCTTGAAACCTTCATCAAGACCGGTACTCTCAAGCTGATGGGTTTTGAAGCCCTGCTGCGATGGTATCGTCCAGATGAGGGCTTTATAGCGCCAGGCCAATTCATTCACGTAATGGAGGAAACCGGCCTCATTATTACCGTGGGTCAGTGGATTTTTCGCCAGGCTTGCCAGCAGTTAAAACTCTGGAAGGAAGAATTTCCCGGGCTTCCCCTGAAGATGAGTATCAATCTTTCTCGACGGCAATTTCAACAGGTAAATCTGGTCAGTCAGTTTGCCGAATGCCTACAAATCCTCAAGCTTGAGGGTGGGCAAGTGCAGCTAGAAATTACCGAAAGTATGATCATGCGGAACGTAGAGGAAAGTCGTCAGGCGATGGAGAATCTCAAAGCTTTGGGACTCCAGCTCGCCATTGATGACTTTGGCACCGGCTACTCATCCCTTAGCCATCTACACCGTTTTCCTACGGATACACTGAAAATCGATCGGTCCTTTGTGGGCCGTATGGAGGATGAAGATTCAGAGGATGCGGAGATTGTTCAAACTATCATTGATTTGGGCCGTCATCTGGGAATGAACCTGATTGCAGAAGGTATTGAAAGCCCTACCCAGGTAGATATGTTGTTGTCCATGGGTTGTTTATATGGTCAGGGCTATCTGTTTTCTAAACCCCTAAGTGCAACCGATGCAAGTCAATTAATTGCCAGACAGAAAGTTGATCGGGAAGCTCTGCATAGCTATGGCAGGGAATCCGATCAACTAGTGGGGTAAAGCCCGGATTGCTGACGTCCCAGTTTTCATACTCCCCATTGACTAGCGTACCAATAGAGAGAGTGGGCTGCTTGGGCTTCCCAATATGTTGAGTACTACCTAATCCTGAATAGTTTGCAATCCAATATTCGAGAATGTCTAAAATCGCCTAGCCTTTGCGCGTAACAGCTACAGCTGTATTTTCTCAAGTTAATTCCCTAGGGATTAGTCTAGGCCTCGAGGCCCTGGCGGGCATAGTCAAGGCGCAACTTTAAACCCAGGGTGATCTGCTTCATCAACCAGTACAGCCCGGCCAAAATCAGAAAGGTCACAATCACCACCAGTAAAGGCCGCTTAGAGCTGAGCAAGTTGAGGGTGTTAATCAGCACATCTAAAGGTGCAGTAACCAGGTCCCAACTGTTGAGCCGCATAAATCGGCCTAAATAAATTCCCAGGGCACAGAAAGCGTGGATCAGTAATTCAGTAGGAAGGATCCACGCTCGGGCTCCATGACGCTTTAAGTAGTAGGCCAGGTTCAAAATTGACAGTACGTAGGCTTCGAAGCCGACCAAAATAGCGGTCATGTGCATGGGCACAAAGATTAAAATGGCTACCCAACTGGCTACCTGCCCAGAGCTAAGGCCACGAACCAGATGAATAATATCGGTTAACAGGTAGGGAGCATTGGGTAAAAAAGCGATAAATACCCCCACTCCTACTCCCCAGCCCCAGGCTCTGCTACCCTGTCGGGAGCCCAACCCCAATCGCCCCAGTGCCAGAGCAAATCCCACCGCCAGCACTAGCCATCCCAGCCGCAGCAAGGCCCGGCCATCACCAGTAAAGACCTCGAGAATCAGAGCAATCCAGTTCTGAGCGAACCAGGGTAGTCTAGACCATATACCTGGTAAACCCACCAGCCCCACCACCCCACAGATGATTCTAAACCAGAGCGGGGAAAGGGCCTGGGGACGAAAAAGGCGAAAACTCAGTAGGAGGGGAATCAGCGCCAGAAAAAGATTCCATAGAATCCAGCCGCTGTAGGTATTACTCAGGGCAGTGACCATATCCCTATAAAGCAGGGGCATGACACCGTACTGTTGATCCACAAAGAACCAGGTATTCAAGACTTACATACCTCCTCTAGGGGGCTATTAAAGTTCAATCTTTAACTAAAAGATCAGGCTATTTACCCTGCCTGCAAATTCTGATGGGTGGATTGAAAGGTTGTAAAACCCCGATTTGACAATGGAAACTACCTGGGGGAAAACCGATGTGGGATAAAATAAATTGCCAAATAGAGTTTTTTTTTACTTCAGATTTTTTCCCTGAGGTGGTAGCCATGGTCACCGATGGGGCAGGGTTTGCCCCTATGGATTCTAAATTCAGTTGGCGGGCATAGCCGAGGGCGACGCGATGCCCAGGCTCTAACCGCAAAGCTTGTTTGATATGTACCCTGGCCATACCTGGCAGATTAGCCAGTAAATAAGCCTGACCGATCAGACAGTGGTAGTTACTGTTTTTAGCGTCTAGTTTAATCGCCTCCTTCAGTTCCTGGATGGCGGCGGTGGCATTCTCAGCCCTTAGATAGTCTTCGGCTCGCCTAAAGTGGCGATCGCCATAGTTGATGAATGGGGTTTGTCCCGTCATCCCCGTCCCCTTGTCTATGGTTGGAGAGGTGGTCAGGGTGCTGGTCGCCATTAGCCCTGTGCGTTTTTCTCGAATTACCATCTCCCCCATTTTGCGCTTGAGATAAATCAGGTTTAGTTCGGTAATTTCCTGCGTGATAGTTTCAAAACAGGTGAGGCTATCGTATTGGCGATCGCATAACTGGCTCAGCAAGTGCTCATAGACCAAATCTACTTCCTCTTCAGGGGTCTTCCATAGCTCACGACCAACCTCTGCCTGAGGCTTTAGCTGCTGATCGCGAATCAACCGTCGCACCTTAAAGCGCAGGGTAGCCAGCACTTCGCTCCGGCCCTTTTCCCGTTTTAACCGTTGATAGGCGGGGTTCACCAGTTTGGGTAATATTTGGTGAACAAAATCGTGGTGCTCTAGGGCTGTGGTGATCTGAGTATCGGGATGGAGTTGTTTGGCGACGGCGCGATAGCGCTTAAGGATGCGCTGATCATCCGCTGCCACCGACACCCCGAGAATGGCGTAGGGATCATTCAAGAATTGGTTAAGCCAATTAGGAGAAAAGGCAGGGTATGACATCCAAACACAATCGTAGTAAATAGCAAGACTGAAAACCGATTTACAGGAATTGAATAGAAAGACCCGAGTCCTTGGAGTAGGGTACCCAGGGTTAACCACCATTGGTCAAAACAGGACTTGAGGATAAATCCTGACCTTAGGCTATACTCACTGAGCTCTGGCAAACCCACCCTTACCCTAACTCTAGTGTAAGCCTATAGACCTGGGCTGTGGCAAGGGTACGGAACCCCACCAGGCTGCTCCTTTGCCTCCAGTAGATAGAATTGGGCTAAACCCTAGCAAAGGCTGATGGGAAGTGGGTTATTCCTTTCAACCATACCTTGAGTCAGCAACTTCAGTCAGAACCTCGGGGTTGACCAAGCCAGGGAGCAGCTTAGCGGATCTGCTTATCTGAGGCTATGGCTATACTATAGTTTTGGATAGAACCTCTGGTGCTCTACCAACTTGAAACTTATGGGTCAAGGGAGCAGGAGTCAATCTATCTATACCCCCCTTGCACCCTGGTAAACCCTACTAGACCACTAGGAGAGCCTGGATGATTGGTCAAAGCCCAGAATTAAACCGTCGCCATCGGGCTGTAGCCCTGGCCTGGTTAGGTGCCTTAGCCCCAGGGCCGGTCCCCCTATCGGGACTGCATAAAATTTACCTGGGTCAACCGGTCTGGGGAGTGGTTTATCTACTCCTGGGTTGGACCCAAATTCCTCGAGTGGCCTGCGCAATCGAAGGATTCTGGCTTTTGAGCCGACCTTTAGAAACCTTCAAGATTGATAGTAAAGAGGCAAGAACCTCTGGCTGGGATGCCGATCGCGTCAGCGCCCTGGGCACAGCTCTACGGGAATTAGATCAGCTCAGACAAGAGGGATTGATCTCGGAACTGGAGTTTGAGCAAGAGCGTCGTCACTTACTGGAGCACCTGGGGCCGGGCTGATGATAGGAGAGTGGCGTCAACGCTGGTATAAATTAACAGCTCCTATCCATCCTCTGGCAGCCCGGCTGGATCAAGACCCCGGCTATCGACTGCGATCGCACCAGGAGGTTCAACTGGCGGCTGAACTGGGGTTTAGCCTGGATGTCAACCAGGCCGGCGTCGATGACTGGCTGAGACTACCTGGCATTTCTATTCGCCAGGCCCAGGTGATTAACCATCTACGCCAAACTGGAGTGCAATTTTATAGCCTGGAAGACCTGGCCGCCGCCCTGGGGGTACCTCCCAGTTATTTTCACCCCCTGGCCAGGGTGTTACGGTTTTGTTACTACGATGGCGAGAGCCTCAGCCATCCCGCTCGGGTCAGCCTGAACCGGGCCACGGCTAGCCAACTGGGCCAGCTACCGGGGGTAACCCCAGGCCAAGCCCAGGTGATCGTCTGGGAACGGCAACAGCGGGGCGTCTTTCGCGACCTGGCGGATTTTCAACGGCGACTCCAGGTACCGCCTGAGGTGCTGGAGACCCTACTCCACTACCTGCAAATTAATTGATATTGATATCAACGGGCTTGGGGTGCTAATTCTGGGGTTTTACCTGAATCTCTGTCAGTCGTTGCTGTAGATACTGACCGGCGGTAATCTCTGGAAACCGGGGGATACCGCCGGTGCGAGCAATAAACTCCGGTCGGGGGGACAGATCAACCTCCGCTCGGGGATGGACAAAAAATGGCATCGATAGCCGTCGTTGTGTGCTCTGAAGAGGATTGATCACCCGATGGGTGGTACTTTTTAGCAAGCCATTAGTGAGGTTTTGTAGCATATCACCGGTGTCTACCACCACCTGATTAGGGTTGGCCTGAACCGGTAGCCATTCCCCCCGCTGAGTTAGAATTTCTAGCCCCGGAGCGGTAGCGGCACAGAGCAGGGTAATCAGGTTAATATCCTCATGGGGCGCAGCTCGTAAACCTTCAGGTGGAGGGCTCATTCCCAGGGGAGGATAATGGGCTAAACGTAGGAGGGTATTACCGTCCCTGGCCATGGCCACCAGCCACTGCGGGCTCTGGCCCAGGTAAAGGGCGCAGGCCTCCAGCAAAGTCATGGCGCAATCATGGAGCTGATAGTATAGCCGGGTCATCACCGGTCGAAAGGCGGGTAGCGGCTCTGGCCAAAGGGCCTCTGCCTGGTTCAGGCTGGCGGGGTTGATATGCCAGAACTCTTTGAGATCAGGGCGACTAGAGCCCTTAGCCTGTTCACTTCCAAAGGCAGTGAAGCCATTCTGGTCCGGCTGCTGGTACTGGAGCTTGATCGCCGCCGGTAGGGTAAAAAAGTCCATGGCTATCTGGTAGGCGCGGCCCAAAACCTCGGGGGGAATTGGACTCTGATCGAGGATGAAGAAGCCGAACTGTTCTAAGGCCAGGCCCATGGCGGCGATCCCTCGATTCCGGGTGTCAGGGTCGGTACTGACTAGATCGCCGTAGTTGATCACTGGAATCGTTGGTTGGGGCATGATTTTCCTTAGTAGGCCAGGGCTAGACCATCCGATCGCGGATCGGAAGCCGCAACCAGTGCTCCCTGGTGTCTCAAGATCATTTGGCCCTTGCCAAACTGGGTTTCAGGAGCCACCTGTAGATCGTGGCCCCGGTCTCGCAACCCATCCCCTACCCCAGCCCCAACTCCGGCCTCCACCAGAATCTGCCGACCCTGCAGGAATCGCCATCGGGGGGCGTCCAGAGCGACCTGGGGATTCATGCCATAATTGGCCAGATTGACCACCATCTGCAGATGCCCCTGGGGTTGCATGGGGGCCCCCATGACGCCAAAGGGGCCCAGGGGTTGATTAGCCTCGGTGAGAAAACCAGGGATAATAGTGTGAAAGGGTCGTTTATTGGGGGCAATCTGGTTAGGGTGGCCAGGTTTCAGGGAAAAGCCCGCGGCTCGACAATGGAGGGAAATGCCGGTATCGGGCACTAAAATACCACTGCCAAAGCCCTCGTAGTTGGATTGAATAAAGGACACCATTAAGTCAGCATCGGCGGTACAGAGGTAAACCGTGCCACCCCGGGGTAGGCCAGTTTGGGCCAGGGGGATAGCCCGATCGCTAATCAGGGCCTGGCGTTCCCTGGCGTATTGGGGGTCCAGTAGCTGATCGACCCGGACCTGCATGGCGGCAGGGTCGCCAACATGGCTATAGACATCGGCAAAGGCCAACTTCATCGCCTCAATTTGGGTGTGAAAACTGGCGGCTGAATCCCGATCGCTGGCTTCAACCGGCAGCCCAGCCAGAATATTCAGGGCCATCAAGGCGGCGATACCCTGACCGTTGGGAGGAATTTCCCAAACCTGCAAATGTTTGTAGGTGGTACTAATTGGATCGACCCACTCCGATTGATGTTGGGCAAGGTCAGCCTGAGTCAAGCAGCCGCCGGTAGCTGCCGAGAAATGGGCGATCGCCGTGGCCAGTTTACCGCGATAAAAGCTTTCACCGCCGGTGCGGGCAAGTTCCCTAAGGGTGTGGGCAAAGGCCAGATTACCCCAAATTTCCCCGGTTTTAGGAGCTCGATCGCCAGCAAAAAAAGTCTGCTTAAAGGGCTGAAACTCTGGATCCTGTAGGGGTAAAAATACCTGTTCCTGCTGTTGCCAGGCCAGGGCGGTTACCGGTGAGACTGGGAAACCACCTTCGGCATAGCGAATGGCGGGCGCGAAAAGTTGTTCAAAGGGTAGTTTTCCCCAGCGTTGCCACAACTGAAACCAGGCGGACACCGCACCGGGTACAGTCACCGAGGGCCAGCCCAGGGTGGGCACCTCGGCCCGGTCGGCGTAGTCCTGCATCGATAGATGAGCTGGGCTTCTCCCGGAACCATTGAGGCCGTGCAGTTGGCCATCCCAGACCAGGGCAAAGGCGTCGGAGCCGATGCCATTGGAGGTAGGTTCCACTACGGTTAGGGCAATGGCCGTGGCGATCGCCGCATCCACCGCATTTCCTCCCGCCCAAAACATTTCCATCCCGGCCAGGGTAGCCAGGTGCTGGCTGGTGGCTACGGCTCCCCGGTGGCCTAACACCACACGCCGTCGGGAAGGGTAAGGATAGTTATTCAAATCACACAACATAGGGTCGGGGAGCCAGATTAGCAGACCTACTGGGGCTGGGCCTTAACCACGGGTTTCACCAGTGGACTAGATAGTTAAGCCAGGGCTCCATCATACCCCATCCCACGAAAGGGGACCTTTTGCTATTTCCATAAAATGGATGGCTGGAGCTACCTGAGAGTAACTAGCCAGCCACCAATTCTAGACTTCCCAGAGATAGGAAACTAAGCGGTCAGTTGGACCTTAACGAGCATGTCGTTGAAGTCTCTATCACCACCGCCTCCGAGGTCTTCAAAGCCAAAGACGTTGTTACCCAGCAAGCGGATATGGTCCAACTTATCTGGGTTAGCGCTGGCATAGGGGAAATAGACCTGGTTGGTGCGTCCAGCCAGAACTCCTTCTACAGTGTCCTGTATGACCATGAAGGGGGCATAGAGTTTACCAGTGGTCAGTTGGGCATCAAAGACCGCCGTTGCCTGGTTGGCTACCCGCAGGTTGAGGTTAGGCACCCGGGTGGCCATGGCAGCTTGGAGATACCCAGCGTCAGAGGGGGTGAGGGAGCCAATGCGACCGGTTTGGTCGTCAACCACATAGAAGCCCAGCAGGTTGTCGAGCGCCGCATCCCGGCTAACGGTAAAGCTAGCTTTGAGAGCACCGCCAGCGGTGAGGGAGTCGCGCAGGTCGAGTACTTCCGACTGCTTGCCGCCCTGCAGGGAGGTAGCCGTGGGAATGGCAGTGGTACTGGTGGTGATGTTCAAGGCCAGGTCCTTGAAGTCAGCGGTAAACTGACCGCCGCCCAGGTCCTTAACCTGCTGCACCTTGGAGAACTGAAAGGCGCCCTTACCGTTGAGGGCATCGTCGGTGGTTGTACCAGCGGCCAGGGAATAGAACCGCAGATTACTGTCGGCGGCAAAGGGCAGAATGCGGGTGAGATCCCCCAGATTCAGCTTAAAGCCACTGGGCAGGTAGGCCAGATTAGAGGCAATCACCCGACCATTACCCCGACCGATTTGCTCTAGGGCCAGTTGTTCATAGCCAGGGGCACCGGGTAAAACACCGCGGATAGCACCACTGGAGTTGTCTACCACAAACACGCCCACCTCGCTGACTGCATTTGACTTAACTTGCAGACTGACGTTGAGCTTGCTGCCGTTAGCGGGCATGTTGAAAACGTCCGTGGTTGTATCTTTGAAGAGTTTCTGGTCGAGGGCAGGGTTGTATAGTGCCAGCAGTTGGCCCCCTTCCACCAGTTCTGGGGCGATCCCAGTGGTGTAGTGGGCCTGGGCATCAAAGAGGAACCAGCCGGGTCCCAGGATGTCCTCCATATCGATGATGCCTGAGGTTTCCTCATCAACGGTGAAGGGAGCGGTGGCCGCCAGGTTGGTATCACCAAAGCGGGCCGGGTCAAACTTGGTCAGCAGGGTCAACTTATCGGTGGCAATATCGTACTGCCACATTTTGGCATTGTGGGCGGCGTTTCCTGTGTCCTCTTGCAGCAAGACATGGCCGGCCTTGTCCAGGGTGAGGTTGTCAAACATGTTGCCCCCCTCAGTGCCATCTAGCAGCAGGTCAATCCTACCGCCCCCATCGGGATTCTTAATGTCGTCAAAGGTGAGCCGCCACAGGCGACTACGGCCTACTTGAGTACCGAGGCCATCGCTGACCGTATCCAGTTGGTCTGTGGTGACGAAGAAGTATTCGTTTGGATTAAGGGGGTTCCACGACCCATCCTCCGGTCGAGAGAAGGTGGTGGGGGCGGTTGCACTCAGACTAAAGCGGGTACCGCTGGTGATGTTGGTGGCGCGGGTGGTGGTGTTGACAATTTCTGCCGCATTACCCGCCACATTGATGTACTTGATGGTGCCATTGGTTAGGCCCGCCTTGTCAATCTCGCTACCGGTGTTTTGCTTGGTGCCGACGTATACCACCAGCGCGTTGTTCACCACCCCTGTACCACCGTCATTGTTGCCAATCACCACGGTTTTATCCTGGGCCAGGGGGTTAGCCAACAGGTTTTCCCATCCCCCCACACTGGTGCCGCCGCTGCCATTGGTAGCGGGGTTAAATTTACCGAGAATGTAGGCATTGCCCTTGCTAGCACCGGTGACCACGGTGGCTACTGCGTAGCCCGTACTACCCCCTTCCTCGCCGTTCATGAAGATCCGCTCCTGGGTACCCAGGCCGGTGAGGGGGTTGTAGAAGGCGCTGACCTCTGGTAGGTCGGCGGAACAGAACCGGTTAAAGTTAAGGGTGCTGACGGTGGCGGCAGAGCGTTGGGTGGCCACATCCCAGTTGTAGACCTTCTGGATTAAGTCCCCACCACTGACCACCGACAGGTCAGCTTTGTTGATTACCCAGCTGGAAACAAAGGCACCCTTGCCCCCATGGGCCCTGGCTACACCGGTTGTACTGCCCAGTTCGTGGTTCATCAACAGGGTAAAGGTGCCATCCAGGTTGTCGAAGGCCCCTAGCCCATCTGGAATGCCCGCCATCTTGTAGCCGTTGCGGGTGGCATCCCCGGTGGTTAGAATCGATGTCACCTTCACCCCCGTAGCCGAGTCAACGGGAAGTACGTAGGGGGTCTGACTGCTGCTGGGACCGGTAAGGATAGTGGCCGGTCCCACTCTCAAGTCCAGCTTCAAGGGTTGGTTCAAGCCCAATAGTACAATCTCGTTGTTATCGATCGCGGGGGACGACCGACCGAGAAGGGATAGTTGTTATCGTTGGCCACCAGAATCGTGTTTTCGTTGATTACGAGAACATTTTCGATCGTCTGGAACGGCATCCGATAAGTGGTGCTGCCATCCTTATTAAGGTCACCTGGATCTTGAATATTTAGCAGATCGGCGATTTCCACCTTCTCCACGAAACCTTTGGCATCCTGCTTCGAGAAATCCAGCTTAAAGATTTTCTTGAATGCTGCGGTTGGTCCCTGGTTGTTGTCCCGCTCAATCACCAGGTATTCGTTGTCGTTAATAACCGTCAGATCTCCGATCGGATTGGCAGTGCTCTCCAGCTTGTAGTAGCCCACCAAGCCTAGGAATTTACCGGTAGCTGGATCAAATTTATGAATCCGCAATGCACCCGCTGGATCACCCACGACCGTTCCTTCCAACAGGGGATAGAGACGGCTCTTGTCGGGGTTGATCGCCATCCCCTCAAAACCCTGGGAACGGTTCAGGTTCGCCACAATCAGGTTGCCATAATAGGGCTGGTTGGGGTCGGTCAGATAGGGTGAGTTCAAGTTGCCGTTGGGGTTGGCGTAGCCTGTACCAGCAAAGTAATTGTTGACCAGCACAGAGCGACCGGTACCGGGGAAGTCGGTGAAAAAGCCATCCACACCCAGGTCAATAAATTGTTCAAATTCATTTCTGGGATTGCCGTTGTAGTTAGCGGGCAGGAAAAAGTTGTCATTCCGTAGGGTGTACAGGTGAACCATCAAGCCAGCTTTGTGAGCATCCTGGATGAGACTGGTAGGCGTATCTGTAACGCGATCAGCATCACTAATCTGACCATCACCATTTAGGTCATCCGGCTGTCCATTACCATCCCGATCCACGGTAGACAGGGGTACAATCCGCTGCTTGTTGGGCCCAATTCCAGCCGCATACTTGGCTATCTCAGCCAAACCAGTCGGAGTGGATAGATCGGTATAGGTGCGGGTGTCCCCGCTAACGACGAAGTCGTAGGGTCTGCCGGCGGAACCAAACAGTTGAATTAGGGGAATGTCTACACCCGCCGTCGGCATGATCACATCGTTCAGTGTTTTCAGGTTGCCGACTTCAAAGGATTGGATGTAGATCCGGCTGGGGTCAGTGAAGTTATTTGCCTTCAAGGTGTTGATCAACAGTTGGCTGGTGTTAAAGCCCTGTTGTAGAAAGAAAGTGGGATGTTTGGTTTCCGGGTAGATGCCGATCTTGCGACCGGTTTCCTGCTCGTACTGTTTCACCAGATCAATGACTTCCGTCAGAGTGGGCACCTTCAAGCCATCATTGTTGAAGGCAGTGCCCCGGATCGCTGGAATCCGCTCGATCGCATTCAGTTCCTTGACTTCTGCCAGGGTGAAGTCTTCTGCAAACCAACCGCCTACCAAAACGCCATCTAAGGTCTTAACTTTCAGTCGATCAGCAAACTTAGGCCGTGTATACACGTCAGTGCTGGTGTCGGTGGTGTTAAGAACGGGGCTACCGTCAGAGTTACGGCGAATGGTGCCATCGGTATTGAGTTGTACCACTGCCAGCATGGGTTCATGACGCGCTAGCAGTACGCCATCTTTTGTGACTACTAGGTCAGGTTCAATAAAGTCAGCGCCATCGGCGATCGCCTTCTTGTAGGAGGCTAAGGTATGCTCCGGTCGAAGCCCACTGGCTCCCCGGTGTCCGATGACGATTGGTGCATTGCCAGATAGGGTATCAAAGGTAGGCTTGCTCAACACATCGGGATTTTGAGGCGATCTCACGAAGGGACCGGTAATTTGGTCGCGCACCAGATCGCCCGTGCCGGGGAAGTCAGTAAAGTAGCCATCAACACCTAGACTAATAAACTGGCGGAACTCCAATTCAGGATTGCCATTGTAATCGGAGGCTAGATACCGACCCTCGTTGCGGAAGGTGTAGGGATGTACGAGCAGGCCAGCCGCGTGAGCATCAGGAACCAGGGAACTGGCAGGTGTAGTGACCTTATCTGCATCATTAATTACGCCATCACCATTGAGATCGTCCGCTTTGCCATCACCGTTCTTATCGACAGTCTTGACGGAAACGATCATCCGTTTCCACGGCCCAATGCCATCGGCGTAGGTGGCGATTTCTTTTAATCCTGAGGAGGTTTGCAGATCCCCGTAAGTCCGAGGGTCACCCTTAACGGTAAAGTCGTAAGGACGCGCATTGACATCCAGATAGAGTAAGGTGCCATCATCAGCCACATCGTAGGCATCTAACAGTTGGATTAGAGGAATATCAACACCCGCCTTAGGCATGATGGTGCTATTTAATTCCTTCAGGTTACTGACCTCAAAGGACTGAATGTAAATACGGCTGGGATCAGTGAAGTTATTTGCCTTCAAGGTGTTGATCAATAGTTGGCTGGTGTTGTAGCCCCTATCCAAGAAATAAGTGGGATGCTTGGTTTCGGGATAAATCCCAATTTTTTTCCCTGTATCCTTTTCAACCTCTTTTACGAGGGCAATAATTTCATCCAGAGTCGGAATCTGGAATACACCATCGAACACATGATCCCGAAAGGCTAGGCGCTCCTTAGCTCGTAGCGTTTTGATTTCGGCCAGGGTGAAGTCTTCGGCAAACCATCCGGTTACGGCTTCACCGTCCACCATTTTGGTTGTTTTGCGACTAGCAAATTCAGGGCGACTGGCAACATCGGTTGTCCCACCGATCTCAGGTTCGTGACGGGCAATTAACACACCATCTTTGGTTACCACCAGGTCGGGTTCGATAAAGTCTGCACCACGCTGAATCGCTAGTTGGTAGGATTCCAAGGTGTGTTCGGGGCGATCGCCACTGGCTCCCCGGTGACCAATCACGATGGGGGGTTGACCCTTAAGGGTAGGAATATTGAAGTAGTTGGGCGTGGCCACGGGGGCGCTCAGAACCTTGCCTGTGGCATCGGTGTTGAGCAGGAAGGGGCCGAATTCTTCACCAAACCAGATGGTGCCATTCTTAGGTAGAACAAAGGATTCAATGTCGAAGTCGGCTCCCGTCAGTAGGCGTCCACTGGTGTTGCCGTTGACTATGCCAAAGGGAATCTTCCGATCCGGATCGCCTAGTTGGATAAAGTTTTGGAAATTGACGCTAACTGTGCCATTACCGCCGGGTTCTGCTCCCTGAAAGCTGGGGTCTACCTGGTACACCCGGAGCAAGAAATCCGCACTATTATTTTTGGCACCGTAACCGTTATCCGGCATGAACCAGAAGGTAGATGGACTGGCGAACTGAACGGCACTGAAGCCTTGAACAGGTTGTCCAGGGAAAGGGCCAGTCCGGCCATTCGCAGAAATGCCCTGACCAGAGAGGGGACCGGGAGCGAAGGTATCCGCTGGGAGAGATGCAAAACCTTTGAGAGTTGTGTCTACCATGACTAAATGAATGAAGGATAGGTTGACTTAACCGGGAGGAAGATCTGCGATGATGAGCCGCAAAATGAGGGCAAAAAAAGACTCGTTGCATTAGGCCGAGATCACAGGTTGTCTAGTGCGATTCTCGGCTGTCTCGGACCTGGTAGCTGCGCTAGAGATAGGAAACTAAGCGGTCAGTTGGACCTTAACGAGCATGTCGTTGAAGTCTCTATCACCACCGCCTCCGAGGTCTTCAAAGCCAAAGACGTTGTTACCCAGCAAGCGGATATGGTCCAACTTATCTGGGTTAGCGCTGGCATAGGGGAAATAGACCTGGTTGGTGCGTCCAGCCAGAACTCCTTCTACAGTGTCCTGTATGACCATGAAGGGGGCATAGAGTTTACCAGTGGTCAGTTGGGCATCAAAGACCGCCGTTGCCTGGTTGGCTACCCGCAGGTTGAGGTTAGGCACCCGGGTGGCCATGGCAGCTTGGAGATACCCAGCGTCAGAGGGGTGAGGGAGCCAATGCGACCGGTTTGGTCGTCAACCACATAGAAGCCCAGCAGGTTGTCGAGCGCCGCATCCCGGCTAACGGTAAAGCTAGCTTTGAGAGCACCGCCAGCGGTGAGGGAGTCGCGCAGGTCGAGTACTTCCGACTGCTTGCCGCCCTGCAGGGAGGTAGCCGTGGGAATGGCAGTGGTACTGGTGGTGATGTTCAAGGCCAGGTCCTTGAAGTCAGCGGTAAACTGACCGCCGCCCAGGTCCTTAACCTGCTGCACCTTAGAGAACTGAAAGGCGCCCTTACCGTTGAGGGCATCGTCGGTGGTTGTACCAGCGGCCAGGGAATAGAACCGCAGATTACTGTCGGCGGCAAAGGGCAGAATGCGGGTGAGATCCCCAGATTCAGCTTAAAGCCACTGGGCAGGTAGGCCAGATTAGAGGCAATCACCCGACCATTACCCCGACCGATTTGCTCTAGGGCCAGTTGTTCATAGCCAGGGGCACCGGGTAAAACACCGCGGATAGCACCACTGGAGTTGTCTACCACAAACACGCCCACCTCGCTGACTGCATTTGACTTAACTTGCAGACTGACGTTGAGCTTGCTGCCGTTAGCGGGCATGTTGAAAACGTCCGTGGTTGTATCTTTGAAGAGTTTCTGGTCGAGGGCAGGGTTGTATAGCGCCAACAGTTGGCCCCCTTCCACCAGTTCTGGGGCGATCCCAGTGGTGTAGTGGGCCTGGGCATCAAAGAGGAACCAGCCGGGTCCCAGGATATCCTCCATATCGATGATGCCTGAGGTTTCCTCATCAACGGTGAAGGGAGCGGTGGCCGCCAGGTTGGCATCACCAAAGCGGGCCGGGTCAAACTTGGTCAGCAGGGTCAACTTATCGGTGGCAATATCGTACTGCCACATTTTGGCATTGTGGGCGGCGTTTCCTGTGTCCTCTTGCAGCAAGACATGGCCGGCCTTGTCCAGGGTGAGGTTGTCAAACATGTTGCCCCCTCAGTACCATCCAGCAGCAGGTCAATCCTACCGCCGGCATCGGGATTCTTAATGTCGTCAAAGGTGAGCCGCCACAGGCGACTACGGCCTACTTGAGTACCGAGGCCATCGCTGACCGTATCCAGTTGGTCTGTGGTGACAAAGAAGTATTCGTTTGGATTAAGGGGGTTCCACGACCCATCCTCCGGTCGAGAGAAGGTGGTGGGGGCGGTTGCACTCAGACTAAAGCGGGTACCGCTGGTGATGTTGGTGGCGCGGGTGGTGGTGTTGACAATTTCTGCCGCATTACCCGCCACATTGATGTACTTGATGGTGCCATTGGTTAGGCCCGCCTTGTCAATCTCGCTACCGGTGTTTTGCTTGGTGCCGACGTATACCACCAGCGCGTTGTTCACCACCCCTGTACCACCGTCATTGTTGCCAATCACCACGGTTTTATCCTGGGCCAGGGGGTTAGCCAACAGGTTTTCCCATCCCCCCACACTGGTGCCGCCGCTGCCATTGGTAGCGGGGTTAAATTTACCGAGAATGTAGGCATTGCCCTTGCTAGCACCGGTGACCACGGTGGCTACTGCGTAGCCCGTACTACCCCCTTCCTCGCCGTTCATGAAGATCCGCTCCTGGGTACCCAGGCCGGTGAGGGGGTTGTAGAAGGCGCTGACCTCTGGTAGGTCGGCGGAACAGAACCGGTTAAAGTTAAGGGTGCTGACGGTGGCGGCAGAGCGTTGGGTGGCCACATCCCAGTTGTAGACCTTCTGGATTAAGTCCCCACCACTGACCACCGACAGGTCAGCTTTGTTGATTACCCAGCTGGAAACAAAGGCACCCTTGCCCCCATGGGCCCTGGCTACACCGGTTGTACTGCCCAGTTCGTGGTTCATCAACAGGGTAAAGGTGCCATCCAGGTTGTCGAAGGCCCCTAGCCCATCTGGAATGCCCGCCATCTTGTAGCCGTTGCGGGTGGCATCCCCGGTGGTTAGAATCGATGTCACCTTCACCCCCGTAGCCGAGTCAACGGGAAGTACGTAGGGGGTCTGACTGCTGCTGGGACCGGTAAGGATAGTGGCCGGTCCCTGGGAAATTGGGGTGACCTCAAACTGACTGAGAACTCGGGGAGTTCGACCAGAGATCGCCGCAGGGTTAGCCAGTAACTCAGCTTCGCTATAGCTATCAATGCCGTAGGTGGTGACCACCAGTTTCTGAGTGATTGGATCAATATCAAACTCAGACCAGCTGTAGCTATGACCCACAAAATAATCGCCCTGAAGGAGTTTAGCGTTAATCAACCCATTGGCCTGGGGCAGGTTGTCATTTAACCCGATGGGGTCATAACCCAGGGGCTTCAACAGGTTGTCATTAATCGCCTGTTTGACAAAGTCGTCCTTGTCGTTGGGCAGATTATCGGTATCCGGTGCATTCGGCAGCGAATTGTAGAAGGCCCGTAGCTGGGGATTATTGGCCGTAAACAGGTTGCCCAGGAATTCGCCCGTTGGCCGTTCGTAGGCAACGGCACCGGTGGTAATTTCAAAGGCGCTGGTGGCAATCTGCGGGCCAAACGCTCGTTCCTGATAGGTGAGGTTGTTGACAAAGGTACTGTGGACGTCAGCGGATACAAAGACAACGTTCTGAATACCGTTGCTTTCGATAAACTTCAGCAGTTCGGTCCGCTCAGCGTTATAGCCCTCGTAGGAGTCGGTATTGATGCCAGGAAAGATATTCTGAATCGGCTCCGGCACCATGATGAATTTCCAGGTAACCTTGTTACTTTGGGCTGCCAACAGGTCCCGCTTCAGGTCGTTGAGTTGGGCTTGCCCCAGCAGGGTTCGTCCTGGAGTGAAGGATTGGGTCAGGACGCGGGCAATTTCCTGGGGGTTGGTAAAGTCAGAGGGCCCTGTAATTTCCTGGTCCCGGAAGGAGCGGGTATCCAACACCATCACCGCCGCGTCCTTGCCGTAGGTGTTATAGCGGTAGAGCTTGCGTTCCCCCGCTGTGCGTGGATCACCGGTATTACCGTAGACCTCATCCCGCAGGGGATTGTACTCCTGAAAGGCTTGTAGGCCATTTTCAAACAAAGCGGTATCATTGATTAGACGCCCTGGGGTATTGTCCTTAAAGCGGGGATCGGAACTGGCGAGTTCACCACCGGCAAAGTCGTTAGTGACTTCGTGGTCGTCGATGATGGCCAGCACAGAGGTAGAGGCTCGCAAGTCGGCCCAGGTGTTGGAGCCAAAGCGACTGCTGTAGACCTCAGCGTGCTTCAGACGGAAGTCATCCAGGGTTTCAGCTTGCTGCTTGAGGGTGCCATCCAGGTTCTTCAGGATGGGGGAATCATCATCGGCATAGATGGTGTCCCCATGTTCTACGAAGAAGGCCAGATTACGCCCGGGGACGTTGGCGATGGCTGGATAGGGAGCTAGTTCACCGCGCCAGTCACCGGCAACCCCAAATCGCAGGCCGGTCTGGACGCCAGCCGCCGCCGCGGTAATGAATTTGCCCACTTCCTGATCACCTGCCACATCCGTCACTCGATAAAAGTATTGAGTATTGGAGGTTAAGCCAGTGATGTTGACTTTAACTGGTTGCAGCGGATTGGCAACGGTGGCGGTGGCGGTCCCGGCGATGGTGGAGAACCCAGCATCAGTGGAGTATTCAAACTTAACCGGGCCGGCAGAGCTACTGCGAGCCCATAGTACGGTGGAGGTTTGGGTGGTGTCGCCACTGGCAATTCCGTTGAGCAGGGAAGGGGTTGGCACCAGATCGGCTCCTAGGGTAAGAATTTGGGTGAACTGAGTCGCACTGAAGTTGTTATCGCTCACCAGCACGACCGATTGCCGGCCGTCGGGCAGCTTCGGTCCAAACGCCAGCCCCTCAACGTTATCCAGTCCTGTAGCTAGTTTCAAATCATCCAGGTTTAAAGTTAACCGTTTCTGGGCAGGCTGAATCGCTGCTAGTTGGGTCGGAGTCAGCGCATTGAGCGAATCGTAGAAGCTAATGTCTGTAGCTCCCTGGAGCGAAATTTCGTAGAGCCGAATGGTGTTACCTTTACCCACAGCAAAACTGCGTTCCAGGGCCAGCAATGTTCCCCGATTATCGATCGCCAGCAGGTCTACTAGCCCATTGTCGGCAGCAGCCGTTGTTGGGTCGGGCGCTTTGGGGATAGATTCTGTGACGTAGAGGTATTCTTTTTCGGGTTGCCCAGTCACCAGGTTATATTGCAGAATTCGAGTACGCGCACCATTGGTTAAAGTGGCGATCGCCCCATCCTGAAGCAGGGCACTCTCTGTCGCCGTGAACAGATAGCGCTGATCCGGGGTAATCGTCAGACTTTCAAACGCAAGATTATTTCGCACGCCCAATGTTTGGGTATCACCCGCATCAATCGCGCCGCTATTGTTAGTGTCCTGCACGACGGGGACGAACTTGCCAGGCACAGGCAGAGCCCTGACAAAAGCACCCGTCGCCAGATTATATTCATTCACAAACGGACTGGTCACCCGGCCAGCGGCCGGATTAACCTCCCCTTCCGAGGACACGAAAACCGTCCCTTTCTGGGTCAGGGCAATACCTTCTGGATCCAGGCTAAGGGCTGGGTAGAAACTGCCATTAGGCTGTTGCAGGGGAGTGGCATTGGTAAAGTTAACGCTGCTTAACTGACCGCTGGGACTAACTGCCGTAGTGAAGGTATAGAATCGCGCTGGGCCAACCTGAGAGCGATCGTCGGAAATCGCATAAAACCGATTGTTGACGCTATCATAGGTAACCCCCGACAGGCCACCCATTGCTGTTGCTACGCCGTTTACCGTACCCGCACTACCACTGGGGATAAAGCCGGTGGGAAAGATCACCTGTCCCTGGAAACTAGCCCGCGGGATCGTATTGGCAGTTTGGGGTTGCAGCTGGATGTCAGAGAAAACCAGGCGGTGATCAGAACTGGGAAAACCATTCCACTGACTGGCATTAAAGGTTCCCACCAGAGGGAATAGGGGATCGGTATTGAGGGGCCAGAAAATCCCGCCATCCGCCTTTGCCAGGTTAGCAGAGGGTAAAATGTAATCAGCCCGCAGATTGCCCGGTGACGTGTCGGCAAAATCAGCGGTATCGAAGGCAGCATTACCACGATGGGTGGTGTTTGCTCCTCCCTGCAAGGTCGCCTGCTGAGGCCCACCGGGGCTGGTAGGAATAAAGTTGCTGTTTATATTTGGGTTTTGCAGCAATTGCAGAATGGCATTCTTGTCGCCCACCCGATAGGCATCCCCATCATAGGCTTCGGCGTTCTGGTCACCCATGATCACAAAGCTGGAACCAGGTTGCAATCCACCCTTGTTCCCTTTGTCATCGTAGATATAGTCTCCTTTGCCGGCAGATACATAATCTGCCCAAAAGCGAATTTCATCGAAGTTCCGCTTACCATTGCGGTCTTCAGTGCCATCGAATACCGGCGGTGTAGGGTGGCTGACCAGGGCATGAACGATTCGCCCATCCACAATAATGGGGACGTCCCAGTGGCTCTTGGAGGACAACCGTAAAATAGCTTGTTCCTCAGGAGAGTAGAACCCGCCCAGGTTTTCGCTTACAGGGGTAGTTGGATTATCTGCGGTTGGGTCGTTAGTCAAGAGGTTGCCTGGCATGTCCTTCCAGAGAAATTTTTGGAAGGTACGGACATTCGCTATATCGATGGGATATTTGGACAGCAACACCATGCCAAATTGCCCTGGAAAAGCACCAAAGCCAAAGGCATCATCGCCGTAACCCGCAGCTCCGATACCATTGGTGATACTGGTAACAGCCGCACCGTCGTTATTCAGGTCAAACCCGGTGGCAATGCCGGTGTTGGAAGGCGCAATGTAGAAGTAAGGATAATTAACGGGAGCCGCACCATTTTGGCTCACCGAAAGGAAATTCTGTTGAAATAACTTTACCGGCAGTTCCGGATTGGGGGTGTAAAAGTCAAATTCGTTAATCAGCAACACATCAGGACTGGTGCGCTGGATAATTTCAGCTACATTGCGCGCCTGTTGAACTCTTACCGATTGGGAAGTGGTGGTCCCCCGGGTGTCAGCAATGGCCGGATTAGAAAAATCATTAACAATTTGCCCCTCTGCCAGCGCGGTTGAGGGACGCATTAAATTGGGAGAAGCGAATGGTTGGGGGCATGGTAGTCAAACCAGATTAGGGAGAGGTAGAAGTAGAAACAGACAAGCAGCTCAAACGTTCCAACATAAAGATCTCAAGCCATCGGGGGAAAACTTTAGCCCACCCCTGCTCAGCCAGGGTTAGTTACAAGCAACACAAATCAAAAGAGCAGCTACCAGGTGATGGTCAAACCTGGTAGCTGCGCCAGAGATAGGAAACTAAGCGGTCAGTTGGACCTTAACGAGCATGTCGTTGAAGTCTCTATCACCACCGCCCCCGAGGTCTTCAAAGCCAAAGACGTTGTTACCCAGCAAGCGGATATGGTCCAACTTATCTGGGTTAGCGCTGGCATAGGGGAAATAGACCTGGTTGGTGCGTCCAGCCAGAACTCCTTCTACAGTGTCCTGTATGACCATGAAGGGGGCATAGAGTTTACCGGTGGTCAGTTGGGTATCAAAGACCGCCGTTGCCTGGTTAGCTACCCGCAGGTTGAGGTTAGGCACCCGGGTGGCCATGGCAGCTTGGAGATACCCAGCGTCAGAGGGGTGAGGGAGCCAATGCGACCGGTTTGGTCGTCAACCACATAGAAGCCCAGCAGGTTGTCGAGCGCCGCATCCCGGCTAACGGTAAAGCTAGCTTTGAGAGCACCGCCAGCGGTGAGGGAGTCACGCAGGTCGAGTACTTCCGACTGCCTGCCGCCCTGCAGGGAGGTAGCCGTGGGAATGGCAGTGGTACTGGTGGTGATGTTCAAGGCCAGGTCCTTGAAGTCAGCGGTAAACTGACCGCCGCCCAGGTCCTTAACCTGCTGCACCTTGGAGAACTGAAAGGACCCCTTACCGTTGAGGGCATCGTCGGTGGTTGTACCGGCGGCCAGGGAATAGAACCGCAGATTACTGTCGGCGGCAAAGGGCAGAATGCGGGTGAGATCCCCCAGATTCAGCTTAAAGCCACTGGGCAGGTAGGCCAGATTAGAGGCAATCACCCGACCATTACCCCAACCCGATTTGCTCTAGGGCCAGTTGTTCATAGCCAGGGGCACCGGGTAAAACACCGCGGATAGCACCACTGGAGTTGTCTACCACAAACACGCCCACCTCGCTGACCGCATTTGACTTAACTTGCAGACTGACGTTGAGCTTGCTGCCGTTAGCGGGCATGTTGAAAACGTCCGTGGTTGTATCTTTGAAGAGTTTCTGGTCGAGGGCAGGGTTGTATAGCGCCAGCAGTTGGCCCCCTTCCACCAGTTCTGGGGCGATCCCAGTGGTGTAGTGGGCCTGGGCATCAAAGAGGAACCAGCCGGGTCCCAGGATATCCTCCATATCGATGATGCCTGAGGTCTCCTCATCAACGGTGAAGGGAGCGGTGGCCGCCAGGTTGGTATCACCAAAGCGGGCCGGGTCAAACTTGGTCAGCAGGGTCAACTTATCGGTGGCAATATCGTACTGCCACATTTTGGCATTGTGGGCGGCGTTTCCCGTGTCCTCTTGCAGCAAGACATGGCCGGCCTTGTCCAGGGTGAGGTTGTCAAACATGTTGCCCCCTCAGTACCATCCAGCAGCAGGTCAATCCTACCGCCCCCATCGGGATTCTTAATGTCGTCAAAGGTGAGCCGCCACAGGCGACTACGGCCTACTTGAGTACCGAGGCCATCGCTGACCGTATCCAGTTGGTCTGTGGTGACAAAGAAGTATTCGTTTGGATTAAGGGGGTTCCACGACCCATCCTCCGGTCGAGAGAAGGTGGTGGGGGCGGTTGCACTCAGACTAAAGCGGGTACCGCTGGTGATGTTGGTGGCGCGGGTGGTGGTGTTGACAATTTCTGCCGCATTACCCGCCACATTGATGTACTTGATGGTGCCATTGGTTAGGCCCGCCTTGTCAATCTCGCTACCGGTGTTTTGCTTGGTGCCGACGTACACCACCAGCGTGTTGTTCACCACCCCTGTACCACCGTCATTGTTGCCAATCACCACGGTTTTATCCTGGGCCAGGGGTTAGCCAACAGGTTTTCCCATCCCCACACTGGTGCCGCCCGTGCCATTGGTAGCGGGGTTAAATTTACCCAGAATGTAGGCATTGCCTTTGCTAGCACCGGTGACCACGGTGGCTACTGCGTAGCCCGTACTACCCCCTTCCTCGCCGTTCATGAAGATCCGCTCCTGGGTACCCAGGCCGGTGAGGGGGTTGTAGAAGGCGCTGACCTCTGGTAGGTCGGCAGAACAGAACCGGTTAAAGTTAAGGGTGCTGACGGTGGCGGCAGAGCGTTGGGTGGCCACATCCCAGTTGTAGACCTTCTGGATTAAGTCCCCACCACTGACCACCGACAGGTCAGACTTGTTGATTACCCAGCTGGAAACAAAGGCACCCTTGCCCCCATGGGCCCTGGCTACACCGGTTGTACTGCCCAGTTCGTGGTTCATCAACAGGGTAAAGGTGCCATCCAGGTTGTCGAAGGCCCCTAGCCCATCTGGAATGCCCGCCATCTTGTAGCCGTTGCGGGTGGCATCCCCGGTGGTTAGAATCGATGTCACCTTCACCCCCGTAGCCGAGTCAACGGGAAGTACGTAGGGGGTCTGACTGCTGCTGGGACCGGTAAGGGTAGTGGCCAACCTCTGATCTAGACCCGCACTATATAACGCCAGCAGTTGGCCCCCTTCCACCAGTTCTGGGGCGATCCCAGTGGTGTAGTGGGCCTGGGCATCAAAGAGGAACCAGCCTGAGCCCAGGATGTCCTGCATATCGATGATGCCTGAGGTCTCCTCATCAACGGTGAAGGGAGCGGTGGCCGCCAGGTTGGTATCACCAAAGCGGGCCGGGTCAAACTTGGTCAGCAGGGTCAACTTATCGGTGGCAATATCGTACTGCCACATTTTGGCATTGTGGGCGGCGTTTCCTGTGTCCTCTTGCAGCAAGACATGGCCGGCCTTGTCCAGGGTGAGGTTGTCAAACATGTTGCCCCCCTCAGTGCCATCCAGCAGCAGGTCAATCCTACCGCCCCCATCGGGATTCTTAATGTCGTCAAAGGTGAGCCGCCACAGGCGACTACGGCCTACTTGAGTACCGAGGCCATCGCTGACCGTATCCAGTTGGTCTGTGGTGACGAAGAAGTATTCGTTTGGATTAAGGGGGTTCCACGACCCATCCTCCGGTCGAGAGAAGGTGGTGGGGGCGGTTGCACTCAGACTAAAGCGGGTACCGCTGGTGATGTTGGTGGCGCGGGTGGTGGTGTTGACAATTTCTGCCGCATTACCCGCCACATTGATGTACTTGATGGTGCCATTGGTTAGGCCCGCCTTGTCAATCTCGCTACCGGTGTTTTGCTTGGTGCCGACGTATACCACCAGCGCGTTGTTCACCACCCCTGTACCACCGTCATTGTTGCCAATCACCACGGTTTTATCCTGGGCCAGGGGGTTAGCCAACAGGTTTTCCCATCCCCCCACACTGGTGCCGCCGCTGCCATTGGTAGCGGGGTTAAATTTACCGAGAATGTAGGCATTGCCCTTGCTAGCACCGGTGACCACGGTGGCTACTGCGTAGCCCGTACTACCCCCTTCCTCGCCGTTCATGAAGATCCGCTCCTGGGTACCCAGGCCGGTGAGGGGGTTGTAGAAGGCGCTGACCTCTGGTAGGTCGGCGGAACAGAACCGGTTAAAGTTAAGGGTGCTGACGGTGGCGGCAGAGCGTTGGGTGGCCACATCCCAGTTGTAGACCTTCTGGATTAAGTCCCCACCACTGACCACCGACAGGTCAGCTTTGTTGATTACCCAGCTGGAAACAAAGGCACCCTTGCCCCCATGGGCCCTGGCTACACCGGTTGTACTGCCCAGTTCGTGGTTCATCAACAGAGTAAAGGTGCCATCCAGGTTGTCGAAGGCCCCTAGCCCATCTGGAATGCCCGCCATCTTGTAGCCGTTGCGGGTGGCATCCCCGGTGGTTAGAATCGATGTCACCTTCACCCCCGTAGCCGAGTCAACGGGAAGCACGTAGGGGGTCTGACTGCTGCTGGGACCGGTAAGGGTAGTGGCCATAATGTTAAAACCTCGAAATGACGGGAGATATCTTTATGAAGTTAAGGAAGCTTTTCAGTAAATCCACGTAGATTCTACGGATGGCAGCAAAGTTTCGGGTTAAGTGCAGACTAAGCTCTGACTAAGCGACAGATATGATCAGAACAAACAAAGATTTTCTTTAGGTTCTATTCTCGGCTTAGATGCTCACTATCATCAGCGAATTTCAATTATCTTGAAACAGGCAGGGCTGGCCGCAAAGGACTCAAGTTTCAGTGACCAAGCAAGTTGTTGGGACCTACCGGAGAAGCTAAACTACTTGAAAAATCATGGCATAAAGCCAAATCTTGAAGTTTTCTAAACTGACCTAGAACCAGGAGGTCAGACCGCCAAAGCCTCAAAACATTATTGACTGTAGCTGCGATCCAGGATAGCCATAATGCCGCTTTATCTTCCCTAAATCATTTCTTATCCTTTTCTTAAAATTTTAAGTTCATAGTATAAATCTGTAACAATCTACGTGTTTGCTTGAATTTCGACTTTTTGAAATTGGGTTTTGAAGGATGAATTTCTATTTCTGATTACCGATTAAGCTTTTCTCTGAAGTAGGACTATCGGTTTGCTAAAAAGAGCTAATGGTATCTGTAGTTGGTATTTGTGGGCAGGGCCAATTTATGTTTTAGGGCTTACAGAATCGCAGTACGGTAGGACTATTGACGGTATATATTGGCTTGATTCCCTGATTGATTTTTTATTGACTTAGATCCTGGATTTCTCGTCTACTAATACGTTAAATTTTGGTGATTTTATTTTCGCTAGTTCTTGGTAGATTTGACACTTTTTAATGATTTAGGGCGTTTGTTGGCAATTTTTTTTAGAAGATAAATTTTCAATGCAACAATTAACTTCTTCCGAAATCTATCGAGGTAATCTGTCTAGGTTGTCTTTTGGCCTGGTTACTCCCAGTTATTTTCAGGATTTTGAGCGCTGTCAACTATTGTGTAAAACTCGTAAAAAGTTTTGGCCAGAGTCGGTAAAGCATTACATCATTGTTGATGCTAGAGATATATCTTTGTTTAAGGTTTTGGGTGATTCTAGCACTGAAATTTTGGCTGTAGAAGATATTCTGCCCTGGTGGATTAAACGCTTGCCACTATTTCAGCAAGGCTGGATAAGTTTAAAGGTTTGCCTATCCGCAATTGGATACTACAACAGCTTGTTAAGCTATCTATTGCTACTGTTCTCGAGGAAGATATTCTTGGTTTCGTTGATTCCGATGTAGCCTTTATTCGAGCCTTCGATCCCTCTAGTTTCGTGCAGGAAGAACGGGTAAGGCTTTACCGCAATCCAGGTTCTATTCCTGCAGAGTGGAAAAACTTTAGCCGGTGGTATCAAACTACCTCCAGGCTTTTGGGCATTTCACCAGTAGTTTATCCCGCTCCAAACTTTATTGGCGACCTGATTACCTGGCAAAGAAGTTTGGTGCTCAAGCTACATGATCACTTAGAGATGCGATTTCATCGCCACTGGTTAGAAACCCTGGCTAATACCTTACATTGGTCAGAATACATTCTCTACGGTATGTTTGTTGAGCATGTTTTGAAACAAGAAGCTGGCCACTATTACGATCCTGTTTGTCCAGGTTTGCAATACTTTTCTACCCAACCTATGAGCGATTTCGAACTCAAGACATTTATAGAAAAAGTTGAGCCGGAGCAAATTATGATCATGATTTCCGCCAAGGCAGGAATCGAGCCTAAACGTTACGAACATCTGCTTTAGAGGTTGTTCAAAAAGAATAGTCCCAAGTGTAGTTTGTCGCCAAGAGGCCGTCCGAATACTGAGTTTTGAGAAGGTTACCCTATTCCATAGGTATAGTTTGATACCCTATCTGGCTTTTCAAATAATCTCTTACGGTGCCAGTTCTAACTGTGGTGAAGAACTTAAGGGGATACCCCTTTTCAACCATCCTCTCCAACCTTATAATTAAATGTTACTTATCCTAGATATGCCCCAGGGTTGGCCGAGCGGATGAGGCAGCGAACTCATAATTCGCCCTAGGCAGGTTCAACTCCTGCACCCTGGATAGCCGCAGGAGAAACCCTGAATTGGCGTTGTCTCTCGCTAGCCTTGCCTGACAGCTCATAGGTTTGCTGTATTTTGACCTTTATCTCCTTCCAGCCCGGTAGGAAGTAATTGGGCTGCAAAGACAGAGACACCTCTAGCCACAAAAATGGGGGATGGTTTTTTAATTGGGGAATTCGGCCTGTTGTAGATTAAAGTCCCTACATTTAATCTATGTTGGTGATATACACTATAAGCTACCTATTGTGTTAAGTTCTTACTGCTCAACAAGACCGGCATGAATCCTGCTGTTGCCTTAACTCTAATTTTACTATCTCTCATGATTGGTACTGGCGTGGTCAGTGCATCCTGGGGGTTTACGGCGGGTCGCCAAGCCCTTACCGGAATCCGTCAACCCGATGCTCGACCGAGTAGTGCAACACCTGTGACTGGCGAGACAGGTGTTAAGGGGCAGGGCCAATTGGTTCTGGCTAAGGAGTCTGACATTCTGGCACAGGTTAAGGTCCTTACCAGTGGTGGGGGGCAGTAGGAGGGCGGCACCTGGCTTATGGTAATGATTGCCTATGCACCCTCTGGCTTTAATTCTTCCAGACAGTCTTCCCGCCAGCGCCGTTGCTTCTCGTTTGATGGCGGTCTTGCTTCTAATTGGTATCAATGCTTTTTTTGTTGCGGCGGAATTTTCTATTGTTTCTGTACGTCGTTCCCGCATTAGTCAATTGATCTCCCAGGGAGACGTGCAAGCCAGAACTGTACAGCATCTCCAGGGCAACCTGAATCGCCTCCTTTCTACAACCCAACTGGGGATTACCCTCTCTAGTTTGGCCCTGGGCTGGATTGGGGAGAGCACTATGGCGGTTATTTTGGCTTTTTGGCTCAGCCATAGTCCCCTTACCCGCGGCCAGGGAGAATCCTTAGCCCACGGTATTGCCATTCCGACAGCGTTTTTGTTGGTTGCCTATTTGCAGATTGTGTTGGGAGAGCTCTGTCCTAAGTCCCTAGCGATGCTCTATCCAGAGGAATTGGCCCGATATCTGGCACCCCTGAGCCTGGCGATCGCGCGACTATTTAATCCATTCATCTGGGTTTTAAACCAATCTACCCGTTATCTTCTCCAGCTGCTTCGGATCCAGTATAGCGATCAATTAAGCTATAGTCGGTTAACTCCTGAAGAACTCCAGTTAATTATTCGCAATACAACAGAGGTTCCGGACCTGGAAGCCGAAGAACGGAAGCTTCTAAACAATGTATTTGAATTTCGGGATGTAGCGGCTGGAGAAATCATGGTTCCCCGTACTCAAATCCACGGGGTTAGTGTATCCGCCAACCTGGCGGATCTCCTGGCAACCGTAGCCAGAACAGAGCATTCCCGTTATCCAGTAATCGGTGATTCTATCGATGATATTGAGGGTATTGTTGACCTTAAGCATCTTCTAGGCCCCTTAGCACGAGAAGAAATTACCCTGGCTACATTGATTCAGCCCTGGGTCAGACCGGCTCGCTTTGTCCTTGAACACACCCCCTTACATGAAATTCTGGCGACGATTCAACGCACTGGGCAAGAGCTGGTGATAGTCGTAGATGAATTTGGTGGTACTGCCGGTTTGCTCACCCTACGAGATTTAACAACGGAAATTATTGGCGAAGTTCATGTTCCTAATCGACAGGTAGCAGGTCTGGTGCAACGCCTGGATGAAACTACCTATCGGGTTAGGGCACAGGTGGATCTGGACAGGGTGAATCAACTGTTAGGCCTGGAGTTGCCCTATAGTGATGATTATCAAACCTTAGGGGGATTTTTAATTGACCAAATGCAAAAAATTCCCCAACCAGGTGAGACCTGTACCTATGGAGGGTATCAGTGGACCGTGTTATCGACCCAGGGACCTAAGTTACAAGATATTGTGATCAAAAAATTAGAAAATCCATAGTGCCCACTAGGGCAATCTTGTTAGTTGTGCCATGGTATTTTAGTTTCGTAGGATTGTTGTTTCTAACCACTTCTTAGCGTTGTAATTATAACTTCGTCCCCATTAAGGAGGGACAGACGTGCATAATAAAATTGTTCACTCTTCTTCCCTACTCGATATGATGTCTTCCCGAAATTTGCCTGACCCTATTCGTCTTGGCGTCATTGGTGTTGGCAACATGGGACAGCACCATACTCGGGTACTTAGTCGTTTTAAAGATGTGGAACTGGTTGGCATTTCCGATCTGAATGTGGAACGGGGTTTAGACACAGCCGGTAAGTATCGGGTCCGTTTCTTTGAAGAATACCAGGACTTACTAGAGCACGTAGATGCGGTCTGTATAGCTGTACCTACCCGATTCCATCACAGCGTGGGCATGGCCTGTCTCCAATCTGGTATTCACGTTTTAATTGAAAAACCCATAGCGGCTAGTATTGCGGAGGCTGAATCTCTGGTTAATGCCGCCGTAGAAGCCAATTGTATTTTGCAGGTTGGCCATATCGAACGTTTTAACCCCGCCTTTCAGGAACTGCATAAAGTCTTAAAGACGGAAAAACTGCTGGCCATTGAAGCCCGCCGCATGAGTCCCTATTCTCAACGGGCCAATGATGTTTCGGTGGTACTCGACTTAATGATTCACGATATCGACCTACTGCTAGAGTTAGCCGGATCAGGGGTTTCCACCTTAACTGCCAGTGGGGGACGAGTAACAGATTCTGACTATCTTGACTATGTCACTGCCACCCTTGGTTTTAGCAATGGCATTGTTGCCACCCTAACCGCCAGTAAGGTAACTCACCGTAAAATTCGAACGATTACCGCCCATTGCAAAAACTCCCTGACTGAGGCAGATTTTCTCAATAACGAAATTTTAATTCACCGCCAAACTACGGCCGATTGCTCCTCGGACTACGGCCAGGTGCTCTACCGCCAGGATGGGCTAATTGAAAAGGTATATACCAGTAACATTGAACCCCTCCATGCCGAACTGGAACACTTTATTAACTGTGTACGGGGCGGTGAGCCCCCTTCCGTCGGCGGTGAACAAGCCCTAAAAGCCTTACGCTTAGCCAGTTTAATTGAACAAATGGCGGTCGATGATAAACCCTGGCAACCCGTTGATCTAAGGGCTGCTGGAATTGATGTACCCCTCTCTGTATAGGCTAACTTAGGGTTTGACTGAAATGGGTGTACCAATTCTAATGTGATCGTAGAGCTTGCGAATGTCCTTGTCTAGCATACGTACACAGCCATGGGATACGGCTTCACCAATCAGGGTTTCCTGATTGGTGCCGTGAATACCGATGTGGTAACCCTGCTTCACCAAAAAACCAATCCACCTTGATCCCAGAGGGTTGTTAGGTCCTGGTAAAATAGCTTGCTTGGTGATTGGCTGTTGCCAGACTGGGTTCATTTGCATGGTTTGAACGGCAAAGTCACCAGAGGGTGTACGCCAGTCTGCCTGACCAATGGCAATAGGGGCCCTGAGCAGAACCTGGCTGTTCTGGTAAAGGGTTAGGCGGCGTTGGCTCAAAACTATTTCAATGCGAGTATTGGCGGCAACCAGGGAGTGGGGAGCCTGGCTAAGGGGGGACAAGTTTTTGCAGGGCAGCGGATTGAAAACGGTGATAGGCGGGTGGGCGATCGCTATGGCGGTAGTCCTGCCAGGTTCCCCAGGCCAGTAAGGCGGCGGCTCCGTAGCAGAAAACCACCACACAACGATGTAGTGGAGAGAGCTCGATCATAGGGTTATGAGGGGATGGGGAGGGATGGACACCATGCTTTGGCCCGCCTATTTCATCCTAGATTGGTCAACTGATCAGCTAGGCCTGGATTGCTATGATTCTAGATTGCTATGATTGAAAGCAACTATATCGAGAAACAAAGCGGTGGCGGTAAAACCAGATTGGTTACGGGTCAAGGCTCCTCAGTGGGAACGGGTAGGGGCCGTCAAAGCAATTCTGCAAGATTTGGGGCTGAATACGGTCTGCGAAGAGGCCTCCTGCCCCAACATTGGCGAATGCTTTCAAGCCGGGACCGCCACTTTTTTAATTATGGGGCCAGCCTGTACCCGTGCCTGCCCCTACTGCGATATCGACTTTGAAAAACATCCCCAAGCCCTTGACCCTAGCGAACCCCTCCGCCTGGCAGAATCGGTACGGCGTCTGGGCCTTAAGCATGTGGTGATTACTTCGGTCAATCGCGATGATCTAGAGGATGGTGGTGCCAGTCAGTTTGTCGCCTGCCTTGAAGCAGTCAGAGATCATTCCCCCGCTACTACCATCGAAGTTCTTATCCCGGACTTGTGCGGTAATTGGGCCGCCCTGGCCACCATCCTTGCGGCTCGACCAGATGTGCTCAATCACAATACGGAAACCGTGCCTCGACTCTACCGCCGGGTCCGGCCCCAGGGAGATTACCAGCGTTCCTTAGAGTTATTACAGCGTAGCCGTGACCTGGCCCCAGCGGTTTATACGAAATCGGGCTTGATGGTGGGCCTGGGGGAAACCGATGCAGAGGTTTGCCAGGTTATGGACGATCTACGACAGATAGATTGCGATATTCTCACCCTGGGCCAATACCTGCAACCCAGTCCCAAGCATTTAGCTGTCCATGAATTTATTCCTCCCGAATCAATTTCAACGGTGGCAACAGCTAGGCGAAACCAAGGGATTTCTACAGGTAGTTTCCTCACCCCTGACCCGCAGTTCTTACCATGCTGAGGCGGTGCAAGCCCTGATCAATCAGCATCCTCGCAGCTAGAGGACGACCTGACAAAATCTCTAGTACTACCTGGTCTCATTGGGTGCCCCTTCAAGAGGGAGTGAACAGTCAGGGGGTAGGCATGAGGGTCATAAACTTTTGTCATTCCATACAGATCATCAGGACCTGGGAAAAAGTATTAAAAATAGCCAAAGATAGATCTATTGACGGCAAAATAAATTTAGCTTGTTTACCCTCCCTTGGTAATCCCTATTCCTATGCGACCAATTCGTACTTTTAACGTGACTCCAGCCCTCCCTCAGCGTCTGGAGGCGCTTCGCAGCCTTGCCTATAACCTTCACTGGGACTGGGATGTGGAGACCGTAGACTTGTTTCGTCGCCTCGATCCTGACCTATGGCAGTCCAGTCGCTACAATCCAGTCCTGATGCTAGGCACCATCAATCAGGATCGACTCAACGAGGTCACCGAAGATGACGGCTTTCTGGCCCAGATGGACCGGGCTGCACAACGATTAGACGATTACCTGACCAATCGCCTCTGGTATAAGAAACATCGCCTGACCCCAGTCCATGGAGAGCGGTATGCTTACTTCTCTATGGAGTTTGGCCTCACCTCCTGCATGCCCGTTTACTCAGGAGGCTTGGGAGTGCTGGCGGGAGATCACCTAAAGTCGGCCAGTGACCTGGGCCTACCCCTGGTGGGGGTAGGTCTGCTTTATCAGGAAGGCTACTTCGCCCAATACCTGAATGCGGATGGTTGGCAGCAAGAGCGCTACCCCATTAACGATTTTTACAACATGCCCCTCCATTTAGAGCGGGATGATCAGGGGGAAGAACTAAGAATTGGGGTGGAGTATCCTGGCCGCACCGTTTATGCCCGCATTTGGCGAGTGCAGGTGGGAACGGTGCCCCTGTACCTTCTAGATACCAACATTGAACCCAATAATCAATACGACCAGGATATCTGCGATCGCCTCTACGGCGGCGACATTGATATGCGTATCCACCAGGAAATTATGCTGGGCATTGGGGGGATTCGCATGCTTAAGGCCCTGGGGCTGAACCCTACTGCCTACCATATGAATGAAGGCCATTCCGCCTTCATGGCCTTAGAACGAATCCGAATCTTTATGGAAGAAGATGGCCTGGGTTTTGCTGAGGCCCTCCAGGTAGCCCAGGCCAGCCAGATGTTTACCACCCATACCCCGGTTCCAGCTGGTATTGACCTGTTTCCCCCGATAAGGTGTTGCACTACCTGGGGCAATACCGTCACCACTTTGGTCTGGGGGATGATGAATTTCTAGCCCTGGGGCGCACCAACACCGGTGATTTTTCAGCCCCTTTTAGTATGGCGGTGCTAGCCATTAAAACCGCTACCTTTATCAATGGTGTCAGTAAACTTCATGCAGAGGTTTCCCGATCCATGTTTGGGGAGCTTTGGTCTGAGCTACCCCTCAATGAGGTGCCGGTCTATGCCATTACCAATGGCGTTCACGCCCGTAGTTGTGTTGCCAAACCAACCCAAGCCCTCTACGAATCGCTACCTGGGTCCTAGCTGGTCTGAGGCCAGTCCTAGCGCTTCCCTCTGGAAGCGAGTCCATGCCATTCCTGACGAGGAACTCTGGCGTAACCACGAGCAGTGCCGCTCTAACCTGGTGGTAACCGTGCGGGAACGACTGACCCGTAGCTTGCTGGAGCGAGGTGCCTCAGCTCGGGAACTAAAGCAAGCCCAGGAATGTCTCGATCCCTTTGTACTCACCATTGGCTTTGCCCGCCGCTTTGCCACCTATAAACGGGCTACGCTTTTTCTCCATAATCTAGAGCGCATTCGCAAAATTATTAATGGCGATGGCCAGGGCCGCCGGGTGCAGTTTGTCATTGCCGGCAAGGCTCACCCTAAGGATATTCCAGGGAAGGAACTGATCCGTAGCATCATTCACTTTACCCGAGATCAAGAACTGCACCAGTCCATTGTCTTTGTCCCCAACTACGATATTCACCTTTCCCGGGATATGGTGGCGGGTTGCGATGTCTGGCTGAATACCCCCGACGACCCCGAGAGGCCTCGGGCACCAGTGGCATGAAAGCGGCCATGAATGGGCTGCCTAACCTGAGTGTCCTGGATGGTTGGTGGGACGAAGCCGACTACATCCGCACAGGCTGGCCCATCGGTCACGGCGAAGACTACGATGATCTCAATTATCAGGACGATGTCGAGGCTAATGCCCTCTACGAAATTCTAGAAAAGGAAGTGGTCCCCCTCTTTTATGACCGGGACCGAGAAGAAGTTCCCCGGGGTTGGGTCGCAAAAATGAAGGAGGCGATTTATTTCAATACTCCCATGTTTAACACGGCTCGCATGGTCAAAGACTACGCCAATCAAGGTTATTTCGCCGCCAGCGATCGCGCTCAAGTGCTAATTTCTCAAAACTATGGTCCTGGTAAAGAATTAGCCCTATGGCAGTCTCACCTACTTAAACACTGGTACGACACGCGTATTGAGGAAATCGTCATATCCGACACCAGTGATTTGCGAGTTAATCAACCCTTTAAAGTAACGGCTCGCCTGCAATTAGGAGCCATTACTCCTGAAGATATTCAGGTAGAACTTTACCGGGGCAACATTGCCGTTGACGGTGAAATCCATACCGGTGTAGCTACTCCCATGATTTACCAGGGAGAAGATCAGCAGGGTAAGAGCTGTTATAGCATTGAGGTAGAATACGCATCGAGTGGGCTACAGGGCCTTGCCCTACGAATTTTGCCGCAACATCGCTACTTAAATAGTTCCTATGATTTAAAGGTGATTTTGTGGGCTAATCCAGATCAGGTGTCGATTAAGTCAGAACTGGTGGGTATATCCTAGGAAGCTAAACCCACCTACAGACCTCATCTATTTTTCCTTTAGATGAGGTCTATCTAAATCAAGGCCATGGTTAGAACTGTAGTTCTGTCCCCTCGCCCAAGGATATAGCTTGCTCCCTCCAGGGCGAGGGAGACTCGTAAGAAATCCTTGCAATTCTAGATGGAGCTGCTGCGATCGCAGGATTCCATCGCCCCTGCACCGAACCCTGCAATCCATCGGCAAAGGCCTGATGATAGGCCGCCCGGACATGGGCATTGACGGCTATGGTTTTCACGTCATACATCTGGGTCGCCATCTTGGGATAGCACCCGATCGCAATAATCAGCCCCAGAAAACAAGCCGCTATAAAAATCTCCCGAGGATTGGCATCCTTAAACTGGGCCTCCTCTGGTAAGAGACAGTCAGTGCCAAAGCAGTTCGCCTCCTGATTACCCTGGGCCTTTAAATCTAAATCATTCAGGTCACAGACAGGCAGTAGATCACACATTTGATCAGCCATGTCTCCATGAAACACCTGGCGCACCATCGACAACAGATCAGATCGGCGTCAGAATCAACCCCACTGCCGACAGAAAAATGGTCACCAAGCGAAAGGCTGAACCATAGATATCGGTTGTGGCCAAACCGACAAAGACCTTCATCTCCCCGACAAACCCGCTCATTCCGGGCAAGGCCAAGGATGCCATGACGCCCATGGTAAACAGGGCAAACACCGTGGGCATGGCCTGCCCTAATCCACCTAACTGGCTCATCATCATCGTGCGGGTGCGATCGTAGGTAACCCCCGCCAAGAAAAATAACACCGACGCAATTAGCCCATGGGACAGCATTTGCAGCATGGCCCCACTCACCCCTAAATCGCTATAGGAAGCAATCCCCAGCAGCACAAACCCCATGTGGGAAATGGAGGAATAGGCCAACCGCCGCTTCATATTGGTCTGGGCAAAGGAGTTTAGCGCCCCATAGATGATGTTGACCACCCCTAAAATCACCAACACCGGCGCAAAATACACATGGGCATGGGGTAACAGTTCCAAGTTCAACCGGATCAGCCCATACCCCCCCATTTTCAGTAACACCCCTGCCAAAATCATCGACACTGGGGAAGACGCTTCGCCGTGGGTATCCGCCAGCCAGGTATGAAAGGGGAAAACTGCCAATTTGACCCCAAAGGCCACCAGTAGGCCAGCATACAAAAACCATTCCAGCCCCAAGGGAAACTGCTTTAACCCTAGTTCAGCAATATCAAAGGTGAGGGTATCACCGTAGAGTCCCATGCCCAGGGCGGCCACTAAAATGAAAATCGAAGCCAGGGCCGTGTACATCAAGAACTTGGTCGCGGCATAGTTCCGATTTTGCCCGCCCCAAATGCATACCAGCACATAGACCGGCACCAGTTCCACTTCCCACATGATGAAAAACAGAATCAGGTCTTGGGCCACGAACACCCCCACCTGGGCAGCATACAGAACCAACATCAGGGCATAGAACAGGCGCGATCGCCAATCCACCTGCCAGGCGGCAAACATCGACAGTGTCGTCACAAAGCCGGCCAACAGCACCAGGGGAGCCGAAATACCATCCACCGACAGGGCCCAACTTAAGCCCAACTGAGGTAACCAAACCACCTTTTCCGCCAGTTGGAATGTCGCCTGGCTGGCGTCATAATGCCGCCAAAAGGCGTAGCACATCAGTCCAAAATCAGCGATGCCCACCGCCAAGGCAAACCAGCGGACAGTCTTGCCGCTTTGATTAGGGAGAAAAGGAATGGCTAACGTAGCTACCAACGGCAGCAGCACGATCGCGGTTAGCCAGGGGAACTGTTCTGTCATGGTAAGAGTTAACGCCTGTCCGGTGAGTTAAAAACATCTTACGCAACTGTGAGCCTTCTGATCTATGACTCCTTTGCTGGTGTGCCATAGATAAAGACCGTTCCGGCGGATAAGGGCACTTTAGGGCTGGCGTTCTACCTGAATGACATTCTCGGTAATCTTTTCAAAGGTGTCGTCATGGCTGATCACAAACAGTTGTTCAAAGTTTCTAATGCGCCCAATGGCTTCCGCCAGTCCCTCCCGGCGGGACCGGTCCATATTGGTGGTGGGCTCATCGAAAAAGGCAATATTTAAGTCTGCCAGTACCTTCAGCAGGGCCAGGCGCACCGCCAGGGCTGCACACATTTGCTCCCCTCCCGATAGATTGGCAAAACGCCGCTGGTGGGGACCCTCCTGCACTAAAATTTCGTAATCTCGGGTCCACTGTAGGGCCACATTGGGGCGGTTGAGCAGCTCTCGAAACAACTGATCGGCATGGTAGGAAATATTGCGTAGATACTGCTCGGTAATGCGTGGCCCGGCTTCGTTGTAGGCCTTACGGGCAAAGTTAATAAACCGCTTCACCCGTTCCCGCCGTTGTAAATCCGCCAGGGCTTGCTGGCGCCGTTCCTTGATTACCCCTAGCCCGGTCAGCTGTTGCTGGATATCGACCAGCCGCTGCTGCTGCTGGGGCAGGCTGCCAGTCAGGCGATCGGCCTCCGATCGGGCCTGACTGTAGCTGGTTTCCAGGTTGGCGGCGGCGACCGGATCAAACTGGGCCAGGGCCTGCTGGTAGGTTGATTCTAAGGTTGCCTGTTGGGCCTGGAGGGCGGCCAGGGCTGTCTGGGCGGTGGTTAGATCGGCTTGAAGCTGGGGCCGTTGATTGGCCAGGGCTTGATTTTGCAGGTAAAGGTCGTGACCCGGCTGGGACTGGCGGCGCTGCTCTTGCTGGGTGGCGATGGCCGAGTCCAGGTGGGCGAATTCCTGCAATTGCTGGGTCAGGGTTTCCAGTTGTTGCTCCAGGGCGGTCTGCTCTGCCTGCAAGCGGCTATGGGCTGCCTGCCGCTGGGCCTCCAACTGGGATTGGTTTTGCAGGGTGCGTTGCAAAATCTGACTTTTTTCTCGGGGTCGCCCCAACCCCTCAATCTGTTGGGTGAGGGATTGCACCTGGGCTTCCACCGCCAATCGCCCCGCCAGTTGGGCCTGGCAATGGCGGCAGGTGTGGTGGAGGTCTTCCTGCTGCTGCTGAATTTGCTGCTGTTGAGCCGTAAGTAGGGGTTGTTGAGTTAGTTCTGCCTGCCAGGCGTAGCGCTGTTGTAGCTCCTGTTCCAGGGTCTTTAATTGCTGCTTGAGTTCGGCGGCATCGGTTTGGTCCGCCAGGTCCTTTAGAATTGCCTGCAGTTCCGCCATCAGGTCAGCCTGAATCGTGGTGGTGCTGGCCAGGCTCAACTTGAGCTGTTCCAGGCAGGCTGTACTGACCGGGGGGAGGTTGGCAAGTAACTGGGTGAGGTCCGTCACCAGCCTATCGGTTTCCGCCTGTTGCTGGGTCCAATGCTGTTGCGATCGCTGCACCAGGGTTCGCAGGTCGGCCTCAAACTGGCGAGCGGTGGTGAGACGGCTGAGGTGCTGTTGACAGCGATCGCGATCCACCTCCAGGTTGGCTTTGGCCGCCACCGCCAGGGTCAGTTGGTCCAGACGGTCCAGGCTTTGTTGCAATTGTTGCTGTTGTTGACCCAGGCGTTGCAATTCCACCTGGGCCTGGTGCTGTTGCAGGGTCAGGGCTTGAAATTGATCGAGTTGCTGCTGATACTGCTTCAGCTGTACCTCCAGTTCTTCCTGAACCGCCACCTGGGGGCGGAGTTGTTCCAGGTCTGCTAGGGTAGCGGCAAAGGTCTCCATTTGACTCTGGAGACGGGCCAATTCAGCTTTTTTCTGCCCCTGACTGACCTGGAGGGTCTGGTACTGTTGCTGGAGGGCCTGGCGCTGTTGCTGCTGCTGCCCCAATTGCTGGAGAGTCTGATCGGCGGCCTGGTAGGCCTGGTAGGCAGGTTGGTGTAACTGGCACTGACTAACCGCCGCGGCTGCCTGACTCAGGACCTGGTGCAGCCGCTCCTGATGGGCCTGACTGGCGCTAATCTGATGCATCAGTCCCTGACGATCTTGGTTCAGGCTTTGCAGGCGATCGGCCTCAGCCTTGAGCTGCTGCCGTTGCTCCTCCAGGGTCGTCAAATCCACCGTCAAGGTCTGGAGCCGCTGCTCCGTAGCCCCAATTTCCTCCCTCAGGGTCTGGTGCTTTTGGGTTAAATCATCCCAGGGCAGGAGAGCCTCTTCGTACTGACTAATTTGACCCTTCACCGCCTCCACCTGGTCCTCGGCGTAGCGGCGCAGGGAGTTCATCTGCTTAAAGGCCAGCTTGTAATCTTCCACCTTCAAAACGGCGTCGAACACCGCCTTGCGCTGTTCTGCAGGTTGCAGAAAATCTGCCGTCAGGGTGCCCTGGGGGACGCCCACAGTGCGAGCAAATAACTGGGCCAGATTGGTGCCGGCCCCCACCCCCAGGTGCTGCCGCAACCAGGGCAGCACCTCATCCTTGAGACGGCTGTAGGGCAGCCGTTCGTTTAACTGGGGATCAAACAGGCCATAGCCCCGCTGGGTGCAGCGTTGGACCTGGTAGGTGCGACCATCCCAATTAGAGACAAAGGTGACGGTTACCTGGGCACTGCCACTGCCATTGCGAATCAGGTCTTCCCTGGCGTAATCTCCCTGGTAATTAAAGAGCACCCAGGCAATGGCTTCGAGGATACTGGTTTTACCAGCCCCATTTTCGCCACAAATGGCATTAATTCCGGGCTGAAACTCAAAAAAACGGTCCTGATGGGTTTTAAAATTTTGCAGAGCAACGGACAAAATCTGCATGGCGCTACCTCTTCCCCAGAGACTTGACCCGGGTCGTCAACCACCGTTGGTGTTCCCCTCCCAGCATAGCTGCCCCTTTCAAAATTGGTTCGAGCTTTCAGCCAGGATAGCCGGTTAAGTTAACCGTTGCAGCCGTTCCCTGGCTTGCTGTCGCAGTTGACGGGCAATCCGAAATAGTTCTTCACCGGTATGCAGGTAGGATTCTTCGTAGCTCAGGGTAAACCGCTCCATTTCCTCCACCCCGTCATCCAGTCGGCCCAGGCAATGGTACAGGTCAGCGGCGATGGCGGCGGTGGCAGCGGGATTCGCCATGGAGTTAAAGCGATCGCGGGCCTGCCCCAACCACAGCCGACTGTTTTCTAAGTAGGTTTGAAACCCGGCCATTAAGTCGTCGTCGAAGGGATCGGCGGAAAGCTGGTGAATTTCTCTGGCCAGGGGAGCAATTACCTTAGCCAGCATCCGATCAAGGGGCCGATAAACCAACCTTAACCAGGCCTCTAGCTGGACTTCTGAAGATTGATGAGCCTGACGCTGCTGACGGTAGAGGTTTTGCAGGTCGGCGGTGCGTTGGGTGCGCTGATGGGCGCTACTGGCAGCATCGCCCCTGGCCAAACCCTGCCGTTGGCGATCGTACATCACCCGCTGCTGGGGATCCCCAAGCACCTCGTAGGCACTGTTGAGGCGAGCAATGCGATCGTGGGAGGCGATCGCCGTTTGACTATCGGGGTGAAACTGCTTGGCCAGCCGCCGGTAGGCCCGTTTGATTTCGGTCTGGCTAGCAGTTTCTTCTACCTCAAGGGTTTCGTAATGGGTTGGATCTGTCATGGAATCGGTCACCGCCATGGTTAAAGGATACCCGGATTTGGCCGTCCAGGCACCCTTTAACCATTACCAGCTGCGGGTGGGAGACAGGGCCTGACCCCGCATCAGGCTGCCCAGGGTTTTGGCGGTGATCTTCATTTGAACCAGGGGATTAGCCGGTACAACGGTTTTGTACAGGTAGCTGTCAAAGGTGAGCTTCTGCACATCGATGTCAGAGCACATTTCCACAAAGGCTTCCCGGGTGGCGTCAGAGCGGTAGAACACCGTTTGCAACAAATCCAGGACCTTATAGGTCATGCCGTACTGTTTATCCCAGCGCTTCAGGTAAACCTTGAGATCGGCTTCGGTGGGAATCCGCTGGCCCTGGTTAGAGAATTCCACGATGGTTTCAGCACACATCCGGGCGGACTTGGCGGCGAAGTAAATGCCTTCCCCCGAAGACTTGGTCACCGTGCCAGCGGCGTCCCCCACCAGGGCAACTCGCCCCACCACCCGCCGGGGACGGGGATGTTCGGGAATCGGGTGGGCTTCCACCTTAATGATTTCGCCCCCCTCCAGGCGATGGGCAGCCCGAGCCCGGATACCAGCCTGGAGCTGTTTAATTTTGGCCTGGTTAACCCGCATGGTACCGGTGCCTACGGCCACATGGTCGTACTTGGGGAATACCCAGGCGTAGAAATCGGGGGAAACATCGTTGCCCACGTACATTTCCGCCAGGTCTTCGTAGTAGGCCATTTTATCGGCGGGCAGACGAATCCGCTCCTGGAAGGCGATCGCATAGTTGTAGTCCCCCGCATCAATGGCCTTAGCGATGCGAGAGTTGGCCCCATCGGCCCCAATTACCAGATCCACCTGGAGGGATTGGTTTTCTCCCACCAGCCCGTCTTCCCGGTGGGCGGTGTAGTGCAGGGTATAGGGTTGCCTATCCCCCCTGGGCATCTCCAGGGTGTGCACCGTGCCATTAATCAACTGGGCCCCCTGACTAGCGGCCCGATCGCGCAGAAAGCCATCGAGCACCTCCCGGCGGCACATGCCAATGTATTCTTCATCGTTCAGGGTACTGCCGATGTTGACCTCAACGTTAGAGGGGGAGATCATTTTCATCTTACGCACCCGGCGATCGATGATATTGGGTGGCAGGTCAAACTCATCTACCATACAGAGGGGAATGGCCCCCCCGCAGGGTTTGGCGTTATCCAGCTTACGCTCAAATAAATAGGTTTCAATCCCAGCCTTGGCCAGGGTCTCAGCGGCTGAGGAGCCCGCCGGTCCCGATCCTACTACAGCTACCCGAAGTGACACGGATAGTTATCCCCCATCAATAAACACTATGAAGGGCATCCTATCATGGGGGTTTAGAGGTGATCGCCTTACTTCAAGGGATGTAACTGAATTGAAACAGTCATTTACATTAGTGGTGAGGAGTTGAGTCTCTGGCTGGTGGGTGCATCCCAGTTTTGTAGCCCTCACCCTAAATCCCTCTCCCGCCTTGGGAGAGGGACTTTGAATCCGGCTCCCCTTCTCCCTTTTTGGGAGAAGGGGCTGGGGGATGAGGGCAAACTTGCAAAACTGAAATGCACTTCTGGCTGGTTTGCTGTTCTGCCCGCTACCCTGTGCCCAGGGCTAAGCTCAACCATAGTTCTGATCATCGAGATGGGTTAAGGGCTTTAGAATAAAGGCCAGGTCGCCGGGGTGTAACCCCAACCCGTTGATAAGAAACTCTTTAGCTTATTCAAGTAAGCTCAATTTTTTTCTTATTAATGCTGCGGCGATCGTCCCTTAGGGGTTAGGGTTTGGAGCCAATCGCTTCCCCGAGTCCCGTGCTCCAGAGTTAATCCTGCTCCACCAGCCATTCTATTCCCTGCGCTATGGAGTGAAAACAGTCGCTGCTTCTGCTCAGGTTCTAATTCCATGGCCCGATCTAAATCACGACGCCAAAACTCTGCTAAGGGGGGCCTTGAACTGACCCCAGAACAGCAGGTTGCCCTAGGGGCCCTGAACCAGTTTGTGCAGGGGGAAGAAAAGCTGTATTTACTCACGGGCTATGCCGGTACGGGTAAAACCACTCTCCTGCAGGTGTTTATCAGCGGGCTGCGGCAGCAGGGCGACCACCGTTCCATTGTGCTCACCGCCTTCAGTAATAAGGCCACCAAGGTGCTGGCGATGATGGCGGCCCAATGGCGCTTAGAACTAGATGCCATGACCTGTTGCAAGCTGTTGGGCCTACGGCCAGTCATTAACGAAGAAAACGGTAAACAGATATTCCAACTCGATCGCCAGCAGGCTAACCAGATTGAACGCTATCGTTTGGTGATCGTAGATGAATGTTCAATGGTGAACGAAGAACTCTGGCAGTTGTTGGTGAATGGGGTATCTAACCTTTACCGCAACACCCAGATTCTATTTGTAGGCGATCCCGCCCAGTTACCGCCGGTGAACGAACTGGAATCGGCTTGCTTTCGCCAGATTCACCAGCGGGCCGAGTTGACCCAGGTGGTACGCTACGGCGGGGCGATTGGCCTGGTGGCCGAAGATATTCGCCGCAATCTGGATCGCCCCCACCTGCCCCGCTTTTGCACCGACACCAACCCCGATCAAACCGAAGGGTGTTTTGTGCTCTCCCGCCCGATCTGGGAAAAACTTTTACTGCGGGCCTTTACCAGTGAATCCTACAGCCAGAACCCCGACCAGGTCAGAGCCCTGGCCTATACCAACCAGCGGGTTAATCACCTTAACCGTCTGATTCGCACGGCCATCTATGGCCCCCAGGCGCAACGCTTTGTCCCAGGGGAACGCCTGATCGCCCTGAATCCCTGCCTGGAGGGAGACAGCATGATTCTTCCCACCTCCGCCGAGTGTCAGGTACTGGAGGTGGCCCGGGGGCGAGAGGGGGAATGGCCGGTTTGGTTTCTGGAGGTAGAAACCGAGGAACTAGAGTACAGAACCCTGAGGGTACTGCACGAGTCAGGGCAGGCCGAGTTTAAAGCCAGACTTGATTTTCTGGCTCTAGAAAAACGTTGGATGGAGTTTTGGGACCTCCAGCAACAACTCCATGCCGTGGACTACGCCTATAGCCTGACCATTCATAAAAGCCAGGGTTCTACCTTTAAAGATGTATTTGTCGATGTCCCTTCCATGGGGGTTAACCGTAATGTGGTAGAACGTAACCAGCTCTGTTACGTGGCCTTTACCCGAGCCGCCAAACGACTGTTTTTATACCAGTAGTTTTTGCAGCTACAGCGGCAGTTTTAATCGATCTGGGGTAGCAGATCGAGGACTCTGAGGGTATAGATAATCGCCGATAGTCGGGTTTGCACACCAAACTTTCTGTGGATGCGCTCCAGGTGTTTTTTGACGGTGCGATCGCTCATGGCCAATGCCTGGGCAATCTGCACTGAGGTTTTATCTTGAAGGACCAGGCTTAATACCTCCGCCTCCCGGTTGGTTAGCCCCAGACGGCACAGGTTCGCTATAGACAGATCCCCTTTTTTGACCGGGTTTAGGAGGTTTTCTGGAAGCTCTGGGGAGATTTGAGGTTCCTTCTGAGTTGGGAGCGAAGCCTCCACTTCCAGCAATAGCAGCCAGTGGCCAGGGTGGGAATGGGGACTGAGGCGGGCCCGCAAAGGATCGGTTTTGCCATTGTGAATGTGATAATCGAGGGGAAACTGACTCGGGTCAGCCGGTACTGTGGTTCTAACCTGACGCTCAACCCAGCGCCGCAGGTGATCGGGCAGTTCCCCTGCTTTACCGTGGCGGCGGGAAAATAGCTGTGAATCAATTTTTCCGCCGTAAGTGACATGGTCTGAATCTGACCCTCAGAATTTAAGACAATGGATCCGATCATAATCTTGATAATTACTTAGGGGTAGGGACAAATCTGAGGGGATCTGGCGAACCAGCTCTCCTGTGCTGCTGTGGCTAGGGTTTGATAAAAAGACAAGATTCAGGATTAAGATAAAAATCAGTGGGTTTGTCGCTGTATCCGTTATTATGGAAAAGCGACTATAAAGGAAATGTGAGGATTGCCTGGGCAAAAATCAGGCCAGGCACTATCGCTTAAATCCTCAATCAGAGAAAGTTTCTGAAACTTTGGGGGATGCCGGATGAAGGTTTTGGTGGTGGAAGATGATGGCGCTGTGGTTCAAGCTCTCCAGTCGCTCCTGGCCAGCTACGACTACGCCGTTGATGTCGCACCGGATGGGGAAGCTGCCCTCACCCTGGCGGAGACCTTTACCTACGACCTGATGGTGTTGGACCTGATGCTGCCCAAATTAGACGGCCTGACTGTGTGTCGGCGGCTGCGAAGCCAGGGCCAGCACCTGCCAATTTTGCTGCTAGCTGGCCATGGGGAAGCCCAGCAACAGGCTACAGCCCTCCATGCAGGGGCCGATGACTACGTCCTTAAGCCCTTTGATGCCGAGGAATTTATGGCCCGGGTGCAAGCCCTACTGCGGCGGGGCAGCCCCACCCCTGCACCGATCTTAGCCTGGGGTAAGCTGCAGCTCGATCCCGCTGCCCATCGAGTCTGCTACGACATCCATCCCTTGCTGCTGACCCCAAAGGAGTACGCCATTTTAGAACTATTGCTGCGGCAACCGGAGCGCACCTGGAATGCCCAGGGGTTTTCAATCATAGTTGGAGCTCCCTGGAGGCCCCAGGGCTAGAGGCGGTTCGGGTGCACATTAAGGAGCTGCGGCGCAAGCTGATAGCCGCTGGCGCCCCTGAGGATTTAATTAAAACCCTATACGGGGTTGGCTACCGCCTCAACCCCCTCTATGGCTCTGCCCGGGGGAGTCCGCCCTGACCCTGTCCCAGGCCGCTGAACTCAAGGCGGTAAATCAGGAATTACGTCGGACGCTGGAGCAGTTGCGATCAACCCAAGCCATGCTGCGGCAAAAACTGGACCATACCCAGCGCTTGCGGGAGCTGGGCAGTCGTTTTATCACCATCGACCAGATTCAGGACCTCTACGATGAAATCGTGGCCACGGCAATGGCGGTGATGGGCGCTGATCGGGGTAGTTTGCAGCTGCTGGATCCCTCCCGACAGGAGTTGGACCTGCTGGCATGGTACGGGTTTCATCCGGAGGCGGCGGCTTTTTGGCAACGGGTCAGGGTGGGCACGGGAAGTGTTTGTAGCCGGGCCCAGGGCCGGGGTGAACGGGCCGTGGTGGCGGATGTTGAAACCGACGAGGCCCTGGCTCACAGCCCTAATCTCCATTATTTTCGTCTCTGTGGCATCCGGGCGGTCCAATCCACCCCCTTGATCAGCCGCTCCGGTGAGCTGATTGGCATGTTTTCCACCCACTGGTGCCGCCCCCATCAGCCCAGCGATCTGGACTGGCAATTTCTCGATCTACTCAGCCGCCAGGCCGCCGACCTGATTGAGCACCATCGGGCCACCCTGGCCCTGAAGCACCGGGAACAACAGTTGCAACTGTTGATCAGTAATGGGTGCGTGTGCGTCGCCATGTTTGACCATAGGATGCACTACCTGGCGGTCAGCCAGCGTTGGGTGGAGACCTATCAACTGGGTTCTGTGGAGGCGGTGCTGGGGCGGTGTCACTATGACCTGCTATCCATCCCCGATCGCTGGCGGCAGGTACACCAACAGGGATTAGCAGGGGTTGGTCAACGCTGCGACGAAGACCAATATACCCTGCCCGATGGCTCCCTGCAGTGGTTGAAATGGGAGGTGCAGCCCTGGCGCACTGACACGGGAGCGGTGGGTGGCCTGCTGATGTTTTTTGAAGACATTAGCGATCGCAAACGGTCAGAGCAGGCCCTGCAGGACAGTCAACAACAGATCCAGGCTATCCTCGATCATTCTCCCGCCGTGGTTTACCTGGTGGATGCCCAGCAGCAATACCGCTTGGTGAACCGCTGTTTCGCCACCCTGTTAGCCACCACCCCAGACCAGAATCATCGGTCAAACCCTCCAAGATGTCTGGCCCCTGGCCCTGGCGGATGACCTGGCGGCCCACCACCGTCAGGTGTTGGCCACGGGGCAATTGCTGCAGGTTGAGGAAACCCTGGCGGATCGGGAGGGCAAGCCCCACACCTTCCTGACGGTCAAGTTTCCCCTCCAGGATGCCACCGGTACAGCCTGGGCGGTCTGTGGCATTGCCACGGACATCACCGACAGGAAAGAGCTGGAGGCCCTATTCTATCGGGGACAGCGGTTAGAAAGTTTGGGGGTGCTGGCCAGTGGTATGGCCCATAACCTTAACAATGTGCTCACCCCCATGATCACTATTACCCAACTGCTGCGGTTGCAGCAGACCAACCTGGATCGGCGATCTCAGGAGATGCTCGAGGCGCTGGAGGCCGGCGCTAAGCGGGGAGCTGACATGGTTAAGCAAATGGTAACCTTTGGCCGCGGTCAGGGACGGCAACCCCGTACCGCTCCAGATAGCCGACCTACTGCAGGAGGTGATCAACCTGGTGCAACAGAGCTTCCCCCCTTCATCACCCTGCGCTGTGTTTTACCCCACCAGCCCCTGGGTTTGGTGGTCGCTGACCCCGCCCAGCTTCACCAGGTCTTGATGAATCTTTGTCTGAATGCCCGGGATGCCATGGCCGAGGGGGGCACCCTCACCCTGGCGGCCCAAAACTGTGTGATGGATGATCAGGAGGCGGCCAAACATCTCCATGCCCGGGCGGGTGCTTACCTGCTGGTAACGGTGACCGATACCGGCACGGGCATTGCCCCGGAATTGCTGGACCGAATCTTTGAGCCCTTTTTCACCACCAAGGCGATCGGACAGGGCACGGGCCTGGGCCTGTCCACCAGCCTGGGTATTATCCAAAGCCATGGGGGCTTTCTGGCGGTGGTCAGTCGGGTGGGCCAGGGTACAGAAGTTAAGGTGTACTTGCCCAGTGCCGAGGCGTGAGGACTGCACCAGGCCGGCCGGGTTTTGGCCACAGGGATATTTTGCTATGCTATTTACCACTAATCACTGGATTTACCGGATCTTTGTTTGTCCAGTGGGTCCCGACTTAAGGGTTGCCCCGTTGATATCAAGTTATCTTCAACTCTCCTATGACCTTAGCCCCTGCTGCCTCCCTCACCCATCGTCTGGTTAACCAGGTTTTGGCCATCAAGCCCCTATGGAACTGGGCCAGGGGCCAGGCTCGCACCATGATGATCAAGCGGGCAGAGGGGATCGGTGTGGATTGGATGGGACGGGTGCAGGAGTTGCGATCGCGCCACAGCGACGATGACTTTTCTCCCCTCTGGCAAACTGACCTGGAGGCGCTGCGAAACCCCAATCTTGCCTACCCTGCCTACTACACCACCAGTTTTCACGCCTACGATGAGGGTAACCTGGGCTGGCAGCCGGCCCTGGAGGTGGAGGTGGCCGCCCTCGCTGTCCATGCTAAACTCTGGCCCGGCGCTGGCCCTCAGGGGGATGCCCGACTGCGCCAGAGCTACCATGATGTGCTTACCCACCACCTGTCCCAACCCCCCAGGGCCATTCTCGACCTGGGCTGTGGCGTCGGCCTCAGTAGCGAAACCCTACAGGTCGTCTACCCTGAGGCCAAGGTCACCGGCATAGATTTGTCCCCCTACTTTTTGGCCGTGGCTCAGTATCGCCAGCACCATAGCCCATCCCCCAGCCCCATTACCTGGCACCATGGCGCGGCTGAATACACCGGCCTGCCCAGCGCCAGCTACGATTTGGTCTCTGCCTGTTTAGTTTTTCACGAACTACCCCAATCTGCGGCCCGGGCTATTATCGGCGAGGCTCGACGGTTGCTGCGGCCCGGGGGACACCTGGCGATTATGGACATGAATCCGGCGTCGCCGGTCTATAGGACCATGCCACCCCTGCTTAAGACTTTGCTAAAAAGCACCGAACCCTACCTGGACGAGTACTTCAGCCTAAATTTGGAGGCCACCCTGGTGGAATTGGGGTTTGAGCAACCAATCGTGGTCTGCAACAGCGCCCGCCATCGTACCCTACTGGCCTCAATTAATTAAGGCCAGTAGGGTCAGCCCCAACCGGTAGAGTCGGGGCCTGGGCCTTAGCGTTCCGTTAAGCGGGTTAGGAGTCGGTTAGAACGGTCCACAAAGGTCTTCATGCCTTCGGCATCAAACCCCTTCTGGGCCATCAGGGCGGTGTCGTAGACCTGGTTACAGATTAGCTCCGCCAGTTCGCCAGCGGGCGATCGCCCCCCACCGGCCCCAATGATGCTGCTCTGGCTCAGCCCCAGCAGGTTTTGAATCAGGGGATGGGCGGTATTCACCATGAGCACATGGTCATCGGGAAACTCCATGGCCTTCTGCTGAATCATGGCGCTAAATTCCTGCATGCGGCGGGTGCTTTCTGGCAGCAGTACCATGGCGGGGGGAGCCCCTTCCCCCTTGAGGGCCTGGGGTTTAACATTGACCCGGGGCCGGTTCAGGGCCTTTTCAAACATTTCCTTGACCTGGTCGTCGCGGGTTTTATTGGTGGCCGGGTCCACGATCTCGCTTTGCCTTTCCCGATCCAGCAGGGTGTCATCCAGGTCGGCATCCACCCGGGAGAACTTGACCTCGCTGTAGGTCTGCTCTAGAGCCGGAATAAAGTGGGTATCGATGAAGGAATCCAGGTAGAGCAGCTCCAGACCCTGGCCCTTAAACAGCTCGATATAGGTAGCCTGGGACACTTCATCGGTGGCGTAGAACACCCGATTTTGGTGCCTGGCCTGGTTGCGTTCCAGGTAGTCCTTGAGGGTGGTGTAGGCGCGACCCTGGCCATCGGTGGCGGGTTGGGTGCGGTCGGCTACTTCGGCCCAGGCGTCGTCACCCTCCCCCTGTACCTCCACCTTGGGGGTGTCGGAACCCTGGCCCAGGTCGGCGCTGGTGCGGAAGATGACGATATCCTCCACCTGGGCCTTAAATTTGTCGTCATTAAGGAAGCCAAACTTAACAAAGTTACCCAGGTCTTGCCAGCTACTAATGTACTTGGCGGGGTCGTCGCGGTAGAGGGCCTTGAGGCTATCGCCGACCTTCTTGGCGATGTACTCAGCAATGCGGCGGACGGTGCGATCGCCCTGGAGGAAGCTACGGCTAACGTTGAGGGGAATATCGGTACTGTCGATTACCCCCCGCAGGGGCAGCAGGAAGCGGGGTACCACCTCTTCGCAGTTGTCGGTGACGAACACCTGGTTGCAGTAGAGCTTGATGCTGCTCTTGGTGATGTCGATGTCGGGCTTGAGCTTGGGGAAGTAGAGAATACCATTCACCACGAAGGGGTAATCGGTGTTGAGGTGAATCCACAGCAGGGGGTCTTCCTGGAAGGGGTAGAGGTAGCGGTAAAACTCTAGATAGTCTTCGTCGCTGAGGCTACTGGGGGACTGCTTCCAGGGGGCTTCATGCTTGTTGACCACCTCCCCGTCCAGCTGGATGGGCACCGGCATGAAGTCGCAGTAGGTTTTAATTAACTGGCGAATTCGGGCGGGCTCCAGGTATTCCTCCTCGCCCTCCATCAGGGAAAGGGTGATGGTGGTACCGACGGTGGTGCGATCGCTGGCGCTTAACTCAAATTCGGTGGAGCCGGTGCAAGACCAGTGGACAGCGGTGGCCCCCGCCTGATAAGACAGACTATCGATTTCCACCTTGGCCGCCACCATAAAGGCGGAGTAGAACCCCAGACCAAAGTGGCCGATGATCGGATCGGCGGCGGCGCTGTCTTTATATTTGGTGATAAACTCCTCGGCGCTGGAGAAGGCCACCTGGTTGATGTACTTTTTCACCTCCTCGGCGGTCATACCGATGCCGGTATCGGAGATGGTCAGGGTCTTTTTATCTTTATCCAGCTTGATGTCAATGGTGGGGGTGCTGACATCGCCGCTGTACTCCCCCGATCTCGACACCATGGCGAGTTTCTTAATGGCGTCAACGGCATTGGAGACCAACTCCCGCAAAAAAATCTCATGCTCGGAGTAAAGGGCCTTTTTAATAATTGGAAAAATATTTTCCGTATGGATAGTGATATTGCCCTGTTCCAAAATCGTGGTCATGGCGGTGCTCAGGTCAATGACTGTTGTGATACTTCTATTCAATTTTTGAGGGGGGAGGGTCCGATTTACAAGCGGCAATTTCTCCCCCTCAGGGTTCGGTTGCCCCTACCTGATTGGATATTGGCTGGGGCTACCTGGGTCTAGATGCGACTCAATTCTGGGCTAGCCTTACCACCAACGATGGTCGGGTCAATGGCAAAGTCTTCGGCTACCAGGCGCGCTGTCATCTTGGCCGACATCATGACGCTGGGGGTTCCTGCCCCCGGTTGGGTACCGGCTCCCACCAGGTAAAGATTGGCGATATCTTCACTGCGGTTGTGGGGTCTGAAAAAGGCTGACTGCACCAGCAAGGGTTCGGGACCAAAGGCATTGCCCAGGTAGGCGCTGAGGTTTTGCTCGAAGTAGTCGGGGGTAATGTAGCTATGGCACACCAGCCGCTCCTTAAGGTTAGGCAGGTAGCCCCGCTCCTCTAGAAAGGTGAAGACAATATCAGTGAGGCGATCGCCCATTTGCGACCAATCAATACCGGAACCGTTGTGGGGCACCGGCAGTAAGGTATAGGCAGCATGGTGGCCCGGTGGTGCCAGGGAGGGATTGGTGAGGGTGGGTAGGTGCAGATACTGGGAAAAGTCCTTGGCCAGGATTTTACGACCGAAGATATCCCGCAGCAGTTCTTCGTAGCGGGGTCCCAGAATAATAGTGTGGTGACGAAGTTTTTCCGCCTCCTCTCCGTTGGCCTTAAAGCCAAAATAAATTACAAACAAAGACATAGATTGCTGGGTCAGTTTTACCCGCAGGTTACTGTTCCAGAAGCGATACTGGGGTTCAATTAACTGGCCGTAGGTATTGGCCCAGTCAGCGTTAGACACCACCAGGTCGGCCTTAAGTACCTCACCATTGGCCAGGGTGACGCCAGTGGTAAGCTTTTGCTGCCCCCGTCGTTCAACGTTAATCTGTTTAACTGGGGCATGGTACTGAATCTGGCCCCCCAGTTCTTCAAACTTTTGCACAAAACCCTGCACTAGGGCCCCCGTTCCTCCCATGGCAAAATGAATGCCCCAGGTTTTTTCAACAAAGTGGATCATGGCGTAAATGGCGGGCACCGAAAGGGGGTTGCCACCTACGAGCAGGGTTTCGAAGCTAAATACCTGGCGTAGTTTGTCACTTTTGAAGTAGCGGCTGCTGAAGCGAAATAGGTTACGAACCGCATCCAGACGGAGTAGGTCGGGAGCCACCTTGAGCATGGCCCCCACACTACCGAAGTGGGTATAGCCCAGCTCTAAAAAGCCCCGCTCAAAAATTGCTCGAGCCGCCTTTTCAAACTGCTGGTAGCCCTCCAAATCCCCGGGTTCCCCCAGGTCCTGAATTTGCTGCCGGGTATGGTCGGGGTCGCCATCGTAATCAAAGAAACTGCCGTCGTCAAAATAGATGCGGTAGAAGGGAAGAATCGGCACGATTTTGACGTAGCGGCTGGTGTGGGGCCCACCGGACACCCCCGTGGTCACCCGTTTGCTTTCGTCTACAATTTCCGGCGGGAAATCGGCACTGGTCAGATCGGCGCTGTCACGCTCCAGGGCGAATAGCTCTTCGATGAAGTGGGGGACGGTGATCACCGTGGGTCCCATATCAAAGGTAAAGCCATCCTGGTGGCGGACGTAGGCCCGCCCGCCGGGAGCATCTAGTTTTTCTAAAATGGTGGTCTCAAAGCCCAGGCTTTGCAGACGAATGCCCATGGCCAGACCGCCTATTCCTGCCCCGATCACGATCGCCTGCTTGCGCCCCATGGTCATGCCCACTCAACTGTTACAAAAAGTTAATATTTTCTATCTTACTACCTATTCCGCCTGCACCCGGTTTACCCGTTGAATCATTTAGGTTGGGTGGCGATCGCCAGTTGTACCCCGGCTACGGTTCTGAGTTGATCCATAACCGCCACCACCCGGCCATGGCTGACTGCCTGGTCGGCTTGAATCAGCACCAGTTTGCTACTTCCCTGGGTGATCAGGGTTTGCACGGTTGGGGCAATCTGATCATCCTTGAGGAGCGATCGGCCACCGTTACCTGGCCCGTAGCATCAATGGTGACCGTTACCGGCTTTTGTGGCTGAGTTGTAGCGGTTTGGGCCCCAGGCAGGGCAACGGTTAAGCCCTGATTCTGGGTGAGAAACAGACTGGAGAGCAGGAAAAAAGCCAGCACAGCAAACACCACGTCGATCATGGGGACGACGTTGATCTGGAGGGGTTTTTCTGGCTCTTCGGGTAAACGCATGGGTAAGGAGCAAATACATTCACCCAATTGTCTCAGGGGGGCAATGCTTTGCCAAGCCCTGGTCTTAAAGGCCTTAGGGAGAACCGGCAGGCGGTAAATCTTGGACCACCTGACCACTGCTGGGGCTGAGGGTTCTGGCTACAGGTGCCTAACCTCGCCGTTCCACGTAACCCCGCCCCAGGGCATCCTGCAAGATTTGTACCATTCTCAGTTCGTCTTCTGAAATATCTGCTTGCTGGCTAATACCCTGGACTGTCTCCGCTGCTCGAGTGGAGAGCTCGCCAAAGAGAAGGGCCTGCCGCACAATGGCTTCAAGGGAGTCGGCGCGGTGGAAAGTGGATGGATAGGCCAGCATGGTGATCCCGGTTAACTTAACGTGTGCTACCTATTACTTCAGCAGGGACGGTGGTAATTCCGGAAAGTTTTGAATTTTTATTTTCTGGCCATAGCTAACAGGCGATCGCCAATGGCCTCGGCTACGGGCATTACCGATAGTCGATTCCCCCGCCGCACCACCCATAGCTCTTCGGGGCTAAAGGTCTGCTGGAGTTGATGAAGGCTGAGCATAATCGGGAAGGTTTCCAGGTAACCGACCCTGACGGTATACCAGCGGGGGCGATTGGGGGTGGACTTGGGGTCGTAGTAGGAATTGGTCGGGTCAAATTGGCTGGGGTCCACCTGGTGGGTCTCGAGGATGGTCATCAGGCCCACAATACCGGGGGGTTGGGTGTTGGAGTGGTAGAAAAAAGCCTGATCCCCAGCTGTCATGCTGGTGAGAAAGTTACGGGCCTGGTAATTCCGCACCCCATCCCAGAGGGTGGCGTGGTCCCGTTGTAGGTCCTTAATTCCATAGACACTGGGCTCAGACTTCATTAACCAGTAGGTCATCAATTATGGCCTCCCATTGGCTCAGGTTTGCTGGGTCAATCGCCCCCAATCTGGCCTGACGGCCCTCTGGCTGGTTATAGCTGAGGGCCAGGGTGAGGGCCTGGGGGGGTGGTTGAACCAGGCGATCGCCCCACTCGATCGCCACAATTCCCGGTGGGGTCTCCGCCTCATTCCAGTAGCGCTCCAGGTCCAGGGATTCAACCTGGGCTGGGCTGAGGCGATAGAGATCGACATGGTAGAGAGGAAGACGGCCTTCCAGGTACTCGTTAATCAGGGTAAAGGTGGGACTGCTGATGGGGCCAGGAATCCCCAATCCAGCCGCTAAACCCTGGACCAGGGTGGTTTTACCACTGCCCAGATCCCCCAGGAGCAGCAGAATCGTTCCCACGGGAAAACCTTTTCCCAGGCTTTCTCCCAGTTCCAGGGTTGCCTGAGAATCCGCCAAATTCACCAAAGGCAGGTTAGCATCCCTGGATTGATTGCCGAGTTCCATAGCAACCCTCAGCCAGCTAGATGGCTGTTTTAACATTGATTAAAAATATCAGGCCTTAGCCCAACAGAACACCTGATTACCTGGTTTAAAATTAAAGTCGCTGAGATTGATGAATCACCCAGGCAACCCAGCCTAATCGCTTGATCCCAAAACAGCAGGAGCTTTCTTTGGGACATTGCCCTTTTGCAAGGCAGGCGCTGGACTAACAACAGTCCCAGGGGCTGCAACTGGGGCAGAGGCTGAGTTAGGGGGTAGGGCCGCTGTGATTTTGGGTGGGATGATTTCTTGCCAATCCAGGTTGCCAGAGGCATCGACGGTCACCAAAACGGCGTTAATGGTGTCGGGACCTACGGTAATACCGCCTACGATTTGACACTCAAAGCGATCGCCAGGTTGGTTAATGCGGTAGGTGGCCGAACCACAATCAACCGCCGCCTGCCTGCCCAGGGCTTTGGCAACTCCCTCCTGAATACTGGTTTCCACCTTGGCCAGGTTTAACAGGGCCTTAGAGTTAGGTATATCCCAGCTAACATTACCCTGTTTATCTCGCTGGGTGACGTTAATGGTGAAACTACCCTTGGGATCAATTTCACCCACACAGCGAAAGTAGGCCCCTTCCTGGCGGTTAACCTGATCGGGGCAGCGCACTTCCTTTAAGGTAAAGCGGCGACCCTGGCGCTCAATATCGGACTGAATGGACTTTTCGACCCGAGATATATCCAGACGATTACTGCAAGCATTAAGGGCCATGGTGCTCAACAGAACTAAGCCCAACCAGACTCTAGCAGTCATAGGAAATTATTTAAGGGGAGACTACAGTAGCACGTCTCCATACTTACCACTTTGTTTCTGGTTTGACTATAGGCTGGACTACAAAAGGGTGGACTACAAAATCCATAGTTATAGTTAAGGATGCCAGGTTTAGCAGGCCCTGCCATCAATCTACCTACCTACCTACCTCTGCTGACTCCTAATTGCCCATGCCCTTGCTTAAAAAGGCCAGGTGGTTAGTAAAAATACCACCACCGCCACCAGGGCTAAAATCCCCTGCAGAAGATTACCCACCAGGGTGCCCAGGACGATCGCCAGGCCGACCTTGCCAGATTGTTGTAAACGCTGGCCCAGGTTTAAATCGCGACGGTGTAGAAATTCCCCTAGAAACGCCCCCAACACCGTACCTAGCAAGATGCCCAGGAGGGGAATGCCGGTGGGTAACAAGGGTAGCAGACCCAATAGGCCCAGAAACATGCCGATAAAGGCACCCACCTGGCCCCAGGTGCTGCCCCCCACCCGTTGCGCCCCCAGAATTCCTGCCAGGTAGTCAACCGCCAGACTCAGGAGAAAAGCGGCGATCGCCACTGCCAGGGCCCACTTCAGGCCCCCAAAACCGACCACCAACCCCCACAGCACCATGGCTCCAATCACCAGGGTAATACCCGGAAGGGCGGGCACCATGGCCCCAATTACCCCCCCGACCATGATCAATACCAGCAGACCGTATACCAGCAAGGGCCAGCCCTGAATCGAGTTGGGATGGGGGGCAAGAGCTGGAGAAGGAGCATAATTCCGGGTATCTGCAGGACAGCAAAGACCATGATTAAAAAAACTAATCTCAACCCTACAAGCCCATGGTAGGCCACAACCTGGTGTTTCTGATCGGCTATCTTTAACCCAACCGCTCCCCAGCTTCCCAGGGAAAGGTTAGGCTGATAAAAGCCTCGTGATTTTTATTTATCCATGGGACAGCGCTTCCGTTTTGCTATTATCAGCGATCCCCATATCGCTCGTCCGGAAACTATTCCCAACCACCCCCATCGGTTTCATCTGGTGGAGGTGAGTATTCCGGGTATTGAACAAATTCTGGCCCACTTGGAGACCCTGCCGCTGGATTTCTTGCTCTTGCCGGGGGATTTAACCCAACACGGCGAGTGGGTTAACCACGCCTGGTTAATTGATCGCCTGGAGCGCTTACCCTTTCCCACCTATGTGGTGCCTGGTAACCACGATGTGATTGCCCGCGACCCTAGCGATCAAGCGATCGGTCTGGCAGACTTTCCCCGGCTTTACCGCAATTTTGGCTACAGTGACGGCCACACCCCCTATTACCAGCAGGAAATTCTTCCTGGGGTACGGTTGATTGGCTTAAATTCCAATGGTTTTGATGCCGATGGAAAGCTGCTGCCGGTGGGTCACATTGATGCCGAACAACTGGCCTGGTTGGATCAAATTCTTCCCCAGGTGCAGCAAGATCTGGTCCTGGTGATGTTACATCACAATGTTTTGGAACATTTGCCAGGCCAATCCTTAAGTAGTCTGGGTCAACGCTATATGGTGGCTAATCATCAGGCTTTGATTGAACGTTTAGAGGCCGCCCGCGTTCCCCTAATGTTAACGGGTCATCTGCATGTCCAGGATATTGCCCGGCGGGGCCACCTGTGTGAGATCTTGACCGGATCGATTGTCAGCTATCCCCACCCCTGACCGGATGATTCAGGTCACCCAGGAGCAGGATCGCTGCCTGCGGGTAGAGGTGCAGTCCCATCGTTTGCAGGCTGTTCACCCCTGGGAAGATCTACAAACCATGTCCTACCAGTGGATGTGCGATCGGGCCAGTGGTTTTATTACTAAATTTTTAGTCAGTCCTCCCGTCGGCCTGTCGGAGGCTGAGGCGATCGCCATTGCCCCTGGCTTAAGGCACTTCTGGCCCACCATCGCCGCCGGAGATCCTCAATTTGACTTTTCCCACCTACCCGCTGCCATTCGTCAGCGCCTGGAGCCCTTCAATGCCCTTGATGCTAATGGTACGCCCCAAACCCTCGATAACCAGGCCGACCTGCTCTGGCATCGGTAGTCCTGGGGCCAGAGCTGAACAGTGCCGTTCCCTGGAGTGATATGGTAATTGAGTTTCTACAGGAAATCAGGGGTGCTCTCTGGTTTAGTCCTGTTAAAATTGACAGGCTTTCCTTGAGAGGTTGTTTGAAAAGCCAAAGAGAGTCTCGAACCCCACCTATGGAGTCGGATAATCGCTGCAAAATTTAGTATTTTGGCGGCCCCTTGGCGACAAACTATACCTGAGCCTTTTTCAAGCAACCTCTGAGATGGACCGGTAACTCCTATGCTCAGCTCCTTTTGGCAACAGTTCACCCTCTCTACCTTTGCCCTTGATCAATGGCGCGGGGTTAGTTTTTTACATCGCCTTCTGGCTCCCCTGCGTCAGTGGCGTCAGGGCAGTTCCCTGTTGCCCTGGGGTGATGGGATTGGTCTGGTGCTGGTGATCCTGCTCTACGCCCTGGCTCCCTACGTTTCTACCAGCCTGATCGGCCTACTGTTAGCTGCGATCGCGGCTTTCTGGGTGTTACTCACCCTGACCGACGAGGCCAGTGATGGGCTCACCCCAATTCACCTGACCGTGGCCCTGTACTGGTCGGTTATGGCCCTGGCTACCCTACTATCGCCAGTGCGGGCAGCGGCCCTAACCGGTTTAATCAAACTCAGCTTAAATATGATGCTATTTCTGCTGATTACCCGGGTAGCCCGCCGTCCCCAAGCCAGAAATCTGTTGGTTTTGGCCTATTTTTTGACCGCCCTACCTGTCTCTATCTATGGCCTGCGTCAGTACCTGTTTGGGGCCAGCGCCCTGGCCACCTGGGTAGACGTCAACTCTAGCCTGGCCAATACCACCCGGGTCTATAGCTTTTTAGATAACCCTAACCTACTGGCCGGCTATTTAATTCCTGCGGTGATGCTAAGCGCTGCTGCGATCTTTGCCTGGTCAGGCTGGCTGCCCAAGCTACTGGCGCTGACGGCCACAGGGGTGAACCTGATCTGCCTGGTGCTGACCTTTAGCCGGGGGGATGGATTGGTCTACTGTTGGGGGGTTTGCTGCTGTTGGTTTTGATTCTGCACCATTGGAGCCTGAATTTCTCGCCCTTCTGGCGGCGGTGGGCCCTACTGCTGTTGCTGGGAGGATCCACCACCGTTGTACTGTTAGCGGTGCTATCGGTGGGTTCTCTACGGGATCGAGTCCTTAGTCTTTTTGCCGGTCGAGAGGACAGCAGTAACAACTTTCGGATTAACGTTTGGCACGCGGTCCTGCAGATGATTCGCGATCGCCCAATTCTTGGGATTGGACCTGGCAATGAGGCTTTTAACCGTGTCTATCCTCTCTATCAAGAGGCTCGCTATACGGCCTTGAGTGCCTATTCGATTATTTTAGAGGTGATGATAGAAGGGGGTATTTTCGGGATTTTAGCCTTTGCTTGGATGTTATTTATGGTGTTTCAGCGAGGCTGGCAACAACTGCAACGGCTACGTCAGCAGCAGCAACCCCAGGGTTACTGGTTGATGGCCGCCATGGCCGCCATGGTCGGTATTTTAGGCCAGGGCATTGCCGATACGGTGATGTATCGCCCCCAAATCAGTACCCTTTGGTGGTTAATGATCGCCCTGATTGCTAGCTACTATCCTCGCCAGGTCAGCTCGGCTGCCGACAGATAAAAGCAGGCTGGTGGAATTCTTCCAGAATTCGCTAAAATGATGGGGCCTGAGCTGCCAGACTCAGGTTCCTTCAGCAGTAATGTTTTAGGAGGTGGGTCAAGGCCCACTTTTTTATTGGCGTTTAGCTGGCTTTCCAGCCTTCCGTACCATGGTTCATCCCTTAATTCCTAAACTCTTAGAGCTGGCTCAGCCGATCGCCCAGCAGCTGGGCTTAGAGCTGGTAGACGCTGTCTTCCAGACTAATCAGTCCCCTCCCGTACTGCGGGTAGATGTGCGTAGCTTAGAACAAGAGGACACCGGTTTAGAGGATTGCGAAAAGATGAGTCAGGCCCTTGAGGCCGCCCTCGATGCCACCGATCTACTGGCGGATGCCTATGTGCTGGAAATTTCCAGCCCGGGAGTAGCAACTGAACTACGCCGCGATCGCGATTTTGTGGTGTTTAAGGGCTTCATGGTCGAGGTACAGTTAACCGCACCCCATCGGGGTCGGCAAACTTGGGTCGGACAACTGGTCCGCCGTGACTCCACCGCCCTGGTAATCAGTCAGCGGGGTAAGGCCATCACCCTGCCTCAAAATCTAGTTCTTAAGGTAGAACTCAGCAACCAGTCCGCCGATCAGATCTGATCTGAAATCGTTTTTAAGGTTCGTTGGGATAGGCAATTCCCCCAAACATTGCCATCGGTCCAGCTTCAAGAGTGTTGAGAGATAAGTCTATGTCCCTGGTTAATCTGCCAAACCTGCAGGAAATGATCGATACCATTAGTCGCGAGCGTAACCTGCCCAAGCATGCCGTTGAAAATGCTTTACGAGAAGCCTTACTAAAGGGGTATGAACGTTATCGCCGCACCCAGCAAATAGGCAATCACTTTGACGAAGAGTACTTTGACAACTTTGATATTGAACTGGATGTGGATGACTATGGCGAGCAGGGCTTTCGGGTGCTGGCCACCAAAACCATTGTCGAAGAGGTCACCAGTCAAGATCACCACATAGCCCTGGAAGAGGTCCGAGAAGTGGCTCCCGAAGCCCAACTGGGAGATACGGTAGTACTTGATGTTACCCCCGATCAGCGGGACTTTGGCCGCATGGCGGCAATTCAAACCAAACAGGTGCTGGCCCAAAAACTCCGAGACCAACAGCGACGTCTGGTTCAGGAAGAGTTTCAGGATTTAGAGGGTACTATCCTGACGGCCCGGGTGCTGCGGTTTGAGCGTCAGTCAGTAATTATGGCGGTTAGTAGTGGACTGGGCCAGCCAGAGGTAGAGGCAGAACTGCTAAAGCGAGACCAGTTGCCCAATGATAACTACCGGGCTAATGCCACCTTTCGGGTTGCCCTTAAGAAGGTTTCCGAGGGATCCCATCGGGGTCCTCAGCTCTTGGTATCCCGGGCCGATGCCGCCCTGGTGGTGGAGCTGTTTACTAACGAGGTGCCAGAGATTGAAGACGAAATCGTCCGCATCGTAGCCGTTGCCCGAGAAGCCAATCCCCCTTCCCGGTCAGTGGGGCCCCGCACTAAAATTGCCGTGGATACCCTGGAGCGTGACGTCGACCCAGTAGGAGCCTGTATTGGGGCCCGCGGCTCTCGTATTCAGGTGGTCGTGAACGAACTGCGGGGGAAAAAATTGATGTGATTCGCTGGTCTCCCGATCCAGCCACCTATATTTCCAATGCCCTTAGTCCTGCCCGTGTTGATGAAGTCCGTTTGATTAATTCTGAGGAACGCCAGGCCCATGTGCTGGTTCCCGAAGATCAACTCAGCCTGGCTATTGGTAAAGAAGGCCAAAATGTTCGCCTGGCGGCTCGTTTGACTGGATGGAAAATCGATATTAAGGACGCGGGCAAGTACAACCACGCCGAAGAAGACCGTAAATTGATTGAACTACAAGCGGAAAGGGAAGCTGCTCAAGCTATAGAGGCGGCCGCCCGAGCGGCCTCTGAAGCCGCTCGCCAGGCTAAAATGGCCGCTCTGGCAGCGGCCTCAGAGGCTATTGATGCCGAGGAGATCGAAGCTGAATCCAGAAATGGTAGCTATGGTCAGATGAATGGGGCTGATACCGATGAACAGGCTGACATCCCTGGTGAAAACCCCGACGATAGTGAGGAATAATTGCTAGAGTAGAACCATCGCCTAAACTACATCATTATCATCTTGGTGTAATCGCCGTTGTTGTTCTTCAGTTGGCCAGAGAGCCTATGCCTCCAAACTATCGGCGTTGCCTCAGTTGTCGGCGGTTAGCTCCCAGATCGGAGTTCTTTAGGGTAGTGCGGTCCTATCCCAACTCTACCGTCGAGCTTAATCAGGGGATGGGTCGGTCAGCTTACATTTGTCGCCAAGCCAATTGTCTACGACTGGCGCATAAGAAGAATCGCCTGGGGCGAGCCCTGAAGGCATTCCCGCCCATGGGACTGTGGGATCAACTCTGGCAACAGTTAGAGACTACCGATTCCCAAATCCCCTCAGCCTCCCTTCAGTCGCAGTTGAAAGACTCTGCTGATCAGGATTAAGCGAGCTGACCAGTGTCACATTAACGAAAGGAAATGTAGAGTTTTTTTATCCGCAGGGTGATCACCGACAGACTAACCGGCTACACTTAAAACCAGACTGTATCGAGGTTTAGGGAACTTGGGCTAGAATCAATTTCTCCGGCAAGGGCGATGGGTGTTTAACGGGCACAATTTTTCAAGGCCCCGAAGAACACTTGGCTTTTTGGGTCTTCCTGGGATTCAAACTGAACCGCTCCAATCATGCAGCCATCCCTGGCTGGACTGAGTTGGATAGATATTTCCATCAATCTTGCCCCTTAAACCCCAGAATCGGTAGACTGAGTTAAAGAAGCCAGAATATTTCAGTTCTGGTCTACAATGCCTTCCTAGGCTAACGTAGGCGTCAGGCTAGTTCGCTGTCGTTTGGTTGGACAAAGCAGGTTGAATTTATGAAATAAGCTCGATTAGCGTAGGGAGAACTGGATGAATAGCGGCAAAGTAAGGATTTACGAGTTGTCAAAGGAACTCAATTTGGATAACAAGGATATTTTAGCGATCTGCGATCGCCTCGACATTGCCGTGAAAAGTCACAGCAGTACCATCGCTGAATCAGAAGCCGAACAGATTCGTTCTGCAGCCCAGTCAGCCCGGCAGCCCCAATCCTCTAATCGGCCTGATCGTCCTCGTCCCAATTTACTCAAAAATGGCAGTCGCCCTGAGAAGAAACAGCAAATTTTAGAAATTCGTCGCCACCGCATTACGCCTAAGTCGGAACGCGAAGTGGATAGCCAGGCTCCAGTTAGTAGTCCACCCCAGCGCCCCACAACCGAGGTGGAAGGGGCCGCAGTTTCCCCCCGCGCCCGGTCCTGGAACCTCCCAAGCCCAAGCCAACCATTGTTCCCCAGCGTTCTAGCAGACCTGAGTCTATTCCCCCAGAAGATTCAGACCTGATGCCAGAGCCACCTAAAGAGGTGCCAATCACTGCGGGGGTAGCGGGTGTGCAGCGACCCAAGTTGGTCGGCCAGCCTACCCGGATAATAGCTAACCAACCCTCGGCTGAGCCCTTGGTAACCGAGGTCGCCAGACCAGTGCGGCCGGTTATTAAACGAGCCGAAGCGCGGGAGCAACAGGATGAAGTGGGTGGAGCTCCTCGTCCCACCATTCCAATTCGTGAAGTGGACGGTGATGAAGCCGGTGCCTGGTTAAAACCTAGACTTAAACTAAGGCGACCTGAACCTAATCCGGTAACACCCAAGGAAGAAGGGTCTAAGGCCGGAGCCGCTACCGCCGATGACTCCATTTCGGTGATCGGAGTAGGCGAAATTGATCTCGATGGTAATCGGCTACGGCGTCCTTCTCCGCCTCGTCATAAGCGCAAGGAGCGCGAGGACGAAGATGACGAAATGGAAATGCGGGAGAAAACTGCCAAGGCTAAAAAGGCTAAACGTCGTGGCTCTGGTTCCGTGGACGAAGACGAAGATTTGGCCACTCTGGTGGAAGATCTTGAGGACGAAGATGGCCAAAATTCTGAGGCCTCTAATCTCAGTATTTCCCTGGCTCGACCTGCCAAACCAAAGAGCTTGGTAGGTAGTAAAGCCCCTACCCCTAACGTTAAGAGTCACCGGCCCCAGCACCGGGATAGTAGTAGTGGTCGATCTCGGCGCGATCGCCGTGAAGCTGCTGCCAAGCCAGACCGTCCAGAAATGATTGTGCTGACCGAAGGGTTAACGGTTCATGAGCTGGCTGAAAGAATCATGGTGCCTGAGACCGAACTGATTAAGTCCTTATTCTTTAAGGGCATTGCCGCTAACATCAACCAAACCCTTGATATTGAAACCGCCAGAATGGTGGCTGAAGAATTTGAGGTGCTGGTGGAAACCAGCGAAGCTGAGTCAGAGGCGAAGAAGGTGACTGAAATGCTAGACGCCGAAGACCTGGAAAATCTTCAGCGTCGCCCTCCTGTGGTTACCATCATGGGTCACGTTGACCATGGCAAAACTAGCTTGCTGGATGCTATTCGTAAAACCAAAGTGGCCCAGGGAGAAGCCGGCGGGATTACTCAGCATATCGGTGCCTACCACGTTGACCTTGAGCATGCTGGTCAATCTCATCAAATTGTCTTTCTTGACACCCCTGGTCACCAGGCCTTCACCGCTATGCGGGCACGGGGTACACGGGTAACCGACATCGCCATCCTGGTGGTGGCAGCAGACGATGGGGTAAGACCTCAAACCATCGAGGCTATTAGCCATGCTAAAGCCGCTGAAGTTCCCTTGATTGTCGCTATCAATAAAATCGACAAGGAAACAGCCCAACCAGAAAGGGTCAAACAGGAACTCACAGAATACGGTCTGGTTGCCGAGGAATGGGGTGGCGATACGATTATGGTGCCAGTTAGTGCCATTACTGGAGAAAACCTGGAAACTCTTCTCGAAATGATTGTACTGGTGGCGGAAGTAGAGGATCTTCAGGCTAATCCTGATCGCCGGGCCCGCGGTACGGTCATTGAAGCTAACCTGGATAAGGCTCGTGGACCGGTGGCTACCTTACTAGTCCAAAACGGCACCCTAAAGGTGGGCGATTCTCTGGTCGCAGGAGCCGTACTGGGTAAGGTCAGAGCCATGCTTGACGATCGCCTGAAACGGGTTGAAGCGGCGACTCCCTCCTTTGCCGTAGAGGTGCTGGGGTTAAATGATGTACCTGCCGCTGGCGATGAGTTTGAAGTGTATCCTGACGAAAAAGCAGCTCGGGCTGTGGCAGATAGGCGCATGTCTGAACAGCGCATGTCTCGTCTACAGCAGGCCATGGCTTCTCGTCGGGTTACTCTAAATACCATTTCTGCCAAAGCCCAAGAAGGCGATCTAAAGGATCTCAACCTGCTACTGAAGGCCGATGTACAGGGTTCCATTGAGGCTATCCTGGCGGCCCTTCAACAACTACCCCAGGATGAGGTACAAATTCGTGTCTTATTGGCGGCTCCTGGTGAAATCAGTGAAACCGATGTTGACCTGGCTGCCGCTAGTAGTGCTGTGATTGTGGGCTTTAACACGACCCTGGCTCCTGGAGCGAGACAATCTGCCGATCGCCTGGGGGTAGATGTACGGGATTACGATGTCATTTACAATCTGCTGGACGACATCCAGGGAGCTATGGAGGGTCTTCTGGAACCAGAAATGGTGGAAGAAACTCTGGGTCAGGTAGAAGTACGAGCTGTCTTTCCGGTCAGGAAAGGAGCGGTGGCAGGCTGTTACGTGCTCTCGGGCAAGGTTACCCGTAACTGCAACCTGCGGGTGGTGCGTGGAGGGGAAGTGGTTTACACTGGTAAGCTTGACTCCTTGAAGCGGATGAAAGAAGACGCAAAGGATGTGGCCTCTGGGTTTGAGTGTGGTATTGGTATTGATAATTTCAACGACTGGAAAGAAGGCGATATTATTGACGCCTTCCGTATGATTACCAAGCGTCGAACCCTGACTATGGCCTGATTTGCCCAAGGATAAATTAATTCTCTGGTAGATAAATTGATGACTACCAGAGAATATCCTTGAGAAAATCTAAATTCTAAACTGTTGCTTCTATCACAGTCCTACCCGTAAATTTACGTTATGGTAGTAAACACAGATAGGTTAGCGGTCACCCTTGAGTGCGAGTAAGCATTTTATTTTCCTGGTCTTTGTTGACTTTGCTTTATTAAAGTTGTCGTTAAGATCTTGTAGTTAAACAGTTGAGGCATCTATGGCACTACATAATTCTGCAGATTCTAAACAACTTGACCACGCCCATATTTGGTATAGCTTGAAGTCTGCTATTGCCAATAGTTCGGGGTTCAACAGCTGGAAAGGTGAGCTGGCCCCAACGGAATTGCAGGATCTTTCCTCTGACCATCTGGTCAGGCGTTATCTTCGAGAAACCCTGGAAACCCTTGCCTATTAGGGTCTCTTCTAAAATTCTGGCGGGATCAACCAAGCTGGTCACCTGTTCTCTTTGAAGCTGAGGAACGTCACCAAATAGCGGCTAAAATCTGGGTATACCGATGGACAAGAGCCCATAGCCTACAGGTGGAAAGAGCCAGGTTTGTTTAATAACCTAATTAACTCTTCTTTTCGACGTTTATCATAGCTACCGGGCAAGCATAAGGCTAAAAATAGCCGCCATGGAATGTAAATAATGACCAGCTGTAGTTTATGATCGGCTCGCCAAGCTAGAGCTTAAGCCTAGTGTCGTGCTGCCCAAGTCCGTTTCCAATTAGAGCCGAGCCGGGGGAAGTCAATCCCTGGCGGGATTATAGGAGTATGGAGATGCACTGTAGGTTGGCCTGTCCATCGCTTCCATCCCAATAGCAGGTGACTCTTTAAAGTGAGAATTGCTGTTTTGACTATAGCGGTTTTCACTCGGGTGAAGTGCGATGTGATCACCCCTGCCCCCCTTGCCAAGGGGGGTACAGCCTGAAACTCCTACAGCCAGGCGCTGGGGGGTAGGATTGAGCGATGGGGTGTCTCACTCTATGGAAAACCGCTATAAAGCTATATAGCCCTTGCAGATGTGTTGTGCTAAACTAAACTTTATAGGGGTTCAAAGGTCAATCTACTAGTTACCTGTATCTTACACTGGTGATTTTGATTTTTTTGTCAACACATACACTCCGCTCATTTATGCCCATTCCTATTTGTCCAGCTATTTGTTTCAAAGCTAGTTAGACTCTGGCATTGAGTGAAAAAGATAGGAACAATATATTTTTCTTCAGGATTGATACATTAACCCTGACCTGTTAAGCCCAAGATTTCTGTTAATTCAGAGATCTTTGAAGATTTTAATTGTTTATGCGCTCTTCTTGACTGCATTTTCAAGTCTTTGGCTTTAGTTAGGGCCATTCCTATGGTGACGACAAGGTGGATTTAACCCTTTCTCCGCCAGTTTGGTTAACCGTAACGAAACGGAAGTTAGTCATCATTCCCTCTGACCCTATCCAATATTCTCACTCAGGAGTTATTGGATTGATTATTACACCATGTCCTGATCGGTTTAACCAGATTTGGCTTTGGCCAGAATTCTTGAGTTAAACAGCATGAATCGATAATGGCAAGGCTGTGCAGCTTATCCATTACCCGCCAGAGTTTATGTTTTTCTACCATCAGCTACCAGGAGTAGAACAAATGCTTACAGGAGTTGATCTAATGATTATCTTCGGTGTTGGTTTGAGTTTGATTTTTATCGTGAGTGATAATTTAAATTCTGGTAAAGGCAAACATAAAGCCAATATGCATATAGAACCACTCACCTTTTTGGTAATTGCGGTCGTAGTGGCGATGGTACTTATTGTTGCCCTTACTTAAGGAGCCATAGGGTAGGGACAGACTGTAGAAAGGCCTCTAATTGACTGTAGGTTGACATAATTGTATCTCCCTCTAGAACGACCACATCGGTAGGATAGGTTTGTAAAATTTCTATCAGGTTGAGTTGACCATCGGCGGTGGCTGCTAGGACCAGGGAAGCACGCAGGGCCTGACGGCTAGCCACGGCATCGACCGGATGGAGAGCTGTGCCTACTTGGTCGAGAATCCATTCTCCTGGCCAACTGTTAAGAACCCGATCTAGCATGATGGGATTGGCGGTGAGGGGGTAGGTGAGTTGAGAACGTAGGTCTTCTGGTGGTAGCCCAGCCTGGCTTAACAGGGCTGCCAGGGTTGCACTGGTTTCTCCTGTGGTGGTTAGGCTGACCAGGTCTGAGATCGGTATATTACGGCTTAGGCCTTGATATTTCAGCATGATTTCTGTGGCGGCGGCAGCCGGAGCCAGCTTGAGACCCCAGCTAGATAAAAGAGTTAACCCCGCGAAAATCAATGGCTTCATCATGAATTTGACCTAACCCCTGGGTTTCTCCCCTGCTCTTACCTGGGAGTGGGGCCTTCCTCTTAACTATCTGGCAACCTAGGATCAATTGGCTCCCTAGCAGCCGCTAAATTGCTTAACTTCCCTCTATCTTCAGTTCTATCCTAAATCTTAAGCGGGCTAATGGCTCACAGTTAGAGGTTGGCTGAAAACCCAAAGAGGGCCTGAAAGACTGCTGCATCCCAGTTTTGCAAGTTTGCCCTCATCCCCCAGCCCCTTCTCCCTTTTTGGGAGAAGGGGAGCCGGATTCAAAGTCCCTCTCCCGCCTTGGGAGAGGGATTTAGGGTGAGGGCTACAAAAGTGGGATGCACCCGCCTGAAACTATGCCTATGGAGTTGGATAATTAGGGCAACATTGAATATGGCAATTCTTGACCGGATGAGGTACACGGTATCCTTGCCAACAAGGGGCTTAAGCCCCTTGTCTGGACTTCACTCAAATGAGAAAGGTTATATCCTAGCAGTCCCTTGGCAGCACCCTAGGCTTGGGATAACCCTTTTCAAGCCAGGTTCGGACTAAGTCTATGAATACGCCCCTGAAGAGGTTAGGGAATGATTAGGGCTGCGTCCGTGGCCGTTGGTGGGAGCAGTTAGATGGGTAAGGTTAAAGCGGTAACCGACGTTACGTACTGTTTGAATAATGCTGGGTTGTCGTGGATCTAGCTCAATTTTCTTGCGTAGGGATAGGATGTGGGTATCGACGGTACGGGGATTATCAATGGCGTCGGGCCAGGCTCGACGTAACAGGTCGGTGCGACTTAGGGGAGAGCCTGAGGCTTGGGTTAAAACGTATAGGAGGCTGAACTCCTGTGGGGTTAGATCAATATATTGACCCCGAAAGTGGACCCGGCGTTGCACCAGATCTATATTCAGGTCGCCGTAGGTGAGAGAAGCTGGCGCACTGGTTAAACGAATTCGCCGGGTAAGGGCGTCAACCCGAGCTAAAAACTCCTGCATACCAAAGGGTTTGGTTAAATAATCATCGGCCCCAGCCTTAAGACCGTTGACGATATCAGATTCGGTGGTGCAGGCTGAGAGAATCATAATCAAAGGGTGGCCCTGCTTGTACAACCACCGACATAACTCGATTCCATCACCATCGGGCAATTGGGAATCCAGGATGATTAAATCGGGTTTGCGAGTTTGAAATAGGTCGCGGGTGCGAGCTATATCTGCTGACTGAAACACCTTGTAACCAGCTTGTTGAAGATGCCACCCCAGCAGCGATCGCAAATGGGGATTGCCCTCGATAATTTGAACGGATACAGCGCCCACTGGATCAATATTGAAACTTAATTAAGATGGGCCAACCATAGCAAAGCCCATCGTCTTTTTTTGTAGCTAGGGTTACCCTACTTAAAGCTGAGTTTAAACCGACTAAACTATGGAAATCCTCCATTTCCTCATCGGTAACCAGGGCTATAGTGCTGGAGCTTGGGTCTAAAAAACTTCGAGAATGGTTTATACAGTCTAAAAAATTTGGAAGATATTTGCTTGAAAAATTTCTTCTCCATAGGCTGAACCTCCCTGATAGCAGGGGGAAAAGCCCAAAGTATCCCCTCTAATGCCTGTTTAGGCCTGGGTACTATAAAGGTAAGCGATTGCGTTTAACACCATGACTTCTAACCGGAATGGTTATATCCTTGTTCTGGATCCAGAATACAGGGAGGTTCAGGTTAACCACTGTATTGAAACCACCGTAGACTACCCAGTTTTTGTGGCCAGTTCTACCGAGCAGGCGATTGGGCGGTTGCACCAAGGGTTGCCCTGGTTGGTGATTTTAGTCATTAATAATGTACAGGACTGGTCCCAACTCTGGATTCAGCAGTTAAGGCAAATTCAATCTGCTGCCGATATGACTATTGTGGCTTTAACCGACTCCACCAGTCCCCAGTGGAAGGATTGGGAAGAAAATCCTGACCTGGATGGTTTTCTAGTTAAGCCCTTGAGTCTGGACATTGTCAAGTCTCTGGTGGCATCAGCGGTTGCCAGGCAAGTAGGAACGGTTATCTGACTTCTAGGGGTAGCAGGGATGGCCCCGATCCAGGGTAACTTTGACAGTAAACCGATGGGGATCAAACAGGACTACATTGGCTTGATAACCAGGGGCCAGAAGACCTAAGGCTCTATCCATCCCGATGGCTTTAGCAGGATACAGGGTAGCCATTCTCAGAGCTTCTTCCAGGACGATGCCACTCTGCCCTACGCAATTCCCCACAGCTGCCATCAGGGTAAGGGCAGAGCCTCCCAGGGTACCGTCTGCAGAAATGCACCGACCCTGCCGATAAAAGACTTCCTGACCGCCAATCATAAACCTATCCAGAGTAGTGCCAACGGGGGGAGTAGCGTCACTAACTAGAATTAGTTTTCCTGGTTTAATGTTTTGGGCTAATTGAATGGAGCCGTAATGGACGTGGTGGCCATCGGCGATGATGCCAGCATAGACGTCATTCCGGCTGAGGGTCGCCCCGACTAACCCCGGACTACGCCCTAACCATGGAGACATGGCATTAAATAAATGGGTAACCATTTTTACCCCAGCTTCAAATCCAGCCAGGGCTTGCTCGAAGGTAGCGGCGCTGTGCCCCGCCGCCACTACTATTCCCGCTGATGCCAGGGTCTTAATCACTTCAGCCTCAACCATTTCTGGAGCCAGGGTGATTAGTTTTACCACCTCTGGGCCTTTTTTCACCAGATGGTTAACCATAGTTGCATCGGCGGGGCGAATATGGGCGGCATTGTGAATGCCCCGGCGTTCAGGATTGAGGTAAGGCCCTTCCAGGTGTAGTCCCGGTACCCGCCAGGGATAGTCTTGACGGTAGCGGCCTACCACCTCTAAGGCCTCATGCATGGCTGCATCGGTAGTGGTAATTAGGGTTGGTAGGAAACTGGTGGTACCACTGCTGAGATTGGTACGGTGCATTCTATCCAGGGTTTGGGAAGTAATGGTGTCGTTAAACATAACTCCCCCACAGCCATTCAATTGCAGATCAATAAAACCGGGGGCCGCTGCTAACCCCTGGCCATCCATCTGCACAATATTTGGATCCAAATCAGATTCTGGCACCAGGGCCAGAATGGTGTCGCCATCAATAATCAGGGCATGGTCATCCAGTTGTTGATAACCGGTATAAAACCGACAGTGGGTGAGGGCATACATAGGGGCACCTCCTAGCAACGATCGCAGCGACCGTGGACCGTAACTTCGTAGTCTTCAATTTGCCAGCCTGGGTTTAAATTTTTGAGGTCTAGATGGGCCAGGGCTTGCCAGGGAATATCAGCGATCGTGCCACAGCCCTGACAACGAAAGTGGTGATGAGGCCTAAGGTTAGCATCATAACGGCGGACGCCCTCTTCTAAAAGGACTTCTCGCACCAGGTTGACTTCCCGCAGGGTTTGTAAAGAACTATACACGGTAGCCTGGGAAGAGGTGGGAGCCGCCCGATTGAGGTCCTGCAAAATATCTTCAGCAGTGGGATGATCACAGCGATTCAGCAGGTTTGCATATACGGCAAAGCGCTGGGGGGTAACCCGTAACCCTTTAGCCTTTAGGGCACCAATGATTTCCTCACTTTGTTGTTGCATTGTTGTGGCCAGGAAAAGCTGTAATGGGTTTACCCAGGAAGGTTTAGGTCTGGGATCGATTTCAGAAAAGCCTTGGCACTATTACCTGTAGCCCAGAGCGAGAATTACCAAAAACCCTGGCTAAAGTCATAATCCTTTAGTTTTCTGGCGGAGCTATGGAAAATAGCCTATTTAGATCAGGGTAACATTTTTATTTCTACTGGAAAACGACCTCAGAGATTGTTTGAAAAGCCCCATACAGGGCAGGGCAGTGCTTCTGAAAAACCTCACCGCCTTTGTTCGCTGTTCTTTGCTGTGATAGCCGAAACATGCTACATCGGCAGAACGTGGTAATTTCAAATCAAGCTCCTTTGGGTAAGAAATGCTTTGCCGCCAATGGGTGCTCTTGGCTTCTAGAAAGCTTCTCAAAACAACGATTTGCCATCGTACTTGAATAAGGAATATATGTACCGGTTTCAGATTAATGCAGTCACCCAGCCCGGAGAAACCATCGCCCTGGTTGGAGCCGACTCAGGGATGGGCGGGTGGGACGTTGCACAATCTGTGCCTCTTCGCACCAGCCGCGAACGCTATCCACTCTGGTGGGTTGACCTTGATTTAAAGGATGCGACGGGGAGCCAATTGGGCGATCGCTCCGTAGACTACAAAATAGACTACAAATATGTGCGAATTGACGCCGACGGCCAGATCGCGTGGGAAACCCCAGGAACGCCCAACCGCTGGGTACCGATGGAGGCCCAGCCACTGCCCAGCCCAATTATTGTAGAAGATGGCCTCTTTGGCACGATTCAGCCTGCCCCCTATGGCTACTTTGCTAACCCCCTCCCTCAACCGCTTGTGCCCCCCACCCGGAAGCGGTCAAAGTGGTGGTACTGGGCAGTTCAGTCGCGCTGGGGTGTAGCGCTTGGTTATTACGCGGCTGGGCCTGGCACCTGGGACGAGCCTTGCAGCAACACTACGGCCACCAACTGGTTAACCTATCGGAGATTGGCACCAACGTCAGCTCCACGATTGCCCGATTTTCCCAGGTGGTTGTGCCCCAACAACCGGATATGGTGATTATTGCCCTTTCCTTAGGGAATGAAGGCTTAGCTTCCAGTTCGCCCCAACAATACCGAGCTATCCAGCGTCGCTTTGAAAATGGTTTGCAGCAACTTGTCAAACTGGTGCGGGAGATCGGCGCAGTGCCCATACTCGGGGCTGTCTATCCCAACGGTGGCTATTCATCGGAACACTATCAATTGCTGCAAGAAACTCACCAGCGCCTATTAACCTGGGGTATTCCCCTATTGGATTGGTTAGGGGCAGTGGATGACGGCACAGGCCGTTGGCAGTCAGGGCTAGGGTTTGATCCTGCCCATCCCAACACGGACGGACACTATCAAATGTATGAGGCCATCGACCTGACTCTCTTTGAATTTACCAAAGCCGATCGCATCACCCCGCAGCCTTCCCAGGGCTGCCAGGAACAGCTCCTATATCAAGACCCTGGGGATTTCTGGTGTTTGTTCATCAGCCCGACAACCGCTTGCGGATTACCAACACCAGCCCCTATACCTACACCCTTACCCCTAACTGGACAGCATTACAAAGGGCGATTCAGGTGGCCCAGTTACCAGCGGATTTATACATGGCGGAAACCCCAGGCACTGGCACGGTATCCGCTTTATTCGTGCAGGATGATCATGCCATTGAAACCACCCTTGCCATTGCCCCGGCGGCCGACCTGATTTTTTATCCAGTCTTTCATTTCTTTGCTCAGCAGGGGGCCCAACTACTTTTTAATGATGGGCCCTTAAGCCTTCTCAAAGGCAGCGATCGCCATTTGTATGTGATTAACCAGTCGGATCAGGATTACAACATTCACCCCATGTGGAAGGAGGTTCGTGCCGCCTTAAAGGCTATGCCAGCAGGGGTCTACGAAGACCTGCTACACACCGATATTCCCTTCCGCACCATGATGATCGCTCAGGATGGGTTAGAAAGCCGAGTCAAGATCCAGGCCCGATCAGCCATGCGGCTAGACTATCGGTGCAGTCTATCGGCCATTAGCCGGGTTGCCATTCTGCCTTTGGGCGATCGCTGTGCAGTGCGTATGCTGCTGTACAAACTAGGGTACGACGGACCGGCGTTTCCCTTTGACCTGACCCGCACCACTGGCATTGCCGATGTTGCCGATATCCTCCAGAGTGGTTTCTACGACATGTGGAATCCCAACTTCTTGCACTACCACCACGACGCCAGACGAATTTATCACAGCAGGTGGACTGGCCTCTCCTTTGCCCACGAGGTGGAAGACACCGATGACCCCCTGAATGATATGTCACCGGTTTATGAGCGCATGCGGACTCGCTATAGTGCCCGCGCTAACCGCTTCTGGTATACCCTAGACCAGTGTGACCAGGTTCTGTTTGTACGAACAGGGGTATGCGATCGCGGCGGTGTAATGGATTTAATCTACAAGCTTCAGACCAAATGCCAGGGCAAACCCTTTTTGCTGTTGCTGATATCGCCTCAAGCCTCCAATGAATTTGCCCAGATTCCCAACCTGCGCCATCACAACGTGGAATTCAACCCCGATCGCATGTACGAAGACTTAGCCCACTGGGACCACTGCACCCAAGTGATGAAGGGGATTCTAGATTCCTTAAACATCTCCAGTAAAAATCTCTTTTGGTGTCCACCCACCCTCCCGAAAGCATAGTTTAGGTAGGCACGACCCCTCTTCCAGCGGGGGGAGTTTGCTGGGAGAGCCGGAAAAACCTTTGTCCTCGGGAAAGGGATTTAACCCCAGATTTCCCATTAGATCAGGTTAAAACTAGAACCGCCCTGGGCTCGAGGTTTGTGGATCCCACTCTCAGCCCGGCTATAGATTTCTTTGTTGCTTCTAACCGATTCATCCAGATCCACCCTTGGTAAGGGATAGTCAACCCCCAGGTTCACACCGAAATCCTGTTGTTGCGCCGCTGTTAGTCGCCAGGGTTGGTGGACCTGACTGGGGGGCAGCGATCGCAGTTCTGGCAGCCAAATTTTAACGTAGCTACCCTGTGGATCGTAGTTTTGAGCCTGGTTCAGTATATTGAAGTAGCGAAAACCCCGACCATCATTGCCAATACCAGCGGCGTAGTTCCAGTTGCCGTAATTACTACAAACATCGTAGTCAATCAGCAAGGATTCAAACCATTGCGCCCCTAGACGCCAGTCCAGCCCCAGGTTTTTGGTGAGAAAACTGGCTACATTTTGCCGCCCCCGATTAGACATAAAACCCGTAGCGGCGAGTTCTCGCATATTGGCGTCAATTAGCGGAAACCCCGTCAGACCAGAGCTCCAGGCCTCAAAGTCGGACCAGTCTTGGCTCCAGGCAATATCTAAACGACGTAAACCAGCGGAATCAAAAAGGCGATCGCCGTGTTTAGCCAAAATAAAGTGAAAATAATCTCGCCACAGTAGTTCAAACACCAGCCAGTAGGTGGACTCATTTTTTACCCGTTCGGTCTCATACTGGCTAATGCTGGCATAGACCTGGCGGGGCGATAGACAGCCCAGGGCCAACCAGGGCGAGAGCTTAGAAGAATAGTTCGGCCCCACCAGCCCATTGCGGGTTAGTTTGTAAGTCCGTATCGCATCGGTTTGCCAGATATAGTCCTGTAACCGCGCTAGACCAGCCTGTTCGCCCCCCTCAAAGGTTAATACGGCCCGGCGATCAGGCCGAAACTCGGTTAGGCCCAGGTCCGCCAAGGTGGGTAGCCTGCCCACCTCCACCGGCGGCAGGGGTGGCAGGCGCGGCGGGCGTGGCCGGGGCGGCAGAATTGAGCTATGGCGTTCTACCGCCTGCCGAAAGGGGGTAAACAGTTCGGGCAATTCTGCCAGGCTAAAGGGCAGATGATCAAGATGGTAAAGGGTAGATCCCCAGGCGGTTAAAGTCTCCACTCCCAAGGCTGCTAACGGCTGGCTCAGGGCTAGTTCTATAGCCTGTTCCGCCGGGTCTGCCTGGCGATACCACATCACCCTGGTGACCCCCAAGCGGGTCACCAAATCGGGAATGATGGCCTCAGGATAGCCCTGACGCAGTACCAGATCACTGCCCAGGGATCGCAGCGATCTCCCTAGGTCTGCCACACTCTGGCATAGAAAGCGGGCTCGATAGGGACCTGTTTTGGCAAATCCAAAACTGGTAGGCCCAAAGTGACGGGGGTCAAAACAATAAAAGGGAATAATACTTTGACCCGTGGATAGGGCCTGTTCTAAAAGCCCATGGTCGTGCAGGCGCAGGTCTAGACGAAACCAGATCAAAATAGTCATAACCAGAAAGGCACCAAAGACCTGGACTGAAACGGGTTATATTAAGCTATGTTAAGTATTGTAAATCAGAACGGGATTTTAGCGGGGCGAATCGTTGCTCCTGTGGGCCTTAGAGGGTGCTGCCCCGGTTATTCCATTTACCTTCGAGGGAGAATCTTTTATGTCTGTTCAAGTTGGCCAAGTGGCCCCCGACTTTAGCTTAACCAACCAAGCCGGTGAAACCGTTGCCCTTAGTAGTTTTCGAGGGCAAAAGGCGGTGGTGCTGTACTTTTACCCCAAGGATGATACCCCCGGTTGCACCGTTGAGTCCTGTTCCTTTCGGGATAGCTACGAAGACTTTCAACGGATCGGGGCCGAGGTGATTGGCATTAGCAGCGATTCCCCCGGTTCCCACCAGCAGTTTGCCAGTAAGTACCGACTCCCCTTTACCCTGGTCAGCGATGTCGATGGCAGTGTCCGCCGTGCCTACGGTGTGCCTTCAACCCTGGGACTACTGCCCGGTCGGGTTACCTACGTGATCGATCAAGAGGGGATAGTACGCCATGTTTTTAATTCCCAATTTAACCCTAAGGCCCATGTGGCAGAGGCTAAAAAGGTGGCGCAATCTCTCTAGAGAGACCCTTAGAATTTGTTCGAAAAGCCAGAGAGGGTCTCAACTATACCTATAAAGTAAATCACCGCAAAATTCAGTATTTTGGCGACCCCTTGACGGCCCACTATACCTGAGACAATCCTTTTCAAACAACCTCTCAGGGTGGTACCGGAGGAGAGGGACTTTGCCGACTGGTTTAGGGTATAGATACATGACCGAACAGCTAAGGAGAGTTGATCATCCCTTAAGATCTTAACCATTCCTGTTTACTTAAGTTCCTTTTGCCTTGACCTACTCCCCTGCTTCCCAAGGTCGTTATCTTCTGGTCTGGTTACTGGCTGGGCTGTTTTTGCTGTTACTAAGTAATCAGCTGGTACACCTGCTGACGGAGTCCTGGTGGTTTCAGTCTGTAGACCTGGCCTCGGTGTTCTGGACCCGGCTACGGTGGCAACTGGGACTGGCCCTGGTCATGTTTTTGCTTGCCGCCCTCTGGCTTAGTCTAAGTTATTGGTTGGCCCTTAATCTTACCCGCGATCGCCCCTATCAGTTCCTCAGTCGTTACAGCCTGCCGGGACAGCAGCGGCAGATACAGCAGTGGCTAAATTGGGGCATGGTGGGGGCAATTTCTATCCTCAGTCTGGGCCTGGCAGCGGATGCCGCTAAAGACTGGCAAACGGTGTTGAAGTTTCTCAATGCTACCGCCTTTAATCAGGAGGAGCCAATTTTTCATCGGGACCTGGGGTTTTATCTGTTTCGCCTACCCCTCTGGGAACATCTCCACAATCAGGCCAGCGGGCTGGTGATTTGGGCTCTGCTGGTAAGCCTGATAATCTACAGCTTGAAGGGAGAGATTCGGCCGGAACGGGGATGGAAGTATTTTCTAACGGGGGAGGCCAAAACCCACCTCTGCCTTTTACTGGCTTGTCTGGCCGCCCTGATGAGCCTGGGCTTCTGGCTCCATCGGTTTTCCCTGCTCTACGCCGAAGGTGGTGTGGTCTTTGGTGCCGGTTATACCGATGCCCATGCCCGCCTCCAGGCCGACTGGCTGATGGTGTTTGTTACCCTGGCCGTAGCCGGGTTATTTGTGCTAGCCATCTGGCGTAATGGTTTTGCCTTGCCGATACTGGGTATTTTTATCTATCTGATGGTTTTAATCGCCGTCCGCGGGTTCTACCCCTGGTTACAGCAAACCCTGGTGGTAGAACCCAACGAGTTGGCGATCGAACGGCCTTACATCGAACACAATATTGCCTTTACCCGGCAAGCCTATAACCTCACCCATGTGGCGACCCAGCCCTTTCCGGCTAAAAATCATCTGGACCGGGCTACCCTTGAGGCTAATCAACCAACCGTCCATAACATTCGTCTGTGGGATTACGCTCCCCTACTGAGCACCTACAAGCAACTGCAAGAAATTCGACTCTACTATAATTTTCGAGACGTCGACATCGATCGCTACACCCTCAAGGGAGATTACCGTCAGGTCAACCTGGCGGCCCGGGAGCTGGCGGTGGATCAGCTACCGGTTGAAGCGCAAAACTGGATTAACCGCCAACTTAAGTTTACCCATGGCTTTGGCCTGGTAATGAGCCCGGTCAACCAGGTATCTGCCAATGGTCTGCCAGAATTTTTTCTGCGCAATGTGCCCCCGGTGTCCACAGTGGATCTGGCTCTGGATCAACCCCGTATTTACTATGGAGAAAACACGGCTAACTACATCTTTACAGGCACCAACACCGATGAATTTGACTATCCCCAGGGCGAAACCAACGCTGCCTATCGCTATCAGGGTACCGGCGGCGTAGTTTTAAATTCCTGGCTACGCCGGTTAGTCTACGCCTACGACCTGGGCAATTTGCGGCTATTAATTTCTAACTATTTCAACAATGAATCACGCATCCACTACCACCGGCTGATTCAAGAACGGGTAAGCCAGATCGCCCCCTTTCTTAGCTTTGATCAGGATCCCTATTTGGCGGTGATTGGTGGTCGCTTGAAGTGGATTATGGATGGCTATACCGTTAGCGATCGCTACCCCTATGCCGAACCCCTGGCTCGCTATAGTCAGCTAGTTGAACCCATGGGCCAATCCACTGCCCTGCTGCCCCAGCAGATGAACTACATTCGGGACGCGGTTAAGGTTTTTATTGATGCCTACGATGGCAGTTTGGAATTTTTTGCCCGGGATGACCAGGATCCTGTGCTGGCTACCTACCAGCGCATTTTTCCCCAATTATTCAAACCCCTGGCGACCATGCCCATGGCCTACCGTCAGCATCTTCGTTATCCCCAGGATATTTTCACCATTCAGGCCCAAATGTATCGGGCCTACCATATGGAAAATCCAGAGGTATTTTACAACCGCGAAGACCTGTGGCGCTTTCCTCAACTCAGCCACGAAGGCAACCTGAAGGCCATGGAGCCCTATTACATCATTATGAAGTTGCCTAAACTGGGTCAGGAGGAGTTTCTCCAGATACTTCCCTTTACTCCGGCTAATCGTGACAATATGATTGCCTGGCTGGCTGGTGTTTCTGATGGTGATAACTACGGTCAACTTTTGCTGTACGAATTTCCTAAACAGGAGTTGGTGTTTGGTCCCAGTCAGATTGAAGCTCGGATTAACCAAACCCCCGAGATATCTGGGCAGTTTACCCTCTGGAGTCAGCAGGGCTCACGGGTAATTTGGGGGAACTTACTGGTGGTGCCGATTCAACAATCCTTACTTTATGTCCAACCCATCTATCTGCGGGCAGAACAGGGAGAACTCCCCGAACTGCGGCGGGTAATCGTGGCCTACGGTGATCGGGTGGTGATGGAGCCAACCCTTAACCAGGCTCTACAATCTATGTTCGATCTCGCGGCTGAGACCGCCAAACCCAATTCCTCGGTCTCTTCTGGTAATTTGGGAGGATTGATCAAGGAGGCTTTGCGGGCTTACCAAAATGGTGAGTCAGCCCTGCAGGAAAAAAACTGGCAAGGCTACGGCGAGGCTCAACAACAATTGGAAAAGATTCTCCGCCAACTGGATAGCCAGCTACCCTAATCCTTTTCCATCCCTTGGCCCAACTGTGGTGGTCTCAATTTGCAGTTAAGTGTGTCAATATTAGCCAAGCAGGGCATACTTATAGACAATTTTCTGGCCTCTACCCTGGATTCACTCAACTCCACAGACCATTATGTCTAATCCGCCAACTGAAGTTCTCCAAATGGCAAGACAGGGCCACCCCGATGCCATTGCCACGCTGATTAACCGCCATCTTGAAACCAGGGGTATTATTGCCTACGTGGCCCAACAGGACGATCGCTTGCAAGTTATTTTAGAATCGGCGACGGCTCCCAATCAGGCCGATCTGGTTCCCTACGTTACCCGAGGCATCAAGGGATTAGACCTGGCCCACATTCATCACCTCACCATCAGTGGCAAACAACAGGGTAACTATGCCAGTGATTGGACCGAAGACCTCACCCTGGGCACGGGTTTGGGGATCGCACCTTTGGCGGCAGCCCCTGTAGTTAATCTGCCACCGGCGCCACCGATGGAATTAGACGAGTTGGATCAACTGCTAACCTCCCAGGACGGTGCGGCAGATGTAGAAAATGACCCTTTGGATTTGGATTTGGAACGGGAACTGGGATTAGCGTTCCCGGATGAAGGGGATCTGGAGCTGAGCGATCTATCTGGCTTAGACTTAGACCTGGATTTAGATTTAGATCAGCCCCCTGACCTGGATCTAGACCTGGGGCAAATAGGGGGTCAAACCGATGCGGTTAGTCTGGACCATAACCTGGAAACCGCTGCTAACCTTGAGGCCTCTAATCAGCCCGATCTGAATCTGGATTTTTTGATTGATCAAGATAGCCTGAGCTTTGATAGTGAACCCGGCTTTGATTTCGATGCAATGCCCCCGGTGACCACTGCCAATGCCTACAGCACCCCTACCCAGGTCGACCAAGCAGAGGCAGACCAGGCCTGGGACCTGGATTTTGATGTGCACCCCAGTCCCTTCAACCAGGCTTCGGAGAGCCCGGCTGCCCTAGATTTTGAACAGGCTGCTACAGCGCCTGGAGAGGAATTTGATCCTAATTTGATCTTTACCTCTAGCGTTGAAGAGCCAGCCCCTCAAGCCCATCCCTTTGAGGTGGAAGGCAAGGTTCAAAATAGTTCGGGTCTTACCTGGCCTGAGGATGTATGGGATAGTGGGGATCAAATTATCGGCGGACCTACCCCAGATTCCAGCCGCCGACCTGGATTGGTCCTTCGATAGTACTGAGCAGCCCATCGATCAGAAATTCCAACCGGAAACCTTTAACCTTGAACCTGAGAGCTTGGGGGCGGGGTATCAGCTACCTTTAGCCGAGGCGATCCTTCCCCCGAACCCGATATTTCTGTACCAGACCTTGATTCTCAATGAAGAATTTCTCCTTGAGTCGGAGCTCCACTCTGGTGCTGGAATAGACAAGGAACCTGACCTAAGGGACCTGGAGTTGCCCGAGGTGGAAACCACTAATCGGGACTGGGGAGAATCGAGTGCCGCCCCAGTTGAGCCCCTGCCAGAGGAGTTCTCTGCCGTTGATTTTGACCAGAACCTTTATGGTTCTAACCTGGCTCCCGGTAAGGAACAAACCAATGGTTTTTGGCCTGAACCAGAGGAGTTTGCTCCAGTCTCGGAAGGGGCCGACCTGGAGGCTGCCGATGACTTTATTCATAAGTTTGCTCCGGTTTCTGATCAAGAAGTTGCCCAGTTTAACTCCAAGCCCCCAGCTAATCTTCAGGCTTTGCCTAAGATTTTGGCCGGGATTGGCTTTGGAGCCCTGGCCCTGGTTCTCTCTTGGATGGGATTTAATACCTTTCGAACTGTGGTGCAACAGCGGCCTGAAACGACTACGGTACCAGCCCCAAGCATGCCCGCTAAACCCGACCAGGGAACAGGATTGGCTCAGGCTGATAGCTTCCGTCAGGCTGTCAATGCTGCCACCAAGGCCGCAAATCTCTCCCAAACCGCCAAGACTGGGGCTGAATGGCAGCTAATTGTAAACTCCTGGAAACAGGCGATCGCCCTGATGCAGCAGGTACCTAGCGATCATCCTAAGTACGGCGTTGCCCAGACCAAAATCGGTCAGTACCAGTCTAATCTGGCCTATGCCGAGAAAAATCTCAGTCGCCTATCTGCCCCCCAATAGTTGATTAAAAACATTGGTTGGCCTAGTGGTTTAGGCAGGTAAAATAGGACGGTTGAACTCAGCTACAAAGCCTTGATTGAACGCTATACCCTGCCTGAGATGGGCAACCTCTGGACTGAGGATTACAAATTAAAAACCTGGCTACGGGTAGAACTGGCGGTTTGCGAGGCCCAGGCTGAGTTAGGTTACATTCCCAGGCAGGCCCTGGAGGAGATTAAGGCCAAGGCTAACTTTGATCCTGAGCGGATTCTAGCCATTGAAGCCGAGGTGCGCCATGATGTGATTGCCTTTCTGACCAACCTCAACGAGTACGTGGGGGAGGCAGGTCGCTATATTCATCTGGGCATGACCAGTTCCGATATGCTGGACACCGCCCTTTCTCTGCAGCTGATCGATAGTTTGCAGGTGATTTTGATTCATCTGGAAAATTTAACCCAGGCCATTCGCTATCGAGCTCAGGAACATCGAGACACGGTCATGATTGGTCGCTCCCATGGTATTCATGCTGAGCCCATTACCTTTGGCTTTAAGCTGGCGGGCTGGTTGGCAGAAATGCTACGTCACCGCGATCGCCTCACCCGCCTACAGGATACGGTGGCGGTGGGTAAGATTCAGGGGCGGTGGGCACCTACGCTAACATTGATCCCCAGGTAGAGGTGCTGGCTTGCCAATACCTGGGTCTGAAGCCCGATGCAGCCTCTACCCAGGTAATTTCCCGCGATATCCACGCTGAATTTATGAATGCCCTGGCCTTACTGGGTGCTTCTATTGAGCGTTTTGCCGTAGAAATTCGTAATCTCCAACGCAGTGATGTGCTGGAGGTAGAAGAGTTTTTCGCCAAAAAGCAAAAGGGCTCCTCCGCTATGCCCCATAAGCGCAACCCGATTCGCTCTGAACGCCTTACCGGCATGGCCCGCCTACTGCGGGGTAATGCGATGGCCGCCCTAGAAAATGTTGCACTCTGGCACGAGCGGGATATTTCCCACAGTGCGGTGGAGCGGGTCGCCCTACCCGATAGCTGTATCCTCACCCACTTTATGCTGGTGGAGATCACTGAACTGGTCAAACATTTACTGATCTATCCCGAAAATATGGCTCGCAATATGAATATCTACGGCGGCGTAGTGTTCAGTCAGACCGTTCTGCTGGCCCTGGTGGAGAAAGGGCTTTCCCGAGAAGCGGCCTATAGTATTGTGCAGGACTGCGCCCATCAAGCCTGGAACCATGTAGGGGGAGATTTCCGTCAGTTAATTAGCGACCATAGGGAAATTCAGGCTTACCTTTCGGCTGTGGAGATAGCCGCTTGTTTTGATCCCGATCGCCATCTGCGCCATCTTGATCAAATCTATCAGCGCCTGGGAATTTAGGCTATGGCCTGGCTAAGGGGCTAGCTCGCCTTTACTTCAAGGGGCGATCGCTCCACCGGGAATGGGGGAGCCTTCAGGTTTTGTTCCCCAGCCATTGACCCGGTCTTGGTTCCCTGGAGCTATGGGACTTTAGGCTGGACCTAACCGACCCTAGAGCGAGGGATGGGGATATTCCTATTACCATTTGGTGATAAAGCTAAAACTTTAGCAATGGTGATTGGTGGGCTGGCAACAAATCCATAACCAAATAGTGATGAAGTAAGAACTTTGACCATGGTTGTGGATAGTTTTGCGATCGAAGCTTAACCAAATGATTCTGTAGCTTAAGGGTTTTCCGCCAAGGCTTAAGGGTTTGCCGCCAATCATCGATGGTTGGTTATTGATCTTTAAAGAATGGTCCCTAACCCTGGATCATCCCTAATCATGGAAGCATCGCCACCAGTCTTCAAAGGAGGGTCAGTCTGGGGAACCCAATTGGAGAAATAGGACTTGCAAGCATAGGGCTTTAATCCTTACGAATTTTGAAGCCTGCTTCAAGATAGTCTTTAATAGCTGCAGCAAGTTTTTCCTCAACGGATTTCTTCTCAGGTTTCTTGGGAAACAAGGTCTCAATAGTCCACGCAATGAAGACCAACGAAAAAACGATCGCAAACTCCATAGTGGTTAAGGTGACTTAGTTTCAGGAATTTAATCGGGCGAACTGCTTGACCAAGACCAACTTAAGGTGAGTCGTTTTCCCCCAGGGAAAAGGACGCCTCTGGACTTGGCTTCGGTTTATTTAGCTGGACAAGGGTAGAAGGGAAATACGCACACCACTAGCGTTTCCATTCAATTGGGATCCCCAGCGAGTGGGGACGCCTGACGACCCTCATCGACTGCTGGAGCACAATCGCCAAAAAAGCTTTCATAACTATTCAGCGTTTTGCTATAGCAATCCCAAAATAGTTCTCGCCTGGTTGACTGACAAAACATTGGCTTAGAGGTTGTTTGAAAAGGGCTGTGCCAGGTATAATTCGCCGCCAGGGGGCAGCTGAAATACTGAATTTTGCGGTGATTATCCTACTCCATAGGTATAGTTTGAGACTCTCTTTGGCTTTTCAAACAATCTCTTAGGGCGGTTCAAACCGTTGCTATCTAGACGAAGTCGGCCTGCGCCGACTGACCCATAACCCGCGTAGGCGGGTTTTGTCTGTCTAGGCGCGGCTTCTAGCCGCCAGCGTTGAGAGTTTTGTCAGTCAACCAAATCTTGTTCTCTTGATGATGGTGGATGGACAGCTCCTCAGCACTCTAAAAATGATCACAAACTAATCCTCAATCATCTCCTGCATCCACAGTTTCCAGACTAAGCTGTTGTTGGCAGGTCAATATCATGGCGATTTTTTTCTCGTAATACGCCGCCTCATTAATAAAGATGGGGTAAACGATGTCCTCTCCTTGGTAAGGAATTGATTCTCCTGTAAATTTGAGAAACATCGGTTCGCCATCGGATAAAGGTTTATAGTCTTTAGACTGAAGTTGGGGATGAACGGCGGCTTGCAGTTCACCAGATGAATCTCTGGGATAGTCCACAGAAGAAATGATCTGATACACACTTAAACTTGATGGCACAGGCAAAAACTTTCCCTGGTTCAGAGCATCAAGATAATCCAAAATGGCATGAACCAATAGTTCTGTTTGCTGCAAGTAATCAGCATTGAGTACACCCTGAGCGATCGCCCCAACTTCAAGCGTACAGCCCAGAGGTGAAAGCGATCGCAATACAGGAGCATCTTGGTTGAATTGCACCCCATAACAAACGCGAACTAAAGGACTTAGTGTACTGAGATAGGCTGCTAATCGCAAATTCAATGGATGCTTACTAGATGGCAAAATCGTCAAGCCCATGTTCGCCGTTGTGCTGTGAAGATCGATGATGACATCAGCTTTGGGTTGGGATTTTGGTCCCAGTTGTGCAGCAATCTGCTTAGCGCGTTTGTCTTCGTAGCTTGTTAACGCTGGATTAACCAAATCTTCGTTGGCAAAACAACGGTTCAAATCGCGATCAATGTAACGTCGATTGGCCGCGATCGCCTCAGGGTTAGCTAATAAAGTGAAGCATTCGAGACTTTTGCGATGTAACAAATGCGGGAATTTCTGAAACTTCTTGACCAGGTAAATCCCGGTCAATTCGTTTCCATGGGTTCCACCAACAATGATAACTCGTCGAATTAAGCCTGCCATGATACAAAGATTTTCCTCAGACACATAGGACGTTCAAGTCTTTGGGCCTCCCATGCTGACTATAAAGCAGCCTTCAATATATTACAAATACTAGTTTTAAGATGCTATTATACTTACAAGCTATAAGTAGTATCGGTATGGAACTTCGTCACCTGCGTTACTTCATTGCGGTTGCTGATGATCTAAGCTTTAGCCGTGCTGCAGAACGATTGCAGATTGCCCAGCCACCCTTGAGTCAGCAAATCAAAGACCTAGAATCGGAATTAGGTGTCAAGCTATTCGATCGCAAGCGCCCGCTTCAGCTAACGGGGGCAGGGCAAGCATTTTTAGAAGAAGCACGTTTGACTCTTGCAAACCTAGAACAAGCAATACGCAAAACACAACGCATCCATCAGGGGGAATTAGGTCATTTGACTGTAGGCTTTCCTAGCTCAATGGCTAACGATATATTGCCTAATATTCTGAAGACTTTCCGGCAACACTATCCAGAGATAAATCTGATTTTACGAGAAGTAAATAGTAGTTCCCAAATTCAGGAATTGCGCGATCGTCAGAGCGACATTATTTTTGTCTATCGACCCCCTGACCTGGCTGAAGTCCGTGACCTAGAAATGATGCCTCTCTCGCAGCAAACACTGGTTGCTGTTTTACCTCAACACCATTCGCTAACAGCCCAGTCCACAATTTCACTGATTGATCTAGCGGGCGAAGAATTTATCATGCCCCTTCGTCCAGTCGTATCTGGTCTACCAGAGCAAATTTACGATCTGTGTGCTCAGGCGGGATTTGTTCCGAAGGTGGCTCAAGAAGCAATTTTTATGGTTACGATTTTAGGGCTAGTTGCAGGTGAAATAGGTATCAGTATTTTGCCGTCCAGTGTACAGAAGCTTCGGCGCGAAGGAGTAACCTATCGCCCAATTCAAGAGCAGGTGATGTTCAATCCATTAACGATCATTTGGCGACGGCAGCATTCATCACCAATCTTGCAGCAGTTCATCGATATCGCTAGAACCGTATCAAGCCAGAAAACTGATGCATCGGAAATTTCATCATAGGTGACGAACTCAGGGTGTAGTCTACTATAGCGGATTTCACTTGGGTGAAGTGCGATGTGGTCACCCCCCCTGCCCCCCCTTGCCAAGGGGGGTTACAGCCTAAATCTCATACAGCCAGGTGCTGGGGGGTAGGATTGAGCAATGGGGTATCTCACTCTATCGAAAACCACTATAGATTTTGACCGAGCATGTAGGTTATTGAGCGATGGCAGTTTCTTGTGACCTGAAGGTGCGCCAGTGGGTTGAAGTCGGATAAAGGGATAGGTTTTAGTTGCCATTCAATTGGGTTCCCCAGCGAGTGGGGACTTTGGAGGGGATGCGAAACTTTATTTCGCATCCCCTCCAAATTTATTGGACGATTATACAGACGCTATCTGACGAATTGACCAGCGGTTGGTTATTGCCACTCCGCTCCTTGAGTACAGCTGGTAAACGGGGCAGCGTCGCTCGGTCTCAACCCGAAGTCGCTCAAACTCTTCGCTAGAACTGTCGGTATCGACAACAGCATTAATTTCAATGCGCTCAAAGTTGGCGTTGCCCTCTTGCGAACCCTGTACCAGAACGGCAGTATCAAACTCTGCCTTGATATCAAACTCAAAACCATTTAATTGAATTCCGAGATCTTTGGCGACCAGTTGGGATGTTACCTGAGAGCAAGAGATCAGCGCACTAAGCGCATAAGCGATCGGGCTGGGATAGTCATCGTTTCCACCAAAGGCAGGCGCTGCATCTACCCGAATCTGGTGCTTGGAGCCTTCCTGTTCAATGAGCTGGGAAACGCCTTTTCCGGTGGAATGAAGGTGAAAGACAGCAGTTGTGCTCTTTGGGCGAATGGTTAAGGTCATAAATTATTAATTGAATTCAATTTCGCTGTAAAACCTATCATTCTTGAACAAAAAACGCTGGTAGTCACAGTCACAATTCAATAAGCATGTTTCCATTCAATTGGGATCCCCAACGAGTGGGGACTCTACGATCAAATACTAGATATATTTTTTTATTCAAATGCTCTACCATTAGGCTATCTCCCCAAACAAGATGGTTTTTTTACTTTTACCTAGTAAGTATAGTATTGCTGAACCATCTTAGGTAGTTAATAAAGAGAGAAAAAATTATCAACTCCCTTTATTAACTTTATTTAAACTCTTGACCTACTGGGTCATACCGTTCATTATACACAGTTTCAACCATAATGGCTATAGGCGAAATGTCTTTGGTGAGCACAGTTTTTAGAGTAGTTGGACTGCATCCAGACACTAGGCAGGTGCCTGTATCATGAGCTTTGATTGGAACATTGCTATGACTATTTACATTCCAAAATACCAACTGAGGCATCTCATAACCTGCTCGTTTGTATAACTTCTGAATTTGTTCAAAGTTTGTGCGCTTGTTAGATCTGCACGCTTGATCAAACTGCATGTCAGAGACTATGATTAGTTTCTTTGGCATATCTTCTGCGGGAATATTGTTATCTACTCCAGCAGATAACACTGCTTTAAAAACTGCAATCAGGTCTGTGTTCATGTCCCAATCGGCTTTGTTCAAATTTGTAACTTTTTGACCAATAGTAGAACCCACAATAGATTGCAGGGTTGGTTTGTTGGAAAAAGTAAGGAATTTATTTTTCCATACCTCGGCACTATTACGCTCTGCAATATAGATTGCGAGTGAAATAGACACTGCTAAAGGCCGCCGACTATACACTGACATTGAACCTGACACATCAGCTACTACTAAACCATTAAACTCCTTACCTTCTATATAATTAGGAAGGGCTTGCCACAGCAGGTCAATAGTTTGGTCCTCAGCAGAACTATAAAAATACCGCTCAACAATTTCATACGGGTAAAGCGTACCCGCATTTATTTTTGCTTTACCTTCTTGAACAGTATTTAGATATTCTTGATAACGAGCACTATCTTGCTTTTTAAACGCATTACGGTACATAAAAGCAGCGCGAGAGGGTACTTTAGAATAGTCAATCATGGACCACTCTCTAGCACACATAGACTGCTCTACAATACGTAAATGCGCCCTTAGCTTAGTTAGTGCAGTGCGGTATCTTTTTTCATTGCGACCTAGATAACTTGAAATTTTACGCCCTAATCTTTTAGTGTTGTTTGAGGAAGCATTGATTGAAGGCAGCCACTTTGCTAGTAGAGAAACTTTTCTACCAGCTTCTACGTCACCTTCATTGTACAGATACATGTACTTAATATCTGCGTAAAACTGCGCACTAATTAACTCTAAAACATCTTGCCAAACGGCAGAATCTTCCAGAACTAAAAGGTCATCCCAGCGCCCATACTCTGGAACTAACTTAATTAGTCTTGTCGCTAGATTAATGTTTTGCTTAACTAGATATTTAAGCAGCGCTTTGAAAACAGCACGCTCGCCTTGGCCGCCGCGAATATCTCGGCACCAAAACAAAATGCGGGTCGCAGTTTCAGGGTCTTCGGCGTATGCGTGGGCAAACAACTTTTGTGCTTGACCCACGTCATCCCGACAAGCAGCAATCTTGCCAAATAAATCTAAACACTCATTCAATGTAGACCTATAGGCTTTTGCGCCGTTTTCAGTCTCAGTAGTGTTTAACCGTTCTTTTAAAGCGTTTAAGAATTCCATGACCTTTCCCTAGTTGAGTTTTTACGTTTTGAACTTTGTTGAATCAACTAAAAAGACAAGATGAGGTTTCCATTCAATTGGGTTCCCCAGCGAGTGGGGACCTTGGTTGACTGACAAAACTCTCAACGCTGGCGGCTAGAAGCCGCGCGTAGACAGGCAAAACCTGCCTACGCGGGTTATGGATCAGTCGGCAAAGGCTGACTTTGTCTGGATAGCAGCGGTTTGAACCGCCCTAAGCTAATGTTTTGTCAGTTAACCAGCCACATCACAGTTGAGTGATGTACTACCTTTAATCAAAATACGATTGGGCATGCCCTCTTTAATATCAAGCAAGCCGGGAGAAATAACTTCGAAGTTTAATGTTTTAGCCTTGTCTACAAGCCTTGCACTTAAATAGGAGAGTATTAGCGAAGCTCCAAATAAATCCCTCAGCTTTCGTGACTTCTCAATAAATCCCTGCACCGGAGCAAAGCTAATCGCGGTATAAACGACCCCTTCAGTCATAGTTCACCTCCCGTCGCACTCCGTAACCCCCAAATCTTCGCCTGCCAAAATAGCTCAGCCATAGCCCCAGTCCCTTCCTAGACACCAATCGCCCACTCCAAGCGGCTTAATCCGAGTATCCCCCATCCCTCTTCAGATTGGGGAAAACTCAATGCGAATGACAAAATTTGTATCCCTACTCTCTTTATTCAGGGGAATAATCCCTAAACCCGGAAAGAAAACAGCTTTTATCCAAAACTCTCCACTAAAGTCTCCCCTGGTTTGTCAGTCGCATTAGCCTCCGCCTCCCCTGCCCGCCCCCTGCCTAAAATAAAAACACCCCACCCCATCCCTGACCATGGCTTCCCCTCCCCTCTGCCACATGCTAATTGGCCCACCGGGCAGTGGCAAAAGCACCCTGGCCCATCACCTGCACCAGCTCATTCCCCAGAGTTGTCTGGTGTCCACCGATCAGATTCGCCAGCAGCTCTACGGTGACCCCACCATCCAGGGCCCCTGGCCCCAGATTGAAGCGGTGGTAGAGGCCCAGGTCCGCCAGGCCCTTGACCAGGGGCAGACGGTGATCTACGACGCCACCAACGCCCGGCGGGTCTGGCGCCAGGCCTTACTCCAGCGTCTAGCTCCGCTGCAGGCGACCTGGGTGGGCTGGTATCTCACCACTCCCCTGGCCACCTGTCTGGAGTGGAATCGTCAGCGCCCCCGGGCCGTCGCCCCCGAGGTGATCGAGGCCCTCTACCAGGCCCTGAAACAGTTTCCCCCAGGCGGCGGAGGGGTTTATCGCCCTCTATGCCCTCGACCCCCGGCAGGGGCTAGACACCCCGGTGGACCGGCTGCAACAACTGGGCCGCAGTTTCACTAACCGCCGCAATCGCACGGGTCACCGCCAGGTGCAATGGCACCGCTACTCCAGCCTGCTAGCCTTTGACCGCTTGCTACACCTGATCAGTTTGCTGGGGCAATACCCCGGCCTGGGGGAGCTGCACCGCCAAGACCCGGACCAGTTAACCTCCCTGCTGGGGCACCCGCCATCCCCTGATCTAGATAGCCTGGCGGAGATCTGTGGGGTGCTGGCCCAGCAGCGGGGCAGATCTATGCCGACCCGGCGGCGATCGCCCAGGATCTGGCCTGGCTAGAGGCCAATGGGTTGCTCAGCCCCAGCCCTCAAGTCACGCCCCTGACCCTACCGCCCGCCGATGGCCCCAGCCAGGCCCCGGTTAACCCCCATGCCTACTCTGACTGGGAGCCCTTTCAGCGGTTGATTGGCCTGATTCGCTTTATTGCCCACCACCCCTTTTGCTGGCAGGCAGAAACCGGCAGCAGCCTCAAAAGCCTGGTGACTGCCCTGCAACAGCAGGGGGAGCTGGTAGGCGATCGCCAGGCGGCCCTCCGTAAGGATATGGAGCAAATCCTCAAGCCCTACGGGATTTTGCCAGGCTTTCGCCTGCGCCGGGGCTACTTTTTAGGCAGTGGCCTCCTATCGGAGCGGGAGTTGCTGCGGGTGGCCAGTCTGTTGCAAAGTCAGGTCAAACATATCCAAGACCCCGCCGCCCTCAGCCTGCTCAGCACCCTGCAAACCCGGCTGCGCTCCAGCCAGCGAGACCTGGAGCAACTCTACCCGGTGCGGGCGATCGGTAACCGCACCATCATTAATCCTGACCTGCTGCCCCGAGATGCGATCGCCCGCCACCCAGAGCGCCTGGAAGCCGACATTGAAACCGGCCAATTGCTGGAGTTAAATCGTTTTGTCGGGGTGGGCCGCTTTACCGACTCTCCCACCGGTTTTCTTCAGGCCTGGCCCCTCCAAATTGTCTTTCACAACATTGCCTGGTATTTAGGCTATGAAATCGCCACCGGCCCCCAGGCCGGGCTACTGCAATTTGAACGCCTGGACCGCCTGTTTCGCGGTCATCCCCAGTCCGCTCAACGTTCCCAGACTGCCCAACGTCAGGCCCTACAGCGCCTGCAACGTCTCTACCTGGCCTCTGGCGGTCTCTACCTGGGCAGTGACCCGCAGCAGCAAAGGCAATTCCTCAGCCCCGACCCCCAGGGGCGGGCCGCCGCTACCCTGCTGTTAGAACTCTGGTTTAGCGATCGCATCTTTGCCTTCATCAGCGAAGGTACCCAGCGGTTTCCCCGAGCACAGATGAAAATGTCACCCCGGTTGACCCCCAACCCCAGCCCGGCAGAGTCGCTGTTCTGTCTGACCCAGAGCCCCGACCCCCTCCATCCCCACCGCTTTCAGGTGCAACTACCCCTGTGGGCCAGGGAAGACCGGGATCTGTGGCGGTGGATTTTGGGGTTTGAAGATGGGGTCAGGGTGGTAGCTCCGGAGGTGATGGTGGAGAAGGTGAAAGCCGCCGCCGCCGCCATCTCCGCCCTATATAAGGATTAGCTGGGTTTCCATTCCGTTGGGTTCCCTAGCGAGTGGGGACTCTACCCTATGACAACCTATACAGGCAGGCAATTTGAAGCCCCGTTTGCGGGCATAGCCATTTCCCACCCACGTCACCGCCAAACCCCCCCGCAAACTATCGAAGAATAGAACCAGAAACCCTCATGGCAGCTATTTTTAGCTACGCCTCCCAGCGTCTTCTTAAACGGTAATTCATCTCCCAGCTCCGAGGAATTTTGGCAGAATGGGAGAGCAGGGAAAAAGAGCGGGTGAAATTACTTGTAACATGGGACCAGTCCCTCAGTCCTGGTGGTTCTGACCATGGGCTCCCAATTAGCTCGTAAACGGTTTGGGCAACACTGGCTCACCAGTCAGACCGTGGTCCAGTCTATTGTGACGGCGGCGACCCTAACCGCTGAAGATGGGGTTTTGGAGATCGGTCCTGGCACTGGGGTACTAACCACTGCCCTGGTGGAGAGGGCCGGTGGGGTGGTGGCGGTGGAGATCGATCGAGACCGCAGCCGTCAACTGCGCCACTACTTCGCCCACCAGCCTAACTTCACCCTGGTGGAGGGGGACATTTTAGACCTGGATCTATCGACTCTAACCTTACCCCTGGGAGGCCAGCCCCTGAATAAGGTGGTGGCTAATATTCCTTACTACATTACCGGGCCAATTTTAGAAAAACTACTGGGCACCATTACCCAACCCCAACCCCAGCCTTACCAGACCATTGTTTTAATGGTGCAGAGGGAGGTGGCCAATCGCCTCTGTGCCCAATCGGGCAGTCGGGCCTTTGGGGCCCTATCGGTGCGAGTGCAGTACCTGGCCACCTGTGAGCAGGTCTGTCTGGTGCCCGCCAGCGCCTTTACCCCCGCCCCCAAGGTGGAGTCGGCGGTGGTGCGCCTCACTCCCCGCTGCCTGCCGGTGCCAGCCCAATCCCCCCAACATTTAGAGCATCTGGTCAGACTAGGCTTTGCCAGTAAACGCAAAATGCTGCGTAATAACCTGAAGGGGCTAATGGCAGTAGAGCCTCTGAGCACCCTTCTGGGCCAACTGGACCTGGCTCCCACGGTGCGGGCCGAAGACCTGAGCCCAGAGCAGTGGGTAGCCCTCAGCAACAGCTGGAATCAGGGTCAAGAGGTTTAGGGCTGCAACCACTCCTCAGTTTTTTGACCAAATTTTTGACTAAAATCAAGGCCTCACACCCTGGGGTTTAGAAGCCGGGGGTTTAGGGGCCTGACCATGGCCGAAGTAGGCTTCTAACACCTTAAGGGCAATGGGAGCCGCCACATGGCCGCCGCCGCCACCGGAGTGCTCAGCAAACACCACCACCACCACCTTAGGGTTATCGAGGGGTGCATAGGCCCCAAACCAGGCATGGGATGCCCCCGGAGGAGCTTCGGCGGTGCCAGTTTTACCAGCAAAGGGGGGTATATAGGAAACGTTTAAAGCGGCCGCCGTACCCCCCGTAATCACCTGACGCAGCCCACGGCGCAAAATATCAATGGTGGAGTCTTTGAGTTTCAAAGATTCGCGCCAGTGGTCGGGGGGTCAGCGTCTTTTTTCAGGTGGGGAGTAATGCGATAACCACCGTTGGCTACCGCTGCAAACATCACCGCTACCTGCAGCGGGGTTGTCTGTAAAAAGCCCTGACCAATGGACATATTAATGGCATCCCCAATCACCCAGTCGGTATTCTGGGTTCGGCGCTTCCAGTCGTTATCGGGAACCAACCCTGGACTTTCCTGAATCCCCAGCTCAACCCCGGTTTTGCGACCAAAGCCAAAGCGCCGGGTCATTTCAATCAGGGTGGGGCCGCCGATGCGCATCCCCACCTGGTAAAAGAAAGTATCGCAACTCCAGGCCATGGCTCCAGTGAACCCTAGGGGGCCAAAACCCCGTTTGTTCCAGTCCCAAAATTGAATACTGCCGACCTGGACGTAGGGGAAGGTGGGCAGAACAGCATCAGGGCTGAATTTACCGGACTCCAACCCCGCCGCCGTAGTAACGATCTTAAAGGTACTGGCGGGGGGAAAGGCCTGGAGAGCCCGATTTAGAAAGGGATGGTCAGTTCCCTGCAACTCTCTCCATTGGTCTGGGGTAATCCGGGTGGTAAAAATATTAGGGTCAAAGGTGGGGCGACTCGCCATGGCCAGAATGGCCCCATCCCGAGGATCGATCGCCACAATCGCCCCCTTGTACTTATCCAGGGCGGCTTCGGCGGCCTTTTGCAGGTCAATGTCGAGGGTCAGTTGCACATCCTGACCCGATAGGGATGGCTTGTCCCCCAGGATTCTAACAATGCGGCCTGCACTATCCACCTCTACCTGTTGGCCGCCCCAGCTTCCCCGCAACAGGGGTTCAAACACCGATTCAACCCCCATTTTGCCCACAATGTCGCCCATCCGGTAGCCCTGATCCCGACGTTTAGCCAGTTCCTCGTCGGTAAGTTCCCCCGTAGACCCCAGGACGTGGGCCGCCAGATCGCCATTGGGGTAGTTGCGGATCGCCTCTGTTTCCAGACGCACCCCCGGTAGCTGGTCGCCATACTCGGCTACCGCTGTCGCCTGGGCCGGGCTAATCCCCCTGGCAATGGGAATCGCCTCCAGAGATTGGTAACCAGCCTGCTCTAAGCGTTTTTGAATATCTTCAGCCGGTATTTTCAGAAGTGTGGAGAGGCGATCAATCACCACTGGCCATTGGTCTTCTGCCAGGGCAACGGGCCAGATGGAAACGCTCTGGGAAAGGCGACTGGTGGCTAGAACCTTGCCATTGCGATCGGTAATGGTGCCTCGAGCTGGTCGATTCGGGACCAGGCGCAGACGGTTACTATCGGCCATCTGGCGATTGTAGCGGCCACTGATCACCTGTAATTGAAATAGCCGCAGACTAAAGCCAGCCGTCACAACCATGGCTATCAGCATCAGGAATACAGCCTGAAACCTTCGTCCTACCGTGCGTCCCGCCAGGGCATCAAGGTCAAGCGTCAGGTCTTGGAGTAGGGGCATAGTTAGGGGAGGTGGCCGTCAACCAGTGGATCGAAACCTTTAGATCTGAATCTGAGGAAAAATCTTAGCGGGTATTACTTAATTGTACAGGAGACCGCCTTACCTGCGGGGCTGCACCAGCTCTGGCTGCGGGAAACTGGAGACCGTCGGTGGGGTCGGAGCAGTGGGGGCCTTGCTCCCCTGGGGCGGCGGCGTAGATTCTGGGGCCTGTCGGGAACCGCTAGGGCGGGGAATAGGCAGGGGTGGTTTACCCTCAAAGAAAAGTAGACCAGGCAATAAAATTGGCCCTGACGCCGTTGCCGACACCTGGGGTAGGGCGGGAGCCGGGGGAATAACCGGGGTTGGGGGCAAGGGGGCCGGTTGGGGCTGGACTGGGGACCGGGCAAGCCGGGCCTGCCCAGCCCACTGACGGGCTAATTGTTGGCGTTTGAGCTGGCCTTTCCAGGTAGAGATCGCCGCCTGGGCTTCACCATAGAGGGCTCGGCCAGGGGCAATCCCTAGGGCCTGGGCAATGGCCTGGGCCAGATGCCCCTGGCTGGCCAGTTGCTGCGATCGCTGCCAGAGGGGGCGATCTTCCATCGCCTGAATCTGATTTCTCCAGATGTAGATCCAGCTTTGGGCCTGATGACGCAGCGCCCGATTCAGCTCAATTTTTGGGCCGTTGCGATCGCCGCCTGCAAATTGGGGATAGTTGAAGATTGGGCTAGTTGGTGGGCCTGCACCAGCAGGGGGCGATCCTCCAGGCCTTCGATGGTCAGTCGCCAATGGGCGATCAGAGTTTGGGCTCGCACCCGCACCGGATCACCCAAAGGGATCTGCTGGGCCTGGGCAATCGCCAGCTTCAGGCTGTCGATCCGTTGTAGACGACCAGTAATTTCAGCTGTTTGTAATTTGGCCAAATCCCCCAGGTAGCCATGCCAGGTGGTGATACTGGATTGGGCCTGACCATAATAGGGGCTGTCAGGGCTAATGCGATTGGCCAGCATCATGGCCTGGTAGAGTTTGACCAGTTGATCGGGGGAAGTCCGCCAGGAGCTTAAACTTTGCTGGGCCATTTGGCGAGCCTGGCTGAGCCAGATCAGCTGTTGGGCTGTCTTGGTGCGGTTAGGGTTAGGGGTTACAGAGCGGGCCAGGGTGATCGCCTGGGTTAACTCCGAGGCATACCATTGCTGGAGTCCCAGGCTAAGCAGGCGATCACTCCACTGGTCCAGGTAGATCTGGGCTCTGCCATGGATAAAGGTAGAGGGATGGATCTGGCTGGCCCGCCGCATCGCCTTACCTAACTGGTGCCTATCCCCCGTAGCCGCCATGGCTACCGCCTGGGTGAGGAGGGCCTGACCCTGCTGTTCCCGAACGAATTTGCTGAGCCAGGGTTTGCACCTGATGGGCCTGCCAGGCATCATTACCCAGGGCGGCCAGAGCCCGCACCTGGGCCGCAGCGGTGGTCCAGTCCTGCTGCTGGAGGGCCTGCTGGGCCTTGGCTAAGACGACCTCAGCCCTACTCCATTGCTGATGCCAGCGTTCTAAGGCGGCCCGGGCTGAGGGGTACACCGGGCTGGAGGAGGGAATGCGCCCAATCAGCGATCGGGCTGCTTCCAGGTGGTTATCCTGAAACTGTTGCTGGGCTGCCTGCAGCACTATCCGGGACCACTTTTTCACCAGGGGTTGGGCTTCGTAGTAAAGGGGATGGCGACTGGACCAGGAGCCCACCAGATCAAGGGCGCTCAGGATATCTTCCAACTGGCCCGACGCCGCCGCGACCTGGGCACAGTACAACTCAGCCCGATCGCTGGTCAGGGTGGCGGTATTGTGGCAGTCAGCCGTGGGAGGTAGCTGGATCAGCCAGAAAAAAGCTCCCAGAGCCAGCGTACTGGCACCACCAGAGCACATCAGAATAATCCACAGCCACCGCCCCGCACCTGGCGATGGCGTAGAAACGGCCCCAGGGTGGTCCCTACTAAGCTCCGGGACCGAGGGCCGATCCTCCTGGACCTCCGGCACCTTCGGGGGAGTCGGTCGTCTGCCGGGGGTGCAAGATAGAGTCAGCGGGCGGATTCACCATAATTACCCTTAGCTCCTGCAATCATCGAACCTGGCTGTAGCTGCAGCCACACCTTAAATCTAGGATGTTTTCTCAGCCAGTAGGAGTAGATGTAGAATTTCTTAGTCACCCCTGGTCACCGTTAAAATAAAAATAGGTTTAAGCACATTCACCAGCAGGTTTTGCGGCGATGCCCACTCAGCCCAGCCCCCGACAAATTTTAGAGACCCTCCTGCCCTACCTCAAAACCGCTGGTGCCTACGCCCAGCAAATTCAGACCCAGATCAGCGCCCAACCCGACAAAGACGGCAAGGGGGATAATTTTTTTGCCTCTGCCCTGAGTGACGCCAATCTCTCCATTCAAACCATGATGGAGGTGGTGCTGTTGGGCCTGTTTCCCCAGGTCAGGTTTTTTGGAGAAGAGCACGAGCAGACCTATAACACCAAATATTTTCGGGCAACCGACCTGGGCCACCTGGGGGATTACCTGGTGGCCCTTGACCCCATTGATGGCACCCAGTTTTACCTGGATGGCCACTCCAACTACCAAATTATTCTCAGTGTGCTCAATGCCGATGACTACGAAGCGGCAATCACCATCATGCCCGGTGAACAGACCTATTACTACGCCCTGCGGGGAGAGGGCACCTTTAGGGGCAACTTGACTCAGGGATTGGAGGAATGCATTCCAGTGCAAATTCCCCAGCCCACCCAGGCTCTGTGTCTGGGCTGGCAAATGGGGGAGCTGGTGCCCTACCTGCGCGATCGCTATCGGGTCTTTCACACCCGGGCCGACTATTCTAAAACCACTCAAATTCCCAACTTTAACGGTTTACTCAATGGTGATCTGGCCGGGGCAGTGATGGCCCGGGGACAATTTATTGACGGTGCCGCCCTAGCCTTTATGGCGGCGGAAATGGGTTATATCGTCACCACCCTAGAGGGCTCCGATCCTCCTCCGCTCCATAGCTGTCAAGACTATCAGCGGCCTGGTTTACTGATTGCCGCCACCCCAGCCATCCACCAAGACCTGCTGACGGCGGTGCGCCTGGCCCAGGTGACCCCAGCCATCTAGGCAAAGACCACGGTGCGGTTACCGCAGATCAGGGTGCGATGCTGCAAATGTAGCCGCACCGCTCGGGCCAGTACCATTCGTTCTACGTCTTTGCCTTTGCGAATTAATTCCTTGACATCATCCCGGTGGCTAATACGCACCACATCCTGCTCAATAATTGGCCCTTCGTCCAGGTCAGAGGTAACGTAGTGAGCTGTTGCCCCAATGATTTTGACCCCCCGCCGATAGGCCCGCTGGTAGGGGTTAGCCCCCATAAAGGCCGGTAGAAAAGAGTGGTGAATGTTAATCACCTGGTTAAATTCCCCCAAGAAACTGGGGAGAGCACCTGCATATACTTAGCCAGCACCACCAGATCAATGCGGTATTCCTGCAGTAAGGCTAGTTGGTGTTGCTCCTGGATAGCCTTGGTGTCTTTGGTAATGGGAACATGGTGAAAATCAACCCCAAATTGCTCAGCAACATTCTGAAGATGGGGATGGTTACTGATGATTAGGGGTATGGTGGCGGCCAACTCCCCAGCTTGGTAACGCCAGAGAAGATCGAGCAGGCAGTGGTCTTGATGGCTGACCCAAATGGATAGGCGGGGAACAAGGTTGGAAAAATGCAGTTGCCAGGTAGCCCCCAGGGGCCGGGCGATAGCATTAAAGGCTGGCCCAATAATCTCCTGGGGCAGATTAAAACCCGCTAAATCCCACTCAATGCGGGATAGAAACAGACCCGCTTCCGGATCCCTGTGCTGGTCGGCATGGAGAATATTGCCCCCATTGGCATAGATAAAATTGGCGATTTTAGCCACCAATCCCTTCTGGTCAGGGCAGGATACCAGCAAAATCGCTGTTCCAGAAGCCATAGATAAGAGAATTCCCTAACTTAAGACTGGCCTAGCCTATGATCACGACAACCTCGACGTCAAGATTCGCATCGCCCCAGTTGGGGAGAAAGCCCTGGTTAGTAGCCAGGATGTTCAGGGTTTTCTCCCAGGCGTTGCTTATCAACTCTACGGCGGCCTAGCTACAACTAGAAAACCCTACCAATAGCCGCTGCCTCCTTACCATCACAATTGCTGGTCCGCTTTAGGAGGTGCCCTGGCCCTCGGTCATCCTATGATAAAATTATTCTAACAATGTAGTTTATCAGTCAATATTTAAGGAGTAGGCTTGTGGTTGAACCATTGCTAAGCGGTATTGTACTAGGGTTGATTCCGGTTACCCTGGCTGGCCTGTTTGTAGCCGCCTACCTACAATATCGTCGTGGTAATCAATTTGATCTCTAGTCCCAAGCTATAAAACCTTGAATTCAGGGGCTTTTCTACCTTAAAAGGTGGGCCAACCTTCGATAAATTATTCGACAGAGTTAATTGAGTCCTTGAGTACCCCCTAATCCATGCCTATCTCAGTCCTGGCAATCCTTAAAAGGTTGCCAGATTTATACCCTCAGAGGTAGGCGATCTCGCTCCCTTACTCAGGTGCAGCCCTATTTTAAACCTGTACCTGGTTAACCAGACGAATACTTTCCTGGAGTTGTCTTTTTACTCCACTGGTCAGGTCTGACTAAACGGTCTGCCTGGCCATTTAATCTGATAGAGCTAATTTTATATAATTTTTATTCAAAGGCTTAGACTATGGCTAACCCTGATGAAACCATCCTGGTAACTGGTGGTGCAGGTTACATTGGCAGTCACGCTGTCCTTACCTTGCAGCAGGCAGGTTACCAGGTAGTTATTCTAGATAATCTGGTTTACGGTCACCAGGATCTGGTCCAACAGGTCTTAAAGACTGATCTGGTGGTAGGCAGTACCCTCGACAAGGCTCTGCTGAAGCAGGTTTTTTCTGACTACGCCATTGCCGCAGTCATGCATTTTTCTGCTTACGCCTACGTGGGTGAATCGGTAACCAATCCTAGCAAATACTACGAGAATAATCTGGTAGGTACCCTGACCCTACTGGATGCCATGGTAGAAGCAGGGGTCAAAAACTTTGTTTTCTCCTCTACCTGCGCCACCTATGGTGTGCCTGAAGAACTACCCATTCCCGAAGATCATCCCCAGGCTCCCATTAATCCCTACGGTGCCACCAAGCTCATGGTAGAACGGGTGCTGGCGGACTACGACCGGGCCTACGGTCTGCACTCCGTTTGTTTTCGCTACTTTAATGCGGCAGGAGCCCATCCCGAAGGGATTTTGGGCGAAGATCATAACCCTGAAACCCATTTAATTCCCCTGGTTCTGCAAACAGCCCTGGGTAAACGGGAGGCCATCTATGTCTACGGTACCGATTACCCTACCCCCGATGGCACCTGCATCCGCGACTATATCCATGTCTGCGACCTGGCCGATGCCCATATTTTAGGGCTGGAGTACCTGCTAAAGGGGGAGAAAGCACGGTGTTTAACCTGGGTAATGGTAGTGGCTTCTCGGTGCGCGAGGTGATTGATGCCGCCACCCGCATTACCGGTAAAACCATTACCGTAGTCGAAACCGATCGCCGCCCTGGAGACCCCCCCGCCCTGGTGGGAGGCAGTCAACGGGCTCGCCAGGTGCTGGGGTGGAATCCCCAGTACAGTGATCTCGATACCCTCTTGAGCCATGCCTGGCGCTGGCACCAGCAGCGCCACGGCTAGCACCACAGGGGTTCTGGTAAAAAGATTTGAAAACCCTGGTAATTGGCTATGGCAATACCCTACGGGGGGATGATGGAGTTGGCTACCGCCTGGTAGAAGCCTTGGAAGGTCTGGAGTTAGGGCAGGTGGAATGCTATTGCTGCCACCAGCTCACCCCAGAACTGGCCGCCGATCTGGCCAGGGTTGATCGGGTGATTTTTGTTGACGCCACTTCTCCCCAAAATCCTCCTAGTCCCCTGCGTCTGGAGCAGATAGGGGCCTGTTCCAACCCCAACCTGGGGATGCATCAAGCCCATCCGGCCCAAATCCTGGCGCTTGCCGAAAACCTCTACGGTCACTCGCCGCTGGCCTACGCCCTGCTGTTGCCCACCACTCACATGGACTACGGCGAAACCCTATCACCGATCGCCCGGGTTGGCCTTGGGCAGGGCCTACGGCTACTGCAGACCCTGCTGGAGCAACCATCGGCCTCCCTCCTGCAAGAGGGATCGATCCCCAGGGCTACTCTTAATCCTTTATATAACAACTCTTGACCGGATGAGGTAGACGGTATCCCTGCTAACAAGGGGCTTAAGCCCCTTGTCCTATACTTCACTCGAATGAGAAACGCTATAGATACTTTTTCAGTAGCAATTCTAGTTTTTTCAAAGTGGCAGGGGGAGCCTGGTGCAGGGGCGTAATGATGGCGTACTGGAGGGCAGAATGGGCCTCCGAGGCAGGGGGATGGGCGGCGATACGGCCCACCGCTTCCCGGATCACCCGCTGGGCATTCAAGGCATTTTTTTGCAGGTTACTCACCACCATATCGACGGTAACGCTGGCATGGTCTGGGTGCCAGCAATCGTAGTCGGTCACCAGGGCCAGGGTAGCGTAGGCAATTTCTGCTTCCCGAGCCAGTTTAGCCTCTGGTAAATTGGTCATGCCTATCACCGCGGCCCCCCAGCGACGATAGACCTCAGCGGATTCCGCCCTGGTGGAAAAGGCCGGCCCTTCCATGCAGACATAGGTACCGCCCCGATGCAGGGTAACCTCGGGTAGCTGCAAAGATTCCACCGCCTCCGCCAGTACATCCGCCAGCTGCAAACACACCGGATCGCCAAAGGCAATGTGGGCGACAACACCTTCGCCAAAGAAGGTGGATACCCGGTTGCGGGTGCGATCGATAAACTGATGGGGTACCACCATATCCAAGGGCTTGGCGGATTCCTGCAGGGAACCCACCGCCGAGGCGGAAATCAGGTACTCCACCCCCAGGGACTTCATGGCGTAGATATTGGCCCGGGCTGGTAATTCTGATGGCATTAGGGTGTGGTGGCGACCGTGGCGAGCCAAAAAGGCCACGGGCACCCCCTCCAGGCGACCTAACAAAATTGCGTCGGAAGGCTGACCAAAGGGGGTTTCCACTTGAACCTCCTGTAGATCGGTCAACCCCTCCATCTGGTAAAGGCCACTGCCGCCAATAATGCCAATCTGCGCCCGTGTCACCATGGTAAGGAGTTAATGCAAAGGGTAGAACTGATTCCAGATTGGCCTACAGGGCTGATACTACCCAGGCCAGTATCAGCATACCCTGGGTAAGGTGAACTCCCCACCCGGATAGGGGTATGTTTAAGTCATTATCTGTATTTCGACAGTTGGGGTTATCGACTCATCGTCATGGTCGAGGGGCTAGAGCTGGAAACTCCTCCCCATAGTGGTTGACTCCTTTAAAGTCAGAACCGCTGCTTCCAGGGTTTAAGCCAGGACAGGGATAGCATTTTAGTGTAAACTTTATTTAGAGTTTAATCTGTAGAAACTAGATTCAAAGGTTTTTAGCCAGTGATTTTTGGTTTCTGAACAGCCTTAAGCCATGGTTAAAAGATTGACAAGGGTCAATTTAGACGATCTCTACTCCTGTATTAGGGCAAACTATGGCTACTCAATGGTAGCCGCTGATGGTTTTCCGGGGAATCAGGTCTGTCTTTGTCTGTTGTTCATATAAGCAAACGTTGATTTATAGGATCCTTATAGCTAAATCTTTTTGATTTTGATAAATTAGATTTTAATTTGATTTCACGATTGTCTGCATAGATTTTTTTATTTTAAAGGAATAAATGTTTTTTGTTTATCCACTTCATAGGTAATGATACTTTCTATGGATACCTGAGAAAATATAAATTTAGAACATTTGAGCTGATTTATTTATTTTTCAGGTTTGGCTTTGAATTTTTTTAAGTCTTTGTAATCCTTAAGTTCTATGAATAGCTGGGACTTTATGAGTTAATTGCTTCTTATATAGCTAGACACTAAGAAATAAGGACTGTTCATGTTGTTTTCTGTATGTAGAATCATGTGATTTTTCACCGTGCTTCTACATTATAGGGATTGATTTCTTCTATTATCCAATCTACTTTTTAGATTTTTATGAAAGCAGTTATTCTGGCAGGTGGTCTAGGAACTCGATTAAGTGAAGAAACCACTGTTAAGCCCAAGCCCATGGTGGAAGTGGGCGGTCGGCCAATTCTCTGGCACATCATGAAAATTTATTCTGCCCATGGAATTAACGATTTCATTATTTGCTGTGGTTACAAGGGTTATGTGATTAAGGAATACTTTGCTAATTACTTCCTGCACATGTCCGATGTCACCTTTGATCTCCGATATAATCAGATGAACGTTCACAATGGTAATGCTGAACCTTGGAAGGTTACTTTGTTGGACACTGGAGATAACTCGATGACTGGAGGTCGCCTTAAGCGAGTTAAGGAGCACCTTGGCAGCGAAACCTTCTGCTTAACCTATGGTGATGGCGTCAGCGATGTAAACGTGTCCGACCTAGTCCGTTTTCATCAACAGCAGGGTTTGTTAGCTACCCTGACTGCGGTGCAACCCCCTGGCCGTTTTGGGGCCATTGCCCTTGCTGACAAGCAAACTACGATCACATCCTTCCAGGAGAAACCTGAGGGAGACGGAGCCTGGATTAACGGGGGCTATTTTGTTCTCGAACCCCAGGTGATTGACTTTATCGAGGGGGATAGCACGGTTTGGGAACAGGAACCAATGCGCAAATTGGCGACCCTAGGTGAGCTCTCTGCCTATAAGCACCCTGGTTTCTGGCAGCCGATGGATACCTTAAGGGACAAGCAATACTTAGAAAGCCTATGGGCTAAGGATCAAGCTCCGTGGAAAGTTTGGTGAAGTTGACTGCCCAGGTCAATAGCTAGGAATCAGGTTTGGCGATCTACTTTGTCCTAAGCGTTCTGGCCGAAGCTGTAATTGGGCTAGGGTGATGCCCAAGGGAAGCCGGGATTGTACTGATTCCTAAGAGTTCAAATAAATTTATACGATGTAACTCCGATGAACTTAAACTTTTGGCGTGGTAAGCGGGTTTTTCTGACCGGCCATACTGGCTTTAAGGGAAGCTGGTTGTCTCTTTGGCTACAGCAGCTCGGTGCTGAGGTGGTAGGTTTTTCTCAGCCAGCTCCAACCCAGCCCAGCTTGTTTGAGGCAGCCCAGGTGGCTGAGGCTATGCAATCTATTGAAGGGGACGTGCGGGACTTGACCGCCCTGACGGTAGCCATGGCTGAGGCCCAGCCGGATATTGCCCTACACCTGGCAGCCCAACCCCTGGTGCGTTACTCTTACCAAAATCCAGTGGAGACTTACAGTACCAATGTCATGGGTACCGTCCACTTTTTGGAAGCTGTGCGGCACACCCCCAGTCTCAGGGTCGCGGTGGTCATCACCAGCGATAAGTGTTATGAAAATCGCGAATGGGTCTGGGGCTATCGAGAAAATGAACCCATGGGAGGTCACGATCCCTACTCCAATAGTAAGGGTTGCGCAGAATTGGTGACAGCGGCTTACCGGTCCTCTTTCTTTTCCCCGAAAAGTATGGTGATCACGGTGTGGCCCTGGCCTCTGTAAGAGCCGGTAATGTAATTGGAGGTGGAGACTGGGCTATTGATCGATTGATCCCGGATATGATTAAAGCCTTTCATCTCGGTCAACCGGTCCTAATTCGTAACCCCCGTGCTATTCGACCCTGGCAGCACGTACTGGAGCCCTTAGGCGGCTACCTACTCTTGGCCGAGAACCTTTGGCAAGAGGGTAGCAAGTTTGCAGGCGGATGGAACTTTGGCCCCCATGATGAGGATGCCCGTCCAGTGTCGTGGATTGTCGACCGACTGACTACTTTATGGGGTAAGGGAGCCACTTGGGAGTTGGATGGGCGTTCCCATCCCCATGAAGCGAATTATCTCAAATTAGATTGCTCGAAAGCGAAGACTGAGTTAGGTTGGCAGCCCAAGCTAAATTTGTCAGAAACTTTAGCCTGGATAGTTGAATTTTATCAAGGTTACTATGATGGTCAATCTGCTAAAGAGATTGCTTCATCACAAATTCTTCGATATCAAAATCGTTCCATAGAGTCTGATTCCCTGCCCCCCATAAATAGTGAGGCTGTTCTATCGGTCTTTTGAGTGGTAAGGATGATTACTTGATTTAAGTTGTATTGGAAACCTATACTATCCCTAGGGTTTTTTAGTGCTGAATTATCAGGACTTAACCCTATAAGTATGCAAATTCAATATTTAACTCAAAGGATTATGCAATCCTTGTTCATCAGAAATATAGGGCTTTTTTATGATTTTTACGGAAAGTCCCCTGGCTGGGGCTTATGTTATTGATGTCGATAAAAAAGCCGATAATCGAGGCTTTTTTGCTCGTACCTTTTGCGCTGAGGAATTTAATAATCTAGGCATTAAGTCCCAGGTGGCCCAGATTAATATTTGTTACAGTAGCACCCAGGGTACCCTCAGAGGTTTGCATTATCAAGTGCCACCAGCCTGTGAAACTAAACTGATACGGTGCACTCGCGGTGCTATTTACGATGTCATTATTGATCTGCGTCCAGATTCGCCAACCTACTTAAAATATTTCGGCGTGGAACTCTCCGCTGATAATCATCGTGCCCTATATGTACCTGAAATGTTTGCCAATGGCTATCAAACCTTAACACCAGAAGCGGAAATCGTTTACGTAGTAAGTGAATTTTATGCCCCTGGTTGTGAGCGAGGCTTGCGCTACGATGATCCAACTTTTAATATTCAATGGCCATTGTCAGTGAACTTGATTTCTCAAAAAGATAGTGAGTGGGCGATCTTCTCATCCTAAGAGGATGGTAAATCAGTCATATCCCATGACCCATGGGCTTAGCGGAGGGATGTCGCCTCAACAGGGATGTTTCCAAAGATCGGGTCCTCACCTATGACGATATGGAACCATCGACCAATAGACTGTGCGATCGACTCCGTAGCCAGCAGGATAGTTACTTGATAGCGGTGTCCAGGTGAATCAATCACAGTAGCAGCCATGGGCGAACCCGTTACGAACATCTTCCTCCGCTGGTCAGCGACGCCCTCACCCTTAGGAAGCGGCTCCTCAAGATGGGGGTATAACTTCTACCCTGACGGGGCATCTCAGCTTAAATAAGGCATCCCCGCAAAACTAGCTGGAATCTGGAAACACCCAGCCCATAATCAGAGTTAGGATAATTGTGACCAATTTCAATCCCCTCCCGTGACCCAAACTCCCCTTTCCCCCTCCTTAAATACCCTCCGTCCAGATGCCCTAGGTCGCTTCGGTCGCTTTGGTGGTAAGTATGTGCCAGAGACCCTGATGCCCGCCCTGAGCGAATTAGAGCAGGCCTTTGAGCGGTATCGAGACGAGGCCTCCTTTAAAGCGGAGTTACACGGCCTGCTAGCAGACTACGTCGGTCGGCCCAGTCCCCTTTACTTTGCAGAACGACTGACGGCCCATTATCGTCGCCCCGATGGTCAGGGCCCCGAGATTTATTTAAAGCGAGAAGACCTGAACCACACCGGTGCCCATAAAATTAACAACGCCCTGGGACAGGTGCTACTGGCTAAGCGCATGGGGAAGGCCCGGGTGATTGCCGAAACTGGGGCTGGTCAGCACGGGGTGGCAACAGCTACGGTCTGCGCCCGCTTTGGCCTCCAGTGCGTGATCTACATGGGAGTTCACGATATGGAGCGGCAAGCCCTGAATGTCTTTCGCATGCGCCTGATGGGAGCCGAAGTGCGACCGGTACGGGCCGGTACGGGAACCCTTAAAGACGCCACCTCAGAGGCGATTCGAGATTGGGTCACCAACGTTGAGACTACTCACTATATCCTTGGTTCCGTGGCGGGTCCCCATCCCTACCCAATGATGGTACGAGACTTCCATGCCATTATTGGCGAGGAAACCCGGGCCCAGTGTCAGCAAAAGTTTAGCGCCCTACCCGATATTCTAATGGCTTGCATAGGGGGGGCTCTAATGCCATGGGCCTGTTCCACGAGTTTGTTCACGACCCAACAGTGCGCATGATTGGGATTGAAGCCGCCGGCAGCGGGGTGGAAACCGGTAAGCACGCTGCTACCCTGACAGCAGGACGGGTAGGGGTGCTGCACGGGGCAATGAGCTATCTATTGCAGGATGGAGAGGGCCAGGTGATTGAGGCCCACTCCATCAGTGCTGGCCTGGACTATCCTGGGGTGGGGCCTGAGCATAGTTTTCTAAAGGATGTGGGCCGGGCTGAATACTACAGCGTCACCGACCAGGAAGCCCTGGATGCCTTTCAGCGAGTATCCCGCCTGGAGGGTATTATTCCGGCCCTGGAAACCGCCCATGCCTTCGCCTACCTGGAGACTCTGTGTCCTCAGTTGCAGGGCAACCAGCGCCTGGTGATTAATTGCTCAGGACGGGGCGACAAAGATGTAGAGGCGGTCTCCAGGGTGTTAGGCGATCGGATTTAGAAATCACCCTGGATGCAAAATCCCCTAACCAGGACGGGGAACCGCTTGGGAAAAAGCCTCTCGTAACCTATCGATGCGGCTTTCCCGGGTTTCCTGATCAGGGGGAAGCCAGAGGGATTCGTAGAAGAAAAATGACATGCCCGCCAGACGGCGATCGCGCAGTGCCTTAATTTGATCCTCCAGATGTTGAATACTGACTGGATTACCCCGCAGCCCGCTTAATAACCCGGCGCTGGTGGGGATCTGGGCCAGAGCTGCTTGGGTGGAGGGCTTGTCCACCTCCCAGATAAATCGGTTTTGATCACTGCGATAGATCTGAATCACCAGCTCATCCACCAGCCCGCCCTTGACCCAGCCAGGCCAATCCTGAAGGTAGTGGTCGTAGGCAAAGGGATAGGGATTGGGAGAAATAGACAGTACCGCCTGGGGTCGCCGGGATTTAACCAGAGTATGGACCAGGCCCAGAAACTCAGAGATTTTATTAGCCCGCCAGGCCACCCATTCCTGATCTTGAGGATCAGAGGGAGGAGTACGGCCGCCATGTTCGGCTCCATAAAGATCAATGGTGTAAGGGTCGTAGCCAAAGTCCACGGGTAGCCCCAGGTGATCGTCAAACTGAAAGCCATCGACCTCGTAATTGGAGACCAGATCGTTAATGAGCTCCATCATGAACTTTTGCACCTGGGGGTGAAACGGGTTAAGCCAGCGGCGAGGCAGCACATTGCCCTCCAGCCAGATGCCAGGATCACCGCTAGCAGCTTGTCGCTGGGTAAACCAATCCGGATGGCGACGCTGGAGTTCGTAATTGGCGGGAGTCATAAAGCCAAACTCAAACCAGGGAATCACGGCCATTCCCCGAGCATGGCCCAGATTCACCGCCTCCTGGAGCATGTCGCGATCGCCCGGGCTAACTACTGGTGGAACACCATTACCATCGCCGTAGAGGTACTGACTCACCCCCAATTGGCGCTGGGCGGTGGGGCTGGGGTAGAGGGTATAGCCCCAGTTCCACACCGTCGGGTAGAGAGTATTGAAATTAAGATCCGCCAGCTGGTTAATGGCCTGGGTTAAGGCCTGGGTAGAAAACAACACCTGACTATCAATGTTAGTTAGCCATACCCCTCGAAGTTCGCGGCGGGGGGTGGCTACGGTTACCCTGGCGGGAACGGTGGCCACCCAGTCTGGGTTAATGGTTTGGGTCAAAGCTGGATCGGGCGACAACCGACAGGCCAGGGCCGCGGCTTCACCCTGGGTTAAAGGCTGGGTTGGCCGCAGGAAATTCTGGCGAGGATAGTTTACTACTAGTCCCTGGGCCAGGGCCGCCGCCACCCCCTCTCGAAGGTAGGCCGACACCTGATTAGCATCCTGCAAACTGGCCTTAATCAAACTATTGGCGGCAATTTCATGGCTACTGCCCCGCTTAGCCGCCAGGGCCATCACCCCCTCTTCCCGCAACAAGGGCCGATTGAGGTCGTAATAATGAGGCGGGTAGTGACTGGCCACCGTTGGCGGGTTGGTCAAACCCAGGGCCTGCTCCAGGGGACTGGCCCAGGCCGCAGCCGGGGCGGGAGGCACAATAGCGTTCAGCAGGGTCAAGTAATCTCCCCAAGTGATGACACCGTCAGGGTCCAGTTGCCCCTGGCTGTTAGTTCCCATCAGCCCGCGCTGCACCAGAGCCGTCAGACAAGCTGCGGCCCAATGCTCACCTATATCTCTGACCATTGGGGGAGAGGGTGGAGTGGTCGCCAGTAAGGAACCATGGGTGCCTAGAACCAGGGCCAGCACCAGGGCGAAACAGAGAATAAATCGGCGAGGTTTCCAGGCCGGGTTGGGGAAAACTCCCATGGTTAACCTGCCTTCACCCGATAGCCCTGGGCCGCCAGCACCGTCACCAATTTTTCCCGATGGTCTCCTTGAATTTCTACGGTGTCGTCCTTGACCGTCCCGCCAGTACCGCAGTGGGCCTTAAGCTGGCGAGCTAGAGTAGCCAGGGTATCGGGGGAATGGCTAAACCCCGATACCAGAGTAACGGTTTTACCGCCACGCCCCTTACGGCTGACCTGTACCCGCAGATTTTGCTGACCCGGTGGCAAATCGGGAACAGCACGGGCCAGGGGATCGGCAGTCCCAAATTCTCGATAGACGGCGCGATCGCCCTGGGAAGAGGTCGGTTTAGGCTTAGCCATGGCAGTCAGGTCAGGAATTACGGCGAGGTGCAAAGTAATCCTATCTTCCCACAACTAGTTAGGGGATGATTTGCCAGATCTAACTATCCCTTGATAGCTGGCTAGCGGTTAGCAGGCAGAGATCCAGGACGCACGTTCAGGGTCTGCTCGCGGCCATTCCGTTGCACCGTAACCGATAGATTTTGTCCCACCTTAGAGGCTTCTACGGCCTTTTGGACGGCCTCACTTTCTCGCACCGCCTGACCACCAATGGCGGTAATCACATCCCCCGTCCGTAGGCCGGCTTGGGCGGCGGGGGAATTGGGCATCACCCGGGCGATTAACACGCCGCTATCGGCTTCCACTGTCAAGGGACTATTGGGGTCGTTGTTGATACTTTCCTTGGTAGAGGGTGATAGGGTGACCATTTGAATACCCAGGTAGGCATGATCAACCCGGCCCTTTTCCGCCAGTTGGGTACTGATTTGTTCCACGGTATTGATGGGAATGGCAAAACCTAGGCCCTGGGCTCCTTGAATAATGGCGGTATTCACCCCAATTACCTGACCCTTCAGGTTGAGCAGGGGACCGCCAGAGTTGCCGGGGTTAATGGCCGCATCGGTTTGAATAAAACTGACGCGCTTATCAGGTACTCCCACTTCACTGCTGGAACGCCCGGTGGCGCTAATAATGCCAGCGGTGACCGTATTGTCTAAGCCGAGGGGGTTACCAATGGCGATCGCCCATTCTCCCGGTTGAATTTGATCCGAGTTACTCAGGGCCACCGTTGGTAGCCCCTGGGCAGCAATTTTAATGACCGCCACATCGGTCACCGGGTCGACCCCCACTACCTGCCCCGTAAAGGAACGACCATCCTTCAGGGTTACCTTGACCTGATCGGCCCCTTCTACCACGTGGGCGTTGGTAATCACTCGACCGTCGGCGGTGGTAATAAACCCTGAGCCCACCCCCTTCTGGACTTCCTGGGAGGGAGGAACAGGGGTGTTATTACCGAAAAACTGACGGAAGAAAGGATCCTGAAACATCGGAGGTAGATTATTTTGCACCTTGCGGGAGGCATCAATGCGAACCACAGCCGGCCCTACCTGGCGCACAATGTCGGCAATCAGGTTGGGGCTGGACACAGAAGGGGCAACCGCCGTCGAGTTGGAGGAGACAGGGGCAGAATTGGGATTAGCCAGGGAAGCGATTGCCGATCCTTGTAAACCCTGATTTCCCTGGGAGCCGCCATTGAGGGCAACCATGCCCTGGTTACCAGCAGTGGCCACACCAGCCCCCAGTAGAACCAATGCCATGGAGGCGATTAGAGAGCGTTTGGGCTTGGGACCCAGTCCAAGTTCTTTTCCTTCCATACCAATTACCCTTAATACCTTATTGATGGGGATGGTTTAACCATAAAACTATGATATTGCGGGGTCATAGCAGATGGGTGTCAATGCTATGACAGTTTGCCAGCAGGTTAACCGGAATTCCCCTTGGGTCGGGTCGGGTTGATCGCTCCAGTATGCTGATAAAATTGAGCCTGATGTCAGGATGGGTACCTTACCCCCATGGCTACGACTGTATTTATTAGTTCCGGTCCAGGCACCCATATAACGTGGACTTAACGGCAATCTTTCAAACTTCTCACCCGGTCATCGGGGTGGTTCACCTCCTGCCCTTGCCCCTGTCCCCCCGCTGGCAGGGCAACTTACAGGCAGTTATTGATCGGGCTGAACAGGAAGCGGTCGCCCTGGCCTCTGGTGGGGTAAACGGCATCCTGGTAGAAAACTTCTTCGACGCTCCTTTTAGTAAAGGTCAGGTCGATCCGGCGGTGGTTAGCGCCATGAGTTTGGTGATTCAACGGCTGCAAAACCTGGTGACCCTACCCATCGGGGTAAATGTTCTGCGCAATGATGGCCACAGCGCCCTGGCGATCGCCGCCTGTGGGGAGCAAAATTTATTCGAGTTAATGTTCTGACTGGAGTCATGGCCACCGATCAAGGATTAATCGAGGGGTGCGCCTACGATCTGCTGCGTTATCGTCAACAGCTTGGCTGTGATGTCAAAATTCTGGCCGATGTCCTGGTTAAACATGCCCGACCCCTGGGATCACCCAATTTAACTACCGCTGTGCAGGATACCCTGTACCGGGGCCTGGCCGATGGGGTAATTTTGTCGGGTTGGGCCACGGGTAACCCCCCGAACCTGGAAGACCTGGAACTGGCCAGGGCGGCAGCGGGCCAGGCACCAGTATTCATTGGTAGTGGGGCCAGTTGGGAAAATATTGGTAGTTTAATCCAGGCTGCCGATGGGGTAATTGTGGCCAGTGCCTTGAAGCGCCACGGCGATATTAATCAGCCCATTGATCCGGTCAGGGTAGGTCAGTTTATGGAAACTCTGCAAGAAAGTCTGGAGCAATCCAAACCTAAGCCTGCTTTATCAACGGTACCGATCTAAACACCAGGCTACCGGAGTAGGCTAACAGCATTCTACTGGGAAGATATACACTAGGGGAAAAATTATTTAATTGTCCAGACCATGGCCTGGGGAAAACAAAATGAGACGTCGTCGTCAAGAAAGTCGGTGGATTCAGCGTCAAGCGCGGGTATTACTAACTATTATCGCGGCTCTGGGCACCCTGGAAACAGCCTACCTGACCATTATTAAGTTCACCGGAGCCCAGGCCTGCCCTACGGAAGGCTGCGAAAAGGTTCTGGCCAGTCCCTATGCTATGGTCTTTGGCTTACCCCTATCTTTGTTTGGTTTTCTGGGTTATCTGACAATGCTCCTCTTAACCACCTCCCCCTGGTGGTTTCCTGGCGATCGGGAGCAACCTGCCGAAAAAGCGGTTACAACCCGCACCTGGCCCTTGATGTTTGCCCTGGCCTCGGCAATGGTGGTTTTCAGCGGCTACCTGATCACGGTTATGGCTTTTGAAATCAAAGCTTTCTGCCCTTTCTGCCTGGCCTCAGCCCTATTTTCCCTGTCGATGTTTCTAATCATTCTATTCGGTCATCGCTGGGAGGATTTGGGACAGATTCTTTTCGTTGGTATCCTGGTGGGGGTGGTTACCCTCACCGGTGTGCTGGCGATCTATGCTCCTCTGCGGAACGGGGGTTTGTCTACGGCTGGCAGTGGACAGGCTGGCCCACCCATTAGCACTACCTCTGGCCCGGCCGAAATTGCCCTAGCCCAATACCTCAAGGACAAGGGAATTTCCATGTATGGAGCTTGGTGGTGTCCCCACTGCCACGAGCAAAAGGAAGCTTTTGGCGCAGAAGCCGCCAAGATCTTTCCCTACATTGAATGCGCTGAGGACGGCATCCAACCCCAAACCAAACTATGCCGTTCTAAACCAGAGATTACCGGCTTTCCCACCTGGGAAATTAACGGTCAGTTTTATTCCGGCGTCCAGTCTCTCCAGCGCCTGGCAGAATTGTCTGGCTATACTGGCCCTAAAAACTTCCGCTCCTAGCCGGGTTACCGCTTTTGCCCCAATTTCAGAAAGTTTAAACCATCGGGATTTAACCCTACCCCCGATATAGATTGGCTTAACCATCAGCCAGCTCCCTCCTCTATGTTCGTATCATTCTGTAACGAAAGCTGCCTTGACGACCTCCAAAAGTTACGCGAAACTACTTTTAATGGGAGTAGCCGCTCAGAGTTTCAATGCAGTTTGTTGTGTTTCACAATGATCTGTTACAGATTCACCTGAGCCTTTTCATTCTGACTGAACTGCTCCACTGGGTTAATGGCCCAATTCCTGTTTATATCCGCTCTAGTTGATTAAATGAGGGCGTCCTATCCCCAGCCGAGGTCAGACCTTTCAACACTGTTCAAACAGGCTATCCATGGAAACCTTAGAGTTTGTTATTTATCCCGATGGGCGCATTACAGAAGCTGTAACAGGGGTTTCAGGTCAGTCCTGTGCTGAGTTGACGGCAGCAATCGAGGCCGAGTTAGGGGTAGTTGTTGCCCAGGCCCCTACGGCCGACTACTATGCTCAGTCCAATCTTCAGGTATCTGACTGGCAAGTTCAGACTGAGGTAGTTCACAGCCAGTGGTAAGTACTGGCAGAGTTTAAATTCAAGTTTTTGTCCTGTAGTCCTCATAAAAATCCACCGCTTAAAACCAAATGTCACACTTTAGCCAAATCAAAACCAAAATTCGTAATTTAGCTTCCCTGACAGAGGCTTTGACTGACCTGGGCGCTGACTGGAAGGCTGGCCCTTGTCAGGTGCGGGGCTACCAGGGACAAACCCAATTGGCGGATGTGGTGATTCCCCAATCTAATGGCTACGACATTGGTTTTCGTCGTAATCCTGATACTCAGGACTACGAACTGGTGGCTGATTTACAGTACTGGCAGCAACCCCTGACCGTTGATGGTTTTTTGCGTCAGGTCACTCAGCGCTACGCCTATAGAACCGTCCTTTGTCAAACCCATCGTCAGGGTTTTCAGGTGTCCGAAGAACAGGTTAGTCAGGATGGTGCAATTCGCCTGGTAGTGCAGCGGTGGCAGGCTTAGTCACAACTCAAGTTTTGACTATTTTCTGGTCTCTTTAAATTTTTTCCATGGATAATTCTGATTATCACCCCAGTCCTCAACCCACAGGGTATGAGCCTGAGTTAGGGGGTGGATTACGCCATCTCGAAAGCCGCACCGGTTACGAACCTGAACTGGGAGGAACCTGGCGTCAGCGAGGGGTATATGTCGATGAAATTACCTGCATTGGCTGTAAGCACTGTGCCCATGTGGCCCGCCATACCTTTTATATTGAGCCTGACTACGGCCGATCGCGGGTGTATCGCCAGGATGGCGATCCTGAGGATTTAATTCAAGAGGCGATCGACACCTGCCCGGTTGATTGTATTCACTGGGTCGATTACACCCAACTGAAGCAATTAGAATCTGAACGCCAATACCAGGTTATGCCGGTAGCTGGTTTTCCGGTTGATCGGGCAATGGCTAGCCGACGGCGACGCCGGTCTCGCCCTCTTCGCCACAATTAGGTCGAGTATCTTGATTTTTCCAGCCCCTCAGGGCAATTAATCGATCTAAATTTTACCGAGTGCAGCAAAGGCCTTAAGCCCCTTGCTGACGGTGTTAGCTGTGCTCTATCTATTGGGGTTACATGTATTCAAGTCATTAGAGCAGCGCTAGGGCGAATAACCAGCTCTCTTGAACCCCTCGATTAGGGCTTGAGAAACTTGTCAAGATCAACTCTGTTCCCCCGTTGAATTAATTCGGTCACTTAACTGCCGCACCGTTTGAGCTAGTTCCATATCTCGTTTGATTTGTTTATCGATTTTTGTACAACTGTAGAGTACGGTGGTATGGTCCTTGCCCCCAAAGGCGTCACCGATCTTAGGTAAGCTCAAACTGGTATGCTGGCGCATTAGATACATACCAATCTGTCGAGCCTGACTCACCTCCCGGCGTCGGGAAGCCCCCTTCAGGTCCTCTGCTGTTACCTGAAAGTACTCTGCCACCGCCCCAATCACTGCCCCAGGAGAAACCGTCAGCTTTTCTCCTGGTGGATTTAACACGTTGCTAAGGTGCTCAACGGTCATGGGTAGACCCGAAATTGAGGTGTAGGCGATCGCCCGAATCAAGGCTCCCTCCAGTTCTCGAATATTAGAGGTATAGCTAGCGGCAATATACTCGATTGCCTGGCGCGGTAGCTGGACCTGTTCATACTCGGCTTTCTTTTGCAAAATAGCCATACGGGTTTCAAAGTCAGGGGGTTGAATATCGGCAATTAACCCCATGGAAAACCTGGAGATCAAACGTTCCTGTAGACGGACAATTTGGTGGGGAGGGCGATCAGCCGCCAGCACAATTTGCTTACCAGCTTCGTGAAGGGTATTAAAGGTATGGAAAAATTCCTCCTGGGTATATTCTTTGCCCTCAATGAACTGAATATCGTCTATCAGTAGGGTATCCACATCTCGATAGCGAGAGCGAAAGTTCTGCATACTATCTTTGCGGATAGCCGTAATTAAATCGTTGGTAAATTGTTCTGTCGAAACATAGGCTACCCGCGCCTGGGGAGAGATTTCTCGACGATAGTGACCAATAGACTGCATCAGATGGGTTTTGCCCAGCCCTACACCCCCACAGAGAAATAGGGGATTAAACTCTCGTCCGGGGGATTCGGCTACCGCCAGAGAAGCCGCATGGGCCATCCGGTTATTAGAACCCACTACAAATCGGGAAAAAACCGCCTTAGGGTTCAAATCATTATAGTCAGCCTGGGTTAACTCCTTCGGGGGAAGCTCCGTAGACTTGGCCGTGGCACTGGGTGCTGGCCACTGACCATCACTGACCACCAGGACCTCAGGACTTTCTCCAGGGTCGGCTACGATCACTTGAACCTCCACCAGCCGCCCTAAGACGCCCTGGGTCACTTGGGCAATGGTACCGACATAGTGCTTTTGTAACCAGTTACGGGCAAAGGGGTTGGGGGCAGAAATAACCAGGGTGGTCTCACTCAAGGCTTCTATCTGAGCTGACTTGATCCAGGTCTCAAAGGTGGGAGGGCTAAGCTGGGCCTTGAGTTGCAGGAGTACCTGCTCCCAGAGGCGGTCTAAGGCCTGGTCCACGGCATACCTCATCAGGGTGGAGATTTTCAGGGCTGAACATGGATCCCGTCTATTCAATTCCCTGACTATTAACCAGGGCTAACGGGACCTGAATTTATAGAGTAATAGATAGACACCAGGAAAAGGTTCTGTAATTTACCCACGGGGGTTCAGGAATTGTTATGGTCTACCCCAATCCAGAGATTATTCTGGTTGGGCCGACTAGAATCCTAAACTTGAGTTTTTCATCCTAACTATTTTTGATCTAATCATTTCAGCTACTTTAAATCATAACTACTGTTTTTCCCTGACTTTTACTTATCACTTTAGCCAAACCCCAGCGGGATAAAAAAAGCCATGGCAAAGGAGACTCAAGCTCAGGATTTCTGTAAAAGTTATATTAAAAGGGGATTAACCGGAATTCAGCAGCCACCCATAGGCAAAGGGTAGAAGTAAGACTAGACAATTCTGGGTTCTAAGTTCTAGATTTGAACTCCTACTCCCCACCGCCTGGCCCCCTTACCCCTAGGAAGTTCCATGGATAACCACGGGCGATCGCCCTATTCACCTAGCGATATGGATCCATCATATTCCCTAATTACCATTGAGGATCCCCGTTTGCGTCAGGTTTCCCTGCCGATCTCCGACCTGGCCAATCCCCAAATTCAACACCTTATCGATGTCATGCTGACAGCCGTTGTGGCCCACCAGGGGGTCGGTCTTGCCGCTCCCCAACTGGCCCATCCCGTGCGGCTACTGGTGGTGGCCTCCCGGCCAAACCGCCGCTATCCCGACGCCCCCCTGATGGTGCCAACGATCATGATCAACCCGGTGATTTTGAGCTACGACGATCATCGAGAAAAGGGATGGGAAGGCTGCTTGAGCGTGCCCGGCCAGCGGGGACAGGTGCATCGCTACCGACAAGTCGAAGTGGAGTACCTGGACCGCCAAGGGCAGACCTGCCGCCAGCTATGGCAGGGGTTTGTGGCCCGAATTTTTCAGCACGAGTATGACCACCTGGAGGGGCAACTATTTTTAGACCGGCTGGAGTCCGAGGCCGATTTATGCTCAGAAGCCAACTACCAGGCCCTCTTCCCCTGATTAGAACCCTAGGTGATGGGAAAATCTGCCCCGTCTTGGAAAAGATCGCCTATGCTGATAGCTGGCATTATCAGCACCTGGTTAGAGACTTGATCAACCAGGATCAACCAGGGCAAAAGCGGGAAGGAGGCAGTTTGAACCCCAATCAGCAGCCTAAAATTATTCATCTGAACATGCTGGATACAGACTACGCCAGCCTTGTAGCGGGGGAACCCATTGCCCCAGAGAGACGGCAACGGTTAGCTCAAGACCACTACGATGTTGATAAGCTGAGCCAGTACATTGCCCGCTATCGTTATGGCGGGCTGGATCAGCAGGGTCAGGACGATGTGCTCTGCACCATTGCTACCCTGGCTGGTCTGTTTAGTCTGGCCGATGTGGAAGATATTAACGATCGCCTGCGCTACACAGGCCGCTTTTACCTCACCCAGGGGGAGCGCCAGCAGGTGAGAAACTGGCTGGTGGACGAACTGGATATTTGGCTGGATCAGCCCCATCCGGGTTAGTCTGGTGCCCGGTGGCCTGCCCCGGCAACAAAAGTTCAGAAGTCAGGCCTCCGGAGTCTACCCTAACCACTCTCCCACCGGTAGTTTTTTTACCCAACCCACCAGGGCCTGGCAAGGCAAAGCGCGATTGGTGGCCTTTCTTCCTGCTGAGATTGTTTGAAAAGGCTTGTCCCAGGTATAGTTCGTCGCCAAGGGGTCGCTAAAATACTGAGTTTTGCAGTGACTATCTTACTCCCTAGGGATAGTTTGAGAATTTCTTGGGTTTTGTAAACAACCGCTTAGGACTTGTAATGCATAACCTGTTGCCACTCCTGGGCATTGAGGGGTTGCAGCCGGAGCTCTGCCCCCAGGCAATGGGCGGCAGCCTCGGTCAGGACTTGAATCAGAGTGGGTAAGGCTGGCAGAGATGGGCATACAGGCGGGGGAGGAGGAGTGTGAAAAACCTGCTCAAATAAGTGTGGATCAGGGCTGATTTGCATTGATCCATGCTGCAAGACCGCTGTGTCCTGCTTCAACTGGGCGCTACCAATGAACTTACGGCCCAACGGGGTCACCAGATCGGCAGGGGTAGCCTGGCTAAAGCAATTGGGAGATCGACCGTAGTTGGGGTTAGCATCGCCAAAGCGCAGTTCTACCCCCAATCGCCGCCAGCCCTCAATCAAGAACTGACATAAATGGCTATAAACCTGTGACCGTGATCCCGTCGCTGAGGTGACCAGGGCATAGGTCAGGTCTCCCTGGTGCAACACTCCCCGCCCACCGCTGGGGCGGGGAACAATATCCAGGGGTTGGCCCTGCCAGGTTAGGGACTGCCAGTGGGGTGGATAGGACCGCTGTTGACTTAAACCCAGGGAAATGGCGGCGGGCTTCCAGGTGTAGAAGCGCAGGCTAGGCGGATGGCCATGGCGCTGGTGTTGGTTTAACAGCCAGGCGTCGAGTGCCATATGTAGGCTGCCTGGCCCATCCAGGTAGGGAATCAGCCGCCACACCGGAAGGCTCATAGTTCTCCTGCATGGTAGGAACTCCGCACCAAAGGCCCCGATCGCACCTGGGTAAACCCCAATTGACGCGCCCGCTCCCCTAAGCGGTCAAACTCCTCTGGAGGCCAGTAGTGGACTACTGGACGATGGGCCAGGGATGGCCGCATATACTGCCCCAGGGTGAGGCGATCACACCCCACCCGCCGTAAATCCTCCAGGGTTGTCATGATCTCCGCTTCGGTTTCCCCGTGGCCTAGCATTAGGCCTGACTTAGTGGGCAGATGGGGAGCCAATTCCTTCACCAGGGCCAGAACCCTGAGGGAGCGATCGTAGCGACCTCCCCGTCGCACCGGCCCCTGTAACCGCTCCACCGTTTCCAGATTGTGGTTGTAGCAAGCGGGCTCAGCCTGCACCACGGTACTAATCCGTTCTGCCTGGGTTTGGTCGCCCCCACCCCCACCCCAGAAATCGGGGGTTAACACCTCAATTTGAGGGCTAGGCTGGATCTGACGAATCGCCCCCATCACCCGCACGAACCAATGGGCACCCTGGTCCGGCAGGTCATCCCGGGCCACTGAGGTCAGCACTACGTAACGTAAACCCAGGAGTTGTACCGCCTCAGCTACCCGTTGCGGTTCCTGAGGGTCTAAGGCCATGGGAGCCTTGCCCTTATCTACCTGGCAGAAGGCACAGGCACGGGTACACACCGCTCCCATTAGTAAAAAGGTAGCCGTGCGCTGAGCGTAGCATTCACCCCGATTGGGGCAGCGACCTTCTTCGCAGATGGTATGAATCTGGCGCTCTTTGATGATTTTCTGGACCGTAGAAAGCTCGCTGGCCTTACCGATAGACCGGTGTAGCCAGGGGGGCAAACGCTCTAAAGAAGAATCAGGGGGTCGACTAGAGGAAAGCATGGGGCAAGGATAAGCTGCCTAGGATTAAGGTGAATTTTAACCTGGAATCTGGCTTTGACCCAGATTCTGCCCCGTCGAGGTAGGCGGCCGCCGCCCCGCGGTTAACTACAGCGGCAGCAAGAATGTTGATTTTCAAATGTTGATTTTCAAAACAGCCAGCCCCTGGCAAAGCGATCAAGGTCCCCCCAGCACCCTACACTGAAAAGGTATTTGGATTACGACCCAGGGTAAACCTGGGAGTTAAGGGTGATGTTGATGAAGCTGCGCCGGTTAATCATTCCCCTGGCCATTGTCGCCGGACTGGTACTGCTGCTGGCCCTGGGCCGGGGATTGGTAGCCTCGCGGGTTTCTCTAAATTTGATTGAAGGGGGAGGACAGTCCATCCCTACTACCCTTCAGTTTGTTCCCAAACAGTCTCCCCTGGTGGTATCGGTGCTGGCCCGGCCTGACCGACTGGCCGACCTATGGCTCCACCTGGCCCGCGCCAAGCAGCGATCGGTGATTCAAAAGGAACTGGCCTGGTTAGAGCAGGTGCTGCTGGCTCCTACGGGCCTGTCCTACCAGCAAGACTTACAACCCTGGCTGGGAGAGGAAATAACGGCCGCGTTGATCAGTGCAGATATTGACCAGGACCCGGATAATGGTCTCACCCCTGGCTATCTGGTGATTTTCACCTGTCGTCAAAGTCAGACGGCCCTGGCCAGTCTGGAGCTGTTCTGGCAAAATCAAGCCCTGGGCGGGGCAGCTCTAACCTTTAGCGATCGCTCTGGCAGTCGTTTAATTTCCTCTTCCCAGGCCGGCCTGGCCACTACCCTGGTGGGAGATCAATTTCTGCTGGTGGCTAACCATCCTGAGGTGCTACGGCAGGCCCTGGCATCAGCCCAGGCCAGTGATGGCAACCTGGAGTTAGATCGCCGCTATAAAACGGCCCTACAGGCCCTACCACCCCAGCGAGTTGGCCTGGTGGCGATTAATCTGCCGGGGCTTAAGGCCTGGCAGCAGGGCCTCTCCTATCCATCTGGGCCAGTGGGTCTAGGAGCCCCCGATCGCCCCGAAGTGGACTGGGGGCTGCTGTCCCTGGCCCTGACTCGCCAGGGGATGGTGGCGGATTTAGCCTTTACCGCAACTCCGGGTAGTGTCCTTAAGCCCTGGCAGGGTGAGGATACCCCTGAGCTAAAACTGGTTTCCTATCTATCGGATTTCTTCCCAATCATCGGGGTGGGTCGAAACCTGGATCTGCTTACCCAAACCCTGCGCCCCCTCCTGGATCTTCTGCCGCCAGACTGGCAATCAGGGTTATGGGGCCCCCAGGTGATTGAGGCTAATTTGGGGCCAGAGACCATGGCCAGGGTTGAAGCTGGAGTTGACCAGGCCTATGGTTTGGGTATTACCTTTGGCGATCGCCAGGGGAGCTCGGATTGGGCCTTGATTAGCCAACCCAGCCCTGTATGGCAACGCACTCTGGCAACCCTGGGAGAGCAGGCCCAGGCCCAGGGATGGGGCAGAAGTTCCCTGGAAATTCAGCAGACTCCGGTCAGAGCCTGGAGTCGCCTGGCGGTGGAGCCAGGGCAAACAGGCCTGGGGGTGAAGGCTGAGGTGGCAGCCCTGGAGGCTGACCTGGGTGGGTACCAACTGTTAACCGCCTCGCCTGAGGGGATGAATAGGTTGTTAAAGCCCAAAGTCAGCCCTGGAGATGGTCCTGCCTGGTTGACAGAGGTAAAATCCTGGGGATCGCCAGCGGCCGCCTACCTCCACCTGGATTGGCCCCCAATTCAGGCCCAACTGCAGGCTCAGGTTCCTCCATTCCGACTCTGGGAAGTAGGGGCCCGGCCTCTTCTCCACCATCTTCAGCAAATTACCCTGGCCAGCTATGGCCAGAGCGATTGGCTGCGAACCAGTCGTATCTTTTTCCAGCTCGCCAACCCCCACCCTGGATGAGCAGCCCTGAGGATAGGCACCTGGGGGATCTGCTAAGCACCTGGTTAGCCAGAGGTCACCTGACCACAGACCAATGGCAATCCCTGATTGGCTGGGAACTGGCCAATCCTCGCCGGGCCCAGGCCTGGGGCTTGACCCCGGCAACGATTAGGGATGAAATTCAAGGTCGCCTGCAGTGGTTAACCTTACTACCCCAGGTGCATCCCTCCATGCCTCTACCGGTTGCCCCTCTGACCAGTTATTTGCCCCTTTACTGGCGTCTCTGGCTGCCCTTAGCCCTGTACCTCAGGCAGCTTCGCCGACAACAGTCTTCCCCTTTGATTCAGGGAATTCTAGCAGGGCAGGGAACGGGAAAAACTACCCTGGCAGGAATTTTGAGCCAGCTGCTGGGAGTGATGGGTTGTGCAACCGCCACCCTATCCCTAGACGATTTGTATAAAACCTGGCCAGAGCGGCAACGACTTCAGCAAATAGACCCCCGTCTGCGGTGGCGAGGTCCACCCGGCACCCATGACCTGGAACTAGGACTGATCACCCTGGATAGCATAGGTCGGGCCGATCCCCAGGTAACCATTGCCCTACCTCGTTTTGATAAGGCTTTGCACCAGGGTCAGGGCGATCGCACCACCCCTGTCCTGGTACAGGGAATAGAGATTTTACTGTTTGAAGGTTGGTTTGTGGGGGTTGAGCCGATTCCCACGGAGCGGTTTGACCAGGCCCCTGAACCAATTTGCACTCAGGCCCATCGCCAGTTCGCCCGTGATATGAATAGCCAACTAGCGGCCTACCAGCCCCTCTGGCAGCGCCTGGATCGCCTGTTGCTGCTACTGCCTGCGGACTATCGTTACAGTCGGCGGTGGCGGCAGCAGGCCGAACACCGGCTGCAGGCGGAGGGCAGAGGGGCGATGGATGAGGGAACAGTGGCGCAGTTTGTGGACTACTTCTGGCGATCGCTGCACCCGGAGTTATTTATTACTCCTTTGAAACAACGGGGAGACCGGGTTGATCTGGTGATCGAAGTGGATTCAGAGCGCTATCCCCAGGCGATTTACTCGCCGAAAAGGGCGGCAGATTCTGGTTAGGGTTGGTCTGAATCAATGGTGCCTGATCCTAGCTCATGGCAATAGAGCTGCGATCGTAGCCGGAAAAGTCGTGGGGACGCTTACCCTGAATATGACTTTCGTAGCAGGCTGCCCTTTCAATGGGCAGACCTACTTCCGCCGCCAAGCGCACCATCATACCCTGCTCTCGCCGTCGATTGCGTCGCTGGCGACGAATGGACAAGTCCCTCGCCAGAGCCGTTACCCCATTACTAGCTACAGCCCTATGGTGGGTACGCCTCATAACAATCGCCTCCTGAGAGAATCACGGGAAATAAAATCAGCCTTGGCTTTTAGCAGCACCCTGAAAACAGTACTAAGGCTTGACCGCAGAGGTCAGCATATAGTTTGGCTGGCCTTGACCCTGCCAACACAGCTATCGCCAAGGGAGGAAAAGACGCCCTAGAGCTGGAGTGGCCCTGCTTTCCTTGAAATGGAAAGGTAAGCGACCTGCCCTCATCTGTATCCTAGGATACCTTTTTATTCCTTTCAGAATTTTTATGATTCTATACAAGGCTCAGACGGTAAAGGAGGCTGAAGTCACTTAGCTGAAAGCATCGAGCACAGCTTTGCAATTCAGCCCAGCAAGCCAGGCTTGCCACAACCGGCCTAGCGATCCACTGAACCCATAATGACGTCAATACTGCCCAAAATTGCCATGATATCAGCCACCTTAACTCCCTTCAGCAGGTGGGGCAAAATTTGCAAATTATTGAAGTCTGGGGCACGAATCTTGAATCGCCAGGGGAAAATACTATCGTCGCCAATAATAAATACTCCCAGCTCTCCCTTACCGCTTTCCATGCGAACGTAATGTTCGCCAGCGGGAATTTTAAAGGTAGGAGCAATTTTCTTACCAATAAACTGATAGTCAAAGCCATTCCACTCAGACTTAGGCCCTTCAGCTATGCGCTTCGCCTCTAAATTTTCGAAGGGGCCACCCGGTAACTGGGTACAAGCCTGCTTAATAATCTTGACTGACTCTCGCATTTCCCGTATCCGCACCTGGTAACGAGCCATGCAGTCACCGGCGGTCTCGTAGTGAATGTCCCAATCAAAGTCGTCGTAGCACTCGTAATGGTCAACCTTGCGCAGGTCCCACTTGACACCAGAACCCCGTAACATTGGGCCAGACAAACCCCAGGCGATCGCTTGGTCTCGGGTAATGGTGCCAACCCCTTCGATGCGGCGTCGAAAGATAGGGTTATTGGTAATTAACTTTTCGTATTCGTCTACCTTACCGACAAAGTAATTACAAAAATCAAGACACTTGTCCACCCAGCCGTAGGGAAGATCGGCTGCCACTCCGCCGATACGGAAATAGTTATTGTTAATCAAACGCATACCTGTGGCCGCTTCCCACAGGTCGTAGATCATTTCCCGTTCACGAAAAATATAAAAGAAGGGAGTAGTGGCCCCTACGTCTGCCAGAAAAGGCCCCAGCCACAGCAGATGATTGGCAATGCGGTTAAGTTCCAGCATAATCACCCGAATATAGCGGGCCCGGCGAGGCACATCCACATTAGCCAATTGTTCTGGGGCGTTAACGGTAATCGCCTCGTTAAACATACCCGCGGCGTAGTCCCATCGACTAACGTAGGGCACGAACATAATATTGGTGCGGCTTTCGGCAATTTTCTCCATGCCTCGATGCAAATAGCCAATCACCGGCTCACAGTCGATGACATCTTCGCCATCCAGGGTTACGATCAACCTCAACACCCCGTGCATAGAAGGATGGTGGGGACCCATGTTAATAACCATGGGCTCGGTTTTAGTTTCGATGATTGACATAGGAGTAACCCGAGGGCCAAGAACAGAAGGTAGGATATCTTTGAGTATCTTAATGTGGATTGTTCGCCTTGGCGATACTAGAAGCATGACTTTAACCAATGGCTGAGGTTGAGTTTTACCATATACCGGTGCTGGCGACGGCAGTGTTAGAAAATCTGAACCTGCAACCAGGCGGCCTATATCTAGATGCGACGGTGGGGGGTGGGGGCCACAGTGGCTTGATACTGGCGGCGGATCCAACTATTCGAATGGTGGCGATCGATCAAGATGACCTGGCCATTGCAGCGGCCCGGGCTAACCTGGCGAAATTTGGCGATCGGGTTATGTTCTGGCAGGGTAACTTTGCCCACTTTGACCCCCAGGGCCAGAAGTTCCACGGCATTCTGGCAGATTTAGGGGTTAGCTCAGCTCAGGTAGATCAGCCCCAGCGAGGTTTTAGCTTTCGCCACAGCGCCCCCCTCGACATGCGGATGAATCGGAGTCAGGCCCTGACCGCTACAGAAATCATTAACCACTGGGATGAAACCGCCCTGGCTAACCTGATCTACACCTGGGGAGAAGAACGACTGTCACGCCGCATTGCCCACAAAATTATCCAAGCCCGTCCCTTTCAAACCACTACGGAGCTGGCCGCTGCGATCGCCCAGGTAGTTCCCCCCAGGTATCGCTACGGTCGCATTCATCCTGCCACCCGCACCTTTCAGGCGTTGAGAATAGCGGTCAATCAGGAACTAACCGTCCTGGAAAGCTGGTTAGAGAAGGCCCCTACCTGGCTCATAGAGGGGGGCCGACTGGCGATTATTAGTTTCCATAGTCTGGAGGATCGCTTGGTCAAACACGGCCTTAAAGGGGCTTCCGATTTAAAAGTGATCACTAAAAAACCGATTCTGCCCAGCCCCGCAGAGGTGGAAATCAATCCTCGAGCCCGTTCTGCCAAACTACGGGTAGCGGAGCGAAGGGATGGGGTCTTAACCTAGGATCCTTCGCAGTACCTGCTACCACCATGGGAATACAGATAGGGCGGCTCAAATTTAGCAAAAAAAGGTGGCAGACCCTAACCAACTGGGGGGAAGGTAAAGACGAGAATGCCCTTAGAGGATACTCCCTGACTCCTGCACCCCTGGCAACGGGTCACTTAAAGCTCTAGCTGTCTTGATTCTGTAGCCGCTGCTGGAGCTGGCTCAGGGCTGACCAGCGGCGGTCTTGGATTTCACCATTACCCGATTCAGATAGAGAAAGGCCGCTGCAGGCAGCACTGCATAGCTGACGTTGGGGTAGAGCCAAACAAATTTGCTCGTAAACCCAGGTGGTTCCATCAAAATGGCCGTTGGGGGGCAAACTTTCCACTAGGTCATCCAACCCCACCTCCTGCTCTAAGGGAATACTGCCCGGCGGCGGATCGGCCTGAAGCCAGATCAATTCCTGGGGAGTAATTGCTACCCGGTAGTTATAGTTCTGCAAGCAGCGATCGCAAACCAGGGTCAGAATAGTCTCCAGGGTTGCCCTCACCTCCAGATAAGTCTGACAGTGAACCAGGCTTAAACTACCCCGCACCGGAGTCAGGGTATCTAGCCAGGATAAATGCTCGTCAATAGCGATGCTCAACTGCTTTCCAGAACGGTTTAGCAGATGGGGAATATAGACCGTTTCCATGGCCCTACCATAACAATTAGCAACTACTCCCAGCCAGTTAATCAGCAGCAGCCAGACAAACCACCAGACGACGATCTGGTTCCTTACCTCGACTAAAGGTAGATACACCAGACTGTTCTGACAAGAACTGGTGGATCTGCCGCCGCTCAGCAGAGGAAAGTCCCTTTAGTTCATACTCCTCACCTGTGGTTAACACCTGCTGAGCCGCCGTCTGGGCCAACACCTGCAGCTCCTGTAAACGTTGAGTCCGATAGCCCGCCAGTTCAATGGTAAAGGCCTGTTGTTGGCCATCCCCCTTACCCAGGTTGAGAGTGGTGTTAGCCAGGTACTGAATAGCATCTAGTACGGCACCAGATTCACCAATCAAGGTCTGAATCTGGTTAGCCGACAGATTGCTATCATCAATGGTTAGCCAGCAACTATCCCCTGAGCCATCGCTGATTTGTTCGGCGGTGACCACCGCCGTCAATCCTTGCAAGGTAAGGAGAGATGTTAACCAGGTAACGCCCTGAATAGCCGCCTCATCGCCCATAGGTACTAAGCCTTTTTCTTTTTGGGTTGACCAGGTTCAAAGGGTAAAGCCTTGCGATCGTCATCACCACCCTGAGCATCAACTATTTTTTGCAAATTCTCAGGTAAGGGCTCACGGGAAAGAAGAAAGGCCTGAAAGGTCTGGAAAATATTAGCCACCACCATATACATTAATACCCCCGCAGGCAAGGGAAAGAATAAAAACATTCCAGAAAAAATCACCGGAGTGAACTTATTCACCGCATTCTGCTGGGGATTATCTGAGGTGGAACCCTGACCGGACAATACCTGGTTCAGGTATAGACTGACCCCGAAGGCCATAACCATGCCCAGAATATCCCAGTGAATAGCACCACCTTCTCCAGTGACACCCACTCGTCCCAGAGCTTGAATAAAGAGAAAACCCCGATTGGCCGCTAAGCCGGGCACCTGCACCTTGACACTAGCTTCACCTGGAGCTAGGGCCGTAATGTGACCATTATCATCAACGGTGATAATATCGCTCCCCTTGGTCACCTCCCACCGGGGTTGCACTTCAGTGTCAGCCTGGCTATACTCCGCCAGCAAACCATCAATAGAATCACCAGCAGGAGTTTGCAGACGCAAATCGGTTTTCTCCCCTACCACTAACTTGTTACCACCGGGTACGACAGCGGCAATGGGAAAATGGGTGCCATCGGAAATGTAAATAGCCTTGGGAGGAGTGGTAAAAATCTGGGGTTGAATCTGCTCAATCTTATCTTCAGGAAAAACCTGAAAGTTAACATCGTAGGCAATCTCAGAAAACGGAGATCCCCTCAGGGTGGCAAATAGAGCAAAGAGAATGGGCATTTGCAAAAGCACCGGGAAGCAGCCCGCCAGGGGATTGCCAAACTCTTTGTAAACCTTACTCATTTCCTCCTGAAGCTTACCCGGATCATCCTTGTAGCGATCTTGAATTTCCTTGACCCGCTTTTGCATCAGAGGCTGGGTCACCTTCATACGCCGCATATTGCGAATGGAGCCAGCATTGAGAGGATAGAGGGCAAAGCGGATAACCAGGGTTAGGGCGACAATTGCCAGGCCATAGCTGGGGACGATCCCGTAAAAGAAATCCAGGATCGGTAGCATCAGGTTGTTTGAGAGAAAATCAATACCAAAATTCATGGGCACCTAACCCGCCTCAGGGAAATATGACGTTAAGTTACTCAATTACCTAATTTACCGTAGAAAGGCGGAAGGAAGATCGACAACATCTACTCTAGCTCCTTAAAAAATAGAGGCGGGGAAAATCTGGTCCCCAGCCTCTCTATCGTAGTTAAAGGCCAGCTGATCAGGTTGTAATCTTGACAATTTTAAGTTTTAATCGACTTTGCCAAGGGCACCACTGACAGCCTGAGCCTGGGGAGAAATTTTCTCATTGATGTATTCGTATACATCTCTAAATTTAGGCATAGCCCTCAGTTCCAAACGACTGCCATCCTTAAGGGTAATCACCATATCACCCCATAGACCCAATCCCCGGGTACGGTAACAATTTTACGAATTTCAGAATAGATAATGTCAGTACGATCGCGTCCCTGCCAGCCACCGGTAACGGAAATACGGCGGTTGGTAATGCGATAACGGAGCCACAATGCACGAGTAATCGCCGCAACAGTGAGGGGAATACAAATAACCGTAAATGCCAGCAAACCGTTGAAGATTAGATCCCCAATATGGGGGCCTCCCTCGTAGTACACATCCTCACGAATGCCCATGGATCACCTCTAACTGAGTAAATAACTGTTTTAATTCTCGCAAAAATTCGTCATACTTGCACTGATCGGCTCCTGGACGGGCACTAATCACAATCCAGAGGTCAGGCGGCAGGTTAGCCATCAAAATCGCGATCGCCGATCGCAACCGGCGCTTAATCTGATTACGTTTGACTGCTCGCTTACTCACCTTTTGACTAACCACCACCCCCACCTTAAAGCCAGATTTGCCGGAGGTCACAGTACCAGCAGAACTCAACACCCGGACCATCAGGTGAGGAGAAACCGCCCTCCGACCGGCCTGGTAAACCCGGGAAAAATCCTGGGATGAGCAGAGACGATGCTGTCTGGATAGCACAAAGAACCTGTAAAAAAACCACCCCACCCATGGGTTAACCTGGGTTAACGGCAAACCGGCATCTGCCTAAGTCCAAACCTATAGACCAAACAAAGCAATCACCAGACCCGTTAAGGTCTGGCAAACAGATTATACAGATCGCCCAACCACTGTAGATCAGGCTATTTGCCGCCCTGTTCTAAACCGCTAGCCGAACACGACCACGACTACGTCTGGCCTTAATTACGTTCTGACCAGTATGGGATCGCATCCGCGCCCGAAACCCGGAGGTTCTTTTTTGCTTACGATTAGTTCCCTCAAGGGTGCGCTTGCTCATGACCCTACCTCTACTGCCAATGGGCGCTTAAGAATTCAAAGACTTTAGATTGTAGCATGATTCCACAGAGCAAGCCAAAAACAATGATCACTCTCCACCGCCTTAGCCCATAGCAAGACGACGTAGCCGCGATAGTTGGGCAGGTTCCTGGGATGCCGCCTGCCAGACATGAATCTTACCTTTAGCAGGCTGGACGGGGGGCTCTAATTTAGCTCGCAGAGCCTCATTCTCCATCCTTAGGGCAATTTCCCGCTGCTTAAAGTAATCGCGCTCGGCTGCGAGTTTCTGACAGCGAGACTTGAGGCTGGTCTGATAATGAAACTGATCCTCAAGTTGGGTACTGAGTTCAGCAATTTTCTGTTGCTGGGTAGCCAGAATTGCCCGTAAAGCCACGGGATCTTCTTCAGGACCGACTGGATCTGAACAAGTATTTTCAGCCAGGGTGGTAGACTCCGGCAGAGCCGGGGTCTTAGATCGGTTCTGGAGACGGGCAAAGGTGACCTGATAGCGGCTGAGGGTTTGGTCAATCTCTTGAATATGCTCTTGAGCCGCCTGCAATTGACTACTCAGGCTAACCGTTAAAGCCCGGACAATCATGACCTCAGAGTTCAGGTCCAAATGCTGGAGGGAACCCTGGTTGAGGGAAAGGTTTTGGTAATAGTTTTTCAACCGTACCAGGTAATCTTGTACCTCGGTATGGCTCTGGTGAATGCGTACCTTCAACCGCTCCAGCTCTAACTGCTGGCTATCGATCAGGTATTTCAGATCCACCAATACTTCTTCCAGCAACTGACGTTGCCAGTCGTCCTTATCAGCCAATTGCTGCTGCAGGTTCAGAATAATTTTCTGCTGAACGTTGGAATAGGCCTCAGTTTGAGACAGATGGGATTGCAGCATTTGGTGATTAGCCACCTGCTGCTGCATTTCCTCAAGCGACTCAGTAGCCTGGTCTAGGGCTTGCTGTAAAAGGCAAATACGCTGAACCAGCTTAAAATCCAGTGAACTATCCTGGAGCATGGAGAAAACCCAACGAAGAGGAAGCGAACATGCGTTGTCGACCCAGACCACTCAAGGGGCAGGAGTCACCAAATCAGCGGTAGATTTACTAAGAAATCTACACGGTTAAGAAGCAATTGACTAAGGGGGTGAGAGCCCCATAATCTATCACTTTATAAAAAGGCAGTGCCTGACTTCAGGCTGAGTAGGATGGTAGATGCAGTCAAATGTAATGTTCAGTAGGGCTCAAACCATTGCTGCAGAAGCGATTAGAAAACTATCTTACTTCAGACCGGACTGGTTCAACCCTCTCCCTTTTTGTTAATCTGGTTTTTGCTCAGGCAACATACACTTATCGGAGTCGCAACCGGCTGGGCCTGCCTCTACCAGCTCACCAGCATCATAGCGAGCCAGGGCAGCGTGAAAGTCAGGAATTTGTCGCCGAGTCGCCACAGCCTGCCGTAGGGCCTCGTAGGTAGCCTTATCAATGGGCTCAAAGGGGAGCCGAGGAAAGGTTTGTAAATCGTCAAAGCGGGCTAAGAGGGCTGCAGAAATATAGCCTTCGTCGGTATGGATAGCCTGGTAGATGCGCTCTGCAAGAAAGTCAATTTCGGCCTCCCGGAATTCAATGGTAGCGGAGGTGTTGTGGGTGGTGTAGTGTTTCTGCACCTGCATATAGAAGTCAAACTGGGCAGCGGCAGAGAATTTCTCGATAGAAATAGCGTCAGCCCCCGGCAGGTCGGCCCAGGCTACAGCCACGGGGATTTCCACTAGCCATTCAGTACAGCGGGGGTCAAAGGGATCGTTGAGCAGATTACCGTTTTCGTCCTTGTCGGATTGGGAGGGTACGACGCTGTAGCCATAATCAATACAGGCCAGGGCGACCGGATCGTTTTTACGGAAGGTAATGCGCCGAATAAATCGCTGAGCTTTGGGGGGTGCCAACCGGGGCTGGCACCGGTGAGTAGGGATTTGGTCCCCGCTGGTTGGACGGTGGTACAACGGTTGGGGGCTTTAATGCCATGGCGATCGCAGTAGTCTGCCACCACCCGCTGCACCGTGTCACGCCACCCGCTCAGGTAGGCTTGTTCCCTGGCTTTAAACTCCAGCCCGGCCACGGTATCTGGTCGGCCGGCTTCCCACCAGCGTAACCACTCTACTCCAAAGGCGTTGACAAAGAAGTCGAAGAGGCCGGTGAAGGACACCCCGACGATGGGATCCTCTAGGCGGGACCTTTGGTAACGGGGCTCAAGGAATTGGTGGTTGAGCAGCACCGCCACCGCCAGGGCAGAGGCGGCAAAGGCATCCTCCTGCTCTTGAGGGTCCTTGGGGTCAATCTGGTTAAGGTGGACCTCCGCCAGATTGCAGTGGAAGTTGGATCCAATGATTTCTCCACAGTTATGGGCCACAAAACCATTGGCATCAAACCGGGCCGGCCCTGGTACCGTACAGTCATAGACAGGCTCTACCCCATCGGGCTCCAGATCGACCACAATGGCTGTAAATCGCTCACGGTTAGGGTTGCGTCTATAGTTGGCCAGGACCGCCGATAGTTTAGCAGCTTTGGCGGGCTCACAGAAGCCCACCAGAGATTCAAACAGGAGTAGGTTGTCCTTGGCAATTACCAATTCATGCTGTGCCTGGCAAAAATAGGAGAATGGCTGACGATTAGCATCGGGTAAAAGGCGATAGCCCTCTGGCCGTCGCTCCTGATAAATTGTGGCAAGGATGCCTAACCGCCCCAGCATACGCTGCACAGTTTGTAGATTGGCCAGGCTACTCTGGGCTAACCGAACGCTAATCCCCTTAGTCTGACTGCCTTGAACACTACCATCGGCATCAAATAACCCCTGCAAAAAGCCTTGATAAAACTCGTAACTACCTTGCTCCACCAGGGGAGTGATTTCTTTCTGGCCAGGTAGTATGCCAAATTCTGCCGCCAGTCGAGCTAGCCCGGTGGAGGTAATTACCCGGTGCTTAAGCTGGGCATGGTAGTGGGCTGAGGCTGCGCGTCGTTTGTAGCCAACGTTGGCCTCCAGTAAAACCATGGCCCGTTGGCTCATTTCGTCCTGGGAGTCGCCCCAGAACCTCAGCAAGGCAGAATCATGCCACTGGGTTTTGGCCAAACTGCCATCACCTACTAAGTTACCCAGTAGCCACCCTGATTCCTGATTGCCTGACCCAGGCCAGGGCTGTAAGCCTCGATGGTTGTGCAACATCACCCGATCTCCAGATTGGAGGGTTGCCGCCGCTACCCACTCGGTATACTGGGCTTTTTGGGTTTGGGCCGTGACCTTTAATACCTGGTGGTTGCCGGTCAAACGCAGGGTTCGACCATCCTGGGTAGTGAGCTTTAGCACCGGCTTGGTTCCAGAGTAGAAAAACCCCTCTGGGGTAGTGCTAAATAACTCACCGTTGATATAGGTACTGTGTTGCTGACCAATCAGGTCCTTAACCTGTCGGGGGCCATCGCCGGTGTGGACCCAGGTGTCGGCGGTAACGCAGGGATTAAGGCCGTAGCGATCGCTGGCTCCGGCCCGACGCTTAGCCTCTCCCGCCCACTGCATGGCCCCCTCACCGGAGTAAAACTGCTTCCGCACCGCATCAACACAATCCTGCAGGCTGGGCTTTTCATGGAACACCCGGGTATGGTTGGCCATGCGTAGCACATCCCGCTCCGGATCAATCCGCCAGTTGCCCTCACCATCCTGCTGCCAGAGGTTGTCCTTAGCATTGGCCGCCAACTCGTCCTGGCTATCGAATTGACGCATTCCGGCGCTATTATGCGTCAAATAGCCATCACAGTAGAAGCAGTGAGCGTCCTCCACTTCAATGTCATAGGTTTGAATTGAGGTATAGCTACCAATACCCTTAACGGTGACCGGAATATCTAGCTTCGATAGATCGGCCTCAGCAATATAGCGTTCGTAATTAGCATCCACCTGCCGAGAGCCTTCAAAGCCCATAGCACGCATTTCACTGTAGGTGTAGACCTGGCGCATCAGGGCGGCGGGCACGGTAAACCCGTACATCTTTAGCCCCTGACAAAGTTCACCCTTTACAGAGTGAGGAGCAATTAAATCATTGTATTGCCGCTTGAAGGCAGGAATGGTGAGGTGGTGTCTGACCTGCCACCGATCATTCTGGGGAGGTGTAACCTTTAGCCGTCCGGCTATACCCAAACTGGACAGTAGGGCAGTAACTTGACGAACAAAGACCGGATAGACCGTCGTGACCAAGTGAGGCGGGCGACCGCTTAAGGACCCGTCACTATCCATTAAGCCCGCCAGGTAAGCGGACCGCACTTCGATGGAACCTTCCAGGATAAAAGTAGGTACGGTGAGAGCCTGGCCCGCCTGCTTAATATACCGATAGCAATACTCGGCGAAGCGAATTGAGGAACAAACTGACTTAGCAGTGTTTTCGCCGCTTACCCGGCCGTGGGTGGCGGTCAGGCCAAACTGAGCCAGGGCACGATCTAGCTTGTTTTGTAGAGCCTGGGTTACAACGGTATCGTTGGCATTCATAGCCCATTCCACCCGGCCATAGGGCTTGTCGTATTGGTTACGGCCAAGGGCCACGTAACCGTCCCCGTGGGTATAGCCAATCAGCCAGGCCACATCAGCTGTCAATACAGGAATGGTGAGGGGCTTGGCCGTACGACTTTGTTCAGGCCGATTAGCGGTAAAATCCGCTGGCAGGGTTGTCACTGCGCCAGGAAGAATCTGGGTACTATGCATCAGGCGATCACCTTCAGCAAGTTGATCTACCCGTTTCCACTTCACTTCTCCCGTAGCACTGGCAAGAACCGCAACTCGATGGTTCAGAGTTGCCCTGGGTAAGGGGCCGTTAGTCTCAATTTCGTAGACATCCTGAACACCCTGGTCAAACTTATTAGTTACCCGACGGAAGCCCTTAGGGGTCTGTACCCGATCACCCACCTGTACGGCTTTAATCGGTACTAACCCTCTAGCAGTATGCACCAGGGCGTCTTCCGGCAAACACCGACGGATGTTCCCTGCGACAACACAGGCGGCGGCCTCATCGATCAGCAGGCAACACTCCACGGAGGTGAGTTGGCGGCCCAGGGCCTTATTCAAAATGGTGGCGCAGCGATCGTAGAGGAAGGACAGCCGCACCGGGTTGGCGACGCCGCCAAAGCCCTTGAGTTTTTCCCGGCGGGTCGCACATCCCGCAGGTCCACCACCACCTGCACCTCCCCCGTAAACCGATCGTCGGTGGAGAGTTCCAGCAGGGTTTGGTAGGACTGGACCCAGCCCTGGCGGCTATCCCCCACCCGTATCTCCACCCGGTTGCCTTCAATCGCCACCTCGGTGATCTGGCGTCGTGCCGCCGCTGGGGTTTGCCCCAGATCGCCGGCCATGGTCACCACCAGGCGGTTACGGATGGCCGGGATCTGGCTGATGTACTTGGGTTCTAGAATGGCACCGGTACCGCAGCCCATCATGGCCAGATCCATCATTAGACCAAAGGCCCGCCAGTCCACCACATTGGTACTGGTGCAGTTGTAGGCACCGGAAAAGTTCTCGGGTTGCTTACTCCAGGCCGTCCCTCCCACCCAGAGCCAGCGTCCGGAGGGTAGAGCCTTGACCTGACGTTGCATACGGCCAATTAACTCAGCTTCCGCTGGGGTGAGGTGACCCAGCTCCACCAAACCCGCCAGACTGCGATCGCACACCTGGTCCCAGCTTTCCCGCTGCCCTGGCACCACCTCTCCTCGCCGACTGTAGGTACGGTAGAACACTGGGAAGGCGGCTGGAGCCGTGGCTGGGAAGGGACCCTGCTGCTGGACCCGGGGAAGCTCTTGAACCATGGGATCAACCTCGAACGTAGAACGGAAACACAGGGTAAGCACAACCAGGGCAAAACCACCGCGGAGGGCTGAGAAAAAGACAAACTAAAAGGAGACGTTGGTCAACTATCATAGCGGATTATTTTTAGATGTAGTGTGAGAAAATATGTTTTCTCAAGAACTGGCGCTAGATCTGGACTTGCTGGATCCCCGGCGGCAGAGGCATTGGACCTGCTGTCTTCTCCATCCCTTTTCTGCTCCCTGGGTAGGTAGTCTGACCACAGCCATAAAAAGTCCCGGCAAGGACAAGCCTTCCGGGACCGTGGGTTTCAGGTGAAGGAGAGAGCTGGCTAGGCAGCAATCTCACCTCTACGGTGAGGGCGTTTACGATTACTTCTACGGGTCCCCCCAGCCATTTCGTATTCGGGGCTATCCTTGCCATAGCGAGCCGCTACAGCAATTAACATCCGCTCCGATAACTCCCGGAGTTTTTGTTCTCCGTCTCTGACGGACCGGTTGGCCCGATCCGCCAGGGCTAGGGTTTCGTTATAGTCGGCAATCTGTTCCCGTAATCTGTCCATTAATCGACAGTAGGATCGTAGAGAGAGACCGTTACCCAGATTCAGGCTAGGATCAATAGACTTGAGTCCAGCAGCCCGACGCTCGGCTTTTTCAAGGATTTGAGAACTACGTTTCAAACGAACCATGGAAGATGCACCCTGATCATTAGGTTTAAGCTGAGAAACCAATTCAGGAACTACATCTAAGATGACACGGCCCACCGGCTCCGTCATCGCGATTTGTCCGGAACCCCAGGGGTGTTCTTTAGTCAAGAATAACTCGGTAAATTTGTCATGAAGTTGAGCCCCTGGACGAACTGTTTTTTATGAAGTAAGCCAATTCATCGGATTAGGGCCTGAAAACAGTTCCAATCCCGGCCCTAGGTCTATGGCTTTGCGGCAAAGTCATAGTAGTTTATCGATCAGCCTTGTCAACCCATAAGGAAAGCTTAGATTTTTTGTGATCAAACCAAAGACTTTCCTATAAAAGGCCAGGGGAGATCAAGATAGGCCTTCTGCTATTTAGGAAACCCCTGGTTCTGATTTAATCGGGGAAGGGGTTTGGCCCTCTGCTGAACCAAAAACCAGAGCCAAGGTTGTTTGCAAAGGGCTCAGGTCTAGTTCGGCACCAAGAAATCGCCAGATTAGTAAATTCTAAAGTAATTATCCGACCCCATAGGTATAGGTTGTTGGGACCCCCTTTGGCTTTTCAGGCCACCTCTGCGCCCTTGACCTCCAGGGCAACAGAACCACAGAAACAACCTCAGTCAGGCTGAAATCAAGCTTCTGAATAGGGATTTTAGCGGTGTTGCCACCACCTAGGCTGAACTGAGGATCTTTTCCGTGGCCGTAGATTGGGGGTTGGCTTCTGGGCTATCGGCCTCAGAGGGAGGCACCACCTGCCAGAATTGGGGTAAGAATTCTCCCCAGCGACTTAAAAGCAATTGGGCCTTAGGGCTACCGGTGTGGTCGGCATGGGCCGTAATCAAGGCTTTCAACTGAGCTTCGCCGGCCCTGGTGAGGACCCGTTGCACCTTCACAATTTCTGGGTTGACCCGGGTGGGAAAACTCCCTTCTTCGTCTAAAAAGTAGGCCAGGCCACCGGTCATGCCAGCCCCTACATTGCGACCCACAGGACCCAGCACCACTACCACGCCCCCGGTCATATATTCGCAGCAGTGGTCGCCAGCCCCTTCGATCACGGCCTGGGCCTTGGAGTTACGCACGGCAAACCGCTCTCCTGCCGTACCCAGGGCGTAGAGGCTGCCGCCCGTGGCACCGTAGAGGCAGGTGTTACCCACAATCACATTCTGGGATGGGTCATAGGTAATGCCCGCTAGGGGTTTTACCACCAGTTCACCGCCATGCATACCCTTACCCACATAGTCGTTGGCCTCTCCCACCAGGGTCAGGGTCATACCGGGGAGGTTAAAGGCCCCAAAGCTTTGCCCCACTGTTCCCTGAAAGGTGAGGTTAAGCTGGCCGCCAAAGCCACTGTTGCCGTAGTTTTCGGCAATTACCCCAGCCAGGCGGGCACCAACGGTGCGATCGGTATTGACCACCGTAAAGGCCTTAGTAACCCTACTATGGGTTTGAATGGCCCGCTGCACCTCCCCATCCGCCAGGATGGCATCATCCAGGACCGGACCATTACTGTGAACCGTTTCGTGGACTAACCAGCGGCGATCGCCCCGAGCCTCCGGCAGGTTGATCAAGGTGGTGAGGTCAAGATCCCTGGTTTTACTGAGCACGGCATCCTGACGAGCCGTCAGTAGATCGGCCCGGCCCACCAGGTCGATCAGGTGGGTATAGCCCAGGTGGGCCAGCAGCGATCGCACCTCCTCTGCCACGTAGTAAAAGAAGTTAACCACATGCTCTGGCACCCCAGTAAACCGCTGTCGCAATTCTGGTTTTTGGGTAGCCACCCCCACCGGGCAGTTATTAGTGTGGCAAACCCGGGCCATGATACAACCCTCGGCTATCATGGCGATGGAGCCAAAGCCGAACTCTTCGGCCCCCATTAGAGCTCCCATCACCACATCCCAGCCAGTTTTCAGGCCGCCGTCCACCCGCAGGGTGACCCGATCGCGCAGGTGGTTGTCCATTAATACCTTATGGACCTCCGTCAAGCCCAGTTCCCAGGACACCCCAGCATGCTTAATGGAACTGAGGGGAGAGGCGCCGGTACCGCCATCGTGGCCCGACACCTGAATAATATCGGCATTGGCCTTGGCTACCCCGGCCGCTACGGTGCCGATGCCCACCTCTGACACCAGCTTAACGGAGACCCCAGCCCGGGGGTTAATCTGGTGCAGGTCAAAGATTAGCTGGGCCAGGTCTTCAATGGAGTAAATATCGTGGTGGGGCGGCGGAGAAATCAGGGTAACCCCAGCCTTAGAGCGGCGTAGCATGGCAATGTAGGGGCTCACCTTTTTACCCGGCAACTGCCCCCCTTCCCCTGGTTTTGCCCCCTGGGCCAGCTTAATTTCAATCTGTTGAGCATGGATTAAATACTCCGGGGTCACGCCAAACCGGCCTGAGGCCACCTGCTTAATGGCAGAACTAGCGGTGTCGCCATTTTTCAGACCCTGAAGATGGGGAAAGGTGGGGGAATTGCCCGTCTCATCTACATCCGTTAAAACCTGGAAGCGGATCGGGTCTTCTCCCCCTTCGCCGGAGTTAGATTTACCCCCAATCCGGTTCATGGCAATGGCTAGAACCTCGTGGGCCTCACGGGACAGGGCACCCAGGGACATGCCACCGGTACAGAAGCGACCCATGATCGCCTCCACCGACTCTACCCGATCCAGGGAAATGGGAGGGTGATCGGAGGTGATGTCCAGCAGGTCCCGCAGGGCCGTGAGGGGGCGATTCTTTAACTGGGCCCGGTAGAGTTCGTAGTGATCGTACTGCCGAGAGGCCACCGCCTTGTGCAGCAACTTGGTCATGGCCGGGTTATTCATGTGGTATTCGCCACTGGGCCGGGACTGGACAAAGCCCATATTCTGCAGGCGTTTGGCGGTCAGTTCTGGAAAGGCCCGCTGGTGGAAGGCCAGGGTTTCCTGGGCCAGATCCATCAGGGAAAGCCCCCCTAACCGGGAGGTGGTGCCCCGAAAGGCCAGGTCTAACAGATCGGGACCGATGCCAATCGCCTCAAAGATTTGCGCCCCTGATAGCTAGTAATCAGGGAAATCCCCATTTTCGAGAGAATCTTAAGCAACCCAGCGGTAACCGCCTGGCGGTAGTTGTCCTGGGCGCCGTTAAGGGTGGAAACCGGTAACTTATCTGTTTCCATTAACTTTTGGGTACGGCTATCAGACCACCAGTGGCGTACCGACTCCAGGGCCAGGTAGGGACAAACGGCACTGGCACCATAGCCAATTAAACAAGCGAAGTGGTGGGTACTCCAGCATTGGGCCGTATCGACCACCAGGGAGGTGTGCATACGCAGTCCCTGGCGAATCAGGTGATGGTGTACCGCTCCCACCGCCAGTAAGGGGGGAATGTAGGTGGTTTCAGCACTGAGGGGAGTGACCTCACCGGTGGCGGAGCAGCGATCGCTGAGGATAAGAATGGTATTACCTGCCCGCACCCGGGCCGTTGCCTCGGCGCAGAGGGCGGCGACGGCGATGGCCAATCCCTCTGGACCGGTGGTTAGGGGGTAGAGGGTAGACAGGGTGGCCGCGGTAAAGCCCGATTGCTGCACCAGGTCTAGCTCGACTTCATTGATTACCGGACTTTCTAGCTTTAACAGGTGAGCGTACTGAGGATGTTCTTCCAGCAGGTTGCCCCGCGCCCCCAACTGGGTAGTCAGGGACATCACCAGTCGTTCCCGCAGAGGATCAATGGCCGGATTGGTGACCTGGGCAAAGCGCTGCTTAAAGTAGTCGTAGATCAGGTGGGGCTTTTCGGAGAGCACCGCCAGGGGGCATCGTCCCCCATACAGTAGGTGGGCTCCTTCCCCTGGGCCGCCATATCCTGAATGATCATGTCTACGTCTTCGAGGGTATAGCCAAAGGCATTCTGCTGACGCAGCAGATCGGCTTCCGTATAGAAGGTGGAAGTGGCAAAGAGTTGGGGAGTAATCTCGGTACGATGCTGATCCAGCCATTCACCGTAGGGATGGCGAGCCGCTACCCGTTGCTTAATGGTCCAATTTTTAAGAATTTCCTGGCCTTCTAAATCTACCAGGATCATCTGACCCGGTCCCAGCCGACCCTTCTCGACGATTTCTTCGGGGGCCACCTGCAGCACCCCCGCCTCGGAGGACACCATCAGCAGACCATCGCGGGTGATCACATAGCGAGCCGGCCGTAAACCATTGCGGTCCAGGGCGGCACCCACCTGGGTGCCATCGCTAAACACAATCAGGGCAGGACCATCCCAGGGTTCCTGGAGACCACTGTAGTATTCGTAGAAGTCGGTAATTTCGGGATAGGGAGCCAGATCGGGCTGGTTATTGTAGGCCTCGGGCACCATCATCATCAGGGCTTCCTGGGGGCTTCGTCCGGAACGTACCATCAGTTCGAGAACGTTATCCAGGTTAGCGGAGTCGCTGTTTTCCAGCTTGACGATAGGGTCCAGCAATTCAATGCGATCGCCCCAAACCCCATGATAGAGATCGGCCTGACGAGCCTTCATCCAGTTAATATTGCCCACCAGGGTATTGATTTCCCCGTTGTGGCCTAGCAAGCGCATGGGGTGGGCCAGGGGCCATTTGGGTAGGGTATTGGTGCTAAAGCGGCGATGGTAAACCACAAAGGCACTAACGTAGTCTGGATGCCGCAGGTCAGAATAGAAGCGGGCCAGCACCGCCGATCGCACCATGCCCTTGTAGACAATCGTACGGCTGGAGAAAGAACATATATAGAATTCCCCCAGGGCCTGCATCTCTTGTTCGGAGATACCCACCGGGTTAGCCAGTAGATTGGCCAGGGTTTGCAGCACCCGTCGCCGCACCAGGTAGAGACGACGCTCCAGGGTTTCCCCCTGCTCCGTTGGAGAGACCACGACAATTTGCTCGATCCGGGGTTGGTACTGGCGAGCCAGGGCCCCCAATACTTCTGGATGAACGGGCACCAACCGCCAGCCCACAAAGTTAAGTCCCTCGGCCTCAACCACCTCGGCTAAAATTTTTCGCATCCGGTCAGCGGCGGGACCGTATTGGGGCAAAAACATCATGCCCACGGCACTGCGATCGCAGGGCAGGGGGCCAGATTTTGATTCTCCACCCATTCCCTAAACATTTTCCAGGGAATAGCCGTCATTACCCCAGCCCCATCTCCTGAGTCCTGGTCAGCACAACATCCTCCCCGGTGCTCCATGGCCTCCAGGGCGACCAGGGCCTGTTCCACTAACCGATGGCTGGGACGATTCTGCTGATCGGCTAGAAAGCCGACACCACAGGCATCTCGCTCCTCTACCAATGAACTGGGACCCCAATTTGGCCAGGCAGTAGATAGATCAGGCTGTGGTTGGCCGCAATAATTCACTGACATAGATCTCAGAGCTCAGGAACGGAAGGGTAAATCAGGTAATTTACAGCCTAGCTCATTCCCAGGGCGGGTAGTCCCCAGGCATTGTTTCCATTTCGTAATATTCTCCGCCTCACCCATAGGTTTAACCCTATAATTCTACCGTTAAATAAAAAGTGCTTAACAAGTCCAGGCCATAGCCATGATTAAAACCCTAAGTTTACTCCTGACCCTGGTGATCACCATCTTTACCCTGGCCTTTGCCCCCCAGGCTAAAGCCGCTAACCTGGCCCATGGCGGTCAAATTTTTGCCAACAACTGTGCCTCCTGTCATATTGGCGGTGGTAACGTGGTGAACCCAGGTAAGACCCTAAAGCAAGCTGACCTGACCGCCAACCAAAGGGATACGGTGGAGGCAATTATTACCAAGGTAAGCAAGGGCGGTGGCGGTATGTCTGCTTTTGCAGGGCGATTAAAAGAGGAGGATATTGCCGATGTGGCGGCCTACGTTCTGAGCCAGGCGGCTAATGACTGGAAGTAAATGGGCTAGCAGGTATTTACAGCTCCTGTTAGGGTTACTAGTCTGGGCATGGGCCATGGGCTTGATGCTACAGCTCCCCGCCTATGGCAGTTCGATGACGGCCTGGCAATTGGGGCAGCAGTGCGTAGTCGATCTGGAAGCAGGCCATCATCAAGAAGCCGTGGTGAACTGCGATGGTGCCATTGCCCTGGACCCAAAAAACTTTATTTACCACCTCAACCGGGGACTAGCCCTGTATCGCCAGGGTGATTATTCCATGGCACTGAAGGCGATCGATAGGGCAGTGACGTTGCAGACTCAGAATTACCAGGGTTACTATAACCGGGGATTGGTGCAGGTCGCCCTGCACGACTTTTCTGCGGCGATCGCTGATTTCGATCAGGCTCTGGCCCTGGCCAGCTACTCCGAGAAGTTGCCCCAGGTATTGGCGAATATCTACGACGACCGGGGGTTGGCTCGCCTGATGAGTCATCAGGAGGCTACCGCCATCGATGACTTTAATCGGGCCTTAGCCTTAGACCAAAACGACATTCGAGCCCTCTTCAATCGGGGCTGCGCCTGTCACCAGATGGGCCATGGGACAGCAGCCCTACAGGACCTCAACCAGGTGTTGAGCCTTGACCCTCACCATATCCGCGCCTACCTGAAGCGCGGTCTGCTGCGTCGTTCCCTAGGGGATGAGCGGGGAGCCTTAGCAGATTTACACCAGGCGGCAGACTGTGCCAGGGTCCAGGGCCAGCCCTACCTCTACCACCATATTCTTACCCTAATGAATGCCTGGCAACAGCCGGTAGTTGCCCTAGGATAAATCAGACTTGGATCCGGTCATTGCCAGCCCGGCAAAGCGCCAGATATAGACCCTAGAGGTTGTTTGAACAGGCCTGAGGTATCGTTCGCCCTATTTGGGACCGCCCAAATAGGGAATTGCGCGGTGATTATCCGGTATGGCTTGAGACTCGCTTTGGCTTTTCAAGCAACCTCCTAGTGGGCATGAACCCTGATGCGGTAGGGTTGACCATTGTAGGTAACCAGAACCGGGCTGGCGGATACAGGGGTGGAACCGGACGATTGGGGTGGGGCCGTGGCTGGGGTCAAGGTAATTCGGGCGATGGGGGTAGCATTGGGCAGGGTGAGGGTTTGGGCCAACTGGCTTTCTGCTTCTAACTGTTGACTCATGGACACCAGGGAGCTCAAGCCATTAATTAAACGTCGCACCCGATCGCGCAACTGGGGGTCGCCGGTGAGCTCATCGACATCGGAAAGAACCTTGTGGGCACTCTGAAAAACGTTACGGGCAGAGTCCAGGGTTTGTTGCAGGGTAACCAAATTCTCTGGGGTATTAGCCCTGGAGGTAAGGGCTCGAATATCGGCCATGGCGGCACTGGCATTGGCCGATAGGGTATCCAGATTATGGAGAAATTGACTGTTTTGTACAGCGGGGGAGAGGGTGGCCATAATCGTCCGCAGGTCAGCGCTACTCTGGTTGAGATGGTCCAGGGTGCCGATCAGATTGCTACGATTGGAGGCGATTAATTGATTGACCGCCGTTCCGGTGATCTCAAACTGGGTAGCCGCATCGCCAATTTTGTCCGCCGCCCGGTTAGCAGAGGCGAATAGGGGGTCAAGGTTGCCCTGTAATCGCTGGGAAAGCACCGTTAACTCCTTGGTCAAGAGTTTGGCGTTAGCCGTCAACTGGCTGGCATTGCCCAGGGTCACCTTGAGGGGGTTAATAATTTGTGGATCGGCCAGGGTCTTGACTAAACTTTGGGTAGAGCGCACCAGGGTTTTGAAATTAGCCCCCACCTCTCCCTTGAGTTGATCCCCGTCGCAGATAATTACCTGACTCTGACATTTAGGCTTAAAGGGAGACAGGGCTAGTTCCTGGTCGTTGAGCGATCGCACGGGGGTAATCTCCAGGGTGGTATCGCCAATTAAGGCTGCCTGGTTCACCTGAATAGTGGAATCACTGGGAATTCTCAAATCGGGCTGGGTAATTTCTACCACCACCGTCACCTGGTTAGCCCCGGGCTGAATAGCCAGCACCCGGCCTACCCGTACCCCCGAAAACGAACCATGGTGCCTTCCTGCATGCCCAGGGTGTTATCAAAGAGAAAGTTAACCCGATAGCTTTGACGCCCCAGGGTTAGACCCTTGAGCCATAACACCAGGCCGGCGAAAAGACCGATGCCCAGCAAAATCAATAGTCCTACCGAACCCTCTCGAATTGCCCGTTCGCGCATTCCTCTTCCTCAGTTAACAGTGCCTGGTAACGGTGTCTGGTTGATTTTATCGCTTGGCTTAGACCCTCTAGGCCTATGGCTCGCCAGTCAATTCGCCATCTGAATTGGTCCTTCTACCTGACCACTAAAGAATTGCCGAACGTAGGGATTGTCCGTAGCATCGACAGCACTGACGGGACCACTCCACTGAATTCTACCCCGGTGCAAAAAAATCAAGCGATCGGCAGTACGGCGAATAGTGCTGTTTTGATGGGTAACAATTAGATAGGAACTACACCCCTGGTTCCGTTTAATATCACAAATCAAGTCTTCAATTACAGTCGAAGCGATTGGATCCAGTCCAGCCGTAGGTTCGTCGTAAAGCAGCAGCGCCGGTCGATCCTGAGGACTTTCAGGGTTGGCAATAATAGCCCGGGCAAAGCTTACCCGCTTGCGCATTCCCCCCGAGAGTTCTGCTGGGTAGCGGTTACCGGTACCTGGCAAGCCAACCATATCTAGCACCTCTTCTACCAGGTTGTGAATCTGGCCAGATGATAAATTGGAATGCTGGTATAGCAGAAAGCCCACGTTTTCTTCTACGGTTAAGGAGTCAAACAGGGCTGCCTGCTGAAAAACCATACCAATACCCACCGGATCGGAGGCATCTTCAATCAGTCCCTGTCGTTTTTGCCCTGCCACGTAAATTTCTCCCTGGTCGGCAGGTAAAAGTCCTGCAATAATTCGCAGAACGGTAGACTTACCCGTCCCCGAGGGACCAATAATGGCCACCGCCTCCCCTGGCAGAACCCTGAAATTAACATTATCGAGTACCAGGTTACTGCCGAAACGCTTGGTAATATGCCGCAGCTCTAGTAGACAGGGGGATGGGCTGGCCTCCCCCGCAGCGGGTAGGGAACTGATGGTGGTCGGCATTGGTCTGCTACTAAAGGGCCAAGAAGAAGCCATGGTAAGGGACGGCAATGGAAGGACGGAAAACTAGGGTTGAAGTTTATAGTTTAACCAGACTCACCAGAGTAGACAGCCGTTAAAATCGGAAGCGTTAGCCTCTGGTTATAACCTATACCATTCTCCTTAAATTCCTTTGCCATTCCTCCACCTGGTTTTCAATTCATAGCCATTCCTGGTTTACCCAATGTCTCCAATGCAGCTAAAACTGTGGCAGCGATCCATTGAAAAATTTCTAGTTAAACTGCAAAACCATGGGGCGCTGACCCCAGCACGGGTTAACCGTTGGGTATGGTGGTTGGCTCCAGGTCTGCTACTGAAACGCTGGCTATTTTTAAGCGTGGGTGGAGTCTTACTGGTGGGTACAGGGATGATGATCTGGCTAAAGCTCACTCCCGTATTTTACACTGGGCAAGTTCTGGGAACCCTGCTGCGCCTGTTTACCACCTACGTACCCAATTACGTCAGCGGTCCCCTTGGAATTCTACTGGGGCTGGGGTTTATTCTGTGGGGACAAACCCGCACGGTAGGAGTGATTACCGATGTATTAATTCCTGGCCAGGAGGGGGAACTCCTAGATGCGCTGCTAAATCAGCGTCGTCTGTCTCGAGGTCCTAAAATTGTTGTCTTGGGGGGAGGCACGGGACTTTCTAATCTTTTACGGGGATTAAAGCAATATAGCGCCAACATCACAGCCATTGTTACCGTTGCTGATGATGGAGGATCCTCTGGACGACTGCGACGGGAAATCGGAGTTTTGCCTCCTGGAGATATTCGTAATTGTCTCTCGGCCCTGGCTAATGAGGAAAAACTGCTGACGGAGTTGTTTAAGTACCGGTTTGAGTCGGGCAGTGGGCTGGTAGGCCATAGCTTTGGTAATTTGTTTCTGACGGCCATGAGTGAAATTACTGGCGACCTAGAACAGGCGATCGCCGCCAGTTCTAAGGTTTTAGCGGTGCGGGGCCAGGTATTACCCTCTACCCTCAGTGACGTCCAACTGTGGGCGGAGCTGGACAATGGTCGGCGGATTGTGGGGGAGTCTAAAATTACCGAAGCTCGGGGCAGAATTGTACAAATTGGCTGTCTGCCTCCCAACCCGCCGGCGCTGCCCAGGGCAATTCAGGCAATTGAAGAAGCTGATTACATTATTATTGGTCCAGGCAGTCTGTATACCAGTATTATTCCTAATCTATTAGTCCCTGACCTGGCCCGGGCGATCGCGGCTCAGCGCGTACCTCGGGTCTATGTTTGCAATATTATGACCGAGCCTGGCGAAACTGACGGTTTTTCCGTCTCTGACCACATTCGCGCCCTTGATAGTGCTGCCGGTCGTTACCTTTTTGATGCCGTCTTAGTTCAAAAAAACCTGCCTTCAGAAGCTGTCATTCAGAATTATGCCCGTCAGCAAGCTGAGCCAGTTCTGTTAGATCGGGAAGCTATAATTGCCTCTGGTCGTCGGATTATTGCCGCCAATATCATGCAAGAAAAAGAGAACCTTGCCATTAGTCATCATCCCCATCATCTGGCCAGGGTATTACTACGCTGGTACTCTCGTACTCAACGATCCTGGTCCTAGTACACCCTAGCCTCAATCTACCTACTTGCCTTGATGCCTGAGTGCTCACCCCTGACGCTCGCCTCAAGGGTCGGTTTTTACCCTACCCGGTACTAGGTAGATTGCCTTGGGAAGCGTCGACTCAGCCATTCCAGTACCCCGCTGGCGATCGCACCGGCCATTAAAAGACTAATGGCCGGCAAAATCAGAGGATTCCAAAGATCGTACCAAAGCCTCAAACCCAAATTAAGATTCATACTCTGCCCCAGAACAGCCAGTAAAAACCAACCAAAGCAAACTAAGACAAAAACCAGGTTTACCATCAGAATCCAATTAACAGCCTGGAAAATTCGCTCTCTCATAATCAGCCTCCTGGGGATAGGGGTTAGCAACTTGACAGACTGCATAAAAACGTAAAAAATGGCTGCCCATAGTTGAGTCAGCCATTTTAGTTAAGTTTTAGCAAAGTATAGCTTGGGTGAGAACGCCTCCGGGGGACTTGATCTAGCCCTGACTCTCAGTGATTAATAGATTATCAGGATCAACATAGTGACAAACGGCGTCGTCAACACAAATTAAAGCCCACCCTGAAGCCTCGATACTCACGAGGCTATAGTCACCATCCTGCACAAAAAATCCCTTATGATTTCGGGTTTCAGGCTTAACCCCAACAGACTGATCAGACATGGCTATACTCTCCAAAGACAAGGACTAAAAAAATTGAAGAAAAGCTTATGGCTTAATTAAAAAAATCCTATCATTGCTTTCATGAGAATTTCATTAAGTAATTTTATCAATTATTACGATACAGAAAATTAGTGGTGATAACAAAAGGAATCCAAGTCATAAAAGCCCTTATTTCTCTAGTTTTGTAGCCCTTAAAACAAAAATAATTTCACCAGACCATAATTGAGTTAAGTTTTATTGCGCCTCGGGCTGTTTTTCTTTTTGAGATTAATAAGTAATTGTGCTTAATCATTTTTCTTGATTGATCCCTAGCCTGTTAGTCGTTGTTCTTCTGCTCTTGAGGCCGATTTACCTGTTTCAGAGATCTGATGTTTTTATTCTTGAAGCTGTTGAATCCGTATTAAAGCCAGGGAAGGTATGGGCTTAAACTATGAGCACGCCCTCGGATTTCGACCATGGCCCCTAAGAGGTTGTTTGACAAGCCAAGGCGAGTTTCAAGTTAGACCTATAGCGGTTTTCACTCGGGTGAAGTGCGATGTGAGCACCCTCCCCCTTGCCCCCCTTGCCAAGGGGGGTACAGCCTGAAACTCCTACAGCCAGGCCCTGGGGGGTAGGATTGAGCGATGGGGTGTCTCACTCTATGGAAAACCGCTATATGAAATAAGATATAGCGGTTTTCGAGCTGGTAAAGTAAAACAGTAGATGATATCTCTACATCCGGGGTCTACAAGCTGAGAGCAAAGCGAAGGGCAATTGGTGGCTCGGGTAATCGATGACGGCCATACCCTAGATCTACAGAGTAACCAGCCCAGCACCATTTCAGCCACCGCTGGTTGCCTCTGAAGGCGGCGGGTTGGCTCCGGGCATTAAATCCTTCAATTCAATTACCGAGCTGGGGTCCGTTCCCAAAATCAGGGGCAAGTGGCCGTTCCATTTTTGTAGGGCCTGGTACCTCAGCACCTCGGTGGTCAGGGTAGATTGCAAAAGTCGGTGGGCCTCCGCCTTACCCCGGGCGAGGTTGATTTCAATTTCAGCCTCCCGGATGGCCCGGCGGGCGACGAACTCGGCTCGCTTGGCTTCCTGCTCGGCAATTTGCTTGGCTTCCACCGCCTCGCGAAACTGTTGGGAAAAATGGATGGTGGTCAGGGCCACATCGTCCACCGCCAGATCGTAGGGGCGTAGGCTATCGCGCAGAGCCTGATCCACCTCCGCCTTCACCTGGTCGCGCTGGGTAATCACCGCCTCCGCCCGATAGTGGGCCATCACCGCCTTGATGGTTTCCTCAATGGCGGGGTTCAGCACCCGATCCACCACAGCGGTTTCTCGGCCAACCCGCTGAAAGACCCGAGCTACCCGATCGGTGGGGATATGCCAATTAACCGCCACATCGGCGAAAACATCCTGCAAATCCTCAGAAGAGGCCTCCGTAGGAATTTCCTGTTTCTGCACCCGGACGGTTAAATTCTCCACCCGATCCACCAGGGGCACCATAAAATGCACCCCCTCCCCCAGGGGATGGGGCTGCACCTGGCCAAAATGTAGCCACACCCCCCGACTGCCCGCTGGCACCACCACCCAAAAACTCGCCAGTAGGGCTAACCCCAGCAGCAGCAGCAGCACCCAGCCCGCCAACCCGGCTGCCCCCAGGCGAGGCAGGGGGCGGCAGAGGTATTATCCCTATCTACCCCCTTACTATCCACCTACCCTGGCCCCCCCTGACACCGCCATCCCAACCCCCAAGAGCTCCTGGGCCAGGGCCTCTGCCTGGTCGCGAATCTCCGCCACGGCGGTGGTTTCCCACAGTTCCCCGCGGCGGGTTGGCCCCAGGGTATAGAGCCAGGGGGAGGCCAGACCCTGGGCAGAATACACCGCCCCGGTGGGGCTGGCTCGCAACCCCAAATGCAGGGGATTGGGAGTGATTAACCCCTGGCTCAGCAGCGATCGCACCAGGGGGTCCGCCAGTTTGGCGTAGTTAAATTGGGGCCCGGTACAGTTAATCACCGCCTCTACAGCAAATTCCTGGTTGGTGGTCTGGCCCCTGGGGCGCACCGTCACCGCCACCCCCTGGCCCCTTTCCTCCAGGTTAACCAGGTGACCGGTGTGCAGGTGCAACTGCTGCGATCTCCGCAAAGCCGCCACCACCTCCCCAATTTCTGGAGCAATGCGGTGGCGATGACTATCCCAGTAGGGTCGCAGATGGCGCACAAAGCGCTGCTTTTCTGCCAGGGGCAAGTTCACCCAGAGGGCTTGCCCCTGGTCACGCAAACTATCCAGCACCGCCCGCCAGCCATAGCCCTGCTGGGCCGCCCGATCCACCTGACGACGTACCCAGCGCAGCAGTCCCAGGGTGGTGCGGGGGGTGGCTCTGTCCACCAAGCCGGGTCATAGCCCTGGGGGACGGTGTGGGGTTGGGGCAGCAGGCCATGGCGAGAAAGCAGGTGAATCTCCCCTCCATAGCCGCGACTATGGAGGGCCACAATCCAGTCGATGGCGGTTAGGCCCATGCCTACCAGTAACAACCGCCCTTGATCCATAACCGCCTCCAGTTTGTCTGACCAGCCAGAATCAATATAGCGGTGACTCCGGTAGAAATTACGGTTAGAAATCGCCACCGACCCCGGTGCCGGGTTACCCAGGGCCAGCACCACCCGATCAGCCATCAACACCTGACCCCTCCCCAGCCTGACCTCCACCCCGTAAGGGCCAGGCACAAGGTCAACGGCTTCATCCTCGTAGCGGTCTAGGGGCAGGGGGCTACCTGGTGGGCTGCCTGCAAGTCGCCTGCACGTAGGAGCCAAATAAATAGCGGGGCACAAAGCACTGGGCGGTGAACTGGTGATGCCCCTGCTGGTGCAACCAGTGGAGAAAATGATGGGGCTCGGACCGCCGCAGGCTGACCCCATTTACCGGCACATTCAACAAATGGCAGGGCAGCGGACTACTGTAGGCCACCCCCCGACCGATCCCATAGTGGCGCTCCACCAGACTGAGGCGCAGGGGCCTGGCCCGCTGTTGTTGCAAGAGCTGTAGGGACAGCAAAGCCCCACTCAAACCTCCGCCAATAATTGCTACCGATTGAGGCTGTTGACCTAACGCCATGACAAAATTAGATTCAATCTAAATTCATTTAAACTTGAATCCGATTATAATCTTACTTTACGAGTTTTTGTGTTCCAGGGGTGTTCTTCTATGGTTAACGCCTACCCGGCAAACCCAATCCCTAATGTTCTGGCCAACGCTTTACTAAAGGAGGATTCCGTGTCCGATCATGCCTCTCTCCACCAGGCCATGCGCCTGGCCAGGGCCAGGTTAGAAGACGTTTCAACCCATCAAATTGATCGCCTACAGCAATTGACCGGTAGTCAATTCAATCGTCGTCACCACCTCTCCACCAGCCCCCATCAGTTTTGGTGGTTGAAGTCAGGGGTGGTGCGCACCCTCACCTACCAGGAGGACGGCGCTATTATCGCCCTGGGGCTTTGGGGGCCAGGGGACCTGGTGGGTCCCTCCCTGTCTAAGATTAGTCCCTACCTGGTGGAAGCCATTACCAACGTGGAGGCGGTCAGTATCACGGAGACCGACTGGCAACCACCCCCAGAGTTATTGGCCCGCTATTGGCAACAGACCGAAATTCTCCTCATCGCCCGGGCTAACCGGCGAGCTGACGTGGCCTTACTGGAGGTGTTACAGTGGCTAGCCCACCGTTTTGGCCTACAGGTGGAGCAGGGGGCCCTGATTAACCTCAAGATCACCCACCAGGACCTGGCGGACCTGAGTGGTCTGAGTCGGGTTACGGTTACCCGACTGCTCAGCCAACTGGAGGATGAACAGCTGATCCATCGTAAGTCTCGCCAGCTGATCGTGGCGGAAACCGGCGAACACTGGCATTACGACATCTAGGAACCTTCTATGCTCTATTGCCCAACAGGCCTATAGGGATTTCTATTGCCAAATCCAACTCAAGTCAAGCACAAAACCAGGCAAGCCAGGCAAGACCTTCTCGCCGCTCAATGTCCCAGGAGCCTGCAATATCTCCACCTCTTGGTCCAGTCGATAGATTTCTGCCTGTCGGTCTTGAGGATTGATCAGAAACCCCAGTCTCACGCCATTATTGCGATACTCGATCATTTTTTCTTGGAGAGCTGACAACTCGTCCGTAGAAGGGCGGAGCTCAATGACAAAATCTGGTGCTAAAGGCGGAAATTTCTGGCGATTCTGCCTATTTAACCCATGCCAGCGCGATAACTCAACCCAGGCAGCATCGGGCGATCGCGGGTCTGTCTCCCCATGACTTTAGGCGGACCTTCGTGTGCAATGCGGGGGTGGACCTACAGATCGCCTTTGCCCGTCTGCCTACTGGTTGCCGTATTTTAGCTAGGTGATGTATACCATAAGATCATGCCAACGATTTTACGAGTAGGTCCTTACCGCCTCTACTTCTACAGCCATGAACCGAATGAACCACCCCATATTCATATCGACCGGGACAAGTTATCGGCTAAATTCTGGTTAGAACCGGTTGTCTTGGCAAGTAACCTCGGCTTTAGTGCGAAAGAATGTCGGAAACTAGAATCGATAGTACAAGAGAATCAACAGACACTATTGGAGGCTTGGTATGGGTATTTTGGCGATTCGAGCAGACAAGAGAGTTAAACACGTCTATTTTACAGAAGAGACGATTAGCGTTGATTTAATGGATGGAAGAACCATTACTGTGCCTTTAGTTTGGTATCCCAAATTGTTTAATGCCACGCCTGAGCAGAGAACCCAATGGGAAGTATGTGGAGGAGGATATGGCATTCATTGGGAAGAAATAGATGAGGATCTAAGTACAGAAGGAATGCTAAGGGGAGCACCTGCTCCGAAGGCTTCTATACGAACTTCGTAATTCAAGGGATATTCAACACACTTTTTGAAATCGCTCATGTTTAAGCAATGGATAACAGTGAGATTGGGCATCGGAACCAAATAATTCGAGCATATTTCAATGGACGAGATTGGGATAAAAATAATGAATATGCCCTCAAGCGTCAGCTTGTTTTAAGCAGTCATCAATTACTTCTTAATCATCCATATGTGGTCGAGGATGAATGGGAAGTAGAACCAGGTCGAACAGATAAAGGACGTGGAGATTTAGTATTTACTGATGGCACTGAATGTTTTGCTGTCGTCGAGGTGAAATGGATTGATCTTGAGGGACTGGGACGAACTGGATCAACTAAAAGGACGAGTAATCGTAAAAAACGAAGAGCAGTTGAGGAACAGGCTATCAACTATGCAAATATCTATACAGACCTAGTGTTGAGAGAACTCAATACCGTAAAGCGTGTAGAGGCATTTGTATTCACAAACGAGTACGCTAAACCGTGCTTACTACAAAGTAAAGAGTTTTGAAGAAACACCTCACTTATAACTTAAAGCTACTTGATCATAAACACCAACAGACAGCACTAATGCACTGTCACTACCGAAAGGTTAAGGGCTAACTACTAGATAGAGAGAATTTTTCCGTCTAATACCCGGATACGGAATCTTAGGTAGAAAAACTGCAGTCTCAGTAGATCGCAAAGTCCCCTGGCCCTGAGCCCGCCCCCGATCGCGGGTGCTGTGGGGCCAAGCCCTGGTAGGAGCCCTAGCCCGAGGAGCAGTAGTGGTGGGGCGATCTCGGCTCCTGGGGCAATTTCACAGTTAAGGCAGTCCATAACCCTGTTCGGCGGGCGATCGCGGGCCTGTCTCCCCATGACCTCAGCAGAACCTTGGTCGGCCATGCAGGGGACCCGACGACCTGAGACGATCAAACCAGCAGCGGCGGCGGCTTTGAGACATTACAGGTCACCTTTGCCCATCTGCCTCGGGGAATAAGTTATGCGGCGAACTTACTCACCAACCTACTGTCTGCAAATTTTCTACCTCTTGAAAGTGGGCATCCCGTGTTACCAGAATCAGATCATGTTGTAGGGCAACGGCTGCAATCCAGACATCATTTTCAGGCAACGAACGACCTTTGAACCTCAGTCTATTCTTAACTTCACCATATTGCCGAGCCGTTTCAGCATCACACACCAGTATTGCGCTACCAGCTACTAATTCATCGACTTTCGCTAAATTTGCTCCAACTCGCCCTGATTTTCTGGCTCCGTAGCACAACTCGCCAATAACAAAACTTGGAATGAAAACTTCGTTGGCTTGAGCGAGATTATCTTTGACCATCGCCTCATCTGCAAAGAGAGCAATGATGATGTTGGTATCAAGCAAATATCTACCACTCATCAACATCTACCCGTTGACAATCTTGCTCAATCGCTTCACCCATTAGTTTAAGATCGTCAAGAGGGATTGAACCTGCAAAACGCAACAATTGTTGTCCTGGAGTACCTCGTACGTCGGCTTTTGCCAACAACCGAATAAATTCAAGCACCTGCCATTGCAAATGCTGAGGCATGATCTTTAATTGTTCAACTACCTCGTCAATGATAGGAATATTCATATTGCCCTCCTTTGTACTATTTTATACTGCTCACTTGATGGGCAAAGCGTCAGTATCGTCGGCCACCCAGTAGTACTCCTCTAACCATAACTAATCCTTCAAGACCCATAGACGGGATCTTAGGTGAAAAGTTTCAGTATAAATACCCCATACCCTGGCTGTCCCATAACTCAAGATTTCTTTATCGATGGTGCAGGTTTACCCATGGATAAGTCATTCTTGAGTAGGAATCGGGCACTCGATTAGCTGCCTTGCGGCTCAATATCACCAGCCCCCCACAGGATTACCTTGGGCTCGGCCTTAGTCGCCGGTGCTGTGGGGCCAAGCCCTGGTAGGAGCCCTAACCCAAGGAGCCGTAGTGGTAGAGGGATCGCGGCTCCTGGGGCAATACCACAGTGAGGGCGATCGATAACCCCCTTCGGCGGGCGATCGCGGGCCTGTCTCCCCATGACGTCAGCAGAACCTTGGTCGGTCATGCGGGGGGACCCGGCGACGAGATCGGCCTCAGGGACTATGTTAGCCCTCGGTATACTCCAGCGATATTTCAAGGGACAACGTCGAAAGGTTGATTGCCTGGAAGACGATAAATATGAAAATCTTTGTCAAGAGTAAAAATTTGGTTCTGATTGAGCGATTCGGCAGTAGCGACAAGAGATGCATCTGCCAGATCCATCGGAATATCCCGGTACTGTTCCATCAATACCTGCATTCGCATCTGTTCTGGCTTGTCAGAGAAATGGAACACAAGGATTTGATCAACGACGTAGCCCCATAACTCCATCTGTGCTGTCCACCCGCCATACCGACCTAATAAATACATGGCTTCGGTAAAACATGACCAAGTGGTGACTAGAGGTGCTGGGAGAACTGGTAGAACAGTAACACAGCGATCGTGGTTATCATCGTCCTGATTAATGAGGGCAATCAGGGCAGAAGCGTCACAGAGTGTCACTGGCCCAATCTCGGTAACTTGTACTTATCTGCCAGAATATCTGCAAAGGCTGCTTTGGTACGTGCGGATAAGTTGGATGGTTGAAACCGAATCCGTCCTACCCTCCCTTTTAAGATCCGATCTAGAGTAACTGGCTGTTGAGACTTGATATCCTCGGAGGATAATACAGTCAGCTTTACCCGCCGTCCAATGAGTTCAGGCGCGTAAAGTAGAATCTCTTCCCAAGTTCCCTCAAGAGTTCTTTGTTCCACAATGCCACCTCTAAACACCTATCTTGCATTATGGCAGGATTCCTCGCTCCTCTGCTACTGGCATTTCTAGATTTACAGCAGCCCTCGTTAGGGGTGGAGCGATCGCTGCTCCTCGGCCAATATCCCAGTGAAGGCGGTCGATCGCGGGCCTGTCTCCCCATGACGTCAGGAAAACCGTTGTCGGCCATGGGGGGGACTGGCGGTGCGATGGCATAGGCGGCCTGAGGCGGTCAAACCAGCGGCGACGGCGGAATGACTGCGATTAAAACCCTTGGAAATATACTCGTAAACCCTTTGGAACCCTATCCAAAGAGATCGGTACATTATGATAAAGCAAGCAACGATAAATTCTTATCTTCATAAAACAGTTTGATTGCATCGAAATTTAGACGCAGCAAGATTTCAACTTGTGATGTCGAACAGTTTCCAAGTCGCAGCCAAATAACTTTCGGCGGATTTCCAAATACTAAGCTCAAGTCATGCATGTCAGCGTCTTTAGAGACAATCATTAAATTATTGTCCTTTGCATAATCCCAAACGATTGGATCGATTGTCGCTTTCATGCCTACATCTCTGACGTGAACTGAGTTTGGGAAAAGATCGCTCAAACGATTCGGTAACTTGGGCGACAAGTTCTCATCAAACAATAGTTTCATGCGGACAATGGAGCGGCCATAAATCGCCGTTCACGATCAGCGGCATAGGCAATGCAGGCTTTTAAATCTTCTCGCGTCAGATCAGGAAAATCATCAAGAATTTCTGCTTCGGTCATCTCGGAAGCCAGATACTCAAGCACTTCATAAACCGTAATTCGCAAGCCACGGACGCAAGGCTTACCACCACGTTTATTAGGTTCGATCGTAATGTGATTTCGATAATTCATAGATTAACTTCGAATTCCCATTCGCTCGCAGCGTCCCACAAGTTTTAAATATCCTGGGTACAAAAATCATACCAGAATCACAAGGAGGTCAAAACCACCCTGTTCTACTCCCTAAAGTGTACCCCGTTGTCTAGACAGTTAGGGTAGCGGGCGGGAGCACGGCAAAGGGTAATGCTGCCGCTGTTACAGACCCGGGCCACATACTCGATTAAAAGAACAGGCGTCGAGCTGTACTGGGGCTCCGGTTACGGCCTGGCCCATGGATTCCTGGCAGCTTTGGGCGATCGCCGGTGCTGTGGGGTTAAGTCTTAGCAATAGCCCTAGCCCAAGGAGGAGTAGTGCTGGGGCGATCGACAGGGAAAATGCCATAGTCCTGAACTCTTACCAGAGGTGCTGGAATGGTGAGGGGCAACGGGGTACACTTTAATTAAAGAACCTCTTCAGCCAAAAGTTGCCCCTTGACTCGTTCATATTCATCCTCAAGCAGCCACTCTTGGGCTGCTTGATAACTGGAGTGAGTGACTACAAGTTTATAGTCACATGCAGGATTAAAAATGCGACAAGTACCATCTTGGGCACCCACCAGCATAAGAATCTTGGGTGGAAAAAGAACTGGATCAACCCAAAGTTCTAGGAATTTCCAGGTTTTAGCTTGTTCTGCGAGAACTGGTGCGTGGGATTGCATGATACTCACCTGTTGTTTTCACAATTTTGATCTCGCCGTAGTAAAGCGGAGTTTGACTTCCATCTACTCTAATTATGTAGCCGATTGGCTCGGAGAAGTAGAGTCCATACCGTTCGTAATCATCGTCTTCATCCTCTACCCCAGTTCGCTCTCCACCTGCGATGATAGCCTGAGTGACTTGTTTTAGGGTTTCGAGGTCGTTGAATACATGCGCCCTCCCTTCTCTGCGGAGCAGCCGCTGGACTTGAGGAGTATTCGGTAAATGGCGATCAACCAAACTTGGTCGGGAATCAGGGGTAATATCTCGGTCAATTCCGCTCATGAGTTGGGCGATCGCACACTATATCAAAATCGCCATTGTAAGCGATCGCCCATGCGGCGGTGCGGGTGCGATCTCACCCAGGGGTGGAAGCTGCAACGGGTCAAACCGACCAGAGACCCTATACTTAGGGTCGATTGCGTGGTTGAAGGTGAGCAAACCAGTTTTGAGGATGAGCGCTATGAATGAAACTTGGGTTATCTACAAAGCCGCTGACCCCAATGCCCAGGGCTGGGAAACCCGGTCACTGTCCAATGGTGGCCTAACCCAGATCCTGGCTGAGGAACATGATTGGGCTGGCCAGCTTCCCCAGGTGGGCGATCGCATCCGCGACTATGAAAACCTGTCTGACCCTGGCAACGGGGTGAGCCATGGCAAGGATGGAGATTGGGTAGTGGCTGAGGTTCAGGAGTTTTCTAACCCTGCCAGCCCAATCAAGATTCTGGTCTGTCTTTGCAACTATCAGCCCATCGAGAGCCCGTGGGAGGAACTTGATAGAGGGGCACCCCTCACCCAGCAAAGAATAATACTGCCACAGCTAGAAATGGATTTGGCTTGTATGGATCATGCCCATGGAGCCGCGAAATCGGTGTAATACCATTCCCCCTGGTTACCGTAAATCTTTATGTTCACCCGCCGCAGATAACCTCTGCATCATACCGATTAGCTTTCGGCGGTGGGTGCGCATGGGCGTTATTAGGCTTTGTTAGAATAAGGCTATGAACACAGTACATCATCCAGACATTGTAGTAGTAAGCCCTGATGGGGATTATCTGATTGTCGTTGAGGTCAAGACCAACGACAATCTTTTTCATCGTGAAAGCGCTATCGAACAACTGAAGTGCCTTATGGCTTCCACGGGCTGCTCAGTCGGGTTAGCTGTAACTGGTAACCATATTTTCCTTCTTCGTGACTCTTTAGAAAAGTCACATGGTGAATCAATTGCTGTGGTTAGTGAAGCAAGGCTACCAGACCACTTACTGCCCTCTGCAGATGAGCAATGGAAAGGAAAACACGGACTTGAGTTTGAGTCACGAGTTCAACGGTGGCTTGAAAAACTAAAGCAGACTCCACGTCTAGAAAATTTGCCCAATGATTTAGCAGACCTTTTAAGTGAGCCAATTATGAGCCTTATCAGGCTTGGTGATATCCGAGCTGCTGGTCCCAGGTGGAGTAGAGCCGCAAGTTGAAGCCTAGTGTAGTTTTGGTTGAAACAAACTGGGTGGTAGATGTTATAGCTCCAGCCCATTTGCAAAGTCCACAGGCTGTTCAGTTGCTACAGCAAGCCAATGCTGGTGAATTTCAGCTATTGGTTCCATCAATATGTCTGGTGGAAGCACGCGAAACTGTACGTCGAAGGTTTATGCCCCGCTCCCGCTCAGAAGACTTTCGTAAGTTCGTTAGATGGGCAAGGGATGAAGGTCGAATAGGTTCTGAAGATGCGGAAGCTGCATTTAGAGTGTTTGACAAATTTGATGGATTAGTCGCTAATGAACTGACAAAAGTTCCCGAAAGATTGGATACGCTAGCGTCACATCCGGGTCTGTGGGTTTTCCCACTTTCAGAGAAGATGCTAGAACGTCAAATTACCATCGGGGCGTTGGATCTTCCCTTAAAACCTTATGACCTGGCAGTTCTCACCGCTGTACTGGTTAAGTCTGAAGAATTGCTGCAAGAAGGACATCGTTGGGTTGGATTTTGTGAGCTCGATTCTGACCTCCAGCCTTGGGATAAATCGGGTGCCCGCAAACCTATTCTCAGCGACCTTTACGATAACTCTCGCGTATGGGTATACGGTGATTTTCTGGTTGAAGAAATTGATAGATTCCCGAAGGCTTGGGACGCTCAGACCTAATGTTTACTGCCTTGAGTAAGAATCGGGCAGCCGATTAGCTGGCTTTCGGCTCGATATCACCAGATGGGTTACCCTTGGCTCGGCCTTAGTCGCCGGTGCTGTGGGGCCAAGCCTTGGTAGGAGCCCTAGCCCGAGGAGGAGGAGTGCTGGGGCGATCGCGGCTCCTAGGGCAATATCCCAGTTAAAGCGATCCATACCCCCGTTCGGCGGGCGATCGCGGGCCTGTCTCCCCATGACGTCAGCAGAACCTTGGTCGGCTGCGGGGTGGACTAACGCCCATTCACTTCGCCTAGTGCCTCTTGAATTAATTCATCACTGACACCGTGACGCTTGAGGCTTGCTATCAATGCAGATACTGTATCACCTTCCAAACGTTCCAAGTCAGCTCGCAACCCTTGCCCAATATAAGCGCGCACTAAAGGTTGATACCCTGAAAAACCAAGCAGGGGTGCAACTTGCTTCAAATCTTCAATCACATCTTCAGGCATACGAATTGTGATCGTCGTCATGGGACGATTCCTATCCAATCGCTTTTTCAACGCCTCAGGTTTCATAGAATTCCCACTCCTTACGTGTCGCTTTACGAGCTGAAATGACCCGAATAATGTCGTTTTCCCGCTCAATGAAGACAACCTATAGCAAGTTCCAACGCCGATCTAAACCAATGACGGCATCTCGCGCTTCATCGTTACGGCTAGCATCAACAACCACAAGAATGGGTCGAAGAAGACTTCTGCAGCTTGCTGAAACGTAACACTGTTATGGTTAATTGGGTTGATCCTGGCTTTTTCGTCGTTCCAGACAAAAGTGATGCCATTGAGAACGAAATACACATCCATGCTTGTAGTGTAAGCAAGACGTATTTACATTGTCAATACATTGCCTCGTATCCTAGGGTTACTAGCACAACTTCCTCTAGTTGAGCAATTGTTTCAGCACTCAGTTGACCTAACCTCCGAGTTAACCGAAGCTTATCCAGTACTCGAATTTGAAAGCACAATGCAACTGAATCTTGTGACAGCCCACCTTCACCCTGCCTGATCAGCATACAAATTGGTAATGCGGCACGACGTTGGTTCGTAGTTAAGGGAATAGCAATAGTTGTTGTTGAGAACTGGGAAACGATATCATTCTGAAAAATAATGACAGGACGAACACCTGCTTGCTCAGAACCTTGAGTAGGATCAAGGTTTGCCAACCAAACTTCTCCTCTTTTAAGCAGGTTAGCCATGGCTAATCTTCTTGGGCAAGCATTACGGCATAGTCACCCATTCCAGTTTCAGCAAGAGAGCGATCTTCTTCTGCAAACTCCTTTGATAAGGAAGCCAATTGAACAGGATCGAGAATGATAGAACGACGCTTATCACGAAATTTGAGAAAAGCAATGAAGTCAGCAACTTGTTGAAGCTGTTCAAGGGTAAGTTAATCGAGATCTTGCTTGAGGGCTTCGCTAGTGACTGGCATAAAAATAACGTAAAAAGATTTTAAGCTATGATTCTATTGTAAATAATCTGCTTCCACTCTGGGTCTATCCTCACCACAAATTTCTCGGCAATGACCCGCTTCAAATTGAACACAAACAGATAAGCTAAAAATTAGGTAATTAATCAACCTACATCCGGCCCCATATCACCGGGCTCCTACAACTCACTACCGCTCTTAACTCACCATCGATCGCCGGTGCTGTGGGGCTCAGTCCCGGCAGGAGCCCTAGCCCAAGGAGGAGTAGTGCTGGGGCGATCGCAGCTCCTAGGGCAATATCCCAGTGAAGGCGATCGATACCCCCGTTCGGCGGGAGATCGCGGGACTGTCTCCCCATGGCGTTAGCACAACCTTGGTCGGCCGTGGGCGTGAACCTGGCGGCGCGATGGCATAGGCGGCCTGAGGCGGTCAAACAAGTGATGGTGGAATGGCTGGGCTACCAGTTGGATAATCTCCTGGTTGGGGAGCTGGCTCTGGGGGAATGAGGCAGTGTGGCGAGGGGGTGGCCAGGTTGCGGTGATGGCTGGTTACGCTTGGGAGGAAGCTCCGGGCGGGGTGGGGTGATTGCTGGAAGTTGCCTACACTGCTGCTGATGTAATTGGTTTCATCGTTCGTGTAGCTATAGCCTTACCAGGGGAGTGGGGTCGCATTAACGACAAGCATCACCGGTGACAATGGAGCGTAGCGAAATTGTCATCCGTGTGCATGCCATTGTTAGCTTCTTATCAGCTCTATATTCCGTAGCGGTCGTTCTTAAGAGCAACCTATAGAAATAATAGAGATATCTGACTCATCCAACAGACCCTGTTGTAACAACTCTTCCTTTGCTGCAATGGGGTTGGTTGTATATAACAAAATCCGAAGATTATCCTTTGCCCTTGAGAAGCAGACGTACGCTAGCTTTTCGCTTTTCCGTAATTGCCCCTCAGTTGGCTCTCCAGACGTCTTAGGCGTGAGGAGTTTCGAGAAACTATAAATGTTCCAAGCTGCCTCAATATCATCGAAAACGACAAGTACATCAGAGTATTCCTCACCCTTCACACCATGTTGCGTACTGTAAGCAGTGTTCTCTTGAATGAAATCGCAGTACGTTTCTATTTCTGCCGTTCCCATGGCGAACAACTCATCACACAGCCAGTCACCTTTCTCAGTCCCAAAAGCTTCCTCGTAATACTCTTCGTTTCTCGGTTCTCTAGCTAAGTTTTCGCTTAGGCGCTCGGAAGGCCGGATAAGTTCGCTCTCTAGGCAGTATTCATAAACTTCCTTTAACTTGCTATTCATCCATATTTCGCTGAGCCGAGCTACTACCTGCTTAGAATGTTCGACCATTTCTTTTAATGACCGATCTCGATTCTTTCCCCGGACATCAAAAGCTGGGCCAATAGTTCGTAACAGGTCAACAACCAACCGCTGATCACCATTCCGGTAAGCCTTAATCAGAGGCCAGACTGCTGTCACAACAGGCTTAAGTAGAAAGTGCTCTCCCGACTCATAGTCTTCTTGTGCAGTGGCTGATGCATAGGGGCCGGTAAATAAGCTATTGAGGTTTACGAACCCTAGACGCCGAGAAATCATCTGTCGCGCCAAGAAGAGCCGAATAACGTCGTTTCTACCCGTCCAGTCCCATGCTTCGAGCGCCTGATCCATACGCTGAAGCGCGCGATCAATCTGCACTTCGGAGTAACGCTTCCTTGGCGCTTCCGGATCTTCCGCTTCTATGAACGTGATTTGCACACTCCCTTGCCGCCCCTTGTTATCTCCCGCTGGGTACTGCTTGACGTCTTTACGAAATGCATTTAGAAAAGAAATCACACTTTCCGAGCAACGGAAATTCTCGGTCTTCTCAATAATTTCGCCACCATCAGGCGGTTGAAAATCTCCAGCTCGTTGCTCGTAAATCTGCTGCCATGGGTCTCCAAAGTAACCCACGAGAGGAAGCCCATCACCCGCAGTTACAGCATTGAAAGCTTCTATAACAACCGGGAAGGTGTCTTGAGCCTCATCGACAAAAATAAAAGGGTACCGAAATCCAAACGCTTTGCGAAAAATCGCTTTGTGCTGTAGCAAGTAGCATGCGATCTCGATGATATCGTCATGGCTCAGTTTTCCTTCTGAGTAGTTGCTATAAACGGCATCGTCGTACCGGAACGAAGCTACCTCATCCAGCTTGTCTAGCTCTTCAGTGAGCCTTGCGACTTTTTCTCTAGCTTTGCGAGCTTCATTTTCCTGGCGTCCATTATCTTTCTCGCCTGCTTTAGTAATAAGCTGCGGAATACGCGATTCGCACAGCGCTTTTCGAATGTCCGTCGTAAAGGTTTTGACCTCGCCCCACATAAAACTATGGAGTGTTGAGACAACAAAGAGATCGTCGAAACCCAAACGCGTTGAAATAACTTGTACCGCACGCTTGGTGTATGTAATGCAGGCGACCCGCTGGCCATGTTTTCTCAGTTCAGCGCCATATTTGGTGCCAATCAGGTTAAGCGCATCAATTAGCGATGAGGTCTTCCCAGATCCCGCTCCCGCGATCACGGCGAAGCTCCGCTGCTCATCAAGACATGCAGCCACCTTCTGATCCGCTTCTGTTTGAATCCGTTCCGACATATTAGTTATCCGCTAAAGGCTGCTCTTGCTCGACTATGGATAAACGCCGCTCAAGCCAACGGAGTCCCCCTGCAATGTATCCCGGTGTGTTCCAATCGATCTCCGAGGCAAGCACATCCAGCGCAAAATCGGTCTTTTTGAAGCCCGATGACTTAATTCGCTCGAAGATAGCCTGGTATGCCTCTTCCAAGTCGACTGGTACTTCTATCCCAGTGCTTAACTCACCGCTGCGTAGCCAGGTAAAATTGTCGTAAGCAAACGCTTCTTCGATCGTCCGGGGAATCATTTTGAGTAAATTACCATTCTCTTCGACGTTGATACCAACTTGGAACGCAACGCAACGATCTTTCTCTTCGTTCTGTTTCTGCTCTGGAGTGAGGTCCAGGAGTTCCTGAACCGTGTTGATGTCAAAGTACTTTTTCAAAGAGGCATTGGACGTCAACGCACCGGAACAATCGCCTCGCGTCGCCGGGTGCCTGCCACCAGGATCGACGGAATCCAAATCGGTGATGACCAGGTGCGGAATGTTGAGGAAACTGAGTAGCCCCTCAAAGCGGTGCGCATATGCCCCTCCAACCTCTAGGATCGAGAGGTACTTGTTCCGAAGCTGTGGTGCCGTTTTCTCAATCATCTTGGGGAGCAGCAGTTTTTCTACAGTTCCCTCCACCAAGATTGCTGCATCTGCAAAAAATAAATCGCAGTGTGCCAACTTAAGGTAACTAAGGAGGAACCGCTTCGCCTTATCGGAATCGATTTGTCCTCCCTCGATTTCGACTGGTTCTGGCGTAAATTTACGGAGACTATGCACCCTGGTTGCATTGAGAGTGGTCACCGTCTGACGGTCTTCACCTGCAAGCTCGCAGCGCTCAAAATAGCGAACCTTTTCAAAATCCACCGTGTCCAGAATATGTGAGGAATGCGTCGACACTACGAACTGCGGCACGAGGTCAGCTTGCTCAGCCGCATTCGCAGCATTTGAGATGATTGCCCAGATATTAGCAACGAATGTCTGCTGTACCTGAGCATGCAGATGCACCTCGGGCTCTTCAATGAAAATTAACTGGCAAAGTGGCTGGTTTTGTTCGGTTCGCATCCACTGCAAGTGAAAATGGCTAATCTGAATTGCCATGTAGATAAGATTTTTGAACCCCAAGCCGTTATATGATTCCGGCAATTCGTGCTGACGAGCTGCGTCGATGTATAGCAAGTCAGTATTACCTTGAAGCGCCACTAGAGGGCTCAGTGAAGAAACGATTTTGAGAACCCGATCATTGATGGAAGGCACGCCAAGCTCTTGGATAACCTTCATCAAACCACTGAAGTGAATCGCGTAATGCTCGGTGAGCCTCAGATTATTCTCATCGATCACCTGATAGGCGCTTTGCTCTGCCTCTCCTTGTTCCAGGTTCTTTTTGTAGAATGCAGCGAATGCTGTCGACAGGCGATTGCTTCTGTTTACCTCGTTATCATCCATGCTTCGTTGAGCATCAACGAAATCTACCCTTAACAGATCTCTAAGCAAGGATTTGCCATCTTTGCTGTCCAGTTGAGTCTCTGCGGTGTCTTCGCCACGGTCATCAAGTGAGTAGTATGCAATTTCATAATACTGCTTCAGGTTCGAATCCATACTGAGAAACTGAGAAAGCGTTTTGGTACGTCTCCCCTCATCTTCTGATACCGGATATGCCGTCCAATATGCTGCCTGCATCTTCCCTCGATCACGCGGCTGATACTTTAGTCGTATACCAACCTTATCGAGATCATCCGACAGCTCTGGCAGCAGCGTAAACGCGCGCCCAAAGGAGATGTGATTGGGATCAATTGAAAACCAAAGATCCAGCTCTATCGTCGGAAGGTCATTAGCTTCACCTCCCTCACCGAATGAATCAATGGCAGAGACTTGCGATACCGAGAAGTCATGCACCCTGAAATCTTTCCTGCCCAGAAAACAATGAAAAGCTGCTGTTGCTGAAGTCTTGCCGCTGTTGTTTGATCCGACAAAAACAGTTTCATCTTCCTCGAAATCGATAGCAACCTGTTCTAGTCGACGGAAATTTCTGATTTCGATATGTGTTACTTTTGTTGCTCCCATGACGTCCCTATTCAATCCGCCAATGATTAATTTTAAAGAGCTAACTACTTATTAGAGAGAAATTTTTCATCTAATACCTGTACAGGGGATCTTAGGTGGAAAGTTTCACTATAAATACCCCACGCCCTGACTGCCTTGTAACTCAAGATTCTTTTATCGATGATACAGGTTTGCCCATGGATGCGTCATTCTTGAGTAAGAATCGGGCACCCGATTAGCTGCCTTTTGGCTCAATATCACCAGACCCCCCACGATTACCCTTGGCTCGGCCTTAGTCGCGGGTGCTGTGGGGCTAAGCCTTGGCAGGAGACCTAGCCCAAGTAGTAGTAGTGGTGGAGCGAAAATTGATCGCTGGATAAAAGCCATGGTTCTGAACCCTTGCCTATGGTGTTTGGTGGTGGTGGTTATATCGAGGAAAACTTTCCTACGATGAGCTAACGTGGGTATTGAATGATTAAAGTGATCGGTGCTTGGTAATTAGTTGATGCAAATGATCCCGCATCAGCCTAGGCAATGTAATCGTGTTGTCGATTTGCTCACTAAAATCTGGTGCTTCCAAGAGAGCATTGTTATCTTTGTCGAAAGCTACTCGCATTTTGCTCATATCCACAAAAGGTTCTAAATCCTTTGCTAGATTAAAGAATACATTATAAACCTGTTCTGGTCTTGCTTTATCCATGTTTCAAGTATTCCTTTGCTAATATTCAGAGTTGATTAGTAGAAATTAAGATAAGTATTACCTTTCTTATTGACTTTGAATTCATAGTCAGTCGGTAGCATGACCACGGTATAACCATTAGGACCTAAGTAAGTACAGACCCAGATAGGAGTTTGATTATTGGCTTCCTGGTCAATAATATCCTTGAGAGTGTAATAGCTTATAACCCGACCTTCTTTGGCCTGGACAGCTAAAGCGTTGATTTTGCCGTCGTCTCTAGTCGCCAAGACGCCACGATTTCTCTCATCTACGGTAATGGTCGGCAGGATATCAGAGTATTTACCCGCAGTACCGAAGTCACCGGTGACGTGACGAATGAGTAAAGGACGAATTAATTCGTCGGCACTTTCTGAATCAAAACCCAGATTTGTCATGAACTCAAGTACTGATGGAGTCACAGAACAAGGGCCAGTAGAAAATAAAATCATAGCTATCTTTCACATCAATAATGGGTCATTTAGGTTCTATCAAAGTCGCTTTAGGTTCCAGTTCTCAAGAACTCCGATTTACCTTAGATAAGTTTTTCATTCTCAACAGCGTACTCTATGGGGAATCGAGCAAATCCTAATAGCATTATAGAATTTGAAGAGATGGTATATAGCGGGTTTCATTGAGGTGAGGTGTAAAGTACTCCCTGGAGATACGAAAGTTCTGTGTGACAATGGTTTTGTCATTTACGAGTGTTCTCATCATTATGAATTCCGCTATATATACTCATATCAGTAATCTTTGCTGACTTTGCTTCGATCTAGCACTCAAGGTTTCTGCCAACTTAGCCCAACTTCTGGCTGGTGTGTCGAAATGTTCCTTGGCGGCTTTGAAGGAACTAAAGTTGCGTTGCAGCCAGCCGACGGTGTAGATACCCTGGGTGGCTAGTTGGTCTTCTTCGGCTTGTTGGGCGGCTTCTGCGACGAGTTCCTGGGCCAGGCAATCGCGATTGAGATGATAAACCAGGGTTAACTTGTCCTTGCTGGTAGGGCTGAGTTCGTAGTCAAAAATTCGGCCAGCCTGGTTGTCTAATCCCTCAAACTGGCCGTAGACCCGGAGGGGATCGTCTTCGACTTGAATGGAGAGGAGCCGAAAGCCAGGACCAAAGCGATCGCTCAACAGGTCAAGGATCATAGAACGAATTTCCCGTTCCATCAGGTCTTCATCGTCCTGGGGCAGGTAGTCTGGTTCCTCTAAGGGTTGCAGGCTAAGTCCGGCCTGTTGTTGCAGCACCGCCAGGCGCTGGAGGATGGCCTCCCGTTTGGGGGGAATGCCCCTTAGGGTGGTGATGGGGTAAAGGGTTTCGGACCCATCCTGCTGGGGGATAGCAAAGGCCAGGTTGGCTTCGTCGTTAAAGTAAAGACGCAGCAGCACCAGGTCTGGGCGATCCTTAAGGTGAACGTTGCAGTAGTCAGGGGTGTCATCCATATCCAGTTGATCACCTTCCAGGCCGTTGCGATCGAGGAGACGCTTAACCACGTTGAAGGCATCCAGTTCTTTTTGAGAGGTGACCACACCAGATAGTCGGGCCGGGAAGTTATGGGGTTTGCCCTCCTGGCGGAGGTCTGCGGCCTTAACATTAGCGGTCTTACCCCGTTGGGCGGCGGTGTCTAGTTGGGCATCTAGTTGGAGGGCTTCGAGGGCCTGACCATAGCCTTCCGCCATCAGGGCCTGATCGCGAATACTCAGTAGGGCCTGGCGCATTTCAGCGGCGCTGGCAAAACGTTTTTGAGGTAAGGGAGCAATGGCCATTTCTAACCACTGCCTCAGGGCCGAGCCCAGATAGTCTTGGGTCCAGGCCAGGTCAAACTCAACCTGATCATTCAAGATCAACTGGTGGGGAGAGGTGCCGGTGGTGAGCAGTAGAAACACCATGCCAAGGGCGTAGAGATCGGATTGGTAGAGGGCCTTGCCCATTTGCTGTTCAATGGGCATGAAGCCGGGGGTACCGGCTCTGGTGCCGGTTTGCAGGGGTTTTGCTCATCGGCCTGCTTAATCAGACCAAAATCAATCAAAACGGGCTTGCCATCCCCCTCGCGCAGGATGATGTTATCGGGTTTGATATCCCGATGAATCAGGCCCTGGTCGTGGAGGTGCTGTACGACATTGAGTAGTTCATCGGTGAGTTTGAAGGCATAGGGAATGGAGAAAACATGCCCTGTCTCAGCCATCTCTCGAAAGGCATTCATCAGGGTTTTGCCCTTGACCTGCTCTTGAATCAAAAAGAATTTGCCCTGGTGATCAAAGTAGTCAAACAGGGTGGGCACCTGTCCATGACCGACCCCCACCTGCTGGAGGGCGGCAGCCTCTCGCTCAAATCGTTCAATCAGGGCTTCGTCTTCTGCAGGGTCGCCCGTGAGCTTTTGGGCCTTAGCGACGTAGGTGTTTTGGATATTTTTAGTGATGTCGGTCACTAAGAAGGTGGCCCCGAAACCGCCTTCCCCCAATTTGCTTTCAACCCGATACTTGTCGGCCAACACATCCCCAGCGGCCAGGTCAGCTAGGGTTTTTCTGGCGGGGGGAGGGGCGACCGGAGCAGTCACAGCACTGGGCTGGGTAACCACCACCTCAGTCTTGGGTTGGGTTCGTGCCCCCGCCAGGGCAACGCCACCGCCCCCCAGGGCACTAAGACCGGTGATCAGGTGATTGCCGCTCACCAGACCTAGCACTACTCCGGCGGCACCACCGATTAACCCGTAGCTGAGTAGGGGGCTGGCTTTTGGTTTGGGGGTTACAACCTGGGATACAGCCCCAACCTTTGACGAAGAAGGTTGGGAAACCGGGTTTTGACGTTCTAGTTTGAGGGCGGCGCTGTTGCTAGCCTTGGCTGGGGAGGGAGAATTTTTCATATTTATAATTATTTGATTAAAAGGAATATTTAAGGAGGTGGATGAATAGAAAGCGCTGGCTTAGTTCCTAAAACGACAAAGTTCCACAGCCTCACTGCAGGACTTACCGAAAGGTTCATTGAAAGTGCTAGGGCCTGTACAGGTCTTACCCTCATTCCAACCCGTTAGGGTCATTCCTGAAGGATTAAACTGGGCAGTGACAGGCTGACAATCCGGATTGTCATTTGACCATTCAAAGGTAATTAAGTTATGCCCTTGTATCGGTTCACCCAGTTCCTGACGAATTTGGTCGGTAACAACCGTTTCAGGCATACGACCTAGCAAAGCTACAACCTCGCGATAGGTCATCCCGATTTTGAGTAGAGCTGCTTGTTCAGAGATGGGTGCTGAGGTTGGGGCGCTATCTCCCGAGGCTGCCTGTGCCTTAGCGTTGGCTATCTCAATATTTTTCAAATACTCGTTCCTTTTTGCCTTGGCCGTTGAGTAGTCTGGGCTCGTCTCTGGGACCTCTTCTAAAATCTCTATCGCCGCTAACCATTGCTTAGCAACGGTATTCCACTCCTCCTTGGTTTTGGCAGTCTGGGCCAGGGTGGCGGCTTTGTATCCTACGGGTAAGGCGTCTTGAAGAGTCACCATAGGCGGCTCGGGGGTAGTAGTTGCTTCAGGTGGCTCGACCTTGATGGCTACTTGAGCTGGTGCTTGCTCCGGCTCGACTACTTCGGCGGGGGGTTCAGGGGCAAAGACTTTGGCGAGTAAGGAGAGCCCCCGATCAGTAATGCGCCATTTACCAGAATCCCTGCCAGGGCCAGGGGAATTACAAAATAGGGTTTAGATAAAAGAGTTTTCATAGTCATTTAAATAACAACAAACTAATCCTGGATTTCTAGGGATTTGACAAATTCAAAGCCATCCTTGACCCTATTTAAGTAACCAACTAATGGAGAAGACAGCTCAATAAGCAGGTCTCTAACAAAATTTCTATTGAGATCAGAGTTTAGATCGATGTCTAATTTGGTCAGATGGCAATACATAGAAATAACATCAAGGTTAACGGGTTTGCCTGAGTGGCTTTCCTGAGCGAGTCTAACTCGCTCAACCCATTCAGAACGCTCTTTCAACTGTTTCCAAATGTTGTCGATAAACTCCTTGAGTCGGTCATTTGCCTCCTCGCCAAAAGGCTCTTTCTCAAACACGGGTTTTAACTGATAAAGATTTACTGCGTTGGGATATTGACGCTTCAGGATCACTAATCGTTGTAGTTCTTCCGGCCTGATGACGTTTATCCAATTATTCGCAGCAGTTTTTCTGGCGTCCTTAGTTAGTTCTCCGGCAGCGACAATAATTTTAATGCAGTCGTTGTATTGATTCTCAAGATGATTATGACCTAATTTAATTAACTGGGCTGCCACGCCGTCGGGCACTTTTTCTGTTTTCGTGGCCTTGCATTCTCCTACCACCGGATAGGGGAGATTGGCAAAGAAGTCCAGGCCGCCAGACCCACCGGTTGAGTTATGGTCTAGATTAGCTCTGGGGTGATGTTGGCTGTTAGAAAACCCCAGAAACTGCAAACTCTTTCGCACCAGGCGTTCAAAGCTGGTGCCGTCGCTGGAGTTACCCACCCGGCTAATGTGGTCATACCAATCATCACTGTTGACCACATCCACCGGGGGGGTGGGGTCAGGGGAACTGGGTTGGTTGCTGTCGATAGGGGCTCGGGGGCGGGCTCGGGGACCTCCTCTGGGACTGCGATCGCCTTCAAAATCGGTTTCAGATCCAGCAATTGCCGCTTATGGCGCAGAAACTCAGCCTCCCCCAGGGCCGGGTGGCTCTCCTCCACATCCAGGTAATCCGCCAGGGGCACAAACCCGCCCACGGGGCCATTGTTAACCAGGTCCAGGTCCAGGGGCTCGGGCAGGTGATACACCTGAAAAAAAGCCATAAACACATGGCCCGCCCGCTGCAAATACTCCACCAGGGCGGTGGCTGACCAGATGGTGTGCTGGCTAAAGGTGGCCAGTTTATCCGCTTCGGTAAAGTGCTGGCACAGGTCACACTTCGCCCAGGCCCGCACCCGCGTCATCCCTGGGGGGCTGTCATCCTGGGGCTGACCGGCCAAAAAAGCTGGCTGATAGACATCGACCGGGGCCAGACCCTGCCACAACGCCCCGGTGGGGCAGAGTACAAACCGCTTACCGGGGACAATAAACCGCTGGGGCATAGCCAGGATCGACTGACCCCGATAGAGGGCTTCGATATCCAGGCTGGGTAGGCTAATGCCGGTGTTAAGCAGCGCCATCTAGGCCACCTCTGGTAAGGTTAGATCTAGTTGGGTGATATCGTCGAGACTGTCTTCCTGAGTGATTAGATCCTCTGAATTGCTCAAACTTTCAACAATTTGTTGAGCTTCGGCCTCGCTGTGGAGATGGTGTAAGGCTTTACCCTCCAGTGCATTTTCCGACACCTGGCCCCTGGGCTGACTGAGAATCTCTCGAATCAATGGATTTTGAGTGAGCCGATTTTGCACCTCCTTAAGGGAATCCAGCCGCTTGTGGCTGAGGTCAAACTGTTCGTGGTTGTCGTAGATGTACTTGAGGGCGTATAGGGGTTTGAGGTGCTCCGCCTCGAGATGCACCCACTCCCCGCCCTGTTTTACCAGTTCCTGATAGTAGTCGTAGGCCTTCCAGCTACGTCTGAGTTTGCGGCTTTCCTCCCGCAGCACGCAACTGCGATCGCCGCCGAAGGTTTCGTAGTCCAGCAACCGACGAAAGGCCGCCCCAGCGGAGAATCCAGTGGTTTGCTGCACCGCTGCCACCAAGATTCTCACCGGCTGGCCCGCCTCAGTACCCAGGATTTTGAAGTGGAGATAGCCGTTGTTTTTGCTTTTGGGGGTAATGTCCTCCGTGCCTGTGATCACCACCTTTTCAATGGCGGTGGCGCGCAGCTTGGGGATTTGGGGAATGCGATCCAGACAAAACCGCACCACCTCCGCAATCAGCTCATTGTCCTCCAGGTATTCCGGCAGGAACCGTTCCTGGGCCTCGAGGTCAGCCCGTTCCCAACGCTCGGTGGGGGTTAATTTTGTCGAATCGGGTTGGGAAGAAGCAAGCAGAGTATCTAGTTTTTTAGTTAGCTCAGTAGCGCACCATTGCAGGAATCCTCTAACAGAAGGCCTTTTTTGAGAATACTCAACTAATTCCTCTAATTCAAAAGGATAGATTGGGGAAGGTGGTGTAATGTTTCTGGGCTGGTAAAAGTCCTGGAGCCAGAGGCTGACCAAATCAGTGATCGAAGTTTTATTGATGTACTCTAAATCAATAGGCTTCTCGTAAGCTGTACAGATTTTACGAGGAGAAGCAAAATTATCCTGCTGAATAGCTCGCCAAGTATCGGGTAAAATTAAGGTGACGATCAAAACTCCTTGACCGCTTTCTGATTGCTGAATTGAGCCAAACAGCCGCTTGACTAGATCCAAAATCACCATAGCGGTAGAAAATCCATACTTGTTTTCAACGATGTTATCCATCTCGTCAAAACAAACCACCACCTGGCGGTATTCTCCCAGCAAACGAATAATCTTGGTCAAGGTAGCCAAAGCAAAAGCTTCCTGTTCTCCTTCAGTTTTTTGATTAGGGGGCAGTCGTAGATCGGCAGCGTCCTGGGTTTCTAAGGCCTCCCCCGCTAACCACTTCACCGCCAGCCCTCCCCGCTCCTCTGAGAGGGTCCAGAGGATAGCTCGCAGAATGTACAGATCGGTTCCAGGATGGATCTTGATCAGCAATCGGGTGATCTCATTAACCAGGTCCTTGCCCTTGGTCCGGTGACTCTCTGCCCAGCAATCAAAGCGCTTCACCAGTTCGATGGGGCTGGGGGCTTTAGCCGATGGATTGATATTCTGCACAACTCGGGCCACCATGGCGGCGGCAACGGTTTGCCACTGGTTCACCCCCTCGCTCCAGGGGTTTTCTAGACTGTTGGCCAGCGATCTCAGCACACCACTGTTAATAAAATCCAGATCGCCGTACTCATCGGCGCTGGCATAGATAAACAACGCCTCTCGGTTAGTTTGTAGCCGGTGGCGAATCCGCCGGATCAGGTGACTTTTCCCCACTCCCCGATCAGCGGTAATCACCAGGGAGCTGATCTTTTCTACGGTGGCGGTGGCGGTGGCTAATTTATTCAGGGTCTCAAATACCGCCTCAGAGGCATGGGCATTGAGACTGGTAACATCGGCAAAGGATTCGCCCCAAATATTTTGGGCCTTAACCACCGGAGGCCGGGCAAAGGGGTTCTGGCTACGCAGCTCAGTCAGAATTTCTGAGGGAAGGGTGGGAGTGTTCATGATCAGAGGGATTGATTGTAAGCTAGGAGCGATGGTGATAACAAAGCATTAAGGAGCAAGTTCTTCAGGGCTACAGGCGCCTGACGTAAAAGCGCAACTCGTTACCAGGAATCGTAATGGAGTCTTCCCGTTGGTCTTGGGTGACGTTAGGCACCTGTCCCCCCATCAACTGCACTAGGTCGTTGGCCTGCATCTCCAGCAACCACTCCGTAAACTGGGAACGAGACAGGCAATCGCCCATGGCCCGACGAATCCGATCAGATCGGCACCAGGTCCCCCAGGTTATAGTCGCGATTGAGTTCGTCGTAGATCCGCAGGGTTTCGGCTAAAAACTCCGGGTAGGTGGTAATCACCGCCGCTGGGGCTGCAGCACTGGGGGTAGCCACCGCCTGACCATTCAGCCGAAACCAGTTCAACACCGAGTTAGCGGTTTTAGCCCCGACGTTGGCCGTAAACAAAAACTCCGGGTTAGCCATAACCAGAGCCAACCTCGCCTTACCCTGGTCAGTGAGGGAATAGACCTTACTACGGGAGGTTTTAGCTTTACTGCTGAGGGCCGCCTCCGCCTCTAGCTGGGCCAGGGCTTTTTGGTAAGCTGGGGCATTGCCTGGCATGAAGTTTGATTTGCTTACCTCCGCCTGGGCTAAGTCCCACAGTTTCAATAGAATTCGAGCCTCTGCGTAGAGGGGGGTGATTGCTTGCGCCATAATAATTCTCCCAATAATAAAGTCTTTAGCGATTAACCATTTCCCTAAGGGATTAGCTCTGAATAAATCCAACCAACCTGCCCATTGACATCAACCTTGTACCAAAGCTGCCCTGCGCTATTGGTTTGCTCACCAATGATGGCGATCGCCGTACCATTGGGGACCATCATCACTGAGCCAACCTCGGTGCTTGGTTGAGACCTCAAGTTGGCGTAACCATCCTTTGCCTGGATAACCCGACCTGTGGATGCAGGTTGGTTAGCCGATTCAGAGGGCGACGTAGAAGCCAGATTCGTTGATCCAGGTTCAGAGTAGCTAGATTCGCCACCCATTAATCCGGTCTCTAAACCGATTTCAAAAACCTGATTATCTGAAAGTAGTTGCATTCCCTTGGCATCCGGTGAAATCCGAAAAACTTGGACAACATTAGCAGTACCACCGGGAAATAGCTGATTTCCTGCATCTTCTAGCCCTTGTTCCTTAGCCCACATACTGATGGTGGAGATATCTTGAAAATCTTCAAGATTATCGAATAACCTGCCTTGATTATCTCTCAACTGAAACTGAGTCCAGAACATATTTCCTGACTCATTACCAGTATTTCTGACCGTTAAGTAAACAACGACTAACTTTCCTCCTTTTGACTCAACCGGCTTTATGTAGGGGTTGCCAGTCTGAATTGAATCTAAGATTTCACTCCTATTAACTCGTAAAGCCCAATCACTTTTAACATCTCCAAATGTGCCAACAGAAATGACTTCCGCCTGGGACTTAGATGAGGAACTGGCGCTTGATGACTTTGACTGTTTACTTTGACTATTACTCAGTGAGTTTTGGAAAGTACCGGCTGAAATATTTAATAGAGATAAATATAGCCCAGAAGCCATAAATGATAGAAGCAGTACAATAATCTTTCGGGAAACACTTCGATGGGTAAATAGATAGTAAATTCCACCGATAGGTCCGATGAGTACGCTGATAACCTCCCGCCAGCCAACACCCTTTTCTGTCTGTACATGGCTTTTTGTTGGCTTTTGGTCATGCTGACTTAAGTTATCATTTTCCTTTAACAGATCATTCTTCATCTGAGAGAATTCCCCTTCGGTAAGGAGTCCCTCGTTCAGCATTTGCTTAAGCTCTTTAATTTGGTCAAATCTAGTCGTCATAGTCAGTTACTACGTACTTCTTAGTTAAAAAAATAGCCAGTCTCCCCCAGCCGCGTTAGCTAAGGTAAACACCGTAATAGTAGATGCGTATTAGACGTCTTTACCAATCTCCTACCAGAGAGCAGTCACCGGCGTAAAACCCTGGGGTAAGATCTTCAGACCTGATGAATCAAAACACCTCAAATCGCCGATAAAAACTAAAATAGTCGCCCTGATTTATCTATAGAACAGTAATAGCAGATGCAGAAGCTTCGTTTAAGCTGAACCCTTGTTACTTATCCTACAGCTCACCATAGCCGACTTACCATCCCCGTGCTGTGATCTTCGTCATCCCTTAATCAAAAAAACAGCCCCAGCAACCGCCATCTGGCTTAATTAGTAGTCAGTAATCAGAAGTCAGTGATCAGAAGCCCTTTCTACCAACTCCCTCACCCTTAGATAGACTTCTCTATCCGCCTTGCGCCCTGCGCCCTGCACCCTGCGCCTGTAGCCCCCTCCCCAGGTCTACAAGCTGAGAGCAAAGCGAAGTGAGTGGTCAGGAATTAGTAGTCAGTAGTCAGAAGCCCTGGCCACCGACTCCCTCACCCACAGGAAGCGTCTCCCCAAGTAACCGGGGTTTCGCAAAGCGAAGCGCGATCAGCAGGTCAGGTTACTGATCACCGTATCACCCCTCGTCGGTTGTAACATTCCCTAAAGTTCACCACTCTCTTCCAGGACTTGAGCCAATAATGCTGGGGCAATCCGAAAGTTCGCCTCCTGCTGTAACCGCTCAGTCACCGCTTTGATTGAGGGGATACGACTTTCATTCCAGCCTTTGAGCAGGATACCCAAGATGCCTATGGTACTGAGTCCTAAGGCTCTAGCCACCTGTCGGGCTTCTTTCTCATCCAGCAATATTTTGTTGGCAGAGCATTCAACTGCCAGGGCAATGGCTTCAGATTCACCTTGATGCAAATCTCGCCGCAAAAGATTCACCAGTAGGGTGTTTTCAACTGCCTGGGAAATTAGCCACCCCTGATTGACAGCGGCTTCCAGAGCACGAGAGCCGGGCAGATCTTGATTGATTTTCAACTCGGTGAAAACTGCCGGGGGAATGTAGATTTGGCCAAACTGCTCAGGCAGCAGAAACAAATGGTCAATAATCGCCAAATTCAGGAGGGGCGAAGTGTTACTGATGACGGGCATACTCTAGATCTTCCGTCAGGTCGGTTTCGCCATAGTGTCGTGGGATGTTTCGCTCACCTAGAAGCTGGCTAAATTGGCGGTGGTCAAGGTGAGCTAGTTCGCGGGCCTTACCGAAGGACAATAACTCTTGGGCATAAAGAGCCAGGGCAAGTTCCTTAAATAGTTCGGCTTCGATGCGGTTTTCGGGAAGCCGGATAGATTGGATAATTGACTCAGGAATAGATAGTTGCATGGTTTAACGTTTAAGGCTTACCCCATTTTCTAGACAATTCAAGGTTGGGTCAATCACAGGACAGTCGCCAATGCCAGCCAGTCGGGTTCCTTTAGTTTAGCCAACCCGGCAGGGATTCACCTAGATTGTTAGGCCAGGGAACCCTGCGTTCTCCGTAGCAAACCCAGATCAACGACCAGTGGCCAGTAATCAGTAATCAGTAATCAGTAATCAGGAGCCTTCTGTATCCAGGTTCCCACCCATAGAAAGCTTCTGCTCAATCAACCGGGGTCTACAAGCTGAGACCAATGCGAAGCGCGATGAAGTGAGTGGTCAGTTATCAGTGGTCAGTAGTCAGAAGCCCTGGCCACCAACTCCCTCACCCTTAGATAGACTTCTCTATCCGCCTTGCGCCCTGCGCCTGTAGCCCCCTCCCCCAGGTCTACAAGCTGAGAGCAAAGCGAAGCGCAATCGGCCGCCTACCGTTTAACCCCTTCCGTCGGGTCCAGGGCGGCGGAACGCCCTGGGCGAGGGGGTCCGGGGGAAATCGCCATTCCCCCGGCAAAAGAAATAGTAATCCAGTAGTCAGTAATCAGCGATCAGGAGCTCTTAACACGCAGATTTTCACCCACAGGAAGCTGCTCCTCAAGCATCCACCCTTCAAGCTTAAAGCCAGACAACACCCTATAGGGGCCGGGAAGAGCAGTCTCCCCCATGGCTTCATCCATGCCCCCCGGCCCATAGCGATCGCAGCCAGGATCTGCCCAACTCCAGGTCAGGGTTTAACCTGGCCTGATCACTCTCAGGTGATGGGCACGGGCTCAGGCCCTTTGCCCATCCTACCCCGCTGTGATTAGGAGACCTCTGTATCTAAGCTTTTACCCCCAAGCTCAGCATTGAGGCAGAACAACACTCCTCAGAAGGTGACCAACCGTGATCGCAGGGCTGTACACACCGATTTCACCCCCGCCAACAGCGATCGCACGGGTGTGTTTAACGATCACACCGGTGCAAACATCGATCACACAGGTGTGTATAACGATCACACCGCTGCGCACATCGATCACACAGGTGTGTATAACGATCACACCGCTGCGCACATCGATCACACAGGTGTGTATAACGATCACACCCGTGCGCACATCGATCACACCGGTGTGTATAACGATCACACGCGTGCAAACATCGATCACAGGGGTGTGTTTAGCATGCACTCAATGGTGATCGCCATACACATAGATCACAACAGTGGTTTTTGGCGCTTTTTTAACGATCACAGGCCTGTGTTTAGGATGCGCTCAATGGTGATCTTTATGCACATAGACTACAACAATGGTTGCACGCGTGTGTTTAGAATGCGCTTAATGGTGATCGATATATGCATAGATGAAACCTTAGGGTTTTTAGGGCAATTTGCCCTAAAAACAGTAATCAGCGAAGTGAGTGGTCAGTTATCAGTAGTCAGAAGCCCTGGCCACCAACTCCCTCACCCTTAGATAGACTTCTCTATCCGCCCTGCGCCTGTAGCCCCCTCCCCCAGGTCTACAAGCTGAGAGCAAAGCGAAGCGCGATCGGCCGCCCACAGTTTAACCCCTTCCGTCGGGTCCAGGGCGGCGGCACGCCCTGGGCGAGGGGGTCCGGGGGAAATCGTCATTCCCCCGGCAGAAGAATAGTGATCAAATCGTCCAACGCCAGATCGTAGGGACGCAGGCAATCTCGCAGCGCCTGATCCACCTCTTGGTCCAGTCGATAGATTTCTGCCTGTCGGTCTTATCGAGAGGCGGTAAGTTCGTGGGATGGGACTGGGCGAAGGTCATAAAGCCTCAATACCTTGGTGCGGCATGATTTACAACATTACCCCAAACTCACCAGGATTAATCCAACCAGGATGATGGCGGTTCCCAGTAGTCGAGGGGTTGGGCAGGGTTCTTGGAGTAAGACCCTGCCCAACACCGTACCCATAGGAATACTTAACTGCCGAAAAGCAGCCACATAGCTAACATTGCTGACAAAGGCCATGGCCGTTAGAGACAAGCCATAGGCAAAAACGATACCAGTACCCGCGATCGCGGCGGCCTTGATCTGCCCTCTGCAGGATTGTATTAAAACTCGGTATTCCCCTGGTGTAGCCAGTATGGCCATTCCCTGCCACAGTAATGCGCAGAGACTTTCTAGAAACACATAGATGAAAGCAATTGCCATGGGACTTAAGGGAGAGTCAGAACCATCTCGCAAAATGGCAAGTGCCCAGTCGTCGATAATCGTATAGCCTGCCGTCCCTACCGCCGCGAGCAAGGCTAACCCACAACAGGGATTCAGATAGTTACGGGTATGAAAATCGGTGAATCGACCCATTGGTAATAGCAAGGAGCCTCCCATAACTAACCCCATGCCCACTACAGCTCCAAGACCGATGTCATGCTGCCGACCTACAGTTAATGATATGACCACCACCATTAAAATTGATGAAGACCGGGCCAGGGGATAGGCGATTGACATGTCGCCTTTACGATAGGCGCCAGCCAGGGCCAGGTAATAGAGGGCAAAGCAACAGCCCCCGAGAAACAATAACCTCCAGACCTGCACCGGAATCTGAACAATAGCACCATGGTAAATAATCGCCACTGGCATTAATAGGATGACACCAGCCAGATCGGCCAGCAGAAAGAATGCCTGGGACGGATGCTGGCGTTTGCAAACCAGATTCCAGCCAGCATGAATCGCCGCTGCGATAATCAGTAGCCCAATGGCGATCGGTGACATTGATATGGGTCGAGGGGGATTAGATAATTATTGGGCGCAAAAAAGGTCACCTGTATAGTGCTCAGCTGCCTGGACTGCTGCCAGCCAGGCCACTACACAGATGACCATTTGACGCATACAAAAGGTTGTTTTTAGGCGGTTCAGGTTAGGAGTCCTGTCGCCTGGCTGAAGGTATTTAGCTCAAGGCATTGATGACGTAGTTGATGTAGGAGTTGGCTTCAACGGCGGCATCACCCGATAGGCCGTGGTTCGCCCTGATATATTTCAAAGCTTCAACGTACCAACTGGGAGATAACTCAAACCGGCTGTTAATTTCCGCCAGGCCAGCCACCAGGTAATCATCGATGGGACCAGTCCCCCCCACCACCAGGGCGTAGGTAATGATCCGTAGATAGTAGCCAATATCCCGCACGCATTTAGCCTTGCCCCGGTCATCGGCGGCATAATTGGGCCCCTGCAACTGGGTAGTATAGGGAAATTTTTGGTAAACCGCATTGGCGGCCCCTTGGGTCAAGCTATCGGCCTTGCTAGCCAGCACCTTAGCCGCACTTAGGGTAGTGGCTGCCTGACGAAAACGGCCAAAGGCGACCTGTAGTTCGCCGCTGCTCAGGAATCGTCCCTGGGAATCGGCGGTGTTAATGGCTTCAGTTAAAGGTGTTTTTGACATGGCAAAATTCTCAGTAATCTGGTCTCAGTAATTTGGTGAACAATAACGCGGATTAGCTCTAAACTACGGCAGCCGCAGCCCGATCAAAGTAGGTGCTTAACTCTGCAATTAGAGAACTGCAATCTCCGGGAGTAATATTGGCAGGGTCATTGACAATCCGGATGGATTCTTCCTTGAGCTTTTCAATACCCGCCGCTACTGAAGCACCGGGTGTCCCTAAGGCTAAATAGGTTTCCCGCAAGCCATTTAAAGCTCGATCTTCTAAAACGCTGGCATCGCCGGCAAACAGGGCATAGGTGACATAGCGCAAAATAATTTCGAGATCCCGCAGGCAAGCGGCGGCTCGTCGATTGGTATAGGCGTTACCACCGGGGGCAATCAGTTGGGGTTGTTCGGCAAATAGAGCCCGAGTAGCACCGGTAATAATACTGGAAGCACTGCCAGTAATACGGTTAACGGCATCCACCCGTTTGTTGCTGTCACTGACTAATTGAATCAGCGCATCAACTTGATCATCACTCAAATAGGTACCGCGGGTGTCTGCTTGAGCAACCACCCTGGAAAACACATCAAAGGCCATAATCCTACTCTCTTAAAAGTTGACGATTATAGATAAATCAGTGTGTCTTCGACTCCAGAGACAAACCAAGTTATCTGCAAAGGGTAATCAGCCTGAGGACAATTACACAACGCCGGGAGTCGAGGTAAAAATTAGAAAAGGCGCTTTTGATTTTAAAAGATTTCTGCCAATAGCTTAACTACATAGAAACTAAGTCTTAGTAAGCTAATGCCAATTAGCTAAGTTTTATCTAGGCAAAAATTCTCAATGGTTTAAATATTGAGAGAGCTTACCAGTAAAACCTAAACCAACCTTTTAAAACTCTCCTTAGACTGATCAGCAAGGATAAAATCTCCGACAAGTCAATAAATGACCAGTCATTGATATAGCTCTAAAGTACCCATGGATTTTAGAAGATAAAACCTGAATGACTTTCAGCCATAAAAGGTCCCACTACCGTTGAACCCTTAAATATCCTTGTTTTTAGACAGATTAAACTAAAAATAGATTGCTAAAGGCAAGCTAAGTCTCCTCTGCCTGTTCCCTTTATACAACAAATTTATTCTCAATCATTGGAATCATAAAAATAATCTTTCCATTTGTTTCTGGAGTTACAAGTAGACCCGTAAATCATAGCTATTTGTTGTTCCAATTACAAATAGTTGGCTATATCACTAGGGTTTAAGAGATGGTTTATTGCAGAACATTAAAACAGTTATTGTGATTACATTTGCCTGGGATTTGATTGAGTTTGATTGCAATTGTAATTGGGCCTACCAGAAATCCGCCTTGCTGGATGGCATACTGACTCTGACTATTTTTTGTTTTCTAGTTGCCAAAGCTGTTTTATGACCGCAGTTGACTTTAGGGTTCAGCCCGTGGCTGGACGTATTGGTGCTGAAATTCTTGATTTACAGCTCAGTGATTCCCTTGATGATGCCGTTATTGCGGCAATCCGTCAGACTTTAGTGCAATACAAAGTTTTGTTTTTTCGCGATCAACACCATCTGGATGCGGCCAGTCAGATTGCCTTTGCCCAGCGTTTTGGCCCCCTAACGGGAGCCCACCCGACCCTGCCGCCCCTGGACTACCAACCGGAAGTTTTAGATTTGGATTATGGCAAGAACCACGCCTACGCTAATTACTGGCACACCGATGTTACTTTTGTAGATCGACCTCCGATGGGGGCTGTTCTACGAGCGGTGGAGATTCCAGCGGTGGGGGAGACACGATCTGGGCTAATACGGTGGCCGCCTATCAAGATTTATCTGCTCCTTTGCGATCGCTGGTGGATTCCCTCTGGGCGATCCACAGTAACGCCTACGACTATGTTACTGGGGTCACCAACCTGGATGAAGAGTTCAGAAATTATCGTCAGGTATTTGAATCCACCGTGTTTCAGTCTCTCCATCCGGTGGTGCGGGTGCATCCCGAATCGGGGGAACGCTCCCTGATTTTAGGGGGTTTTCTGCGCCGATTTCAGGGGCTCTCCCAGGCGGAGTCGGAGGACCTGCTGCGCACCCTGCAGGGCTACGTCACCCGACCCGAAAACACCGTGCGCTGGCGCTGGCAATTGGGGGATGTGGCCTTTTGGGATAACCGGGCCACCCAGCACTACGCGATCGCCGATTACGGCGATCGCCCTCGTCGAGTGCAGCGAGTTACCGTTGCTGGAGACCTACCGGTCAGTCTAGATGGCCAGACCAGTATTGCCCTGAAGGGGGACTCGGCCCAGTATAATGGGGACCTGGCCGTAGTTTCTTAAGCAACGGCCACGGTTCAGGGGGCACTAGTCAGGAGTGACATGCCATGTGCCAATTACTGGGCATGAACTGTAATGTACCTACGGATATTTGTTTCTCCTTTGAGGGCTTTTGTGCCCGGGGCGGTAAAACCGACAATCATAAGGATGGTTGGGGCATTGCCTTCTTTGAAGGGCTGGGGTGTCGCATCTTCCTGGATGACCATCCCTCCAGCTCCTCCCCCATCGCGGCCTTTGTTCGCCAGTATCCGATTCGATCGATGAATGTCATTGCCCACCTTCGCAAGGCCACCATCGGGCCCGTGGGTCTGGAAAACTGCCACCCCTTTAAGCGCGAACTCTGGGGTCGGTACTGGGTGTTTGCCCACAATGGCGACCTCCCCAGCCTACCGACCCCAGAGGAGGGGATTTATCGTCCGGTGGGGTCCACCGATAGCGAGCGGGCCTTTTGCCTGATCCTCAATACCCTACGGCAGAGCTTTGGTAGCCATAAACCTAGCATCGCCGATCTCTATCCGGTGCTGCAACGGATTACCCAGGAGATCGCCAGCCATGGCATTTTTAATTATCTGCTCTCCGATGGTGAGCATTACTTCGCCCATTGCTCCACCAACCTCTGCTATATCCTGCGTCAGGCCCCCTTTGCCCCCGCCCACCTGATCGATGAGGATATTACGGTAGATTTTCAGGAGCTTACCACCCCCAGCGATCGGGTGGCCGTGATCGCTACCACCAGCCTAACTGACAACGAAGTTTGGACTCGATTTGAGCCAGGCCAGTTACTGGCCTTTCACCAGGGTAGGCCCCTAGACCCCTCGCCATAGCCCCATGGCCTAACTGCCAGGCTTTCCCTATCCCTACAATTACCATGGTTAAGGTGTGCCCCGTTGTCTAGACAGTTAGGGTAGGAATTTAAAGTAGAGTCGCCGTTTAGTTCATTTACTAAGTCCAGATTTTTTCAACCAGTACACTTCTATCTTCAGCCGAGTGGACGCCGCTGTCAGCAGTGCCATCCCCGGCCTCAAACCTCGCCATGTCTTTGCCCGTTACCAGGGGGATGATGCCGCCCACCTTCAACAGCACTTTCAGCGGGTGCATGAGTGCAGTCACGATGACCTTATCCTCAAGACAATTGTCCTCAGCTAGCGATCGCGCTGCGCTTTGCTCTCAGCTTGTAGGCCTGGGGGAGGGGGCTACAGGCCCAGGGCAGCAAACTTGACCGCATCGGGGCGGAGGCGGTGGTTGAGGGTGGCCATCAGGCTACCGGGTTGGGGGGGTCTGGAGCGGTCCAGGATCAGCAGGTCTCCGGGTTGGGCGGCGGCCCCTGCCACCAGGTCTCCCTCTACCCGCATGATAAAGGTGGCGGCGGGGAATGAAGTTTCCATTCAATTGGGATCCCCAGCGAGTGGGGACTTAAAAATAGCAGCCCATATCCATTCCAAATAACGACTTGTATTAAACCCACTATAAATATCCGCTGGGTCCCCATTTCCTTCTCCATTTGTTTTTTGCACAAGCCAATCATAAATATTTTGATAAAATTCTTTATCTCGGGCAAGAATTCTTTCTCGAGACACTATGAATTGAGCGCAACACAATCCTTTTTCTGGATTTATTTGGTCTGGATTTCCTAAATATTTTCTGAAACATTTATCATATAAATCTTTGTATGCAGCATTTCTACTGTATAAATCTGTGGCAATATTACGTGGAAAAATATGTGAAACACTTGAATTAAAATTGAATTCATAATAAGTTGCCCCTTCTTCCTCAAAACTCTTTATCCATTTTTGTATATTTTCAGTGATTTTTCCCGTATGATGCCAACTTTCATTTTCATCGTGTATGAATATCACATTTTGTGGTAAATTATCATAATTATTGATAATATAATGCAAGTAGCTTGTAGCTTCATGGCCTTTATTTGAACTTTTTCTTTTGTTACAACTGTATAAGGTATTTTTGTTTCATCTAAAAAGCTTACATCTTTATTATATTTGGCAACAACAATATGATATTTTTCGGAATTTTCCATTCCTTCTTTCTTGATCATCATTATGCCATATAAAACAAAAAAACAACTAAAGCTATTACAACACGCCAATTTAAGAATCAAGTGCATCACTCAAAGTCTGATGTTTTTGATTGGCATTTACAAAATACCTCAAAAGGTGTGAGGAATCCAAGAGATTTGCGCGGTCTATGATTAATCAGGTCAACAGCTTTTTTAAGATCCTCCTGCTTAATGATTTTGAAGTGTCCTACGGGGTTGCTGAATCTGGCGGGGTAGGATGGGCAAAGGGCCTGAGCCCGTGCCCATCACCTGAGAGTGATCAGGCCAGGTTAAACCCTGACCTGGAGCTGGGCAGATCCTGGCTGCGATCGCTATGGGCCGGGGGGGACATGGATGAAGCCGTGGGGGAGACTACTCTTCCCGGCCCCTATAGGGTGTTGTCTGGCTTTGAGCTTGAAGGGTGGATGCTTGAGCAGAAGCTTTCTATGGGTGGGAATCTCGATACAGAGGACTCCTGATGACTGACCGCTGACTACTGACTACTCATTTTTTCTACCGGGGGAATGGCGATTTCCCCCGGACCCCCTCGCCCAGGGCGTTCCGCCGCCCTGGACCCGACGGAAGGGGTTAAAGGGTGGGCGGCCGATCGCGCTACGCTTTGCTCTCAGCTTGTAGGCCTGGGGGAGGGGGCTACAGGCGCAGGGCGCAGGGCGGATAGAGAAGTCTATCTAACGGTGAGGGGGTCGGTGGCCAGGGATTCACCCTATAGAACCCGCGACTAGGATCGAGCTAAGGGCAATGGTTGGGGGGCTAGTTATATTGGGCCGGACACCAGTTGATCAGATGCCCAGTTCTTACTCAAGAATGGCGCATCCATGAGCAAACCCGTACTATTGCTAAAGAAATCTTGAGTTACAGAGCAGCCAGGGCGCGGGGGTATTTATACTGAAACTTTCCACCTAAGATCCCCTATTCGGCATTTAGACTGAATTTTTTCCACCTAAGATCCCTCCAGGGGTACTTAGGCGGACAGATTTCTACCTAAGATCCCTTATACGGCTATTAGATGGAAAATTTCTCTCTATTCAATAGTTCTACGGCTTAGATTTTCGGTGTAGGCGTTCGGAGTATTTATCTGTTTTCGGCGATGTTTGACAAGTTAAAGTTTTATGGATCTCGTTATCGCCTCAATTTGGCAACTTGCACTGAGCTTCGGGAAGTAGCTGATGAAGCCTTGAATGGAGGATTTTATTCGCCTACTTTAGTTGATGCGGCAATTGATGCAGAGAATAATTTACTAGAAATCGGACCTGCTTTCATGGACGCGCTAGCTGAGTTAGGGGTGGTGGTTCCAGAATCAATTGAAGAGTGTATTTGGGGGGTTCTGCACTATTCAATTCAGCAGATTGCAACGTTAGCAGTTGAGCCAGAAGTTGGTCTAGCCGGAATCATGGAAGTTTACAGAGGTTGTAATCTCTATGAACTTAACCAGAAATCTGTGGGTGATTCGCATGATGTTCAAGATCTGATAGGGGCTTATTGGGAATATAATGAGATCTGGGAAAAATATGTTTAAGCTAAGTTCCAGGAGGGACAGAGACAAGCGAAGGACTTGGATAAGGCAGTGATTGAGCGGTGTCAAGTTTGGCTAAGTAAACACGGTGTAGAGTAAGGAATTCAACGGCTTCGGATGAAGTTGAGTCCATTCTTCAACGTAGCTGATTTGTGGCGTAGGCTGTAGAATAGTGAAGACTCACTGCGCTAATGGATGCTATGTCTTCTCCTGCCATTACCACGATCGTAAAGATGGTTGAATCACTGCCTGATGAGCTTCAAGAGCAGGTAGTAGAGCATGTTCGCGCATATCTGGCAGAAATTGAAGAAGAAAAGCGCTGGGATGAATCATTTAAGCGAACGAAGCATAATCTCGTAGCGGCAGCCCAGAAAGCCAAAGAGGAGATTGCCGCAGGCATGTCTACGCCGATGGACTATGAGCAGCTATGAAGTCCGCGACATTGCCCTCGTTTTGGGAAAAATATCGCGCCATGAGTCCATCGGTGAGATCCGGAGCCAGGAAAGCGTATCGGTTATGGGCAGAGAATCCATTTCATCCGTCGTTACATTTCAAGTGCATTGACAGCGACGAAGATATTTGGTCGGTGCGTGTGACGAAGAGTCATCGAGCTGTGGGAGTCATGTCAGGAGATACGGTAACTTGGTTTTGGATTGGCGATCATCATGAGTACGAGGCGTTTTATTCGTGAGCGCCAGCCGTAGAACAACCGCAATGCACCGGAACATTGCAATCTGGTTGGTTAGTTGCAAAAGTTACTGGTGTCCGGTGATTGCGAACGTTAGCCTGCTCTGACTCTAGGCAAGGGGAACCCAGCCCAATTTCACCAGCAATTCTCATTTTAAAGAATCAGCTGCTATTGGGAGGGATTTCTAGCTCTAGCCCCTCGAGCATGAAGGTAAGCAGATGATCCCAACTGTCGAAATACAGGTACCGAGTTAAGGCCCGCAGATCATCAAAGAAGGTTTTTCGAGTGGGGAGGTGGGCCCTCAGCACAGCATACTTCTGGTCAAGCCGCTCCAGGGCGGTGTGGAACAACAAGGACAGGATGTTAAGGGTGGCCAGGAAGGAGGCCAAATGCTGCTGGCCATGGCCGAAATTGTGCTCCAGATTGTAGCCCTTGGTCTTGAGGGTGTTGTTGTTTTCATTCTCAACCTTCCATCGGGCCCGTCCGGCTCGAACAATCTCAGCGACGGTGTCATCGCTGATGCGATGACTGGTGGCAAAAGCATTGTGGTAGGTCACCTGACCATTGGGGCGGCTGACCGTTAATTCGCACCAATTGACCAACAAAGCATCGGCTCCATCCCGTAAGGGCACCCCATTGAGATAGCGATAGGTCCAGGTTTCGTTTACTTTGCCGGTCCAGCGTTGGGTCGTGACCGTGGGTAAAGCCATCCCCTGCAGATGGTCATAGAGGGTGGTGTGGGAGTCCTCTCGACAGACCAGGATGAAGTCCACCTCTTGGTCTAACAGCTGCTGACACAAGGGTTGGTGGCAATAGAGATCATCGCCTAGGACCGTCACTCGCAGCCCCCTAAGCCGCTCTCCATGCTGGCTCAACCACCGCTTGGCGGCGGCATTCTCGCAGTCTTGTTTTTCATGACCATCTTGCGGTCGAATAAATTCAGGCACTAACGGAATCACCTGACTCTTGCCCGGACAAACGATCACCGGCGTCACGACGCTATGGAAGTAATGAATCTTCCCTGACTTCAGGGTGCGCGTTGAGCACTGGCAACAGTGAATTTGGGTCGAACTAAAGTATTCGGTTCCATCTAAGGCCACCAACAGCCGGTCTCCTAAGCACCGAAAGCTGTTCAACTGTCCCTGCTCCTCTAACCCCTGCAAGATTTCCTCGAACATGGGAAACACCTGCTCAGGGGAAACCCCATCCAATAAATCTCGGATGTGGTTGTCACTGGGTATCTGATGAACCCCAAACAGGCTTTGGGCATTGCTTTTCCCCTTACTGTCCGCCATCTTCCGCTGATAGGCCAGAAAAGACGGCGTTTGGGTGAAAAACACACCAAAGGCGCTCAACGCCGCATCTTCCATCCCGTAGCGGCTATTCTTGCCCTTGCGTTTGTCCGGTAGCGACGACAAACGCTGGCGAAACGAGTCCACTAGCCTGTTAAACAAACCTGCCTTTTTCAACAGCTCTGGCTCTCTTAGCTCTCTCAGATGGCATTACCATACCCCTATTCCTGGCCGTTGGATAGCTTTTTGCCAAAATGAGAATTGCTGGGATTATGCAAAGGACAATGATTTAATAATTGTCTCTAAAGACGCTGACCTAGTTAACTGACAAAACATTGGCTTAGGGCGGTTCAAACCGCTGCTATCTAGACGAAGTCGGTCTTCGCCGACTGACTCAAAACCCGCGTAGGCGGGTTTTGCCTGTCTAGGCGCGGCTTCTAGCCGCCAGCGTTGAGAGTTTTGTCAGTCAACCAACTTGAGCTTAGTATTTGGAAACCCGCCGAAAGTTATTTGGCTGCGACTTGGAAACTGTTCGACATCACAAGTTGAAATCTTGCTGCGTCTAAATTTCGATGCAATCGAACTGTTTTATTGGGATATTGCCCAAGGAGCCGCGCCAACCTGATGTGCCGAACCTCTGCTGCCCTAAGGCGCTGCCCCCATCCTCGACTTTTCCTGCTCCCCCAGGGTATGCTCCCATTCCCTGGGCCGCTATGCTGAAGACAGTCCGTTTTCCCCCTTAGCCCTATGGTCAGCCCTTCTGGTCGGCGGTCTTCCACCCTGGTAGCGATTATTCGCCTATTACGCTGGGATAAGCCCAGTGGCCGTCTAATTCTAATGATTCCAGCTCTCTGGTCGGTGTTTCTGGCCGCCGCTGGCCAGCCCCCCTGGCCCCTGGTGGGCATTATGGTGGTCGGTAGCCTGGTTACCAGTGCAGCAGGGTGCGTTGTCAATGATCTGTGGGATCGCAACATTGATCCCCAGGTACAGCGTACCCGCCAGCGGCCTTTAGCAGCTAGGGATCTATCGGTGATGGTGGGCCTGGTGGTGCTGGCGATCGCCCTATTATGCGCCTATGGCCTTGCCCTCTACCTCACTCCCCTGAGCTTCTGGCTCTCTGTTCTAGCGGTACCGGTGATTTTGCTGTATCCCCTGGCTAAACGGGTATTTCCCGTACCCCAGCTGGTGCTTTCCCTGGCTTGGGGGTTTGCCGTGCTAATTCCCTGGACTGCCGTCACCGGCACCCTGGGGCTACCTGCCTGGGTGCTGTGGCTGGCGGTACTTTTCTGGACCCTGGGTTTTGATACGGTCTATGCCATGCCCGATCGCGAAGATGACCGGCGCTTAGGGATTAACTCCGCCGCCCTTTTCTTTGGGGACTATACGCCGCAGACGGTGGGCCTTTGTTTTTTGGGTGCCTGGCTGCTGTTGGTGTGGCTGGGTCTGCTGCAGATGTTGGCCTGGCCCTACTGGGTGGGCCTGGGCCTGGCATTTCTGCTCTGGGGTCGCCAGGCTTACCAGCTCAGTCGTTACCAGCCGACTGGCTCAAAACTCTATGGCCAGATCTTTCGTCAAAACGTTCAGCTAGGATTTATGGTGTTGGCGGGCATCATTTTGGGAACCTTATTATAACTCTATGACCTTTACCTCTAACCCTCTTCCCTACACCGATCTATCCGTAGAACAACTGGGCCGCCAGATGGCGGCTCCTCAGGGTGACTGGCAGTTAATCGATGTGCGCGAACCCGAGGAACTGGCCCTGGCCAGTCTGGAGGGCTTTGTTAACTTACCCCTGAGTCAGTTTGCCCAGTGGTCAGAGACTATCCGTAGTCAATTCGATGCCCATCAGCCCACCGCTGTGCTTTGCCACCATGGTCACCGCTCAGCCCAGATGTGTCTGTGGCTGGCTCAGCAGGGGTTTACCCACTTACATAATGTGACCGGTGGTATTGACGCCTATGCCCTGGTAGTAGATCCCTCTGTGCCCCGCTACTAGAGCACCAGGGGGTAACCACGCTGGGTAAATTGCACGGTCTCTATACCCCAGTCGGGTTGATCCATGAGGGTCTCTCGCAAACTGCCGAAGAGAGCCTTTTGTTCGCAAATAGAAAGGGATTGTAATCGTCTGGGGGAACTGCGGCTAACCCTGAGGTCAAGGGTAACAGTATGGCCTTCCACCTTGACCCGGTAACCCGATAATTGCAAATCGGCAATGGAGTGCTCTGCCAGGATCAGGCCGACGGTAGCCGCCATACCATTCGACCGGGGCACCTGTACCGTTTCTGGCTGGAAGCGATCGCACTGGCTATCCAAATGGTAGAGGGTCACCGCGATGGGATCGGCGGGCACCACTAGCCGCCGGACTCTAGTTTGCAGAGGGCGCTGGGCCGCTGCTAACCCTGTAGCCCGTTGCACCAAAGGTTGGAGGGGCGGGGCGGGGGCGACCGAGGGGCTACAACCCGTCCCCAACAGGCCACTGGTCCCCAGTAGTATGGCGCTAACCCCGAGGTAGATTTGGTAAAGTCTCCCCCTGGTCTATGCTGCGTTGACCGGATACCGCTATGGTAGTGACGGTGGTAAAGGGGCCTGGTTTGAAGGCGGTAGAATCATGGGCAATGCATCCTGGAATCGACGACATGTGCTGTCTCTGGCAGACTTTAGGGCAACGGAGTTGGAAACCGTGGTGCAAACGGCGGTTAGCTTTCGAGAGGTGCTTTCCCGACGTACCCCTAAGGTACCCGCCCTGCAGGGAGTCGTGGTCACCACCATGTTCTTTGAGTCATCCACCCGCACTCGCAGTAGCTTTGAACTGGCGGCCAAGCGCCTATCGGCCGAGGTGCTGAACTTTACCCCAGGCACCTCCTCCCTGAGTAAGGGAGAAACCATTCTCGACACCGCTAAGACCTACCTGGCCATGGGGGCCAATCTGATGGTAATTCGCCATCAAGATTCTGGGGTACCCCAGGTGATCGCCAGGGCAATGGATCAACTTAACAGTGGCGTCGGCGTTCTCAATGCCGGAGATGGATTGCATGCCCATCCCTCCCAGGCCCTGCTGGATCTATTTACGTTGGCCCTGGCCCTGAATCCGGAAAATCCTAACACCAGTTTATTGGCGGGCAAGAAAATTGCCATTGTGGGGGATATTCTGCATTCCAGGGTGGCCCGCTCTAACCTTTGGAGTTTATCCACCTGTGGGGCTGAGGTGCACCTGGCGGCTCCCCCTACCCTGCTGCCTCCTGGTTTCGCTGAGGCCTTTGTAGCCCAATCTCCTCTGCCTGGGCATCGGTCTATTGTGCAGCATAGTAGTCTAGCGCCAGCCCTGGACCAGGCCGACTTTGTTATGACCCTGCGCCTGCAACGGGAGCGCATGACCGAGCATCTACTGCCTAGCCTGCGGGAATACCAGCAACACTTTGGCCTCACCCGCGATCGCCTGAAAGCCTGCCGACCTGGGGTTAAGGTCCTCCATCCTGGTCCGGTCAATCGGGGTGTAGAGATCAGTTCAGACTTGATGGATGACCCTGGCCTCAGTTTAATTAGTGATCAGGTCAGTAATGGGGTAGCCGTACGCATGGCATTACTCTACCTGATGGGGGTAGGTAAGGCCCAGTAAAAATCAGTCACCTCACCGATCTAATCACGGGTGGAAAGACTAAAATTTCGAAACTGCTGGGCCTGTTCTTCGATGCGACAAGCCAGGCGATCGCAAACCAGGCTACAGAGATCAAAGATTAACTGATCACAAATACTATAGTAGGCGGAAGTCCCCTCGGTGCGGCGATTGAGAATACCCGCCTGCATCATCACCTTCAGGTGCTTAGAGACATTAGCCTGACTGGTTTGAGTGGCTTCTACCAGCTCCTGAACACATCTTTCTCCCCCGTAGTACGTTCAAAATTCGCAGACGCATGGGCTCGCTTAGTACGTCAAAGTACTCAGCCACTTGCTGGACAACCTCAGGGGGAACAGTGTCAACCACAGCCATGGCTTTCCCGAACGATGAATCTAGAAATATTTTAACAAATTTTTTATTTTTACCACCAGCCCCAGGGCTGAATTGGAGTCCCCCTGTAAAGTAAGAAGTAGATTCCCCTGTTCCGGCCGGAGTTGCCCGTGTCCCCTGCCCAGACCGCCCAACCATCTCTGAAATTTATTCCCCACCACTACCGCGACTGGGTCAGGCGAGGGGGGTACGCCCTATTGCCCTTACTATTGCGGGTGCGGCTGCGCCCATGGCTGCCCGCTGGTATCTGGCCTGTTACCTGTAAAAATCCCGAGGTGCTGGCCAAGGCCTTCCATCAGTTTCAAGCCGGGCAGATTCGCTTACTTATGGCCTTTCGCCATAGTCAGGTGGATGATCCCTTGTGCCTGGCCTATCTTTTTCTCGCCTGGTGCCCCAGACCGCTCGACAACAGGGATACTTGCTCAAGCAGCCAGTCCACAGTTTCTTTATGTACGACCGGGGCATGCCCCTTTGGGCCGGTGCCTGGTTAGGCTGGCTTTTTGCCAGTATGGGGGCATTCCGGTCCATCGAGGCCGCCGCCTGGATTTAAAGGCCCTGAAAACCCTACGGCAATACCTGCTATCGGGGCAGTTGCCCATCACCATTGCACCGGAGGGAGCCACTAACGGCCATGGGGAAGTGATCAGTTCCTTAGAACCTGGTACGGCTCAACTGGCCTTTTGGGGGGTGGAAGATTTATGCAAAGCTCAACGGCCAGAGCGAGTTATGGTTTTGCCAATCGGCTTACAGTATTTCTATCCCCAACCTGACTGGAGGGCCCTGGACCGGCTACTGAGCGGCTTAGAAGCTGATTGTGGTTTGCCCGTTAACGCCTATGCTTCCCCAGATCGGCGATCGCCCCAGAACTATTATCAGCGCCTGGCCAGTCTGGGATACCATTTGCTAACCCAGATGGAGGAGTTTTACAGCGAATTCTATGGGGATCTCGGGTCCGAGACCCGAGCAGCCCCGCCGGTCGATCTAAGCGATCGCCTTCAGCCCCTGCTAGACCGGGCCCTAACCGTGGCAGAAGGGTTCTTTCATTTGCCGGGCAATGGTAGCCTGGAAAGCCGCTGTCGCCAGTTAGAGGAAGCAGGCTGGGCCAATATTTACAGAGAAGATATTGCCAACCTTGCTAACCTGTCAGCCTTTGATCGGGGTTTAGCTGACTGGATGGCCCAGGCTGCCAGTCTACATATGCGCCACATGCGCCTGGTAGAGAGCTTTGTCGCCGTCAGCGGCGACTATGTTAAAACTCGACCCAGCTTTGAACGATTGGCGGAAACCAGCCTGATTCTCTTTGACCTGGTGGAACGGGTGAAGGGAACTGCTGTACCCAAGCGCCCGCAACTGGGGCGTCGCCACGCCGTCATTACTCTGGCTGAGCCCATCGATGTGAGCCAGCGCTGGCCCGCCTATCAAGCTTCTCGGGCCGCTGCCAAGGCCTCGGTAACCCAACTTACCCAGGATCTACAAACCGCCCTGGAGGGATTAATTCAGCATACCTGAGAAATCTCTCTCCTATTCCTTGCCATTAGGATAGACTAGGCCTATAGCCGATGCTGGCAGCCGATGGCGATTTTTCCATTTATTCTGAGTACCTATTTCTGAGTACCTATTGCCGTAGCCTATGATCCATGCCCACTCCCATGACCCCACTATGACCACAACCTTACCCAACGCCACCGCAGCCCCTTCAGCCGATGAGTCCCGGCAATTAGCCTATGATATTGCCGCTGCCGCCGATGAGCGCAAAGGGACTAATATTGTGATTCTGCCCGTGGCGGATGTATCTTACCTGGCGGATTACTTTGTGATTATTACGGGTTTTTCCACCGTTCAGGTGCGGGCTATTACCCGATCTATTGAAGCCAGTTTAGAAGAGAAATGGCAACGTCAACCCCTGCGGCTGGAGGGTCAGTTGGAGGGCAATTGGGTCGTGATGGACTATGGCGACGTGATTGTCCATATATTTTTGCCCGAAACCAGAGAATTCTACGACCTGGAAGCCTTTTGGGGCCACGCTCCCGCCCTTGTTTATCAGCCCGTTCTCAGCCCACCTGCCCAGGCACCCGGCTTCTATGCCAGCTACAACCATCACCAGATCCCTTAGGACAGGATGGCGACGCCGTTAAGTTCAATCCCAGGCTAATCGATAAAAGTTAGGTCTGGCAAGGTCTTGAGATGGCATTACTTTTTCAAACCCCCGGTTCACCCCCTTACCGGGGCTATCGCCATAGGGCGATCGCCACTAAAGATTCCTAATCCGATGGAATTCGTTTAGGCTATAGCTAGGTTTTTAATCAATAACGGTGGCTATGGCGCAGCTATGTCCAGTTCCGGCTGAACAACAGCCCATCAACGAATATCAGGATGTGCGGCAGTCCTGGTTCTATGGCTGGGGTGGGCGCGATCTGGTGGCCTACCTGCGGCCATTGGTGGGGTTGTGGTGTCTCAGTTGGGTGGTGGTTGGTCCAATGGTGGGAGCCAGTTTTTTTCCTAGTCGACAGCCGCTGTTATTTACCCTTACCGCTGCTTTAGGCGCTCTGATTTTACCAACCCTGGCCCTGCTCCAGCTTTACGTAGGTTGGGCCCATGTGGCCGGGCGACTGCGTCAGGCCACCGTACCCTATGAAGAGTCGGGCTGGTATGACGGTCAACTGTGGGTGAAGCCAGAGGAAATCTGTAACCGCGATCGCCTGATTGTTGACTACGAAGTAAAACCGGTACTGCAACGGATTCGTTACACCCTGGGGATAATTGTCATACTTTTTATTCTGGGGCTGCTGGTCTGGTTCCAGCTTTGATCCTTGGTTTAAGATTACGGGGTTCACCTCTGTGGTGAACCCTCTCCCACCGTTTTTCCCCAGGGCACATTCTATGACCAGTAGTCGGGTTAACCGCCATCAAAGCAAGGAATTAACCATTCAACTCCTGCGCGAAGGCATTGTGGAGTCAACCCACATTGCCCATGTAGTGGTGTGCGATCATCGGGGTCGTAATCTTTCCGTCGCTGGTAATGCTGAGTTGGCCAGCTTTGTCCGGTCAGCCCTCAAACCCTTTCAAGCCCTGGCGGTGGCTACCTCCGGGGCGTTGGAGCGCTATGGTCTGAGCGATCGGGCCCTGGCCATTATGTGTGGTTCTCACCAGGGCAACCTGAATCAGGTGCGCCAGGTATTTGAAATTTTGTGGCGATCGGAGCTCGATGCCAGCGATCTGCGCTGCCCGGTGCCAGAAGGGCGGAAAAGCCCCCTGGAGCATAATTGTTCTGGCAAACATGCTGGCATGCTAGCCCTTTGTCAGCAGCAAAGCTGGCCCCTGGAAAGTTACCTGGATCGTAACCATCCCGTCCAAAAACTGATTCTCTCTCGTCTGGCCGATTTACTGGGTATGCCCGCCGATGAGTTTATTGTGGCCCACGACGACTGTGGAGCCCCGACCTACTTTATGCAAATTCGGCAGATGGCGACTTTGTTTGCCATGCTGGCCTCTGGCAATAGTCTGGATATGGAGCGGATTATTCGCGCTATGGTTCATCACCCCGAAATGGTTGGGGGGGACGATAGCTTTGATACCCGGTTAATGCAGTTAACCGATGGGGCTCTGGTGAGTAAGGCGGGAGCCGAAGGAATTCAGTGTATTGGTCGGGTGGGAGAAAGTCTGGGACTGGCTATTAAGGTGCTGGATGGTAGCCGTCGGGCCAAGTATGCCACGGCTATTTTTACCCTCAAACAACTGGGTTGGATCGGGCCTGCAATAGCCGACACCCTGGCAGACACTTACCTCCAAATTGGGCGGTTTAGTCGCCTGGATGTGGTGGGAGAGTTACCTCTAGTGTATTAAATCTATGGAAGGGAGTATTTCCCTAGTCGGCAAGGTTAACTGAATTGAGCTCACCTGATTACAGCCATTCCCTATGACTACCGATATTCGTCTACTGGTTCTTGATATTGACGGTACCCTGGCGGGGGAGTCTAACCAGGTTAGCCAGCGGGTGCTGGATCGAATTCAAGCGGTCCGGCAGCGGGGCATTGAGGTGGCGATCGCCACCGGTCGCATGTACCAGTCAGCCCTGCGCTTCCATCGGATGATTGGCTCCACCCTGCCCCTGATCGCCTACCAGGGAGCTATGATTAAGAGCCCCCAGAGTCAAATCCTCCACCGCCACACCCCCCTACCCCGCGCCCTGGCTCTAGAAATTCTTGCCTATCTGACTCCTCTGGAGGACCAGAAAGACCTGTCCATCCACCTTTACATTGACGATCAGCTCCACGTCCGGCAAATCATTCCAGATACCCAGGTCTACGCTCAGCGATCGGGAGTTGAACCCGTTGCAGCGGGGGATCTGGCCACTTTAATGGCCACCAACCCTGCCATGGAAACTACCAAACTGCTAGCTCTGAGCCCCCATACCGATCGCCTGGCCGCCGTGCTTGACCATCTTAACCAGCGCTATGCCACTACAGACGTCTACCTGACCCAGTCGATTGAATCCTTTGTGGAAGCCACCCATCCCCAGGCCAACAAAGGGGAGGCAGTACGGTTTCTGGCCGAAGAATTACTCGACCTAGAACGACACCAGGTAATGGCCGTTGGCGATAACTTTAACGACCTGGAGATGCTGCGCTACGCCGGTTTAGGTATCGCCATGGGGGATGCTCCCAAGGCCGTTAAGGCGGAGGCAGATTGGGTCGCCCCAGGGGTAGAAGCAGAGGGGGTGGCGGTGGCGGTGGAGCAGTTTTTGCTTTGATTTTCCTGAAGTTGTTGCCTATTTTGGATCCTAAAACTGCATAAAAGTTGGCTCGGGTTAGTAAATCTTGATAGTGCATTTGCACTGAACTATGATGGGCAGGCACGCCCGTGGCAAATCCTATGGCTATTGTTTCCTCCCATAATTCCGATTCCTCCGCCAGGCAACCCCAATCGCCCCAACCGTCTCCTCTGGCGGGGGCTTCCCCTGAACCCCCAGAGTCCGCCACGGTTCCCTCTCTGGTGCGAGAAGGAACGGCTCAGCCCCCCGAGGCCACCCTGGCGGAGGATCGGCTGCGGCCCCAGCGGTTGCAGGATTACATTGGCCAATCGGCCCTTAAACAGGTGTTAGACATTGCCATTCAGGCGGCTAAATCTCGCCAGGAACCCCTTGATCATCTGCTGCTTTATGGTCCCCCCGGCTTGGGTAAAACCACCATGGCCTTAATTCTGGCCCAGGAAATGGGGGTGGCCTGTAAAATCACCACGGCTCCAGCCCTGGAGCGTCCCCGTGACATTGTTGGTTTGTTGGTGAACCTGAAACCCGGCGATGTACTCTTTATCGATGAAATTCACCGCCTACCCCGGGTGACTGAAGAAATTCTCTATCCAGCCATGGAGGATAGTCGCCTGGATATTACCATTGGCAAGGGTCAGGCAGCCCGTACCCGGAGTTTGCCCCTCTCTGCCTTTACCCTGGTGGGGGCCACCACCAGGGTGGGGGCCCTGACCTCACCCCTGCGCGATCGCTTTGGGCTGGTGCAACGACTGCGCTTTTACGATGCCGACGAACTCACCCAGATTGTGCTGAGGACCGCCGATGTCCTAAAAACTCCCCTACACCCGGCGGGAGCTGAGGAAATTGCTCGACGGTCCCGGGGCACCCCCCGGATTGCCAACCGACTACTACGCCGGGTGCGGGACTATATGGAGGTGAAAGCTCCTGGTCTAATTACCGCTGAAATTGCCGCCCAGGCCCTGGAACTATTCAATGTTGATCCCCGGGGACTGGATTGGACCGATCGCCGGTTGCTCTCGGTGATTATCGAAAACTTTGACGGTGGTCCGGTTGGCCTGGAAACCATGGCGGCGGCCACGGGGGAAGATAGCCAAACCATTGAGGAGGTTTACGAACCCTATTTAATTCAGATTGGTTACCTGCAGCGGACTCCCCGGGGACGGGTGGTAACCCCCGCTGCCCGCCGCCACCTGGGTTACGACCACAGCTAGTCTACCCGTGCCCCCAGGGCTTTGATCAGGGTCAGGGTAGCTGTCGATAGACCCCTAACTCCAACCATGTTCACCCCAGCGTAGGGCAGATGGGACTGTAGAACCCGCTGACAGGGCCCGGCGGGTAAGGCCCAGAAACGAATTTCCGAGTCCTGACTGACGGTTATCACTTGGCTGCGATCGCTACTGACCACAGCGGTCCAGATATCTTGCCGATGACCCCGCAACCGCCAGGGGCCGAGGTCATTGGCGATTGGCCAAATACTCAAAAGACCCGCGGCACTGGTCATAGCCAGGATCTGGCCAGTCCGATCTACGGTAACGGTGTGTAGCCATTGGCCCAGGGGAGCCTGCCAGCTTCCCAGTGGTTCACCGCTATGGACATCCCACCAGCACACCCTGCCATCGTAACTAGCACTAACCAGGCGATCGCCCTGCAAACTCAGGGCCAGGCTATGTACCTGGCGCAGGTGACCCCTGAGTACCTTTCGACAAATCAACTGGTTCAAATCCCACAGGCAAATGGTGCCGTCCCGGCCTCCGCTAATCAGGTAGGGAGCATGGTGGGAGTTTAAATCTGAAGCAGTGGGATTAAAGATCAAGGCAGAGGCAGGGCCGTCATGGCCTGGTAAGGTGCCCACTGCTTTGCCGGTCGCCACCTGCCAGAGGCCAATGGTGGCAGCTTGGCCAGCAGTGGCCAACCATTCTCCCCTTGCACTTAAAGCCATCAGGGTAGCAGCTGCCGGTAAGACCCAAAAAGGGCCGGTCCTGGCCTCTGTTCTGCAGCCAGACCAGAGGGCGATGGTGTGATCTGACCCACTACTAGCCCACCATTGCCCGTCATCGCTGATGGCCAGTGCATGAAGACGACCTTGGAGGGGATCAAGCAGCCAGGGTAGGGGATCTGGAGGGGAGGACTGATCTAATGGCCAGATCCGGATCTGGTGGTCGGTGTGGGCTGTGATTAGATGGTTGTCGGCGGTTCCAAGGACCGTAGCACAAACCGGATAAACCTGGCGTAGAAAACGGCGTAGAAGTTCTCTATGCTGGATATTCCACACTTGTAGCCCGATTTCATGGTCAGTGACCAGGTAGGTGCCGCTGGGGCTAAATTGCAAGCCCCAAATCGGTGCGCTTAGGGTTGGTAAAATTTGGTGGCGACGATGGCGCAGAATATCCCAAAGGGTGAGGCTACCATCCTGGCGACTACAGGCTAGATAATGGCCATCCCTACTTACCGCCAGGGCTAGTAGTCCCTCCAGGTCAGTGGGCACTCCCCATTCCAGCATACCGGTGGCGATCGCCCAGATGGCCAGACCGTAGTCGTCGTGGCCAGCCGCAAAGGCCAGGGCAGTGGAGGGGCGATCACCTCCGGAGGGGAAAAAACCCGTAGTGCGAATCGAGGCTCCAGGCCGGGCTTGAAAACTGGCCGCTAAATCACCCTGGGGCAGGTCCCAGAGGTGGACGCTCTGGTCCTCTCCCAGGCTAATCAGGCGATCGCCATCTGCATTAAAGTTGAGTTCCTGGATTAGTCCCCGATGGGCGGGCCAGTGGCGTTGACAAACTCCTGAGGCAACTTCCCATAGGTAAATCTGCCCCTGCTGGTCGGCTGATGCCAGTACCCCGCCCCTGGCGGTAAAGGCCAGGGCTGTGACTCGACTGGCGTGCTGGCTGAGGCTATCGGCTGGGGTCGCAGTCCTGATTGGGTAGAGCCAGATTTGCCCGGTGTTAGTGCCCACCGCCAGGGTTTCACCGTCAGGACTAAAGGTCAGGGCGGTAATCAGGGTGGGCGGGTCAGCCAATTCGATGACCTCTACCAGATCCCCCTGGTTCAGGTTCCACCACCACAGCCGGCCCTGGCAGTCTGCCGCTACCAGATCGTGACCGTCGGGGCTGATTGCCAGGATCGGACTGGGGTCCAGGGGGGTAGAAAAGGCGGTGTGACGAAAGTGAGCTGACTGGAAATCAGCACCTTGTAGGCTGATCTGGCTGAGATCAGCCTCCCAGATATCCAGGTGGGAAAAATCAGCTCCCCTTAAATCTACCCCCAGACCCTGGTAAAGGCGAATCAGGTTAGCCGGGCCGTAGCCCGGCTTGGCCAGGGCCAGAGGCCTCAGAGCCTGATGTAGGCGCTGACATTTTTGCTGACGATCGCCCATCGATGCCAGGCTCAGCGCCAGGGTCTCGATCAAGGGCTGACAGAGCCTTTTCTGCTGATCGGCTTGCAGCGCCGCGGAGGCGGTCATGGTAACCAGGGGCAGGCGATGGAACCAATCCAGTTGTTCGGTTTCGATCTCCTCTTCTAACCAGATTTGTAGCTGGGCTATGATCTGCCATCCCACTGGTCCGGGCAAATCCACCACGGTGTCTGCCAGGGCTGAATCGGATCTAACCCGGCAGAGCGATCGGGCGATCAAAGACTGAAGGGCCGCCGTGCCTGGATAGGCTGGTATTTCTTCCCTTAATCTGGCTAGGGTCAGGGGTGTTTGGACCAGGGCTAACCAATAAAGCAGTTGTTTTTCCTCAGGGGAAAGTCGATCTACCAGGGATTGCAGGGCCTGATGGACGCGATCGCCAAGGCCAGTGTCTGCTTGCTTGAGAAAGAGATGTAACTCTCCCCGGTAGAGATCTTGTAGAGAACTGGTAAGACCCTTTAAAGCCAGAGGCAGACCACCATAGCGATGGTTGAAAGTGACCCAGTCCTGGCGGCTACCCCTAATCTCCCCCTGCTGCCCCAGGAACCCTTTGACGGCTGTATCGGTCCAGCCCTGTAGGGGGTAGTCCCGCACTCGGGGGCCCAGCCAGTGGGCAAAGTCCTGGGGCTTTTCCTGACTAACGCAGATAATACAACTCTGATGCTGACTGGTGGCCAATTGCTGAAGTAGGGCTACCACGCCCGCCCGCCCGGCCCGGTTAGTACCGGCTAGTTGCTGGGGAGCAAATAGGGCCTCCAGTTGGTCAATTACGATTAGAAGGTTGCTCTGGCGGCATTGATGGACAATCCACTGGGGCAGGGAGGTGGCAGAATCTGGTACTGGTTGAGAGCCCTGCCCCCTATTCAACCAATCGGCTAGGGCCTGAAAAACCCCGCTATCGGTGGCCTGGTCGGAAAGCAAGAGGTAACCTACTCGCTCAAAGTCGGCCTTGAGCATCTGGGCCAGATCAACGGCCAGGGCGGTTTTCCCCAACCCGGGAAGCCCCCACAGTAGAATTAACCGACAGCGATCGCCCCGAATCCACTGGAGTAACCTCTGACGATCCCCCTCTCGCCCCCAGAGTTCGGTTTCATCCAGGGGAGGTAAGGCTTGTACAGCTATCGTTCCCTCTCCTCCCCTGGTGACTGATTCCCCCTCAGGGTTGGGGCCCAGGGTCTGGGTGGCCCAGGTTTGCAATACATTTTGTAAATTACGTTTGGTTAGTTTAATACCCTGTTGTTGGGTGTCTACCAACTCAGACAGAAAGCGCCATAGCTTTGGTCCTACATCTTTCTTCAGATAATCTTCAGAATAGCCAGCGGTCAGGCTAGCCATGGTGGTATAGGTTTGATTCTCCCAGGCACCTTTCAATACCAGCCGCTCTACATCCTTAAGGGGCCGACCTTTCCGTACCAGAGCTACCTGGTTAATTAGTGTGGTAATCTCCTCAAAATCCATAGCAGGCAAATCAGGGCTGGGCTCCGATGCTGATCACCAGCATCTTATAGCAATCCTCCCTGAGTTAGGGCTGGGGTATTAAATTCCATTGGCGTAATATTCCCGGGTTCCCTTAGCATCCAGGGCCTCTCCTAGCCGTTCCAGGGCATGGACATAGGCGGCAGTACGGAGGGAAATTTTAAGGGTTTCGGCTCGCTGCCAGATTTGTTCAGCCTCCGCTACCATCATCGTCTGCAGGCGGGTATTAACATCCTCAAGGGACCAATAGAGGCCACTACGATTCTGGACCCATTCAAAGTAACTAACGGTCACCCCTCCGGCGTTGACTAAAATATCAGGAAATACCTGAATTCCCTGGGCTTCCAGGATAGCGTCAGCATCGGCGGTAATGGGGCCGTTAGCCACCTCAAAGATATAGGAGGCCTGCACCTGGCTGGCGTTTTCTGCCCTGATCTGATTCTCCAGCGCCGCTGGAATCAGAATGTCTACCTTTAGGGTCAACAGTTCTTCGTTAGTGAGGCGGGTGTGGTCCTGGGTCAGATGGCAGACACTGCCCTCACAATAGACCGCCTTGAGGCTACGGCTGGAGTCCTTGAAGGCCTGAAGACTGGGAATATCTAACCCCTGGGGCGAGAAGATGCCCCCCTCGGAGTCGCTAACCGCTACCACCCGATAACCAGCGTCAAATAATAACCGGGCCAGAATACTACCGGCATTACCAAAGCCCTGAACGGCGACGGTGGTGTTTTGGGGAAGGCGACCAGACCGGGTCATCATCCCTTCTAGAACGTAAAAAGCTCCCCTGGCCGTAGCTGTCTCCCGGCCCTGGCTGCCCCCAGACTTAAGGGCTTACCGGTAATCATCGCCGGAGTCAGTCGGCGAGCGATAATACTGTACTGATCCATCATCCAACCCATAATCATGGCGTTGGTATAAACATCGGGGGCGGGAATATCGACATCGGGACCAATAAAGTTAGCGATCGCATCGATGTATCCCCGACTTAATCGTTCTAACTCTAACCGGGAAAGCTCCTTAGGATTGACCGTAATACCCCCCTTGGCTCCCCCCAGGGGTAGATTCAACACAGCACACTTAAAGGTCATCCAAAAGGCCAGAGACTGCACCTCATCCAGGTTTACCCCAGGGTGAAAGCGAATCCCCCCTTGGTAGGTCCGCGGGTGTCATCGTAGCGTACTCGATAACCCTGAAATACCCGCAGAGATCCGTCGTCCATCCGCACGGGAATCGACACGATCAAACTGGCCCTGGGATACTTGAGTCGCTCCGCCGCATCGGCGGAGATTTTCACGTACTGGAGGGCGGTGGCAAGGCGACGGTTGGCGTCGCTTAGGGTGGAGGTGAGCATAGGAGATGATCTACAAACTTAGGCCTAGTCTCCCCCCACACTGATGGGGGTACCGATAATGTCAGTTTGGGTGAGGTTAGCCCCCACCAGGGAAGTGCCCTTGACATGGGCAAAGTAAATTTGGGCCCTGGTTAAGTTAGCCTGGTCAAGGGTTGCACCATCGAGGATGGCGTTGGTTAAAAAAGCCTGGGTTAGATCGGCCTGGGTGAGGTTAGCCCCGGTCAAATCAGCTCCTTCTAAGTTAGCCTCCACCAGGGTGGCCCCGCGCAGGTCAGCCCCCCTTAAATCAGCCCCGATCAGGTGGGCCTGGGTCAGTTGGGCGCCTGATAGGTCACAGCTTTGACAAAGGTTGGTCTCAAGCAATTGTTTTACCTGGAGAGGGTTTTCGGCCCTGAGGGGTAGGGTCCACAGTAGTGGCAGGACCACTATGGCGGCAGTCAGAGTCATCAGTTTCATGGCGATTCTCCTTACTATCACCCCAACTCTCTCTACCTGGGGAATCGGAGTGGCCTGAGGCAGTCGCTGACAGGGGCGGTGCATTGGAGGAGAACATCGATCGCGGAGACCGGGCCGGGGTTAGGGTTAGGACCCGGGTTGACCCCATGCCTGCCCTAAATCAACTACCTATGGCTTAATCCTGCCATAGGGACCGGCACCTGTTGGACTGGAAAGCCGTACTGTAAGGAAATTATTTATATATATTCATACATCACCTTGGCCAGAACCCCAGTAGGGTGCCAACCCTGGTCGACCGATGATCGACCATTCAAGGGCTCTAACCCAACTGCCTCCATCAGCCAGCCTATAATACAAAAATTACTTCCCGTGAATTCTATGCTTAGCCTGTGGGCTAAAACCAGTGGCACCTGGATCAACGTCCTAACTATTATTTTAGGGACCTCTCTGGGGCTGGTTGTGCGCCGCAGTTTGCCCTCAACTATGCAGCACATTATTACCCAGGCCCTAGGCTTGACTACGATCATGCTGGGCATTGGTATGGGCCAGAGTCTGGCCAGGGTGAGAGTTGGTCCTATCGATGGGGTGATCTTTGGGTTAGTAGTTTTAGTGGCAGGGGGTTTATTGGGAGAGTGGTGTCAGCTTCAAGACCGTTTGGCCCAACTGGGTGACTGGCTCCGGTCCCAGGTGCAAGGGGGGGCAAATTTACCGAGGGTTTTGTGGCGGCCAGTCTATTGTTTTGCATCGGCCCCATGGCGATTTTGGGTAGCCTCAACAATGGCCTGGTGGGAGATGCCACCCTACTTAGCCTCAAGGCTACCATGGATGGCCTAGCCTCCATTGCCCTCACCGGTAACTACGGCGTCGGAGTAGGGTTTTCGGCCTTACCGGTGTTACTGGTGCAGGGGGGATTATCCTTACTAGCCAGTCTATCGGGGCTAGCCATTACCAACCCCGCCACCAATTCCTATATTTTGAGCATTACAGGTATTGGGGGACTGATGATTATGGCTCTGGGACTGGACCTGTTGGAAGTTGTGCAGATTCGGCTGGCGTCCTTTTTACCGGCCCTAGCCCTGGCTCCCCTAGCGATCGCCCTGGTCACAGTTTGCTACAGCCAGGGCGGTTAGGGCAGCGATTCTCTCTGGTCTGGTTGACTATAGGGGTGTGCAGGTGAATCAATTACAGTAGCAGCAATGGGCAACCAGACCACAGCGGAGTAGGATCAGTAGACCGCAAAACCGCTGGAAATCCAAGAATATGGCGATCTGGTGGTAAGGTCTGATCTATTACAGGCAAGGGTTCCTGATTACTTGATGACTATTTCTTTTGCCGGGGGAATGGCGATTTCCCCCGGACCCGACAGAAGGGGTAGAGGGTGGGTAGCAGATCGCGCTGCGCTTTGGTCTCAGTCTGTAGACCTTGGCTGGTTAGCCAGGAATTTTGTCAGGGTGAGATAGCGGGTAGAGCAGACTCCTGAGTACTGACCCTGTCCCCTTAACTACCCACCTCCTCCGGCACCGCAGGTCGGATTAACCGGTAGGGGGTTAAATCAGTTGCCTGACCTTGGGGATCTAGTCTTCACTAGCCAGGGCTAGAACGCGTTGCCGAGTTTAGAAACCGCCTCAGGCACGATTACCCTGAAAATCCTGGAGTTCAGCCTTGAGGGGAAAAACCTTATAGCGATCCAGACTGAGCAGAAACTCCACCCGGGTCATGCCGGCTAGTTCAGCCCATTCTTAGTATATACTTGTAGATACACATCGTGGATAGGAGCGTCTCCATGCGTACCCGCGTCTTCCAGAGTGGTAATTCCCAGGCGGTTCGAATACCAAAAGAGCTTCAGTTTGAGCGCCTGGATGTGGAGTACGAAATTGAACGGCAGGGAGAGGTAATTATTATTCGTCCGGTGGGGGCTTCCCTAGCCAGGGTTCTAGAACGGTTCGCGGCTTTTTCAGATGACTTCATGGCGACGGGACGGCCTGACCAGGGTGATCAGGGGCGGGAAGCCCTATGAAATATATGTTCGATACCAACATCTGCATTTACCTGATCAAGCACCAGCCCCCATCGGTTGCCAGGCGCTTCGCTGAATGCCGCCAGGGGGATGTGGTGATTTCCGCCATTACCCTGGCTGAACTGGAGTATGGGGTCCGGGCCAGCCGGGAGGACACTCGACAACAAAATCGCCAGGCCCTGGATGCCCTGCTGGAGCTGATTCCCCCCGTGGCGTTTGACCGTTCGGCAGCAGCGGTCTATGCCGATGTGCGGGCCGCTGCTCCGGATCGCCGCCGTGATGCCCTGGATAGGTTGATTGCCAGTCATGCTAAAAGCCTGAACCTGACCCTGGTGACCAACAACCTGGAGGATTTTCGCGTCTATCCTGACATGGCGCTGGAAAACTGGGTGGAAACCGGCTCTGGTTTACCACCAGGGGTTAGGGGGCAGCCTCGTTGATAACCCTACTCTGCTGGAGTTTTTAGCCAGCTATGGGTACGTGGTGGCCACCAGCAGCTTTCAACCGGAACATGGCCTGTTTTTTTGGCGTAGACTCCAATTGGTGATGACCTGGTTACTCCGCCTGGTCCCCCAGCGCCGCTCGGGTACCTGCCAGCCAACTCTGGAGCGCCTGGGTGGTGGGATGATCGGCTCCTAGGGTTTGGAGGAAGATGGCCTCAGCTTCCAGCAATAAATCTAGGGCCTCGGGGTAACGCCCCTGGTTGTACCGCAACGCCCCGAGGTTAAACAGGCTGCTGGCGACATGGGGATGGCGCTCGCCCAATAGCTCCCGTCTCAGCTCCAGGGCCTGTTGGTACAGTGGTTCTGCAGCTTCGTAGCGGCCCTGAGCGCTGTAGAGATAAGCCAGATTGTTGAGGCTGCTGGCGACATCGGGATGGCGCTCGCCCAATAGCTCCCGAAACAGCTCCAGAGCCTGTTGGTATAGCGGTTTCGCCTCTTCATACCGTCCCTGATTCTTGTAAAGCAAAGCCAGATTGTTGAGGCTGGTGGCGACATGGGGATGGCGATCGCCCAATAGCTCCCGACGCAATTCCAGGGCCTGTTGGTACAGCGGTTCCGCCGCTTCGTAGCGGCCCTGAGCACGGTAAAGCTCAGCCAGATTGTTGAGGCTGGTGGCGACAGCGGGATGGCGATCGCCCAATAGCTCCCGCCGCAGCTCCAGGGCCTGTTGGTACAGCGGTTCCGCCTCATCATAGCGGCCCTGAGCATAGTAAAGCGCAGCCAGATTGTTGAGGCTTTGGGCGACATCGGGATGGCGCTCCCCCAATAGCTCCCGCCTCAGCGCCAGGGCCTGTTGGTACAGCGGTTCTGCCTCCTCGTAGCGCCCCTGATTGTCGTAAAGCCCAGCCAGATTATTGAGGCTGGTGGCGACATCGGGATGGCGCTCCCCCAATAGCTCCCGACTCAGCGCCAGGGCCTGTTGGAAAAGCGGTTCCGCCGCGTCGTAGCGGCCCTGATTGTAGTAAAGCTCAGCCAAATTGTTGAGGCTGGTGGCGACATGGGGATGGCGATCGCCCAATAGATCCCGACGCAGCTCCAGGGCCTGTTGGAAAAGCGGTTCCGCCTCCTCGTAGCGGCCCTGAGCATAGTAAAGCCCAGCCAGATTGTTGAGGCTTAAGGCGACAACGGGATGGCGCTCGCCCAATAGCTCCCGCCTCAGCTCCAGGGCCTGTTGGTACAGCGGTTCCGCCTCCTCGTAGCGGCCCTGATTGTCGTAAAGCCCAGCCAGATTGTTGAGGCTGGTGGCGACATCGGGATGGCGATCGCCCAATAGCTCCCGACTCAGCGCCAGGGCCTGTTGGTACAGCGGTTCCGCCTCCTCGTAGCGCCCCTGATTACGGTAAAGCAAAGCCAGATTGTTGAGGCTGTTGGCGACATCGGGATGGCGATCGCCCAACCGCTGGCGGGTGGCCTCTAGGCATTGCTCGTACCAGAGGGCGGCTTCTAGGTAGAGGCCCTGCCCCTGGTAAAACCGTCCTAGCCCCACAAAGGGCCAGATGAGATCATCATCGGCCAGGGCCCCTGGCCACTGGGTGGCGGCCTCTGCCATGTGGGGCACCAGGGGACTCCAGGCCTGCACCTGCTCTAGGGTGGGGCTTTGCTCTACCGCCATGGCCGCTGCCACCATGGCCTTAGCGTAGGCCCCCACCAGGGGGGAGTCGGGGGCCAGTTTAGAGCGCACAAACCCATGGACCAGGGGATGGTAGCGGTAGACCCCGAGTTCCTGCCGTTGCAGCAGACTGGCTTTCACTAACTGATCGCGCCAGTCCTCCAGGTCTTCGGTATCTGCCTCTGGCCAGCAGGCCACCACCGGAGCCCAGGGGATGGGGGCGCGGGCAAAACAACTGAGGGATTGGGCCAGGGCCTGCGCCATTGGCTCCAGGTCTTGCCAACTTAACTCAAAGGCTTCGGCTACCCCCTGGCTGTGGGTCATGCCAGGTTCGGGGCGGCTTAGCGATCGCGCTTGCAGGGCCTGGGCCGCCAGGCGCTGGCGAAGCACGGTGAGGGAGAGGTCGGGTTTCTTCTGGAGGTAGCGGCCCACTAGCTCCAGAGCCAGGGGCAGGTAGCCCAGGTCTGCACAGAGGGCCGCCGCTATCTCTGGCTCCGCCTGGAGTCGGGCCAGCCCCGCCAGTGACTCTAGTAATTGCCGGGCCGCCTCGGGGGCTAGCACCTCCAGGGGAGATCAGTGACGGTGGCCGCCAGTCGTTGCTGCCGAGTAGTGAACAGCAGGGTAAAGCGACTATCCTTAGGCAGGTAGGGGGCCAGGGTGGAGTAGTCCGACACGTCATCGATGATCACCAGGGCCTGGGCCTTGGGTTCACCAAAATCAGGCCAGTGCTGCCAGCAGGACTCTACCCTGGCCGCCAGGGGCAGTTCCTCCGAGGGGGTATGGTGCAGGTGAACGGCGGCAAAGGTAAGAATTTGCAGGGCCACCTCCTGGTCTCGCGCCTCTAACCAGCACCGCCCCCCTGGATAGGCGGCTTGGGCCTTAGCACTGCGACCATACTGGAGGGCCAGCTCGGTTTTACCCAGCCCCCCAGGCCCACCAGGGCGGTGATGGCCACCTGGCTATGGGCCTGCAATTGCTGATGCAGACGATCTAGATCTGAGGCTCGACCGACAAAATGATCGGTGCCTCGACGGGGTAGGTTGGTGGGCGGCGTTAACTGGGTCTGGGCCGATTCAGACGACTCCAGTCAAGACTTGGTACCAAAGTTAAAGGTGCCACCGGTGATGTTGCCGGAAAATACCTGACCACTGGCGTCATTAATTTGAGTGGCATTGCCACCGTAGACGTTTTGAATATTTTTACCCAGAATTTCACCAATATTGATCTCCTGGTTAATCTGCTGGGCGGTCTGGCGTACATCCTCCGCAAAGGCGGGGTCAGCGGTCATGGCTGCCTCCAGGTGGGGTACCAGTAGCTCAAGTTGCTGCTGGCTAATGGTGCCGCCGCTCTCCACGATCGCCCCCACCTCACCCGCCGCTGGGGTCCCCCGCAGCTTGGTCCAGATGGTTTGTCGCAGGGCTTCAATTTTGTCTAGCAGGGCTGGGGTTAGCTTTTTGGCCGCCTCCCCCGCACTGGATTCAAGAAACTTGGTAAAGGCCAGGGCAGCGATCGCCCCAACGCTCAGGGTAATGGGATCGGCCATAGTTAAGGGATGGATGAAAGGGCTCTTACTGTTATGCCATAGGATCACAGCTCCACTAACGACCCGTAAGGGTTATTTAGGATTGAGATGGCCTGTTTAAGCAGCAGTTAGCTCAAGGGGTGCCCATCTGACTCAGCACAGATTGCACCAGGGGATGATCTGAGAGTTGATGGGTTTGGTTAGCTTCTACAACCCTCTCTAGGAACGTGACAAAGTTCTGAAAGCCGGTTTGGAAATTGGGGTGATCGGTTCCTACACTGGCGGCGAGAATAGCCAGAGCTTCCAGGTACAGCGGTTCCGCCGCTTCGTAGCGGCCCTGAGCGTAGTAAAGCCCAGCCAGATTGTTGAGGCTGGTGGCGACAAGGGGATGGCGCTCGCCCAATAGCTCCCGACTCAGCGCCAGGGCCTGTTGGTACAGCGGTTCCGCCGCGTCGTAGCGGCCCTGAGCACGGTAAAGCGCAGCCAGATTGTTGAGGCTGTTGGCGACAAGGGGATGGCGCTCGCCCAATAGCTCCCGACGCAGCGCCAGGGCCTGTTGGTAGAGCGGTTCCGCCGCTTCGTAGCGGCCCTGATTGTAGTAAAGCAAAGCCAGATTGTTGAGGCTGCTGGCGACCTTGGGATGGCGATCGCCCAATAGCTCTCGATGCAGCGCCAGGGCCTGTTGGTACAGCGGTTCCGCCGCTTCGTAGCGCCCCTGAGCGTCGTAAAGCCCAGCCAGATTGTTGAGGCTTAAGGCGACCTGGGGATGGCGATCGCCCAATAGCTCCCGATACAGCGCCAGAGCCTGTTGGTACAGCGGTTCCGCCGCTTCGTAGCGGCCCTGATTGTAGTAAAGCAAAGCCAGATTGTTGAGGCTGCTGGCGACCTTGGGATGGCGATCGCCCAATAGCTCTCGATGCAGCGCCAGGGCCTGTTGGTACAGCGGTTCCGCCGCTTCGTAGCGCCCCTGAGCGTCGTAAAGCGCAGCCAGATTGTTGAGGCTTAAGGCGACCTGGGGATGGCGATCGCCCAATAGCTCCCGATACAGCGCCAGAGCCTGTTGGTACAGCGGTTCCGCCGCTTCGTAGCGGCCCTGATTGTAGTAAAGCAAAGCCAGATTGTTGAGGCTGGTGGCGACCTTGGGATGGCGATCGCCCAATAGCTCTCGATGCAGCGCCAGGGCCTGTTGGTACAGCGGTTCCGCTTCACTGTAAAGGCCTTTTTGATTGAAGTAATAGCCAGTTCGGGTGAACAACAGGGCGGCAGTTTCACTCTTGATGCCATAGTCAGCCAGCAACTGAATTGCCGCCAGGGCCTGGCTAATCAGCCGATCGCAGGTTTCCCACTGCTCATAGTCAGCATTGGGAAATACCTCGGTGACTGCATTCACCACCCGCTCTGCCCAGGCCCGCTGGCTATCCCCATCCAGCTCCGCCCGCACCACCGCCTGAACTAACCGATGGATGGCCAGGGTCTGGGTGTCAGAGTTACGGCTAATCAAGGAAAATCGACTGGCTCCGCCTATGGCTTTGGTACGTTGTAGGAGGTTATCCGCCAGCGCTCCGAGGGCCTCGCCCAACATCGCCGCCCCCTGGTGAAACAGCTCCTCAGGGATGGCATCGGGGGCTAGAAAGGCACAGACCCGCACCAGGTCGGCGCTGGCTGGGTTAGCCTCAGCTACCTTGGCAAAGGCCAGGCTAAAGGTAACCCAGACGCTGGGGTGGTCCCCCGCTAGTTCGCCCCGTTCCTGGAGGAGGGCCACTTTCTCCGCCTCAAATAGCTTCAGGTACTTACCTAGGCTGCTGCGCTGTTCTTCGATAAAGGCACCGGCCTGATCCAGGGCCAGGGGTAGCCCATCGGTGGCGGTGACCAACTGACGGGCCAGGTCTTGGTCCGCCGCCGTCGCAGCGGTCAGCGCCGCCTCTAGCTCAATCCGCTTGGCCCGCCGTAGTAGGAAGGTAGCCCCCTCAGCCGCCTCCATCTTGGTTAGTTCCAGTCCCTCGGCGATCTCCCCAGGGCCTGGGCTCGGGTGGTAAACAGGAGATGGCCCGTCCCCTGGAGCGGTAGGTGGGGCCGTAGGGTTGGCAGGTCATCGGCATTATCCATCACCAGCAGCCAGCGATTATGGTCTGGGGACTCTAACCATCGCTTCACCGCCGCCGCGATCGCCAGTTGGTCTGGTTGGTTAGCCTCCGGCAGGGCCAGGGCTCTGGCTAGCTCGCTGTAGCCGAGAAACACCTCCTCCAGGGTGGCGGCCCGCACCCAAAACACCTGGCGATAGGCTGACCGGTGTTGTTCCACGTAGGCCCGCGCCGTCTGGGTCTTGCCCAAGCCGCCCAGGCCATAAAGCGCCGCCCGGCCCCGCTGCGATAGGGCGCGGTGGATATCACTCAGCAGGGTTTCCCGACCCGTAAAGAAGGGATTGGCGGGCATGGAGACTAGAAAAGGGGCGGGTCTGGGTCTGGGCGATCGCCCCCTAGGCTGGTGCCCGGCCAGTGCTGACTGCCCTGCTCAAAGGCGTCCTGCCCCTCCCTTAACTCAGGTAATTGCTGCAAAATCACTCGCCCCTGCACCCCGCCGCCCCCCAGGTCAGTGAACTGGTCGCGGGTGAACTTCGCCATGCCGCAGACCTTACCGGTCCGCTGGTTCAGCAGGGGGCCGCCGCTCATGCCCGGCTGCAATTGCCCTTGCTTGAGCAGGAGAAAACTATCCTCTAAAAAGCCTTCCATCTCCACCGTGGCCGGTCGGCCCTGGTCATAGTCTCGCTCGGGGTAGCCAAAGGTATAGAGGCGATCGCCCACCTGCAGGTCAGCATCCAGCCAGACCCAGGGTAACGGCACCTGGTCTGGGGGCCTAAACCCCAGCAGAGCCAGGTCATGGTCGGGTAGGACCCGCAGCAGTTCCGCCTGGGCAAACCCTTCCTGCCCCTGCCACCCCAGGGTAATCGGCCCTTGCCCAGCCTCCCTCACCACATGCTCGCAGGTGACCACATAGCCGGGTGCGGCCAAAAACCCCGTGCCACAGACCCCATTGGCCAGGGTAATCCTGACCGTGCAGGGATGGAACCAAACATGGAAATCGTCGGCCTTGGCCATGGGTTACCCCTTTGGTTCCCACTCTAGGGTAATTTCCAAGGTGGCATTACCGCCCCCCTTAACCAGTAGGGCGGTTAATTGCCCCGGCTCCACGGCGATATCAATGCCAAACTTAACCGTTGCCTTAGAGGGCATAGCTTTATGGATAGGGCTAGCCACCGCCTCCACGATGCCTTCAATCGCTTTGCCCACACCCTTCAAGCTGGGCACCTGGCCTCCGGCCACATCCTGTCGCCCCCCAACCGCCCCCACCTGCACCTGAACAATGGTGCCATCCTCTAACCGGGCCTTGATGGTTTCGGTGCGTTCAGGGGTCATGGTTATTGCTTGCCTAAATTTGACTGTTGAACGGCTCTAACCTGATGGTTGGGAGCCGTTTTCTATAGCTATCCCCATTAAACCCTAGGTTCTCCCTGACTGGGGTAAAAGATTTCTGGACCAGCAGCGATCGCCCTGGTGACCGGCAACGCCATAATCAACTCAGAGATACAAAACCGTTCCTAAACCCCCATCGACCTCCTCCTGCCAGGAGTCCGGTATTGAACCAATCCGCTCCACCAAAAAGGTCTTATCGACCGTCAGGATCTGAGAGACATTGATCACCGAGTCCTTCGACAAACCCGATATCCCGCGAGGCAATCCCACATTACCCGGCGCCTCTGCTAGCTGAATATTTGAAGAAATCATCACGACAGTCACCGTGTTAATCCAACTCTGGGTAAAGGCGTCATCCTGAACCACCAAGACAGGACGGCGATCGCCAGGTTCTGAACCGACTGGATTGGGTAGGTTCGCCCACCAAAGTTCGCCTCGATACATTACCAATCCTCGCGGGGCAAGGACATAAACTGTATCCTTGCCATCACCGGATCCAGTTTAGAGGACTCACTACCGTAAACCTGGTTCAATTTGAGCAGGATTTGCTCACGACTGTGCCTTTTTAGATAGGCCTGTAACGCTCTTGTGTACAGCTGACTGCGCGATAACCCCAACTGCTCAGCCAGGGCTTCCGTCTGATTAAAGACTGGGTCTGGAAGGGGGCTAATTTGGCGATGTTAGAGCCCTGATCTCACCATGTCTTTCAAGGCTATCTAAGCTAAATTCTTTAGAGCCTACGGTTAAACCAGACTCTGTATATTCTATTAATACCCCCAGGGGAATTCGAATCCCCGTCGCCTCCGTGAAAGGGAGGTGTCCTAGGCCTCTAGACGATGGGGGCCTGAACTCAAACGCATTTATCAGTATAGGTAACCGGTAGCTGCTTGTCAAACCCCTATCAACCCGTAGTTACCACGCCGCATGCCAAAGCCTGACCGGATATTCTGCAATCCACCGCTACAGCCATACCTGGGGCAATTTGACCAGATGTTTCTACACAAAACTGCAATTTTGCGCCAGGGCTACCCCTAGCTGATTTTTATAGTCTTGATCGTCAAGAATATAGGCCCCAAACCGGGCCAGGTGCGGATTCATCATTTGAGCATCAAATAGTACAAAGTGACGCTGCCTGAGATGATCAACCAATCTCACCATGGCCACCTTAGACCCTTCAGAGACTTTAAAAACATGGATTCTCCAATAAAGGCTCCTCCAATTACCAGCCCTAAAATTCCCCCCGCCAATTCCTGCCCTTGCCAGGTCTCAAAGCTATAGGCCCAACCCGCCTGGTACAGTTCTCTGTATACCCGCTTTAACTCAGGAGAAATCCAGGTGGTTTCCCGATCGGCACAACCCTCTACTACCGCATCAAAGGCCTGATTAATAGCAACATCAAAGCGTTGCTGGTTAATCACCCGGCGTAGCGATCGAGGATAGTGAAAGCGATGATCCAGAGGAATTAAGGTTCGTTGACGACTGGAGTACCAACCTAAATCCTGACCATGGTCATCGGCCATCAAAAAATAACCCTGGGAGTAACCCTGAATAATCGCTTCAATATCATAGTTATAGGAACTTAGGGTGCCAGAGAGCATCTCTCCTCAGGAATTGATGGACTAGACAACACCTTAATTATCACCCGGTTAGCCAGGTTCCCATCTGTTTAGCTGAGAATTTCCAGGTAGTCGTACATTAAATGGCGATGGCCAGGCTGGCGAAGTTTTTGCATCGCCTTAGCTTCAATTTGTCGAATCCGTTCTCGGGAAAGTTCCATAATTCGCCCAATTTCAGATAAAGAGTAGGCTGTACCATCGGTCAAACCAAAACGCATGGCAATCACATCTTGCTCGCGGCTAGTTAGGCCTTGCAGAAGTTGTTGCAGGTCTTGTTTTAAGGAGTCTCGCACCAGCTGCTCTTCGGGGGACATACTGTTGGATTCCAGTAACTCTCCCAGGGCAGTATCTCGATCCTGACCAATTTTGGTTTCCAGGGAAATGGCTCGGGGAATACTCAATAGAGTTTCTCGCACTTCTTGAGCGGTCATCCCTAATTCCTGCCCAATTTCCTCTGGCGAGGCGCTACGTCCCCTGGTTTGGATAAACTGACGCTGAATTCTTTTGATTTTATGAATTCTTTCCGTGATGTGAATTGGCAGCCGAATGGTTCGACTTTGGGTAGCCAGGGCACGGTTGATACTCTGGCGAATCCACCAGTAGGCGTAGGTACTGAAGCGGTAGCCCTTGGTGGGATCAAACTTTTCCACAGCTCGCTCCAGTCCCAGAGTTCCTTCCTGGATTAAATCTAGAAGTTCTAGACCCTGGTTTTGATACTTTTTAGCAACGGAAACCACTAACCGCAGATTGGCCTTGATCATTCGCTCTCTGGCTCGGGTTCCTTCAGCGATCGCCCTTTGTAGTTCATCCACGGTCATGTGGGTCAGATCGGCCCAGGCTTGCTTACCCTCCACCAGCAGGCCTTTAAGTTCGGTCACCGGTAGTTGAGCCGCTACTGCCCAGCGTTTTAAGGAAGGACGATAGCCCAGCTGGGAAGAGAGGCGATCGCGCTGGTGTAAGAGCTGTTGATAGCTCTGGAAGATCCCCCCTGGCTCTTGGCTTGTTGGTGTAGAGCCCCCAGGATCTGCATGTAATGATGCACATGGCGGGCCTCCGCTACTTCTTCTTCCCGACCTAAGAGTTTTATTCGCCCGATATCTTGAAGATAAAGGCGCACCAGATTGGTGGTAGTATGATTTGAGCCTAGAGATACCATAAGCGCTTTGTCTGTTTCCACCTCCAGTCCCTGACCCCTTAGGGGAAGGATGCTCTTAATCGGTTTGACCCTATCGGTAGGTAAGGGAATGGACGGAGAAAGCTCTGAACGAGAGAAATTATCTCGTTCAGACGGAGGTGTAAACAACATAGGACCTTGACCTGGTTTCTAAAGGTTATTCATTGGCTGACGATATTTTTCACAATCATTTTAGTTTTCCCCGTATTTTAGGAAAACAATCAGGCTCCCCTACCAAAGTTACAGCCCTAATTTAGGGTAGGGCCGTAATCAATAGGTAGGTTGGAGAGTAGCTTTTGCTAAAAACTTGTATTTAAGCCCTTTTTGTTTAGAGACGGTAAGGATCTTTAGTTGAAATATTCTAAGTCAGGCCTCAGGGCTTCAGCTTCCCGTAGATAGGCGTGGTGGATCACTGGCTCTAAGCTTTCCAGGTGAACATGCATTAGTACCCGGATGCAGCGAGGTAAGCTGCCCACCACGTGCATGTGCTGAACATCCAAGAGAGCCACCCGGTCCCACCCAGGCCTTTGGCGGGCGATCGCGGCGGGAAATAGGGCATCCAAATCCCGGGTGACGGAGAAGGTGGCGCTAATAATGGCGGTAGGGTCAAGCTGGTTACGGTGTTCCAGGGCATCCAGGAGTTCTGCAACCGCCTCCGCCATTGCCACCGTAGAATTTTCCGGTACGGTTACCGCCCCCCGAATTGCCCACACTCGCCAGTTCACACGCAGTCCTCCTAAGATACGGCGATTAGCCTGTTCTACCCTGCCGCCATAGAGACCAGCCCCGGCAGCGATCGCAGCAAACCACTGAATTCTACAGATCCCATCCTACCAGCGAACTTTGGCCTGGGGGGATAGGGCTATGCTGACCAGATTATCAGAGGATGGAGCCTCAGCATGATAGCTTCAGGCGGTGAACGGGCCAGGAAGGTTGCCAATTCAGCCATTACCAGGGGGCGGAATCCGTCGACTCCGCAAGAGGGGGATAGGGGGCAGCCCTGAAGCCCAGAGTGCATCCGAGTTTTGCAAGTTTACCCTCATCCCCCAGCCCCTTCTCCCAAAAAGGGAGAAGGGGAGCCGGATTCAAAGTCCCTCTCCCGCCTTGGGAGAGGGATTTAGGGTGAGGGCTACAAAAGTGGGATGCACCTGAAGCCCATTGGGTGGGTTTATGCCAGGGTTGATCATTCAATGGCGGCTTGATTACTGGTCCATGCCTGGCTAGGGACGATAAAGCCAGAGCGGTAGGCCACTGGTGGATTGCTCAAATTCTAGCCAGTCCAGCGCCGCCCTGAAGGGGGTTAGGGATGGCCCGATGGTGGTCTTGCTGCCCGGCAGGAAACGTCGAAAACCTGATTTTCTTTCGCCAATGGTGATGCAGGGAGCTTTCTCCCCATCCAGCCCAGCCAGTTCTGCCACCCAACGACGGGCGTCAGCCTCGCCGCCCAGGCGATCAACAACTCCCAGGGCCAGGGCCTGCTCGCCGGTAAAAATACGTCCATCGGCGAAGCTGCGGACGGCCTCTTCTGTTAGTGATCGGGCGGTCGCGACGGTTTTAACAAATTGCCCGTAGCTAATATCAATCAACTCTTGCAAAATGCCTTTCTCGGGGTCCGTTAGTTCCCGATCAAAGGCCAGGATATCTTTATAGGGGCCTGATTTAATGACTTTGAAGGATACCCCCAGGCGATCGAGGAGCCGTTCCAGGTTATTGCCCCGTAAAATTACCCCAATACTGCCCGTAATGGTACCGGGGTTAGCCATGATATGACCGGCCCCCATACCGATGTAAACCCCGCCAGAGGCGGAAATGTTCCCAAAACTAGCTACGATTTTGACCTTTTCTTGCAGGCGCTGTAAAGCGGTGTAGATTTCCTGGGAGTCCCCCACGGTGCCGCCCGGACTATCGATCCGCAGTAGCAGGGCCGGGAACCTTCTCTCCTCAATCTCTTGGAGGGACTCTAGCACCCGCTTCCGGGTTGCCGATCCAATCACACCAGTCACTTCCAGACGAGCAATGGACTTACGAGAACGGGGGGAAGGGGCCAGATCATAGATTAGGGAACTCATCAATCAGGGGAACAACCGGAGGTTTTAAGCCTGAACCAGTAGGCCTAAATTATAGCTTGAGCTATATGGCTTGGGGTGATCGTCGCCCTGAATCGGGCTCACCTACCAGGAACAAAAAAGGTACGCTAAGATTCAACCAATAACGTTATAAAACTTAAGAAGTTCCATGGCTGTTACCTACCCCCGCCCTTTCCTAAATGTTCTGAGCGCCCGTGATGTTATGAAGCAGGTAGTGCAGGACCAGGAAGTTCATTACCTCACCCTGAATCGCTATCGCTATAACGAGCAACGGAGTTGTAAAGATCTCACCGCTCTCATTGAATCCCTCAATGGTCAACCCCAGGATTTGGTTAGGGATCTGTCTCACCATGTGGCGGATGAAGCTCGTCACGCTGTTTGGCTAACCGATCTGCTGGTGGATTTAGGCGTCCCGATCAACACCCCTCCCGGTCTCTCCTATATTGATGAGTTTGAGCGATTATTGGATCAGGACAGTTTTACCACCCAGGATCAGTTTGAAGACGCTGTAATTGCTGCTTTGGTTTCCATTAATGTGACTGAGAAGCGGGGGTGCGAGTACTTTGCCGCCCATATCCATGCCCTTAAGGCTGCTCCCCCCACCCCAGAAAATATTAAGATTCGCGAAACCATTGAAAAGATCCTGCCTGAGGAAGCCGCCCATGTCCGTTGGGGAACCCGGCGACTGGCGGAAATTGCCCGCCGCAGCTCTATCAGTCGGCAAAAGGTGGAAACGGCAAAGCGTAAATATGCGGCGATCGAGCAAACCGCCTTTGAAGCTGGTATGGATATCACCCTGGGGGCGGAACTCCGGCGCCTCAGTCATCTCCTAGAGATTGCCGATACCATGCCCCTGTGGGAGCGCCCCCGCTATTTACTAGAACGCCTACCCGGCTCCCTATTTGCGCCTGAACTACAAAAAACTCGCTTGACCGCCGCCCAACGGGCCTGGCAACGAGACCCTAAGGTCTTTATGGAAAGGTTTGTGCCGATGTTTTTTCAGGGAATTCAGTCTCAGCAATCAGCCAGGCCGGTGGAGGAACCGGTGACCTGAGTGAGGGTTGAGGCGGGCGATCGCGATCTTTCCCCTACAGTCACCATCAGGACTGGTTAACCGATGGGTGGAGCGATCGCTCCACCCACAGGTTTGGTCCATCTAGCCCATCAGGGTTTTTACCTTAGCGATAATGCCCGTGGGGTCAATGCCCTGGTAAGGGTACTGTTCCCAAAGACCGCCGCAGCCTTCTTCGTGGGTACCCAAGTAGGCAAATTTGGGGGTATAGCCCCGCTCCAGTAGCCAGGAACCAAAACGGCTACCCAGACCAGTGCGGCGGTTGAAGGCTTCGGTAACCAGTACGAAGGGTGCCTTACCCACCTTAGCTAGGATCTCTTCATCCACGACGTTCAGGGTGGCTTTGTTGATTAAACCCACCTCAATACCCTCCTGTTTGAGGCGCTCCACCGCGTCCAGAGCCCGGTAGACCGAGTCACCGAAGGTGACAATATAGCCAGCGCTGCCTTCCCGGACTACCTCATCCTTGCCTGGGGTGAACTGGTAGTCACCTCCAAACAACTCCTTACCGTTGCTATCCAGCAGAATCGGGGTCTTAGACCGGGTAGAGAAAATGAACCGCAGCCCGGGGTTGTGGAACACCGCCTTAACACAGGCCTTCATCTGGTTGGCGTCTGCCGGGAAGTAAAGCCGGGTCTCGTAGCCATCATCCAGGCCATTATCGGCAAACATATTGTTGATGCCGAAGTGGCAGGTGTTATCTGCCATGTCATCGATGCCGGCGTGGGAGAAGTGGCATAACAGGTTGGAGTAATTCAGCCGGGCCATGGTGATTTCGGAAATACACATTTCCAGGAAGGCACTGAAGGTGGCAAAGATACCTTGCTTGCCGGCCTCCATACCGAATCCGGCGGCGGCGGAGAGGTTGCCCCGCTCCATAATGCCCCCACTAATAAAGATTTCAGGGTAGGCTTTACGGATCTGGGCCAGGCCGCAGGACCCCTCCAGATCGCTATCTACCACCAGCACCCTGGCCTTGCGATCGGCCTCATCCATGGTACTGAGCACCTCCACTACGGCGTCGCCGAAGACATTACGGTTAGACCCCGACTTGTCTGAAATCCCCAGGTAGGTATAGGTGTCTTTAGGCTTGGGCACCGCCTTCAGGGTCGCTACCGCCTCACTATGACCGCGGGATTCCAGGTACTTGAGGGCGGCATCAACGGAAATTACATCGTGACCATGGGTGCTACCCTCAATGCCTTCGATACCCACCGCCATAGCCCGCTTGTTGATCACAGCGATAGGGCCGGGGGTATTAATTGCCTGGCAGATGTTGGCGTACAGGCTATCGAGATCTTCTCCGTCACCCTCCAGCACTGTGAGACCGTGGCCCTCCAGGGTTTTTTTGACGCTGTAGCCCCCCATGTACTGGGAGGGGTGACCGGCAATGGTGACATCGTTATCGTCGATCAGAAGTTTGACATTGATGTGGTGGGCGACGGCGAAGCGGGCCGCTTCCGCATCGTCTCCTTCCTGCTGAGAACCGTCAGAGCCCAGACAGAATAGGGTTTTGCCTGGGTTAGCCAGGGCTACTCCATTGACGTAGGGCCACATATGACCCAGGCGACCGGAACTGAATTTTACCCCTGGAGTCAGCCCCAGCTCGGGGTGGCCCGGTAATTTCTGGTGGGCTTCCCGGTAGCGCATCAGTTGCTCGGCGGGTAGGTCACCGTTTAAAACCGCCATCAGGTATTGGGTGGCCACCCGGTGACCGGCTTCATCGAAGAAGATGGGCACATATTTTTCCCCTGGCCCCGAAACAGAGCGTCCAGGATCATCACCTCAGGAACGGTATCGTAGGGACCGCCGGTGTGGCCCCCTACTCCCCGGGCTGCACCGGTGGCGGTGAAGAAGACAATGGCATCGCGACAAAGTTGAATATTGGCTTTGAGGGCGTTACGCTGGTCCTCCGTGAGAACGGGGTTGGCGGCATCCAGGGAAATGCGCTGGTAGGCATCCAGGTCAATGGGAAAGCGGGTCATGGTTTTTCCTATAGGCTTACAGGTCAGGGTGGGAGCAGCCAGAATTAGCCGCAGCACCTTCACCGCAGAGTTGCGGTTATTCACATCTATACCTTCTATCATTCAATACTGTGGGATCGGTGTGAAGGTGTTTAGGCAGAGAATAGTAATGGCTCTGGCCAGGGGCGAGGCGGTGAAGGCAAGCTGGAACCGTTACCAAACCTGGTTTTTACCCTTTGCAAGGGGTTTTAGGGAAGGTTGGCTAGGGCTGGTAGACGTCTTTGCCAGACCAGGGCCTGGTAGACGGCGGCGGCGATGTCAGCTCTGGTGGCAACCCGGTTAGGGTTGAGTTGGCTGAGCCCAGGGACATTGACGATTAACCTGAGCTGGGCGGCTTTGGCTACTGCATCCAGGGCGTAGCTGGGTAGGCTGGCGCGATCGCTGAACTGTTCCAGCAAAGTTAGTGGTCCGGGCTGATTGGCCAGTCCCTCTAAGCCATTCACCAATGCTACCCAAATTTGTACCCGCACCATAGAACTATCGGGACTAAAGGATTGATCGGGGAACCCAGACAGAAATTTGCCTTGATAGGCGCTCTGAATGGCACCATAGGCCCAGTGACTGCAGGGTACATCCCTGAAACATAGGGGGGACGGCGAACTGGCGGCCTAAAGGCTTGACTAATCAGGGCTGCAAATTGACTGCGATTGACGGCCTGATCGGGATAGAAGCAGCCATCGCTATGGCCCTGGACCAGATTAGCGTTGAGTAAACCTTGAATAAAATCCTGGGCCCAATGCCCCTGGATATCGGGGAAGGACCCCTGCACCATAGAATTTAGGGGAATGGTGGTGATGGCTAAGCGAGGGGCCTGGCCCCGGGCGACCAAGCCCTGGTAAATTAGGGCGGCTACCTCGGCGCGGGTAATGGGCTCTTGGGGCCGCAGTTGACTGGGATCGGGATGGTTTACCACCAGGCCAGCCTGGGTAGCCGCGGCCAGGGCATTGATGCCATAACTGGGAATTTGGGCCCGATCGCTATAGAGGCCCAAGACACTAGCTCCAGCGCCAGGGAGCTGCAAACCCGTGGCTACCGCCGCTATGGCCTGTACCCGGGTAATCGGCTGCTGGGGACGGTAGGTATGATCGGGATAGCCGCCCACAAACCCCTGTTGCTGAGCTCGATCAATGGCCCCATAGGCCCAAAAGCCGGCAGGAACGTCAATAAACTCTACCTTTGTTCGTACCAGGGGGGCAGTGCCATAGCTGCTGGCTACCAGAGCCGCAAACTGAGCTCGATTGATGGTGTCATTGGGGCGATAGGTGCCATCGCTAAACCCTTTGACCAGATTGCGATCGGCGAGGGCCTGGACGTAGGCCGCTGCCCAGTGGCCTGCTAAATCAGGAAACCGGCTGATAGAGGTAGGTAGGGTAGGGGGTATCACCGGTGGGGCAACCGCTGTCGCCTCCGTGGCGATTCCAGGGGTGACTGGGTTCACCACAGCAGGATCCATCAGTATGGCAGGAATAGCCGCTGGATCAGGTTGGTGACTGGGGGCCAGGGTAACTGCTCCCAAAATAGTTTGTGGTAGGAGATCATTACCCACCGCCAGCAGCTCGGTGGAACTATCGTTACGCAAATCGACCTGACCATTGGATCGTAGGATATTGCCAGCGGGATCGGTCGGTTGACCCAAATCAGGATTAGCCTGATCTACCACCAGCAACCCTGTCTGCTGGTTCTGACAGAGGTAATTCTGTCTCAGTACCGGGTTAGCCGTACCGCCAACCCGCAGACCAGTCTGGTTGGCAGTCAGTTGATTGGCCAGGAGCAGCGGAGCAGCGGTTTCCACTACCTGCAAACCCACTCCACACCCTTGAATCAAACAATTTTTGACCTCTCCCTTAGCCTGCCTGGTAAAGTTAAGACCTGTTCCAGGGGTTGACTCAATGCGGCTATTGAGGATCAAGGGCTGGGCCTGGTCGGTGACTAGAATGGCGGTCTGACCTATGCCAGAAAGACGGCAGGCCCGGATGATCGGCTCTGCCGATCGCACTAAAATCCCCATCCCGTCAGGATTCTGTACGGTTACTCCCCGCAGTTGGGCCTGACCCTCCAGGACCAGAGTCAGGTTGGCTATGTTTCTATCTGGCAGCGGCCCACCCCCCAGGATCACAACCCCCTGACCCTGGCCAGACTCCTGCCCCAGCACGATCACTCCAGCCCCCAATACCAGTGGAAAGCGCTCTCCCGTAGCCCGGCTATAGGTGCCAGCAGTCAGCCGGATTAAGGCCTTACCCTGAGCCGCCAGGAGGGCCGCCGTCAGGGTTTTATAGGGTATTTGGGAGGAACGCCCCCCAACTGGCTGATCAATCCCCTGTTGCGGGTCAACCAGGAGAGTTGTGGACACACCTTGTACCATTGCCTCTACTAACCTACTGATAGGTCTCTAAGCCAGAAAAATCAGGATTTTTGCAAAAGCACGCTGATGCGTTTTTGCAGGTCTGGATCCTGGGCAGATTGCTGAAGGATTTGGTTGAACTGTTCTAACTCCAAGCCAGTCGATTGAATGGCCTCCTCCATGGCGATTTCCGCCTTTTGACGAATGGCCAGAATAGTTTCCAGGGTGGGGGCAAGCTGGGGTGCCGGGGCGACGGCAGGCAGATCGGAGGTGGATCGGGCGGTCTCGTTAAACTCTGCCACCGTCAGTCCAGCCGCTTCCACCGCCTTCACCATATCGGCCTCTGCCTTGACGCGCAGTTCTTGGGTGGCTTGATAGGCGCGGGCAAAATCCGCCAGTTCTGAACCTGATAGGTCCATCGCCATCAGGATTGGCGATTCCGAACTACTCAGACTGGTGGCTTGGGCGGTGACTGGTAGCAGCCATCCCCAAACCAGCAGTAGCAGTAGTAATCCTTTTACCAGCATTGCCATGGTTTACCTCAATCATCCAATTACATCGTTGTGTTACTGAAACTTGTCACTGAAATACTGATTCCGGATTGGGAAAATTTAAGCTATCAGCTCGGCACAATAGCGGAATCTTTATTTCTGTAAACGGGTTGACTTTAGATGGGGGCACCTTGGGTCCAGGATTGAGTTTGGCTTAGACCTATGACCCCTTTAAAATCCATTTCTTCAGTTTATCCAGGATCAACGGCAGGATTCACCCTGCTGGAGAACTTTATTATAATGACCCTTCTGGCTTTGGCCGCCACCATGCTCAGTGGAGGGATGGTGGCCTGGCTCGACCAGCGTCAGGTCAATCAAACTCAGTCTTTGATTTATCAGGCCTTACGGGGTACCCAGCGAGACGCCAGTAAACGCCAGCAACGCCAGCAATTTAGCCTGAGGGAAAGAAACGGTCGGTTAGAATGGGCTAATCATCCCGAGTCGGTGACTCCAGCCCAGGTCAATCAATGGCAGTACCTGCCGTCAGGGGTTAGGTTCGCCAGTGAAGATAATACTTTGCCGTTGCTGAAAACTGACAATGTTTACTACGTGCGATTTGATTTTCACGGAGACGTGCGATCTAGCCTGGGGACCGTTACTCTGGTGGGTAGCGGTAGCCGCCTTAGTTACCGTTGTGTAGTGGTATCCACTCTGATCGGTGCCCTGCGTCAGGGGGAGGGCCATAGTAAGGCTAATAGTAATCAGCGTTACTGCTATTGACTATGGGGCATCTAGAGTCGGCTGGGATGCAGGGATGGCGGGCACCCTGGGGTAAGGGATTACTCCGCCAGATGCCACCAGCCCAGCCCGGGGCCAATAAACCGTAGAGTAATCCAGGCTGCTAGCAATAGAATAATGGCTCCCCAGGTACCACGACTGGTCCAGCGCATAAATTCTTGGGACTGACCCCGGGTAATCGGTAACCAGGGGAGAATCGGTTCTTCCTGACCGTACTGATCCCCTAAGATCTGTTGTCGCCGTTTTGATTCACCCATTCTGGTTTACCCAATGTCTAAAGAAATTAATCATATTAGCCTAGCCCAGTTTTACCCAGACCATGGTAAGCCATCAGCATCCCTGGCGGATTCTTCTCCGGCTAGACCCCAGCCCCAATCGACGGTCAGGGTGCGGGTACAGGCAGAGGGACTGAGGGCTGCGAGCACCTGACGTCCGTAACTGCGGTAATGCACCCGGGTATCTAGCAGGGCTACCATGCCCTGGCTGGCCCGTAAGGGGGCGATCGCTCGCTCTAACTCCCCCATCGCCGTGGGCAACAGGTAAAGCCGAAACCAATCCTGCCGCCGGCGCTTATGGAAAGCCACCCGCCCCGCCACCAGGGGTGCTCCAGAGAGGGCAGGGGTAGGGTAACGATAATCAGCAATTCGGGAACCGGTAGGGTTAACTGATGCTGGTGCCAAAAGCGCCAGCCACTGACCAGAATCCCATGGGGATTTACATCGGGTTGTTCTACCTGGACGCGAGAGCCAAATTCTGCCGCTAAGGCTGTGGCCAACTGGCCCTTTAGAGGTAAATCATTTACCAAAATTAGACAGGTACCACGACGGGAAGGTTTAACGCAGATCAGCAGGCGGCGAATTTCAGCATAGACCTGCTCTTGAAACTCAGGGGTATTGGGAAGGGGAAGATGATCGGGCAGATAAAGGCGAATCAGATCCTGCTGGCGGTGGCAGGCAAATTTTAGACAGGTGAGATCCTCCAGACCAAAGCGTTGGCGAAAGATCTCGGCCTTAATATCTTGATCAAGGGCCGCCCCAATCAATACTACCGGTTGTTTTTGCCACACCTGACCCAGCAAAACTGCCAAATTTACTGGGGCGCAGTGGAGGGTAATGTGGGGTGACTGGCGATCGCTGCCAAACCAGAGCAGGTGATCGGGAGGGGAGAAGTGGTGCCAGAATCGTTGCCAAGCGGGAGGCATGGATTGATCGGAAAGCTCCTGAGCGGAATCAGGGTGGAGTAGCCGGAATAGGTCCTCCAGTAATTGACACTCCATATCTCCCAGGAGATGGCATTGATAGGGATTGGCAGGATGTTGAAAGGCGGCATAGGTAAGGGCTACCTGGGTATCCCGGATTAATGAGCGCTGATTGGGATAGGCTAGGGCCAGTTGGTTCCAATCCTCACTGGTAATAGAACTGGTCAGGGAGTCCTCTAGCCAGGTTTCCAGATTGTCAACCTCATCCACCAGGGTGGGAATTCCTGCCGGGAAACGATCGCCCTGGCCGAGGCGATCCCCTAACCAGGTTTCCGGGGTCGTGATTAGCACACCCGTAAAATCTGGACCAGGCCAGCGATCGGCTACCTGGATTGGCTTGGCCAAACCCAGCTTTTCTTGAAGACGGGGTAGATCGCCCATTAATAGTCGCTGTCGGGTTGCTCCAGAGATAACTAAAATGGCTGGTCCGGGCCACAGTAACAGAGCTACCAGGTAACTGAGGCGGTAGTGACCCTGGTAGGCAGATAGTCCTCCCACCTGGAGGAGGGCGCTGCGGCCAAGGCGCAAGGCTCGGGCGACCAGCCGGGCCAGGGTAAGGTGATGGGGCCAACTGGTGTCGCCACAATCGCGAAGAAATTCCCGTAAATGCTGATGTACCTGGGCCTCAATCACAATTGGCGAGGGCACTGCCGTAGAAATTAAGCCCCTATTGTCGCACAGATGCCCCGGCAACACAGTGGTGTCATCCCTGTGGGATATTGAATATTCAATTGAATATTTCAATTGAACCTCGTCTCCTTTGCAACCTGGAATTCCCCTTGCCTTCAATTTCTCTTCCTTGGGACAGAGGTTTAGGTTTAGAAGAGTCTTTCGGGCTGTGGCTACCTATCGGTGGGGGTAACCTGGGTCCTTGGGGTGAAGGGCTAGGCATGGGGGTGCAGGACCAGACCTCCGGTCCTCACCATGGACTTGATTGAGATCACCAGGGGACTTAGCATTTGTAACTATGTCAACCATTGCAATTGTCGGTTTGGGATTGATAGGGGGTTCCCTGGGGCTGGATTTCAGCCGTTTGGGTCACCGGGTAGTGGGCATTAGTCGTCGTCCAGAGACTGCTCAGGCCGCGATCGCCATGGCGGCAGTAGCCCAGGCCGGAACCGATTTGGCCCTGGTGGCGGAAGCCGATGTGGTGTTTTTATGTACCCCCTGGATCAGTTGGTAGCTACGGCTCGATCCATGGGCCCCTACCTGAGGGCAGGTACGGTAGTCACCGATGTGGGATCGGTGAAGCAGGTGATTGTAGAGGAAATCACTGCTCTCTGGCCTGACTTTGTTGGCGGTCACCCTATGGCAGGCAAGGCGGAGGCTGGCTTAGCCGTGGCCGAGGCCAATCTGTTCCGGCAGCGTCCCTACGTAATCACCCCCACCCCCCAAACCCGGGAACGGCCCCTAGCCATTCTTCATCACCTGGTTCAGCAACTGGGGGCAGAAATTTGCCAGTGCCATCCTCAGGCCCACGATCGCGCCGTCGCCTGGATTTCTCACCTACCGGTTATGGTCAGTAGTGGCCTGATTCAGGCCTGTCAGCAGGAACCCGATGGAGCCCTCCTGGCTCTAGCCCAAACCTTGGCCAGTTCAGGGTTTCAAGATACCAGTCGAGTGGGGGGCGGAGCACCCGAATTGGGTACCCTAATGGCCCGTTATAATCGTGAGGCGTTGCTGTACACCCTTGGGATTTACCAGCGGCAGATTCAACGGCTAACAGATATGATTCAAGCCCAAGACTGGCCGGGTTTAGGGCAGCAACTAGCCGCCGCTCAGGCCGCCCGTAACGCTTACCTGCAGTAAGAGGCAGGGGGAAGGCAGAGCCGCAGAATAGGTATATTGCAGGTATTGATTGAATTGGCATCTGAATCAGGGTTGGTAGGCCTTTAAAAAGGTTTCTTAAAGTGATTCAGGGGATTGTCAATCCATCGCCATGGTGTCGTAGCATAGTTAAAATAGTCGCTTCGAAACATCCGGAAATTAAATTCAGGTGACGCTGCTGACTAATTTTCTATAGCTTTAATTATTATTTCTTGTTTTCGGTATTTGTGTTTTCAGTTTTAAGGACCTTCTCGGCATGAAAGCCATGATTCTGGCCGCAGGTAAGGGTACCCGGGTGCGCCCCATTACCTATACCATCCCCAAGCCCATGATTCCCATCATGCAAAAGCCCGTAATGGAATTTTTGCTTGAACTTCTAAAACAGCATGGATTTAATAAAATCATGGTGAATGTTAGTCATTTGGCTAACGAAATCGAAGGTTACTTTCGGGATGGTCAGCGCTTTGGCGTTGAGATTGCCTACTCCTTCGAGGGGCGCATTGTGGATGGGGAACTGGTGGGAGAGGCGGTTGGCTCTGCCGGCGGAATGCGTAGAATCCAGGACTTTTCTCCCTTCTTTGATGATACTTTCATCGTTCTCTGCGGCGATGCTTTGATTAATTTGGACCTGACCGAGGCCGTACGCCGTCACCGGGAAAAAGGCTCCATCGCTACCATCATTACCAAAACCGTCCCCCTCAAGCAGGTGCCCAGTTACGGCGTGGTGGTTACCGCTGAAGACGGGCGGGTGAAGTCATTCCAGGAAAAACCTGCGGTTGAAGATGCCCTTAGCACTGAAATTAATACCGGTATTTACATCTTTGAACCAGCGGTATTTGACTATATTCCGTCGGGGGTTCCCTTTGATATCGGGGGAGATCTGATGCCCAAGCTGGTGGCGAACCAGGCTCCCTTCTATGCCATTCCAATGGAATTTGAATGGGTCGATATTGGTAAAGTACCGGATTACTGGCGGGCCATTCAGGATGTGCTGACCGGTGTGGTGAATCTGGTGGATATTCCCGGTCAGGAAATTTATCCCGGGGTTTACGCTGGTCTCAATGTCAAGGCCAACTGGGATAAAATTCACATTGAGGGGCCGGTTTATATTGGTGGCATGACCCACATTGAAGATGGGGCAACTATTATTGGCCCTAGTGCCATCGCCAATAACTGTGAACTCTGTAGTGGCGCGATCGTCGATAAGAGTGTCATTTTTGAATATTCCCGCATCGGACCGGGGGTACGACTGGCGGATAAACTGGTGTTTGGTCGTTACTGTGTTGATAAAAGTGGTGCTTCCATTGATATGAAAGCGGCCGCTCTAGACTGGCTAATTACCGATACCCGGCAGGACCTACCCCTGGAGCCACCGGTCGAACATCAAGCCATTGTGGAACTACTTCAGAGCCACGTTCCCTGATGGCCAGGAACCATGCCTCTGTCTGCTGCCGCTAGGGTGATCAGCCGTCAAATGCCTCCTTCTCCCTGTCTTCAGGGCTCTGCCCAACCTACAGCAGTAACTCCCCATGGCCCCAGATCCCATCCCATCCCTGTCGCCCCAAACCACCTGGCGAGAGTTTGTTCCGGCTGCGGAGACGGTGCTGAAGTTGTTTTTACAAGCTTCCCTAGCCCCGGCGGATAGCTTAACCGGGTGGTCCTTAGGCGATCGCAACCCAGCCCTGATTGATCAGATGCTGCCATTTTTTGACTGGTTCTACCACCACTACTTTCGGGTCAAAACCGATGGCTGGCAGCATATTCCTGCCCAGGGGCGGGTGCTGCTGGTGGGCTCCCATAATGGGGGACTAGCCGCTCCCGATACGGTAATGATGACCTACGATTGGTACCGTCGTTTTGGCACCCACCGATCTGCCTACGCCCTTATGGATCCGCGCATGTGGCAGGTGTTTCCAGGGGTAGCCCGGATGGGGGCCTGGGTAGGTTGTGTCCGGGCCTCGCGACGCATGGCCCTGGAGGCCTTGAACCAGGAGGCTGCGGTGTTGATTTACCCCGGTGGGGTGCGGGATGTGTTTCGCCCCCACCATCAGCGTCGGCAGGTTTGTTTTTTCGGCCAACAGGGGTTTATCAAGCTGGCTTTACTGGCAGGCTGTCCCATCGTTCCCCTGATCTCCCACGGTGCCCACGATACTCTGCAGGTCCTGGTGGATCTTTATCCAGCCTTGACCACTCTCCATCGTTGGGGTTTACCCTGGGTCACGGGCATTGACCCTGGTAGTTTTCCCCTCTACCTGGGCTTACCCTGGGGATTAGCCCTGGGGCCGTTGCCCAATATTCCCCTGCCCATTCCGCTTCATACTCGGGTTTGCGCTCCAATCACCTTCCCTCACTATGGTCGGGAGGCCGCCCGCGATCCGATCTACGTCGATCGCTGCTATCATCAGGTGCGGCAGACGATGCAACAGCAACTAGATAGCCTCTATGCCCTCTACGAATAATCCGGTTTTACCGACTCAGGCTCAGGCCCTGAGCGAACCCACCTCCATTGCCCTAGCCAATCTGGTGCAGCGGGTTGAGATTGCCACTCCCCTCACCCCGAAGTCCCTGCCTACCACCTATGCCCTGGCGGGGAAAGGGGAGGCACCTCTGATGCTACTGCACGGTTTTGATAGTTCTCTGTTGGAGTTTCGCCGCCTCTGGCCCTACCTGGCCCCCCATCGCCAGACCTGGGCCCTGGATTTGTTGGGATTTGGCTTTAGCGATCGCCGCCTCAGTCCCAGTCTTTCCCCCCTGCCATTAAGACCCATCTCTATAGTTTCTGGCAGCAGCAGATTGGTCAGCCGATGGTGCTGATTGGGGCCTCTATGGGGGGGCGGCGGCGATTGACTTCGCCCTCACCCATCCCCAGGCGATCGCTGCTCTGGTGCTAATCGATAGTGCTGGTTTTGCCACTGGACCGGCGATGGAAAAAATTATGGTGCCTCCCTTCGATCACCTGGCTACTTCTTTTCTGCGTCAGCCCTGGGTACGCCGCCGCATTAGCCGTCAGGCCTACTACGATGGGACTCGGGTCACCCCAGATGCAGAACTCTGCGCCGCTCTCCATCTAGAGTGTCCCGACTGGCAGCAGGGCCTAATTCGCTTTACCCAGAGTGGCGGCTACACCTTTCTGGCTGATCAGATTCCCCAGATTACCAGCCCCACCCTGGTGATTTGGGGAGAACAGGACCGAATTCTAGGTCGCCAGGATGCCCGACGATTTCATCAGGCGATCGCCGCTAGTCAACTGGTGTGGATTCCCCAGGCTGGTCATGTGCCCCACCTGGAGCAACCAGAGGTGGTGGCAACGGCGATCGTTAATTTTATTGATTCCCTGGGGGCAAGGGGCTAGCCAGAGTTTGACGCTGGGCCTGGTATTTTTGCTTAAAGATGGCTTGCTGGAGTTTATGGTCCACCAAGGGGGCGGCATAGGCGGCGCGATCGCGGTGCTCCGGTGGAATTTTACCGGTCACCAGCCATTCGGTTTCCAGGGATTGCAGCTCTGGCAACCACTGACGAATATAGTCGGCGGTGGCATCAAACTTTTGGGCCTGGGTGGCGGGGTTAAAAATACGCAGAGGTTTAGGGTCCATACCACTGGAGGCACTCCACTGCCAGCCGCCGTTATTGGCCGCCTGGTCGCCATCCACCAGGTGCTGCATAAAATACTTTTCCCCCATTGCCAGTTAATGATTAAATCCTTGGTGAGGAAACTGGCTACAATCATGCGGCAACGGTTGTGCATCCACCCGGTTTGGTTAAGCTGGCGCATGGCGGCATCAACAATGGGGTAGCCGGTCCTGCCGACACACCAGGCTTCAAAGTGGTCCGGGTTGTTGACCCAGGGAAAATTCCGCCATTGGGGTCGGTAGGGCCCGGTGGCCAAATCCGGAAAAAGTAAAGACAGTGCTGGTAAAATTCCCGCCAGGCCAGTTCCTGTTGCCAGGTTTGAATTGCCGCAGCGGCTTCACTACTGCGGGCCTGCTGAGCTGCTACCAGGGTCCTGGCCCAGACAGTGCGGATACCGATCGCCCCAAATTTAAGCGCCGCACTTAAGCGGGAGGTCCCCTCCAACCAGGGATAGTTGCGCTGCTGGTCGTAGCTCTCCAGGCCCTGGGAACTCTGGCAAAATTCCTCCAGGCGCTGGCGGGCGGCGATTTCGCCAGGTTGGAGAGGCCACTCACCCCGCCAGACTATGCCTAAATCCTCAAGGGTGGGCAGACCGATGGCCCCAGCAGCGCTTGCCGTAGCTAATTGGTCAGAGGTAAGCCGGGCTAAACCCTGGGGAGAGGGCCAGGGGCTGGCCTTAGGTTGTTTGACCCAATTACGCCAAAAAGGGGTGTATACGGTGTAGGGATCCCCAGCTCCAGTTTTAACTTCTCCAGGGGCCAGCAGTAACTGGTCCCAAAAGCTGCCCTGACATTCAATCCCCAGGGTTTGGAGGGCGATGGCAACGGCTGGGTCCCGTTGGCGAGCGTAGGGCTCGACATCCTGGTTCCAGTAGACCGCAATTGCGCCCAGGGCCTCAGCCAGGGTTGGTAGCCGTTGGCGGGGATCACCCTGGAGAATAATTAAATCTCCTCCGGCTCGCCGATAGCTTTCCTGTAGTACTTGCAAACAGCCCAGCAGATAGGCCACCCGCACCGGAGCCAGATCGTCGGCAGTCAAAATGGCCGGGTCAAAACAAAACACCCCCACCACCAGGGGGCTGCGATCGCGGGCCATGGCCAGCCCTAGATTATCCTCCAGGCGTAGGTCACGCCGGTGCCAGAATAGAATCATAGCCGTCATGGTCAGGCCCCACGCCCCATTACAATCATAAGTAAAGTAACCAGCAAACTGTTAGTTCGATTACGAATCCCATTCACCCAAAGCCGAAAAAAGGCAGACAGGCTAAAGGTTTTCCCGTAGGATCAGAAATGTAATAAATCTACAGGCATGAGATTTAGAAAGAGTGATTTCTAGAATAGCCTGTGAGTTGACGTTGAACTGATATTTGAGGAGGCAATAGCGCTATGGCAAGCTATAAGGTAACGCTGGTAAACGAGGCAGAAGGGCTCAATAAAACAATTGAAGTTCCAGATGACCAGTATATCCTCGATGCGGCTGAAGAGCAGGGCCTTGACCTGCCCTACTCCTGTCGGGCTGGAGCCTGCTCTACCTGTGCGGGCAAACTGACCGCAGGCACCGTTGATCAATCTGACCAGTCCTTCCTGGACGACGATCAGCTAGAATCCGGCTTCGTGCTAACCTGTGTAGCCTACCCGACCTCTGACTGCACCATTAAAACCCACGTTGAAGAAGAGCTTTACTAACTACCTGGGGCTTGGGCTGCCCTAGGGGCGGCAATAGTTCTGGTTAAGTTAAAAGTAGGTGCTTCGGTAATTACCGGAGCACCATCTTTAAAGTTACTGGTTTCAACCGGATTCATCCCACTTTTGTAGCCCTCACCCTAAATCCCTCTCCCAAGGCGGGAGAGGGACTTTGAATCCGACTCCCCTTCTCCCAAAAAGGGAGAAGGGGCTGGGGGATGAGGGCAAACTTGCAAAACTGCGATGCACTCTTTCAACCTTCATACTTTTCCGCTAGATCCGATCAGCCGAGTCTGGGCCACCTGCCGCTACAATAGGGACAGCTTTTGCAGCCCGCCTATGCCCCTTGGACAAGAGCCCCCTCAGTTATTAAAGCAGCGCCTGTTTTATGAAGGGCGTAAATTTAACTTTGAAGTCAATCGGCTGCGCCTGCCTAATCGGGCTGAGGGTACCTGGGAATGTGTCCGCCATCCCGGTGGTGCCCTGGCCGTACCCCTAACTACCGACGGTCACCTGGTGATGGTGCGTCAGTATCGCTTTGCCGTCATGGGCCGGTTGCTAGAGTTTCCAGCCGGCACCCTGGAGTTGGGGGAAGCCCCCGTTGATACTATTGGTCGAGAACTACAGGAAGAAGCCGGTTATAGGGCTGCTAGTTGGTTACCTCTGGGTAACTTTCCCCTGGCTCCCGGCTATTCCGATGAAATTATCTATGCCTTTTTAGCCACCGATCTAGAACCAGTTCCATCTCCTGGTATGGACGCCGATGAAGATTTAGAGGTAGTGCTGATTACTCCGACCCAATTGCAAAAAGCCATTCTGGCTGGAGAAGCGGTAGATGCCAAGTCCATTGCCAGCTTTTTTCTGGCCCAACCCTTTCTTGATAAGCTAGGAATGTCAGGTCCAGACTAGATGCTGGTTTAGTCCAGGCTGGCTGACTGGCGATCGCATTGCAGTTTATGGGGGGATCGGGTCATGCGCATACTGGTGATGGGGGGTACTCGTTTTATTGGGGTGTCCTTAACTAAGCAGTTGGTGGCCCAAGGGCACCAGGTGGTGCCATTTAATCGGGGTAATCGACCGGCACCGGTGGCCGGGGTAGAGACTATTGTGGGCGATCGCACCCAGGCCGATGACCTCAAGGCTAAGCTTAAGGGCGAGCGCTTCGACGCTATTTTTGATAACAATGGCCGCGAGCTAGGCGATACCCAACCCCTGATTGAGGTTCTAGGCGATCCCCTACAGCAGTTTATCTATGTAAGTTCCGCTGGGGTCTACCAGAAGGCTGATCAGATGCCCCACATCGAGGGAGATGGGATTGATCCCAACAGCCGGCACCGGGGCAAATTTGAAACCGAAGCCTACCTGCAGGCTCAGGGGGTGCCCTTCACTTCGGTACGACCGGTTTATATTTATGGCCCTCACAACTACAATCCCCTGGAGTCCTGGTTTTTTGACCGGGTGGTGCGCGATCGCCCCCTACCAATTCCTGGGAATGGCATGCACCTCACCCAACTGGGTCACGTAGAAGACCTGGCCCGGGCCATGGTGGCAATTCTGGGTAACTCCAGGGCGATCGGTCAAATTTACAACATTTCTGGCACCAAGGCCGTCACCTTCGATGGCTTGGCCAGGGCCTGCGCCGAGGCCGCTGGTAAAGATCCTGAAGCAGATTGCCCTTGTCCATTACGATCCCAAGGCCTTTGATTTCGGCAAGGCTAAGGCTTTTCCCATGCGGGTACAGCATTTCTTTACCGCCATTCATCGGGCTGAAGCAGACCTGGACTGGACTCCCAGCTTTGATTTGGTGAGCGGCCTTAAAGATTCCTTTGATCAGGACTATCTGGCGACGGGGCAGGTGGAAAAAGTCATAGACTTTAGTCTAGATGAGCAAATTCTAAAGGCCGTTTCCCCGGCTCCTCCCCTCTCCTAGTGGCTATCTTTTCCCCTATGCCCCCCCTCCTCACTTCCACAAGTAATACCCCTACTCCAAGTTCTGCCTCTTCTGGTTTGGGATTCGAAACTTAAAATCCTGGTGCCCCTACTGCTACTCATCATTGGCTTTGGAGTGGGGCTACGTTATTGGAATTACCGTTCCCGCGCCACGGATATTGCCCTAAGCGGTCGCATCGAAGGCCATGAGACCGATCTAGCTGCTAAGGTGGGTGGGCGAGTGGTCAAAGTTAGCGTGGAGGAAGGCGACCGGGTTCAACCTGGGGTGGTGGTGGCTCGTCTGGAGGATGGCCAACTGCAAGCCCAGTTGGCGGCGGCTAAGGCCCAGGTGGGGGCCGCCCAACAGCAGGTGAACCAGGCCCAGTTACAGGTGGCGGTGCTGGCCAGCCAGATTGAAGAAGCTCGTCTGGTCCTCCAGCAGTCCCAGGGGGATAGCAGCGGTCGAATTGATCAAGCCAAGGCGGCAGTAGCCGCGGCCCAGGCCCAATTGGCGGAAGCCCAAGCCCAGGTCGGGGAAGCCGAGTCAGCCCTAACCCTGGCCCACGCCGATCGCGATCGCATCGCCAGTTTGGTGGATTCGAGGGGCGGTTCCCCGGCAACAATTTGACCAGGCTGAGACTCGCTTTCAGTCAGCTAGAAAAGGTCTGGCCGCCCGTCAGGCGGCAGTGACGGCAGCCCAACAGCAGGTGACAGCGGCCCGAGGTACCTTCACCCAGGCCCAGAGCGGGGGGCTGACCCCCGAGCTACGGTCCGTCCAGGTGAGTCGCCTGACCACCCAGCAGCAACAGGCTAGAGCTCAACTGGCGACCAGCCAGGCTAACCTGAAACAGGCCCTGGCGTTAGAGCAGGAGGTGGCGGCCCGACTGGCGGACCTGACCATTACCAGCCCCATTAATGGGGTGGTGCTGACCCGTACCGCTGAACCAGGGGAGGTGGTGGCGGCGGGAGCCCCCCTTCTGACGGTGATTGATTTAGATTCGGTTTACCTGCGCGGCTATATTCCCGAGGCCCAGGTGGGCCGGGTGCGAGTGGGTCAGCCAGCCCAAGTATTTCTGGATTCTGCCCCCGACCAGCCCCTAGCGGCGACGGTGGCGGCAATTGATACAGAGGCCTCTTTTACTCCGGAAAATATTTACTTTAAGGAAGACCGGGTCACCCAGGTATTTGGCTTGAAGCTGGCTCTGACCAATCCCCAGGGACTGGCTAAACCCGGCATGCCCGCTGACGGTAAAATCATCCTCACCGCCCAACCATGACCAGGGCAGAGTCAGGGGGGCTGGAACCAGCGGCGATCGCCGTAACCGGGCTACGGAAGACCTATAAACGCCTGGAAGCCCTCAAGGGCATTAGTTTCAGTGTGCAACCGGGGGAAATCTTTGGCTTAATCGGTCCCGATGGGGCTGGTAAAACCACCACCTTCCAAATTCTGGCCGGGGTGATGGCGGCTACCGCCGGTGAGGTCAGGGTCTTGGGCACCGATCCGCGCCAGGCCCGCAGGCATCTGGGCTACGTCACCCAACGATTTTCCCTCTACCCCGACCTGAGTGTGGCGGAAAACCTGCGTTACGTGGCAGGGCTGCGGCGGTTGCCGGCTGCTGTCCTGGCGCAGCGATTGGCCCACTTGTTAGAACAGGTGGGATTGAATCGCTTCAGTCAACGCTTAGCCGCTAATCTATCTGGTGGCATGCGCCAGAAGCTGGCCCTCTGCTGCGCCCTGGTTACCCAGCCCCAGGTCCTGCTGTTGGATGAACCCACCACTGGTGTTGACCCGGTTTCACGGCGAGAGTTTTGGGACCTGCTGGCGGCGGTAGCCGCCACGGGGGTGACGGTGGTCACCGCCACTCCCTACCTGGATGAGGCGGAGCGTTGCCATCGTCTGGCTTTGATCTATGGCGGAGAAATTCAGCAGATTGGCGCCCTGGAGGAACTGCGTCAGAGTCTGGGCCTGCAGCGAATTGAACTGTGGACAGATCCCTTACCGGCAGCGGAACGCCTCTTAACCGCGGCCATGGTCAACCAGCGGCAGAATTCCACGGCCGCAATGGTGGATATTCAAACCTTTGGCGATCGCCTGGATGTGCTGGTGAAAGCCGCCGACCAGGGAGAGCAGCAAATTCGCGATAGTCTGGCGGCAGGGGGACTATCCCCGCAGGCCCTGCGCCACGACCAACCCACCTTAGAAAACGTCTTTGTCCATCGTTTGCGACAGCAGGGGCATGACCTGGCTTATCCGGTCTTTCCCGCCTATCGCTCGGGGCAAGAAAGCCACAAAACCGCCATTGTTACCCAGGCCCTGAGCAAGTCCTTTGGCGACTTCCAGGCGGTCAAGGGAGTAGACATCACCGTTCACTACGGAGAGATCTATGGGCTGCTGGGGGCCAACGGTGCCGGTAAGACCACCACCATTAAAATGCTCTGTGGCCTTTTGCCCGCCACCGCTGGGTCTATAGAGCTGGCCGGGTCGCAGGATAACCTGGATCGGCCTGAGGTGCGATCGCGAATTGGCTATATGAGCCAGAAATTTACCCTCTACGACGACCTCACCATTCGCCAGAATCTGGAGTTCTACTGCGGGGTCTACGGCGTTCCCCGATCGCCGCGCCGGGAGAAAATTGACTGGGTACTGGAAACCTGTGGCCTGGTGGGGCGGGAAAACCTGGCCACCGGTAGCCTGCCGGGGGGTGGAAACAACGGGTTGCCTTTGGGGCTTCGGTTATGCACGAGCCCGATATTCTCTTTCTTGACGAGCCCACCTCCGGAGTTGACCCCCTGGCCCGCCGCCAATTCTGGCATTTAATTCGGGACTTTGCCCAGCGGGGGGCGGCCATTCTAGTCACCACCCACTACCTGGAGGAGGCGGAAAACTGTAACCAAATAGCCTTGATGGTGGGGGGAGCAATTTTTACCCAGGGGACTCCCAGCCAGATTAAGGCCAGCCAGCCAGGGCAATTAATCGAGTTGCTATCCCCCCAGGTGCAGGCTGCTTCTGACCATCTGAAGTATTATTTGGATCCCTGGCGGGTGGCTATCTTTGGCGATCGCCTGCATCTGGTGCTGGACCAGCCCGATCAGGACCTGGGGGCTGTGTATCGCTGGCTGGGGGAGGCCGCTGTCCCGGTAACGGCGGTGCGCCCCATTCCCTTTTCCCTGGAGGACGCCTTTATTGGAATTGTGCAGCGAGCGGAGAGCCCATGAAACGAGTTTGGACCCAGTGCGGTAAGGAACTCAATCAGTTTCGCCGCGATCGCCTAACCCTGGCCCTGGCCTTTCTGTTGCCCCTGGCGGTGCTACTAATCTACGGCTACGCCATTCGTCTGGAGTCGAAAAACATTCCCCTGGCGATTCAGGACTTCGATCGCAGTGTGCTCAGCCGCAGCTATCAGGATCGATTGTTTGCCACGGGGCAGTTTATCCCCGTGGCTAATCCTGGTCTTCGGCCCACTAGCCCCCTGGACCAGGGCCAGGCCAGGGCTACCCTGGTGATTCCTCCCCACTTTGAAGAACATATCAAGGCCCATACACCGGTCACCCTGCAAGCCCTGGTGGATGGCACCGACGTCAACAATGCCCGGGTGATTCAGAACAGTTTGCAAGCCACCACTCAGTTTTTTCTACGCAGCGCGGGGCTGGTGCCAGAAGCCCGGCGATCGCCCTTTAACCTGCGCCTGCGGCTCTGGTTCAACCCGGGGCGGCAGGAATCTTTATACATTGTGCCTGGTATCTTTGGGGTGATTTTTTGGGTGTTTCCCTCCATGCTGGCGGCTATTTGTCTGGTGCGAGAAAAGGAACAGGGCACCATCCTACAGGTTTACGCCTCTGATCTGACCGCCACCGAGTGGTTGCTCGGTAAACACCTGGCCTACTGGATCATTGGCCTGGGGGAAGCCCTGGTGGTGATTGGGGCGGCCATGGTGCTGTTTGGACTACGGGTGCGGGGCGATCCCACCCTGCTGCTGTTGGGGGTGGGGGTTTACCTGGCTGCCAGTGTAGCCTTTGGTTTGTTTGTCGGGGCTCGGGCTGGCAACCAGACCGGTGCGGTCCAGGGAACGGCGATCGTGGGTTTTCTCACCGCCCTGCTGTTATCGGGGTTTATCTACCGTCTGGAGAATATTCCCTTTCCCCTTTCCCTGGTTTCCAGGATAATTCCAGCTCGTTACTTTATTGCCATTACTCGAGATGGATTTGTGCGGGGTACGGGCTGGCCAGGAGTTTGGTATGCTCCTTTGGTGATTGCCCTGATTGGTGCCCTATTCTTTCGTCTGGCCACGCGAATTCTGCGGCGAATGCAATTCTCGGATTAACCCTATGTCCTTACTCTCTGGTTTCCTCAGTTCCCGTCTGTGGTCCCTGATCTTGAAGGAAGTCCGGCAGATCCTGAAAAATCGCCAGATCATCTTTCTGTTGTTGTTTCCCCCCACGGTGCAGTTACTGGTGTTTGGGCTGGTGCTGAGCCCGGAAGTAAGCCACCTCAGTTTAGGGGTAGTGGACTATAGTCATAGTCCCGCCAGCCGAGAATTTGTGGCTAATCTCACCGCTAACCAGGTATTTGATCTGCAAGCCCTCTATCCCCGGACCGCCGATTTAGCTCAACAGGTGCGCACCGGTGAGGTTTCCACGGGGGTGGTGATTCCCCCTGATTTTGCCGATCGCCTGGCTGCCCACCAGCGGGTGGATGTACAGGTCCTGCTGGACGGGGTCGATGCCAATACCGCCGGGATTGCCAGCGGTTACCTGGGGCAGATCGTCAACCACTACGGCCAGGGCCTGGTGGGGGTGACAACCCGGCCGGTGACTCTGGCGGTTCGTTTTCTTTATAACCCAGGTTTGATTAGTAGTTGGTTTTTTGTGCCAGGGGTGATGGGGGTAGTGTTGACCCTGACCGGATCCCTGGTTTCCTCCAGTACCCTGATTCGAGAAAAGGATGGGGGTACCCTGGAACAACTGTTAATGACTCCAGCCCTGGGTTGGGAGGTGCTGGTGGCCAAAGTCGTGCCCCTATTTGGGCTACTCATGGGAGATGTACTGCTGGCCTCAGCCCTGGGGCGGCTGGTATTTGGCCTACCTTTTCGGGGTAACTACGGGCTGTTTCTGATGCTGTCAGGAATTTATGTGTTTGTTTGTATCGGTATTGGCATGTTGTTGGCTACCCTGGCCCGCAACCAGCAGCAGGTGGTGTTAATTTCCTTCTTCTTTAATGTGCCTCTGATTCAGCTATCGGGGCGATCGCCCCGATCGAAAGCATGCCCGCCTTCTTTCAGGTACTCTCCTTTTTTGACCCCCTGCGCCACTACGTCACCATTGCCCGCAGCCTTATTCTTAAGGGAGTCGGGCTAGAGGTACTGGGGGAGAGGGGCTGATTCTCATCGGTTTTGCTGTTATCTTACTGGGGGTGAGTATTCGCCAATTTCGGGCCCAGTTAAACTAAGCGGGGCTGCCGGTACCATCGGGGCTGCCCCTAGTGTTCTGTACCAGTTACCCTAATCGCCATGTCCCTTTCCTGTCGCGCCCTCACCCAATCTCTGTTGGCCTCTGCCCTGCTGATGGGTTCCCTACCCTGGCCCCTGGGCCCAGTTCAGGCCCAGGAAGCAGGGCAACCCCGAGTTGCCAAACTGCCCCACGCCCCGGATCAGGTGGTGGAATGCGAGGTTTTAATTGTGGGGGGTGGGTTAGCCGGTACCGCCGCCGCCTACGAATCTCTGCGGATGGGCCATACCGTTTGTATGACCGAGTTGACCGACTGGGTCGGGGGGCAACTTTCCTCCCAGGGAACCACAGCTCTGGATGAGTCGAAGGAGCAGCGCAACCAGTTATTTTACTCCCGCGGTTACAAGGAACTACGGGATCGGGTAGAGCAAAAGTACGGCGAACTCAACCCCGGCCAGTGTTGGGTTAGCGCCTCCTGCTTTATGCCCTACGACGCCAATACTATTTTAATAGACATGCTCAAGGAGGCGGCGGCCAGGGGCAACGGTAAACTCAAGTGGTTTCCCCATACCGTCGTTAAGGATTTGAGCCTGAGCGGAGATGGTAGGCAAATTCAGAATGTAGTGGCCATTCAGCACAGCCCTGCGGCCGGTACTCCGCCCCTGAATACGGAGCCTTTGTCGGCGATTATTGAAGACGCCTATACTTACCAGAACTCTCCCCGCCTGACTAAGTCAGTGATTCAGTTTGTCCCGCCCCAGTCCTCCGCCCCGGCGACCTCCAGTTCCCCTCCTCCGGCTGACTGGTACGTGGTGGAAGCGACGGAAACCGGCGAAATTGTAGCCCTGGCAGATATTCCTTACCAACTGGGGCTAGATCCGCGATCGCCCTTAAATCCTTCCTCACCAGTTACCCAGCGGGACCCCTACTGTACCCAGGGCTTTACCTACACCTTCGCCATGGAGCGTACCGCCACTCCCCAGACCTACCAGGTGCCTCCCTTCTATAACCGGTACGCTCCCTACTACAGTTGGGAGAAAACTCGCGACAACCTTAAAACCCCTCAAGACTACTTTGACTTCGTCTTTACCTACCGACGCTTGTTCAATGCCAACCCCCGTTCGGATCAGAAAATTGTCGGCGTACCCCGACCCGGGGTGGGGGATATCTCCATGCAGAACTGGACTTGGGGTAACGACTACCGTCCCGGCACCGACAAGGACAACCTCGTCCTCACCCACGATCAACTGGTCGCCTCCGGCCAGTTGCAGCCAGGGGGCTGGATGGGAGGACTACGCACCGATGCCCTGCGTCAGGGAGAAAACCATGCCCTGGGGTTTTTCTACTGGTTAACCACCGGCAGCACCGATTCCCAAATTGATAGTCGCTGGAAAACCCCCGATCCCTACAATATTTTTTTGCAGGGATCGGATTCCCCCATGGGAACCGTCCATGGGCTGTCTAAGTACCCCTACATCCGGGAGGGACGGCGGATCATAGGCCGCCCCTCCTTTGGCTATGAACAGGGCTTCACCATCAGCGAAATTGACTTTTCCTGGAATGATTTTGCCTCCGACTACTACCGGCAAAATCTGAGCGGCGGTGCCTACCTATCGATGCGGCGGTTTTTAGCGGGGCTGTCTACGGTGCAGACCTTTGCCGATCACCCCAACCCTGAGGATTTTCCCATTCGGGGGCGATCGCGCATCTACCCCGACGCCGTTGGTATCGCCCAGTACGCCATTGATTTTCACCCCTGTATGGCCCAGTATCCGGTGGAAAAACCTGGCAACATTGAGCGCCCCGGGTGCGCCAGGCCCACGGTCAGGCCTACCCGGCCCAAATTCCTCTGCGGGCCATGATTCCCCAAAAAATTGACAACCTGCTGGTTAGCAGCAAGAGTATTGCCACCAGTTACAGCGCAGCGGCGGCCTATCGGGTTCATTCCTTTGAATGGTCCGTGGGGGCGGCGGCGGCCCATACCATCGACTTTTCTCTGCGCCAGGGGGTTCGGCCCTACGAACTGGTAGATAACCTGCCCAACCAGGAACCGCTGCTGGATGCCCTGCAGATGGATCTGCAAACCAGCGGTAATCCGGTGCAGTTTCCCGGCACCTCCATCTTTAATGAAAACTGGAGCCAGTGGAAGCCCTGGTAATTAACCGCCAGACTCAGGTGAAAGCCAGGACCGAAGCGGCCAGGGCGGTGTCCGGTGGGCGGGTGATCTCCAGGTAAATATGTTCCAGACCAACGGCATGGCGAGCAATAGAATCCAGGCGCACCCCATAAAAACGATCAATCAGGTCCTTCAGGTCCAGGTCTTCGGGTACCCAAAAGGCCAGATCGCCGCCGTAATAGCGATGGGTGTAGCCCAATTGTCGAGCCCGGGCAATGGCATGTTGGGGTTCTGGGGTTTCTACCGTAACAATTTCCCGAGCTGGGATTAGCGATCGCAACTGCTCCAGGGTGCCTTCTGCCATGATTTTGCCCTGCTTAATAATGCCAATGCGCTGACAGAGTCGGTCCACCTCATCAAACAGGTGACTGGTGAGCAAAACCGTCACCCCCATGGCTCGGAACTGGCGAATCAATTGCCAGACTTCATGGCGGGCTTCGATATCCAGGCCGGTGGTGGGTTCATCTAAAATCACCAATCTGGGGCGATGCAGCATCGCCGCAGCTAGACTCAACCGTCGCTGCATGCCACCGCTCAGACCTTCTACGGGGGTATGGCGCTGATTTAGCAGGTCTACCGCCTCCAGACAAACCCCTATGCGTTGCTGACACTGCTGGCGGGAAAGGCCATAGAGACGACCAAAAAAACTCAGATTTTGCTGACAGGTCAGACTACCGTAGAGCAGGTTACTTTGGGGCACAACGCCAATCCAGCTTTTCATCTGGCGATTAACCGGCTGTCCCTGCATCAGCACCCTGCCCTGATCGGCCCGCAGCAGGCCACAAATAATGTTAATGGTGGTGGTCTTACCGGCTCCATTGGGTCCCAGTAACCCGTAGATCTCTCCTGGCTCCAGGGCTAGATTAAGGTCTTGAAGTACAGACTTAGCACCAAAGTCTTTGCAAATCCGATCAAGTGTCAACATGCTGTTTTGTGGATACGGGCAAAGGAACCAGGCAGTAGGAGAGAGGACCCCTCAGCCCTGGGCGCTGAGAATCTCTAGGACACCGATAAACCAGGTTCCCTGTATCTTACCTGTATCCCTTGCCGCCCACTACACGACTTCGTGGGTGTATTTGTGTTGTTTGACGTTATCGGCCCGGGACACCTTGTTTTTGGCGTTAAGAATCCGTTTCCTCTCGGTGGAGTAGTTGAGATCATCGCGGCTGGTGCCGGCGGGAATTAAGGCTGTGGCTTCTGGGCGACTTTGGTAGGTGCGGGCTGCCGCTGTCAGGCGCTCCTCAAAGTCAGCGCAATGTTGTAGGGGGCTATGACCGGGTACACTAAAGTCCGTCAGCGGAGCGGCTAGAGCCTGGCCCAGGGTGGTTCCCCAAACCTGCCGGTAGGAGGTGGGGATGCCCTGGAGTAGGGAGCTCAGGTAGGCGGAGGGAATGGGCTCCAGAACGTATACAGCTTCTACCTCTCCCTCTTGCCTTAGATAACAGGTTGCCAGACCAATTAGAACGTAGCTGTCGGGAGATAGACCGGCAATAGAATCTTCAACCAGAGTTTGCATGGCGGGAATGGTAAAAATGATGGTGGCAGCTTTATTTTAGTTGCCTGGCCAGGTTTTCCAGGGGAAGGAATAAAAAACCGTCACAAAATAGAACTATCCTGGGGGGACCCAGGGGTTTGTAGTTCGTCTAAGAGAATGGCGGCGATCGCCAGCCCCAGCTTGGCCTGCTCCACCCGAGAGCGGGCTTGCCAGTCCACCCCAGGGGAGGCCTTTAAAACCTGGGACTCCTGTCCACTGCGGAAGGCATAGGCCAGGGGCCGGGCCAGCACCCTTAGATCCTCTACATCCCAATCTGGCAGAGCCGCACCCACACAACTGACCAGCTGCTGTAGTCGTGACTCACCACTGTGGGTAACATTCATCGCCGTGGTAATCAGGGTCTGGAGCAGATCGGCCGGTAGGCGTTCCTGGAAACGACGGATCAGACTTTCTCGCCAGGGAGATGACAGGGCTTCCCCATCAATGGCCTGCCACTGTTGATCTAGCTGGCTCGATAACTGCTGCCAGCCGGTGGCGATCGCTGCCTCCATGGCCCCATCGATTACCAGATCCAGGGCGGGATTAGCTGCCTCTGGGGGCAACTCGGCCGCCCTGGGCTGCCAACCGTAGGGAGTGTCTCCGTAGCATAGGGTGGCTAGGAGATCGGCGGCGATCGCCGCCGATCCATCGGGGAGAGAGGGCATTGATGCCGGTGATTGGGTCATAGGAACTGGCCGAAGGATAATAACAAAATTAGTTACATCAAGAACTACACGGGCAATGGCTGCAATTCCGCCAATTTTTAGAATTTTTTATAGCAGATAAAATTAATGACTTTCCAGAAATTATAGCCTTACCCCAATCACCTGGAGGCTAACAACCTTTAAGACCGGGTAGGGGGTCTGGGTCTGGAGATAATTTAACTATCTGTGGTAAATTCCATCACCATTCCCTGGGGACTACCGAATCGTAGTCGGGCTCCCAGGGGCAGTACTACTTCCTGACGATGTAAATGGTGCCAGGTCTGGCCATCAAAGTAGTAGGTCCCATAGCGGGATAAATCCCGCAGATAGTAGTCCCTGGCCCATACCTCTGGGTTCCAACTATGGCGATAGAAAATTTCTGCATGGTAAGAGGATACCCAGGGTTCTGAGATGACCAGATGATTGGTAGCCAATCGCCCTATTCTGAGGATCCCTCCCTGAATTCGCCAGACCTGGGAGGGATTGTCTAAAGCACGTACTACCCGGTTCTGGTCAGGTATAACCGACTCATCCGGCAACCGGGTAACGCCCTCGTCCAGAGTAATTAATACCCCGTCAAACTGGGGATGCTGGTAGAGCACCGGCAGGGTCCAGGCGGGATGGTTGAAGCCGTAGCGACTCAGTAAATACTGCCGTGATTTGGCCACCGCCCTGGCAATGGCCTGGCCCTCTGCCAAGGCCTCAGTTAGAGTTTGGATGAAGCCCAGGGCTTCCTGATCGGAGATCGAGTCCCGCATGGCAATCACCGCTGGTACACCATGGTGAAGGAGGACCTCTGCCAAACTACTGCGGGGTAAGACCTGGTCCTGACGGCAGTCGGGTTGGGCTCCCCAGCAGGTATTTAACACGGCTAGTTTCACCCCTGCCCGCACCAGGCTGTGGGCTAATTCCGTACCACTCAGGGTTACCCCAGGGGCAAGCAAGAGCAGGCCCCCGTCGGCGGCGGGAACCCCATGACCAGCGTAGAATACAACGTTGAAGCGCCCCTGGTGGAGAGTACGGAGTAAAATTTCCCGATCAGGGCGGACCAGGGTAACCAGCTCTCCTGGGGTAACTCCGTAGCCGCCCAGCCCGGGTAGGCTGGCTTCTAATAGCTGTTTGAGCAGGCTGGCTTCTTGAGAGAGTTGCAGTTCCTGGGAGGAGACAGGGCAATCGCCCCCTTCAACCTCCCCTAAAATTAAAAGGACTTGCAGGGAACTGGAGCAATCTCTGTAAAGTAATCCATCCACCGCACTGGTACTACGACTGAATAGGATCTGCGGTTCCAGGGCCAGGGGGGAACGACCCGGTTGGGGTTGCATAATTTCCCAGGGCAGACCAATCAGCTCTGGCGGTCGCACCTCCAGTTGCAGTTGCAGGGGTTCCTGTCGCCCTTCGGCTATACCCAGACTTCGCTCCAGGGTCTGGCCCAGAGGTCCTCTAAAAACCCAACTCCAAAGACCCATCCCTAAGCTTTGCATCAGCCGTTCGCTGGTGCTACCGGTCACCAGGGTCGGTAAAACTAGGGGTTGGTGTTCATCCTGTAACCCTGGGAAAGTCAGACCCGCCTCTGGGGGCTGAAGCGCCTGGGGTAGGTAGCGTTGGCAGAAAAACTCCTGCCATTGCTGCCACAAATCCGCCATGGTGGCATCCCAGACCCGATCAGAGTGGCTGTGGCCATCCATAAAGGGACTATCTACCACCCAAAAAGCATAGGCGGCCGTCTGGGCAAGTCAATCAACTATAATCCGGAGAGTCAAGGCCATGGCGGCAAGCAAAGGTAAGCAGTTAGAGCCCCGATAAACACTGACCGATCTGGGTTTGGGTAGCACTATCTAAAAGATCGGCGAGTTGATAAAGCACATAGGCCCTAACCCAACCCTGACTACCCGGTGGGGTTAGCAATGGCTTTAAAGCAACTGGGTTTTCCCCTCGGCTGACTGGCTGATTGGTCTCCTGGGGAGCCTCACCCAGGGAAACTCCTGAGGGAATGGAGCAAACCTGTAATCGTGCCCAGCGAGTTTGATCGGCCAGGGTTTGGATGCGATTTACCCGCACAACACTGCCCGTTGGGATGATGGGAGCAGCAGGCGGGGAGGGGCGTTGGGGCGCGAGGGCGAGGTGCAAACTATCAGCATCAAGGCCAGGGGCAGATCCCCTTAGTTGCCATAGGGAACCCAGGGATACGGGTGTTACCCTTTCCCGGGCCAGTTGCAGTAGGGGTTCTCCCCGCATACCCGGAGATGATCGGCCAATTCCAGCCTGCCAGGGGATAGGAGCCACCATGGCCTGTCGCTGGTGATGATAGAACCAGAGTCCCTCCACTAGAAAAACAGCGGTTCCCAGCCCTGTCCAGAGGGGCCAGGACCGAAACCAACTGGACCCGGTTTTGACCGGGTATGGCAGGGCTGGGGAGGCGACGGGAACTGGGGGTTGGGCCTGGGGGCGGGATGGGGGAATCGAGGTGAGGGCCTGGCCAGGCAGATTCACCTGGGCTATAGTTTCGGGGCGAATAGCCATCAAACCCACCGTAACGTTGTCATGGCCATTCAGACGATTCGCCTGCTGAATTAGGGCTTGACTAAGGCTACTGAGATCGGCCCGACCAGTGGTAAAGGCCTGAATTGTAGGTCGCCAGAGGGCATCTATCCGATCATGGTCGCTCAAACCGTCGGAGCACAGTAGCAGCAAACTGGGATCATCCAGCAACAGGTATTGAATCGATGGAGCGAGAGAATTGGTATCGTAAATTCCCAGCGCCTGAATCAGGGCTCCCCCACTGGGCATTTGGGCTGCTTCTGGGTAGAGGGCGAACCCCTGCTGAGCTTCACGGGAGGCAATATCATCATCCAGGGTTACTTGATAGCAGGTTTTAGAACTGATGCGGTAAGCTCGGCTATCGCCAACGTGGGCAATGTAAACGTAGGGAAAACATACCACAGCCAGTACAACGGTTGTTCCCATCCGCGCTCGCTCTGAGCGGTGCTCTTTGTTGTTGCGACTGGCAATGGTATGGTTAACCAGGCTAAGGGCTTGCTTGAGGTGCTGACCGACGACCTCGGGGGGCGAGTTGGCCGGCATATTTAGCCCACTCAACTGCTTTAGTAAGACTTCAACCGCCGTTTGGGAAGCAACATTACCCTGTTCATGACCACCAATGCCATCACACACCAGCAATAGGGGCAATACCTCAGCTGTTTGAGGCTGGCTGACCCGGGTTGTGTTCAGTAGTCCCTGGGGATAACAGGCATCTTCGTTACGATTGCGGCTGGGACCCTGATCGGTATGGGCGACCCAGTCGACTTGCACGGCAAACCCCTGGGCAACGGTTTGAATTGCCTGATTTAGCTCCCCCATTAATTCCTGACTGGTGGCTACCCTCCCCTCCCCCAGGGCGCTGGTTAGCCAGCCCAGGTAAGCCTGAATCGAAGGTTGGGCCGCCTCCACCAGGGGTTGCCAGACCTGCCCCAGGGAGGTCAGGGTGATCGGAGCCAGATAGTCCTCATCTCGAGTCAGGGTGGTAATCCGTAGTAGGGCCCCATCAATCCTTAAGGTGTTGACCTGTAGCAGGGTAGAGGTCACATTTTGCTGATGCAGGCGGGGCCAGAGTAGGGCTATTTGGCGCAGCCAGTTGAGTTGCTGTAGGGCCGTACCGCCACTCCAGCCTGCCAACAGGGAGGGCAGCAGTTGCACCTGCAGCCGACCATCCTCTGTTTCCCAGGTCTGAATTGGAGCGGCGTCCAGGAGTAACAGAGGAGCTGCCAGCCCCGATAGTTCTGGGGTTAGATGGATATAGGGGCGGGGGATGTGTTGGGCCAGGTCCGAAAGCCGTAGGTAGGGAAGGGCGATCGCTGGAACTTTATAAATCAATTTAAAGGGCAGTTCTGGTTGGGTATCCAGCCAGATCGGCGGCTGCCAGACCTGATAGCGATCGGCCACCCAACTATCAGGACTGGCTAAATTAGGACCGTCCGCCAACAAAAAGCGATACAGCAGGGGAGTTTGACAGGTGGGACAACGACTTATCGGCGGTGCGGTAACAGCTCGACAGGTCGGATTGGAGCACTGGATCACAATCCCCAAAATACCAATAAAGTTTTTACTTAACCTTCAGTTCTCCCCTATGGACAGGAGTGCCCATGGGTTTGAGGAAATTACTCACTCACCACCTGGGGCAGACCCATACTGTAGTTGAGGGCTCGACTCTTGAGGTTATAGCTAATTGCCCCTGTTTGCAGCAATTGCTTAATAAAGTGTTCTAGATCTGAACCAATGCGACGCAGATTGTAATCGGTTAGATCTTCGCCAGCAGAGCCGTCGACCAGGCGATCAAATTCGGCATAAACGGCCTTAAGAGCCTCTTCAGACCAGTTAAACTCATTATCAGGATCGACATCTAGAGTCAGGCGATCATCGCTGGGCACTAACTGGTTATCTTGAACCACAGCAGTATAAATATGAACGTGGCGGGTTGTGGATTTCAGCATGATCAACAAGTGCCTTAACTCGAGTAACTTAAGTTGTAGTCTTTTTAAGAACATCGGTGCGGGGATAGCCGGTTAACGGATAAGCCTGAACCAATGTTCTGACCGACAGCTACCAGGGTAACTGTTCTCTACCTATATTAAACCTACCCCCTGCAAGAGGCCAGTCCCAGGTGGTGTAAATTAGGCCAGCCGGCAAGGGGGAGGCAGGAGTTAGGCACAGGTATATTTATGCCCCCGCTGACTAGAATCCGGAACCCAGCATTTAGAATTTAAAACTCAGGATTTAAAATTCAGAACCCAAAACCTGGAATCTAGAACCCAAAATCTAGAATTTGGAATTCAGGACTGAGAATCCGGAACCCAAAATCTGGAATCTAAAACCCAAGACCTGGAATTTCGAATCCGGAATCCAGTAGCCTGAGTACCCCTACCCCAATTTCTAAGCGAATCTAAACTATGGCAAACCTCTACGCCCAACGTCGTCAGCGTGTCATGGCCCTAATTGGTGAGGGTACGGCCCTATTTGCCAGCGCTCCCCAGGTGGTGATGCACAACGATGTGGAGCATCCCTTCCGTCAAGACAGCAATTTTTACTATCTAACGGGCTTTAACGAGCCCCAGTCGGTGGCCCTATTAGCTCCCCACCATGAAGAGCATCGCTTTATTTTGTTTGTTCGCCCTAAGGATCCAGAAAAGGAAACCTGGTCTGGTTATCGAGTTGGGGTAGATCAGGCTAAAGAGCGCTATGGAGCTGATCAGGTTTATCCCATTGGGGAACTTGATCAGTATCTACCCAAGTATCTGGAGAAGGCCAATCGGCTTTACTACCACTTTGGTCACAATCAGGGTTTGAATCAACGGGTCTTGCATCACTGGCAAACTCTGCTCTCTACCTACCATAGGCGGGGAACGGGACCGGTGGCCATTGAAGATGCTGGCCTGCTTATGCAAACCCTGCGCCGGATTAAGGATTCCACCGAACTAGAGCATCTGCGTCGGGCCATTGCCATTTCTGCTCAAGCCCATAATCAGGCCCGAGCCATGGCGGCTCCTGGTCGCTACGAATACGAAATCCAGGCGGAAATGGAACGCATCTTTCGCCTGGAGGGTGCCCTGGGGCCTGCCTATCCCTCCATTGTGGCTTCTGGAGAAAACGCCTGTATCCTTCACTATATTGAAAATCAGCGGCAGATGCAGGCTGGGGATCTGCTTTTGATTGATGCCGGTTGTGCCTACGGCTACTACAATGCCGATATTACTAGGACGTTTCCGGTCAGTCGGCAGTTTACCCCAGAACAGCGGCTGTTGTACGATCTGGTGCTGGAGGCTCAGAACCGGGCGATCGCAGCGGTCCAACCTGGTGCTGCCTTTAATCAGTTCCACGACGTGGCTACTCGCACCTTGACCGAGGGCCTGGTAGAGTTGGGGCTGCTGAAGGGCGAGGTAGATAGCTTGATCGAAGGGAAACAGCATAAAGTTTTCTTCATGCATGGTACCGGGCACTTTCTCGGATTGGATGTACACGATGCCGGGGTATTACGCAATCCGGATAAAAGCTGGAAGCCCTTTGAACCAGGCAATGTAGTCACTGTCGAACCTGGCCTGTATATTTCTCCCACCTACCAACCGGCAGAGGGCCAACCGGCCATTGACGATCGCTGGCGGGGCATTGGTATTCGTATCGAAGACGATGTACTGGTTACCCCAACTGGTCCTGAGGTATTGACCAGCGCCGTACCCAAGTCTCGAGCTGAGATAGAAGATTAGGGTTGGCAATCCCCAGGGATGCATCCCACTTTTGTAGTCCTCACCCTAAATCCCTCCCCCAAGGCGGGAGAGGGGCTTTCAATTCGGCTCCCCTTCTCCCTTTTTGGGAGAAGGGGCTGGGGGATGAGGGCAAACTTGCAAAACTGGGATGAACTCATCCCCAGGGATGTCCTTGTCCTAGCCTATCCAGGGTTTATTTCTGTAAACTAGGAAAAACAGTGGCATATCCATAACTAAAGGAAACAGCACATCATGGGGTTATTAGATCGAGTTAGCCGGGTGGTTCGTTCTAACCTGAATGCGGCGGTTAGTTCTGCCGAGGATCCAGAAAAGATTCTGGAACAGGCCATTATCGATATGCAAGAAGACCTGGTGCAGATGCGTCAGGCAGTAGCTGGGGCAATCGCCAGTCAGAAGCGGGTGCAGCAGCAGTACGAGCGGGCTCAAGGGGAAGCCAATACCTGGCAGCAACGGGCCCAACTGGCGCTGCAAAAGGGAGATGAGGATTTGGCCCGGCAGGCCCTGGTGCGCAAGAAAACCCAGGCAGAGACGGCCCTGGCCCTGAAGACCCAACTGGACGGCCAGAGCAGTACCGTTGATCAACTCAAGCGCGATCTGATTGGCTTGGAAAGTAAGCTGTCAGAAGCTAAAACTAAAAAAGATATGCTTAAGGCTCGGGCCAGCGCTGCTAAGGCTAACGAGCAGTTGCAGAACACCACCAGTCGTTTGAATACCAGCAGCGCCATGGCTGCCTTCGAACGCATGGAGGAAAAGGTGCTACAAATGGAAGCCCGTTCTCAGGCGGCGGCAGAACTGGCGGGGGCTAACCTGGAAAGCCAGTTTGTCGCCCTGGAAGCCGGCGGAGATGTAGACTTAGAACTGGCCGCCATGAAGGCCCAGATGCTAGGGGGTACGGAGCCGCCCAAGTCCCTGCCTACCGGTGCAACTCCAGCAGCCAGTCCCCAGGCGGCGGAAGTGGACGCGGAGCTGGAAGCCCTTAAGGCCCAGATTGATAAACTTTAGTACTCACCGCTATGCCCTTTGCCCAGCGCCTGAAACTCTTGCAGACTAATGTTTTTGCTGAGATGGATCAGGCCAAGATGCGGGCCAGAGCCGCAGGTCAGCCCATTGTTGATCTTTCCCTGGGATCCTCTGACCTACCGGTAGCGCCCCATGTTCTGGCGGCGATCGCGGCAACTTTGCCGGACCCCGATAGCCACGGCTATTGTCTGTTTTCCGGCACGGCGGCCTTTCGGGTAGCGGCAGCCCGCTGGTATAGCGATCGCTTCGGTGTGACCGTTGATCCAGAAACCGAGGTGCTGCTGCTGATTGGTTCCCAGGAAGGCACGGCCCACCTACCTCTGGCGGTGCTTAATCCTGGGGATATTGCCCTGGTCACCGATCCCGGCTACCCCTCCCATGCTGGCGGGGTCTACCTGGCCAGTGGCCAAATTTATCCCCTGGTTTTGCGTCCCGAAAATCACTTTTTACCTCAATTTCAGGAGATTCCAGCGGCGATATTGGATCGATCTCGCCTGCTGATCTTGAGCTATCCCCATAATCCCACTACCGCTACGGCTTCCCTGGAGTTTTGGCACTCAGCGGTAGCCTTCTGTCAGCACCATGGTCTGGTGCTGGCCCACGATTTTCCCTACGCTGACCTTACCTTTACAGATCAACCGGCGGTGTCAGTGCTCCAGGCCGATCGACAGAAGACCGTGGCCGTGGAGTTTTTCTCCTTTTCTAAGTCCTACAATATGGGTGGCTTTCGGATTGGCTATGCGATCGGCAAGGCTGAGATTATTCAGGCCCTGCGCCAGGTTAAGGCCAGTGTAGATTTTAACCAGTACCCCGGCATTCAACAGGGGGCGATCGCGGCCCTTACCGGTCCCCAGGACAGCGTTAACCACACCCTTGCCACCTACCGTCAGCGCCGGGATACCGCAGTAGCGGCTTTCCATCGCCATGGTTGGCCGGTTCAGGTCCCGGATGCGACCCTTTACCTATGGATCCGGTTGCCAGAGGTCTGGTCCCGTCAATCGATGGAATTTTGTACCCGCCTAGTGGCGACTACCGGTATAGCCCTGGCTCCTGGAGTTGGGTTTGGTAAAGCTGGAGAAGGCTACCTTCGCATCGCCCTGGTCCATACCCCTGAAGTGCTGGACCAGGCCATAGAGGGATTATGCCAATTTTGTCGGGAAGCTTCAGACCTCTGATGGGTAAATGTTGATGGGTAACCGTGGGGTCTGGGGATGGTCAGCATTTTGGCCACCTCTTGGCGGCGAACCATACCTGGGACAACCCTCTTTAAACCACCTCTAAGGTTCGATTTATCGCTGCAGGCTAGACCGGGAGGCACTTAGAGCCAGGGCCAACCCGGTTAGATGGCATCCTCTGGCTGGGGTACGGCAAAATTGGAGGCATCACTCAGGTAGCGCAGAGCCTCCTCCTCCAACCGATGAATCAGGTAAGGTTCCAGGGCGTCACCATGGCGTAGAGCGGCCAGGTATCCCTCTAGATAGAGCCGTAGATCGGTGGTAGGGTAGCCCCGGCTCCAGTGGTCTACGAAAGCATCCGTAATTCGCTGATAATACCGAATAGCTCTGGCATCCTGAAGCATAGGGGTCTTGAGTAGGGGTTCCTGAGGGGTGAAGGGGACTGATGTTACTCAAAAAAATTGCGATCGTCGTCTATACAGGCATCCCAACTGGCAGAAAGGGCATCGGCTACCATGGCTTCTAAAGCAACTGTGTTGACAGTATGACTTAAATGCTCTTTTATAGGGTCGGATAGGGGAATCAGCCTAAGTCTGCGATTCTCATGAACCAGGTCAAATTGGCTTTTCTCACTGTCCAGCCTACCCATTTCCAGGTAGTCAAAACTATGGACGTTGATGTAAAGGGTGTGGTTAGCGACCAGGGTAGCTTGTTGGCTATCGGAGAAAACTTCCATGACCAACCCTTTACCCGTAGCCAACACAATGCCGTCTTCCAGGTGACTATAACTTACCTGGCCCAGGTCTTGAAGCAGCCTCAGCATATCGACTTTATTGATCAGCACTCCTTTGTCTACCAGACAAGGAGGTAGGGTATTCAAGCCTTGAATACGTTCGTGATGCATAAATTCCAGACCACGCTACGTCAATCCCAGGAGTAAAACCAGTCAGCTTTACTCTTTCAGGTATACATTCACGATACCTGATCTTGCTGGGAATGATTTGTCCAGTCTGGGCTTTATTTATTCTCCAGTTTTTGCCTAAAGCGCCTATCGCCTTTTCTGATCAGGTTTTGTAGATGTAACCAGGGTCTAAGAGGCCATCAAACATTTGTTTACATTGAGGAGCCCTATGGCAGAGTTTGATCCTAATCGGGATCCTGCTAGTTTGGTAAATGTTCCCAGGTCAGGTTTTCTGGCCAGGCTAGCGGGAGCCATTTTATTTTATACTCGTCTACCTCTACCCTCGGGATGGCAACCTAGTTGGGAAGGTATTGCGGCCCTCGCACCCCTGGTTGGATTGGGTCTGGCCACGATGCTTGCCCTGGTGGATGGGGGACTGGATTATGGTGGTATGCCCAGGGGAATCCGCAGTGCCCTGGTGGTTGGACTCTGGGTTTGGTTAACCGGCGGTCTCCACCTGGATGGGGCCATGGATACGGCGGATGGCTTGGCGGTCAATGATCCGGATCGCCGATTGGTGGTCATGGCCGATAGTCGAGTGGGGGCCTTTGGGGTCCTGGCGGCGATCGCGAGTATTGGGGCTAAAGACCCTGGCCCTGGCGGACCTCACCGCAGGGCGAGGGATGGTGATGGCGGCGGCGGCAATTTGGGGTCGTTGGGGGCAACTACAGGCGATCGCTGGCTACCCCTATTTACGTTCTGCGGGTAAGGGTGCCCTTCACAAAATCCACCTGCGCCTGCCCATCGATTTTCTACCAGGGTTAGGGGTGGGAATGGCTCTGACGCTAGTCTGGCTCTGGCTTTACCCAGATCAGAGGGGACTGGCGATCGGCACCCTCACCAGCGGCTTACTGCTGGGCTGGCTTGTGCCTGCCTGGCTAAATCATCGCCTGGGAGGTCATACTGGTGATAGTTACGGGGCCACTGTCGAGTGGGTGGAGGCCCTGGTGCTATGTTTTAGTACTCTTTTGTAACATAACAGGACTGGCGTCTACCTCTGATGGGCTGTTGTCAGAGAGTAATCCGATTTATTCATTCCTCGTTTAGTTTATGGCCTCGATTCTGGATCCTTCCATCCCCCTTAAAATTAATAAAATGAAAGAACGGGTCTGCTGGCGGCACACCGCTTTAGTCCAGCGCCGTATCGATCAAACCCGTTTAATCCTGGAGGATGGCGGTGCTGAGGATAGAGAGTTTTCCTTTGTAGTGATTGGAGATAGTGGTTCGGGTCCCCACTCTGATCACCATCCCCAGCGTCGTGTAGCGGAACAAATGCTACCCCATCTTAAAGACTGTCGCTTTTTACTCCATACCGGTGATTTAGTCTATCAGTTGGGATCCAGGGAGCAGTACCCGCGTAATTTTATTTATCCTTACCGGGAATGGTTAGTGGGGGAGAAGATCCGCAGCACATCGCCTTTGATCAAATGGTCTTTCAGTTTCCCTTCCTGCCGGTGCCCGGTAATCACGATTACTACGATCTTCCCTGGCTCTATAGCTTGTTAGTAAAACTAACCCGACCTCTGGCTAGGCTGATGGGTCGCCCCTTCGATCCTAATGTCGGTTGGCAGGGTTCTAACGTTGGTGATGCCTATGCCCGAGCTTTTCTAGATTATCTCAAGGCCATCCCTGGGGCCGAATCTGGCCCACCATCTGAATACTCACTATGGTCCCTGGGTAGATGGCAGATGGGGACTTCGCTACCGGCCAGGTGAGTTTACTCGCCTGCCCAATCACTACTACACCTTTCGCTATGGTGGCATTGACTTTTTCGCCCTTGATTCTAATACCCTGAATGACCCGGCCGCTCTGATAGAGGATAGTCCCTCCCAGGGCAGGTCCTTAAAACTCAGGGAACAACGTCACCAGATCGATCAGGAACGGCAGATGGTGCTGGCAGAAATTAACCATCTGTCCTTAGTCCATGCCCATGATCGAGAACGGTTGGATGATCTGCGGGCGGTCCTGGAGCAAATTGACGAAGTACGGCTCGATCTGGATAAACAAATTCATAACCGTCCTGGTAAAGTCACCGATCTTGAACAGCTGATCTGGCTGCGGGATAGTTTGATCGCCTCCTGGAGTGATCCATCGGTGCGTGGTCGTATTCTCTACTTTCACCATCCGGCCTACGTGACTGAAGCTACTAAATGGAATCAGGGACAAACCCTGGCCATCCGCCGTAACTTGCGCTGGGTTTTAGATCAGGTGGCGGCAGCCCTGCCCCACCTTAGTCCCTCTGAACCGGTGGTTAATTTGGTTCTGAATGGTCACGCCCACTGTTTCGAGCATCTTAGGACCTTAGATACGGGCCATGGCGATCGCCACATTCACTGGTTGGTCTGCGGTGGTAGTGGACTCAGTTTGCGGCGTCAACGTGTAGAGGGAGGTGAACTGCAAGAATCCGGTCTTATCCTTGACCCTGAAAATCCCCAGCAGCAAAAACCAGTGGCCAGTTCAGAGCTATTTGTGGGCCTGAGCGGCTATAACCGGGAGCGCCGACGGCCCTACTCTTTCCTGAGAATCGATGTCAAAGGTGGGGCGTCTCCTAAGTTTGTAGTTACCCCCTACATTTCCGAACGATACCAGGGCAAGTGGCAGGAATACGGTCTTGATTCTATTTCCATTGGTTAGCGACGTCGACTAATCAGAGTTATGTAGTAAAGCACATTTAACAACCCATAAAAAGCGGTAGCAACATAGGTTAAGGCCGCTGCATTTAGTACTGCTCGGGCTCCCTTATGTTCTTCCCCCTGCAGTATGCCCAGTTCATCAACTAGCCGCAAAGCCCGACTAGAAGCATCAAACTCAACCGGCAGGGTCACCACATGGAATAGCAGCACCGTACTAAACAGCAGGATACCTATCCAGGCCAGATTCAGCCAGTTTAAAGCCAGACCAATCATAATCATAAAGGGGCCGATGCGTGATCCTAAATTCACGGTAGGTACCAGCGCCGCTCGTAGATTCATCAGCTGGTAGCCCTGAACATCCTGTAAAACATGGCCACATTCATGGGCGGCTACCGCTGCCGCCGCCAGAGAACTGGAGTCATAGATAGTTTGAGATAGGCGTACAGTCTTGGCCCCGGGATCGTAGTGGTCAGTTAACTCACCAGCTATAGGTTCAACCCTAATTTGATGAATTCCTTTCTTCGTCAGGATAGCCTCAGCCACCTGGGCACCCGTCATACCAAGGCTTGACCGAATCTGTGAGTAGCGATTATAGGTTCCTTTAATCCTGGCCTGGGCTAAAAACATGAAGGCCATACCAGGAATAATAAATACCAAGTAGATAGGATCGAAAACCATGGCAATTGGCATTCTTTCAGGAAAGGGCAAGTGACCCTAGCATATCCTTCCCCAGCCTTGGAGGGGAAAGATTTTCGGTTTTTCTCAGGATTATGGAATGCCCGGCTCCATTTTGCCAGGTTCCTGCTACCGAGAGGCGGCGGCCCCCTAAGCTCTAAGTCTTCCGCAATCAAAGGGCACTCCAGGCCATACCTTAACCATGGCTGCAATTCCTAAAGTCGTTGAAGTGCCTGCCGAGATGAGGGCAGAATCGTTCTAAGAAAAGCTGATTCAGCCCATATATCCAAAAGTACCTGGCTGCACCAAAAATTTTAGTCAAAAACTTTTTTCCTGAGGTGTATTGACAGGGAGAGGGAGAGGGGATAGATTAGTAAAGCGCCTGAGGGAGACGAGTTTCGAACCAGGCGAGCACCTTGACAAGAGAATAGTCTAGAAACAAAGCCAAGGTTCCTGTCAAAGATTAAATTGTTAATACTGTAGCAGAGATGTTAAGTATTAGCAATAGGACAGAACGGATACTGAGGTATTCGGGATTTACTTTTCGAGAGCCATTTAATTTAGGTTAGGTGGTTATTAACATGGAGAGTTTGATCCTGGCTCAGGATGAACGCTGGCGGCGTGCTTAACACATGCAAGTCGAACGAGGTCCTTCGGGACTTAGTGGCGGACGGGTGAGTAACGCGTGAGGATCTGGCCTTAGGAGGGGGACAACAGTTGGAAACGGCTGCTAATACCCCATATGCCGAGAGGTGAAAGGGTTAATTCTGCCTGAGGATGAACTCGCGTCTGATTAGCTAGTTGGTGAGGTAAGGGCTTACCAAGGCGACGATCAGTAGCTGGTCTAAGAGGATGATCAGCCACACTGGGACTGAGACACGGCCCAGACTCCTACGGGAGGCAGCAGTGGGGAATTTTCCGCAATGGGCGAAAGCCTGACGGAGCAACGCCGCGTGAGGGAGGAAGGCCTTAGGGTTGTAAACCTCTTTTCTCTGGGAAGAAGAACTGACGGTACCAGAGGAATAAGCCTCGGCTAACTCCGTGCCAGCAGCCGCGGTAAGACGGAGGAGGCGAGCGTTATCCGGAATTATTGGGCGTAAAGCGTCCGCAGGCGGTTTATCAAGTCTGCTGTCAAAGACTACAGCTTAACTGTGGGCAGGCAGTGGAAACTGATGAACTAGAGAGCGGTAGGGGTAGAGGGAATTCCCGGTGTAGCGGTGAAATGCGTAGATATCGGGAAGAACACCAGTGGCGAAGGCGCTCTACTGGGCCGTTACTGACGCTGAGGGACGAAAGCTAGGGGAGCGAAAGGGATTAGATACCCCTGTAGTCCTAGCTGTAAACGATGGATACTAGGTGTTGGGCGTATCGACCCGTCCAGTACCGTAGCTAACGCGTTAAGTATCCCGCCTGGGGAGTACGCACGCAAGTGTGAAACTCAAAGGAATTGACGGGGGCCCGCACAAGCGGTGGAGGATGTGGTTTAATTCGATGCAACGCGAAGAACCTTACCAAGGCTTGACATCCTGCGAATCCTTCAGAGATGAGGGAGTGCCTTCGGGAGCGCAGAGACAGGTGGTGCATGGCTGTCGTCAGCTCGTGTCGTGAGATGTTGGGTTAAGTCCCGCAACGAGCGCAACCCTCGTTCTTAGTTGCCAGCATTAAGTTGGGCACTCTAGGGAGACTGCCGTGGACAACACGGAGGAAGGTGGGGACGACGTCAAGTCATCATGCCCCTTACGTCTTGGGCTACACACGTCCTACAATGCTACAGACAGAGGGCAGCGAGCGCGCGAGTGCAAGCAAATCCCATAAACTGTGGCTCAGTTCAGATTGCAGGCTGCAACTCGCCTGCATGAAGGCGGAATCGCTAGTAATCGCCGGTCAGCATACGGCGGTGAATACGTTCCCGGGCCTTGTACACACCGCCCGTCACACCATGGGAGTTGGCCACGCCCGAAGTCGTTACTCTAACCTTAGGGAGGAGGGCGCCGAAGGCAGGGCTGATGACTGGGGTGAAGTCGTAACAAGGTAGCCGTACCGGAAGGTGTGGCTGGATCACCTCCTTTTAGGGAGACCTACTCTCAACGGACCTGTAATTTTATCGCAGGGGGTTGAAGGAGTCACCTTAGGTCGTGGGGATTTTGGTGAAGTTTCTAGACTAGGTTAAGGTGAGCGGGGGCTATTAGCTCAGGTGGTTAGAGCGCACCCCTGATAAGGGTGAGGTCCCTGGTTCGAGTCCAGGATGGCCCACTGCGTGGGGGTTTAGCTCAGTTGGTAGAGCGCCTGCTTTGCAAGCAGGATGTCAGCGGTTCGAGTCCGCTAACCTCCACCAAGTGAGAGATACATTTAGCAGCGTGTGTTTCAGCGGGAGTTGGGGCATAGGGTGCTGGGTGGAAGCTCAGCGAAGGACCTTGATAATAGAATAGTGAGAGAAGTGTAAGGTAGTTATACACAGAACATGAGTAAAAGGGAAAGTGAGATTAATCCTATTGAGAGATAGGAGAGGTCAAGCTAGAACGGGCTCACGGTGGATACCTAGGCACGCAGAGGCGAAGAAGGACGTGGTTACCGACGATACGCTTCGGGGAGCTGGAAGCAGGCAATGATCCGAAGATTTCCGAATGGGGCAACCCAGAGACGGCCACCTGAATCCATAGGGTGGAGCGAGCGAACCCGGCGAACTGAAACATCTTAGTAGCCGGAGGAAGAGAAAGAAAACTCGATTCCCTTAGTAGCGGCGAGCGAAGCGGGAAGAGCCTAAACCAGTAGTTTTTACTATTGGGGTTGTGGGACAGCGATATGGAATCTAGCGACTAGACGAAGCATTGGAAAGATGCACCAGAGGAGGTGAGAGTCCTGTAGTCGAAAGTTTAAGGATACTAGCTGAATCCCGAGTAGCACGGGGCACGAGGAATCCCGTGTGAATCATCGAGGACCACCTCGAAAGGCTAAATACTCCTGCGTGACCGATAGTGAACGAGTACCGCGAGGGAAAGGTGAAAAGAACCCCGGGAGGGGAGTGAAATAGAACATGAAACCGTGAGCCTACAAGCAGTTAGAGCCCGATTAAACGGGTGATAGCGTGCCTGTTGAAGAATGAGCCGGCGACTTATAGGCACTGGCGGGTTAAGACGGGAATGTCGAAGCCAAAGGGAAACCGAGTCTGAATAGGGCGATAGTCAGTGTTTATAGACCCGAACCCGGGTGATCTAACCATGTCCAGGATGAAGCTTGGGTGATACCAAGTGGAGGTCCGAACCGACTGATGTTGAAAAATCAGCGGATGAGGTGTGGTTAGGGGTGAAATGCCAATCGAACCCGGAGCTAGCTGGTTCTCCTCGAAATGTGTTGAGGCACAGCGGTTGTGATTATAGCTGGGGGGTAAAGCACTGATTCGGTGCGGGCTGCGAGAGCGGTACCAAATCGAGTCAAACTCAGAATACCCAGTGAACACACAGCCAGTCAGACGGTGGGGGATAAGCTTCATCGTCGAAAGGGAAACAGCCCAGACCACCAGCTAAGGTCCCCAAATTAATGCTAAGTGGGAAAGGAGGTGGAATTGCAGAGACAACCAGGAGGTTTGCCTAGAAGCAGCCATCCTTAGAAGAGTGCGTAATAGCTCACTGGTCAAGCGATTCTGCGCCGAAGATGAACGGGACTAAGCATTATACCGAAGCTGTGGACTTGTTTTTAACAAGTGGTAGAGGAGCGTTCTATACGAATAGAAGCATTAGCGGAAGCAGATGTGGATTGTATAGAAGTGAGAATGTCGGCTTAAGTAGCGAAAATGTAGGTGAGAATCCTACACCCCGAAACCCCAAGGGTTCCTCCGGAAGGCTCGTCCGCGGAGGGTTAGTCGGGACCTAAGGCGAGGCCGAAAGGCGTAGTCGATGGATAACGGGTTAATAATCCCGTACCTGTAATGAATTGTGGCGGGGGACGGAGAAGGCTAGGACAGCCGGGTGATGGTAGTCCCGGTTTAAGCGTCCGAGGTGATGAGGGACGGTGAAAACGTTCTGAGCTGAGGCGTGAGTACGACCTGCTACGGCGGGGAAGTGTCCGATGTCAGGCTTCCAAGAAAAGCCCGAACCACGTTAATTCATTATGGCCCGTACCCGAAACCGACACAGGTGGGGAGGTAGAGTATACCCAGGGGCGCGAGATAACTCTCTCTAAGGAACTCGGCAAAATGGCCCCGTAACTTCGGGAGAAGGGGTACCACCGAGAGGTGGTCGCAGTGAAGAGTCCCAGGCGACTGTTTACCAAAAACACAGGTCTCCGCTAAGTCGCAAGACGATGTATGGGGGCTGACGCCTGCCCAGTGCCGGAAGGTTAAGGAAGTTGGTTAGCGTAAGCGAAGCTAGCGACTGAAGCCCCGGTGAACGGCGGCCGTAACTATAACGGTCCTAAGGTAGCGAAATTCCTTGTCGGGTAAGTTCCGACCCGCACGAAAGGCGTAACGATCTGGGAGCTGTCTCGGAGAGAGGCTCGGCGAAATAGGAATGTCTGTGAAGATACGGACTACCTGCACCCGGACAGAAAGACCCTATGAAGCTTTACTGTAGCTTGGTATTGGGTTCGGGCTTGACATGCGCAGGATAGGTGGGAGACTTTGAAGCATTCCTTGTGGGGAGTGTGGAGTCACTGGTGAGATACCACTCTTGTTAGGCTAGGATTCTAACCTGGACCCGTTATCCGGGCTGGGGACAGTATCAGGTGGGCAGTTTGACTGGGGCGGTCGCCTCCTAAAAGATAACGGAGGCGCGCAAAGGTTCCCTCAGGCTGGTTGGAAATCAGCCATTGAGTGTAAAGGCATAAGGGAGCTTGACTGCGAGACTGACAAGTCGAGCAGAGACGAAAGTCGGCCTTAGTGATCCGACGGTTCCGCGTGGAAGGGCCGTCGCTCAACGGATAAAAGTTACTCTAGGGATAACAGGCTGATCTCCCCCAAGAGTTCACATCGACGGGGAGGTTTGGCACCTCGATGTCGGCTCATCGCAACCTGGGGCTGTAGTAGGTCCCAAGGGTTGGGCTGTTCGCCCATTAAAGCGGTACGTGAGCTGGGTTCAGAACGTCGTGAGACAGTTCGGTCCATATCCGGTGCAGGCGTAGGAACATTGAGAGGCGTCCTCCTTAGTACGAGAGGACCGGGAGGAACGCACCGCTGGTGTACCTGTTATCGTGCCAACGGTAAACGCAGGGTAGCCAAGTGCGGAGTGGATAACCGCTGAAAGCATCTAAGTGGGAAGCCCACCTCAAGATGAGTGTTCCCATGGCATAAGCCAGTAAGGTCACGGGTAGACCACCCGTTGATAGGCGCTAAGTGGACATTCAGTAATGGATGAAGCTGAGGCGTACTAACAGACCGAGGGCTTGACCTCTTTCTTCCTTATCTTTACCCCTGTTCCTTGATTAACTATCCTTACTCTTCTCTCCCTCTATTATCATCTCCTAAATCCCTATTCTGGTGTCTATGGCGGTATGGAACCACCCTGACCCATCCCGAACTCGGGCGTGAAACGTATCTGCGGCCAAAATAGTGAGGGGGTAGCCCCTTGTGAAAATAGCTCGATGCCAGAGTACTCTTAATGGCCCAGTTAGTCCTATCTAACTGGGCCTTTCACTTATCTCCTAATATCCACTGGATAAAAAATATAGGTTTTTAGGGAGAGAGTCGGGCTATGGTCCAGTTTGAGTCACCATTACGACTGTAGAGGAAGCGATCGTGAAGACGATTAGGGCGACCCTGCCAAAACTCAAAACTACGTGGCTTGACCCGGTAGCCTCCCCAAAAATCCGGCAGGGGAATTTCCTGATGGAGGAACTTTTCTTTGATTTTTTCAAATTGCATCTCCAGCAACTGGCGGGAGGAAATGATCGTACTTTGCTGGGATACCCAGGCCCCTAACTGACTGCCCCGAGGTCTTGAGAGGAAATACTTCAAGGATTCTGCTGAGGATATTCTCTGAGCGATGCCGCCGATCGCTAGTTGCCGTTCTAGAGCATACCAGGGAAACAGTAATGATACCTGGTTGTTGCTTTCTAAATGTTGAGCTTTACGGCTCCCATAATTGGTGAAAAAAACCAGGCCGTTCTGGTCAAAATATTTCAGTAAAACCGTGCGTTGAAAGGGTTGGCCACCAGGGGAAACCGTAGATAGGATCAGGGCGTTTGGTTCAAGAATTGACGCCTGGCAGGCCTGCTCGAACCAAACAGTAAACTGACTAAAGGGGTCGGGATCAAGGTCATCTAGGTCAAGACCTTGTTGATTATAGTTACGACGGAGAGCTCCAAGATCCATTGACAGAAAACCGTTAAGTAAACGTTTTTGACTATACTAGATTAACCAGTTAAATAGCTTAATTCAAATTATCCTTTATTATCTAAATAACCCTTATGTATGACTGTATTGTGGTTGGAGCCGGCCCTGCCGGTGCCTCTACAGCTTATCACCTGGCTCGCCAGGGGTATTCAGTCTTAATTCTTGAAAAAGCTGTTTTGCCTCGCTATAAGCCCTGTAGTGGGGCTGTATCTCCTGGAATAGCCACCTATTTTGCCTTTGACTTTACGCCAGTGATTGATTGTGAGCGGCGTCAGGTGCGCTATACCTGGAAGCTGGGGGACCCAGTTGAGGCAACTCTCACTACCGTTGAACCGATATGGCTAGTACGCCGGGATCGATTTGATCATTTTTTGGTGCAACAGGCCCAAGCTGAAGGAGCCGATCTTAAAGATGATGTGACGGTTATTGGGATTGAGTTTAAGGGCGATCGCTGGCGGGTTTCCAGCACCATTGGTTCCTTCGAGGCTGCCTATCTGGTGGGTGCCGATGGTGCCCACGGCCCCATGGCAAGCTGGTTAGGCCTGGCTTCAGTGCCTTTGCGTACTGCTCAGCTTTGGGATTGCAGCACGGCCAATCCTTTACCAATCAACTCTCCCCTAGGCTTTGAATTTGGCCTGGTTAAGCAGGGCTGTCTATGGAGTTTTCCTCGCCAGCAAGGATATTCTGTCGGGGCGGTCAGTTTCCTAGACCAGACCATTGCTGATTATCAAGTAAACTTGCGTCACTATATTGAAGCGCTGAACTTACCTTACGATCAAGGTCAGGTCTATACCCACGCCCTCAAGCTTTGGAATGGCCACTGTTGCCTACATACCCACCGGGCTCTATTGGTGGGTGAAGCTGCAGCCATTGTTGATCCTCTCAGTGCAGAGGGAATTCGCCCCAGTATAGTCAGCGGGGTGCACGCTGCAAATGCTATCAACGCTGCTCTGTCTGGTAAGGTTGAGGACCTGGGTAGCTACACCACTACTATGCAGACAGAATGGGGCAATGATATACAGTGGGCTAAACGGATTGCTGGATTATTCTTTCGCGTGCCAGGAATTGGCTATCGGGTCGGCATTAAGCGACCTACCGCAACCCAGCGGCTGGGACAACTCCTGACCGGTGAAGTAAAGTATGCCGATATCGCTAACCGGGTGATGAAACGAATGAGCGGTGGATTACTTTCGGGCTGGTAAGAATATATTTTCATCAAGCTCTGCAAGCTTGAAAGCTATAGCTACAAAAGGCAAGGGTGGCTATAGACTGGGAAAACTACAACATTTTTCAGTCTTTACCACCCTGTAGGAAATTAGATTGGTTGCTAGGGGGCTTAATACCCTGAAACAGTTACCCTGTCCTCGGCTGGTGTATTGACCACAGTCCACTGAGAAGACTCATGATCAAAATTATCATTCACCGAGGCTGCCAGAAAAAGGTCAGGATCAGCCTGGTAAGCTGCTAGCAAAGCCTTTTCCTCATCATTCAGGTCCGGTGAACTATCTTCAGCCATTTCTTGCAAGGTCGCTTCCACCAAGTCTATTTGTTCTTCGGCTGTGATTAGATCCTCATAGACCTGAGCTGTAAACAGACTTTCTAATGGCTTCAGCTCTTGAATATCATGGCTTAAGGAATTCAGACGCTCCTCATAGGCTTGGGTAACGGTCTGGAGTTCCTGGCGATGATCGATGGTTTTTTGTTCTAAAGCCTGTTGAAGCTTTTCTATACGAGTTTTTTGGGACTTCAGGGCTTGCAGCAGAGGAATAACCTGGCTTTTCAGCGTCATATGTTCGACGTCAAGTTGGTTAAAGCGCTCGGCCAGCTGTACGTAGGCTCGACTGAGGCGGGTATACCGCTCCACCATTTGATTTGTTTGCTGAAAGTTTCTCACGGCTGTATCTAAACGCTCGGTAACCATGGATTAATCCTATAGCTTCGACATTGAAAAGTTAGGTAGTTAACTTAAACCTCGTCTGATTTAAACCCTGGAGTTTCCCTCAACCTGAATTACTTTGCCCTCTAGAAAGAGGCCTTGAAAAGTCTTTCCGGTCCCCTAATGTGAGTTAGGGAAACTGATTGCCCCCGGAGGAGGTAAAACTACAGCTCTAACCATGAACTTGGTTTAGGAAGGAAAGTTAAGCTTTAAAGATTCAATGACCTCTTGATAATTGAGATGAGTTTATAATCCTTAGCCTCCTTAATGCTTTCTAAATATCACGTTTAGGCTAAAACTATCAAGGCTTAATTTATACATTTTTCGGAAAGGCAGGGATGGAGTCGATCAGAATATACTGAGACCAGCCAGTTGAATGATGATTGGCTTGTGGCAATAACAATTCTTGGGGTGAGTTCTCGGCGTTAATAGTACTTGTATGCCAATCTTAACTTCTCAGGCTGATTTCAGTCAGGCTATGGCGGAGGTAACCCAGGCCAGCTTTGCCCTTAGAATGGCTGGAGCCGACCTTCAGGGTAAGGTGTTAGAGGCCATGGCCAACAACCTCCAGGCTGCCCAGGACGATATTCTAGAGGCCAATACCCTTGATTTAGAAGCTTGCCTGGACATGGCTGTTCCAGAAATTATTTTAGACTGGCTGAGACTAACCCCAGAACGGTTACAAACAGCTGGTAAGATTTTACGCCGGTTGGCGGCTCTGGGTGATCCCCGACTGCTCAAAGCCCAACCCATTAGTCATTTGACCCGTACGGTCTCCAGCTATAGTCAGGTACTCCCCTTAGGGGTGATTGCTCTAGTCTATGAGGCTTTGCCTGAATTGGCCATTATTATGGCGGGGCTCTGTGTCCGTACTGGCAATGGCCTGATTCTAAAGGGAGGGAATGAAGCTAGCCAAACTCACCAGGTGATTTTGCGGGCTTTACATCAGTCCTTTGATCAAGTTGGCCTTTCCTCTGCCTGTCTTCTATCCCTGACGGAGGAATACGGTGATGCGGCCCGGTCCTGGTTGCTCCAGGAACCCAGAATTAATTTAATTGTTCCCTATGGACGGCCTGGTCTAGTGCAGCAGGTAGTGCGCCAAGCGGGTGTGCCGGTTCTTCCAACTACCATTGGTAACGGCTTTCTTTATTGGTCCGCCTCTGGAGATGTAGCCACCGCAACCCATATGATTGCAGATAGCCATCGGGGTGAACCCGATGCTGTCAATGCCATGGAAAAAGTATTGATTGACGTTGGCTGTAGTAGATCGGCCATAGTGGAGCTGTGTCATTCTTTGTGGGATAAGGGTTTTCACCTGTTAGGAGATGAAAATCTGGTCGCTGATATTCCTGCCCTACCCCTACTTAAGTCTGACCAATGGAGTCATCCCTTCCTTTCGAAAACCGTTGTTTTAGGTCGGGTGGATAGTCTTGAAACCGCTGCTGACTGGATTAATCAATTCGGCGGTGGTCATGCCAGTAGCCTGGTTTCAAACACTTACCATGAGGTTTGTCAATTTACCCAGTTGGTCAATAGCGCTGTACTCTATATCAATGCTTCTCCCCGCTTTGTTCGTAACCCCCCCTGGCGGCAGCTATTGCCCTGGGCATGACGGCGCAGCGGGGAAGGTGCCATGGCTTTGTGGGGCTCAACGCCCTACTAACGGTCCAGCATGTTTTACAAGGTATGACCTAAGGGGCTTTGCTTGAGCATCCCTAACTAATCCGGGTAGCTTGAGGTAGTAAGACTGTAACCTGAGTACCCTGATTTAGGTGACTGTGAATATGGATAGTGCCGCGATGATGATCAACAATTGCTTTGGCAATGGCCAACCCCAGCCCCGTCCCCTGATCATTGCGACGGCGACGAGAGGGATCGGCTCGATAGAAGCGATCGAAAACATGGGTTAGGGCCTCCGTAGCGATGCCCACCCCCGTATCCTGAACTACCAACTGTAGCCAGGGCTGACCATGCTGTCGGATAACTTCTAATTCCACCTTGACCAGTCCACCAGGGGCGGTAAATTGCAGTGAATTACTGATGAGATTGGTTAATAAACGGGTTAACTGGCTAGCATCTGCCCAAACTCGATAGGGTGATGAGTTTTCTTTGTCGGTAAATCCAGGGCCCTTGTCCCGATCTAAAGCCTGCTCATGGGTTTCCATGGTTAAATCAATACCGGCTTCTTTAGCAATCACCTGCTGTTCCTCTAAGACTTCTTTCACTAAGGTTTTTATGTCAAGGGGGGCAGGACTCAGGGTGAGTAAGCCACTGTCCTGCCGAGCCAGGAAGAGTAAATCATCGACTAGCCCGCCCAGGCGTCGGGTGAGCCGTTCTATTACCTGAAATTGTTGCTGTTGGATCGCCAGATCTGGATGGGGATCTAACAGTGCTACCTGGGCGTTGGTTTGAATAATGGCGATAGGATTACGTAACTCGTGGGAAGCATCGGCGGTGAACTGCCTGAGTTGCTGGTAAGAGTCGCGCACTGGGGCCATGGCGAGACCTGATAGGAGCCACCCCATCGCGGCTACCGTCCCAACCATGAGGCTGGTGCCCAGGGCTAAATCCACCATGAGCCGACGGCTGGGTCTGCTCACCTCAAACCAGGGATGGCTAACCCGCAAATAACCTAACACCTGTCCCTGGACTTGAACCCGTTCGGTAACCTGGCGAAACACCAGATCGGGGTTAACTCGCACTGTTTCTCCGGACAGATTCACATGCAATGGTAGCGGTAGAACCTCTGCCATGGTTGACCACAGCAGTTGCCCTTGGGGACTAAACCACTCTAAATCGATGTGATCATCTTCAACGGCTCGAGCGTTAGTGCCAAAGCTGGCTTCAACATTAACCCGTAGAGTTGCCCGGGGTGCTCCGGAGGATGGGGGCTCTAAAGCCGAGGTAAACACCCGATCGCCCTCTTCGCTCACTTCAATCACCAGCGATCGCTGCATCACCTCCACCACATGGTTAAGGGTGTCGTCCACCCGCTCCACCAGGGTCGTACGTACGTAGCCATAAAAACCACTGGCAAATAACAGTAGTAATACGGCGGTGACGGCGGTATACCAGAGGGCCAGACGCTGGCGAGTAGCCTGAAACATGACTTAGCTATCCCTATCGGGTGGTACGTAGGTAGAGGCCACGTAAAGCTCTTTTAACTGGTGGGGATCGACATCAGCGGGAGCCTGGGTGAGCAGACAGCGGGCCTGCTGGGTTTTGGGGAAGGCAATGGCGTCCCGGATGGAGCTTTCCCCAGTCATTAGCATTACCAGGCGATCTAAGCCGTAGGCTATGCCGCCATGGGGTGGGGTGCCATACTCAAAGGCTTCTAGCAAAAAGCCAAACTTATCCTGGGCGGCGGCTGGCGATAGGCCGATGGCCTCAAATACCCGCTGTTGTATGTCCGGCTGGTAAATCCGCAGGCTACCGCCGCCAATTTCGTAGCCATTTAATACCAAATCGTAGGCGATCGCCCGAGCCGTTGTCAGGTCTCCTAAATCTTCTGGACGGGGAGCGGTGAAGGGATGGTGTAGAGCTTCCAGGCGTTGTTCTTCAGCATTCCATTCGAACATGGGAAAGTCGGTAACCCATAGCAGATTCAGGCAATCCTTGGGAATCAGGCCCATTTCCCCAGCTACAGCCTGGCGCAGCCGGTCCAGGGTGGCATTGACGGTAGCGGTGGGACCGGCTCCAAATAGCAGCAGATGGCCCGGCTGAGCACCGCAGCGATGGAGGAGTGCCTGCAGTTGATCGGGATGGAGGTTATCCTTAATGGCACCGATGGTATCCACCGCCCCATCATGACGCACCCGAATATAGGCCAAGCCTCGGGCTCCGGCATCGGTGGCGATTTTAACAAATCACCACCGGGTTTAATTCGCACGTTAGAAATTTGATCGTTACCCCCAGGAATGGGTAGTACCTTAACGATGCCCCCTTCGGCAATGGCACCGGAAAACACCTTAAAGCCACAGTCTTTGACCAGATCAGAGACCTCCACCAGTTCTAAACCGTAGCGGGTGTCTGGTTTGTCCGTACCGTAGCGGTCCAGGGCGGCGGCGTAGGTGAGCCGGGGAAAGGGACGGGGAATCTCAATCTGCTGCACAGTCTTAAAAATATGGGCCACCAGCGCTTCATTCAGAGCCAGTACCTCATCCTGGTTCATGAAGCTCATTTCCATATCCAGTTGGGTAAACTCGGGCTGGCGATCGGCCCGCAGATCTTCGTCGCGGAAGCAGCGGGCGATCTGGTAATAGCGGTCTATGCCCCCCACCATGAGCAATTGCTTGAATAGTTGGGGAGATTGAGGCAGGGCGTACCACTCCCCAGGGTTGACCCGCGAGGGCACCAGGTAATCCCGCGCACCCTCAGGGGTAGAACGGGTCAGTACGGGGGTTTCCACCTCGATAAAGCCCTCCTGGTCCTCCAGGAAGCGGCGTATGGCCTTAACTACCCCATGGCGAATTTGTAGGTTTTTAGCCATGGGCTGACGCCGCAGGTCCAGGTAACGGTAGCGCAGTCGCAGATCCTCCCGGACTGACTCCGTATCAGCGGTGGAAACCTGAAAGGGGAGCGGTTTACTGACACCATTGAGAAGTTCAATGGCATCGGCGTAAATCTCAACCTCACCGGTCGGCAGCCGGGGGTTAAGGGAATCGCTGGGCCGTTGGCTAACCCGGCCTACCACCTTAACCACGTATTCATTGCGGAGTAGGTCGGCCTGGGCATAGGAGGCGGGGGTGCGTTCTGGATCGCTGACAATTTGCACCACACCGCTGCGATCGCGCAGGTCAATAAAAATCACCCCACCATGGTCCCGACGGCGGTCTACCCAACCAAATAGGGTAACGGTGCTGTTAATATCGGTGGCCCGAAGAATGCCACAGTAATGGGTACGCATATAAGGGGGGAATAGGTTCCAAACTTTGCCATTATCCAGGATAGCGGCTGAGCTGGATCTAGAATCGGGAAAATTCCAGGGCTGGGTATGAAGGATTTCCACCAAACTGGTATCGGACCTGCTAGATATGATTAGTTTTAAGGGGGAGCATCTAGCCGAACACCTAACTGGCGCAGATCCAGGGCGTAACCGGCTACCACCAGGTAAACCGCATTGGCCATGGTTCCGACTCGGCGACTGATCTGGCCCAGGCGATCGCGAAATAAACGACCCATGGGGTAGGCGGGTACGACCCCCCAACCAGTTTCTTCGGCCACCAGAATTACCGGACTGGGGCACTGACCTAAACTTTCTACTAACCAATCCAGGGTGACCTGCCAGACCTGCTCATCCTGATCGAGGAGATTGGCCAGCCAGGTTCCCAGGGAATCCACCAGTAGACAGTGGCCGCAGGGAGCCGCCGCGATCGCCTCTGGCAAATCCACGGGCACTTCCCATAGCTGCCAATGGGAAGGACGTCGCTGCTGGTGCTTAGCAATACGAGCTTGCCACTCTCCATCGCTGGGGTTGAGGGCCGCTGTCGCCACGTAGATTACCATTGGGCTGAGCTCAGTAGCTAATTGCTCCGCCCATTCACTTTTACCGGAGCGAGTTGGTCCGGTCACCAGCACCAGGCGGGACCTGGTTGGGGTAGGCAGGGGAATAATCATCTAGGGCTTAGTTTCCAGCAGCTTGCCGAGGGCAACGAGCAACTCTTTTTCCGGTGGAGACTCTGGGGCAGGCGGCGACTTTTGCGGACCCAGGGTAGTTTGGGTCCACCGGAAAAAGACAAAGGTAAGCACGAAGAGGGGTATGGCTTCCATGGGGGGCTTTACCAGAATAGGGGCTGTGTGGTTAAAATGCCAAACTTGGACTAAATATCCTAAGGGGATAGAATTGCCGGGATTAGGAAAGATTGACTGCAAAAAAGAGTCCTGGGTTCCCTTCCGATTCCGATTTTGAAAGAGCTTTTCAATAGGCAGTAGAGATTACTTCACCGGGGGCAGGGCCAATTCCAGATAAAATTGAAGTTGTTTGATGAAGTGGTGGAGTATGGTCAAAGCAGCATGGGTATTTCCTGGGCAGGGTTCGCAGGCCATTGGCATGGGGCAGGACCTGACGGATTTACCCCTGACTCAGGAGCGATTTGCCCAGGCTGATGAAATTCTGGGCTGGTCGGTGACAGAGGTTATCCGGGATAGTGGGGATCAGGTTTCCCAAACCCGTTATACCCAGCCCTGCCTTTATGTTGTAGAAACTATTCTGGCCGACCTGCTCAAGGCCCAGGAGCAGACTCCAGCCATGGTAGCCGGTCATAGCTTAGGGGAGTACGTGGCTCTCTATAGCGCTGGAGTGTTTGACTTTGCCACCGGTTTAACCCTGGTTAAGCAGCGGGCTGAACTTATGAGCTCTGCCTCCGATGGGATGATGGCGGCCCTGCTGGGTTTTGATGCCGATCAACTCCAGAGTGAGCTGGCCAATACCCCTGGGGTGGTTCTCGCCAACGACAATAACCCTGGCCAGGTGGTGATCTCAGGTACACCGGCTGGGGTAGAGGCGGTAATGGCCAGGGTGAAAGCCAAGCGAGCGGTTAAATTAAATGTTAGCGGGGCTTTCCATTCCCCCCTAATGGCGATCGCCGCTGACACCTTTGCAGCTATTCTGGCCCCCGTTGCCTTTGCTGATGCCCGGGTGCCGGTACTTTCTAATGTTGATCCGACCCCATCTACCCAAGCGGAAATACTGAAGCAACGACTGGTGCAACAGATGACTGGGTCAGTACGTTGGCGGGAAATTACCCTGGCTATGCCTGGTCTGGGGATTGATACAGTGGTGGAGGTCGGCCCCGGCAATGTACTGACCGGGTTAATAAAACGCACCTGTGCCGGATTAAACCTGATTAATGTGGGTAACCTGGCCCAATTAGAAGCTCTGACATTCTAGGGATTTAAATTATGGCCCGCGATCGCGAACCCCCTGTCAATCTGCTTCTTTACCGCCTGTTTAAGTTTTCGGTGGTGGCCCCAATGTTACGGCTTTACTTCCGAGGCCGCATCCATGGTAAGGATCGGGTGCCAATGACCGGCAAGTTAATTGTGGTGGCTAACCACGCTAGTGACTTTGATCCACCCCTGCTTTCCTGCGCCTTAGGGCGACCGGTGTCCTATATGGCTAAGGAAGAACTATTTCGGGTACCGGTACTGCGCCAGGCTATTCAACTCTATGGTGCCTACCCGGTTAAGCGTGGTAGCGCCGATCGCAGCGCCATCCGGGAAGCCCTGAAGCAGTTAGACCAGGGATGGGCCGTAGGTATTTTTTTGCAGGGCACCCGCACGGTGGACGGTCGTGTTCCCAGCCCTAAAATTGGGGCCGCTCTGATTGCCGCTAAAGCTCAGGCACCTCTTTTACCGGTGAGTTTGTGGGGCACCCACCGAATTCTCCCCGCGGGTCGCCATGGCCTCGTCCTATCCCTCTCACCATTCGCATTGGCGACCTCATTCCTCCCCCTACCAGTGGCGATCGTCAACAGCTAGAAGCAGTTACCGCCCAGTGTGCTGAAGTCATCCATGGATTACACAATCTAGGCCGGTAAAGGCTGATTTAGCAAACGGGCTATGGCCCCCACAAAAGAGTGCATCCCAGTTTTGCAAGTTTGCCCTCATCCCCCAGCCCCTTCTCCCAAAAAGGGAGAAGGGGAGCCGGATTCAAAGTCCCTCTCCCGCCTTGGGAGAGGGATTTAGGGTGAGGGCTAGAAAGTGGGATGCACCCCACAAAATACCCAGGATTGGGGACTATCGCTTGGGTCAGACTGCTGAAGGCTGAATTAAGTGGTCAAAGTCAGGGCTGGGCTGGGCTGGGCTGGGTTCTGACTTACTTCCGTCCCGTTACTCGGGGCTCCAGCTATACTAACAGGGGGTTTATACTCTCTGCATTAACCATTGAGGTCAGCCATGGCCCTGAAGTTGAATTTTGTTTCCCTTGGGCCTGTAGGTACGAACAGGTTGAATTCTGCCTGCTGGTCCAGGATATCCAGTTGGTTGGTCGTTGGTAGCCTGGTCTTGGTTGGCTGTGGACGGGCTCCCAACTCCTCCGCTCCTCCGGTGCCCAGTCCCCCAATCCCCGCAGCCCCAACGGCTACCCCTCCCGTTGCTGCTCCGGTAACGCCCTCTCCCCCTACAGCTCCCGCCGCTCCGACTCCAACTGAGCCTAAGGCCGCTCCCCAGACAGTCGCGCCGCCCCCCAGTGCTCCAGCTGCTCCAAGGGCCCGATTGCCCGAGGCTCTGACCAAGCAGTGGGAACCGATGAGCAATGTACTGTTGGCCTTTGGCCCTCTTACCCTAACTGCTGAGGCAATTCAGTGGGGAGGAGGCCAGCGTAGCCCCTATACCGTGATCAGCCAGGAGGGAGGCTTTGTGCTGAAACTGGAGACTAGCCCCAAGTTTTACGATACGCCCTATCCCTACATCAAGCTGATTCCTAAGTCTGAGGGCGGGGCCATGACGGGAGTGGATGTAGCTTTTTACGAAAATGACGCTCAGCTTCAGGGTAATCAGTACACTATGTACGGTTCCTACTTTTTGAAGTAAGCCAAATCCAGTAAATCCATCCGGATTGACAGAGGCTGGACCCAGCCCCTAGCCCTATTGTTCCAATCAGGAGGTTCTACCGTGGCTCAAACGCCTCAGCCTACTCTGGCGGCGATTACCACTACACCAACCGGTTTCAGGACCCTCATTCCCCTCTGTGCCAGTTTGCCAGCTACTCTCTGGGTCCCGAAAACCCTGGCGACCCATCCCCTGACCGGAGTCGATAGGGTCCAGGTCTACGAGGATTCCCTGGCAGACCTGATGGGTCGGCTGTGGGCTGAGCATGATGGTTTTATGTTTGCCCTGGCTACAGGGGCAGTGGTTCGGTTGATTGCTCCCCTACTCCGGCATAAGAGCCTAGACCCCGCTGTGGTGGTGATCGAAGAAAGGGGCCGCCAGGTAATTAGCTTGTGTGGTGGTCATCAGGGCGGCGCCAATCGCCTGACTTACCAGGTTGCTCAGCTAATTGGGGCTGAGCCGATCCTGACTGGATTGGCCCAGGCGCATCATTTACCTGCCCTTGACCTGCTGGGTAAACCCTTTGGCTGGCAACGGGGGAAGGGGACTGGACCGCCGTCAGTGGGGCGATCGCCGCGGGGAAAGCGATAACTGTTTACCAGGACTGTGGTTCAACTTTATGGCAGCAGCATTTGCCCGACGGTCATCCCTTTGTGTTTACAACCACGGCTACTTCACCTCCAGCCCAACTCTGGATTAGTGCCAGTTATCACCAGGTTCCTGCCCACCCTACCGGGCCGGTGGTGCAGTGGCATCCCCGAGTGCTGTGGGTAGGCATTGGCTGTGAGCGGGGAACTGCCCGTTCGCTGATCGAAGCGAGCCTTAACCAGGTTTGCCAGGCCCATGGACTGGCAACAGCGGCGATCGCCGGAGTCGCCAGCCTAGATCTTAAGGCTGATGAGGCGGGCCTGGTGGAACTGTGCCAGGAACGGGGCTGGCCGCTGCGATGCTTTAGTGCCGCCGAGTTGCGCGGGGTCGCAGTACCTAATCCTTCCCAGCGAGTGGCGGCGGCGGTCCAAACCCCTAGCGTGGCGGAGGCGGCAGCGATGCTGGCCGCTGGGGGGAGTTACGGCTAACAAAGCAGGTGATCAGACGGGCGGGTCAACCAGGGGCGGTTACCCTGGCGATCGCCCAGGCTAGCCAGGAATATATTGATCACCCCGGCCATCTATTTCTAGTTGGCCTGGGGCCAGGTAGCCTAGATCAAATTACACCCGCCGCTAAGCAGGCGATCGTCGAGGCCGATGCGGTAATTGGGTATGGTCTCTATATCGATCAAATTCGACCCCTCTGCCGCCCCGGCCAAATCCTCGAATCCTGGCCCCTCACCCAGGAACGACAGCGAGGGGAACGGGCTATTGATCTGGCCCGTTGGGGGTTAAGGGTAGCGGTGGTGTCTTCAGGGGACTGTGGTATCTATGGCATGGCGGGACTGGTGCTAGAGCGCCTGCAAGCCACTGGCTGGGATGGCCTGGTTCCGGCAGTTGAGGTGTTACCCGGTATTTCAGCTTTACAAGCGGCCGCCGCTCGGGTGGGTGCACCGCTGATGCACGACTTCTGCGCCATTAGCCTGAGCGACCTGCTAACCCCCTGGCCAGTTATTGTCAAGCGACTGGAGGCCGCTGCCCAGGCAGATTTTGTAACGGCCCTCTACAATCCTAAATCCCAAAACCGTACCCATCACATCGAGGTTGCCCGACGCATTTTCATGGATCATCAATCGCCCCAGACTCCGGTAGCCATCGTCCGGTCTGCCTATCGGCCAGGGGAAACTATACAGACCAGTACCCTAGAGAATTTGCCCACCGCCGCCATCGATATGATGACCATCGTCCTAATAGGTAGTCGGTCTACCCAAAAAACCGGCAACTGGATTTTTACCCCCAGGGGTACTACGAAAAAGCGTTTGAATAGGCTTTACCTACTCAAACGCCAGACAGAAATCAATTTTTCCTGAGTTGAAGGAAACTAATCCTTGGAGATGCGAGGGGGCTCCCGAAAGGCGATCGCAAAAAACAAGGTGCCAATAATGCAAGCAAAAATCAAAATATACGCGACAGCTTCCATGGTGAAAGAGCTCCTACTTTACAAATTAATTCTAACGCGGAGAAGGTTTGATCAAAAAAATGTTCGACTGTCTGGCTAAAGGACAGTCGAACAACCCATCAAACTTGAACTAAATCCTTTCCTGATTACGGGTACTAAAGTCACCCAGCTTCTGGAAATAACCCCATTCCACCTGTTCGGGAGAAAGATCGGGGTCTACACCAGCAAACACATCACGGAATAGGGTACGGGACCCATGCCAGATATGGCCGAAGAAGAACAGTAGGGCAAAAACGGCGTGACCATAGGTAAACCAGCCGCGGGTACTAGTGCGAAATACCCCATCAGAACCCAGAGTTTCCAGGTCGAATTCGAAGGGTTCACCCAGTTGAGCCTTACGAGCGTAGCGCTTCAGCAATGCGGGGTCGGTGATAGTTTGACCACCTAGCTCCCCTCCATAGAAGGTAGCAGTTACCCCAGTTTGCTCAAAGCTGTACTTGGATTCTGCGCGCCGGAAGGGAATATCTGCTCGGACGATGCCATCCTTATCCACCAGCACCACAGGGAAAGTCTCGAAGAAATTGGGCAAACGTCGTACCGTTAGCTCACGACCTTCCTTATCTTTGAAGACGGGATGTCCCAACCAGCCCTGTGCCAAACCATCACCCTGATTCATCGGGCCTACGCGGAAAAGTCCACCCTTGGCAGGACTATTACCGACGTAGTCATAGAAGGCAAGCTTCTCAGGGATTTTAGAATAGGCTACAGCCAGGCTGGAACCGCCATCCACATCAGCTTTAATACGGCGCTGAATCTCCTGCTGAAAATAACCAGCATCCCATTGATAGCGAGTAGGGCCAAACAACTCAATGGGAGTAGCGGCGCTACCGTACCACATAGTACCGGCTACCACAAAGGCGGCAAAAAATACCGCTGCGATACTGCTGGATAGAACTGTTTCAATATTCCCCATCCGTAAGGCCTTGTAGAGCCGTTGGGGGGCGTACAGTCAAATGGAATAATCCGGCGATAATCCCCACCGTACCAGCGGCAATGTGGTGGGCAACAATACCACCGGCGTTAAAGGGGTTAAACCCAGCCGCGCCCCATTCTGGGGCAACCCCCTGAACGTGACCAGTCAGACCATAGGGGTCGGAAACCCACATTCCCGGACCCCATAGGCCGGTTAGATGGAAGGCGCCAAAACCAAAGCACAGTAGACCGGACAAAAATAAATGGATACCAAACATCTTGGGCAGGTCTAAAGCCGGTTCGCCGGTGCGAGGATCGCGGAAGAGATCCAGGTCCCAGAAAACCCAGTGCCAGCAGGCTGCCAAAAATAGCAATCCAGACAGCACAATATGGGCCGCAGCTACGCCCTCAAAGGACCAGAAGCCAGGGTTGACGGCACTCTCACCGGTGAGGCTCCAGCCCCCCCAGGATTGGGTAACCCCAAGCCGAGCCATAAAGGGCAAAACAAACATACCCTGCCGCCACATCGGATTCAGGACAGGGTCACTTGGATCGAAGGTGGACAGCTCAAATAAAGCCATTGAGCCAGCCCAACCAGCTACTAAGGCTGTATGCATTAGGTGTACAGAAATCAATCGCCCGGGATCATTAATGACGACTGTGTGTACCCGATACCAGGGTAGTCCCATCGACTACTCTCCTCCTCTAGGTAAAACGGCGTTGTTTTGAATTTGTCTTAACCATGTTAGATACTGATAAGCCTATCAGATTCGGCTCCCAGAATCCTGCCAACCTATCCAACCTAAGAAGAATTTATGACCTTAGTCAAAATTCCCAGTGGATAGAAAATCGCTTGAGATGTAAAAATAAGTCACATAAAGAAGTGTAACCACTTCAAATCTCCCCCGCAACCCTATGGGTTAGTGGTTTATTGCAGTTGGCTGAGTTTTAAAGCTGGGCTAACCATTGCCAATCAAGGGAAGACAATTGGTTTCATGATTATTGATAGCGCATACCTAGGAGGGTCATTGAATGGCTAATATTAAATTTATTAACGAAGATAGGGAAATTATTGTGGCTGACGGTGCCAACCTGCGCTTCAAAGCCCTAGAAAACCGAATCGATCTATATACCTTCGGCGGTAAGCTGACCAACTGTGGTGGTTATGGTCAATGTGGCACCTGTGTCGTAGATGTGGTGGCGGGGGCAGAGAATTTATCTCCCCGGACTACCGTAGAGGAGCGGAAGTTAAAAAAATGGCCTAGCAGTTGTCGCCTAGCCTGTCAGGTGATTGTCCAGGGTTCGGTGTCTGTGGTAACTAAACCCAAGCGCTCCGGTCAGATCCCGTCCGCGGCCTCTGCCACTCCTTAAAAGCTTGTTAGGGACTAGAGCAGGCTAAGTACTATAAAAAGAATGATATTCTTAGATTGGTATAGGTTGCCCAGATAAATTTGTACCCTTTGGTTGAGAGTAGAGGCAAGCGCTCATGGATGTTAATAAGCTCGGGTTTGTTGCCAGTGTTCTGTTTGTACTGGTACCTACAGTCTTTTTACTGATTTTGTACATTCAAACCTCCAGCAAACAAACCGGAGCCTAGTTACTCTGGTTTAGAGGTTGTTTCAAAAGGGTTATCCCAGCTATAGTTCAGTGCCAAGAAACCCGCAAAATTCAGTATTTTGCCTTGGTCATGGGGCCTTGTTAGGGTTATCTGAGACCCTCCTTGGCTTTTCAAGCAACCCCTTAGGTCAGCCCCGTTTTCAGGGGCTGATTGATAAACTTAAGGATCAGCGGGTCTGATTCGCTTTCATCTTATTCTCTTCCTGATATGACGTCGCTGATCCAGTGGGGTTGTAGAAAAAAACTATGACCTATTGTCTGGGCGTTCTGGTACAGGCAGGCTTGGTCCTGGCAGCCGATTCCAGGACTAACGCTGGTGTGGACTATATTTCTTCTTATCGAAAGTTATTTGATTTTTCTCGCACTGGAGAGCGAGTAATTCTTTTGTGTACCTCTGGTAATTTGTCTGTTACCCAAGCGGTGGTACACAATCTCAGTCAGGATATTAAGCGAAATCGGGAGCCTAACCTTTATACTTTGCCTACCTTGTACGACATTGCCCGTTACATTGGGTTTCAGATTCGTACTATGCAAGAGGCCGATCGCCCCTGGCTAGAGAAGGATCGCATTGATTTTCAGTGTAGTTTTTTGATTGGTGGCCAGATTGGTGGTGAGGCTCCGGAGCTGTTTCTGGTCTATAGCCAGGGCAATTGTATTCAGGCTACCCCCGAGACTCCCTTCTTACAAATTGGTGAAACCAAGTATGGTAAACCTATTTTAGATCGGACACTGTCCTTTGATTCTCCCCTTGATGCCGTAGCTAAATCGGCCCTTTTATCTTTAGATTCCACCATGCGATCTAATTTATCGGTAGGGCCGCCGGTTCATATGGTTATGTACCACACCAATAGCTTTGAGATTCGTCATCGGGCTCAATTTCAAGCGGGCGACCCCTACCTGGTTACCATGCGCAAGCACTGGGAAGTGGCTCTTAAGCAAGCTTCCTCAGGTATTCCAGATATTTCCTGGAACCAGAGCGATCTTCCTCCTACCCTGGGAATTGCCGATTTAGACGGTGCTTGAGGGATCGCCTGAAACCCTAAGGCAATACTTCAAGCTACGCGGCCATCGCCAGGATGGTGGGAATATTGCTGAAGTGGAGAACCAGTGGAGGACAGTCAACCCCAGGGCTGAGCTGCAAGGCCAGGGCCGCTACGTGCTGCGATCGCAGCGACCACTGGTAAAGTCGCCAGTCCTGATCGATGCCCTTGAGGACGGTCAGGGGAGTTGGGCAGACTGTCTTCAGCATGGCCTCAGGGGCCAACTCAACCGCCATCATGGTTAGGGTCAGGCCTTGACCCGTGGCTTTCAGGTAGGCCTCTTTACCCGTCCAAAAATGGAAGAAAAGCTGCATTGCCTGGGCTTGGGGCAGGCATAGAAGACGTTCTTGTTCCCTGGGGGTGAGGCAGCGTTGACAGAGTCTTTGGAGATCTGCCAGAGGCCGTGGCTGTTCCACATCAATACCCAGGGGATAGGGACCGATAGCAATTAATAGTTTATCCCCCGAGTGGGACAGGTTGAAATGGGGTAAAGATGCCTTTGTCAGTGCATTCGTTCCCGGTTGTAGCTGCGGCTTGCCCTGGGGTCCGTAGTTGAACTCCAGGGAAGCGGGCGATCGCCCCAGCCTGTGACCCAGCAGATGACGTAAACAGCCTCTGCCCACCAAAAAATTCCGCTGGCTAGAAAAAGGGATAAACCGATCCAGGCGATGACGTTCCTCCGGACTGAGACAGTCCAGTAGCCGCCGGGAATCTGACTGACTAACTGTGGCTGTATTAATTTCCCAAATATTAACTGGATCCATCTAGTCGGCGTTTGATTCTGTTACCGATCAGGAGCTGGTTTTCTCCGCCGGTTCAAACTTATCGGCATGGACCTGGAGCAGTACCTTAACCTGGTTGAGTACGGTATCTTCGGACTTTTTCTGAATGGTCTGCCGTTCAGGATAAAAGTCGGGTTGGCGCAGGCTGCGGGAAATCGCTTCTTGAACCTGCTCGTTAATTAGGGCTGACAACTCACCCTTAGCAGTTTCCCGTTGAAAATTAGCTCCCTCTTCTGTGGTGGCATAGAGGGGCGGCAGACGATTCAGGGCATAGGCCGCAATATCCCCCAAGTCGAGGGCGTTGTCGCCATTCGATTCAATTTCAGCCACCCGGGCAATGGCTTCCGTTAGTACCAGTTCTTCCATAACGTTGATAAACTGCTTGCGGGGAACCGCCACAACCTTGCCGGTAAGCAGGGCTCCCATGAGTCGATCAAGAGCCATATATTCTTCGATAGAAAGCTCTGATGCCGTGTCGCAAATACGACCGACCTCCGCCTCCATTGCGGGGGTCAGATAACCGTCTTGCAAAGCCTGTTCAACAATTTTCTCAATCGTCATTGGGGTTAAACCTTTTATAACATCTACAGCTAAACAGCTTAAACGGCTGGTTATCAGGTCGATTGCTACCTAGTATGCCCTAAGGCCTGGATGGGGTGACAGAGAGGGATAAAACCTCACCCAACTTACCGCCGTCTTGGCTAATACTTTAAAAAGCGATCGCCTGTTTCCAGATTTGATGTCTACCATCCTGATTAGTTTCCAGACAAAGACAGGTGGAATCTTGCCACACTAGCCAGCCTGTAATTATATCTCCCGTCAATAGTTTGATCTCGACTTTCTGCCGGTCGCGAATCAGATTTTGAATTTTACGTACACTGGGTAAACCGGTGACAAACTCTTCAGCCATGGTAATTAGCGGATCGATAGGCAATGGTTTTTACGGTAACCGCTTGGGAGCGATGGGGCAAGGGGGGCAACACCTGTCTTCTATCAGCTCAGGGGGTCGCCCAGTGCTCTGAAGCCAGCCTGGATGATTGAGGTGCAAGGGAGTTGAGGTTACCCCTTGGTGATCTGGAGCTACAGCCAGAACTGGAGATGGGGAGGGACCGTTCTGTTTCATAATGAAATCAAAACTATTGTGTCCCTCCGGTTATGGAATTCAGTAAGTATCAGGGTTTAGGTAACGATTTTATTTTGGTGGATAATCGTCATCAGCCTTAACCCCAGTTGACTCCCCAGCAGGCCGCAGCCTGGTGCGATCGCCACTTTGGAGTGGGGGCTGATGGCGTGATTTTTGCTCTCCCTGGGGATTTAGAGAGCGATTACACCATGCGGATTTATAATTCCGATGGATCGGAACCGGAGATGTGCGGCAATGGTATTCGCTGTCTAGCCCGATATTTGAGAAAACTCGAAACCGGGGTCGATCAACCACCCCAGGTGGCCCATACCTATCGCATTCACACCCTGGCGGGAATTATTGCTCCCACCCTGCAACCCAATGGTCTGGTAACCGTGGATATGGGGTCTCCCTATCTGCTGGCGGGTGAAATTCCGACCACCCTAGTGACTAGTCAGGATCCTGTCATTGATGCCACCTTGACGGTAGCCAATCAAATCTGGCAGGTGACCTGCGTCAGTATGGGTAATCCCCATTGCGTTACTTTTGTGGCAGAGGTAGACTCTTTGCCCCTGGCTACTTTGGGGCCTGAGTTTGAACGCCATGAGGCTTTTCCTCAACGCATTAATGCCGAGTTTATTCAGGTGGTGCGTCCCGACTATCTGAAAGATGCGGGTATGGGAACGGGGCGCGGGTATCACCCTGGCCTGTGGCACGGGAGCTTGTGCTGCCCTAGTGGCAGGGGTACTGACTGGGCGCTGCGATCGCGCCGTTACAGTGGAACTTCCGGGGGGTGTCTACAGATTAGATGGTCGGATGAGGATAACCGAATTTATATGACCGGTGCGGCGGAAAGGGTTTTTGATGGGCAGTGGTTGGCTCCATAGAGGGGTGCATCCTACTTTTGTAGCCCTCACCCTAAATCCCTCTCCCAAGGCGGGAGAGGGACTTTGAATCCGGCTCCCCTTCTCCCTTTTTGGGAGAAGGGGCTGGGGGATGAAGGCAAACTTGCCAAACTGGAATGCACTCCCATAGAGTTGCTTTTCCAGGCTTCTAAGGAATGGTTTAAGCTTTGGACTGAGAAGCTACCTGTTGTAGAATCTTCATCGGCCCCAGGGCTTTAACCAGGGCCAATTGATCCTGATTCTTGACCAATAGGGATCCAGCAAAACCAAGGGAATTAACTGGAATTGACTGGTACTGATCTTGACGACGACTGACTATCATCATCCACTGGCGAGTGATTAACAAATTATAGGGAAAAGTCTGGGGCGTACTGGCGAGATTACCGCCTAACCCAGCTAGGAGAGTATGGTAACCCTTTACCAGGATTTCCTCTCCGTGCTCCCTACGCCACCACTGGTAAGGTAGGGAAATAATCCCGTGGGGGAACCCAAAAGTAGAACTCTTTTGGATCTGGGGCACTCCATTCAATAGATAGGCTTCTACTGCGGGAGTTTCCAGGTTTAAGCTAGCAATCACTTCAGCCAGGGGTAGGGGATGATGATCGGGGCATAGGGGAGGGGGATCAATTGGAGATGCTTATGGCGCTGACTGGCTCCTGCCAACCGTCCGCCATTGTAAAAGGCTAGCCCATCGATCTGGCTCAGGCACAGGCTTAAGGCTTGAAAATCTCTACTATTAAGCCAGGTGTCTTGATCTTCGAAGTTACGGGTAACAATCAAAATATGATTATTGACTACATTGTACTTATTTAAAAGACATAGATGGGTGTCAGACAGGTCGGCAACAAATAGATTAGGGTCGTAGGGCAAGAAAGGATTAGATAATTGGCCCCTTTCTGCATTGGATTTTTGTTGGAGATCGGCGATTTCCTTGCGAATTAAGTTGGCTACAACCCGCACCAGAAAAACCATACCCTCCTGTTCAATAAACTCGTAGTGGGTTTCAATTGGTTGTAAGGCACCACAGGCGAGAGCATGATAGCTTTGCTGTTGAATCATGGGCCACAATAGGGCGGAGTTAAGCGACAGGGGGAATTTATCATGACACCCAGTTAAGAGATCACAAACAGTAATTGCTGGCAACCAGTTAGAATAGCCACCAGAGACGTTTGAAAACTAAGGTTAAAGCCCTTAGATTGCAGGATTTTTCCAAACACCCTATCAACGCTGCCATCCATAGCTATTGGTCTATTCTGTAGTGTATAGCCTATCTGGTTGAGTCCATCCTCGATTGCTTTCTAAACTGGGTGCATCAAGGTTAATTATTTTTAGAGACGGGTGACAACTCCAGATCAGGTCAGCCTGAGGAGCTTACAGGCTACCATGGGGGTAAGCTGCTAGAGGCCAGAGCCGATAGCGGACTGGAGGGTATTCACTGTAGTTGGATACTTGAGAGTTCAGGAGTTGAGCTGTGGAGTTTGGCAGTTCTTGCCTCTCAGTCTTGCTTTAAATTAAAGCTGTCTTGCTGGCGCTGTTACCTGGCCAGATTATAATTTTTTGGCCAGGGCAGAACCCCACGGATACCCTCCATATGTTATAAAATATTAAAGAATTATAAGAATTCTCATCTAGCTTTTTGTCCGGTTGAGCTTTTTAAGGGGTTATTTGAAAAGTCCGAGAGCAGTCTTAACTTATACCATTGCATAGCTTTAAGATTTGATTTCTTTAAGGCTTGATTGGTGCGGTGGTTTTTGATTACCCCCGGATTTCCTTTCCAATTCGCTTTTAAGGCTTTGGGCCAGTTATTTCGCTCGCCCAATCGGTTTAGGCGCTGCTTTGAGTCAGGTTTACAGTTCTGGCTCGACGATGCTGAAAGATGGTTACTGGGGACAAAATTGCCTAGGGCTAATCACTTTGTGGAGATCCTTTCTTGACTGCTACTATCGATCCTTCTCTTCGCTCTTTCACAGCCAACTCTGTTGGTGATTTAACTCTTAAGCAGGTTATTCAAACCATTCCTAAAGTTTATTTCCAAAAAGATCCGGTCAAGGCCTGGAGATCGGTGCTGATCAGTCTGGTGACAGTGATTTTGGGCTACGGGGCGATCGCCTTTTCCCCTTGGTTTCTTTTACCGCTAGCTTGGTTTTTTACTGGTACGGCCCTGACGGGTTTTTTTGTTATAGGTCACGACTGTGGCCACCGTTCCTTTTCTAACCGTCGCTGGGTGAATAATTGGGTCGGTCACCTGATGTTTCTTCCCCTAATTTATCCTTTCCATAGCTGGCGTCTGCTTCACGATATTCATCACCGCCACACCAATAACTTAGATATAGATAATGCCTGGGCTCCCTGGACAAAAGCTGAGTACGGCCAGGCCAATGGTCCCTTGCAAGCTATTTACAGAGGCATGCGGGGATGGGGCTGGTGGTTAGCTTCCATTGCCCATTGGGCTGTTCTACACTTTAATTTAAACCGGTTTGAGCCTCGCGATCGCTCTAAGGTCTTGCGATCTATTTCACTGGTTGGAGTATTTGCCCTGGTATTTTTCCCCACTCTGTGGGCGATCGCCGGACCCTGGGGTATCGTCAAATACTGGCTAATGCCCTGGTTGGGGTACCATTTTTGGATGAGTACCTTTACCCTGGTTCACCATACCCTTCCTGAGATTAACTTCCATCCTACCGCCACCTGGAATGAGGCCGAAGCCCAGCTTACCGGTACTCTTCATTGTGACTATCCCCATTGGGTAGAGGTTCTCTGCCACGATATTAACGTCCATATTCCCCACCATATTTCCGTTGGTATTCCCTCCTATAATTTGCGTCCCGCCTATGCGGCCCTGCAACAAGAGTGGGGACCGCTGATTAAGCACACCCGGTTTTCCTGGCAGTTGATAAAAACCATTACGGGTCAATGTCACCTTTACCATCCCGAACGGGGTTACCAACGTTTTGATGACCCGGGCCATCAGTAACTCAGGTAAGGTTTTAGCTATCTCCTATCCTGGCATATACAGCTCCAGGGTAGGAGATTAGCTCTTAACTATTTCCAGGGCCTCCCCCCTCGGAAAGGGATTTAGGGTGAGGAAAATTCCAGGCCTTAAGTGGAACGGGGTTTAATGACTGACCTCTATTTTCTTCCTGGCGACGGCTGTTAGTCTGGAGCTTATCCTAAGATAGGAGACTATTGAAAGTGCAGGTATACTATGACCGTTCGTGTTCGCATTGCCCCCAGTCCTACGGGAAATCTGCATATAGGTACCGCCCGGACAGCGGTCTTTAACTGGCTATTTGCCCGCCACCAGGGGGAGAGTTTATTCTCCGTATCGAAGATACCGACACAGAGCGGTCTAAGGCTGAGTTTACTGACAATATTCTGAGTGGCTTGCACTGGTTAGGACTGGGCTGGGATCAGGGACCTTTTTTTCAGTCCCAACGGTTTGATCTGTATCGTCAGGCTATCCAAACTCTGTTAAATCAGGGATTAGCCTATCGGGCCTACGATACCCCGGCTGAGTTAGAAGCCATGCGGGAGGCGATGAAAGCTGGGGGACAGGCTCCCCGCTACGATAATCGCCATCGTGAATTGAGTCTTGCCCAGCAAACTGCCTTTGAAGCGGAGGGGCGACCGGCAGTGATTCGCTTCAAAATTGATGACCAGCGCATTCTCAGTTGGTCTGATCTGGTACGGGGAATGGTTACCTGGCAGGCCAGCGACCTGGGGGGAGATATGGTGATCGCTCGAGCCTCTGCAGGGGGAGCGATCGGGCAGCCCCTGTATAACCTGGCAGTGGTGGTTGATGATATCGATATGGCCATTACCCATGTGATTCGAGGAGAAGACCACATTGCCAATACCGCCAAACAAATTCTCCTTTACGAAGCCCTGGGGTCAGCTATACCGGCGTTTGCCCATACACCACTAATTCTGAACCAAAGTGGTCAGAAACTTTCCAAACGCGACGGGGTTACCTCGATCTCTGAATTTCAAACCATGGGCTTTGTGGCACCAGCTCTGGTGAATTATATGACCCTGCTGGGCTGGTCTGCCCCCGATGCTCGGGAACGCTTTACCCTGGCTGAGGCCGCCCAGATGTTTAGCTTCGATCGAGTCAACAAGGCTGGGGCTCGCTTTGATTGGGACAAACTGGACTGGCTTAATGGTCAATATCTCCATGATTTAGACCCCGCCGAACTATTAGACCTGGCTCTACCCTTTCTTCAAAGAGCTGGGTACGGTCCCTACGGGGAAAGCGATCGCCCCTGGCTCCTGGCCTTGATGGCGCTGATTGGCCCCAGCCTTACCCGACTGACCGATGTCGTTGATCAAAGCCGCTATTTTCTGACCGCAACTATTGAAGTGCAGGAGGATGGAAAAGCGCAGTTACAACAAACAGGAGCCCCAGAGGCGATCGCCGCCCTACTGGAAGCCTTGACCTCGTCTACGGCTCCCGCTAGCCTCAATGATCTAAAAAACCTGGTGGACCAGGTGACCCAGACCCAGGGTGTCAAGAAAGGCCTGGTTATGAAGTCCCTGCGAGCTGCTCTAATGGGCTGTCTCCAGGGACCGGATCTGATGGAATCCTGGTTAATTTTACGCCAGCAAAATGTAGATATTCCCCGCTTAACAACTGTGCTCAAATCAGAGATCTGACTGGGATGGGGCTGGCCAGAACATCCAGGACCAAAGGGTAATACCAGAACGGCCTCCCGACTTACTGCCGCCAACTAACAGATGGCGGCAGTAAGCACTATTATTTGCCTGCCAGAATATTTTTCAGAAAATGTTTAAAGATTTTTTCTGAATATTTTCTTGCGGAATATCTTCTCCTGGTCTAGCCCGAAAGACAGTGGAGTGAGCTCTACCACTGAGATCGGAGGCTGGTCGACCATTGCTGTAATAGTATAGGGCCAGCGATTTTCGAGTTCTCCCCTCAGGACAGGTAAGGGGATCGGGATGACCATGATAGGAAAAATCATTAGTATTGAAAATTACGCAACGATTAAAAATCGGCAATATTTTCCTATGACAAGTAGAAACATTTCTGTCCCAAAGCTCCAGATTGCCACCATACTCTTCTTGCCAATCTTTATTTAAATGAGATCAGCAGGTTGATACGTCTATCTAGATTTAGGCGACTATGACGGTTAAAGTCCACATGGACTTTCAAATAGCCCCCTGGAGTAATCTGGTGTAACCCACCCCCTTCGAAATGAGGATCGGGAATGATGGCTTCCTCTATGCCGGTAAGTTCTTGTAAAAAGTTTAAGAAGAATGAGGAGTTAAGTTGGTATAGAAGTAATCTAGTGTGGTAACCCATTTGCAGCTCAGACCTAGAAGCCAATTTACTTTCAGAGGCCGCCGCAAATTTCTGCCAATCGATAGCGTTCTCCCCAGGAAACTCCGTTAAAATTTTATCTAATAGGTCTACCGGTAGAAAATTATCGATGACTACATGGGGAAAGGGATCGGCGGTTTGGTATGCGATCCTATGCCGCTCTAATAAATTATCAAAGTAGGCCGGATCGAGAAAGTCGACAGAATTGATATTTTGCGAGGAAGATAGGGTTATCATAGCGACTCGTTGTTGATAATCAAGACACTTATCAGGGAATCATGAATAGCCTGTAGAAATATAGCTTTGGCTACAGCAGTCACGATCAAATTATTTACCGAAGTATCCCAGCTTAGTTAGATTTAAACACTCGCCGAGGAAGGATTAAATAGGAAGATGCCTGTATTTTATATTTTTACCACAATAGTTGCATTTAAAAGTAGCCGCTTTCCGTAGCGGAATCATCTAAGAGAAAAAAATACCTAAACATTATAATTCGGTAATTTTTTTTTGAGTTTTGTGCCTCTTACCTGATGTTGGGGAAAGGGGGTTTGCAACCAGTCCGTAGCTCTACCAGCTTTCCGAAGTGCCTGAACATCCTTGAGACTTTCTTCCATGCCTGACAATCTAAAGCTTTATCAAACTCTATGGGATCGCCTGGGGCAATCTGCCCAGGGGCGTTTGACCTTTGCAGAGTTTATGGACCTGGTGCTTTACCACCCCGAACTAGGCTACTACAGTGCTCCAACCCCTGTAATTGGTCCTGAAGGTCACTTTATTACTTCGCCCCATTTGGAATCTGATTTTGCTGAGTTAATCGGGGAGCAGTGTGTGGAACTCTGGCACCATCTTCAACGTCCTGACCCTTTTCACCTGGTAGAAATGGGGGCGGGGCAGGGGATAATGGCCGCCGACTTGCTCACCTATTTGCAAAATCACCACAGAGACTATTTTGCCGTTCTCCGTTACCTGATCGTAGAACGCTCTGCCTCCTTAAAAACTTTACAGCAGAGGCGCTTACAGCCCTGGTCAGACCGGGTTAGCTGGCAGCCTTTAGAAGCCATCAAAGATAACTCTTTGGTCGGATGTTTCTTTTCTAACGAACTGGTAGACGCTTTACCAGTTCATCAGGTTGTACTTACAGAAGATGGACTGGCGGAGGTCTACGTTACCCTTGAATCAGGCGATGGTAATCAACTCCAAGAAGTTATCGCTCCCCTCTCCACCTGTCAATTGAGGGACTATTTTGCCCTGATGGGTATTGACTTGTGTCAGCCTGCCTATCCCCTGGGTTACCGCACGGAGGTTAATTTACAAGCCCTGGATTGGATCAAAACCCTGGCCTGTAAGTTACGCCGGGGTTACGTTATCACCATTGATTATGGTTATCCGGCCCATCGCTACTACAGCCCTGCCCGCTGCCAGGGTACCCTGCAATGCTACTACCAGCATAGCCACCATAATAATCCCTACAGCCATCTGGGACAGCAGGATATTACAGCCCATGTTAACTTCACGGCTTTGGAACGTCAGGGTAATCGTTGGGGTTTAGCTACCCTGGGTTTGACCCATCAGGCTTTATTTTTGATGGGGCTAGGATTAGGCGATCGCCTCAACGCCCTAACTCAGATCACAACTACCGACCCTGAAGCAATGAATGGGGCACTTGCTAGACGGGAACGATTACAGCAGTTGATCAGTCCCCTGGGACTAGGTAATTTCCTGGTACTGGTGCAGGGGAAAAATCTACCCAATCCAAGCACCACCCTCAGCGGACTAAGGGAATTACAAATTTCTCGATAAATAATAGTTTTCTTAATTATTGAAATAAATGAATGCCAAGTCTCAAGTTGGTTGACTAACAAAACTCTCAACGCTGGCTGCTAGAAGCCGCGCCTAGGCGGGTTTTGGATCAGTCGGCAAAGGCCGACTTTGTCTGGATAGCAGCGGTTTGAACCGCCCTAAGCTAATGCTTTGTCAGTCAACCAGAGTCTCAAGTCTAAATGAAATAACTTTATATTATATGAACTCAATAGAACTCATACACCATAGCGATTCTTGACCGGATGAGGTAAACGGTATGCCTGCTAATAAAGATCTTAAGTCCCTTGTCGCACTTCAATCAAACGAGAAACGCTATAGAAAAACACCCTAGTTGTCTATAGCGGTTTTCCATAGAGTGAGACACCCCATTGCTTAATCCTACCCCCCAGCACCTGGCTGTATGAGCTTGACACTGTACCCCCCTGGCAAGCTACGGTGTACACATAAGTGGAGTCTGAGCCAGTTTCCATCCGACGAAGATCGCCTCAAACTGCCGCAGGCCATGAATCAGAGTGGGCATGCCGGGAGGACGTTGGGAACGATACCCGGACCATCCTCCCAACCGAGCAATCAACCAAGTTGCCCAGGCTAAAGAAGTCGGAGGATAAGGATTTTGCTGTTTTTGAGTGCGACCTTGCAAGGAGGGTGCCAGTTGGCTCAGGCATTGCTGCTGCTCATCGGTCAAGGCAATCGAGGCGGGTAAGTCTGGATTATCTCGCCCTTCGAGCAGTTGCAGGGTTCGCACGGCAATCGACAAGGCAAGCACGGTTAAGCGCTCAATCGCTTCGACCGATTCGAGTTGAGTCGCTTCGAGATTCAAGCCTGCTTGTTTGAGGGTGGCAAACAGTTGTTCAATTCGCCAGCGCCAGCAATACCATTGAATAACTTTCAGAGCTTGTTCGATGCAAACCACTTCATGGGTGGTCAACAGTCGCCAATGAATCGGCTCTTGTCCAGCCAGCGGGTTGACTTCCTTTGCCTCCACCCCATACAGGCAGACACTAGGGGGATAGTCCTGAGCACTGAGGTTGCCGGGGCGTTGAAGGTGAACTTTGGCAATCCGCACGGCTAGGAATGCTTCTCGTGCGATGCGTCCTTTCCGTGGGTCTTCTGTCACCTGCACAGTGTAAGTCCCTGCACAGGGTTGGGCACTCAAGTAGGCATACAGCGAGGTCGATTGTCCCAATAGACGACGGTTTTGACGCGCCCTGACTAATAGATAAGTCTGAGCATCGGGTACCGTTGCCCATTCTTCATACAAATCGCTTTCACGGTCGCCGATATGGGTTACTAACTGGACTCCTCCGGCACGCAAACACCGATTGCTCTGTTCTGCCGACAGAAGCCATTTGTAGGATTCCTTTTCCTCAATCGGCAAATCCTTATAGCCCCGTTGGTGCTTATCGGCATGGTCAAAGTCTCGACCCCATAGATGAATGGCGCTTAATCCTAACGGAAAGCCCGTCTCCGCATTTAACACCAACGTCGGATGAATAAAAAATCCCACATCCCGGTTGTTGCCAACAACACCTAGCCCATCCGGCTTCAATCGTCCCCTATGCGCCTGCAGGTTAATTTCACTGGTATCACTGATGGATAACACATGATGTAATCCTTCTACCTGCTGCTGGCATTGGTCTGCCACACTGCGCACTAACTCTGAAATCGTCACGTTCTCGTTCCCCAGAAACCGATAGTACCCAACCTGTTCGGCTCGATTTTGGCTGATTTGACGAATGTTTACCGATTGGTGCTGAAGCATTGCTTCATATAATGAAGCCCCCTTTTCACTAAACGAGGGTCACTAAAAGCGGTTCCTTTAATTTGTTCGGCATGAATGATAATTGGGTTATCCATGAGGACTGCTGCTTTTAGGGGACTATCCTAGTCTAAGTTCAATTTGTGTGTACACGGTAGCCTTGGCAAAGGGGGGCAGGGGGGCTCACATCCCACTTCACCCGACTGAAATCTGCTATATCTAGTCCAAGAATTAGATTCCAGAGGTTGAAACGTCCCAAAACATGAGCAACCTTAATAAGAGGTTATTCGAAAAGGTTTACCCAAGCTATAGTTCGCAGTCACTAGACCACCGAAATACTGAACTTTGAGGAAACTATCCTACTGCCCAGCTATAGTTTGAGACACTCGCTAGCTTTTCAAACAATCTCTAAAAGATAAAACTCAAAAACAAAGTTTGGAGACAACTCAATCTCTGGAATCTAACATCAAAGCCGAAAGAATTAAAACAGTCCCAAGGTCAGGGAATCCTGAATCGGAAAAGTAGCTCCAATACCCAACCATAGGGTTACGGCGGTGCCAAACAAAAAGACCACCATAGCCACAGGCCGCCGGAAAGGATTTTGGAACTTATTAATGCTCTCGATGAAGGGTACTAACATCAACCCTAGAGGAATAGCCGTCATTGCCCCAATACCTAAAAGCTTATTGGGAACAATGCGCAAAATCTGAAACGTGGGATAAAGGTACCACTCCGGTAAGATTTCCAGGGGGGTAGCAAAGGGATCGGCAGGTTCTCCCACTAAGGCAGGATCCAGTATTGCTAGAGAAACACAGCAGGCAATGGTCCCTAGAATAACTACGGGAAAGATATACAGTAGATCGTTGGGCCAGGCTGGTTCACCATAATAATTGTGCCCCATGCCCTGCTTCAACATCTCTCTTAACTTAGGATCGCTGAGATCCGGTTTTTTAAGAGTGGCCATTCAAAAGTTCTCCTTATTCAAAGACTCAGGTAAAGAACAAAGCAAAACCAGGAATTGATTTTTACAAAGGTCCAGAAATACCTTGCTTGCGAATCATTAAGAAATGAATCAGCATGAATACGGCAATAGACCAGGGTAAAACAAAGGTATGAAGACTGTAGAAACGAGTTAGGGTAGCCTGACCAACTGCTTCTCCACCCCGCATCAATTCAACCACCGTAGCCCCAACTACAGGAATGGCTCCGGGAACGCCAGACACAATCTTGACGGCCCAGTACCCCACCTGATCCCAGGGGAGGGAGTAGCCTGTCACACCGAAGCTAACCGTAATTACCGCCATAACCACGCCGGTAACCCAGGTAAGTTCGCGGGGCTTTTTGAAACCACCGGTCAGGTAAACTCGAAATACGTGGAGGATCATCATCAGTACCATCATGCTGGCAGACCAGCGATGAATAGACCGAATCAACCAGCCAAAGCTAACATCGGTCATTAGGTATTGAATTGAGTTAAAAGCCTCAGTAACGGTAGGCTTATAGTAAAAGGTCATGGCGAACCCGGTAGCAAACTGAATAATGAAGCAGGTTAGGGTAATGCCACCAAGACAATAGAAGATGTTGACATGGGGGGGACGTACTTACTGGAAATGTCGTCAGCAAGGGCTTGAATTTCCAGCCTCTCATTAAACCACTGATAGGCCTTTGAGTCAGTAACTTGTTTGGTAAACATGAAACGGAAAGCTCTAGATATCTATAATTGCCATCAATCAAAAATGTAACATAGCTGTAACGGCTACGCCGAACTCTCAGGGAAAAAACCTGATTAACCTCTCAGAGCCGCGGTAATTTATAGAATACCTGGCTTTAGCTACTTAAGGGCTGGATTTCCACGGGTCGGGATACAAGAGTTACTATTGATATATTTCTTCATGGTCAAGTGGGCATAAACTCGCTTGCCCATGGTGCACTAAGATTTCTGACTGTTGCGGCTTTGTACCTGGCCTGAGGCGCTGTTGCTGGAGTGAGGGCGGCCTTAAAACGGTGGTGGACGGGGACGAACTAAGCCATCCTTGTCGAAATCGGTCAATATGTTACTTAATGCTGTGGAGAGGGTTATTAAACTATGTCGGCCAGGTCATCCAATTACAGTTCCTTGGTCAGTGCTGCCAGGTCAATGGGGAGACTGGTCAAACTTGGGCTGATCTGGCTGGGGTTGGTGATCTTGCTGGTGGTTGGGCTACCCACCAGTTCGGCTTTTGCCCTAAGTGAAGAGCAAGAATTGGTGGCAGAGGTATGGCGAATTGTCAATCGTGCCTACGTGGATGAAAGCTTTAACCATCAAAATTGGTGGTTTATCCGTCAGCGGATTCTCAATCGTCCTTTTAGTAGTCGGCAAGAGACCTATGAGGCTATTCAAGAGATGTTGGCCAGTCTTGAGGATCCCTACACCCGCCTATTGACTCCAGATCAGTATCGTAGTTTACAAACTACTACCAGTGGAGAATTGACCGGTGTGGGGTTGCAGATTGCTAAGGATCAGAAAACAGGTTGGTTGCGTGTAATTGCTCCCATCGCTGGTTCACCGGCTGATCGAGAAGGGCTGAAACCACAGGATATTGTGGTCAAGATTGACGATGAGGATACCCTGGGTCTTTCTCTGGATGAGGCCGCTGCCCGTTTGCGGGGTCCTCGGGGAACGGCGGTGAAGTTAGAGCTTTGGGACGATCGGCAAGAGAACCGTCGCTTTGTAATTTTAAACCGGCAGGTGGTCAGCCTTAATCCTGTGGTGGCCAGCCTGAAAACTACCCACACTGGCCACCAAGTTGGATATCTACGATTAAGTCAATTTAATAGCAATGCGGTACCAGCTATTGCCCAGGCGATCGCTAGCCTGGGTCGGGAAGGAGCCCAGGGCTATATTCTTGACTTACGCAATAACCCCGGTGGACTCTTGCAGTCAGGCATCGAAATTGCTCGCCTCTGGTTAGATGAGGGCACCATTGTCTACACGGTCAACCGCCAGGGAATATTGGATAGCTTTGAAACCTACGGCCAGCCTATGACCGATGCCCCGTTAGTGGTGCTAGTCAATGAGGGCACGGCGAGCGCCAGTGAAATTCTGGCTGGAGCGCTTCAGGACAATGGTCGAGCTTTTCTGGTGGGTAATGTTACTTTCGGCAAGGGATTAATTCAGTCGTTGTTTGACCTGTCGGATGGAGCCGGTCTGGCGGTGACCGTAGCCCGTTATGAAACTCCCTCCCATCGGGATATCAACCGTCAGGGAATCAGGCCTGATCATTTGATTACTATGGCTCCCCTGCCTCAAGAAAGTCTGGCCACTGAAGCTGATCTCCAGTATCAGGCTGCTCTAGAATTGCTGAATCAATCCACTACTCAAATGGATGTCGCTAATGCCTATAAACGGCTGCTGGAAAAGTCAGCTACGGCCATTGAAGCCTATCACCGGGCTGCCTAATGGAAAAATAATTTAGGTTAGCCATTGATAAATCTGATTAATTAACTCAGGGGAACGCCAGAGCAGATAACCAATTAAACCAAATAGGGTTGTGGTTAAGCCAGCAAAACCATAACCGATGCACATCATCAAGCCATCGGCCTCCAGAGTGGCGATCGCAAGCAGCAAAATACCCACGGTGGGAATGGGGTTGGTTAAGGGCACCGGACTCATTAATAGCAAAGTCAGCCAGGCAATACAGGCACCGTTAATTTGCCAGGTATAGGGACTCTCGGCTAAACCCTGTAAACGAGGGCGAACATAGCGTTCTGTTACCCGGGTCAGCCGCTTCAAATTGTTGAGCAGTTGCAGGGTCAATACCCGGGGAAAGCGAAATTCGGCTACTGGTCGAGGTAACCAGGGGGTGCGGCGGCCCAGCATCATCTGGAAAGATAGCAACAGACAAGCCGACCCGAGAATGGTGGTAAACCCTGGCGGCATAGGAAATAGAAAGGGCAATACTAGCAACCCAATAATTAAACTAAAACTCCGCTCCGAGGTCTCAGCTAATAGGTCGGATAGGGTTAGGGGTTGGTGGGCCAGGCGATTGAGGAGGGCCTTGATTTCTTGGGAAAATTTAACCTGCATAGATTCTTTAGATTTAAAAAATTAATGGTTTAGGGACCTGTAACCGTAACTCTGCCTAAAAGCTCAAGATAACTTGCCCATCTACCCAGACTGAGCCACTCTGGCCGGCGACAGTAGCCTGGCCTGGCAGTTAGAGAATATTAATGGACTGATCAATCCCTATCCTCAACGGCCCTAACCACCATGAAAAAACCAGGCGGACCCAGGCTATGGGTAGAATATCCAACTTAATTTTACCCCCTACCTGCCTGGAAAATATATTTAAGTCAATAGAATTCCTGCCATGGATTTATAAAGATCTTGTGTCGTTTTTTTTGGGCCCTGCCAAATTGGGCATTCGAGCTCAGGTGCTAGGATAAATAAGCCCTTTTAGGCAAAGGCCGGGCGGTGATTGTTCCCTGTTGGGCAATTTATCCTACGATTTACAATGATTCAGTCTGTTCCTCCTACCTGCGATCTCGCTGTTTAACTCATGTTAAAGAACCTGCTAGGTGACCCTAACGCCCGTAAGCTCAAGAAATACCGCCCCGATGTGGTGGAAATCAATCTGCTGGAGGAGGAGATTCAGCAGTTGACCGACGATGCCCTGGTGGCAAAAACAGTGGAGTTTAAGCAGCGTCTGGAGCGGGATGAGTCTTTGGATGATCTGTTGCCAGAAGCCTTTGCGGTAGTGCGAGAAGCCTCCCGGCGGGTGTTAGGCATGCGGCACTTTGACGTCCAACTAATTGGCGGCATGGTGCTTCACGATGGTCAAATTGCCGAGATGAAAACCGGGGAAGGTAAAACCCTGGTGGCCACCCTGCCCGCCTACCTGAATGCCCTATCTGGTAAGGGGGTTCACATTGTCACTGTTAACGATTACCTGGCCCGTCGTGATGCCGAGTGGATGGGGCAGATTCATCGTTTCTTGGGGCTTAGTGTCGGTCTAATTCAGCAGGGTATGTCGCCAGCGGAGCGTCAGTTTAATTACAGCTGCGATATCACCTACGGCACCAACAGCGAGTTTGGCTTTGACTACCTGCGGGACAACATGGCCACCGCCATGGCGGATGTGGTGCAGCGACCCTTTAACTTTTGCATCATTGACGAAGTGGATTCCATCTTAATTGATGAGGCCCGTACTCCTTTGATTATTTCTGGGCAGGTGGAACGCCCCAGCGATAAGTACACCCAGGCGGCTACCATAGCCGATTTTTTCTGGCGGGAAAAGCAGGCAGCGAAGCAGGAGTATGAACAAAAGCAAGCTCAAGCAGAGCAGTTAGAACGAGAAGGCCAAAAGACAGAAGCCAAGCAATACTTTATAGAGGCGGAGATTGCCAAGGGCCGCATGGAATATTATTACGAAGCCGACGAAAAGGCTCGTAATGTTCTGCTTACCGATGAAGGCTTCATTAAAGCAGAGGAAATCCTTGGAGTTAAGGATTTATTCGATCGCGACGAGCCCTGGGCCCACTACATCTTCAACGCCATTAAGGCGGAGGAACTGTTTACCAAGGACGTCAACTACATCGTTCGAGACGGAGAGATTGTCATCGTCGATGAGTTTACCGGCCGGGTGATGCCGGGTCGGCGCTGGAGCGATGGTCTACACCAGGCGATCGAGGCCAAGGAACACGTAGAAATTCAGCCGGAAACCCAAACCCTGGCCAGCATTACCTACCAAAACTTTTTCCTGCTCTACCCCAAGCTGTCGGGGATGACCGGTACTGCCAAAACCGAAGAGGCGGAATTTGAGCGCATCTACAACCTGGAGGTGACCATCATTCCCACCAACCGCTCCCTGTCCCGTAGGGATCTTTCGGACGTGGTTTACAAGACCGAGGAGGCCAAGTGGCGGGCGGTGGCGGAGGAGTGCGCCGATATGCACAAGGCGGGTCGGCCGGTGCTGGTGGGTACCACCAGTGTGGAGAAGTCGGAGCTGCTCTCCGCCCTGCTGGGCCAGCAGGGGGTGCCCCATAATCTGCTAAATGCTAAGCCAGAAAACGTCGAGCGGGAGTCGGAGATTGTTGCTCAGGCGGGTCGCAGCGGTGCCGTCACCATCGCCACCAACATGGCGGGCCGGGGGACCGATATTATTCTGGGAGGGAATGCGGACTATATGGCCCGCCTCAAGGTGAGGGAATACCTGATGCCTCGCCTGGTGCAACCAGAGGAAGACGGTTTTGCCATTACCACTGTGCCGGGGGCTCGGGGGCGCAACCCGGCCCAGGGTTTTGGTGGCGGTAAGAAGCTAAAAACCTGGAAGGCATCGCCGGATATTTTTCCCATTGAACTGTCCAACGATGCCCTGACCACCCTGAAGGCGGCGGTAGATCTGGCCGTAACCACCTACGGCGATCGCAGTTTGCCAGAGCTACAGGCAGAGGATAAACTAGCCGTCGCCGCCGAAAAGGCCCCCACCGATGAACCGGTGATCCAGACTCTGCGGGACGCCTATAACCAAATTCGCCAGGAGTACGAACAGTTCACCAGTGGTGAACACGACCAGGTGGTGGAACGGGGGGGCTGCACGTGATTGGCACAGAACGCCATGAATCGCGCCGCATTGATAACCAATTGCGGGGCCGGGCCGGCCGCCAGGGGGACCCGGGCTCTACCAAGTTTTTCCTCAGTTTGCAAGATAACCTGCTGCGCATCTTTGGCGGCGATCGGGTGGCGGGGTTGATGAATGCCTTCCGGGTAGAGGAGGACATGCCGATCGAGTCGGGCATGCTGACCCGATCCCTGGAGGGGGCCCAGAAGAAGGTAGAAACCTACTACTACGACATCCGTAAGCAGGTGTTTGAGTACGATGAGGTAATGAACAACCAACGTCGAGCGATCTACGCAGAACGCCGCCGGGTGCTGGAAGGAGAGGAACTGAAGGAAATGGTGATTGGCTACGCCGAGCAAACCATGGACGATATTGTAGAGGCCTATATCAATCCTGAATTGCCCCGGAAGAATGGAAATTGCCTGAGTTGGTAGCTAAGGTGAAGGAGTTTGTCTACCTGCTGTCGGATCTGACCTCAGACCAATTGGAGAATTTATCTCTGGGAGAAATCAAAACCTTTCTCCATGAGCAGGCCCGCATCGCTTACGACATTAAGGAGGCCCAGGTAGATCAGATTAAGCCGGGGTTGATGCGGGAGGCGGAGCGGTTCTTTATTCTGCAACAGATTGACAGTCTCTGGCGAGATCATTTGCAACAGATGGATGCCCTGCGGGAGACAGTGGGTTTACGGGGCTACGGCCAGAAGGATCCGCTGATCGAATACAAGAGCGAAGGCTACGAGCTATTTCTCGATATGATGACCGGCATTCGCCGCAATGTGGTGTATACCCTGTTTCAGTTCCAGCCCCAACCCCAGCCCCCTCAACAGGTGGGCTAGTTTTCCGCTCCCGTGGGGAGAAGTTCTCTGTTCTCTGGCCATGGGAAAATCACCCGAGTCCCATCCATGGTGGTGGGTAAAAAGTTAAGATGGCTGAGTATAATCACGATGTCATAACAAGACCTTGTTTAGTTGGGCCTCAATTACGAAGAATCTATGGGTACTGCTTTGGAAACTGCCCCTGGAATTTTATTAATCGGCTCCAGTCAAGGCCAAACCCGACAAATGCAGCAGGATTTAGCCGAGGCGGGCTATAGCTCAGTCGTAGCCCATACGACTCAAGCCGCCCTTAGTCTACTGAGTCAGACCAGTCCTGCCCTGATTGTAGTTGACCGCTTGCTGGGAAATGAGTCTGGTCTGGTGCTTTGTCAAACTCTGCGTAGCCAGGGTGTAAAGACCCCTATTCTACTTTTGATGGTCAGGGATAACCTGGAAGACCGGATTAGTTGTCTGGAATCTGGAGCTGATGATTACTACCTAAAGCCCTATCAGGCAGAGGCCTTTCTTAAGATCGTACGCCTGTACTTGCAGTCCAGTCCAGTAACCGCTGAAAATCTTCGATTTGCTGATTTGGTTTTGGACCTGAGCGATCGCCACGCTATCCGTAATGGTCGAGTCATTGACCTGACCATGAAGGAATTTGAGTTACTGAAATACCTGATGGAACATCCTCGGGAAGTTCTCTCCCGGGATCAGATCCTAGAAAATGTTTGGGGCTACGATTTCTTGGGAGAGTCTAACGTTATAGAGGTGTATGTTCGCTACTTGCGCCTGAAAATTGATGGCGAAGATGAAAAGCGATTGATCCAAACCGTACGCGGGGTTGGTTATGTACTGCGAGAAGGTTAGTAGATCCTGGCGTCAACCGGCTTGCTTCTCCTGACTTATGGGGGTCAACCACTTGCCCCTATAAAATATTTGTCACGAAGGTTTATGCAGTTATTGTCATCTGGAGACTGAGGAGGCTATGCGTCGTCGTATTTTGCTAGCCAGTAGCGCTGGTCTATTGTTACCTTCCCTGGTGCCTGGTTGTCAGAGGCAAACAACTGACCTTACCCTCGCCCTCCTAAAGGGCTCCATCCCTGGCCAGTTAATGCAAGCTTTCCGCCGTCAGCAGGTCAGGGGAACCCAGGTAGGGGTGAGCAGTCAAAATTCCCTGGAGGAAATCCACCGATTACTTGAACTCTGGCAGGGCAAAGCTGGAACCCAGGCAAAGGGGGGGCGATCGCCAGTTGGGCAGCCCAAACAGATGCCTGGTTAGAACCCAATCAACACCAGAACCTAATTCAACCCATTGATACCAGTGGTCTAAGTCATTGGGGCGATCTCCATCCCCGTTGGCAGCAACTATTGCAGCGTCATGCTCAGGGGCAGCTAACCCCTTCCGGTTCGGTGTGGGGTATTCCCTATCGCTGGACCGGGCTGGCCATAGTCTACGATCGCAGTAAACTACCAGGGTCGATGACTCTGCAGACCTGGAATGACCTCTTACAGCCAGGGCTCCATCGCCAGATTATGCTCCCTGACCAGCCCCGGCTGGTAATCGGGCTGGGGCTTAAGGCTCTGGAACTATCTGCTAACCAGGGGGACCTGGATCGGGTTAATGGGCTTGCGGATTTCCTTACCCACCTGCATCAGCAGGTCCGTTGGTACGATTCCCAGTACACCCTTAAAGCTTTGATTGAGGGAGATGCCTGGGCGGTGGTTACCTGGTTAGATGGAATTGTGCCGGTGTTAAGCCAATACCCTAACCTGAAAGTTGTAGTTCCCTCCCAGGGAACTCTTATCAGTGCAGACCTTTGGGTTAGGCCTAAACAGAGCCAGTCCGCCACGACATTACAAATGGCCTGGTTAAACTTTTGCTTGAGTCCAGCCTTTAGTGAGGCACTGGCAATCTACGGCCGGGGTCTCAGTCCCCGACTTTGGGGAACCAGCCCAGAACAATTACCCAATCCCTTGAAAACCCAGGCGGGCCTTTTCTCGGCCCTCAGTAAAAGTGAGTTTCTTTACCCCCTCAGCGCCACTGATCAAGGCAATTATCAGGGTTTCTGGCAGCGTATGGGGCAAAAGTATGGGAATAACCAGTCCTAAGACTTGGGTTACTGCTTACCCGGGCTATAGCTCTGGCTATAGATGAAGGTGCCAGGTTAAAAGTACCTGGCACCGTTGTCCTAGCTAGCTTCGAAGGGCTTCAGCCGTCTCCTTTGCCTCTGCCCGTCGTTGCCGTAGTGCCCCTAGCCCAAGGGCAAGCAAGCCCGGTAGAAGAGCTGGAGTAGGAACCGGGGTAGGATTAGATTGAACGCTATAGTTAATTGATCCCAGGGAATTTCCAGATGCCAGGAGCTCAATTCTAACGCTATGGGACCCAAGCGCCAGGGGAGTTAGGAACGTACCATGCTGGTATTGCTTGAAGGAGCTACCGGCCTGGGTGAAACTAACGGGTCCCACCAGGTACTGAGGCCCTAGAACGGTGGTTTGACCATCTACAGTAATCGTACCTGAAAGGTCGTATTGAGATGGGTCAAACAGAGTAAATCGGGCTTCATCTAAGGTGACAGGAAAGGGATCGGGCAACGCGGGGGGAATGTCGTTGACGCCAAACACTGGGACATAGAGATAGGTACTATCGGTAACGGTGTAACTTTTATCAGTACCATCTGCGCTAACTATTTGTGCAAAGGGAGTGGCCGGCAACGGCCCGCCATTTGCAAACCAGGAAGCATGGACCGTAGCCGCATCGGTTAGGGAGTAACCGCCTACAATGGCCGTAGCAGGCATTACTTGACCGCCAAAATTGCTAGCTAAAGCAGGAGTTGTCTCCAGGCCCATGCCTGCACCCAAGGCAGCACAACAAGTCGCGGCCAGCGCCACAGAAGCATTTGTTAGTTTCATCACTTAAACTCTAATATCGAAATGAATAGTTAAAAATCAGCCCTTAGGGAAAAATCACAAAGATTACTGAAGGCATCTCGGTGAAATCACTTAAGCACTTAAAACTTTAATGTATACTTTTTAAGAACGCAAGTCTTTATTGCGAAAAAGTTGAAGTAATCCTATTTTATTGCCGCCACCCTTCATGGGGTATAGCCGTGACCGCCTAGTCTGATGGATTTACGGTTGCTGAGCTCACACAATCTGATTTTAGTAGTGGTAAAACGTACCATGGTTTTTCCAGGTTTTCTATCTTGAGGCAGAAGATAGTTCACAGCTACTGTCTTTTTGGGGTTCCAGGGCCACCATGCGCATACTAGCTGCCCCCAGGTATGGTAAGTGGTTATGCAGGTCTTTCTCCAGGGACTTTATGACTGCCTGTGCCTGGTCAATGGTCAACTCCCCGGCCATTGCCAGTTCCACTTCGACATAGAGGCGATGCCCCAGCCACCGGGCCCGTAGGCTATTCAGCTGCACTCCCTGGGGCCGATGGCTGAGGGCATGGTGTAGCTGTTCCAACACATCGCTCCCGATTCCGTCCAGTAGGCGGCTAAATACGGTAATCGCTGACTCCCAAACAATTTTGAGCAGAATCAGGGTAATTACCAGGCCCATAACCGGGTCCACCCAGTCATAGCCTAGCCCCACCCCCAGGGCGCTAATCAGTACCACCAGGCTGACTAAACCATCGGCCCTGGCATGGAGTCCGTCCGCCACCAGAGCTCCGCTATTGATTTCTCGACCCACCCGAATGCGAAATAGAGCCACCAGTTCGTTACCGACAAAACCTATGATAGCGGCCATAGCCAGAGCTCCCAGATGGGTGAGGGGCTGGGGGTAGAAGACGCGATGAATCGACTCATAGGCGGTGATCAGGGCGCTGAAAAAAATCATCCCCACCACGGCAACCCCGGCCAGGTCCTCCAGGCGACCATAGCCGTAGGTGAAGCGATCGCTGGGGGGACGACGCCCAATCAGAAAAGCTACCCCCAGGGGTAGGGCGGTCATGGCATCGCCGACGTTGTGGATCAGGTCTGCCATCAGGGCCACGCTGCCGGAGAGCCAGAATACCCCCATTTGGGCGATCGCCGTCACCACCAGGCCTACAAAGGACCATTTCACCGCCCACAATCCCCGCTCCGAACTGGTGATGGTGGGATCAACTACGCCATGAGTGTGCCCGGTACCATCCGGGTTGGGATCATGGGAGTGGGGGGCAAGGGTAGGAACCATAGAAAATTGCGGCGCTGGCAGTGGCAGGGTTGAAATCACATTATATATAGGGTGAGCTTCAATCTCTGGGGTCAGCTGGAACGGGTTAGGAGTCCCTCTTTCAGAGCCAGGCTTGGAGTAATTTCTGCAAGCGGTGGATGGTGGAGCTGGTGCAGCTGAAGTAATAGCGATTCAGTCATCCGTATCTGAGAATACAGAGCAAAGCCGGGGGAGGGGGCTCAATGGAAGTGGAGATGTTGGGCTATCCCCTGTGTTACAAACCGCTGGCGGGTTGGCCGATGCTACTCGGCTACTGATGGATTTACACCAGGTCAACGCTATTGTGCAGCGTTTCAGTGGTTGCCAGGAGCCAGCGGCGATCGCCCAGCAAACGGCGGCGGGGCTGGTGGAACGGTTTGACTGCGCCCTGGCCCGCATCTGGCTGATGGAGCCGGAGGGCCAGGGGCTGCGACTGGTGGCCTCCGCTGGCCTGTATACCCGCACCGATGGTTTTTTTGCCCGGGTGCCGGTGGGGGCCTTCAAGGTGGGCAAGATCGCCCAAAACCGGATTCCCTTCCTGAGTAATCACCTGCCTGAGGAGCCCTGGGTGAAGGACCGGGAATGGGCGATCGCCAACCAAATCATCGGCTTTGCGGGCTACCCCTGCCTGCTGGGAGAATCGGGTGGTGGGGGTGCTGGCGGTTTTTAGCCACCACCCCCTGTCCACGGAGTTTTTAGAAGCCCTGCAGGTGCTGTGCGCCACCCTGGCCCTGGCCCTGGAAAAAAGTCAGCAGGTGCAGCAGGCCCGGCTACAGCAGAGGCAGATGGCGATGGGCCGCACTCCCCTCTCAGAGCAACTGGCCCATCACCTGGCCCAGGCCCGTTTCACCCTGGTGGGCACCGAACGGGATCTAGCCGCGCCCCCAACCTGGCTGCTCCTGCAAACCGCCGAGCTGCTACAACGGTTGCAGTGCTCCTACTGCCGCCTCAGCTATGGCGACACCCACCTGACCCTGGAGGCCATGGTGCCGATGCCAACCCCGGTGGAGACGCCGGGGCAACCCTGGGTCTCCACCGCCCTGGAGGAGTTGCAGGCCGCTGTCGCTGGTTTAGGCGGTACCCTGCAATGGCGGGCGGGCGGCCATCAAAGAATTATGGAGGTGGGGCTAGAACTGCCCTATCACCTCGATCCCAACCCGGCACCGGGGCCCAGGCCCCCCATTAGCCCTGCCCCCCACCCCCCGGCCTGTCTGCCCGGGAGCGGGAAATTCTCGGGCTGTTGACGGAGGGGCTGCGCGATCGCGACATCGTCAATCGACTCTACATCAGCGAGAGCACCGTTAAGTTTCACCTCAATAACGTGCTCACCAAGTTGCAGGCCAAAACCCGCTGTCAGGCCCTGTATCTGGCCATTACCAAGGGCTGGATCTGAGCGCTGATCCTATCGTTTTAGGCAGGATTGCGCCCCTGGCGATCGCCCCCCTGGCCAGAGGGACAGGCCCCGACTTTCCGTAGCGGCAAATACAACTATCCCCCTGACCAGCCCCTACTATGGCCCTGGGTATTCATACCCGCCCCCGCCAGCCCTGGCTGGTTCCCCTTAGCCGTCGGTGATACCCCTACCTATGAAAGATCATTATGGAGTTGCGATCGTGGGGGGAGGACAGGCGGGGCTATCCATGGCCTACTGCCTGAAGGAAAAGGGCATTGACCACATCATTTTTGAAAAAGCCTCCATCGGCTACGAGTGGCGGGAACGGCGCTGGGATTCCTTCTGCCTGGTCACCCCCAACTGGCAATGTCAGCTACCCGGCTTCCCCTACGCCGGGGCTGACCCCCAGGGGTTCATGGCTAAAGATGAGATTGTGCAGTACCTGGAGGCCTACGCCGCCCTGATTAACCCCCCCTCTACACCGGGGTGACGGTGTTAAGGGTGCGCCCCGGGGGGAGGAGGGGGGCTTTGCGATCGCCACCACCCTGGGAGATTTTACGGCGGATCAGGTGGTGATCGCCGTGGGCGGTTATCACATCCCCAGGGTGCCCAGGATGGCAGAACGCCTGCCCAGTTCTATTCTGCAAATACACTCCTCCCAGTACAAAAATCCCCAGTCCCTCCCGACGGGGGAGGTGCTGGTGGTCGGCACCGGTCAATCTGGCTGTCAGATTGCCGAGGATCTGCACCTGCAGGGGCGTCAGGTGCACCTCTGCGTGGGCGGTGCCCCCCAATCGCCCCGCCGCTATCGGGGCCGGGATGCGGTGGACTGGCTCGATCAAATGGGCTACTACGACCTCTCCATTGCCGATCATCCCCAAAAGGAAAAGGCCAGAACCAACACCAACCACTACCTGACCGGACGGGATGGGGGGCGGGAAATTAACCTGCGACAGTTTGCCCTGGAGGGCATGAAACTCTACGGCAAACTAGAGGACATCCAGGGTCCCCTGCTGAAGTTTCAGCCCAACCTCAGGGTTAATCTAGACCGGGCCGATGCGGTGGCGGAAAACATCAAGAAAACCATCGATGCCTTCATCGCTAAACAGGCCATTGAAGCCCCCCTAGAACCCCCCTATCAACCGGTGTGGGAACCCGAGGCGGAACCCTTAAGCCTGGACTATGGGCAGGCGAACATCGGCACCGTGATCTGGTCGGTCGGCTATCAATCGGATTTTAGCTGGGTGGAGGTGCCGGTGTTTGACGGCAAGGGGTACCCCGGCCACGATCGGGGGGTCACCGCTGTGCCGGGGCTCTATTTCCTGGGGCTACCCTGGCTCCATACCTGGGGCTCAGGGCGCTTTTCTGGCATTGCCCGGGACGCCAATTACCTGGCGGATTACATTGTGGCCCGCAAGAAGGTCGTACCCACCAACGACTGGAGCGTGGTGAATGAGTTTTTGCTGGGGTCCTGAAGCCCTCCACCTAATTGGCCCCTGGCTAAATCGCCAGGGGTAGCGGTCAGTCCCCCTGTCCTGATCACCAGCCTCCAGGGTTTCCCAGGGGTTTCGTAGTGAGAAATACAAAAACCCGTTCCCACCCCCCTTAATCTGACGGCATAGATTTCTTTACCCGTCCAGGAGCGTTAACGCCACCATGCCAGAAGTTACCACCCCCGCCCACCAGCCCGGTGATTTCTTTGTCGACTACGAAGAAAAGGTTTTCCCCGATGTCAAGGCGGAACCGGGGGAAAAGGCCCTGGTCACCTTCCACACCGTCGCCTTTGAGGGCTCCATTGGTTTGGTGAATATGCTCCAGGCCCTGCGGCTCCTGCGCAAAGGCTTTGAAACCTCGGTTCTGCTCTACGGTCCTGGGGTTACCCTGGGGGTGCAACGGGGCTTTCCTAAGCTGGGGGATGCGGCTTTTCCGGGACACCAGAATTTCAATGATCAGCTCACCAAATTCATGGGGGAGGGCGGCAAGGTCTACGCCTGCCGGTTTGCCCTGCAGGCCCTCTACGGCCATGGGGAACCCTCCCTGATTCCCGGTATTCGTCCCATTAACCCCCTGGATGTGTTGGATTTGATCCTGATCCATCGCAAGGACAACGCCTTCATTCTCGATACCTGGACGGTCTAGACGCCGTGGATGACTCGCGCACAGTTCGGGCGGCGGCGGTGCAACTCAGCCCGGTGCTGTTTAGTCGGGATGGCACCACGGAAAAGGTATTGGCGGCGATCGCCGCCGCCGCCCGGGAGGGTGTCCAACTGCTGGTCTTTCCAGAAACCTGCATCCCCTACTACCCCTACTTCTCCTTTGTCCAGCCCCCGGTGCTGATGGGCAAAGAACACCTGCGGCTCTACGAAGAAGCCGTGGTGGTCCCCGGCCCGGTGACGGAGGCGGTCAGTCAGGCGGCCCGCCACCACGCTATGGTGATTGTGCTGGGGGTTAACGAGCGCGACCATGGTTCCCTCTATAACACCCAGTTGATTTTTGATGCCGACGGTACCCTGGTGCTGAAGCGGCGCAAAATCACCCCCACCTACCACGAACGCATGGTGTGGGGCCAGGGGGATGGATCGGGCTTGAGGGTGGTGGATACCGCTGTCGGTAGGGTGGGGGCCCTGGCCTGTTGGGAACATTACAATCCCCTGGCCCGCTTTGCCCTAATGGCCCAGCACGAACAGATTCAATGCGCCCAGTTTCCCGGTTCCATGGTGGGGCAAATCTTTGCCGACCAGATTGAGGTGACGATTCGCCACCACGCCCTGGAGGCGGGCTGCTTTGTGGTCAATGCCACCGGCTGGCTATCCGCCGAGCAGGTGGCCCAGATCACCCCCGATGAGGGCTTGCAGAGGGCCCTGAGGGGGGCTGCTACACCGCCATTATTAGCCCCGAGGGGGTACCCCTGGCGACTCCGGTGACGGAGGGGGAGGGCATGGCGATCGCCGATCTGGATTTTGCCCTGATTACTAAACGCAAGCGCATGATGGATGCGGTGGGCCATTATGCCCGTCCGGATTTGCTGCAACTGCAACTCAACAGTCGCCCCTGGTCGGTGGTTGGTGCGGCTGCACCAACCGCCCCCGCCATCAGTGAAACCCCCAATATTGAAAATGGTCACACCCATGAACAAGCAGGAACTGATTACCGCCCTCCAGTCCCAGGGGTTGAGGCTGGCTGAGCAGCCGACTGGGAAAACGGGACGTAAAGGAGGAGCGGGGCCATCGGATCACCGGGCCGTCACCATCGCTGGCACCACCGTGATGGTGCCGATCTACACCGAAACGGCGGCTCGCTCCCCCTACAGTGCCCGCCTGGCCCCAGAGCCCGGCCAGGCCACCCTCTACCAGGGGGACCGGGCCATTGCCCCCATCGCCTTTCCCCAGGCCCCCCGGTTCTACGGACTGGAGACCGCCGATGGCATTCCCTACTGGAAAATTGCCCTACTCCACAGCCGCGATGTGTTGGCCACCACGGTGCTGCAAACCTGTAGGCGCTACCGGGATGAGGCTAGCCGCTGTCAGTTTTGCGCCCTGGAGCAATCCCTGGAGGCCGATCGCACCATTGCCCGCAAAACCCCGGCCCAACTGGCGGAGGTGGCGGCGGCGGCGGTGCGGCTGGACGGGGTGCAGCAGATGGTGATGACCAGTGGTACTCCCGCCACCCCCGATCGCGGTGCCGCCTACCTGGCGGAATGCGCCAGGGCGGTGAAGCAACGGGTGGCCCTACCGATCCAGGTGCAGTGCGAACCCCCGGAGGACTTTGCCTGGTTCGAGCGCCTGCGGGACGCCGGGGTGGATAGCCTGGGGATGCACCTGGAGGCCATCACCCCCGCCGTTCGGGCCCAGATCATGCCCGGTAAAGCGGAGGTGCCGGTGGAATTTTACTTCCAGGCCTTTGAGGCGGCGGTGCCGGTATTTGGTTGGGGCCAGGTCAGCACCTATCTGCTGGCGGGGTTGGGGGATAGCCTGGAGGCCCTGGTGGCCGGCTGCGATCGCCTGATTCAGCTGGGTGTGTATCCCTTTGTGGTGCCCTTTGTGCCAATTACGGGCACGCCGCTGGAACATCACCCCGCCCCCGCCAGCGACTTTATGGTTACCCTCTACCAACGGGTGGGGGCCCTGCTGCACCAGGCGGGCATGCACTCCGCCCAGATTAAGGCGGGTTGCGCCAAGTGTGGGGCCTGTTCGGCCCTCTCCACCTTTGAGGGCTGAGACCAGAAATTTTCGCTTTAAGGTAGTGTCCATGGCAAACCCTTCCTATGGTTTTAAGCTGGCCACCTCCGTTGACGAGGTGAAAGGGTACTTTGCCCTGCGGCAGCAAATCTTTTGCCAGGAGCAAGGCCTGTTTGAACAGACCGATGTGGATGATGTTGATCAGATTGCCTATCCCATCATTGCCCTGGAACTCCATAGCGGTGAAATTGTCGGGGTTGTGCGGATCTACGAAGCCGAACCTGGGCTGTGGTACGGGGGTCGCCTGGGTACCCACCCCGACTATCGCAGGGGCTGGCAAATTGGCAAGGGGTTGATTGAAAAGGCCGTCACCACCGCCCACGGTTGGGGCTGTGAGCGGTTTCTGGCCACGGTGCAACTACAAAATGTGCGGTTCTTCCAACGGTTGCACTGGACCTCCCTGGAGCAGATTACCCTCTGCGATCGCCCCCACCACCTGATGGCAGCCGATCTGCACCACTATCCAGCCGGCCACGAACCACGCCCCCCCAGCACCATCCCCAAGCCTCCTAGGTGGCCATGTTAGAGGCGCTGGTGACGGAACTGCGACAATCCCTGGGTATCCTGCACAAGCAGGATATCCAGGCGGTGGCCCGGTTTTTAGGCCCCCAGGCCACTGGGGCAACTGGGGAAATTGGGTTGGGGGACGATTGTGCCGCCATCGCCGACGGGGAGGGCTACCTGTTACTGGCCGCCGAAGGCATCATGCCGGCCTTCCTGGAGGCAGACCCCTGGTTTGCCGGTTGGTCGGCGGTGATGGTCAATGTCAGCGACATTTACGCCATGGGGGGAGGCCCATCGCCGTGGTGGATACCCTGTGGAGCCGCTCTCCAGACCTCAGCCAGCCCCTTTTGGCGGGTATGCAGGCGGCAGCCCAGGCCTACCAGGTGCCGATCGTGGGGGCATACCAACGGCCATAGCCCCTACAACGCCCTCTCGGTGGCAATTTTGGGACGAGCCAGGAAACTGATCACTAGTTTTGGGGCCCAGCCCGGCGATCGCCTGCTGGCCGCCCTTGACCTGCGGGGCCAGGCCCACCCCACCTACCCCTTCTGGAATGCCGCCACCACGGCAGACCCTGATCGCCTGCGGGGGGACCTGGCCATCCTGCCGGAACTGGCGGAGGCGGACCTCTGTCGGGCGGGCAAGGACATTAGTATGGGGGGGCTGCTGGGCACCACCCTGATGCTGATGGAGACCGCGGGCTGTGGCGCCCTCCTGCATCTGGATCGGCTGCCGGTACCCGAGTCGGTACCCCTGGCCCGCTGGCTGGTCAGCTTTCCCAGCTATGGCTTTCTGCTCAGTGTCCGCCCCGATCGGGTGGCCAGGGTGCAACAACGGTTTGGCGATCGCCAGCTTGCCTGTGTGGACCTTGGGGAAATCCAGCCCACCCGCCAACTAGTCCTGGAGCTGAGGGGGAACGGCAGCGGTTTTGGGACCTGGCTGACCAGCCCCTCACCGGCTTCACCCCGGCCTGACCATGGCAGAGCGATCGGGCCTGCGCATTGCCCTGTTGACCTACTCCACCAAGCCCAGGGGCAGTGTGCTGCATACCCTGGAGCTGGCCACCGCCCTCCAGGGTTTGGGCCACTCGGTGACCGTCTACGCCCTGGACAAGGAGGGCAGCGGTTTCGACTATCCCCTGCGCTGTTCCGCCTACCTGATTCCGGCCCAAGCCGTTGCTGGTGGCATGGATGCCCTGATTCAGCAACGTATTCAGGAGTTCGTCGAGTTTTTGAATCCCGACCATCTCCGCCACCAGGGCTACGATTGTTACCACGCCCAGGACTGCATCGGCGCCAACGCCCTGCTCACCCTCAGGGAGAGGGGGCAAATTCCCCACGTTATTCGCACCGTGCACCATGTGGAAGCCTTCACCAGTGCCTATCTGCAGGCCTGCCAGGACCGTTCCATCCAGGCCCCCAATCTGTGCCTGAGTGTCAGCGCCGCCAGTCAGGGGGAGGTGTGGCAACACTACGGCCGCCACGCCCCCCGAGTAATTAATGGCCTGAATGGCGATCGCTTCTCCCCCTCCCCGATGGCACCGAGTCGGCCATCAAACAGCAGTTGGGCCTCACCGACCAGCCAGTCTATTTAACAGTCGGCGGTATTGAACCCAGGAAGAATTCCCTGGCGCTGCTGAAGGCCTTTGCCAGGGTGCTCAGCCATTGCCCCCAGGCCCAACTGGTGATGGCGGGGGGGCCACCCTGTTTGATTACCAGAGCTATCGCGATCAGTTTTTTGCCCTGGCGGATGATCTAGGCATTACCCCTGGTAGGTCGCTGCTGCTGCCGGGGGTGATTGCCGACGCCCAGCTACCGGGGCTGTACCGCAGCGCCGACGCCTTTGTCTTCCCCTCCCGCCAGGAGGGCTGGGGCCTGGTGGTGCTGGAGGCGATCGCCTCCGGCTTGCCGGTGTTGACCAGCCGCCAGCCCCCCTTTACCGAGTTTCTCGAACCGGATCAGGCCCTACTGATCGATCCTGAGGATGCAGCGGCGATCGCCCAGGGGATGCTCCAGATCCTCCAACCCCAAACCGCCCAGGCCCTGGTGGAGGCCAGCCGCTCGATTCTGCCCCACTACAGCTGGGTAACATCGGCTAAAATGCACCTTGACCATTATCGCCAGTTGCTCTAGCCCCCAGCCCATGCCCGAAATTCGTTTCCAAATCCAATGGCCCGACGGCTCCAGGGAAACCTGCTACTCCCCCTCCCTGGTGGTGAAAGACTATTTTGTCGCCCCCCAGGCCTATGCCCTGGAGGACTTTGTGCAGCGGTCTCGCACCGCTTTGCAAATTGCCAGCGATCGGGTGCAGGCTAAGTATGGCATGCCCTGCGGTTTAGCCCTGGGGCAACTGCAAAGCATTGAAACCAAAGCCAGCCAGTACCAGGACTGGCCCCAACCCCAGGTGCAGGTGTTAGGGTTCCTTGAGTCGGATCCCGGGTATAGCTGTGGTCAGTCCGCTGAGGACTGGATTAATCGGTTAGAATCTATGTCTCCCCAGTACGCGCTTCCACCGACCGGAGAAATCCCTTCAACTTAGACCAGAGATGTTCAATGGGGTTGAATTGAGGGGAATAGGGAGATAGATAGACCAGGCGATCGCGCTGCGCTTTGCTCTCAGCTTGTAGACCCCGGTTGTTTGAGGAGAAACTTCCTAATGGTGAGGGAGTCGGGAAAAAGGGCTTCTGATCACTGACCACTGATCGCTGATTACTGTTTTTAGGGCAATTTGCCCTAAAAACAGTAAGGTTTTATCTATGCACATGTCGATCACCATTAAGCGCATTCTAAACACAGGCCTGTGATCGATGTTTGCAGGCGTGTGATCGTTATACACACCGGTGTGATCGTTATACACACCCCTGTGATCGATGTTTGCAGGGGTGTGATCATTAAACACACCCCTGCGATCGCGGTTGGTCACCTTCTGAGGAGTGTTGTTCTGCCTCAATGCTGAGCTTGGGGGTAAAAGCTTAGATACAGAGGTCTCCTAATCACAGCGGGGTAGGATGGGCAAAGGGCCTGAGCCCGTGCCCATCACCTGAGAGTGATCAGGCCAGGTTAAACCCTGACCTGGAGCTGGGCAGATCCTGGCTGCGATCGCTATGGGCCGGGGGGACATGGATGAAGCCATGGGGGGAGACTGCTCTTCCCGGCCCCTATAGGGTGTTGTCTGGCTTTGAGCTTGAAGGGTGAATGGTTGAGCAGAAGCTTTCTATGGGTAGGAATCTCGATACAGAGGACTCCTGATGACTGACCGCTGACTACTGACTACTCATTTTTTCTACCGGGGGAATGGCGATTTCCCCCGGACCCCTCGCCCAGGGCGTTCCGCCGCCCTGGACCCGACGGAAGGGGTTAAAGGGTGGGCGGCCGATCGCGCTTCGCGTTGCGAGACCCCGGTTGCTTGAGCAGCAGCTTCCTCAGGATGAGGGCGTCGGTGGCCAGCGGGGTAGGATGGGCAAAGGGCCTGAGCCCGTGCCCATCACCTGAGAGTGATCGGGCCAGGTTAAACCCTGACCTGGAGCTGGGCAGATCCTGGCTGCGATCGCTATGGGCCGGGGGGACATGGATGAAGCCATGGGGGGAGACTGCTCTTCCCGGCCCCCCATAGGGTGTTGTCTGGCTTTGAGCTTGAAGGGTGAATGGTTGAGCAGAAGCTTTCTATGGGTGGGAATCTGGGTACAGAGGGCTACTGACCCCTGATTACTGACCCCTGATTACTGTTTTTCTTGCCGGAAGCATGATTTACACAAAATTCTGATCACTCTCATTATGACTCCTATGCTATCCTAGACAAAGGTGAATTAGTTTAAGGAAAACTATGGCTGGACAGTTTGCTGCCAATCATAGCTTTTTACTGAGATTTAGTTCTTCTGCTGAGTTGATGGTGGCATTACCTGCTTAGTTGTTCTTTCCCCTGAGCGTTGGTACATCTCCATATAACATTATTCTTTTAGTTCCTCCATGGAGATGTAGTCGTGGCTATTTATGTCGGCAATTTATCCTTTGATGCTACAAAGGAAGACATCACAGCTGTATTTGCTGAATACGGTGAAATCGCTAGGGTGAGTCTACCCACTGCTCCCGATACCGGACGTCCCCGCGGTTTCGCCTTTGTCGAAATGGCAGACGAGTCCAAGGAAGACGCCGCCATTAAAGCCCTGGATGGAGCCGAATGGATGGGACGTGACTTGAAGGTCAATAAGGCTAAACCCCGTGACCCATCTTCAGGTCCTCGAAATCCTAGGGGTTCTTCCGGCGGTGGTTGGAACAAGTCCCGAGATCGCTACTAACTCGTTTCTTGGGTATTCTTGCCCAATTACCGTTACTTTTTCTGATCAGCCATTTCTGATTACCCTTGGGCATGATTTTTAATGATCAAGTCCTGCGGTGACCGTGGTCCAAGCCTATTTATTGTCTTAAGCCTATCCCCCTTTCTGGATAGATAGTAATGTATTGAGGAAAGTCCATGGCCCAAGTTTTGTTGGGAGAAGATGAGTCAATCGAATCAGCCCTGCGCCGGTTTAAACGAAAGGTGTCGAGGGCTGGTATTTTTTCTGATATGCGTAAGCATCGTTACTTTGAAACCCCGATTGAGAAGAAAAAGCGTAAAACCTTGAGTCGCCACAAGCAACGCCGTTGGAGCTCTAAAGGTTAGGGGCGATGGCTGCCCTGGCGGCCGTAGCGTTCTACCACGGAGCGGTGGGCGGCTAGTTCTTCTCTGTCGGGCAGAGCTGGTAGTGTCAGGGTTTCGTCTTGATACCTGCGCCGCAGGGCGAGACCAAGCAGATAGTCAGCAAAATGCGGGTTCTTAGGGAGTAGGGAGCCATGCATATAGCTACCAAAGACATTGCGGCAGCGAGCCCCTTCATAATCCCCAGAGGCATTATTACCAAAGCCCACTATGGGTCTGGCCAGGGGCTCTACCCCTGGACCTAAAAAGGTTTGCCCCGAGTGATTTTCAAACCCTACCAGGGTTGGAGGAATGGTTTTAGGGGTGGAGTAAAGACCCGCCATCTCTGCATAAATAGCAGGTTCCAGGGTGGCCACTAGATTACCAATACAGCGCTGCTCAACCGAGGTCCCAGGAGCACGGGTGCGGACGTTGATAATTCCCAGTCCAGGAGTTTCCTGGCCATTGCCCATGAAAAAAGTGTGGCCCATCAACTGGTAACCCCCACAGACCCCCAGAAACACTACACCGGCCTCCGTATCAGCCTGGATGGCGGCCGCCTTAAGGGCATGGAAATCTTCCACCACCGCCATTTGATCGGTGTCCTGGCCTCCCCCCATGAAGTACAGGTCCGTTTCTCCAGGTTGGATCTTCTCCCCATGGTTAGCGATCGCACTGTGCAGTCAATCCCCATCCACTGACAGCGGCGCTTCAGCACAATTAGATTACCGCTGTCGCCGTAAAGATTCAGGTGGTCAGGGTAGAGGTGGGTAAGGGTGAGGCGGTAGGTCATCAGTTTACACCCGATCCAGGGTTTTACCCAGTAGCTTACGAAACTCTAGCATAGCGGTGTAGGTGGGCATAACAAAGACCGTATCCCCATCCAGGGCATGGTCAAAGGATCGGTCAATGGCCGCCTGAATCGATTCCAGGGTAGGGATGGGCTGGGCCGGGGGCAAATCGAGGGCATACTTCAGGCGTACCGCCATATCCTGGGCCCGCACCCCGGTACAGATGACCCAATCAATCTGGGCCTGGTTGAGGCGCTCTAGCTGGCTATCCCAAAGCCAGGACACATCTCGACCATCGGCGGTGTTATCGTTAATGGCCAGCACCAACTTTAAGGCGGGAATGGAACGCAGCAGTTCCAGGCTAAGGCTAAAGCTAGCCGGGTTCTTCACCAGCAATAGCCGATAGTTAACCGCCTTATGGCCCACCTGACGCCTCAGGACCTCCCCCCGCCCAAAGGCGGGTGCAAAGCTTTGCAGCCCCTGCAAGGCCGTCGGCCCATCTATCCCTAACAGCACCGCAATGGTCAGGGCAATCAGGGCGTTATAGACATGGAAGAACCCCGGCGAAACAGTGCGAACCTGGGGTAGATGGATGGGCTGGGATTGGATCTGCCCCGCCACGGCGAAATCTGTCGTTAGATCGGCATTAACGGTAATCTGGGTCGCTACCAATCCTGGCTGACCAGGTTCCAGCGATCGCCGCTGGCCCTCGTAGGGCAGTAGCCGAGCGTAGTCCTCCGCCAGGCAAACAAAATAGGTGGGATTGGGTAGCCCCTGGGTGAGGCGGGCGGTGCGGGGATCGTCTCCATTCACCACCACCTGGGCCAGGGGGCATTGGGCAATGCCGTTGCGGATCAGCTGCTCTGTCCGGTCAATCTCACCGTAGGCATCGAGCTGGTCGCGGTAGAGGTTGGTGACCGCGATGATCTGGGGCCGCAATAGAGTTCGCCAGCCGGGGCAGGGTGGCCTCCTCCACCTCTAGAATGGCGTGGGTAAAGCGTAACCGCCCCCAACCATCACTCTGTTTCAGCAGCTCCGATAAAATTCCCTGGCGCAGGTTAGCCCCAGCCCGATTACGCAGGATGCGATCGCCAACCCGGGGGCTAATCATGGCACTCAGCATGGTTTGGGTCGTCGTCTTACCATTGGTGCCTGTGATCACGATTACCGTGGGGATTTGTCGGATCAAACGGGGCAATACAAAGGGAAAATACTTACCCACCAGGTATCCCGGCAATGCCGTACCAGACCCCCGCCCAGACAGACGCAGCCCGAAGGTAAGCAGCTTGGCAAAGGCCACAATTGGAATCAGCAATAATTGGTGCATGACAGACTTAGAGTTCCCTTCACCGGGGTAGAAGCAGGTGAACCAGCCAGGTCGGAGGCCTATTCGAGACCGCCCAATCGTTCAAACTGCTCACCATAGCTTTAGTCAGCATACTGTAGAGAGTAGAAACCAACTGGCATTGGCTGGCAGGGGTGGGAGAGTGATTCTCAGGGTACATCTTTACCGGAGAATCCACCCCATACTCAGTAAAATTCGATAATTTTCCCAGCAGTAAATTCCCTACCCTCCTATGGCCGCCCAAACCGATTTCATCCTTGACCTCACCCTGGCCCTGGGCACCTCAGCCCTGGGAGGCTACGGAGCCCATCGCCTGGGGCAACCAGCCCTGCTGGGTTACCTGGCCACCGGCCTGGTGATTGGCCCCTACGGCCTGGGGCTGCTGAAGGAGGTGCAACAGATTCAGTCCCTGGCGGAAATTGGCATTGCCTTTTTACTCTTTGCCCTGGGGTAGAATTTTCCCTAACGGAATTAAAGCGGGTCCGCAAAATCGCCCTCCAGGGCAGCCTCTGGCAAATGGGCCTGACCACCCTGCTGGTGTTGGCCCTATCCCTGTTGGTGGGCTGGGTCCACTCCCCTTTAGAGGGCCTGTTTCTGGGGCTGGTGCTGTCTCTGTCCTCAACGGCGGTGGTGCTCAAAACCCTGATTGACCGGGGAGAGACCAGTACGGTTCATGGCCAGGTGATGCTGGCGGTGTTGATTGCCCAGGACCTCTCCCTGGGGGTAATTTTAGCGATTATGCCTGCCCTCAAACAAACCGATGGATTTGGCCTCAGCCTGGGTCTGGCCCTCTTGAAGATCGGGCTATTTTTAGGGTTAGCTGTAGTCTTGGGGCGCTGGGTGGTACCCCGTCTAATTCAACACATGGCCGCCACAGAAAGTAGCGAGTTGTTTTTACTCACGGTGGTGGCCCTGTGTTTGGGGGTCGCCTGGATCACCTCTAAACTGGGGCTCTCAATTGAAATGGGGGCCTTTGTAGCGGGGTTGATGATTGCCGAAATCGACTACGCCGACCAGGCCCTGGGCAAGATCCTACCCCTACGGGACACCTTCGCCTGCCTATTTTTTGCCTCCATTGGCATGCTGATTGATCCCACCCTGCTGATTAAAAACCTGCCGCTGATTTTGGGCCTGGTAACGGTGATTATGGTAGGCAAGGCGGTGATTATTCTGCCCATTGTGTTGCGTTTTGGCTACTCCCTCAAAACCGCCATCCTTACCAGTTTCGGCCTCAACCAGATTGGTGAGTTTTCCTTTGTACTGGCCCTGGTGGGGTTACAGATGGGACTGATTTCTGACCAGCGCTACTCTCTGCTACTGGGGACTATCGCCATTACCCTGATGCTCACCCCCCTGTGGATTCACTGGGCTCCCCGCTTGATTCGCAGACTGGATCGGCTATCCCTGGTGCAGCGCTACCTGCACGGTCTGCGGGAACCGAAACTGCTGTCGGTACCAGAGGGGCTTAACAACCATGTCATTGTGGCGGGCTACGGCCGGGTGGGGGAAGTGCTGGTGAATATTCTACTGAGTCAGGGTTACCCAATTCTAGTCATGGAAAACAGCGAAGTGGCCCTGCAATCCCTGCGGCAACGGCAGATTCCCTACGTCTTTGGCGATGCTGACAGCGAACTGGTGCTGGAAAAAACCTCTCTAGAAACCGCCAAGGCCCTGGCGATCGCCCTACCCGACCCCACCAGTACCCGTTTGCTGTTACAACGGGCCCTGGCGCGAGCCCCCCACCTGGACATCATTGCCCGGTCCCACACCAATGAGGAAATCGATATTCTCACCCAGTTAGGGGCTCGGGAAGTGGTGCAACCGGAGTTTGAGGCCGCTCTGGAATTGGGTTCCCACCTGCTCCATACCCTGGGACAACCGGCCTGGCAGATTACCTCGGCGCTGGAAACCATTCGCCAGGACCGCTACCGCAGCATTCGTCCCCATCTGCAGGTGGGAGAACGATAGCCCTGGTATGGCAGCCCTAACCTGAACCCTTTCCCTCCCCAGGGGTTAAGCCTGCCGCCAAAGCAGTACCCATAGGGGCATCAGGCTAACAGCAGCCTAGGGATAGCCAGGACCTTTGTCGGTGAGGAGTTGACCTTTGCAAGCAACACCTGGAGATGCATAGATACACGCCTTAGGTTTGTTAAATAGGCCAGGAGGTTTTCTATAGTCCTAATCTCCTTCGCCGCCAGGGTGGGTAGCTCAAGCCCTACCTACTACCTACCGGGTGCATCCCACTTTTCTAGCCCTCACCCTTTTTGGCAGAAGGAGCTGGGGGATGAGGGCAAACTTGCAAAACTGGGATGCACTCCTACCTACTCCTACCCTGCTCAGGGAGGGGATGGGCGTTGGCTCCAGCAGCGGTAGGGTAGGGAAAGCCCAAGTCCCACCGTCAGTCGGCTTGGCAAGACCTGGCTAAGAATGGGATATTGCCCATATGGACTTGCTGCACAACCCTATCTTTCTAACCCTGGCCGTTCTGACGGTAGCCCTGGTGGCCTTTATGGCAGAGTGGCTACCGGTGGACTTGACGGCGATCGCGGTCACTACGGCTTTGATTTTATTGGGCCTGGTGACCCCCGAAGAAGGGATAGCTGGCTTTGGCAACAGCGCCACCATTACGGTCCTGCTGATGTTTATTCTGAGTGCAGGAATTGCCAAAACCGGGGTGATTCAGGTGTTCCGAGACTGGCTGGTAAAGTGGGGTGGGCAACAACCCTCCCGGCAGATCTTGGTGATGGGACTACTGGTGGGACCGATTACCGCCTTTATTAACAACACCGCGGTGGTAGCGGTTTTTCTACCCATTGTGGAAGACTGGTGTCGAAAACAAAAGATTTCCCCCTCCAAACTGCTGATTCCCCTCTCCTACACTACGGTGCTGGGGGGCATGATTACCCTGATTGGCACCTCTACCAATATTCTGGCCAGTGGCCTGGCTAAGAGCCTGGGCTACGGCGAATTCAGCCTGTTTGCCTTTACCCCGATAGCCATCCTTACCTTTGCCGTAGGTTTAGTTTATTTAGCCCTGGCGGCCCCCAGGTGGCTGCCCGATCGCAAATCCCCTGCCCTCAGCCTGGTGGACTACGATTTGAAGGATTACGTCACCGAGGTGGTGATTACCCCGGATTCCAGCCTGATTAGTCAAACCCTGAAGGCCAGCGAAATTCAACGCAAATACGATATTGACGTGCTGGAACTGATCCGAGGCCGGACCCGATTTCCCCAACCACTGGCGGATAAGGTTTTAGAATCGGGGGATGTGCTGCTGGTTAGAAGTAGCCGGGAGGACCTGCTGAAGCTGCGGGACCAGCGCGACCTGGATGTAGTGCCCGAGGTCAAGTTCAGCCAGTCCTTGCAGGAGGAATTAGCCACCGGAGAAGAACAGATTGCCGAAGTACTGATTCTCTCTAATGCCCGTTTGGTGGGTTCCACCCTCAAGGAAATGCGCTTTCGTCAACGCTACAATGCCACGGTGTTAGCCATTCGCCGGGGTGAGGAACTGGTGCGGGAACGCCTGGGCCAGGTGCCCCTGCGATTTGGCGACCTGCTGCTGATACAGGGGCCTCGAGAGAGTTTAACCGGGTTAAAAACGACCCGGGAAATGCTGGTGCTGGAGGAGCGGGAGCGGGAAAGCCTGCGGCTGGATCGGGCCTGGATTGCGATCGCCATTATTCTGGCGGTGATTGTAGTGGCCGCCCTGAATTTACTACCCATTCTCGTGGCCGCCCTGGTGGGGGTCCTGGCTATGGTCTTGACCGGCTGCCTGAAGCCGGGAGAAATCTATGGGGCGGTGCGGTGGGATGTGATTTTTCTGCTGGCCGGGTTAATTCCTTTGGGCACAGCCATGGATCACTCTGGTACCACCGCCTGGCTAGCTAACCATCTGGCCACCTTTAGCACTGGATTACCCGGCCTGGTCCTGTTGATGATTTTCTACCTGGTCACCAACCTGCTCACCGAAGTCCTGTCTAATAATGCGGCGGTGATTCTGATGATTCCCATTGCCGCTGAGGTAGCCAAAACCATGGCACTAAATCCCATGGCCTTTATCGTCGTCGTCACCTTTGCCGCTTCCAATAGTTACCTGACCCCCATTGGTTACCAAACCAACACCATGGTTTACGGGCCGGGGGGTTACAAATTTTATGACTTTACCCGGATTGGCTTACCCCTCAATGTTATTTTGATCCTGTTGACGCCCCTGCTGATTGCCTGGTTCTATGGTCTTGAGCCCGGATAGGGACTGATATTGCCCGGAGGTTGCGCCCATTGTGAACCCATCCCCCTACGCCTGGCTTGATCACTCCCTGGCGGCCCTACAACGGGCCCATCGATATCGGTCTCCCCAGGCCATCGAGGGCCGACCCGGCCCCACCCTGCAACGGCGGGGCCAAACCCTGGTGAATTTTCTTAGTAATGACTACCTGGGGCTGGCCGGTGATCCTCGTCTGGCGGCGGCGGCGATCGCGGCCATCCACAGCCACGGTACCGGCAGTACCGGCTCCCGCCTGCTGAGCGGCCACCGCCCCCTACACCGCCAACTGGAACAGGCGATCGCCGCCCTCAAGGGCACGGAGGATGCGATCGTCTTTAGCTCTGGCTACCTAGCCAACCTCAGCACCCTGGGGGCCCTGGTGGGTAGCCCGGACCTGATTCTAGCCGATCAGCACAACCACGCCAGCCTGAAGGCCGGAGCCAGGGTTAGTGGGGCGACTAGCCTGGAATACGCCCACAACGCCATGGATCAACTGGAGGATCACCTGAAAACCCACCGTCGCCATCACCGCCGCTGCCTGATTGCCACCGACACGGTATTCAGCATGGATGGGGATCTTTGCTGCCTGGCCCCAATTCTCCAGTTGGCAGAAACCTACGATGCCATGGTACTGGTGGATGAGGCCCATGGCACCGGGGTGTTTGGCCCAACTGGAGCCGGGGTGGTAGAACACCTGGGTTATAGGGGCTATCCCCTGGTACACATGGGCACCCTGAGTAAGGCCCTGGGTAGCCTGGGGGGATACGTAGCTGGGTCCGCCAGTTTAATAGACTTTCTCCGTAATCGGGCCTCCGGGTGGATCTATACCACCGGTTTATCGCCAGCGGATACCGCCGCCGCCCTGGCCGCCCTCGAGATAGTCGCCCAAGAACCCCAGCGTCGCCAGCGGCTCTGGCACCATGTTAGCGACCTGAACCAGCAATTAGACCGGGTCCTGGCGGGATTACCGGTGCAGCGTCTGCCCTCAGCATCGCCCATTATTTGTCTGGGCTATCCCTCCGCCCAGGCGGTACTGGCGGCTCGCCACCACCTGGAAAATTTGGGTTTAGCGGTGGCGGCAGTACGGCCCCCCACCGTTGCCACCAGTCGACTGCGGCTAACCCTGATGGCGACCCACCAGCAAGACCATCTGAACCAGCTAGTCAGAGGCTTAGCCCAGGCGATCGGCGATAGTAGTCAGAGGCCAGATAATCCCCTCATTTCCAGGTCAGAGAGTCGCCAACTTTGAGCTCAAGGTCCTGAACCCAGCTATAGCGGTTTTCCATAGAGTGAGACACCCCATTGCTCAATCCTACCCCCCAGCACCTGGCTGTATGAGATTTACGCTGTAACCCCCCCTTGCCAAGGCTACGGTATACACACAAGTGATCAAATCTAACCCAATCAGCGACAAACTGCCCCCCAGCCCCCAATTCCTGGGGAACCGAACCCTTCAAAATCCACCAGAATTGGGGGATTTTGGGGACGCAAAGGACTCAAACGAAGTTAGACCCGACTTATGTGTACACGGCAGCTTGCCAAGGGGGGGCAGGGGGGTGATCGCATCGCACTTCACCCGAGTGAAATCCGCTATATAGGGAAACTCGAAAACTCCAGCTTTAGGCTACAATCGCTGGCAGGTTGCGGCAGAGAAAAGTGTAATGATCAATCGGTCTAGTGAGTTTATGAATACCGTGGCTACAGCCCCGGCCTACGTGAATACTTTTGGCAGAGTCATATTTTCTCTGCTCAGCGGTAGTTTGACCCTGGGACTATCAGGGCCCGTGGCCAGACTTCAAGCCGCCTTTCCCCCTGTCCCCCTCCCCAGGCTAATGAATATTTACTACTGGTACGCAGTAATACCGAGGCAGAACGCAATCGGGTACAGGCTCTCCTACCCTCCAATAGCACTGTGATGATTTGCGACTACCTGAGTGACACCGTAGTCCGGGCGGGGGGGTTTACCAATTTAGAAAATGCCAATGCCTGGGCTCAATATATGACTGAAGTAGAAGGGCTAAAGGCCTTTGTAGCCCGACCGGCCATCAATAGCCCCGCCCCGACAACGCCGCCGGCTTCGCCTCCAACCGCCACTCCTCGCCCCGCCCCGACTCCCCCGGTGGCCCAGGTCCCTTCCCCAGCAGCTCCCCTGGCCTCCGCGGCCTACGCACCCCAATCCCTGGGGGCCGGGTTTGGAGTCTTGGTTGACTACCAGTACCAACCTGACATGGCTAAATCTATTCAGCGCCAGGTTAAGCAGGCCGTTGGTCTGGCGGTGTATCGCCAACGCCCCTACCTGTTAATTGCCTATAGCCCGACCATAGACGGAGCAGTTTCTACCCTGACGGTGTTGAAGGGCTACGGTATTTCCAGTTTTATTGTGGATAGCCGAGAGGTGGTGATGCTCACCCCTGCGGTTACTATGCCTAACTAATGGGCTGGCTAATGGTAAACTGAGCCGCCAGATAGGAGACCACTACCCCCAAGACTGACCCAGCAATCACCTGAAAGGGAGTATGACCCAGCAGTTCTTTGAGGCGATCTTCATTAAACTCGGGCTTTTCTTGAAACAGCTCGTCAATGATCTGATTCAGAATTTTGGCTTGTTTACCAGCGGCCTGCCGCACACCGGCAGCATCGTACATAACGATAATGGAAAACACTGAGGTGACAGCAAAGGCGGGACTGGACCAACCCAGGGTTCGGCCGATGCCGCAGGCTAAGGCCGTCACCAGGGCAGAGTGGGCGCTGGGCATGCCGCCAGTTTCCACCAGAACCCGCAGATTTAACTTTCGATGACGAATAAACTCAATTACAGCCTTAAGTAACTGGGCCGTGCCGCAGGCCAATAAGGCTACCAAAAGTACGTCGTTGTTTACAATATCCATAGGGTTTTCCATAGGCTCCTGGGGTATGGGCAAGGTCTGAACAGAAAGTCTCAAGCTGGTTGTCAATAGTGCAGCGGCTAGTGGGTGCGGGCAACAATGTAATCGGCAAGGGCCAGCAGGGGTTGGCGTTTTTCTCCAAACTCCTCTAGGGCTTGCTTGGCAGACTCTACCAATTGATCGGCCTGTCGACGAGACTCTTCTAGACCCCAGAGGCTGGGATAGGTGGCCTTGCAGGCGTTAACATCTTTACCCACAGACTTACCCAGGGTTTCGGGGGTAGAGGTGATGTCAAGAATATCGTCTACGATTTGAAAGGCGAGGCCAATGTTTTGAGCGTATTCCCTCAACTTTTCAACCTGCGGGATAGAGGCCCCTGCCAAAATTGCTCCAGCGGTAACTGAAATTTCTAACAGGGCACCGGTTTTGTGTCGATGGATGTAGTTTAGAGTGTCCAGACTAACGTCAGGGTCGCCTTCACTGGCCAGGTCCACCACCTGACCTCCCACCAGGCCCCTGGCCCCCACGGCTTTACCCAAACCCGTCAGAACTTGCAGCACCCGATCAGGAGGGGCGGCCTGGGTATGGGCGGCAATATATTCAAAGGCGTAGGAGAGGAGGGCGTCTCCAGCCAGAATAGCGACGCCTTCACCATAGATCTTATGGTTGGTCAGGCGGCCCCGGCGGTAGTCGTCGTTATCCATGGCGGGTAAATCGTCATGGATAAGGGACATGGTGTGAATCATTTCCAGGGCGCAGGCAGTGGGCATAGCTATGGCCCTATCCCCACCCACCAGTTCACAACTGGCCAGGCATAAAATCGGACGTAATCGTTTGCCCCCCGCCAGCAGTGAATAGCGCATCGCTTCGTAGATGGTTTCTGGATATTCCACCGGCAAAGACCGATCGAGGGCGGCTTCTACCCACTGGCGACGTTCTGTCAGGTAGGCAGACAGATCAAAATTATTCAAAGTCTTCTGGTTAAGGGAGTTGGCTGGCACCATAAGTGACAAAGGTTCTTTTTCTAGTCTAAAAGCAGGAAGGCCGCGATCGCTCAGGAGCAGGTTTAGCCCTGGCGACTAAATCTGTAGTCTCTGACGGTAGCTCAACACGGTATTTTCCAGCAGCATGGCCACGGTCATGGGTCCTACCCCACCGGGAACCGGTGTAATGGCTCGAGCTAAAGGGGCAACGGTAGTAAAGTCCACGTCTCCCACCAACTGGGAGGAACCGGGGACCGACTCGACCCGATTAATACCCACATCAACTACCACTGCTCCCGGCTTTACCGCCGCTGCGGTAATCAGGCCTGGTCGGCCAACCGCCGCCACTAGAATATCAGCTTGTTGGGTCAGGTCGAATAGGTTCTTTGTCAGGGCATGGGCGATGGTAACCGTAGCATTGGCCTCAAGCAGCATCAGCGCCATGGGTTTACCGACTAGAATACTGCGGCCCACCACCACAGCCTGCGCCCCTTTCAGATCAATTCCATGGGCCGAGAGTAACCGCATCACACCGTAGGGAGTACAACTCCGCAAGCCTGGCTCACCCCGCAATAACCGTCCTAAATTTAAAGGATGAAGCCCATCTACATCTTTATCGGGGGCAATGGTATTTAAGAGGGCAACACTATCTAAATGGTCAGGCAGGGGAGTTGCACCAGAATGCCATCGATGGTGGGGTTAGCGTTTAATTGCTGAATCAGTTCCACCAGTTCCGCCTGACTGGTCTGGGCCGGTAAATGCTGCCCCAGGGAGGCGATTCCTACTCGAGCGCAGGCCCGCTCTTTGTTACGGACGTAGGCGGCACTGGCAGGGTTATCTCCCACCATGATCACCGCCAGACCAGGGCAGCGGTGTCCACCCAGGGTAAGGTGTTGGATGGTTTTGGCTAGTTCGGTCTGCAGCTGGAGAGCCAGAGCCTTACCGTCAAGTAACTGAGTCATGGTACTGCAACCTTAGAAGAATTGACCGCCATCCCTTCTGAAGCCCCGCCTGGCTGGCAAGAATCGAGGTTAGACTAGATATAGTTTTGACCAGAGCCCCTAACCTAGAGTGAATCGATAACCCTAAAACTGGGTCAGGGATTGACCGACCAACTCCCCCTGCACCGGGCTAAAGTTATAGAGGCTCGGTCGGGATAGGAAAAGAATTATCTGACCATATCACTATCCCCTACCAGCTCTACTCCTGACAATGAAGTACTTTACCTACGCTGGGTTAGTTGGTTTAGGGCTCCTCGCCCTGGCCAATTATGGCCCCATGGTCAGTTCAGGACCAGGCTTGCTCTGGCGCGATCGCCTGTATCACCTCACCAGGATCAGTTTTCTGGACCCGCTTGTGCCCATCGCCAACCTACATCAGCATCGGGAAGATCAGGTTTATGTGCGGGGGCAGGTAAAGGAATATCTACCCTTGGTGGGTCAGTCCCTTTATAAACTGGTGGACAGGAGCGGGCAAATCTGGGTCGTTACCAATCAACCGGCTCCACCCCTGGAGCAAACCCTTACTATCCGGGCTACCATTCATTACCAGTCAGCCCCAGCGGGCAACCAGGACCTGGGGAGAATTACGCCCAGGAGTTAGAACGGCTACCCCCATCCTCGCCCTGAGGTTCGGGGCAAGGGTGGATTTCCTCAGATTTCCACTCCCCCTGGGGGTATGAGAAAATGATAGGCTCTTAGAAATGCTGTATATCAATTTTCTAGTTTCTAGGAGAGGAATAGGGGACATGAAACGACTGGTTAGCCTACTCATGGGCATTGTGATCATCCTGGGTGCCTGGATTGGCCTGGGTCAGCCCCAGGGGGCACTGGCTCTGGAGCTGAATAAATCATCAATAGGAATAATTCCCCTGCTGGCGGAAAGGCCCCTGAGGAATGCGGTAGACGCCAAGTTGGGTACCGAATATGGAGCCAAGCTCGACTTGAACAACACCAATGTTCAAAATTTCAGCAAATTCCCTGGGCTGTACCCAACTCTGGCCGGCAAAATTGTTCAAAACGCTCCCTTTGATCGGGTGGAAGACGTACTAGATATGCCAGGGTTGACGGAGAAACAAGTGGAAGTGCTGAAGGCCAACCTGGATAATTTTACGGTAACTCCCCCCGATCCAGCCCTGGTGGAAGGAGCTGATCGCTTTAACAATGGCGTTTACAAATAACGCTTCCCACTTGACAAACTTTGATGTGCTGGTGGTGGGGGGCGGGGCCGCTGGGCTTTACGCCGCCCTCTCCATTCCCAGCCGGTGGCGAGTCGGTTTAATTACTAAAGATAATCTGTCTTTGTCAGCCAGCGACTGGGCTCAGGGAGGTATTGCCGCCGCCCTGGGCCCAGACGATTCTTTATTACTGCATCATCAGGATACTTTACGAGCTGGAGCGGGCCTATGCGAGCCAGCAGCGGTAGATCATCTGGTTAGGCAAGCCGCCAACTGTATTCATCACCTGCTGGACCTGGGAGTAGCCTTTGACCGTAACCATGGCACCCTGGCCATGACCCTGGAGGCTGCCCACTGCCGCCGTCGGGTTCTCCATGCAGCCGATGCCACCGGGCGAGCAATTGTTTCAATTCTGGCCGAGGCGGTTCTAAAACGGCCTAATATTCAAGTTTACGAAAATGCCTTTGTGCTGGATCTGTGGCTAGAGCAGCAGCGCTGTCGGGGCCTACTGATGGCCTACCATCGCCACCTGCACTGGCTGTCAGCCCAGGCCACCGTCCTCGCCACTGGCGGTGGTGGTCAGGTCTACGCCCACACCACCAACCCTGACGCCAGCACTGGCGATGGGGTAGCCATGGCCTGGCGAGGGGGGCAGAATTACGGGATTTAGAATTCTTTCAATTTCACCCCACTGCCCTGGCCCAAAGTGGGGCCCCTCCCTTTTTAATTAGCGAAGCGGTGCGGGGGGAGGGAGCCCACCTGGTCGATGGCGCAGGTTATCGCTTTGCCCAGGACTATCACCCAGATGGGGAACTAGCTCCTAGAGATGTGGTCAGCCGGGCGATTTTCCAGCACCTGCAGAAAACCGGCGATCGCCAGGTTTGGCTTGACATGCGGGTGATTCCCGAAGAGCGTCTGTACCGTCGCTTCCCCAATATTATTCAGGTCTGTCGCCAGTGGGGCTGCGATCCCCTCACCCAGTTGGTGCCCGTAGCCCCCGCCGCCCATTACTGGATGGGGGGAATTACCACCGATCTCCACAGCCAAACCACCATTCCTGGTCTCTACGCCGTGGGAGAAAATGCCAGTACGGGGGTACACGGAGCCAACCGCCTGGCCAGCAACTCCTTGCTGGAGTGCCTAGTATACGGGGCAGAACTTGCCCATCTACCCCTGCAAAGTCCCCCTTTGACAGAGGCCGAATTCCCCACCTGGCCAGTGTCAGGGGCATCGGATCAGCCCCCAGTTCCCATGCCCGACCTCCACCACACTGCCCGCCAACGGCAGGAACTAACCGATCGGATGTGGAACAACGCCGGCATTAGCCGTAACCAGAAAGGCTTAGACCTGGCCATTGCCACCCTGGCCGACTGGCGACGGACCTGGGCTGACCAGCCCCTGGTATCCTACCTGGCCCACCTGACACCTGGGAATAGCCAACCCCTGCCCCCAGGGTTGACGATCCAACAGCTACGAGCCTGGGGTGAACTCCGTAATCTCTACGATATCGGCTGGCTGGTACTCACCAGCGCCGCCTTTCGCAGCGAAAGCCGGGGTGGCCACTTTCGCGACGACTACCCCCAGCCCGATCCCCATTGGCAGGTCCATACCCTGGTCATCGGCCAGGAATGGAAAACCTCTGCCGCGATCGCCACCCCCTCAGACCAGGGTTAGCCCTACCCTAGCCGTGGAGCCTTCAACCGCACCACCGGAATTCATGCTCAAGATCATGGTGCCTCTCCGTTTCTGCGGGGAAACAAGGCTGCGATACCGTATAACTACGGTACTCCAGACCATAACTTTATCGAAACTTTATCAAAATCTTACAAAGCCCGAGGAAATATAAAGTTTTAACAGAGTTTACCCGAACTTCAGATTTTCATTTTGAAATAGTTTACCCTAGCCTTAGGTAATTTCACTAAGGGAAGCTTGTTAAGGCTAGCTTAATTTTGATGCAAATGGGTTGCTCTCAAGTTTGCTGAATTCGTTAAGCAAAAGAGTGATTGAGATTAGCTGATTTAATTTTAAGATCTTAAATTTTATATTTTAATTGGTTTATTTTTGATTTTAATCACGATGCCTCAGAGTGATTCATGTCTAGAATCTAATCTTAAATAAGAGCAATTTATGATTTTCAATTACAGGGATAATTGCTGGGTTGGTGATGATGACAGGATGACAGGTTATTTTTTCTATGATACCTTGTCTTTATATTTTCAACGTTCGATTTTTTTAATCGGTTTTTGAATTGTTTTTGGAGCAATTGGGTTTATGGTAGTCATCAACGATAGTCTGCCAATTAGATTTCAGCGATCTTTATGCTTAGATGATGCTTCTAAACCTTTAAAAGTTCTTATTTTTGCTGATAATGCCTCAATGAGTATGAGTGGCGAGGCGGCTCTGGCTCTTTATTATTTCGACCGCCTCAGGGAACGTAATCATCATATCTGGTTGGTTTGCCATAGTCGAGTAGAAGCGGAACTTTACAGTCGCTACGGTGAAGATATCTATAATCAAATTCACTTCATTAGGGATTCTCGACTACAAAAAGTTATTTATCATTTCAGTCGATACTTACCCTTTCGAATTCGAGACAATATAATTGGTCAGCTCTTGTACTTAATTACTCAATTAAAAGCTCGACCAATCATTAGGAAATTGGTTAAGCAAATGGAAATAGATTTGGTTTTTTCACCCTCTTTCATATCTCCAAAAGCCCCTAGCTGCCTCTACGACTTAGGTGTTCCTGTTGTTATTGGTCCAATGTGTGGGGGTATCGATTTTCCTCCTTGTTTCCAGAATCTTGAATCTATTCTTGATCGCCTATCTACCTATCTGGGTCGCTCGGCTGCCTGTGCACTAAATGCTATATTTCCTGGTAAGTCCAAGGCAGCGGCTTTGCTGGTAGCTAATCAGCAAACAGCTTGAGCCCTACCCCCAAACTGTAGGGGTAGGATTTATGAAGTAGTGGAAAGTGGGGTAGATTTATCTATCTGGCAACCAGCCCAGCCATCTAAAAGAGCTTCGAATCAATCAATTAAATTTGTTTATATGGCCAGGTTTGTTGATCAGAAAGGAATTCCTTTTTTGATTGAAGCCTTCAGTCGGGTAGCTCAGTACACCGATGCCACCTTAGATTTAATTGGCAATGGTGAATTATTCGACAGTATGAAGGCTCGAGTTAGGGAGTTTAATCTTCAAGACCGAGTGGTTTTTCATGGTTGGCTAGCTTTGACAGACGCGGCTGAAGTGATTCAACAGTGTGATGTTTATTTGGTTCCAGCTATTCGCGATTGCGGCGGTTGTGCCCTTTTAGAAGCCATGGCCATGGGTTTGCCGGTAATTGCCGCTAATTGGGCGGGTCCAGGAGCCTACATTGATGACAAGAGTGGCATCAGAGTTGATGTTCCCAGCCAGGAAGCTTTTGTTCAAGGACTTTCAGAAGCCATGATTAAACTGGCTGCTTCGGCGACTTTGCGAGAACAATTGGGCAAAGGTAGCCTGCAACGGGTAAGAGAAAACTACTTTGACTGGGATAGCAAGCTAGACCGAATAGTGGAAATATTTCATGAGGTATTACGGGAAGCCGGGCGTCCGGCAGCTTTAGCAAGCCGCCAAAGAAGTCGTCGTGGAGTTCAGCAAACCTTTAGAAGTTAACTTACTAAGTCTGCAATAGACCTGACCTTGCCTGGCAGATGAGATAGGTTAGACACGTAGAAAGATATCGAATCACGTTTGATCTTTATCTTTTTTCTCTACATGTTAATGTCCTATTTTGTTTTGGCTAAATGGAGGCTATCGGTCTAGATTTGCATGGATGCCTTGCCGTAGCAGTAGCGTCCTGACTGGGATAGTTCCCGGTTATAAAACTCAAGCCACCTGATTTAACTATTGATGGCGGCAGAAGGTGCCGCTCGCGACGACCATCATTTTGCAACCCCAGACATTCGCAGATGGAACCGCTGTGATGGAGATCGGTACGATGTGGTTCAATTACTGAACAGACTCGAAAATCACAGCGCAACCCAGACTAAAAAAGCTACCCAGGGCTAATCGCCACCACCAGTCCACTAAGAGACTGATCCAGGCTAGAGTTAGTAGCCCATGGCCAAACAGACTGGCTAGAAGTAAGCTCCCTATTAGACCAACGGTAACCAGTAGGAAGTACTTAATAAAACCACTGACAGAACGAAATAACCAACTGTGACGCGGTAGCATAGGGAACCATTTCCTCTGTAACAGTAGAGAACAGCTCACTTATAACTAATCAGCAACTGGACTGCCGTCGACCAGGAGGACAGTTTAGGAGTTGGCCTATTTCTAGTTTGGCCAGTTTAGCTAAGTTAATGAATGCGCCAGGATGGTCCCTGGGGCGGTAGGCTGGGTTAAGCAATGTAACTGGGCACGCTCCATGGCTACCATCAACGACAACTACCTGAAACTCAAGGCAGGCTACCTGTTCCCAGAAATCGCCCGGCGGGTCAATGCCTATGCCGAGGCCAACCCCGACGCTGCCATCATTAAATTAGGTATTGGCGATGTGACTGAACCCTTGCCCGCTGCCTGTCGGGCCGCCATGGTGGCAGCGGTGGAAGACATGGGCGATCGCGATCGCTTTAAGGGCTATGGTCCCGAGCAGGGCTACCTGTGGCTACGGGAAAAGATCGCCCAGCACGACTTCCAAACCCGGGGCTGTGAGATTGACGCCAGTGAGATCTTTATTTCTGACGGTTCGAAGTGTGACTGCGGCAACATTCTGGATATCTTTGGCAACAACAACTCCATTGCCGTCACCGACCCGGTCTACCCGGTCTACGTTGACACCAACGTCATGGCGGGTCACACCGGCCCAGTCAACGATCGGGGGAGTACGGCAACCTGGTTTACCTGCCCATCAACGCCGAGAATAACTTTACCGCCCGCATCCCTGACCAACCGGTGGACTTGATTTACCTGTGTTTCCCCAATAATCCCACCGGTGCCGTAGCCAGCCGCGCCCATCTGCAAGCCTGGGTTAACTACGCCCGCGCCCACGGCTCGATCATTTTCTTTGACGCCGCCTACGAAGCCTTTATTACTGACCCCACCTTGCCCCACTCTATCTACGAAATCGAGGGGGCCCGGGACTGCGCCATTGAATTTCGGTCCTTTTCTAAAAACGCTGGGTTTACCGGCACCCGCTGCGCCTTTACCGTAGTGCCCAAGTCACTACAGGGTAAGGCCGCCGATGGTAGCCATGTCTCCCTCCACAGCCTCTGGAACCGGCGGCAATCGACTAAGTTTAATGGGGTTTCCTACATTGTTCAGCGGGGGGCAGAGGCGGTCTACTCCGCCGCTGGTCAGACAGAAATCCAGGCCCTGATCAGCTTCTACATGGAAAACGCCCGGATTATTCGCGAGCAACTCACCGCCGCTGGCTTGCAGATTTACGGGGGCATCAATGCTCCCTACGTCTGGGTCAAAACCCCGGACGGCCTGTCCAGTTGGGATTTCTTTGATAAACTGCTGCACAACTGCCATGTGGTAGGCACCCCTGGCTCAGGTTTTGGGGCCGCAGGGGAAGGCTACTTTCGGATCTCAGCCTTTAATAGTCGCCAAAACGTTCTAGAAGCCATGGAATGGATCACCACCTGAGGCCTTGCTATGGATGAGAACGCCTTTCTTAAAGCCCTCAATCCTGACGCCATGATTGCCCAACCCGGTCAACGGATCAGTCTTAAGGACTTTGATCCCGCCTACAGGGGGGGCTTCACCAAGGAAGAGGCTAGGGTCCATTTAGAATCCGGTATCCAACAACTAACTCGCTACCAGGATGTGCTCTATGCCCAGAATACCTACGCTCTGTTGCTGATTTTTCAGGCTATGGACGGAGCTGGTAAAGACAGCACCATCAAACATGTGATGTCGGGGGTGAATCCCCAGGGTTGTCAGGTGTTTAGCTTTAAGCAACCCTCCGCTGAAGAACTGGACCATGACTATCTGTGGCGATCCTACAAGGCTCTACCAGAGCGGGGGCGCATCGGTATTTTTAACCGCTCCTACTACGAAGAGGTGCTGGTAGTACGGGTTCATCCCGAGGTCCTGGACCAACAGCAACTCCCATCCCAAACTAAGGGCAAGCAGATCTGGCGACAACGGTTTGAGGAAATCAACTCCTTTGAGCGTTACCTGGTTAATAACGGCATTGTGGTGATGAAGTTTTTTCTGCATGTGTCGAAGCAGGAGCAACGCAAGCGCTTCTTAGAACGGATTGAGCTGCGGGAAAAAAATTGGAAGTTTTCCCTTGCCGATGTCAAAGAGCGCCACTTTTGGGATGACTACATGGCTGCCTACGAAGAGATGTTTACCCACACCAGCACCGACTGGGCCCCCTGGCATATTATTCCGGCAGACCATAAATGGTTTACCCGGTTAGCGGTATCTAGCTTCATCTACCACCGCCTCAAGTCCCTCAATTTGGCCTACCCAATCCTCCAGGACAGCCACCTAAGGGAATTGGAAGCAGCCCGGCTGATGCTCCTAGCAGAGGAGTCCACCGAACCATCAAGATGGCAGGGTTAACGCCCCAGCTGGTTGGGAATGTCATCGCAGCCTCCAGGAACAGTGGCGCGGGTGACCGAGCCACCCCAGGCACAGCAGTACCAGCGTTGGTCTTCGGAGAGCCGCTCTACCCCAGTTAGGTTAATGTTTTCTACCACCGCACCGGTGTGGGCTCCAGTATCGTAGTCCGGCGGATCGGTGCGGCTGCGGGGAGACGCCTGGGTGCGATCGCCATAGAACAAGCGAGCGCCCATCAGGTCTGCCCCACTCAGGTTAGCCCCATAAAGAATGGTGCGAGAAAGGTTGATTTTAACCAGATCGGCCTTCTGTAAATCAGCCTGAATCAGGTTAGCCTCACTTAAGTCAGCCCAGCGCAGATCACTCCCAGCCAGATTGGCCACCGCCAGCATAGCCCCCAGATCAATCACCCGCACCCCCTGGGATCGATCTTCTTCGTAGCCCCCCTGACCATCAAGAATGGCTCGTCCCAGACGACTATCACGCCGTAGGGGAGTGAGTAATTTAGACCGTGACAGAAAACCGATCACCTTGGCCTTACCGGCGGCGTCCACACTACTGAGAATGGCAGCGGTGCGGGCTTCGGCAATCATGCGCTCCTGGGGCCAGTCCTCCAGCAGACCATTTTCGTCTAACACCAGTTCTGAAATGCCCTGAAAGTAGGCATCAATGGTTTGTTGCTGGGTAATCAGGTTCTGTTGCAGGGTCAGGTCTCGGGAAATAGTGTATTGCCGCCAGGCCACAAATAGGGCTAGAAAGGCAATAAAGATTTGCCCAATCGCCCCTAAAAAGTCTCCCAGGGCTCCCAGAATATCCCAGGGCAAAGTCAGACCCCAGGTCAGTAGACGGGCGCTTAAGCCACTTCCCTGCATCAGCCCCAGTAGCCCGATAAGTAAACCGGGTAGGGCCATAGCCAGGCTAGACTGGGCAGGGGACAGATCGGCCAACCATGCCTTTAGAAAGGGCCCCAGCAGCCGTAGGGAAACCACCGTAGCTACCAAGGACCCGGCTAGAAGTAACCAGCTACTATCAAGCCATAACCCCAGACCAATCACCCCTAAAGCCACCAGAATAGTTGTGCCAGCGGTAGTCAGGGGAAGGCTCTGGGGCGGTGCAGATAACTCCTGGGGAAAATCGACAGCGGCGGTAGGCGGTAGGGTTTCGGAACTAGAATCGGAAAGGGCCATGGTTATAGAGGTGCCCCCATCAAACCAGAAGAGTTCCAGGCTCAGGGTAAAGCCCGAGGGGTGCCTTAAACGATATCATTGAATTGGCTGAAACCCATGATATAGCTTTGGCCAGAACACTTAGGGTAGGGTTGATTAACTAATCTTATCTCGTCTAAGGGGAGAGCCGCTGATCAGTTACGAGATTCCCCCAAGCCGGTTCTAAATAGAGGTGCCTTAGAGCTTCTGAGCGCCTTTGGGGCTATCGCTATCGAGCAAGGGTTTGCCTTCAGAAATTCGATCCAGGCATGATCTATGGCAGTCACTGTACAGCAAGTTTCTCAGTGGAAGCAAACCGGCCAGCCTACCCAGGCGATCGCCGTGCTGACCGCCTGGGATACCATTTCCGCCCAAATTGTCGATCAGGCCGGAGCCGATATCGTGTTGGTGGGAGATTCCCTGGCTATGGTAGCCCTGGGCTATGAAACCACCCTTCCCCTTACCCTGGAAGAAATGCTCAGCTGCGCCCGGGCGGTGCGACGGGGGGTGAAAAATGCCCTGATGGTGGTAGATTTACCCTTTCTGACCTACCAGGTCAGCGTTGAAGAGGCGGTGCGCACTACCGGTCGCATCCTCCAGGAAACCGGTGCCCAGGGGGTGAAATTGGAGGGAGGCCATGCTGGGGTAATCGAGATTATCCGCCGCCTACGCCAGTGGGATATGCCGGTTATGGGCCATGTGGGTCTGACCCCCCAATCGGTCAACCAACTGGGGGGTTTCGACAACAGGGAAAGTCTCCAGCGGAGGCCAATCGCATCCTGGCAGAGGCCCTGGCCCTACAGGAGGCAGGGGCCTTTGCCGTGGTGTTAGAGCATATTCCCGCTGGTCTGGCCCACACCATTAGTACCGCCTTGACCATTCCCACCATTGGCATTGGGGCCGGACCCAGCTGCGATGGCCAGGTACTGGTAACAGCGGATGTGCTGGGGCTGTCTGCCTGGCAACCTCCCTTTGCTCGGGTTTACGCCCAGTTGAGGGAAACGGCGATCGCAGCGGCTCAGCAATTTTGTGAACAGGTGCGAACTGGAGAGTTTCCTGTGGCCAGGCCTTAATTGCTGGAGATGGTTCTGTTTTAGAGGTTTAAAGTGGATCCTGTTGTTTAAATGTTTAGGGTAGCGATCGCTGTCTCTAACCGCAACCATGGCCATACCTCCCTAACCCCATCAGTTTAAAGCCCCCGGCCCGGACCAGGCAAATTTCCTTGAACTAGAGACCCACCCCTACCTGATAACCTTATGGTTTACAGTACGAAGACTCGGACCGACCGATTGAACTCAAGCACCCATGAACTATGACCCATTTTGGACTCCTTTGTCCTACCGCTAGCGGCCATCTTAACCCCATGACCACCCTGGGTTATGAACTAAAGCAACGGGGGCACCAGGTCACGTTAATCGGTACCTTAGATGCCCAACCAAAGGTTTTGGCAGCAGGGTTAGGATTTTGCCCAATTGGCGAAACCGATTTCCCGCCGGGCTCAAGTCAGCAGGCTCTGGCTCAATTGGGTCAACTCAGCGGGCTGGCGGCCTTGCGTTACACAGTTGGCCTGTTCAGCAAAATCACATCGACCTTGTTGCATGAAGCTCCGGCGGCCTTTCGGCGTACTGGGGTAGAAGCCCTGCTGGTGGATCAGACTTCATTTGGTGGTTCAACCGTGGCGGAGTCACTGGACCTCCCTTTTATTAGCATTTGCTGCGCGCTGATGATTAACCGAGACCCCCAGGTGCCTCCCTTTAACACCAGTTGGAGCTACCATCAGACCTGGTGGGCTGGTTGGCGCAATCAGCTAGGCTATAGGTTAATCGATTTGCCTGGACTGGCACAGGGGAGGTGGTTCCCCTCAAGCGCTTAAGTGTTGCCCGCCTTCGAAGTGCGATGCAACGGGTTTTAACAGAAGATTCCTATAAAAAGAACGCTGTCAGGCTGCAGAGGGCTATTCAACAATCAGGGGGCGTCAAAGCAGCGGCGGATATTATTGAACAGGTTGGAGGGTAGCTTTAAGTTTGCTGCATAGACCAACAGCGACTACTCTAAATACCGCCGGAAGTAGGCGTAGGGGATAGCACACCAGGATCACACCATACTTGGAGTAGCTGGGCATACACATCGTCCTCAGCATTATCCCCAACGGAATCAAGGGATGTTTGGCTTACCTGTAGCCAAAATTCAGCCCGACAACCCAAGCCCCATCACAAGGCCTTAAGGTGCTCCCACAAAAGTGACAGACTTGGCTTAAATCGGCAATTGGGCATTGGGGTCAACGGAGTTGACGACCCAGGTGTCCTTACTTCCCCCACCCTGGGAAGAGTTGACCACCAGAGACCCCCGTTTCAGGGCCACCCGGGTGAGACCACCGGGGTTAACGTAGATATCCTGACCGTAGAGGATGTAGGGTCGTAAATCCACATGGCAGCCCTCCAGACCATCCTCAATCAGGGTGGGCACCCGCGATAGACACAGGGTGGGCTGGGCAATATAGCCCCGGGGATTAGCCCGGATGCGATCGCTAAATTCCTGCCGTTCTTCCTCCGTGGCGTGGGGACCCACCAGCATGCCATAGCCCCCAGAGGCGTTGGTGGCCTTCACCACCAGTTGATCTAAATTGGCCAGCACATGGGCCTGTTGACTGGGGTCTTCGCAAATAAAGGTGGGCACGTTGGGAATGATCTGGTCCTCATCCATGTAGTAGCGAATCATCTGGGGGACGTAGGCGTAGGTGAGTTTGTCGTCCGCCACCCCCGTACCCAGGGCATTGGCGATCGCCACCCGACCGGCCCGGTAGACCTCTAGTAATCCCGGTACCCCCAGCAGGGAATCGGACCGAAAGGCCTGGGGATCGATAAAGTCATCGTCGATCCGGCGGTACATCACATCCACCCGCTCCAAACCCTTGGTGGTGCGCATCTTGAGGTAACCATCGGATACCACCAGGTCCCGCCCCTCCACCAGTTCGGCACCAATTTGCTGGGCCAGGAAGGAATGCTCAAAGTAGGCGGAGTTATAGACACCGGGAGTCAGTACCGCCACCCGAGGATTGATCAGGGTTTCGGGTACCAGGTTCAGCAGGGTTTCCAGTAATTGACTGGCGTAGTCATCCACAGCGGCAATATCCATAGCCGCAAACAGATGGGGAAAGGTGGTCTTCATTACCCGACGGTTTTCCAGTACGTAGGAGACACCGGAGGGACAGCGCATGTTGTCCTCCAGTACGTACCAGGTGCCGTCGCGATCGCGCACCAGGTCGGTGCCGGTAATGTGGCACCAGATATTTCCCGGCGGTTTAAGCCCCATGCAGGGCTTGAGAAAGCCTGGGGCCGATTCCACTACGTGGCGAGGAATCACCCCATCCTGGAGGATTTTTTGCTCGTTATAAATGTCGTGGATAAAACAGTTAAGGGCATAGATCCGCTGCTTTAGTCCCTTTTCTAACCAGGTCCACTCATGGCCCGGCACAATTCGGGGAATCACATCAAAGGGAAAGATGCGCTCGGTGCCCTGGGTATCGCTGTAGACGTTGAAGGTTATCCCCAACTTGAAAAGGGTATTTTGGACGGCCTGCTGGCGCTGTTTAAGCTGCACCAGAGACATGGCATTGACCCGCCGAATCAGCAACTCAGCTTCGGGACGAGGGTGACCTTTGCTGACAAAAAGCTCATCATAGAAGTCGCCAGGGTCGTAGGCATTAAATAACACCAGGGGTGATCTCCTAAAACATAAGGATGGTCAGGGCAGCGCTGGGCTGGACCATGGAACTGGCCGCTGAGGGTGCAGCGGGCCCTGGAGGGTTGACAACCTTGTTCCTAAGGCGCAGAACTTGCCCTATCTAGCTGATCATTACTGGGGTGACTACCTGGAAAGCTGTAACTTAAACTACAGATTCATGAAAATATATAGCTCTAACGCATGAGCAGAGTCAAACCCGCCATCACTAACCCCAAGCCAATCAACCGGGGTAAATCGATTTCCCGCACAGCCGCCCCCAGCAGGCCATAGTGGTCGAAAATAACTCCAACCGCAAATTGACTGGCCACAAAGAGGGTAAACCCGGTTACCAGCCCCAGGCGGGGCACCATGTAGCCAATCGTACTGACGATTATTACCCCCAGCAGACCAGGGGTAAAGGCATACCAGGGCAGAGAAAACCAGGCTTTGTAGTTCCCACCCCGGGCGATCGCCGCTGCTATACCAACCACCAGGGATCCCCCTGCGTAGGTAATGCAGAGATTTTCCAGGGGGCCGAGGGTTTGGGTAATTAGCCCCATAATCTGGCCCTGAATAATCACTGCTATACCCGCCACCACCGTCAAAATAATTACACCAAGATTTTCCATGTAGTCCTAATCCACCGAGTTTGTGTGGTAAACAGCGTCAACTCCCCTAGCTCTATTGGCGCTGACTGGCCCTGGGGCTGGTGAGTAGGGCCGGGGAACCTTACCTACACTAGGGCAGTTCGGTTACCTCTGAATACCCTTTGCTAACCTCATCTAAAGGATTGTCTGAACAGCTAAAGCGAGTTTCAGACAGCAGGTAATTTTCATAGGATGGGATTTTCTACCGACTCCTGACCGTGTAGTATCCCTGGGACAGACCTTTGTAAATAACCGATAAGGGGGGTTGTCTTGTTAGGATAGAAGGATGTAAAAGTCTTTTCTCCCTTCTATGTCTGCCGCCCCTTCCGTTGAAAAAGTCAAGCTTAAGCATCCTCCCCTGAATATCCATACCCTGGGCGATCGGGTGCTGCGCCAGCCCGCCAAGCGAGTAGCCAGGGTTGACGAAGAAACTCGTCAATTGGTGCGAGAAATGTTGCAAACCATGTATAGCGCTGACGGCATTGGTCTGGCTGCACCTCAGGTGGCTGTGAATAAGCAACTGCTGGTAGTAGATATTGACCCTGAAAATGCCGCCGCCCCTCCCCTGGTGTTAATTAACCCCCAAATTGTCAAGTTTTCCAGGGAGCAGGCCGTTGGTCAGGAGGGCTGTTTAAGTATTCCTGGGGTATTTTTAGATGTGGTGCGACCTGCCGCCATCGAGGTCTCCTTCAAAGATGACAATGGCCGTCCGCAAAAACTTCAGGCTACCGAATTACTGGCCCGTTGTATTCTCCATGAGATGGACCACCTGAGTGGGGTACTCTTTGTTGACCGGGTAGATAATGGCATTGCCCTCACCCAGGAACTGAAGAAGCATGGGTTTTTAGTTAAGGATGTGCAGCCCCTTAAATCTTGAAGACCCTCCGGCCATCGGTTTCCAGGCAAGCGCCTGGAGTGGCGGCAGCGGACCTCATTGCTGGAGCGGCGGCAGCGGTTCTTGATCTGGCCTCAAATGTCCTAAGGTTAAAGAAGTTTTATCAGGTCCTATGGTTCCGTCCGTCCGTCCCTCTCAACCGCTTGTGTTTCCCCTGGTAGCCGTGATTGGACAGGCCGCTATTAAGGCCGCCCTGCTGCTGGTGGCGGTTGATCCTAGCCTGGGGGGAGTGGTGATCGCTGGTCGTAGGGGAACGGCTAAATCAGTCATGGCCAGGGCTCTACACGAATTGTTGCCCCCCATTGAGGTAATCGATGGGTCCTGTTGTAACGCCAATCCCACCCGACCCGATCGCTGGGATGATGAGACCCGGAGGCGTTTTGCCGACCCCCTGCAAGCAGGGGCCGAGTTACCAACCCGGGTTATAGCTGCTCCCTTTATTCAGGTACCGCTGGGGGTAACAGAAGATCGCCTACTGGGGTCCGTGGATGTAGCCCGGTCTATTCAGTCGGGGGCCAGTATTTTTCAGCCAGGGCTGCTGGCAGAGGCCCATCGTGGCGTTCTATACATTGATGAAATTAATTTATTAGATGATCAAATTGCCAACCTGATGTTGGCTACCCTTACCAATCATTGCAACCAGCTAGAGCGGGAGGGTATGAGCTTTCAGCATCCCTGCGAACCGCTGCTGATCGCCACCTACAACCCAGAGGAAGGGGCCCTGCGGGAACACCTGCTGGATCGCATGGCCCTGGTGTTGTCGGCTGATACGCCCCTGAGTCTGGAGGATCGGGTGGCCATTGTCGAGCAGACCACCGCCTTTGCCCAGGACCCCGAGGGGTTTCTGGCCTCCTACAGAGATGCTACGGATGCTCTTAAAACCCAGATTATTCTGGCTCGGGAGTGGCTGCAGGAGGTGACCATTAGTCGGGATCAAATTCAGTACCTGGTGACTGAAGCCCTGCGGGGTGGGTTACAGGGTCATCGAGCCGAGTTGTTTGCCGTGCGGGTCGCCAGGGCCCATGCCGCCCTGGAGGGGCGATCGCAGGTGAGCGCCGAAGATCTGCGGTTAGCAGTGGAATTGGTGATTGTGCCGCGATCTCGGCTACCCCAGGAGCTACCGGAGCTACCACCGCCACCACCGCCCCCAGAAAACAACCAGAACGAGGAAACCTCTGACTCCCAGGAGGACCAACAGCAGGAGGAGGAAAGGGAAGACCAGCAGGAGGATAATCCCCCGTCGATTCCCGAAGAATTCGTTTTTGATGCCGAAGGGGTTATTCTTGATCCGACCCTGCTGACCTTTGCCCACAGGATCAGTCGTCAGGGCAAATCAGGTCGTCAGAATTTAATCTACTCAGAGGATCGGGGTCGCTACATTAAACCCTTGCTACCCCAGGGGCCCGCCCGGCGGATTGCCGTAGACGCCACCCTGCGGGCCGCTGCTCCTTACCAAAAGGCCCGTCGTCAGCGCCACCCTGGTCGGCGAGTGATCGTTGAGTCGACGGATATTCGGGCTAAGCAACTGGCACGCAAGGCCGGCTCCCTGATTATTTTTGTTGTCGACGCTTCCGGGTCGATGGCCTTGAATCGCATGCAGTCGGCTAAGGGAGCGGTCCTGGAATTACTTACGGAGGCCTATCAAAATCGGGATCAAGTGGCCCTTATTCCCTTTCGTGGAGAACAGGCGGAAGTCCTCCTGCCCCCACCCGATCCATCGCCATGGCTCGCCGCCGATTGGAACGCATGGCCTGTGGCGGCGGCTCTCCCCTGGCCCATGGTCTCACCCAGGCGGTGCGGGTGGCCACCAATGCCCAACAATCGGGGGATATTGGTAAGGTGGTGATCGTCGCTATCACCGATGGTCGGGGTAATATTCCCCTGGCCCGTTCCCTGGGGGAAACCCCAGAGCCTGAGCAAAAGCCTGATATTAAGCAGGAGCTGCTGGATATTGCCAGGCGCATAGGCGGACTGGGCTACCAGCTGTTGATTATTGATACAGAACGCAAGTTTGTCTCCACTGGCTTTGGTAAGGAACTGGCCCAGGCCGCGACTGGCCGTTACTATCAGCTACCCAAGGCTACCGACCAGGCGATCGCCGCTATGGCCCGGGGCGCGATCGCCGATTTAAAACAAATCTAGTAGTATGGGGCCTCATTGGGTCATGTTTTCAGGCTTGGGGTAGAGGGGCACCAGCAATACCCATCTGCTGTATAACCGGATCCGTCTAGACGCTACTAACAATCGCCGGTGTTAGCCAGTCAATACCACTATGGTGCTGCTCATGGTTATACCCGTCGAAGGTGGAGGGTTAGAGATCGTTCTCCCTCCACCTTCTCTGCCCTACTGAGGGGTGTAGGGTAGGGAAGAATGATGCAGAATAATCCGCAGATTACCATTGTCATCCTTTAAGAATTGCCAGGTCTTATCTACGGTGACTACCCTGCCATCTTTATTGGTTAAAAGGACATTGCCCATGGTGGTAGCAGTATTACCAGCAATAAAAATACCTGCATTTCTAATTTCTACCTTGCGCCAGCCCTTTAGGGCAAAGCCACTATCTACGGGGTAATCTGGATCGCCACCAACAAAGTAAGCCAGGGCACCATCGGCAGTGGTACGAAAGGTTTGGGGGTGCGTGGTCAGAGTAGGCTTAAACAGCACCGCCCCGTATTGGTACCCATAAGCACGGTCAATGACTTGTGCAGCTAGCGCCCTGGCTGCCTCTATCCCCTTAGTCTCGTAGGTGGTGGAGATGGCCACCAAGGCCTCTCCCCATGCTTTCTGAGCAGCTAACACCTCTGCTTCGGTAATGGCTCTATTCACCACCAGGGTAGAAGAACTAGCAGGAGCAACTACAGTGCTGGATGAGTCTGCCATGGAAGCATGACCAACCATCAAAGATCCCGAAACCACGGTGGCGGCAACAAGAAAAGAGGGAATTCTAGCCTTAAGAGAGGATAATTGCATAAAAAATCAATAAAATAAAAAACTCTGATAAGAGAATATCAAAAATGTTGACTGTTATCTGCTCAATATGTTGATTGAATAGATTGATGCTTGTCAATGGTCAATTGCATTAGCTAAGGCCAGAGTCAATTAACCTGGGTTCGGGTTAATCAACCTGGGGGCAGCAGTAAATCTGGGCAATCAAGCGCTCTTTTGTCTTAAAAAACTTTCACCTTACGCCGTTGCCCCTTAAGTAGGCTACAATTAGGGATGTTACAGATCTGTTAGAGTTTTGCCTCTCTGGTAAGGGTTCTGGTCAGATCTGGTGGAGACGTAGCTAGGATCTAAGCCGCAATGCCGGGTCTGCTAGCAGACCCGGCATTGTTTTTGACAGACCACTGTAATCTAAAGTAACGTATCGATTGTCACCCTACTGCCTACAACTATGACCACCCCTATTGAAAAACAAAATCTTGACTCCCTTGAGGCTCGCATTGAAGCCGCCACTCAGGAGGCTCGTGAGCTCAGCGATCGCCTTGGCAGCGCCTCTAAGGAATCCGCCGTTGCCTGGGATACCGTTGAAGAACTTAGGGCAGAGGCTGGCCACAAACATCAAAAACCCATCAAGAACTCTTTGGAGAACTACTGCGATGCTAATCCCGATGCCGATGAATGTCGCATCTACGAAGATTAAATGGGCCAGAGGGGCTGGGTTAAGGTGGGTTACCCCTTAACCTCAGTTTTTCTTGTCTAGCTGCTGGCAGATAATGTCTAATTCTGCCGCCAGACTCCTAATTTCCTCCTGTTCCGGGCTGGGTAACTGTAGTTGCCGTAGGCGAAAACTGAGATTATTCAGGCGTCTGGTAAGGTCCACTGGACCCAGACTTTGCCCTGGTTCTGGCATTGCGATCGCAGGGCTAGAACCAGGTTCACTCACTGCTAGTCGGGTAGTTTCCCTGAATTCATCGGTTTCCCTATGTTCCTGGGAAGACTGCTGTAGGGTATCCTGCACTCCATACATTTCCATCGGATCAAAAACCCGTAATAGGCTGCTCTGGGTAATAATTCCCAGGCCCTGTCCCCAATTCCAGGAAACCACCAGCCGTTGTACCCGGTGACGTTGCATAGCCTGGTGAGCCTCCCACAGAGAGTCATCCGGACTGGCTAAAAACAGCGGACCACTCATGACAGTTTGGGCCAGGGTTTGAGCCAGATTCAGACCAAGGGCCTGAAACTGCACCACATCCCGTTCTGTGACAATGCCAACGGGCAAAATGGTTTCCCGTTCCTGTAGATTAATACCCGTTGTTTCAGCAATCACAATACAACTAACCCGTTGTTCCGCCATCTGTTGGGCCAGGGTAGTGACGGCGGCAGAGGGTGGAGCATGGATTACCTGGGGAGTCATCACCTCTCCGACCCGCCGTAGTTTGAGCAGATTGGTAGGACGCAAAATTTGCCGAATACTCTCGTGGGAAACCAAGCCAACCAGGCAATTATTGCCATCCACAATTACCAGGTGACGAATACGATAACGGCGAAAGAGAAAAAGAGCCGCAAAAATTTCCTGAAACCTATCTTCAGCCAGGGTAATCACCGGGGTAGCCATCACCTCTGCGATGGAGACAGAGGCCAGATTAATCTGGCTGGCGGTCAAGCGGACCACATCCCGTTCTGTCAGAATCCCTACCACCTGGGTAGCCTCAATTACCAGAACGCAACTGGAGCGCGATTCTACATGCCAGAAGTCAGCAGGAACTGACGCTTCCACCTGATCGGCCAGGGCACAACTAAAGCCTCGAGTTTGGCTCATCAACACAATCACATCGAGCAGGGGAGTAGCAGGATCTACCACCAGGGGATGGCGATCAATGGCGGCATGAATGGGCAGTGGCAGTGGATGGGAGTTGGCCAGCATCGCACCGGGTCCTTGCAACAAGTAAGTAGACCCTAACTATTCTGGGGGATTCTGCTATTTCTGGGCGATCGCCCGGATCTCTTTTCCTAAAGCTTAATTAGCCTGGAGGTCAGCATTGACTTTCTCCAGGGTTCTAAAGCCCTAGCTCTAGTCCTGGCTACCCTTAGTCTGGCTATTTTCTAAGAATCTGGCGTAATTTTGGGATCGGCAAAGGTTAAGATGTGTAACGACCCTCGTTTAACCCTAGGCTGGGGGTCTCTATTTTTTTCACTAAACTTGGTACTTTTTGTGCAATTAGAAAGTCTCCGGCTCCCACCTGCGGGGGTGCCCTCAGCAGATCAGACTCTTAATGATTTAGGCCTGCCCTTTACCCTCCAAGATTTGAAAAACGCCATTCCAGAGCAGTGTTTTCAACCCTCTGCCTGGCGATCGATCGCCTACTTCCTGAGAGATGTGGGTTTGGTTGCAGCCCTCTATGCGATCGCCTATCGTCTGGATTCCTGGTGGTTTTATCCACTATTTTGGCTGATGCAAGGCACCCTCTTTTGGGCTTTATTTGTAGTAGGCCACGACTGCGGTCACGGCTCATTTTCTAAGCAGACCTGGCTCAATAATCTCATCGGCCATCTTGCCCATACTGCCATTCTGGTGCCTTACCACGGCTGGCGCATTAGCCACCGTACCCACCACGCCAATACCGGCAACATTGATACCGATGAGAGCTGGTATCCCCTCTCCGAAGACCAGTATCGCAACCTACCCCCTGCTCAGCGATTTGTGCGGTTCTCTGGCTGTCTGCTGGCCTACCCCCTGTACCTGTTCCTGCGATCGCCCGGACGCAAGGGCTCCCACTTTTTGCCCAGCAGTCCCCTGTTTCGCCCCTCTGAACGGCAGGGCGTACTAATTAGCACCCTTTGCTGTGCAGCCATGGTTACCTTCCTGCTGGGGCTGACCCTACAGTGCGGAGTTGGCTTTTTGGTGAAGTTCTACTTAATGCCCTATCTGGTGTTTGTAGTATGGCTAGATTTAGTCACCCTATTGCACCACACCACTCCCGAAATCCCCTGGTATCGGGGCCAGGACTGGAGCTTTTAAAGGGTGCCCTCTCCACCATTGACCGCGACTACGGAGTGTTCAACCAAATTCACCATCATATCGGCACCCATGTGGCCCACCATATCTTCCTGGGCATTCCCCACTACCACCTAAAAACCGCTACAGTGGCTATCAAGCCGATTTTGGGCGGTTACTATCGCCAGTCTCGGGAATCTATCTGGACTGGTTTTTGTCAAGCCTTTTGGCAGTGTCGCTTCGTACCCGACCACGGGTCTCAGGTTTACTATCAACCCGATTCCGGCCAGCGCCGGGCCAGCTAGGGCGCTAACCCCCTGGTGGTCCTCCCCTTCCCCTGCTGCCGCCGTGGCACACCCTAGGGGAGGGGGCGGTTTAAGCCCTTACGGTAGCCGTAAAATTACCGACAGGTTATTGGCGGGCATGGCTATAATTTCTACTAACCTCAGGGGCTGGGCGACCGTGATCACTGTTTCCAAAGAACGGAGTCCCCACTCCGGATTTTGGGCCTTTAAATATTCGTCAAAGGCTATGTTGCTGGGGGCCGTGGGTTGATCTTGCTGCCAAAAAGGCCCATAGAGATAGAGAATGCCACCCCTACTAAGCAGCGTTCTGGCTCCTGCCATTAAACCCAGGCAGGCTTGCCAGGGAGCAATATGCAGTAGATTAATGGCCACGATCGCCTGTAAAGCGGGGGAAAACTCTGGCAAAGCCAGCCACCAGTCAGGCTGGCTAACATCCACCGCCAGGGGGGCTAAGAGGTTGGCCGCTGGCTGGCTTTGCCGCCAGGCAGTAATACTCTGGCGGGCAATAGGATCAGGATCGGAAGGCAACCAGAGTCGGGGAGCCAGTCGGGGGGCCAAGAACACCGCATGTTCTCCGGTGCCACTGGCAATTTCCAGAATGCTACCCGGAGCCTGGGGCAAAAGCCGACTCAATACCGTCAGAATGGGCTCTCGGTTACGTTGGGTAGCCGGGGCATAGCAGCGATCGTCTCTACCGGCGCAGGTCATGACGACTAAAGGGGGGCCATGGCGGCTTTAATGGCAAAGATTCGCTCAATAACCTCTTCCACCGCCCGATCGGGGTAGAAGCCCCGGAGGTGATGCCAACGGTAATCACCCCATCGGGTAGCCAGTTGGAGGTTACCGTTAGATCGCCGTGGAGAGGTTTGTGTTCAATGCAATTACCAGGACCGAGGCGATCGGGACTGTCTACATGGTAGGAAGGAATCTGCCGCTCGATGGCAATTTCCTGTAGATGGGTGGTGTTGGAGGAATTATAGCCCCCAATTACTACCATTACATCTAAGGGCTCCTCCACCAGGTTGAACATGGCGTCCTGCCGTTCCTGGGTGGCGTCACAGATGGTATTAAAGCTCAGAAAGTGATCATTGAGGGCCTGGGGACCGTACTTTTGCAGCATGGTGTGCTCAAACAGCTTGCCAATTTGCTCGGTTTCTCCCTTCAGCATGGTGGTCTGGTTAGCAATGCCAATGCGCTGTAGATCGGTATCGGGGTCAAAGCCGGGGGAATAGGCGCGACTGAAACGGTTGAGAAACTCCTGGCGATCGCCCCCCTGCAAAATATAGTCGGCCACGTAGCGGGCCTGATCCAGGTTCAGCACAACCAGATACTTGCCGGCAAAGGAGCTGGTGGCCACGGTTTCTTCGTGATTGTACTTACCATGAATAATGGAGGTGTGGTCCTTCTTTTTGTGCTTTTCCACCGTGTTCCACACCTTAGAGACCCAGGGACAGGTGGTATCGACAATGGTGCAGCCCTTATCGTTAAGTAATTGCATTTCTTGAACACTGGCACCAAAGGCAGGCAGAATCACCACGTCTCCCTGACCCACCACGGAAAAATCCTTTTCCCCTTGTTTGACTTCAATGAAGGCCACCTGCATATCTCGCAGTCGTTGGTTGACACCGGGGTTATGGATAATCTCGTTAGTGATCCAGATTTGCTCTCGGGGAAAGTGTTTACGGGTTTCGTAGGCCATCGCCACGGCCCGCTCTACCCCCAGCAAAACCCAAAGGCTGCCGCCAGTTTGATGGTGACATTTCCCCGGGTGAGACTGTAGGCCCGATCGCGGATTTCCTGAATCAGGCCACTATTGTATTCCGTTTCCATCTGGTCAGCCACCACCTCACCATGGCCAAAGCCCTGACGAAAGTAATTATCGGAGTGGTGCAGAGACCGCTTAAAGGCTTTAGTATCCATCGGTGCCAGCTGGTAAAGGTATGTATTCAGAGTAACGAGTTTACTGCCTCGGGTTTGGGGCTTTAGAGTTCACCAAATCCCTTACGTTTCTTCTGCTTCTTGGGTTTTTTAGCCGGAGAAGACCGCACCCCCGGTGGGGAACCTCCCCCTAGGCCCGGTAGACCAGGCATAGCCCCCATCCCAGGAAAGCCTCCCGCCATACCGGGCAGGCCACCGCCCCGCCCCATTTGCTGCATTAGGGATCGCATTTTGGTGAAGTCGGTCACCAATTTACCCACATCCTTTTCGCCGTGCCCCGAGCCCCTGGCCACGCGCCGCCGCCGACTGGGAGAGCCAGCCAGCAGGGCGGGGTTTTTCCGTTCTTCCCTGGTCATGGAATTAATCATGGCTTCGCAGCGCTTTAACTGCACCTCGCCCTTTTCCAGCATTTCCCCAGAAATTTGCTTACCCATGCCAGGAATCAACTTCATGATTCCCCCAGGGAACCCATGGTTTTCATCAGGCGCATTTGCTTTAAAAAGTCGTCGAAGTCAAATTCCGCCTCTAGAATTTTGCGTTGGAGTTTTTCGGCATCGGCAATATCCACCGTCTCCTGGGCCTTCTCCACCAGGGTGAGGATATCCCCCATACCCAGAATTCGAGAGGCCATGCGATCGGGATAAAAGGGTTGCAGGGCTTCAACCTTTTCCCCTACTCCGACAAACTTAATGGGCTGGCCAGAAATTTGTCGCACCGAGAGAGCAGCCCCACCCCGGGCATCTCCATCCATTTTGGTGAGAATCGCTCCGGTAATGCCAATTTCCTCGTGAAAGGTGCGGGTCAGGTTGGCAGCTTCCTGGCCGGTCATGGCATCCACCACCAGCAGCACCTCCTGGGGCTGAATGGCGGTTTTAATGTCCGCCAGTTCCGCCATCATCTTGGGATCAATCTGTAGCCGCCCAGCCGTATCTACAATCACCGTATCCACCCCCAGGCTACGGGCCTGGTCTACTCCCTGGCGGGCAATCTCCACCGGGTTAGCCTGGGTCCCCAGTTGGAAAACAGGTACATCAATCTGTTTGCCCAGGGTTACCAGTTGGTCGATGGCGGCGGGACGATAAATGTCGGTAGCCACCAGCAGGGTGGTGCGTTTTTCCTTGCGCAGGTGTAGGGCCAACTTGGCGGTGGCGGTGGTTTTTCCCGTACCCTGCAACCCCGCCATCAAGACTACGGTGGGTTGGCTAACCGCCTGGGCCAGGGGCACGTTCTGGTCGCCCATGAGCTTTACCAGCTCATCATGGACAATTTTAATAAACTGCTGATCGGGGCTAACCCCTTTAATTACCTCTGACCCCAGGGCGGTTTCCTTCACCTGGGCGACAAAGTCTTTAATGACCTGGAGGTTAACGTCGGCCTCCAGCAAGGCCCGGCGGACCTCCCGGAGAGCCTCGTTGATATTAGATTCGCTAATTTTGTCCTGGCCACGCAGACTTTTCCAGGCAGATTCCAGGCGATCAGAGAGGGCTTCAAACATAGGCACAGCAGTAGGACAAAGAGCCAGACTAGGGACACAGAGGGCGGCTCAGCCAGAACCTGAAGGCAAAAGGCTGTGGCTTTATTGTAAGCACTTTTCCCTACCTGTAGGCGGCCACCCTGGGAATCAACCCATCAACTTGAAACCGGCCGTCGAGCCACTAGGTCAATTTCCACCAGGGCACCCCGGGCCAGACCGGTCACCCCAACACAGGTACGGGCTGGATAGCGATCGCTGGCGAAGTAGGTTTTGTAGACAGCATTCATGCCGTCGTAGTCACGCTCAAAATGGGTTAAAAATACCCGCATCATCACCACATTCGAGAACTCCAGGCCCGTGCTATGCAGCACATCCTTAAGATTCTTAAAAACCTGATGGGTTTGGGCTTCAATTCCCTCTGGGTAGCCAGAGTCAGGGGTTTGACCGATAAAGGGCATTTGACCGGTAACAAATACCCAGCCATCCTGCTCAACGGCGTGACTGTAGGGAGCGACCGGAGCGGGGGCTTGATCAATCAAATGAAAAATTGGGGAAGATAGGGTCATAGTTGAAATGGCGACGATGGACGATGTTTGTTTACTAGCCCATGGGCTAGTAGGGAACTAAATTCATGGCTCACTGTAGCACCACGTTCCCTGAGATAATCAACGAAATATAAAAACGGAAGGGCATATTTTTGCCTTTAGACCCAATACTTAGGTTTTTGGGGAAGTCTTAGACAGACTAACTACAGCAGGCCCGCTGACTCGTAAAGGCGACGCATCAGGGCAATAATTTTGCGGCCATAGTCTTTATCGTCGTTCCAGCGACCACTGAGTTGATCAATTAGGGGTGCTATGCCCCGGCGCACAAAGGGGAAACGGGGATCAACCTGTTGCTGAATCAGGGGCTCCAGGCTGCCATAGGCCTTTAAGTGCTGGATCTGAGCCCGTACCCCAATGCGGGCATTGGGAAAGGAGGAGGCTTCCGGACCACCGGTGGGTGAACCAATGCCGCCAAAGTTATTTTGGCCAGGCTTAAGGCTGCCGCCAAAGGTGAGGCTATTGGTTTCTACCAGCATTTGACAAAAGGCCATATCGTGGTTGATCCCTTCGATCGCCGCTTCTTCCCGGTAGAGTTTAGGCAAATCCCGGTATTGATTTAACGCGGCTTCGTTGATCTTTTTGAGAAACATCATCAGTTGCACTTCTGAAGTACTGCCCACCGCCATAATGCGATCCATAGAACCGGGGCACAGTTGCAAACCCGAGGGCGATCGCAGCAGAATGGTACGGCTACTGCTGTTCCAGTTAACAGAAACATTATAGTTACGCAAGTCTACGGCCTTAATGTAGACCACATTGGCATAGCGTACCCGGGTAATATCGCTAGCGGTACCCAGGTTTACCCCTAAAATATCCGCCAGGTCAATGGGTACGTAGGCGTTATCGTTCACCACAATGCCAGTTTCGGGGTAAATACTACCGTTAATACTGATTTTAATTTCCGGCAATTTTCCGCCTAGGGAATTATCACCACCCCCACCTCCACCGGCGGCTACTGCCCGACTCCAGGCCGCCAGACCATCGCCAATACCCAGGGCGACATCGCGTCGCTGGCCCTGAAGAATAGCCAGATCCTGGGGGTTGCTCAGGTAACCGATTTCCATCACCAGGGAAGGACAGTTGACCAACCGCAGAAATGGCAACTGACCAGTAGCGGATTCCGTATCGGCCTTAACTCCCCGGCTGGGTAGTTGGGGCACCCGACGCCGTAGGGCCACCAGTAGAGCCTCACCCTGGGCTCGTCGTACTTCATTCTGGGCAATGTAGTACAGGGCAGACCCCCGTACCACCGAATCACTATAGACGCCGGCTTGAATTTCTAAGGCCACATCATCGAACCGGCAGCGGCTGTTGATCCAGTTTAGGGTTTGGGCCGCACTAAGCTCGTCGGGCACCGCCAGCACCGCCAGCCCCCGCGATCGCAGCTCTGCCACCACCAGGTTACGCACCTGAATCATTTCTGCGGCTTCTGTGGTGTTGGGCAACACTGCCCCTGGATCCAAAATTCCATCCTCATATCCACCGTGGGCGGCCGAAATAAAAATCTGTGCCATGGCCAATGTTAAAACTATCTGGCCTGAATCATACCTGTGAAATTACCCGGTGAAGCGCCAGAAGTTGAAGCCGCTATGATAAACCTGGAGTTGGTGCGGCAGGGCTCTACAGCAATGGTTAAGATTCTGCATTTATCAGATATTCACCTGGGTAGTGGGCTCAGTTACGGGCGACTGAATCCCGAGACCGGGCTGAATACCCGCCTGGAGGACTTTATCGCCGCCCTAGGGCAGTGTATTGATCGGGCCCTGGCAGAGCCCGTAGATGGGGTGCTTTTCGCTGGCGATGCCTTTCCCGACGCCACCCCGCCGCCCTTTATTCAGCAGGCCCTGGCCCAGCAGTTTTGCCGGCTCTCGGCGGCCCAAATTCCCACGGTTTTGCTGGTGGGTAACCACGACCAGCATGCCCAGGGCCAGGGGGGAACCAGTCTGTCGATTTACCGCACCCTGGGGGTGCCTGGGGTAGTGGTGGGCGATCGCCTGGAAACCCACCGCATCGAAACTCGCCGGGGTTCCCTACAGGTGGTGACCCTGCCCTGGCTAACCCGCTCTACTCTACTCACCCGGCCCGACACCGAAGGTCTCTCCATGGCCCAGGTTCATGGGCTACTGCTAAATCGCCTGGAGGTGGCCCTGGAGGCAGAAATTCGTGGCCTCAATCCCCAAATTCCCACGGTGTTACTGGCCCATGCCATGGTCGACAGGGCCACCTACGGAGCCGAACGGTTTCTGGCGGCCAGTCGGGGCTTTACCATTCCCATGGCGCTCCTGGCCCGGCCCTGTTTTGACTACGTCGCCCTGGGCCATGTCCATCGTTATCAGGTGCTTTGTCAGCAACCCCTGATGATCTATCCCGGTAGTATTGAACGGGTGGATTTTAGCGAAGAGAAAGAGGAGAAAGGCTACCTGCTGGTGGAGGTGGAACCGGGGCAGGCCCAGGCCGAGTTTTGCCCCCTGCCGGTGCGTCCCTTTAAGACCCTGGAGGTTGATCTGACCGCGGCCACCGACCCCCAGGCAGCCTTTCTGGCAGCGATCTCCGCCGCCAATGTCAGGGCAGCGGTGGTGCGCTGCTTTTACCACCTGCGTCCAGAGCAAAGGGCCGATCTGGACTTGGTTGCGATCGCCGTTGCCCTGCAAGAGGCCCATAGCTATAGTTTGCAAGCTCGCCTGCCAGGGCCTAGCCGGGATGGACGGTGGTCTGACCTGGACAGCGATAGGGATGCCGATCCAATCACCGCCTTACAAGCCTACCTGGCTAACCGGCAAGACCTGGCTCCCCTGGCCGAGGCCATGCTTAAAGCAGCAAAAATGCTGATAGAGCCAGAGAAAGATAGGGAAATTTTTAAAGATAACCTTGACCTCACCACCACTTGCCCCCCGCTGGTGGCGGCGGATGACGCTGAGCAACTACGGCTACTTTAAGCTTTTCCCTTGCCTAACCTTACCTTCACCCCTATGTACGATCGCGTCTTCCAGGCTCTTCAAGCGGATCAACTACAGCAGGCCGCCCGCTTACTACAGCAATGGCGCCAAGACAACAGCGCCGATCCCTGGTTAGGACTGGCCCTGGGGCAATACTGGCAGTTTAAAGGAGACCTGGACCGGGCCCAGACAATCTACAGAGGGCTGTTGCAGAACCACTCTAACCCCCGCATTCTCACCCAGGTCAGAGCCGCTCTGCAACGGCTGCAACAACTGCGGCGGCAACAGCGGCAGGAGTTCAGAGAGCAGAGCGGACCGACTCCTGCCGCCATTTTAGCCCTTCCCCCGTACCCCGGAGCAACGGCCACTAGCGGCCCAGGGTCTGGCTCAAGTCATGCAGCTAGACCTCTACACCGCCCGCCAGCGCCTTTCCAGCCAGCACTGGCGTTTATACCGGGTGGGTCCCCTGGCAGAGTTAGAGTATTTGTGTCAGCAACTGAATCAGCGTCAGGTGCCCTCAAGTTGTTTTTCTATAGAGGCGATCAAGGCTATTCCGGTATGGCGGGTGGTAGCCATTCTAGCCTTCGAGCCCCAGATTAAACTGGTGACGCAGTTGCCAGAGTCCGGAGAAAAGACCCTGATCATCGACCGGGCGGAGGTAAGCCAGTGGTTGACGGGGCAACTTCCCCTCTACGAGTCCGTGGTTGATCTAGACCCCTGGGGCAAACTCAAACGCACAGAGAAAACCCAGGACTACGCTGAAATAGTAGATTGGCATCTGCCTAACCAGGGATATATCTTACGATTTTGCGATCGCACCTACCGACACCGGCAATCCTGCCCACCCCCGTCTACCCCGGCCAACCCTGAACGGATAAAGGCGATCGCCTGGAAGAATCTGAAAACCCACTTTCAGAGCTATTTTCAGACCGCTGCGATCGCCGACTTTAAGGGGTTTGGGGCTGGAGCCATCGAACTTATTCCAGTGATGCCATCAATGGCGATCGCCATTGATCTACTACGCTCCAGCCCCTGTCCTTGGGATTACGCCCTTCACCTATACAGCACCATCAGGTTTTTAACCCCTAACTCGCCTTAACCTGCTTGGCCATATCTAGAAATCCAGACAAACTGGGGCCGGGGCGACGCCGGGAGGGCGACGCCGCCCCTGGTGTCATTAAGTAAGTCGAGGCAAAGCCCGAAATTGCCGGAATCACCGCTGCTTTGGGCGGCTGGGGAGCAACTACAGGGGCAACGATAGGGGCAACGATAGGCTTAGGCTCTGGGGGAGAGCAACCGCTTGACTAGGGACGACTGGCGCTGGGGAAACCACGGTGGCCTGGTCGGCACTAAAGGCTTCGCCTTCGGGGAGTTCCAGATAAAACTCTGACTTTTTACCAATCCCCACCAGGCCTAAAATCGCCTTGAAAAGGCCGCCCACGATCCCAAAGATAGTTGAAAAAATAGATTGAACAAATCCCATCGGTCTATCTCTCTAAGTTAGGTGTTCTGAGTTAATTATCAAGTTCTATTACGTAATCTTTTGCAATTAAGGCCGATCTGGATAAAAAAGTTAACAGTTGCCGGCATCCCAAGCTGGTTCCGGGGCTTGGCCGCCCATCTATTTTTTTACCGGTCGCCAGGAGGCAAAGTTGGGAAGCGCTCTGAAATTTTATAGTTGGAGTATCATCAGCAATATAGGGTGCTCGTACTCCATACCTGGGTATTTACTGCAAGATTAAATGGTTAAAATTAAACTTCGTGGATAAAGCCCTTGAAATCAATACTGGAAAGTCTGGACAATGACAGTTGGTAGGTATTGGTTTGATTAAGTATTGTCAATGATGTTTACTTTTAAAGTATGAGAGATTCTAGCCTAAGCGACCAGAAGCAACTGCTGCTTATTGATGATGATCCGAACTTGATTCTATTGGTCAAAGACTACCTTGAGTTTAGGGGCTACGAGGTCAAGACCGCCGGTAATGGTCGGGAGGCGCTTGAGCTGCTATCAGAGCAAGAGGCTCCCGATATGATTATTTGTGATGTAATGATGCCCGAAATGGACGGCTACGCCTTTGTTAAACAGGTGCGCGAGAATCCCCATACGGAGTGGATTCCGATTCTGTTTCTCTCAGCCAAGGGCCAAAGTCAGGACCGTGTCAAAGGCCTTAATACTGGGGCTGATGTCTATATGGTCAAACCCTTTGAGCCAGAGGAATTGGTGGCGCAGGTGGAGTCATCTCTAAATCAAGCCTCTCGTCTGATTAAGCAGCAAATTAGGGCCGCTGGTGGTCCCAGCCTGCAGGTCCCCTTTGATGTAGAACTAACCCCTACGGAATTGCGGGTAGTTCAATTTGTAGCTCGGGGTATGGCTAACCGGGAAATTGCCACTGAACTACAGGTCAGTCAGCGTACTATTGAAAGTCATGTTAGTAATATGCTAGGCAAGACTGGTCTACACAATCGTACTGAATTGGCTCGCTGGGCCATTGAAAATAATAAGGCGTAGCAGTCCCTTGCTATAGTATTAGAACCTATGCTGGTGTAGCTCAGCTGGTAGAGCAGCTGATTTGTAATCAGCCGGTCGCAAGTTCGAATCTTGTCACCAGCTTCCTAAAAACCTTTGATTTCAAGCCTTTTGAGGAATTCGCCTGAAGAGGCTTGTCTTTTTTTGCGCCTTATGCCTATAGCCTTTTTTGCCCATTTATTGCACTATAAACGGTCAATTTAGTGCAGATTTAGATCAGTCATGACCCGTCCAAAATGGACTATCGAGGAAGTCAACGCCAGACTTAAAGCTGGCAACGTGGGAGTTAGCCTGGTCACCGCAAAATTCAGTATTTTAGCGATCCCTTGGCAGCGCATACCTGAGACAACCCTTTTCAAACAACCTCTCAGGTCGGTTTAGAGTGAGGAGGGGGGATTGGGAGGCTCCGGCTGACCCAACACTTGTGTGTACTTAGGCGCGAAAGGCAGGAAAAGAAGATCGCCAGTAATCCACCAGGAATTGCCAGGTTTCCAACATTTCTGAGGAACTGGCAGAGGAGGTTGGCATTGATAATTCAATCCACAAACAGCGTCGGTCCTGCAGCAGTCGTTTACCCAGTAGCCAATCCAGTAGCTTCAGCGGTTTAACGTAGTTCTGGCGAAAGTACGCGATAAACTGTGTACGGCTCACCGTGGTTTTGCCTTCAACATTCAGGCAGGCGGTTACATATTCTCGGTCCGCACTGCTAAACTCAAGGCGATAGTTGTCCTGTGCTTTAATTTCGGTGGCATTTTCTATTTGAGGTAAATTCTCAAAAACCTGGTTGTAATATCTCCTGATATCGCCAAAGGTATTGATAATGTAACGCAGGTGGATGGTAAGGGAATCATCTCCTTTCTGGTAGAGGTACGATCGCCAATCTAGGGGGAAATCAAAATTACCTGCAATTAAGGTTTGATCGCCTTGATCGTAATTTGCCCTTGGTTCCCCTACAACCTTAGGAACCAGGGGCTGGGCCGTAGTATTTTTAAGCTGCCAATGGGGTAGGTTGATAGCCGTTGGCAGTTGATAACTTGCAATAGTATTGGCCCCGGCGACGGGGGAACCAACCATGAAATTGAATAAAATTAAGAGTAAAACTACACAACTCGATCGCAACAACCAAGCCGGGGTTTGGGGTTGAAACCGCTCTGAAATAGGATGAACAATACTAGGGTTCTGCGGTGGGGCCGTTAGCAAGATGATGGCAAAGAAGGTAACCATTGCCAGGGTAACAAACAAATTTCCCCCTTCAAGACCATGCCAGAATCCAAAGGCATCTTTATCTTTAACTACCAACGCCATAATAGCCAGTCGGATGATAGATAGTACCAGACTGAGGATAAAAGGCAGGGTAAAGACGAGGGATCGCTTGGGGCAAAGCTCAGGAAAAACCATAACCGTCAACAACGCCAGGTTAAGGAGTTGAATTAAAAGTGGAATGCCAGTACAGGGATAATGAATATCAATCGCTCCACCATTGACATAAACAATTTGCCCTTGAGTAATTGGGTCAAAGCCAATGTACCAGAGCAGAAAAGAAGTCAGCTTGGCAGAAAAAATAGTAATAGAAAATGACTTATTCTCACTTAGAGTGGAACCAATAAAAGCAAATAAAACCGAAGATAAAGTAATTAATATAAAAAGCAGAATTTGACGACGACATTGTTTAAGTCCCGAAAATCCGGTGACAAGAAGAACATAGCCAGTTAAAGTGAACCAGGTCAAAAAATACCAAAAAGTAGAGGCTTCTACTAGAAATATATACTTAGCCCTAAACAGTAGAACGAGAATTAGGGTAATACCCAGTAAGTTGGCCGACAGATTTTTTGTGGTGTTGATCTGAAGTTGCCTTTGATGAATCTTCCAAAATAAGCCGAGCACAAAGATAGCTTGAATTAAGACCTGACTGAGATTGTGGACATAGCGCCAGTAAAGTAACAACTGCAGGGCTGCTAAAGTGACTAAGATAATTAAAGCAATAGTGGTTTTATCTAGTCTTTCCAGGTGCTTCCAGCCCTTGGGTTTGATTTTAATTTCAAGCATTAGTGATTAAAAAATATAAAGTTAAAAATTAGAATATTAGGTAGAGCAATTCTTGACCCGATGGAGGGCATCCCAGTTTTGCAAGTTTGCCCTCATCCCCCAGCCCCTTCTCCCAAAAAGGGACGGATTCAAAGTCCCTCTCCCGCCTTGGGAGAGGGATTTAGGGTGAGGGCTACAAAAGTGGGATGCACCCGACCCGATGAGGTACCCGCTATCCCTGCTAACAAGGGGCTTAAGCCCCTTGTCTATACTTCCCTCCCTGTCCGTGCAACTCTAACAGCCAGACGATGGTGGGATAGAACTGAAGAGCTGGCTGACTCTATAGAGAACCCTATAAAAAGAGCTAAATACATTTTAAGGTGTCATGGTTAGGAACCATGACACCCGCCGTCATAGAAATATTTTTCTTGTATTCCAAACCATAAACCCTAAACCAAAGGCGGCAACCAGGGCTGCCAGAAAATTACGAGAACTACTTTTAAGTAGGGCAAACTTGCGTTCCCTTCGGGCTGTTTGGGCTTGCTGGGCAACCTGGTCTTGTCGCGATCGCAGATCGGCTTGCAGTCGGGCTTTTTGATCGGCCAGGGAACTCCCCTCTGGAATGGATGCATTTTGCCCCAGCAAGCCTCGCAATTGACTCAAATCAGAGACTTCCCCTAAGCGTCGTTCTGCCTCGGTCAGTTGGGCCAATTGCCCCTTAGAGGCTTCGTCAATCTGAAGATTATTGATCAAGTTCACCCGTTGGGTATCGACCAAAATCAACGGTGCCATCAGTAGGCATAGAACCGAAATCAACACAGCCAACCAGCGAAAACCCCTAAACAAAATCAGCTCCCAACCCTGAATATCGGACTGGCGATAAAGCCGATAGCGGAGAACATAGCTGACCAAAATTAAGCTAAAGGCTACGAAGAAAAACCAGACGTTGGCCAGCATCAGGTTGATTGTCGCCAGTTCCCAAAGGGGGTTTTGAACCTGAAGGGGAATGGCGGCATAGACAAAATCGATCAGATTAATCAAAGCCAGCAGATAGCCAAAGCACCCCAGGATCGAAATCAACCGGGGCGGGGCTAGGCTATTAATAGCCCAATCAACAGGCCGGGGTGAAAACGGTGCCGAAAAGTTTTTGTATTTGAAAAACCTTTGAACCTTGCGTCGAGCCTGCTTCATCAAACCACCAATCACCATCACTAAAGTTTTAGCTTTATCACCAAATGGTAATAGAGATGTCCCCAGCCCTCGCTCCAGGGTCGGTTAGGACCCAGCCTAAAGGCCCATGGCTCCAGGGTAGCAAGACCGGGTCAATGGCTGGGGAACAAAACCTGAAGGCTCCCCCATTCCTGGTGGAGCAATCGCCCTTTGAGGTAGAAGCAATCGGAGCGTCCCCTCAAAGCACTACCCTTTAGTCTGGAACGCACCTAGCTTTAGTAGCCTGTCAACCTGTAGCCTAGCTTTCGACTTTTACCCCTTTCCAAAAGGCAATATAGCCTTCTATTTGCTTAGCTTTTTCCTTGGTGAGGGGATAATACCAAGCCGCGTCCCTATTCACCTGTCCATCTACTTCAATATTGTAATAACTAGCAACTCCCTTCCAGCCACAAGTGGTGTGAGTATTACTATCATTGAAGTATTGCCGATTAATCGCCTCAGCCGGAAAGTAATGATTTCCTTCTACAACTATCGTATTATTACTCTCGGCTAAAACAGCATTATTCCATATTGCCTTCATAGCATTAGTTTGGCAGAGTTACCACTTTGTACCCTAACACCTTTCCGGAACTCTATGGCACCTGAGCACTCCCTGATGGCCGGTAAAAGCTTTGCCGTGGTCAGGCGTGTTCTTGCCCTAGTTCTATCTGTGGTGGTTTGCCTGGCTTGTTGGCTGAGCAGGGCTGGCCTGGCCCAGGGGAATTTAACCGTTGCCTCAGGGCGGGGTGGGGCGGTGGCCACCGTCGATGCCGATGCCAGCCGCATTGGCCTGGAGGTGTTGCGCCAGGGGGGCAATGCGGTGGATGCGGCGATCGCCACTGCTGCCGCCCTGGGGGTTACGGAACCCTTTTCCACCGGGATTGGTGGCGGTGGGTTCATGGTCATTTACCTCAAGGAGCAGGACCGGGTGATCACCCTGGATGGCCGTGAGCAGGCCCCAGCCGCCACCACCGTCGATCTTTTCGAGACCCCTCTAAACCTGGAGAACTGTTGCCCTTCTTCCCCAACCGCATCTCCTCCGGGGTGGCGGTGGGGGTACCGGGTGCTCCCCTGGAGTGGGCCGAAGCCCTAAACCGCTATGGCAGCCTCTCCCTGGCCGCCGCCCTGCAACCCGCCATGGCCCTGGCGCAGCGGGGGTTTGTGGTGGATCGCACCTTTGCCCAACAGATTGAACAAAACCAGGGCCGGTTTGGGGCCTTTAGCTCTACCCAGGCCCTCTATCTCCCCAGGGGCAACCGCCCGCCATCGGCAGCCGATTTAAAAATCCTGACCTGGCCAGAACCTACGGCCTGCTGGCGGAACAGGGGGTCAATGCCTTCTATCGAGGGGAGATTGGTCAGGCCATGGTGCAGACGGTCCAACGGCCACCGGTGGTGGCCACCCCTCCTTTTCCGGTGATCCCCGGAGCCATGACCCTGACCGACCTCAATCGCTATGGTGTGCGGGTACGGCCCCCCACGGTCACCCAGTATCGGGGCTATATCCTCTACAGCATGGGGCTGCCCAGTAGCGGTGGCATCACCACCGGGGCCATTCTGAAAATGCTGGAGGGGTTTGATCTGAGCCAGGGGAATCGGGCTAAGGCCTGGCATACCGTGATCGAGGCGGAACGGCTGGCCTTTGCCGATCGCAACGCCTACCTGGGGGATCCGGAGTTTGTGGATGTACCCCTCACCGGCCTACAAAGCCCGGGTTTTACTCAAACCCGGCGGGCCCAGGTGGGCGATCGTCCCCCTCAGGCTAGGGACTTTAGGGCCACTGCCGGCGACCCCCTACCCTTTCAGCAGGACCCCAGCCCCAGCCTCACCAGCCTACCCGCAATCGCCCAACGGGATGAACAATCGGGCCTATCCACCACCCACCTGGTCACCAGTGACCGCTGGGGCAATCTGGTTTCCTACACCTGCACCCTTGAATCCACCGGCGGATCGGCCATGGTGGTGCCGGGCTATGGCTTTATCCTCAACAACCAGTTGACCGACTTTGACCCCGTCAGCCCCCACCCCAACGCCCCTGAACCCTACAAACGCCCCCGCAGTAGTATGGCCCCCACCATTATGCGTAGCCCCGAGGGGCCATGGTGGCCTTGGGCTCCCCCGGCGGCTCCACCATTATTACCACGGTGGCCGGTATTGCCGTTAATCTGATTGACTTTGGCCTGTCCCTGCCGGAGGCGATCGCCGCCCCCCGCCTTTCCCAACGCAACACCGGCCAGACCCAGGTCGATGGCCAACTGGAGCAAACTCCCCTGGGCCAGGGCCTGATCGGGCTTGGCCATGACCTCACCCCGGTGGCAGAAATCGGGGCGGCGGTAGGGTTAGTGAGGAATCCCGACGGTTCTCTGCTGGCCGCAGCAGAACCCAGGCGACGGGGAGGCGGGGCAGCCATGGTGGTAGCAAAGTAACTGTGCCGTCCTCTTCGTAGTCCTAGCAACTGGCATTAAACTAGCCTAAATTACTGTCCCATCAGGAATCAGAGCGTTCTTCATCACCACCACAATGCCACTGCGAATGTAAAAGCCCAGGTCCTCCCGCTCTGCTTCCTGCACATTGTCCTTGTTGACAATCTGGACGTTGGTGCCGATGCGGGCGTTTTTATCAATGATGGCCCGACGAATTACCGACCCTTCCCCAATACCAATGGGAACCTTGCCCTGGGTGAGCTGCTGACTGCTTTCTGAAAGGGGCTCGTAAAAATCTGCCCCCATTAAGAGGGAGTCTTCGACGACACAGTCAGCGTTAATGCGCTGCCGCAGCCCAATCACCGAATGGTGAATGCGACAGTTCTTTAAGATGCAACCCTCGGCAATGCTGGACTGGGTGATGTGACAGTCGAGGAGTTTGTTGGGGGGTAGATAGCGCGATCGGGTATAGATAGGCGCATCTTCATGGTAGAAACTAAAGGGCGGCTGAGGCTGCATGGTCAAAGCCAGATTAGCTTCGTAGAAGGCCTCAATGGTGCCAATATCTTCCCAATAGCCGTCAAAAAGGTAGGCCTGGAGGTTGTAGTTTTGGGCCGAAGTTGGAATGATCTCTTTGCCAAAGTCTGTTTGATCTGGACTTTTACGCAATAGATCGATGAGGACCTGCTTTTTAAAGACGTAAATACCCATAGAAGCAATAAAGGGTTGCTCCCTGGCCTGGTCAGGGGTCAGACCCAGAATGGTGGTGTCTACCCGCATATTTTCCAGGGCATCACCCTGGGGTTTTTCGTAGAAATCAATTACCCGACCGGCATTATCAATTTTCATCAGACCAAAGCTGGAGGCCTGCTTATAGCCCATGGGCACCACGGAAAGGGTGATGTCGGCGTTGGTAGCCCGGTGCCGCTCGACAAACAAACTGTAGTCCATGCGGTAGAGGTGATCACCGGAGAGAATCAAAAAATCTTCAATATTCCAGGAGTCCAGTAACCACAGATATTGTCTCACCGCATCGGCTGTGCCCTGGAACCAGTTGGGGCTTTCTGGAGTTTGCTGAGCTGCCAGCACCTCTACAAACCCTTCGGTAAATTGGGAAAACTGGTAAGCACGGGCAATATGACGATTCAGGGAAGCGGAATTAAACTGGGTTAAGACATAGATCTTGTGAATATCTGAATTGATGCAGTTACTAACAGGAATGTCAATCAAACGATATTTACCGGCCAGAGATACCGCTGGCTTGGCCCGAAACTTGGTTAATGGGTAAAGTCGGGTGCCGGCACCCCCCCCAAAATAATTGCCAGTACTGATTTCACAACAGCGCCTCGATAGTCCCCACAAGCAGCCTTTCTACACTTCTCCAGTTTGGGCCCGTCGGTACACCTTGACAAGGGGGATCGAAGAAAAATGTGATGCAATGTTATATGGATAACAACGCCCTGACCAACTTGGGGTGAGCTCATGGCAAACACCAGGGGAGGGGGAGCATGCCCGTTGATTATGACGCTGTGATCGTTGGCGGCACCCTAGAGGGACGGGCAGCAGCAGCGATGGCGGCCCGGCAGGGAGCCCGAGTAGCCCTGGTGGAACCCCCCACCGTAGTCGCCACCAGGATTTATCGCCAACTCCTGGGGCAGGGCTTAAGCCAGGCCCCCAATCTAGGCTGGACTGACTTTTGGGAGTGGCTGGCCCTGGTGGTAGAGGTCAGCTACCCTGACTTAAGTCTTCACCAACTAACGGTCCAGGGGGTTGATGTGATTGAGGACACCGGCCAGGTCAGCCAGGCCGCTCCCCTCACCTGGCTAACGGTAGACCGGCCCTTACCGACCAGGGGTTTGATCCTCGCTCCCCCCACCCAGCCGGTGGTGCCAGCGATTCCAGGCCTGACCCAGGGTACCTACCTAAACATCGAAGACCTGGCCAGTTTGCCCGTTCTCCCCCAGGAATTAGTCATCCTGGGTCGCAGCACCCTGGCCATTAGCCTGGCCCAGGGGTTGGCTAAGCGGGGGACCCGGGTGACCCTGATCAGCCGTAGCGATCGCCTGTTGCCCGACGAAGATAGGGATATTTCCATTTTTATAGAAACCCTCCTGCAGGCCGCCGGGGTTAAGCTGTGTCTGGCCACCCAGCTAATCGAGGTGACCGACGGCCAACCCCTGCAATTGCATCTGGACGGTCAGGAACCCATCTTTAGTCAATTTTTGCTGGTGGCCACCAGTCCGCGCCCCAATCTGGGCCCCTTTCACCTGGACCGCCTGGGTATACCACCTACCCCGGCCTATCTACCGGTGGATGCCTACCTGCAAACATCCCATCCCCGGGTGTTTGGCTGTGGTCCAGGGTTGGGGGAGATTGGGCCGAAACCACCGATCACCAGGATGTGCAGGTGGTGGTGGCCAACGCCCTTTATGTTCCCCACCGCCGCCTTCAGACCCATCACCGGATTGGGTTGCTTGCCACCCAACCACAACTGGCCCGGGTGGGCCTGACCGCCAGAGCAGCCAGGCAGCGCTATGGCAGTGCTGCCATGGTGCTACAGGTACCCTTTAGCCAGACAGCGACGGCCCATTTAAGTCAAGAGCAGGTTGGTTTCTGTCGTTGTATTGTCCATAGCGATGGTCGTTTACTGGGGCTTCAGATCTGCGGTACGGGTGCCGGGGATTTAATCCAAACTGGCGCTCTAGTGATCCAACGGAATTTGGGTATGACCACCCTGGCTGAGCTCTCTCACCTACCCCAGAGTCAGGCCGAAATCTGGGGAGCCCTGGGATCGATCTGGCAACAGTACCGCTGGCGATCGGGGGGCTGGCGGCGTAACTGGGCCGAAAACTGGTTTAACTGGCGGCGATCGCGGCGCTGAGCTGTAAAGGACTTAAGCCGCTGGGCCATGCCGCCTACATTTGAAAGCTACTACAGCTATCTAATAATTACTTGACCACCTGGATTACCCTCTGGCAACAGCAGTGGTAGCATAGCAACAGTTTTTTGCCCCATGAACGCCGTGGAATTAAAGCAACATATCCGAGAAATTGCCGATTTCCCCAAGCCAGGCATTCTATTTCGGGATATTACGCCGCTATTGGGTAACCCCAGGGTTTTACAATACAGCATCGACTTGCTAGCCGATGGGGTTGCAGAGTACCGGGCCGACTATATTGCGGGAATTGAGTCGCGGGGATTTATGTTTGGCATGCCCCTGGCCTATAAAATGGGCATTGGTTTTGTCCCCGTGCGTAAGCCAGGTAAGCTGCCCGCCGCGGTCCATGCTGCCAGCTACGCCCTGGAATATGGCAGCGATAGTCTGGAATTACACCAGGATGCCTTTCCCCCCGGTAGTCGCGTCCTGATTATTGATGATCTTGTGGCTACCGGGGGAACCGCCGCCGCCGCCGCCACCCTGGTGGAACTGGCGGGTAGTCAGGTGGTGGGTTTTGGCTTTGTGATTGAGCTACTGGCTCTTCAGGGGCGCTCTAAACTGCCGGATAGGCCAATCCTGTCTTTAATTCAGTATTAGTGCCCCAGGTCGAACATTTCCCATAGAACATCAGTCGAGCAACCGGTTCCCCGCACTTTTGCAGATCAGAGTTGGCCTGACAGCTGGGACCGAGCCGGTCAAGGGTTGAGCGTGACCGGCGAGTGCATCCCAGTTTTGCAAGTTTGCTCTCATGCCCCAGCCCCTTCTCCCTTTTTGGGAGAAGGGGAGCCGAATTCAAATTCCCTCTCCCGCCTTGGGAGAGGGAATTAGGGTGAGGGCTACAAAACTGGGATGAACCCTGACAAGCAAATGAGGACCAAGAGCCTGGGTCAGGCCGATGGATGGGTAGGGGTAAGAGGATAACAGTCTATACCAGCTCCCATACCTTAGGCGTCCCTTGTCAGGGACGCCTAAGGTCAACAGTTTAAAAGAGCAAGTATGCTTACACTGTCGAGTACTAAGACATGGCCTGAATGATGTAATCAAAATAAGGGGTCGCCTCAGCCGCATCGGCGTCATCAAGAAGACTGAGAGAGGCTTCTTTAAGGCAACGAATAGCCTCTGCCATGCCAGGTACGGGTACATCCAGAGCGTTATACATTTCTCGCACCCCAATTAGGCCAATGCTTTCAATAGGGGTTATATCACCAGCAATAACTCCATAGGTGACCAGTCGCAGGTACCAACCATAGTCACGAATACAGAGAGCTCGTTGCTTTTGACCAAAGGCATTACCGCCGGGAGCAATAAAGTCGGGTCGCCGTCGCCACAATTCACGGCTAGCCTGATCAACAATCTTTTTTTCATTCTCGGAAAGAGTAGCAGCGATGCGGGTACGCTGCTCGCCGGTTTTCAAAAAGTCTTCGATGGCCTTTAGCTCACCGCTGGTGGGGTAGCGCAGCTCATCATCGGCGTTTAGAATGACTTGGCTAACGACAGACATAATTATTTAATCGCGGAATGATTCTTTTATCATTGTTAGTTTAACCAGTTGGGGACCTCAGGGAAAGTCAAATTTTGATTTAGTTAGGATAGACGGGGAGCTTGAGGCTGGTTCAGTCTCAAGGATGGCAGCTAACTCTTGAATTATCAAGGGTTTTGCTAGATTCTGGGGCATCTGATCTGGCTGATCCAGCCGTTATCTATGTAACTTTCCTGATACATGGCCTGGCTTGGGCGGTTAGCACAGGGACTAATCAGCCTTTACCTTCCCCAGGGCCAACGCCCTACAGCGCCGCCAGTACCTGGTCGGCTGTAGCCGTCCACCCCACAATCCCCCCTGGGCTCGCACCATCTCCAGGGTAGCCTGCTTGAATTCTGGAAAATAGCTTGCCGTAGCGTCTTCCACCAACAGGCACTCGTAGCCGCGATCGTTAGCCTCCCGCATAGTAGTTTGGACGCAGACCTCGGTGGTTACCCCCGCCAGAATTAAATGGCTAATATTGTGGGTTTTCAGTAGAAATTCCAGGTTGGTATTGTAAAACGCTCCTTTGCCCGGTTTTTCAATCACCCTTTCCCCCGCTTGGGGGGCCAGGGCGGCAATAATCTGGTTACCTGGCTCCCCCAGCACCAGAATTCGCCCCATTGGCCCTGAATCACCAATTTTGAGGGTAGATTGTCCCCGACTGTACTTGCTAGGAGGGCAATCGGCCAGGTCGGGCCGGTGCCCCTCAACGGTTTGCAAAATAGGTAGGCCCAACCGTCGAAAGGCAGACTGCAACCGCTGTACCGTCGGAACGATCGCCTGCAAAGGGGCGACATCATTGCCCAGAGCTGCACCAAAGCCCCCAGGTTCTAAAAAGTCCCGCTGCATATCAATAATCAGTAGAGCTACCCCCCTGTTGAAGGCAGGGGATAGTCGTAGGGTTGGGCTGAAATAACTGCCATTAGGAGGCCTTGACCTTGCAAAAACAATGGGAAATCTTCTGAGAATCGATGGGCCAGAGCTAGAGGTCAAGGCTCCTGGCGGGTAACCACTGGGGCAATGGCGGTGAGCTGTAGGGCGGGGTGGTCGCTGGCGATTTGCTGGCAATTCCACTCGTTGCGAAATAGCAGCACCGGTCGGTCCCAGCTATCCTTCACTACCACCGTATTAAATAGCCGACCCACCGCCTCCAGGGCGGGCCAGCCCCCCTCCACCCAGCGGGCTACGCTGTAGGGTAGGGGTTCCAGGATGGTTTCCACGTTGTACTCGTTTTGCAGGCGAAACTGCACCACCTCAAACTGCAGCTGGCCCACCGCCGCCAGAATTGGATCGCGCTTGGCTTCATCGGTGGAAAACATGATCTGCACCGCCCCCTCCTCCCGCAGCTCCAGCACCCCCTTTTGGAATTGCTTGTACTTAGAGGGGTTGGGGTTCTTCAGGTAGGCGAAAATCTCGGGGGAGAAACAGGGAATGCCATCGTACTCTAGTCGCCGCCCCTGGTAGATGGTGTCGCCAATGGCAAACACTCCGGGGTTATTCAGACCAATCACGTCGCCGGGATAGGCCTCCTCTAGGGATTCTCGCCCCTGGGCGAAGAGCTTTTGGGGATGGGAGAGGCGGACGGTTTTGCCGGAGCGGGCATGGTTGACTACCATGTCCTTTTCAAAGCGGCCGGAACACACCCGCACAAAGGCCACCCGATCGCGATGTTTGGGGTCCATGTTGGCCTGGAGTTTGAAGACAAAGCCAGAAAAGTCGGGCTGGGTGGGGGCCACTTCCCCCAGGCTGCTGCGGCGGGGGGAGGGTTTGAGGGCGTAGTCCAAAAAGGCATCTAGGAATAACTGCACCCCAAAGTTGGTCATGGCGCTGCCAAAGAACACCGGTGTCATCTGGCCGGCGTGCACCGCCTCCAGGTCGAGGCTAGGACCCAGTTCCTCCAGCACCTCCAGTTCCTCCTGAAATTGCTGGTACAGGTCTGGGTCTAGCAGGCGGGTGATGCCTTCATCCTCCAGGTCCACCACGGTCTCCCGGGCGGCCCGGCTGCCGTGGGCGCTGCGCTCAAATAGGTGAAATTGGCGCTGACGGCGGTCAAACACCCCCTTGAAGCGATCGCCCATGCCGATCGGCCAATTAACGGCGTAGGTTTGCATCCCCAGCCGTTGCTCAATTTCGTCCAGCAGTTCCAGGGGGTCCCGGGCCGGGCGGTCCATTTTATTAAAGAAGGTGAAGATCGGCAGCGATCGCCGCCGACAGACCTCAAACAACTTCAGGGTTTGGGGCTCTAGCCCCTTAGCCCCATCCTCCAGCATCACTGCATTGTCGGCGGCGGCCAGGGTGCGGTAGGTATCTTCGCTAAAGTCTTGGTGGCCAGGGGTATCCAGCAGGTTAATGGTGTAGCCGCCGTAGGCAAACTGCAGCACCGTGGAGGTGATGGAAATGCCCCGCTGCTGCTCCAGCTCCATCCAGTCGGAGGTGACACTGCGCTGAGCCCGTTTGGCCTTCACCGCCCCCGCCTCTTGAATCGCCCCACCGTAAAGCAGCAACTTCTCTGTCAGGGTGGTTTTACCGGCGTCTGGGTGAGAAATAATTGCAAAATTACGGCGTTGCTCAACCGCAGCAGCGAGTTCAGCGGGCGGTAGGGCCGCGGCATTGGTCATAGGTAACAGGCCCCTGGAAACCGGGGTAGGCGATCATTATGCTTAGAATTCTAAAGGGTAGTGGGTGCTTTCGCCCACTACCGGACTGTCCTGAAGCGGAGGAGAGGGGCAAAATTCAGGGGTCTAGCCCACCTCCACTGGTCTTCAAGAACCTTGAGGCCCTAGCCACGTTCAGGCATGCTCAACAACTATAGTGAATACCACCTATGTAAAGTCCTCATTAAGGAGCGATCGCCTAATTATCAAGTTAGTTTGCCCTAAAGCTGATTACCTTTAGGGCCAGGGTGATGAGATGTTAGGGTGAAAATGAAGTTCTCTGCTTAAGCTAAGGAATTATTACCCCTTGGATTTGGAAAAACTGCACCAAGAGTTGCTGCAACCCCCTGGAGATCTTGGAGTAGTTCAAGATTTTTGGGGATTGCGACCTCGGTTTCAGATTCACTGGGCCGAGGAAGCTGAGTCTACTAATCAAACCCTGGCAGCCATGATGGGCGACGGTTCTCCCTCTGGGACAGTGGTCATCGCTGCCACTCAGCGATTGGGACGAGGACAGTGGGGACGTCAATGGCAGTCTAGACCCGGTGGGCTTTATTTATCCTTGGGTCTAACCCCCTCTATCCCCTCCCAGCGTAGTTCCTACCTGACCCTGGCTAGCGCCTGGGGAGTGGCGACCAGTTTGGCTAATCTGGGGGTACCAGCCAGGGTAAAATGGCCTAACGACATCGTGGTTGGTGGTAAGAAATTAGGCGGAGTTCTGGCCGAAGCCCGGCTAGCTGGTTCTCTGGTGGAAAAGGTTATTATCGGCTTAGGGCTTAACTGTTTTAATCCTGTACCGGCCACGGGGGTTGCCCTCCAACAAATTGTTGATATCCACAGGTCACCAAAGTCGTTACAAACTCTGGAGGGAATAGCTGCTGTAGCTCTTTATGGACTGGTTCAAGGATATTTTCTCTGGCAAACTCAGGGAGATAGGGCTTTTTTAGCCGCCTATGAATCTTCCATGGCCAATTTGGGTCAGACTATTATATTAAATGGCCACAGGGCCAGGGTGATTGGTGTATCAACTTCGGGTAACCTTCAACTGGAGCCTGATGGGGAGTCGCCACCAAATTCACCACCTAATTCGAATATCTTAGAGGTCTCACCAGGTAAAGTTACTTTAGGCTACAATACATAGCTGTTATTAAATATGGTAAATCCTAACAATATCTCCATAGCTCAAAAACAAGGTTTTCAGTTACAGCAACGGCATAGGTGCATTAATACAGTGGCTTTGTTGCCGCTTTTGACCTTTACCACTGGGTTGTATTTATCTACCGATAATTTAGCCCTGGCCCAAGTTGATAATCCTCAAGGTGGGCAAGCTCCCAGTCAAGATCCAGCCACCTATCTGCTGCCAACCAACCTTAGTGGTTATAGTTCACCTCTGCGATCGCGCTTGAACAATCCCTCCCCTTCTCTGTTTAAGCCTCACTCCATCCGGTTTTCTCCCTCCCGATTGTTACCCGATTCTCCATCTTCGCCCCCTTTCCCCGCTGCTTTGATGCAACCTCCGGCCCTTCCACCGACAACAGCCCTGGTGGCTCCTGCCCCCACCAGGGCAACCCCCGATAGCCTGGTGCACTCGGTTAATGCCAGCCCTGGCGGTGAAGCCCCCGGCCAACTTAGCCTTCCCAAGGGCTACAACAGTGTTTTCGTTGACCCGACAGACTACCAGGTGGGTGCCACCCCGGCTCCTGGAACCTCCCCCAATGTGGTCTTTGCCGATCGCTCGGGAGCCTGTCAAATTAACATTTCTGCTCAGGGTGGTCCCTCTGCCTGCCATACCCCTGGTCAAGTTCAGGCCCGACGGCCGCTCTCCCAGGTATCCAGGAAGAGTTCCAGCGGCCTTCAGATTGGCCCCATTAACATTAGTGAACAGGGCCTGAGCCTGGGTAATACCCTGGTAATCAGCCGAGAGCAACTGAATGCTCGGCTGAATCCTTTGAACCTGCTGCGTCGTGGCCAGGAAGCCTACCTGTTTCCCCTGTCCATTCCAGCCTCTATTTCCTCTCTATTCGGCTGGCGTCTGCATCCACTCGAGCACGATTGGCGGTTTCATTCTGGTACTGACCTGGCCGCTCCCATTGGCACCCCAGTGCTGGCCACCCAAGCCGGACGAGTTGCTGTTGCCGACTTTGTCGGTGGCTATGGGTTAATGGTAATCCTGCGCCATGGTGACAGTCATTTAGAATCACGCTATGCTCACCTGTCCCAGTTGGCGGTCCGACCTGGGGAGTGGGTGGAACAGGGAGAGGTGATTGGCCTAGTGGGTAGTACAGGTAACTCAACCGGCCCTCACCTGCACTTTGAAATGAGACAGCTGACTAACCAGGGTTGGGTAGCCATGGACCCCATGGAGGTCTTGCAGTACGGTCTAGCCAATCTGATCAAGGTGATTAATAATCCCATGGTAGCGCTGGCGGGGGCAACTCCCCCAGCTCCTGAGCGGGCCCCAACGCCTGAACCGGCTGAGTTACCTTTTCGTCCGGCCCAGCCCAATGCTAGTTAAGGTAGCGGGGTAAAGGGGGAGCTTTGGGTTTTAGCATTGACCACAGCGTCAGGTTTCATGAGACCGATGCCGCGGGGGTAGTGTACTTTGCCCACAGCCTAACCTTTTGTCACAGTGCCTATGAAGCTTCCTTAGCGGCCGCCGGGGTGAATCTGGTTGACTTCTTTACCACCGATTCCCTGGCCTATCCGATTGTGCACGCCGCCATTGACTACCGACGGCCAATGCGCTGTGGAGATAGAATCACAATTTATCTAACTCCCCGTCGGTTAGATATTTCTACCTTTGAAGTGCACTATCGGATTTATGACGCCTGCAACTCTGCCAGTCTTCTGGCAGAAGCTTGCACTCGCCACCTCTGTATCGATCGCCAGCATCGCTCCCGCCAACCCCTTGCTTCTCCCCTAGAGCAGTGGCTACAACTCTGGGCAGCCGATGCGGGGAAAGATGGAAAGGAGGGGTGACATCATGGACTATAGCCACTGGCAGGAATGGTTGTTTGTAACCGGTTATGTCAGCTTCTTACTAACCATTACCTGGTTAGTTATCGGCCCCAGGGGTCGGCCCTAGCTGGTAGGCTGAACCCAACTGTCTCAAGGTAGCCGCCGCCGCCCGCTTACGGGCGACCCGTTTACTGCTACCGTACCCCGTACCGTAAACCTGCCCACCGATCAGAACTGCGACAGTAAAGCAGGGAGCATGATCGGGCCCGGTCTCCTCCAGCACCTGGTAGGTGGGCAGGGATAAACCCGGCTGAGATTGAACATATTCCTGTAGTTGACTTACTGGATCAAGACTGGCCCCATTGGCTGCTATTGCCAACAGGGGAGTAAACAGAGAGACCAGATAGGTGTAAGTGGCCTCTAGGCCCCCATCCAATCGATAGGCGCCAACCATAGCTTCAAAGACATCGGCTTGTAGACTGGGATTGTGGCGCTCTCGCTGGGCCCCTACCCCTAACCGGATCCGATCGGGAAGGCCTAATTGGACCGCCAGGTTGGCCAGACTAGCCTGATCCACCAGGCGATCGCTGCGTTGGGAGAGTTCTCCTTCCGAAGCGTTGGGATAGCGGGCGTAGAGCAGGTCACGCACCACAAATTCAATCACGCTATCTCCTAAAAATTCCAGGCGCTCGTAATCTGCCGTACCGGAATGCTCGCGGGCGTAGGAACTGTGGGTTAAGGCTTGAAGTAGTAAATCGGGGTTTTGAAACACTGGTAAGGGCAACAACGGCCTATTCTCCCTGGCGATAATAACACCCTAATCCTGCCGCCGTCGTTCCGCCAGGCGCAGTAAGATCGCTTCGTGTACCTGGCGGGTAATGGGGTAGAACCGCGCCAATCCCAGGGCCGCTAGCAGTAGCACCATCGGTACAGGCCCAATAAAGATACGGATGGTCAGTAAAGCCGAGGTTGGTTGCTGGCTGGCCCCAGAGTTAAAGCCCGAAACTTGCAGGGCAAACCCCACCACCAGTAATCCCAACGCCAGGCCCACCTTTTGCAGCAGGGTCATAAAGGCGTAGAATAGGCCTTCCCGACGCTGACCGGTTTGCAGTTCATCCAGTTCAATCACGTCTGGCAGCATGGCCCAGGGCACCACATAGGCGGCAGCTACGCCAAAACTAACCACTATACACACCAGGTAGAGAGCAGCGGTTTGGCCCGGTTGGATGAAAAACAGAAAGGCCTGGGCGATAATCCAGGTGCCTAGGCCCAGGTAAAAGGCTTCCTGCTTACCCCAACGGCGGCTGATCCGGTTAATCCCAACCATCATCACAATGGCGCAGCCCTGCACCAGTAGAGCTACTAAAAAGTACGAGGGCAAGCCCATCCAGAAGGTAGCGTAGAAGGGAATAATAGTGGCGGTCATTTGCAAGGCCAGCCAGGCAAACAGGTAAATACCCACCACAAACATAAAGGCCCGGTTAGCCAGCACCAGGTGTACCTGCTGAAAGAAGGATAGGCTATTCGTTGTTGTAGCCTGGTGTCGAGGTTGAAGCACCCCCGCCTGACGGCTGCCGGATAGGTGCCCAGCACACACCAGAACAGGGGTAGTACCGACAGCCCACTGCACAGGGCCGCCAGGATCAGGTACTGCTGTCGAAGGTCGGCAACCAGTTTAGATACCACCAGTCCCAGGGCCAGGGCCGCGATCGCCCCCATTAGGGAAGACCCCAGGCGAAAGGCGGTGAGTTCGGTGCGCTCGTCGTAGTCCTGGGTAAGTTCAGCGGTGAGGGTGGTATAGGGCAGGTTGACCACGGTGTAAAACATCTGAAACACCAGGGAAATTACGACGTAGTACCAAAAACGGGCGGTTTCGCTCTGCCAGCCTGGCACTATCCAGGTCAGAAAGAAGGTGAGACCAAAGGGTAAGGCTCCCAGGGCAATCCAGGGATAGCGGCGGCCCCAAGGACTGTGGCTGCGATCGCTGAGGTAGCCCACCAAAGGGATCGTTGACCGCATCCCACACCTTACCAATCGCCAGCACCGATCCGGCGGCCGCTGGACTTAAGCCCGCTGTAGTGGTGAGAAAAATCAAAAAAGAGAAGGCCAGCAGGTTAGCGGTCATACCGGGACCAAAGTCTCCGGCACCGAAGGCAAGCTTGGCCGCCAGGGGCAGGGGTGAGGTATCAGACTTAGGAAGATCAGCCATCGACAATGGGGGATGAAGGAACCAGCGTCCTCAGTGTATTATTTCTCCATCGCTAGTTGTTCTGTTGGGAGCCAATCTGGGAACCGTTCCACTCCTGGCCTCTTCCCCTTTTCCCCAGACGATGGCACCGCTAACCCTTTCAGAACCCCATTGCCATGGCCGATTTCTACGTCAGTTGGGACGACTACCACCGGGATATTGAAAAGCTGGCCAGCCAAATTTATGCATCGGGCTGGTCCTTTAATCAGATTGTGTGCCTGGCCAAGGGGGGGCTACGGGTTGGAGATATTCTTTGCCGGTTGTTTGATCAGCCCCTGGCCATTCTCTCCACCGCCTCCTACGGCGGGGTGGATGGGCGTACCCGAAGCAAGGTTACCTTTTCCCGCGATTTGACTATGACCACGGCGGAACTGGGAAGTCGCATCCTACTGGTGGACGACCTGGTGGACTCAGGCCATAGTCTGGATCAGGCGATTCTTTGGTTAAGGGAGCGGTACGGTTCTGGAATTGAAGAAATTCGTACCGCCGTGCTCTGGCATAAGGCCTCCTCCTTCGTTAAGCCTGATTACTGTGTGGTCTACCTGCCGGATAACCCCTGGATTCACCAACCCTTTGAAAAGTACGAAACCATGTCTCCTGCCGATCTGGCCAGTCGCTATGGGGTGGATGGGGCAGAGTGTCTACCCAGCCTGGCCTCTAACCCGTGATTCCGCCCTGGGCTGGGGCCAGCCCCGAGATCGATCAAATTAGCATTACGGTAAAGCTCTTTGCCATCTACCAGGAGGTCTATGGGGTGGGAGAACTGCGCTGGACCTTTGCCTCCGGTAGCCCCGTAGCAGCAGTCCTGGATCGGGTGATACAGGAGCATCCAGAACTGGAGCCCTGGCGCGATCTCACCAGCTTTGGGGTAAATCTAGCGGTGGTAGATCCCTCCCTGCCCATGACAGAAGGGGATGAGGTGGTGCTCCTGCCTCCCGTTAGTGGGGGATAAATCGTTGCCCTCACCGGTCTCAGCCCAGAAATAATTGATAGGCGGGATTTTGGTTTTCATCCCAGTACTGGTAACCCAGACTATCGAGAAAGGTCTGCCACTGGGCCATTTCCGCCGGGGGAACCTGAATTCCCGTGACAATGCGGCCGTAGTCAGACCCATGGTTGCGATAGTGAAACAGACTGATATTCCAGGCCGGGCTCATGGCGCTGACAAATTTCATCAAGGCCCCCGGCCGTTCAGGAAATTCAAACCGGTAGAGTAATTCGTCCTGAGCCAGGGGTGACTTACCCCTACCATGTGACGCAGGTGCAGTTTGGCCAATTCATTATCGGATAGGTTCAGGGTCTTCAAGCCGTGGGACTCTAGTAAGGCCGCCATGCCCTGGGCATCGGCCCGGCCCTGAACCTCCAGACCTACAAAAATATGGGCTTCTCGTTGATCAGCGATGCGGTAGTTAAATTCCGTCAGGTTGCGGGTGCCCAAGCATTCGCAAAAGGTCTTGAGGCTACCGGGTTTTTCTGGAATAGTAACCGCAAAAATCGCCTCCCGGTGTTCTCCCAGTTCGGCTCGCTCGGCAACAAATCGCAGGCGATCGAAGTTCATGTTGGCACCACAGGCCACTGCCACCAGGGTCTGGTGAGTCAGGCCGGTGCGTTCAACGTAGGCCTTGGCACCTGCAATGGCCAGGGCCCCGGCGGGTTCTAGAATCGATCTGGTATCTTCGAACACATCCTTGATGGCGGCACAGGTGTCATCGGTCTCCACCAGAATAATGTCATCTAGATACTGCTGGCAGAGGCGAAAGGTTTCTTCCCCCACCTGGCGCACCGCCACCCCATCGGCAAATAACCCCACCTGGGATAGGCGCACCCGCTTCCCTGCCCTTAGAGACTGGGCCATGGCATCGGCGTCCACAGGTTCTACCCCAATGATTTTAATTTCGGGCCGTAGTTGTTTAACGTAGGTGGCAATACCGCTAATTAACCCCCCTCCACCAATCGCCACAAAAATGGCATGGATGGGCTGGGGATGCTGGCGAAGAATTTCCATGGCAATGGTACCCTGGCCAGCAATCACATCGGGGTCATCAAAGGGGTGGATAAAGGTCAGCCCCTTTTCCTCACTGAGCTGGCGGGCATAGCTATAGGCATCGTCGTAGGTTTCTCCGAAAAGCACCACCTCTCCCCCGGTCCTTAACCGCATTGACTTTGAGGGCAGGGGTCGTGGTAGGCATAACAATAACGGCCCGGCTACCCAAATGGCTGGCCCCCAGGGCCACCCCCTGGGCGTGGTTGCCAGCGGAGGAGGCAATTACTCCTTGGGCCAGTTGGTCAGCAGAGAGTTGGGCCATTTTGTTATAGGCCCCTCGCAACTTAAAGGAAAATACCGACTGCATATCCTCCCGTTTGAGGAGCAAACGGTTACCCAAGCGAGCCGATAAATTGGCGGCCAGTTCCAGGGGAGTTTCCTGGGCAACATCGTAAACCCGAGCGGTAAGAATGCGTTTCAGGTAGTCAGTGGCCATGGGCGAGCAAGACAGTGAGGTCAATCTTTCCATTGTAGAGACTTAAATCTGGGGTGGAGTTCTAGCCCGAGATGACCTTGAGTACCTTAAAGTTTGAACTGGCGGGCCCCTTGCCCTTTGTGGGCGAAGGGATTTAGGGATGGGCAGAAAAAGATTGGTTAGTCAACCAGGATTTAGGGTGAGGAAAGGCCCAGGTCTCAACTCCAGTTTTGCTAGGAGACGAGGATTAAACCTTGGTTTTTCATGGGTTTACGTTAATTCTATGTTAATTCTGTGTTAATTCTACTCCACTGCCAGCTATCCTTACGGTGCTCAGAGTAAGCTAGTTTTGGGGCATCTTAAACTTGGTTCCTTAACTTAGTTTGTTCTAAATAATTTGTTCAAATTCCTTCTCCGTACCTCTCTGCGTGGTTATGGTTAGTTTCTCTGTCCCCGAGACCTGCGTTGATACCCCGATGACTGGCTGGCCCTGCTGCCTGATTAAAAATAAGGATCAGGTGGATCAGGCCCAGATCCGTCAGGCGGCGATCGCCCGTCTGGGGCTGGATAATCAGCCCAGTATTCCAGCTTTCGAAGAGGCCTCCCAGATGGCGGCCCATTTTTTACGGGCTCCGGTAAGTTGGGTAAGTGTGGCCAACCACAGTACTGAATTTCTCAAGGCAGCTTCAGGCCTCTATTCCCTGGGCTTTGCTAATAAGCTGGCCAGCCATCGCCAGATCCCCCTTAACCTGGGTATGACCACCCACGTATTGGACAGCGAGCAACCCGTGGTCATCCCTAATCTGGCAGAGTTATCCGGGCCAGATCAGCCGACCCTGAGCAGAAACTATGGTATCAGGGCTTACTGTGGTGTCCCCCTCATGACCTCTGAATATGAGTGTATTGGGGCCCTGGCGGTGGTTGATCCGAACCCCAGAAGTTTTAGCGATCGGGATGTAGCTTTTCTCTCTATGGCCGCCCGCTGGGCTATGGCAGAATACGAGCGATCGCTGGTAACCCTGCCTACCTTTACCTCCATACCCCTACCTAGAGCCCTCTCAGGGGATGACTCTATCAATGCCCTGCGCCTGAATCTCCTTAATCAGTTGATTCAAGACTTACGCAATCCCCTGACGGCGGTACTGGGCATGACCAGCATGTTAAATCGGGAAATCTACGGTCCTTTGACTGAAAAACAACGAGAATATACCGAAATTGCCTGGCGCAGTAGTCAAGCTCTGATGGCCCAGGTGGAGGAAATTCTGGATCTAGGACTGATCAGTGCCGATCCTCCCGGTTTGATACCCGCATCTGTGGATATTGAGCTTCTAGGACAGCAGGTGATGGCCATGCTCACTCCCCTGGCTGAAAAGTTAACTCAAACTCTTGAATTGACCGTTGAGCCAGGACAAAGTTTATGGCTTTTAGACCAACAAATCGTCAGGCAGGTGCTTTATCACACCCTATTCAGCTTGATGCATATGGCTAGCGCCAACAGCACTATTCGACTCCACGCCTCCCGCAAACAGGACAGCCTTTCCCTGGCGGTATGGGTCGCCAACCCCTGGACCGGAGATAGCCTACCCGCCAGTCTGATTAGCCTCTATCAATGCTTAGAGCAGCATGGGGATATCAGCACCCTTACCCTTGAGGAGGAGGAAATACCTCGCAACTGGCTCGGCCTAATTTTGACTAACCACCTGGTTAAACACCATGGCGGCGAGTTGCAACTCTATGGCAATGAAGAGTCCAGTTATCGACTCGCAATTCGCCTACCTATGCTCAAACCTAGCCGCGCCTCTTGCCAACAGGTTAGGCCACCTTCCTCCAGGGGACGATCTTGACCAATTCCAAGTTGCCATCCGCTGAGGGGTCACAAGTCAGGGGTGATGCTACTCCCAAATCCCCATACCCCTAGAGCCCAAATACCTCGGCGGGATCGGTACGCTGTACCTTTTGCACCGCGATCGCTCCCGCCACCAGGCACATAATCAAAGTCAGCAGGTAGAAACCCCTAATTCGCTCCAGGGTTAGGCTGAATCGTAACCCCGTAATGTTTTCTCCCAGGTGGTAGAATATCAGGCTGGCCAGTAAGGCCGGAATAAATCCCAGCACCGATAAAATCAGAGATTCCTGAATCACCACCCCCAGCAAAAAACGATTGCTGTAGCCCATGGCTTTGAGGGTGGCGTATTCTGACCAATGGTCAGCAATATCGGTATAAAGGATCTGGTAAACCAGAATAATACCCACCATAAAGCCCATGGTGGTTAGCAGGGAAAAGACAAAGCCAATATTGGTATTTTTCTCCCAGTACTGTCGCTCTCGTTGAATAAACCCCTCAGGGCCGTATTTGGGTAGCACCAAGACATCCTGGGGAAGGCGCTGTTGTAGGGCCCGGACCACCCCCTCTACCGCCACACCAGGCTGCAGTTGCAGTAAACCAATGTCGGCGGTGGCGAAGCTGCGTTTGTCTTCCTGGGGGCTGCGGTTGGCAAAGTAACGTAGAAAGTTTTGGTCACTCATAATTAAATTGCCGTTGCCCGCCGCAAAATCCGTACCCAGGCTGAAACTGCCGACGATGTGAATCCGGCGATCGGCCAATTCGGTGACTACGCCCTTTTGCCGGGGCCCCAATTCAGCCCGGGCCCGACTATCAATCAAAGCCGTATCGGGCAGACGCAACTCCTGCTGGTAGGCAGCCACTTCTGGCAGGCGTAACACCGGCTCCGCAGGATTATAGGCAATTACCCGCACGGGGCGAGTTTTCTTGGTTTCTGGGTTTTTCCAGCGGGCGTCACTGGTGTAAATCGGATAGGCCGCTGCCACCCCCTCCACCGCCTGGGCCTGGTAAAGGCGACGACGGGGGAATGCACGGGGGACAAACATATTTTCCTTCAGACGATTGATAATGACAATGTCGCCATTGAGGTGCTCTAGAAAGTTGATCTGGCTATCGTAAAGGGCATTTTTGAAGCCGTTAAACAACAGCATCAACAGTACGGCAAAGGTTACTCCGGCAACGGAGGTGAGAAACTTTCGACGATCGTGGATGAGATTTAGCAGAGCCAGGGGAGTACGCATGGGGTAAAAATTGCCTAGGCAAAGACATTGGCGGGGTCGGCGGTGACTGCCTTGCGTACAGAAATTAGGCCTGACAGACTGCACATCAAGATCGTTAAACCTAAGACAAATACTGTACGGGCTGGTCCCATCTGCATGGGTAAGGCTCCGGCGGTAGCTTGATCGGTGAAGCGGTAGAGTCCGATCGCCAGAATAAAGCCGGGAATATAGCCCATCACCGCTAAAATCAGGGCTTCTTGAATTACCGTTTTAAACAGGTAACCACCGGTGTAGCCAATCGCCTTAAGGGTGGCGTACTCCCGCAGGTGATCGCGGATATCTGTATAGAGCACCTGATAGACAATTACGGTTCCCACCACTAAAGACACCACCACCCCAAGGCCAAAAATAAAGCCAATGGAAGTGGTTTGAATCCAGTACTGGCTTTCCTTAAGAATAATTTCGGTTTTACTATAAACTTCAACATCGGCGGGTAGGCGATCGCGAAGCGCCTTCTTAACCCGCCCTAAGTCTGTCCCTGGCTTGAGCAAAATCAATCCCAGGTTCACTTCAGCCAGGCTGCGAGGGGCAAAATAACGAAGAAAGTTCTGATCGCTCATAATCAAAGTACCGTCAGCGGCAAAGCCTCCCCCAGGTCGTACTGACCCACGATGGTAATCCGGCGGCGTTCTGCCTCGGTTGTTAGACCCAGGGTTTGGGGACCAAATTCAGAACGGGAGCGGCGATCGATAAAGGTGCCATAGGGTTGCTGTAGAGCCGCAATACCACTGGCCGTATTCAGCTCGGGCATGAGAAACACCGGGTCCCCTGGATTAAAAGCATAGGCAAACATGGCCCGACTGCTTTTGGTTTCGGGATTTTTCCAGAGGGCGTAGCTGGTGTAAAGGGGCATGGCCCGTTCCACCCCTCAATGCCAGCGGCCTGGTACAGCCGCTCTCGAGTAAAGGCCTTGGTGGTGCTAATTTCCAGGGATTGGGGAGAAATCAGAAAGATATCCCCGTTAAATTGGGAATAGAAGTTAGTGGTGGTGTTCACCAGCGCCCCCAGAAATCCCAGGTTCATAAAGATCAACAGCACCGCAAAGCTGACTCCAGCTACCGCCACCAGCAGCCGCGATCGCTGATGGCGCAGGTTATACCAGGCTAGAGGAATAGCACCCATGGCTTAACTTTTAGCGGTAATATCAATGGCCACATCCACCTGCAGGTTAGTCAAGCCCCTCACCACTGAACTCTGATTAAGCTTGAGGCGAACTTCTACCACCCGGGCGTCGGCATTAGCGGCGGGATCATCATCCAAGATATTGTTTTTAGCAATCTGCAGACCCACTTCGGCAACAGTGGCCGTTAACCTATCCCTGAAGGCCCCATTGCGACTGGTAATGGTGGCGGGTTGACCCAGCTTAACCCGGCCAATATCACTTTCGTAGACCTCTGCCACCACGTACATCTGGTCGGTATTACCCAGGGCAATCACCTGATCATTGCTAGGGGACACCGCCTCCCCAGGGCGAGTGTAGATCTCTAATACCTGACCAGCCTGGGGAGCCCGAATCACCGTGAGCTCCAGTTGAGCTGTAGCCAGGGCTAAATTTTTAGTGGCGGAATTAACCCGACTGATCATTTGATTGCGGCGAGCATTGGCCTGGGCCACAGCTTGCTGGGCCTGGGCCTGTTGCAGGTCGGCGGTGCGAGTGGTCTGTAAGCGTTGACGGGTGGCGGTGGCATTAGCCAGGTCAGCCTGGAGCCGGTTCACCGTGGCCTGCTGCCGGTCTAATTCCTGGCCCGCCAGGGCCCCCTCCCGATGCAGGGACTGAAAGCGAGCTAGATCGAGTGCCGCCACCTGGAGCTGGGCCTCCAGGCTTTGCATGGCGGCCCCTTGAGCCGCGATCGCCGCCGTTTGCGGGCTATCTACCTGGGTTACCCGGCTCTCTGCCTCCATCACCTGGGCCTTGCCCAGGGCTGTGTCTGCCGCCAGTTGGGCCTTAGCCTCCGCCAGTTGGCTGGCGGCATAGTCCCGCTCCGCCTGACGTACCCCATAGCGGTCTAGATAGGCGAGAATCTGACCAGCCTGAACCCGATCCCCTTTTTCACCAGCAGGCGATCGAGGCGGCCCGTATCTGAGGCCCCCACTCGAATTACTCGACTGGCTGGTTCAATCCGTCCCAGGGCCGCTACCTTAACCTGTTGGGGTGGCGGTAAGGCCGCCTGCTCCTGGGCTTGCCGCCGCAGCTCAGCTCGATGGCGCAACATCAGGGTAGTTCCCAGGCCCATCAGTAATAACGCCCCCAGCACCAGCCACACCAGTGGCCTCTGCCAGACCTTAGGGGAATCGACAGCCATAAAAACTCAAAAAATAAACAAAGCCATAAACTATGGTAAGCCCTACAACGGCATTCAAGCCAGGGCGGAAGACTGTTGTTAAAACAGGGTTGGCGGGATTCGAACCCACGACCTACCGCTTAGGAGGCGGTCGCTCTATCCTGCTGAGCTACAACCCCAGAATAAGCAATAGTTTATCCTCAGTAGATTGCAAACGCCAGATCCCAAACCGTACTCTTAGTTTTAACTTGATTTTTACCCCAACCTGGTTCCTCAGGTTAGTATCACTCCGGCCCGGCCCTATTAATTTGGCAGGGACTGGTCGAAGTTCTACTGTCCACAGTTGGTCCAGTGGTGGGCTATCCACCCAGGCCATCGTTGACGCTACAGGGAATGGGTGCGATATTGCAATCTATCTCTATGTTCTAGAATAAGTAAATAAAATAGAACAATAGATAGAACGAAATCAACAGAAAGCCTTCCGGTATCGCTAGTTTCCTGGATTTGTATCTATGCCGCCCACCGAGCTTGACACTGCTGCCTCTGAAACGGCCAGCCTCAACGGCACCCCGGCGACATCCGAGGCCGATCTTGACGATGTGCCCTACGACGTTGAGATGTCCTTGTTTGACCATCTTGAAGAGTTAAGGTCGCGGATTTTCTATGGCCTTATAGGCGTTTTTGTCGGTATTGTGGCTTGCTTCTGGCAGGTCAACCGCATTGTTGCCTGGCTAGAGGTACCTGCCCAGGGGGCCAAATTCTTGCAATTATCGCCGGGAGAATATTTTTTGTATCCCTGAAGGTGGCTGGTTATAGTGGTTTGCTGGTAGCCAGTCCTCTGATTCTGTACCAGATTGTCATGTTTGTTCTACCGGGTCTAACCCGTCGAGAACGACGTTTAATGGGTCCGATTGTCCTGGGTTCCGGGCTATTGTTTTTTGCCGGCATTTTGTTTGCCTACTTTGCCCTGATTCCCGCCGCGCTAAACTTTTTCATCAGTTACGGGGCTGATGTGGTTGAGCAGTTGTGGTCCATCGATCGCTACTTCGAATTTGTGTTGTTGTTACTGTTCAGCACCGGCCTGGCTTTCCAAATTCCGATTTTACAATTGCTGTTAGGCCTGCTGGGATTTGTTAACTCCCGACAGATGCTGGCGGGCTGGCGCTACGTGCTGCTGGGGGCCGCTGTGCTGGGGGCAGTGCTAACCCCTTCCACCGATCCGGTCACCCAGAGCCTACTGGCTGGAGCAGTGCTATTTCTGTATTTTGGCGGCATTGTCATGGTTAAGGCGATCGGTCGATAGATAGTTGTCCTGGGCGCTTTCCTCTGCCCCGGTCTTAACGGTTGACAGCCAGGGGCCAGCCAGAAGGCCGAGGTTGGGTCCATTGTTTTTAAACAACTTCTAAGGTAGCCAGGTTGCCATCAGTCCCTTAAAAGGATAGGGTGCCGACTGCATCACCAAAACCTTGGCAGTGGCCGGGTCCGGCTTAAGAGTCAGGTTCCAAATGCTAGAGGCAGAGGCTGTATCAACAGATTCCAACTGATGGCCTGGTGCGGCTACATTGAGCAGAATGAAGCGACCATCTGGGGCTAAACTCATTCCTATGTTCGGCTGGGGTGGCAGACGCAGCAGCTGGGTCAGAGCCAGAGTCTTAAGATCTATAGCCAATAACAAGGGTCTTTGCACATAGACGGCGGTGTTCAGTTCATCCCTGGAGGTCTGGGTCCCCAGTTCACTAGTAAGGACGTAGAGCAATTGCCCCAGAGGTTCAAAGTGAGCCTCTAAAATTCCACCCTTGACCTGTAGTAATTCAGTTTTTCGTCCCTGATTAGTGACCAGAAATAGAGACTGTTCAAATCGCTTCTCGGGATCATTCTGGTTAAAGTTAACCATGGCGGCAGCGGCACCATCGGGGGTGATATCCAACACCTGACCGTATTCCGGCAGAAAGTCTAGGGGTTTAGCCGGACTACTGCCAGCCCCCTGGACCAGATCAATAATTGCCGTTCCGGTTCCTTGCAGAAGAATCAAAGACTGACTATCGGGGGCAATCCTAAAGTCTCCTCCTGGTTGGGTGTTGAGGCGGTAGGGGGAACCCTGGCTCGGTACTACCCAGGCCCCAAAATCTGCCGGGTTGTTGCGATTAACCCGCTGGACTACAATAATTTTGCCGTCCGCAGAGAGATCAAACTTCAGGTTTTCGTACTGCCGGTTATCCAGCACTAGTTCCAGTTGTCCCGAGACCGGCTGTGGTCTACGAGGAGGCCAGAAAGGATTTTCCCTGGACAGCAAGTCCTCTGGAGGTCTGGGTTGAATACCTGTACTCACCCGGTAGAGTTGCTGGTTTAAAGTAGCGTTATCTTGACTGGTATCGCTAGCAGAAAATAAAACCTTGTCTCCCAGAGGATAGGGTTTAAAGGCCAGAACAATTAAATTTTTAGGAGTTAGAATCAATCGCTGACGTTGGGCCAGATCAGCCAGCACCAGGCGATTGGCTTCATCGCCCTCAACCCCGATGTACAGAAAGGCTTGTTTTCGACTACTGAACTGACCTTGAAAAGGTTTAAATCGAGAGCGTTGCCCAGTTTGGTTAAGGGCAAAGCGGTCCTGGGCTTTTGGTAGGTTTACCGTAAAGGTCTGACCATAGGGAATGGGTTGAGTCAGGGTATAGGCCATGCGCCGCCCCGCCCAACTGATCTTACCTGGCAGGGAAGGTGTAATAGTCAGGTTAGTCTCCACGCTGGTGGTATCCATGGGACGACTAAAGGTAATCACAAAAGCCCGGTCTTCAGTTCCAACCTCTCGTCCTTGCCAGGTAAAATCCCTAACCCGGACCGTAGCGTGATCACCCACAAAGATCAATAGTCCCCCTAATAGCAGCAGGCCAACTATGACTGACCACACCAGCCGATCTAAAGGTTGGGTTGGAGTTAAGCGATCGCCAGAACCCTGGCGCCAGCGAGGAGGAACCATGGTTAGTAAGCGTAGGGAGTGCGCGGTTCAGGAATTGGGGTTAAACGGGCTGAGCCAATGGCGACCTGGCGTTTGCCATCCAGCATTACGGTGGTGATCTCACCAGTCACTTCCAGCCAGCTATCGGGCTTGGGGGGCAGGATACCGGTCGGCAGCTCTACCGCTAAGCCCACCGGGTAGGCATCGGCGGCACAGCAGGTAAGGACAAACCGGGTAATCATAAATATATGGGCGGGCCAGCCCGGCATGATGGTTACAAAGCCAGTCACTCTGGCTGGCTGGTTAGTGTAGGCGTCGGGTTCGGGGTAAACATGAAGGGTATGCACCCAGTCTACAATGGTGCGATCAATGGGCCGGGTGCTGACAATAAAGCGCTGGGGACGGGAGCGGGTTTGTCCCAACACATCCGTAATACCTCGCTGAAAGGCGGTTTGGCTGTTAAAAGGGCGAGGACTATAGATTAGACCAAAGACGGCTACCGCTAGCAGCAGGCCAGTAGTTAACTGCCGGGGTAGCAGGGGATTATGCTCCTGGCTGCGAGGGCTGGGTTGCAGTCCCCGCCAGGTTCGCCAGACCTGGCGCAGGCGCCCTAACCCCAGCCCCAGGAGTATAACCAGGGCTAGATAGGCCAATCCGGCATAGTCGGGATGGATCAGCAGGTAGAGCTGACCGGTTAGACTAAAGCGGATTAGAAGAGTCCCCCAGAGCAATAACATGACTGCGTCTAAAAGGCTTTGCCAGGGCAAACCCGATCGCCTGTCTGGCGAGATTGAGGGGTTAACTGCCATAGAGATTCATGCCTAGAGTCAAGAGAAAGGTTAACTGGGCCGCCAGGGCAAACAGATAGACGATCGCTCGACCTTTAAATACCGTTAATAGCAGACTAATATTTTTCAAGTCCACCATGGGCCCAAACACCAGAAAGGCCAGTAGTGATCCACTGGTAAACATAGACGCGAAGGAGAGGGCAAAAAAGGCATCGACGGTGGAGCAAATGGAAACCACCCAGGCCAGGGTCATCATGGCCAGGATGGAGGTAATTGGCCCCTGCCCCAGATGCAAAACCATGTCCCGGGGAACCACCACCTGGAGCAAGGCGGCGATCGCGCTACCAATAATTAACACTGCCCCTAACTCCCGGATTTCCAACACCATGTTATCGAGCATTAAGCCCAGACGGACCCTCAGGGGTAGGGAAGAATTGGCAGTCTCTGCCCAGCGCTGAACAGAGGCGGCCTCTAGCGAGACCATCTGGCCTGGAGATTGCAGTAGAAAAGTACCAGACTTTAAAGATTCGGATGGTTGGGACGACTTGCTCACAGCAGGCATCAGGCGGGTTAGATGGTCCTGCAAGAGAGGGCGAATGTCGGTCTGAACACTAAAAATCAGGGCCACCAGGACAGCGATCGTCAGGGTAAACCCCACCCTCAGAAAAACAATTTCTGGTTGATCGCGAAAGGCTACCCAGGTAGCCCACAATACAATTGGGTTAACCGTTGGAGCCGCCAGCAAGAAACCGATCGCCAGGGCCGTGGGGGCTCCCTTCATCAGTAGACGACGGGCCACGGGAATATTACCGCACTCACATACGGGAAATAAAAAACCGATTAACCCCCCCACTAGAGCCGCCAGTATTACATTTTTAGGGATCAGGGCTAATAACCGTTGCTCATCGACAAACAGTAACAGCAGACTGGAAAAGACTACGCCTAATAGTAAAAAAGGCATAGCTTCTACCAGCAGGCTGAAGAACAGGGTGATACCATTGTTAAGCTGAACCATAAATGTCCACAGCCCCGTAGCGTAGCTTTAGCCAGAACCCCGGGGAAGAGGTGATTGGTTAATTGAATGAATCGTCATCGACAGGTGGCTTTGCCCTTAGCAATTATCTAGTAGCCAGGATTGGAGATTATAGAGAGCTGCTGCTATCAATCTGTTAGTCGCATGGACATTCTCAGGTTGTCTTTTGGCAACAATTAATTATTTTAGCGGATTGCCGGCTGCTCCCATCATTCCCGGCGATTATGGGACAATGGCTTGACTTGGGCGTTAAGGATAAATTGCTATCTCTGTTATGGGCCAGGGGTATTATGGCGATTAAAACCTATAGAACTATTGGCTGGCGAGAGTGGATTGCTCTGCCAGAGCTAGGGGTTCATGCCATTAAGGTAAAAGTTGATACGGGGGCCCGTTCCTCCGCTCTTCATGCCTTTGATCTGGAGCGATTTGAGCGCGATGGACAGGCTATGGTGCGATTTCAGGCCCACCCAATCCAGCGGGATGACAGCCATATTGTGATGATCGAGGCAGCCCTGCTGGAAGATCGTATGGTAAAAAATTCTGGAGGTCAGGCAGAGCTACGACCAGTGATTATTACCCCTGTACAGGTTGGGATCGTGATCTGGCCGATTGAACTGACCCTAACTAACCGTGATGAGATGGGGTTTCGCATGTTACTGGGTCGCCAGGCGCTGCGACGCCGTTATCTGGTGGATCCAGGGCACTCTTACCTGCAACCCTTACCTGAAGACTATACAGTCTCTGCTCACCTCTAAGCTTTTCTATGAAAATTGTGATTTTGTCCAGGGATTCTACGCTCTACTCTACCCGCCGCCTGAAGGAGGCTGGGGAGCTGCGGGGCCATGAAATGCAGGTGATCGACCATATGCGTTGCTACATGAACATCACCTCCCATCATCCTAAGGTGATGTACCAGGGGCAGCCACTGGTGGGGTTAGATGCGATTATCCCCCGGATTGGTGCTTCTAGCACCTTCTATGGCACGGCGGTGGTGCGCCAGTTTGAAATCATGGAAATTTTTACCGCCAATACCTCTATGGCGATTTCCCGATCGCGCGATAAACTGCGATCCCTTCAGATTATGGCCCGTCGCGGCATTGGCCTACCGGTGACTGGTTTTGCCCATTCCACTAAAGATATTGATGGGTTGGTCGATATTGTTGGTGGAGCTCCCCTGGTGATTAAGTTACTAGAGGGCACCCAGGGTATTGGAGTAGTGCTAGCGGAAACCCAACAGGCTGCCAAATCAGTGATTGAAGCCTTTCGGGGCATGGACGCTAATATACTGGTGCAGGAATTTATCAAGGAAGCTGGCGGGATGGATATTCGCTGCTTTGTGATTGGAGACAAGGTGGTGGCGGCGATGAAACGGCAGGGAGCTCCAGGAGAATTTCGATCTAACCTGCATCGCGGTGGCTCTGCCACTCGCGTACGGCTGACACCAGAGGAGCGTAGTACCGCCATTCGAGCAGCTAAGGCCATGGGCCTGCGAGTAGCGGGGGTCGATTTACTCCGGTCCAACCATGGACCGGTGGTGATGGAAGTCAATTCTTCCCCTGGACTAGAGGGAATTGAAAAAGCCACCGATATTGATGTGGCTGGTAAGATTATTGACTTTGTGGTAAAGCACGCTACTCCTGCTAGTGATGATCGCGATCGAATCAAGTATTAAGCCTCCTCCCCTGTCAAACCTGGAGTCGCCCTCACCCAGTGGGCTGAGCTTGCTGCCCGTAGGGTGAGGGGCTGGAGACGAGGAAAAGAACCATGGTTCTCACCATCGACTGGGTTTAGTAGGCATTTACGGGAGTGGAACCATCCGTACAATGGACTCCTTTCTACGGGATTAAACTACTTGATCGGCCAGGAGAACCCAGACTGCTAGAGCTGTAGACTGGCGGCTTAAGCTACCTACCCTACGCCGGGGTCATCATTAGAACCAAAGCTCGTTTGTCGAGGGCTTGCACCTTACCAGCATCGCCAATATCTTGAACAATTCGGTCGAGCAGCTCTCCAGCCCGATCTCGGTGTTGGTGTTCCCGTCCCCGCAGTCGAACGATAAACTTCACCGAATCTCCTTTAGAGAGCCATTCAGTGGAACGTTTAATTCGTAGCTGATAGTCAGATTCACCGACATTGGGGCGCAATTTAACTTCCTTAAGGGAAGGTTTAGAACTTTGCTTCTGGCGCTTACTCTGCTGATACTGAAGTTTGCCGTAGTCCAGGATTTTAGCCACCGGGGCCTCCTTGCCATTGGAGACAACGACCAAATCCAGGCCTTCCTCTTCTGCCAGTTTTAGAGCATCCCGAGTGTCAACCAGGCCCCGATTCTGATTCTCGTGATCAATCAAAAAAACCTGGGGAGAACGAATCTGCCGGTTTACCAATTGAGTCTTAGAAATAAGTCGTTCCTCCAAGAATTCAACAACAATAGGGCCGTTAACCCCAAAGGCTAACCTGCCTGTTTAGACCTAATCACAGCCTATTATTACTAGAATAACTCAGGTTTTATGGCCTGATGGTATCATTACCCCCGGTCTTAACAAAACGGTAGGCCCTGGAACCCACTAATGTTGCCCTGCGCCAGGTTAAGGTTTGGCAGGGGCAGTTTCGGTCTAGATCTAGTCGATAAAATCTGCTACGACAACTCGATTACGACCTGCTCTCTTGGCTTTAAAGAGGGCCTGATCAGCTCGTCTGAGAATAGTTTCCAGGCGATCGCCCGGTTTGGCTATAGCTACCCCAAAACTAGCAGTTACCTGGCCAACTGCCGGGTGGGGATAAGTTTCCAACCGTTGGCGCAGTCGTTCAGCGGTTTGATACAGTTCATGGGCTGTAGTTGCCATTAATACTACCAAAAACTCCTCTCCCCCAGCGAGAGGCGATGTCTGTCCTGCGTAGACCCTGCTGAAATAGTTTCCCGACCTGTACCAGAACCTGATCACCAATGCCATGCCCGAAGGCGTCGTTAATGGTTTTAAACCGATCAATATCAATTAACATGACTCCAATCGTTCCCTGGGAACCACCGTTAAGGGCGGTTTCGAGAGCACGACTGGCAGCCCGTCGATTTGTCAAATTGGTTAAATAGTCAATATCCGCATCGGTTTGAAACTGGGAGAAAGAAGTTTGTAGACTGGCTACCGCGGTAAAAATAGAAATATAAATGGGATGGGCAATCATCATATTCAGCAAGTAGGGAAAGGCCTGTTGCTGAACCGGTAAGAAATGACCTAGCCAACCACAGATGAAGGCGGATAACCCCAAGCATCCATAGACCGCCAGGGAAAACAACAGAGCATATTTCTTTCTGATGAAAAGAAATATCAATAAATAAATCAGGGGAAACCATTGGACAAACGTAGCTAGTTTGTACCCATTGGTGATGGGTAAATAGCACCAGATAATAGCTTGCAGAAAGATCATCTGATAGACCGTCAGTACTCCCACGATGATCATGACCGCTAACCTATAGGCGCTGGGGTTAAGCTGTAACAGCATGAGCGAGAGACTGGTCAGAGATAACAGGGCTGGATAGGCAAATTTATCTATGGGGCTTAAGCAGCCGATGATAAACTCTCCGATCCACAGGCTAGTGAGGGCAACCAGGAAAATACCAGATAGAATCTTCAGCCACTGCTGTCGAATTTCCCGTAATGATTGCGATTGACCTGACGGAGGGAAGTCAGATTTCCAATTATCGGCCATAATTCAAATTACTCTTCGGAACCAGATGTCCTCCCAACCTCCTAGTTCCAGCATGCCTCAAGACCAGCCTGATCCCTGTGATCAGGGTCAGAGTCTGAAATTTTTCAGCCATTTCTCTCAAAGTGCTCTACCCTTAAACATGAAATTCAAATAAAAGTGGCTGAGATTTTAGGCTATCTTTACAGACTTGGGTTATCCACAGGTCATGCTGAACCCTGTGGATAACTTCAATATTAAGGTTATAGAATTTTTGATTTATGCTGAAATTCCTTGACTGCAGGGAATTTTAGATGATTATAAGAAAATATTAATGTTCTAGTGCCTGTGGAAAACTTTCATGAGCCCTCCACTTCAGCCATTCCTGAAGTGGTAGATCAGCCCCCAGTGGGGGAAAGCTTTAAATCTAAACAGCCTGGAGGTTGGCGAACTCCAGGACTGATCACCTTAGGGGTTTTAGGTCTAGCCGGTCTAGCTGGAATTAGCTGGTACTTACTTCGCAAGCCAGCCCCTGCTTACCTGCTGGATTTATCTCCAGTGGCCAGTCAATATAGCGCTAAGGATCAAACCACTCCCCTGTTAAACTGGCAAATCAGCAATCCTAAACAGATTGAGGAATTGAGGTTAAAAACCCTGGCGGCCGACGGTAGCCTGGTAGGTACACCTAAATCCTATGATCTATCCCAGTCTTTGCCCCTGGATTTGTTGCCCTATTGTAACCAAACCCCTCAGCGGCTAACCTGCCAGAAGGTGCCAACAGAAGTACGACAGCCCGGGCAATATCGCTTTGAGTTGACCTTGGTGTCCAGGTCCGATCGCCAGGCCCCTGATCAGAAAATGAGTAGTTTGGTCACCATAACCGACACCCCTGTTCCCCTGGTGTTAGGGCTGGCTCCCCAACAGGTGATCTACTCCGAGCCTGGTCCTTTAGTAGCCGGCCCCAACCAAGCTGCACCGGTTGGCCAATCGGGTATTCAGTTGGGTTGGGTGATTCGCTATCCAGAGTCTCTTCAGGATTTACTGCTGGTGGTGCGGCAAGCAGGTGGGGCCACCCTGGGGGACGACGGTTTAGCTTTCGCCAGGCTAAGGATCCAGGCAAGTTAGTTATCCCTCCGGCCCTAAAGCCCTTTTGTCAGATTCGTCCAGAATTGGTATGTCGGAGTGTACCTACGGGCACGATCATGGTTGGTCGTTATCAATTTGAGCTCACTCCCATTCCCGTCAAAATGGCAGCCAGTACCCCTCCCTCAACCCGCATCAGCGAGGTGGTAGAAATTAAACCCCGGCCTGTCCGTATTGTTACCTTTAGGGTGAATGGCCGCGAAGCCCAGCCTAAGTACCTGGTGCCCGTCCAGCCAGGACAACGGTTGCCAGGTTTTCGCCTGAGTTGGAGTGTCGAGGGCGGTTCGACTACTCGAGTAGAACTGTTGCCCTCTCCAGGAACGGTACCAATGCGGGGTAGTTTACCCATTCCCTTCGGACCCGCCAGTACCACCACCCTTACCCTGCAAGTCAGTGACGGAATCAATCCCCCTTTGATTCGAGCCGTTACCGTAGAAACCTTTGATCCAACTCCCCACGGGTTGGTCAAACCGGGTACAGATCAGCCTCCGGAGGCTCCAGCCCACCCTTCCCAGCCCCCTTTACCCCGCCAGACCTTACCACCTCCCCCATCCCAGAGGGAAGGTAATCCGACCCTACCCCAAGATCTACAAAACCGCTCACCAGCCGGTCTCAACCTACGGTTCTAGAGTAGCCACTCCAAACCTAGCCCCCAACGATTGTCGTAACCCAGGTGAGAGCTTTGAAACTCCAGGTCTGTTGCCAAACGCACTTGAGAGGTAACTGCATAGCCGAGAGTAACATTAGTAATAGCCACCTGATTCGGCTGACCCGGTAAGACCCATTGTTGACTTAGAGCTAAATCGGCCCCACCACCACGGGCGGGAATTAACATCAGCCGGAGTCCTAAATCTATTCCGCTGGCACTATAGTCGGAATTAGAAAGATCTCGGTAGCCCAGGGTAGGAGCTAGATTAAGGTAGTCTCCCAAGGGCATCAGATAGTACCTGGCCTCAACCCCGTAGGAACGGCGCTGACCGCTACCGTTATCACTGTAGTGGGTACTCAGGGTTAGGCCTGTTCCGGCCACCAGAAAAACATCCTCCACCCCTAGCTGAAAGCCGCCCACTTCTCCCCTGGCAGGAAAGCCAGTGTAGGTAGCCCGTAGTCGGGGACGAAAGGCCGGTTGGTGATTAATCTCCTCTCCAACCTCAGGAATAGCCTGGAGCCAGCGTTGTAAGACCGGACTTTGGTTCAGAATCGCCGGGTCCAGTTCCAGGGAGTCAGGGGGAAGCTGACTGAGCCAACTAGCCACGAAGCAGCTGTTGCACAGATCTGGAGGGTCCCCAGGGCTGAACTCTGAACCCACGGCAGACTGACCTAAGGAAGCGGCACCAGGGCTAGCCTGCAAGGGTTGCAGGTTACTAGCCGCGATCGCCAGAAGGAAACTAGCGATTGCGGGAACCAGATGGATAGGCTGATGGCCCACTATTGGCTTACCTCGGTAAGCCAGAACCCTTACCCAAGCTGCCCTTAAGGTAACCCTACCGAACCTGGCCACGGGTAGGGATAACATCAATGGGCTTAAGTAGATAAAGCTGAATTATTTGCCAACCAATCACGGCAACTTGAGGAACCTGGGCTAGAAACTTCAGCGCTCCGGGTTGATTCGAGGTGGAAATTTGGCTGAGTTTGACATTTGCTGCCGCCGCCACATCCAAGCGATGGAAGAAGCTCGGATGATTAACGTTCAAAACTAGGGGAAAGACCCGCCCGGCAGTTTCATTGGTTTTCTCAATTACCTCAATATCGTAGTCCCGGGCATTAAGTCCCAGAGAGGCGTAGAAATCACGACGCTGCAAATCGTTCAGGTACATGGTGGCAAACACTGATAACAGAAAAAAGCGGCACCACAGCCTAGCCTTCCAGTCCTTGAGAATACTGGGTTGGGCCTTCATCAGAGCAGAGAAGAAATCTCCATGGCGATTTTCGTCCTGGCACCAGTTTTCAAAGAACCGGAAGATGGGGTAAACCTCATTCTCAGGATGGGATTCCAGATGACGGAAAATAGTGATGTAACGCCAGTAGCCAATTTTCTCCGAGAGGTAGGTGGCGTAAAAAATAAACTTAGGCTTAAAGAAAGTGTACTGCTTACTCTTGGTTAAAAAGCCCAGGTCCAGTTGCAGATTAAAATCTCCCATGGCCTTATTAAGGAAGCCGGCATGACGAGCCTCATCGCGAGACATGAGAGTAAAGCACTCTGCCAGGAGGGGACTTTTATCCTTCAGCCGCCGACCCAGTTCTTTATAGAGTAGGAAACCTGAAAACTCGGCGGTGCAAGAGCGCTCTAAAAATTCTACAAATAACTTGCGGGTTTCCCCATCGATGTGATCCCAGGACTGATCAAAGACCTGATTACGCACAAAGTGGTGACGGTTGTAGTCGGCCCGAAACTCTTCCAGGATGGCCTGCAATTCTTCCTCGTTAATGGAGATGTCCATGGTGGCCATCTCATCGAAGTCGGTGGTATAAAACCGGGGAGTGAGAATGGTATCTTTAGCCGGAGCCTTAACCCCTGGACGGATTTCTTCAAATTCAGGCTTTTTAAGGGTATTTACCATGGATTGATACAAGATTCGGTGTCTACAATTAGTCGGACTGATCTGCCAACCTATGGCCTGAGGAATTAACCAGAGCCAACTTAAGATATTAAATGCTAGTTTATCAGGGCAGTTTGTGAATCTGGCGGGGTTTTAAGTTTTGCAACAAAAATTGGTAACACAAGAACGTTACTGATTACTGGCTCCTCCCTCCCCGCTGAGCCTTGGCTGTGGTAAAGTAAAAAACCTGGCATAAATCACCCTTAAAGGCCTTCTCCATGACTCTATTGCAAGCCCGTAAGCAGGAGCTGATCTCCGATTACCAAGTCCACGAAACCGATACTGGCTCTGCTGACCTACAGATTGCCATGCTAACTGAGCGAATTAACCGGCTGAGTATTCATTTGCAAAGTAATAAGAAGGATTATTCTTCCCGACGCGGCTTACTGAAAATGATTGGTCAGCGCAAGCGGCTGATGGGGTATTTACAAAAGCAAGATAGCGATCGCTACCGGGCCCTGATTCAAAAATTGGGTATTCGCGGTTAACGTTACTTTTTCATTCCTATGCCCCCTGAGTCTTCCCGTCAGCCTTTACCCTTCGAACCCAATGGTAAAGCCAAATCCGCCGGTAAGTCCTCCGGTCAACCTGGTTCTGCCAAGCCTGTCAACCCTAGGTCACCTGCTTCTCCCTCTGCCACTGGGATTCCCGAGGTGGTTAGTCAGCGGATGCTGCGCCGTATGTTATTTTTTTCCGGCATTCCCACTGGTCTGGGGGTTGTTACTTTCTTCGCCAGCTATTTTTTGATTGTTAAAGTTGCCATAGAGCTTCCCCCCTACCTGGTGCTGTTAACTACCCTGGGGTGCTTTGGGTTAGGGGTAGTAGGGTTAACCTATGGGGTGCTTTCTGCTTCCTGGGATGAAGATCGACCGGGCACTTGGCTGGGGCTAGGGGAGTTCAAAGTTAACTTTGGCCGCATGACCAGCGCTTGGGGGTCTAGAGCTAAGCCCTGATTGAGATAATAACCCCAGTTAAAGAACTAACCATTGGGAGCTAAAATTCGGTTATCTCTCACTTTTGACTCTGTTGTCGATTCATGAGTTGATGCGCCTGGGATGTCATTGTATTTAAGAGGGTATGAAGGGTTACTAGGGTATCCAGGGGGAGGGATTCAAGTAACAATTTTTGATTGCTACGGTCATAAATCACCTGTAGTCGGTTTTGTAAATGCTGGGCGAAGATCAGGGCTTCTCGACTCAGATCATTGATCTGTTGCCTCTGGTAGAACTTCAGGGCAGCTCCGCGTAAAATTTGCAGGGTAGCGTTTTCTCCCTCAGCATTGGGCATGGCTCGCAACCGTAGAAGAACTGGTTCCCCATTATAGAGTCGTTCAATTTCTGCCTGACGATTACCACTGGCGGGTAAGGTGGGCATTCCAGCTAGCTGCTTCAGCTCCGTAATTACATCTTTCAATAGAGTCCCATCAAGGTCATCTAAAATCGATCGCACCTGGCCATCCTGGCTATAGACAACCCTACCCCTGGGGGACCGGTGTTCAAAATAAAGACGGCCAATTCCTGCCGATAAAACCTGCTGAAGCAGTACTTCTAGCAAGGCTTTAGGGGAAAGTTGGTGGATCTCTCCTGGCGAAGCAACTGGATTGAATACCAGGGGAGGCAGGGTTGATGTTAGGGGGGCTGTGGTAGAAACCGACGGTTCAGTTGGTTCAGTCTCAGGAACTGGCGGAGAGTCCCTAGTATCCGTTGAAGGTTCCCCTAATTTAGTATCATCAAGAGTGATTTTTTCGGGACTATCGACGATGTAGGTGAGGCGATCGTCAACTTCCTGGTTTTCCCGATCTGCTAGGGGCGAGGATAGGACAGGGTTAACCATAGCAGATTGTCCCTGACGTAGCCGTTGCTTTAATTTTGCTGCATAACTGAGATATTTAGATAGCGTCTGGCGATGCCAGTCTGAGGTGATGGGCCAGGCCACCATGGAATAATGAATGTAGGAAATCTGACGACGAGCGTAATCATTAGCCTCCAGGTCCTTGGGGTTAACCATACCCAGGTTGAGATGGCTAGATTCAATGGAAAGGGGAATGATCTGGTAGAACAGGCAAGCCTCAAAGGGCAAAATACTGTTAATTAGAGACAACATTTGATTGAGGTTAACCCGGCTCTCGAGGACAGACGGATCGGTAGCTGAGCTATCCTCCGATAATTGGGGGGGCTGTATCCCATCGATTGGCTCGGGCATGACCTGATCAAGCGATAAAACTACTTCCATCCTAGATGGGGCTTCCCGTTGTGCCAAGTATATCCCAGTATAGATTGGGCTAGGACTAAATCAGGCAGTAAAAGCAGAAGCCCCTAGGGCTTGGCCCATGGTTGGCTAGGACATCGCTGGGACTGGGTAAAACCCTTTAAGTGTCCTGCCCCCTGAGCAGTTTTTGATCCGAAGTCAGGCTCAGCCACTGTCCCGCTTCTGTCAACCCTAAAGAGCCCCTGCCAGGGCCGGTACTCCCACCGAGTGCACCACTACCTCACCCGCCTGATTTAAGTCTAGCTGAGCCCTATCCCCGTCCGCCAAACGACCCTCTAGGATGGCCTCTGCTAGAGAGTCTTCCACCAGACGGGCAATGGCCCGCCGCATGGGTCTAGCTCCGTAGCGCTGATCGTAACCTTCCTGGGCCAGGCGATCGCGAAAGGCCGCAGAAAAGCTGACGGTAATCTGACGATGAACCAGTTGTTGATTCACCTGATTCAGCATTAAATCGGCTACCTGGTTCACCTCTTCCCGAGTCAACTGCCGAAAGACAATGATTTCATCTAAACGGTTGAGCAACTCAGGCCGGAAGTATTGCTTCATTTCTTCGTTAACCAGGTTGCGAATATTGTTGTACTGGCTATTTATCCCCTCCCCAGCCGAATCAAACCCCAGACTTTGACCTCCCTTCTCAATCACTTGGGAACCAATATTAGAAGTCATGATGATCAAGGTATTGCGAAAACTTACCGATCGCCCCTTGGCGTCCGTCAAACGACCATCATCCAGTACTTGCAGCAAAATATTAAAGACATCGGGATGGGCTTTCTCAATTTCGTCGAGCAGAATAACGCTATAGGGACGACGACGGACCGCCTCTGTTAATTGACCGCCCTCATCGTAACCAATAAAACCAGGGGGAGCACCAATTAGCTTAGACACTGTATGGCTTTCCATGAATTCCGACATGTCCAGGCGAATCATGGCGTCTTCAGCACCAAAGAGAGCCACCGCCAGAGCCTTAGAAAGCTCGGTCTTACCAACTCCGGTGGGTCCTGAAAACACCAGGCTAGCAATGGGACGATGGGCGCTGGCCAGTCCCGATCTAGCCCGACGAATGGCCCGGGCAATGGCGACAACGGCTTCGTGTTGACCAATCACCCGCTCGTGCAGGACTTCCTCCAGGTGGAGGAGGCGGGCCGCTTCGGTTTCAGTCATACGATTAACTGGAATCCCTGTCCAGGCCGCCACAATTTCTGCAATACTATCTTCGTCAACCTTGGCCAGAAAGGGTTCGTCCTTAGTCGGTAAGCTGATCTGAGCTTGTTGCCGTAACTGATCCCGTTTTTCCACCAGAGTTTTGGCCTGATCAAAATCCTGCCGTTGGATGGCCCCATCCAACTCCTGGTTAAGTTGTCGCAGTTGTTGTTTTAATTCCTTGGCTAAAGAGCGGGGTGTGCATCGCAGCTTTACCTGGGAACCGGCTTCATCAATTAAATCGATAGCTTTGTCGGGCAAATGGCGATCGCTGATATAGCGATCGGACAATTGGACCGCCGCCGCCAGTGCTGCATCGGTAATAGCAACCTGGTGAAATTGCTCGTAGCGACTACGGACTCCCTGCAAAATTTCCACAGTTTCATCAACCGAAGGAGGTTTCACTATTACTGGCTGGAAGCGTCGTTCCAGGGCGGCATCGCGCTCAATGTGTTGCCGAAATTCATCTAGAGTAGTAGCCCCAATGCACTGCATTTCCCCCGAGCCAGGGCCGGCTTTAGCAAGTTAGCCGCGTCCATACCTCCTTCCAGGGAGCCGGCACCAATCAAGGTATGAATTTCATCAATCACCAGAATAATTTGAGGATCGCGACTGACCTCCTGCACTAGTTGGGTTAGCCGCTCTTCAAAATCACCCCGAAACCGGGTGCCGGCCACCAGGGAGCCCATATCCAGGCTAATCACCCGCTTATTCAGTAGGGCGTCGGGCACGTCCTGATTGGCAATGCGCTGGGCTAGACCCTCGGCGATAGCGGTTTTGCCAACCCCTGGTTCTCCCACCAAAATAGGATTATTTTTGCGCCGACGGCCTAGAATTTGCACAACTCGTTCGATTTCCTGGTACCGTCCCACCACTGGATCAATTTTACCCAGCACCGCCAATGCGGTCAGGTCAGTACCAAACTCATTCAAAATTTTAGTGGGCTTACGATTATCGTCGCGATCTCGCCCAGCCTCTCGTTTACCAGCTGGTACAGCTGCTACTTCCCCAAGTTCTTGGATTACCCGAGTGCGTACCTTAGCTGGATCAATGCCCAGGTTAGTCAATACCCGGTAGGCAACACTTTCGACGTTGTGGGTAAGACTCAAAAGCAAATGCTCGGGCTCAATGTAAGTAGAGTCCATTTTTCGAGCCTCTTGAAAAGCCTGCTCAAAAATCTGCTTAACCTTAGGCGTAAAGGGAATCTCTGGAGGCACATTACCACTACCCCGACCAATGATAGCCTCCACCTCAGCCCGAGCGTCATTTAAGTTGACGCCGAACTCATTTAGAATTTTGGCGGAAATAGTTGAACCTTCTTTAATCAATCCCAACAATAGCTGCTCGGTACCAACAAAATTATGACGCAGTCGACGAGCCTCTTCCTGGGCCTTCATGATGACAGCAATAGCGTTATTGGTAAAGTGTTCAAACATGGCTTTCTTAAATGCTGCTAAGGATAGGGGCAACCAGGGAAAAATTCGGCAAAGATAAAATTAAACGTTGAGTAAAGGTCTAGTTTGAATTGTCAACAAACTCGAAGACCGAAGTTACTAATCTCATTGTCACTTAGTAATACTTTACGTAGTTGATGGAACTCCTGCAGGTGGGGACAACCGTAGGCTAAGGGTAGGGTTAACCCAGGGTAGCCCTGGGTTCCGCCTGGCAAGTTCAGCCCAAGCCTGAAACGGAATTTAAAATTATCTTTGCAAATAAAATTTACATTCCTTAATAAGTAATTGTACCCTGTTACAGTATGTTTGAAAACTACTGCTTGTGGGGATAGAGAAGAGTTCAGGTCGGCAAACCAATCTCTGGCAGTTTTCCGCCCCCAATGACCTTGCTTTTGGGTTAAATCGCGGAAAATCTGCGTCACCCTAACGCGCCAAGTTTAGGACTTAAAAGTATAATTCACAGACTTCTAATGCTGTTACCGCCTGAGGTCTGACGTGTCTTCCCCAAAAATTAGCCGGAAACCAGTCTCCAGGGCACCGCGCCATCCTCAGGTGCCTACTTCCTGGGCCGCTCGCCCCAGGCCAAAGCGGAGGTCTCGCTGGCGTCTACCCCGACTTCTGGGTTTAGTGATTATTCTGACTGGAGTAGCTAGCTTGTCAGCAACAGCCGGAGCCTTACTGGCTGTATCCCTTTCGGCAACTCCTTTACAGCAACACCCCCTAGCCCACGGCAATAAAGCTGTGTTTCGCCAGGATGAGCCTATTTCCAGCGGCGGTACCCTACGCTTACCCCACCTAACCCGACCAGTCAATATTTTGGTCATGGGTATTAAGGTGATTACCGCTGATCTTAAGGAGGTTCCCCCTGAACTACGCCATCTCCCCTATCAAGCTCTGGTTAATTCTTTTGATGGGCTAGCTGATTCAATGTTGCTGATTCGGTTTGATCCCCAAACTCAACAGGTGGCTGTTCTGTCTTTACCCAGGGATACCCGCACCTATGTACAGGGGCGATTGACTAAATTGAATGAGGCTAATCCCCTGGGAGGGCCTGCCCTAACGGCGGAGTCAGTAAGTGATTTGTTGGGGGGATAGCTATCGATCGCTACGTCCGCATTAACGTCCAGGGAGTAGGCAATCTGATCGACGCCCTGGGAGGTATTACCGTGACCGTACCTCAGAACATGAAGTATCGAGATGATAGTCAGCATTTTTATGTTGATCTGAAAGCCGGTAAACAGCTTCTGAATGGTGATAAGGCCCTACAGTTTTTGCGTTTTCGCTACGACGCCAACGGAGATATTGGCCGTATTCAACGCCAGCAAATGTTTATGCGGGCCTTGGCGGAACAAACTCTGAATCCGGCCACCATTACTCGGCTGCCAAAAATTTTGTCTGTAATTCAGTCTAATGTCGATACTAATTTATCCGTAGAAGAACTCATGGCCCTGGTCGGCTACAGCGCTCGAGTCAATCGGGCTAATGTTCAGATGTTAATGCTGCCTGGTAGTTTTAGTACTCGCAAGGATTTCGCCCTCAGTTATTGGCTACCTAACTACAGTGCTATTGACGATCTGGTTAAACAGTATTTTAGTTATGGAGGGTCACAGATTGCCCCCAGCCGGCAACCCCAGCAGGTTCGCATTGCTATTCAAGACAGTATTAATAACCCTGAGGCGGTGCAGAGGTTGGTCAAGACCCTGCGGGAAAGTGGCTATAGCGCCATCTCCGTTGATAAACCAATCAAAGAGAGCCTACCCATTACCCGGGTAGTAGCCCAGCAGGGGGATAGGGCCACGGCAGAAATGGTACAGCGCTTTCTCGGGGTTGGTGAAGCCCTGGTAGAAAGTACGGGAGCCCTCAATTCTGACATTACCATTCAACTAGGTAAGGACTGGAAGCAGGTGCTGTAGGTTTGCCTATGGTCAGGCCTGTAAAGGCTTCTAAAGCTAACGGTCAAAGCCTCAATAACTGGCTATTAATAGACTAGATTTTAGGGCTATAGATTTAGCCCTGGACTATCGCGGCTGTATGGCAGAGTTACCTTGACCGATTTAGTAGTTGCTGTAAGATTAAAATATATTTTTTTGTAAAATTTAAGACAGGTGTTTGATATGGGATTGCCCTCCGCCAGTTTACTGACCCGCCTTAACCGCCGCCTCCACTCCTACACCCTATTACCTTTAAGCTTTCGCCTAAAGTACGGCAAGCTAGGCAAATACCTGGCTGATTCTTGTTATGTGCCAGGGTGGATGTTTGAAAACAATTCCGTAGCGCTGGCCAACGCGGCCTATAATTTAGCCGACGACGCCATTATTCTTGAAATTGGCTCCTTCGTTGGTAAGTCGGCCATCTTACTGGCTGGAGCCCGCAAGCTGCGAGGCAGTGGTAAGGTACATTGCGTTGACCCCTTTGATGCTTCTGGCGATCCCTTCTCCGTACCCTTTTATCAACGGGTAGCTAAACGCCGTAGGATACCCCTAGTCGATTGGTTTAAAGAAAATATGCGCCGGTGCGGTCTGACGGATTGGGTAGAGATCCATCAGGGTACGGCCCTCGAGATTAGGCCCGACTGGACCCTACCTCTAGATATGCTGTGTTTAGACGGAGACCAGTCACCCTTGGGGGCTCGGGCAACCTACGATGCCTACATACCTTTTCTTAAAACAGGGGGCATTATTACCCTCAAAAATACTTCCGATCGGGTTTATGACGAAGGCCACGATGGCAATCGCAGAATTGCGGTGGAAACCATTGTGGAACCCCAATACACCGATATTACCTATGTTGACGACATGACCTTTGCTCGCAAAGCCTTCTGAATCAGGTTTTACAAGGCTTTGTGGCTGCTTCTTGTTGACGAAGTCGGTTAATTGATATCAGCCGCTAGTTGTCCCAGGGCTTTTGGAGATCTGGCCAGCAAGTTTGGTCAGTTGACAGCGGTATGGCGTGGTAGACGGTGGAGAAGTTTGCGATCGCCGATATGGGGCTAACTTTGAAGTTAAGCCTTAACGCCTGATTTTAAAGGAATCAAAGGAGGGGGGCATGGGGGTGGTTTTGGAACGGGCCCCTGGTTTTTTGCGAATATCTCTGGGCAAGCTGAGATTAAAGTAAGCGCCCGCTGGCACCAGCCAGATTAAGAGTAGCAACCTGAATAGCTGCAAGTTAGCCATTAAAAGTAGCTCATTAGCTAGATTCTGACGGTCTAACCAATGGATACCCCACTGACCCGCTCCCCAGACTCCTAACCCCACCAGGGTTGTTAGTCCCACTCCAGGCCATAGAGGGCAACCCGGCTGCCATCCCCTGGGGCTGAGGCGATGCAAAAAAGCTAGGGTCAAGCCCACCAGAACAGCGCTGATTAGCCACCCGCCTGTCCTGGCTAGGGGCTGCCATAGTGCCGGGGCAGGGTAGCCGAATAGGCCATGGCTGAGTAGCCCACTCACCACTACTACCATCCCCAGTAGGACCAGGGCTATGGTGACGATCAATAGCTTAGCCCGCCAACTCCGTCGCTGTCGGTAGGTCCCCTGGTAAATAGCCGCCACCGTAGCGATTAATTTCTCCGTACCCCTTAACCAGCACAGGCCTGTGACCCAACTTAGAAGCAGCAACCAGGGCCAGGCTAAGGACCCATGGGAGGGGGAAGGGGGAGCAATGGCCAGACTGCGTTGAATATCTTTTGCTAAACTGAAAACCCCAGGGGGTAAGGGCGGAGAACCGCGATCGCTGATCTGCAGCACGATAAAGGCTATCCCCAATAGGCTCAAGGTCCATAACAGGGTGACCGTTGCTGTCGGAGTTAGCCATGACTTACGGCGACTCTGGTGCCACAATTCTCTCCAGGCTGACCAGGTGCCATAAACAGCGATTCCATGAAAAAAAAGGTTGGAAATTATCTGCAAGGGAGAATCGCCTGGCCATAGACTCTCAGGGATTGATCAAAGGGTTGTATTATACCCGCTGGCTAAGTAGGTCGAGTCAAGCAGATGTAATCAACCAGGACAGTTAATGCCCCCTGGTCGCCAATAGTTGCTCTTCAAGGGCCGCAATGCGATGGTAGGCCGCTGTAAGCTGGGCAGTCAGCCGCTGAATTTGAATATCTTGAGATAGGTGAATGTCGGTATTTTGACGATCGAAGGCAATGTAGTTGCTATCGATCAAAACGTCTTTATGTTCACACACACTATCGAGCAAGGTTTGGCCATGCCGTTGGTTACTCCCATAGAGAATATTACCTAAACCCATTTCCTCCTCAGGGCTATTTTCTTGAGTTGTGGCCAGGATAACTGATATTTGATCATTAATTTGATCAATCATCTGGTGTAGGGCATCAACTTTATCTGTCAAAACAATGACCTGTTTCTGAATCGAGTCCATAGGTCGCTAATATCCAAAGTTTCAACTATCATCCTAGGTCTAGCCCTATAAATTGGAGCGACTTTCCCAAATCATTTAACTTTTGTTGGCAGAATTTGCCAAATCTTTTCAAGGATAAAAGTAATTGTCTGGCCAATCTTAAAAATACTTAAAGAAAATCAGAGAAAAAAGGTGTGAAGTAATCCGTGATACGAATTCCATAATGTTCCTGCCCGTAGGATACAGTTCTTGTCTTGACCATAAATATGGGTGAACTTGGCCAGATGTTCTGGTATGACTGCATCTACTGACCTGAGGGGTGGTTTGAAAAGCCAAAGAGGGTCTCAAGCCATGTCAAATCATCAACTCTAGCCATGCTCATTCGAGGCTCCAGTTAGTTCCCCTGTGACCTTGATTTTGCCTATAGTATTGGTCAAAGCCTTAACGGTGCTCCCCTTACCCCCCGCCTGTCCCCATGCAGACTCCAGGTTTTTTCCGTAACGCTCAGCAGTGGTTCTTTCGTACCCCTGAACGGGCCCTTAATCAAGCCTACGAGGCTGCCCAAATGATTGAAGCGATAGAACGGGAATATTTTGGAGGAAATCCCATCGCTTCTCGCTATGGCAGCTATGGCGACAGCGCCATGGTGTATTTCCAGGGTGAACTGAAAAAGTATCTGACCCTGATGCGGGTCCGCCTGGCTGAGTTTCGCGCCAGTCGGACCCTCGTTCGTATTTCCGATCCGCGCATCATGGAGGTGCAATTACCAGCGGATCGAGCCGATGAACTGGCCATTAACGTAGTTGATCGGCAGGCTATTTTTTTCCGTCAGCTACGATTAATTGATCAGGTGTTGGAACGCTACCAGGATATCGATGGCCCAGGCGATCGCCTGATTACCTTGCGGGAGTCATCCGCCCAAGCTCTAGATCCATCAATGGTGCCCATGAGTTCTGAGCAGCCCAGGGCTAGACTTAAGTCGGCAAACCTCTCCAGGGGGGGCAAAGGGCTAAGGAGACTACCCCTGACGCCCTGGTGGATCGGGTGAATGTTTTACCCCGATCAATTTTGCGAACCGTAGACCGAATTCGTAAGGATCTGGACCCAGAGGCAGAGCAGGAAGTGGTTCAGGATTTTCGCCGCTCTAAGGGCAGAACGACCGGGGCCATTCGCTTTTTGCTAATGCTGATGATTGTGCCTCTGTTGACACAGCAACTTGGCAAAGCTCTGGTGGTGGGACCCATCGTCGAACGGTTAAGGGCGGAAACCCCTGAAATATTTTTGAACTTTGAGATGGAGGAAGAAGCCTTACAGGAACTACGGCAATTTGAAGAACATCTGCACTTTCAGTCTTTATTAGGTCAGGCTCCTGCCCTCTCCCCCGAAACTAAAGAGGAAAAGCTACGCCTGAAGGTGGATGAAATTCAAGAAGACTACCGTTTTCGTAGTAAAGACGCCGTTAAAAATGTTTTTGCCGACCTTCTGGCCGTCCTGGCCTTTGCCCTGTTATTAATTTATCGTAAACAGGATATTGCTAATCTAAAGTCCTTCATCGATGAAATTGTCTATGGCCTCAGCGATAGTGCCAAGGCGTTTTTGATTATTCTGTTTACCGATACCTTTGTGGGCTTCCATTCACCCCATGGGTGGGAAGTACTGCTGGAGGGTATGGCTCGACATTTAGGTCTGCCCGCTAGTCGAGATTTCATTTTTCTATTTATTGCCACCTTTCCGGTAGTTCTGGATACGGTCTTTAAATACTGGATTTTCAGGTACTTAAACCGTATTTCTCCTTCTGCTGTGGCTACCTACAAGGATATGAACGAATAGCTTGACCGGGCTGCCCTCTGGTCCTGTGAGCTATGACAATGCGGATGAAAGGACTTGAACCTTCACGTCCGAAGACACTAGAACCTAAATCTAGCGCGTCTACCAATTCCGCCACATCCGCATGTTAGCTATAGCCTAGTGTACAGTGACTGGTACTGCTTTTGAATAGGATGGATTTAATTTTTCAGACATCTTGACAGGGGCAGCTTAAGTTGCCTACGATAAAAAATTGTTTGTTAAACGCTCGGATCAGGTACCTAAGGTCGCCTATCGCTCTCAGGAGGATGTGAGGCTGGCACCTGTACGGCGATTATAAGGATAGCTATGACATACGCGATTGTAGCCACCAGCGGTAAGCAGCTGCGGGTTGAGCCTGGTCGATTTTACGATATTGATCGGCTGGCGGTAGAGCCTGAAGATCAAGTTGTACTTGATCAGGTGCTGTTCGTTAATAATGACGGTGAGGCCCTGGTGGGCCAGCCCTTGGTGGAGGGAGCCAGGGTCACGGGTACGGTGGTCAGTCATCTGCGGGGTCGTAAGGTGATTGTGTACAAGATGAAGCCGAAGAAGAAAACCCGGAAAAAACGCGGCCATCGTCAGGAACTCACTCGCCTCATGATTGATGGCATTGAGCTGAACGGTCAGGCGATCGCTGGTAGTCTAAGTCAGGTTACCCTTAGCTCCACCCCACCAGAGGCGGTAGTAGAGGCGGCCACCGATAGTGACGATTAGGTCTTAAATAGGTCTTAATCAAGATTAAGGGCCGATTAAGTAGGTTACTGATTAGTAGATTAAATTTCGAGGGAAACACCACCATGGCTCACAAGAAAGGGACGGGCAGTACCCGTAATGGTCGCGATTCTAATTCTAAACGCCTCGGCGTTAAGCGCTATGGCGGTCAAAGTGTTCGGGCCGGTAATATTCTGATTCGTCAGCGGGGTACTAAGATTCATCCTGGTGAAAACGTTGGCCGGGGTGGGGATGACACCCTGTTTGCACTGGTGGACGGCACCGTCACCTTTGAACGTCGAGGTAAGGCCGGTAAAAAGGTCAGTGTGTACCCAGCCTTAATTTCTGACTGATCAACTGGCGCTAGGCCTGGCTAAACAGTAGAACTGACTAAAAATGGGGGTGGATGGGGTTGTTACCATCTACCCTTTTTTGTGGATGACTGTCAGTATAGTCAGCCTGTTTTGGTGGTAGTTTACCCCCAGCGATCGCGGGGCTATGGGCTTCATCCGGGTTTTGCCAAGGGGGCAGAACTCGACCGGGGTCTATGGTCACAAACCAGGTAGACCACTGGCTCCATCCCAATTGGCCTTGACCTGCTCCCAACTCCATTGAATTAGGTATTATCAAAACAGCACGGGAGGGTAGTATCAGCTCTAATGACCATCAGATCGTCGCCATGGGCCAGTGCCTGGGGCGATCTGGAGTAATTAGGCCGCTATAGTTCGACAAACCTACTGAAATAGAAGGGTTCCGGGGAGACGACCCGATTCTCAGGCCAGCTTAGTCTTATTCCCTATTCTCCAGACCAGACTTTGCCTTAGTTGTTTCTAGGACGACCATTGGAAACTATGAATCTTAACGTTAAGGTGATCGCACCCGCAGGAATTTTAGACGGCACCAGGGCGGAATATTTTCGCAAAACCATCGATGAAGCCCTCTTAGAGGGTGCAGAGGTGATTCTGATTGACCTCAAAGATATTACCTTCATTGATAGTTCTGGACTGGGAGTTTTGGTGATTCTGCTGAAACAGGTCAGGGGTTTCAATCGCCAACTCTGCCTCTGTTCTATTAACGATCAGGTAAAAATGTTATTTGAATTAACCAGCATGGATCAGGTCTTTAAGGTCTACGACAATCAGGACGCCTTTGAGGAGTCGCTGTTGCCCCGATCTTGAGCTTAGTAGATACGAGAGCTCAGTCAGGCAACGCGTCAAGGGAGCCTCTTAGCCCCTTTCCCACCTTTAGAAAGTTGCTGGCTAACCTGTCAGGCTAGAGGTTGAAGCCAGCGATCGCCATGCCCCTGCCTGGAAAAAACGGGCCTGAGTCTCGGTTCCCCAGGGAACAGTGGCCGCAGCGTCCTGGGAGAGAATTTTTGGGGCAATAGATCAATCAATATCTATCATCATCAAGGACATATCATCCACCGCTTGTTCACTCCCCTGGCAATTCAGGATAGCTTGAAGAATGGGCTCCATTCCCTGCTCCCGTGGGGTAGCAGTGAGTAGATCAATAAAGCGATCCAGGCCAATGTATTCCTGGTTGGCTTGCTGAACCTCGTACAACCCGTCACTAAACAGGTAAAGGCGGCTATGGGGAGGGATCTGGCAGCGTTGCCAGCTATATTTAGTGTCAGGTAACAGGCCGACAGGCATGCCAGAGGCTCCCAAACGCCGACTGATCACCCTTTGTTGTTCATCAACGGACACCAGAACCGCGGGGGGATGGCCGGCGCTAGCGTAGAGGAGCTGGCGATTAGCGCAGTTCAGTACGCCGTACCAGATGGTAAAGTACTTTTGATTTTGGTCTTCCATGGGGAAGGTTTCGTTCAGGGCTCGCAGCACCTTTTCGGGTCGATAAAAGCTCACATCTGGCAGGGACTGGGAGCGCAGAACATTTAAGACCGATGTAGACAGGAGAGCCGAACCCAGACCATGGCCAGAAACATCGAGCAGATAGATTACCAAATAGTCAGGATCGAGCCAGTAGTAGTCGTAGCAATCGCCTCCCAGTTGCTGGGAAGGCACAAATTTTGACTGAATCGGAATTTTTTCCACCTGGTCAGCAGGGAGTAGCGATTGCACGTAGCTTTCCGCCTCAGCTAGCTCCGCCTCTACCTGGAGTTTCTGCTGGCGCAGGTCCCGGGCCAACCGGTGCAGTCGCAGCCCCAGGCGCACCCTGGCCCGCAATTCGTTGATATCGACCGGCTTGCAGAGTAAATCATCAGCCCCTCCCTCCAGATTCTCTAAGGACTCCGGAACCATTCCTCGAACAGTCAATACCAGCAACCATGCCGGATTTAGACAGGGAAGATTTTTTAAGGCATGGCCCAGGTTGAGTGGAGCTGCCCCCACCATTAACCTGGAGTCACAAATAACCATGGCGGGTAAGGTTTTGGTCGCCAGCATGAGCCCCTCTTCCCCGCTACTGGCAAGGGCGACCTGGTATCCCTGGCTTTCCAGGGCCTCTACTAGAAGCTGCCCAGCCTCCCGATCGGGATCAATGATTAAAATATCGGCCATAAACTAAACCGGCACCCTCGCTTATAAAAGAAATCTTAGAACCTCAGGCAATCCCTCTGGATGACTGTAGGGTAAAGCTACATTCCTACTTAACCAGGGCCTATCCGCCATGGACCGTTCCCTCTGTTCCCTGCCTACCCGTTGTGTATTGCCGGTTTATAAATCCCCCCGAGATTACCAGGCTTATCGCATCAGCCCAGAGGATAGTAACCGCTTGGCGATTGTATTTGACCCGATGATAGCAAACACCTCTTTGACCTACTGCGTTGAAATCTTCGACGTAGGCGGTAGAACCCCCCCAATCGTCATCAGGTGGCTGTGGAGATTTTCTTTGTGTTGAAGGGCCAGGGACTGGCCACCTGCGATGGTAAAACCGTGGCTATTCAAGCAGGAGATAGTATTTTGGTGCCTCCTAGTGGTATTCACCTGATTCAAAATACCGGTGCAACCCGGCTTTATACCCTTTGCATTATGGTACCTAATGAAGACTTTGCCGAGCTAATTCGTAGTGGTACTGCTGTTGAGTTAGATGCAGAGGATCTGGCCGTACTGGGTCGTCAGGACGATCACCCAAGGAATTAAGGGCTTAGTTTAACCCGGTCAGGAGTGCAACCATGGGGCCCTACGCAGTTGAGTCAAAGCAACTAATCCGTTTTACCTTGCCCCAGGGTATAACTCTGGAGGCAGATGTTTATTATCCCCAGGGTCAGGGGCCTTTTCCGGTGCTGCTAATGCGCCAACCCTACGGGCGGGCGATCGCCTCGACGGTGGTATACGCCCATCCCCGCTGGTATGCCAGCCATGGGTATATTGTGGTGATTCAGGATGTGCGGGGACGGGGCAGCTCGGGGGGGACTTTAAGCTATTTGAGCACGAGGCCGAAGATGGTTACGCGACGGTACTATGGGCGGCCCAGTTACCCCACAGTACGGGAGCCGTGGGGATGTATGGGTTTTCTTACCAGGGTATGACCCAACTTTACGCCGCCAGCCAACGGCCAGAACCCCTGCGGGCGATCGCTCCGGCCATGGTGGGCTACGATCTCTATGCTGACTGGGCTTACGAAAATGGTGCCCTACTGCTGCAACTGGGGTTGGGTTGGGCCTTGCAACTGGCGGCGGAAACGGCTCGACGGCAGGGAAATAGCGATACCTATCAGTGCCTCTATCAGGCAGCTCATCAGTTGCCCCTGGATGACCCGATTCCAGCTTCTCCGCAGATTCTGCAGGACCTCGCCCCTGACTCTTTTTTCCATGATTGGCTTCATCATCCCCAGGAACACCCTTACTGGCAAAACCTGAAGCCCGCCATGGACCAGGTGGACCTGCCCATGCTCCACATTGGCGGTTGGTTTGATCCTTATCTGCGGGGTGACTTGCGGCTTTACCGGCAGATGGTGCACCAGAGTCGCCAGCCTCAACATTTCTGGGTGGGGCCCTGGGGTCACCTGCCCTGGGGTCGCCAGGGCGGGGTCAGGGACTTTGGACCAGAGGCCGATAGCCCTATTGATCAATTGCAACTGCGCTGGTTTGATTATTTTCTCAAGGGTCAGACGGCAGAATTGGGGTCGGCGACGGCCGTTCATCTGTTTGAAATGGGGAGTAATCGGTGGCGCTCCCTTAGCCATTGGCCCCAGGCAGAGTCCCATTGCCTCTACCTGAGCAGTACCGGTTTGGCAGCCCTGGACCAACGGGACGGGCAACTGCTCCCCGCCGCCCACTCCCTCCAGGGAGAAGATACCCTGGTCCATGATCCCTGGCGACCCGTACCTTCCCTGGGTGGCCATAGCGGGGTGCCCTCAGGGGTCTTTAACCGGGCCGCCATCGATGCCCGCACCGACGTTCTCACCTACACCACCGGAGTCCTGACCAGTTCTCTGGCGATGGCTGGAGCGGTGACCCTGGTGCTTTACTGCCAGAGCGATCGCCCCAGCTTTGATATCAGTGCAGTGGTTTCTGAGGTTGATGCCGAGGGACGGGTGCTTAACCTTACCCAGGGCTATGGTCGGGTGCAGCGGACCCATGGAGAAGGTTCCTCTCCGCAGCAACTGCACCTGGAATTGCAGCCCAGCTGTTTTGTGATTGCCGCTGGCCGTTCCCTACGTTTAAGCCTGGCCGCTGCCAGCTTTCCGGCCTACCCAGTGAATAGTGGCTTAGACCCAGTTCTTCAGTATCGCGGCAAAATAGATGATCAAGTTACTACCCTGACCGTGGTTCATGGTCCAGCCTATCTCTCTTGTTTAAAGTTGGGCCAGGCTGAAGTCACTCAGTTGGACCCTGGCCATGGCTAAAGGGGCAGAAAAATCATCGCGTTGGTGTGGGGTAGGCTTAGGGTTAGTGGGTTATAAATACCTCGAGGCCGCTAAAATAAAAACATCAACGTCATCTTCAGTGAGGGTTCTCAGTTCCTAGTTATCGCCCATCTAGTCCATCGATAGCTCGGTTCAGTTTTTGAAGTTTCTGGCGTATCTATAACGATAGTAATCTTTGCCATGAGTCAACAAGGTAGCTTCGTGGGTGGTTTTTTATTTGGTGCTGTGGTGGGTGCCGCCCTGGGGGATAGTCGGAGTTCTGGCTACCTCCCGCAGCCAATCCCAGAGGGCCAGGTCCGATAGCGAGGCCAATCTGGAAGATTTGGATCTGCCCCCGAGGAAAGTATGGAAGCGGCCCGACTGGGACTAGAGTCAAAAATTGCCCAGCTGAATGAGGCCATTGACGAGGTCAGACAACAATTGGGGGGCATGAACAGCCATGCTGATGCCTCCTGGCCAGCTTCTTCCCGCCTTGACTCTTAAAGTTCCATTGCGTTAGCCTCCCAAGCAGGTGCGTTCAGAGTTTAATCCATTACACTAATCTGGGGGGTTATTAGCCACCCGTAGCCAATTGTCTGTGTATTGTTGTAAGGAATACCGCCGAGGTTCTGACATGAGCATACTGGTACAAGCCGTTTCAACCTTTCTGTCTATTTATACGGTATTGCTGATTATCCGTATTCTGCTGAGCTGGTTTCCCAATGTTGACTGGTTCAACCCGCCTTTTTCTGTCTTAAGTCAGTTGACCGACCCTTATCTGAATCTTTTTCGGGCGTTTATTCCTCCCCTGGGGGGCATCGATTTATCCCCCATTGTCGCTTTTTTACTTCTTTCCTTGCTGCGTCAGGGCATTGGAGCGATCGCCTTGGTGGCCACAGCTTCTGCCTACGTTTGAGTCATCTGCCCTGATTCGTTACCGTCTCTGATGATTTGATTTAAGACTTCAGGGACCAGTACACACCGGTCTCTTAAGCCATAATTGCCGACACAGGTAGATGACTGAATTCCTCTACAGATTGCCTAGTTTCTTGAGAAAGTATCCGGAAATCACCGGGAATCTCTGTAATAGTTGGTATGGTTTCGATTAAAACCTGGAGGCCAGGGTCAGGGCGTTGATTGGTAGTCTCCCAATCTAGACTTGGCTGTCTGGCTAGGGACCACCGCGGTGGTTAGCTTAGTAGAGAATCTGGTGAATGCTTAATCAGCAGAAACTGGTAAAGCCTATCTCCACCTCCCACTGGCCCAGTCTATTTACTTAATCCCTGATTTCTATGAAAAGGTCTATAATTTTTGCCACCCTGGTAGGGTTAACCCTGGCCTTAGGAATTCGTCCTGCCCAGGCTCGTCCAGCGATTGCCAGTGGCGATCGCCTGCTCAATACCAACCAATCTGGCTGTTTGTCCCTGGCTGATCGCTTTATTAGCAGCCTGCAAGTTGAGTCAGACCGGGGGCCTATAGATTGCACCGGCTACTTCGAAGATGGTTCCTTTCGCATTCTGTGTTACGAAGCCGGTCAGGACAGCCTGGCAGTTATCTTTGCTACCCACGAGGAATCTGGAGATGTCGCCTCTAATTTTGTGCGCATGGCTTTAACCCAGCTAGGTCAAGAAGGAGAACTGTCGCAACAGCCGCCCAAAGCTAAACCCAAGCCCTAAGGCCCCAGGCTACTCCATCTACCCTGGGGTCAGACCATCCCGATTAGTTCCTTTGAACTATACTGTAGGATGAATTGCTGGGTTGCAGAAACATGGCTAAGGGGAGCTTGGTAAAGTGCCTGTACTGGGTTGGGGCCATTGGTCTGGGGGCTGGTATTGTTGCTAACATGGGGCAATCCTTGCCAGCAAGGTTATCTTCACCGGTTCGTCAGACCCTTGACTGGGGTCGCCAACCCCTTCAACCGCAGGTGGCCAAGCCAGCTCCGCCCTGGTACGGGGCCTCCTTCCCTCTAGAACAATTCACCGCCTACACCTCCGCCTTTGGTTATCGTCGCCATCCCATGGGGGGCAACCGCTTCCACTATGGATTAGACCTGGCCGCACCCATGGGGAGCTACATTCGCAGCTGGTGGAATGGAAAAATCCTTCGGGTGGCTAGCGATTCGCAACTGTGGTACCCACCTGATTATTCAGTCGGGGGACTGGGTTCACATCTACTGCCACATGCTGGGAGAAATTGTGGTTGAGTCAGGCGGCGATCGGGTGATGGTAGATTGGCCGGCTGCCATGGAAATTCGCCAGGGTGCATGGATCACCGCTGGTCAGCGCATTGGTCGGGTGGGCATGACGGGGGCCGCCACAGGTCCCCATTTGCACTGGGCCCTGCGCTATAAGGGGGCCTGGGTCGACCCGGCCATCGTCATTAAAGCCATGTACGATAGCCAGTAGGCACCAGAGCGGACCCTGGAGGCTGCTGGTCATTCTAAAATAATCAAGGCTGCCCTTTTCGAAGGTTTAACTCTAAGGCGTGACCATGAGCAAATACTTTACAGTCGGCGATCGGGTCAAACTGATTGCCTCTCCCCCTACCTTAAAACCGCTGAGCCTATGCCCATGCTTAGGCCAGGGGATACCCTGCAAGTGGGGGAGGAAGGCATCATTATGGATCAACGGCCCGGCGGTTACTGGGGGGTAAAATTTGAGCGGGGAGGTTTTCTCCTGGATAGCGAATTCCTGGAGAAAGTCAAGGGGAATGAGCCTTAGAGGTTGTTTAAAAGGACTTAGGTCTATTTTGCCGTCCAGAGGTCGCCAAAATACGGAATTTTGCGGTGATTATCCGACTCAATAGGTATAGTTTGAGCCTCTCTTGGGCTTTTCAAACAATTTCTTAGTCCCCTTGTTCAGCCTCTTCAGATGGGTCTGAAGAGACTTCTTGATCGGTCACATCAGCTACATCCTCTGGGGTTTCGGTTGTTGCTTCGATTTCCGTTACCGTTTCCTCTGGCTCTGCCTTAGGCTGGGGCCTGGGTCCCCTGATTAAAGCAGGAGGAATAGCGGGCTTACGGTCTTCTTCCCGACCTCGTTTACCCTTACCTCGCCGTTCCTGACTTTGCGGCCGATCGCCGCTACTGCTGCTGCGAGGATCGCCGCTACTGCTGCGAGGATCGGCGATAATTTTCTTCTTAGGTTTATCGGGAGTGGGGTTGGGAACCTCCGTCATGACTTTACCCTGATTACCATAAACATCGTTGCCCATCTTACCCTGAATCAGGCCTTCAGAAATGGTTCCATAGGGTTCAGAGGTAAGCCCGATGGGGCGGCAATTGGAATTGCCCCAGACTATCCTGGCGATCGCTCCGCTTTATCCGTCGAACAATGGGATAGATTAAAGCTATTCTTCGTCATTAAACCTTTTTTCGCGTCTTTGCCCAAGCCGATGCCTCAAACTGATTCGACCCGCTCCCCCCTGCCCGTGTGTGAGTTTATTGTCAAGAACTACCACAACTTCAATGCCCGATCGCTACGAGATGCCCTGGTGGCCTACTGGCGCCATAGCCAGTCGGGGGCAAAATGTTTTGGGCCATAGCCGGGGCGATGTCTTCAGCCCAACTGGGGATTACCCTGGCTCCTGCCATTCGGGCTGGTCTGATCCATGGTTTATCCGTGACGGGAGCCAACCTGGAGGAATCTCTATTTCGGTTGGTGGCCCATCACAGCTATAAAGACTTTCCCGACTACCGGTATCTGACTAAGGCTGACGATACCAAAATTTTAGAGGCTGGCATGCGCCGGGTTACCGATACCAGCATCCCTGAAGACGAAGCCTTTCGAGCCGTAGAAAAAATTATGGTGCCGATGTGGAAAGCCGCTAGCCAGAGCGGTAGTCGTCGTTTCTGGCACGAATACTTCTATGAGCTGGTGGGCCAGATCAATCCCCAGGCCTATGAAGGTAATCCTGACGATTGCTGGTTACTGGCGGCGGCCCAGGCTAACCTACCCCTGGTGGTACCGGGTTACGAAGATTCTACCTTTGGTAATATCTTTGCCTCCTACGTTAAAACCGGCGAGGTCAAGGCGTCTATTGCCTGTTCAGGAATTGAGTATATGGCTAGATTCTACGACCAATACCAGCATCTGGCGGAGGGGGGCGGTCTGGGGTTCTTTCAAATTGGCGGCGGCATTGCTGGGGATTTTCCCATTTGTGTGGTCCCCTCTATCAAGCACGACCTGGGGCAACCAGTCAAACCCTGGGCCTACTTTTGCCAGATTTCTGACTCCACCACCTCCTACGGCTCCTACTCAGGAGCCACCCCCAATGAAAAAATCACCTGGGACAAACTCACCCAGGACACCCCCATGTTTGTGATTGAATCCGACGCCACCATCGTTGCCCCCTGATCTTGACGGCCTTGTTGGAGTGTCACCAGCATCCCGAGGCGGCCCATAGCCTCTTCGCTGTTCACCAGAGTTAATCCAGATCGATGGCCCTACCCTCGCTAAGGGAGGGACAAAGGTAGAAATGATCAATCTGAGTGCCCCATGCCCCCTCTCCTCCATAATGGAAAGGGGGCATGGGAAGCGAGTCCTAAACTCCTAATCTTGTTTACTGCTGAGTTTTCCCCTATGGCCGACTCCGATCGCCTGCTTCCAGGACTTTCCCTCAAGCGTTTGCTCCTGCTCATGGTCACAGTGCTGGTAGCCTTAGTGCTGCTTCAGTCCCTGGTGAATAGTTGGAACCAGCCCCAGGTAGCTAGTCAGTTGGAACTGTACCAGACTAATCTGGTGCTGGAAGGTAGCACCTGGCAAGGCGCAGGCCTACCAGCAGAACAATGGCCCGCCCTACGTCAGGGTTTACTGGGCAAGGACCCAGTAGGAGAGGTGGAAAAACAGTACCAACAGTTGCAGCAACGAGCTCAGGAGAACCTGGCTAAGCTGGAACAACCCTCCCCCCATTCCCCTGGGGCCGATTCAACTCCGCCAGACCAGTCCCTACCCCGGCGACAACAGCATGCCCTCCAGCAGCAACGGGCCTTGATTGATCAGATTGACCTGCAACTGGGGTTGATGCAGGCCCACCAAGGGGATACCGCCGCTGCCATTAAGCGCTGGCAACAGCTGCGCGATCGCTCCACCACTACCGATTCTCTGGGGCGGACCGCCGCTACTCTGGTGCGTCTGTGGCAAGACCGCCAGGCCCAAGCCGGGGATGAAACCTGGTTGAGTCAACAGCTACAGGGCTGGTTTGCCTATCGGGCGCTGGATCAACTCTACAGTGTTACCCAGCGATCGCAGGAGCAACAGCGCCTCCAGGCCCAGGAACAGATTACGGCCCAAAACCATCTGGTGAAACTGGTAGTGATTAGCACCTTACCGGCGATCGCCGCCCTGGGGGGCATTGGGCTAAGTGTGTTTTTGATCATCCAGCGGTTTGTCAAAGGCGAACAATCCCTGCTACGCCTCCATGCTGGCCAGGGTTGGACCATTCCCTGGACGGCGGAAACCATTTGGCAGGTGCTGGCATTGGGATTTTTCTTTGTCGGCCAGATTTTGCTACCCCTGGTATTAGGAGCTGTAGGCTTACAGTCATCAGCCCTCAGTAGTCGAAATCGCGCCTGGTTTTCTCTGGCCTACTATCTAGCTATGGCTGCGGGGGGGCTGGGGGTGTTGGGGTGGTCGATCCGCTCCTATCGCCCTTTACCCGAGGGTCTGTTTCAGCTTAAGCCCTCTATTCGCGCCCTACTCTGGGGGCTGGGGGATACCTGGTGGCCCTACCCCTGATGTTTGGCATCGCCCTGGTTAACCAACAACTCTGGCAGGGTCAGGGAGGTAGCAACCCCATGTTAGAAACGGTACTAACGGAACGGGACCCGATCGCCCTGGGGATATTTTTCATCACTGCGGCTGTAGCCGCCCCCCTATTTGAGGAAACCCTGTTTCGGGGATTCTTGCTTCCTTCCCTGACTCGCTACATGGGTCTGGGTTGGGCGATTGGCCTGAGTGGCCTGGTGTTTGCCGCCGCCCACCTGAACCTCTCAGAAATTCTGCCTTTGACTCTGCTGGGCATAATTCTGGGTTTTGTCTATAGTCGATTGCGCAATTTACTATCCTCCATGGTACTCCACAGCCTCTGGAATAGCGCCACCATGGTAGGGCTATGGCTACTGGGTCAGTGAGAAAATCCCTATTGCTATGGGTTTTCTAGCTGTCGCCAGCTTTGCCCCCCCCAGGGAATCAATTGCTTAGGGGGTTGGCATCCGCCTCAACGTATTCCGGGGTATTCGCCAAAGCACTGCTGGTAGTCGCGGGCAAAGTGACCGCTGCTCCAAAAGCCAAACCGATTGGCCACCTCCATCACCCCAACCTGGTCGGGGGCGGCAAGCTGTAAAGCCGATCGCACGGCCTGGAGTCGGCGAGCCTTCAAGTAAACCATGGGACTCACCCCAAAAACTTCCTCAAAGGCGTAAAACAAGGACCGGCGACTACAGTGAATGGCACGGCAGAGATCTTTTAAGGTCAGGGGCTGCTGCAGGTGAGCCGTAATATAGTCTTCTGCCTCCCGCGCCAACTGGTAACGGGCAAAGGCCGACAGATTGGTGGACGGGACCTGTCCCCCAGGGGGAATACCATTGATCAGTAGGGGAATTAGGTCGTCTAGGATAAGCTGGGCCTGGGGTTGCGGTAGCAAAGAGGCTGGCTGCTGCCGCAACCCCAAGCGGAATTGTTGTAGATAGGCGATTAGTGGCGGTAAAGTTTGGGGCAAATGGAGAAAATCGTTATGCCCGACAACCTGATCAACGTCAAACCGCTGCATTGCCTGCAGATAGTCCCTAAAAAGCTGCCGGGAAATTCGCAGACTGGCGTAAACCATATTTTCCGGCAAAACCGTGTTAATCTCCTGGTCGTGGTGCAATCCTCCTACGGTCAGATGAGAAAGCCTATACCCATGGGTAACACGGCAAGGTGTGTGGGAAGACAGGCTGAAGGTGAAGGTAATATTCTCAGGAGATAGACGCCCCTGCAACCACACCGGGGAACTAGGGCAACCAAATAGAATTTCTACCCCCTCACAACGATAGGATACCAGATCAATCTGGAGTGGAGAGGTATCCAGTTGAAGCAGTTGAAGTCGGCCCTGGGGCAGGGTTGCCAAAAGTTGATCAATAGTTTGAAACCTGGCCCAGCAGCCAATACCGTTCCCTCTAGAACTGGGCGTTTTCAAGACTGGCACCATAGCATCTTACCTGACCGCCTATGATTCTTTTTCACTAAAGCTCACTATACGTAGATTGGCCATCCTCTAGGGATATAGATAGTAAAAAATTAGGATTATAGGGGATAAAAATGCACTTTTTGCACTTTGCCCTATTTCTCTTTCTGAATGAACTATGGGACTATCTAAACAGTAATTTTAATCATCCGCCCATCCATGATGGGTAACCTAACCCTCGCCGATGCTACTGGGCCGGCGACAAGACCTTTTCCTCAATTGCCGCATTAATTCTTACCTTTTATCATCTTATTTCCTACCTATTGCCCCAAGGGCAACAAGAATAGATGAAAATTGCTGAGGGATTTTGACTCTATGGCCTATATCTATGAATTCCTTCATCTATAATTAAATCTATGATTACGATTGATTTAATTCTGGGGTTTAATATTTCTCTGATGTAAATTTTCTGATGTTGCTTGAAGCACTGTCGATTTAGCAAAAATTAAGTTGAAACGCCTGGAACCAGCACTTTTAGAACATTCTGCCCTGATCCCCTGGTAAGACAATGTAGAGCAAAGGGAAAAGGTGGAAAAAGTTGGATCTTTTGTTTTGGAGCCTATAATGATGTTCAAACCGCTGTTGATTAAACCAATTTATGGTCAACCCAATAGAACTGCTCACCTTCGAGTCAGCAGGAAATCTATTAATGTTACTTCACAGGTCTTTCAAGGCAGCAATGCTCAACCAGGTTACTTGGCCCTTAAGCATCAATCCATTGAATTTTGTGGTGCCTATCGATTAGTCCATTGGCTGTAGCTATCAAGCTATCAAGCTATCAAGCTATCAAGCTATTGTAACAATAGAGTAACATGGGACTGTCGGATATTCTAGAGCTAAATCCAGCCAAATTGGAGAACTGTCAGCCGATCTTACCAGACATGGCAGCTACGGCTAGTCACCAGGTCTCTCTTGATAAGAATGTGGTGGTAATTCACCACGATTGTTTGCCCCCAGGCCATCATCTTCGGTTTCGAACCCCCCGTTACCATGCCATCTACGCTCATCATTCCTGTCCTCAGTTGGTGGCTACCATTGGTTTGCACCGTTATTCCCATGGTGGGGAGCCGGAGAATGCCGATCAGTCTTTTACCAGTCTGGTTCCGGCTGGAGCTATTCACCAGGCCGATTGGTCCCATCCCCTGAATGTCACCTGTCTTTTTCTCCATTATGACTTTGTTGATCAACTGGCTCAGGACTTAGGCCTGGGCCCAGACCTGGGGCTAATGGCCCAATTTGCGACTCCAGATTCAACCCTCTACCATCTGGTCTCTAGTTTCAGGCTGGAGTTGCTTAAATCTTCGCCAGATCAGGCCGGGCCTATGTATCAAAGGTCCTTAGCCACATCCCTGGGGCTACAACTGGTTAAAAAATACTCGGTCTGCTCTCCCCAGGTGCTTCAGAGGCAGGGGGCATTACCTTCCTCTCACCTCAACCTGGTGCTGGAGTATGTTGTTACCCACCTGGAGGGGATCTATCTTTAGAGCATTTGGCCGGGCTAATGGGGCTCCAGCAAACAGAACTGCTGCAAACCTTTGAAAAGGATATGGGGATACCCCTGCAGGATTACATTCAGCAAAAACGGATTCAGCGCCTAAATCGGCTGGTGCAACGCTTAAAGCTGGATGCTTTCAATGCTTCGACCAGGACCCAGTTGCCTGGGGCGGTTGGGGCAGCTGAAAACTCAAAAATTAACCACGGTAGCGATCGGGTGATTCCCTGGCTAAATCAATTACTCCTGGCCCAAACCGGTAAATCGTTAAATGACACTCAAACCCGCATCGTAGTGGGCATCTTGCAGGGAGAACGCTACAGCGAAATCGCCCGCCGCCATAATCAATCCGAGGGCCATCTTAAGGGGGTTGCCTCCGAATCTCTGGAAACTGCTATCGGAGGTTTGTGGGGAGCCAATCCGCAAACCTAATTTATGGTCCTACCTGCGGCGTCAGGGGCTACTCCAGGATTAGGCCTGGGGTTAGGCGGCGAATGGCTCTTTGGGCTACTTGGGCGTAGCGCAGTTCCCCACAAAAAATTTTAACCATGGTTTCACTACTGGAGGGGCGCTTCACCCCGACCCGGTAGGCTAGCCCCGGAGCCTGGTAAACCAGCCGAGCCAGACGTCTAGCCCAACGCATTTCCTCTCCCCATTCCCGGTTCATGGTCTCGCTGTAGCCAGCCAGGGCCTGTTCATTTCCTTGTAGGGCAGCGGCGATCGCCCCAGCCGCCTTCAACCCACTGAAAATCGAGGGACGAATGCCTTCAGCGGTAAAGGGGTCTACCACGCAGGCCGCTTCCCCTGCCAGTAGGGCTCGCTGGGTGTGGAGCACCTGAGGGCCATCCCAAATTAAGATGGGGTGACCAAAGTGTTTGATCTGGGCGGCATCCACATTAAACTGAGCCGAGTAATCGGCTACAGGCGTGCGTAGATCCTGCCGACGCTGGGCACCAGAGCGAAACACCCCGCCACCGATAGAATAGCCATCCGCCTTGGGAAAGTTCCACAGGTAACCCCGTTGTAGAAGTCCCAGGTCAAAGTAGACCACCGGATCAGCAGGCACCTCCAGGCGCGGTTCGGCCTCCAGGGCCGCAGCTAACTGATAGCGGCGCTGGTTAAAACCTAACCACTTAGCCATGGAGCCCCGGGCTCCATCGGCGGCAATTAAAAACCGACCGACCATGGTTCCCTGGGTCGTTTGAACCTGCCAGCTTGTGCCCAGGTTTTCCAGGCCTGTGACCCTGGTGCCATCCCTCAGGGTAGCGCCCTTGGCCTGGGCCTGTTGCACAATCAAATGGTCGAAAATATCCCGCCGCACCATCCACAGAGCTTGGTGCTGGGGTAGATCCACATCAACGGGATCCTCCAGGTTAAAGGTGTAGCGAACCCGGTGCACCTTCACCGAAATCGCCGGGGAAAAGTCAAAATCGAACCAGTTGGCAATTTGGGGAGAAACACCCCACCGCAAGGCTTATAGCGGGGTAGCTGGGCAGCATCTAAGAGCAGCACCTGATGACCAGCTTTACTAAGATGGTAGGCGGCAGTGGCTCCCGCCGGCCCGGCACCCACAATAATACAGTCGTACATGGTCAACCGTTCCAATTTATTGCTCAGCCGTAGGAGATGGGCAAGGTTCCTAAAACAGCTAACCATCAGAATAAAATCTAATGGCTTTAACCACAACGGCCCTTGCCCTGGGTAGCTGTGTGAACTCGCACTAGGCCCACCAGCAAGCCAGGGGGAACAGCAGGTATTCTAGGAAAAATAGTTTCCAGATGAACTGGTAAAAATCTGGATAGGAGAGGGAGGTCAGGAGACTGGCAGGGGTGGGGCTAACCCGTCTGCTCACCCACCAGAAGTTGACCAGAACGACCCCATGGGATAAGGCCAGAAACAGGCGGTTTACCTCTTCTAGCCAATTGGCGGCCAGGATTATGGCCAGGTAGCACAGGGTCAGCATGGCTCGACCCAGGTTAAATACCGGTACCTGCCCTAGCTGCAAGGACAGGGTACGAATGCCGTAGCGGCGATCGCCCTCAATGTCAGGAATATCTTTAAACCAGGCGATGGCCAGACTAAAGCCCAGAACAAATAGGGTGAGGGCCCAAACTCGACCAGGAATAGTCAGGGGCTGACCCAGGCGATCGCTAAAGTGTAAAAATAGCCCCAGGTTTACCACCGCCCCCCGCACCGCCAAAATACAGAAGGAAGCCCAGAAGGGAAAACGTTTGAGCCGCAGAGGCGGCAGGGAATAGGCTGTGCCAATGGCTAAGCTCAAGCCCACCGTAGCCAGTAGCCAGAGTCCCCCCGCACCGCCAATCCCAGCGCCCCCAGGCCAGCAACTGCCACAATCCAGCGCCCCTGCACCAGGGAAAACTCCCCCGCCGCCAGGGGTAGGTGGGGCTTGTTAATGCGATCGATGTCGATATCTTCTAACTGGTTAAGACCGACGATATAAAGGTTGCCCAGCAGACAGGCCGCCAGGGCCGAACCCACCAGAGAGAGTACCGCCAGGGTGCCAGGCCAGGTGATCGGGGTCAGCACAATGGTGGCCAAACCGATCACACTCAGGGCCGTACCCATGACCGTGTGGGGTCGCCAGAACTTCCAGAGGCTAGGGCCCCAAACCAGGGGAAAGCGCCCCTGCGGTGAGGCATGGCCGGATTGGGTGGAAAGGGAATCAGGAGCTTTATCGGGCATGGTGGCAGATTTGACCAGAAAATTCATTGATGGGACTTTAGCTAGATCCTCCAGAACCCGGTACGGGGGTGGAGCTATATTGCGGCCATAGGAGGGCGGATAGGGGAGAATAACCAGGAATTATTAGAGTCTTTCACCAGGTTTACCCCGCATCGCCTCAATATCTAACCAGGTAATCATCACCCCTGCCACCGGTACGGCCAGAAACAAACCCAGGACGCCGGCCACCGTAGCTCCCACAATTAAGGCAAAAAACATCACCACCGGGTTGATGTTAAGGGAATCCTTGACCACATAGGGTAATAAAATATTTTCCTGAATTTGTTGCAAAACAACGCAAACTATCAGGGCCTTGAAGGCTAGCCAAATTCCTTGAGACAGCAGTAATAGCACTACCATGCCAATGCCAATGGTGGCCCCAATTCCAGGAATCAAATCAAAGAGGCCAATCACCAGAGCTAAAAAGGCGGGATAGGGGACCCCTAGAACTAAGAAGGCCAGAAAGGTAGAAAGGCCTAAAAATAGGGAAAGAATGGTTAAGCCCCAAAAAAAACTAAGTAAGTTATGCTGAATTACCTGGTTAAACCGTTCTTTGTGATAAATCGGCATAATACTTAAAACCCACCACCATATTCTGGCCCCATCCAGCATCATAAATAGGGTCACCACCGCAATTAAGATAGCCACAACGGCGTTGGCCAGGGTGGATTGTAAAAATCCCAGGCTCACCGTTAGCATGCCCATGGCCTGGTTTTGTAATTGCAGTTCCAGTCCCTGGATATTTAGAGGAATGTTGAAACGGGCCAGCCATTTAGCCATACTGGTGAGCCAGGGCACCAGGGTGTTGGAAAAATCCTCCACACTCACCGCCAGTTGCTGACCCTGGGAGATCACCACCGTCCCCAGGGTCAGGGAAAATCCCAGGGTGAGGGCTAGAAAGGTAAAGAAAACCCCGATTACGGCAATCCGCCTGGGTAGCCAGCGACTGAGGCCGGTAGCTAGATAGTTCAACAGAAAGGCGAGAATAGTGGAGCTGACAAAAACCACCACCAGCACCTGAAAATAAACCAGTAACTGCACCATGGCCCAACCACTGGCCACCAGTAGTAAAAACCGGATCAGAGCGCTGCTGTTGCCCAGGACTAGCCAGCGGGGTTCTCGCCCGAAGTCTGACAAGGGGGAGTTCTTTCCTCTGGGTTCTCGACTGGCATAGGCCTAAGGGGTAGGAAAAGGTTGCACTAGCACAAAGGGTTGGACAATTAGGGACTGGAACTGCTTACGGGGTTCCTGACTCCAGGCCTCTAGCTGCGGGGGAGAAGGTCGAGTCACCAGGGCTTCGCTCAGCCAGTGGCTCACCCTGGTAAGGTCGTCTTCAGCGATCGCTAAACCCACCTCTACCAGGTCCAGACCTTGATCTACCAAGAGCAGGGCATCCCGATCAGCATGGGGGCTGAGCCACCGCCACTCGGCTGGTCCCACCATTTCGGCCAATTCTGTTTTTAAATCTTGGGTCATTGACCAGCCTGAGTATCACTTATTTGTATTTGAACAGGCTAGCAGAACTCAGGGGTAGCAACGCGTTACTGCCAAGAAAATCAAGCCAGAAGAATGCTACCAGCCCCTAACAGGGGGAGGGATAAAAACTACCGGACCTGCTAGTTCGTCGGTTCAGGAGGCGGAGTGGCCCCCTGATCGATCAGGTTATCAACGGCGAGGGCAAGGCGATAGGTCACCGGATTCTGACTTTGACCGATCAGCACGATTTCGTAGTAACCCGATTGGGGTACTGGTCCCGCCCAGGTCTGGTCGAAGGAGTTGTCGAGAATATAGGGCAGGGTGGGATGGGGAGAAGGGACGTAGATCGACAGACGGATAGCAGCCGCTGGTGCCTGAAGATTCATCCGCATTAACTGGCCCTGGCGCAGATGGAGGGTGTACACCTGGCCCTGGCCAGGGGCCAGATTGGCCTCGACCTGCTGACCATAGCTACCGGGAGCGAACTCTAAGTCCTTCAGGGTCTGCCCCTTTACCAGCTGGGTAAGACTATCCTGGGCCAGCCCCAACCAAATCTGACCCAGGGGGGTGTTTGCATCCTGACTCTGGGATGGGTCAATCACAAACTGATTAAAGCGACCATCCGTCAGCCTGGCCAGGGCCTTACTGCCCACATGGAGTTGATAGGCTTGGGCGCTCCAACGCTCAAAGTCGGCAGTCCTATACTGACCCAGTTGCTGCCTGGCGGTCTGGGTTAGATTGGCGGCCATCCAGTTCAGATTGGTTTGGGCGATCGCCTGCCACTGATCTCGATAGGGCCCATCCTCAGGTTGGTCGGTGAGCACCTGACCCTGGCGCTCGGGATACTGTTGGTAAAACAAGGTATCAGTTAGCCTGACCAGAAACTTGGGATTGATACCCAGGGCCAGGGCCCGATCGCGGAGTTCTGCTCGGCCCTGGCTCGAGGGACCAGGCCCCTGACCAGAGGACGGTAGGGATGGCTTCAGAGCCGTCTTCCAGGCCATAGGATCCAGCCACCACCATAATCCTCCCGCTATGCCCAGGAGTACTAGTAGTCCCAGCAGGGCCAATCCGCAGCCAGAAGAGTGAGAACGGGGGGACCCTGGCCGCTGGGGTGGGGAACTGGGGGAAAAACAGGGGGCGGTGTCTGTCCAGCGGGGGCCGCCACCAGCGTAGCCATAGCAGGGGCTGGCTCTGCCGCCTCAGCCCGAGGCCCCAGAGCTGCCAACACCGCAGCGGCATTGGCAAAGCGATCGCCACCGGCTGGAGCCATTAACCGGGACAACACCGAAGAAAGCGGTTCCTCCAGCACCAACGGCTGGGGACCCATCTCACCGGTTAATAATCCCAGGGCAGTTACCCCCAGGCTAGTCAGATCCTCCCCCCATCTGGGCTCAGGGTCGCCCCGTTCCCCCGACCAACCGGACTGCCCCTGGTGTGCCCTAGTCAGCAGAGTCTTCTCCCCAGCAAAAGTCACCAATACCGGCAGCCCATCCTGACGCTGAATCAGGTGATGGGCAGTAATCTCTCGATGGACTATGCCCAACCCCTGCAGGTATTGCAGTACTGGCAACAGTTGTCGCAATAACTGGGTAACCTCCAGGGCCGAAAACAGACGCCCCTGGGATCGCCGCTGATGGAGTAAATCCTGGTAGGTCAGCCCCTCCACGTAGTCCTGCACCAAAATTAAGTCACCATGCTGTTGTAATAGTTCTCGAAAGCGAGGTATTTGAGGGTGGTGAAGCTGGTACAGAAGCGCCGCTGCCTGGTGAAAGTGATCGCCAACCGCCTCAGCGGTCAGGGGATCACTCAGGCGAGCCTCAAACACCCAAAGCTTGCAGCGTTCTTGAAAGCGATTACTGTCCTCAGCCAGGTAGGTAGTTATAGCCCCTACCTCCCCCAAGGTTTGTAAAACCCGGTAGCGCCCCGCCAGGAAAACCGCATCGGACCCAGACGAAGAATTTAAAAGTCTATCCACTGCTTCAGCCAGTTGGTAATCTGGGTAAGGCCGTTTTCGGCCGCTGGCCCTGGCTTGAGTTCGGCGGGCTGGGTATCGGTTTGCCGCAGGCTTTCTTGAATAAATAACTCCTGCAGATGAATAGGGCGGTAGCGTTGTCGGGCTTGAGCTGCCTCCAGCCAGCGCCGGTAGCGATGGATCGCTGCCCGGGGTAAGAGTCCGCTGGGGTGGCGTTGTTGCCGTTCCCAGCGCAGAGCCTGCACCAACAACTGGGTGTGGGTGTGGTGGTAAGCCGCATCTTCATTTAAGGCCCGTAGTAGTTGATCACCCCCTGACTACTGGCCAGGGGCAGGCTGACCTGGCGTAGATCCAGCCAGGTGATAGTCCGTAAGGGATCGGGCAGATGGTCGACCTCAACGGTATCCAGCAAAACCGGTAGGATCCGTTTATTCATACTCAGGGCAAACAGTAGACCCTGCAAACAAAGGGCGTTCTGAAGGGTATGGGAAGATAGCAAAATTACATAGTTGTCAGAGGCTTCTGTAGCCCGAGAAATGGCCATTTCTGGATCTTCCTGGGGACCTAAATTGGAGTCCCGATCCCACAAACTTAAACCAGCTTCCACCAGTAATTGGCGAATCGCCTCAACCGCACTGAGGTTGCCGGCGGCCAGGGATAGATCCCGGTCTTCGTCGGCGTAGGCTAGAAATACCTGAGCTGTCGGGGGGTCGATGGGGCCGTGGCTTAACTCCAGATCAGCTCGACTGGGAGCATTATTGAAAGACATCTTCGCCTTTACCTGAACAATTAAGATACACCTGTGCCCATGATACCTATTTCCCAGAATTCCCCCATAATCCCTTTCCCATCTACTCAAATTTTCAGTTTTGGGATAACCTAACGATCTACAATGCGCCATAGAGCCGTCGCTTTGATCGCTATTTGCCTCTGTAGCGATCTGCTTCGCAGGCAGGGGACTTTATCTTCAGGTCCTGGCGGCTAAAAGCTTCTGCTTGCCTACCCTTACCCTTTCCCCATGAACGATTTCCTTCTCTTTGACCGTGTGTCTGACTTCTCAGAAGGAGTTGCCATGGTTTGCCTTAACCACCATATCGGCTATCTGGATCGGCGTGGCGATCTGGTGATTCGGGTCAGTGATACTAATGTTGATCTGGCGGCGGCCTATGGGCAGTCTCTGGCGTTGGCCCGGGTCGGCAACTATTACGGCTACCTTAACCGCCGGGGTGGCTGGGCGATCGATGTGCAGTTTCGCCAGGCTAAGACCTTTTCTGAGGGGCTGGCGGCAGTCCAGGGAGGCACCCGGTATGGCTTTCTTAACCTGTTGGGGGAATGGGTTATTGAGCCCCAATTTGACTTGGCGGAGAGTTTTGTCCAAGGCCGGGCGGTGGTTAAGGTGCAAGATGGCTACGGGTTTATCGATACCCAGGGGACCTGGGTAATGGCCCCAACCCTGATCGATGCCTGGGGTTTTTCCGAGGGACTGGCGGTGGTGCGCCAGGATCAACTCTATGGCTACGTTGATACCCACGGAACTGGTGCGATCGCCCCCAATACCAGGGGGCCTTTAGTTTTTCAGGGGGGTTAGCCCGGGTCCGGCAGGGTGATCAATTTGGTTACATTGATCGGAAGGGCGATCTGGTGATTGCCGCCACCCTGGATTTTGCCTCAGATTTTGCCGATCACCTGGCCGCCGTTCTCATCGAAGGTAAGTGGGGCTATATCGATACCACAGGTTGTTTGACCATTGCGGCCCAGGCTGATTATGCCGCCGACTTTTCAGAGGGGTTAGCGGCTGTACAGGTAGAAGGTTGCTATGGCTACATCAATAGCCAGGGAGACTGGCTGTTAAAGCCAACCTACAGTAATGCCGGTAAATTTTCTGAGGGTTTTGCTCGGGTGCAGGGCAATAACCGCTGGGGTTTCATCGATCGCAGCGGTGCGCCGCTGATTCCCAACCTCCCTCAGGATTGGTTATAGCGGTGTTCGAGGGAGGGAGATAGCCAGCGGGTTGGCCGCTGTACCTTCCTTGAACAGGGGGCCAAGGGGATGATCGCACCACACTTTACCCAGGTAAAATCTACTATAGACGGCCCTACTTTGCTGTGAAAAAGGTTGTCGTGAAAAAGGTAGGGACATTACCCCCTCTAAAGGGGGAACAATTGGCAGGCTTTTCCCTGCCCCCGGCGCTAGGATGAAACTAGGGAAAGTCTAGTGCTGGCATTAGGCAACCCCAGCAGCCCCAGGATTTTGACCTGACGAGAGGGGGAAGAGGCTGAATTCGACAGCCGGCCTATATTGATATCGGGATAGATTTAAATCTAGAACCCAAAGACCAATTACCCGACTGCCATCGGTGTTTCCCGAGGTCACCAGGTATTCCTGCCATTAGCGCTTCAAGTGAGGAGGTGGCTATGGTTAACCTTAATTCTAATTCGGTGCCGCGATCGCCTGACTCGGCTAGGGTCCTGGGCGGTGAGGCCTATGGCCATCAACGGCAGCAGATGGTACATCAGCAGTTAATGGGACGGGGCATTACCGATGCTAGAGTTCTGGAGGCAATGCTGAGGGTACCCCGCCATCGCTTTGTGCCCCCCAATGAAGTGCAATGCGCCTACTGGGATCAGCCCCTACCCACCAGCCATGGGCAGACCATCTCCCAGCCATACATTGTTGCCTTTATGACTGATATGGCGGCTATTCCGGCCCAGGGACGGGTGCTAGAGGTGGGCACAGGGTCAGGTTATCAGGCGGCGGTTCTGGCAGAATTGGCGACAGCCGTCTATTCCATAGAAATTATTGACTCCCTTGCCCAGCAGGCCCAGCAGACCCTGGCGGAGCTGGGTTATCAAAACATTTGTATTAAACAGGGTAATGGTTACGAGGGCTGGCCAGAGCATGCTCCCTACGATGCCATTGTGGTCACCGCTGCCCCCACCCGGGTGCCCTCGGCCCTGGTAGATCAACTGGCTATGGGAGGAAAGCTGGTGGTGCCGGTGGGTTATTCCAGTCAGACTATTCTGGTGATTACGCGCCACCTGACTGGGGTGTCAACCGAATATACAATTCCCGTACGGTTTGTGCCAATGATTGGGGAAGAAGTTGGGGAGAGGACGATTCCATCCCCGGGCTAGGAAGCTGGTTAGGGTTAGGCCTGAGTAGGGATATCTCGCCTTGGCCAGACCCGAGACCAGCCTTTACCCTCATAATATGGGCTAGTTAAGCGGGGTAAAAGCCAATCTATGGGATTTTTTGACTCTGAAATCATTCAACAGGAGGCTATGAAGCTGTTTCAGGATTATCAATCTTTGACGCAGTTGGGTAGTAGTTACGGCAAGTTTGATCGCGAAGGCAAGAAAATGTTCATCGATCAAATGGAAGGAATGATGGATCGATACCACATTTTTATGAAGCGGTTTGAACTGTCTGAAGACTTTATGGCCAAAATGAGTGTGGAACAACTCAAGACTCAACTGGGGCAGTTTGGCATGACCCCCGACGCTATGTTTGAGCAGATGCGGCAAACCCTGGAACGAATGAAGGCGGAGCTTGATCCCTAGGGGGTAGGGGCCGACGGGGAGAGTAGGGGCACCGAACCCCGGGTTCGGCGATAACTAGCCCAGGCTAGCCTTACCTAAGGGCGAGGCTGCACTAACCGCCGCAGCCGGTGCAGGTCAACCCAGGTTAACCCCTTAAAGAAATAAATCACGCTGGTTAGTAAGGCTAGGAGTAGGTAAAATATCCGAATTGCCCAGCCAGCCCCATTAAAGACAAGAGAAAATATTCCTGGCTCCACACCACTAAAGCGAGTCAGTTCTGAGCGAAACCACTTTTGGTTTTCGGCCATGCGTCGGAGATCGGTTACTGTGTTAGGCAAAATTGGCATTTTGACGGTGGTACAGTAGTATCCTAAAAGCCCTTGATGCCCGCTTTCCTGTTGTAGCACTAAATTAGTTAGCGTGATCACCTCCTGAGGTGAGGCTCCTGCCCCGGGCTGATTGATTAAATGACCCAACCACAGATGGTAGCGAAAGGCATAGCTGCTGAAGAAAACCAGAGGAAAGGCCAGTACCAGGGCCATGAGTTTTAGGCCCAAAGTGGTTTTAGTGGGTAAATACCAGGAGGCTAACCCCAGAGCTAGGCCCAAAAGAACAAATACAGGAACATTAACGACCTCAATGATTTCCAGGCTTTTTAGCCATCCCCCCACCATCGGTAGAGAGTAGAAATAAAGCTCTGCCAACCCACTTACTAAGAGCCTCAAACCAATTAGGGCGACGATGATTCCGACTACCGTTAAGGGGTACTTGGGGAGAGCCGATGGAAAAGGTAGGAGACTCATGGATAGGAATCAAACCATCAGAAAAAACTGGCGCAGGTCTATCTGGAGAAATAGATCTGGCCACAGCAGGACGCAGGGTTAATGGGGTGGGGGAGAAAGTTGTAGCAGTCGCGCCAATTGGGCTTGAGCCTTGGTAGCCCAGGCCGGGTTACCCTGGGTAATATACAGGTTCTTAGCATACTCTAAAACCGTCCGGGCTTCCTCCAGTCGCCCCAGTTGAGTAAAGGCTAATCCGGCGCTGTAGTAGGCGTCGGCGTAACTACCATTCAGTTGGGTAGCCTGGCGAAAGGAGCTCAGGGCCGTTTCGGCCTGACCCTGGTTAAAACGGGCAATGCCAAGATTGTAGTGGGCCTGGGCATACTGGGGTTGAATGGCTAAAGCCTTTTGCAAGGCTGTTTCAGCCTGGGCGTTTTGTCCCTGTTGCAGGTAAAGCAGACCCTGCTGAAAGTAAGGTTCAGGAGCCCTAGGGGCAATGGTACTGGCTTGCTGTAAAGCGGTTAGGGCTTCATTGGTACGCCCCTGGGCTTGCAGCACCAGACCCAGATTGTAGTAAGCATTACTCAAATCAGGTTGGATGGCGATCGCCCGCCGTAGATAGGCCTCTGCCTGGGTCAGATTATTGCCTTCAATCAGGGCACCGCCCAGGTTGGCATAGGCCATGGCGAAGTTAGGGTCCGATCGAATCGCCTGCCAGAAGGCTGAGGCGGCGGCCTGTAATTTTCCCTGCTGGCGTAGAGCCAGTCCCAGGTTATATTGGGCGGCAGCCAGATCGGGATTAAGGCTGATCGCCCGCTGGAATTCTGCGATCGCCGGTTCTATCTGACCTTGCTGAATCAGGGACAATCCCTGGTTTAGAGCTGCCTCTGCCGCGTCTGGCGCTGGGTCCGCAGCCCTCACCGGAGCTGGGCCCCAGCCCAGAAGTGGGGGTATAACCTGGCCACCAATTAAGCCCACCATCAGGCTGGTACCGGTAGGTACCAGCCTGGCTATCCATGTGTTCGCCATCGACAGATGATTTCTAAAGCGGATGTCTAAAGACTATATATCAGGATGGTTTTTTCAACCCAATCAACAGCTAAAACTACAGTTCTGGCCCTGGGAGGTTGTTTGAAAAGCCAAAGAGAGTCTCAAACTATAGCTATGGGTAGGATAATCACGGCAAAATTCAGTATTTTGGCGGTCCCTTAGGGGCGAACTATACCTGAGCCCTTTTCAAGCAACCTCTAACCATGGTGATTCCCTACTCTGGTAGAGAGGAGTGCCTCTGGCCATGGGTGGGACAGGGAGGAGCCGTAATCTTTTGATTCAACCAACCGATCGCCTGTTCCAGTCGGGGAAGGGCTTCATCTGGTTGTTCCTTCAGTAAGAAAACCAGGGCGGCAGCCAGTTGTTCCTGGGCCCGCAGGCGACGGTTTCGATTCAGGCGATGCCAATCCTCTGAGGTAATGGCCAGACGTTCAGCCAGCAGTTGGGCCAGTTGTAAGTCGGAAAGACCGATAACTGGCTGATGGGCCTGGCCAGATGGGGAAAGATGGGATGGAAAAGCCATAATTAAAAGCCACACTGAATCTAGGAATGATTTAGGAAAATCGGGTTAACTAGAAGCGATCACCTTTTTCCCATTGTGCATGATTCAGCCCAGCGATCGCTCAAACCAGTTTTCCCATCGTCCGGGGTCAAGCCCTGAACAGCCTCAACTCGCCTTGCCCGACCTGCTGAGGCAAGTTGAGGCTTTAGCAACCCGATTACATCAGCTCCAGGTGGGCCTGCACAACCTGATGGAGCTGGAGCAGATTAGCCCTTCTGGTCGGTCCGATCCTCACCTGAGCCAGTTAGAAGTGGCTAACCTGCAACGGGCCGTGGAGGAACTTGAACGTCAGATCGCTCACCATTGGCTGGATTGGCAATACTGGCGGGAGCCCTTCTGGCAGGCCCTACGTTACGGTGGCCTGGGATTGATTATTGGTTGGGGGCTAGCGTGGCTGGTTTATCGCAGCTAAAAACTATATAGATTTGCGGGTTCCGATGTTTTCAAACTCCCTAACCCCATGGTAGGATTAAAAGCCGTGGATAGGGCGGGTCGGTGCCCGAGTGGTTAATGGGGGCGGACTGTAAATCCGCTGGCTACGCCTACGCTGGTTCGAATCCAGCCCGGCCCATCCACGGCAATTGCCCTTATAGCTCAGCGGTAGAGCACTCCCTTGGTAAGGGAGAGGTCACGAGTTCAAGTCTCGTTAAGGGCTTTGGCTTTTATTTCTGTGAACAAGGCTAGGCTTGCTCAGGGCATGGAGTTAGTTAGGCCAGTCCGCCGTCACAGCCTCCTAGCTTGCCCCTGGCCAGAATATGGCGGGTCCGAGGGGAAGGATGGCAGACAGCAGCCAATGGACCCAGGTTTTTCCAGGGGCGTCAGAATGATCCTAAATTAGGACCAGACCTTGGGTGCCAGGGGGTGGAGTACCCAACTTAGGGGAAAGAAAGGCCAGGGCCATCACCGGTATTGGGCAGGCACACCTTGATGGTTTTGAAAGGCAGGACTCTTCAGTTCCACCAGCGATTAAAAAAGAGTCAGAGGTTATTATCCCCCTGACTCCTCCGTAGCTAACTTGATAGAAATCTATACCAGTCTGACTGCTAGTTGATTTGACCCGTGGGTAGAGCCGGAGCTGCGGCCACGGTGGACTGAGGAATAGACAAAATGTGGGCGTAGAGGGCACCGGGTTGATCGGCCAGGAGCAAATTGTGCTGGACCTGATTAGCTACTTCAACGGTTTTCAGGTCGTAAACCTGAGTAGCCAGCTTGGGATACAGGCCAATACCAATAATGGGCACCAGCAGGCAGGCCGCTACAAAGGCTTCCCGGGGGCGAATATCAAGTATGGCAGAGACCTTAGACACTACCTCGCCTGCTTCGCCGTAGAAAACTCGCCGTAGCATGGAAAGCAGGTAGATGGGGGAGAGAATTACCCCGATCGCCGCCAGAATAATAATGGCGGTTTTGAACACAGTACTGTAGGTATCACTGGTGGCGATGCCCAGAAAAACCGCAATCTCGCTAACAAATCCACTCATACCTGGAAGGGCCAGGGATCCCATCGAGGCAGCCGTAAAGAAGGCAAAGGTAGTGGGCATCTTGCGACCCATACCCCCCATCATGGTCATATCCAGGGTATGGGTGCGATCGTAGGTAACGCCAGACAGGAAGAACATAACCGCCGCAATCAACCCGTGGGAAATCATTTGCAGCATAGCTCCGCTCATGCCCAAAGTCGTGAAGGAGGCACAACCAATCAGGACGAAGCCCATGTGGGCAACGGAAGAATAGGCCATCCGCCGCTTGAGATTATCCTGGGCGAAGGCGGTGAGAGAAGCATAGATAATATTGATAACCCCTAGAACCACCAGCACTGGTGCAAAATACACATGGGCATCGGGCAACATCTCGATGTTCATGCGAATTAAACCATAGCCAGCCATCTTCAACAAAACTCCGGCCAAAATCATGGAAACGGCAGCAGGAGCTTCACTGTGGGCATCGGGCAACCAGGTATGGAAAGGGAAAACCGGCAACTTGACGGCAAAGGCAATCAAGAAGGCAGCATACATCAGCAATTGGAAGGGCAGAGAATAGTGCTTCTGGGCCAGATCGGTGAGGTTAAAGGTAATAGTGTCGCCATAAAAGGCCATGGCCAGGGCGGCAACCAGAATAAAAATAGAACCAATAGCGGTGTAAAGAATAAACTTGGTAGCGGCATAAAGACGCTTCTGACCGCCCCAAATAGAAATGAGTAAATAAACCGGCACCAGTTCTAGTTCCCACATTAGGAAGAACATCACCAGATCCTGAGCCAGAAAAACTCCTACCTGGGCGCTATACATCAGCAGCAGCAAGCTGAAATAGAGACGGGGGCGACGGGTAATATTCCAGGAGGCAAGGATAGCCAGGGTAGTTACCAGACCACTTAGAATCACCAGAGGCATGGCCAGGCCATCTGCCCCTAAGGACCAGGTTAAATTCAACTGGGGTATCCAGTTGTAGCGTTCTACCAGTTGGAGGCCAGACTGATGAAGATGATAGAAGTGGGTAAAGGTATAAAGAATCAAGGAAAACTCAATACAACCAATCCCCAGGGCGTACCAGCGCAAGGTTTGACCATTGCGATTGGGAAGTACGGGAATCGGTAAGATCGCGATTAGTGGCAGCAGGACAAGGGTCGTTAGCCACGGAAATTGCTCAGTCAGCATGACAATTGTTGTGTATGAGTACAAAACAGCCAGCGCATAGAAGCTTCCGGTGTTGCAAAGATGGTTCTAGATTCAGAACCAAACCCTACTGGTTTAGTGTTCGCGGCGGCCTACCCTAGCGGATCAGGTCGGAGGACTTAGAAATTAAGGGGTAAATTCCCTTAAGGACAAGACCAGATGGTCAAACCGGACTGCAAAGCCGATAAGAATAAATACCTATCAGTGCGCCTTGGTTCAAGTATAAGAAACTTAATATTTTTTTGGTAAGTATTTTCACTCTGTAATGGATTGATTTTTCCCTATTCAATTCTCGAAGGGATTGATCTACCTCGATTCTGAAGTTTTCTTGTGTTTATTTATTTAGTTAGACGGTTCCATTCATTGATCTCAATGTTGGTTCGGTCAGGCTCCTCAAGACCCTTTAATTGGGTTGGCGTCTACCCAGGCTCCCCGGGTTTGCAGTGGCAGGACGGCGGCTTTGACGATTTGTCCCTGCTGTTGCCAGCTCACCCGGAGCTTTTCGCAAACCTGGGGAGCGATAGTGGCTGGGGCCAGGGCCAGGAGGGTAGGTCCGGCTCCACTAATCACCAGACCATGGGCACCCGCCGCGATCGCGGCGGCGGCCACGGCCCCATAACCGGGAATCAGGCTCTGGCGGTAGGGTTGGTGCAGGCGATCGGCCAGGGCAACCCGCAGCCAGTCTCCGTTACCGGTTTCCAGTCCTCGCAACAGCAGGCCCAGGTGCGCCGCGTTAAAAATCGCATCGGCCCGGGAGTACTGCAACGGTAGAACCTGTCGGGCCGTAGCGGTGGCCAGTTCAAAGTTAGGAATTACCACAATTGCCCCCAGGCTGGCATGCCAGGGCACCGGACAAACCGTTACCAGGCCCTGATCGTCAACTACCGATAGTTGACATCCCCCAACCAGGGCAGGGACGACATTATCGGGATGGCCTTCCAGGGCAACCGCCATGGCAACTAGACTGGATTGATCGAGGGGCTGATGGTATAGGGCATTGGCCGCCAGTATGCCCCCCACAATGGCGGTAGAAGAGCTCCCCAGTCCTCGGGCTAGAGGCACATCCAGGTCAATGGCAAGGTCGATAGCGGGTACCGCTTGGTGCTGCTGCTGATAAAAATGGGCAAAGGCCCGATAGGCTAAGTTAGAGCTATCCCGGCTGACTCGCTCCGCCTCCGAACCCCGCACCCGAATGCTATAGCTGCCGGGGGCCTGATCTAGAAGGGTGAACTGAAAGCGGTTGTAGAGGGTGAGAGCTGCCCCTAAACAGTCAAAACCAGGCCCCAGATTAGCGGTGGTTCCTGGCACGGTAACGGTAACGGACTGCAACGCCACGCTGGCCTCCGGCAAACAAGACTATCAAAGCCAGGATATCTGCCTCAGAGACTTTTTGAAAAGGGTTATCCTAGGTATAGTTTGAGCCCCTCCTTGGCTTTTCACACAACCTCTCAGGGCGATGGGCCGGATTCAGGCGATAGCCATGGCTATAGGGGATTTGAGTGCGGTTAACGCAGTCTATGATCTAATAGATTAAGATTTAATTATGTTAATACGACGTATTTACCAGCCACTAGATACTTAATCTTACAGAATACTTACCCCTACACCGGCGCAGAAAATCAGCTGAATGAATGACGGTAATGCTCAATTAGTTAATTTAGATCGGGCTGATAGCCTGCTTGAGGTTAATCCCCATCCCCCGACGGTGACCCATTGGCCTGAGAACGATCGGTCCATTGTCATGATGCACTACGATCGCTTGCCAGCTGGTGCTGTGCCCGAATATCGGCCCCAGGGGCATCATGTTTTGACGCTGTTTAATCTGAGTGGGGCTGGCCTGGAAACCCCTATAGATCGCCAGGACTGGTTAGATGGACAGCCGGTCAGTCTACCCTTGCAGGTGCCAGGAGTGGGGTTCCTCTGCCCCAATGGCGTTGCCCATGCCGCCTGCTGGCGTCAGCCCCTGGAGGCCACCAGCTTCTGTCTCACCAGGCGCTTTCTGGACCAGGTTAGTCAGTTGATAGTTGGGGGGAAAGCACCAGACTTTATTCCCCGTTTTGGCCTCTACGATGCGAACCTTTACCACCTGGCTATGGTCCTTAAAGAGGCCCTCAGCAGCCCCCAGCCTGGGCCCCTGGGTCAGCTTTATTTAGAGCAAACGATGATGGCGATGGCGGTCTATGTACTGCGGACTTACGGGGTGCGGCCCCAACCACCTGGCCCGGCACACCCCCTGGATAACTCCCGGCTACGCCGTTTGTTTGAATACGTTGAAGCCCACCTGGCCACTGAGATCGCCCTGCCCTCCCTGGCGATCGCCTTAGACCTGGGGGAGTTTCAGCTCTGTCAGGCCTTCTTAAATCGGATGGGACTCTCCCTGTATGACTTTATTCAACGTCAGCGGCAACGACGGGCTCAACTGCTGTTGCAGGTTTCTGCCCAGTCCCAGGAGGAGATTGCCCGCCTCTGCGGCTATGGCGATCGCTCTACGATGATTCATCACCTGGGCCGCTCTGGTGCCGCCTAGCTTTGATCACCCGATTTCCCCTTCAGCCGGCGACCGGTAGTTCTGTTCCCAGGGCTACCGTTAACCCTGGCTGAAGGTATTAAAGGAAACAAAACTTTATCCTTTATTAGTGGCTTCTTAACCAGATTGGAGGTAGTCCTTAATTTTTATCACCCACAATCAAATCAGGTGAGCTGTCTACCTTTGTAGCCTATCCATCCCTCTAGAGCTGCCTCCAGGTCAGACCCTTTGCCCGATGTATCCTAGGTAAATCTGTGTCTGCTATGACCTCTGCCCCCATGGGGCTCCACTATCATCAGACCTTTATTGACTTACTGGAGCAACTTTCTCGCGATCGGACCTTGCTTCCCTACCCCATGGGGCAACCGATTCCCTTAAAAGCTGAGGAAATTCTGGTGATTTGCCGCGGGGTTGTTCAACTCTTCACTATTCAAGACGACGGTAGCGAAACCCTGCTGGGTCTAGCGGGTCCCTCCATGCCCCTGGGGCTGCCCCTGACTACCGTTTATCCCTACTGGGCCATAGCCCTGACCGATGTTGATCTGCTGGCTTTGCCAATGGCTGAGATTTTAGGTTCTACCGAACTAATGGCAGGATTCTTTCGCTACCTCACCCTGCGACTTCAGCAGTCGGAAGCCTGGTTAGCTCTTTCGGGTAAGCGGCTAGTCGGCGATCGTTTGAAGCAGTTTTTACTCATGCTAGCCAGGGACTTTGGTCAGGTGGAACCTAAGGGTATTCGGATTCCCATCCGCCTGACCCACTATCAACTGGCCACCGCCATTGGCACTACCCGGGTAACCGTTACCCGCCTGTTGAAGGAATTTAAAGCAGAGGGCTGGCTAACTATGGATCAGCGTTACCTGGTGCTGATGTCTCGCCTGCTGCTGGAGGCAGATCTGCTACCGGAAGCCTAACTAACCAGGGACGGTCTAAATTAGGCGGCCCGTCAGCGGCAGTCGGGGGTCCGTAGCCAAGAACTGAAAACCAGTATATTCATGCCGCCGAATACTACAACCAGGGCATACCTCGTAGCTGTTGGTTCAAGGTATCCAGGTTAAAGGCGTAGGGGTCAAAATCGTAACCCACCTGCTGCCAGAGCTGATCGTACTCTGGGTCGTCATGGTCATTCAGTCGCTCTAGTAATTCCCCGTACCCCCATACTCCTTCGCAGAATTCTGGGGGACCACTGCCTTCCCCAGCTAAGCAAAGCACTGACCCCTGATCGGATTCGGCCGGTAGGGTCAGGATGGATTCAAGGATGATCTTATGGCGCCACCCTCGAGCTGCATCATAGATATAGAGTAAGCCATCTCCCTGACGGGAAAGTAGTTGATCTAGAGGGGTAGTACCAGTCAAATCGTCGGCAGCAGGCGCAGACCCGAGCGATCGAAAGGTGTAATCCCTGAGGCCAGACCAACCCATGGTGGCAATCAAAATCCGATGCAATTCTGCCAGACCCAGGGTAGACCTGAGCCGTAATTGCCTCCAGATGGCGGGGTCGCTATCTAGCAAGTCAACATAGAGGTCGTAGAACATCGGTCAGCCCCATACTTGAGAACTATCTTGACAACTTGCCGGTGCCCCCAGCCCTAACCGCAGCCAAGCTATGGATGGAGCTGTAGCTGGTCTGAAGCCAGAACCGCGATCGCCGCTACCACTTCCCTACTACTATGGTGCTGCCATTGGCCTTCCCCCCGTCTACCGGTTTGTAAAATAAACCGTAAACAATATTGGTCAGGAAATCCTTCCGCTTCCAGCCAGATATATTCTGATTCCAGTTCACAGGTTACCTGTTCCTGCTCCATTAGAACCTGGGCCATGGTCTCCAGAGTTGCTGCTAACTCCTGGGCCAGGCGACAAAAATCCTTAAATTCTAGAGCCGTGAGTTCCAGGGCCCAACCTTCCCCCGCCAAAAGGGCTGGATAATCAGAGGCAGTGGCATCCCAACCCAGACGCCACCCGTTTCCCTCTTGTATGACTCGCTCACCCCTGGCCACCATGGTGGAAATTTGGCAGATCTGACCTATTCGCCAATAATTTCTGGCTGGGTGAGCTCGTCAGACATTTCGATAATAGCCCGCAGTACGGGCTTCATTTTCGGGTCTTCGTAGTTTTCAAAATCTTCAAAGCGCCGTCGCTGAGCCCGGTTCGCCACCTGCACTGTAATTCGATAGCGGTTAGAAGCAGCGCGAATTAACTCTTCACTACGGCGCATCAACTGCATACTATCGAAAGGAGAGCGCTTGAGCATGGAAAACCCTTAGGAGACTTCAAAAGTATTCTATCAAGGATTCCCAATTGGCTCACCGGTGGTGGGGTAAAGGTTGACTCGATAGGAGCAGACAGCCATAACTTTACCGCTTTTTTATGAAAAGTGGCTTTAATCTTTTGTTACGATAGGATTACTGTGCGCGCAGGAGAACCTTTACAGTTATGACCAATAGCCCTTCCCAGAAGTCGGTGGTAATTTCCCCATCCATCTTATCGGCAGACTTTAGCCGCCTGGGGGATGAGATCAAGGCGGCTGACGAAGCGGGTGCCGACTGGATTCATGTTGATGTCATGGATGGTCGTTTCGTTCCCAACATCACCATCGGTCCCCTGGTGGTCAGTGCTATTCGTCCCATCACGGCCAAACCTCTGGACGTTCACCTGATGATCGTGGAACCCGAGAAATACGTTGCCGATTTTGCCAAGGCTGGGGCCGACATTATTTCTGTCCATGCTGAGCATAATGCCTCCCCCATCTTCATCGTACCCTGGGGCAAATCAAGGAGTTGGGAAAGCAGGCCGGAGTAGTTCTAAATCCCTCCTCTCCCCTGTCCCTAATTGATCACGTTCTGGAGCTCTGCGATCTAGTTTTGATTATGAGCGTCAACCCCGGTTTTGGTGGTCAAAGCTTCATTCCAGGGATGGTGTCTAAGATTCGGGATTTACGGGCGCTGTGTAACGAACGGGGTTTAGATCCCTGGATTGAAGTAGATGGCGGACTCAAAGCCAATAATACCTGGCAGGTGTTAGAGGCTGGTGCTAACGCTATTGTGGCGGGCTCAGCGGTCTTTAACGCCCCTGACTATGCCGCAGCCATTGACAGCATTCGCCATAGCAAACGGCCAACTCCCGAACTGGCTCTGGTGTAGTAGGTTTAGCTCTAGCTCGGGGTGGGGGAAGGCTACATTCTCCTCTGCCCTAGCTAGCTTGGCCTACCTGCAAGGCTGGCGGCAATAGCGCTGGGTGTGCTGGCAAGGCCTGACCCCTTACTTGAATTTAACCCTCCGACTGCCAACCCTGGCGGTTTAACCCGATTAACCATCCATTTATCCATGGGGACTAAAGCTGAGGTTGCTGTGGCGATTCTCTACCGGGACAATCGCTTTCTAATGCAATTACGGGACGATATCCCTGGAATTGTTTACCCTGGTCAATGGGGATTTTTTGGTGGTCACCTGGAACCAGGGGAGACCCCTCTAGTCGCTCTGAAGCGAGAACTACAGGAGGAGATCGGCTACCAACCCATCAGCTTAGAGCAGTTTATCCGGATGGAGACAGAACAGGTGGTACGCCATGTGTATTATGGGCCGTTACTGGTTACCCTGACGGATTTGGTCCTGCAGGAAGGAGCGGATCTAGATCTGTTGAGCCCGGTAGATATTGAACAGGGATTTTGTTACTCCGATCAGGTGGGTAAAACCTGTGGCATTGCGGCTCCCCATCGGGAAATTTTGCTATCTTTCCTACAGTCCCCCAAGATGGAGTTGAGTGGTGGGTAGCCATGAATCCGGTTTTCAGTTAGGGCCATCCCTCTTTGAGGCCCTACCGCCCTATTCCGTTCGGGAAAGTAATCGAGCTCGCCATGTTTCTCTTAAGGTTCACCTCAATGGTCGGGTAGAGGTGGTAGTTCCCCGGGGCTTTAACCAGGAACAGGTACCAGCTTTGCTCCAGAGGCGACGAGAATGGCTTTGGCAAATGGTGGAGCAGCTCCAGGCCAGCATGGAGGAAGATCATTTTACTACCCGCCCTGGTCAGATCGAACTGCGAATCGCGTCAGCAAACCTGGCGGGTTCTCTATCAGGAAAGGCCGACTGGAGAGATCAGGCTGAGCCAACCCCAGCCCCTAACCCTGGTCTTAGGGGTAGTATCAACAACTCTGCTGGTTGTAGTGAACTACTGCGGCAATGGTTAGGACGTAAAGCCAGGGCCGAACTGGCCCCCTGGCTACGAGAGCTCAGTTTTGACCTTAACCTACCCTTTCGTCGCATCTCAATTCGAGGACAAAAGACCCGCTGGGCCAGTTGTTCTAGCCAGGGGGATATTAGCCTCAATTACAAATTACTTTTTCTGCCCACCGACCTGGTGCACTATGTTTTTGTCCATGAGCTCTGTCACACCATTCATATGAACCACTCCTCTGGCTTCTGGCGGCTGGTAGCAGAAAAATATCCTGCCTATGGGACAGCTCGCGGTCAACTCAAGGAAGGTTGGCGTTATGTGCCGGGTTGGGTTGAGGGGTAGGTCGCTTGTTTGGGTTTCCCAATCAGAAACTCCACCCACTGCAAACACCCTGTAGTGGTTACCAGTGGGATAACCATCGGGTCTGCTTCTTCGAGGGCTGGTACTTTCGGGTTACATTGCCAGACTCGGGCATTACCTTTGCCTTTATGTACTCCATCCAGGACCCGATTGGGGGTCAACGCCATAGCGGTGGGGTGGCTCAGGTACTGGGGCCTGGCGACACCTGTATCTGGCGTACCCTGCCCAACCCCCAATTATTCTGGGCCTGGCCAGCCGGGTTGGGCCTGGGCCACTGGCGTCAACCCTTGAGCAACCAGGTGCCTCAATTTTTGCCCCCGATCAATTTAGCGATCGCAGGATCGAAGGCTACCAGGCTACCAGCCACTGGCACCAGGGTTGCCTGCAACAGCCCACTGGGGGGAACACCGTCACCTGGCAATACCAAACTGAACCTGTCTATGGTTGGGGCGATCCTCAGCAACCCCAACGGGCCACCGCCGGCTGGCTATCGAACTGGTCGGTGTTTGAACCCGGATGGCAAGTATTAATGGCTCACGGCCATGCCACCGGTTGGGTTGAGTGGCAAGGCAAACGTTATCACTTCACCAAAGCCCCGGCTTATTGCGAGAAAAATTGGGGCCGAGCTTTCCCCCAGCGATGGTTCTGGCTACAGTGCAACGCCTTTAACCAAATTACCGATCTGAGCCTAACCGCCGTTGGAGCTGAGCGGCAGGGACAGCATTCCCTTAATCGCATAGCCCTGGTTGGTCTACACCATCAAAACCACTTCTATGAATTTGTTCCCTGGAATGCCACTTTTACCTGGCAGGTTAATGCCTGGGGAGACTGGTATTTAAGGGCGGAACGCTTTAACTACATGATCGAACTAAAAGCCAGGGCGAATCGACCAGGGGTGCCATTGCGAACCCCCCATCAAGAGGGTATGGTTTATCGCTGTCGCCACACCACCGAAGGCCAAATTCGCCTTAACCTCTGGTATAAGCAGGGCAGGAATCTACGTTTGCAGCTCACCGCCACCAGCCGTCAGGCGGCGCTGGAAGTAGGCGGTGACCCCTGGGTCGGCCCCTGGCATTGCTAACCTGACAAAGCGGCTGAAAAAGGGTTGTCCCAGCTATGGTTCGCTGCCAGGAAGCCGCCAAAATACTGAATTCTGCAGAAATTATCCGACTCCCTAGGGGTAGTTGCAAGGTATATCCGACTTTTGTAGCCCTCATCCTTTTTGGGAGAAGGGGCTGGGGGCAAACTTGCAAAACTGTGATGCACTCTAGTTGCAAGCCCTCTTTGGCTTTTCAAACAACCTCTGGACAAAGGATCAAGAAAGTCAATGTTGCTATCTCCTGATCCTTGGGTAAAATCTAGGTCATCCCTGTAATCTTTAAGCTTTATTATTTTAATCGGGTGAACTTTAATGACATCAAACTCCAGGTCGAATTTGATTCAGTTTCTACAGGATGAGTTAGCCATTTCAGCGGCCTCTTTACAGGTCGCCTTAAAGCACAGCGAGCAGGATCCGGGGCCTTTGCCAATGATTCTCTGGCAGTACGGATTGGTTACCCTTGAACAACTCGAGCAGATTTATGATTGGATGGAAGCCGCTTAGTTCTCCTGTTGTCTTAACTGAATTTCCTGGAGAGGTGTGGCCATCGCTGCACCTCTCCCCATTTATAGCTTTCACCAGCCCGAATCACCTGAATGAAACGTCTAAAATCTCGAATAACCCTCCTATTATTGATGGCAGGCTTGGTCTTTCTAGGGGTTCTAGTCTTCCACCGCCCCGTTGGTCTAAAGCCAGGGCCGGCCAATATTCAGCCTTCCCCAGATCCTCCGATGCCGATACCCTGCGCCTGCTCTATAGTCGCTCAGCCCTAACCCTCAACCCCCACCTGGCCACCGGGTTTCAGGACTTTGAAGCGGCCCGCCTGGTATACGAACCCCTGGCCAGTTACAACCAGGCAGGGGAGCTAACGCCGGTGCTGGCTAAAGATATTCCAACCCAGGCCAACGGTGGTGTAGGGGAGAACGGTGCCACCGTTACCTGGGAACTTCGTCCAGAGGTGAAATGGAGCGATGGCCAGGCCTTTACCGCTGACGATGTGGTCTTCACCTTTGAGTTTATCCATAATCCTGAGGTGGCGGCGGTAACGGCCCAGTACTACGAGGCGATAAAGCAGGTGGAAGCCCTGGATGATTATCGGGTCAAAATTACCTTTAATCAGACCGATCCGGCCTGGGCAACGGTTTTTACTGGCCAGACCGGTCTGATTCTACCCCGCCATATTTTTGCTCAATATAATAATGGTCAAGCTAGAGCCGCTACTCCTAATTTGCAGCCTGTGGGTACGGGTCCCTACCAGGTGGTCGGGTTTCAAACTGGAACCATCATCTTTGAGCCCAATCCTACCCATTGGGCCGGAAAACCGGGCTTTAAGCGGGTGGAATGGTTGGGTGGTATGGCTCCCTATGCGGCGGCGCGGGATGTATTAAGGGCCGGAACGGCTGATGTCGCCCCCAACTTGCAGGTGGAAGCAACGGGGCTGCGGGATCTGGAAAAGGATGGAAAGGGCCATGTGGTCAATCTATTTGGGGCCCAGGTAGAACGCATTATGGTGAATTTCGCCAATCCCTTTGCCCAAACCGAGCAGGGGGAACGTTCTAGTGCGACTCTGCCCCATCCCTATTTTAGTGATTGGCGAGTGCGCCAGGCGGTTAATCTGGCCGTCGATCGCAATACCATTAGCCGCGATCTCTATGGGGCCGCAGGTCAACCAACAGCCCAGGTATTGGTGGCCCCGATCGCTACCAGGTGCCTAACCTGACCTACGACTACGATTTGGCTAAGGCCAGAGTTTTGCTGGATCAATCGGGTTGGATTGATAGTGACGGCGATGGCATTCGAGATAAAGATGGCATACCTATGAAAGTGCTTTTTCAGGCTCCCATTAATCCGGTACGCCAGCGTACCCAGGCGATTGTCAGCGATCGCCTGAAGGAATTGGGTATGGATGTAAAAATCGCCCGCATTCGGGTGGATGAGTTTTTCTCCGCTGATCCGAAAGATACCGATACCCTGAACCACTTCTATGCCGACCTGCAACTCTATGCCACTGGCAACGAAAGTCCAGACCCCGCTACCTACATGGGTTGGTGGACCTGCGCCAAAATCGCTTCCCTGGCTAACCAATGGCAGCAACCCAACAATGCTCGCTATTGTAATCGGGATTACGATCGCCTCTGGAGCCAGGCCAGGGTAGAACTGGATCCCCAAAGACGAATACAACTGTTTCAGCAGATGAACCAACTGCTCACCCGGGATGTAGCGGTGATTCCCATTGTCCATAGGGCTATGGTTAACGCCGTTAGCGATCGCCTGAGTGGAGTGGAGTTTACCCCCTGGGATGCCAGCACCTGGAAGATTAAGGACTGGGTGCGCCAGGATTTAGCCAGTCAGTAAATCCCAGGCACGGTAACCTCAACTAAGTAGGTTAGGCTTTAGTAGCCTCAGCGATCGCCTGTGACCCTCCATCTATTTCTTCCAGGCTATGGATCTACCCGATTCTATCCACCCCTTATCAATCGCTGGAACTCCCCTGGCCGTTGACCCCCATCCCCTCAGAATGGCAGCTAATTTTTCTCTGCAGCAGGGAGTAGAGGCCATGGCAACAGCCGCTAAGACCTGTGCGCTAATCTACAGCGGGCCCAGCTTACTGGGTGTATTCACCTATAGCCATCTGGGAGAGGCCGCCACCTGCGGAGTTGATTTTAGAAAAGCTCTGGTTAGTCAGTGGCTAACAACCTTAGACCGGCTTCATCTCGTACCCGGCAATCCCATTCCAGCACCTGACGACTATTGGCCTTTGTTAACTCCAGCCCAACACTGGGTTGGACTACTAACGCCAGAAGGAGATTACAAAGTTACCCCAGCGGCCTTCTTCCCTCCACCGGAAAAGTTTTACTACTGCAGCCCCGCCCAGGCAAAACTGCCCCAGGAACACCTTACCCTTGCCCTTAAGGGGGCCAAAATGGGGGTTTGGAACTGGGATCTGGTAACCAACACCTGGATGCTATCGGAGGAGTTAGAGCAACTCCTAGCCATCGGTCCTGGTAACTTTGATGGCCGTTACGAAACCATTCTTAACTCTATCTATAGGGAGGACCGGGCCTCGGTTCACCAGGTCCTGCAAACAGCAATTAGCCATGGTCAACGCTACGATATGGACTTTCGAGTCCTACAGCAGGATGGCCAGGTGCGCTGGCTACTATCCCAGGGTCAGGTATTCAACCACAACACCCTACCCACTCGTCTAGTGGGCATTACTCTGGATATTTCCCAGCAGAAGCAGGCTGAAAGTGAACTCAAGTTACAGGCCCAACAGGAACGTCTGGTGGGTCAAATCGCCCAACGGATTCGATCGCTGCTGGACCTGGATAATATTCTGGAGCAAACGGTGATTCTGGTGAGGGAGTTTGTTGAAGCTGACCGGGTGATTATTCTGCGATGCACTCCCGACGTCAGCGGTAAAGTTGTGCAGGAGGCCTGTGTTGACAGTTACCCAACCATGCTAGGGTGGTCCCTACGGGATCCCTGGACCGTACAGGAAAAGTTTCTGGCCCACTATCGCCGGGGGCGCGGTCTGGCCATAGCCAATATCTACGAACAGGGGCTGGCAGAAAGTCAATTACTATTTCTGGAGTACTTTAAAATCCAGGCTGAAATGCTGGTGCCCTTGCTCCAGGGGCAAACTCTCTGGGGATTGCTGATTGTGCACCAGTGCAGCCACCCCCGACAATGGCGTAATAGTGACCTCAATCTTTTACAAACCCTGGCCACCCAGGTGGGAATCGCCATTCACCAGGCTAAGCTTCATCAGCGACTCACCCTGATGAATCAGCAGTTAAAACGGATGGCTTACCTGGATGGGCTTACCCAGGTAGCTAACCGCCGCCGCTTTGAACATCATCTGGAGCAGGAGTGGCGACGGATGACCCGGCAGGGTACGTCCCTGAGCATTATTCTGGCGGATATTGACTACTTTAAGCAGTTTAATGACCTCTACGGTCACCAGGCTGGAGATCAGTGTTTACGCCTGGTGGCCCGGATCCTGGGGCGAGCAGTGAAGCGATCAGGGGACCTGGTAGCTCGCTATGGCGGCGAGGAGTTTGTAGTGATCTTGCCCAACACTGATTTAACGGGTGCAGAAGCCGTGGCTGAAAATATCCGACAGTCGATTCGAAACCGCCGCATTACCCATCTGGGGAAGTCTACCATCGATGGGATCGTCACCCTCAGTTTAGGAGTGGCCAGTTGCAGGCCTGGTTACGGCATCGACACCGCCAGCTTGCTAAAGCAGGCGGATGGAGCTTTGTACGCAGCCAAACACGGTGGCCGGGATCAGGTCAGGTTGGCCGATAACCTGGAATCAATGGCGCAGGGTTAGAACAACCTGAGATCCTTTCCCCCTAGCGAGTGCATCCCAGTTTTGCAAGTTTGCCCTCATCCCCCAGCCCCTTCTCCCTTTTTGGGAGAAGGGGAGCCGGATTCAAAGTCCCTCTCCCGCCTTGGGAGAGGGATTTAGGGTGAGGGCTACAAAAGTGAGATGCACCCCCCCTAGCTCTCTTACTGTTGTTAAATACCTGCCATTGCCTGGATCTTCAATTTTGTGGCCCCAACTACCCCTGGGGCCACACCCGTGGTACCACAGCCGGTCGGCCTAGATACCAGGGCCGTAGCTCCTGCCACAAGGAGATCAACCACTGCCGGGCGACTGTGGTAGAAGGACCGCGATAGCGGCAGAGCAAGCCGGATTGAAGCCGGGTCAACCCAATCTGGCCAGCTGCGATCGCTGACCCCCGCGATCGCAGCTGGGTGAGTTGATCCGCCGATAAAACCATTCCCACCAGGGCTAGGCTGGCTACCACCGGTTGTCCCCCTAACCCATTGACACTGTCCAGGGCCAAACTACCTCCCACCAAGGATTGCTGGTCCAGCCATAGGGGTTGGTTAGCCTGCCAGATTTCCAGCGAAGACTGCCAATCGCCCTGATCAAAGCGCTCACCCCGAGCGGTACGACCAAAGCGAGTGATTTCCCAACCACACCAGATCGACTGGGGAGCCAGATTAACCCGTAAGTGCTGCCGATACCGGGCCTGGTTGAACACAATGGTTTCCTGGGGAAACCACTCCAGAACGGTCTGGGGGGCTAGGGTTAGGGTAGTGGTCTGATCAGCTAGGGTTTCTCCTTGACCACCGTAAACCTTGCTGGCGGCGGCGGTGGTAACTAAGGCTCGACTCTGATCTTGCAGGTGTAAATCAATGGTGAGGCGATCTCCGGCCACCAGACCCCCAGCAGTATGGACCAGCACGCTATGGCACAGATCTAAACCTTCGGGGTATAGGGGGCGCTGGACTCGCAGGGGAGCCTGGGTATAGGTCTGGGTGGGCCGACAGATTCCCTGCCCAAAGCTATAAACCATGTGGGCGGTGCCCTGCCAACCTCTAGATTGTGGTGGTAAGGTTTGAACCATCGTGACAGTTACCGATACTAATCAGAGATAACTATCGGATACAGATACCTCCGATCTCCCGGCCTGTACCCGCAGGTGCTGACAACGTAGTAGTTCATTAACATTCAGGACCGAACGACCTTCCAGAGCTGGTATTGCTTCAATCGCCTGAATTAAGGCCCTAACTGCCTCAGTTTGGCCGTAGCCGCGCCGCAGGGCTACCTGTATAGCTCGATCATCGGCAGCCACTTCGATCTGAGGACCCCGCACCCCTCGCCAGATCTGCCAGACCGCCAGGGCCGTTACTCCCCCAGCCGCCAATACCCCCACCGCATCTGCCTGGAGCAGCTCAAAGCCGGTTGCCAGTAAACCAGCCCCAGCCATGGCCTGATACCAATTGGGCTTCAGTAAGTTCGTCAAGGTAACCCAGCAAACTGTCCGTAGGAAGAGTAAATCTCGCTGGGGTAGCGCCAACTGCTGCCAGAGATCAAGGTTGAGGGTAACTGTGTGGCTCTGATGCCATGGCCGGGGAAACTCTGCCTTGATCACATCGGTTTGGCGATCGCTCAGGGCCAGTTTGGTTTTCATGCGGGCCGAGGCAGGCATGAGTTCCTTCAGCCGACTAATTTCAGCATTAGGGTTGACCACAGCACAGATCTTCCAAATAAAACCATGCCCTAGCCTAGCATTTTCTTGTCAGAGTGACGGCAATCCAAAGAGTCCCCTCCCGATTCAGCTCAGAGGTTGTTTAAAGGGGTTGTCCCAGCTATAGTTCACCGCCAGGCGATCGCCAAAATATTGATTTTTGTGCAGATTATCCTACTCCATTGGTATAGTTTGAGACCCTCTTCGGCTTTCCAAACAACCTCTCAGCCCGGTGGTGGAGTTGGTCGTTACCATAGATAGCATGAAGGATTTTCAGGACTAACCCCTAATGGCCAGCCGGCAAAGATTTCCCCATTTGTTAGGATCAAAGTGGACTGCCCAGCAGCCCACCGAAGGCTGGCGTCATTTTCAAGTATTGAATCGCAAACAGCAGGGAGACTGGATCTTTGCTGAACTGGTAGCTGCCTGTGATCCATCCGTACGGTTATGGGTAAACGCCAAACAACTGAAGAATCCCCATCTCTGGCAAGCTGGATGGCAGTCCCTGCAGCAGAACGAATTTGAGCATAACCAGAAAGGCCAGATATAGTTTTGAGAGAGTGATCAGAATTTTGTGTAAATCCTGGTTTCGGAAACGGAAAATCAATGGTTTCAGCCCGATTTAACCTGGTTTTCTGAACACTCCCCTTCCGTCGGGTCCAGGGCAGTGGTACGCCCCGTCCGGGGGAAATCGCCATTCCCCCGGCAGAAGAAATAGTCATCAAGTAATCAGCGACCAGTAATCAGGAGCCCTTGTCACCCAGGTTCCCACCCATAGGAAACTTCTTCTCACCTAACCGGGGTCTACAAGCTGAGAGCAAAGCGAAGCACGATAAAGTGAGTGGTCAGTACGCCTTTGGGATCTTCCAGTTGCTAATCAGGTTGATCTGGTTGTTATTAAGTCGTCGCCAATGTCCACCGGTGCCAATCTTGGCTTTAACCATCTGGTAATCTGATCACTTGCCTGCTTGCACCATTACTAGCCATCTTCCTGGAGATTTTTCATCACCCTGGCTAATCTGTCGTAGGGTAATAGGCGCGCCAGCTGGGTCAGCAACTGGTTAGTCAAGCCATGGACGGCGATCGCTTGGCCCTGCTCCATGGCTGCGTAACCATAGGCCGCCACCTCAGCGGCGCTGGGTAACTGCCCCTGAAACATCTTGCCATGGGAAATCTCCGCCTGCTGCTGAAATTCTGACTGGGTAGGGCCCGGGCAGAGGGTGGTAGCAGTGACCCCAGTTCCCTTGACTTCATTGGCGATCGCCGTCGTAAAGGAGCGCACATAGGCCTTAGACGCAAAATACACCGCCATGTAGGGGCCAGGCAGAAAGGCCGCCGTAGAGGCCACGTTTAAAATGCGTCCCTGCCCCTGGGCAATCAGTCCTGGCAAATAAAGGTAGGTAAGGTGGGTAAGGGCGACCACATTCAGCTGCAGCATAGCGTTTTGCCTGGCCCAGTCAGTCTGGGCCAGGGGGGCCTGCTGGCCAAAACCCGCGTTGTTAACCAGGCCATAGAGTTGAATAGCCTGGCTCTGGGTCCAATCAAAGAGTTGCTGGCGGGCCTGGGCATCGGTGAGGTCTGCGACGTAGGTCCATACCTGCACCCCCCACCGGTTAGTCAATTCCTGTTGCAGAGCTTGCAGCCGGTCCTGTCGTCGCGCCACCAAAATCAAGTCATGACTATGGGCCGCGCAGACCCGAGCCAACTCGTAGCCAATGCCGCTGGAGGCACCTGTGATAAGCAGTGGTTTCACCATGACAGATCAAATGAGACAATAGCCAGAGTTTTTGTTGACCATACCATGACCAAGGCATACAAAGAAGAGGTGATTGGCATTGACCTGGGCGGTTCAGGCATTAAGCTGGGCCGATTTACCCGCAATGGTGACTGTCGGGCCGAGTTGACGGTGCCTACGCCCCAGCCCGCTACCCCAGAGGCGGTGGTCAGGGCGATGGTGGCGGCGATCGCCCAGATTGATCCCCACCACCAGGCTGCTGCCATTGGGTTGGGTACGCCTGGTCCTGCCGATGCCGCTGGTCGAATTGCCCGGGTAGCCATTAATCTGGTGGGCTGGCACGATGTGCCCATAGCTGACTGGCTGGAACGCCAGACCGACCTACCTACCATTGTGGCTAACGATGCCAACTGTGCTGGCCTGGGGGAAGCCTGGTTAGGGGCGGGGCAAACCTTTCAAGACATGATCTTGCTAACCCTGGGAACCGGGGTGGGGGGGGCGATTATTCTCAATGGCCAGTTGTTTGTCGGTCGCCAGGGTACTGCCGGCGAGCTGGGCTTGATTACTGTGAATTCAGAGGGGCCTGCCTGTAACAGTGGCAACCAGGGCTCCCTGGAGCAGTATTGCTCGGTGCAGGCTATTCAGCGTCTAATGGGCACGACCCCAGCGGCCCTCTACGATCGCGCCAAAACTGGTGAACCAGAGGCGATCGCCCACTGGCAACGCTATGGGGAGTGGCTGGGGGCGGGGTTAGCCAGCCTAATCTACGTACTTACCCCCGAAGCAGTGATTCTAGGGGGGGCATTAGTGCGGCGGCGGAGTTCTTTCTGCCGACTACCCTGGCAGCCGTAGAAAGGCGAGTCTTACCCAGTTCTCGGCAAGATTTGAAGATTCTTCTGGCTGCCCTGGGTAATCGGGCTGGTATGGTGGGGGCAGCCCGGTTAGCCTGGCAAAAAATCGGCTAGGGTGGCCTCCAGTTGATCCCCTTGGTTCTGCGCGATTGTTGAAAAAGCCAAAGAGGGTCTCAAGCTGGACCGATGGAGTTGGATAATTGCTTCAGAATTCAGTATTTAGGCGGTCTCTTGGCGACGAACTATACCTGGAAGAACCCTGTTCAAACAACCTCTGACCCAGGTTATATAATGATAACCCTTGCTAAATTCGGAGAATGGTTATGACCACCTACTACTACGCCCTTGCCAGTGAACATTTTTTATTGGAGCAAGAGCCCTTTGAAGAGGTACTTAAGGAGCGCCGTCGTTATTACCAGGAGCAGGAACAGGCCCTTGATTTTTGGCTGGTCCGATCTCCAGCGTTTTTAGAAGCCCCAGAACTCAAGGCCGTAAAAGCCATCTGTCCCCAACCAGCGGTAGCGATAGTTTCCACCAACAAAAGCTTTATTACCTGGCTGAAGCTGCGGCTAGAATACGTTGCCACTGGAGAATTTCAGGCCCCGTCTGCCACCATTGCCGATGCCCTCGCCTCCCTAAGTCCGGCGACAACTCCATAACTTTCCTTTTATCGCCTCTACACCATGACTCGGGAACGGCGGAGAGCGCTGATAGAGTAGAGAGCCAGGGCTATCCAGATACACCCAAAGGTTACCCCATGGGTAGGGGTAAAGGGTTCATGAAAAGCAAATACCCCTACTAACAGAGAGATAGAAGGATTTAAGTATTGGAAAAAACCGAGAGTAGCCAGGGGTAAGCATTTAGCAGCGTTATTAAACCAGAGTAAAGGCATGGAAGTGGCTACCCCTGCCCCCATAAAAAGCAAGGTTAAGCCGGGAGAACGACCAAAATGTCCCTCACCGTGGCTGGCCAGGTATTCGATAAAAAGTAGCGTCATAGGGGACACCAACAACGTTTCTAAGGCCAGACCCAAGAGGGGAGTCACCGGTGCCAGCTTTCGTAACAGACCATAGAAGGCAAAGGAAATAGCTACGCCAAGGGAGATCCAGGGTACGGTGCCAATCTGGTAAATCAGGTAACCAACTCCAAAAAACGCCAGGCCAAAGGCGATCTGCTGACCCCGGTGCAGGCGTTCCTGGAGAAACAAAAAACCCAGCAGTACACTCACCAGGGGGTTAATGTAGTAGCCCAGACTAGTTTCCACAATCTGCCCGGTACTCACCCCATAGATATAGAGGCCCCAATTAAAACCTAGAAGGCTGGCAGTTAACAACAGTACTGGAATAATTCTGGGGGATTTCAGCAGCCCCAGCAGCTCCCCCATACGGCCCTGTAGCAGCAAAATTATTACCAGGAAGACGGCGGACCAAATCATCCGATGGCTTAGCACCTCCAGGGCAGAGATAGACCCAAATAGCTTCCAATAGAAAGGTAGTAAACCCCAGGTCGTATAGGCCAGAACAGCGTAGAGTGCACCAGTATGGGTAGAAGCCCGGGTGGAGGGAACAGTCAAGAACTTACATGGAAAGACAGCGCCTTTTAGTATCCCAGTAATATGTATTCCTCGAATACTAAAAGGGAGCATAGCCAAAACCGCCGTAGTCCTTGAAATCAGCAGAAACCTATGGCCAGGGCTGGTTTTGGGGCCAAGCCGCCAGCAGGGCCGTGGTATTTTCTGCGGTCAGGGGTTTAGAAAAGTGAACCCCCTGGGCGTAGGGGCAGCCTAACTGACGCAGTTGTACCAGTTGTTCGGCGGTTTCTACCCCCTCGGCAATGGCCGTCATTTCTAAACTGTGGACCAGGGCAAGAATAGCCTGAACCATGGCAGCACCGCGCTGATCAACAGTCATGCGGTGGATAAAGGAGCGATCTATCTTCAGCACCTGTACGGGAAAGCGATGCACCATACTCAGAGAAGAGTAGCCCGTGCCAAAATCATCAATACAGAGTTGAATACCCCGTTCCTGCAAGGCTAGCAACAGGGTCTCAGCCATTTCGGTATTCTCAATCAAGGCACTTTCAGTAATTTCAAGACGTAAACAGTGGCCCTTCAAGCCGGTCCGACTGAGGGTTTCGTCAATACTGGCAAGCAGGCGAGGACTGGTAAATTGCTTCACGGAGAGATTCACGTTGACCACCAAGTTGGCGGCATGGGCAAAGTTTTGCTGCCATTGACGGAGATGCTGGCAAGCCTGTTGTTGGGTCCATTCGCCAATGGTTAGAATTAAGCCGGTTTCCTCCGCCAGGGGAATGAACGTGCTGGGGGAATCGCCCCCCAATGGTGATGGTTCCACCGCAGCAAAGCTTCCAATCCCAGCAGTCCGCCGGTCGCCAGATCGACAATGGGCTGGTACTCTAAGGTCAGTTCTTGCCGTTCCAGGGCCCGCTGCAGATCGTTTTCCAGGGCTAATTGGGTGGATACCTGCTCGTGCATCTGGGATGTAAACAGGGCCGATCGCCCCCGACCATGGGCTTTAGCCTGGTACATGGCGGTATCGGCATCCCTGAGAAAATCCATCGCTTCCACCGATCCGGCCAGGGTAGAGGAGACCCCTATACTGGCGCTGATGAAAATTTCTCGTCCGGTCAGTAGAATTGGCTCCTGTAATACTTCATGAATGCGATCGGCCACCTTGACCGCATCTTCGATGGTCGTAATCGGCCTAATCAGAATGGCAAACTCATCTCCCCCCAGGCGAGCTACCAGGTCCTCATCCCGCACCACCGATCGCAGCCGCTGAGCACATTCAATCAGCAACTGATCCCCCGCCAGATGCCCCAGGCCGTCGTTAATCACCTTAAACCGGTCCAGATCAATAAACAGTACCGCAAAGGCCGCCTCCGCCCTTTGCTGAGCTTGATCCACCGCCCCATTTAACTGATCCATGAAGCAGGCCCGGTTAGGAATACCGGTAAGGGGGTCATGGAAGGCCTCGTAGGCCAGGCGGGCTTCAATCTGCTTGCGCCCGGTAATATCTGTCAGGGTTCCCACTAAGGCCCTAATAGTTCCCTGGGAGTTCCGCTGCACCTGGCCTAACAGATGGACAAAGCGGTAATGGCCATCGCTGCCCCGAATTGATCCCTCCAGGTTAATCTCTTGACCCTCCAGACAGGCCATGGCAAATTGATGTTCCCAAAGGGGCCGATCAGCCGATTCTAGAGCCATCAACTGGGCTTCCAGAGTAAGGGGTTGGGCCTGGGATCGAGGCCATAGATACGAAACATTTCCTCTGACCAGATCAAGTTACGACTGGGCAGAGCCATTTCCCAATTGCCGGTATGGGCAATCCGTTGGGCCTCCTTCAGACGAGCCTCGGCTCGCTGCCTTTCCTGCAACTCTCGCTGGGCCTGATCCAGGGTTTGGGCCTGCTGGATCGCGATCGCCAGTTGGCTGGCAACAATTTGCACCAGCTCAATTTCCGACTCCTGCCAGAGGGACTGGGTGGTAGGGGAACGGTGAATCCCTAAGCATCCCCAGGCTACATCATTACTAACCGACAGGGGTACCAGCAACCAGCAACCTGGCAGGGTTTGGGTGAGGGGGTGAAGGTCGAGATCGGAGTGCAATTGAACCACCTCCATTGGATTGACCAGGGAGGTGTCAGTGGTAGTCACCACATGAAGTAAGCTGGCGGTTGCGGCATTGGTGCGGTACTCAGCTACCACCTGCCACACCAGGGAATCTGGTTCGTACATTTGAATATTGACATGGTCAACCGCCAGTAAGTGAGCTACCTCCCGGGCTGCTGTAGCAAAGATTGTATCTAGATCCAACGACTGGCGAATGGCTTGAATTACCCGGTTTAGGGCCTGTTCCCGGTGGATTTGGTGCTCGATTTTCCCATAGGCCAGGCGGCGACTGGTAATATCCTGAAAATAGACCGCCAACCCCTCTTGGGTGGGATAAACCCGCACTTCGTACCAACTTTGGGACTGGCTAAAGTACTCCTCAAAGCTAGCGGTGCGGCGGTTCACCATCACCTGGCGAAAATGCTGGGAAAAAAGACTGTCCAGCATTTCAGGAAATTCGCACCAGAGGTTTTGACCCAGTAAATCCTGGCGAGAACGACACAAAAATTGCTCAGCTCGCTGGTTCAAATAGGTAAACTGAAACTGCTGATCAAGGGCGAAAAAAGCATCGGTAATACTTTCGAGAATATCGTTGATCCGACCATGGGAAGCCTGTAAAGCCGCTTCTGTCTGCTTCATGGCCGTAATGTCGGTATGGGTGCCCGCCATGCGCCGAAGCGGTAAACTGCCCTCCCCGATTCTCTGCCCCCGGGATACAATCCAGCGTAGACTGCCATCCTGATGGTAAGTCCGATAGGTATGCTCAAAGGCAAGCAGCCCCTGGGGCTGTTCTCGATAGCGCATCAAGGCTGCCATAAATCCGGCTCCGTCCTCAGGGTGGATGGCAGCCTGCCAGTCAGTCATGGTGCTGGGGCTGGTGCCGTAGCCCAGCAGGTCTGTAAAGTTGGGACTCACGTAGAGGGTATCGGTGGGCAAATACCAGTCCCAAACTCCTACCCGGCTGTCCTGTATGGCTACAGCAAAGCGTTCCTCAATGCGGCGTAGAGCCATCTCTGCAGCTTTGCGATCGCTAATATCCTGGCAAATTCCCACCACGAACATGGGCTCTTCCTGGGGGTTGCGGATCAAATCCAGGGTCAGGGTAACCCACAGCGATCGGCCATCTCGATGGAGATATCGGTGTTCCAGGGTAAAAGAATTAATCTGACCAGTCAGGAGATGGTCATACCCCTGCCAGAGTTGGGCACCATCGTCCGGATGGGTAATTTCCCCCAGGGACTTCCCTACCAGTTCCTCCCAGCGGTAGCCCAAAATTTGACAAAGGGCTAGATTGGCATCCAACAGATATCCATCCAGGGTTATCTGGCAGGCTCCAACCTGCATCTGCTCAAAGATTTCCCTAAACTTAGTATCAATGGTAACGCAGGTAGCTTTCCCTGATCGGGTGCTGAAATTAGGTATAGCCAGCATGGGCCGATAGTTTTCCTAAACGATTAACAGGACCTATGGAAAGAGTACCCGCCGACCCACAGCAAGGCGACAATTGGACCCATAGCAGGGCTGTATTTGAGACTCGCTTTGACCGCTCAAACAACCTCTGGGGTGGTAGCCCCTGGAGGGGTAGTTTAAACTAAATAAGTAAATTGACCGACCAAGTGCTATGAGTCAACCTCAACCCGACCAATCTGCGGAAAATTCAGTGCCAGCTTCCCCCAGTTTTGTCAAACTGGCTATGCGCAATATGGTCCGAAAAGGAGGAAAGTCCCTATGGCACTTTTCTCTGACCACCGTCGGTCTGTTAGGATTGCTAGTGGGGTTGGCCTACCTGACTCGCTAAATAAATCCCCTTTAAATTGAATGACGGCAGTCCTTCCCACCTTAGATATTATTCTCGATTTACACCATCCCAGGGCCGCCGTGGCGACGGAGTCTGACTGGCAGCTTTGGTTTCAGGGCTGGGCCCAGCACATGGCTTTAACCGGCTCACCCATTCACGCCTACGAGCTAACTCTGCAGCTTACCAGTGATACCGCCATAGCGGACCTGAATCAGACCTTTCGCCAGGTAAATGGGCCTACAGATGTGCTGGCCTTTGCCGCCCTGGAGAATCCCTCTCCCCTGTCGGCAGCACTCCTGGACAGCGAACCCCTCTATCTGGGAGATATTGTGATTTCCTTCGATACCGCCGAGCGCCAGGCTCAGGCCGGGGGCACTCCCTGGTGTGGGAAGTGGCGTGGTTAGCGGCCCATGGTTTTCTCCATCTAATTGGCTGGGATCATCCTGACCCAACCAGCCTGGCCACCATGCTGGCAAAACAGCAAGAACTACTGACCATGGGTAATTTGTCACCGACGGCGCACCCCTGCCCTGATTAATCCCCAGGGGATGATTAAGACCTGGTAGACCCCTGCCATGAACTCACCCACCTCTAAGAGTGGTTCAGGCTGTCGCGCCCTGGGTGGCCCTGACCCACGGCGTGACCCGGGACCACCTCTGGCTTGCTCTCAAGAGCCACAGAAGGAAGAGGCTTGCTAGTCCAAAAACCAGGCAGTCATCCCGATGACGACGGCAGCAGGTTTATGCTGTGGTCTCACCGGGCCGAGGACCGCAGCCCCGGTGATTTTTCCTGGCTTTTCATAGATCTATAGATTTATTAATTCGATGGGATTTATGGTCTCTTAACCCTTTTGATTCACGGACAACTTCCTGAAAGCAGGTGTGATTTTATACTTGACATGGACTTTTTAGCGAAGAAGTGCGATGATATGTCACACCCATGGTTAACAAAGTTAATATTCATGCATACATCTATGTATCTATTTACTAGGGTTAACTGGGGGTAATTGTTCTAGGGCAATTTTTTTATTTTTGTGTTCCCGTAAAAATGGTTGGCTAATGGCTGATTCCGATCCTGGTTTTAGATTTGCCTGTATCAGCGAATACCTCCCAACCCGACTTCAGTGAGTTAGGCGAATGTTGAACCTTTCAGGGTGTTTATATGGGAAATTTAGCAAATCAATCACTTCCTGCTGTTTCCAGTCGGGCCAGGGGCAGTGAGATCGTCAAGTTTTATCAATCCCATGCTCTTTTTCGCGATCGCTATCGGGTCCTAAAACAGCTGGGTAAGGGTGGCTTTGGGGTTACTTACCTGGCCCAGGACACCCAGTTGCCCTCCCAGCCCTACTGCGTAATTAAGCAACTTTGCCCTAAGACCACTAACCAGGTTGCCCTGGAGCGAGCCAAGTTGCGCTTTCGCCGCGAAGCTCGAGCTCTGGCTAGTCTGGGTAGCCACTCCCAAATTCCCCGGCTGTTAGATTATTTCACCACCGGCGGTGAATTCTATCTGGTACAAGACTATATTCACGGCCAAACCCTGGCCCAGGAAGTGCGTCAGCAAGGTCGTCAAACGGAAGCTCAGGTCAAGTATTTTCTCAACGAAATGATTCCGGTGGTTGACTTTCTCCACCAAAGCCGGATCATTCATCGAGACATTAAGCCCCCCAACATTATCAAGAGTGTGCCCGATAGGCGATTAGTGCTGATAGATTTTGGTGCAGTTGACGAGTTCTTAACTGCTGTGGATGCTGTCGATATCGGCCAGGCTGCCGCCACTCAGTTTATCGGTACTCCCGGCTTTGCCCCTCCTGAACAATTGGCGTTACGCCCTTGCTATGGCAGTGACATTTACGCCCTGGGAATGACTTGTTTGTTTCTACTAACGGGTCGTACTCCCCTGGAATTTACCCCCGATCCCCAAACTGGGCAGGTCCTATGGCAGCATACCGTTACCATTAGTGCTCACTTTGCCAATGTGTTAGATAAAATGCTGCGGCCTACTCCCGACGATCGCTATGGTTCTATTGCTGAATTGAGACGGGACCTAGCCCTGGAACCGCACCTGGCTACCCTAACTAAGTGTATGCATCTGGCCCGCCCGGAAGAAACCCCCAGCCATCAAAACTCCTCCCTACCTCCAGAGGGATACCTAACCCCCATTCAGCGTCAGGCCCATGCGATTCGTAATCGCCGTCATAAACGGGTAAACCAGGTTTCCTAAGCTGAACTGCGGCAGGGTTTGTGGTGCGGGCGAGGTCATAAAGGCGGCTAAAGGGTTTAGCCCCAATATCTAACTGACTGCTTGAATGGTGCGGCGGCGAATTTCTAGGATTTGACTGATCTCCCGGGCAAAGCTGGGTTGGCGATCGATCATTTGGTTCACCACAAAGGCGTCAATCATCAAGACTTCCAGGTCTTCAGTGGCAATCACAGAGACCGCACTGGGTTCTCCAGAGAATAGGGCCATTTCTCCAAAAAACTCTCCAGCCTTGAGGGTTAGCACCTCCACCTCCTGCTCCAGGCTATTGGTGGTGGTCACCTGTGCCTGCCCAGAAACAATAATATATAAGGCATTCCCGGTATAACCCTGACGGACGATAGATTCTCCGGCGGCAAAGTGTTGCAGCATAATCCCCTGGGAAGGAGACTTGAGTTTTTGCTGTTGCTTGTCTAGAGGCACAAAGGCGGGAAGGGAATTGAGACTATCGGTGAACTTTTCAGAAATCTGTTTAGCCTGGGTAGTAGGCCCATGGAAATGGTATAAGGTTCGGCTGGGAAAGGGAATGGTGAGGTGATTGCGTTGGGCGGCGTACCAAACGCGGGTCATGAAGCGATTGCGAATTTCCTCCAGTTCAGCGTAGTCTCGAATAAAAAATTTAACTTCGTAGGTAACAGCAAAATCATCGTAGGAAACCGTGAAAATCTGAGGTTCAGGATCGCTTAGAATTCCCTGGGTTTCCAGGGCCGTACTTTTCAGCACCTGGCGCGCCAGGTTGGGCGGATCATTATAGGAAAATCCCAGGCGGATACGTTCGCCATGGAGTTGGAAGGGCTGGTTGAAGTTACGAATGGTTTCACCACTAATTACCTTGTGGGGAATAATTACCATTTCCCGTTCCAGGGTTTGCAGACGAATGGCCCGCCAGTTAATATCAATGACCTGGCCAACGACTCCCCCGACATAGAGCCAGTCCCCCACCGAAAAGGGCCGCTCAAAGAGTAGGGCAATCCCGGACATGATACTACCCAGGGTATCTTGCAGGGCTAAGGCAATTACCACCGAACTGACCCCCAGAGCTGTCACCAGACCAGCCAGGTCCGCATTCCATACCGTCGCCAGGACAATGGCGCTACCCAATAGAATTAGAAATAAACGGGCCAGATCAATCAGTAGTTTGGGCACCCGCGATCGCCAGGTATCGGCCTGGGCCTGTTCAAACAACATCACATTTAACAGCGATAGGGCTCCGTGAATAACCACCACCCAGAGCAGGGTTTCCATCGCCTTAATCAGATGGGACTCAGGGTTGAGGCGCAGTAAATGCTGCATAAACAGCAGAAAAATCAGCACTGGCACAATCAGGTTCCGCACCAGGCGCAGTGTCCTGGCGAGAGACTTACCCTGTCGCTGTAATCGATGAACAACCTCTCCCAAACCTACCGTCAATAGCGCAAAGCCCAATACCAGGGCCGTAGCCCAGACCCATAGATCGATCTGCACAGTTGTGGCTTTCATGACCGATCTAGCTCCTGATTGGCTACATCTACGGGTAGGCGGTTGCCCTTCAGTCGCCAGGCAAGGAGTGGCTCCCTATCTTTAAGGAGATCAGACACCGCCTCGAAGGGGTAAATATCGTAGAGCCGCTGGTGAACTGCCTGAGACACCAGGATATTGCCTGGAGGACAAGCATTCTTGAGGGCAAAGGTGAGGTTCAAGGTTTCACCCCAGACATCGTAAACGAGCCGATTACGGCCGACAATCCCCGCCACTACATCCCCGGAATGAATACCGATCTGTAGATTTAGTTTGAAACCCCGTTCCAGATTAAAACGACGGACGATTCCCAACATCTCTAAGGCCAGATCCACTGCCCGTTTATCATGGTCTAGATAGGGCACGGAAAGGCCACACACCGCCAAATAGCTATCACCCATGGTTTTAATTTTCTCCACCCCATGGAGGATCGCCACTTCATCGAAGGTACTGACCAAATCATTCAAGATAGAGACGGCCTCGTAGGCGCTCAGGCCAGCAGAAAGCTTGGTAAAACCGGTCAAATCAGCTATTAAAACCGCCACATTGGAGAGATCCTCTGCAATGGTTTTTTCCCCCGTTGTAGACGTTTGGCAATCGCCTCAGGAAATATGCTCAGTAGCAGTTTCTCATTTTCCTGTTTTTCCCGTTCTACCAGGTTGGTTTGGGTACGCAGGCTTTGGACCATGGCATTAAAGGACTGCCCTAACTCACCAAACTCATCCTCAGTCGCCACCTCTGAAATCGTCTCCAGTTCGCCAAGGGTGACCCGGCGAGCACTACTCATTAATTTTTGAATAGGCTTCACAAACACATGGGCTAATCCCATAGCCAGCAAAGTTACCACCAGTAATAACAAGGTCGCCGATATCAATACCTGTTGCCGAAAGGAATAAATCGGAGCGTAGGCCTCGGCCAGGTCCATCTCTGCCAGGATGGCCCAATTTAAACCATCAATATGTAGGGGGGCGTAGGAACTCAGTACCGGTATACCTCGATAGTCCGGAATAATTTGGGTGCCCTGCTGTCCGTTTAAGCCTGCCCGCACCGCCAGGGTGTCTACCCGTTGCTGCAAAATTGAAGTACCGTACTGGTTGATGCGGTTAATTTCAGTGTCCTTAATTCCAATTGATTGGAGTCTCTGGACATAACCCTGGGGGTCCTGCACCAGAAAACGGGAAACCGATCGCATCAAGGTATCATTGCCCACCAGGTAGGTTTCCCCAGTTTTACCCAGACCATCCCCCTCCCAGTTCTGGTTACCGGTCATAACAGCATTGATTTCATTCACCGGCAACTGAAAAGCCAGTACCCCCACTAAGGTGGAATGGTTAAAAATCGGAGCAGCAATAAAAGCAGCCGGTGCTCCATAGGAAGGGGTATAGGATTCAAAATCAATCAACCAGGCATAGTTCTGCTCCTTTGCGGTTTGTACCAGGGCCACCAACCGGGCCAGGTTGCTATCTTTGTAGGGACCGGTTTTAAGATTAGTGGTAAAGTCAGTTTCCTTAAATACGGTGTAGACAATATTGCCCTGAGGATCAATCAGGAACATATCGTAGTAGCCAAATTTTTCAATGATATTGCGAAAAATTGGATGATAACGGCGATGAATTTCACTATAGCCACTACCATCTCGGGCCTGGTTAAGCCGATGTTTCTGACCCGTTGGGTAGGGGTTAGTGGCTATGTAGTGGTACTGCAAATAATAGACCTGAGCAATTTTAGGAATATAGGACTGCAAAAAGGGAGTGCCTTCCTGCACCTTAGCTAACCGCGCTAGCAGCACCCGCTGATAGTATTCAGACAGCTTGGCGGTTGCCTGGGGGGCGGTGGCAACCTTGCCACATCCTGATAGGCAGCCTCAAACTCGATCATGGCGCTGATAATGGCCGGATTCTCACTTAGGGTTTGGGTATGGTAACGGAGAGTTTTAAAGTAGGACTCAATTTGGTAAGCCTTAGAGGCCCGCACACTGGTCAACTGGTTAAAAACCCGATCAGTGAGGTTGATTTGACCACTGCGATACCCCAGATAGGCGGTAATTAAGGTAGATAAGCCGCTGACCGCCAGCAGCATGATAATCAGCTTGGACTTAATGCTTAGTTGATTGAGGGATCCCATAGCAGCACAAGCAGAAAAAAGAATAGGCAATGGTAGTAAACCCAACCCAGGGGACACAGCCCTGGCCAACTCCTTAGGCCCCAATCCCAGTCGATTAGTAAAAGCAAAGGCCTGGCAGAGGTCAGGTCTTCTGCCAGACTAGGGCGATCGATATTCTTTGAAAGTGCCGCTATTCACGACTGTAGCTTTAAGGCTAGCTTAGGGGATTATGGATGGCCAGTCTGTATTTTCTTAAGCAGAAACCAAATCCTCAGTTCGAAATGCCTGCGACTCTAGCTGGATGGGTTTTGACCGGTTAGCCACCCTGCTGCACCGCCGGTTCAGCCCCGGCCGGTCGGATAGCTCAGGGCAACTCGCCAATCACCCGAAAGCCAAGACCGTTGTTCCGATACCTGGGGAGATGGAGCATATTCCGAGAGGCAGAACGGCAGTACTGAGGCCGGCTATACCAGGCGCCACCCCGCAGCACCCGCCTTGGAGAATCCCCCTGTTCCAGCCAGGCCCTGCCATCGGTAGGGGCCCCCTGATAATTATCATGCCATTGGTCCAAACACCATTCCCAGACATTCCCGTGCATGTCGTGGAGACCAAAGGCATTGGGCTGGAACTGATCCACCGGGGTGGTTTGGTTTCGGGGTACCTGGGGGTTCCCTGGCTTGCCATAGTAATGATTATAATTAGCCAGCTCCTGGGTAATCCTACAGCCAAAGGAGAAGGGCGTGGTAGTACCCGCCCGACAGGCGTACTCCCACTCGGCCTCACTGGGCAGGCGGTAGGTAGTGCCTTTTAAGGTAGATAGCCGCCGACAAAATTCCATCACCTCATCCCAGAGCAGGGATTCTACTGGATGGTGATCGGCTTTAAAGTGTGATGGGTTCTCACCCATCACCGCTTCATACTCAGCCTGGGTGACTGGATACTTACCCATCCAGTAGGAGGCCAGGGTTACCTGGTGCTGGGGACCCTCGTCCCCTAGTCGATCCGGTTCATCCTCTGGGGAGCCCATGATAAAGCTGCCTCCTGGAATCAGCATTAGCTCCACGGTCACCACGCCATCACTAACAATGATTATTCAGACTGACCATCGGAACCCCTACTAATTAGATGGAGTAGAGCGCTTTCATCCAGGATGGTGAGACCGAGTTTTTCAGCTCTGGTCAATTTTGATCCAGCCTTGTCTCCCGCCACCACGTAGTCGGTCACCTGGCTGACGCTACTGACCACCTTGCCCCCCGCCGCCTCAATTTTGGCGGTGGCCTGGGGGCGGCTCAGGTGGGGCAGGGTGCCGGTAAGCACAAAGGTTTTACCCGCCAGGGGGTGGGCGGCGGTGGCGGCGGGGGGCCCGCTGCTGGCCAGGGTCAGGCCGGCCTGCTGCAACCGTTCAATTAAGGTCTGGTTGGCGGGGTTGGTAAACCACTGGCTGACCGCCTGGGCAATTTCGGGGCCGATACCATCGATGCTGGCCAGGCGATCGCTGGGGGCTGCCGCCAGGGCCGCCACCGAGGGGAAATGCTGGGCCAGGGTTTTGGCGTTGACCGTACCGACATGGCGGATGCCCAGGCCGTAGAGCACCGCTGCCCAGGGGCGGGTTTGGGAGGCGGCGATCGCCCCCACCAGTTTCTGGGCCAGTTGGGGACCCATGCGCTCCAGGGGCAGCAGGTCCTCCACCCGGAGGCCGTAGAGATCGGCCACGGAATGCACCAGCCCCTGATCCACCAATTGCTGCACCCACTTTACCCCCAACCCCTCAATATCCAGGGCATCGCGGCGGACCCAGTGGATAATCGCCCCCTGCACAATGGCGGGGCAGGAGCGGTTGATGCAGCGGGTCACCGCCTCGTCTGCCAGTTTCACCAGGGCTTCACCGCACTGAGGGCAGGGGCCGGGCATGGTCACCGGGGTGGCATCCGGGGGCCGCAGTTCCGGCATCACCCGCACCACCTCGGGGATAATTTCCCCCGCCTTGCGGAGGATCACCGTATCCCCCTGGTGGATGTCCAGGGCCGCCAGGCGATCGCCATTATGCAGAGTGGCCCGGGCCACGGTGGTGCCCGCCAGTTGCACCGGCTCCAGTTCCGCCACTGGGGTCACCGCTCCGGTTCGCCCCACCTGAAAGGTCACCCCCTGCAGCCGGGTGGGCACCTCCTCCGCTGGGTACTTGAGGGCCACCGCCCAGCGAGGAAACTTCTGGGTAAAGCCCAGTTCCTCCTGCAGGGCAAAGTCGTTGAGCTTCACCACCACCCCATCGGTCAAGTAGGTAAGCTGGTAGCGCTGGCTGGCCCAGCTGTCGTAGTAGGCTTGCACCTCGGCGCTAGACTGGCAGAGCTGGCGGTTAGGGTTGACCCGGAAGCCAAAGCGGTGCAGCAACTCCAGGGCCTGCCATTGGCTGCCGGGCAGGGGCCCCACCGGGGATTCTCCCGGTAACAGGTGCAGGGTATAGGCAAAGAAGTCGAGCTGACGCCGGGCCACAATGCGAGAATCAAGCTGGCGCAGGGTGCCAGCAGCGGCGTTGCGGGGATTGGCGAAGGGGGCCTCCTGCCGGGCCTGACGTTCCTGGTTAATCTGCTCAAACACCGCCAGGGGCAGGAAGGCTTCCCCCGCACCTCCACCAGGGGCGGCGGCTCGCCCTGCAACCGCAGGGGAATGGAGCGAATGGTTTTGACATTTTGGGTGATCTCCTCACCGGTGCTGCCATCCCCCCGGGTGGCAGCCCGCACCAGTACCCCCTGCTCGTAGGTCAGGGCCAGGGCGGAACCGTCAATCTTCAGCTCCGCCACGTACTCCACCGCCCCCACCTGGGGCACCTGCCGCCGCCAGCGGTCTTCCCAGGCTTGAAATTCCCCCAGGTCAAAGGCATTTTCCAGACTGTAGAGGGGAATGGCATGGCGCACCGAGACAAACTGGGTGGCGGGTTTCTCCCCCACCCGCTGGGTGGGGCTATCGGCGGTAACCAACTGGGGATGGGCGGTTTCTAGGTCCTGGAGTTCGCGGTAGAGGCGATCGTAGACCTCGTCGGCCATAATTGGATTGTCCAGCACGTAGTAGGCGTAGCTGGCCGCTTGCAGTTGCTGGCGCAGGGCGGCCACCCTGGCCACCTGAGACTGGTTGGTACCTGACTCCATTTCCCCTCCTGGACCGCTGCTGTGGCTAGTAGACCCTGGCGTAAATATACCTGCTCCTAACTCCTAATTGCAGCGATTGTTGAAAAAGGGTTGGCCCAGGTATGGATTCGCCCTTATTGCCTATTTCCGAGTTAATATCTTAGCTGTACCTTTGTTTTCCGATCATGACTGTCAAGCTTATCGTCGAAGCCCTCTGGTTAATTTCGGCCCTTGGGTTGACTGCCCTGGTGCTTTTACACAGTCCCAAAGGTGATGGTTTGGGGGGGCTAGGGGGACAGGCGCAACTATTTAGCAGTACCAAGAGTGCAGAAACTACCCTGAATCGGGTCACCTGGGTATTGACGGTACTGTTTATGGGTTTGACTGTAGTTTTAAGTGCTGGCTGGTTAGACCCAGGGGCTTAATCCCTGGCCCAGAGCTAGGGCTGATCGGGTGGGTGTTTGTCTCCATCTAGCAGGTTGGCTTTAGATTGCTTGAGCTCCTTCCATAGGCGCTTGATTTCTTCGTAGGCCTCAGCGGGAGAAATTTTTCCGCCGGTTTCCAGGTTGCAAACAAAGGAAATCCGCTGGGCAAACTCTTGAAGGTTGGCATTGAAAGCTAATCGCTCAGGGCTAAATTCCCCCAGTATTTACTCCGGGGAAACAGAAACTCGTCTTTGTTAGGGAGTGGGCGATCGGACATTAGTCGTAGTGCAGGTGGCTAGGGTGTAGTTACTCTCAGCATAAACTACCTAAGTGGTGATGGATAACTTACCGGCTCACAAGGTAGCAGGGAGCGGCGAAGCGACACAGCCGCCGGTGCTCGGCTAGGGTATCTCCCTATGCCCCTAAATTCAACCTCTGAAGATCTCTGGTCTAATTAGTCCTCCAGACGCAGTAACTTGCGATAGAAAGACTTGGAGAAATCCGGTGTACGGCGGTTGCGAAGGGCAACAATAGCATCAAATAGGTAATCGACAAACTCAAAGGTAGCCATGGTGATCTCGTAACTTAGATCGGCGTCACCATCAAACTGTAGGCGACAGCGGGTTAAATCCGCTGGTAGCATAGAAACATTCCAGGTAGCCACGAAGGGAATGCTGGCGCTGCCTTCAATGTATCGTTCTCCTTCTAGATTGCCCTGTTTATAAAGAGAAATGGCATAGGGTAGGGCGGCGCGCTTATTGCCCTGGTAGTAGGGCAGGTATACCCCAATATCCCGTTGATCCGCTGGTCCAATTTCTTCAAAGGTTAACCCCATGGCCTTAGCCTACTCCTTGTGTCACCGCATCAGGTCTCTAATCAAAGCATAGGTTAACAAAGCGAGTTCAAAATAAACAGCTCGTTTTTTTCGGCAAAATTAGGGATGATGGTACGGAGAGCCCTAGGGACCGATGGTGACCGCCCAGGTATAACTGTGGTAATAGCCTCAGCTATAAAGGACAGATAAATCGAGCCCCTCTAGTTCTCAGGTTCTACTTCCCGTTGCGTTCTTTCCCCTAGTGCATGGCTAATTTTTCCTCTGGATCCTTGTTCAGACCCGATACTGATCTGAAAATTGATCTGGATATCGAAGATTTTCCTGGCTATTCCGGTCGACGCCGTAAGGCTGCCCTGACCCTGACCCTGCTGTGGGGCGGCACCATAGCCCTACATTTACTATCTTGGGGTAGTTGGGTAATCATGGGCTTGATGGTGGTACTGACAACCCATGCCCTACGGATTTTACTAGCCCGTCCGCTCCCGGCTGCCTCCCCCTGCCCTCCAGGTTAGATTGGCAAAATTCCCCGGAGATCGAAGCGACCCTGGATACGGATACCTGGCCCTACGTATCCATGCTGGTGGCGGCCAAAAACGAAGAGGCAGTTATCCATCGCCTGGTGGATAACCTGTGTAGCGTCGATTATCCCACTTGCCGCTACGATGTCTGGGTGATTGACGATAACAGTACCGATAGTACAGCCAGCTGTTTACAGGACCTTCAGGAGCGCTATCCCCAACTGCGAGTAGTGCGGCGTAACCCAGGGGCAACCGGGGGTAAGTCAGGAGCCCTAAACCAGGTGTGGCCCCATATCCAGGGAGCTATTATCGGAGTCTTTGACGCCGATGCCCAGGTGCCTGAAGATATGCTACGGCAAGTGGTGCCCATGTTTGGCGCTGAAACGGTGGGGGCCGTACAAATGCAAAAAGCTATTGTTAATCGGGCTAGCAATCTGCTAACCCGAGGCCAGCAAGGGGAAATGGCCCTTGACACCTACCTGCAACAACAGCGCATCAGCCTGGGGGAATTGGGGAATTACGGGGCAACGGTCAGTTTGTCCGTCGTAGCGCTCTGGCCCAGTGTGGCGGCTGGAATGAAGAGACCATTACCGATGATCTTGATTTAACCCTACGTCTGCACTTCACCGGGTGGTCGATTCAGTTTTTACTTACCCCAGCGGTAATGGAAGAGGGAGTGGAGCAGGCGATCGCCCTCTGGCACCAGCGAAATCGCTGGGCAGAAGGGGGGTATCAACGCTATCTAGACTATTGGCGCTGGATCGGGCAGAGTCGCTTGAGTCCGGCCAAAACCCTTGATATGGCCGCTTTTTGGATAATCCAGTACGGTCTGCCCAGCGTCGCCCTACCGGATTTTGTGATGGCTCTCTGGCGTCACCGCCTGCCCCTGTTTCTACCGGTATCGGGGCTGGCCCTAACCCTCTCCATGGTCGGCATGTTCTGTGGTTTGCGTCGTACCCAGTCCCAGTCGATGGGGGCCAATGGCCTGCAAACCCTCTGGGGTAATCTTTATATGCTCCACTGGTTACTGGTAATTGCCTCCATGACCCTACGGGTTTCCCTTCGACCTAAGCAGTTGCGCTGGGTCAAAACCACCCACCTGGGAGGGCAGGAGTAGTTTCATCAGGTCCTCTCCGCCCTCATTGTCTTCCTCTCCGGCCCCCTGTTACCGCCATACTTCAACTATGACTGCACCAAACCCCACCCCACCCGCCTGGCCAGGCCCTGAGATCAATGCAGGGCTGACCGATAGCCCCCTGGTAATTGGCGATCGCACCTTCCAATCCCGCTTGATGACCGGTACTGGCAAGTACAGCAACTTTGAGGTCATGGGTCAAAGCATTGCCGCCAGTGGTTGCGAAATTGTCACCGTCGCAGTTCGTCGGGTGCAAACCAGCGCCCCAGGGCACGAAGGTTTGGCAGAGGCTTTGGACTGGTCGCAGATTTGGATGCTACCTAACACCGCCGGTTGCCAGACCGCCGAGGAGGCTATTCGGGTGGCCCGCCTGGGACGGGAAATGGCCAAACTCTTAGGGCAGGAGGACAACTCCTTTGTCAAGTTAGAAGTTATTCCCGATGCCAGGTACCTATTGCCCGATCCCATTGGCACCCTTAAGGCCGCCGAACAACTGGTGAAGGAAGGTTTTGCTGTGCTGCCCTACATCAATGCCGATCCTCTCCTGGCCCGGCACCTGGAGGAGGCCGGATGTGTCACCGTTATGCCCCTGGGTTCCCCCATTGGATCAGGGCAGGGCATCCGTAATCAGGCCAATATTCAAATTATTATTGAGAATGCCAAAATTCCTGTCGTGGTTGATGCAGGCATTGGAACCCCTAGCGAAGCGGCGGCGGCAATGGAAATGGGAGCAGATGCCCTTTTAATTAACACCGCCATTGCCCGAGCTAGCAATCCTGTAGCCATGGCCATGGCCATGGGACTGGCCACCCAGGCCGGACGTCTGGCCTACCACGCAGGTCGTATCCCCATCCGCGAGACCGCCAGCCCCAGTTCTCCCCTGGCGGGAGTTGTGCAGTAGCCAAACCGGCCTTCCCCATCCCTGGAGCCGGCGATCGCAGAGCAAGATCAATAACCTGATCTATAGCAGATTGGGTGCATCCCACTTTTGTAGCCCTCACCCTAAATCCCTCTCCCAAGGCGGGAGAGGGACTTTGAATCCGGCTCCCCTTCTCCCTTTTTGGCAGAAGGGGCTGGGGGATGAGGGCAAACTTGCAAAACTGGGATGCCCTTAGCAGATTTCATTCGGGTGAAGGGCGGTGCCATCACCCCCTCGCCCCCTTGCCAAGGGGGGTACAGCGTGAAACTCTAACAGTCAGGTCCTGGGGGGTAGGACTGGGCGATCGGGTCTCTCACTCTATGGAAAACCGCTATATCAAGTCTCTGTAGCTTTCGGTGTAAGCACTTAACTTTTATGAAGTATTTGCAAAGTTGGGATAAAGAAATCGGTTATCTTGCCGATGTGGCCAGGCCGTCAACTGCTTTAGGATGACAATCAATCAACTACTCCAGTCAATCTTTTTAGCGGGTGACTGGGCTTCTAAAGTCAGAGGGCTTCTACTATGTCCATGCTCGAACAAGCGATCGAACAAATGTTTACCTCTCGCCAACTGACTCGCCGTGACCAAAAAATGTTGATGACCATGTTCTCCCAACGAGACCTGAACGCTAACGATGCCGCTTTAATCAATAGGGTCTACGAAGCCCTCAGTCAGGGGCGACTACGGGTTGTTGACTAGGGGGTTAGGAATAACCTTTGTAAAGGTGGGGGGATAGGGAAGCTACAGTTTTCTAGCGCTTCTTCCCCTAGGATAGAACCAGTGTTCTCTAGTCCAGGTGCGATCGCAGCCCATGCTTGACCCCTCCCTGACTTCCCTTAGTACCCCGCCAGGGACCGTTGCCACCGTCCAACCGATTGGGGTAAAGGCCCTTTATGGTCTAGCCCTACACCGCGATCACCTCTTAGCGGTAGACCCTTTCCGGGGCTACCTGCTCCAGATTGACCCCACCACCAGTAATACCCTAATTCTCAACCCCCGCCATGCCCATGAGTTTCAACTGGCAACGGGGTTAGCTTGCTGGCAAGATCGACTGTGGATTACCTGCGATCAGCGGGTGTTGGTCACCTCTCTGGAGGACATTACCCCAACCCTGGTGCTCACCCTACCCTATACCGCCGATGGGGTGGCGGTATGGGAAAATACCCTATACGTCAGCTGTAAAAAAGCTGGTTACATTTTTGTCTACGATCGCGACTCCGGGCAACGCATTACCCAGTTTTCTGCCCCAGGGATTGGGGTTGAAAATATTGCAGTTTGGGGCGATTACCTGTGGGTTTGCGACCAGATCGAGCAAACCATTTACTGTCTGGACCGGGCCACGGGGGCACTAATTGTGAAAATGCTGACCCCTTTTCCCAACCCCACCGGTCTGGCGGTGCCCCCCAGACCAGCCCCGATCAGGGCCTGCTGTGGGTAGCCTATACCAACGAAGAGCCCTACGTGCGGGAAGATCCCAATGGTCCTACCCCTTTGAACTGACCTTTCGCGATCGCAGTTTGATCCATCCCCTCCGCTTTCGCTGGCATCGGGATCGGCACTACTGCCTGACCACCGGCTTTCTGATAGAAATGACCTATGTGGAAGAAACCGACACCCTGGAAGATACCGCTGCCTTAGCCAACATAGAATGGCGTATCGCCTTTCCCACCAGTAGCGATCGCCAACTGGTTAAAAGTGTCGAGCCGGTGGGCTTACCCTTTGAGGAAATCAGTCAAAACGGTGAACGACTGGCCAGTTTCTACTTTCCCACCCTCACCCCCAGGAGCGCCATCTATTTGGCTGGCGAGCCCTGGTGGAGGTCTACGGCATTAAGTACCAACTCAACCCGCGTCAGGTCGAATCAGTCCCGCCCCTACCCCCAGAATTTGGTCCCCGCTACCTCATCGATGACGACGACCTGGCCATGGATAGCCCGGCAATTCAGGCAGCAGCTCGAGAAAGCGTGGGTACGGAAACTAACCTGCTACGCCAGGTGCTCAGCATCCGAGACTACGTCTACGATAAACTTAGCTACGCGGTTACCCCTACCATCGCTAGCCCCGATGTGGTGCTGGAGCGGGGGCGGGGGTCCTGCGGTGAGTATGTAGGGTTATTGCTGGCCCTGATGCGCCTGAATGGCATTGCCTGCCGTACGGTAGGCCGCTATAAATGCCCAGCCCAGGCCGATCGCCCTGGCATTTACCTGGAGCCCGATTTCAACCATGTTTGGATTGAGTTTTACCTACCCGGCTACGGCTGGTTACCGATGGAATCTAACCCTGACGATGTCCAGGAAGGGGGGCCCTACCCCACCCGATTTTTTATGGGCCTACCCTGGTGGCATGTGGAAATGGGCAAGGGTGTGCCCTTTGAAAAACTAATTCGACCAGAGGGCAGCCCCGAAGCTCGGCTGGGCAACCTGGCGGTTAACCACATGCGATTTAAAATTTTGGGGGAACTCCAACCCTAGGGCCAGACAAAAATAGATGACAAAAATGGCTCATCCTTTTGGCCATCCCTTAGGGAGAAAAGTCGTAGGGTTGAATGGGTAAATTACAGCCCTGCTGCTGATTCAGGGTACGTTTAATCGGGTTAATCTCTTTAAAGCCTCCAGCCCCCCGTTGGCGCAGGACCTGGGCAAAGCGATCGGCAAATTGGGGAATGCAAACCCCAGAACTTTGCCTCAGGGTTGCCAGGTTGACTAGGGCCGTATCCACATCCCAGACGGGCACCGCCCCATGGAGGTTAGCCCAGGCCTGGTCAGAGCTAACCACCGCTAGGGGGGCGGGGCTGGCTGCCTGGGCAGGGGCGGGGCTGGCCGCCGGCTGGGTTCTACTGACCTGGCCCACCAGACTGACCCCCGCACAGGCGTCAACAAATTGACCCGATAGCCTGGCTTTTTCAAGAATACCAATACACTGCTGAATGGTTACCAGGTTAATGTCGGTCTGGGTTTTGGCGGCCTCTAGCTGGGTACGCTCCACCTGGGCCCGCACCGCCTGCAATTGGGCTTCGCCAATCTCTTCGCAACTGGTGGCATTTCTGCCCCGATCGGGGTCGTAAAGGTAACCATGCCGCCATAGGAGGTAGAGGCCACACTGGCTTCTGTGCCGGTACCATTGCCCCTCGCTCCATAAAGAGAAAACCCCAGGGTTGGGGCAGGGCACTGTACCCCAGGGCCCAGGCCGTAGAACTGGTTGTTGTTGTTCTGGGCGTTGGTTTGCTGGTTAATGGTGGTACCCGCACTACTGGAGGTAGACCGGGAACTACTGCCCGAGGCAGGAACCGTAATTTGTTCACTAGGGCCAGGCATGTCGGTGGCCCTGGCCAGGGAGGCAAAGCCTGAGGAAAGCAGGATTCCAGCGCTTAGGATAAAAATAGCTCGGTTCATGGTTAAACCTTCGAATTAGAAGTTAGTAAAGACGCTGAGGTTGGTGGCGGCTCCTGAGGAAAAGGTGCTGGATCGGCTATCCACGGTGCGAATATTTTCGCCGGTCAGGTCTTGCTGCACCAAACTAAAGGGCTCCGCCGGGTTACGAATTTGAAACTGGGTCTGGCCGCTTAAAACGCTGCTGGCTCCATTGACGGGGGTGACGTTTTCGCCATCCAGGTAGAAGCCCCGCCCCGATCGCACCTCAACCTCACTGGAGACCACCGTACCCCGGGTCATTTGGGTAGAAAAACCCACAGAAAACCCAATGGTTTGGGCAGAGGCCCGGGGAGCCAGCAGCAGTAAGGGACCGATCAGCAGGGGGAAGAACCCGGTACAAGGCAGCCCTGGCCTGGTGGGACGACGCCCTAGAATGTAATCTCGCCATATTCATAGAAATTAGTAATAAATAGATATAGATAGCTTTGCCGGCCCAGGCCGGAGTCAAGCTTTACTGAAACACCGAAAAAGTTCTGGAACTGGTATGAAGGTTGCTGGTCTGATTGGTAACGGTGACCCTATCTAAGCCGGGGGAGAACTGTTCAATACCCAGGTTAAACTGCTGCTGGGGTTGAACAATTACAAAGGCGGCAGTGGGGGCGATCGCCTGACCCGGGGTCGAAACCGTCACGTTTTCTCCCGCGATCGCAAAGCCACTGCGATTAGAAAATTGTTGCTCCACAATGTTGGTGGTGGTGGTTTGGTTGGTACAGGTAACCGTGCGAGAAAACCCCCAGGCATTGTCAGAAAAAGTCTGGGCCACCATTTGGGCCTGAGCCGCCGGTAAACAGCCAGCGGCGATCGCCATAGAACTACCGATTAACACTAAAGGTTTCATTGCTCCTAACCTGCCAATATTGGTAAAACAGTCCTAACTTTTCCAACCCCTGATCCCCCCACCCTAGGGAGCTGGGGCACTGGTGCGATCGAACACACTAAAACTGCGGGTTTGGGTTAACACCGCCCGGGTGCCCGGCCCACCGGGGGTAATGGTGCCCTCCCCAGTGGGCGTAATCGAGCCCCCCAGGTTGTCTCGGGCCCCCCCCACCGTTACACTCACCTCTGAATAGGCGGGCAACACCACACTGCTGCCGCTACCTAAGGTGGTAGCAGTGCGATTATCTGGGGTAAAACTACTCATCGAAAAGGTAAAGGCCCCACCATTAGAGGGGGCATTAAACTGGGCGCTGGGGTTAATACTGGCCCCACTATTGAGGGGGCCAGTTACCGTAATCCCCGAGCCCGACAGGGCAAAGCCCCCCGTGCTACTGGCACTGGCACTGCCAGAGGCCCCATCGACGGTGAGCTGCACCTGGGTGGCCCGACTTTGGGTAAAGTCGGCCCGAGCCGGTAAGGCCGCCCCGCCGCCCAGGGCCAGAACCAGGCCTGGCAGGGTGAGCCAGAGAACGTTTACTTGCATGACTCAAGATCCTAATAGCAGTAAAAACTATGGGTTTAAACCCTTCTTCAGCAACAGATAGCCGGTTGCGTCCCAGGCTGTAGGGGTTTTCGATTGGGTGAGGCCCCCAGTGGCCCAGGCCTACCCCCCAGCCCCTGGCTGTAGGGGTTTCAGGCTGTACCCCCCTTATCAAGGCTGCCGTGTACACATAAGTCGGGTCTAACTTCGTTTGAGTCCTTTGCGTCCCCAAAATCCCCCAATTCTGGTGGATTTTGAAGGGTTCGGTTCCCCAGGAATTGGGGGCTGGGGGGCAGTTTGTCACTGATTGGGTTAGATTTGATCACTTGTGTGTATACCGTAGCTTATCAAGGGGGGGCAAGGGGGGGCAGACCACACTTCACCGAAGTGTGGTCTGCCCCCAACCCCTTGGGGAACAAGGGATTTAGGGAAAGGGATTGGTCAGGTAACCAGGCAGTGCTTACTTGAAAACACTCAAGCTGTTTTGCTGTAGCAAACTCACCGTTGAGCCAGAACCACCAAATACAACTGTACCGGCGTTAGCACTGGTAGCTGTAGCCGTAGCTCCTGTACCAACTCCACCCAACTGGACATTGACATTACTGTAGCTAGGAGGAGTAGTATATGCACCCGCATTGGTCACTGCAGGCGCTGCCACGGTATCTTGAGGAGCAGCTGACTGAGCAAAGGTAAAAGCGTCACCAGCAGCAGGGGATGATGCAGCACCAGCGGTGATTACGCCACTGCCATTAATCACAGGCAATGTAACACCTGTCAGGCCAGATCCGGACATGGAGCTAGACGAGCCCCTGGCGGTAGATTCAACCGTTGTAGGCACAACGGTAATAGATGCTTGCGTGGCAAAGCTATTGGTAATCAATTGGGCATGGGCAGGCATGGCCACCGCCATAGCCAGGCCAGAGGCGGCCAGGGCAAAGCGACCGAAATGAAGTAATTTCATCGGGTGTTCTCCGTAGATTTAAGACATTACAAATACAGGGCTAATCCACCAGGTCAAATTCCACCATGCGGCAGCTTGGGCTCTGCAAAGACAGGGCACAAGTCGAGATGGGATATCTAATTAAAGGCAAAAAAAGACCTGTGAAGGCGGAACTCTAAGATAGTGACGATAGAGCCGATAACCCAGAGAGATCGGAGGTAAATATAGATATTCTGACTAATTCTTACTAAATTAGTTAACCGACTGAGTTATGGAGTAGATGCGTAAGTATCACTATATACGTAATTTAGAGCACAGGTCGTAAGTCTAATATGACTTTACATAAAATTTTTTTATGTTGATAGAGAGGAGGATTTGTAAAGCTTTGATTGTATTCAATTGAGTTTCTATTGATCATGCTTGTGTGGGCAAGAAAAGTCACCTATGCTTTTGCCTGTAAGATTCAGTATAGGGATTCAGATGATGAGAAGTTTTCTAGCCTTAGCGCCCATAGTGACTGTGGCTCTTGTTTCTTCCCTGAGCCTTAGTGCCAGGCCTGGTTATGCCTTTGACCAAGCTCAGTTAGACCAACTGAGATCAACTAGGCAGTGTGTTAAGTGCAACCTCTCAGGTGCTGACCTCACAGGTGCTGACCTCACAGGTGCGAAACTCACAGGCGCTAGCCTCTCAAGTGCTAAACTCGGAGATGCAAACCTCACAGGCGCTGACCTCACAGGTGCTGACCTCACAGGTGCTGAACTCACAGGCTCTAAACTCAGACAAGCTTTTCTTACACGTGCTAACCTCACAGATGCTGACCTCACACGTGCTGACCTCACACGTGCTGAACTCATGAGTGCTGACCTCACAGGTGCGAGACTCACAGGCACTAAACTCTCAAGTGCTAAACTCGGAGATGCAAACCTCACAGGCGCTGACCTCACAGGTGCTGACCTCACACGTGCTGACCTCACACGTGCTGACCTCTCAGGTGCTGACCTCACAGGTACGAGACTCACAGGCGCTGACCTCACAGGTGCGAGGCGGTAATCGTCTTTCTATTTGAAAGGTAAAGGAATTTTGTCAGGGTGAGGTAGGGGGTAAATCAAACTCCTGATTACTGATCGCTGATTCCTGACCACTGGATTACTGTTTTTCTTGCCGGGGGAATGGCGATTTCCCCCGGACCCCCTCGCCCAGGGCGTTCCGCCGCCCTGGACCCGACGGAAGGGGTTAAACTGTGGGCGGCCGATCGCGCTTCGCTTTGCTCTCAGCCTGTAGACCCCGGTTGCTTGAGGAGAAGCTTCCTATGGGTGGGAATCTGGGTGGTGCGGGCTCCTGATCACTGACTACTGATTCCTGACCACTCACGTCATCGCGCTGTGCATTGGTCTCAGCCTGTAGACCTTGGCTGGTTAGCCAGGAATTTTGTCAGGGTGAGATAGCGGATAGATCAAACTCCTGATTACTGACTCCTGACTCCTGATTACTTGTCCAATCTGACCAATAGTAGCTACCGGGACTCGTCCTCATTCGCCGTATTCCTGCAGGAAAACCACAAAATCGGCTAGGGCTGCTCGGGTTTCTTCCCGGGATCGAGTTGATATTGTATCTGGAGAATAGCGGGGTAGGATGGGCAAAGGGCCTGAGCCCGTGCCCATCAGGATCATGTCCCGTATTCATGGAAAGGACTTGGGGCACGATGGCGGTGTGATGGGCACGCTGCGCTTTGCCCATCCTACGGGGTTCCAAGGCCAGAGCCTGACATCGAACTGGAGGCGCTTCTGGCGGTTGCTTCGACGGTTGCCGGTGCCACGGTAAGGGTTACCTGGGTGACGTGGCTATTGGTAATCAATTGGGCATGGGCAGGCATGGCCACCGCCATAGCCAGGCCAGAGGCGGCCAGGGCAAAGCGACCGAAATGAACTAATTTCATCGGGTGTTCTCCGTAGATTTAAGACATTACAAATGCAGGGCTAATCCACCAGGTCAAATCCCACCATGCAGCAGCTTGGGCTCTGCAAAGACAGAGCACAAGTCGAGATGGAGTATCTAATTAAAGGTAAAAAAAGACCTGTGAAGGCGGAACTCTAAGATAGTGACGATAGAGCCGATAACCCAGAGAGAATCGGAGGTAAATATAGATATTCTGACTAATTCTTACTAAATTAGTTAACCGACTGAGTTATGGAGTAGATGCCTAAGTATCACTATATACGTAATTCAGAGCATACGTCGTAAGTCTAATATGACTTTACATAAAATTCTTTTATGTTGATAGAGAGGAGGATTTGTAAAGCTTTGATTGTATTCAATTGAGTTTCTATTGATCATGCTTGTGTGGGCAAGAAAAGTCACCTATGCTTTTGCCTGTAAGATTCAGTATAGGGATTCAGATGATGAGAAGTTTTCTAGCCTTAGCGCCCATAGTGACTGTGGCTCTTGTTTCTTCCCTGAGCCTTAGTGCCAGGCCTGGTTATGCCTTTAACCAGGCTCAGTTAGACCAACTGAGAGCAACTAGGCAGTGTGCTAAGTGCGACCTCACAAGTGCAACCCTCGTAGGTGTTGACCTCACAGGTGCTGACCTCACAGGTGCGAGACTCACAGGCGCTAACCTCTCAAGTGCTAAACTCGGAGGTGCAAACCTCACAGGCGCTGACCTCACAGATGCTGACCTCACACGTGCTAAACTCGGAGGTGCAAACCTCACAGGCGCTGACCTCACAGATGCTGACCTCACACGTGCTGACCTCTCAGGTGCTGACCTCACAGGTGCGAGACTCACAGGCGCTAACCTCACAGGTGCGAGGCGGTAATCGTCTTTCTATTTGAAAGGTAAAGGAATTTTGTCAGGGTGAGGTAGGGGGTAAATCAAACTCCTGATTACTGATCGCTGATTCCTGACCACTGGATTACTGTTTTTCTTGCCGGGGGAATGGCGATTTCCCCCGGACCCCCTCGCCCAGGGCGTTCCGCCGCCCTGGACCCGACGGAAGGGGTTAAACTGTGGGCGGCCGATCGCGCTTCGCTTTGCTCTCAGCCTGTAGACCCCGGTTGCTTGAGGAGAAGCTTCCTATGGGTGGGAATCTGGGTGGTGCGGGCTCCTGATCACTGACTACTGATTCCTGAGCACTCACGTCATCGCGCTGTGCATTGGTCTCAGCCTGTAGACCTTGGCTGGTTAGCCAGGAATTTTGTCAGGGTGAGATAGCGGATAGATCAAACTCCTGATTACTGACTCCTGACTCCTGATTACTTGTCCAATCTGACCAATAGTAGCTACCGGGACTCGTCCTCATTCGCCGTATTCCTGCAGGAAAACCACAAAATCGGCTAGGGCTGCTCGGGTTTCTTCCCGGGATCGAGTTGATATTGTATCTGGAGAATAGTCCATCGATTTTGGATTCGAGTACGGCGAGCCGCTCGTTCTCTTGCCTCAGCTCTTCGTTGTTCTTCTTCAGCCAGGCGGTCTGTTTCTCGATTTCTAAGGTTCCACTCAACGCCGAAATTAACCACTGCCACCACGAGGGCTGCCACGGTGAGTCGGTTGCTCCAGATCCGGGGTTGGGCGAGGTATCCGAGGAAACGGAAGTCTTGTTCATTGTAAAAACGCAGAAAGGCGACGGCGATGGTGAGCAGGGTGAGGCTGGTGCCGGGCAGCAGGGCCAGTAGGTTGATCCAGGGTGGGCTACGGAATAGGTTCATTCTAGCTAAGGGTTAGGGAGGATGGTAGTCCTCTGTCCAGGTTGCCCTTCCTTAGTCTTGTAGGGCTGGTTGGAGGGTTTTGTTCAGTTGGTTGGCTGAAGGGAAGGGTGTCCTACGGGGTTGCTGAATCTGGCGGGGTAGGATGGGCAAAGGGCCTGAGCCCGTGCCCATCACCTGAGAGTGATCAGGCCAGGTTAAACCCTGACCTGGAGCTGGGCAAATCCTGGCTGCGATCGCTATGGGCCGGGGGGGACATGGATGAAGCCATGGGGGAGACGGCTCTTCCCGGCCCCTATAGGGTGTTGTCTGGCTTTAAGCTTGAAGGGTGGATGCTTGAGTAGAAGCTTTCTATGGATAGGAATCTAGATACAGAGGGCTCCTGATAACTGACCACTCACTTCGCTGATTACTGTTTTTAGGGCAAATTGCCCCAAAAACCCTAAGGTTTCATCTATGCATATATCGATCACCATTAAGCGCATGCTAAACACACGCGTGCAACCATTGTTGTAGTCTATGTGCATAAAGATCACCATTGAGCGCATCCTAAACACAGGGGTGTGATCGTTAAAAAGACGCCAAAAACCACTGTTGTGATCTATGTGTATAGCGATCACCATTGAGTGCATGCTAAACACAGGCCTGTGATCGATGTTTGCACGCGTGTGATCGTTATACACACCTGTGTGATCGATGTTTGCACCGGTGTGATCGTTATACACACCCCTGTGATCGATGTTTGCACCGGTGTGATCGTTATACACACCCGTGTGATCGATGTTTGCACGGGTGTGATCGTTAAGCACACCCCTGTGATCGATAGTTGCACGGGTGCGATCGTTATACACACGCGTGTGATCGATGTTTGCACCGGTGTGATCGTTAAGCACACCCCTGTGATCGATATGCGCAGCGGTGTGATCGCTGGGGTGCATCCCACTTTTGTCGCCCTCACCCTAAATCCCTCTCCCAAGGCGGGAGAGGGACTTTGAATCCGGCTCCCCTTCTCCCTTTTTGGGAGAAGGGGTGGGGGATGAGGGCAAACTTGCAAAACTGGGATGCACTCGATCGCTGGCGGTAGGCTTCTGGGGGATATTGTGCCTTTCTTTTCTAGGTGGGGGTTGCTAGAGAGAGTTCCTGATCGCTGATTACTGACTCCTGGATTACTGTTTTTCTTGCCGGGGGAATGGCGATTTCCCCCGGACCCCCTCGCCCAGGGCGTTCCGCCGCCCTGGACCCGACGGAAGGGGTTAAACTGTGGGCGGCCGATCGCGCTTCGCATTGGTCTCAGCCTGTAGACCCCGGTTGCTTGAGGAGCAATTTCCTAAGGGTGAGGGCTGGTTGACTGACAAAACATTAGCTTAGGGCGGTTCAAACCGCTGCTATCCAGACAAAGTCGACTGATCCATAAACCCGCCTAGGCGCGGCTTCTAGCCGCCAGCGTTGAGAGTTTTGTCAGTCAACCAACGCCATAGGTCAATGCTCTAAAAATGTATATAGTGGATAAGAGAGTTTTAACCAGTTGCTAGAGTGGCTTAAGATAAAGTATAGTTTTCGTCAAAATGTCTAGAATAGCTTGATAAAGTCTCAAATTTGATTTAGCTATGTGAATTACCTTTGCCAGGTCCACCAGGGTGGAGACTATATATGATGATACTGTTCATTTGATTGATTGAGGAGAGACAATCTAACCGCCCTAGGGCCTAATCTCTCTAAGGGGTTAGTTGAAAAGGTTGTCCCAGGTGTAGTTCGTCGCCAAGCGACCGCCAAAATACCGAATTGAGAGGAGATTATTCAACTCCATAGGTATAGTTTGAGACCCTCTTTGACTTTTCAAACAGTCTCTAAAGCCTGGCACATTTGCCTTTTAAGAATGAAGATTACTTTCATAATTCCATGCTTAACAATTTCCGGAGGTATCAGGGTCATTGCCACCCATGCTAAATATCTTCGGGATAAAGGACATGACATTGTTATAGTTGCTCCTAAACCCAAAAATAAGAGCTTCTTATCCTGGTTGAAAGCTTTTATTAAAAAAAGATCCTTCCAGCCAGATAGCTATTCTGATTCTACTTATTTTGAAATCAATCAGCTATCTGTTAATACTTCAAAAACATCTGCGATTCAAGAGTCAGATTTACCTGATTCTGACTTTATTATAGCAACCTGGTGGGAGACCGCCGAATGGATATCTAATTTTTCTGACAAAAAAGGAAAAAAAATATATTTTGTTCAACACCATGAAATAGTAATTGACCATCAACATCAAAATCGAGTCAAAGCTACCTATAGACTGCCTTTTCCAAAAATCACGATTTCTCAGTGGTTAGTCGATTTAATGATTAATGAATATGGCAACAACGAGAAAAATGTTTATTTAGTGCCTAATAGTGTAGATACAAATTTATTTAATGCTCAGGCCCGTGCTAAGAACCATGAGCCAGTAATAGGTTTCATGTATTCTGACTTAACCTGGAAAGGATCGGATATTTGTCTCGGAGCTATTCAATTAGTCAGAGATCAGTATCCAAACGTCAGGGTAGTTGCCTTTAGCTCGGTTTATTCGTCATCTAAAATTCCTCTCCCTACAGAAGTCAATATTACTTTTAGACCTCCTCAGAATACCATTCGTAATATTTATGCTTCCTGTGATGTATGGTTATGTGGCTCCCGTTCAGAGGGATTTAGTTTACCTATCCTTGAAGCCATGGCGTGCCGTTGTCCAGTGGTTTCGGTATCAACTGGTATAGCACCTGAAATTATCAAACCAGGAATTAATGGTTTTCTAGCTCCCGTAGAGGATATTGAAACTCTGGCCTACTATTTACTTAAGGTAATTCAACTAACTGACCTGGAATGGCAACTGATGTCGAATGCTGCCTACGAAACTGCTATTGGTTACACCTGGGATGATGCCGCCCATCTGCTGGAAGAGGCCCTGATGACCAGCTATCCGCCCGCCAATGGGGTGATGACTGATAGGTCGCCCCTGTCAGATGCTACTGACCCTACGGTATAAACATCTTGCCCTGGTCAACTAGTTTCCTGGTCATTTTATAGATTTTTGATCACCTATTTTCCACTCCACCAAGGGTCGATTAATTCCATGGGCAACATCAGCACTAACCACTAAAACCTTGTAGGGTGCATCTCCATGGCTAGGAGGCCACTTCAGGGGATCAACCACAGCGTAATAGGCTGTACCGCTAAAGTCGGCTCCTCCCAGGATGAACCTACGGCGATTACCGTTGGCCAGGGTTACCGTTACTGTTCCCCTAGGTTGATCAAATCCAAACTCTCCAGCCTTATCAGCCTTCATGGTTAAGGTCTGAATTGGCGTATCGGTATTTAAGCGACTTAATAAAAAGGCTACCGCTCCTGGTTCTGCTGGCTCTTGCAGAGGAGTAATCAACTGCCAGACCTGATTTGCAGAACGTTCCAGGGTCAACGTCTCTCCCCACCGTTCTATTTTAAGATTAACCACATCGTTTTCCAAGAAGCTCAAAATGACCTTTTGCCCCAGTCCGGCTTCCGGTTGACCAGTCTGAGGTGGAGTCCCTGGGATCTCTAACAGGCTAACTCCGGCTCCCAGTAGCAGGGCAATGCCAACTAAGATCAAGGTACTACGCTGTAATGTCATAGGAAACTGGATGCTTCTAGTCATTAGTTTTGCATGGAATATTTTACTGATTTAAGAGTTCCCGACCCAGAGCCTGATAATCTCGCCAGGCCATTTCTGCCTTAGGATCTTTAACGGCGTAGACCACCTGACCCTGCTGAGCAGCTTTTTGATAGACTGCATAGCGCCGAATTCCCGTCTGAAACACTGGCAGATGGGCAGAGTTTAAGAGCGTTCTCACTTCTGCTCCAGCCCGGCTGGGGTAAGGCGGAACTACTGTCAATAGAATCCGATAATTCCTTACTCCCAACCGGTACAGATGATCTATCATCATCACCAAGGCATCAAGAGCTAGAATATCTGGGGTAGTCGGCAGTACCAGTAAATCGCATCCTTCTACCAACAAAGCTAAATCTTCAGGATCCGGTCGGGCTGGAGTATCAATAACGACATGGCTATAGGTTTGAGCTCGATCGCCGGTCTGCCATTCGTCCATCACCTCTAAGGGTAATTCTCCCCGTCCCGCCCAGGCCAGAGCCGAACGGTTAGGATCGGCATCAATCAAGAGGGTTGCCCCGTAGCCTTGCAAAAAAGCCGCCAGGTGGATAGCGGTAGTTGTTTTACCCACCCCTCCTTTAAAGCTAGCGACGGTAATAATCATGAAATAGGACTACGGGGTGGTTTCCTATGCCATCGGCCAACCAGGGATATTGGTCCAAGGCTAGGCACAGGTAGCCAAACTACCCTAGTCTAGATAAAATCCATGCAAGATGGAGCATTCTCAGGAATTCTACGGTATTAACCCAGACTCCCCTAGAGCGTTACCGCCAGTCTATGCCCCCCAGTTCATCCTATTCTCCCGCTCCCCGACTATGGTTGGCTGCCGTTAAGCCACCGATGTATAGCGTGGCCATTATGCCAATTGTGATCGGCACCATAGTGGCCTACGGTGATACTCGCCACTTCAATCAGAGTATCTTCTATAGTTTTTTACTGGCAGCAATTTTAATTCTGGCTTGGGAAAACTTGAGTAACGACCTGTTTGACTCCGCTACGGGAATTGATGTCAACAAAGCTCACTCGGTCGTTAATCTGACCCGTAATCACCGCCTGGTTTTTGCCCTGGCTAATGGTTGTCTAATTTTAGGGTTGATGGCCATCCTCACCATCTGCCTGACTCAACAGGATCCTACCGTACTGGGGCTGATTGGGCTGTGTTGCTTACTGGGTTATCTCTATCAGGGCCCTCCCTTTCGCCTGGGTTACCAGGGGCTAGGGGAAATTCTTTGTTTTTTGAGTTTTGGTCCTCTCGCCTTGGGAGCGGCCTACTATAGTCAAACCCAGACCTGGTCTTGGGGTAGCCAACTGGCAGGGGGAATCGTGGGCCTGACCACCAGCCTGGTGCTATTTTGTTCTCATTTTCACCAGGTGCAAGATGATCAGGCGGCGGGTAAGCGATCGCCCATTGTCCGTCTGGGAACCCGGCGCAGTGCCCAACTGGTGCCCTGGATATGTGCCCTGGTGTTTGCCCTAACCCTGCTGGGTCTGGCCTTAGGAGTTTTTCCAACTGGAACGATGCTAATCTTCGCCAGTGCCTGGCCAGCCTGGCGCCTAAGTCAGCACGTCCATCGTTACCATGACCAACCCCAGCGTATTAGCAATGCTAAGTTTTATGCCATTGGCTTTCACTTCTGGAGCAGCCTTCTCCTCACCCTAGGTTTCTGGTTAAGCAGTCTCAGTTAATGATTATCCACCTGGTAAGTCAAGCCTATCGGCGGCGGTGGTGCCAGCCTTTGCACACCGCCCATGGAGTCTGGCGTTGGCGGCAGGGTCTGCTGGTAAGGCTGGAAAATGATCGGGGCCGGGTCGGCTACGGAGAGATCGCTCCCCTGCCCTGGTTTGGCAGCGAGACCCTGACAATGGCCCAGGACTTTTGTACCCACCTGGGCTCTGTCCTAACGGTTGAGGAGATTGAGGGTATTCCTGATTGTTTGCCCGCCACCCAATTTGCCCTGGCCTCTGCCCTGGAGCAAATCCAAACCATTACTCCTGTTCCTAGAGTTAGTATGGCCAGCCATTGCCACCTGTTACCGTCAGGGGAGACGGCCATGGAGGCCTGGAGACCTTTGTGGCGAAAAGGTATCCGTACCTTTAAGTTAAAACTGGGCCTTGATCGCCTGGCCATAGAGATGGCCCTGGTGCAAGCGCTGGTGGCCGCCCTGCCCGCCGCTGGCCATCTGCGGTTAGACGCCAACGGGGGTCTAAGCCTGACGGCAGCTCGACAATGGCTGACCCTCTGTGATCGCCTCCAGGCCATTCCCGACCGTTGTAGGATTGACTATCTGGAACAACCCCTGCCCCCCACAGAAGCGCCCCGGCTCTGGTCCTTAGCCCAAAGCTTTAGTACCCCTGTGGCCCTGGATGAGTCAGTAGCTACCTATCAACACCTGGAGGAGTTTTGCCGTCTGGGCTGGCCTGGCCCGTTGATTGTCAAACCGGCGATCGCTGGTTTTCCCCAACGACTACGGCAAATCTGGACTCAATACCTTCCATCGCTGATATTTTCCTCCGTCTTTGAAACCAACATTGGTCGCCGGGCTCTGCTGACCTTAGCCACTGAGTACCACCACTACAGTGACCAGCATCAAGCCCTGGGGCTGGGGGAGAGCATAACTTCGAGGATAACTGGGATAGTCTTACTCCTGACCAACTATGGGCATGCCTTTAGACTCCTATTCTCTCCCCTCCCGGTCAACTCTGGTACAACGATGCCAGGATCGAGACTGGCTGGTGTTTCAAGATGGGGCTGGGGAGGTGGCCGCCTATTCCCACCAGCGATTCTGGAACAGCTTAGAAAACCTAGCCCAAAGCTTGGCGAAAACGGCTCTATCTGGCCCTCCTCTCTGTATCCGGGAGCCCCATCCCTGGCGCTGCCTGACGGCAATTTTAGCGGCCCTGGTGGAGCATCGCCCAGTAGTGCTAACCAATCCCCAGTGGGGTAGCCAGGAATGGCAACAGGTAGGGGATTTGATCCACCCCGATTGGTCGGCCCCCCTGGTATCCGGTGTGGGATGTTACCCCTGTCGCCGTCTGGCTCCCGTCCAGACCGCCGATATCTGGATTCCCAGTGGGGGCAGTGGGGGAGAACTGCGTTTTGTGGGCCATTCCTGGGCAACCCTGATGGCGGCGGTGCAGGGGTTCCGCCGCCACTTTGGAGTTGAGGTGGTTGACGCCTATTGCGTGTTGCCTTTGTACCATGTCAGCGGCCTGATGCAGGCCCTCCGGGTCCTGGCCTCAGGGGGATGCCTGGCCCTGCAAAGCTACGGCGATCTGAAGCGGGAAACCTGGTTACCCTTCCCCCAGGACGGCTTTCTCTCCCTGGTGCCCACCCAATTGCAATGGCTGCTGGCCCAGGGCGATCGCTACCTACCCAGATTACAAACCTATCGGGCCGTCTTGCTGGGAGGGGCACCCGCCGCCCCCCTCCTACTCGATCAAGCCCGACAACAGTCCATTCCCCTGGCCCCCACCTACGGTATGACCGAAACCGCCAGCCAGGTTGCCACCCTACTACCCCAGGAGTTTCTGGCCGGTCACCAGAGCAGTGGTCGATGCCTGCCCCATGTCCACCTGGAAATTATCAATGACCAGGGGGATTGCCTGGCTCCAGGGGCGGTAGGGGCGATCGCCCTGGAGACCCCCAGCCTATTTTGGGGATACTGGCCACCCCTGCCGACCCCACGCCAGGAACGATTTGTTACTGACGATCTGGGTTACCTGGACGATCAGGGCTATATCCATGTGCTGGGCCGCCGCAGCACAACCATCATTACCGGTGGCGAAAAGGTTTTGCCCCAGGAAGTCGAACAGCTACTGCTGGCTACGGGGCAACTGGCAGATGTTTGTGTGGTCGGGCTAGCCGATCCCCACTGGGGACAGTGCCTCTGCGCCTTAATCGTACCTGGGCTCAATTTTCTTGGCCTTGACCCCTTAATCAGCCTGGTGCGGTACCAGCTGGCCAGTTACAAACAACCCAAGCGCTGGCTGGTGGTGGCGGCCATACCCCGCACCACCGAAGGCAAGCTGCGGCGAGGCATGGCCCTGGCTCTGGCCCAGGAGAGGGCTTAATCCCGACTGGATGGCTGTCCCAGGCTAGCTTCGGTTTTAGCGATCGCCAGCATGGTCTTTAACACCGTATCGGGATTCAAACTAATGGAGTCAATGCCCTGTTCTACCAGAAAGGCAGCAAATTCCGGATAGTCACTGGGGGCCTGACCACAGATACCAATCTTGCGGCCCTTGGCCTTGGCCCTGGCAATGACCTGGCGCACCATTTCCTTCACCGCTTCGTTGCGCTCATCAAAAATATGAGCCACCAAGGCGGAGTCCCGATCCAGGCCCAGGGTCAACTGGGTGAGATCGTTAGAACCAATGGAAAAGCCATCGAACACCTGACTAAATTGGTCCGCCAGAATCACATTACTGGGAACTTCGCACATAACGTAGACCTGAAGACCATTTTCCCCTTGTTCGAGCCCATAGCTAGCCATAGTTTCTAGCACCTTGCGGCCTTCGTCGGGGGTACGACAAAAGGGAATCATGGGAATCACATTGGTCAACCCCATATCATCCCTGACCCGCTGGATGGCCCTGCACTCCAGACCGAAGGCCTCGGTATACCTGGGGTCATAGTAACGGGAGGCTCCCCGCCAACCAATCATGGGGTTCTCTTCGTGGGGTTCAAAGTCCCGTCCACCGATCAGGTTGGCGTATTCATTGCTCTTAAAATCTGACATTCGTACCACCACCGGTTTAGGGTAGAAGGCGGCGGCAATCATAGCGACTCCAGAGGCCAGTTTGTCCACAAAGAAATCAGGCTTATGGTCGTAGTGAACTGTAAGCTGCTGGATTTCCGCTTTAGCCGCCCCATCCTTAAGGCGGTCAAAATCCATGAGAGCCAGGGGATGGGTCTTAATATGGTTGGCAATAATGAACTCTAACCGGGCCAACCCGACTCCGTCACAGGGAATGGCCGCCAGGCTAAAGGCCTCCTCCGGGTTCCCCACATTCATCAGGATCTGGGTGCGGGTACGGGGTAGGTTATGGAGAGCAGTTTCCACCACCTCAAAGGGCACCAGACCGCTGTAGACCCGACCCGCCTCTCCCTCAGCGCAGGAAACGGTGACCGGCTGGCCGGTGCTAATCACCGCTGTGGCGTTACCACAGCCAACGATCGCCGGTATGCCCATTTCTCGGGCGATAATCGCAGCGTGACAGGTGCGGCCGCCCTGGTTGGTAATGATGGCGCTGGCCTTTTTCATAATCGGTTCCCAGTCAGGATCGGTCTTATTGGTAACCAATACCTCCCCCTCCTGAAATTCCCCCATGCCTTGTACATCCATGATCACCCGAGCCTTACCGGTTCCCACCATTTCTCCCACGGCTCGACCACTGGTGAGGACCAATCCTGTACCATTCAATCGGTAGCTTTTAATCACATGGTTAGACTTTTGAGACTGAACGGTTTCGGGGCGAGCCTGGACAATAAACAGTTCTCCAGTGATACCGTCCTTAGCCCACTCAATATCCATTGGGGTTGGTTTGCCCCGTCGCCGGCTATAGTGATCTTCGATGGTGCAGGCCCAGGCAGCCAGGGTGAGCACCTCGTCATCGCTGAGGCAGAATTTGTGGCGATCGGGCTCGGCCACTGGGACGTTTTTGGTTTCCTTGCCACCACCCACGTCGTAGATCATTTTAATTTCCTTGCTGCCCAATCGTCTTTCTAAAATTGGGCGTTTTCCCTGTTGGAGGGTGGGTTTAAAGACAAAGTACTCATCGGGGTTAACCGCTCCCTGCACAACATTTTCCCCCAGACCGTAGGCGGCAGTAATCAGGACCGCGTTCTTAAAACCGGTTTCTGTATCAATAGAAAACATCACCCCTGAAGTAGCCAGGTCGGAACGGACCATTTTCTGTACCCCCACCGACAGGGCCACGGAAAATTCGTCAAAGTTTGGTAGGCGCTGGCCATACTGGTGACGGTAGGAAATCGCTCGGTCGGTAAATAGGGAAGCAAAACAACGGTGGCAGGCTGCTACCACTCCCTTAACCCCATGTATATTCAGGTAGGTTTCCTGTTGACCGGCAAAGCTGGCATCGGGTAAGTCTTCGGCGGTGGCGGAGGATCGCACCGCCACGTCTAAATCACCCAGGCCCCTATCCTGGCCGTAGCGTTTACAGAGGCCTAGGTAAGCACTGCCGATGGCTTCCTCCAATGCCGGAGGGAAGGGGGTAGTTAAAATCAGCGATCGCGCCTTTCTCCCGCGATCGCGCAGATTTACCACATCGTTTAGGTCTAGATCGGCAAATAACTGCCGTAATTGGGCTTCCAATCCAGCCTGCTGAATAAAGTAGCGATAGGCGTAGGCCGTAGTAGCGAAACCCGAGGGTACCCTAACTCCCTGGGCTCCTAGCTGCTGAATCATTTCTCCGAGAGAAGCATTTTTACCCCCCACCAGAGGAATATCTTCAATGGCGACCTGCTCAAACCACAGGATAAAACTATGTTCTTTAGGGTCGGAACTGGCTAGATTAAGCTCAGGCCGATGGGAAATAACCATAAAAACCCTCCTGATTTCTCATTAAATATGCTCATTTCTACCAATCCCTGACTAAGATCAATTGCCAGGTCCATGGATAGAGATGGTTTCCTGATCGAGTCAGGTCTGAGCGGCTCAAGGTTAGAGAAACTGCGAATCGCAGGGAGCGCCTCTACTAACCAACCTGCCTTTCTTTTCTATCCTAGGTTCTACCCTCCTGAAAGAAGGCAATTGATACGGTTTTTTAAGGTCTAGGGCTTGGGCCTCAACTTCTTTCCGTAGGGCTTGTGTTAAAAATTACGGCAGACATCAACGCAGGGAAGGACCAGGAGTGTATCTATAGCTCCCAATGGCCTGATCTATAGCAGATTTCATGCGGGTGAAGGGCGATGTGAACACCCCCCTTGCCAAGGCTGCCGTGTACACATAAGTCGGGTCTAACTTCGTTTGAGTCCTTTGCGTCCCCAAAATCCCCCAATTCTGGTGGATTTTGAAGGGTTCGGTTCCCCAGGAATTGGGGGCTGGGGGGCAGTTTGTCGCTGATTGGGTTAGATTTGATCACTTGTGTGTATACCGTAGCTTGCCAAGGGGGGGACAGCGTCAAACTCATACAGCCAGGCGCTGGGGGGTAGGATTGAGCAATGGGGTGTCTCACTCTATAGAAGGTACAGGTATCGGCTCACTTGGTGGCGATCTCCCAGGCCGAGCCAGTAGGCTAAACCAGGTCTGGTTTAGCGGCGAGTTAGCCACCCTGGGGGCATTTGCCTGGCCAGGGTTATAATGCAACCATGGAAACCCTCACCCTCACCCGCCCTGACGACTGGCATCTCCATCTGCGAGATGGTGCCGCCTTAAAAGCGGTTTTGCCCCATACGGTGCGTCAGTTTGCTCGGGCGATGATCATGCCCAACCTGCAACCTCCCATACGTTTAGTAACTGAGGCCGCTGCCTATCGCCATCGCATTTTGGAGGCCGTGCCAGCCGGTCAGTTGTTTGAGCCCCTGATGACCCTTTACCTGACTGACCATACCAGCCCCACGGAAATTACTGCTGCCAAAGCATCTGGGTTTGTCAAAGCGGTTAAGTACTACCCGGCCGGGGCAACTACCCATTCTGAGCTGGGGGTAACGGCCATGGACAGGTGCGATCGGGTCTTCGAAGCCATGGAAGCGCTAGACCTGCCCCTACTGCTGCATGGTGAAGTCACCGATGCAGATGTGGATGTATTCGATCGCGAAGAGGTATTTATAGAGCAGCAGTTAATTCCTCTAAAACAACGGTTTCCCAGGCTACGGGTAGTGCTTGAACACATTACCACTGCAGCGGCGGTGCAGTATGTTCTATCTACCGACCATATTGCCGCCACCATTACCCCTCAGCATCTGTTGTTTAACCGCAACAGTCTGTTCCAGGGGGGGCTTCGTCCCCATGTTTACTGCCTACCAATTTTGAAACGCGAGCGGCACCGCAGGGCTCTTTTGCAAGCCGCCACCTCTGGTAATCCCAGGTTTTTTCTAGGTACCGATAGTGCTCCCCATAGTCGCAACCGTAAGGAAAGCGCCTGTGGTTGTGCGGGCTGCTATTCAGCTCTCCATGCCATGGAGTTGTATGCTGAGGCCTTTGCAAGTGTCAATGCCCTGGATAAGCTGGAGGCCTTCGCCAGTTTCTACGGACCAGACTTTTATCATCTACCGCGCAATACCGACTCCCTGACCTTGGCCAAAATCTCCTGGCAGGTGCCCGATGCAGTACCCTTTACAGATGCTGAGCTGGTGCCCCTGGGGGCCGGTCAGACTCTGAGCTGGAAAATGACTTAAGATCGGCTAGCAAGCGGGGGCCAGCTAATTAGTTTTAGGGCTGGGGGGTAATTGGTTGGGGTAATCGATTTTTTAACAGGTTCTGGCGATCCAGGCAAGCCTTGCTATCGTAATTCACCTTCACCTTCACCCGGTAAAGCGTACCCACCTCCAGGGGAGGATTTAAATGAGCCACTTGGGTTTGCATTTTATCCATGGCCAGGGCGTTGAAAAAACTATAGCCCGTACTTTTCAGGGTGGTGAGGGAGAGTTTAACAGTCCCGGCTGTCTCCTGTGGTACCAGGGTCAAGCCCATCAGTCCTTCACCAGGGGCAGGGTTCAGACAAAGTCTTCAGATCGTAGGGAACCTCTAAGGTAAGGGGCTGATTGAATAGCTTGGGGTCCTGGCCCAGTTGGGTTTTCATCCCTTCAATCCAGGTCTGGTTAGCAGCTTCAACCTCTCGATCGCTGGTTATTTCAGGGCTATACTGCATACGGGCAAGCAGAAATTTGAAGCGGTCTCCAGCCTCATTCGTTACTGGTTTTTGCCCCTGGGAAAGGGTCGCCATAGTAGAGGCAGGGGGAAGTAGGGGGCCAGGGTTGAGACTCAAACTGCCCTGGTGTCCCTCGGATCGATCGCTCTGTCTCGGGTCAGTTGGTCTGGTAGACCGGGGCCGCTCTAAACCACCGCTGCCGCCGGTACCAAATAGAGAGGGCAGGGGCAACACCAGGGTGCGAGTGGAGGTACCAAAGGGATCGCTACCTAAGGAGGATTTAGGGACCGGCAGGCTGGGGAGATGGTTAAGGTTTAGGGAAGGAAGGGAGCCGGAGGAAAAGCTATAGAGATCGCTGGGGGTTTTCTGTTCCTCTCCCTGGGCGGGGGGAAGAACCGCAGTGTGGTTAAAATCTGGCAGATGGTTTTGGTCTTCAGGGGTGAGGGTCAGCAATGGCATGGGATGCATTTTATCGCCTGGGCGATCGCCCCTTAAAGCTTCCATTTGCAAGCTCGAAAAGGAGGGACCCGCACCAAATAAAACACCATGAAAAACCACAGAAAGAATCACCGCTAAGGCCTGGGGCTGACCTATTAGGGCTGGTAAACGGTCCACCAGAGTGGTCAAAAATCTTGGGTTTTTCATTTGCATAGGGGGATCTTTCTGAAACCTCAAAAAAACAGGTATGGCCAGGGGAGTAGGGTTACTGCCCTAGCCTAGCGAATTTCCGTCACAACGGATAATCATCAGGGCGAAATAGGGCAATTGCAAATGGGGATAACAGCTTAGATCATTGTAGATCTTTTGATCGGGTTGACTGGCTTTCACCACTACCCAGCTCTGGTGTAACAACCGGCGACGATCCAGCAGGGTCCACACCTGGGAATAAACTGAGTTAACTTTCAGCAGTACGATTACTTCGGCCCAGTCCAGGGTCCGCTCCAGCTCCCCAAGGCTATAGAGGGCAGGTAAACTTGCCAATTTGTCAGACCCCATGGTCAGGGGGATGCCCAAAGCACTAACCGCCGCCAGGGGAGAACACACCCCCGGAATACGGTGAACTGTTAGATCGGGTTGCAGAGTAGAGATTACCTGGGCCAGATAGGTAAAGGTCCCGTAGAACCCGGCATCGCCCTCGCAGGCAAACACCACATCCTGCCCCTGGGCCAGCACCTCTAGTACCTGGTGGGCTGCCCGTTGCCAGGCCTGCTGCCAGACCTGCTGGTCGGCCACGTAGGGGAAATCCAGGGGTAAATGGCGCTGGTGAACCGTCAAGCGATTGGCAATAATCTTCTGGGCCAGCCCTGGTAGTCCATCCCGACCACGGGGATAGGCCACTACCGCCGCCCGTTGCAAACAGCTAAGGGCCTTGACCGTAATCAAATCGGGGTCCCCCGGACCGACTCCAATGCCGGTTAGGGTTCCCCAGGTAGAACTCGAGGACAGTGATAGGGAAGGGCCAGGGGAACCAGTCATGGGGGATACTCTCAAACAAGAAGCTGCTCAGGGGGGCTGGCCAAAAAGGTAGGGGCGATCGCCGTTTAGATCAGATCGGCCGGCTCAAAATAAATACTCCGCCATGGCTTTAGCAATGGTTTCATTGCCATCCCTGGCCAGTTCCTGATCGGTACGGGGAGGCTGCAAAGGTTGGTCCAAAAAATCCCAGGTTCCTTGAAAGAATTCCTCTGGACTCAGGACCTGGTGCCAGCTATGGTCCTGCATGGCGTTGACCAAAACTGGTCCCTCAGCAAAGTCCTCCCGAGTCATGGTAACGATTGGTAAACCCAGGCGACAGGCCTCTGAAAAGGTGCTAAAACCAGGTTTGGACACAACCCGACTACAGATTGGCATCACATCTACGGGACGAAACCCCTGCCGGGGCACGGCTATAAGATTGGGCAGATCAGGAATCTCCTGATCAAAGGTGAGAAATTGCCAATCGGTAAACCTGGCCAATTGTTGGTAGGGAACGGTTTGCAGGCCCAGTCCCCCAAAGGTGAGTAGGACAGTCTGTTCTGGCGGTATAGATAGCCCCCAGCGATCGCGCAGCCACTGGGGTTCATAGCGGGGTGTACCGCCGGTTAAACCGGTTTCCGTCACCACCGGAAAGGCTGACATCGGTTCGTGAAAGGGTAGGCGAAACAGGCGATCGCAATCCTTAAAGCAATTTGCCACCCAATCAGCTAGTGGTCCAAATTCCTCCCCCATTGCTCGATAGATAAAGTCCCAACCGAAATTACCCACCATCCAGCAGGGAACTCCAGCCCCATGGGCAATGGCCGTGGCCAGGGGAGGAATATCCCCCAGTACCAGGCTTACCCCGCGCTCCTTTAGAAAAGCCGCCTCCACCTCAACTCGCTCTACCTGACTGGCCTGAATCTGTCTGAGTTGAGTCAGGGTAGTCGACCGATTTATGGTCAGACTGTCCGGCTGAATCACCCCCAAGTCATAGGCAACCGATTCGATACTCAAATTTGCCTGGCAAGTACTCTTGCAGCAACCACTGGGGAGCCTGGGTAGCCAGAATCAAATTCACCTCTGGGGCCAGAGCCTGCAAGGTGGCCGCGATGGAGGCGGCCCGAGTAGCATGGCCAAAGCCATGGTTAGTAATAGCAATATAAACAACTGGATTGGCCATGGAGTAAGAGAGTGAAGTCAGCAAAGCACCATAGTTTTAACCTGGCGGCAAAGGCCAGCCTCCACCACCAGCCAGATGGTTTTGAGCCATGGGAACTGTAGCCAAGTTCATCATAGACTCAGCTATTCAACTTTAAATAGGGAAACCTATCTTCCTTTCCGCAGCCCTGGCTGGATGCCAGGAAAAGGGCTAAAGTCCAGCGGAGGTTGAGAACATGGTAGGATAGAAATCAAATTTACTGGCATAACCAGGAAATCAAAAAATCTTTGATTTCAGTTTTTTTGGGCTACTCTAGCTGACCTATTGTATCTGGCTGTGTAAAGAGAGGATTAATCGTAAATGAGTGCTGTAATGCTGCTGGCAAAACTACCTGAAGCCTATTCCCTGTTTGATCCCCTGATAGATGTACTGCCGATTATCCCCGTATTTTTCTTGCTATTAGCCTTTGTGTGGCAGGCAGCCGTAGGATTTAAATAAATCTAATTTACAGATTGGCTGGTTGACGGGTGCGAGCTTTAGCAACAGCCTCCTGATCTTCGCGTCGATCAGGGGGATGTTGCTTGTTTCATTTGTTCTCCCCCTAACCTTCTGGTCAATCTAACTATTCTATTGCTTAGGGCCTTTTGCTCCAGTAAAACATGTTCTTTGCTTTCTTCCTAAACTGAAAAGTACCGATGGCCGACAAAGTCAGGAATTAACAGTCGGAACTCAGGCTAAGAGGTTGTTTGAAAAGGGTTCTCCCAGGTATAGTGGGCCGCCAAGGGGTCGCTAAAATACTGAATTTTGCGGTGATTATCCTTTCATAGGTATAGCTTGAGACTCTACCTGGCTTTTCAAACAACCTCTAAGGGCTATAGCTACCCAGTTTTCTACTGGTGTTCGCCCTGACCCTTTATTAAACTACCAGGGTTGTTTATAATTTTTAACCTGTAAAGTAGTTCACCAGGCCATGGTAGCGTCTTGACCTTAACTCCAGAGACATCGGACATACCAGCAAAGAAACAGCTAGACTTTGGTTTCTGGCCCCGCCCAATCCTGGCGGTGGTTATGGCTTTGGCCATCGCGATCGGGGCTTATCACTATTACCATCAGTCTTCCAATCCTTATCCAGCAGCCGTGCTGAGACTTTCTGGGGATACCTCTCGAGGCTCAGCCCTATTTCAGCTTAATTGTTCAGTTTGCCATGGTGCCAAAGGCACTGGGGAAGTCGGCCCAAGCCTGGTCGATATCGGCGATCGACGCACCCGTTTAAGCTTGATTGAACAGGTGATTAGTGGCAAGACGCCCCCTATGCCCCAGTTTCAACCCGATCCCAGGCTATGGCGGACCTACTAGCCTATCTTCAGTCTCTCTAGCCCCAACCCCCCTAATTTATGCTGGTAATTTGTGCTAGGCAAGGGAGGAATCAACCCAGCCATCCAGGGATCTCCCCCTTGATTCTAGAGTTGAGAAAAAGTTTACAAAACTCTACAGAGCTGTTAATCTTAATACAGATTAGTCAATGAACTTAGCTTTCGTTGAGCTAATTTTTTAACCATAAATACCAAGGATTAATACATCATGACAACGACTCTACAGCAGCGCCAAAGCGCTTCCCTGTGGGAGCAGTTCTGTCAGTGGGTAACCAGCACCGAAAACCGCCTTTATATTGGTTGGTTCGGCGTGCTGATGATTCCTACTCTGCTAGCTGCCACCGCTTGCTACGTCATCGCCTTCGTCGCTGCCCCCCCTGTGGACATCGACGGTATCCGTGAGCCCGTAGCTGGCTCCCTCATGTACGGCAACAACATTATTTCTGGTGCCGTAGTTCCTTCCTCCAACGCCATTGGTCTGCACTTCTACCCCATCTGGGAAGCGGCTTCCCTGGATGAGTGGCTGTACAACGGTGGTCCTTACCAGTTGGTGATTTTCCACTTCTTGATCGGTGTGTTCTGCTACATGGGTCGGGAATGGGAACTGAGCTACCGCTTAGGTATGCGTCCCTGGATTTGCGTAGCTTACTCTGCGCCTGTGGCTGCTGCTACCGCTGTATTTCTGATTTACCCCATTGGTCAAGGTTCCTTCTCCGATGGTATGCCTCTGGGTATTTCTGGGACCTTCAACTTCATGTTGGTGTTCCAAGCTGAGCACAACATTCTGATGCACCCCTTCCACATGTTGGGTGTGGCGGCAGTGTTCGGTGGTAGCTTGTTCTCCGCCATGCACGGCTCCTTGGTGACTTCTTCTCTGGTGCGTGAGACCACCGAGACTGAGTCTCAGAACTATGGTTATCGGTTTGGCCAAGAAGAAGAGACCTACAACATTGTGGCGGCCCACGGCTACTTTGGTCGGTTGATCTTCCAATATGCCAGCTTCAACAACAGCCGCAGCCTGCACTTTTTCTTGGGTGCCTGGCCTGTGGTAGGGATTTGGTTCACCGCCCTGGGCATCAGCACCATGGCCTTCAACCTGAATGGGTTCAACTTCAACCAATCGATTCTGGATTCTCAGGGTCGGGTGATTGGTACCTGGGCTGATGTTATCAACCGGGCGAACCTGGGTATGGAAGTGATGCACGAGCGTAATGCTCACAACTTCCCTCTGGACCTGGCTGCGGCTCAGGCTCCTGAAATCATCGGCTAGATTCTAGCTCCATGATTTGTTAGCAAAGCGCCCTCCTCGGAGGGCGCTTTGCTTTTTGGGTAGTTTTTATTGCTTTGACCAGCAGGCTGGGAAGAAGAGGATATCGCCCCGGCCCTGGGATGACGGGATGATATTCCCTTTGTGATTCATCTGGGGGATCTGAAGTAGACCCGAAACCGCCTGCTCCGATAATTGGCTACGCCAGTCCCCAACCTTCTGGCAAAGAGAACTGGTCAAACCAGTGTTTTATACTCCTGGAGATAATGACTGGGCCGATTGTGATCGCGAATCCTTGGCAGTACGCCAAAGCGAAATCGAGGGATTGCAACAGTTGCGTACCATTCTTTTTAGTAGCCCTAAAACCGTTACACCCGGTTGGCAACTAGAGGATATTGATGCCGTTGTGGTCAAAGGCCAGCGGGGTAGGATGGGCAAAGGGCTGCCCATCAGGCCAATTATCCTCAGTTACGCTCGAAGCTCTTGGAAAAGTGACACTACCCTAGTCCTTAACCCCCTAACAACGGCGTGACTAAAGATCTTTTACCTTGGTTCTAAATTCTTTCCGCCGCTAGCGCTCGCCGTTAGACGTGCCTATCTCCTAGAATTGGTACAAACTTGATCCAACTCTCGGAAGTTCAAATGGTACAGTCTCCATCTAGACTCATCCCTTTAGAGGAATTCCTAAAGCTGCCAGAAACGAAACCTGCCAGCGAGTATATTGATGGGCAGATCATCCAGAAGCCAATGCCACAAGGAAAGCACAGCACAATTCAAACCGAGTTATCTACTACTGTCAATGGGGTTCTTAAACCTCAACAAATTGCAAGAGCTTTTTCAGAACTGCGTTGTACTTTTGCTGGGCGCTCAATTGTTCCTGATGGGTCTGTGTTTACTTGGAAGAGAATTCCCCGTGACCAAAATGGTGAGGTTGCTAATACCTTTCCAATCGCTCCTGACTGGGCTATTGAAATCCTATCGCCGGATCAAAGTCAAACAAAAGTCACCAAAAATATTCTGCATTGCCTTAATCATGGAACTCAAATGGGTTGGTTAATTGACCCCGATGAGAAAACTGTTTTTGTGTATCTTCCAAAGCAGCAACCAGAAGTGTTTGACCAATCAGAGCAGACGCTTCCAGTCCCCTCCTTTGCCAATGAGTTGAATTTGACTGTAGGTTTGATATTTGGTTGGTTGTTAGAGTAAAGCAGTACACACACAGCTGTAATAGGTCAGGCTTTATCTGACAGATGGGACATATCAGCCACCTATAGCAGATTTCATTCGGGTGAAGGGCGATGTGAACACCCCCCTTGCCAAGGGGGCAAGGGGGGCCAGCGTGAAACTCATACAGCCAGGCGCTGGGGGGTAGGATTGAGCAATGGGGTGTCTCACTCTATGGAAAACCACTATAGAAGGATGTCAGATCGTGAATGATGAGGGCGTCGGTGGCCAGGGCTCCTGATTTCTGACTACTGATCACTGATTACCGACCCCTGATCCCAGCGGCAGTTCACCACGATCGCGGCTGAAACTCTGCATCGTTAGCCAGGGTAACGGTGTCGCCGGTTTGTTTAATCACCCACAGCCCTCGCTGGTAGGCGTAGCGGTCTACGCCGCGATCGATTTCAATGGCGGCGACGGCCCCGTAGATGCGGTAATCGGTGTAGTGGGGAAAGGCCAGACGAAAGCGGCTGAGGGTATCCAGGAAGCCATCCACATCCCCCCGGCTGAGGCGGGATTTAACCTCGATGGCCACCGCCACGTCCCCATCTACGGCCCAGATGTCAATTTCCATGGGGGCCTCCAGCCGATTGGATGTCATCCGTCGGGCAGTTTCCTTCACCTGAATACCCCGTTCTTGAAACAGGCGCACCACGGCGGGCTCCACCAGGTTTTCGACAAACTGGCCCCAGCGGGTGGTTAGCCCGGCCACCTCGCGGCTGGTGTTAGCCGCCACTTTTTCTAACTGTTGTAGACGGCGGTCAGCTTCAGCAGCGCGGCGGTCAGCTTCAGCGGCCCGTTCGGTAGCCAGACGATCAGCTTCAGCGGCCCGTTCGGTAGCCAGACGATCAGCCTCAGCAGCTCGTTCGGCGGCTATTCGATTCGCTTCAGCAGCTCGTTCGGCGGCTAGTCGATCGGCTTCGGCGGCCCGGCGATCGGCTTCGGCAAAACGACGGTCGGCCTCGGCTTGGGAAGCTTGGAATAGGGCGTAGATATCCGCCAGGGTAATAGGCTCGGCCATGGCAGTAGGGATAGGAATGGTACTATTTTATGATTTTTACCGGGCTTTGTCTGGATGGGGGTCGATCGCGCTGCGCTTTGCTCTCAGCTTGTAGACCTGGGGGAGGGGGCTACAGGCGCAGGGCGCAGGGCGCAAGGCGGATAGAGAAGTCTATCGACGGGGTGAGGGAGTTGGTGGCCAGGGCTCCTGACTACTGACCACTGACTTTCCCTCCCTACAAAAGTGGGATGCACCCCTATAGAAGTAGCCCACGGATTAGCTCCATGGACTACTCTTGTCTATGCCTGGGGTTGGGGGTCAACCTCAACCCTTAGTTGGCTGACAGGGCGGTTTCGGCTTCGGGGTTGGGTTTGGCGGTGCGGGGGCGGGTACGTTTGTGGGCAGATTTGCGGGTGTAGCCTACGGCCTGGGCGGCGGCGCTGTCGGCGCCAAATTGCCCTTTGACCGATTCCTTCATAGCCAGGACGGCGTTATGGAATGTCCACTCAGCGGCGCGGGAGGCGTCGATGGCGGCTTTGAGGCTGACTTCCAGGACGGTTTCTGCTCGCCGTTTGGCTTGCATGTCTTCATAGAAGTCTTGGATGGCGTGGCTACTGGCTTCCTGGCGGGTGGGAATGTAACCCTGGATGGTGGTGAGGCCGTGGATGGCTTCGATGTCGGTGTTGATGATACGGCTGGCCAGACGGCGAGCCACATTAATAGTCGGCATTATTACTGTCCTAGTAGATAGAGGTAAACGAGGGAGTAGCAAAGACAGAATACTGCACAGATTAGCGCTAGATCTGACACAATCTCTAAGGCTTGCTATTATTGGGGCTGAAGCGATCAGGAAGATTAGGGGCGACTAAACCTGTTCTTATCAGCATAAAACCAGGTTAACTTAAAGTATTAAGGAATGTCAGGGAGGGTCAGACCCCATGGGGGGTGATGGGGTTGGTGAACGGGGTGACGAGGGCAAATTGGGCCAGAATCCCTAAGGTTTCATCTATGCATATATCGATCACCATTAAGCACATTCTAAACACACGCGTGCAACTATTGTTGTAGTCTATGTGCATAAAGATCACCATTGAGCGCATCCTAAACACAGGGGTGTGATCGTTAAAAATGCGCCAAAAACCACTGTTGTGGTCTATGTGTATGGCGATCACCATTGAGTGCATGCTAAACACAGGCCTGTGATCGATGTTTGCAGGCGTGTGATCGTTATACACACCCGTGTGATCGATATGCGCAGCGGTGTGATCGTTATACACACGGGTGTGATCGATATGCGCAGCGGTGTGATCGTTATACACACGGGTGTGATCGATGTTTGCATGGGTGTGATCGTTAAACACAGCCGTGTGATCGATGTTTGCAGGCGTGTGATCGTTATACACACCCCTGTGATCGATATGCGCAGCGGTGTGATCGTTATACACACGGGTGTGATCGATGTTTGCACCGGTGTGATCGTTATACACACGGGTGTGATCGATGTTTGCATGGGTGTGATCGTTAAACACAGCCGTGTGATCGATGTGCGCAGCGGTGTGATCGTTATACACACCCCTGTGATCGATGTTTGCATGGGTGTGATCGTTATACACACGGGTGTGATCGATGTTTGCATGGGTGTGATCGTTATACACACCTTTGCGATCGCGGTTGGCGGGGGTGAAATCGCAGTTGGTCGCTGGCTAGGGGGTATTGTTGGGCCTTGATGCTTAAGTTGGGGGTGGAAGGGTGGTAAGGTCTGATCTATTACGGGCAAGGGCTCCTGATCACTGATTACTGACCCCTGATTACTATTTTTCTTGCCAGGGGAATGGCGATTTACCCGCGCCTCTCCAGTCGCTTTGTCTATCCAGTTTCAATCCCTGAGAGGGTTTGAGGGTGATTGGCGGCACAACCCTGCCACCTGGCGGGGTTTTGTTTTGCGGTTTCAATCCCTGAGAGGGTTTGAGGGTGATTGGCGGGGTACTCAAAGGGTCGGGACAGTGGATTTAGCCCGTTTCAATCCCTGAGAGGGTTTGAGGGTGATTGGCGGAGTCCAGCCCATGGCATTACCAGCCCAGCTAAAAGTTTCAATCCCTGAGAGGGTTTGAGGGTGATTGGCGGACACCTAGCAGGGCGGTGAGCCCTCCAAAGACTGTGGTTTCAATCCCTGAGAGGGTTTGAGGGTGATTGGCGGGATAGGTTGTTTGATGTCTCTCTGAAGGATAAACAGTTTCAATCCCTGAGAGGGTTTGAGGGTGATTGGCGGACCATGCAAACTCGAATGATGGAAGTCAGGGGAAAGTTTCAATCCCTGAGAGGGTTTGAGGGTGATTGGCGGCGTCAGCGGCGGCTAGGCTTGGGTAGCTGCGATTGTTTCAATCCCTGAGAGGGTTTGAGGGTGATTGGCGGACCATGCAAACTCGAATGATGGAAGTCAGGGGAAAGTTTCAATCCCTGAGAGGGTTTGAGGGTGATTGGCGGTCGTAGGCAATATTCCCCCTAGCTATCTGGGTTTCGTTTCAATCCCTGAGAGGGTTTGAGGGTGATTGGCGGTAGAAAGAACTATGCTGCCGGAGCCCGTCACATTTTGTTTCAATCCCTGAGAGGGTTTGAGGGTGATTGGCGGATTCTAGCATCCTATCTTTTGGCACAATCACGGCCTGTTTCAATCCCTGAGAGGGTTTGAGGGTGATTGGCGGCAGCTAGGCTGGCGTCATCAGAGCCAGCGGTGTCATGGCTGACGATCAGGGGGGCCTTGAAGTTCTGGGGGTCGTAGGACTCAACGACCTGGTCTAGCAGCTCGTCGTTTAGGTCCACCTCGGTCCCGTTGCTGGACACCGCCTGACCCTTGCGTAGGATCTCAATTTCTACCATGGCTGGGCTCTGGTTAACTAAGCTAAGTGTGCCCAGCCAGTAAAAAGCCACCCTGGAGAGGGTGGCGGGTGGATCTCAATCTCAATCAAATTTAGTCCTATATATCTTCTGCAAGATCATCAAGGTATTGTTGCAGTGTTTTGATCTTAGGTTTTTCTGTACTTTTAGTCGAATCAGTCTCGATTTCCACGTTGTCATTCTTCGATCTGGCGGGAGTATCACTAACCCCAGCATCAAAAGCGTCGAACTGAAAACGTTTGGGACGAATTTTAGCCATTAGAACTCTTCCACCTCGTAAACTATCGTAGTAACTCCGTCAGTACGAACTTTTCTCTCTCCAGTATATCGATGTTTCAATCCCTGAGAGGGTTTGAGGGTGATTGGCGGTAGGAAAACCTAGTCCTACGGCTGTGCTGTTTATATCAGTTTCAATCCCTGAGAGGGTTTGAGGGTGATTGGCGGAACGGTGCAACCGACTAATCGAGTTGCATTCGAAGTTTCAATCCCTGAGAGGGTTTGAGGGTGATTGGCGGAAGGCAAAAACGCTCGAATTGTTCCGCTTGCTGAAGTTTCAATCCCTGAGAGGGTTTGAGGGTGATTGGCGGGTCTGGAGCTACGCCTTGCGACAAGCAGGCTGGCCAGTTTCAATCCCTGAGAGGGTTTGAGGGTGATTGGCGGGGCTGGGGGGATTTCCCAGTTTGGAATGACTGTGGCTCTCACGTAATACTTGTTTCAATCCCTGAGAGGGTTTGAGGGTGATTGGCGGGTGGGGCTGTTACAGCGGGAACTGTCAGTGACAAGTTTCAATCCCTGAGAGGGTTTGAGGGTGATTGGCGGATCAGGTCGCCGGGTTGCACGTCGTAAGCATCGCATGTTTCAATCCCTGAGAGGGTTTGAGGGTGATTGGCGGGGGCATTTGTCCAGGGCCGGTTTCGGATTAACTATGTTTCAATCCCTGAGAGGGTTTGAGGGTGATTGGCGGGGGATCTATTCGTTAATGGCTCACCTGTACGCGGTGTTTCAATCCCTGAGAGGGTTTGAGGGTGATTGGCGGGCATCGCCCTAGAAGGCATTGGCACCCTGCAAATTGTTTCAATCCCTGAGAGGGTTTGAGGGTAATTGCCGGTTCCTGACCAGCGTGGCTGGATCCAGTTGGGCAGTCGCTCTGGTTTCAATCCCTGAGAGGGTTTGAGGGTAATTGCCGGTCGGTGCAATCAGCTGATCACCCTGGTACAGCCAGGTTTCAATCCCTGAGAGGGTTTGAGGGTAATTGCCGGCTCTTTGTCAGAGTGTTGGGCTAAACCCACTGTCCCGTTTCAATCCCTGAGAGGGTTTGAGGGTAATTGCCGGACTCAAAGAAGAGGGGCACAAGTCCTGTGAGCCCAAGTTTCAATCCCTGAGAGGGTTTGAGGGTAATTGCCGGGTTGGAGGACATGATCAAATCGGAGGCTTTGTCATGTTTCAATCCCTGAGAGGGTTTGAGGGTAATTGCCGGTCTGCGCTGCAGCTTCAGTGCTGAATCCCTAAGTTTCAATCCCTGAGAGGGTTTGAGGGTAATTGCCGGCGCGGGCGTCTGAAAGCCTTGATATATTTGGTTTTCAAGGTTCAAAAACGCGAAACTATTGTATTTTAGCATTTTACCCCCAGAAAAATCTCGCTGACCCCTCACCAAAAAACCCAAAGCCCTTATCTAATAAACCTTTTAGAGATCGCGCGGATCTAATATCAGCCCCAAGGCCCCAACCGCCCCCACCATTCAACCTTCAGCCCCATTATGTTCCTCTGCCTCCCCAACACCCACCCATCCGCAATCGCCTCAGGCAAAAAACACCGTTTCATCCCTGACCGCCTCACCCCCAATCCGTTCCACCTTCTTCTGACAACAGCCACAGAGAAAATAAAAACGAATACTATCCTCCTCCGGCTTAATCAGCTTATTTAACCGATTGCGCAAGCGGGCATACTCCGTCTCCGACAGGCTACATTCAAAGACACTAAACTGCATCCACTGCCCATAGGAAGACAGCACCTTATGAATTTTCGTCCGCCGCTTGTCGTTAGAGATGTCGTAGGTGATAACAATGTGCATGGAAGTGGAGGAGTGGGAAAAGTGATATCTTGAATCACCCCGTCACCAGGGGCGGATAAATCTCGGTTTCTCCCATCAAATACTTGGCCAGTAGCCGGGTCTGGATCTCAAAGGCTTCCTGGTAGGTGCACTGTCGGCCCAGAACCGGGTGTTTGAATTTTGACTGTTTTTTCTGCTCGTAGAGCCGCAGGAAAGATCGCCGTCCTTCGTCGGTTAGGGAGATCGCCCCACTCACTGGTTCAGTGCTGAAATCCTCTTGTTTCAGGGCTCGGCGGTTGATTGCCGCTAGTACCATGGCATCCACCACCAGGGGACGGAACTCCTCCATCAAGTCCAGGGCCAGGGAGGGGCGGCCATAGCGCTGGGTGTGGAGGTAGCCCAGGTAGGGATCAAAGCCCACAATATTAATGGCTCCCTGAACATCATGGGCCAGCAGGGCATAGCCAAAACTCAGCAAGGCATTAACCGGATCCATCGGTGGTCGGCGGCACCGATGGGTAAATTCAAACTCCTGGTTACGAATCAAGCGGCCAAAATGGCCAAAGTAGGCGGCACTCCCCGCCCCTTCCAGGCCCCGCAGCCCATCAATGGTGGTGGTTTGACTAATTGGCGCGATCGCCTGCTCCAGACGGGTCACCCCCGCTTCTAACCCCCCAATGCCCTCTCGCTGAGCCCGTAGCAGCAGATTACGATAATTCTTCAGCTTGCCCCGTACAAACCCCCGCACCCCATGGAGAGCCCGTTCACTTGCCCCCGCTGCCTGCCACTGGGCCGATCTGACAAACACATTCTTGTTTAACTCCGGCTCCAAGCGTCCTAAAAAACGCCCCGTCGCGGTCATAAAACTAAGGGGAATCTTCCGCTCCAACAACTCCACCAGAGCCGCCGGCGACACCGTCGCCCGCCCCAGCACCACCACCCCATCCACCTTAATCAGCGGAATATCCAGCAGGGTTTCTTTTTGAGCCCGCACCCGCAGCCGCTCGTCCGTTTTGCCAATGAAAGCATCGTCAGTGGTTATGTAAACAGTGCCCATGGTTTTTTGTGTATTAGTAAATTATTTGAGTAAGGGGGTAGGGGAGTGATGGATTAGGTAGATGTGATATCTTTGGTCACCCCGTCAGGCTTCACGGTATCGCCCTACTTTCTCCGCTGCCTGGGGTAGGCATTGAGAGTAAAGGCTACAGCCGCGGCAGCGTTTGCTGTAAATCGGTAGGGGCATGGTGCCGGTGGTGAGGAGTTGATGGACGGCTGCGATGGTGGCGATCGCGGTTTGTCGTAGGTCATCGGTGATCATTACTGGTTGCCGCTGGTGGGATTGGGCGTAGTAGATAAAACCCTGGACCACCGGGCGGTTGGTCATTTCTTCAAGACAGAGAGCCTGGGCACAGACCTGGAGTTCGTCGTTATCAAACTCCCCCGGTGACCCCGTTTGTATTCCACCGGGTAAATGCGACCGTCCTGTTCTTCGATCAGGTCAGATTTACCGATCAGGCCGTAGCGATCGCTCTTTAGCCACACAGCCCGCACCTGCCAGGTCTCCTGACGATGGCCACTGCCCAGGGTATGGACGCGATCGTGGAGCCCTGTACCCTCCAGGGTGTAATGGTTATCGATGAACTCCCCGGCACAAAACATCCGCCAACAGCGATGGGGGCAGTAGGTGTATTGGTTAAGGGCGGCAATAGGAATGGGCTCAGACAGGGTTGGGGGAGACATGGAAGGGGGGAGTGATGGGGAATGCTTTAGGCAGGTAGATTAGTGAAAGGAAGATGGGACAGGGGCTTGCTAAGGTCCATGGGGATTTAGAGGTCTATCGCCCACCCCATCACCCCCCTGCATCCCTACTGTCTCCTCCCCATTCCCATCCCCATGGTGGTTTTCCGCCCTACTCCGGCGTAGAGGGCAAAGTCAGCCAGGGTGTTAATTTGCTTAATGGCGGTGGGGCTGGCGTCGCCTAAAATCCGAAAGGCGAGGGTGCCGATGCAACCGGCCCACCGGCCATCGGGGTGGTTGACCAGTTCGGTGTGAATATCAAAGTAGCTGGGAAACAGAAACTCTAGAAACGGTTCGGCAAAGGGAATGCCGCTATAGCGATTCCAGCGGTTCAAGAGGCTATTAAACACGCATTCTCGGGTAGGTAGGGCTGAATCATAGTTACCCTGGCGAAAGGTGGTGGGGGTGGAGAAGACCAAGGTCACCTGGCGATCGCGATCGGAGGCTTGCTCGTAGAGTTGGGCGTAGGAGCTAAAGTTAGCCCAGGGCTGGGTTGACTGGGGTGTACCCAAAATACTGGTGATGGCTAAATCGGCAGGGCCCAAATGCCACGGCTGGGCTGGGTTGAGGTGCAGCCAGAGGGGGGTAAGGTGGCCAAATAGGCTGTCGTCTAGCAAAGAGACCCGCCACCAGCAGGGGGTATGGGGGGCGATGGGGTGGGCATGGTGCCAGGTTAAGGGGTGGGAGAGGGGGTGGCCTTTTGTCGTAACCCTTGGTTTACCTCGCCCCGCCTGCCTTGGCCCGTGACTCTCTGTCACCTGTAGGGGACTGAGGGTAAAGGCTTTTTCGGTTTTTTGTTCGTGCAGGCGATCGCCCAGTTGGCGGTCAACGGAGCTGACCAGGGTGAGGAACAGGGCATGGAGGTGTTTGCCGGTGAGGTAACCGGGGGGATGGGGGAATAGGGTTGGAGGTTGAGGATGAGGCTATGGGGCATTGTTTTCAGGTTTCTGGCTGACAACCACTAAATCGGTAGGCCATTTGAGCCGGAATTTTGACTCCTTCAGTTTCGTAGTAGTGCCCCCGCAAACGCACGTTTCGAATTAAACTGACCGGCGGCATATTGACGGTGTCGTAACTTAATACCTGGTGGGTAAACATCACATCCAGGGGATTCAAGGGGTAGGGAAAGATAAATTCGCCTTCTGACTGCTTTGGTGTGGGTAGTTCCTGAGTTTCTACTTTAGCCTTACTCATCCACTTGCCTAGACGAATCCATCTGGGTAGAGATAAACTTCTTTGAGTGATGATGAAACACTCAAATTGACTCTCTGGGGTAACTTCTTTAGTTCGACCAAAACTGGGAATATTTTTTTGTGTTTTCTCCATTTCAACGTGATAGTTATTATTGGCATATTTCCAGGTATTAAGCACAGTTCCATGGTGAACAGCTCGTGCAGGAGTGACATAGATTCCTTGTTGGTTAAGCGGTGTAAGGTGCTCCTTATACTTAGGAATCTGTTCAGGACAGAAGTAACGGTAGGAATCTGCTTCAGGGACGGTTGTAGAGTAGCGATCGCTATCTACTAAGCCAAATGCATAACACAAGGCATAGTTATGCAAGACTGGTTCAGTTTCGTATAACCGACCAATTTCACGGGTTGCAAAGTACATGGAGTCGTGTAACTCCAATGTACAACGATAGATATAGGTCATAGGGTTTATTCTGCTGTCATTGCTTTCTTACTGGCTTTTTTGCCTTTCTCAGTGGATTTGAAAATGTGCTTGGCGGCATATGCCGTAGATTCATGATTGGCTTGAGATAGCATTGCCTTAAGTTGAGTTTCATCTCCTGTGAATTTTTTGACTTCTATGAGTAAGGGAGTTAGCGCAGTACCTACAAAATCAGTGTGAGGGATATACTCTTCAGTCATAAGCTGAGTTATAGCATCTTCTGCCGCTTGACAAACCTGATCTTCATTAAGTGGATCAGGTGATTGAATCTGTTTTCTCTCTATCAATAGGTCATAAATTCTTTGAGTCCATCGTAGGTTACTAACAATTTCACCATCCGCGAAGATGACACCAATTAATTCATTACGAACTCGGCCTGTCCGAGTGGTTTGTGCCCCATAGTGACGGGTCCTCAAGATATTATTTAAGACATATAAAAATCCTGACTCTGTTGGATCCTTAAGCGTTACTATACTAGGGAAGAAAACCTGAGGCAAAATGTGATCCTGACTATTAATACGACTAGTTACTTCTCCATTACGGCTCATTGTGCCATTTTCAAAGGGTGCATTTAGTGTGAAATTAAGATGGGAGTCGTCGAAAGGAGTAATTGAGTAAGCTGTATCGACAACTACCTTAGATTTTTCAGAACCCGAATCACCAATCGCGAACCCATAGAGTACGCAGTCTGGGGTTGTTTTGCTAAAATCTACGTTGTAGTCACACTTTTCCCAATCCCCAATCTTATAATTACGAAGAAGTTCTCGCCCGGTCAATCTCTCAGGTGTCGACTGCTTCCGCTTAAACATTACTAACCGACTGATAGGTTCCGGATGATCAATACCTGCCCGAACTCGCGCCTTATTTAATTCACCATCTGTCTGGAAGAGTGGATAAGACTCTGCTGATCCGGATGTTAATAAAGTGGACGTACTTGCCCATTGGCTTGGCAGGAATTTCGGAATGGAAGTGCTTAGCATCAACTGTTTTTAGAAAACTCATGGTTGTCTCCAATGAAATCGTTAATTTTAGTGTTTACTAATCATCAGGAGGCTCCTGATTCTACTTGCAGTAATCTCGCTTACCTCTAGTTTGTTAGATAGCAGGGGTTCAAACAGCTTCTTCTGCAAGTTCGGTCAGCTCTTCAGGTTCCGGCTCAGGGATAACTTGCCGGGCTTCATCGTCTTCTAAGCGATAGAGGTAGTCGCAGGTATCTCGAATTAGATTGAGTTGAACCCCTGCCAAACGGGCACGGTCACCCTTGAAGGTTTCGCGAAATAGATTTTTGACGAAGAACTGAGCAAAGTCATAAACGGCTTGACGTTCTTCCTCAACGGTTAACGCAGGCCTCCATTTACCGTTCACCAATGCCAAGGTGGGTTTCCCTTCTGCGGTTCTCCGTCGTACATTGGTCATTAGCTTAGAAATACGGGCGGCTACCACATCTGTCAATGACTGATCATCGGGAACCAGAGCCTTATCGATTTTAAGAATGACATCAGCCGCTTCATCGATCGGTTTTAGAACCGCATTGGGTTTGGCATATTGGCTTTTGGCACGGTAGAAACAGCGATATAGCCGAGTCAATTCACGAAGTTGGTTCACATCGTCTCCTTTGGGATCGAAACAGTGATAAAAGTCGAGATACAGTTTGATTTTGGAAATCGGCGCAGAGTCCCAATCCAGTTTACGGACAAGCTTGCTCAGGTAATGAAACACATAAAGTGGGCTGGTTTCTAAGTCCCGTGCTAGAGCCGCCAGTTTGCCCCAATCGGGATCACCATCTTTCTTACGATTAACCTCTAAATGAATGCAGTAAGCGGCACTTAGTGAATTGAGCGGTGAAAAAGTTGGGGCTGTTGAACAGGGCAGAATTGCATCCAGGCGATAGCGTTTCTTCTTTACAAGGGTGGAGATCGCCTGATGTTCTCCATCTAAAACCGTGGTCTGTTCAAAATCAGCCCCACTGATGAAAGGTGGAACAGGGGACTCGGACGCAACTACCTTAACATCTAATACTAACGGTAATGCTAAGGCTAACCACGCAGGCATCACCCAAGATTCTGTATCGGTAGCATCTCTTCCAGGTGGTAATGCCATAAAAAAGAAGGTCATCGGCTCATTGGGATAGTTGAGCTTAAAAGTCTGATCGCGATCGGACTTTTCCTGAATCAGAAGTGAATCTACCTGTTGATAGTTTTCAAGCTCAAACTGAGTAACTTGCTGCTCCGTAACCAGATGCTTACGAATATCTGCATCAAATCGAGTCCGCCGAATCCAGGAATAGGCCTTTTGAATAAAGATATTGGTTTCAGGTGTAAAGAAGTACGCAGGATAGAGGTAAAGATAACGATATTTTCGTCCTTCAAAATCTCCCCCCGTGGCATTTGTCTGATTCATCAAAATTTGGCGTAGCATGATTTCAGTTGACCAGATCGCGCAAATTTGGCGTTTAGCGGCCTGGGCATTAAAAAGAATCTGACGATTGCTATAAACCTGGGGCGTAAACAGCGTGGCAGATTCCATCTGTTCTGTTACGGTGTAAGACGAGCTAGACATCGCACAAACATTTTCACGTCCTCGGCCCGCCACTTTTGCTGCCTGATAGCGGCTTAACTCCACCAAAAATGGATCGGTTTGCGGTGGAACGATCGCCCCAGTCGGTAAGGAAACTATCTGCTGAACATAGGTACGAAGATCGTCCCATCCATCCGGTAATGTAAATTCTTGGACAATTCCCTCTACGGCCTTCGCAGCAGTACTCGCCATTGCGGTCATTACGTCCCGAATTTGTTGATCATCCAGATCAGAATTCTTGCAGATAAACTTGGCAGCTAGATAATACCAATCGAGCGGCACACCTCCTGTTTTCTTTAAGGATTGAATGGCTCGAAGCGCAGAAATTTCGTCGGCTAACCCTAAGTGTTCTGTCAACCGTTGGATCAGGTCTAGCTCAGGGAGTGTTTTACGTTGTGCTTTGGGGTGTTGTTTTTGCCAGGCGCTAAAACGTTCGCACCAACTTCGCCAAATTCCCCGGCATAGAGTATCTCCAAACTCGGCAAGTCGATCTATTCGATAATCATCCCCAAATTCAACAGTTAGATAACTGGGAAGTTCACCATCCGCTTGAAAGTTAGCTAGACTAGTACTCCGTTTAGCAGCCGAAGAACTTTTAGTCGAGGGAATAATGCGACAGGCAGCAAGTTTTGCTACATCCATGAGTGCGGCAATGTCGAAAAATAGCCAGTAGTAGTCAGCAAATTTTAAGCCTTTACCATCGCGACCAAAGCCGATCTGGCGATGTTTAAGTTGATCGCCACAAAGTATTTTTATTTTATCAACAACTTGTGCAGAGATTTGTTTGACTTGGATATCAGGTGCATCCGCTGTAGCCAGATAAACAACCCCATCCGGTAGATACAATAATTGTGTATAAAATTCTTTGGGGTGCAGGTCTATTAAGGCATTATTGATGATATTTGTCAAAACACCCCGATTATCGGATAACGCATGATAGGTGAATTTAAACTGTCCCTGATTACTCAAGCTATTTAACAAATCAGTTAAACTACTTTTAGCAATGTCTTGAGGATGTTTAATAATCGAGGCGAAGAGATCGGATAACTTAACTAAATTCACTAAGACATTGCGAATTCTGGCATCCATTCGATCGTCTTCTAATGGCTTCAACCCACGAGTAGTCAAACCTAAATCAGCATCACTTTTGTCTCCGGCATTACTGCTAATCCAAATAATGTCGTTAATAAATTCTCGCCATGCTCCACCCAAAAATTGATCTAATCCGAGAGCCAAAATTTTCTGAGCAATATAATCTCGACCCAGATTGGGAGCATCTTTCTTATCAGGTGAATGAGCTACCCAATCACGATTTTTCCATTTATCCTCAACAACATCTTTTTTAAGTAACCAGGGTAAATAATCTGGGAATTTTTCATAATCGTGTAACAGATAGGCGGCTACATAAATCCGCAATTGCAACTCCTCACAATATGCCTTGACCTGATTTCGGCCAATATCAGATTGTTGTAAACGCTTTGCAATGCGGTAGCTTGGTAAAAGCCCGTTTAGCAAATGGGCTGGAAGCGATTGATCACCCGCATTATCCCGTCGTTTAACCTTCCCTCGCGCATCCAACCGTTCAAAAAATTGCCCTCCCTTGGCGGTTGACCCTGCTAATTGGCGCATCAACTTTGGCAAAACATATTCAGTAAAGTCCATGAGCAGATGATCGCCCTCATTCCCCTCAGCCTCACAAATCGCTTGCTTAAATAGCTTAATGGTGAGGAGTTCTGGTGGCGCGATTGGGTCTTCGTTAGCTTCTCTACCCGCATCAAAATCTATGATCGGGAGATCATCATCAAGTAAAGACAATTGCTCACTATCCATTCTCCGTTTCCTCCAACCCGATCGGTTGATACTCTTGAATGCTGTTATCTTGAATCACCCAAAGCTTACCCGTCACATCAGCTTGATCTAAACCTGCAATGAGCGCGTCGATCGCTTCTCGTCGTTCCTCAAAGGTAGAGCGGGAGGATAGACGGATAAGAACAATTCCTGAGTAGTGAGCAGGATTGAAGCGAAGACGATTGCCAAAGCCACGATCACACGTTACCAGACAGCGCCTCTCTCCTCGGCAAACATCAATCAATTGATCGTCAGGTGCCGATACCAAATTCTGTTCTCGCACCGTGGCCACCTCATGTCCTGCTATCCGCAGCCAGGTTACGACTCGCACACTACCCAGGTGTTCATCTAGTTTTATTCTCATGCTTGAGCTTCTTTTACTTTAGTGAATGGAATTTCTACCCATACGCCCCTAGACATCTCAGCACCGTAGGCAATGCAGGCTAACACATCTTCTCGTTCAATACCGGGATACTCCTCTAAGATGGTTCCAATGGTTTCTCCCGCCGCTAACAGATCCAAAATCATAGAAACCCAAATACGATGTCCCCGAATACAAGGTTTTCCAAAACAAATATTTGGATCGCTTGAGATACGAGATAACAAGTTATCATCAGACATAAGATCACTCTCCTGTAATTTTGAATCGGGATTGAGCTTTTACTTCAGTCTAAAAAGTTCTGGAAAGGGCGGTTTCCTAACAAATCCATCCGATGTCCTCCTGTGGCTTCCAGTTTCGGGTGAGAGTTTCCAGCAAAAGAGCAGACTGACCAAAGGCGATCGTATAGGGTGGATCGCGGTCATCAGGGCGATCGCTCAACTCATAGGCTTGAAAATGCATCGGTAAGCCTAACTTAGCCCGCAGTTCATCTCGGCGACGATCTGAGATATAGCAAACCATGCCCCGTCGACATAGAGCTTGACTAATGGCGTTTACCCCTGCTGTCACCTGTAACTGTTTGAGGATTTGAACTTGTCCTAAACGTGACAACTCACTTAAATTACCGGCATAGTAAAAATACCAATTTTCTCGTACTTCCCGGTAATCCTTGAGGTGGAGATAGCACAGTGACTCCTCAAATCGTTTCTTGGATAAACCTGCTGATTTCACTTTTGTCAAAAATTCAACCTTCTCCATCGGATCAAAGCTAAAGTTGCTTAATAGCCCCGGTAAGTTATACGTCTTAAATCGATCTCGTTCCGGTTCATCCGGATTAGTTGTGTCATAAATAGCACAGTCTAGCTGACTACTACCCCGGAAGCTTCTTGCCTCATCAATAATTTTGTGTTGCTTTGCATCTAAATAACGTTTAATAACTTCGTACTGAGATTTAACATTTATTTGAAGCACATTTTCAATATCTGCTTTAAAGCTTTCGTCTGCATTCGGATAAGTTTCCTTCATTTGACGTAATTCGTTCCAAACTTGGAATGATTGAATTGCTCCCCATCGTTTCGGATATCCTTCAAATTGATTCACAAATGACCAGGATTTGCGAATTACATCAGTTAATGAAACACGGTCGTAATCACCCTCGTTCTCTAAAACTGCTGTCTTCCCTTCTTTAACCTCAAATAATCTTGCAACCAAAAAATTGGGAATCAAGGCATAGGCTTGATAAACTGAAAATCCTTTATGTCGTCCTAGTCGACCAAATCGTTGGATAAAGTTGCCAGCGTCAGATGCTTCAAAAATCAGAAAATTAATTTTGAAATCAACCCCAACGTCGATCGTAGAAGTTCCAATCAATAGATCAGCATTCGAAATGGATTGTGCTCGTTCACTTTCACCAGTTAAGCTAGTGTTAGGTAAAACAGTTAAATTATTTTTCTCGAATAGTGGCCGTAGTTTATCTATCAATTTATAGACTGATGCGATTGAGTTAAGAATGATCGCACCTTTACTACCTGGATAATCTAGAAAGAATTTAAGAATGATATTTTCGCTATTTTCAATCATCCATTCATAGGAAGATTTGGCATTGGGTTGAATATTATCTGGAAATATCAACTTAATCGGTTGACTAATCAGTCGCCAATTTTCATCATTATTAGATGAAAAACAATACTTTTCTTGTTTGGTTGGCTCAATCAATCGGCAAGTTAGACCAGCCATAGATAGATAGCCTTGCAGTAATTCGTTAGGTGTTGCAGAGAGAAATAGAAATTTACCTTGATAGCCCGTATGTTTCATCAACAGCATGGCATTAAAGACGCTAACAATTTGCGGAGATGAAAAGACATGGAACTCGTCAAAGACAAATAGTTTGTAAAGGCTATCAACCTTACGAAAGATCTTATCTGCGTTATCGCCTTTTCTCGGATTATCAGGATTTCGCCTGAGATAGCGAAATTGATGAATATAATGAAAAATATCTGGATTGGTCAGCAGAATTTCCGAATTATCTACCAAGTTAATAATTCCTTTCTGCTTAGAAGAGAGTTGATTTGTCTCAACAAAATCTTCTAGAGTCGTCCCTGTAAGTCGATAAATTTGTGGGTCATTCCTAGGATTAAATTTATTTTTATACTCTTCTACCTGGCGTTCCTGATCCCTAGCCAACTCATTCGTAGGATACATTGCCAATGTACTGTAGTTTTTAGCAGTCATAGTTCGTAGATAAGCTGCTAGGCTTTTGCCATCCCCGGTCATAGCTGTGTTAAACACAACGTCAATATCTTGATCACACAAAGCATTAAAGGTTTCAGCCTGATGCCAGGAAAGTTTCCACCCATCAGGCAATGCAACTCCTTCAGGAGTTGTGACAGTCTGGGAGTAAACAGGCTTAAGTGTTATGGAATAAAATGACATTAGTTGATACCGATATAAACCCAGATGAGAACCATAGGCCATTAAGAAAAACCAGGGTTCTATTCCTACTACTTTCTCAAGATTTCAGTGAATACTAAACTACTCCCCACTTCATCACCCCCCACTTCATCACTCCACTACTTTCCCCCCTACCCCTCCCCACCAAAAAACTCATCCACCCTAAACTCAACATCAGGAAAAGCCATAAACCTAACCCCATCCCTACCCCTCAGCACCTGCACCTGCCCATAGCCACCAGCCCCCGGTTCTCGGTACACTTCTACCGCCCCAGCCACCAGGTCCACAATCCACACCTCCGCAATGCCACTTGCGGCATAGATTGGCAGCTTCACCAGCCGTTCGAACTCCACCGTCCTGTCCGAGACCTCCACCAGGGCAAAAATATCCCCAGGCCGGGAAGGCTCCTCCCCGTAGAAATCAATCCTTTCCCGCAGCACAGCGATATCCGGCTGGGGAGCCGAGGTACTCCCCAGCGCAATAGGGCTTCGTACCCGTACAATCGCCTTAAAGGCTAGCGCTAAGCTAAGCAACTCCGTCAAACAATCGACCCCAACCCAATGGGCCCGACCCACTGGAGGCATTTGAATCACCTCGCCCCCCAGCAGTTCCACCCGATCGCCAAGGGTAAGAATACCGGATTTGGCCATTTGGTGATATTGCTCGACCGTGAATTTTTTCCGTAGGATTTCAATCGCCATGGTGTGTCAGTGTTGAGTCAACAGAAGAACTTGAACTGAATACAGCGCAGATTATGGAAGCAGGATAGCGATCGATGGCTACCGTGCCTTGAGTTCCATCGAATCGATCAATTCCCACCCTATGCTTTGATCTTTAACTCCTTAACTACACAGATAAACTGTCCGTGTTTTATTGTGTAATCCCATAATGGCAACCATAATAGGGTTCTGCAAGCTATTTACTAAACGTAGTGTCCGTACACTTTCCTCCTTTCCTATGACCCGCCCTGGCCGTTCCCTAACCCTGTCTATCTCCGATCACGAAAAAGCCCAGCTCGAACAACTGGCCCTCGACTTTGACCAAACCTGGGGCGATAAACCCAATATCTCCCGCCTGATCAAAGCCATTGCCCGGGGCCACCTGCGGGTTGCCCTTAACCACGACTGGAGCCAGGAGCGGATCACCACCCTAAACCTGATTCGAAACCAACTGATTGACCTTGGCCGCCGATCTGAAGCCCTAAACATTGCCATCCTTCTCCTGGAGCGTAGTGAACTTAACGATCCTCTGCGTCGAGAGATCCAAGCCTTTGTGGATCAGCCCGCCGTACCCTGGCGGGTTGCCATCGAAGCTTGTATGCGCCGACAGAGACCCTTCTGTCTTATTTATCAGGACACCGCTGGTCAAATCCGGAACTTTTCTATCCGCTATGCCAAAATCGTTACATTAGAAGAGCGGGAATACCTGACCTGCTGGTGTGACGAAACCGCAGATAACCAGGACCTGCCAGAACTTCAGCACAATTGGATTTTGCGCCTCGATCGCATCCCCGAAGAATCCGTCATTACCCCCCTGGCGGGATCCTGGCAACCCCAACTGGCCTTTATTGATGTAGAAATACACCTCTCCGGCGGCTTAGCCCTGGCCTATCGGTCTAAAACCGACCGCGACCTGGTCAACGCCTGGGACCCAGACCGCCAGATTCGCCGGGTGGTGCGCCGCATCAACCACAGCTTTTGGTTTTTGCGAGAGATTCGCCGCTACGGCCCCGACTGCCTGATCCACAGCCCGGTAGCACTGCGGGACCTCATGATAATGGACCTTAAACATACGCTACAGGCCTACGAAAAGGCTCAACCTGGTTGAGCCCTACCACCACATCCCCGCCCTGGCCTGGTTATTCAACCACACCACCAACTCTTACAAATACCTCTTCTTCCTCTCCCTGCTAGACATCCTCCCAGCAATTCTCATTTTAAAGAATCAGCTGCTATTGGGAGGGATTTCTAGCTCTAGCCCCTCGAGCATGAAGGTAAGCAGATGATCCCAACTGTCGAAATACAGGTACCGAGTTAAGGCCCGCAGATCATCAAAGAAGGTTTTTCGAGTGGGGAGGTGGGCCCTCAGCACAGCATACTTCTGGTCAAGCCGCTCCAGGGCGGTGTGGAACAACAAGGACAGGATGTTAAGGGTGGCCAGGAAGGAGGCCAAATGCTGCTGGCCATGGCCGAAATTGTGCTCCAGATTGTAGCCCTTGGTCTTGAGGGTGTTGTTGTTTTCATTCTCAACCTTCCATCGGGCCCGTCCGGCTCGAACAATCTCAGCGACGGTGTCATCGCTGATGCGATGACTGGTGGCAAAAGCATTGTGGTAGGTCACCTGACCATTGGGGCGGCTGACCGTTAATTCGCACCAATTGACCAACAAAGCATCGGCTCCATCCCGTAAGGGCACCCCATTGAGATAGCGATAGGTCCAGGTTTCGTTTACTTTGCCGGTCCAGCGTTGGGTCGTGACCGTGGGTAAAGCCATCCCCTGCAGATGGTCATAGAGGGTGGTGTGGGAGTCCTCTCGACAGACCAGGATGAAGTCCACCTCTTGGTCTAACAGCTGCTGACACAAGGGTTGGTGGCAATAGAGATCATCGCCTAGGACCGTCACTCGCAGCCCCCTAAGTCGCTCTCCATGCTGGCTCAACCACCGCTTGGCGGCGGCATTCTCGCAGTCTTGTTTTTCATGACCATCTTGCGGTCGAATAAATTCAGGCACTAACGGAATCACCTGACTCTTGCCCGGACAAACGATCACCGGCGTCACGACGCTATGGAAGTAATGAATCTTCCCTGACTTCAGGGTGCGCGTTGAGCACTGGCAACAGTGAATTTGGGTCGAACTAAAGTATTCGGTTCCATCTAAGGCCACCAACAGCCGGTCTCCTAAGCACCGAAAGCTGTTCAACTGTCCCTGCTCCTCTAACCCCTGCAAGATTTCCTCGAACATGGGAAACACCTGCTCAGGGGAAACCCCATCCAATAAATCTCGGATGTGGTTGTCACTGGGTATCTGATGAACCCCAAACAGGCTTTGGGCATTGCTTTTCCCCTTACTGTCCGCCATCTTCCGCTGATAGGCCAGAAAAGACGGCGTTTGGGTGAAAAACACACCAAAGGCGCTCAACGCCGCATCTTCCATCCCGTAGCGGCTATTCTTGCCCTTGCGTTTGTCCGGTAGCGACGACAAACGCTGGCGAAACGAGTCCACTAGCCTGTTAAACAAACCTGCCTTTTTCAACAGCTCTGGCTCTCTTAGCTCTCTCAGATGGCATTACCATACCCCTATTCCTGGCCGTTGGATAGTTTTTTGCCAAAATGAGAATTGCTGACATCCTCCGCCGTCACCAGTTTCAGATCACCGCCCCCATCCCCCTCCAGGATTTAATCATCGAAATGCTGGCCAATGCCTGGTTCCCCCATAGCTACTTCAAACTATCCTGCGGTAGTCAAGACAAAATCGCCCATTAACTCGACGCCCTCGCCCTGGTGGTGGAGGCCCCCGTGGTGCAGTTCAAAGACCCCGACAAAACCCTACTCAGGCAGGCGATCGCCACGGTATGTATCTATTACCTCTGCGCTGCTATAACCCCTGGGTACCCCTACAGTGTTGGTTAAACTAGAAGGAAGGGGTAAAATAACCCGTGATCCGGCCTGCCGGCTTTATAGCTTGGGCGATCGCAACGGTTAGCCCAGGCGGCGATCGCCTGCTTTAACTGGACTGACAATAGCTATAAAGTTGAAAAAAGAATAGGGGCTAAACCAGGTTGTTACGGTCCCTAATCATAAGATTCAACCCTGGTAGAGGATGATATTTAACCGGGCACAAAACCATTAAAAAGGCTTCGCGCCACCTGGCTACCTGCTGCTGGTTCGCAGATAAAGAACTGGTCATTTGTCGTACAGCCCAATGGGAATGGGGCCAAATAATGCATCGATGGGGGTAATGGGGACGACGGCTGGTGTAGGTCCAAAATAAGACTGACCGTTTTCCATGCCTCAAGGGCATACCATGATGTAACGTCAGACTGGTATCTGCCAGAATTAGAGTACCCGGTTTGCCGGGTAAGGTAATAGGGTGACCATCCTTAATTAGGGTAAAAGGCCCTGTATTCTCGGTAACATCGCTGAGATAAAGAACTGCTTTAAGCATCGGGTAGATTTGTCCCTCTTCAGCGTCGTAATGGGGAACCCGTGGTCCTGTCCAATCTAGCCTGCCGGGAACCGCTCGACTGAGGCGAATCTCCGCACCATGATAGGCAACAGGTAGCCTGATATAGTGATGGGCAATTTTTAGAAGTTGCTCATTTAAACCAGCTTGATAGATAACCCAATTATTAATATCGTTGAGAATTTCAGATGGATTCAAGGCCACTGTATTAGAATGACTGTGGTCTTGTTGCTCTAGTTGCTGGCTTAGTTGCTGGCCTCGGCATAACAGCTGGTCAACGGCTTCCGCCGGTAGTAGAGAGTCAATACTTCCCTGCCAATAGCCTTGTGAAGTAATGGTAGAGATAATTTTCTGCTGGAAACCAGTAAGGGTCTGCTGGTTAAGCAAAGTTTTTTCCTTAATAATGGCTTTTTGACGTTGGTTGGCAAGGTAGATTTTTACTGATCTAAGATTTATTATGCGTTCTATAAGGTTAGCTCCCTCCTCAGAGGCTAACCTTTTGAAAGCCCCCCTATAATCCCTCCTGCTCGGCATTGTCCCGGTGCCGGTAAACAAAGGGCTATGTCGGTCTATTGTAGATATCTTTCCCATAAGTATTCGACCGATATCGCCTGGATACGGTAATATAATTCACTACTAAAATTGGCTTTCAACGAGCATCAAGGCCAGTGTACTGATTAAAGAAAGCACACTGGGGAAAATGACCTTGGCCGCATTGGAAATAGAGGGGTAACCCTTCGGACTGACCTCCACTCCGCTAACGGTAACCAAGGCATAAAGTCCTTTTAACCTCAAAAAAATACGCGTTTTAGCTGTTTATCTGTAATTAGAATAGCCTGAAGCTTAGGGCATAGTCGTGAAGATATTGCTTACTGCAATGTAATCTTTAAAGAGTAATTCTTAATGTAAAGGCAAAATTAAGCAATCCCTGGCTTCCTGGCCTAATTCATCCTTTTTCAATAAATTAATCGGCTTCTGTAAGACGAAGTTATTATTTCTCGTTAAGGCCATTGGCTTCTAACGGTTTCATAGCACTCCAGCAGTCGCTGGTTCAGTTGCCGAAGGTCGTGGTACTGCTCTACGAAGGCCCGACCTACAGCCCCCATTTCCTGACGCCGTGGGGAGGATGTCAGGTCCAAAATCACCTCTTTCATAGCCAGCCAATCATGCTCTGGGACTAGTTTGGCACTCTCCCCAGGGACTACAATCTCGGCAATCCCCGAGTGATCGGTAGATAGCACCGGAATACCAGCCGCTTGAGCCTCCAGAATCACCATGGGGGTACCTTCCGCATCCCCATCGGCTGCGGTAACACTGGGCACCAATAACAGATCGCTATGGTGTAAATAATCGATCACCTCCCGGTTAGGACGTCCGCCCAAAAAAGTGACCCGGTCGGTAATGTCCAGAGATGCCGCCAGCGCCTCTAATTCAGCCCGACAGGGACCATCCCCGATGATGGTGTAGTGCAGCGGGGTGTGGGACGCGGCGGCGGCAACGGCCCTGAGTCCATCGGCGATGCCCTTTTTAGGAACCAGGCGAGCAACGGAAAGAATGTTCAGCGTGGGGTGCAAGGTGGCTGCACGGGGATGGAAGAGAGCGGGATTTACCCCCAAAGGATGAATGAGAATTTTTTCGGGCGGGGCACCCATTTCCATCAGCCGGAGTCGCATCCGTTGACTCAGGACTAGATGTAAATCCCCCGTTTGAAATAGATAGCGGTAGGTGTGGGCGGGGGTTCTAGACACATCGTAGCCGTAGAAGGTCGTAATCAGGGGGGCTTCTACTACCCCGGCTTGGCGCAGAGCGGCTACCATCGCCCCTACAGGACCAAAATGGGCATGGAGCAGATCCGGTGGTGGGCAGTAGCTGGTAGTAGCGGCTTGGAAGAGAAGCCGCAGAGAAGCGGCTTCCATCCCTCCGTACCAGGGATTAAGCAAGGCTAGACGCCGAAGCAACCCTGACGGTGGCCCCAAGGCCAACAGGCGCAGGGCTGGAAGCAATCGTTGGCGGCGTGATGTCGGTATGTGGTGGTACCGGACCTGGGGCAGCCGCTCATGATTAGCCCTGGCGGTATGAACCCAGCCGTGGTCATCGCCGCTATCGGCCAGAATCGTCAGGGAAACACCAAGTTCCTTCAGCCCCAGGTACTGTTGACGCACAAAGGTCTGGGACAGGCAAGGAAAATGACGCACAAAGGACAGAACTTCCATAATCAGTGGTTCCTTACTAACCATCTTGCCAGGGGAGCCCGCAGATAATGCCGCCAGGTGAGCTCTTGGGGAGGGCGCAACCTGCCCTTGGGTCGCCGATAGCGGTGGGTGACCAGGTCTTGCCAAATCTCCTGGAAAACAGCCTGGTAACGGTGAACCATAGAGTCAAGGGTATACCCTTCGGCCAGAATTGTAGCCCTGGCGGCAGCAGACATTGTGCTGCGCTGCCCAGGGTTTTGGGCGATGGTGGCCAGGCGATCGGCAAAGCCTCGATGGTCACCGACGGGTACACAGTAGCCATTGACCCCTTCCTTAATCAGGTCTGGTATGCCGCTGGTAATGGCGCTCACCACGGGGATACATCCGTAGGCCATGGCTTCGAGGACCGCCAGGGGCAGACCTTCGTAGGCAGAGGGCAGCAGCAACACCGGGTGGGAACGGTAAATCTCGGCCATGGCCTCAGGGGCGACGGTTCCTAGCCAACGTACTTGACTGGCCATCCCCAACTCATGGAACATCTGCTGCAGGGCTGCCCTGGCCGGTCCCTCTCCGGCTATGGTTAACTGGGCTGCAACCCCTCGTTGCTGGAGACTGTGGAGGATTAAGGCCAGATCACCAACTCGCTTCTGGCGCTGCTCCAAACGCCCCGCGTAGAGGATGGCTAAGCCAGTTTCCGGGGATGAGGCTGTACCCGTCATGGTGGGGTCAAAGGCTGGATTTGTCGGGACTCCATAGGGAATGGCAAAGGTAGGAATATCCCTCAATTCTGGCATCAGCAGGAGGCGCTGAGTAATCTGGTGACTCACCCCCACCACGGCATTGCACCAGGGACCCAGACGGCGCATATGGTCATAGTGCTGGGGATCGTCGCTATGGGCAATGCCAACCACACCAATGGAGGAGGGCAGCAGCGGTGTAATGGCTGAGTGCAGTACGTCATGATTGGGCAGGTAGATGCAGGGAGCCTGGGCGATGAGATAGGTTTGCAATCTTCGCCAGCGAGCTGACCAGGTAGCAACCATGGGTAAGGGTAACCGCTGTATGGGCAGATCCTTGGGCCAGGGGAGAGGCTTCTGGTCTCGCCAGAGGCTACCGGTAATTAGCAAGGTGGCATGGGTACCCTGACGACGGAGCCCACGGACCAGGGCTGCACTAAAGATATTGACACCATTGAGGGTCCAGTTGGGGGTACCAATAATCAGACGCATCTACATTAGCCAGAGGAGATTTATACAGCCTTCCTGGTTGTATGGATAGAGGTTTCCATAGGCCTCAGCCAAGCGGACAATTTCCTCTGATTCAGCTTTGAAGGCGCAACGTTTTGCTATGGCCATGGTGAACATTAGTGATGGGTGGTGGTGAACTGGATTAACAGGTACTTTGGGATTTCCGGTTCTCCTAGGCATGGGAGACTAGCCCCTTTAAGGTGAGTTCGACCCGTTTGCTCAACCGTTTAATCGCCAGGGTTGGACCAGGAGGCTCTGGTGGTAGCCAGGAGCGCCAGCCTTGCAGATCCTCTGGGGGAAGGATGCCGGTGACCGGACGGCGGAAGGGCTGGGCCACTACCTGCTCCATTACCCGCAGATAGGACTCGGTCATGGCAGCAGTGGTAAATCCGCCGATCGCAATGGTCTGCCGGGCTGCCTGGGCCATCTGCGCCAGCCGTTGAGGGTTTGCGGCCAGATCGCTGATGTAGTTGGCAAAGCCCTCAATATCGCCGACGGGTACTAAGAAACCATTCTCCCCTGGTCTATGACCTGATCTACCCCACTACGACAGTGGGCTACCACGGGTACGGTACCATGGGCCATGGCCTCCAGCAGGCTCACGGGCAACCCCTCAAAGGCCGATGGCAACAGGAAAACATCTGCCTGGGCCATCAGGGTTTGGACGTGGTGGTTGGCCATCCCCCCCATGAAGCGCATCTGCCCACTCACCAGGGCCTGGGCCGAGGCCTGGAGAAACTCCCGCTCCTCGGGACCACTACCGACAACGGTGAGTTCCACCGGTACGTGCCGGTTTGCTAAAACCTCAAGGATAGACAGCAGGTCAAATACCCGCTTCTGGTAACGAATTAAGCGGCCAGCGTAGAGTAACCGCAGGGGCGTATGGGGCGATCGCGGCCTTTCCCCAGAAGCGGAAGGTAGGGCCACCCCATAGGGAATGGTGTATAGTCGGTCTACCAGGGCAGGGTCTAGGGCTTTAATCTGATCGGCAATCACCCCACTTACAGCGACTATGCCGTTCCAGGTCGGCCCCAGCCGCAAACAATGGGCGTAGTGGGCCGGGTCATCGCTGTGGACAATACCCACCACCTTGACGGTTGCCGGTAGGGTGCCGCAGATACCGGAATGGTGCCAGTCATAGTTAGGAATGTAGATACAAGGACCGGCCTCCACCAGGGTACGCCGCAGCAGTGCCCATCGCTGTTGCCAACTACTGCCGGGCCCAACGGCAAGGCTTCGCACCGGTACGTGCTCTGGAAAGGGCATCGGATCCGGCACCTTTTCATCGGGACGGGTAATTAAAATCTCCGCCCGTAGGCCGCGAGACAGCAGTTCCTGAACCAGGTGGGTGGCAAAAACATCCACACCGCTAATGCGACCTTTGGTAGCAGCCAGAATGATGCGATGCTCCCTGAGGGGCGCGGTATGGGGACGATGATGCCGGCTCACCCGAGGGGCGGTCGGGGGTTCGGGCCAGAGGGGAACCTGATTCACCAGCCGGGCAAAGGAACTGTACCGGCCCGGCAGAATGGAAACCCCACCAAAGCTGGCGGGGGAGGAGTCATCATCCCACGGGGGCGGTATCGAGCCTGCTGGGTACGGGTCTCCAGGCGATCAAATAGGGCTTGCCAGCGATCGATCATGGTTTCCAGGTCATAGCCAAGCTGACGGACACTGGTCGCGGCTCGCTCAGCCATGGCGACTCGTTCCACCGGGTCAGCGGCTAGTCGAGCCACAGCCCCAGCAAAGGCCTGCATGTCTCCGATCCCACAGCGAAATCCCGTCTTACCGTCGGCTACGATATCGGTTAGGGTTTCGATGTCAGAAACCACGGGTACACAGCCATAGGCCATGGCCTCGAGCAGGGCATTGGGGGTACCTTCAAAATCTGAAGGCAGGATGTAAACCTCCTGCTCCCTGAGGGCCTCCAGGGTTTGCTCGTAGGGAAGGGTGCCTGATAGCACCAAGCGGCCATCGGCGAGAAACCTCGCCGCCGCCTTTTCAATGGCTGGACGGGATTCACCATCGCCAATCAGGGTAAGACAAAACTCTACACCACGGATTTCCAGTTGTTCGAGCAGATCGATGAAGTCGAGGCTGCGCTTTTGGTACTCGCATAGCCTACCGTGGTACACCAACCGTAGTTTGCCCTGGCCTGGGCGGATCGGTACATCATCGGGCATGGGTACACAGATGGGAATCGTGACCAGGTTGGCCGCCAGCCAGGGCATCCAGAGGGCGGCCCGGCGCTGAATGGCGGAGTTAACCGCCACCACTCCATCCCAGTGGCGAGCCCATCGCTCCACGTGTTCGTATTCCAGGCGATAGTCCGTCATCATCGTTGCTACCACCACGACCCGGGAGGAGAGACGGGGAGTAATGCAAGTGGACCGAAAATCAACAACCGGAACATAGATGCAGGGAGCCTGTTCCTCTAGGAATCGTTCAATCGCTATCCAGGCCTCGCTCCAGCGGTCATAGGAGGTGAGGCGGATCAGGTCAATGGGTAAGTCGGCAGGCAGGGGTGGACTATGGAGGGGATGGGTAACCAGGGGGGTGTGTTCCTCGGTTAACAACAGCCGGGCATCTTCCCCCTGGCCCGTAGACCCCGAACCAAGTTGGCAGCGCAGATATGAGCACCCCCCAGACTCCACTCCGGCAGACCAACAATGATACGTCGGGTCATATTGTCTCCTTAGTTTAGGTAGTCAGCCCTATAGGGGGCGTATACAGGATCGGTCCCTAGCAGCGAGGCCTTACCTCGAAACCGCTCCAGTACATCTGCAGGAACCTTGATGACGGGGTGATGACGGCCTGGTGCATGAAGAAGTTGGATCAGGCCGTCGCACCAGGGACGGTCTACTACCCAGGCGGCATAGGCTAAGTAAAGAGCCGAGCCATGGCGCCAGGGCAGGCGCTTAATCAGGGGCCTCAGCCAAAGGCGAGAACAGCGCCGGTAGGCAACCAGCTGGCGAGCACTGAGGGAAGCATAAACCCGGCCAATGGGAAGGGGTGTCGGCGGTAGGTCCAGGTATTCCTCCAACAGACCTTCGTAGCGGGCTTCATCCGCCGCTAACACCTCGCAAGGCAGGGTTAAGACCCGGCTGGGGCCAAAGCGAGCCCGGTAGAGCTCGATCACCGCATTCAAATCTAACCAGTCTGAAATAAACGCAGCGTAAGATTCCAGGAATTCCTCGAAACCCTGGTCACCGCCAATACGAATAACCTGGGAGTACAAGGAACCTAGAGCCCCGGCAAAGCCCCGGGTGGTAATCAAAATCGTAGCGTTGGGGAACATAGCATACAATTGGTCGGCAACCCGTTTGCGATGTTCCGGGATGCCGGTCGGCCTCTGATGGAACCCCGCGTGGCGTAGCAGCAGATAGCTATAGCCTTCGGGCCAAACCCGGCCTCCGGTCAGATGCTCGTCACTAATGGCATACCAGCGAGGCTGATCAGCCATGGCGGTGCGACAGATGTCAATGGGTCTGTGGATGCCGCCAAAGGCATCATGGCTATAGGCAATGGAGGGGTGTGCCGCCAGCCAACGTTGCAGCCAGGTGGTCCCGGTTTTGTGTAAACCGACATGAATTAAGACCTGGGAAGTCATCGCTGGGCTCCATTGAATCGTTTCCACACCAAGGGGCTGACTTCATTCCACCAGAGCTTTAGGGGCCAACCGGCAATCAGGAGGTAAACCAATGACAGGGGCCATAGCGATGGATGGCGCAGTAACATGACCCATAGAGAAAGCAACGGTAGTAGAAGTTCGGTGAAGGTAGACAGAAACCGCATACCCAGCCATTCTGACCATTCAATCGGTTTCCAGAGACGGGGTGGGGGTACGGGTTGCAGCCACTGTTGACGGAGGACTCTCCATTCCCAACCGCAAAAGGCCATTAATCCAATCACGGGTAACGCGATCGGCCAGGAAAGCACCGTTAGCGCCAGCACCATAGCTGGCAGCTCAATCGGCAGCAGATAGTTTTGAATCACCTTTAGGGTGGCGGTGCGGCCATGGCCTACGGCAAAGGTCCTAACTCCGGCCCCATAATCGCCATCAAAATCATAGTACTGATGACGCAGGATATGGCGTATGCCCTTGGGAAGTAGCCAGAGCAGCAGGCATAGGGGATAGATAATAGCCCCTAACCCTTGAGGTTTAGGAGCAAATATCGTCCAGGCTACAAGGGCGGGCATGCCATAGCCGTAGAGGCCATCAACCATAATGCCGGCCATGCCCCGTTCCTTAAACCGCAAAGGTGGGACGGCGTAGACAATAAACAGGATAAATTCTGTGGCCACCAGCCACCGTACCGTGGCCCAGTGGGGCAAAAAATAGAGTGGCAACCAGGCGATTATAAAAAGTAGAAAAAGGACCAGGCTAGCCTTGACCTTACCTAAGCTCAGCCAACCATTGGCCTTACCGTTCAGGCGATCCTCCCGCTGATCAAAGGCATCAAGCAAGAGATGACCGAAACCAGCAATGCCAAAACTGGCGAGTAGAAACAGCAGTAACTGTACCGTCAGGGAGAGGGCGGAGGGTTGAGGGGAACCATGAGCTGCCCCTAGAAAGGCGTAGGCCATTAGGGGACTGATTTTGTTGCCCCACCATTGGTTAATTTTCAGGTATTTATACATGGCTATCTGTCCACTACTTTGGCCAATACTTTAGTTTCGAAGCTGGAGTTATAAAAACCAGTAAAGACCTAAAACCCATGGTTTTTATAACCGGCCTCAGGAATTTAGACTACCCCCTAAAAAGCAAGGAAATAATCAATTCAAGGGCTTATAGGCCAGAAATTCAATGGCTTCGATTGCGGGACCTGACTCTCTAACCCAAAAGGTATTGGTATGCCGCATAAAGTTTTCCCATGCTGCCAGGGAATAGGCATACATAGGCTTGCGCATGTAATAGATGTCAAACCCTAACTCGCTGATGATATCTACCGTACCTGGGAGATTTGGCATTACCAGGCAGTAGATACGGTTTAGCTCCTGTAGATCTTTAGCGTGTAACTCCAGTAACTGGGGGCGAGAACGGTGATCAATGGCGTAAAAATCCTTGATATAGAGAAGTCCACCGGGTTTAAGGACCTGTTTAGCCTGTTCTAAAGCTCGACGGTAGTCTTCAGCGTGGCATAGGGACTCCAGAAATAGGACCCGGTCAAAGCTGTTAGCCGGATACAACTCAGCCAGGTGATGAAAATCACCCTGTCTGACCTTAATCTGGTGTTCTAAGCCCTTTGCTTTAATGCGTTTTTGGGCTTCCTCAACCTGTACCTGGGCAAGGGTGAGGGCTTCAATGTTCAAATTGCGCCGTTCGGCAAATCCAACCGCTGGCCCACCCACGCCGCAACCCGCATCTAAGACCCTGAGGCCATCCTCTAACCTGGCGGCTTGAATTATATACTCAAGCAATTCATCGGTAGAAGCGGGTCTTGATCCCTGAAAAACCTCCCCAAAGCCTTCGATATAGCCCTGGGTCCATTCTTCGTAGTAGCGTTTAACATCGGCAACGGTATGCTGGTTCACAGGAGAACGGACATCCCGAACCACCTCGGACGGCTGGGAGACTTTCACTGTTGGTTGTGGCTTCACCCCGAGCCACTGCTTACCAGCGGCGGTGATGCGGCTCAATAAGGGGGGTGCCTTAGTTACCTGGGGTTGTACGTCCTGCGACGGCCCATTGCCGGTCCCTGTAGCTGCCTCCCTGGGGATGGGGGCTGCGGCTACTTCCGCAGAAATCGGAATGGGAGGGTGAACTTCCTGGCAGATTTCCTGCTCTTTCTGCAGCAGTTCAGCAAATTCCGGCGGAGAAACATAGTAACTGTCTGGATAAAGTTCATGGCGCAGTTGGGCTGCATTTTCCAGGCGCTCTTGAAACTCTGTAAAGCTGTAGGGACGATTCTGGTTAGGAATGATGTTGAGTAGCTTTAAATCCTTGGGTCGGGGTACAAGTTTACCGAAGTCTTTCTCAAAGAATTGATCTGTCCCCTCATAGACTTCAAATTGCTGAGGAGACTGGGGGTCAAAATGAATATGAACGGCAGTTGCTTCCTTGGGAATGCAGGTGCAATGAACTGCGTAACGGGCTGAATCGGTCAGGTTTTGGGGTGACCAATGGAGTAAACTATCTTCAAAAATTACCCCATGTCCGGCTTTTGATGGCAGGCCAACGGAATACTTTTCACGGATATTTTGTTTATAGTCTCGACAAAAAAGAGCCGTGTCGGAAGGATAGTCAATAACCTCTGGAAAAATTTTATGACTTTCTGGAACAACACAGAGGGTGCCATTGGATAGGTCTGTATCTAGTAATGGGCACCAGATATCGATGACCCAGTGCCTTAAATCTTCCACTACGGTTGGATGATAGTGAATATCCAGCCAGCCCCCCTGGGAGCCTTAACGAAGAGGCCGCAGTAGAGAATGCGGTAGTCGTCTAGTAGTTTTTCGATATGGGGCGATAAAATATTTTGAATAATCTGAGGACCGATCGCCCGTACTGCCTCTGATGAATCGGTATAGCTGTTAGCAACGTAGGACTGGGAAATATTGTCTTGATGGAGAGAAAACCTACTTTCGGGATAGGCTTTTTGAGTCTCCTCCAGCAAATAACTAACTTCTGAGTCGAGTAGCAGGGGCTGCTGAACATACCCTCTCTTGAGGAGTAAATGATCTAAGACCTTGTCTCGAATAACTTGACGCATATCTATTGCCTATGAATATGGATTATATTTGACTAGACCTGAAATATAAACTGACTCTTAAGTCCTAAATTAGTAGTAATTTTAAGGTCAAAGAAACATAGATTTTCTGATTGTACTAGAATTTTCCATTCTCTCTTTAAACTCCTTAAAGCTATAGGAAAGATTGTGGTCAGGCAAAATCGCTAGTAGTTTCAGGTTATCGCGCTGGGGTGAACGGGTACGTTCAATAAAGAACTGATCGGTGACTTCATAGATTTCAAATTTAGAATCCCCTGGATTAAGATAAATATAAACCGCTGTTGCTTCCCTGGGAATACAGGTGCAGTGAAGCGCATAGCGGGGTGAATCTGTCAAATTTTGTGGAGACCAGTGGAGCAAACTGTCTTCAAACAGCACCGCTTCTCCAGGTTTTGCCGGTATCGCCACCGAATACTGATGACGAATCTCCTCACCATAGCCTTGATAGAAAGGAGGATCTTGGGGGGAGCATTCAATAATCCTGGGGAAGATTTTATGACTTCCAGGAACAGCACAAAATGTACCGTTGGCAAAGTCCGTTGCCTGTAAAGGGCACCAGATATCAATGACCCAGTGTTGTAGATCTTCAACAACGGTTGGATGGTAGTGCAGATCCAACCATCCACCCTTGGGGGCCTTAACAAATAATCCGCAGGCAAGAATACGGTAATCCTCCAGCAGGGTGTCAATGTGGGGTGATAGGGTTTCCCGTACAATTTTAGATATTTGTTTTCGCAGTGCTATATCACTATCTAGATAGCTCGTCGTGATGCCAGGGTGGGTAGATTTACCATCTTTTGGCAGAAACAGGCTCTCGGGATAAAGCTTGCGCACCTCACCCAACAGGTACTGAATTTCTAACTCTGACAAAAGCTGATGCTGAACATAGCCCTTCTCAATTAGATGGTGGTTTTGGGTTTGATTTAAGATTATATTTCGCATGGGACTTCCTTGGGATTCAACGCCAGTTCAAAAGTAGTCTACTTTCAGGCTAGGCAGCGCGGGTGCCTGGGTATATGCAGCAAATAAGAACTGTTTTTGTAATTCCAGGTCTGTAAATAAACGATTCACTGACTGTTCCTTTAGGCTCAATAAATAGGGCATAGGCTTATACCTTTACCTCTGGGCTCTGTTTGGCAGCGGCTACAGAGGTTTCTACACCAATCTGGCTGGCAAGAAAAATCTTTGCAGACAGTGACTTGGCGATATTCCTGTGGGAGCATCCTTGGCCAGGAACCTGGAAATCTAGCGGCCTATCTGACCAGCCCTGGTTCCATAGGGAAAAGGCGGTGCTTTCATCAATTAAAGAGAGTTTTACCAGGTAGTTGCCCGGTATCAGGGGCAAAGATGGAATTGCCATCGTCAGTTTTTGTAAACCCGAAGATAAAACCACCCCATCACTGATAGATACCGCGATCGCATGGGAACCCTGCTGAGGAAAAATGGCGACTAGCCCGTTCAACCTGACTGGGGCTCGGTGGACAACCAGGGTGAAGTCTATGGTGGCTGAGCCCTGCTTTGCCTTAGGGGCCGGTGGCTGATAGGTAATGGCCGTACTTTCTACCACAAAGGGGGGCGATCGCTGGCCTCACTAGCGGCTTGAAGTGGAAACTGACCCGCAGTAGACAAAACAGGGGCTTGGGGTGAAGCCGATTCAGCGCCGTCTAGCACCAGATCGATGGCGCTGACCATTGAACCATCGAATTGGATGCAGCCCCGCTCTAAGATAATGCCGCGATCGCAGGCGGCCTGCATTTGATAGGGGTTATGGCCAACAAACACCACGGCTCCCCCCCGTTGGCGAAAGGTTTCCACCAGTCGCAGGCACTTATTTTGAAAGGACAAATCCCCTACCGCCAGTACCTCATCCACCAGCAAGAGGTCGGGGTTACCGTGCACCGCTACGGCAAACCCCAACCGAGCCCGCATACCGGTGCTGTAGTGCTGAACCGGGCTATCAATAAAGTCCCCTAGATCGGCAAAGGCCAGAATGTCCTCCATTTGCCGATCTAATAACCCTGGGCTATAGCCATGGAACAGGGCCTGGAGACGAATATTTTCCCGACCCGATAGATTGGGGACAAAGGCTGAACCTAACTCAACGATCGCACCAATCCGCCCCCCAACTCGAATGTGGCCGACCGTGGGTTGATAGATGCCGGCAATCAACTTCAGCAGGGTGCTTTTGCCAGCCCCATTATTGCCCAGAATCCCTACGGACTCCCCGGCCTTGAGGCAAAAACTCACATCCCGTAGGGCCCAAAACTCCCCGGGTCTTAGCTGTTGGGCCCGATCACCAGGGGATGGCATGAGTTGCTGAAAGATATCGTAGACCCCATACCGCAAAGTCTGGCGCATGCTGCGGGAAAACCGCTGGCTAACCCCCTTAACCTCTAGTACACTGCCCTCAGCCATTAGCCAGCCCTCACGGCGAGGTGGGGACGGGCCAGTCTCAGAAACCCTAAAGCCAGCATGGCTACCCCCATAGATACTAAACTGGCCAGAATAGTCTGGAAGGGCATGGAAACCTGGCCAATCAAAAGGGTCTCGCGGGCCGCAACCAGTAACACGGCGACAGGGTTCCACTCCACCACTAGCTTACCTATCCCCTCAGTGGGCGTGGGATAAACAATGGGAACCAGGAAAAACATGAGTTGCAGGCACAACCCGATTCCCCGCCCAATATCCTCATACAGTAATCCGATGGGGGCTAATAGTAGGCCGACCCCACTACCCAGCAACAGTAGGCTGGCCATCAAAGGCAGGGAGAGTAGGATGGTCCAGAGGCTGCCAAACCCAATCAGCCTCAGCACCACCATGAGAACACCCATGCTGAGGGCAAATTCAACAACGGCTTCGGCCCAACCCGCCAGGACAATCGCTTCCCATGGGAAGCGATATTTACTAAATAGGTGGCGAGAAGCAGAAAGATGGGATAGGGAGCTATTGAGTTGTCGGGAAAACCCCTGCCAGAGAAACACCCCTGTGACTACGTAGGGACCGTAGGGAATGTTGGCCTCTGGAATTTGGAAATTCCCACTACGTTTCAGGAAGATCCACGCGCCAGCTAACACCAGAGGCGACAGAATTAACCATAGATAGCCCAATTGACTATTGCGGTGGCGAGCTACCATATTACGAACAAAAAGTTCCCAACCCAGACGCAGGGTAATAGCCATTTCTCCAGTTCTCATTTCGCCTCACCCCTTGCTCGCTCGTAAATTACTGCCCCCGGTATAAGCAGCAGAATCAGTAGAAAAGCATCCCAGGGATTCAGAATATTCCGGCCTATCAGAGCAAAAAATATCGTTAGACGATGGCGATTAGATAAGGGCTGAAAGGGCACTTCTGCGGTTAAATGCTCATTGCTAGCCCCGTATACCGCCCGTTTGGAGTAGTAGTGATCGATGGAGGTAATTTCCATGTGATCAATCTCCATTTGGGGATTAAATTTCACCACTGATGGAGTCAGGGCGTGCACAACTTTCTGCACAAAAATAGTGTCACCTCCCCGTAGTCTTTCTTGAAATAGACCTAACCTTTCAAATAGGCTGCGACGAACAGCCATATTATTAGTGTAGCCGTATACATAGGAGGGCTTTCCCTGGGAAAGTATCCACTGAATCTTTTGATTTTCGTAGGCTGCCAAAAGGGACAATGATTTATTTTGTTTACCGTAGTTTCTCTTTCCCAGTAGGATTTCAACCCCAGGATCTTGAAAAGAGGTTAAGGCCGCCGCCAGCCAATGTTTCCTGGGGCGACAATCGGGATCTAGAAAGAGAATGATCTCTCCTTTCGCAGATTTAATACCAAGATTGCGGGCAGCGTAGGAACCGCGCACAGGCTGAAATAATAAATCAACCTGCTGATAGCGTTTAGCAATATCAATGGAACCGTCCGTAGAACCATTGTCGACCACGATGATTTCATCGTCCTGGGTAATTGCATCTTGGGCCAGCAACGCCTCTAGAGTGCCTGATAAATAGCACTCCATATTTAGAACCGGTAGAATAATCGATATTTTAGGACGCAGGGCCATAACCCAATCAATATTTCCCAATCAATATTTATAGAGGATCGTAACTGCAATTACCGCAAATAGAGTGGCGGCACATCGGCACATCTACTTACCTACAAATATTTATTTTCTAAAATCGCTGGACTTAAAAATTATCTGAAATCTCAAAGAGGACCAAAGACTATACCTATAGAGTCAGATGATCGTCGCAAAATTCAGTATTTTGGTAGCTTTTTGGCGGCAAACTATACCTGAGTCCTTTTCAAACAACCTCTTACTGTGATTAAGCAAAAAATTATAGAAAGTAGAATGGATACACTGTGGGAAAGCTATAGCTCCTATGACTAGAAATTACCTACTTATTAAAATTAAGTATGCATTTCTTATCCTACACCCTGATGAGCCTGTTGGGAGGGGCAGGGGTCAGTAATCAGGGCTCAGTGGTTAGGGACCTCTGTGGCCAGGTTTCTGCCCCCAGGAGAGAGTCTTTAGAGAGCCATGCTAGGTCGGGCAGGAAGCAAAGACAGGTATAACGGATACCGGCAATTCCGAAGAAATTCCTAAAGCTGGGGCGGTTTCCTGATTATTCTCTCTAAAGTGGAAGAAATTAACTCGCCTGGGTATTTAAGCCCTTTCGGCATGGCCACTAACCTTCCTTCCCTAACTTCTACGGTTCTATCCCCCGTCGGGGTTTTCCCCTGGTGGGCTAGTACAATCTGCCCCACCCCTACCGACAGACTCCGGCGCTTAGTCTGGAAAATTGCTCTAGCCACCCTGGTACTTATGGCCGTTGGCAGTGCTACTCGGGTGATGAATGCGGGGCTAGCCTGTCCCGATTGGCCTCTGTGCTACGGCCAACTGGTCCCCCAGCAACAAATGAATCTGCGAGTCTTTCTGGAATGGTTTCATCGCCTGGATGCCGCCCTGATCGGCCTAAGCACCCTATGGCTGGTGGGACTCAGCTGGTGGTATTGCAGGCAAGTACCCACCTGGCTACCCTGGGCCACTACCCTGACATTGCTGCTAATCGGTTTACAGGGCGCCCTGGGGGGGTTAACGGTTACCCAGTTATTGCGCTTTGATATCGTTACGGCCCATTTAGGGGCAGCTTTGCTATTTTTTGTCGCCTTGCTGGTGATTGGTTCAGCCCTGTTACCCTACCGGCCTACTGGCACCGTCGGTCGGCTTCCCCTGGCAGGCCTGGTGGCCACGATTTTAGTTTATGGGCAATGTCTACTAGGTGGGCTGGTGGGTTCTCGTTGGGCGGCCCATCAATGTTTTGGTCTGGGAGAGCTCTGCCAGGTTATGAATAGTCATCTGGTGGGCATTGTGCCTACCAGTGTGGCTGTCTTGGGCTTAACCCTGGCGGTGTGGCGTACCCCCGCCCTGAACTATGGCTTGCGGTGGTTGGGCAACCTGGTTAGCGGTGTTTTAGCCTTCCAATTGCTAATTGGTATTACTACCTTTCGGCTCAGGCTCCAGGTTGAACCCCTGACCATTCTGCACCATACCCTGGGGGCGGTCTTGGTGGGTAGTTTGACCTGTTTTACGGTTTTAGCCCTACGGGATGCCCTGGATTCTCCAAGCCCCCTACCGGCCAGTGCAATCGCTCCCTCCCAGGATTAGGCTCAGGCTGTTAGAGGTTTACAGCCTGGGACCCTGGCCCTTTTTAAGACCTTCGCTCCAGTTGTATTGAGTAATGAGGACTTCTTGACCATGAACCAAACCACTACCTGGAATGAGGCAACTCGTCATCACCACTCCCTAGGGGAAGTTATGCGTAGTTACTGGCAACTGACCAAGCCACGCATTATTCCCCTGCTGCTGATCGAAACCGCTGCCGCCATGGGGGTAGCCAGCCAGGGACAGGTTGATCCGATTTTGCTAGGGGGCACCCTGCTCAGTGGTACCTTGGCAGCGGCGGCGGCCCAAAGTATCAATTGCGTCTACGATCGCGACATTGACTTCGATATGGAGCGCACCCGCCATCGCCCCATTCCCTCTGGCCGGATTCAAGTTCGAGATGCCCTGATCTTTTCTGCCGTTATGGCTATTCTGGCCTTTATGCTGCAAGCCTGGGTAGCAAACTTACTGAGTGCAGTCCTGGCCATGGTGGGGATTGGCATCTACGTAGGGGTCTATACCCACTGGTTGAAGCGGTCCTCTCCCCAAAATATTGTCATTGGTGGAGCGGCCGGAGCCATTCCGCCCCTGGTGGGCTGGGCGGCGGTGACTGGGGATATTCCGCTAGCGGCCTGGCTATTTTTTGCCATTGTCTTAATCTGGACTCCGCCTCACTTTTGGGGGTTGGCCATGCTCATTCAAGAAGACTACGCTAAGGTCAACGTCCCCATGATGCCGGTGGTGGTGGGAGACGCCGCTACCGCCCGTCAGATTTGGTACTACACCCTGGTACTGGTGCCCCTAACCATCATGATGACTTTTCCCCTCGGGGTGACCGGTGCGGTCTATACCCTGGTGGCCCTGGTGTTGGGAGGATGGTTTATCAAAAAAGCCTGGGCTTTGCTCCAGCAACCCAGCGATCGCGACTTAGCCCGTTCCCTCTTTAAGTTTTCTATTCTCTATATGATGCTATTGTCCGCCGGCATGGTGGTAGATAGCTGGCCCGCGACCCGGGCATGGGTCACCAGTTTATCCAGTTACCATCTATGGGGTTAGAAAGTTCAGTCCTGAGGCCAGGCTGCTAGCTTTGACCGGATGAGATAACAAGGGGCTTAAGCCCCTTGTCTGTACTTCACTGGAATCAGAAAGGCTATAGGTTGGTCGGCAGCCACGGCAAAAATGTCTATAGTCTTGGCCATCCCCATTGATTCAAGCGCGGCTACTTACTAGTTTTTCGAGACTTTGGCTTCCTTGTCGCGGTGCCTTTGCGCTTGTAGACAGAACTCAGCCAATCAGCGGTGTAATGACTGAGGGCTCCCAATTCTAAACCTACCAACAGGGCCAGCCCAACTGACCAGTATTTAGCCAGCAGCCAGCTTACACCAGTTCCCAAATCAGTCCAGGTAAGGGCGGTGCGGTGCAGGCTATTGAGCAGATCGACTACAATTACTCCCCCACGGCTAACCAGCAGGACCCATAGATAACCCGCACGGTTGTGCCAATAATTGGGCCGTGGGACCAGAAAGACCGATGGCGCATGCTCCCCCGATAGGGTAGCCAAATCCACCGCAACCAACCCCAACGCTTATACTGGACAGAGTGAATATCAAGGTCAGGGCCCAGTAGGAGCCCTCCCACTAAAAACCCCAGGCCTACCCAAAGCATCAGCCAGAGGCTATGGGTTACCCCTAGGGTAGCCAGCATTACCAGCGGTAAGCTGTAGAAAGTAATGCGATCGTGGGTTTGACCAGAGGACATAGTAACTCGACCTGGTTCAGCATTTTAAGCGGTTTTGCACAAAGTCAAAGCAGATCTCAAACCATATCTGCTGAGTAACTATACCTGCGGAGTCGGATAACCTCCTCAGAATTTACCATTTTGATGGTCTCTTGAGGACAAACTATACCTGGGGTAACCCTTTCAAACAACCTCTAATCAAAGTTCTAGGGAATAACCGCACCCCAGGCCAGAAGTAGTAAGTCCGACTCCAAATTAGAATCTGGTTTTATACCCCAGTGAATACTCCAAAGAATTGTTTCTTTGCGAGCTTAAATAAAGCAACAAAACGAATGTTAATTGATATTGAGAGCCTCCAGAGAATATTCAATGGAGATGGTAAATTTTGGTCGTATCCAGGCCCTCCATTGGCTTAGGCTTTTTGAGTAAGGCATGGATTCAAATTCACTAAACGCAAGGTTTTCTAACCATGGTGTTCCTTGATTCCTTCGCCCAGATTAATCTGCCTGCCCCATTTTTTGAACAGATGGCAGCCGGAGCTGGGCAGTTTATCCCCAGTTTGATTGGGGCTATTGCCATCCTGTTAATAGGCTGGTTGGTAGCCACCCTGGTGGCCTTTTTGGTAAAAGGTTTGTTGCGCCGCCTCCAGGTTGACCGCCGGGTGAGCGGTCTAAGCAGCACCAGCAGCACCCAGGCCCCCTTCCCCCTGACCCAATGGGTCTCAACCCTAATCTTTTGGGTGATTTTTCTATTTGCCATTGTGGCTTCCCTGAACGCCCTCCAACTAACGGCAGTATCTACACCCCTAAACGCCTTTTTAGATCAGATTTTTGTTTATCTGCCTAAGGTGGGAGGAGCCCTGCTATTGCTGGGTCTGGGTTGGATTGTGGCAACCCTGGTGCGGTCCCTGGTTAATACTAGTTTGGGACGGCTCAACCTGGACCAGCGCCTCAGTGACCAGGCCGGTTTAAGTCCCGAAGATAATCCAGTGGTTTTACATGAAACCATTGGTAATATTCTCTTCTGGTTTATTCTGCTGCTGTTTGTGCCTCTGGTGCTCAATGCCCTGCAACTGCCTGGTTTGCTTAGCCCCATTCAGGGACTGATTAACTCCTTCCTGCAGGCCGTACCCAAAATTATTACCGCCGCCATCATCCTGGTCTTGGGCTGGATTATTGCCCGGATTGTGCGCGGTGTTGTAACTAATTTGTTGATAGCCTTCGGAGTCGATCAAATCGCTCCCCAGTTGGGTCTAAAAGCCGCTGGCGGTGGTGGCCTTTCCCTGTCCAGTCTGGCGGGTACCCTGGCCTATGTTTTGGTGCTGATTCCGGCCCTGATTTCGGCCCTGAGCGCCCTCAATATTGACGCCATTTCCACCCCGGCGATCGCCATGCTACAGCAGGTAATCACCACCATCCCCCAAGTTCTAATGGCTGGGGTAGTGGTGGCGGTGGCCTACTTTATTGGGCAGTTTCTCGCCAACCTGGTGACCGAGCTATTGCGAAGCGCTGGGTTTGACAACATTTTGGGGATTTTAGGCTTACCGGAACTAAACCTGGGTAGCCAGACCTCCGCCCCAGGGGAGCATGGTTCAGAAGAGTCCACCCCGGTGCGTCGCCAGGGGCCTTCTGAAATTGCTGGCATTGTTACCCTGGTGGCGATCGTCCTGTTTGGGGCGGTGATTGCTACGGAAATCCTCAATTTCCCAGCTTTAACTGAAATTGTCCGGGCCATTCTCAAGATTGGGGCCCAGGTGTTCAGTGGCCTGGTAGTGTTTGCCCTGGGGCTGTACCTGGCCAATCTGGCCTTTCGTCTGGTCAACGCCATGGGTACAGGGCAGTCGCGGGTGTTGGCCCAGGCCGCCCGTATCGCCATTATCATTTTCTCTGGAGCGATGGCTCTACAGCAAATGGGGGTGGCCACCGATATCGTCAATCTGGCCTTTGGGCTGTTGTTGGGAGCGATCGCCGTTGCCATTGCCATTGCCTTTGGCCTGGGAGGACGGGATGTGGCTTCAGAACAGCTGCGGGAATGGTTAAGTGCCTTTCGCCAACGCTAGGCCCTGAGTTAACCCTGAAGACCCAGGAAAGCCCTAAGGGGAGCCTGGGTCTTCAGGATTTTGGGGCTGTCTTAGCAACTTAATTCAGAGGTTGACTGGCTATGGTTAAACCTGCACCAATTGGCCACTACCTGCTTTGGGTCCCCGGCGTTGCTTTCTGAACGGAGAGGAAGTATGAGCGACTTCAGCACCAAGCCTTTACCTGTAGACCATGACCTGATCGCTCCCGATGGTTCCGAGGTTAAGATCCTCCTCAGCCTGGCCGGTGGCAGCATGGCCCACTTTGAATTAGCTCCGGGCGCAACCTCGATCGCCGTCGCCCATCGAACGGTGGAAGAGATTTGGTTCTTTCTAGGCGGACAGGGCGAGATGTGGCGACAGCAAGGCGATCGGGAGGAAATTGTAACGGTTGAACCGGGTATATGCATCACCATACCCCTGGGAACCCACTTCCAATTCCGCTGCTTGGGCTCCCATCCCCTAACAGCCGTTGCCATTACCATGCCACCCTGGCCTGGCGAAGGAGAAGCCTATGGGGTAGACGGATGGTGGGCCTCTACCCCTGGTGAAGTTAGCGAAAGTTTTGACTAAGCCCTCTTCTCGGTCATCTTACGGTTGTTAAGTCATGCGGCTAGTCTATGGGGGCTAGCAATTTCAGGCCCGGAGGCGATCGCTGTTTTCGGCTATGCCTGGTAGGCTATCTATAGGATCTGGGGTTTTACCCTGCTATTTTTTTATTCCCATGCTGGATGCTCGCATTCCCTCCGGCCCCCTATCTGAAAAGTGGAGCCAGTTTAGAGACCGCTGCGGTCTGGTGAGTCCTAAGAATAAACAACGCCAGACCATTCTAGTGGTGGGGACAGGGCTGGCTGGGGCCTCGGCGGCGGCGACTCTGGCGGAGTTGGGCTATCGGGTCAAAAGTTTTTGCATTCAGGATTCTCCCCGGCGAGCCCACAGCATTGCCGCCCAGGGGGAATTAACGCCAGCAAGAACTATCCCAACGATGGCGATAGCGTCTGGCGGTTGTTCTACGACACCCTCAAGGGGGAGACTACCGCTCCCGGGAGGCCAATGTCCATCGACTGGCGGAAATTAGCAACGCCATTATTGACCACTGTGTGGCCCAGGGGGTACCCTTTGCCCGGGAGTACGGCGGTCTGCTGGATAATCGGTCCTTTGGCGGGGCCCAGGTGGCTCGTACCTTCTACGCCCAGGGGCAAACCGGGCAGCAGCTCTTGCTGGGAGCCTACAGCGCCATGATGCGGATGGTGGAGGCCGGTCGCCTGGAGGTATATCCCCGGCGAGAAATGCTGGACCTGGTGGTGGTACAGGGCCAGGCTCGGGGCATAGTGGTCCGCAATCTGGTTACCGGTGAGTTTGAACGCTACGCCGGTGAGGCGGTGCTGCTCTGTACCGGCGGCTACAGCAATGTCTACTATCTGTCTACCAATGCCAAGAACTCTAACGTTACAGCGGCCTGGCGCTGCCACCGGCGGGGAGCCTACTTTGCCAACCCCTGCTTTACCCAAATTCACCCCACCTGTATTCCGGTATCGGGGCATTACCAATCTAAACTCACCCTGATGAGCGAAGGGCTGCGCAACGATGGCCGGGTGTGGGTGCCCAAGCAGGCGGGGGACTCCCGCCCGGCCAATGCCATTCCCGATCGCGACCGGGACTACTATCTGGAGACCCGCTATCCAGCCTTTGGCAACCTGGTGCCCCGAGATGTGGCCTCCCGCAACACCAAGGTCATCACCGACGCCGGGCGCGGGGTGGGGGAAACCGGTCTGGCGGTGTACTTAGACTTTCGTGAGGCGATCGCTCGCCAGGGCCAGGGGGCGATCGCTGCCCGCTACGGTAACCTGTTTGAAATGTATCAGCGCATCTCTGGGGAAAATCCCTACGAAGTACCCATGCGGATTTATCCCGCCGTCCACTACACCATGGGCGGTCTGTGGGTCGACTATCACCTGATGAGTACCATTCCCGGTTTGTTTGTGCTGGGAGAGGCCAACTTCTCCGACCACGGGGCTAACCGACTGGGGGCCAGCGCCTTAATGCAGGGATTGGCGGATGGCTATTTTGTGATTTCCTATAGCCTGGGAGATTATCTGGCCGGGGGAGACCTCCCCGCCATCACCACCAGCGACGATGCCTTTGCTGAAGCGGAGGCTAGCGCCAGAGCTAAGGTGACAAAATTGCTCAGCATTAAGGGCGATAAAACCGTGATGGAATTCCATCGCCAGTTAGGGCAGGTGGTGTGGGACCAAATTGGCATGGCCCGCGACCAGCAGGGCTTAGAACAGGCGATCGTGACCCTGCAACAGCTGCGGACCGAATACTGGGAAAACCTCAAGCTACCCGGTGAGGCCAATAGCCTCAACAAAAACCTGGAAATGGCTGGACGGGTCGCCGACTTTTTAGAATTAGCCGAACTCATGGCCCGGGACGCCCTCACCCGCCAGGAGTCCTGTGGAGCCCACTTTCGCGTCGAACACCAGACCGCCGATGGCGAGGCCCAGCGCGATGACCATCGCTTTGCCTGTGTGGCAGCATGGGAATACCAGGGCGAAGGCCAGACGCCTATTTTGCATCGGGAAGAGTTGGATTTTCAGAATGTTACCCTGACCCAGCGCAGCTATAAGTAGGGTTACCGATCCGAGCCCAACCCCCTGGAGAAGTTCGGTATCCCCCTCCCCCTGAATAGAGCCGATTGTGGAAGAATTTTAATCAGAAAAGTTCTAGTGGCTTTCTGGCGTTGCGCGTAAAAGGTTTTATCCCTTGACACAATCATTCTGGATTCCCCTCAAGCGGTTTTTGCTGGTCTTGCTAGTTATGGCGATGCTGGTCCCAGCGGCTCCCGCTGCTGCTCAGACCGCCCCTCCGATAGCCAGTCAAAGCTTCGTGGCCAGCGCTGTGCGTCGGGTGGGGCCAGCGGTGGTTCGCATTGACACCGAAAAAACCATTACTCGCCAGACCCCTAACTTTCTCTACGAAGACCCCTTTCTCCGGGATTTCTTTGGTGGCGCGGCTCGTCAACCCCAGGAGGAGCTACTGCGGGGTCAGGGGTCGGGATTTATTATCGATAAAACCGGTAACATTCTCACCAATGCCCACGTGGTCAATGGCGCTGATCGGGTGGTGGTTACCCTCAAAGATGGCCGTAGCTTAGAGGCCGTGGTGGAAGGGGTAGACGAGGTGACAGACCTGGCGGTGGTCAAAATTGAAGACAGCGACGATATTTTGCCGGTGGCTAGCCTGGGTAATTCTGACCAGGTGGAGGTAGGGGATTGGGCGATCGCCGTGGGTAATCCCCTGGGCCTGGATAACACCGTCACCCTGGGTATCGTCAGTACCCTGAAGCGATCCAGTAGTTCAGTGGGAATTCCCGGTAAGCGCCTGGAGTTTATCCAGACTGACGCCGCCATTAACCCTGGCAACTCTGGGGGTCCCCTGGTTAACCAGAACGGCGAGGTGATTGGCATTAATACCGCCATTCGGGCCGACGCCATGGGTATTGGCTTTGCCATTCCCATCAATAAGGCCAAAGAAATTAAGGATCGACTGGCGCGGGGAGAGTCCATTGCCCACCCCTACATTGGTGTACAAATCGCCAACCTGACGGTGGACATGGCTCGCCGTAATAACGCCGACATCAACTCCAGCATTTACCTGCCAGAGGTGGACGGAGTTCTGGTGATTCGGGTTATGGAAAATACTCCTGCGGCCAAGGCTGGGCTGCGCCGGGGTGATGTGGTAACCGAAGTCAATGGGACCGCCATTGCCAACGCCGATGACCTCCAGTCAAAGGTGGAAAATACTCGGGTGGGCGACAGTCTGGAGTTAAAAATTCGTCGGGGCGATCGCACCCAAATGATGAAAATCAAAACCGCAGAGCTGAGAGATCAAACCAGCTAACCTGGCCCTCAGAATTTTATTGCCGGATATCTCAACCGTCCTATAACCTGAACAACTCCTATGGAATTTACTCAAAATAGTGGCAACCGTAAAATTCTTGCTACCGCTTGCCATGCTTCGATTTTCCTTAGCACCCTGCTTTTCTCCGTCGGTATTCCCCTGGTAATTTACATCCTTTCCACCGACACGATGGTCAAAGATACCGCTAAGGAAGCCATTAACTTTCACTTGAACGTCTGGTTGTACACCCTGATCTTTAGTTTGCTTACCTGGGTTTTAATTGGCTGGCCCCTATTGGGGATCCTTCTACTGGTCCAGGTGATAATGCCCATTGTGGCGATTCTTAAGAGCCTGAGTAATCCCGATCAGGTGTTTCGCTACCCCTTTATATTTCGATTGCTTTAGGCTATGGTACGGGCATCTGGTGGGGTTTAGCTTTAAGCCTTCTACACAAATATGAGGTGTTGAAGAACTTTTCCGGGTTTTGCGTAATTCCCCTTAAAGTCCTAGGTAGCAATTTTCCTAGGATAGGCAAGCAAGGGCTAGGGAAGGAGTTTAAGCCATGGTTCAGGGTAAAGGGCAGCATTTGGTTGGGGAAGCGACCGCTTTCGCCCTGGGCGGAGCCGGAGCCGGAGCGTTAGCCACTGCCCTATTTGGTAATATGGGAGTCACCTTTGGCAGTCTGGCCTTTGCCCTGGGGGCAGCGCCAGTGATGGCCGCTTGGGCGGTGGTGGGCTTGGCCGCCTTTGGTTTAAAGCAAACCATGGCTGACTAGGGTTTGGGCTGTTTTCGTTACCCCCATCTATGGATGCACTGATCACCAACACACTGATCTTTAGCCTGGGCGCAGCGATCGGTAGTTTTTTGAATGTGGTGGTTTACCGCCTACCCGCCGGTCTTTCCCTGCTTCATCCTGCCTCCCACTGTCCCTGCTGCCATCAACCCTTAAAACCCTACGATAATGTGCCGATTCTGGCCTGGTTGAAGCTCAGGGGACGGTGCCGTTATTGCCGGGCCACCATCCCCAAACGTTATCCCCTCACGGAATTGACGACGGGACTTTTATTTCTGTTCAGCTTTTGGCTGATGGGCTGGTCTTGGTGGACCGTAGCCGATTGGATCTTATTGAGTTTGTTACTGACGCTGTCCTTAATTGATTTAGACACCCTCACCCTACCGGATATTCTCACCCAGTCAGGTCTGCTAGCTGGATTAGTGGTGCAGACCCTGATTCCTTGGCTACAGGGGGAGGGTTGGCTGGCTGGCCTGCAAGGGTTTCAGGGGAGTATGGTGGGAGCGGTGTTGGGACTGTGGCTCTTTAATCTGATTACCATAGTCGCCTCCCTGGTCCTGGGCCAGACCGCCATGGGAGGCGGGGATGCCAAATTAGCCGCCATGTTGGGGGCCTGGCTGGGCTGGCGAGGGCTGCTTTTAAGTAGTTTTCTAGCCTGCGCCTTGGGAGCCCTGCTCGGGGGCGGTGCCATGGTTTTGGGCCTGATTCATCGCCGTCAACCCATTCCCTTTGGTCCCTTCCTGGCTCTGGGGGCCGCCCTCACCCTGGTTTGGGGAGATAGGCTGATCAAGCTATACCAGTCTTTCTTTTTTCTGGTCTCTAACCAGGGGTTACTCTTTATGATTCTACTCTAGTGCTTACCTCACCCTGGCCACCCATCAGTTCTCTCGCCTGGTGGATTTCTATACCCAGATATTGGGGCTATCGGCCCCACCCCAATCAGCCCCCGGCTATGCTGAGTTTGATCTGGTCGGCTTACGCTTAGGAATTTTTCAGCCCCGTGCCGATCACAGCGAGGAATTTCTGGGGTCTAGGGGAGGGGGGATGAGTCTTTGTTTAGAGGTACCTGACCTGACAGCGGCGATCGCCCAGCTACACCACTTGGGTTACCCACCTTCTGGCCCCATCATGGTGGCTTCCCACGGACAGGAGATTCTATGCTTACGATCCAGATGGTAATCGATTGATTCTCCATCAAAGCGCCGGGTCCCCAGACCTGCTAGATTGAACTGTGACCCTGCCGTCTTCGCCTATGCACCCGACCCAGGCTCGTAAAGCTGACCATCTGAGAATTTGCCTGGAGGAGGAGGTCCAGTCTCCCCAGGTAACAACGGGTTTAGAACATTATCGGTTTAGCCATTGCTGTTTGCCAGAGCTGGACTGGGGAGATATAACCACCGCTACTTCCTTTCTAGGGTACGAGCTGGGGGCACCGTTATTAATCTCATCCATGACCGGGGGCACAGAAATCGCCCATCAGATTAATCAGCGATTAGCCAGGGTAGCCCAGCACTATGGTCTGGCCATGGGGGTTGGTTCCCAGCGGGTGGGTCTGGAAAGCCCGCCCCTGATGTCCACCTTTCAGGTGCGGGCCCAGGCACCCGATATTCTGCTCCTGGCCAATCTGGGGGCCGTCCAGTTGAATTATGGCTATGGTCTAAATCACTACCGTCGAGCCGTGGACCAGCTCCAGGCAAACGCCCTGATTCTCCATCTAAACCCTCTCCAGGAGGCGGTTCAAACCAGGGGTGATACGAATTTTTCAGGCTTACTGGGTAAAATCGAAGCCCTGTGTACCGCCTTAGCCGTGCCCGTAGTGGTTAAGGAAGTCGGTAATGGTATTGCCGCTCCCCTGGTAAAACGCTTAATCAATGCAGGGGTGGCCGCCGTAGATGTTGCCGGAGCCGGAGGTACTTCCTGGGCCAGGGTAGAAAGCCAACGAGCCAGCGATCCAATCCAGCGACGGTTAGGGCAGACCTTTGCCGACTGGGGTATCCCCACTGCCGAGGCCGTATTGGCGGCCCGCCAGGTGGCCCCCAGTCTACCCTTAATTGCCTCTGGTGGCCTTCGTAATGGTCTTGAGGTGGCTAAGGCTATTGCGCTGGGGGCTGATGTGGTGGGACTAGCTTTACCCTTTTTGCAGGCCGCTAGCGAATCTGACGCCGCCCTTACCCTGCTGGCCGATAGCTTGGTGGCAGAAGTTAAAACCGTACTATTTTGCACTGGTCAAGCTCATCTACAAGGGCTACGTCAGCCAGGGATACTGGAGAGGGTTTAACTCAAGGGGGGCAATTTTCTAGGGCAAGTCTTCTAGTAAACCCGAGGTACAAAGAATTGTTCGTTATGGGGAGGGCGCACATAGTCGAAGGGGGGGGCTTTGCGGGGAGGCAACTCCAGGGGTTCCGGGGTCATATCTATGTAGGGATCTTGGTGAGAATGTGACTGATACAATTCAATCGCGCCCGTTTTTTGTCATCGGCTTCCACGGTAAACCAGGGGGCTTCGGGAATGTTGGTATGGGCAAACATAGTATCCTTGGCCTGGGAGTACTCCACCCAACGGTTACGGGACTCTAAATCCATGGGGCTGAGTTTCCAGCGCCGGGCTGGATTGGTGGTGCGGGCTTGAAAGCGGCGTTCCTGCTCCTCATCGCTGACAGAGAACCAGTATTTCAGCAGGACAATGCCCGATCGCACCAGCATGCGTTCAAACTCTGGACAGGTTTGCATAAATTCCTGGTACTGGGTTTCGGTACAGAATCCCATCACCTGCTCTACCCCGGCCCGGTTATACCAACTGCGATCGAAGCAAACGATCTCCCCCGCCGCCGGTAGGTGGGCCACATAGCGCTGAAAATACCACTCGGTTTTTTCCCGATCGCTGGGGGTAGACAGGGCCACCACCCGACAACCCCGGGGATTGAGGGGATCGGTAATGCGTTTGATGGTTCCCCCCTTACCGGCGGCATCGCGACCTTCAAAGAGAATCACGATACGGGCCCCTGTGTGCTTCACCCAGTACTGCATTTTCACCAGTTCTACCTGTAACCGGGCCAGTTCCCCTTCGTAAAGCTGGCGGGATAGCTTAGAACTACCCTCTCCCTCTGAAATATAGAAAAAAACTGGGCGTTAATATAGAAAAAAACTGGGCGTTCTGCAGAGTTTGGTTCAGAGGGGGAGCCCTGCTTAGCTTTTACCTTCTTTTTAGATCGTTTCTCACCGGTTAGGGCGGTCTTACCCGTTGACGACTTGCCTAGGGCTGAATTAGCGATTGCAGCGGCAGAGGCAGATTTATCCTTGGATTTAGCTTTCATAGCGGGGGCTCCTATGGCAAGGCCAGGTGAGTTTTGTCAATGAATCGGGACAATGAAACCTTTAGAAACTCAGATTCTGAATAGAATTGGCAATTTTGGATTCAAACAATCAAGTTTTACCAGATGTCTTTTGACCTTAGACCGATTTAGATGTAGATATAAAGCTGAGGCTAAGCAAGCCAAACCAGTGAGCCAAACATTTTGGCTTCCATTTCTATGGGTGTGGGAAAAGGATTGATTTTAACATGGCATTTAAAGTATCATCACCGGCCAGGCTATTGATTGTTTGTGGAGTTTTGTTAAGTACACCCCTTCAAGCTGCGGAAATCCCTGGCAATTTAGATCATGTTGTTGACGCTGAAAATTCCCCTACTCCCTTATCAAATACTCCGCAATTGCATCAGTTAGATCGTCCCTTAACGACGGCGGAACCGTTATTAAACCATCCCTTCTCCCCTAACTGGATCAGGCTCAACTGGATTAGCCAGAACTCCCAGCCCAGCCCAACCAGTCCCGCCGATGGGGAGGAAGCGGAGGAAGAGGTGGTCGTTGAGGGACGGAATCAGCCTGGGGGAACCTCCCCCATCTACAGTATTAACGGTGAAGAGCTAGGCAAACAGGGGATTAATAGCATGACAGAGGCTCTACGGAGCTTACCTGGATTTGCCATTAACGATACTGGGTTTGGGGCAGATGTCCACACCGGATTTTACTATCGCGGCACTACCATTAACCAAAATACAATTTTGCTCAACGGTAGACCTGTTGGCAGTAATGTCAACACCTACCACGGGGCCACTGACCTGAATACGGTCTTGACGGGCAGTATTGAGCGGATTGAACTGTCCAGTGGTACGGCCTCTACCTTGTACGGGTCTGAGGCATTTGGGGGTGTGGTCAACATCATCACTAAGGAGGTGATTGGCCCGACTCGATTTAACCTGATGGCCCAGGCTGGGTCCTACGGCCAACAGAATTACCAGGCAGGCTTTGCCGGTTCGGCCAATGCCTTTAGTTACGCGGTGGGGTATGAACGCTATCAAGCTGCCAGCAACTATCCGGTTCCCGTTGGCGCCGCAAACCGAGGCCCCGATGGCCGATTGTTTAACGGGGATACGACCTTTGATAATTATTTTGGCCGATTTACCTATCGGATTGACCCCAGCAATACACTGAAGCTAGATGCCTATGGGATAAGTAGCCGTAAAGGGTTGCTGTATTTTGGATTTCCTTTGCAGAGCGATCGCCTAAACCATGATGGGGTGAACCTTGGGCTAACCTGGACTCGGTTGATTGGCGACAGTGACGATTCTGTGTTGACCACCAGCGTTGGCTATAACCGCGATTATTTCGATACCTATGGGCCAGCCCAAACGGTGTTCTTCCGTCGCGGTAAGCTAGACTCCCAAGGCTTAACCGCCAGAGTCGAACATAACTGGAAAGTATTGCCCTTTTATACAGTGCACTATGGGTTAGATCTGCGGAATGAAAGCTTGGCAGGCGAAACCGTTAGCACTGTTCCCAATCTGCTGCGGTTGAATGAAACCGAAAACCGCGATCGCACCAACACGGCTCTGTTTGTGTTGAATACCTTTAAGCTATTTGACCCGGTGCAATTTGAAGTTGGTCTGCGGCAAAACTTCAACACAGACTATGGTAGTTCGGCTCATCCCAGTTTCGGCACTCGCTGGGAGATTACGCCCGATCTGGCGTTGCGTGGCAGTTGGGTTTCGGTTCGCCGCAATCCTGGCTTAGATCAGCTTTATTTATTTGACACTGTACACAACTGGTTGCCCAACTCCAACTTACAGGCAGAAACCGGATCGGCATGGACAGCAGGAATCGATTTCAAACTGACATCAGCTCTGTCAGGCCAACTGAACTACTTTGGTAATAGCCTGGACAATCGGATTAGTGTGGTCGCTGGCCGTTGGACTAACGTTGGGTTGGTCAACACCCATGGCTTAGAAGCATCCTTGCGCTGGCAAATTATGCCGCAACTGGCGGCTTTGATGAACTACACCTACACGAATGCCCGGATTGAAACTGGGGTAGAACAAGGCTTACAACTGAGTACGATTCCGTTTTCGGTGGCTCAGTTTGGCATCAACTATGAATGGGATGGGCTAGAACTGAATCTCTATGCCAACTACAACAGTGGTTCTCGCCGTGCCCTCTTCAGCGCCCCAGGGGTGGACACCCGTGAATTTTCCCGAGATTGGCTCAATCTCGATTTCAACCTGCGTGCGCCAATTTCTCAGAATTTGGCCTTGTTGATTTATTTGGAAAATTTGGCCGATGTTAGTTATGAACGGGTGAATCGAATCTATCAACCAGGGCTGACCTTCCGGGCTGGTTTGTCAGCCAATTTTTAAAATGGCGATTTCCCTCGGACCCCCTCGCCCCGGACCTTCCGCCGCCCTGGACCCGACGGAAGGAGTTAACGGAAGGAGTTAAACTGTGGGCGGCCGATCGCGCTGCGCTTTGCTCTCAGCTTGTAGGCCTGGGGGAGGGGGGGCTACAGGCGCAGGGCGCAAGGCGCAAGGCAGATAGAGAAGTCTATCTAAGGGTGAGGGCTACAAAAGTGGGATGCACCCTCGACTAACAACCCCCCATTGCAGCAGATTGTCCGTAAACAGTTGGGAAAAATCATAATCCCCTCCAGATGTTCCGTAGGGATAGTGGATAGTCACTGATCATGCACTGGCTGACCCCTGACTTCTGAACACCTTATCCATCAGTGCGTCCCGGCTTAGGCAATACCCCCTATTCGGGGTGGATTCAAGGCGCTCCTGAATAAGTTCTTCAGGTCAGAACTATGACCCCATGACATCATTACTCAGTAGGAGTCACCTATGGTATTTGTTTTAGGAACATCTGGGAATAACTTCATCAGTCCGTTTAGCGTATCACCAGGGGTCCTGGGTATTCCTGGGGCCGGGGCCGACACGATTGACGGCGGTGCCGGGGCTGACACCATGGATGGTGGAGACGGCAATGACACCATTAATGGCGGTGCCGGGGTGGATACGGCTAACTATAACGCCCTGGGCGGACCCGTAACCCTGGGGGCCTTTGGGATGCTGACTAAGGCAACTGGGGTTGATATGTTGATCGCGATCGAGCAAATTGTGGGCAGTAGCGGTGGTGGCGACACCATCAGCCACGGCGGCATCGGATCCCCGGCCTCCGGCACCATTACCAACCTGGCCACCGGTGCGGTGACGGTAAACGGCAGCACCCCCCTGCCCCTGTCCTTTACGGTAAGCCAGTTTGAAAATGTCATCGGCAGCGCTTTTGCTGACATTATCACCGGCGATGCCGGTGCCAACCTGCTGGACGGGGGAGCGGGAAACGACACCATCAATGGCGGCGATGGCAACGATACCCTGATGGGTGGCGGCGGTAACGATATCCTTACTGGTGGCAATGGCAATGATCTTCTGATGGGCGGCGGCGGTAACGATATCCTCACCGGTGGCGCCGGGAATGATCGGTTTCGCTTCCTTTCGATTTCCGACAGAGTTGACGTGATCAAGGACTTTTCCTTTAGCTCTAGCAATCGCGACTTTATTGAGATCAGTGCCGCCGGTTTCGGTGCCTCTTCCCTATCTCAGTTCAGTTACAACTCCTCCACGGGGGCCCTGGCCTTCCTGGGCATTCAGTTTGCCACGATCGAAAATAAACCCCTAGGGTTTGCCGTTGGCCTTGATGTTGTGTTGGTTTAGCGGCCTTTCCACCCCGTTCCACGGGGCGGAAAGGTGAAATTAATCAACCTACACGATGCAAGAGGCGGTACAGCAATTAACTGAATCCGTTGCCCAGATAACCGGCAGTTATCAGAAAGCCCAGCGAAAACTCAAGTCCAAACAGCAAGAGTTGGAGCAAATTGAACCACGAGCCCTAGTGGCGAAACAACGGGGCAACGAGCCTGCCGCTCGCCTGGCCATGGGAAAACCCCACGGAAAAACTCCCAGCGGACCTGGAAAACCTCACCCTCGACGAGGAAATTTCCTATGGTCTAGGCCAATTTAAACCCTCTTCTGAAATCTCTGAAATTAAGGAGTAAACCCATGACAACCCGTTCTAACCACCGTCGTCTTCCCCCACCGATTGTGTTTGTGGTGCTTGGCCTGATTCTGTTAATCACCCTGCCCAAGGTCGCTCCCTGGTGGCGAATCTGGCAACCCTCTGACCCCAGATCTCCGTCATCAACCCAGTCCCTTACCTTAGAGGACCGTCTAAGCTTGGGTGAAAAGTTGCTGGTCGCCCCCGTAGCGACCGCCGCCAAGCAAGAGGGGGTGGCGGCCTTTGCCAGTAACGCTAAACAACTGTGGGGAGGCGAGGTCAACTGGCGCACCGCCAGTGCCTACGACGCTACAAAAGCCCTAATTGCCGGCCTGCAGCAAAACAGCAGCCGGGATGGGCTGCAGGCAGTTCTGCGGAACCCCAACTTTTCAGCGGTCGGCGCTAGCAGTAAGGTTCAGTTTCTGGCAACGGGCGATCGGGTTGGCGAGATCGTTCTGGTAAAAGCTGTGGTGAATCAGCGGGGTCATCGATTTTCCCGCCTAGAGCCCTAGTACTTTATCATCGCCCCCTGGCTCTCCCGCTGAGGGAAGCTAGGGGGTTAAGCGTAGCCCTATCGCCTGAGTGGGGATGGGTTTCGGTACATACTATCCCTGATTGGTGGCTGTTGGATTTTCGAAGCTAATGACAAAATCATAACGGCTTCCAAATGTTCCGTAGGGATAGTGGATAGGAAAACTACAAAAGGAAGCAAAACAATGGAGATGATTTTTACGCTTGCAATTCTAATGTTCGTTGGCGCGTTAATGTTTTTTCGTGTCTCTAAGCAATGGGATAGACATGTTTTGTTTTTTCTGGGGCGGTTCTCGGGAGTAGTTGGGCCCGGCCCCTATTTCTACATACCGATCATTCAAGATAGGCGTATTGTAGATACCCGAATTGTTACCTACACGGTGCCGCTGCAAAAAGGACTGACCCGAGATAACATTCCGGTTGAGGTCGATGCCATTGTCTTTTATAGAGTTGAAAACGTTAGGGACTCGGTCCTCAAGGTTGACGATTATGACAATGCCACGCAACTAACCGTGCGCTCGGCCATCCGGGATATGGTTGGTAAGTCAACTTTAGACGAGCTTTTATCCCAAAGGGATAAAATCGGAGAGATTGTTCGAGAACATACAACAGCGTTGGTGGTTCAATGGGGGGTTTTAATCGTAACGGTTGAAATCAAAGATGTGATTGTTTCTAAGGAATTGGAAGATGCGATCGCCCGTGAAGCTGCTGCAGAGCGGGAAAAAAGAGCCAGAATTCTTCTAGCCCAATCAGAGGAATTGTCTGTTGACTCTATGGTTAGAGCTTCAGAAAAGTATTGCCACGATCCTATTGCTCTACAACTGCGGTCCATGAACATGCTGTACGAAATGTGCATGGAAGGCAAGTCGACCATGATTTTTGTGCCGACTACGAATACCGGTAATGGTATGCCTGGGATTATTGGAGTGGAGGGCATTAGAAATTTAATCGATCAGGGTAGCCAGCCACTTTCTACCCAGGAAGAATGATCTGAATTGAAAGGAACCAATCAGGGTTGACCAAGTAGTAATCAACATCAGGGAGGAATCGATCATGCGACGGCAACGGCTTCTAGGTACCTCGCCCATGCAGATGCTGGGCCAAAGCATCAAACTCCTGTTTAGTGCCCTGTTCATCTGCACCGTTATGGTTGTCATTGCTGGCATCTTTGGTGCAGGGGTTCAGGCCCTGATGATTTACCAGATCATGTTGGGATTTTTCTGGCGTATTTGCCTGGCCCTGTTGGGGATCATCGCTGTTTTGACCATGTTGGATGGTTTGCAGTAGGGCATGCAGGGGGGATGAGACCCCAGGCCTTAAATTCCAGGCGAATCCTTAGGGTCCCACCTCCATCGCCTGGCTACCCAGCCAGGTTTTTTAGTTGGCACGGTCCAGGCCTAGCATGGTTACAATAAAGGGGCTGGAGCATCGGAGTTCCTCTGATCATGGCTGACCACCAAACTCTCTCTGGCTGACTATCTCAGCCTTGAAAACGGCCCGGAGGGCCTGTAGATATCACGCTTAACCATTTCCCCCGACTCCAGGGCGGGAGTTTCTGCCCCTTAGCGACAATAGTCTTACACTGTATCGGCGCGGTCAACCTATGGTTCAACTTCAGCTTAAGCCCCCCTCTGCAGATCAGCGCATTGTCCACTCCGGCCTTACCTGGCAGCAATTTAAGCGGATTCAATCCGGCTTTGGCCATACCCGCAACCTCCGCCTGTTTTACTACGACCACACCGTTGAAATCATCATGCCAGGGCGTGACCACGAGTTTTTCAAAACTGTTCTGGGAATGTTGATCGAGTTATTTTGTCTGGAAATGGGCATTGAGTTTGAGCCCCTGGGCTCCACCACCCAGGAGCAAACTGGTCAGGCCTCGGCGGAACCGGATGAATCCTACTGTTTTGGCCCATCCAAACCCACCCCCGATTTAGTCATTGAGGTTATTTTCACTAGCGGTAGCATCAAGAAACTCGATCTCTATCAAACCCTGTATATTCCTGAGGTTTGGTTTTGGCAAGATGGGGTGTTCAGCCTCTACCGCCTGCGGGAGGCTGGCTATGAGCCGATTGGCCAGAGCGAAATTCCAGAACTGGCCACCCTGGATATGGAATTGCTGACCCGTTGCCTGCTGATTGCCCCAACCTCTCGCCTGGAGGCGGCCAACACCCTGCGCCAGGCCCTTAACCCCAGCCAGCTATGAACTCCTAAGGCTCTAGGGCTGGGGTGGCACAGCCGATCCGTCCTTACCCGATTTGTCAGTAGACACCGGAGCCCCAACTCCTGGAGGTAGAGTTGGGGCACTATGTCGCCTGTCACCAGGTAGTCGACAGGCGGCCCAGGTGGATGGCCCTAAGAGATTGCTTGAAAAGTCAAAATTTTGGCGGCCCCCTGGCGGCGAACTATACCTGGGATAACCCTTTTCAAACAACTTCTAAGCGAAGATGAAATCTGACGCAGTCAGCGATGAGGCGGTGATGTGATACAAGCTCAGGGTATCTCCATTGCCAAAGTCAAGGGTTGAGCCACAGAAGGCTACACGACTCTGGAAATCGCCAAACCCAAAGTTGGGGATATCTTTGAAGAAGCTCTTCAGATCGATCCTGTCGGCTCCTGGCTGAAAATCAAAAACCCCATCGTGGCCGCCACCGGGTTGAAAGACAACGATATCATTACCCGGTCCAGTGACGATCAGATCGTTCCCCGCTCCACCATTCAGCCGATCGTTACCGGTGCCGCCCTCCAGCAGGTCGTCACCGCTGCCGCCGTTGAGTATATCTTGACCGAGATCACCCCAGAGTCTGTCGTTACCTTCAGCGCCCAGGAGATAGTCATCCCCCTGGCCGCCGATGATTAAATCGTTGCCGGCATCTCCAACCAGGACATCGTTGCCAGCCTGTCCTAGGATGAGATCGTTGCCATCACCGCCGAAGACGACATCATCTCCCGCTCCACCATCCAGCCGGTCATCACCGTCGCCACCGCTGAGAATATCGTCTCCCAGCCCTCCCAGCAGTAGGTCGTTACCCAGGCCACCCTGGATGCGGTCATTGCCCAATCCTCCAGCGAGGAAATCATTACCCGCCAGGCCTCTGATATCGTCATTGCCAGAGGTACCTAAGCGGCAATCATTGCCCACAGTTCCCGTAATGGCATTGAAGAGGGGTTGGGGAACTGTGCCCTGCAGGGTTTGCTGCATCAGGTTGGCAAAGCTGCCGTGCCCCCTGGTGGTGGGATGTAAGGTGTCCCAGAAAAAGAATCCGTTGGGATCGGGAGGATTTGGCCCTAACTGCAATGGCAGTAGCGGGTCTGTAACGTTCGTAAACCCAAATTGGCCAGGGTTAGCGGCAAGCGCTTCTCCAGCGGCATAGATATCCACCCGGGTCACGCCCAAGGCAAGATTACTCAGCTCCAGGTCAACTGCCGCGTTAAAGGCTCGACTGATGGCGGTCGCCTCTGGGGAAAAGGCTCGGGTGCCGGGTAATAGGCCCAGGTTGGGCATATTGGGGACCACCAGATGGCTGGCGCCCAATTCCTGCAATGTTGTAACGGCCTGCCTGATATTCGCCGCCCCCTGGCGCACTAGCACCGCCGGGTCACCAAAGACTCTGTTACCGATGGAGGAGGGTAGGGGCGAGCCACCCAGGGTATCCAGGAAGTCATTGGGACCGGCCCAAACTATATACAAACCATTGGCATCGGCACTGGTGCCGACCCCACGACGGAAGGCTTCGATTTGATCGAGCAAGCCCGGCAGATCGGTTCTCAAATCGTCTTCGAAGGCATTGCCCTGCCCTGTCGTTGCTCCACCGAAGGCGAAGTTATTGGATTGTTCTAGCCTATAGTTGCTGCCCAGACCACTGGCTAACTGCTCCACGGCAACGCTGCCATTGGAGAACCGTCCTTCTCTATAACCTAAAATAGCCGGAGGAATCAGGCCACCGGTGGCCCTAAAGGAATTGCCAGTGTCAGAGAGACTATCGCCAAATACGTAGAGATTAATAGTCATACACCGTTCCTCTTCGAAGAGTTTTGCATGGTGTTACTGTCTGATACTAAAGATCATGCTGTACATGGTGTAACTATTCCGAGAATTTAACGAAAGTTAGAAATTCTAATTCAGGGATCCTAATGAGTTTAGGTCTTTGAATACGGAATCAATATCCCCGGCATTTCGGTCCTCCTAACCGGCTAGTACTCTATCAACTCACCTAAATCTTGCTAGACCACTAGGAGGACTGAAAGTCAGCCTGTAGATGCCGGTCAAGATTGCCCCTGAGCAGATGGGGGAGTCAGAACTCAGTGGTCAGTGGTCAGTGGTCAGTGGTCAGGAGCAAGATAAAGAAGATTTCTGCTGTAGGTTGCTTCCCCCACTCCCTATTCCTTATTACTGATTACTGGCTCCCCTGCCTTCCCTCGTGGGCCTGGACGATGGTTCGCCAGGTGCGTTCTGCGGCAATTTCATCCTGGCGGGCCTGGGCCAGGAATTGGTATAGGCAGTCCTTTTCTACCCAGGGAAAGGTGGGACTGCGATCGCACTCCTGGTAGTCGCCATCCTGCCATCGAAAAATCCGCCACTGTCGCCCGTTGTATCGCCACAGTTCCGGTACCCCCAGGGCGGCATAGAGACGGTTTTTATCCAGATCGGTGGAGGTGATATCCACCTCTACCACCAGGTCGGGGGGCGGGTCGGTGGCAAAGTCAATCTGGCGACCAGCGACCTGGGGCTGATGGTCAATGTAGTAGGCGCAATCGGGCTCTGTGGCGCGGTCCAGGTCCTGCCGGCCGATGGTGGTTGACCCCAGGGTTCTGATTTTCATACCCATCTCAAAGACCAGAATGCGGATAAACAGTTCGATTAACCGCAGGGAAAATTCATGGTCTTCCAGGGGCATGGTGATTTCCAGAACGCCGCGATCGTAGGTCAACCGGGTGGCGCGGCTGGGGGGCAGAGCCTGGAGAATCTGTTGGTAGGTTTGCCAGGTTAGCCCGTGGAGGGTGACGCGCTTTTCACCGATGGGTTGGGGGGTAGCAAGGGTGATCATGGACCTATTTTAGGCCATAGGTCTCTGGCTTGGTTAGGGCATCTAGTTTTTCCAGGAGGCTTAAACCAGCCTGGGGATTTCCCCTGGCCGCCATGGCTTTAAGCGGGTAAAGGTATCAAATTCACAAAATAGATATTGATGAGTGGTAGGTTCTGGCTGGACACCCACATCGTTATGGCGCTTTTTGCCGATGAAGTCGCTGTGAATAGCGGGGTAGGATGGGCAAAGGGCCTGAGCCCGTGCCCATCACCTGAGAGTGATCAGGCCAGGTTAAACCCTGACCTGGAGCTGGGCAGATCCTGGCTGCGATCGCTATGGGCCGGGGGATATGGATGAAGCCATGGGGGAGACTGCTCTTCCCAGGCCCCCATAGAGTGTTGTCTGACTTTAAGCTTCAAGGGTGGATGCTTGAGCAGAAGCTTTCTATGGGTGGGAACCTGGGTGGGGAGGGCTTCTGATTCTTGAGTTCCTGGATGAATCCCTGCTGGTTCTGGGGGGATGTATTCTACTAGTCGGAGGGCTTGGTTAAATGGGTTCCTGCGGCTGGCAAGATCTTGAGCTATAAAGGACCAGGGGGTATTTACCAGGGGATGGGTTTAAGGTTAGGGCGGATGCGGTTACTTTTACTGTTCCTGGGTAGGGCTGGGTAGGGCGGTATGTCCGCAAAGTTTTCCAGGGGGCGTCAGATTTTGGAGCCAGTAGCGTGAATTACCCTGGGAAAGAACCATGGAGCCGAGGGGAGGAGCCTAAATGACCTATCTATGTTTTTTGGATTGGATAAAACCATGTTACTAGAGCTAGGACGCATCAATGTTCCTCCAGGGCAGCGCGTCATTTTAGAGGATATCTCTTGGCAGGAATTTGAAACTATCCTGGAGGAATTGGGGGATAATCGCGGGTCTCGATTGGCCTATGATAACGGTCTGCTGGAGATTATGATGCCGTTACCAGAGCATGAGGATGATAAGGAGATTATCGGTGATCTGATCAAGGCGTTATTAGAAGAGTTGGATATTGAGTTTCGTAGTTTAGGGTCAACAACCTTCAAAAGGTCTAATAGGCAGGGCTTGGAGCCTGATCAGTGTTTCTATATTCAAAATGAGATGACGATTCGTGGCAAGAAACGAATTGATTTAACTGTCGATCCACCGCCTGATCTGGCCATTGAGATTGATGTTACCTCTCGGACCCATCCTAGTATTTATGAGGCATTACAGGTGCCCGAACTCTGGCGATTTGATCAAGGGAACCTGCAAATTAACACCCTGAGGTTTGGAAAATATCAGGAAGTGCTAGAAAGCCCTAATTTCCCGGGTTTAGATCTGAAGCAAGCGATTCCTCATTACTTGAGGGAAAGTAAAATCTTAGGTAGAAATAAGGTACTAAAGGCGTTTCGTCAATGGGTAAAGGAGCAAGTTTAGTGGGTGGCCGATCTCACTCAGCTTGTAGACCTTGGCTGCTTGAGCAGAAGCTTCCTAATGGTGAGGGAGTCGGTGGCCAGCGGGGTAGGATGGGCAAAGGGCCTGAGCCCGTGCCCATCAGGATCATTTCCCGTATTGATGGAAAGGACCTGGGGCAGGATGGCGGTGTGATGGGCACGCTGCGCTTTGCCCATCCTACGGGGTTGGTGAATCTGACGGGGTGGTGGTGGGATGGGCACGCTGCCCTTTGCCCATCCTACGGGGTTGCTGAATCTGACGGGATGGCGGTGTGATGGGCACGCTGCGCTTTGCCCATCCTACGGGGCTGCTGCGATTTCTTCTGCCGGGGGAATGGCGGTTTCCCCTGGACCGGGGCGTGCCGCGGCGGCGGAATGGGTTAAAGGATGGGTGGCCGATGAGAGTGATCAGAATTTTGTGTAAACTCTGGTTTTAGCAACGAGAAATCAATGGTTTCAGCCTGATCTGGCACCGTTTTCTGAACACTCCCGTAAACCCATGGTTCAACTTCAGCCTAAGCTTCCCTGCTTAAATCAGCTAGTAGTCCACTCCGGCCTTACCTGATTTGTTATTTGTTCATCAGGGCGGAAAACAGATCTCTCACCAGGCGATCGCGGCGATCTTGAATCTCCCTGGGGGTATCCATGCCTGAGTTATTGGTCAGTGCTTCCCTTTTATATTGCCGCAGACAGCGAGCAACCTCCCCCAGGTAGCCCTCCAGATGAGGGTTATAGCGGCTTTGCTGCTTCAGCAGCGCCCGTTGGGTACGGCAATTTTCGGGGGGAATGGGTGAGATTATGGGAACTGTGGAGGCTATTGAGTAACAGATCGATATCGGTTTCCAGGGATGGGCGATCGGCCCTGGCCTGGGGCAGAAATAACTGCAGGACCATAGCCGCTACGGCAAAGACCTTGGCCAGATCGGCAATTTCTCCGACCCGCTGGGGGTAAAGATCGCGGATAGCATCGGTTTCCCGATTGGAAAACCCTACCGGCAAGTCAGGGGTATGGGAAAAGGGACGGGTAATGCGAAACCGGCGGACCCCGTCTTCAGGGTCCTTGCTGCTATGCACCATGCCGCCCTCCTCTGCCATGGTCCAGGCAACGTGGAGTAGGCGGGAGGCATGGCTAAACTTGGCGCCCCAGTCGATTGCCTGCGGGGAAGAACTATTTAGATCAAATTCCTGGTTAACGTCGCTACACAACATCCACAGCCCGCGAATAAAAAACAGATAGCAAGCCCGGGTGCCAAATAAATAAATTTTCCGGGTGGGGTGGTGGGGGGATAATTTCGGTAGGTCCGCCGGGTCCACCGACAGCAATGCCATATCCAGCACCAGGAAGTTCTCCTCTCCCCCAGGAGGAGGAGCCTGACTCTCCCTGGTTTTCTCAAAAATGGCTGGAATTTTATCAATTTCATAGAACCCAAAGCTGTCTGCGGTATCTTTAGGCAAACCACTTTTTTCCTTGATCTGGTAGTAGGCGCTACGGCCAGCCTCCGCGTAGGTGATCAGGGCATGATCCCGCAGTCTGCGAGCCCATGCTAAGCAACTACTAGGGGAAATCCGCCTGAAGGGGGTAGAACCTCTGCTTCTCCGTGACGGGGGGGCATCGTTTAGGGTAAAACTAGCAATCAGGTAAATCCAAGCCTGCATGGCGGCATAGCAGGCGTAGGTTTGGCTATCGCCACTGGCGGCGGCGTAGAGTCTAGCTTTTTCGGCTAAATAAAGCCGCCCCCGGTGAATGGACTCCTCAGTGCGTTGGTCATCGGAATTAGATATGGACTCGTCCGTCGGTAGGTAAATGCGTTCCTTATCAAGGGGCACCCGATTCGGGAAAAACAGGAGTAACTGGGTTCTAAGAAACAAGACCCGACTGAGCAGCAGGTAGTGGGGATAGAAGGTTCCCTGGGACACCTCATTCAGGGCGACATATTTGCGCAGCCTTAGATCAATGTGGCGTTGGGCCTTCTCTAAAGTCTGCCAGGCTTTGTCGACCAGGGTTTTACGGTTAGCATCCTGCTCACAATCGTATAGATAGTCTTTATCCTTCGGGTCGCAGAGGTAATAATAATGGGCCAGGCAGATCAAATAACGGATCACCAGGGTGCCGGAAAACACCTCCAGGGGCTCTTGCTGGGAAGGTATCTCCTCCAGACCTTGTTTAACCAGCTTATCTAGTTCGGTTAAGCAACTCAGGTAGTCCAGGGCGCGTCGATAAGCCCCCTCATCCAATAGGGCTTCGATGATGGTGAGATAGGCTTCAAAGTAAATATCTGGATCCGTGGTGGATAGCTCGGTGGGATGGTGGGGAGGCAGTAGCTTGCTATGAACCAGGCCATGCATCGCCAGGGATGAAAAGGGATAGCCTAGCAGACAGTTGCGAGCCTCCTCCATGGCCAGGGCCCGCTCCTGCTGCTGGCAGACCTGGGTAATATACTCCTCCGGTCTGACCCCAGCTTTACGAATGGCATCTAATCGCGATTGCAGGGCCGCCTGGGCCTGGCACAGCAGAAAGTCAAAGCCACAGTAATCCCCCTGACCCAGGGGGTCACCAAAGGAGAACTCTTCATACTCCTGATAGCCCTGCAGTTGAAAATCCTTCAGGGTATCCCCCAGGGTATCCCGACGGCAGAGCTTCACCAGGCTATGGGCCCAGACGGGGGAGGCGACGTTATCCTGAACAATGGCCTGGGTGGAGGTGAGATCGTGGGCAATGGGAAAGTACTCTGCCAGGCAAGGAATATCATGGAGCAGGGCCCTATTGATCACCTTAATTACGTGGGATAGGGTTCCACCGATGCCGGTGCTGCTGACGGTAAAATCAATCCGTCCACCGTCTTCGCTACTCAGATAGGGGAGGTCAAGGGTGGGTTCATAGCCCTGGGGGACCTTGACATAAAACTCCAGGATGACCTGGGTGGCTTCCTGGGAGGCTAATTCGTAGTCCATCGGTCCAGGCTCTTCCTGGGGTCCCGATGGTTTCTGACTACCTGCTCTTGGGGAGAGGCGGTGCAGGTCCAAATTCAGCAGGGGCGGGTAGGGACCTGCATCTTGTCGGTCCTGATCCATTTCTTGATCAACGGGTTGATCGAGAAACTGTTTATCGGCAAAGGGTAAGGGACCCGCCGGTAATAGGGTAATTCGCTTCAGGTAGAGGGGAAATTGGTCGGTCAGCTCTTCGTTGGTAACCAGGGTTTGGGTCAGCTTTCTGACAAAGGCAGGTTGCAGGTAACGTCTAATGTAGACATTAACCATGGCCTGGCCGTCGCCGCTGCCAGCCAGTTGCTGATTGCCGCTGCGGGCTATTAACCGGCGAATCTCACGCTGAGCCTTACGGGTCAGTTCCTGAATGCGGGCTGGCAGGGTTTGGTTGTACCTGTCCAGTCTGGATCTAGGTATAGGTTTCAGGTTACGGGTATCTAGCCTGGGTAGTTCATCCTGCACCGCCTCTGCAATCAGGCCGTCCACCGCTTTCAGGTTTTGTAGGGGGACTTCAGCCCGGCTAAAGTCTAAGCCGATCGCCGCCTTGTAAATTTTCAGCAGCATGCCATGGGTTTCTAGCCCACCGGTGGTTTGCAGCACTAGCAGCGATCGCTGCAGCAGGGTAATACCATCCCCCGCCGGTAGATCCAGCGCGCGGCGCTCCTCTGGGGTTAACTCCACCAGTTTGTACAGGGCGGTGATCACATCCTCCCTAGATAGCCGCCGCAGGGACCCCTCATCATTGACAGCTGAGCTAGGCTCCCGCCGCAGATGGGTGAGTATCTTGACCAGTTCACCCGTGGTGATTCGCTTCGGTAGATCCGCCTCTCTGCCTGGGGTTCCTGACGGCGGGAAAAACGCCCCAACGACTTTGCGAAGGTTTTCATTACCTAAGTTGTCGGCGGTTTGTTTATCGTTAACCGCCCCATTGCCTTTATAGGCGAGGGCAAACTGACTACACAGATAGCGGTAGAGATGCTGACTACGCCGACTGTCCATATCCCCAGTTTCCCTAGCCCCTGACCATGACATAACCCACAGACTCTTCTTTTGGGCGAAACTGAGGATTAACCTCACCTTACCCTGGGTCAACCATCCCAGAAACCGCAGGGATTACCTGTATAGGTGACTACAGAAACCTGGCAAACCCCTGGTTTCCGTAGTTTTCAGGGTTCAAAAGCACTTAAAAATTGGCTTTTTTCCACCAGAACCCCGGTTGGTCCTACCTCGACCCACACCATAGGAAAACTTCTTAGATTAGCATTAACCCCTAACAATGGGTTTAGGCGTACCAGGGAGTCAGCCGGCAAGCAGAGTTCCCTGGTCGCTAATCACCAGACACGTCGTTCTAATGACACCTATGAGAATACTGCAAAACCTTGCCGTTGATGGGTGGGGGAATTACTCCTTCACAGCCTACTCTCACAATCATTAAGAAATGCCCTGGTCTGGTTCTCGACTCACTAACTAAGAACCATCAAGGAGACTACCATGCAAATCTCATATCCCCAGAATGATGCTCTCTATCCCCTGCAGCTAGAGTGTCCCTGCTGCGGTCATCGCACTGTGGTGACCCGGGCGGAGCACCACTATGTTTGCCTCAACTGCAACTGGGAGCGCAATATTTCCCGGGGAGCTCCCCCAACCCTGGGGAACCTCCTGTTCTTTGTTATCACCCTATTTTTGGTGGTGGTGATCTTTGGCTAGGCCATGGCTTAGGGGGGCAGAGCGATCCGGTTTCCACACCTTCAGTTCCATCTAGGGGATGGGGCAAACGTTAACGACCACTTTCTACCCAGGAAGAATGATCTGAATCGAAAGGAACCAATCAGGGTTGACTGAGTAGTAATCAACATCAGGGAGGAATCAATCATGCGACGGCAACGGCTTCTAGGTACCTCGCCCATGCAGATGCTGGGCCAAACCATCAAGCTCCTGTTTAGTGCCCTGTTCATCTGCACCGTTATGGTTGTCATTGCTGGCATCTTCGGTGCAGGGGTTCAGGCCCTGATCATTTACCAGATCATGTTGGGATGCTTCTGGCGCATTTGCCTGGCCCTGTTGGGGATCATCGCTGTTCTGACCATGTTGGATGGTTTGCAGTAGGGTATGGAGGGGAGCCCTAAGTTCGAGGAGCTTCCGTCGACTTCCTACTCCGGGGGCAGGTAGGGTTAGCCGTCTGGCTAACTGTAGAATTCTGCATCCTAAAATCCCCAACCCAACATCCCATAGTCTCACTCCTGAGCCTTTCGGAGGGGGAGGAGATCCTTGATAGGTAACATTATTGTTGCTAAAGTCAGGTTTACCTTTGTGGATTAATGTCTCTGTGAATCCCCTCCTGCATCTAGACTATATTCCTGCCCTGGAGTCCTTGGGGGAGGATTTCTATGACCCAGTGGCGGCGGCAGAGTTTCCCCAACATTACCTGCGGTTTCGCAACGATGATCTATTACCCCCACTGGGTTTGGAGAAAGCCACGGTAGAGGATCACCACTTTATTGCAGCCTTTGGTCAATTTCAGGGGCGGGAACCGTTGTTGGCCCTGCGGTACCATGGCTATCAGTTTGGCCAGTACAACCCCTTTCTAGGGGATGGCCGGGGCTTTCTCTACGGTCAGGTACGAGGGCTAGATGGCGAGCTTTATGACTTCGGTACCAAGGGTTCTGGTACCACTCCCTACTCGCGAGGGGGGACGGTCGCCTCACCCTTAAGGGCGGAGTCCGAGAAGTACTGGCCGCAGAAGCTCTCCATGCCCTGGGGGTAACCACCTCCCGAGCCCTAAGTTTGATTGAAACCGGGGAAGCCCTCTGGCGTGGTGATGAGCCCTCCCCTACCCGGTCTTCTGTCATGGTGCGATTTAGCCGTTCTCATATTCGATTTGGTAGTTTTGAGCGGCTGGATTACCACGATCGCCCTGACCTGATGGCCAAACTGCTAGAACATGTAATTGATGTTTACTACCCTGGTCCCCGGCTCTATCGCGATCGCCAGGAACGCTTCCTCAGTTTTTACGACGACCTGGTGGATCGGGTGGCGGCTCTGGCGGCCCAATGGATGGCCGCAGGGTTCTGCCATGGTGTACTCAATACTGACAATATGTCAATCACAGGGGAAAGCTTTGACTACGGTCCCTACGCTTTTATCGATCGCTACGACCCCAGCTTTACTGCCGCCTACTTTGACCACGATGGTCGCTACAGCTACGGCAACCAACCTGGCATCTGTCAACTAAACCTGAAAGCTTTACAAAAACCCCTGGCTCGGCTGATACCGACCGCAGATCTGGAGGCTATACTGGCCACCTATCCACAGCGTTATCAAGGGCACTACCAACAGCGGATGTTAGCCAAATTGGGTCTGGTGGATCTGCCGGAGCCCCTGGCGGCTGAGCTTTTGAACCAAACCCTGGCCCTGGTGCAGACCCTGAACATGGGTTACCATGACTTTTTTCTGGCCCTTACCCAGCAGTTTTCTCCCCAGTGGCGAGACCAGCCAGAGCTAATTTTCGCTACCACCCTGGCCATCTCCCAAACTACGGCTTGGGAGCAATGGTGCCGCACTTATCAGAGCAGCCTACTATCTCTACCCGCCGAGGCCCTGGCGGCGGTGTCCTCCCAGTTGCACCGCACCAATCCTAAAACTGTGCTGCTACGACCCGCCATTGAAGCCATCTGGGAACCCATTACCCTCAGAGATGACTGGCAGCCCTTTAATCAGCTGCTCAGACAGATTCAATACCCTTTTAGCCAGGAATAGCCATAACCGGCTAGAACTAGCGGGGCGAAGTGACGATAGGTAAAGTCAAAACATTTTAAAATCTACCGCAAATAAATTAAGATACGAGTGGTTTTAGCTTAGTCATTGATAGAATAGTTCTAGAGTTCTAGCCGTAGCCAGGTAGAAGCGGTCCCAGTGGGGTAGGCAGTGGCACCCTTGCTAGTGACCGTGGCTAACCTTCTCAATTGAGTAACTTCACCTTAATCGGGTTAAGAGGTTGTTTGAAAAGGGTTATCCCAGGCATAGTTCGCCGCCAGAGGGCCGCCAAAATACTGATTTTTGCGGTGGTTATCCGACTCCATAGGTATAGTTTGAGACTCCCTTTGGCTTTTCAAAAAACCTCTAAGTCAGGCTGCGGTGCTGCGGGCGGCAATTGTTAATCAAGGGAAGAAATACCATGGCAATAGAATGGTGGTACGGCCTCCTGGGAGGCGGCTTAATTGGTCTGAGCGCTGCACTCCTGCTTGCCTTTAATGGCCGTATCGCCGGCATTAGTGGCATTCTTAATGGCGCTATTAGCTTTACCCCGGCCCAGAGATGGTGCTGGTTTTTTCTGGCTGGACTAATGGGAGGTGGTCTGATCTATGAGTACGGACTGGCTCCCCGTCCTACCCCCACCTACAGCTTTAGCCCCCTAACAATGATCGTGGCAGGCTTTTTGGTGGGGTTTGGCACCCGCATGGGTGGAGGTTGCACCAGTGGTCACGGGGTATGTGGGTTGGGGCGGCTGTCGCTGCGTTCCCTGGTGGCGGTCCTTACCTTTATGGTTACGGGTGCTATCACCGTATTTGTTAGGCGTCACCTACTGAGCTGAGGTGGAGACCAGGAAATTCGGATGGAATTTTGCTGTTAGCTCCTCTTGTTCAGGTCAGGTCTACCCCTACTGTGGTTATTAAGATGAAATCAACTGATTGGATCGCCTGGATTACCGGACTGCTATTTGGTTTAGGGCTGGGTTACGCCCAGATGATTGATCCCCAACGGGTAATTGGCTTTTTAGATGTAGCCGGTAATTGGGACCCTACCCTGGCCTTTGTTATGGGGGGGGCAGTGCTGGTTACACTGGTCAGTTTTCGCTGGATTCTAAAACGCCCTCAACCAATTTTGAAGGGGCAGTTTTTCCTACCTACCCGGCAGGATATTGATCGCCCCCTGGTGATTGGTGCGGCTCTTTTTGGAGTTGGTTGGGGCATAGGCGGTTACTGCCCTGGTCCAGCGATTACCGCTCTGATGTTGGGCTCAGCTAACCCGCTCCTATTTATTTTGGCTATGGTGGTGGGTTCTCTGGTGTATAGAAAGTTGTTTGCCAACCCACCAGAATCTACAGGCTGAGATCAAGGCAAAGGGCGATCGCCCACTGTGTTTCTACCCCTGGTGTGGTCCGCTGGACTGCAATAGTCTCATCACTAACCCCTAACCTATCGGCCTAAATAGATAGGCGAACAGGAGTACGGTTGCTGCGAACATCAATATCGGCTGGTAAAAACATTGAACGACCGGTCATTTCCGGCGGTTGGGGTAAATTCAGAATTTGCAAAATTGTTGGAGCTATATCGGCAAGGCGACCATCTTCCCGTAACTTCACCTCCCCCCGTAGCCAGGCACCTTCAGACGCTCTCCTTCCACCAAAATAAAGGGAACCGGATTGGTGGTGTGGGCTGTCCAGGGTTTGCCATTCTCATCCCACATTAGTTCTGCATTACCATGGTCGGCAATAATGATGGCGGTACCTCCGGCCTTACCAATGGCATTCAGCAATCGTCCTAAATTGGCGTCAACTGCCTCGATGGCGGCTACCGCTGGTTCCATTTTGCCGGTATGGCCCACCATGTCGGGGTTGGCATAGTTAATCACCACCAGGGAATAAATCCCCTGGGCGATGGCTCGCACAGCCGTATTAGTGACAGCATCAGCTGACATGGCCGGGGCCTTATCGTAGGTAGACACCATGGGACTGGGTACCAGTTCCCAATCCTCCCCTGCCAGGGCTTCTTCTAAACCGCCATTGAAGAAGTAAGTAACATGGGCGTATTTTTCAGTTTCGGCTGTACGAAATTGCTTAAGGCCACGGCTAGCCAATACTTGACCAAGAATGTTGGTGAGGTTCTGGGGTTGAAAGGCGACTTTGACGGGTAGGTCAGGATCGTACTGGGTCATGGTCACCAGTGAAAGAGGGGTGATCAGGGGGCGATTAAAACCTTTAAAGTTGGGATCTACCAGCGCCTGGGTTAGTTGTCGGGCTCGATCAGGGCGAAAGTTAAAGAAAATGACCCCATCCCCCGGAGCGATTGCTCCAGGGGCCAATCTTACCGGTTCGATAAACTCGTCATTAATATCCTGGGCGTAGGAAGCCTCCAGAACGGCATCGGCGGATTGACCCGTTCCTGCTCCCTCATCTACCATTACCTGGTAAGCCCTTTCTACCCGATCCCAGCGGTTATCCCAATCCATAGCGTAGTAGCGACCGCCAAGGGTAACCAGCCGACCTAGACCAAGGGTCTCAACATAAGTCTGGATTTTTTGTACCGCCAACCTACCCTCAGTTGGCTTGGTATCACGCCCGTCGGTAATAACGTGTAGGCATACATCTTCAATATCTTGAGCTTTAGCCATATCTAAAAGGCCAAACAGATGACTGAGATGGGAATGGACACCCCCCTCAGAACAAAGACCCAGGAGATGGAGCTTAGCCCCACGATAGCGAACAGCCTGGCAAATTTCTAATAGGGCTTCATTTTCTTGCAGGATTCCATCTTCTACCGCATCGGTGATTCTAACCAGCTCCTGGGGGACGATGCGACCAGCACCAATATTCAGGTGACCCACCTCTGAATTTCCCATTTGACCATCGGGAAGACCCACATCTTTACCAGAGGTGCGCACCAGGGCATGGGGATAGGCCCCCCACAGACTATCCATGACTGGGGTTTTAGCGGCAGCTACAGCGTTACCATCCGTTGCATCCCGATACCCCCAACCATCAAGGATAACGAGTACCATGGGCGGTACAGGCAGTTGACTCATGGGTTGACCATCCTCGGGATTTTGACTAGCGTGTCAGCCATCATAACATCTGACTTTTTTCTGCCTCGAAAGGGACTAGAAGCAGAAACCAAAGGGACATAACTGTAATAAATAAGCGATCGTAATAGTGGTAGCCAGAACCCCTAGACCTGAGTGGATGGTTAATTTCGCATTTCATCCCTGACAGCCCCCTGGGGATTAGCAGAAAGAAAAAGCCAAACCTGGGCAGGCAGCGATACGCCACTACGTTCGCTTTTTGGCCTAGAAATTTCTATCCTAGAAACCTCCAGTAACCTTTCTACTGTCCAGGTCTACAGGTATACAACACTAGGACTGAAAAGTAAATCAGTCCAATCCAAATTCAGTCTTTTAAGAAAAATTTTATGAGTAAATTTTACCTTAGCTGTTGTTCGAAGAGCCAAAGAGAAGCTTAAGCTATACCTAGGGAATCGAATCATCTTCTCAGAATTCAGTATTTTGGCGGAGTGCATCCCAGTTTTGCAAGTTTGCCCTCATCCCCCAGCCCCTTCTCCCTTTTTGGGAGAAGGGGAGCCGGATTCAAAGTCCCTCTCCCGCCTTGGGAGAGGGATTTAGGGTGAGGGCTAAAAAAGTGGGATGCACCCTTTTGGCGGTCTCTGGGCGGCGAACTAGACCTGAGCCCTTTTCCAACAACCTCTTAGCCAGACCAGATCCAATTGATCAACCCTTGGCCGCTTTAGCCTTTGGTTTGCTTTTTTGCTTTTGTTGCCGGGCCTGGGCCTTAGCCTTTTGTTCTGCCGCCAGAGCCATCTGGTGTAGGGCGGTCTTTTCCTCTGCTACCTTCTCCAGGTAGTAATGATAGTCTCCCCGGTAGAGGCGCAATTCGCCATCGCGAATTTCTACAATTTTGGTAGCAACCTGGGAAATGAAGTAGCGGTCGTGGGAAACCAATAGTACGGTGCCATCGTAGTTCTGGAGGGCCTCCTCTAGCATTTCCTTAGCAGGAATATCCAGATGGTTGGTGGGCTCGTCTAAGATCATTAAATTGGCTGGGCGTAGTAACATTTTAGCCAGGGCGAGGCGAGCTTTTTCGCCCCCACTCAGGGCCTTAACTGCCTTAAAAACCATGTCTCCAGTAAACAGAAAGCGGCCTAGTAGGGTGCGGACTTCTTCATTAGTCCAGTCCGGAACTTCATCGTGGATGGTATCAAGCACCAGTTTATCGAGATCAAGGGCTTCCGCTTGATTCTGCTCAAAGTAGCTGGGAATAACATTGTGTTGACCCAGGTTGACCTGACCATCGCTAGGGGCTTCTAAGCCGGTGATTAACCTTAACAGGGTTGACTTACCCGTGCCGTTATGGCCTAGAAAGGCGATGCGATCGCCCCGTTCTACCAGCAAATTAGCCCCCAGGAATAGGATTTTCTCATCGTAGCTATGGGTCAGGTCAGCGATGGTAACCACCTCTCGACCACTGCGAGGAGCCGGAGGAAACCGAAAATGGAGGGTCCGCACACTGCTCTCCGGTGCCTCCAATCGTTCAATTTTGTCCAATTGTTTTTCCCGACTTTTAGCTTGAGTACTACGGGTCGCACTGGCCCGGAAGCGATCCACAAAGGCTTGTTGCTTGGCCAGATCCTTTTGTTGTCGTTCAAAGGTACTGAGTTGGGCCGCCAGGTTTTCCTGTTTTTGCAGTAGGTAGGCGCTGTAGTTACCGAGATAAGTAGTGGACACCCCCCGTTCAGTTTCCACAATCTGAGTACAGAGACGGTCTAGAAATTCTCGATCGTGGGAAACAATGACAATGGGAGTGGTGAGGCTCTTAAGGTAGTCTTCTAACCACTCGATTGTATCTAAATCCAGATGGTTGGTTGGTTCGTCCAGCAGTAGAACATCGGGTTCCTGCAACAGGATCTTGCCCAGGCCCATGCGCATTTGCCAGCCACCACTAAACTCGCTGACTCGCCGATCGCCATCGACACTGGAAAACCCTAACTCAGGCAAAATCTTTTCAATTCGGGCTTCCAGACCGTAACCTCCCAGGGACTCAAAGCGGCGCTGTTGTCGATCTAGCTCGTGAATCAGGCGGTCTAACTCATCGCTATCAGCCTGCTCCATCTGCACCGGAATATGGTGCAGCCGGGCCTGTACCTGATTAGCCTCGGCAAAGACGGTCCAGAATTCATCCCGCACCTGGTGTTCCAGGTTAACTTCAAACTCCTGGGAAAGGTAGGCAATTTTTAAACTGGGGGAGCGTACTACTGTTCCACTGGTAGGTTCCACCTGACCGGCAATGATCTTCAACTGGGTAGACTTACCAGCTCCGTTCACCCCTACCAGGCCAATGCGATCACCGGGCTTAACTTCCCAGTTAACATCCTTGAGCACTTCCCCAGTGGGATAAATTTTACTGATGTGTTCTAACCGCAGCATGGACAAGCTCCAGAGGTGAAGAGGCACGGAATAAACAAGACTGGTCCAGAGCGCGTCCCGACCCAGGGGGCAACTTAAGTCGGGACACACCAATGGTCAGGAAACTCCAGCGTCAGTGGTTAGCAGCCAAGCAGGCAAAGGTCTCTGCCTACCAATACCATGGCCCGCTTGGTGCTTCTACCTGACCCATATTTCGGATGGCGCAATTATTTTTTCTTGATATCCTTAGCCATGTTACGAAACATATCTAGATTGGTATCTACCTTGCGGCGATCGAAGCTAGGGGCAACACTGGGCTCAAAACCAGGCTGACTGAAGGTAGGCTGATTGGTTTTAGGTTCCAGATTTGCCTTTTCTCCCAGATTTACCGACTCCAGGGCAGATACCTTTTTAATACTTTCCTTTTCTTCCGTTTCTCCCCGCTTCTTAGCAAAGGTGCGTCTGACGGTTTTACTGGAACGCATGTAATCAATGTTACCGTAGGTCTTAGCGTCATCGGCATCCAGATAGAAAGCATCCTTAGCCCGTTCAATGGCAGGAGCTTCACTTTGAACAGGGCGATCAGCTGCTCTCGAGTTCTTGTCCTTACCGCCTAACAATCCACGAATAAATCCAGTCATGATAACTCCTGTGTCAACTAGGGAAAGAAATTAAGTCAGCCAGGCTCAGCCCCGTAGCTGGTGCCTTTAACCCTGGAGCTGTTGGCTCAAAAGCCCACAACCCAGCAACCAGAAAATCGAAAGGATCTTCTGGGGATAAATAAGGTCGCTGATAAAAACAGCACCTTGCTTTGATTACTATCAGACCGCTTGCCATAAAAGCTTGACTTCCTAAGGGGAAGGCAAAACTAACCATGGCTAAGTTTTATTAATATCTATGTTAACTTTCGTCGGGATATTAGGGTAGGGATTTTCTGGAATATAGATAAACTCAGCTAGAACACCAGTTTGGTATGATTTTTCCCTTCCTAACCTAAACCAAAAGCTGGTTAGGGCACAGTAGTTTCCTGGAGCTTGGGGCGGTCCAACACTAAGAGGTTGTTTGGAAACCAAAGAGAGTCTCAAACTGTACCTATTAAATCGGATAATTACCGCGAAATTTTGTATTTGGGCGGCCCCCTGAGGGCGAACTATACCTGAGCCCTTTTAAACAACCTCTAAACCCGAATATTGGCAGTAGCACCCTGGCTAGGAATTACGGGTAAAAAATAACGAGTTATGGCACCTGTTTCCATAACCCGTTATTTTCTTACTATTAAGTTAGTCAATGGTTCTTCTCCCTGAACCTTACAAAGTTGGAGTTGTGAGTATGTAGAACCTGCCTGGCCCCTCCCACAGCCGCCTCTTGCTAGATCCTCGTTTGGATTTGCCCCTTAGGGCTTTCCACTTTTCCTGTGGTGGGGGATGATTTACATCCTCATCTATATATTAGCAAATCCTAAGAGGTTGATGAGGGTCGATCTTAAAGAGAAGAAGAATTGCCCAGCAACCGGGTTTTAAATGCACCCAAGGCTAATAGTATCATTAGGGCTGCCAGACTGGCCCCGATCGCAATGGCTGGGTTAGTAACGCTCTGACGCACTGCGATGGCCGCAAAGGCCCAGACAAAAACCAGGGTAAAAGCGCTATCCTGGCGCTGCCAGATCACCAGCAATGCCAGTAGGGTCGCTACCGTTAACATGGCCAGGGTCCAGACCAGGGGCGGTAGGCCCCATCCTCTCCACCCCCAGGCGTAAAGGGCGGAGGCCACATTAACAATGGTGGCCACCCCAATCCAGGCCAGGTAGATACTGAAGGGTATTTGACAGAGCCAGCGTTCTCGCCGGAGGGGTTTAAGCTGCCTACTACGCAAAGTCCGGTAAATACCAATTAGACACAGCAAGATCGTGACTATGGCCAGAACTGACCAACCAAACTGGCGCAGGGTAAAGAGAAAAATCCAGATTACCTGAGCCATACAGGCCAGAATTAACAGTTTATTGACCCGCTGTAAACGGCGTTGCCGGCGCTGGGAAGGATAGATTTGATAGATGCCGTAGGCAATTAAGCCTAGATAAATTAGCCCCCAAATGGCGAAGGCGTAATTTGCCGGTGTAATCAGTACCCCCGCCAGGGTCGTATTGGCAATTTGACCGACGTTTTGCCCACCGGGGGATAGATGTTAGATAGGGTGTTAACCACCAGGGTGGCCGTAATTGCCCCCAGGGTAGCGATCGCCAGGCCGGGGCTAGGCGCAGCAACACTCTGATCATTGTGCATAGGATGCCACCGGATGAATCCATCTTACTTTGTCATCATATTCTATACTCTTCTCCAGCCCATCCTTAGAAGTTGATTCAGGCCACCCATCAAGGATTCGACTGGGGAGGGAGGTAATGCCTTAAGGCACAGGATGCAAATCAACCCTCTCCAGTCTGCAAGCCCCTATGACAGCTGAGTGCATCTGTCATCCGGCCATTTCGGTTTGGCGATCGCCCGATCGGATTCTGGTGCCCGTGATTAGTTCCACCACATCCATACCGTTACTGATCACCCCTGGCACACTGGGGTAGCCAGCGCTGGCTCCCACTAAGCAGAGGTTAGGCAATTCGGTTTGATAGCCCAAACGATGTAAGCCCACCTGTTGAGGCACCAGTTTGGCTCCGTAGATATTGCCCTGGGGCTGTCCCAGAAAGTGTTCACTGGTGGTGGGGGTGCCGTAGACCCGCAGACGAGTATAGCGGTCTACATCAGGAATTAAGTCCCGCACACTGGTCATAATCGCCTGATAAACTTCCCGTTTTTTAACTTTGTAACCCTGGAGATTGGTTTTCTGCAGTTTTTTAAAGGGTGCGTAGGGACATAGGGTGGCAATTTCCAGCACGTGATGGCCGGTTGGTGCCAGGCCAGGTTGGCTGGACTTGAGGGTAGGGCAGGAGAGAAAAATCCAGGGATGGTCCAAATTACCCGCTAATTGCTGGCGATATTCCTGGTTTAGATCCCCAGTGGGGTAGTACCACACATTCCAGTTACCCAAACCGTAGTCTTGGGGGTGGAAGCGATCGTCCAGCCCTAAATAAATATTGAAAGCACTAGCGGAATACTCATAGTCGGTCAGACGATGGCGTTCTGCCTGACTGAGGGCCTCTGGCCCCATCAAACTAACCGTCAGCTTCGGATCTAGATCACTAATATACTGGTGCCGGGCTACGTAGGAGCTACCCCCAGCGATTACCCAGGCGATTTCACCGTTGCGTACCTCAATATGCTCCACCGGGGTCTGATAGCGGATCGTACCGCCGCCCTGAATAATGGCATCAGCAATAGTATCGACAAAACCTTTAAAGTGTAATTGGGGATAGTAGGCTCCCTGGCTATAGTTCCACACCAGGGCCGTGTGGGTAATCAGGGCAATTTCCTCAGGGGTAGGGCATAGTCTCCACTTTGCCCCGCCAGAATGGTTTGTAGTTGAGGTGAAAGACCGACCCGGTTGTAAAGGTCTTGCAGGGTCCACTGGCTTTTTTCCAGTAGATTCCAGTAGCGGGGTAGTTTGAGCCAATCATACCAGCGCCGATCATACCAGCGGACAGCCTGGTTAAAGTGGTCCATATCCTCCGCCAACTGCTTAATTTCGTCACAGTAGCGGTTAATTGGTACCGCCTCTCCAGGAAATTGACTAAGCAGGCGATCGCGCAGGTTTTCCCACCCCAGAGGGATGGCGAAGTTGACACCAGGGGCGATCACCCGGTCAATGCAGGTGGGTTCCAGGCTATTGAAGCTAACCGGGCGCTCAAGGTATTGCAACAATCGATCAATTGCCTCCCCTGGGCCACACTGGGAGATGTAATGGACATCGGCACAGAAGCGGTACTTGCCGTAGTCAAAGGTGTGGCAGCATCCCCCCGGCAGGTAGTGCTTTTCTAACACCACCACCCGATGCCCCTGACGGCTGAGACAGGCGGCGGCGGTAAGCCCCCCTAACCCGGCCCCTAAAATTACATAATCAAAGACTTCCATGGTGAGCATTCCTCTCTAGATACAGCTATCTAGCTCAATGGTCAGAGGTTTATGCCTGGCGATCGCAAGGTTCTGGTCTACCTGGCTCCATCTTGCCCCGGCCATCAAGAAAATTCAAAGAAAGGATAGAAAACGATCACAAACGATGGAAAACTAAATCTTGCTGCGAGAGTAAACTCCGCAGTGGGCTTCCCTGGGCTGGGCTGATTTTTTCTCCATATTTCCCCAGGAAAACCCTGAGTCCACGGCCGCTCAGGCTCAGCGGTGGGGCTAAGAGATAGTTGGAAAAGGGTTATCCCAGGTATGGTTCGCCGCCCAGGGGCCGCCAAAGTACTTAATTTCGCGGTGATTATCCGACTCGATAGGTATGGTTTAAGACTCTCTCTTTGGCTTTAAAACAACCTTCAACCTATGCTGGCCTGGACTTCAGAATTGGAGGTTAGTTGTTGTAACCGATGGAATTCCCGGTCCAGGGCCTGGTGCAGCGATCGATTGTGGGGATCCACTCGTCTGGCCTTACGCAGGCAGGCCGCCGCCTTGATAAAATCGCCACTACTAATCGAGGCCTGCCCCCAGCGGTAGTAGGTAATAGCCTGCCACTGACGCACCTCTGGGTCCTGGGGAAAACGATGGGCCAAACCCTCCACCAGGGCGATCGCCCGGGCATAGCGGCGACTGCGGAACAATCCCTGCAACTGGTTAAAGCCCATCTGCTTGAGATCCTGGTCGGTAGAGGAGTTGGGTCTGACTTGAGGGGAAGTTCTTGCCTGCTCCTGGACTGGATTTGCCGGGGAGGGCTGGTCACCTTTGTGTCCATTGGGTTTGGCTGGATTTACTGGCGATCGCTGACCTCGAACCCGGGCGGCGGCCTGGGGCAAAGCCTGGCTCAAGGCTTGATAGGCCTGGGTCACCTGAATAAACTTTTCCTTTGCCTGATTATTGCCAGGATTAGTGTCAGGATGGTACAAGCGCGCCAGATGACGATAGGCCAGCTTGATATCGCTGAAGCTGGCTCCGGTTCGTAATCCTAGAATGCGGTACTGGTGTGCCAGAACCATGGTGACTAACCCTGGAAAGACTGAAGGAATTGTTTTTAATTGTGCCAACTTTCCGGAAAAGTGACACAAAAATTCGTGACCCCAAAAGTCCCATCATTTTAACTTCAAGGCCCAACCAACTGCCGTCAGCCCTGAGCCACTTTCCAGACCGCGGCTCTATACTGGACGAACTTTTTCCCCTACTGCCATGACCAGTATTTTCAAACAGCTTCAGGTCCAGTTTCAAGCCCTGGGATCTCTCCCTGCATCCAGAGGTTCGCCAGATGGCTAAGGAGTACCTGTTGGCCTGGCTTGAGGCCAACATCCACCACCTCAGAACTAAGCCCCTACCAGCTGCCACCAATGGGGTAATGATGCAAGGGTTCCATTGGTACACCTCCGCCGATGGTAGCCACTGGCGTCATCTGCAGGCAGAGGCCAGATCTCTGGCCGCCGCCGGTATTACTGGAATCTGGCTGCCTCCAGCCTATAAGGGTCTTGGTGGTGACCAGGATGTTGGCTACGGCGTCTACGATCTCTTTGACCTGGGGGAATTTGACCAAAAGGGCACAGTGCGCACTAAGTACGGCACCAGGCAGGAATACCAGGAGGCCGTGGCAACCTTACGAGAATCGGGAATTCAGGTTTACGCCGATGTGGTGTTCAACCACAAAATGGGGGCGGACTACGAAGAGGACTTTAATGCCACTCCCATGGATCCAGCCAATCGGAACCGGCCCCTGAGGCCGATGGAAAAGATTAAATCCTGGACTGGCTATAGTTTTCCTGGCCGAGGGGAGACCTATTCCAGCATGAAGTGGCACTGGTGGCATTTCGATTCCGTTGATTACAACAGCTACGATGCCGACTTCAGGGCTGTCTGGTTAATCGAGGGCAAGAGCTTCGAAAATAAGGTCAGTCTGGAGTCAGGCAACTTTGATTACCTGATGGGTTGTGACCTGGACATAGAACATCCCGAGGTTAAAGGTGAACTCAAGTACTGGGGTGAATGGATACTGGATCGCATTGGCGTGGATGGTTTTCGCATTGACGCCATCAAGCATATTAACGGTGACTTTTTTAGCGATTGGCTCGACCACCTGGAAGGCTATGCCCAACGGGACCTGTTCTGTGTAGGGGAGTACTGGACCTACGACCTGAACACCCTGAGTTGGTACCTGGGCAATTCTGGAGGGCGCCTTAGTTTGTTTGATGCCCCTCTCCATAATAACTTCCACCAGGCCAGCCGGGCGGGGGGTAACTATGACATGCGCAGAATTCTAGACGGTACCCTGATGAAGGAAATTCCCCTACTGGCGGTGACCCTGGTGGAAAACCATGACACCCAACCGCTCCAGGCCTTAGAGTCGCCAGTAGAGTCATGGTTTAAGCCCCTTGCCTACGCCATTATTCTACTCCGGGCGGAAGGCTATCCCTGTATTTTTTATCCTGACTACTACGGTGCCCATTACCGCGATCGGGGTCGAGATGGCCAGCAGTATGAAATTTCGATGGATTCCCACAAGGCCGTCCTAGATTGTCTGCTAAGGGCTCGCCACCATTATGCCCATGGGCCCCAGTACGACTATTTTGATCATTTCAATACCATTGGCTGGACCCGGCTGGGGGATCAGGCCCATCCCGGCGCTATGGCGGTGATTCTCAGTGATGGACCAGCGGGCAGTAAGTGGATGGAGGTGGGCAAACCCCGCACCACTTTCCGTGATCTGACGGGCCATAGACAGGAGCGAATCACTACTAACCCTGAGGGATGGGGAGAGTTTTATTGTAATGGCGGCTCCGTTTCAGTTTGGGTGGAGGATCACGCCCCTTAGGTTCCCAGAGACAGGGGAATTTCCTCAACGGTGGGTAGGGTTTCCAGGCTGAGCTGGGGAGGCTGAACCCCCCCGGCTAGCCGTTTTAACAGTTTAGGCTTGGCGTCGTGGAGCAGATAGATGAGGCGATCGCCCACTCGCCAGGTCTCCTGACCGATCGCCACCTGTAAAGTCCCTTGCCGTTCCAGTAGTAGGGGAATCATTTCCCCGCTATTAATCAAAGCTAGCAGATGGGTCTGTTGCAGGTCACTCTGGTGATCCCGCAGCCAGGTTTCCCCCAGCCGCACTTCCCCTGCTGTAGGTAGGTATTCCACTTCTTTAGGGAGAGTCTGGTCAACCGGGCCTGTTTCAAATTACCTGACTCGGGGGATTCCTCTGATTCGGTTTCCTGAGGTAGCACTGCAATCACTCGGGGAGGGGCAAATTCCTCCAGAGCCCGTTGGGCGACTACGGCATTAACCTCACCGTTTTTGGTCATGGCTAAAAAGGTACCGGTTTTGGATAGGCCAGCCTGTTCCAGGGCGTCATGGTCAAGGGCACTACTAATCAACACCGGTAGACCCTGGTTGGCGGCCTCTTCGCAGGCCAGGTCGCTGGTATCGATGAGCACCACTGGGTCGCCATGGTCTTGAATTAAGCGAGCAATCAACAAACTCAAGGGGCTACAACCGACCACCACTGCTCCTACGGCGTCGGCCTTAGTCAGACCTAGCCAGCGGGCCACTAGCCCGGCGGTGAGTCCCTGTATCAACACGGTCATGATGATAGTGAGAAACACCAGGGCCTTAATCGCATCGCCACCGCTCAAACCCTGTTCTGTTAGCAAAATTGCAAACAGAGAGGCAATGGAGGCCGAAACGATGCCCCGGGGGCTACCCAACTGAGAAAGGCCTTCTGTCGCCAGTTCAAATCGCTAGATTGGGTACACAGCCAGACGTTGAGGGGACGAACTACAATCATCAGGACAGCTACCGTTCCTACCGCTCCCCAACCCAGAGCAAAAACACTATCAATGGAAAGATCAGCCGCCAGCAGAATAAATAGCACCGATACCGCTAGCACCGTTAGTTGACCCTTAAACCGCCGTAGCAAGCGCTCATCGGGCACTGACAGCGATCGCACCAGTAATCCCGCTACCACCGTAGCCATCAATCCAGCCTCACTGCGCAGGGCCTGGGCCACCCCAAAGGTACTCCATAGTCCTGCCAACACCACCAGATTTGAGAGATCTTCGCTGAGCTGGGGAGTGGACTTGAGAAACAACCCCATCAGCCCTCCCCCAGGGCTCCTACCGTAATACCAATAGCCAGGCGCAGGGCCAGGCCGCTGACAATGGAAGCGGGATCGGTATGGCCGTTCAGCACAATACCCAGCACCACCACCGCCAGCACCGCCCCCACCGGGTCAATCAGTACGCCCTCTCCTTCCAGCAAGGTCGAGACCTTGCGATCGACCTTGACCTGACGCACTAAGGGGGTGACCACCGTAGGACCGGTAACCACCACCAGGGAAGCATAGAGAAAGGCCAGGGACCAGGGAAATTCACCTAGCCAGTGGGCGGCTAGCCCTCCGCCTACCAGGGTAATTAAGACGCCAATGGTGACCAGATTGCGCAGGCTCCTGGAAACCTGACCCAGTTCACTCAGTTCCAGGCTCAGTCCTCCCTCAAAGAGGATTAGGGCCACACTCAGGGTTACCACCACCTCCAGCCCCACCCCCAGAGCCTGGGGATGGATCAGACTAAGACCATCGGGCCCCAGACCGATACCAAATAGAAGTAAAAAATAATGCTAGGTATACCGCTAAAGGAGCCAACCACCTGAGCCGTAACTCCAGCCAATACCGTCAGGACTATTTGTAGGGTTAGTTGAAGGGCGGCATCCATAGGCCAGGGGGGCGGCAAAAAAATTGCTTTGGTCAACATGCTCAGGACTAGAGCACCAAGCCGTAACCATTAGTTAGCCTGATAACGTCCTGTTTAGGATAGCACTTCTACCTACCAGGGCGGTTCCTACAGATAGTGCTCCAGCAGGGCAGCGGTGCTCTAGCCTACTTTAGCCCAGCTAAACTGTTGGGCTCGGGCTAATCCAGCCATTCGTAGCCTTTGCCAGAGTTGGCTATCGCTGGCCACCGCTGCCATCGCCTCCGCCAGTTCACCAGGGTTGTAGGGATTCGATTAAGAGGGCGGCTGCTCCCGCCACCTCTGGCAGTGAAGCCAGGTTAGAGGTAATTAACGGGGTGCCGCAGGCCATAGCCTCCAGTACCGGTAAGCCAAAACCTTTCCAAAGGCTAGGAAATATCAGGGCGATCGCCTGGCTGATCAGGGGGGTAAACCCTGATCGGCAACGTAGCCCATAAACCGGACTCGATGGTCTATACCCAGGGCCTCAGCCTGGGTCTGTAAAGCGGGGGTCGCCCTTACCAGCCAGCCATAGTTGGGATCACCTTTTCAACCAACCTTCAACCCACACAGAGCGAAACTCCATTGTGGATTTTTAACTTTTTATTTAATTTAAATTGCTGGATAGGATTTCTAACATAGCTGACATTTTCATCCGAATCTCCTCACTTTCCTGGGCTGGATCGGACTCAGCCATAACTCCAGCACCGGCCTGAACAAAGAGTCGAGCACCATATTTATAAAGGCCACGAATAGTTAGGGCAAAGCGGCAATCCTGGCCCGAAATCCAGCCCACAATCCCCCCAAATAAACCTCTAGGAAAGGGCTCTATTTGACGTAATAATTCTATTGCCTGAGGCTTGGGAACACCGCTAACCATGGTACTGGGAAACAGGGACAGGGTAGCATCCAGGCAATGCTGATTAGCCTTGAGACGGCCGCTGAGTAAGGAACTTAAATGCATAACTTGATTTTGCTCAACCGTATCAAGTAAGCGACTAACAACCAGACTTTCGGCCTCGCAGAAGGGTTGTAACTCTCGAATAATCTGTAACAGGGCTAGGGTATGTTCGGCAAGTTCCTTGCGATCCTTTAGTAGTTCCCTAGCAATACGATGATTCTCTTCGGGGTTGTGGCCTAGGACCCGGGTGCCGGCCAGGGGGTTGGCTGTGATCACGCCAGCATTAATACGAATTAGCAATTCAGGCGAGGCAATGGCAGCCCCCACAGAATTAAAATCCATCAGAATAGCGTCGGCAAACTTTTGTTTTAAGCAATACTCAGAAAATAATTCTAGTAAGTCTGCATCATAGTCAAAGCCCAGATACCGGGATAGAACGACTTTAGTAATATCTTCAGATAGGCAACTTTTAGCTGTAACCACGGCCTCGGTAAAGGCCTGTTCAGAAAATTCAACATCGGGCAATACGGGGTGAAGGTGACCAGGTGGTACTGCGATCGCAGCTTCTAAAGCTGAAGTTAAAATTTCAGGGTTATTGCCCTGATATTCAATTTGATCCGCGTTAATCACCACCCGATGTTCAGGAATAAAAAATTGGACCAGGGGAAAGGTAGCGCTGCGATCGGGGGCGAAACCCTGGGTACTGTCACAGGCATCAAACCCGATATAGCCGAAGGCTTTAGTCTTGCCAATAGCCGCCTGATCACCAATTGCCTTAATAGCCGATATCCAGGCCTGGCTATTTACCGGTTCGCCAGCCAGGTCAATAACCCTTTCCCTGGCTTGCCAGCCTATTTCTGCGCCCCCCTGGGTAATGTGAAGATAGTAGGGTGGATTCAGAATCCGGTGTTCCCGTAGCCAGCGCAAGATTGAAATGGGATTGGGTGTAACTGGATCGGAGGTTCTGGTTATTGGGTTTGGCAAGTCATGTGCACACGTAGATATCACTACCCATTCTAAGGCGAGAGGAGTTCGAGATGAACCTGACCTGGGTATGGGCAAAGACTAATAATTCTGCCAGGGAGTTTTTTACTATGGCAACTGGTGTTGATAGTTATAGTAAGGATGCAGTGATTCAGACCCTGCCTGAACCAAGGGCTGAAGACTGCCTCCACCTTCATCAGGATCCCTTTCCATGCCCCTGTCCCAGCACCTTCAGATTAATGGCCAGCGTTTGAATCAGCGCCTTCAAGATCTGGCCCATTTCGGTCAGATAGCTAATGGAGGCGTTTCTCGGCTGGCCTTCAGTCAAGAAGATTTTCAAGGCCGTAACCAGGTCCAACAATGGATGCATGAGGCTGGGCTAGAAACTCGCCTGGATACCGCTGGCAACCTGATCGGGCGACTGCCAGGTAAGCTGGTAGGACCAGCCCTGGCCACTGGTTCTCACATTGATACGGTGCCTGGTGGGGGCAAGTTTGATGGGGTACTGGGGGTATTGGCGGGCATTGAAATAGCCTGTACCTTACGGGAAAACGCCATGCTCTTGAACCATCCCTACGAGGTGATTGTTTTCACCGATGAGGAAGACACCATGATTGGTAGTCGGGCTATGGCTGGGACAGCCTCCCTTGATCCCACCGCCTATCGCCGCAAAGATGGTCGGCCCATCGACGATTGTGTGAACCAGGCTGGCGGCTGCTGGAGTCAACTCGGTTAGGCACGGCAGCACCGCCACCAGATCTGTGCCTTTATAGAGCTGCACGTAGAACAGGGCGGTGTGCTGGAAGCGGCAGCCCGACAGATTGGTGTGGTGCAGGGAGTAGTTGGCATGCAGCGCTATCAAATTACTATCACCGGTCGCCCTAACCATGCTGGCACCACCCCCATGGACCAACGTCAGGACGCCTTGGTGGCAGCGGCTCAGGTGGTTCTGGCGGTCAATCGCCTGGCTACCTGTCCCCCGGACAGCGGGTGGCCACGGTGGGAGCATTGCAAGTATGGCCTAATGCCGCCAATATTGTACCTGGCCAGGTAAAGGCTAGTTTAGATGTGCGGGACCTGGATCAGGGGTGATTGACCATCTAGTCCAGGCATTAAAATTAGAAATGGTCGCGATCGCTGAGGCTACCCATACCTCTATTGATATTCTGCCCCAGCTTAATGTGGCCCCCAGTCCGGCCGCCGATCATATTCAGCGAACGATTGCCCAGGCTAGCGCCGCTTTAGGCTTAAGTACTCTGGCTATGCCCAGCCGGGCTGGCCATGACGCTCTGGAAATGGGACGTTTTACCGATATGGGTATGATTTTTGTCCCCAGTCAAGGGGGCGTCAGCCATTCCGAAGTTGAGTATACGACCCCCGAAGCCTGTATTCAGGGTACCAATGTTTTGCTGGAGACCTTACGGCAACTGGATCGGTACTACAGCCTTGATCAGTCGTTGCAGCCATGATTACCCTAATTACCGACTTTGGCCTTCAGGATGTTTATGTAGGGGTGATGAAGGGGTGATTGCCAGTCACTCTCCCACCACGCCTCTGATTGATCTGACCCATAACATCGCTCCCCAGGATTGCTATGGAGCTAGATTTCAGCTTTTGAACGCTTTTCCCTACTTTCCCCTGGGCACTATTCACTTTGGTGATTGTTGATCCAGGGGTTGGCAGTCATCGTCGGGCGATCGCAGTACAACTGGCCCGCGCCTACCTGGTGGGCCCTGATAACGGGGTATTTAGTGGCGTTTGCGATCGCTATCCGGTCTTGCAGGCCGTGGAACTGGACCAACCCACCTACTGGCGCACCCCGACCCCCAGTCCGACTTTCCATGGTCGGGATATTTTCGCCCCAGCGGCGGCCTATCTGGCGGCGGGAATCCCCCTAACCGCTCTGGGTACGCCCATCTCACCCGACTCCCTGAGGCGATTAGAGTTACCTCCCTGCCGCAGCATCGCTTTAGGGATGGAAGGCTGTATTCAGGCGATCGATCACTTTGGTAACGCCATCACGACTCTACCCGCCGATAGCCTCAATAGCCGACCCTGGCATATCCAGCTGGGGGCAACGGCGATTCCGGGGGCAACTACCTACTCCAGTGTTCCAGAACAAACTCCCCTGGCCCTGGCCGGTAGCCACGGCTGGATAGAAATTGCTGTGAATCAGGGCCGAGCCCAAGAAGTTTTGGGACTGGAAGTGGGTCAGCCAGTTCAGCTAGTTTGGCATCAGGATTGATATCAACCTTAAAAAACCTGATGAATCAGGTCTCCCAAATGTCCCGAAATTAAATTGATACCGACCGCCGATTTAATCAGATAGGCCCCCAGAAACAGGGTCACACTGATCATTAAATTAACCCCCAGCAGCAAGACCACCGCTGTCGCCCAATTTACCAGCGTAGTGAGACGACCGACGGGCTGTTGGCGGGGCGATCGGCGGCGGTCTTTACCAACAAATAAAACAATAAAAAACCGACCAAAGAGGAGATCAATATCAAAACGCAGATCAACGATTTTAGGAGATGGCCGGGGTATCGCCAGCTGAAGAACTCGGCTGACCTCTTTGTATTGATCGGGGTGAGACTGGCCCGCACCTCTGGAACCATGCGGTTAAGATAGTCTGAGGCTTCAGGGGGTTGGATAGGTGGACGATTTCGGCTGAAAAGCTTCATCATAAATTAGGGGTTATCGGTTACGGGGAGGGTTGAAAAATCCGAAAGTAGCTTTAATCTATAGAAACATCTACCTACTCCAGAGCAATTTACCCTTGATACACCCCAGGCCAACCTCTGTACTCTGAGTTGACATTCCTGATCTACTATGCCAATTCCGCCGTTGCCCTTTTCATCCCTGATGCACCCCACCCTGGCTATGTTTGGGCTGCCCTTCGACAGTATTATGTCTACCCAGGGGATCATGGTCATGCTGCTAGTTGCCTACGCTGGAGCCATGTGGATGTTTCTCAGGAGCGCTCCCAAGGTATATACCGTGATGGTATCTGACCTGGAGGTGGCGCGGCGGTTTTATGGCAATATGTTAAACCTACCCTCGGCCGATGTGCCTCTGCATTATTACTATAATTACGATCAAACCTTCGGGACTCCTGGTATTGATCCCCTATCTATGGCGGGGGCATCGGGCTTGGCAACCCAAGCCACCGTAAACGGCGCTGCTGGGCTTTGGTATCAGTTACGTAAAAATACTCAGCTCCATATTATTGCTGGTGCCAGCCTGGGCAACCGTAACCAACAGCGTCACGTTTGTTTTGACCACAGTTGCCTCGAATACCTGCTGATGCAGATACAACTGCGGGGGGTAGACCATAAAATTCGCTCCGAAAAACCTTTGAACTTTCTGGTTAGAGACTACGATCAACAGGTGATTGAAATGGCAGAAGTTGATGGCTAGGAAGCCCAGGTAATCAATTTCTATGGTCACCAATCAGGGCTGGATTTATCGAGATCGCATCACCCCCTCGAACCATGGGGTCCCCATTCTAGACTTTTACGCCCATCGCTATCGTCACTCCAGTCGGGCTGACTGGCAGACCCGGCTGGAATCTGGCCAGATCTGGGTAGATCAGCGGCTGGCCACTATTCAAGATCGGCTACGGTCAGGGCAGGTGCTGGCCTACCATCGTCCAGCCTGGCAGGAACCAGCGGTGCCCCTAGATTTTCAGGTGATTTATGAAGACGGAGATCTGCTAGCGATCGCTAAGCCAGCGGGTCTGCCCGTTCTACCCGGTGCCAACTTTCTCACCCATACCCTGCTATACCAACTTCAGCAGCGCTATGGTGATCCGACTCCGCTACCGGTACATCGATTAGGTCGGGGTACCTCTGGTGTGATGGTGATGGCCCGTTCGACCCAGGCTCGAGCCGATCTGAGCCGTCAGTTTCGTCATGGCACTCTGCAACCCCCTGGTCGATCAAGTCCTGGAAAAATCTATCGGGCTTTGATCCCTCCTGGTGATTACCCGGACCAGTTCACTATGACCACCGCCATCGGTAAACGGGCCGATGCCAACCTGGGGTATATTTATGGGGCCACCCCCAGTGGTAAACCTGCCCATAGTCAGGTAACGGTACTCGAACGCCAGTCTACCGCCACCCTGGTGGAGGTGATCATTACCACCGGCCGTCCCCATCAAATTCGCATCCATCTGGCGGCGGCTGGGTACCCCTTGGTAGGCGATCCCCTCTATGGTCCAGGGGGTGTGCCGATGAGCACGGTAGTCCCGGCCAGAAGGCAGGAAACCCCTGGGGAATCTTCTCCAGGCCTTGGTCAGACCCTAGCGGTACCAGGGGATACGGGCTACTATCTCCACGCCCACCGACTGTCGTTACTCCATCCCCACCGTCAGGAGCTGTTGGAATTCGTGGCTCCCCTACCCTCCTGGGGGTTTAATCTTTCCCCTTGCTGTCCTGGCGGGCCATCCGCCATCGTGGGGCTATGACTGACTGGCACACCCTTGATATCCCGGCTGTTTTGCAGCAGTTGGACACTACCCCCGGCACTGGGCTGAAGTCTGCTGAAGTGGCCCAACGGCAACAACGCTACGGACTCAATCAACTACTAGAACGCCCTACCAAAAGTTTAGGGTGGATGCTGTGGGAACAATTAACCGCTACCACGGTACTGGTGTTAATAGCGGCGGCCGCCATCGCTGCTGTTTTAGGAGATTACAAAGACACCATAGCAATTTTGGCGATCGTCATCTTCAATGCTGGTCTGGGTCTCAACCAGGAGTACCGAGCTAGCCAGGCCTTTGCCGCCTTACGCCAACTGGCAGTTCCCCTGGCTAAGGTTTGTCGGGATCGGGAGTGGCGGCCAATTTCTGCTCGTCAGTTAGTGCCTGGTGATCTGATTCGCCTGGAGGCGGGGGATTTTGTACCGGCTGACTGTCGCCTGATCGAGAGCGCTAACCTGCAGGTACAGGAATCAGCTTTTACGGGGGAGTTCGCACCGGTTAGTAAAAATAGTCAGTGGTTGGCCCCCGAGGGCCTGTGTCTGGCAGATCGCCAGAATATGGTTTATTTGGGAACGGTGGTTACCTACGGTCGGGGACAGGGGGTGGTGACGGCCACGGGGATGACCACCGAGCTGGGCCAAATTGCCCAAGCCGTTCAAACCCTCGTCCCAGAGCCTACCCCTCTGCAAAAACGTCTGGACAGCTTAGGTAAGCGCCTGGCGATCGCCACCCTGCTACTGGTCCTGGTGATTTTAGGATTGGGGCTACTCCGGGGTGAGAACTTCTACATGATGGTTCTAACCGCAGTCAGTATTGCTGTTGCCGTGATTCCGGAGGGCTTGCCAGCGGTGGTAACCATTACCCTGGCCCTGGGAGCCCGACGGATGCTAAGCCGTCAAGCCCTGATTCGTAAACTACCTGCGGTAGAAACTCTGGGGGCAGTCACCACGATCTGTGCAGATAAAACTGGCACTCTCACGGAAAATCGTATGACCGTTGTGATGCTGGAGGTGGCTGGGCAGCACCTGGACTTACGATCCCAACCCCAGCCCGTTGGCCCTTTATCTTCCCCTTTCGATCTGCTTCTCACCGCCATGGTTCTGTGTAACGACGCCATGCTCTCCTGCCCGGCTGCTACCGATGTCAGTAAGGCCCTGGGAGACCCTACGGAAGTAGCCCTGGGGGTAGCGGCCGCTCGTCTAGGAATTGAGCCAGCCTGGCAATCGCAGCAGTTTCCCCGTCTACATGAGTTCCCCTTTGATCCCGATCGCAAGGCCATGACCACTATCCACGGTATAGCCGTTACCGGCTGCCAGGGGATAGCAACTAGTCAACAACCCAAGTCGGTTCTAGCTTTGACCCCTGAACCCCAGGCCCAATGGTCTGGTCCAAGCGATAGAAGTCCGCTGGGGCCAGTCGAGCCGCCCTGGTTAGTATCAATTCCCTCCTCTTCCTATCTGGTATTTACCAAAGGGGCCTTTACAGCCCTCATCGATCGCTGTAGCCAGCTTTGGGTAAATGGCCGCATAGAATCCCTGGATGCAGGTTGGCGGGAGCAAATTCGCACCCTTCACCAGAATCTGGCCGCTACTGGTGCGCGGGTACTGATGGTGGGGTTTCGAGTGCTGGAGGAATTACCGCAAGTGATGATAGCGGGTGCCATTGAAACGGACCTGGTGTTTGTTGGGGTTGTTGGCATGGTTGACCCAATTCGGGTAGAGGCGAAACAGGCGGTTGAGGTTTGCCAGCAAGCCGGTATTCGCCCCATTATGATTACGGGAGACCATCCCCTTACAGCCCAACATATTGCCAAGGAACTGGGAATTTCCGACGGTCAAATCCTCACAGGCCAGGATTTAGCCCACCTGACTCCAGAGCAACTGGCCCACCAGGTAAAATCGATTTCTATTTATGCGCGGGTGTCTCCTCACCAAAAACTAAGTATTGTAGAGGCGCTACAAAATCACGGCCAGGTTGTGGCCATGACTGGCGATGGGGTAAATGATGCCCCGGCGCTTAAAAAAGCCGACATTGGCATTGCTATGGGTATTACTGGGGCTGACGTGGCCAAGGAAGCCGCCGATATGGTGTTGCTGGACGATAACTTTGCCACCATTGTGGCGGCTGTTCGAGAAGGGCGGGTGATCTATGACAATATTCGCAAATTTATTAAATACAGCATGACTGGTAATGTCAGTGGCGTCGTCATTATGTTGATGGCACCGCTCCTGGCAATGCCCCTGCCCTTGCTGCCCATCCAAATTCTATGGATTAACCTGCTGGCCGATGGCTTACTAGCTCTCGCCCTTAGTGTTGAACCCGCCGAGAAACATACCATGCAGCGTCCACCCTACCGATCTAATGAAAACTTGTTTGGTCGGGGAGTTGGTCGAGATATTGTCTGGATTGGTAGTTTGTTAGGTTTGACGGTCTTACTCCTGGGCTATGTCTATTGGTGCCAGGGTCAGGATAACTGGCAAACCATAGTGTTTGTCACCCTGGCGTTTTCTCGCATGAGCCTGGCTCTGGCTATGCGATCGAGCCAGGACTCCTGGTTTAGTTTGGACCTCTTCAGTAACCCCAGCATGCTAGGGGCGGTCATGGTAACCTTTGGCCTGCAATTGATGGTGATTTATATTCCCCAATTGCAAGCATTCTTTCAAACGGTGCCCCTATCTCTGTTTGATTTAGCTATTGGTTTAGGGTTTAGCAGTCTAGGTTTCTGGATCCTAGAAATTCAAAAGTGGATAGTCAGACAAGATCTAAAACCCTAGAAACAGGTGGTTGCTCTAATCAAACCTGCAGCCTGGCGCGGTTACCCCTAACCTGACAGATCGGAGACAATCATTGTATGGAATTAAAGATTTAGGATGAGATTTGATCAGGACCCCTGGCTTACGTTAAATTAAGTAAAGATTCATCTCATATTGTCGGCAGCTCCTGAATAGAGGCCATTGGTTTATGAAACTTTCCTGGCGAGTCATTTTACTCTGGACCCTACCCCTTCTGGTGGTTGGTTTTTTCGTCTGGCAGGGGGCTTTTTCCCCTTCTCCCACTAATCTGGGACGCAATACAGCGAGTACCCGCATGACCTACGGTCGCTTTCTCGACTACCTGGAGGCTGGACGGGTTACCGCTGTTGATCTTTACGACAACGGTAAAACCGCCATTATTGAAGCGGTGGATCCGGATATTGACAACCGGGTGCAGCGCTGGCGGGTTGACTTACCGGGTAATTCCCCCGAGCTGGTGAGTCGATTACGTAATGCTAATATCAGTCTCGACTCTCACCCCCCCGCAATGATGGGGCTCTAGTGGGAGCTCTGGGCAATCTACTATTTCCCCTCTTGTTGATTGGTGGTTTGTTCTTTCTGTTTCGTCGCTCTAGCGTCGGTCCTGGGGGTCCTGGTCAAGCCATGAGCTTTGGTAAGTCTAAAGCCCGTTTCATGATGGAAGCCAAGACTGGGGTGATGTTTGATGACGTGGCGGGTATTGATGAGGCCAAGGAAGAGCTGCAAGAGGTGGTTACCTTCTTGAAGAAGCCAGAACGCTTTACAGCCGTTGGTGCTCGTATTCCTAAGGGAGTATTGTTGGTGGGGCCTCCAGGTACTGGTAAGACTCTTCTTGCCAAGGCGATCGCTGGCGAAGCGGGGGTTCCCTTCTTCAGTATTTCCGGCTCTGAGTTTGTAGAAATGTTTGTTGGAGTGGGAGCTTCTCGGGTACGAGATTTATTCAAAAAAGCTAAAGATAATGCTCCTTGCATTATTTTTATCGATGAAATTGATGCCGTCGGTCGTCAGCGGGGAGCTGGCATTGGGGGTGGTAACGATGAGCGAGAGCAAACCCTCAATCAATTACTTACAGAGATGGATGGGTTTGAAGGTAATACCGGCATTATTATTATTGCGGCCACTAACCGGTCAGATGTGCTGGATTCCGCCCTGCTTCGTCCTGGTCGTTTCGACCGTCAGGTGATGGTTGATCCTCCCGACATTAAGGGAAGGTTAGAGGTTTTAGAAGTCCATGCTCGTAATAAAAAGCTGGCAGAGGATATTTCCCTTGATGCCATTGCTCGTCGTACCCCTGGGTTTACCGGTGCGGATCTGGCTAATCTTTTGAATGAGGCCGCCATTCTTACCGCCCGCCGCCGCAAGGATGCCATCACTATGGCTGAGATTGATGATGCCGTTGATCGTGTTATCGCCGGTATGGAAGGTACACCATTGGTAGATAGCAAGAGTAAGCGTTTGATTGCGTACCACGAAATTGGTCACGCTATTGTGGGTACTCTGCTCAAGGATCACGATCCAGTGCAAAAGGTTACTCTGATCCCCAGGGGCCAGGCCCAGGGTTTAACCTGGTTCACTCCCAGCGAAGAGCAAATGCTGATTTCTCGGGCTCAGTTGTTGGCCCGCATTACCGGTGCTCTGGGTGGTAGGGCCGCTGAGGATGTGATTTTTGGCAACGCTGAGGTTACCACTGGGGCTGGTAATGACCTGCAACAGGTGACCGGTATGGCTCGTCAGATGGTTACTCGTTTTGGTATGTCTGACCTCGGTCCCCTATCTCTGGAAAGTTCTCAGGGAGAAGTATTTCTGGGGCGAGATTGGCTGTCCCGGTCGGAATACTCTGAGGAAATCGCTTCCCGCATTGATGTTCAGGTGCGCGGCATTGTCGACCACTGTTACGAAAAAGCCTGCGAGTTAATGGCAAACAATCGAGCCTTGATTGATCGCTTGGTGGACTTGTTGGTGGAACGGGAGACTATTGATGGGGATGAGTTTCGCCAGATTGTTTCAGAGTACGCGGTACTGCCGGATAAGCAGCAGTTCGTTGCTCAGTTTTAGCCCTATCCTATTGAGTTCCATATAAAGAAAAGTATCCTGGAGAGCTTCCTTCAGGGTACTTTTTTTCGAGTACATCCCAGTTTTGTAAGTTTGCCCTCAAGGATGGCACCCAGTTGGGGGCGTCGCTCAAAGATCACCAGCCAACACCGCCCCGCCCCTACCCGGCTGGGTCAACTGTTGGGCCAGGGAGATCGTTTTACCCGTTTGCCGGGGGGCATGGATAACCCAGTAATTTTCCTGGACAATCCTATGATTTTCCTTTCGCTGCAAAAATGAGAAATATTTGTTAACTTATTTAAAGAATCTACTCAATTCTTCTCATTTATAAACCCACTGTTTTTGCCATGGAACTCACCTCTACCGCCGCTAAACTCTTTCAGCCCAACGTCAACCCCAATCTTTGGTCTCAGACCACCCTGGCGATCGCCAGAGTGGTGATTGGTATCATGATGGTGCACAACGGCCAGGACAAACTGGCGGATATCGAAAACTTTGCCCACGCCTATGTGGAATACCTGGGGCTACCCTTCCCAATTTTCCTCAGCTATATCGCCGCCTACACAGAGCTGATCGGGGCTCCCCTGGTGGCCATTGGGTTATTTACCCGACCGGCTGCCCTGGGGCTGTTGGGCACCATGACGGTGGCTATGTACCACCACATTTCCGTGGCGGGGCTAAGTTTGCCCTACCTGGAACTATCTGCCATCTACGCTGCCTGTTTCCTGTACTTCACCGTTAACGGAGCTGGGCTGTTCTCCATCGATGCCCTGGTTGCTAACCGACTGGATGGCACCCTCCTTTCCCTTAAGGCCAAACAGCTGATGCGGTTAGAAAAGGCCTTTCAAGCTAACCCTGCTCAGAAGCAGGCAGAAATCCGCCGCTGACCCCGGCAGAGCTTGGTTGACAAGGGTTATCCCAGCTATAGTTCGCCACCAAAAGGCCGCCAAAATACTGAGTCCTGGGGAAATTATCCAACTCCCCAGGTATAGTTTGAGACCTCTTTTGATTTTTCAAACAACCTCTCAGCGGCAAATTCTGGCACTTCTGCTGAGTCCCTTGCCCGTCGGTACCTCCTGGCCAGGCCTTTTGACCGTCGATTTTCTTTTCGCCCGGATCTGTAATTTAAGAGAATCCGCTAGAGTGAAGAAGATCTGGCTAATCCAGGAGTCGTAGTTCATGGCTAACCTTATCCATCAACCCCTAACCCTGGAGATCGCCTTTGTCGACGCCAGGGTTAAGGCATTTTTCCCCGTTCTATGCCTCAACCGGGTGCTGTAGCCAGTATGGAAACACAGCGTTGTGATGTGCTGGTGGTGGGTGGGGGAATTATGGGAGCCACCCTGGCCAGTTTACTGTGGCAGCTGGACTCTGGCTTGACCATCATGGTGCTGGAGCAGTTACCTCAACTGGCGGCTGAGAGCAGTGCTGCCATGAACAATGCCGGTACGGGCCATGCCGCTAACTGCGAACTCAACTATACCCCAGCCGCCCCGGATGGATCGATTCCCACCGCTAAGGCTGTGGCCATTAACACCGCCTTTGAACATAGCTTGGAGTTCTGGAGTTCCCTGGTGGATCAGCAGTTACTGGGGAATCCGGCAGACTTTATTCGACCGGTACCCCACCTCAGTTTTGTCTGGGGTGAAGCCTCTGTGGCTTTTTTGCAGCGCCGCTATCAGGCCCTGTGCGCCCTACCTGCCTTCGCCAATATGGCCTGGAGTACCGATTGGGGGCAATTACAGGATTGGATGCCCCTGGTGATGCAGGGCCAATCAGGAGGTCAGCCCCTGGCCGCTACCCGGGTGGCACGGGGCACGGATATTGATTTTGGCCGCCTCAGCCAACGGTTGCTGGAGGGTCTGGCGCAGCAAGGGGTGGCGGTACTGCGGCAACATCGGGTGGTGTCATTACGCCGTCAGCCCCCCGGAGAAGGGCATCAATGGCGGGTCCAGGTGGAAAAACCAGGGGGGACCGGGGCCTGTTTCAGGCTGCCGTTGTTTTTCTGGGGGCCGGGGGCGGTACGCTACCCCTGTTGCAGCGATCGCAAATCCCTGAGGCCCACCATTATGGAGCTTTTCCCGTCAGTGGGCAGTGGTTGGTTTGCCGCAACCCCAGGGTGATTGCCGCCCACCGAGCTAAGGTTTATGGCATGGCTCCGGTGGGATCTCCCCCATGTCAGTGCCCCACCTGGATACCCGCTGGATTCAAGGTCAGAAATCCCTATTATTTGGCCCCTACGCGGGTTTTACCACACGCTTTCTGAAGCAGGGCTCCCTGTGGGATTTACCCCGATCCATCAGACCCGGCAACTTATTCCCCTGCCTGCAGGCTGGTTTCGAAAATTTTGATCTGGTGCGCTACCTGCTGGGTCAGGTGGTGCAATCCATGGACCAACGCCTGGCCAGTCTGCGTGCATTTCTGCCGGAGGCCGATGGGGCCGACTGGGAACTGGCGGTGGCCGGGCAACGGGTACAGATGATTAAGCAGGTACAAGGCCGTGGTCAGTTGTTGATGGGCACAGAAGTGGTTAGTAATGGAGATGGTTCTCTCACCGCCCTGCTGGGAGCCTCACCCGGAGCTTCTACCGCCGTTGAAATTATGGTGGAGGTGGCGCAGCGTAGTTTTCCCCAACGCTGGGCCAGCCCGGCCTGGCAGCGGCGGCTACGCCAGCTATTACCCTCCTGGGGCGAGAATTTAGGGCAAAATGCCGAGTTGCTGTCCCGGATTCGCCACCGTAATAACGCAATCTTAGGATTGTATTCTGAGGATTAGCTCCCCTGGTACCGTTTACTCCAATCTCAAAGGCGCTGTAACCGGCTCTGTAAAATAGTCGCCTGGGTCTGGGCTTCTGCCAGGGCCTGACGAGCCCCCTGTACCACCGTCTCAGGGGCCTTATCCACAAATCCCGGATTATTCAGTCGCCCGCTCAGGCTCTGGATCTCGGCCTCGATTTTGCTTAAATCCTTGGTTAATTTAGTTTGCAGGGCAGCAATGTCTACCAGGCCAGTTAAGGGAATCAATACTTGAACCGTGCCGGTAACCCCGGCAAACAGTTGTCGCTGCGCTGGCCGCTGTTCTGGTGGTTGCTCTTGTAATTGCTTTGGGGTTGGAGAGACTCCATGGGAGTTGTTACCATTATTCGAGTCACCCAGGCCTACCGCTACCGGCAAAGATACCCTGGACTGGGAACGGCTAGGCTGGTCAGCACCGCTTACCTCTGCCCACCAGTGGCCCAGCCTGTGCTGGAGTTGCTGGCGATCGCCCTTGGTCAGCAGATGGCGACGCACCAGGGTAAGGGTGTAGTAAAGCCCCACCAACTCCATGAGGGAGCCAAATAGAGGGGTATGGTCTATAGCGGTGGCCACCCCACTGGCTAGCTTCAGTACTATGGCTCCCACCAGGACCCATAGCAGGGTAAAGGCAGGCCGTCGTAAATCGCTCAAAAATTCGCTGAGGTAGTCCAGGGGTTGGTCAAACAGAGGCATCATGGTTTTCCAGAAGTCCCGTACCCCACTCACCAGAGGATAATTTTCCAGGTTCGAGAGGGATGGAGACTCGGGCGGGGGAGAAGCGGGGGAGCCGCCCGTAATCACCAGGGTATCGATTTTACCCAGGTCCTTCAGGTAGTCAGCGGTGGCCCGCAGGATCTGGCGCTCCTCGGGGTTGTCGCTCTCCAGGATGGTTTCGATACGCTGACCGGGTTTAATCCCCGCCTCTGCCCGCAGGTTACGCACCGTGCGCACGGTATTAAACAGCAGGGTAAACCGCTGCTCCAGGGGATCGTCCACCAGGCCGGCAAAGGGGGTGGGGTAGGGCTGCAGGCCAGAAACTGATCCTCCCCCACCTGGGTGAGGGTATGCCAGACCTCCTCGGTAATGTGGGGCATGAAGGGGTGCAACAGCTTGAGAATGCCGTCTAGCACAAAGGCCAGGGTTTGTTGGGCGGCGCGCTTAGACACCCCAGGGGTTTGCAGGCGAGCCTTGACCAGCTCAATGTACCAGTCGCAGAAATCCCCCAGATGAACTCGTAGAGATCCTTGGCCGCCTCCCCCATGCCGTACTGGTCCAGGTGGCCCCGCACCGCCGCCACCACCCGGTTAAAGCGGGAGAGAATCCAGCGATCGGCCAGCTCCAGGTGATCCAGGTCGGGTACCCCCAGCGCCGCCGGAGACTGCCCCGCCAGGTTCATCATCACAAACCGGGAGGCATTCCAGAGTTTGTTGGTGAAGTTACGGGAGGCTTCCACCGAGGCAGACTCATCGGTTTTGCGATCGTACTCCAGGCGAATATCTTGACCGGCCCCAGTCACCTCCCGAATCAGGGTGTAGCGCAGGGCATCGGTGCCGTACTTGTTAATCAACACCAGGGGGTCGATGCCGTTGTTGGCGGACTTGGACATTTTCTTGTTGTTCTCGTCCCGCACCAGGCCGTGAATGTAAACCGTCTCAAAGGGCATGGTCTCGGTGAAGTGGCCCGCCATCATGGTCATGCGGGCCACCCAGAAGAAAATAATGTCAAAGCCGGTGACCAGGGTGGTGGTGGGGTAGTAGGTCTGCAGATCGCGGGCGCTGGGGTCGGGCCAGCCCAGGGTGGAAAAGGGCCAGAGACCGGAGGAAAACCAGGTGTCCAGCACGTCCGGATCCCGCTCTAACACCACATCGACACCAAATTGCTGCTGGGCCTTAGCCTGGGCCTCCTCTGCCGTGGCCGCCACCACCAAGGGGGTGTGGTCGGTAATCTCTCCAGCGGTCTCACTGACGGCGTACCAGGCGGGAATCTGGTGGCCCCACCAGAGCTGGCGGGAAATACACCAATCCTTCAGGTTTACCAGCCAGTCGCGGTAGACCTTGGTCCAGCGCTCGGGCACAAACCGGGGGGACTGGTGGTTGTCCAGGTAATCCAGGGCCCTGTCTGCCAGGGGACGAATCTTGACGAACCACTGGGTGGATAGCAGGGGCTCCACCGGCACCTTGCCCCGATCGCTGTAGGGCACCGTATGGCGGTAGTCCTCCACCCGCACCAGGTAGCCCTCCTCCTGCAGGCGCTGCACCACCGCCTGGCGGGCGGCGAAGCGGTCGAGACCGGCGAAGGGGCCGGCGGCCTCGTTCAGGGTGCCGTCTTTGTTCATCACCGTAATCAGGGGTAGGTGGTGGCGTTCCCCCATGGCCAGGTCGTTGGGGTCGTGGGCCGGGGTGACCTTGACGCAGCCGGTGCCAAAGGCAGCATCAACGTAGTCATCGGCGATCACCGGAATTTCGCGCCCCAGGATCGGTAGGATGAGGGTTTTCCCCACCAGGTGACGGTAGCGATCGTCCGCCGGATTGACCGCCACCGCCGTATCCCCCAGCATGGTTTCGGGTCGGGTGGTGGCCACCTCCAGGTGGCCAGAGCCATCGCTGAAGGGATAGCGAAAATGCCACAGGTGGCCGTCGATTTCCTTTTGTTCTACCTCCAGATCCGACACCGCCGACTGGCTGGCGGGGCACCAGTTGACCATATAGTTGCCCCGGTAGATCAACCCCTCTTCGTAGAGTTGGGTAAAGGCGGTGAGGACGGCGTGGGAGAGGCCCTCGTCCATGGTGAATCGCTCCCGGGACCAATCCACCGACACCCCCAGCTTGCGTAGCTGGTTGACGATGGTGCCGCCGGATTCCGCCTTCCACTGCCAGGCCCGGTCCAGGTAGCGATCGCGGCCCAACTCCTCCCGATTCACCCCCTCCCCCTGGAGTTGTTTATCTAAAATCGTGCTAACGGCAATGCTGGCGTGGTCCGTACCGGGCAACCACAGGGTATTGCGACCGGCCATGCGCTGGTAGCGCACCAGGGTATCAATCAGGGCGTTTTCAAAGGCATGGCCCATGTGCAGGCTGCCGGTGACATTGGGGGGCGGAATCACCACGCAGTAGGGATCTCCGGGATGATTGGGGTCGGCCTTAAACACCTGGTGATCTTCCCAGCGTTGCTGCCACTTGCTTTCCGTCAGCGTCGGGTCGTACTGGGCAGAGAGGGCGGGAAGGGCGGGGATAGTAGCCGTCATGGCAAAACCTGAAAGATGAAATCGCTATAGACAGTTTACCGTTGCTCTCCTAAATCTGGTCACCCTCGTGGCAAGGGAGCTGCATTGGTCTGGGGAGCGCCCCCCATTACCAGGGGCTGAAACAGTGGCACCCAGGTAGCCTGGGCACTCACCAGGGTAGGGTAGGGCTGGCCACTGTAGTCCTGGCCTGCCACCAGGGGAAAGGGATCGGCCCCATCTAGAGCTACCCAGGTAACTCCAGCGGCATGGAGAATGGGCCAGACAGCAGCAATATCCCAAATTTTCGGAGTAGCCTCCACCGCCCCCAGGGCCCAACCTGCTCCGACAATCAGCAGGTTATAGGCCGCCGAACCCAGCATACGAATTTTGCAGGGAAAGGGCTGGGCCATGACCTGGGTACTACGGGCGCAGAGACTAAAGAACTGCTGGGGACCAGGGACAGCCTGGCTGCTCTGGATCGGCCGCTGGTTTAAAAGGCCCCCCTGGGCATGGTCAGGCCCGTCTCTCCGGGCCAGTAGCCGTAGAAATTTTGATTTAAAGGCGGCATGGCCACATAGCCGAAAACCGGTACGCCCCGGTAGAGTAAGCCCAGGGAAATGCCCCAGATGGGAATGCCCCGGGTAAAGTTAGTGGTACCGTCGATGGGGTCGATTACCCAGCACCAGTCCCGATCCGGAAAAATGTGCTCCACTTCTTCGCTCAACACCCCATGGTGGGGGAAGTGGCTTTGCAACCGATCCCGCAGCACCTGGTCAGCCCAGCGATCGCAGGCGGTGACCAGACTACCATCGGCCTTCAGGTCCGCCTCGGCCTGGCCAAACTGCTCCAGCAAGGTCTGGCCTACGGTGGCGGTAGTCGCCTGGGCGATCGCCAGAATCTGGTCATAAAAATCTGTCACGGTTAATCTATTTCTCCTTGCAAAGCTGCCGTAATAGCGGCCTTAGCATTGGCCTGAAACTCTTGAATATCCACCCGACCGAGTAGGGCGATGGCGACCATCATACCCAGGGCCTGCAGACCAAATACCAAACCATAGGCCAGAAATGCCTGGGGTTGGCCGATGTCCCCCATACCGTGGAACACCCGCAGGATAGCCCGCCCCAGGTCTAGCACGGCCCCGCCCATAACGGTGGCACTTCCCCGAGCTATGGCCTGGGCCAGACCCCAAGCCCCCACAAAGGTACCGGCGGTTTCTGCCACGGTTAAATCTAGCATCAGCACAATGGCTCCCAGGGTTAGTATCCCAGAGGCCGTGCCAAATAAAAACACCGCCGACAGCAACACCTCGGGCTTAGCTGTCAGTCCCGCAAGAGTAATACCCACCAGGCATAGGGCGGCCCAGCGACAGCCCAGGGCAACGGTGGTTTTTTTACCCAGGCGAGGTACCACCAGCCAGCCTGTGACCATAATTCCCAGCAGGGTGCCCACACCATAGGCGGCATTGAGCCGGGTAGTTTGGGCAATGGTCATACCAAATACCTCCCCGCCGTAGGGTTCCAAAATCGCATCCTGCATAAATAAACTAAAACTCAGCACCAGTAAAAAGCCAAAAAATAGACTGGTTTGCCGACTGGCGGTGAGAATACTCAGGGCTCGTTTCAGGGTAATGCTGTCTTCCCGATTACCCAGGCTAGAGCGCTGACCCAGGCGAGAGTAGCGGTCCTCGATGCCAACGGTGCTGACCAGGGTTAACAGGCAGACCAGGGCGGGGGCAATCATAAACAAAGCATTGACGGATTGACGCACCTGCTCAAGGGGGGTGTCCAGGTCCAGGGGTTTGAGCACTAAAGTGGTAATGATCACCCCAGTAACAATGCCCACCATCAGCATAGACCAGCCAATTCCCACCAGGCGAGAGCGGTTATCTTCATCGGAAACATCCACCAGCAGGGCGGTAAAGGGGGTGGAGGTGGCGCTCAAGGCCAGGCCATAAATGGCAAACAGCAAGGTGAGCAAAGCTACCCAACCATAGGTCTGAACACTCCACCCCTGGGCGGCCAGACTGCTGCCCAATTGCCATACCACTTGCAGCGCCACGAAGGAAACTACCGCCACCGCCAGAATACCCAGCCAGATATAGCCGCTGCGGTGGCGACCCAGGAGGGGACGGGTATCGGACATCTGGCCAAACCAGATTCGGGCTGGGGCCATAAACTGATGCACGGCAATGGCACCAGCGGCCACCAGGGCGGGCACCTCTAGTTCTTGAATCATGACCCGATTCAGAATCCCCAGGGTGAGTAAGGACATAATGCCCAGGCCCATGTTGAAAATGCCTAATCGCAGCATAGTCAGCAGGTTAAGTCGGGGGGCGGCAGAGAAACCAGGGGCAGAGGGGGACATGGGCACTATCAAGAGCATCGGGGCGATCGCGCTTTTACCATTCTATACTGCTTCTCCATGCTCCCGACGGGAGCCATTCTCGAGACTCAGAGAGGCCCTTTCTGAGAGTGCATCCCAGTTTTGCAAGTTTGCCCTCATCCCCCAGCCCCTTCTCCCAAAAAGGGAGAAGGGGAGCCGGATTCAAAGTCCCTCTCCCGCCTTGGGAGAGGGATTTAGGGTGAGGGCTACAGAAGTGGGATGCACCCACTTTCTGGGGGCTGTAATGGAAACCGGTTACCCCTCTGCTTACCGGTATAATCGGCCTATCTGCCTTAACATTGACCATGGGTTTTTCCTTTCTGCCTCGGAGTTCTTTCAAACGGCTACTGCTGATTATTTCGCTGGGGACCTTAGTGGTCATGGTGGTGCGCTTTGCCACCGCTGTTCTGACTTCCCCACCGCCAGCTCCGGCCCAAGCCTTCAGACCCCTTAGTCAGCCTGGAGCCCAGGCCCAGGTCATAGAAACGGGGATATATGCCAACCATCTCTACGATGTCAACGTGGCCAGTAATACCTATTACCTGGATGCCTATATTTGGTTTAAGTGGAATGGCAAGATTGACCCTGTAGAGAACCTGGAACTAACTAATGCCGTAGAAGCTTGGGGGTTAACTAAAACCGTTTTACAAGCAGAAAATAGCCAGCTACCAGACGGTAGAAAGTACCAAATTATTCATGTCCAGGGTCGGTTTGTGCATCCCTTTCAGTTATCCCGCTTTCCCCTCGATCGCCAGCGGTTAACCATTACCCTGGAAAACTCCCTCTATCCAGTCGATCAACTGGTTTACCTACCCGACCAACAGCAGTCGGGCTATGCCGAAAGCCTGGCGGTACCAGGCTGGCAGATTCGCGGCTTTGATCTGCAAAGCCTGATCCATGACTACAAAACCAACTTTGGCGAACCCCTGCCAGCCAGCGGCAAGGCAACCTACTCAGCCCTGCGCTATCAGTTAACCACAGAGCGTCCCGTTAGCTATTTCGCCTGGAAGCTCTTGTTACCCCTGGTAATTGTGCTGATTTCGGGTTGGGGAGCCTTTTTACTCAGTCCCAAATATACCGATTCCCGTCTGGCCCTGCCAGTCACAGCCCTGCTCACCACCGTGTTTCTGCAGCAGTCCTATGCTGACTCGATTCCCGATGTGGGTTACCTGGTACTGCTCGATAAGATCTACGCCTTAGCCTACGTGCTGATTATTTTGTCTATTTTGGAGGCAATTATTACCGCCGATTGGGCCAGGGCGGACTCAGAAAACGCCCTCGATCGCATCATTCGTCTGGACCGGCAATCTCTGATTGCCCAATCTCTGGCCTTGGTAGGTGGGTTAGGTTTGTTAATCTGGCTATGAGCTCAACTGGGGGCTGGACTGGGGCTCGCCATAGCTACCGCCACTTCCTGGGGGTTTTCTTGGGTAAAAGGTAGGTCTTCAGGACGATCAAAGATATTGAAGACCAGTTCTGCTTCTAGCAAATCCACGCCGATGGCAGATCCTTCCGTAAAGGTGGTTTGGAGAATTTTGGTGGCAATGGGATTTTCCAACAGGCGTTGAATTGCCCGCTTCAGCGGTCGGGCTCCGTAGACCGGATCGTAGCCGCTATGGACAATGAAGTCGATGGCGGGGTCAGAAATCGCCAGGGTAATTTTTTGATCCGCCAGACGACGCTGCACCCGGCGAATTTGTAAAGCCACGATCTGCCGTAGCTCCGCCTTGCTAAGGGAATGGAAGAGAATTAAATCATCGACCCGGTTGAGGAATTCTGGCCGAAACTGCTTTTGCAAGGTCTTCAGTACCAGACGACGCATGTCATCGTAGCGACTGTCATCCCCCCAGTTCGAGAATATGGTCGCTACCGATGTTACTGGTCATAATCACCACGGTGTTGCGAAAGTCCACCCGATGCCCCTGGGAATCGGTAATGCGACCATCGTCGAGGACCTGCAACAACAGGTTAAACACATCGGGATGGGCCTTTTCGACCTCATCCAGCAGCACCACCGAGTAGGGATGGCGACGGACGGCTTCGGAGAGCTGGCCGCCGTCTTCGTAGCCCACATAACCCGGTGGAGCTCCCACCAGTCTGGAAACGGCATTCTTCTCCATATACTCGGACATATCAATCCGAATCAGGGCCTCTTCGGTATCGAAGAGAAACTCCGCCAGGGCCCGAGCCAGTTCGGTTTTGCCGACTCCGGTCGGCCCCATAAACAAGAAGGAACCCAGGGGCCGCCCCGGATCGTTCATGCCAGCTCGGGCTCGACGAATGGCAGCAGCCACAGCGGCCACGGCTTCCTCCTGGCCGATCACTCGGTCGTGGAGGTGCCCCTCTAGTTGCAGTAGCTTTTGCCGTTCTGAGGCCATTAGTCGGTTGACAGGAATACCGGTCCACTTGGCCACAATCTCGGCGATATCAGCCTCGCTCACCTGTTCTCGCAGCAGGGTAGACCCCTGGGTTTGAATCTCTAGTAGTTCTGCTTCCCTGGTCTCCCGATCGCGCTGAACGGTTTCCAGGCGACCGTACTTAAGTTGAGCTGCGCGATTTAGATCGTAGGCTCGCTCCGCCTGTTCAATTTGTAACCTGAGCTGGTCCTCTTCCTCTTTGAGGGTATTAATCGCCTCCAGGGTTTGTTTTTCCCGCTGCCATTGCCCCCCAGGGTGGTCTGTCGGGTACTCAGTTCAGCCATTTCCTGGTCAATGCGACTGAGGCGATCGCGGCTGCCATAGCCCGAACTGCCGGGGTCTTCCGCCGCCAGGGAGAGCTTTTCCATTTCCAGTTGCATCAGCTTGCGATCCAGATCCTCTAATTCGGTGGGTTTAGAGGTAATCTCCATTTTGAGCTTGGCGGCGGCTTCATCCACCAGATCAATGGCCTTATCGGGGAGGAAGCGATCGGCGATGTAGCGATCGGACAATACCGCTGCCGCCACCAGGGCACTGTCAGCGATCTTGACCCCGTGGTGAACCTCGTAACGCTCCTTCAAGCCCCGCAAAATAGAAATGGTATCTTCGGCGCTGGGCTGCCCCACGTAAACCTGCTGAAAGCGGCGCTCCAGCCCCGCGTCTTTTTCGAATGTGTTTGCGATATTCGTCCAGGGTAGTGGCCCCAATACAGCGCAATTCTCCCCGGGCCAGCATGGGTTTGAGCAGGTTACCCGCGTCCATAGTGCCCTGGGTAGCTCCCGCCCCCACCACGGTATGGAGTTCGTCAATAAACAAAACCACCTGCCCGGCAGAATCCGTAACTTCCCGCAGCACCGATCGCAATCGCTCCTCAAACTCACCCCGGAACTTGGCCCCCGCAATCAGCCCCCCCATATCCAGGGAAATCAGGGTGCGTCCCTTTAAAGACTCCGGCACTTCTCCATTAATAATGCGTTGGGCCAGGGCTTCGGCAATGGCGGTTTTACCCACCCCCGGTTCACCAATGAGCACCGGATTATTTTTACTGCGGCGAGAGAGTACCTGAATCACCCGGCGAATTTCCTCGTCCCGGCCAATCACCGGATCAAGCTTGCCATCCCGGGCCGCTTGGGTCAGATCAAGACCGTAGCGGGCCAGCGCGTCATAGTTAGCCTCGGGCTGATGGTCGGTGACCCGTTGACTACCCCGTACCGCCTGCACCGCCGCCAGCAGTTCGGAGGCTTCGACGTTAAAGCCCCGTAATAAGCGGCGGCCAATCCGTTCGTCTTCCTGAAAACCCAGAATCAGGTGCTCCACCGAAATAAACTGATCCTTAAGGTTGAGCCGGGCCGCCTCAGCTTTATCTAGCATGCGATCCAGGCTTTGCCCCAGGTAAAGGTTATTGTCGGTCGCCAGGCGTACCTTGGCCTGACGCTGGGCAAAGGTTTCCAGTTCATCCAAAATCAGGTCTGGATCTAATTTAGCTTTCTCAAGTACCCGGTGGGCCAGCCCCTCTTCTTCTTGATCCAAGAGAGCAATGACCACATGCTCCACCTCTAGATACTGATGTTTGAAGCGCCGGGCCACGTCCTGGGCCTCCACAATGGCATCCCAGGCTTTATCGGTAAACTTATCGGGATCGGTGGGTTGCATGGTGGATGGTAGCGGACAAGGATGATTTTGCTTTTTGTAACACTAAGATAGCTAGTATAGCAACCGATTACCGCCCGCCCCCGGACCGGGGTAGGCCAGGCCCCTGGCGGAGGAGGCAGGGTGGGTCCGTTGTTTTAAAGCTGCTCTAAAACCAAATTAGAGAAAACAAACTCCTGCTGGTTAAGGCTGCCGTTGACCTCGGTGGTAATGGCCCGGCGGCAAAGAATAAAGTAGCTACCCACCGGCTGGTACTCATCTTCAAAGGTGCTGAGGCCGCCCTTTTGTTCACCAGTGGTGGGGTCATGGTAAACCGAATTATAGCGGTGGGACAGGTAACCCTCGCCGGTATGGTGGCTGCTAAAGGTGTGGATAGTCACCACCACACCATGGATATGGCGATGGACCAGGGTGACCTCATTGTCACGCACCTCGTAGCGATCGCCTTCGGCCTTACCTCCTAACAAAATTTCCCTGGCCCCATCGGCACGGGTTTCTCCGTAGCGAAAGGTATTTTGGCCATGGGTATCGGTAAAGCTACGGCGCACCCGATGAATCGCCACCTCAAATAATTGACCATGGATAGCTTTTTGAGCGGCTTCGTCCTCTACACCGGTGACGATGGGCTTGAGATCGGAACCCACCCTAATCTGCCCAGCGTAGGTTTGACCGTTGTGGCTGTAGGTGACATCGGCGTGATAACCAGGGAAGTGGCTATCCCAGGTGTAGCGATTTTCGTAGGCGGCCCGAAATAAATCCTGGGCAGATAGCTGACTGGCAACCATGGTTCTCTCCTGGCAAAGGGATTGGGACAAAAAAATGACAATAGGGGTTGGACTGGCCTTTACCCCGTACTCTGGCCTGGGGGTTGGCTGAGGCAGAGAACCTGGGTGATGGTTTACCACCTTCTACCATGCCAGATTATCTCTTTAGTTTAAACCCTGTACCGGCTTAGAGATTGTTTGAAAAGCCAAAGACGGTCTTAAGCCATCGCTATGGGAGAGGATAATCATCGCAAAATTCCGTATTTTGGCGACCTCCTGAGGGCGAGGGATTTACCCAGGCCGATAGGTTAGAGAACGCCAGACAAACTGGGGAAGCGCCAGCATGCGCCGCCAGCGCCAGGGTTCCTGATAAAGGCGGTACAGCCACTCCAAATGATAGCGACACATCCAGTCGGGAGCCCGGGTCTTCACGCCGGCCCAAATATCAAAACTGCCGCCCACTCCAATCCAGATACTCTGGGGACACAAATAACGATGGTCGCGAATCCAGAGTTCCTGACGCGGCACCCCCAACCCCACCAAAATTACACTGGGCTGAAGTATGGCCAGGCGTTGGAGAAAATCCCCTTGCTCCGCCGGGGGCAGAAAACCGTGTTGGGTCCCAACGATGGAGGCGCTCATACCCTGACGTTGCCAGTAAATCGCCGCCTGATCGGTAACCCCCGGTGCCCCGCCATAGAAAAAAGCCGTCTCCGTTGAGCTCAGAGCCCTAAGCACACCAGCGGCCAGCTCAATTCCTGGCATCCGGCCGACTGCTTGACCACGACTACGAAAATAGAGCACTACCCCAGCGCCATCGGGAATGACCAGATCGGCGGCCAGAATAATCTGCCGCAGTTGGGGATGGCGATCGGCCTGCATGGCCATTTCTGCGTTCAAGGTGACCACCTGACTGCCCTGACCCTGACGATACCGATCCACCAGCCAGCCAGCATAGTCAGCCCTGTGGTGCACGGGCAAACCCATGACCTGGAGCACCTGCGCTGTTTCTCCGGCTACGGTTGGCTTTACTGACACCTGTCATCCTCCCTACGGTATCCCTCATAGGACCATACCCTGGAACGGGAATTTTTGTTGCAGTTCTCAATCATTGCCTTCCAGAATTTTTTGTTCTACCCCAAAACCCACCAGCCGCAGGGTATCCAGGGGCTGATCGGGCTCGGGACGCTGGTAATTAAGGATCCGCCGAATCCGCAGATTGGGATTGATGAGGGTAATAGAATCAACAGAAACCACCTGGGTGTAGGGTGTGGTCATCAGCAGTTCCCGATGGTTGGCGTTGTAGCTGAAGCCAGAAATAATTGGTCGGGCTTCCTCGTAGGCGCGATCGCGCAGATAATCTCCGGTCAAAACCTCCCCCTGCTGCTGCCGGGGAACAAACAGGGCCCGCAATTCCTGCGACACCTGCTCACCGGTTTCTGAAACCGTATGGAAACGCAGTTGAAAACCGGGTAGCTGGTCCAAATCCTGACCCTCCGGGGCTGGGTAGTGATTATCGGCCAGCACCTGGCGGCGTAGTTCCGGCGTAATCGCCTCCACATAAAAGTCCGTGTGGGACCGCTCCACCAACTGCTGCCTGAGGTAGTGGTAGGTACGCTCGATACTCCAGCGTCCCAGACAACAGTCAAAGAAATAGTGGATAGGGGTCAGATCCATGGATCACAGGGGAATAAAGGTGATTTCTATAGCCTTGATCAGAGGTGGATAGTCACCGGCTACTCCGTGGCATCGGTTGTGGCATCAGTTCGCCGATCTGGAAAGAGAGTCAGGAGCCAGAATTCAGGTCAAGCCGGTAATCTATAGAAAGCTCTACCAGGACTCTGACAGCAGACTTCGCAGCATCCAGGCGGTTTTCTCATGAACCTGCATGCGCTGGGTCAATAGATCGGCCGTAGGCTCATCATGGGCAGTTTCCACCGTAGGAAAAATCGATCGCGCCGTTCGCACCACCGCCTCCTGACCCGCCACCAACTGGCGAATCATTTCTTCTGCCCCAGGCACCCCATCAGCCTCCGCGATGGAAGACAGTTCAGCAAACTGTTTATAACTACCTGGAGCCGGAAAACCCAGAGCCCGGATGCGCTCAGCAATCAGATCCACCGCCAGGGCTAGCTCATTATATTGGGCCTCAAACATCAGGTGCAAAGTCTGGAACATAGGACCTGTGACGTTCCAGTGAAAGTTATGGGTCTTGAGGTAAAGAGTGTAGGTGTCAGCCAGTAACTTAGAAAGACCAGTCGCAATTTGATGGCGATCTGCCTGACTAATACCAATATCAATGGGTGGGGTGGCTATGGTTGGGGGGGTTTGCTTAGCCATGAGGGAAAAGTCTCCTTCTGGGATTTCCTCTAAACTGATCAGGTCAAAAGTTGGGCTGATGGAGCCTGCTAACCCGAAACTAAATTGATCATAAAACTTAGCCACGGGGCTAAAGCTTAAAATTTGGCTTAGATTTTGGTCTAGGTACCCGGGCCGCGATGGCCGCTGTTCCAACTCCGCTCTGACTCTAATCTTGGCCTAAATCCGGTGATGTTTAAGCAGGGGGATTTATATAGCGATCGGCTCTGACTTCAGCCAGATGGCTAAGTCCCTGGTCTGGCAAGCGGTTCAGAGCAGACTGGTGAGTAAACTAAGGGTAAAACTTCTGCCCCATAGCCAATTTTCCCTGGCTCTTAGCTAAAGTGAATCTATTCCGCTATCAACCCTGGGTCAACCTGCTGACCATCGCCGTCGCCTTTCTGCGTTTCTATAATCAAGAAGATTTTCGCTTCCTTTTTGAATTCCCGGTTGAGGCGGGCGATCTCATTCTGCTGTACTTTCGACCGGAAAAATGCCTTCAACTTAGACCAGAGATGTTCAATGGGGCTAAATTCAGGGGAATAGGGAGATAAATAGACCAGGCGAGCACCGGCGGCTGTGATCGCCTCGGCTACCTTGTGAGCGGGTAAGTTATCCATCACCACCACAGCACCGGGCCAGAGGTGGGAACAGAGAAGGATTTCAATCAACCAGAGGAACAGATCACCGGTGGTTCCGCCTATAAAACTCAGCCCATTGAGAAATCCGTCTTTCAAAGACATAGCACCAATCAGGGAGATATTTTCTCCGTGAGCTTTGGGCTGGGGGGCATAGGCACGACGACCACGCTGGGCTCGGGCACAGGCCAACACCATGGCCAGATTAATATCCGTTTCATCTTCATGGCTTTGAGGTGAACAAAGCCCCGGTCGGCCAGCAGGACCACCTTGACCCCTGCGGGTAATCGGTGGGCTCCCTGACACAGCATTTCCCGGTAGGCTTCAAAGGCGACTGAGGCACTGTCATGTTTTAAGACCCGCCAGATAATCGGTAAAGCTCGGCCTCGATACACTACGGACAAGCGCACCAGGCAATACTCTTCCCAGTACAGGGAGGTATCTAAGCTGAGATACAGGCACGCCTCTCCCCAGGTGGCCAAGGCGGCTTGAATCAAGGGTTTATAGAGGCGGTGAATGTTGATACGGCTATTGTGTAGCCAGCGACTCACCCGCCGCTGTTTGCTTTGGGCCTGTAGTCCACGGCAAGGCAGGTAAGGTAGCCAGCGGGTCAGACTAACCTCGCCGCGCTGAATCAGAGCCGCCACAATGCTTAAGCAGCTCGTCAAGTGAGCTCGGTGAGCCCAAAGCAGTGATTGACCCAACCAGGTATTTAGGGCATTGTAAAGGGGGGACACAGGGTTCTCGGTTTTGAGTGGTATCTAACCTTAGAACGCTATATTCCCCCTTGTCCTCAAAATGACTCAAATCACCATACAGCAAGCTATTCAGCCATTAGCGATCAACTTTTGTCAGTCAAGCAGCTCTTTACCTAGAGAGCCTTTGAACTGTTTATGGTTTTGGAGACTTGTTTGCTCATTAAATTTGCACCGAGGTAGGTTGATGCTGAATGTAACTATTGATGAAATTCAACGTGATCCCTTGAAGTATCTTCATCAAGTAGAAGCAGGCGAAACTCTTGTCATTGTTAAATCTGACAAGCCTATTGCCGAACTTAGACCTATTCCCAGTAGTAAGCAATTGCGCCCATTTGGTTTGTGTGCAGGTGAGTTTCTTGTTCCAGATGATTTCGATGCTCCTTTGCCGGAAGACCTTCTCAGCGCATTCGAGGGCAAATGAGGATTCTGCTAGATTTGACAGAATGCTGATCTGTCAAGCCTTACAAAATGGTTTAACAGTTGCGACAGTGGATACGGCAGTTCGTGCCTACTCAGTCAGCGTCATGTAGCAACTCGCGATTTCTTTTGTCGGCGTTTTAATAATTTTTGGTAGGGTGCAGTACCAGAAAAATTCTGCAGTCTGGGAAGCCTGGTTACATCGTGTTCTTCCTGAATCGTTGCTGAAACTTTTACCCAAGGAATAGACAATGTCCTTCCCCACCAATCGCTTCAATCCTTTCATTAGTGTTAAAGTCGTAACCAAAACACAGCAGTCCGTGTTGTTGGAGGGATTGCAAACCTGGTTGAATCTGGGCTTGATCGAAGATGGGCGGGTCAGTCTTCATGTCAATGCCATCAATGCCGAACCGGTCAAGGGCCCATCTCCCCTTGAGCTTGAAGCTACACTGCACCCTGCTACCCAGGATTTCCTAGCCGGATTGGATGCCTGGCTACAACTGGGGTTGCTGGTTCAGGCACAAATGTCGGTTGAGATTCAGGTTTATAAAAGTGCCCCCAACCTGCTGGAAGGACTGGATGCCTGGTTACAGTTGGGTTTGCTGTCTCAGAGAGAAGTTCTTCAGATCTGTCATACGAACCTTGCCTGCTGGTTGGCACAGATCGAACCCCAGGTTAAACCAGAGGCAGTTCGGCATCCACCAATCGCCCCCAAGGCAGCACCAGAATCGGTTCAGCATGGAATCTCTACTCCCGCCAATCAACGGTTTGCTGACGAGCATCCCAGCCTGCCAGCATCCCAGCATCTACCCGTTGCCCATCGCCCTCCGACTCCCCGCCCTCGATCCTTCAGCCCACTGAGTCAGATTTTGCAGTCCCTGGCGGCAGAACTCAGCGTCCTGTGGTTGCTGCTACTGGGTGTATTCATGGTGGTGATCTCGTCGGCGGTGCTTGCGGCCAGCCAGTGGGAACGGTTTCCAGCATTTATCCAGTATGGCATTCTCTGGTTCTATACTCTGGTGTTCTGGGGTAGCAGCGTTTGGGCTGGGCAGCACCCCAATCTGCGCTTAACCACCCAGGCACTCCGAATCATTACCCTGCTGCTGGTGCCGCTAAACTTCCTGGCGATCGATCTGTTTGGACTGTGGCGCCTGCCGCTGGATTGGTGCGTGGTGCTGATTGCCGTTGCCTCCCTGACCGGCTTGACCATGAAGATTTTCCAGGCAAGATCCACAGATCCGGTTAGCCGATCGAAGGCAAATATCCCTCTGCTGAACCATCTGGGCTTGAGTTATATCCATCTGATCTGGAGCATTGGCGGACTTTTTCCCATCCTTGCTACCTATGTCGCTGTGGTCGGCACTACGGTTCTCAGCCGTTATCCCCAATCGCAACCTTATGTTCCCCCTGCTGGCAATGCATCGCCCTCCCACTCCCAGCCCTTCAGCCTGAATGGGGCTGTCCTATTGTATGCGGTTGCCATTGTCTTGCTGCGAGCCATCTTTATTAGCAGGATTTCTGCAATTCAATTGGGACTAGCGATCGGGATTTGTGGCTGGTTGCTGATCCAGCAGGCTCCCCCAGGGGCGGCGGCGGTTGCAGACCACCCCCTGCCCCCAACGCCTGGGAACGGTGGGGGGGTAGCTTGCTGCTGCTGGGCTGGTTGTTAACCGTTGCACAGATTCCCTGGCAGGCTTTGGTTATCAGCGGTTTGGGGGTTCTGGTGCTAGCCCAGCGGTTGCTCCGCACTTGGGATAAGGGCGACTTGAGTGCCCTGCTGTTGGTCGGGTTGCAGATGGTCTTTCTAGCCTGGTATGGGGTGCCAGATGGGCAGCGGCAATGGTTACTCCAACTTGCCACCCAATGGAGCGGAACCGAAGCCATGCCCGTTGCGCTTTTGGGGCTGGTATTGTTCCCCTACCTGGCGTTGCTTCTGACGTTATTTGATGGCTTTCTGCAAATTCGCAGACGGGAACTGGCAGAATTCACTGGTTGGCTGGCTCTGGGGTTTGGCAGCATGTTAACGATACTGAGTCTGCTGTCTCCCAGCCTGCGTACCCTTAATGTTGGGCTTTCCACCCTGGCTCTGACAATGGTTACCGGGCGACAGCAGCAGCGTAACCTGGGCACCGAACGGCAACAGCAGCTACCGGAAAACACCCTGCGATCGCTGGCAGACCTGACCCACCTGGGAGGGTTGTTCACCCTTGCCTTTGCCATTGACTGGTTTCAGCCTAGATTGGGACTGGTTCCCTGGGCGGGAATTGGGCTGGCGTTGACGGTGGGCGAATGGTGGTTTAGCCTGAGGCAACCCCTAACCCCCGATCCGGATGATCCCCCCGAACTTTACCTGCCCTGGTGTACCAGAGTTGCTGGAATTTTGCTCTGATCTTGAGTGGGCTGACCTACGCCTGTTTGCTGGTAAACCTATCCGTCCAGGCTAATCCAACGGGCTTTCTGGGGCATGCCGCCGGTGTACCCAGTTGGGGCGGTCTGTGGCTAATTATTCCCCTGACCTTAACGGGCTTAATTGCCCGGGTGCGCACCCGCCGATCGCTGGCAAGTTGGTTGAGTCTAACGGCAGTGGTACTGGCTCAGGGTTTAACCTTACCAGTTTCCCCGGTACGTGTACTGAGTCTAGGCATTGCCACCGGGTTGATGCTGGTCAATACCCGCCATTTGCAGCAGCTTTTAGCTGCAGCCCTGACTGTTGGGTTCGGACTCAGTTTTATCGCAGCGCTGATCAACCAATTTCTGCCAGCACTAGCCCTGGCAAACTGGCTACTGCTGGGGGCGATCGCCCCCTTTGTCCTCTGGCTATTGCACCACAGGTTAGTCAGAGGCAGCGATCGCTCAGCAGAACTCTATCAGCAAGCAATGGATGGGTGGGCGATCGCCCTTTGCAGCATCGAGGTCTTTCTATTGATTCTCCCCAGCTTCAATCCTGCATCAGGGCTGGTGACAATTCCTGCAAGTTCGGCGATCGGAACTGCACTATTACTCATGGCTGCCAGTGCCTACCGTAGCTGGCAAACCCGCCAACCTCTAATCCTTTGGTACAACGTTGCGGTGGCGTTGATCCTGCAAATTCCTTTCCTATTCCTGCCAGAAACTCGCTGGCTCAGTTTGGGGGCTGCTACCCTGCTGCTCCTGATTCAAACCCGTCTGTTACAGCATATAACTGCCGCTGCCATTACCGTGGGGCTGGGCTTGGAAATGATTGGCTTTTACCTTTGGGATGGCCTGGGAACCTGGAGTCTGAGGTCAACGGATGGCTGGTTACTGGCAGGGGCGATCGGCGTGGCTGGGCTATGGCTGCTCCGGGGCCTATTACTGCGACGGTCTACCCAACTGGCAGGGGTCTACAGTCGCGCACTGGATGGCTGGGCGATCGGACTGAGTAGCCTTACCCTGGTAGTGCTGACTTTGCATTCTCTGCTGGTTTACTGGGCGGTACTGCCAGCTCCAGCTTCCATTCTACCCGTGGCAGCAGCGGCAGTCAGCCTGGCAGCCATTGGCTACCGCGCCTGGGAATACCCCACCAACTGGACTCTCTCTGCCCTGGGCTGGAGCCTGGAACTGTTGACCCTAGAGGTGGTTGGTATGACCGGAGGCAATACGATTGCCCTGGCGATTGCCAATACCGCCCTGGGCTTGCTAACCCAGGTGATTGGCGACTGGTGGCACCGCCGCACCAACCGCCCCCACATGCTGAGTTGCTGGCATATCCTGCCCTTGATCTACGGAGCTTTGGGCAGTGCCCTGCGCTGGAACCTGCTCACCAGTTGGACGGGGCTGAGTTCCCTGGGTCTGGTGCTGATCGCGATCGGAGTGGGACGGCGGCAAGCCGCCTTCAAACCGTTGCTTTATCTGGCGGTGCTTGGCGTTTCCCTGTCTGCTTACGAACTGCTGCTGTACCAGGTGATCCACCTGCCCCTGGGCGACCAACTGCTGGCAATGGCAGCCCTGACCACAACGATCGTCTATGCCTACCGCATCCTCACCCCCTGGCTGACAGACTACCTGTGCCTGACACCAATGGAATTACGGGTGATTTCTCACCTGCACTGGGCTTGGGGCAGTCTGCTACTGCTTGCCGCCCTGCCCTTCCCCCCTAAGGTAAACAACCTGGTGGGGCTGGGAGCCGGAGTCTTCCTGACCCGCTATGCCATTATGCAGGGGCGCAACCACCCCAATCAGAATGTTGGGGAAGCCTGGGTTTACCTGGGATTGTTGGAGGCAGCGGGTATGGGGGCATATATTGCTCTGACGGTGCCATTTTTGAGTGCCATCCTAACATTACTCAATCCCTGGTGGGGGGCAATCACATCCTGCATTGCTGTGGCGGTTTATCTGCTGCCCTGGCGACGCTGGGGTTGGTCAGAGCGCCCCTGGTATCTGGTCACCACCCTGACTCCGATCGTAGGAATATTTGCCAGCCAGTCCCCCCATCCCCTCAGTTTGGTGGTGGTAGCTGGCTTCTATGGCTGGCTGGGCCAGAGGCAACAACAGGTCCGCTGGTTCTATGCCAGTTTGCTGTTGATCGATTGGGCAATCTGGTTAGGTATTCCAGAGGGAATCAGCACCTTTGCCCAGTCCTGTGTGGTTGGGCTTTCCGTCCTCAGCATCCCTTGGTTTGAGCCTACCTGTCAGTTGAAACGGGGACGATCGCTGCGCCACAACCTGCGTTGCCTGGGGCTGGGGCTAATTGGTATGGTTGCTCTATCGCTGTATTCCCAACCGGGCCTGGTTCCGGCACTGGTGGGAATAGTCGGCATTTTTCTGGGGTTGGGACTGCGAATTTCGGCATTTCTCTACGTTGGCACCATCACATTTCTGGCGATCGCTATTTACCAGATGGTGATTCTAATCACCATCTATCCTCTGCTGAAATGGGTAATTGGTTTACTGGTCGGCATTGCCTTTATCTGGATCGCCGCCAGTTTTGAAACCCGCCGCAGTCAGTTTGTTATCCTACTACGCAACTGTTTAACCGAACTTGAAGCCTGGAAGTAACTAATCGGTACAACTCCCCATCTCTGGAATTAGTCCAACTAGAGGCGAACCAGGGGCTGAAAATATAGCTAGCTGGTTCTGTAGAGAGTCTTTGCACTGGTGCTTCGGGTTTGTCTGTTGGTCGGAAAGCCCCCAAGAAATTGTTGGTTGAGGCAGTAATTGGAGTCTTGTCGGTGATTCCGAAAGGGTCCAGAAGGTTGTAGTGAGGGCGGTGGTAAGGGGCAATCGCTTGATGGGCATTTAAGGTATGACCCCATTCCCCTGGGAGTTGGCAGAGGCTGGGAGCCCTGACGCTGGGGTGGGGTTTGGTCGGGCCAGGTGGCAGAGGTCTGGCAGGCGTTTGAGGTGGGGGCCGCCGCCTACAATCGCGCCGGTGTTTCTAAGTTGGGTGACCTCGGCCTGGCGGATTTCGGTGTCGGTGGAGAGCAGCATCACCTGGTGACTCGCCTGTGTCTTGTGGGTTTGGTCAGAACGCTGATGACTGGCTGGATCGGTCTCTTTTCAGACTGGGTAGGCGTTCTGACTGGCCTCCGCTGCGCTACGGCGCGCTCGTTCTACTAAATGCTGTCGATGTTCTGAGTCAAGGCGACCGAGGGGGTGTCGATCGCGACGGGGAGCTGCCGGCCAGAGGCCTGGGCCAGGCCCCAGAGCAGGGCAATGGCGAGGATCGGTTTTTCTCCGGCAGAGAGGCGGTGTTTGGGGAGCAGTTCGCCATCCTGGTCGTAGAGCTGAACGCACCCACAGGAATTACGGCATAAAATTGAGGCATGGTCTCAATCTATGCCAGTGCTGCGCTCAAGGCTGAGAAAGTTTATGCTATTCCGGTCTAGTCTATGCGCTTCCTTGCCAATGAAAACTTTTCTCTTGAGGCTGTAGAAGCATTGCGCCAGCAGAGACATGACGATTTTATGGAGGTTACTTCAAATGTCAAAGCTACTTGAACGAATTACAGTAAATCCCAGGCAATGTGGTGGTCGTCCCTGTATTCGTGGCATGAGAATTAGAGTGTCTGATGTTTTGGACTTGTTCGCAGCAGGTCTAAGTGCTGAAGAAATTTTGGAAGACTTACCAGATTTAGAAATGGATGATATACGAGCCTCTCTAACCTATGCAGCACGTAAACTAAATCATCCTATATTAGTGGCATGACAACCATTTGGATCGATGCACATATATCTCCAGCAATAGCAATCTGGATTTCAAATACCTTTGGGATTCCAGCGTCGGCGTTACGGGATCTTGGTCTACGAGATGCAGAAGACCCCGAAAACTTTGAGGCCGCCAAGACTCAAAGAGTAATTTTTATAACAAAAGATAGTGATTTTGTAGATTTAGTTGAGCGGCTGGGTTTACCACCACAAATCATCTGGTTGACTTGCGGCAATACCTCAAATGCAAGGCTCAGGGAGATATTGAGTTCAGTTCTGCCAGAAACACTAGAGTTGTTGCGGTCTGGTGAGAAATTAGTAGAGATTAGTGGAGACTAACACGGCGGCATAAGAACCCCAATGTACCCGACCGATGAGAGTTTTTCTATGGGTGTTCAAGGTTGTCTGCAGCGTAAGTCAGTAAGCCACACTTCGCCTGGTTTAGGGTTCATCTAGGAGATCTAAGACTTCTTGTTCAACCCGGCGAGAGCGGATTAGGTCGAGGGGAATACCTTGATCAGCTAGTTCAATAATCTCTAAAAGATACCTCATCACTCGCCATCATCACGGAAAAATAGTGATTGATGCCCTTGGGGGCGATCGCTAACCGCGCCCAAGAGCGGGGTTTAACACCGGAAATCCTGGATGAGATTTTGCAGGATGAGTAAGGTTCATGTGTGTGGCGGAGTGGAAATTAGTGAATGGACAAAAACTTAACGTTTCGCTACGACCAGGTGGGCGATATTCTCTATATCGATCTTTGCCCTCCCTATGCTGAGCAGGAGTCGGAGGAAATCGGGGATGAAATTATCGCTCGGCTTAATCCGGATTCTAATGAGGTAGAAAACTTAGAAATCCTGTTCTTTTCTAAACGCTTGGCGGAAAAACCGTTGTTTGAGTTGCCCATCGTTGCAGATTTGAAGTTGGCAGGATGACAATAGCAACGTTCCTAAGATACATACCCCCATTTCCCAGGGGGCTGCCAGAGGTTGGGGGCCCGTCACTCTGGGGTGGGGTTTGGTCGGGCCAGGTGGCAGAGGTTTTGAAGGCGTTTGAGGTGGGGGTCGGCGATGGGGCCGCCGCCTACAATCGCGCCGGTGTTTCTAAGTTGGGTGACTTCGGCCTGGCGGATTTCGGTGTCGGTGGAGAGCAGCATCACCTGGTGACTCGCCTGTGTCTTGTGGGTTTGGTCAGAACGCTGATGACTGGCTGGATCGGTCTCTTTTCAGACTGGGTAGGCGTTCTGACTGGCCTCCGCTGCGCTACGGCGCGCTCGTTCTACTAAATGCTGTCGATGTTCTGAGTCAAGGCGACCGAGGGGGTGTCGATTTCAGTGACTTCTGATCTTCAAAATGTGATTTCATCTGCACTAGGTATTCTAGAAGAATGTGCGCAGCAAGATGTGGGCAGAGCAGTTAAGTGAGACGATCTGTGTCTGAACCTCATATCAGAATCGACCAAATAATCTTAGGATACAATGACCGTAAAAGCTGGTAGCCGTTTGGCTGTATTTGTTATGGCGTTGACATCTCGTGTTGTTCATAGCGACCCTGACATTTTGGGGAACTCCAGTTTTTCTTGGAACTCGTGTGCCAATCAGAACCTTACTTGATTATCTTGAGGCTGGTGACTCATTGGAGGTATTTCTAGACCATTTTCCCAGTGTCAGTCGGGAACAGGCGATCGCAGCCCTTGAATTAGCAAAGGAAATGTTAACAGCCTATGCGAATCCTGCTTGACGAATGTGCCCCACGACCTTTGAAGCGTGAACTTACCGATTACGAAATACGCACAGTCATCGAAATGGGATGGTCAGGGAAAAAGAACGGTGAATTGCTAAAGCTTATGAGCCAGGAGGGTTTCACGATCCTACTGACGACCGATCAAAATTTGCGCTATCAGCAAAATCTACAGCAAGCTGGAGTAGCAGTCGTCGTCCTTGTAGCACCCAGCAACAAGCTATCTGATTTACTTCCACTGATACCAGATGCTCGAAACGTTTTGAATACCATTGCTCCGGGAGAAGTGATTGAGGTTGGCGGTTCTTGACAGTCGAGTAGGCGACGCAGCACAACATAGTCCCTGAGGCCTATGGGTTAAGAGATCTGAGTGAGGGTGCAAAGGATATTAGCTCCCCCTCAACTTAGCCATTGATTCAAATACCGGTGAGACTTTCTGACGCACTAAACGGTGCCCTTTGAGGGCGGTGCCGTGGTCGTTCAGGCGTTGCTGCCATTGCCGGCGATCGCAGGGGTTGGGCAGGTTTTGCAACAGGCCCCAACGTTCCTCCTGCTGGCTGAGCTTTAGGAACCTGGGGTAGGCGGGGTAGTCTGGGGCCAGGAGCTGGTGTTTTCGGTGCAGCAGGGGTGGATTGTCGCCATCGTAGTCGCGGTAGCGGACCCGCAGGTCCTGCAGGTCGATGGCCATGGTGCTGACCAGGGCGGGGTGGGGGTCTTGATCAAAGTCAGCAAACTCCAGGTAGGTGACCTGGGGTTTATGCCGATGCAACTTCACCACCGTGGCCTCCTGGGGCCGACCGATGGTGCGGGCGGCGCAACCCTCGTAGAGCCGCAGCAGGGGGTCGAGCTGGTCCAGGGCGGAGAGGTGCACCCAGAGGGAGTGGGGCCGCTGCTGCCCGAGGGGGCTCTGGCCACAGCGGGCCGCCAATAGCTGGGGTTGTCCCAGGCTGATCAACAGCAGGTCAGCGGCATTACAGGCCGCTACATAATTACCAAATAGACCCTTGATGTCCTGCTGTAGGGGGGCGGAGAGGGCTTTAAACCGGGGCCGTTGGCCAAACTGACTAAGGGCCAGGTAAACCAGCAGGTCATGGCGGCGCTGATCGGCGATCGCCTCCCAGGCGGCGGCATCGGTGGCCTGTAGCACCACCGCGAAGGCCCGTCTGAGGCTGCCAAAGGTGGCCTGCAGGGGGGCAAGGCTGTCAGGGCTGAGTTCCTCCCCCTGGGCAGGCGGCCCCGCTCGGCATAGAAATCCATCAGGGGTTGCAACTGCTGCCGGTAGGTCTCAAACCGACTGACCCGGAGGCGGGGCCCCGGGGTGGCGGCGCGGCGACGCCAGCGGGAGGCTCGGAAGTTCTCCGCCTGGGCTTGATCTCGAAACACCAGGTAGATGCCCAGGGCGATGGGGATGGCGTCCACCCCCAACACCTGGTCAATATAGGCCTTCAGTTCCTCCTGGTCGTAGTACTTTTGAAAGGTTTGGCGACGGGTGATGATGCCATCGCCGTAGGGGATGGCGCCAGCGGTGGGGTGCTCCACCAGCACCTGGGCGGCGACGATCAGCAGGCTTTCCGCCAGTTGCCAGGCCTCGATCAGGGCCTGACGGCGCTCGCTGGTGTCTTCGATGACGTTGATGACGTAGGCCAGGTTGACCACATCGGCGGGCTGGCGGGGACCGTGGGGGCGAAAGTGGGGATCCCAGCCCTGGCTGCTATAGCCCAACCGGTGCAGGTACTCCACATCCATGCCGTGGCCGCAGCCGTAGTCAAAGTAGCGGCTACCGGGGGAATCAGCCCCGCCTCCAGGGCCAGCCGCAGGGGTTTGGAGGCGGTGACCCGAGCGATCGCCGCCCGGTGCCGCTGAATCGGAGCCGGCGGCTCAGGGGGAGCAGCGGTAAGGGCGCAGGCCAGGCCCTGGGGGTAGATTTCCAACCCCAGGCTTTGCAACCGCTGCTGCCACCCCCGGCGCAGGCCAATGGTGCGGGGGTGGTCCAACAGCCCCTGGTGGATCTCCTGTTGGGTGAGGTGGACAAAGTCGGCGTAGCCGGGGTAGTCAGGGGCGACAAAGGTTTCCTTGCGGTGCAGGATGGGGGGGTTGGGGCGCTCCTGGTAGGAACGGGTGGTGGCGGTGAGGCGGGCCAGGTCCACCAGGATACTGCTGTGCAGGGCCGGATGGGGATCGGTGTCGAAGTCGGGATAATGGAGGTAGGCAATCTGGGGTCGGCGGAATTTGAATTTCACCAGGGTGGCGACCACCCCAGGCACCACCTGGCGGGCCCGTTGCTCGAGCTGCTGCAGGGGGGTGGGCTGCAGGGCCAGGGCGCTGCTGTGGAGGTAAAAGGCACCGGGGAGGGTTTTGCCCACCGCCATGGTCTGGCAGAGGCGGGGGATATCCAGGGCGGGGGGTAGGGACACCACCATTGGTAGGGGCAGCGAGGAGGCTGATGTCTAGTTTAGTGCTATAACTAGGGACCTATCGCTACAATAGCGCTATTTATGGAGTTTCCCTGGAGGATTAAGGGATAATCGGTTCCAAGCCCTGACCTGGTGTGATGAAAACCCTGAGCCTGTTTGACCACGAGCGCCTGTCCCTGGATCGCAGCATTGAGCTGTCGATGGAGTCTCTGCGCCACTACGGGGCCTTATACCGCCACTGGGCGATCGCCTTTTCGGGCGGTAAGGATTCCACCGCCACCGTCACCCTGGTGGCGGACTTAATTGATCAGGGGCTGGTGCCCCGGCCCGCCAGTATCACCGTGCTCTACGCCGATACCCGTCAGGAGCTGCCCCCCTGCACAACGCCGCCCTGGGGGTGTTAAGGGCTCTAGAGGCGCGAGGCTTTGACACGCGGGTGGTGCTGCCCCAGCTAGACCATCGCTTTTTTGTCTACATGCTGGGGCGGGGGGTGCCGCCGCCCAGTAATACCTTCCGCTGGTGTACGCCGAAGCTGAAGGTGATGGCTATGGAGCGAGAGTTGGGGGCCCTGCAGCAGCGGACCGGAGAAAAGCTCTTAATGCTCACCGGGGTGCGGGTGGGGGAGAGCGCCGCCCGGGACCAGCGGATTGCCTTGAGTTGCAGCCGCGATGGGGGGAATGTGGTCAGGGCTGGTTTCAGCAGAGCACGGCGGCGGCGATCGCCGACACCCTGGCCCCCCTGCTGCACTGGCGGGTTTGCCATATTTGGGACTGGCTGGTGAAGGCGGACCTGGAGCTGGGCTTTCCCACCTTCGAGATTGCGGAGGTCTACGGTCACGACCCCCTCGATGCCCAGGGGGAGGCGGAGCCGATCAACGCCCGCACCGGTTGTATGGGTTGCCCCCTGGTGCAGGAGGATGCCGCTCTGGAGCGGGTGATTGCCAACCCCAAGTGGGCCTACCTGGCCCCCCTGCGGCAGTTGCGGCCATTGTACTGGGAGGTGAAGAGGCCCCAGTATCGTCTGCGCAAGCACGGGGAGCTGCGTAAGGATGGCACCCTGGCCAAGAAACAGGGCCGACTGGGCCCCCTCACCCTGGAGGCCCGGCGCTGGATGTTGGGGGAGGTTCTACGGATTGAGGCGGAGGTGAATGGGGCCGCCGCCGCCAGTGGTCAACCGCACCTGAGCCTGATTAACGATCAGGAGCTGGCCCGGATTGAGGCCCTGATGGCGGCCAACACCTGGCCGGAGAAGTGGGACGGCACCGAGCATCGGGGGGATGAGTGGTTGCCGGAGATTTTGGCGGATGGTAGCGTGCAGCCCCTGCTGTTTTCCCAATGGGAATAGGTTGATGATCGCTCACTCTGGGGTGGGGTTTGGTCGGGCCAGGTGGCAGAGGTCTTGAAGGCGAAGATTCATGTGTGTGGCGGAGTGGAAATTAGTGATTTGACTCCACGCGATTTTCTGGATGCTCTAGCAAAGGTTGAATGATGGTAACGTTTCCCAGGTATGAGAGCTACAAGGATAGTGCGGTTGAGTGGTCAGAGATGGCTATCTCACCGAAGTCGCTGGAAGAGGTCACCCCAGAAATTTTGCGGCTAGAGCAGGAAACGGAGGGACTGCTGAAGCGGTTGGTCAGTTTTGGACGTCAAGATATTTAGCAATGGAGGGGAAGCGTTTTTTCTGTTCCTATTTGGGGGTAGAGGTTGAGCTAACACCGGAACGCGAGGGCCATATTATGGCGACCCATCCGGGGACACTGCCAGACTACTGGGAACAGTTTGCCAAAACCTTGAGTGACCCAGATCAGTTGCGGGAGAGCGATCGCGACGATGTAGCTCTGATTTTTTCGAAGTGGTTTGAGTCGATTCGGACGGGGCGTTATTTTGTAATTGTGACGATTTGCCAGAATGAATCTAATCGTTATTGGGTGATTACGGCATACACAGCCAGGAAGCTATCGGGAGGAAGGGTGATATGGACAAAAACTTAACGTTTCGCTACGACCGGGTGGGCGATATTCTCTATATCGATCTTTGCCCTCCCTATGCTGAGCAGGAGTCGGAGGAAATCGGGGATGAAATTATCGCTCGGCTTAATCCGGATTCTAATGAGGTAGAAAACTTAGAAATTCTGTTCTTTTCTAAACGCTTGGCGGAAAAACCGTTGTTTGAGTTGCCCATCGTTGCAGATTTGAAGTTGGCAGGATGACAATAGCAACGTTCCTAAGATACATACCCCCATTTCCCAGGGGGCTGGCAGAGGCTGGGGGCCCTGACGCTGGGGTGGGGTTTGGTCGGGCCAGGTGGCAGAAGTCTTGCAGGCGTTTGAGGTGGGGGTCACCGGCGAGGTAGCCGATGCCCCGGTGCAGGTGGAGTCTGAGTTGGGTGGCGAGGGTGTGGGGGTCGGTGTTGAGGCCGTCTTGGTGGCAGCGTTGGGTGAGGGCGATCAGTAGGGGGTCGGCGATGGGGCCGCCGCCTACAATCGCGCCGGTGTTTCTAAGTTGGGTGACTTCGGCCTGGCGGATTTCGGTGTCGGTGGAGAGCAGCATCACCTGGTGACTCGCCTGGGTCTTGTGGGTTTGGTCAGAACGCTGACTACTGGGTGGATCGGTCTCTTTTCAGACTGGGTAGGCGTTCTGACTGGCCGCCGCTGCGCTACGGCGGTCTCTCTCTACCAGGTGGTGGCGGTGTTCTGAGTCGAGGCGACCGAGGGGGTGTCGATCGCGACGGGGAGCTGTCGGCCAGAGGCCTGGGCCAGGCCCCAGAGCAGGGCAATGGCGAGGATCGGTTTTTCTCCGGCAGAGAGGCGGTGTTTGGGGAGCAGTTCGCCATCCTGGTCGTAGAGCTGAACGCACCCACAGGAATTACGGCATAAAATTGAGGCATGGTCTCATACAACAGATATGCTAAAAACGCTCTGGGCTAAGGTTCGGCAAGGAAAAATTGAGCTACTGGAAGCAGCAGAACTCCCAGAAGGGGTAAGAGTGCTGGTAACAGTTTTACCTGACGATGAGGCTGAATTTTGGCTACAGGCAAGCCAAATATCCCTTGATGCCGTTTGGGATAATACTGAGGACGATGTGTATGCCCAGCTACTCCAAGTATGATGTGATTCTGGTGCGCTATCCCTTCTCAGACTTATCGAGTTCAAAGGTAAGACCTGCTGTTATAGTTAGCACATCGCATCCGTCTCAAGATATTCTCATTACTCCGTTGACAAGTAAAACAGGTTCACTAATGGTAGGTGAGTTTGCGTTGTCTGAGTGGGCAGCAGCAGGTTTGAACGTAGCAACCGCGGTTAAAAGAGGCGTGTACACAATACATGAAAGTCTGGTGATCAAAGTGATTGGTCAGTTATCGAAGGTTGATGCTGACCAGCTTGAGCAATCTTTGCGAGATTGGTTAGGTTTGTAAGTGGAAGGTCTCTTTTTTCAGACTGGGTAGGCGTTCTGACTGGCCGCCGCCGCGCTACGGCGCGCTCGTTCTACCAGGTGGTGGCGGTGTTCTGAGTCGAGGCGACCGAGGGGGTGTCGATCGCGACGGGGAGCTGTCGGCCAGAGGCCTGGGCCAGGCCCCAGAGCAGGGCAATGGCGAGGATCGGTTTTTCTCCGGCGGAGAGAGGGTGTTGGGACAGGGGTCAGGAACTAGCGGCCGGGTTGCTGGTCTATGGAGGGCCTGTTTGGGGTGGTGGTTTGGGTGGTTGGTGGGGTTATGGGTAGGGTTGGTCGGTGGTGGAGCTGGATAGGTGGGGGGCAGGGTTTTGATTGAGGGGTGATCTGCCTGGGGGCGGGTTGCCGTTAAACACAAAGAAATCTTAAATTATGGGCAGGCTGCTTGTGGGGTGTTTAGACTGAATTTGTCTACCTAAGATCCCATATTGGGTGTTTAGGCTGAAATTTTTCCACCTAAGATCCCTCTGGGGGTGTTTAGGCGGACAGATTTCTGCCTAAGATCCCTATAGGGGTATTAGACGGAAAATTTCCCTCTATTTAGTAGTTAGGTGTAAACCCGGCTCATTGTGGTGTAAGAAGCACTGGTGACATTCGGGTTGAGCTCCTTGGATTGATGTCGAGTTACTGCAATAATTCACGTATCGAATATCTTGCGTTTCAACGTCTATGGATTTTGCGAAGGAATTGTCCCTGAATACCCAAGACATCATCGACCAAATCTTTAAAGATCCTGGCACTAAGTATGAACTTACTGAGTTCGAGGTCTTAGGTAAGCCGCTTCACGAGATCCTTTCCATTTATCCAAAAACTGCTGCCACTGGTCGGGATGCTGGCAAAACCAAGTACTATCTCAAGAGCTTCATTCCGTTTTCATCTGGCAATGAAGAGGTACAGGTATTTGTTGAGGGCGGTAAATCTGCTCCTGAAGAGATTGTGCGGCAACTTTGGGTCTATAAACTGATTCACCAATACGGCTACAAAGATGACGAAATTGACCTAGAGGCCAGCATCCAGTTTGGTACGGAAGTTGGTACAAAGGCTGCGGATGTTATCGTTTATACCGACAACACTAAGGAAACACCCAAGATCATTGTCGAGTGCAAAAAGCCCAAACGTAAAGATGGCATTGAGCAACTCAAAAGTTATATGAACGCTAAAGGCGCTCCAGTAGCGATTTGGTCTAATGGTAGCGACAGTATTATCCTATATCGTCCTTATCCCCAGGATTACGACGACACTCTGTCAGATATCCCTAAGCGTGGGCAGAAACCTACGGATGTCCTAGAGGCAAAAAAGACGATTGATCAACTCAAAGAGGATTTTAATTTTAAGAAAATTATTCAGGACTTGGAAGAACTTGTTCTGGCAGATAGCGGCAAAGATGAATTTAACGAGATTTTCAAGTTAATCTTTGCCAAAATCTGGGATGAAAAGGAAGCAGTAGAAAATCGCAAAGGTAGAACTGTTGAATTCAGTAAGGCTATTGATCCTGATATTACTTACGACCGCATAAATGGTCTGTTCAAAAAGGCTTGTGAAGAATGGTCTGGAATCTTCAGAGTAAATGAAGATATTGAGCTAGCTAAACGCCATCTACAGGTGTGTATTGGCCCCATTGAAGGGCTACGGCTCATGGGTTCTAATCTACGCATCATGGATGATGCTTTTGAATATTTACTTCCTACTGAAGCCAAAAAAAGAAAGGCCAGTTCTTCACGCCACGTCATGTTGTTGAAATGTGCGTGCGTATGCTTAATCCTACGCGGAAAGAGTATGTTATGGATCCCTCCTGTGGTTCCGGCGGCTTTTTATTACATGCTATGGATTGGTGCTACCCAGCCGACAATAACGAGAAGCGAGAACTTCGTAAGCATAAGTATGCTGCCAAGTATCTCTGGGGCATTGATTTCGAGGCTCGTGCAGCCAAGACTTCTCGTGCACTGATGCTTATTGCTGGGGATGGACATACTAATATATTTGGCCCTGATGTTAGTAGTCTTGATCCCAAAACATGGTACGAAAGCGCTTCTGGTCAAGCCTTGATGCAAGGATTGCGGCAGGCTAAGTTAACGGCAATTACAATCCCGGACAACGAAATTCTGAAAGATGATGATAAGGCTTGGGAATATTTTGATGAACTTAAATTCGATGTGATCCTTGCTAATCCACCCTTTGCTGGGGAGATGAAAGATCGCAAGATGCTGGCTCATTACGATTTAGCAAGACCAGCTCTTAAGCGCGCTGGAGATGACAAAGCTCCTAAGGCAGAGCGTGATGTTCTCTTTATCGAGCGTATCTTGAAAATGTTACGTCCTGGTGGTCGCGCCGCCATCGTTCTGCCCCAAGGGAAATTCAATAATTCTTCACTGGCCTTTATCCGTGAATGGATTCTGAAGAAAGCGCGTTTATTGGCAGTAGTGGGCTTGCATCCCAACACCTTTAAACCACACACTGGCACAAAGACTTCAGTTCTCTTCATTCAAAAATATACTAAGCAGAAACTAGATAAGATTGCCCGTGTGCATGATGAGGTAGCTAAGGATTGCCCAGCCTATGAAGCCGAAATTCAGTCCCTGCTTGATAGACATGGCGAGGTGCCAGAAGAGGACATCTCGGAAGCAATCGCCGACTTAATTAGCGAAACTTTTAGTGAACCGGAAGCCGAAGATTTAGCTGAAGATGAAGACAAAGTTAGTGATGACGAAACTGCCGAACTACCTAGCGATGAGGAACGAATTGCCCAAGCTGAAGAAAAGATAGAAGACCTCAAGACTGAATTGAGCCAGGTGCGACAAAAACTGACTGACCTAGACAGCGAGGTAGAAGCCCTGCAACAGCAACAGCAGGCCGAAATTGAGAACATGAGCAAAATTTTTGATGGCAACAAACGTGAACTGTCTGCTCACCTAAAACCGATCAAGGCAGCTCATAAGGAAGCTGTGAAGGAGCTTAAGGCTGTACAGAAGGAAAAGACTAAACGATACAAGGATGAAATTAAACGGTTAGAAAAGGAGATTCCCAAAGCTGAGTATGACCTCAAATTGCTCACTAACCGAGGCAAGCTAGAGCTGATTTTGGCTGATGATGATCTTATTGCGACGCTCAAAGAACGCTGGATTGCTGCTGAAGTTGCGAAAAGATTGGATTATCCAATCTTTATGGCGGTGAGCGAACGTGGTGGCAAAAATAACTCTGGTGATTATGATTACGTGCTCGATGAAGATAGTCATTTCGTGGAAGATGCCAGCGGTCAGCCTAAGATCGACCAGGATTTGGTGAACTATGACCTCACTGCTGACGATCTGGCTGATGCTGGCAGCATTCCCGACAACCAACTTTGTGTAGCCGAGGCTTTTATTCGCTTTGCCCAGCAACATGATCTGGATTTCTGGAGGTTTGAGTGATGGTAGTTTGGAGTAGTGTCTCAGCCTCATCAGTTCAAAGCAGTTTTGGCCGCTTTGATGCTGAGTTTTATCGACCAGAGAACCTTGATGCTTATAATAAGATCACTTCTCAGAAGTATGAATTATTAGGTCGTCTTGCGAAAGATGGTTATCGAGTAGTTTATAAAAACACAAAGATATTATCTGATGAACACAGAACTTCGCAAAGCGCGAGATTTCTTCAAGCAACAAACATTTCTACAGATGGATTATCAATTGATTCAGAAAACATCGGATATGTAAGCGAATCAGACTGGATTCGCTACCCGAAAGGACGAATCAAACCTGGCGAGTTATTAATAGAGGTGAAAGGTCAAGCCGAAAAGGTAACTATTGTTCCATATGATTTTCCTGAGAGGACTCTTGTAAGCGGTTCACTATTCAAGTTGAGTATTGAGTCTTCAGTGATTAGCCCCTTTTATGTCTTCTCATACTTTTCTACACGATATGGGAAGATACTTCGTGACCGTCTAAAGACTAATACTCTAATTGGTTTTATTTCCAAACCACAGCTATATCGAATTCCAATTTTTATTCCTGAATCCTTGTCAGATCAAGAGGATATCGCTAGTCTATCGGAAAAAGCATTTTGCCTATCTAATGAAAGTAAAAGGGTCTTTACCCAGACACAACAACTCCTCGAATCCGAGTTGGGGCTAAATCAGCTAAGTTTTGACAAACCAGTAGGCTACACAGCGCAGTTTAGTGAGCTAGAGCTATCGCGGCGCGCTGATCCTGAATACTTTGATCCTGTTTCCGCAAGTATTGTTGCTAGAATCACTGAATTTGATCATATAACGCTTGGCTCCTCCTTCGCTATTAGCAATGGCTTTCCGTGGCACAGCAAGAAATTTCTCAGTGATAATTCAGGAGAGCCTGTAGTTCGCATTCGCAATATAAAACCAACCTATATTGATGTAGATGAACTGACCAGCATTGATCGTAACTACGCTCGAAAGGTTGACTTTTCAAAAGCTAATAAAGGAGAAGTTGTTGTTGGTATGGACGGATTAAAATATTTCTATGCAAGTGTCCTTGAGGGAGACTGTTATATAAATCAGCGAGTCGCGCATTTGAAGCCATTATCCAATGCAAAGATTTCATCAGAGTACGTGACATTCATTATAAATAGCCGAGTTGGGCAGGCGCAGTTACTGCGCGACATGACAATAGCAACAACAGTTGGTCATATTACTAACAGAAGTATTTCAAAATTAGTAATTCCCTACGTTTCTGATAAATTTCATGACGAGATAACATCGCTAGTTAGGACTTCAATTAACAAAAAACAGGAATCTAAACGGCTCCTTGACCAAGCTAAATCCCGCGTTGAACAACTTATCGAAGAGGCAGTACAAGTATGAATCTGTCTCACCACAGGTTTTCTAGGGTAGGTGTATCTGTAGTACCGCGTGAGATTCAAGTGCGATCGTCAGTTAATGAATTGCAATGTCCGGTTTAGTGAATAACACCTAACAACGCCCATGCACCCGACCGCCGAGAGGTTATCAGTTGGAGTTCGAGGGTATCTGCGGCGGGTGATTGGGAACGTTAGCCTGCCGAGATTTGCAGCCCCTTTCATCTCAGCGAAAAGTGCTTGCTGTGGGAACAGTCAAGAGAGCGTATAATAAGGCACGGAAAAGTATTGTCAACTGTGTTTGCAATAGTGTTATGGCTCTGAACTTGAAACAACACAAACTTCTTGAAAAAGAAATTCCTGAGGAGATGTATTGCAAGCAGTTTAAAAGTTCCTATTAATTCATTGTTGTTCGTGGAAGTATATGGTTTATGTGTATGCATTTCTTGATGGGGATAATATAGGACTAAGAATTGAGGAACTTTTAAGTAAAGCTGAAGCATTTGAAGCCACCCTCTTATCTGAAAATATTAAAACCGCCATGCTTGAGATTGATAGATTACTCAACTCTAAGCCTGGCATAAAAGTCATAATTCTAGGCGGAGATGATGTTTTAATTCAATATGAGTATGAAAAATATGGAATAGATGTTGTAGATGAAATAATACACACCTTCAAGGTAATTACAGGTTTGTCTATGAGTTGCGGCATTGGATTAAGTATTGAGCAGTCAATAGTTAATCTTGACAATGCTAAAAAAAGTGGAAGAAATAAAATTGAAAAGTCCTTAGCTATGCCTTTATCTGTAATGAGTAAAATTGTTACTCTCTATCTGTTTGTAGACTCAGAAACTCCTGATGTTTATATCAACTCAATTGTCTGTTGTTCTGAGAAGCAAAACTTTATATTGAAGGAGGTTTGTCTTGTAGGTATAACAAAGGAGCAAAACTCTGACTCTCTTAGAAGACAAATTGACTCTATTCAAATCAAAATTAAGAGGCAACTGGACCTTCTTCAAATAAGCAGATATTTGTATCGAGACCAAAAAAGCAAAGAATGGTTAGAACGAGATATAAGCATACAGAACCATGAAAAGCTTAGATATGCTGTAGTAAATAACATTGAATTGAAAGTCGAACCTATTTTGTATGAATCTTTGGGAACAAAACTAATTGAATATACTAACAGTAATAAAGATGGATTATGTGTTTTTGATTTGTCCGCCGTAAAAAAAGCATTTTTAATAGATGTTTACACTATTCTTAGACTTAATAGAATTGATAATATTTTTACATTTGAATTAAAGAAAAGAGGAAGAACTTATGATGATCAGGAGTTAATACATAATCTCTCCCTAAATCATGGTGAATATGAGTATGTACCACTAGCTGAAAGCCTGTACACCTCTGGTTCAGTCATTACTAGTCTAAACTCATCTGATTTAGATTTAAGATATGCAGATAAGATAAATAGTTTAGTGGATAACTATTCAGATGAAATCGCTAGGTTTTATTTACTCTTAATTCTATTAGTTGCACTGGTGATTCTTATTATCTGTGTCTATATTGTCTTCAATAATGGATGGACATGGCTCGAAGCATGGACTTTTATTGCTTTAGCCCCAGCAGTGTATGCTCTATCCGTTTTAGTAAAAGTGATCTGGGGGATAGAATTCACCATAAATCCCAATTCCCTGTATAGACGCTTCAAACTCTTCAAATCAAAGAAAATTAGACAACGCATTAATTCCTGACCCTCCTAATTCTAAGAAGCAGGCTAACAATTCAAATGCAGGCGGACGGTCGGAAAGCTGCTACTACTGAGTTATAGTCTGTCTGCCGCCCCTGATTTGAGTCGCTATTTTAACTTCTAGAATTCTGTCAAACCGCATTCCACTTTTCCCGATGCCATTTCAAAGCCTCTAAACTCGGCATAAACCGCTGTTCCCTGGGTAGGTCAATCCGTTCTCCCCTAAAGGCCATCATCCCCCGGCTTTCCTGGGGGGCTTCTTCGGTAAACCGATCGCGGGGAATCACTATCCGGTAATCCTCATCCACCCCAAACCAGCCGCGGTCAAAGGCCCAGTGGTGGTTTTTGCAGAGGGCGAGGCCGTTGACAAAGCGGTCGTCGCGGAATTGGGCGAAGGGTTGGATGTGGGCGCCGTCCACCAGGTTGCCCCCATCCCAACTGATCACCCGCAGTTTGCAAAAGGCGCAGCGTTGGTCGTAGAGTTTCACCACATTGCGGCGAAAGGCGGCGTTGCGGACGAAGATCTGGTCCTGGTCTTTGAGGTCGTCGGTGTTGTAGGTAGCGCCGCCGGAGTCGAAGAGGGTTTGCTGGATGGTTTCGAATTCGTCGTATTTGAAGGACTCGGTGATCTGGTCGCGTTTTTCGGGGAACCAGGCCTGGATCAGCAGGGTGGTGAGGTGCTGACGGCTGGGAGCGGCCTGCAGGAGGGCGAACAGTTCCCCATCCAGGTAGGCGTACTGCACCGCCGATCGCAGCGCCGGTAGGGTGCGAAGCTTCACCCGGGCCTGAATGGCGGCTTCGAAGCCGGGGTTGGGCATCAGGTGCCAGAATTGGTCGCCGGTGAGGTGGAAGAAGGGCAGGGCGATGTTGGAGTGGTGATCGCTGGCGGCGAACTGGTGCCAAAACTTGAGGAAGTTGGCGGTGAGCTCGGGGGAGAGGTAGACCTCGTTGCGGTGGATCTGCCCCTTCTCAAATAGGTCCAGCACCGTCAACAGCAAAATCGGCTTGTGGGGGGCAGTGCCCCGGGCCTTGTCGACCCGCAGGTTGGTGAACTTCTTCGCGTAGTAGGCAAGATCCCTGGCCACCATGGTCCTCCCCCTCAGCCGTCCTGCAGCCCTGGCCCGTAGTTGGCGTAGGCTTCTATAAGGTAGCCTGGCGGGTCCTGTAGGGCGTCGGTTTTTGAGATTTCCTTAACCTTCGCTAGTTGCCCCGGAAACCACCGGGCCACCAGCACCGCCTGCAGGCTGTCGCGATACTGGGGGAGCTGCCAGAAGTCAAACAGGTCTTCGTCGACGTAGGCGTAGGCAATGGCTTCGCGCACCTCCCCCGGGGTTTTGAGTTTCACCTTGGCCGCCAGGATGGTTTCAAAGCCGGGCCTGGGCACCAGGTGCCAGAACTTGCCACTTTTCATATGGAAGTAGGGCCGGGAGATGTCGGGGCGATGGTTAGCGGACCCCAGATAGCTCCAGTATTTTAGGAAGGTGTGGGTTAACGGGGGGAGAGGTCGATACGGTTGTGGCACATTAGCTGGCGCTCCACCTGCTCCATCACCGCCAGTAGCAGGATGGGTTTGTGGGGGGCCAGGCCGTGGGCGCGGTCTACCCGCAGGCGCTGAAAGCGTTGGCTGTAGTAGGCTAGGGCTTCTAGCCGGTGTCGCTCCATGGGGGGTGGCGGTGGGGTAAGTAAGGGTAGGGTAGCAAATCTCCAGAAAAGTGGCACAGCGCCGCCCTGGGGTCGGGGTCAGCGGCAGGGTGTCAGGTGACTAACCCTAAAAAATATCCCATAATAGTAACCATAACGGGGTGCCAGGGATAACCAGCGATCGCGGTGGTGTCAGTTAACCGACTGGCCCCAGCCGGCCACAGTTAACTGACTATCCATCTATAGTGTCTGCATATAGTCAAGGGTTGAAGCCATGCAGCCAGTCAACTCAGGCATCGCCTACCTGCTTTGGAGCCTCTGCTTCTTTGGGGTATGCGGCGGTCAGCGGTTTTACACCGGCAAGGTCGCCAGCGGCCTGATCTATCTGTTTACCTTCGGGGTGTTTGGCCTTGGTCAACTGGTAGACCTGGCCCTGATTCCCGGCATGGTTGATCGGCGCAACACCTACCTGCGGGGGCTACGGGGCAGCGACCAGGGCACCGGGCTCAATCCCCCCATTACCCTGAACCTGGGGGACCTGGCCCAATTACAGGGGCGATCGATGCCGCCCATGCAAAAACTGCTCAAGGCCGCCCAAGACCACGGCGGTGCCCTATCCATGGCCCAGGCGGTCTTGCATGTGGAGTTAGCACCCGAGGAGGTAAAGAAGTTGCTGCAGGAAGCGGAGAAGTATGGTTTTGCTGAGATCGGCAATGACCCTGACAGCGGGGCTATTCGGTATTATTTTGATGTTTAGGATTCCGCAGGGGGATTGATCCTTCCGTTCCGCCAGCGCAGGTGTCTTTAGTTTCCCCCGGGTCTGCCTCCGCTACGGTCGTGGGGGATGGTTAAGGGTACGGCATCAAATCTCCAAAGCAGTGGAACCTTTGACAGGCTCAGGCATCCAGGTTTGTGGAGAAACAGAGAACCTGGGCCGATATCACCCCAAGACACAACCTTATCTGCCATCATGAATAATGGTTAACCGACACCACAACGAGGGAAGGACTAATCCTCGATGACAGTACCCGATTATCAAAGCTTAATGTTACCTCTGCTCAACTATGCAGGAACCTGCAACGGTGAGGTGACAACCAATGAAGCTGTAGAAATTCTGGCTCAACAACTCCATCTCTCTGAGGCAGACTTAAGAGATATGCTGCCCAGTGGAGCACAATCTACCTTTGGCAATCGGGTTGGTTGGGCTGCAACCTACATGAAAAAGGCCGGCTTGTTAGAGTCCACCCGAAGAGGGTACTACCAAATTACAGCCCGGGGGCGTGAGCTTCTGAGTAAGCATCCCAAGGTTATCAACGTGAAACTACTTGAGAGGTATCCTGAGTTTCTTGAGTTTAGAAAGCAAAAAGGCACAAGGGGGAAAAATGATGATAAAAATAGCGAAACCCTATCAGTCCCTGATATTTCCACCGTCACTCCCTCCGAAGCCCTAGAAGCGGCCTACGGAAACCTCCGGGATGAATTGGCAGATGAGCTACTGTCTAAACTGAAAAGAATCTCACCTGCTTTCTTCGAGCGCGTAGTCGTTGAACTCCTGGTAAAAATGGGATATGGCGGTTCCCGATCCGATGCTGGTCGTGCCATTGGTAAGAGTGGCGATGGGGGTATTGATGGCATTATCAAAGAGGATAAGCTAGGACTCGATGTTGTTTATATTCAGGCAAAACGTTGGGATAATACAGCAGTTGGCAGACCTGATGTAATGCAATTCGCAGGGGCTTTACAGGCACAGAGAGCCAACAAAGGAATTTTCATTACCACCTCTCGATTTACTGACGAGGCTAGAAACTATGTATCTCAAATCGGCAGCAAGATTGTGTTGATTGATGGTGAACAGTTAACTAATTTGATGATAGATAATGATGTGGGTGTTTCAACCATTTCGTTATATCCCGTCAAGAAGATTGATAGTGATTACTTCGATGAAGGCGTCTAGTCTGGGACTTTAGAGGTTATGGGCAAAGGATTTGGAACAATCACCTACATTGATATAGCGGATTTCACTCGGGTAACGTGCGATGTGATCACCCTGCCCCCCCTTGCCAAGGGGGGGTTACAGCGTAAATCTCATACAGCCAGGTGCTGGGGGGGTAGGATTGAGCAATGCGGTGTCTCACTCTCTATCTCACACTACTCTGCCCATAGCTTCCTACCCCCAACTTGAGAATCGAGGCACAACAGTACCCCTCATCAGCCGACCAACCGCGATCTCACCCCTGCAACTAACGATAGCAGGGCTGTCCATAGCGATCGCACCGGTGCGCACATCGATCACAGGGCTGTGTATAACGATCACACCGGTGCGCACATCGATCACAGGGCTGTGTATAACGATCACACCGGTGCGCACATCGATCACAGGGGTGTGTATAACGATCGCACCGGTGCGCACATCGATCACAGGGGTGTGTATAACGATCACACCGGTGCGCACATCGATCACAGGGGTGTGTATAACGATCACACCGGTGCGCACATCGATCACAGGGGTGTGTATAACGATCACACGCGTGCAAACATCGATCACAGGCCTGTGTTTAGCATGCACTCAATGGTGATCGCCATACACATAGATCACAACAATGGTTTTTGGCGCTTTTTTAACGATCACACCCCTGTGTTTAGGATGCGCTCAATGGTGATCTTTATGCACATAGACTACAACAATGGTTGCACGCGTGTGTTTAGAATGCGCTTAATGGTGATCGATATATGCATAGATGAAACCTTAGGGTTTTTAGGGCAATTTGCCCTAAAAACAGTAATCAGCGAAGTGAGTGGTCAGTGATCAGAAGCCCTTTTTACCGACTCCCTCACCATTAGGAAATTGCTCCTCAAGCAGCAGAGGTCTACAAGCTGAGAGCAAAGCGAAGCGCGATCGGCCGCCCACCCTTTAACCCCTTCCGTCGGGTCCAGGGCGGCGGAACGCCCTGGGCGAGGGGGTCCGGGGGAAATCGCCATTCCCCCGGCAAAAGAAACAGTAATCCAGTAGTCAGTAATCAGCGATCAGGAGCTCTTGACACGCAGATTTTCACCCACAGGAAGCTGCTCCTCAAGCAGCCAAGGTCTACAAGCTGAGAGCAAAGCGCAGCGCGATCGCCCCCTGCCGCCGCGACGGAACGCCCCGGACCGGGCAAATCCTCTACAATGGCGAGACACCCCCCAGCGGAGATCTACTCAGCTATGGCTGTCCGCCTATCCAAAATAGCCCTGGTAGGAGCGATGGGGCTTTTACTGTTACTCATGGCCCTGAATAACCTCACGGATTACCAGGGCAACTTCCGTTATGTCTCCCATGTTTTAGCCATGGATACGGTTTTTGCCGATAGTCAGTTGACCTGGCGAGCTATTCCTTCCCCCTTCTGGCAACGGGTGGTTTACGGCTCCATGATTGGCATTGAGCTCCTCACCGCCCTACTCTGCCTGGTGGGGGCAGGGCATCTGGTCGCCGTCCTGCTCCAGCCTGGATCAATCTTTAACCAGGGCAAGGCGATCGCCATCGCCGGTCTAACCCTGTCCTGTCTATTCTGGTTAGTGGGTTTTATGGTGGTCGGGGGGAATGGTTTACCATGTGGCAATCCCCTGACTGGAACGGCCAACCAGCTGCCTTTCGTTTCTTTTGCTGTGGAGGGCTAGTGTTAATTTATCTCAGCATCAGCGATGATCATGTCCTAAAGTAAATACTGTTACCTTTAAGCCTTAAGGAGTTTTAGTCTTGCCTACCCTCGGCGTCAACATTGACCATGTAGCCACCCTGCGCCAGGCCCGTCGTACGGTTGAGCCCGATCCGGTGGCAGCCGCGGTGCTGGTGGAACTAGCGGGGGCGGATGGCATTACGGTGCACTTGCGGGAAGACCGTCGCCATATTCAGGACCGGGATGTGCGTTTACTGCGCCAAACCCTACGCACCCACCTGAATCTGGAAATGGCCGCCACCGATGAAATGGTGGCCATTGCCCTGGAGGTCAAGCCCGACTACGTGACCCTGGTGCCGGAACGGCGAGAGGAGGTTACCACGGAAGGAGGTTTGGAGGTTGCCAGCCAGGTGGATCGCCTGCAGGGGGTGGTGGCTAGCCTGCAAGGGGCGGGGATTCCAGTCAGTTTGTTTATTGATGCTAGCCCAGGGCAAATTGAGGCCGCCGCCCATACCCAAGCTGAATTTATTGAATTACACACCGGCCCCTATGCCGAGGCGCAGGGCCAGGTCGATCGCGATCGCCAGTTGCAAGCCCTGGTCGAGGCCGCTGATCTGGCCCAGGGACTGGGTTTACGGGTGAACGCCGGGCATGGCCTGACCTACTGGAACACCTATCCTGTGGCCTGCATTAGGGGTATGGAGGAACTGAACATCGGTCACAGCATCATCAGTCGGGCGGTGTTGGTGGGCTTAGAGCGGGCGGTTCGGGAGATGAAGCAGGTGATCCAGGGGCTGTAAGCCTTAAGGGGCAGGCCTCACTGCCGGCTGTATAGGTAACTGCACCAGAAAACGAGACCCCCGGCCAACCTCGCTGCTCACCGTAATGTGGCCATGGCAAAATAGTAAAAGCTGTTGCACAATCGCCAGGCCCAGGCCTGACCCCTCCGTTGCCTCCCCTTCGGGGTGACGGCCCCGATAGAAATAATTAAAGATATGGGGCAAATCGCTAGGAATAATGCCCACCCCGGTGTCTCGTACCTCCAGCTGGATCGATCGCCCCATCGGACGAGCTGTGACCCAAATCTGCCCACCCCTGGCGGTGTACTTAATACTGTTATTCAGCAAATGAATCACAATCTGGCGCAGCCAAAGGTCGGGGCAAGCTACTGGGGGAGATGATCGGGAACGGTATAGGCCAGACTGATTCCCTTTTCTGCGGCCAGGGGTTGATAGGTACTCACCACAGGGGGAATGGTATTGGCCGGATAGACTCCACCAGGGTCAATTTCCCGCAGACTGGTTTCCATCTGCAGCAGGTTTAGGACCCCATTAATCAGGGCGCTCTGGCGATCGCACTCGGCGCTAATCATCTCCAGGTAGCGCTGTCGCTGGGCCTGTTTAAGTTGGGGTGAGTCTAGCAGAGTCAGGGCGGTTTTAATGGTGGCCAGGGGGTGCGGAGTTCTTGACCCATGGCCTTGAGAAATTTATCCTTCAGGCGCAGACTATTGAGTAGCAGTTGATTTTGATCCGACAGGGTGGTGAGGCCCTGGCTCTGCTGTTGGTGAGCCCGGAGTGCCTGACTCAGGCGATCTTGATTTTCCATTTGCCAACCCCACCAGCAATCCTCCATGGTTTGCAGACAGGAGGGACTTGCTGCCATGGCCTCTAGCTGATGCTGCCAGGCTAGCAACCGATCCAACTCTGGCTGGTAGCCTGGGGTCAAGGGTTGGAGCTGGTCCTGCATGGCCGCCAGCAGAGCGCTAAGCCGGGAGGGTGCCATGGAATAGCCCACCGTTAGCCGGGGGTTAGGGCTAGGGTCGCCCTGTCTCCCCCTGCCTCCAGAGTCCCAGAATCTAAGGGCCCATGGGCCAGCAACAAACTGGCAAAATTGTCAGCCTGCACCAGAACAAAGTAGTCCTCTTGCCAGGGTTCAAAATTTTTCAAAACCCCCATAATCTCTGGGGAGATCTCGGGGGGAGCGGGTGCCTGAGGGGGTTGATCCCCATCGTCAGGGGTAGGGACTTGAAACCAGCTATGGGACCCTTCCAGGCTCTGGTGATAACTCCGCCAAGGCCCCTGCCAGCGATCGCCGGTAGGTAATTTAGTTAGTAGATGGCCCCGAATAGAATAATGGCTTAAAAACTCCGCCATTGATTGCAGGTGGGCGGCCAGTCCCTCTGGGGTTAGGGTTATGCAGGTAGGGCCAGGGACCAGGGCCTGCCATAGGGCTAGAAGGGATGATTCGGTTTTGACATTAGGGGACATAGCAGTTCATGGCCCAAGAAGTATATGGGGGTGTTATCCCTAGCCTAGGCCTGGTCCTGAAGAATCGCCGACTAAAACCAGGAAATATTTACGGAATTCTTGCAAAAAACGCTAATTTTCCCCAAGATAATATCGTTTTTTTAAGGCATTGCGGGCCTGTTCTCGGTCGTCGAAGTGAATCTTCTCCGTTCCCAGAATCTGGTAATCTTCGTGGCCTTTGCCAGCAATTAGAATACCATCACCGGGTTGGGCCAGGGCGATGGCCCGCTCAATCGCCAGGGCCCGATCGCTAATCACCGCCTCTGGCTGGGGACCAGCGGCCATGCCCGCCAAAACCTCCTGCAGGATTTGTTCAGGGTTTTCGGTGCGGGGATTGTCGGAGGTGACCACTACTAGATCCGCCAGGTCCTGGGCAATGCGGCCCATCAGGGGGCGCTTGCTGCGATCGCGATCGCCGCCACAGCCAAACACACAGATTAAGCGACCGGCTACAAAGGGGCGGGCCGCCGCCAGGGAATTTTTCAGGCTATCGGGGGTATGGGCGTAGTCAACAATCACACTGATATCTTGACGGCCCCCCACCTTAACCGCCTCCATGCGGCCCGGTACGCCACCAAAGTCCGCTAGCGCCTCCACCATGGTCTCCAGCGACAGCCCCAGGTGCAGGCCGGTGGCTACCGCCGCCAGCAGGTTTTCCAGGTTGAATTGCCCCACCAGGGGAGAGCTAAAGGGGATATCGCCCCCTGGGGTCTTGAGGTTACCGGTGACACCCTGGGCCTGGTAGACCAGGTTTTCTGTATAAAAGTTGGCCTGGGGATTGGCGGTGCTGTAGGTCCAGAGCTGATCGCTAGGGATACGGGCGGCCAGGGGCTCGCCGTAGGGGGTGTCGATATTCACCACCGCCCGACCAGCCAGGTAGGGACTGGTAAATAATAGGGCCTTGGCATTGAAGTAGGCCTCCATGTCAGCGTGGTAATCCAGGTGGTCTTGGGTGAGGTTGGTAAAAATCGCCACCTCAAAGGCACACCCCCCCACCCGGTTCTGGTCCAGGGCGTGGGAACTCACCTCCAGCACGGCATAGCGGCAACCCGCCTGGTGAGCCGCCGCCAGGTTAGCCTGCAGATCAACGGCAAAGGGAGTAGTATGGAGGGCCGTTTGCTGATGGCCGGGCCAGCGACTATAGAGGGTGCCCAGCAGGGCCGTGGGTTGATGGGCGGCGGCTAATAGGTGCTCAATCAGGTGGGTGGTGGTGGTTTTACCGTTGGTGCCGGTGACTCCCACCAGGGCCATTTGGCTAGCCGGATACCCATAGAAACAGGCGGCCACCTCAGCACAGGCTATCGCCATATCGGTGAGGGGAAGCACACAGTCCTTGTCGGTGGGCGGTTGCTGGCTATGGGCCTGGGGTGACACCAGGGCCGCTACGGCCCCAGATGCCAGGGCACCGGGCCAGAATTCTCCCCCATCTACCCGACTACCGGGCATCCCCAGAAATAAATCCCCCGGTTGGCAGGCCTGGGAGTTGGTACATAACCCCTTGATCTCTAACTGCTTTTGTTGCTCCGATAGGGTAACCCCTGGTTTGATCAGGTCCGCCGATAAGTTTTGCAGTAGTTGACCTAGTTTCATGGCCGTTACTCCCCCTAACCCCTACCCTTCAGGTTGTACCATTTAACAACGTATATTCTTAACCTAAATCTTGTCTGCCTTGAGATCTGGAGTTACCCGCCGCCTCAAGGGCATCCCAGTTTTGCAAGTTTGCCCTCATCCCCCAGCCCCTTCTCCCAAAAAGGGAGAAGGGGAGCCGGATTCAAAGTCCCTCTCCCGCCTTGGGAGAGGGATTTAGGGTGAGGGCTACAAAAGTGGGATGCACCCGCCGCCTCAGGGTCTTCCCCCTCAAGAAAGGAAGCGGGGGAAGAGGGGGAAGCTGGGGGAGAGGGAGAAGCGGGGGAAGTTCTAAAGAAAGATTTTTGCTCCATTTCCTCCCCTGCCCCCTTGCCTCCCCTGCTTCCCCTGCCTCCGTTTCCTCCCCTGCCTCCCTTAACCCCGCTCCCAGCGAGTACCGTTATCCCATTCGATGGTGGCGAAGTCCTGTGACACCGTTCCACTCACCTGGACTCCTGTGTTAAAGGAAATATCAACCTGGACCCGGTTAACATCATCCCAGGAATCTATACGGACAGTGGCATTGCCGTAGGACCAGTGTTGATCAGCTAAATCCCTCGCCACAACCTGATCGCTAGCATCGCCGGGCTCGATCACAATGTCCGATTGAAAATTGCCGGGATAGGTCCAACTCCCGGTGAGTTGGCTGATGGCATCGGTGACATCAGACCCTGGTGATAGGTCCTCGACCGATTCTGCTTGAGAGGCTTCATCTATCAAGTCTTCTGCACTCATGGTGGGTTCTCCTTAGGGTTTATTGATCAAGTCAGAGGCATCGAGCGACCTGACTCTGCTTCTATTCTGCATCATCCCCATCCCAGGAATCGACATCGGCCTTCTGATCGCGGTTGATCCCCAGCCTTATGGGGGGCGGGCTGTAATCCCTGGGCTAGAGGTCTACAGCCTCGTAGAGTGCCTTAATTGGGCAAGCAAACTCAAGGCTGAGGAGTTCCAGGGCATCCTCAGGGCCGTAGGGAATCAGCTCCCAACGGCGGCGATCGTTAAGCCGAAATAGTTCTACATTGATGCGGTCCGAACTAATCAAAAGGTATTCCCGCAGGCTATCCAGGCGGCGATATTGGGCAAACTTAGCGCCTCGGTCGTAGCTTTCGGTGGCGGGGGATAGCACCTCTACAATCACCGTCGGATGTTGGACAAACTGCAGCGCCGTCAGATCCTGGGGATGGCAGGACACCAGCAGGTCAGGGTAGAAGAAAGCTCCACCCTCCCCAATACAGACCTTCACATCGGCCACATTGACTCGACAGCCCCGTCGCCACAGCATGGGCCGCAGGGCGGTGTAGAGATTGAGGGTGATGTCATTGTGGGGTAGGGTACCCCCGGTCATGCCGAGGATGTCGTTGCGGGGGTAGACCCTGCCATCGAGGTACTCGTAGCGCAGCTCTTGCTGTTCTTCCCAGGCGAGATAGGCGGCGGCGGATAGGGGAACCTGATCGGGGTTGGCTATCATGGCGCAGGAGCTGGTTTGTAGGCGGCTTTGGTTTGGGCGGTGAGGGGGCAGAACTGCGATTCTCACCATGGGCCTGGTTTAGTTAATCATAGGGCCTATCCAGGGATTGGGGGAGTAGGGGAGTGAGGGAGGCAGATACGGGATCTTGCGTCACCCCGTCACCCCCTTGCCCGGTTTGGCCCAGCGCTTAATGCGACCAACGGTGACGGGCATGGCGTCGGCTACATCCAGGGTAAAGCGGAACACCTGGCGCGATCGCTTGCCATCTTCGGGGTCATAGAAGGTGAGTAGCACATCCCAGCAGTCGCTATTCATGCGGCAGTAGGGGCTTTTTTCCACCTCAATGGTGTCGAGCTGGCGGCGATCGCCGATCGCCTCGGCGAAGGTGGCCGCCGCCTGAAAGGTGTTGGTGACGGCAAAGTTGAGGGCCCGATCGCGGCTGGTCTGACCCACATTACGCAGATCGTGGTAGACCCGCTGCAAAAAGGTGGTGAGTGCTTCCCTCAGCAAAGCCGTCTCGCCCTCGGGGGTGGTCAGGGTGGCCAGGGCCGCCTCCACCAGGGTGGGCACGTTCCAGCCGTACATCCCCGGGGGTTGAGCAGCTTCAGCACCGGCACCTCCTCCCCCGACAGCAGGAGCACGGTGCGGTCAGTGCGCTTACCGGGGATGCTGATGTGATCGATAAACGCCTCGCTGGTGGGGGGAGCCAGTTGGCCGTTCAGCATTAGCAACAACATCTCGTAGGTGGCCGGGGCAAAGGGGCCCTTGGGGTCGAGGGCGTAGAGGGTGTTGCCGTCGAGCTGTAAGGTCCAGATCAGGTCAGGGGCCTGGTCGGGATGGTGATCCAGGTGGTCCACCATCTGGCGGGGGTCGTAGGGGTCCGGCGGCAGCAGCACCCCATCCCGGTTGACCGCAGCCATGGCCTGCCTAAAGGTATCCCGCCGGGCTTCATCGCCAAAGTCGTAGGCGATCGTGCCCAGGGCGTAGACATGGCCGGAGTGGGCAGTGGAGGGGGTGATGGTGGAGGAGGGGAGCAGGGGAGAGGGGGGAGCGGGGGAGGCGGAGGGAGCAGGGGAGACGGGGAGCAGGGGGGAGGGGGCGGCGAAATTCTCGAGGGTCTGGCTGCTGACCACTGACGGAGCGATCGCCCCGTAGTCCTGTCGGGTGACCTGGTTGCCGGTGAAGGAGATGGTGACGGAGGGGCCAAATAAAATCTCCATGGCGCTGGGGAGGTTGACTTTGCCGCGCAGGCAGCGTTCCGGTTCGTCGGTGTCGGCGGCGGTGCAGGGCAGGGCGGTGTTGAGTAGGGCGGCGCGGATGGCTTCGGCGTCGAGGGGTTTGCCCTGTTGCAGTTGGCGGCTCATCAGTAGAGCGCAGAGCCCGGTCATCACCGGGGCGGCCATGCTGGTGCCCTTCAGGCGTACCGGGGCTTCGTTGGCGGGTTGGGCCCCGAGGATCTCGCCGCCGGGGGCCATGATTCCTTCCAGGGCGTTGTTGCCGCCCCAGTTGCTAAATTTGTAGGGCTTACCGTCGGGCTTAAGAGCTCCCACCGACAGCACCCCCGGTAGGGTGGCGGGCATGCACCAGCATTCCCCTTCGTTATTACCGGCGGGGGCGACGATCAAAATATTGTGATCCAGGCATTTTTTCAGGGCCTGCAGCAAAAGCTCTTCCCCCTCACCCGTTTGGGTGGGGCGGCAGGCGGCGCAGTGGATGATGTTGGCCCCCAGATCCAGGGCCAGCTCAAAGGCCCGGGCCAGGTTGAGGGGGAGATAAACTCCTCGTTATCGCTGGTGGTGTTGAGGGGGACGTTAATTACCCGGCAGCGGGGGGCTAGACCGGGAGAAGGAGTATTTTCTTGACCGACGATGGTGCTGGTGATGTGGCAGGCGTGGTTGTCGCCGTGGATGCGTCGCAAGAGGGCATCGGGGAAGGCGGCTTTCATCGCTTCGGCTTTCTGGTCCTTATCCAGGTCGTCGTTGGTATCAATTTCCTGAAACTGAAGATAGGCCTCCTGGGGCACGGGCTCGGCGGGAGGGTGCCAGTAGGGGAAGACCTTGGAGATTTCTGCCCCATCGAAACAGGACAGGCTGTGGTCGGGGTTGCCATCCAAAATGACGATGGTAATGCGGGGGTCGCCCAGGGTGTGGTTGCGCAGGTCGGCGAGGCCGGGGAGGCGATCGTCCAGGTCGTGGGGGTGGAGGGTAGGGGAGAGGGGGGCAGGGGAGCAGGGGAGGAGGGGGAGACGGTGGGTTCAACTTCGGCGATCGCTAAATCGGATGCATTAACAGGATCATCTGGCGTAACTTCTGTCTCGCTGGTGTCTGCGGGCTGGCTGGGTTTGACCTCTGCGGTGGGCAGGGAGCCTAGCATAAATTCGCCGACGGAGGATTCCACCACGTAGTCGAGGCCGGTGGCGTGGGCGAAGCGATCGCTATCCCCCGCGCCTAGGGCGCAGGGGGCCAGGTCCATGGCGGTGGCGACCAGATAAAAGTTTTCGTACAGCACCCCCACGTGCTTTAGCACCAGGGCGTAGGCCAGGGAGCGATATTTGCGAAACAGGCGGCCAAAGCGGGCGGTAATAATCAGTAACACCTGGGGCACCCCCTGGGCACCGCTGGACTGGTGGGCGTCCTGGAGCAGGGCCTGGAGGTCGGCTTCGGTAGTGTCCAGTTGTGCCAGGTGGTGGTTGAGGGGGTCGTAGTGGTAGAGGCCCGGGTTCACCCCGGCGCAGTGGCGCACCACCGGGTAAATCTCCAGTTCGTACATGGCCCCACCGCAGGGGTAGGGGCGGCGGCTTAATTCGCCCCAGTCAAAGGCCTCACCAAACTCCGCCTTGAACAGGGCCTGCTGCTCCGCCTCCAGGCTGTAGACTTCTTTGACTCGGGCGGTGCGGTAGAGAAATTCCCCCAGTTGTTCAACGGTAATGGGCTGGTGGTCGTCGTACTCGCGAATCGACTGCCGCTTCTCCAGGGCGGTGGTCAGGGTTTTATCCCGCTGGCGAATCGCATCAATACTGAACTGGGGTAGGGGAACAATGGTGCCAGCCATGGGGGGTTTCACCACCGGAAACTGGTCCCAAACCCCTACACTGGCGGCGATATCCCCCGTTGGGTAGTCGTGGCGGCCCTGGCGGCTGCGACTATGGAAGAGCAGATTATGGAAGTCCCACAGTTTGAGTTCCGGGGCTTCGGCGGCTTCCAGGCTCAAAAAGCCCGTGGCCCAGAGCAGATTCAGGAACTGATAGGCGGTCTCCGGCCCGATCTGGGGCGGGGGGTAACCCGCCGTAGGGATTGGGATTGGGCCAGTTGGGCCAAAATGGCACTGGCCCGCCAGTCGGTCAGCTTCACCCGAAATTTCGCCAGGGGCGACTCCAGCACCATACCGCCCTGGTGGCTGCGCTGGTAGGCAAAGCGCGACAGGCTAACATTGGCCTGGCTCCAGTGGGGGACATCAAGGTTAAGGGCGGCAGACTCCACCAGCGGCTCCGCAATCGCCAGGGGCAACACAGCGTAATTTAACCAGCCCCGTTGATCAAGCTGTTGCAAGGTCGCCGCCAACTGTTCTCCCGCCGCTGCCCCCTGCCGATCTATCAGGGCTTGCACCAGGGCCGTCGCCGTCGCCCCCCCTCCCGCAATTGGGCCAGGGCATCCCCCATGCCGGTCAGCGAGGGCAGAGTTACCATAGAAGATATCACCCCCGGGCTGGCGTCAGCCCCCTCTGGAGCGAGGCAATAGCCATCGGCATCGGCGCTAACCTGAATAGCGGCATTGAGGGACAGGGCAAAGGGATAGGGAGACATGGGTTTGGTGGGGTAAGGTTTACAAGGGGAAAGCGATGACAGCAGCGATTGGAGAGATCATTGGCAATGGGATGCTATTTGATATGAAAAATTGGTCAACCACCATGGCGGGCCGGGATGATTTTTTTCAAATGGTGGAAGCCCTATTTGAAACCTTGGCAACCAGACAAGTGAACTATGTATTAGTGGGGGGGGTGGCTCTATTAAGTTACATAGAAGGTCGCAATACTCAAGATATTGATCTCATTCTGAGTCGATCCGACCTGGATGGGCTACCCGAGCTGGTGATTAACCATGAGAACAAAGACTTTCTTCGGGGTCTATTCGAACAATTACAGATTGACATTTTACTAACCCAAAATCATCTCTTTGAAACAGTTTTAAACCGATTTTCCGTGGACCGGCAGTTTGGTGATCTCAAGGTTCGCTGCGCTACGGTGGAAGGATTGTTAGTCCTGAAGTGCTACGCCCTATCCTCCCTGTATCGCCAGGAAGACTTTAACCGGGCCAGTATCTACGAAAATGACATCTTGCTTCTCCTATTGAACTACACGGTAGACCTCAAACCCCTGCTCAAGCTTTTGTCTGCCTATCTTTTAGCCAGCGACCTGCAAGCGATAGAAGGCATCCTCCAGGACATTCAAAACCGGATTCAACGATTTTCCAGCCAACGGCAATCCTTAGGGACTGGGAGAGTAGGGGAGTGATGGAGTGGGGTGCCAGTCAGGTTGGCAACCTTGGCAGCAAGACCCATTCATTCAGAATTAAGGTTTACATCTACATAGATCTCTGCCATGGGCACAGATAAGTCAATACTCTCTAACATCAGCAAATCTCCAGATCCATAGGCTTGCAATAACCACAGGTTTGACTCAGTGCGCCTAAAAACCTCAACCTGGGGGGTTTTGGTACTCACCAAGACGTATTCCTCTAGGCTGGGTAGGGTGCGGTAGTCACGAAACTTATCTCCCCGATCAAAGGCTTCCGTCGAGTCGGAGAGCACTTCAATAATTAACTTAGGAAACCGTTTGTAATGGGTAGTTTCTTGATCCCGAGGGTCACAGGTGACAAACAGGTCTGGGTAGTAAAAACAATTGCACTCCTCTAGACGAGCTTTGACCTCTGCAAAATAAACACTGCAATGGCTGCCCCTCAGCTTAGCCCGTATGGCCAAAGCCAGATTCAGGGCAATAGTATTGTGGCGATCGCTGGTTCCAGCCATGGCCCACACCACACCATTCCGGTACTCGTGTTTGACCGAGCTTTCGGTTTCTAGGGCCAAATATTCACCGGGCGTCAGTCTTTGAGGATTGGCAATCATCGAACTTATGGGGGAGAGGGGGAAGCGGGGGAAGCAGAGGAAGAGGGGGAAGTGGGGGAAGCGGGGGAAGTTCTAAAGAAAGATTTTTGCTCCATTTCTTCCCTTGCCTGCCTTGCTCCCCCAGCCTCCCTTGCCTCCCCTGCTCCCTAAAACGGCATCGCCATCGGGTTCATCTCCTCCTCCGGCGTGGGTGTTTCCCGCCAGCCCAGCATCACTGGCACGTCATACAGTCGCCCGGGGCCGAAGCGGGACCAAAATGGCGCAGCCCTGGCACAATTACCTTGACCACGTTGAGGCCGATATCGGGGCGGGTTTGGTCCAGCACCAGGGTTTCTAACCCGGCCTGGCGGGCGATTTCGACGCAGGTGAGTACGTCGTCGCGGATGTCGTCGCCCCAGCGTTGGGGGTAGTCCTGGCGGGTTTTTAGGGGTTGGGTGGGGTCGGGGGCCAGGTAGGGCTGGTTGGCCAGGGTGGCCTCTAGCAGCCAGAGCTTGGCGTCGCCGTCGAGCTGGTCGTCGGCCACCCGGTCTAGCTCTAGCCCCAGTTGATTAACCTCCGTCAGGGCCCGCAGAATGGCGATGGTGGGGTCGAGGTGGGCACCAAACCCCAAGATTAGCCGTTCTGACTCGCCCACGGTGCGGCGGGAGACTCCGGCAAAGGCCGAAATGCCCAGGTCGGCGGTCAGGTCCAGCACCCACAGTTCCCGATCGCTCTCGGCGTAATAGCGTTGCAGGTCGGTAAAGTAGGGCTCGTCAAAGCTGGTTAGATCGACGGCGGGGCGTTGCAGGCGGTTGTACCACCAGAGGGCGACGCTGTCCCGCTCCACCAGTTCAAAAAAGCCCTGCAAAATGGCTTCCTCCAGGGTGTTGCCGGCGGCGTTGCCGTTAGAGTCGGCCCGACAAAAGGACTGATGCTTAGGCTGGGGGTAGTTGTAGTAGCAAAAGGCGGTGGGCAGGTACCTGTGGCGCTGCTCCGTTAGGGACCACACCGGCGTCCAGTCCAGGGGTTGGCTGGGGTCAAAGCGCTGGGGAATCCAATCGTGGGCGGCCTGGCGGTTTTCGTTAATGGCGTCCCGATTGGCATACTGGCTGTCGCTGATGCAGAGACAGGCTTCCGGGTTGATGGCCAACTCCCCTAGCTCGACACAGGTAGCCTGCTGACGGGGTTCATCCCCCTGGTAAATGCCCGAGTAGCGCTCCACCGCTTCGCAAAAGCCACTGGCGCGGGATTGGCTATCGGTCTTACCCTTGCCGGAACTCTTGTGTTTTAGGGTACTGCGTAGACCCCGCAGGGAGGTGGCGCTGCCAAAGGCGTGGCCCGCCCGGTAGGTGTGCACCAGGGGGTTGGCGGGGTCGGTGACCCGCACCAGCTCGGTAACCACCCCGGTGATGGGGCTGATTAAATGCTCGTGCTGCTGCACCGTTTGCTGGGGGGTAAGGGCGCGGTGACCACCGTCGCGGGTGAACTGTTTTTGACGGGGTTCCAGCACCAGGGGGGCAAAGCCACGCCGCTGCACCAGGCTGGGGTCACCACAGCTGGGGCATTGGGGGCGCTGGGGCAGGGGGTGGGGTTTGAGGTCGAGGCTGCGGTGGTTGAGGGTGAGCAGGGAGGAGAGGGGACTGGGGGGGGCAGGGGGAGAGGGGGGACGGGGGTGCGGGTGACCAGGTGTTTGGCGATTTCGGTGGCGGCCAGGTGGAGGGCGGTTTGGACGGTGGAGGGGAGGGCGGCGCGGGCGGTGGGCAGGTAAGGGCTGAGGGGGAGGGCTCGGTTGCTGAGCTGGGGGTGGAGCCGTTGGCGGCGGCCGCCTGTTTTTGCCGCTGCACGGAGGTTTCCACTTCTCGGTTGCCCTCCAGGCGTTGGGCTAGACAGTGCCAGCAGCCGGTTTCGCCGGGCTTAAACACCGGGCCCAGCCAGAGCACGCTGCCCAGGGGTTTGACCAGCAGCCAGGGTTGCTGGCGATGGAGGTGCTGCTGGTTGAGGGTAGCTAAATCGGGGTGCAGGTAGTCATCGGTGAGCACAATGGTGAGGGCTACCTCCTCGCTGTCGGCGGGGTGCACCGGCACCCCCAGGTCTTGCAGGGCGGTGGTGAGCAGGTCAACCATGGCGGGGGGATGCGATCGCCAGCGGTTTTGAGGCTGACCGGTTGGCCCAGCGCCCGAGCCGCCTGGGCCGGGGCAATGCCCAAGTCACTCCAAAAGGCCGCCACCTCAGGGGCCATCTCGGGGGCCGCCTCGGTGAGGTAGCCCTTCTCCATCAGACGGTTGAGTACAAAGTCGATGTAATCCAGCGGCACCTCGCCCTTGAGTTGCTCAGCGATCTGCTCCCGGCTGTGGTGGCCATCCAAAAAGGGCAGAATCTGGCAGTAGAGCTGACCGGTGAGGGCATGGTTGTCTTGCTCACCCAGCAGGTAGACCTGTTTGGGTTCGATGATTTCGATGTGGTAGTGGGGTTTGATTTGGAGTGGCATGGTTGGGGAGAGGGGAAGAGGGGAAGAGGGGGAAGAGGGGAAGAGGGGGAAGTGGGGGAGAGGGGGAAGAGGGGGAAGAGGGGGAAGTGGGGGAAGTGGGGGAAGTGGGGGAAGTGGGGGAAGTGGGGGAAGCAGAGGGAGAGGGGGAAGATGAGGGAGTGTTAAAAACAGATTTTTGCTCCGTTTCTTCCCTTGCTCCCCTGCCCCCTGCCTCCCTGCTTCCCTTGCCTCCATTTCTTCCCTTACCTCCCCTGCTCCCTTTCTCCCCCATCACCCATCGGGTGGATGCCAGTTTTCTGCGACCCAAATCCGGCGGGAGGCCACTACATAGTCATTGTTTAGCTTCAGACTATCTACGGTGGCGCGGCCCGTTGCGGTCAGACCTGCGATCTGGGTTCCTGCCTCGATCCAGGTAAAGTGTTCCGTCCAGGTTTGTTGACGGGGATTGTAGAGCGCTACCTGCTCACCGGTGAGTGGATCAACTGCTGTCATTCTCGGCCCTTTGAATTCATTACAGCGATAACAAGACGCGGCTAAGTTAGCGCGATCCTGACTACCAGCTAGGGAACGGGGAATAATATGGTCGATAACAAGGGGCATGCCAATTAACTGTTGTTGAGTTTGACAATATTCACAGCGTTGACGGGCTTCTGCGATAACCTGCTGACGCAGGGTGGATGGAACTGAAGCCATGGTTTAACCCGGTGAGAGTTGGCTTAAGTCTCGGATGGGTTGCCCGAGCCAGCGTAATAGGGCACAGGCATGGGCTTTTTTGAGCATTAGCCGATCGCCTGCCAGGGAGAGCTGTTGCAGTTCCTGCTGCTCGGCTGGGGTCAATGATCTTGCCTGGTTGTGGTCGAGTAGTTCTAGATGGCGTTCTTGCTGGGCTGGATCGATCTGGCTTTGGGCAATTTTTCGCAGATCATCGGCACTTAGCTTCTGCATGGCCAACAACTCAGCCTGTGTATCGGCTGGCGTGTTGTCAATGGCAGGGGGTAAGTTACCGGTGATACTCTGAAGCACCAACTCCGCCAGGGGCTGATGGGTTAACTCAGCCAACTGAGCTAACCGTTGGAAGGTCGATTCCGGTAAGTTGATCGTTAGTTCCATTTGGCAACTCCATAGAGTCAGTGGGGGAAGAGGGGAAGAGGGGGAAGCAGAGGGAGAGGAGGAAGAGGGGGAAGCAGAGGAAGTGGGGGAAGAGGGGGAGATGAGGGAGTTCTAAAGAAAGATTTTTGTCCCATTTCTTCCCTTACCTCTATTTCTTTCCCTGCCCCCTTGCCTCCCCTGCTTCCCTTGCCTCCGTTTCCTCCCCTGCCCCCCTTGCCCGGTAACGGAAAGCCCCATGGTATCAACAGTTGCCCGTCAATTTATCGAGGCCAACCAGGCTCCCTGGCAGGCGCAGTCAACCCTTTAAGGGTGAAAAAGCACCCGTGTTATGATGGATACAACTACTCGTCGTCCCCATCATAGGAACAGATCGTAATTTGACAGAATCCAACAGTTCCGGATACGTTTACAGTTCCATTTGTTTCTAAGGCGGCTTCGCTGAGTTCGGCGAGGGCACTGGGTAGTTGGCCGGTGGGTACCCGGTCTACGGGTTGCTGGGGGTTGGGGGTAATGGACTTGTGGTTCATTTGAGTTGCCTCATTAGGTTTACAGTTGACCGCTTAGGGCGGTCAGTCCCTTCTTTTAAAGAAGCCTGTGGCGCGGCCCGGTGTAGGGGTGGGCGGCGAATGGGGAAGAAAATGGAGGGGGAAGCGGGGGAGAGGGGGAGATGAGGGAGAGGGGGAAGCAGAGGAAGAGGGGGAGATGAGGGAGAGGGGAAAGATGAGGAAGCGGGGGAGATGAGGGAGCAGAGGAAGAGGGGGAAGTTCTAAAGAAAGATTTTTGCTCCGTTTCCTTCCCTGCCTCCCCTGCTCCCCTTGCCCGGTATCAGAAAGCCTTGATGTATCAACGGTTGCCCGTCAATTTATCGAGGCCAACCAGGCTCCCTGGCAGGCGCAGCCGCCCCTTTCCGCCCCTTTGAGGGTCGAAAAGCATCCATGCTAGGATTAGCGATGGCTACTCGTCGTCCCCATCATAGGAACAAACTCTTATCCATTCCCCTCTTAAGCGAATCCTATCATCGACCGACGCCACCCGTACTACTGCCGCACTCTCGAGTGCTGCTTCGCTGAGTTCAGCGAGGGCACTGGGCAATTTACCGGTGGGTACCCGGTCTACGGGTTGCTGGGGGTTGGGGGTAATGGACTTGTGGTTCATTTGAGTTGCCTCATTAGGTTTACATTGACCGCTTAGGGCGGTCAGTCCCTTCTTTTTGAAAGAAGCCTGGGGCGCGGCCCGGTGTAGGGGTGGGCGGCGAATGGGGAAGAGGGGGAAGCAGAGGAAGAGGGGGAAGTTCTAAAGAAAGATTTTTGCTCCATTTCTTCCCCTGCCTCCCTTGCCTCCGTTTCCTCCCCTGCCCCCTTGCCCGGTAACGGAAAGCCCTATGGTATCAACAGTTGCCCGTCAATTTATCGAGGCCAACCAGGCTCCCTGGCAGGCGCAGTCAACCCTTTAAGGGTGAAAAAGCACCCGTGTTATGATGGACACAACTACTCGTCGTCGCCTTCATAGGAACACCAACACAAGTGCTCACCTCCCCGGCTCCGCCCCGGTAGTACTCCTGCCGCACTCTCGAGTGCTGCTTCGCTCAGTTCGGCGAGGGCGCTGGGCAGTTGGCCAGTGGGTACCCGGTCTACGGGTTGCTGGGGGTTGGGGGTAATGGACTTGTTGTTCATTTGAGTTTCCTCATTAGGTTTGCAGTTGACCACTTAGGGTGGTCAGTCCCTTCCTGTTGTCAAGAAGCCTGTGGCACGGCGCGGGGGCGGCGAATGGGGAAGTGGGGACTTGGAGACTGGGAGAGGGGGGAGTAATGGAGTGGGGGAGTAGGCAGACATGGTATCTTCGGTCACCCCGTCACCCCGTCACCCCGTCACCCCGTCACCCCGTCACCCCGTCACCCCGTCACCCCGTCACCCCGTCACCCCATCACCCCATCACCCTGCCCAGTCCTGCACTAGATCAACCGCCTAATCTGCATCGTCCCCATCGTAGGAGCACAAGCCATAGAATTCGTAGTCAATATCCCACAGCTCTCCTCCGGTTTCTGCGGCACTGCTACTCGTAATACCTGATGATCCACTGAGTGTAGCTTCAGTTAATTCTGCTAGCAGGGCTGTCTTAATCCCTTGAGCAACACGCAAAATTGGTTCACTCTGATTGGGCAGTAGGTTTTGGTTGTTCACGAGAATGTTCTCCTTGTGTTTAGAGATAAATGGATGGATTATGGCCTGTTGTCGAGCGATCACTCCGTCAGTAGGTCTGACCACTTTTGCTTACAGAACTACTCGTCATCGGAGGACTGCGCTCAAAAATATCGAGGGTTTTGCAGCCGCTATCAACCTAAAAGCAAGCCCGCCAAAAAATGTCATTGGGGAAGTCGATTATTGGCAGGGATAGGGGCTAGCCAGCAGACCGGAAACCGGAAGGGCATGGGGAGGAATAATGAAAAGATCAAATCTTCACCATGCCCCCCGGTCTCGCAAGGGTGCCAGGTAACGGAAAGCCCCATGGTATCAACAGTTGCCCGTCAATTTATCGAGGCCAACCAGGCTCCCTGGCAGGCGCAGTCAACCCTTTAAGGGTGAAAAAGCACCCGTGTTATGATGGACACAACTAGTCGTCGTCCCCATCATAGGAACAGAATGGCCCTTGATTTTTGCCGTTGTTCCAACAAAAGTTGGAAGGCAGTACGTTTGCATTTATTTCGGATAAGGCGGCTTCGCTCAGTTCAGCGAGGGCGCTGGGTAGTTGGCCAGTGGGTACCCGGTCTACCGGTTGCTGGGGGTTGGGGGTAATGGACTTGTGGTTCATTTGAGTTTCCTCATTAGGTTTACAGTTGACCGCTTAGGGCGGTCAGTCCCTTCCTGTTGTCAAGAAGCCTGGGGCGCGGCCCGGTGTAGGGGTGGGCGGCGAATGAATGGGGAAGAGGGGGAAGAGGGGGGAGCGGGGGAAGCGGGGGAAGCAGAGGGAGAGGGGGAAGCGGGGGAAGCAGAGGGAGAGGGGGAAGCAGAGGAGGCAGGGGAAGCAGAGGAAGTGGGGGGAGCAGAGGGAGAGGGGGGAGCAGAGGGAGTTCTAAAGAAAGATTTTTGCTCCATTTCTTCCCCTGCCCCCTTGCCTCCGTTTCCTCCCCTGCTTCCCTGCCTCCCTTGCCTCCGTTTCCTCCCCTGCCCCCTTGCCAGGTAACGGAAAGCCCTATGGTATCAACAGTTGCCCGTCAATTTATCGAGGCCAACCAGGCTCCCTGGCAGGCGCAGCCGCCCCCATGAGGGTCGAAAAGCATCCATGCTAGGATTAGCTAGACTACTCGTCGTCCCCATCATAGGAACAAACCACCTCCCCCCTACCCCACTTTTTCCCCGAAGATCCTGCCGTAGTAATCCCACCGTCACCAAGTTCAGCTTCGCTGAGTTCGGCGAGGGCGCTGGGTAGTTGACCGGTGGGTACCCGGTCTACGGGTTGCTGGGGGTTGGGGGTAATGGACTTGTGGTTCATTTGAGTTGCCTCATTAGGTTTACAGTTGACCCCTTAGGGGGGTCAGTCCCTTCTTATTGAAAGAAGCCTGGGGCGCGGCCCGGTGTAGGGGTGGGCGGCGAATGGGGAAGAGGGGGAGATGAGGGAGAGGGGGAAGTTCTAAAGAAAGATTTTTGCTCCATTGCTTCCCCTGCCTCCCCTGCTTCCCTTGCCTCCGTTTCCTCCCCTGCCTCCCCATCTATCACGTCCAAATCCGTCCCCGCCGAAAGTCCTTCACCCCCTTGCCCTGCTTGGCCTGCTTGGCCTGTTTGCGGGCGTAGTCCCACCAGTAGGCGTAGTCCTGTAATCCGGTCTGGGTGGTGGGCAGGTAAGACTTTGGTGGGGTTGCTGCTGGGGCGGCTGGAGCAGCGGCGGCGGCTGGAGTCGGATTGTCTTTAGTGGCCATGGCGGTTTCCTTGTGAGACTTAGTGGAAAGGGTAATCTGACGGTGGCCTAGAATGGCCACTAAAACGGCGACGAAATCGGTGGGGACGGTGGGGCTGGCGGCAAAGGCCAGGCCCCCGGTGGCGGTGGCGACTCGGGCGTATTCCTGGGCCAGGGCATCCCGGTGGCGACTTTTTGAGCGGCCTAGATGGGTATGGACCCGCACACCAGCGGTTTGGGCCGCTTGAATGGCCCGATCGGCGGCGGCGCGATCGGCGGCATCGGGTTGGTCGCCGCCACCATCCAGGGCTTCATCCCCCAGGTAGAGCAGGTGACGCTGGGCCTGGGGCCGCCAATCCAGGTGGGTGGTGGCATCCTCAATGGCGCGGGCGGCGTCTTCCTGGGCTCCGCCCTCGGGGAGTTCGCCCCGCTGGCGACTGCGTAGGGCCCCGGGGTCTACCCGGCAGCCCTGGGTCAGGCAGGTACGCAGGGTTTGGTCAAAGGCGGTCTGACGCCAGCGCCCCTCAATCCCCAGCCACACCAACCGGATATCTACTGGCCCTTGCCCCTGAGCCGCCGCCAGGGCCGCTGTTGCCGCCTCGCTAACGGCACGGGCATCGGTTTTCATCGTCGGGCTGGTGTCAGTTAAAATCACCAGATCCACCAGGGGGGTAGCCATAGTCAGTTCTCCTGAGGGGTTGGGCCTAAAACCAGCGACCCAGGGCACTAAAGCCCGAATGCATCACCTGGTTATAGCTACGCAGGGCATAGGCCGCCGGGTCGTTGTAATTCGCCCCGTGCAGCAGCTTCATGCGAATACTGACCAGGCTTTCTACACTGCCATGTTCCACATCCACACAGGTGGCAGGTTGCAGGAAATGGGGACGTTTAACGGGAGGGGTTTGTTTGGGGAAAGTCATGGTTTTTTGTGGGAATAAGGCGAGTGGGGGAATAAGGGGAGTGGGGGAAGAGGGGAAGCAGAGGGAGAGGGGGAAGAGGGGGAAGAGGGAGTTCTAAAGAAAGATTTTTGCTCCATTTCCTCCCCTGCCTCCCCTGCCTCCCCTGCCCCTTTCTCCCCTGCCCCTAGTACGGCGATGACCAGCTCTTCACATCGCCCAGGGTCACCGGGATCAGGTCGCTGACGTCGATGGTGAAGCGGAAGATCTTCTTAGCGCGGCGGCTGTTTTCGGGGTCAAAGAACTTCAGTTTTACATCCCAGCAGTCGCTGTCCAGGCGGCAGAAGGGGCTTTTTTCCACGGTGATGCTGTCCAGTTCCATGCCTTCGGCTACGGCTTCACCAAAGGTGACTGCGGCCTGGAAGGCGTTGGTGACGGCAAAGTTGAGGGCCCGGTCTTGGGAGGTGGTGCCCAGGTTGCGGAGGTCGTCGTCGATCCGGTTCAAGAAGCTATCGAGGGTGCGGCGCATGGCCTCTTCGTCAGCATTACCTTCCGCTGCTTGCACCTGGGCAAAGGCGGCATTCACCAGGTTATTGATCTTCCAGCCGTAGAGGCCGCGGGTGCTTTGGGGTTCGATCACCGGTACCACCTGGCCCGAAAACAGTTTGATGGTGCGACCGCTCAAAATCCCAGGGATGCTGACCCGCTCGATGTAGTCGTTGCTGCTGCTGGCCTGAATCTGCCCCGCCAGGAGTTCTTGTAGGGCCAGGTAGGCCTCCCGGGCAAAGGGGCCCTTGGGTTCGATCGCGTAGACCGGGGTCAGTTCAATGTTCAAAGTCCAAATCAGGGAGCGGGCCTCAGAGATGTCGCTGGCCAGGTAGTCGGCCATCTGGCGGGCGTCGTAGGGGTTGGCGGGCACCATGGTGCCGCCCCCAGGTCAAAGGCGGGCATCAGTTGCTTAAAGGTGTCACGGCGGGCTTCGGAGCCAAAGTCATAGCCAAGGGTGCCAAGGGCATAGACCAATTGGCTGGAGGCCAGCTCGCTGGGGGCCTGGCTGGGGGTTACTTGGGCGGTCATCGGGGTAGGTTCCATAGGGGTAGAGGTAGGGGTGGTCATAGCGTGAGTAGGGGAAACAGAGAGGGGGGAGAGGAGGGGGTCAGGGTGGCGGGGTCAGCCGTAGCCAAACCGCCCCCGCAGCCGCAGCCGCCAGCGGGTTCAACGCCAGATGCAGTCAGTTCTTCAGCCATGGTGACTCCTGTGAGTAGGGTAAACGCTCCAGATAGATTGAGTTTTCCAGCCAGACACCGAGGGGTGGCGGCGGGAATGGCCTGGTCGCAGGGTAGGGCACTCTGCAACAACAGTTGGCGCACTTTTTGGGGGTCGGGGGTTTCCCCCGGCGTACCTGCTCACTCAGCAGCAGTGCCGCCACGCCAGCAACAATTGGGGTGGCAAAACTGGTGCCGTTCAGCCGTTCTGTACCGCCCCCCGGTTTGGCCCCGAGGATGTTTTCTCCAGGGGCCAAAATGCCCTGTTGCTGGTAGCGATCGCCCCAATTGCTAAAGTCCAGAGGATGCCCGCGGGCATCCATGGCCCCCACCGCCAGCACATTGGGCAGGGCGGCGGGGACGTGCAGGCAGGCGCAGCCATCATTGCCGGCGGCGGCCACCAGCAAAATATTACGCTCTTGACAGAGCCGCACGGCGTTTTCTAGCCAGCCCTCGGCTTCGCCAAAGTCGGTCAACTGGCCGCCGCTGAGGTTAATCACCAGGGCTCCCGCATTGGCGGCCTGCTCAATGCCCCGGGCCAGGTCTAGTTGGGTGGCGCTGCGGCGATCGTCGGCAAACACCGGCACAATCAGGCCCCGACACTGGGGGGCAACCCCCGTCACCGGGCTACCGGGCTGGCCAAAGATAATACTGGCCACATGGGTGCCATGGCTCGACATCGCTCCATCCACCCTGGCCCCATCCGCCACCAGGGTGGGTAAGACCGTGAGGTCGGCCCCGTCAAAACAGGGGTGACTCCGGTCCACCGGTCCATCCAGAACCGCAATGCAAATCTCGGGGTGACCTAAAAGCGGCGACCCTAAGCCCAAACCCGCAATGCCTGCGGGAAACACTAAAGGTACTAAAGAATCAAGGCCATTAGCCATAAAAAAGCGTCAATATCCACAACAACACAGGCATCGGTATAGTTTTCAGCGCTAGACCCAGCCTAACGGCGGCTAGTCAAAACCCTCAGATCAGAACCAATCCGGATCAAATCCAGACGGCTCCAGGCTTTTTGACTATTTCTGCTATCGCTATAGGGCGATGTAACTTGCCCCCTAGGAGAATGCCCCCTAGGAGAACCAGGCCTACTCAGCCCGGTGCAGTAATGCAATGCAAGGTGGTCCAGTGACAGACTTTCAGGATTGATGGGCAACAGAGGTCGCATTAAAGTCAAACGAAGGTATCTCCTCGTTATCAGTCTTAGAGGTTGTTTGAAAAGGGTTATCCCAGGTATAGTTCGCCGTCAAAGTGCCACCAAAATACGGAATTTTGCGGTGATTATCCTACTCAATTAGGTATAGTTTGAGACTCTCTTTGGCTTTTCAAACAACCTCTTATGCAAAACCTCAATAGAAAGAACTCCCTCAGTGACGTTATTAAACCATACACTCAGGTCTTGATCCATGAGATAGACCAGCTCAATCAACCGGTCTTAGTGTTATTTCGAACCTGATTAAGTACTCCGTGGTTAATTACGATGGGTATCGTAAGTTATGAATATCTGCCTTGTCGAGATAGGTTTAATAAGGCTTTACAATCTCCATTTCTGCTTGCTCCGTAGTCGCCAAGCATGAGCAAAAGTCACTGAAAGGTAGGGAGTTTTGACTCGGTTTGACATCAGAAAATGAACCTTTTCCCAAGATATGCATGGTTAACCTATCTTATTACGGCAATTTTGACTGACCATCTCTAAGTATTTCGAGCAAATATTTGGGATTAGCCATTATTCTCGGCTAACCACTTTTGAATTAACTGCTCCAACTTACCCTGGGGAATGCGGGGAGAGGGCCGGGGTAGGGGAGTCTCAATACTGCCCGTGGGGGTCAAACGCACCTGGCATAGAACCGGCACTTCGTACTGATAGCGTTGCCACCAATCATCTCGACTGGTAATGTCTCGCACCTCCAGGGCGATCGCCGGCTGAATGGAGCGTAGTTTTACCTCCAGCCCCTCACAGAGGTGGCAGCCAGGCTTGCTGTATAAAATAAATTTCATGGTTATGGGCTTGGTTGAAGGGCCATAAAGGGTTACAAGCTGGGGCACAGCCCGGTTAGGGGGAAGGTAGTTTATCTTCTGGTTGCAGGTAGCCAGTTTGAATTAGAAAGGCCCTTAAAGCCTGGGGGTAGGATGGGTAACGCACCTCTGGCGCTTTGCAATTGCCTCTATCGTCGTAACCCGCTTGGCAGGTTGTTAACCCCCAGTCTGACTGGGCATCGTAGGATTTCAGCATTTGCTGCCAGCCCTCTTGCAATTCTCCCACCAGGGCCTTGGTGGCGACATAACCGGCTAAAAACCCATTTTTTTCCATCTCTGGATCTTGCTGCTTAAACCAGTCGGCCATGCCGCTTAAACGTTCTCGATGGAAGTAAATAAATTGAGGTTGGTGGGTTACATCTACAAATTGGTTACCCTGTAGTTGCCAAATCTGGGCTGGGGCCGCACTACCAGCGTAGGATGCAAAGGTATAGAGAAAGCGATCGTCGGCGGTAACGTATTCATCGCGGTTATCGAAATCAATATCTTCGGCTGGTTGGGGAGAACCATTAAAGGCCCCCAACTCCACCTTTTGCCAGCTGTGGCCAGAGGCGTCACTGGTTAACACCGTTACCTGGTTACAGCAGTGGGCTCCCCCCGTAAAAGATGACAGCAGCACCTCTGGATAGGGGTTAGCTGTATCCAACTCCACAATTTGCACCAGAGCCCCCGGAAAGGGGGCCTCAGCTCCCTGGATGGTGCCTACCAGGTGATGCTTGAGAAACACCCTAACCGTTGGGGTCCAGCCGGTGTAGCCCTGGGATTCTGGGGTAGTTTTCTGCACATGGATAACTGCATTCAGGTCTCCCCAGCCGATCGCACCATTCACCTTTTGTTCCGAATTGGCTTCAAACACCTGAGCCCGGAGCGGTATGGCTATGGCTAGCCAGATCAGGGCAGTAGACCAAAGCGTGGATTTCATTTGATTTTGCCTCGGGTTGCAAGCTAGGTGATCATCGATGGGCTGTTGTAGCTCAGTATGCATCAGGTTGGTGCCTAGCGATCGCCGATCTCTTCAATCGCCTGGCGGACCAGGGTTGTCAGCATTTGGGCACTGTCCTTAACCGCCAGACTGGCCGCAGCTGCGCCCATCTGGGCCAGGCTTTGGGGAGAACGGAGCAGCTTGAGTACCTGTTCTTCCAGGTTTTGGGGGCTGAGATCTCGCTGATCCAGCAGCAGGGCCGCCCCTGCCCGGCTAAACACCCTGGCGTTAAAGGTTTGGTGATCGTCGGCGGCAAAGGGATAGGGAATCAGCAGGGAGGGGGTATGGGTGACCGCCAACTCGGTCAGGGTACCGGCCCCAGCTCGACTAATCACCAGGTCAGCTCGATGTAAAAGGGCCGCCATGGTACTAAAAAAGGGGCGATGAACATAGTGGGGATGGGTCAGGGCTTCCCTATCGGGATCCTGGCTACCGGTTTGGTGAACAATCCAGGCTCCGGCCTGGAGCCAGGCTGGAGCCGCCTGCCGCACCCGTTGATTGACGGCGACAGCTCCCTGACTGCCTCCCACCACCAGAATTAGGGGCACCCCTGGGGAATTGCCGGATCTTCCAGCCGGGGCGGGACTGGGGTTAAAAACTCAGGCCGCACCGGGGTGCCCACCACCCTGGTGTGAATTTTACCCAGACGGCTTTGGGTGTCTGCAAATCCCAGCGCTACCACACTACACCAGGGCCCCAGCCACCGGGTTACCTTGCCCGGCATGGCATTAGCCTCGTGGAGAATGGCGGGCAACCCCAGGGAACGGGCGGCCAGAATCGCCGGGGCTGCGATATAGCCCCCAGTGGTAAAAACCCCTGCAAACTTCCCCCGCCGCAGAATTTGACGGGTTTTAAGGGTCGCTCTCACAAACCGTACCAAAATCACCAGGGTGCCATAGCCCCATCGGCTTTGAAAGCCAGTCATGGCCACCGTATGGCGGTGAAACTTGGCGGGAACCAGGGTGGTTTCCAGGCGGTCAGGCACCCCCAGCCACTCAATCTGGTACCCGGCCTGAGCCAGGGCCTCAGCCGTAGCGATCGCCGGAAACAGGTGACCACCAGTACCACTGGCGGCCACAAGCAGTCGAGGGCAGGGTTGAACCACAATCAATGCTCGCAAGTAAGGACTAGCTCCATCTCCCCAGGTTGGGGGTAGGCCCAGACTAAGGAGAGAAAACGCCTATAACTATACCAACCAGCAGAACATTACTATAAGCTTAGGCTAGACATTTTCTCAGGGCGTGCGATCCATGGGCTCCTCTATCGGCAGATTATTGTCCACCTGTACCCTGGCTTTAAGTTTAAGCCCTTGGGCCACGCCTGGGCTGGCGGCTTCCCCCGCAACTGCCCCAGCAGAGGTGGTGCAGGTTGTAAAAAACATCGAAGCGGCGGCCAACCAGCACGACCTGGACCGGGTGATGCAATACTACGGTGCGGCCTTTGACAGCGACACCGGCTTTAACTACGCCCACTTACGCCAAACCCTGGCAGACCTGTGGCAACATTACCAGACCCTTAACTACGAAATTCAACTGCTTGCCTGGGAAGCCACTGGACCCGACAGCTACACCATAGAAACCCTGACTCGGGTGAAGGGCCTGGAGGTTCGCCCCGATCGCCAATTGCATCTCACCGCAGAAATCACCTCTCGTCAATCCCTGCTCAAGGGACAGGTGAATTATCAACAAATCCTCAGTGAAACCAGTCGTCTTACCTCCGGGACCCATCCCCCTACGGTTCGCCTTCAGTTGTCCCCCACCCTCACCCCCGGCCAGTCCTTTACCTTTGATGCGGTGGTGACTGAGCCTCTGCAAGGCCGATCCCTAATGGGGGCGGCGGTGGATGAGGCGGTGCGGGCTGAAGATTTCTTGACGCCCCGACCGGTGGCCTTAGATGTTTTATCGAGCGGCGGCCTTTATAAAATTGGCGTGGCCCCCCCTCCCCTGGTAACCGCTGGATTTCCGCTGTACTGCTGCGGGAAGATGGATTAGTAATAGAGACCCGGCGAGTCAGGGTCGGCTCCTGATGGCTGGGTTATCCTGATAGTACTCTGCCCCCACCCCTATGGCTCGCCCCCAGCCCTCCTCCTCCTTGCCACCGCCGGACCGTTCTCGGCTGGGCCCACCCTGGTCCCCGGGGAAAGACCAGGCGGAACCTGGGGAAATTTCTCCCCAGCAGGCTCGGGGTTGGCCTAAACCCCTGAGTCCTTACTGGTGGCTGGGGTTTTCTGGCTTTTTAGGGTTATTCGCGGCTCTGGCCATCGGGTCCGCCGTAAATTTGCTCCGTCTGCCCAACCTACCCAATTGCCGGGCCATTTTCTGGCCTACCGCCTCCGCTGCCACCCGTCTCCAGTGTGCTGAGGCCTACGCTGACCAGGGCACAGTAGACAGTTACCTGAATGCCATTGACTTAATTGCGGCCCTGCCCCAGGACCACCCCCTCCATCCCCAGATTGCCCAGCGCCTTGAAACCTGGTCTGGTCGCATTCTTGATCTGGCGGAACAATCCTTTCAGGCCGGTCAGCTAGAGGCGGCGATCGCCGTAGCCCGACGAATTCCAGGGAACACCGCCGCGGCTTTGATGGTGACCCAGCGGGTAGGTCAGTGGCAGCAGATCTGGAAGAGGGGGAAGCCATTTACCAGGGGGTTACGGCTCTGCTGACTCAACTCAAGTTTCAGGAGGCTTTTACCCAGGCTACTCAACTCCTTAACCTCAATAATACCTACTGGAAAACTAGCCGCTATGAGCAACTGATTCAAACCATCACAGCCGCCCGCACCGATCTGGATAACCTGGGTAAGGCCAAACGGCTGGCCGGTCAACGCACCCTGGCCGCTGTGCAGGAAGCCCTGGGCATCGCCCAGGCCGTTGATCAGAAAAGTCCTGTTTACGGCGAAGCCCAAAAGATAATTCAGGACCTAAGCCAGGAGCTGCTGGCAATGGCCCGAACAGCCCTGGAGGCTAAAAACGGTTCGGCGGCCCGGCAGATGTTGGATGCCATTCCCCCCAGGTTAATCTGGCGGAGTCCATTGCCGATATGGGTCTGATCATCGACGCCAGTCAACTGGCCTGGCAAGCCAATGTGGCTGGCCTGGAGGCCGCCATTGCCAGGTTGCAAAGCCTGGGGAAGGACCGGCCCCTTTACGGCTACGGCCAAGATTTGATCAGGCAGTGGCAAAGGGAAACCGGCCAACGGGCCCATCTCGACTGGGCCCAGCAGCTAGCCCTGAGCGGCGTCCCCGCCGATCTGCGCCGGGCCATCGCAGAGGCGGAAAAGGTTTCTTCTGATACGGCTGTCTGGTCAGAAGCCAGGGCCGCTATCCAGGGTTGGCAGCAGCAAATTCAAACCTCTGAAGATAGTCCAGTGTTGACCCAGGCCCAGCAACAGGCGGCCGCCGGCAATCTGGCTGGAGCCCTGGCTACCCTGGATCGCATTGCCCCCGGTCGCGCGCTCTATGACCAGGCCCAAACCCTTAAAGACCAATGGCGATCGCAGTTGGAGCGAACCCAAGATAGCCCAGTGCTAGCCCAGGCCCAGCAGTTGGCCCTGGCAGGACGCCTGGCCGAGGCGATTGCCCTGGCTTCTGGCATTGCTCCGGGGCGATCGCTCTACGATCAAGCCCAGGCCAATATAGCCATCTGGCGAGGGCAACAGGGCTCTGCCCCAACCCTCCAGAGCGCTTATCAGGCGGCCCGGGCTGGCACCGTCAGTGGTCTAGTTGAGGCGATTCAAATAGCCCAGCAGGTTGCCAGCACTGGGGGCGACGGGGAACAGGCTAATCAGGCAATTTCGGCCTGGAGTTTCGATCTACTGCGGCTGGCTGACCAGCAAGCCCCCCTCAACCGTGCCCGCGCCATTAACATTGCCAGCCAGATTCCTGCCCAGAGTCAAGCTTACGCCGAAGCCCAGTTACGTCTGCGCCAGTGGCAGACCCCCTAAACAGGGAAAATAGAGACGTCGGGATTCTATGTTAAGATGAAAAGCTCTATTACTTTTGACCAACCTACCGATGCTGGGGGAGCGTACCTATGGGCCGTAAGTGTGAACTAACCGGAAAACAGGCCAATAATGCCTTTAGTATTTCCCACTCCCACCGCCGCACTAAGCGCTTGCAGGAGGCTAACCTGCAAGAAAAGAGAGTTTGGTGGCCCCAGGGTAAGCGTTGGGTTAAATTACGTTTATCGACCAAGGCCATTAAGACCCTGGCCTCTAAAGGTATCGACGCCATGGCCAAGGAAGCGGGGATCAATCTCAATAAATACTAGGCAAAGATTAGATCGGGCAAGGGTGATAGCAACTTTGACCAGGGTCAAGGCGGGTGCAGTGTCCCCCCAGCCAGGGGCTGGGGGGTAAGACTGGCCAATTGGGTATTTCACTCTATCGAAAACCGCTGTAATTCCTGACTACGGACCCCTGACTGGTGTGTGGATTACCTCTTCCCTGTCTACCGCTATCACCCCAACGGCGATCGCCCTGGGAAATTTTGATGGCATCCACCTGGGCCATGAGGCGGTGATTCGCCAGATTCTGCCGGTTGCCAGTCTGGGGGTAGGGTCCCCGCCCAGCTTCACCCCCTCCCTCCAGGGGTTTAGCCAGCTAAATGCCAGCGCCATGGCTGGGACCAGGGTCGATCTCTCCGGGGCCTCAGTTCCCATCCCTACGGTGATGACCTTCTATCCCCATCCCCAGGAATTTTTTCGGGCCAGGCCCTGCGCCTGCTTACTCCCCTACCGGAAAAGGCGATTCAGATCAGTCGTTTGGGGATAGCCCAACTGGTACTGCTGCCCTTCAACCAGGCCTTGGCGGATTTATCGCCGGAGGCCTTTGTCCAAAATCTGTTGGTTAAGGGCCTGCAAGCCCGGCACATTAGTGTGGGCCAGGATTTTTGCTTTGGCAAGAACCGCCAGGGTTCTGTCACCGACTTAAAGACCTGGGCCCAAACCTACGACATTAGGGTAGAGATAGCTCCCCTGGCCTGTTTGGGGACAGAGCGCATTAGCAGTTCTCGGATTCGAGCCGCCCTGGGCCGGGGTGATCTGGTCACCGCCCAGGCGCTTTTGGGCCGTTCCTACCGCCTAATTGGCCAGGTGGTTAAGGGCCAACAATTAGGTCGTCGTCTGGGTTTTCCGACCGCTAATCTGAAGCTGCCGGGGGATAAATTTCTACCCGCCTACGGCGTCTATAGTGTTTGGGTTGAGGGCCTAAATAGTGGCCGCCCCGCCCCCTGGCCGGGTGTCATGAATATTGGCCTACGCCCCACCGTCGATGGTACTCAACCCACCGCTGAAGTCCATCTGTTGGACTGGCAGGGGGGAGTTCTACGGTCAAACGCTCCAGGTAATTTTGGCAGATTATCTGCGTCCCGAACAAAAATTCCCCGGCCTGGAGGAGCTGAAACAACAAATTCAAGAGGATTGTCGTCAGGCCCGGCTAAGATTATTACCAAACCCTTCACCCCTGAATCTCTAGGGCTCCCTCAAGCTTTACTAAGTAATCTTACTGCCTGTCTACCTTACAGTTCTCTACCCCAGGCCAATCCTGTCCCTCAGATAGAAGCTCCAAATACAACCATGGGCGATCGCATTGAAACCCTGCTAGCAAACCTGAACCGTACCGTGGTTGGCAAGTCAGAAGCCATCCGGCTGGTGTTGGTGGCCCTATTCTCTGGGGGGCACGCCCTGCTAGAAGATGTGCCAGGGGTTGGCAAAACTCTGCTGGCCCGCTCCCTGGCCCACTGCATTGCGGGTCGCTTCCAACGCTTGCAATGTACCCCCGATTTGCTACCCGCCGATATTACTGGCACCAATATCTGGAACCCTGGCCAGGGAGAGTTTCAATTTTTACCGGGGCCGGTTTTCGCCAACATTCTCCTTATCGATGAAATCAATCGGGCCACGCCCCGCACCCAATCTGCCCTGCTGGAGGTGATGGAGGAGGATCAGGTCACCATTGACGGCAGGTCACGGTCCGTACCTCAGCCTTTCTTTGCGATCGCCACCCAAAATCCAGCGGAATACCACGGTACCTTTCCCCTGCCGGAAGCCCAGATGGACCGCTTTGCCCTCTGCCTTAGCCTGGGTTATCCCAGTCAGGCCGAAGAACTGCACCTGGTAAGCCGCCTGGGCCTACCCCCTGAGACTCAACCCCTTGATTCCTGCTTGAGCCTGACAGAAGTTTTAGAGATTCGCCAGCTCTGTAGCCAGGTAAAACTGGAAATTTCCCTACAGCAATATCTGGTGGACTTGGTACGAGCCACCCGATCGCACCCAGACCTTAGCCTTGGAGTCAGCCCCCGGGGTACCCTGGCCTTTGGTCGAGCCGTCCAAGCCCTGGCCTACCTGCAGGGGCGTACCTACGTCATCCCCGACGATATCAAGGCCCTGGCCCTGCCGGTGCTGGCCCATCGTCTGGTTACCAAGGGCAGCACCCCTCCCCAGCCGATTGTGGAGGATTTATTAGCCACTATTCCCGTGCCTTAACCCGACAACAGGATCAACTCACTCGCCGCTGTTTGCTTTGGGCCTGTACCCCCCAGCGGGTCAGACTAACCTCGCCGCCCTGTATCAGAGCAGCCAAGATTATATTCACCTTAAAATCGCTGGGGGTCCAAGTCATTTCCTTGGCCCGTTGTCCCTAACGCCTATAGGGCTATGGTTGGAGCAATAGTCTTCGCAACTATTTGGCTGTGCCAGTAACTCTCATGGGCGGTGCCGCCCCACAGTAGGGGCAATATATCCTGGGTTAAAAACACATCGACATGCGCCGTGAAATGGATATCACCGAGAAAACCTTTGAAATCCACATTGTGAACCATTTTTTGTGCCGGGTTCACGAATACAAGATAAAAGTCAAACAGGCCGTGATAGGCTTTTACGGGTTTGATATGGCCCACCTGTCAGATCAGCTTTAATCAATTACATCTTAAGAGAATTTACGGTTAAGGCTGTCGTGTCGCAACGGCAATTTTGGCACCGCGAACCCGTTTAATTCGATCCATCACAGCAATCACTTGACCATAGGGCACCGTTTCATCAGCATAAATTACGACCACTGCTGACTGGCTCTTGCTTATCAGCGATCGCACCCCGACATCGACTTGCTCCAGTTGAATGGGTTGTTTGTTTAACGCCAATGCGAGATCGGGCGTAATCGTGATGGCAATCTTCGTTTGTGGTTGGGTCTTTGCCGTTTCAGCCTTCGGTAAATTGACTGGCAAGCTTTCGCTACGCGTCAAAAATAGCGTTGACATGATGAAAAAGGTCAAAATTGAGAACAAAACATCAATCATCGGAATAATTTTGACCTCAAGTGGAGGATCAGAATCTTCCCTGGGAGCACGCATAGGCTTTGTGAAGTGAAAGGGTGTTAAGTGAGAAGCTGACTGGAACATGGGATGGGAAATTACTCCATGGAAGGCTTAACCCTCACGGGTACAGCCCTTCCACCACTGCCCTCGTAATGACGACGATAAATTAGTTCCAACTGTCCACCATACTCCTGAATTAGGGCCAATTGTCGTTGATACAGCGATCGAAAAGTCGTCGCAAAGATCAGTGCAACTGTGGCGACTAATAAGCCAGCAGCCGTGGTAATCAGTGCTTCACTAATTCCCGCCGAAACGGTAGCCGTTTTAGTGCCGCCAATGTCGCCAATATTAAGACCACCAAAGGAGGTGATTAAACCAATCACAGTGCCAATCAAGCCTAGCAGCGGCGACAGACCCACAATCAGGTCAAAGATGTTGCTGAAGCGCTTCAGAATGGGCAGTTCTGCCTGCAATTCGCTTTCTAACGCCAGCCGAAATTCCTCAGCGGTGGGGGATTCCAGTTCTAAAGCCGCCAGAAAAATCCGGGCAAGGGGCAGGTCAAGATGCTGCTTCACCTTGACCAATGTCAGGTCGGATTGATGGCGATATAGCTCCATCACCTGTTTGGCAAACCGCTCCTGTTGCCGACTCACGCCTAGCCAAAAGCGCGATCGCTCAATCACCATGACCGTCACCATGACCAGACAGATCAGTAACGGTAGGATGATGACTCCGCCGGCTTTTAACAGATGGTTTATGGGCATAGTACTCCTTCCCTTTGCTCGCTCCAGATACTCACAACTGTTGTTCCACAGGCTTGCCGCCAGGCAACAACAATCCCTAGAGACAGTAAGTCGAGTCGTTCAGGCTGTCAAGTTGCAGCCCATCTGATTAATCATGGCGAATGTGGTACGCTCAATCGTTGTTAGATCATAACAGGCACCATTTTGCCTATCTCTGTACCTGGCATCAGTTATTAAATTACTATGAGCCGCTCAAAGCTGGCGATCGCACAGCGTGAACAGGAACGCTCCACCCTGAAACGGTTCCTCCGCCTCAGCACCCCTGGAGTGATGGTATTTTATGGCTTCCTGGCGATCGGTCTAAGCTTCCTCTGGCATCCAGGCTCAGAGCTACAGGAAAACGAGATTGAAATCATTGCGGAGGATAGGACAGTTACAAGTCCAAAGTCTACTGAGGTAGGAGAAAACGGTGGCGGTGGCGGCAGAACACAATTTTCCCTTGCCAATCCAAATCTGTCCGAGGGAGATGCGGTTGCAGTTGTCTCCACTCCCTCATCAGCGCCGAAACCTCTGGCAATCGCCATACCCGCACCCCCTGAGCCTGAAGTCGCTGCCTCTGCTAACCCATCCCCAACCCTGACTCCCACCGCTTCAGCCCAGCCACCGTCCACTCCTACCGGAACGCCTTCTCCGTCACCCAGCGCCACTCCGGGGCTCAACCATCAGGCTGAGGTAGCAACTCCCAACGCCGCAACAGCCAATGGTTTGAACAGCACAAACGCGGCTACAGCCACTAACGGCACCAGCGTTGGGAGCGGTGATGGTGCGGGAGATGGTCGCGGTCCGGGTATTGGGAGAGGCAGTGGCGGTGGTGTTGGTGACGGTACAGGCACAGGAACGGGGAACGGTACAGAACCCGGTCGAGACGGTCAGCCGGCTCAAGAACCAAACTCGGTGGCGATCGTCAAACCGCCTGTCCAAGAACCGACTTCTGGATCGCGCCAGGCACCTAAATGCGTGAGCAATTGTGGATTGAGTGAATACCTGGGTGCTGAAGGTACCACTCGTTTTATCTTTGATGTGGATGCCAATGGCAAGGTGACAAATGTGCGCCTGCGCCAATCAAGTGGCAACCCGGAACTCGATCGTAAAGCGGAAGCAGCCATTCGGCGGCGGCAATACGAAGCCTCTGAGTCTGGCTATGAAGGGCAACGGCTACGAGTCACATCTGAGCTACAAGGTTCCGACTTCCAGCGGCAGAATCAGCAACGGCGCCAACAGGAAGCGGCAGAACCACGACAGCGTGAGGCTGAACAACCAATGGTCAAACCCTCCCCATCACCTGCGGCTGTAACTCAATCAGCCCCACGCAATCCCCCGGTAAAGCCGGCTATGCCACCAGAGACTGGGCCGCCTGCTGTACTCCCTTCTCCTGTAGAAACATCGCTGCCGACTCCTGTCGCCCCCTCACCCACCCAAACTCCGCCCGCCGCTAACTAAGGACAAAAAGCTGCCCCTAGAGCTCAATCACCCTGAGAGGTGGTTTGAAAAGGGTTATGCCAGGTATAGTTCGCCGCCAGAGGGCCGCCAAAATACTGATTTTTGCGGTGATTACCCTACTCAATAGGTATAGTTTGAGACTCCCTTTGGCTTTTCAAGCAACCTGCTAACCTAGGGCGAGGGCGCAACCGCAGGGTCAAAGGCAGTAGACCCATTCCCCTGCCAGTTAAAGTTACTTAGACGAAATTCCAGAATGCCAGCTTCCTGAATAGGGCTATAGCGGATGGCAATACCGTAGGTTCGTCGTCTGTACTCCGCAATCAGGGAGGTGTCGATTTGTTGGCCGGTGTTGATATTCAAGGAGGTCTGCAAGCCCAACAAAAATGGTCCATAGATTTGCTGGATAATACCGGCAGAAAGGACGTTTTGATCAACGGCGCGATCAAACAAAAAGGGAGAAGTATCGCCCCGCACCAGGCTACTGGACAAGCCAATATTAAATTGGGTGTAGTCCAGATAGTCTGCCGCCAGATGCCCCAATTGCCCGTTCAGGGAGATCCGACCCTCTACGGATTCCTGTAGGTCGTTACTGGTGTAGTAAGTGGCAACCCCCCTGAGCCCTGCAATCAGGGTCAGGTTGGGAATAACCGGACGGGGAGTATAGCGCAAACTAGAGGGATTAGGATTACCAGGCGGTGTCTCTTGCCATAGGGTAAACCCCCGGCTCAAATCCACCATACCCTGAAACCGTAATAAACTGGTCAGGGTAGACTGGCTACCTGGTGGCAGCAGCTGGGGCCGGTCGGTGTTGGCAGCAACGTATTGCCCAGAGGCCTGATAACTGAGGTTAAGACCCGTATCCCCCAGGCCGATTAGGGGGGATTCCAGTAATACCCCCGCGCTGGTTTGTACGTCCTGGAAACCCAGGGAGCCATTAAACAGGCGATCGCGGTAGGTGTACTCCAGACTGAGCCGATGGTCGCCGATTAACTGTTGAGCCCGCAGATTCACCCGCAGGCGATCGCTGAAGTGGTCCAGGTCTAAACCCGGTAGGCTGACCAGCCCACTCAGAGAGGTGCGAGGTGCCAGGGGCCCACTTAACCGGGCCACCAGACCAAAATTGGCAGGCTCCGCCAGGTTCAAGTCGGAGCTACCTAACCAGCGAGAAAGATAAATTTGGGGGCTTACACTCAACTGCCAGGGACTACCCTTGAGTAGGGAAAATTCCCGTTCAATAAATAGTCCTCCCCGATCGCGGCCATCGTAGCCAAAACCCACCGGCAGAGGGTTGAGGGCATTGGCTGGTAAACGCCCCCGCTCCAGCAGGTAGCAGTTCCTGAGAATGGGAATGGTCAGGCCCTGGTCAAAGACAACCCGGGGGTTGTCTACGCAGAGTTCGTCCTCATCCTGGTTCAGGGGCCTGAGCCGCAGATGGTCTCCCCGTAGCTCCAATTCGGGTGGGGGCAGAGGATCGTTAGTCAGACGTAAATCATCCCCATACCAGCCATCGGCGTTAAAGGTCAGATAACTACTTTGAAACCGCACCCGTCCCAGGGCGTCCTGCTGCCCTGACCAGGATTGCCCCGCCAGGGTACTTAAGGATAAATCCCCAGGACTGGTGATCTGGGAAATGGAGGCTTGATTCTGGCGGGGAGAGAGGGAAGCCGCTGATGCCCTGGAGGGTAGGGCAAAATCTTCCCTAGCACTAGGGCTCAACTCTCCCCGAGCGTTGGTTAGAGTTCCAGCCCCTTGCAGCAGGTTATAGGTGACGCTATCCCCAGTGATGACCTGCTGATTGCGGGTCATCACCACATTGCCCACGGCTTTTACCTGACGCTGGTAGAGATTAACCCAGAGGCGATCGGCAGTAATCTGGCCGTCACCAAATTGCACCAGTACATTGCCATTAGCCCTGATCATTTGTCCCGCAGGTTCGTATTCCTGTTGATCGGCCCTTAACACCAGAGGCGGTAGGGTGGGGGACGGGGGGAATCGGCAAAGGGAAGAGACACCTGGGCCCGCCCCTGGGATGGCAGGAGCGGGGCGGATGGGGGAGTAGCCACGGACAGAGCCGCCGGGGTAGGAGTTGCCAGGGGTTGACTGGCAATCAGAGCAGGTATATCTGACAAATTTAGGGGCAAAACCATGCTTGAGGGGAAACCAGCACAGAACAAGGTAGTACTGAACAGTGGTACAACTAATTGCCGACCCGGTTTGCTGGAGTGGACATCAGGGCTAACATCTGGGGCCCCAAAAACAAAGCCCGACGGGCGGGCTTTGAACCTATCACTCTAAGAGGTCGTTGGAAAAGGGCTATCCCAGGTATAGTTGGCCGCCAAAAAGCCATTAAGGCACTAAATTTTGAGAAAAGCACCCGAGTCCCCAAGTATAGCTTGGGACACTGTTTAGTTTTTCAGACAACCTCTCACAGAGGGTTGAGGTCAGAATTAGATGGCCTTTTGCCAGACCCCTGCTGCCACCTTGACCGGGGGGCTATGGCAATCCTTCCAATCCCCTATTCCATGTCCTGGCGTCCAGGGTTACGGGAGGGGTCACCACTGAGAAAGCCAAAGATAAATAAGCCCGCAAAGAAAGCCACAACCAGATAAACCACGATTTTGAGGGTCAGCATTATTTAAATCTCCAATCACGAGGGGTCTGAATCCATGGATAGGGGCTGTAATCACCTGAGAGAAATTGCTAAAAGCAGCCTGCCCGTGGGGTGAGCCAAAAGCCAGAATTAATAACCTGGCTCTATCATATCGTCAAACGTTAGGCCTATCTCAAATGTATCTGAAGCCAGGTAAAAAGGCGTTTGAGCCAACTTTCCAGTCCCACCAGTAAGCTGTCCAGGGAACGCAGGAGGGCAGCCAGGGGATGGTCAATGTAGTGCAGTAGGGTGGTTTGGGCCTCGATCGCATCGGTTGCGGGTAGGTTCAAACGCTGATTCGGCTGGAGGGAAACCTCTGGGGGGAGGTAGGCCTCGGCGGGGATCACCGCTGGTGAAGATGGATCGGTCCCCTGGAGGGGACTGCTGGTCAGGGGGCGCAGCAGTAGGTCGGCTTCTCCAAATAGATTGGTGGCGATCGCTAGAGGGCTGGTTTGCATCCACTCCAGGGCCCGATAAAACCAGCGCAGCGGCAAGGCATGGGTAGCCGCTACCGGCGGCAGGGGTAGAGGACCAGACTGAAGCCGCCGATGACGGCCATACTGCCAACGATGGCGGCCATATTCCGCCATTAGCTGCACAATGGCTCGCTGTAGTTGTTCTCGCTGCCGGGGAGTCAGGCCCGTTACAATTTCGTTGTCAGCAGTAACCAGTACCAGCTCACCGGTGGTGCGATCGCAGGCAATCCCCCGCATTGGGGTTGCGGTTACAATCCCCATACCACCGGTCCGAGCTAGATCTGGCCCCACCCCCGATCGCTGCAAAATTCGGGTGAGGGCACGACGGTAAGGTAGTAAGGAGGAGGGTAGATCAACCTCCATAGCTAGCAACAGGGCCACAATTGGGGTATCGACCGGTGCCGGTTTAACCTCTGGGGCCGAGCCCATTAGGGGAAATTGCAGCGATCGCCAGCTAGAAGCTGCGGCCAGTCGGCGGGAGGCCGTTCTTAAGGTTTGTAGCCCTACATAGGCAGGATAAAGGGCCACCTGAACTCCCCAAATTAAGGCGGCACTTCCTTGCCTTAGCCAGCGCTGGGCCCGATAGCTAAGCTGACGGTAGCCACTAAGGAGTTGGGATAGGGTTTGGCTACGAAGGGGGCGGGAGGAGGAAGCCATCACTCTAGGTACTTTGTCTGCGTACACTGGGAGAATACTTATGATCATACCGGAGTCATGGCTCTCTCCTCCGCTTCTCTCCAGGCTACCCTTACCCGTCTGCGCCAACTCAACCGCCTAGAGGTGCAAAGTGGCTGGCACCGGGCTCCCGAGTCATGGCATGGTTCCAGTCCCTGGGCAGAAGAGGCCGCCAACTGGCCCCGATCGCCCCTGAATCAGCGCCACCATATTACCTGGGAGGGGGGTGGCAAAAGCCTCTGGTTGTACCAATGCTTTACCTGGCCAGAGAGCTTACAGGGCTATCCCCTGGAGGGGCTATCAGCCCGCCTGGCGCTGCGCTGGTGGGCCGATCAGGCCGACCTGTACTGCAATCGGGTACGGGTACACCAGGGGGATTTATTTGACTGCTGGACTCGCCTACTCATCAGCGATCGCATCAAGCCAGGGGAGACGGTGGAGATCGCCCTCCATCTGATCAGCCCTGGCCATGATCAGGGAGCCCTGGTCAAGTCCCAAATCCAGTTTGAGGCGACCGAGACCGATCCTCCTGAACCCGCCTTTGTAGCCGATGAGTTGGCAGTCCTGGCCACCTACTTGCAGACCTTCCAACCCGATCAGACACCCCGACTGGAGCAGGCTCTGGCCACCATCGCCTGGGAGCACCTGGGGGACCGCCCCAGCTTTGATCAATCCCTGGCTCAGGTACGCCAGTCTTTACAGGATTTCAGTCCCTGGCTGAAACAGCGCACCATTCACTGTTTAGGCCATGCCCATCTAGATCTGGCCTGGCTGTGGCCGGTGGCAGAGACCTGGACGGTGGCAGTCAAAACCTTTGAGTCGGTGCTGGCTCTGCAGCAGGAGTTTCCCGAACTTACCTTCAGCCACTCCTCTCCCGCCCTGCTGGCCTGGCTGGAGGAGCATCAACCAGAAGTATTTAAGGCCCTGCAGCAGCAGGTGCAGGCGGGCCGCTGGGCGATTGACGCTGGCCTCTGGGTCGAGCCCGACCTCAATCTGCCTGGCGGCGAAGCCCTGGCCCGCCAGGTGCTCTACGGCCAGCGCTACTGTCTAGAAAAGTTTGGTGCCCCTAGTGCGATCGCCTGGCTACCGGATAGCTTTGGGTTTTCCTGGCAATTACCCCAAATTCTTCACCAGGGGGAATTCGCTTCTTCGCCACCCAGAAACTCCGCTGGAACGATACCAATCCCTTTCCCCACCACCTGTTTACCTGGCAGGGACGGGATGGCACCCCCCTGACCAGTCTGACCCTACCCCCCATTGGTACTGACATCGAACCCCTGGAGATGGCCCACTACGCCTGTGAGTGGGAGGCCAGCACCGGGCAGCCCGATTGCCTCTGGCTACCGGGAGTGGGGGATCACGGCGGTGGCCCCAGCCGAGATATGCTGATGCAGGTCCGGCGGTGGGCCGCCTCTCCCTTCTTTCCCCGGCTTATCTTTGGCCAGGCCCAGCCCCTGTTTGACCAACTGGTGGAAGCCCAACCCCTGGCTAACCGACCGGTGTGGTCCGATGAGTTGTACCTGGAACTGCACCGGGGTTGCTACACCACCCACGGTGACCAGAAACAATTCAATCGTCAGAGCGAAAACCGCCTGTTTGAGGCAGAGCTACTTGCTACCCTGGCCACCCTGGTCGCCGGGGTCGATTACCCCCGCCGACCTTTGGAAATCGCCTGGAAACAGGTACTTTTTAATCAATTCCATGACATTTTACCAGGCACTTCGATTGGGGCGGTGTTTGACCAGGCCAACCAGGACTGGCAAGCCGCCCTGACCAGTGCTGACCAGGTATTGCACCATGCCCTGGCCCAGCTAGCCAGCCATTGCCCCCTACCCCCTGCCCCCTTGTCGGGGGCGATTGCGGTTAGGGTCTTTAACTCCCTGAACTGGAGTCGTCAGGAGGTGATCACCCTGACCACCCCCCAGCAGGGTTCTGGCGAGCCCTCGATGGACTGGGCCGTTCTTTACCCACTCAGAGGGTGGTTGATCCCCAGGCCCAGGCGGCCGCCCTACTGATTGCGGCCCCTGCGATTCCACCCCTAGGCTACGGAGTACTCTGGTTAGTGGCAGATGACACTGAGGCCAATCCACCCCTGCCCCCCGTGGACTGGGTTTTGGACAACGGCTATCTGCGGGTGAGCCTGGATGAAGCCACCGGTGACATCGCCAGTTTGATTGATCTTCGCAGTCACACCGAAGTCCTGAGCGGCCCTGGCAATCAACTGCAGGCCTTTGCCGATCAGGGCCAGTATTGGGATGCCTGGAACCTGGATCCGGACTATCGCCACCATCCGCTGCCGGAGTTTCAGCTAGAGCGACTTACCTGGCTGGAGTACGGCCCCTGCCGCCAGACTATCCGGGTGGTGCGGCGGTTCCGTCAATCCACCTTTGTGCAGGACTACAGCCTGGATGCTGAGGCGGCCCTGGTGGTGATTCGCAGCCAGGTGGATTGGCAAGAAGACCAGGTCCTGGTAAAGGCCGCCTTTCCCTGCACCCTTAACGCCGCCCAGGCCACCTACGAAATTCCCTTTGGGGCGATCGACCGCCCAACTGTCCCCCAAACTCCCCGGGACCAGGCCCGGTGGGAGGTCCCCGCCCTAGGCTGGGCGGACCTGAGTCAGGGCGATCGGGGGCTGAGTATCATTACCGACTACAAACATGGCTTCGACGCCAGGCCCGACCAGCTCCGCCTGACCCTGCTGAAATCACCCCTCTGGCCCGATCCCCAGGCCGATCGCGGGGCTCACCAGTTTACCTACGCCCTCTATCCTCACTCCCAATCCTGGCAAGCCGCCAATACGGTACAATTGGCCCGCAATCTGAGCCTGCCTTTGCGCCCCTGGCTGGTGAAGGGCCAACCCCCTTCCTCTACATCTGCACCCCATCACTCCGCCGCCAGTTTCTTCAACCTGGGGGACAATAGTTTTGTGATAACCGCCCTTAAACCCTCAGAAGATTATCCCCAGCGGTTTATTCTGCGAGGCTACGAAAGCCGGGGAGAAAGCTGTAGCTTGATGGTTCAAAGTACCCTACCCCTGAGCTACCAGGGTGAGGTAAACCTACTGGAGGAGTTAGCCTCTGACCCCCCGGCTCAAATTCTAGCTGGGGACCAACCGGTGGAGGTTAGGGTTAAGCCCTGGCAAGTTGTTAGTCTTAGCTTAGCTTTATGAGGTTGTTTGAAAAGCCAAAGAGGATCTCAAACTATACCGATGGAGGTTGATACCCTGAAACATAAGGTTGCAAAAATTAGGAGCTATGGCGGACATTGATCGGCACCAGGGAGTTGAAGAAAAAATTTCCCAAGGGGAGACCATTGTGGCGATCGCTACGGCGATCGTGCCCCAACAGGGAAGTGTGGGGATTGTGCGCCTGTCCGGAGCTACCGCCCTGGCGATCGCCCGTCGCCTCTTCCGGGCCCCTGGCCAACAGGTCTGGGAGAGCCATCGCATTCTCTATGGTTACCTGCGCCACCCCCAAACCCATCGGACTGTGGATGAGGCTCTGCTGCTTTTGATGCTAGCCCCTCGCTCCTACACCCGCGAAGATGTGGTGGAATTTCACTGTCACGGGGGGTTGATAGTGGTGCAGGAAGTTTTACACCTCTGTCTAGAGCAGGGTGCTCGTTTGGCGGAACCTGGAGAATTTACCCTACGGGCCTTTCTCCGTGGCCGTCTGGATCTGACTCAGGCAGAGAGTGTCGCCGATCTGGTGGCGGCCCAGTCTACCCTGGCCGCCCAAACCGCCCTGGGAGGAATTCAGGGTAAACTAATGCAGCCTGTGCGGTCCCTACGGTCCATCTGCTTAGCCATGCTGGCGGAGATCGAAGCCCGCCTGGATTTTGAGGAGGATCTTCCAGTTTTAGATCAACAACGTTTAATCGCCCAGCTGACTGATGTAATCGATCAGGTGAAGACGATCCTGGCCACCGCAGAGCAGGGAGCCCTGCTGCGTACGGGGCTACGGGTGGCGATTACCGGCCGCCCCAATGTGGGCAAATCGAGTTTGCTAAATGCCTGGAGTCGCTGCGATCGGGCGATTGTTACCGCCTTACCTGGAACCACCCGGGATCTGATCGATTCCCAACTGGTGGTGGGGGGTATTCCCATCCAGGTAGTGGATACGGCGGGCATTCGCACCGCCCTTGATCCCGTTGAACAATTGGGTATTGAGCGATCGCGGCGGGCCGCCCAATCCGCCGATCTGGTCTTGCTTACCATCGACGCCACCGCAGGTTGGACAGGGGCAGATCAGGAGCTCTATGACCTGGTCTGCGATCGTCCCCTGATTTTGGTAATTAATAAAATTGATTTAATCCCTACCGATTGCCCTCCCCCTTACCTGCCCTGCCCCAACCCGTGGTCTATACCGCTGCCGCCCAAAATCAGGGCATCGGCGAACTAGAGCAGGCCATCCTGGCCAGCCTTCACACTCAACCAGTGGTTGCCAGCAACCTGGAATTCACCGTTAATCAGCGTCAGGCCGCTGCCCTGACCCAGGCTCAAACTGCCCTATGCCAGGTTCAGGACACTATCGATCGGGGGCTAGCCCTGGACTTTTGGACTATTGATCTACGTCTGGCCATCCAGGCCCTAGGGGCAATCACCGGAGACGAAATCACCGAATCCCTACTGGATCAGATCTTTAGTCGTTTTTGTATCGGCAAGTAGGATATTGGCAATGGCCAACCTGGCGGTCAAACCAACTGCCCTTCCTCCGGTCTTTCAATGATTTTTACCAAACGATAGCGGTTTTCCATAGAGTGAGACACCCCATTGCTCAATCCTACCCCCCAGCGCCTGGCTGTAGGAGTTTGACGTTGTACCCCCCCTTGCCAAGGCTACGGTATACACACAAGTGATCAAATCTAACCCAATCAGCGACAAACTGCCCCCCAGCCCCCAATTCCTGGGGAACCGAACCCTTCAAAATCCACCAGAATTGGGGGATTTTGGGGACGCAAAGGACTCAAACGAAGTTAGACCCGACTTATGTGTACACGGCAGCTTGCCAAGGGGAGGCAAGGGGGGGTACAACGTCAAACTTCACCCGAATGAAATCTGCTATAGAAATTGCTGTTAAGTTCTTATAGAGATAGGAGAAAAAGGTTCCTCTTCTCCAATTTGCGGTAACCTAATGAAAAAAAACTGTTTTATTGCTATTAATGCTCTCATTTAAATGATCAACTGGTTCTTACCTGACTCCTTTACTGGCCGTCAGCCCAGGGCGACCCAGGGTTCTTCATGCTTGGGCAGTCGCCTTCTAGCTCTGTTGACCCTACTAACTCCCCTTGTCCTTACCCCCATAGCCGTTTCCCAGGCGATTTCGGCTCAAGCCCAACAAATTGCCCTATCCAGTCGCAATGGCTCCAATGCCGGTACAGCCGCTCTCTGGGCCAGGGCTTCCTTCCCTGTCGAAAATTTCCAAACCTACACTTCCCCTTTTGGTTATCGCGCCGACCCTGACACTGGAGCTCAACGCTTTCACTATGGCTTAGATATGGCTGCCCCCGATGGTAGCTATATTCGCAGTTGGTGGGCCGGTGAGGTACTACGGGTAGAAGATCAAGGTGCCTGTGGTACATCTATTACCATTAAGTCAGGGGAATGGACCCATATTTATTGTCACATGCATGGCCAGGTGGAAAAAGATACCCAGGGCATCTTTTTGATGGATCGCGAAGGGGGTATTCAAATTCGTCAGGGTCAGCTAATTCCCGCTGGAGCCCGGATTGGTCGAGTCGGCATGACCGGGCGTACCACCGGTCCTCACCTGCATTGGGGCATCCAGTACCAGGGCAGCTGGGTTGATCCAGCTTTAGTTTTACAAGCTATGTATGTCAGCCAGCAAGCGGTTGTGTCACGATGAGCCGGTCAGGAATGATTGATCAGAAATGACGCCAATGGCACTGGGTGGGCTAGTTAAGGATTGTCTGGCCTTGCGGTTAAAGGGGGGGCATCGCTTAATGATTTTACCTATGCTCCTGATTTGGGGGTTTAGTCTACTGCTTGGTGGCTGTTTTCAATCCGATCTGACCTTGCATTTTGATCACCACAATCGGGGGGTGATGATGCAGTCTATTCGGCTGGATCAGGGCATTAGGCTGTTTGCCAACCCGACCCTGGAAGCCTGGTTAACCGCTCTAAAGCAGCAAATAGGGGACTTAGGCGGTAGCTTTACCCAGACCCCCGATCAAATTAATCTGGCCGTGCCGTTTTCCACCGCCGCAGACCTGGAACAAGAATTTAGTCAAACCTGGGCAGCCCTGGCCGCCATTGACCCCCTAGCCCTGGCGGGCCTCAATCCATTACCAGTCAGCCTGCGAATTCAACAAAGCTACTGGCTGCTAGCCAGTCGTAACCATCTGATCTGTGACTTTGATCTGCAATCCTTAAAGGATTTAGGGGGACTGCACCAGCCAGAGAGGGGGCAAGATTGGGCCAGCTTTTCCCTCAGGGTGGCGACTCCCTGGGGTAGTCGAGTCCTGGGTTCAAGCCCTCAACCTTTAGCTACTTCCCAATCCAGAGAAGTACACTGGCAGCTCCAAACAGGAGCGGTGAACCACCTTGATGTGGTTTTTTGGTTGCCCGATGTGGTCGGTATAGGCACTCTGATCATCGCCCTGGTTGTGGTATTTGGCTATTTTTTGCGTTACCGTCTCCTGGCTGCGGCTACAACCCTGAAAAACTCCGGTAAAGCTCTGGTTTAATCCTGAAATGAAGACAACAATGTTCAACAGGGCAGAACTCGAACTGGAGACCGATGGGTTAGCTATTGCTCCAGACTGTTTTCCCCTACCCTCGTAAAATAGGTTCAACTAGATTCAATCCTTCGATATCCCCAGCTATGAAACAGATTAACTTTGTTGTCATTTTTGTCATCGCCCTGGCCCTGGTGCTCTTTGGCATTGAAAATACTGAGCCAGTCTTGATTCACATCGCCCGAGGGTTGGATGTGGAAGCTCCCCTCTGTGTAGAACTGATTATTGCCATGGGTATTGGGGCAGTGCTGGCCTGGGTGTTTAGCGTCTGGGCCCAGGTCCAAAGTCACCTATCGGTGGGCAAGGAAGTGCAGAATCGGGAACTTCGCATTCAAGAGCTAGAACAGGATGTGGAGCGCTATCGGGTGCAACTAGAGGAGCAAAGCCTATTGCTACCAGCTTCCGAGTCTTCGACAAAACCCAATGATAGTGGTCAAGCCTACGCCTAGTGGCTCCAATTCGGTGGAAATAGCCTAAAATCCTTGACAAGAACCAGAGCCATGATCCCGGCTGATACAGACCTTTTGGTTTGATCCCCAGGGTCATGAACCTGGCAGACCAGGCGGAGATCGCCCTATCAACTCCAAAGTTCTGACCATGTCTTCTTCCCTGGCTCAAACCGCCATCGCTTTTTTAATTGATCTGGCCGAACAGGGAGAAATTGACCCCTGGAACGTCAAGGTGATTGAGGTGATTGATCGCTTCCTCCAGAGCCTTAAGGCCCAGGCCGAAGTCCTTGCGGTCCAGGGTCGAACTCCCTACGAAGCCAACCTTTCGGAGTCAGGTCAGGCCTTTCTCTATGCTTCCATGCTGGTGTTACTCAAGGCCGATACCATGGTGCGATCGGAAGTTGAGGCTAGCGAAACACAGGAGGAGGAAATTCTCTGGGATCAGGAACAGGGTCTGACGGCCCTACCCCTACCCCGTAACCTGGAACAACGACTGCATCGGCGGGCTACCGCCCCTACCCCCCAACGTCGTCGAGTCACTCTGCAAGAGTTAATCCAACAACTGGAGACCATTGCGGCGGTCATGGCTGACCAAATTCCTAAATCGCCGGTCCGTCGCCCTCGCCCCCAGGCCAAGCGTCAGGCGGTCCGGGCCATTGCCCAACTGGCCCACCAGGAGAACCTTTCAGAAATAGCCGCCGCCCTGGAAATGTTTTTAGATGCCTACTGGGATACCCTGGAACAGGATCAGCGCTGGTTAGATTTTGAGCATCTCCTAGAACAGTGGCCCCAATTTCAACCCGCCGATCTGAAATCCAGTCATGACTTTGAAACCCAGCACGCTGCTGCTGTCCATGAACGAGTAGGGGTATTTTGGGGCTTACTATTTCTCTCGGCCCAGTCCAAGGTAGAACTATCTCAACAGGAGTTTTACCAGGACTTAAAGGTCAGGAACCTGAAGCGCGACCCCCTCAGCCTGGAGGAGACTGGCATAGAATCGGCTATGCTGCCAGACTGAGAGAGGCCGTAAGCAGAGTAGGGAAAAAACTATGACAAAGTTTGTATTCGTAACTGGCGGTGTAGTTTCTAGCATTGGCAAAGGAATTGTAGCCGCCAGCCTGGGTCGATTGCTAAAGTCCCGGAATTATTCCGTTTCTATTCTTAAGCTTGACCCCTATATTAACGTTGACCCTGGCACCATGAGCCCTTTCCAGCATGGAGAGGTGTTTGTCACCGAAGACGGGGCGGAAACTGACCTGGACCTGGGTCACTACGAGCGCTTTACCGACACCGCCATGTCTCGCCTCAACAGCGTTACCACCGGATCTATCTACCAGGCGGTGATTAACCGGGAGCGCCGGGGTGACTACCAGGGAGGTACGGTGCAGGTAATTCCCCATATCACCAATGAAATTAAGGAGCGGATCCACCGCGTCGCTCGTAATACTAGTCCAGACGTGGTGATTACGGAGATTGGCGGTACCGTTGGCGATATTGAATCTTTACCATTCTTGGAGGCGATTCGCCAGTTTCGTAAGGATGTGGGTCGCCAGGATGTGCTCTACATGCATGTAACTCTAATTCCCTGGATTGCCTCTGCCGGAGAATTAAAGACTAAACCCACCCAACACTCGGTTAAGGAGTTACGCTCCATTGGTATTCAACCCGATATTCTGGTGTGCCGCTGCCAGTGTCCCTTGCCCCAACCCATGAAGGAAAAAATCTCAGAATTTTGTGATGTGTTACCGGAGGCGGTAGTCACCTGCCAGGACGCTAGCAGCATCTACGAGGTGCCCCTGAACCTGGAGCAGGAGGGACTGGCCCATCAGGCTCTGGAACTACTGGCCATGGACCAACGTCACCCCCACCTGGAAAATTGGCAAGCCCTGGTGGAAGGACTATCCAATTCCAGTCGGCCTCTCAATATTGCCATTGTGGGCAAGTATGTCAGTCTTAGCGATGCTTATCTGTCCGTAGTGGAAGCCCTGCGCCATGCCGCGATCGCCCACCTGGCCAGCTTAAATATTCGTTGGGTCAATTCCGAAGACCTGGAGACCAGTACGCCAGAGGTCTACCTCCAGGATGTAGATGGGGTGGTGGTTCCCGGTGGTTTTGGCTCCCGGGGCATCAACGGTAAGATTCGGGCAATTCAGTACGTGCGGCAGCAGGGTATTCCCTTCCTTGGTCTTTGCCTGGGAATGCAATGTTCCGTAGTGGAATGGGCTCGCCATGTAGTGCACTTAGAGGGGGCCGACAGTTCTGAGTTTGATCTCCAGACTCCCAACCCCGTCATTAGCTTGCTGCCAGAACAACAGGACGTAGTAGAGTTGGGCGGCACCATGCGCCTGGGCCTCTATCCCTGTCGGTTACAGCCCCAAACCCTGGCCAGTCGACTGTATCAACGGGAGGTCATCTATGAGCGCCATCGCCATCGCTATGAGTTCAACAATGCCTACCGCAACCTGTTCCTGGAGTCGGGTTATCGGGTCAGCGGCGCTTCTCCCGATGGTCGCCTGGTGGAGATTATCGAACTACCGAGCCATCCTTTCTTTATTGCCAGCCAGTTTCATCCCGAGTTTCAGTCCCGTCCCAGCGCTCCCCATCCGCTATTTCTGGGTTTAGTCGAAGCTGCTCTGGAGCGATCGACGCCAGCCGCCCCTGAAATTCCTCTGGCGGTGGCGATGGACTAACCGGAACAGATCTAGATCTATAGGAATTCCATACCCCATCGCCCCCTGGAAACCACTAGAGATTAGTGGCTATGGCCTGCACTGGGCAGGTAGGAATACACTGCTCACAGACAATACAGCGACTACGATTAAAGCTGAGCTTAAAGGTAAGGGGATCAAGGCTAAGGGCGCGGGTAGGGCAAACCCCTGTACACAGTCCGCAGTGAACACAGAGATCCTCATCAATCGCGATTTCCCCACTGGCTCCAGAAACGTGGATATCCTGAGCTTCCAGCCAGTCTATACTGTCGTTCAGCTGATCAATGTCGCCGGACAACTCCACCACCAGGGTACCCACCTGATTGGGGGCAACCTGGGCCCGAATGATATTGGCGGCGATGTTAAAGTCCTTAGCCAGGCGATAGGTGATGGGCATATGCACAGCCCGTTTCGGGAAAGTTAGCTTAACCCTTTTTTTCATGGTCAGACACCGGTCGAATAGTTGCTAGAACCCCATCCTGGCCAGATTGTTCACAAAAATTAATATGGCCCAAAACCCTTGACCAGGCTGGGAATTGACCTGTATTAAAAATTTTACCCCAGGGTGAGGGGTGAAACCCTCCGGACCTGGCTAAACATGTAGCGTAAATTAAACCATATTACCCCTACCCATAGTGCTGATTCCGCAGCACCTCTGTCATGGATTGGTTTCCTCGCCGTCATGTCATTGTTTTAGCCCGCAGCAGTTGCGGTCGTCTGGCCTACCTGGAAAAAGTTGGTATGGTGGTTCCCCGTCGGATTGGGTTGCCGCCCCATGGAGAAGTGGTTTACTCCTGGGAGCAAATTCTGGAGATTCGAGCCATCAGTCGTTTGCGCCAGCATCTTTCTTTTCAGGCAATTCGTAGAATTCTTAACTATTTTGAGCAGCAGGGATTTCCCCCAGTTTGCGAGATAAACAACTAGTAATTGCCAATGGGGCGGTCAATTGGATTCGTCCCCGATCCAGTACTACGCCCCAGATCCTTGAGCTGGCCAGTAAAACCCGGTATCTGATGGGGCAATATCGCCTGGCTCCGCTGGATCTGGCCGATGGTAATCTGGCGTTTTTAACCGATCGCCCTAACTATTCCAACGTCATCGACTTCGAGCAGTGCCGCCGGCACCTCAGACGTCCCTAAATCTCGGGGGAATTTCCCGCCTCGGCTTAGCCTACCATCATCACGGTGATGGTATCGCCAGCCGCCACCGCTTGGGTGCCCAGGGGCAGTAGGGCCAGGCTATTGGTGCCGGCCAGATTAACCAGGTTGCCAGAGCTGTAGCTGCCGGTAACCGGATAAAACTGGCAGCCCGCCTCCAGGATTTCCAGGTTGCCCCACAGATAGGTTTCCCGCTGGCCCTCCGATTGCAGGGGTTGGGCGGTACGGGCCTGGATCAAGCGAGGGGACCAGGGGGCCCTAAGCCCCGATTGTTTTCGCAGGGCCGGTTCCACAAAACGCCAGAAACTAACCAAAGCCGAGACCGGGTTACCGGGTAAGCCAAAGTAAAGCATTGGGCAATTTCCCTGGAGTGGTGGCAGGGTGGCAACGGTGAGGGGTTTACCCGGTTTGACAGCAACAGACTGGATATGGAGGGTAGCCCCCAGATCCCTTAGGGTGCGATCAACATGATCAAAATCTCCCACCGATACCCCCCGGAGGAAAGCACCATATCAGCCTGGAGACGAGCCGCTGTAATTGCTGCGGCTAGGGCTTCGGGGTGATCGGGAATAATGCCCATTGGCAAAGGAATTGCCCCTGCCTGTTGGACCAGGGCGGCCAGGGCATACTGGTTCGAATCTACAATCTGTCCTGGTTGCAAGGGCGCATCTACCCCTACTAGTTCAGTGCCGGTGGATAGAATGGCCACCCGGAGGCGGGGAAAGACACTCACCTGGGGGCACTGAGCGGCGGCCAACAGAGCAATTTCTGGCCCACCCAGGCGGATTCCTGGGACCATGAGGGGGGTGCCAGCTTGGTAAAAACTACCCCGGTGGCGAACAAATTCACCGGGAGGGGGCAACGCTAATTTCTACCCGATCGCCCTGGCGACGGGTGGATTCCTGCATGACCACGGTGTCAGCTCCCGGAGGTAGCATTGAGCCGGTAAATAGGCGGGCCGCTTGACCAGGGGAGATAGCCGCGATCGACCCTTGACCGGCCGGAATTATCTGGGTAACCGTCAGACTAACGGGAGCCTGGGAACTCGCGGATTTAACATCCTCAGCCCTGAGGCCATAGCCATCCATGGCAGAATTGTCCCAGTGGGGAATATCTAGGCTACTGGTTACAGCTTCTGCCAGGATCCGACCACTGGCCAGGCTGAGGGCCACCAGCTCTGGAGTCATGTTCTGGGGAGAGGGGGTTAACGCCAAAATTTTGGCCTCAGCGGCGGCAGCTTGCAGCATCGTCATAAACCGACAACTTCCAGGTTCAGAGGGTTCACTTGCTCCTGTAAACTATAACTGTGGCTATAGGGCTTTGGGCAAAACTCGGAACACACGGTTAATGGACTAACCTTTAGTTTGCATGACATCCCCGGACATTCAGTGGTACCCCGGACATATTGCCAAGGCAGAAAAAGCCCTGATGGAGCAGCTCAGTCGGGTAGATGTTGTCCTGGAAGTACGAGATGCCCGTATACCCCTAACCACTTGCCATCCTCGCCTCAATGACTGGGTAGGTTCCCGGGGACGGGTACTGGTTCTCAACCGGGTGGATATGATTTCGACGGCGGCTCAAGCGGCCTGGGATGATTGGTTACGGTCTCAGGGGCAAACCCCTTTCTTTACCAATGCTCAGCAGGGCCAAGGCATCAAGGCGATCGCCCAAGCTACCCAGCAAGCCGGTCACCTGGTGAATCAGCGTCGTCAAGCCCGGGGCATGAAACCCCGACCGATTCGGGCGGTGGTGATTGGCTTTCCCAATGTCGGCAAGTCTGCCCTGATTAATCGCCTGTTAAACCGGCGGGTGGTGGACAGCGCCCGCCGAGCGGGGTGACCCGCCAGCTGCGCTGGATTCGGCTGGCAGCGGATCTGGACCTGCTGGATACGCCGGGGGTGATGCCCGCCCGCCTGGTGGACCAACAGGCGGCCCTGAAACTGGCGATTTGCGACGATATTGGAGTAGCAGCCTACGATCATCAGCGCACCACCGCTGCTTTTCTGGACCTGCTGAAAACCTTGCCGATCGCCGCCAGCGATCGCTACGGCCCGATCCTGCAACACCGCTATGGCCTGGACCTGCATCAGTATAGCGGCGAGGAGTTTTTAGCCTTACTGGCGGCTGAGCGCTTTCAGCATGACCAGGAGCGAGCCGCCAAGCGGATTTTGAATGACTTTCGTACCGGCCTATTGGGAAGTTGGACCCTGGAATGGCCAGTCTAAGGACTGGGGAATCGCTAAGATTGTTACATTTTGCAATCAATCCTGGTTTCTTTCCTTAACTTCAGAAAACCTTGACATAGGGCTGAAGTCCAGGGCTATTCAGGCAGATTGTGATTAGATCGCCCGTCGCTACGAGCCGATACCCCTTAGAATAATTGGGCCCTTAGAAAAGTTGGGATCTTCCTAAGCCCTCTGCCGCCTATGCCCCGCCGCGATGACATCCATAAAATCCTGCTGATTGGTTCTGGCCCCATTGTCATTGGTCAAGCCTGCGAGTTTGACTACTCCGGTACCCAGGCCTGTAAGGCGTTGCGGGAGGAGGGTTACCAGGTGGTGCTGGTGAACTCCAACCCGGCCACCATCATGACCGACCCGGAGACCGCCGATCGCACCTACATCGAGCCCCTCACCCCGGAATTTGTAGAGCGGGTGATTGAGCGAGAGCGGCCCGATGTCATGCTGCCCACCATGGGGGGCAAACCGCCCTGAACCTGGCCGTCACCCTGGCCAAAACCGGTGTTTTAGAGCGCTACGGGGTGGAGCTGATCGGCGCTAAGTTGGAGGCGATCGAAATGGCGGAGGACCGCAAGCTCTTTAAGGAGGCCATGGAGCGGATTGGGGTAGGCGTATGCCCCTCCGGTCTGGCGGAAACCCTGGAGGAGGCCCGCCAGATCGGTCGGCAGATTGGTAGCTTTCCGCTGATTATTCGCCCCGCCTTTACCCTGGGGGGCACCGGTGGTGGCATTGCCTACAACCAGGAGGAGTTTGAGGCCATTGCCCGCTCCGGGCTGGAGGCCAGCCCTGTGTCTCAAATTTTGGTGGAGCAGTCCCTGCTGGGGTGGAAGGAATACGAACTGGAGGTGATGCGTGACCTGGCGGATAACGTGGTGATCATCTGCTCCATTGAAAACCTGGACCCCATGGGGGTGCACACCGGCGACTCGATCACCGTGGCCCCCGCCCAAACTCTCACCGATAAGGAGTACCAGCGGCTGCGGGATGCCTCCATCAAGATCATTCGGGAAATTGGGGTGGAAACCGGCGGCTCCAACATTCAGTTTGCCGTCAACCCCGACACCGGCGATGTGATTGTCATCGAAATGAACCCGCGGGTCTCCCGCAGCTCCGCCCTGGCCTCCAAGGCCACCGGCTTTCCCATCGCTAAGTTCGCCGCCAAGTTGGCGGTGGGCTACACCCTCAACGAAATTTCCAACGATATTACCCAAAAAACCCCCGCCAGCTTTGAGCCCACCATTGACTACGTGGTCACCAAAATCCCCCGGTTTGCCTTTGAGAAGTTCCCGGGCAGCAGTTCCACCCTCACCACCCAGATGAAGTCGGTGGGGGAGGCCATGGCCATCGGCCGTACCTTTCAGGAGTCCTTCCAGAAGGCCCTGCGATCGCTGGAAATTGGTCGGGCTGGCTGGGGCTGCGATCGCCCCGAAAAACTCCCCAGCCTCAACGAAATTCGCCCCAAGCTGCGCACCCCCAACCCGGAGCGGATCTTCGAGCTGCGCCACGCCCTGCAACTGGGGCTGACGGTGGAGGAAATCTACGACCTCACCGGTATTGACCCCTGGTTCCTCAACCAGATGGCGGGCCTGCTGAAGACCGAAAAGTTTTTGAAGCGCACCAGCCTGGAGCAGCTCAACGCCGATCAACTGTGGGCGATTAAACGCCAGGGCTTTAGCGATCGCCAAATCGCCTACGCCACCCAGACCAGCGAAGACACTGTCCGCCAGTACCGCAAAGGGCTGGGGGTGATACCGGCCTACAAGACCGTAGACACCTGCGCCGCCGAGTTTGAGGCCTTTACCCCCTACTACTACTCCACCTACGAACGGGAAACCGAGGTGCTGCCCTCCGATCGCCCCAAGGTGATGATTTTAGGGGGTGGGCCCAACCGCATTGGGCAGGGCATTGAGTTTGACTACTGCTGTTGCCACGCCTCCTTTGCCCTGCAGGCGGACGGCTACGAGACCATTATGGTCAACTCCAACCCGGAGACCGTCTCTACTGACTACGACACCAGCGATCGCCTCTACTTTGAGCCCCTCACCAAGGAGGATGTGCTGAATATCATTGAGGCAGAAAACCCGATTGGGGTGATTGTGCAGTTTGGCGGCCAGACCCCCCTGAAGCTGGCCCTGCCCCTGCAGGCCTACCTGGCCGGCCTACCAGCCGCCGCTCCCGACCAGCCCGTCACCCGCATCTGGGGCACCTCCCCCGACTCCATCGACACCGCCGAAAACCGGGAGCGATTTGAAGCCATCCTGCGGCAGTTGGAGATTCTCCAACCTGCCAACGGCATGGCCCGCAGCTTCCAGGAGGCCCTCAAGGTGGCCCAGACCATTAGCTACCCAGTGGTGGTGCGGCCCAGCTACGTGCTGGGGGGCGGGCCATGGAAGTGGTCTACTCCGATGCCGATCTGGAACACTACATGACCTACGCCGTCCAGGTGGAGCCAGACCATCCGATCTTGATCGACAGGTTTCTGGAGAATGCCATCGAGGTGGATGTGGATGCGATCGCTGACCACACCGGCCAGGTGGTGATCGGCGGCATCATGGAGCACATTGAGCAGGCCGGCATCCACTCTGGGGACTCCGCCTGCTCCCTGCCCACCATCACCCTGCCCCCGAGGTGCTGGCCACCATCCGGGACTGGACGGTGAAGCTGGCCCAGCGATTGCAGGTGATCGGCCTGATGAACATCCAGTTTGCCGTCAAGGCCGATCAGGTCTACATCCTTGAAGCCAACCCCCGCGCCTCCCGCACCGTGCCCTTTGTCTCCAAGGCGATCGGCCATCCCCTGGCGAAATTGGCGGCCCGGGTGATGTCGGGCAAAACCCTGGCGGAGCTGGGCTTCACCCAGGAGGTGATTCCCCAGCATATTGCCGTCAAGGAGGCGGTGCTGCCCTTTGAAAAATTCGCCGGCACCGATGCCCTGCTGGGCCCGGAAATGCGATCCACCGGCGAAGTGATGGGGATTGACGCCGACTTTGGTAAGGCCTTTGCCAAGGCGGAGCTGGCCGCCAATCAACGGCTGCCCCTGGCGGGGACGATTTTCATCTCCATGAACGATCGGGATAAGGCGGCGGTGATCCCCGTGGCCAAGGCCCTGGCCAATTTGGGGTTCCACCTGGTGGCCACCACCGGTACCCGAGCCGCCCTGGTGGCGGAGGGGTTGACCGTGGATGCCATCCTCAAGGTGCATGAGGGTCGCCCCAACATTGAGGACGCCATTAAAAACCAGGAAATTCAGCTGATTATCAACACCCCGATCGGCAGCACTGCCCTGGAGGATGACCAATCCATCCGGCGCACCGCCCTTTCCTACAAGGTACCAATTATCACCACCATCGCCGGAGCCAAGGCCACCGCCGCCGCCCTCCAGTCTTTGCAGCAGCATCGCCTGGAGGTGAAGTCCATTCAGGAGTACGTCGGGTTATCCGGCCCTGGCCAGACCCCTTAGGGCCGGATTGATTCTGGTTAACTGACAAAACTGCTAAGCCGAGGGCAAAAACAAGGGATGTAAAGACTCCAGCCAACTAGACTCGACACACCGCAATGCGGCCCACGGCGGCTGGCAGCAGGGGGATAACCATAGAGGTATTCCCCTGCTGCCAGCCGCCGTGCCCAAAAGGGTGCAACGACTCTCCAGGCTAGATACTACACTTCGTTCACCAAGAATCGTCATGGCAAATTACTAATAATTACCCATACCTTACTAGTTATTACCTAACAATAATTGTCCATCAAGTCGACTCCAGGCTTGTCAATCAGAGCTTAGGGATGAGAAAATTTCTAAAACCCAATAGACTTATTATTACTAGGGTATTTTGCTAAAAATTGAATGAATTTTAGCGAAAATATAGGCTGGAAAACTATAAAAATCAATCTATCCCTGTTCCAGAAGAAAATCTTCTGGAACAACAAAACCAAGGAATAATCATAGAGTAAGGTAAATACTTGATTTTTCAATATGCCATGATCGAAATAATTCATGCTAGCATCAATCACTAGTAATTGTTCATGCTTGAAAAGTTTTTATCTGCTCAGAATTGTCATGGGAATTAGCTATGCTTGAAATCCAGAAAATAACATCCTACATAAATCAATCGGATCAGAGAGGAGAGTTCCTGGGACTAATCAATAGGGGCAATTGGCAGGAAATTAATTTTGTCAAAACACGGGCCGGAAAAGTTCGCGGCAGTCATTTCCATAGAAAGACTAATGAAGTAATCTTTCTTGTGACTGGAAAAGTAGATATTGAGCTATGTGACTGCAACGAACCCGATAAGAAGACTAAGCTGCTTCTGAATGCAGGAGAAGGAGTCAAAATCACTCCTTTTATTTTCCATACATTTCATTACCTGGAAGACAGTGTCCACATCCAATTATTAGATATTCCCTTTGACGTTAAAAATCAGGATCTTCACAGTCTTTCGTCTATCGAGAACTAGTTTTCATAATTTTTCTAGTTGAAATAATAGACTAGACAATGATTTTTGGATTTTACGTTTTTGGTTTTGCTTATTTCCCAGTCGATATAACCAGTTAAGGATAATATGATTCCTCAAATTCAACCTTGGATCGATGATCTTGAATGGCAAGAAGTTAAGCGAGTTATGGAATCAACTTACTTAACAGAAAACCAAGTCACAAGAGAATTTGAAACTAGTATTGCTGCCTTTACAGGGGCTAAACACGCTATTGCTGTTTGCAATGGAACTGCTGCCCTATATTGTATTTTAAAAGCATTAGACATTGGCCATGGGGATGAGGTTATTGTTCCAGACATGACCTTTGTCGCCTCCTCCAACGCAGTCATTATGGCAGGAGCAAAACCTATTTTCTGCCCAGTTAAGGCAGAAACCTTAGAAATTGATCTTGATATAGTACCGACTCTAATAAATGGTAACACTAAGGCAATTATGCCAGTCCATTTATATGGTCGGAGTGTAGACTTAGATGCAATTCTTGCCTGTGCCCAAAAATTTCAATTAAAGGTCATTGAAGATGCTGCCCAAGCCATTGGCGTAAAATTTAATAATCAACATGTTGGCTATTATGGCGATGCTGGCGCTATTTCTTTCTATGGAAATAAGACGATCACCTGTGGTGAAGGTGGTATCATTCTAACAAATAACGACACTACGGCTGAAATTTGTCGCCGCCTCAAAAATCATGGTCGGTCCCATCGAGGTACCTTTATCCATGAGCACATTGGATTTAATTTTTCGATAACTGAAATGCAGGCGGCCGTGGGTATCGCCCAACTTAAAAAACTATCTGAGATTATTCGACGGAAAGAAGAAATCTATGATGCCTATATGGCTGGTTTGGAAAAAATTTCTCAACTAAAACCTTACCCAATTGATAAAAGATGCCGACCTGTCCATTGGTTTACATCTTTCTATGCTGAAAATCGAGCTGAACTCGCAGACTACCTGACCAGCCAAGGGATTCAAACTCGTCTCTTTTTCTGTCCACTCCATTTACAACCTTGTTATCAAGGCTGGAGTAATTCAAATCTTAATTATTCCACCAGTGTGGAAGCCTATAATCGAGGTATTTCTCTACCTTCATCCTATGGTTTGACTGATGATGAATTATTTTTTGTGATTGAGAGAATTTGCGAATTTTATCGCTCCTTTGAGGCCCATACTAGTGCTTGAGCCCTTTTCCGATTCGGCTGATGATTATATAGATTACTGTGAGCAGGTCTCATCAGCCTTAGCTGGTTTTCCAAAGGGGTCTGCCTTAGCGGAGGCCCTACTTCAGAAACGTACATTCATTTATTGGATTTCCTATGATGAGATTTCTGACGTAACTGATATTAAGGTTAAGCAAGGTCATGGTGCCCATAGTCTTGAGGCTGAAACAATCAACACCGAATTTCAGGCCTACCTGGAAACAGTTATTGATCCTCAAATTCGTCTCGGTATTCTGACCAATGGAGCACAACCTGGAAGCTATGACGATCGCAAAGTTCGATGGTCTGGAGCTGGTGCATCTGGATTTTGGACTCAAGATAAAAATACCCTGATTCTAGAAGTAGGACCTACCAGTTACCCTCTATGTCATTTAGATATACATCGTCATCCAGTAGATGCTCTAAAACTAATGTTGCGTGGTCTAAAGACTTACCAAGACCCCTACGCTTACTTTGCTCGAGGTATGGGGATAGTGGTTGTACCTTTAACAAATAGTGGGCATGTTTATCTTGGTAAGCGATCACAGACTACAGATTACAAAGACGTTCTTAGCTTCATATCAGGGTGGGCAAAATTTTCCTCCAACCTTAATGAGATAAATTTTTATCAAGATGCTCAACGAGAACTAAGGGAGGAAATTCACCTAAAAATGATTTTAAACAAAATAAATACTCAATTTATTGGCATAGCTGGAAACCCAATTACGGGAGAAGTCGATCTGGTTTTTGTTACACAAACAGAATTGGCAGATGAATATTTCAAATCTGGAGACTGGCCAGAACATTCCAACTGGTATGGTATCTGTAACTCAGCTGAAGCCAGGCTTTTATTAGAAGAGGGAAGATTATCAGGCAAGGAGGAGACCTATGATCTCATGTTTTCCTCCCGATTAGGTTTAGAGTACTTACTGCAACATCATTGGTAACTATGTCTCACTCTTGTTGGTGGAAATCAGCTGTTATCTATCAAATTTATCTACGCAGCTTCCAGGATACCAATGGAGATGGCATTGGTGATATTTCTGGTATTATTCAACGGCTAGGCTACTTGGAGTGGTTGGGTATAGATGTGGTTTGGATAACGCCCTTTTATCCTTCCCCTATGGCAGATTTTGGCTATGATATTAGCGATTATCAGGAAGTTGATCCAATTTTTGGAAAATTGGATGATTTAGATCATCTGATTCAGCGTCTCCATGACCGCAATATCAAGGTCATGGTTGACTTTGTAGCAGCCCATACCTCTGATCAACATTCCTGGTTCATCGAGTCGCGCAGTTCCCGTTCCAACCCTAAACGGGACTGGTATATCTGGAAAGATCCATCCCCAGAGGGTAACCCTCCCAATAATTGGCTCGGTCGTTTCGATGGGCTTTCAGCCTGGGAGTGGGACGCTAAAACTGAACAGTATTATCTGCATTCCTTTCTCAAGGAACAGCCAGATATTAACTGGCGCAACCCAGAGACCAAAGAAGCTATGCTGGCTGTGCTTGACTTTTGGTTGCAACGGGGAGTGGATGGGTTTCGAGTCGATGCAGCCTATCGTGCTTATAAGGATCCACAGTTCCGCGATAATCCTATAAATCCCAACTGGCATCCAGGGATGGAACCCTCTGACCTACTATTTGAAGTCTTTAGTAAGAATGTCCCAGATATTCATAGCTTTAATTTCATGTTGCGGAAATTTGTGGATCAGCGGGGTGATCACCTATTAATCGCTGAACTTTATAAGCCCCTAGAAGAAATCGTTAAACACTACGGGGCTAACGACGAATTTCACCTTCCTCTTAACTCTGAGTTAATGTCCAGTGATTTAACCTGGAGTGCGGCAAGTATCCGTGAGATAGTTGAACGCTATGAGCATCTATTACCACAAGATGCCTGGCCTAACTGGTCTCTAGGCAATCACGATAAACATCGAGTCGCCAGTAGAATTGGCGGGGAACAGGCTAAAGTGGGCATGATGCTCTTATTGACTTTGAGGGGAACTCCAACCATTTACTACGGTGACGAACTAGGTATGGAAGATGCCTGGGTACCTTCTGAGCATATTCAAGATCCCTGGGAGAAGAAAGCCCCTGGTATAGGCGTTGGACGAGATCCGGAACGAACCCCCATGCTCTGGGATAACTCTGCAAATGCAGGATTTTGTGCCAGCTCAGTCAATCCCTGGTTACCAATTACCTATGATTACAGCACAATTAATGTGGATGTACAGAAAGGAAACTCTAGATCCTTCCTCTGGTTGACCCAATCCTTGCTAACCCTACGTAAGCAATATCCAGTTCTTCAGTTGGGGCAATACCTATCCCTATATGCGCCGTCTCAACTTTTTTGCTACCGACGATTTAATGAAGATTCAGACCTGATAATCGCCTTAAACTTTAGTTCCGAGTATCAAGAATGGATATTACCAGAGGAGTTTCGTAATCAATCGACAATTTTAGTTTCTACATTTATGGATCGTCAGGGTGGCCAACTAGGAGATGTTTTACAACTTAGGGCTAATGAAGGCTTAGTACTTCGCGCCTACTCACGATCATCCCATAGCCAGTAAAGTCAAAAAATCCAGGTTTAGGATTTTGAATTGCTAACGTTGATCTAATTTAGCCTTGCTAATTCATTTTGGACAAAATTATGAACTCACAAAGTTTAAATATCATTGGTGAACGGTTGATTGTGTTCTCCAGTAAACATCAGGTAACGATGAGAGACACGATTACGCCAGATATAAGTAGGGACTCAACTTTTATGGACCTATTTGAGCAAGTTAAGCCCTACACCATGACTAGTGTAGAAGCGCTGTTTGCTCTTTATACAGCAGTCAACTATGTTTTAGAGCGTCAGATACCAGGGGATTTTGTAGAATGCGGTGTTTGGCGAGGAGGCAGCTCATTACTAGTCGCTTTAATTCTAAAGCTGAGAAATATTAGCGATCGCAAGCTGTATCTCTATGACACATTTACCGGAATGCCCACGCCCACTGAATTTGATATCGACAAGTATGGTCGTAGTGGCTTTGAGATGATGGAAGAATACGGAGATGATATTGGCTGGTGCTACGCCTCATTAGAGGACGTTCAAAAAGTCTTCTTTAGTCATAATTTTGAATTTGAGATTGAATTCGTGCAAGGAGATGTAATGGAAACCTTGTCAGCAACTCGACCAAACTCCATCTCACTTCTGCGACTTGACACGGATTGGTATGAATCGACCGCTCTAGAGTTTGAATTGCTTTATCCTACTCTTTCCCCTGGAGGAGTTTTAATTATTGACGACTATGGTGTTTGGGCTGGCTCACGAAAAGCTACCGATGATTACTTTAGTAAAGTGCCTAGACCAATGCTGGCGCGGATTGACAAAGAAGTTCGAATGGGTGTGAAATTATGATTTTAAAGGATGACGAGAAGATTAAAATAACCTATGTCTTCACCCACCATATTCGCTGGGTTCCCTTCGAGCTAAATGCAAAGTATATTGATAAAAATCGATTTGATATCGATTATGTTATCTTGGGTGAAAATGATCCGATTATCCACTTCCTGAGGGAAATGAATATTCCCTGCGAAGTCACATCCTTTAATGATTATAAAAACACCCCTGAGGCTGTTAAATTTGTTTATGATCACTTAACTCAGCGTAAACCCCATATTGTTCAGACCCATTGGTTTGCAGGAAGCCTAGTTGGTATGCTGGCTGCTTACTATGCCAGGGTTCCAGTTCGAATCTTTCATCGTGAACATCCTCCCCTAAAATATTACAATCGTCATCCCTCTAGTAAACACCATTTAATCTGGGATTGCGCCACTCATGTGATTGCTGTCACTAATAAAAGTAAGCAAGGGATGGTTGAGGATGGTATACCCGAGGACAAAATTACTGTTATTCCTACAGGGTTTGATATCGAAGAGTTTGAAAATATAGATTCCTCCCGAGTCACTCAGTTAAAGACAAAATATTTAGGTAAGAATGGCGATGAGGAACGTCGTCCTATTATTGGGGTTGTCGCTAGGTATGTAAAGTGGAAAGGCATTGAGTACGTTATCCAGGCTCATAAGCAGGTTCTTAAAACTCATCCTAATGCTCTCTTAATTCTTGCGGGAACTCATATTGATAGAACTGCATTGGCAGAAGAAATGCGAAGAGCGAGTAAAGAAGATATTGTAGCTCCCCAATACGATGATGCCTTGTCTATTATTCGTAACCTAGAAGAACTCCCTGAAGATAGCTATATTGAGATCCCCTTTGAAGAGGATCTATTTTCACTGTTTCAACTGTTTGATATTTTCGTCCATGCACCCATTAATGATATTCAGGAAACTTTTGGCCAGGTCTATGTAGAGGCTATGCTGGCAAAGGTACCATCGGTCATTACCCTTTCAGGAAGCGCCTTAGATCATGCTGTCCATCAAGAAAATGCCTGGATTGTAGATTATAAGAATAGTAATCAGATTGCCAAAGGAATACTTGAAATTTTAGAAAATGAAACCCTTAGAGAAAAAATTAAAACTACTGCTTTTCTCTGTGCCAAGGAGCGTTATGCCATCAAAAATCAAGTTAATAAACTCGAGCAATTTTATATTCATACTTTAGGAGAAGTTTAAATCAGTAGATCATGACTATTCCCCTAGTAAATCTTAGAAATACTACCTAAAGGCTACAAGCGTTATCGTAAACATTCAACTATTTGCCAGACTATCAGTCCATAAAGTTTCTAAGAGGAAGCGCATGACTAGAGAACCATTCTTTTTTACCCTGTGCGACGCGAATAATTCGAAGGTAGAACCACTCAAATCGTCTTTAAAGAATAATCTTTATATTTTACCTAATTATTGTACTGAATTAAGAAATCTCTCGAAGATATTCAAGATTCAGGAATTTTTGGTTTCTGCTACCGACATTCCAGATGATACTATTATTGTTTTTGTTGATGCCTACGACGTCTTATGTATTCGCTATGATCCTGAGGGGTTAGTCGAAGATTTTAAGCGAACAGGAAAGGATTTAATTACAGGCGCAGAAACGGTTTTTTGTCACCATAGATCTGAAGTTCTACCTTTCTTCTTAGAAGAATATGCAGAACAACCTGCCAAATATCTAAATAGTGGCTTTATCATTGCCTATAAATGGGCTTATTTAAGCATGTTGAATCATATTGTTAAGAATTTCGTAGACAACAAGTATATGATTCGACACCGTTACTCCGATCAGCGCGCACTCTCAAAATTCATGCTAGAAAATTTAAAACTTAATCTTCTAAAGATGGATATTGATAGTAATTTGAAATTTTGCTACACCCATACTTACGATAATAATCCACTTCGCCATGATAGATTAGACTGCTATTTTGTTCACGTCACCTGGCTAGCTCTAGAAATACAACAGAAGGCCTATGAGGAAATCAAGCATACTTTTTCTCTAGATTAGATCTCGTTCCTAACTGAATTAAACGTAGCAGTTAAAATCCTTATTTTCAACTAAAATTACTTTACTGAGGTCTATTTATTTTCTTATCGATTTTAGTTTGCCATGCTGGGATCAATCCAAAATCAACTATAAATAGCCAAGACTCATTCAAACCATGAAATATCGAAAATTAGGCAATAGTGAGTTATACGTTTCTGAGATTAGTCTTGGTACCTGGGGAGTCTATGAAGGAGTAAATGAGGATAATGTTAAAGCCTGTATTTATAGGGCTTTTGATTTGGGAATTAACTTGATTGACACATCTAATTCCTATGCATCGGGTAGAGCCGAATCATTTCTTGGCGAGACCTTAAAGACTTTTGATAGATTGTCCTATATTCTGGCTACTAAGGTTTTTTTCCCAACTTCACCAACAGATCGAGGACTATCCGCTTCCCAGATTAAAAAGCAAATTGATGCCTCTCTAAACCGATTAGGTACTGATTACGTCGATTTGTATCAATGTCACCGCTATGATCCAGATACGCCTCTAGAAGAAACCATGACAGCCTTAACAGAAATTGTACGACAGGGCAAGGTTCGCTATATTGGCTTTAGCGAGTGGAATCGGGAACAAATTCAAGCGGCCTGTAGCTTTACAAATTTAGAACCCTTTGTTGCTAGTCAACCCCAATATTCAATGCTCTGGCGCGATCCAGAGACTGAAGTGTTTTCTTTATGTGCTGATCATGGCATCGGCCAACTTGCCTGGTCGCCCTTAGCACAAGGGATTTTATCCGGCAAATATGCTCCCGGTCAAGCACCTCCTCAGAATTCTCGCGCGGCCAATAAAAAGATGAATGCCTATTTGTTGCGAGAGTTATTTTCTGAATCCAATCTGAGGACAGTTCAAACCCTAAAACCTATTGCTCAAGACTTGGATTTAACCCTGTCTCAACTCGCTTTAGCTTGGGTTTTACGATCGCAATGGGTTGCTTCTGCGATCGTTGGAGTAAGTCGACCAGAACATATCATTGATAATGTTTCTGCATCAGGAGTAACGTTAGAGATTGACACCCTAGAAAGTATTGATAGAATTCTTTTGTCTAAGATTCAAAAATAATAGATAAGATATTTATTGATTGCTACTGATAACGATTAACCAAAAGGAAGCTAATAACCGATGAATCAGATGAGTAATAAGGATGTGGTCAGATTTTTTTTTGAAATCTATAATAGTCAAAACTATACTAATATTTACGACTGTATGGCACCGGACTATTACGATCATAGTTTACCTAGTGTTCGTAGTATTGAAGATGCCATCATAATTTTGAAAGCTACTCACAAATCTTTTCCAGATATTAACGTAGTAATTGATGATCTTATCGAAGAAGATGATAAGGTCGCCTTTCGGGGTCGCTTTAGTGCCACCCATCTTGGTACTTTTCTTGGTGTAGAACCTACCAATTCTAGAATAGAGTTTGAAGCTCTGGAACTCTTCAAAATTAAAAATCATAAGATCATTGAATCATGGGGATATTGGCCTACAAATGTCATCCTTCGCCAAATGAATACGGCATTGTGATGTATTTTATAAACCTTGAGGATATGTAACTACTGAAGCTTAAAACAATCTCTTTTTTCGTAAGCGTTCAGTGGGTCACGAGAGAATGAGGGTTTCAGCTCTTGGAATAGCTCGCTTGGGCCTAATTGAGCCTGATTTTCGTCGGTCCGAGGTTCCAGCGATGGCTGAAACCCGCCAAGTTTGTAACCCCCCACCCTGAACAGTTACCTTTTTTCCAAGGACTATCTTGGCAACTGAGTACTATGGTGAGAGGCGATTAAACTGCATAATCTGACGCTCATGGATTCTTTAAGCTTCAACCCACTTATTTATATTGGCTTGATAAATTTCCATTAGAATCCGATCCACGTTGTATTCCATCTTCCAGTCCGGATAGTGACTCTGAAAACGGCCATTGTCGCCAATCCACCAGATGTGATCGCCAATCCGGTTTTGTTCTGAGTAGCTGTAGGTCATTTCTCGATCGGTGATTTTCTGACATTTTTGAATGGCTTCGAGGACGGAAACGTTGCTAAACCGTCCACCCCCGATGTTATAAACCTCTGCAACCCGAGGACTCTTATAGACTTGATAAAAACACTGAATCAGGTCACTACTATGGATGGCATCACGCACCTGTTTACCCTTGTAACCAAAGATGGTGTAGGGTTTGCCGGTCATGGCACAGCGCATGACATAGGCTAAGAAACCATGGAGTTCGGCGGCGGAATGGTTTGGCCCGGTGAGGGTGCCTCCCCGAAAGCAGGCGGTGGGCATTTGAAAGTAGCGACCATACTCCTGCACCATTACATCCGCGGCTACTTTCGAAGCACCAAAAATACTATGAAGACAGTGATCAATGGACATATCCTCCCGGATACCATGCAAATAGGTATGACTGGGATCGATTTCGTACCGTAGTTCCTGCTCAATTAAGGGTAAGCGGTTGGGGGTATCACCGTAGACCTTGTTGGTGGAGGTAAAAATAAACGGGGCCTCAGGGCAGTGTTGTCGGGTAGCCTCAAGAAAATTGAGGGTACCCACGGCGTTAATGTCAAAGTCAGTAAAGGGTTCTTTAGCGGCCCAGTCATGGGAGGGTTGGGCGGCGGTGTGGATAATTAGACCAATATCAGCACCGTAGTGTTGAAATAGCTTGAGAATGGCATCCCGATCCCGAATGTCGAGGCTGTGGTGCTGATAGCGCTCCCCTAAATGGCGGTGGAGGCGATCAACATTCCAGGCGGTGGAGGCCGTTTCACCAAAGAATACCCGGCGCATATCATTATCAATACCAACCACATCAAAGCCGAGTTGACCAAAGTAAAGACTGGCTTCAGAACCAATCAAGCCAGCGGAACCACTGATGATTGCAACGGTCATAAAATTCCTCAACTATGGGTTAGAAGCTATGGGTTAAAAGTCGTAAGTCTCTCAGAAGCTTTAGCTTTCTCTGTTTACAAAAGTGCCTTTAGAGCCTCAGCATTGTGATCAATCCAGTTGTAGATATCGGTTAAGGTCTGCCTGGCATCTCGCTGGGGCTGCCAGCCCAGTCTGGCCTGCACCTTACCGCTATCCGTAATAAAAATTGGAATATCGCCGGGGCGGTCCTCCGTTGAGGATTGAATAGAGATTTGCTGGCCGGTAATCTGCTCACAGAGTTGGGTGGTTTCTAGCAAAGAGAGGGAGTTTGCCACACCGCCACCGACGTTAAACACCTGACCGTGAACCTGCTCCCAGTTATCCAGTTGCAGGTACACCAAGTCCAACAGGTCATCGATATGGAGAAAGTCCCGCACCTGTTTGCCAGTTCCACCGAAACCGATGTATTTCAGGGAACGGTTAAAGTAGTGGGCTAACATCCATAGGGCAAATACTCCCTGATCCACCTTGCCCATTTGCCATGGACCGGTTAGGACGCCGCAACGATTAATCACTGCCCGCAGGCCATAGGCCTCGGCATATTCGGTAATCAGAAGCTCAGAGGCTAGTTTGGTCGCCCCATAAAGGGATCTGGCTCCCTCTAGGGGAAAGTCTTCGGCGATGCCAGCGGCGGACACCCCTGGCAGGTGTTGATCCTCTAGTAAGGTGAGACGGGTGGCTGTTTCCTGGTATGACAGTTGGGTAATAGCGGCCACCGGGTAAACCCGACTGGTGGAAAAGAATAGAAAGTCGGCCCTAGCTTGACGGGCCAACTCGAGACAATTGATAGTACCCACCAGGTTCGTCTGAACCACGTAGCCAGGGGAGCTGTAGCCAGCTAGAACGGAAGGCTCGGCAGAACATTCCACGATCAGGTCTGGCTTCAGTAGATTGGCGTCTAAGTCTTCTGGACTGCGAATATCGCCATGGACAAACTCAATACCAGCCTGTTTAAAGCGAGGTAAGTTGAGTTCCGAACCTCGGCGTTTCAGGTTGTCTAATACGGTAACCTGACTATCGGAGTAGCGAGCCTTAAGACCCAGGGCCATGGCACTACCCACAAAACCAGCACCGCCAGTTACCAAAATACGATAAAAAGTCATTGGTTTTAGTTAGCTTTGAAGATAAGCAGTGAAAAGGCTGTGGAGATTCTGATCTGTAGTTACCAAAATACGATAAAAAGTCATTGGTTTTAGTTAGCTTTGAAGATAAGCAGTGAAAAGGCTGTGGAGATTCTGATCTGTATAAGGTAGGATTAGGAGGAAATTATCAAGAACATTCAAGATTTGAAGTATATTATATTTGCACAAAAAATCTTGCTAAATAGGATTGAATTTAATGAACTTTCAAGTATTAAAAGAGTCTGAAGAAGGTCTAGGAGACTCTAGTAAAATAATTAATTTTTTATTACTATTTGTCGCTTTGTTTGCGATATCATTCACTCCCATCTTTGTGAAGATTTCCACCAATGAGATAGGTGTTAATGCTACATTGTTTAATCGACTTTGGATTGTTACGATTATTTTTAGCTGCTGGAGCAATATTATTTGGTTAAATTCTAAAGAGTCCGAGACTGCTTCTTTAGAGTCTCCGAAGTTATTTTCTAAAATTGAAGATTTCATCAAGCAAGGAGGATTGTGGATAGCGATTGTTTCGATTATTCACCTATCCCAGCGTTTTACCTGGACTTGGGCTTTAACAGAAACTTCGACGGCTAATGCAACGGTTCTTGCTAACGTAACGCCTATTTTTACGACACTAGGAAGTTGGTTATTTCTAGGCTACCAATTTGATCGACGGTTTCTCACTGGTTTATTACTTTCTATTTTGGGAGCGATCGCTTTGGTGGCAAGTCACGTTTCCTTCTCTAGTCAAGGACTTATTGGAGATTGTGCGGCTTTGAGTGCCGGAGTTTTGAACTCTATTGGTAGTGTAATCAGCCAGAAAATTCGAGAACGCCTAGATGCTTCAACTTACTTGCTCTGCCGCTCTGCTTTCAGTACAGTCTTTATTATTCCTGTCTTACTGCTTTTTGAGGAAACTATCTTTCCTGTTTCTCCCCTAGGTTGGTTTTCAGTGATCGCATTAGCCTTGGTTTCTGAAGCGATCGCTCATGGTTTAGTTATTTACAGCATGAAACATTTCACAGCTAGTTTTTTATCGATTTTCTTTCTCTCACAGGCGGTAATTGCAACCCTATTAGCCTGGATTTTTCTCCACGAAAAAATCGGTGTAATTAACAGCATCGCCTTAGCAATTATCGTCCTCGGAATTTATCTGGCGAAAACTGGGAAAGGATCTGAAGCGAAACCAAAGACAGAATGAAGATTATGAATTGGCGAACTTCCAAATTTATCCTTCCACCTTGAATAGTGAGAATATTAAAAAATAAGTTATTAAACTTTTCGCTCTAACTCCTAACTTCTGTTCCCTCGATATTCATAATTCTGAATCCAACCCCTAACAGAACTAAAAAGCCAATCGCTCCCAGGAAAATAGGCAAACCAGTTTCGGTCAAATCTCTAGCAAAGAACAAATCATTATCGAATTTTAAATTGAGATTACTATTCCAAACGATTGGATCATCCATCGCCATAAAACCCATGTGAAGTCCAAAGGAAAGTAAAAACTCTCCAAACGAGAGTAATAATAGTAATCGCCTTAAATTCATTGATAGGGCATACAAGTATTCAGCAACCACCAGGACTAGAAAGAAAAAAATCGGGGTCATACTTTCCCCGACAATTCCACCCGGATTGGAACCGGGTTGGAGGATGCATCCTCCCCAGAAACCGACAGCAATAAGGACTATAAAGAAGGAATTAGGTAAAACCGACTGCAACAATATCTTACGTGAATTTCTATAAAACGCTGTTACCGTCAGCAAAGCCGTCATCGTTAGGGTTAAAGTTCCTGGTAGAACGTCATAATATAATAAGAGCCACGAATCCCAGATTCCAATTTTTGTGCGTGCGGGATCTATACTAAACAACTGATTTAATAAACGGTGAGGTTCCAGGGTGTAGGTCGCGTTTTTAAGCGCATCGACAAATCGAACGGTAAGGGTGGAGTGGCCTGTAGTTTTGGCTGAGTTGTAGAAGAATTCTGACAGTCCGTATCGACTCACTCCCCATAAGATCCAGGGAAGTACAACAGCAAATGCACTCGATAGGGGAAGTACTAATTGCCCGATGACCATTAAGATTCGGCCACGATTTAACCAGAGGCTATCAATAATAATCGCTACTACATAAATCAGCGCCGAAGGATGACCAAGAATCGCCAGTCCTAGAGCAATACCGCAATAGAGTCTAGTAGATGTAAAAAAGTAGAGTTCTGTCCTCTTTCTGATTTCTAAATAAAAATAAATACCAACAATAATATAAATAGAAGTTAGAATCTTTGGCCATGGAAAAATTATCATGTGATTAACATAGGGATTTATTGCCATCAAAACTATGGCCAAAATCATTTCCTTAGACCTAAGAAATAAAGGAATTATAGTTATAAAAAAAATGCCGGGTAGGATTGCAACCAGTTGATAGACACTAAATTTATCGCCCCAAATACCAAGATAATAGCTAACGAAGAGGTTGAACAGAGGAGTACGAGAGGTAACAGTATAGCCATCAAAATAATCAAAATAATCAAAATAAATGGTGTTTCCCGACTTCTCTCCCAGATAAAATTGGGCAATATCATAGTGCATCCACCAATCTCCATACCAATCGGAGCCACTATAAATAGGAATACACAACTGTATGCTAACCAGGGTCAACCAATAAATTAATGATAAGTAGGCAGAGAAATTAATTGTACTAAAATTAAAATAAAAAAAGGGAGATGTAAACTTAGTTATCTCCTTTTTTCGAAAACAGTTGTAAGTATTGAAACTGATTTTTCAAAAGTAATTTGAGGATACTTTGAAAGTTTTTTTGAAATTATTAAGATAATAAATATAGCCAACAAACCACCAGACATGGCAAGAAAAAATGATCGGCTGGATAGACCGAGAGTGAAACCAAGAAAAGCAATCAATCCTTGTAAGGCACATCCCCAGCCTCCCGCCAAAGCCAGGGATTCTTTTACCGTTAGGTTTGTGATAGACCGCAGACTCAAATAGCCTAAGGAGAAGGTTAGAAATAGGGAGATTAATCCTAGTACGTAAAGTTGAATGACGATCATATTAGATTAATTCTCTTGTAGAGAGCTGGGCAAATTTAAGGTGGCAGATTGAGAGGGGTATAACCTGTGTCGATCTTTGACGTAATCTCCCATCGACAGCATTTTTTCTAGCCAGGCATAAAGAACGATAAATAAATATCTACTACCCATCTCTTTGATTTTAAGCTTCGAAATTCCCATCGCTCGATTCTGCCAGGTAATGGGAATAACTGCATAGGAGTAACCTCTAATAATTGCTTTTAAGGGCATTTCTACTGTTAAGTTAAAGTGATGAGATAGGAGGGGAGAAATTCCTTCAATTACCTCTCGACGATAGGCTTTAAAGGCGTTCGTAGTATCATTAAATTTCAAGCCAAATAAAACGGAGATAAAGAGATTAGCCATTCGATTAACAACCAATTTATGTACAGGATAGTCAATTACACTACCTTCTGTAATAAATCGAGAACCAAAAACACAGTCATAACCTTCTTTCAACTTATAATAATAATCGACAATGTTTTCTGGGGCGTCTGAGTTGTCAGCCATAACAATCGCAACCGCATCTCCTCGGAAGTTTTCTAAGCCACACCGAACTGCAAAGCCAAACCCATTAGGATAATAATTATTAATGCAGCGAATTTTAGGATTTTGATCAATCAATGATTGTACTAATTCTTCAGTAGAGTCATTGCTATTATCATTAACTACAACAATTTCGTAATCAATATCTTTCTCTTCTAACGCTTTACTGATTACTTCTAGGGTAGGAACAACACAATCTTCTTCGTTATGAGCCGGAATTACAATTGATATTGTTTCGATATTTTTTACCCAAGTTGATTGGGAAATGTTTGACGCGGATTGGGTTTCTAGTGCTGGTTCCAGCCCTTCCGGTGAGTGAATATCGGAGCCCATTAAAGTGTGATTCTCTAAAGGAGAGTCACACTCCTCTATATCTCTAGGTTTAAAGACTAGGCGATCGCTAATTAAATAGTTCAAGACTGCGCTAACTATGACGCCAATCAGAGTATTAATTGTGTAATTTACTCCCAACCAATCAAAGAAGGGAAAAAGAATGAAAATTCGAGAGATGACCGCCATTCCTGCAGAAATATGGTAAAGAGGAATTTGCCGTAACCAGATCTCTTTTATTGTCCAAACTCCTCCTGTCCAAACCCAAGTTCGATAGATAAAGAAACTGGCTAATAGGGAAATCTCGATCGAGATGGCATTGGCGATTGCCCGTAGACTGGGGGTATTAAACCCTAGCCATTCTATGAGAGCTATAATAAGTAGTAAATTAATTGCCGCAGCTAGGCCGCCACCCAGGATAAACTTGAAGATTCTATGATCAATGATTTTCTGTAGCATAGATTTAGAGATTGAGTTGGATAAAATGCTTGAGGATGAATTTAGAGAATGACTTAAAAAGGATTGGCTCAAGAGATGATCGAAAGTTACCTATATGAATAACCATGATCCTTGAAATCCTTTTTTATAGCACTTTCTCTGTAGGTAAGGTGATTCAAGTTACCCCATTCGACCTTTGAAATGTCTTCTTAGTCATCAATTAATTAACCTAACCACTTTTCAGGGCTTCCCATTTAATCAAGAACTATCTTCGGTGCCAGATGGGGTATTGATTTCGAGGATTTTTGAGAAATCAAACTGGCGTGCTACATATTAGTTGGCTGGTAGATCGTACCATCAACCACAAGGTAATCAGCCGATGATTTAAGGGCACAGAGTCCCGCCTCTTTAGGTGTTTCCACTAAAGGTTCTCCGGCTCGATTCAGGGAAGTATTCAGTAAGATTGGAACTCCCGTTTCCTTAGCGAAAGCGCAAATCAACTCGTGTAACTGCGGGTTATGTTCCCGTCGGAGAACTTGATAACGGGCGGTTCCGTCAACGTGGGTGATGGCAGGTACCACAGCTTGTTTATCCTCCCGTACCTGAGCGACAAAGGACATACAATAACTCGGATAATGTTGGTTGAAATATTCGGAAACCTGTTCTTCTAGGACTACTGGGGCGAAAGGCCGGAAATTCTCTCGATTTTTAACCGTTAGATTTAGGTAATCCTTCATTTCCTGTCGTCGGGGGTCGGCGAGAAAACTGCGATGCCCAAGGGCCCGCGGTCCAAATTCCGAACCCTCTTGGAACCAGGCAATCACTGCACCTTTGGCGATTTCTTTAGCAATGACTTCGTAAACATCTAGCCCATCAAATACTTTTTTCAGTCCTAGAGCCGTTAACTCAGACGGGTCGTGAGTGTAGGAGCAACCGCCAAACACGGGAACTTTGCCAACTTCCAACTCGTGATGAATCGCAGCACCATAGAGGGCACAGCCGATGGCAAGGCCGTCATCCCCCGGACAGGGGGGAACAAATACCTCTTCAAATCCAGCTTCTTCCCAGATTCGTGAGTTGGCTACACAATTGAGCGCAACTCCCCCACACAGGCAAAGGTTTTTAGAGCCAGTCGTTTCCTGTAGCCAACGGGCATATTCTACTAGCGCATCCTCGGTTTCCTTTTGCAGGCTCGCAGCGTAGTAGGTTAACTCGGGTTCCTCATATTTCGAGGGACTGGAATTGGCCGCAAGAATTTCCTCAATCTGCTTTTCTAGTGCCTGTCCTTCTGACGATAGATTTCCATAGAAAAAGGGCATATCTTCCGGCCCCGCCTTTGCAAAGAACATCGGCTCAGGAGAAGGGGTTGCGTAAGAGGATAATCCCATGGTTTTCCCTGCGTCCAATCCGTCCTCAAACAATAATCTAGAAGCCCGACTATATACCGCTCCAATGCCATTGATACTGCCGAACGGTTTTGCGGATTGACTGCCATTGTCCGTCACGAACCTGGTAAAAACTTTCGTATTCACAGGACTCCTGCGAGGGGTCTGGATCGATATTCTGGATTAGGGTTAATCCCTGGGCGATCGCCTCTGCTTCAGGCCCGCTACAGTTACGGGCGATTAAATCCGACGGCCCGCCCGCTCCGTCTGTGACAAAAATCGCCGCCTCTTCAAACGGAGAGAGATAAAAAGTACAGCAAGCATGGGCAAAATGATGGGGTAAAGCGATGGACGGAATCGAGAAGAAATCTAGTCCGCCTTCTTCCAACAATAGTTCTTTTAATTCATCTGGAGATAGGTGAAAGTAATTATGATAAACTACCAGATCGATATCGCTTAGTTTTAAATTGTTACCCTGCAAACAGTATTGAATAGCAGAGCTCAAATCTAACCTTGCAGAGCCCCAAGCACTACCATCTCGTTTAATTCGGGTTACCCGTTCACGGGCGATCGCTGCACTAAGTTTTCCATCAACCACTAAGGCGGCAGAGCATTCATGCTGGGTGAATCCCAGTCCCAATATTTTCATAGAGTGAACATCCTGAACATCGATATTTCTACAACCAGAATGACTATAGCTGTCTTAGGGCAAAGTAAGGTTTTGTCTTATTTCCTCTAAGAGAAAGGCAAAGTAATCGAACTAAAGAATTCAATCTTGACGAGGTAGTTTTTGAGAACCAGTATAATTGAATGGAAATCGACATAAACCTGTATAGTATTGACGAATGCTATTAAATTCTCAACAGAAGATATTGTTAAGAAAAAGGCAATAGCTCGAATTTAGAAATGTTTTATGATTGACAATATGCATTCATAATCATTGAAGTAATTGACAGAAAAGATGATAGCTTCCAAGACGATAAAGGTCAATCTCTGAGCAAAAATAAATGTAACTTAACCTATGTGAGTGGTCATAGGATGATCAGGCACCCTTGGTGATGACTTAGACATCCTCTAGTATTCAAATATTAATAAATAGGTTGTTATTTTGGTGAATTCAAATATGGTTCAATCCTGGTTGACTGACACAAATAATCACCGGCATAGCAGCACGTATGTATTTTGAACTTGACCTGGCGGCGCTGACCCGATGTGACGATATCAACCCCTTGAGCGGTGACATAGAGGGTGGTCACCGCCAGGATAAAGCAAAGTCGAGAGAGGGCACAGACAGAGCGAATTTTGGACTTTTGGTCGCCAGCCTTTACTCGACCGCTAAATTCAGGTGTTGCGCTTATCCGAATCCGTTAGTGCCAGCCTAAGGTGGTAGGGATTAGCATCCCTCTCCCCAGGTGGCCAAGGCGGCTTTAATCGGGGGTTTATAGAGGCGGTGAACTATACCTGGGATAACCCTTTTCAAACCCATTATTTGCTGCCTCAGTTAATGCATGACTTTGTGACTTGGCTCAATTCTGAGGCGGCTTTGGGTTTGCATCCGATGGAATATACCACAATCGCCCATTATCGGTTTGTGTCGATCCATCCGTTTCGGGATGGCAATGGTCGCACGGGTCGGTTACTCATGAATTTGCTCTTGATTCGAGCGGGCTATCCGATCGTGGTGATCGATAACCAAATCCGCAATGATTATATTAATGCGTTGGCCTATGGGCAGCAAAACCAAGATGATTTAAGTAAGCTCTTGGATCAGGTTTGTGATGGGGAGATCGGGTCTTTGGTCGAAACATTGGGGGTGGTGGTGACGGCGAAGAGTAGTGAGGGGAAGGGAATGGAGTTTTATCGGGAGATTATGGATTTTATGGAAAAGCATTGCAATCAGCAAGCTAGTAACAGAGGTACTTAGACCTGTAGAGATGGCTGACGATAAAACATATACGTTAGTCACTGCAAAACGATCTCGTAGTGGAATCCTTAAGCGGAAAGAATTAAAAGGACCCTTGCAGGTGGTTGACCCAAAGCACTCGCAGTCAATTTGTAGTTCTTCTATGGTGAAGCCCAGCGACTCGGGCTTTGGGGGCAGGTTGACGCAGGAAGGCGGCGAAGTCTAGGACTGCTTGCTGTTGGGCGGGGCTGAGAGCACGAACTTGCTCTAGTAGGGATTACTCGATGGTGGCCTGTTCCATCCGTTTAGAGTCCCGAGTCCTCTTGAGGTTGGGGTACACTTTAAGCCCCCGGGGGAATGGGGATGATGGTATTTGAGTGAATGGCTAAGTTGAGGGGGAGCTAATATCCTTTGCATCCTCACTCAGATCTCTTAACCCGTCGGCCTCAGGGACTATGTTAGGTTCGTGGATCTACAACTCGGGTTTTTAAAAGCGAAGGCAGAAGCCGATCAAAGACCGCCGTGGCTCTCTCGCTGAGTGTTCACGGCCCCCGAGCACCGGCCTGAATCCGAGAGCCTCAATAGCACTCCGGCGGGGCAAGCCCGAGAAGGGCGACCAGGTCGCCGTTACGCTTGCGCAACCTCTTGCATGTGCTTCAGCAAGCCGAATGCGATCGAGCCGGGAGGCGATCCCCTGGCCGCGGTAATCGCTGCGCACTACTAGCCGATTTATGGCCGACGTACTCAAGGGCACTTCAGTAGCGGCGTCAGCAAATACGTAGGCATCAGGCAGACTTTCCATAGATTTACACACACAAAGGCGAGCCGACGCAACAACCGACCCGCAATCAACGGCGACCCAATGCAGGCCAACATCGTCAAAGCCGTCGTCCAGCCCACCGGATAGCGCACTCTGGGCATCTACGCCGGGGAGCGCTGCCCACACTTGACGGCGTAGTGAAAATGCCGCCTTGAGCAAGTCCGGATCCATCGTTTCAAAAATGTCGAGCCGCTGTTCGGTGGGCATAAAAAAACTAATTATTAGATAGAGAGAATTTTTCTGTCTAATACCCCTATAGGGATCTATAGGCAGAAAATTATCCATCGCACCCGTGTATATAACGATCACACCCGTGCAAACATCGATCACAGGCCTGTGTTTAGCATGCACTTAATGGTGATCTTTATGCACATAGATTACAACAATGGTTGCACGCGTGTGTTTAGAATGCGCTTAATGGTGATCGACGTATGCATAGATGAAATCTTATTGTTTTTAGGGCAATTTGCCCTAAAAACAATAATCAGCGATCAGTGGTCAGCGATCAGAAGCCCTTTTTCCCGACTCCCTCACCATTAGGAAGTTTCTCCTCAAGCAACCGGGGTCTACAAGCTGAGAGCAAAGCGAAGCGCGATCGGCCGCCCACAGTTTAACCCCTTCCGTCGGGTCCAGGGCGGCGGAACGCCCTGGGCGAGGGGGCCCGGGGGAAATCGCCATTCCCCCGGCAAAAGAAATAGTAATCAGTAGTCAGTAATCAGCGATCAGGAGCTCTTAACACGCAGATTTTCACCCACAGGAAGCTGCTCCTCAAGCAGCCAAGGTCTACAAGCTGAGACCAAAGCGAAGCGCGATCGGCCGCCCACCCTTTAACCCCTTCCGTCGGGTCCAGGGCGGCGGCACGCCCCGGTCCCGGGGAAATCGCCATTCCCCCGGTAGAAAAAATGAGTAGTCAGTAGTCAGCGGTCAGTCATCAGGAGTCCTCTGTATCGAGATTCCCATCCATAGAAAGCTTCTGCTCAAGCATCCACCCTTCAAGCTCAAAGCCAGACAACACCCTATGGGGGGCCGGGAAGAGTAGTCTCCCCCACGGCTTCATCCATGCCCCCCGGCCCATAGCGATCGCAGCCAGGATCTGCCCAGCTCCAGGTCAGGGTTTAACCTGGCCTGATCACTCTCAGGTGATGGGCACGGGCTCAGGCCCTTTGCCCATCCTACCCCGCTGTGATTAGGAGACCTCTGTATCTAAGCTTTTACCCCCAAGCTCAGCATTGAGGCAGAACAACACTCCTCAGAAGGTGACCAACCGCGATCTCAGGGCTGTACACACCGATTTCACCCCCGCCAACCGCGATCTCAGGGCTGTACACACCGATTTCACCCCCGCCAACAGCGATCACAGGGGTGTGTATAACGATCACACCGGTGCGCACATCGATCACACAGGTGTGTATAACGATCACACGGGTGCGCACATCGATCACATAGGTGTGTATAACGATCACACCGGTGCGCACAGCGATCACATAGGTGTGTATAACGATCACACCGGTGCGCACATCGATCACACAGGTGTGTATAACGATCACATGGGTGCGCATATCGATCACACGCGTGTGTATAACGATCACACGGGTGCGCATATCGATCACAGGGGTGTGTATAACGATCACACGCCTGCAAACATCGATCACAGGCCTGTGTTTAGCATGCACTCAATGGTGATCGCTATACACATAGATCACAACAGTGGTTTTTGGCGCTTTTTTAACGATCACACCCCTGTGTTTAGGATGCGCTCAATGGTGATCTTTATGCACATAGACTACAACAATGGTTGCACGCGTGTGTTTAGAATGCGCTTAATGGTGATCGACGTATGCATAGATGAAACCTTATTGTTTTTAGGGCAATTTGCCCTAAAAACAGTAATCAGCGAAGTGAGTGGTCAGTTATCAGTAGTCAGTAGTCAGAAGCCCTGGCCACCAACTCCCTCACCCTTAGATAGACTTTTCTATCCGCCCTGCGCCTGTAGCCCCCTCCCCCAGGTCTACAAGCTGAGACCAATGGGAATGGCGATCTGCTGCCCACAGTTTAACCCCTTCCGTCGGGTCCAGGGCGGCGGAACGCCCTGGGCGAGGGGTCCGGGGGAAATCGCCATTCCCCCGGCAAAAGAAACAGTAATCCAGTAGTCAGTAATCAGCGATCAGGAGCTCTTAACACGCAGATTTTCACCCACAGGAAGCTGCTCCTCAAGCAGCCAAGGTCTACAAGCTGAGACCAAAGCGAAGCGCGATCGCCTGGTCTATCTATCTCCCTATTCCCCTCAATTCAACCCCATTGAACATCTCTGGTCTAAGTTGAAGGGATTTCTCCGGTCGGTGGAAGCGCGTACTGGGGAAACATAGATTCTAACCGATTAATCCAGTCCTCAGCGGACTGACCACAGCTATACCCGGGATCCGACTCAAGGAACCCTAACACCTGCACCTGGGGTTGGGGCCAGTCCTGGTACTGGCTGGCTTTGGTTTCAATGCTTTGCAGTTGCCCCAGGGCTAAACCGCAGGGCATGCCATACTTAGCCTGCACTCGATCGCTGGCAATCTGCAACGCGGTGCGAGACCGCTGCACAAAGTCCTCCAGGGCATAGGCCTGGGGGGCGATAAAGTAGTCTTTCACCACCAGGGAGGGGGAGTAGCAGGTTTCCCTGGAGCCGTCGGGCCATTGGATTTGGAAACGAATTTCGGGCATGGGCTGGGGGCTAGAGCAACTGGCGATAATGGTCAAGGTGCATTTTAGCCGATGTTACCCAGCTGTAGTGGGGCAGAATCGAGCGGCTGGCCTCCACCAGGGCCTGGGCGGTTTGGGGTTGGAGGATCTGGAGCATCCCCTGGGCGATCGCCGCTGCATCCTGGGGATCGATCAGTAGGGCCTGATCCGGTTCGAGAAACTCGGTAAAGGGGGGCTGGCGGCTGGTCAACACCGGCAAGCCGGAGGCGATCGCCCCATCATCTGGGTGATGAAAATTAAGCCGGTGGTGCTAGATGGCAGGCATCCCCTAACTGGGTCATCACCCAATCGGCCAGGGCCAGGAGGGACTGATCGGCACCCCGAGGCCCCACCAGTTGGATCGCCAGGGGTAGGGTATTTTTTGCCCTGCCAACGGGAATACTCAGGGCCGGTAGGCCTAGCAGGGTCCAGGGGCCGCAGAACTTAAAGGAGCCAGTATCCTCTAAGCCCTGGGGGGCTGGCCCGGTGATCACCGGCGTGATCAGGGCATCAACCTTAGCCCAGACCGGTGCTAGGGCCGCGCTATAGTTCACCACGGCCTGCCGGGCCGCCCCATAGGCCAGGTTGCCGTAGCGGCGACCCCGTTCAATCACCTGTCGCAACTGCAGGGACAGGGCTTGACCGTAGCGATCGTAGTCCTGGCCGTGGTTGACCGCCGCCCCGCAGGCCATCAGCACGTCGATGGTGGCTAAATAGTCCGCCCAGGTCGAGGGCATGGAGACTTCGGTCACCCTAGCCCCGGCCAGGGCCAGTTTCTCCCCACTGTCCACCAGGGTGGCCTGGGCCTCTGGGTCCACCTCAGCCCAGGCGGAGGTACGCACTAACCCCAGGCGAGGCGATCGCCCCAGGTGGGTGAGGTGGGGGGACATCCCCGCTCCGGTGCAATCTGGGTCGCGGCCATCGGGCCCGATCAGGACTGAGCACAGCAGGGCAATATCCGCCAGGCTACGGGCAAATACCCCCACATGGTCGAGATCGCGACAGACGGGCATGACCCCAAACCGGGAGATGGCACCAAAGCTGGGCTTGAAACCCAACACCCCGCAGTAGGCCGCCGGCCGCAGCACCGATCCACCGGTTTGGCTACCCAGGGCCAGGGGGACCATGCGATCGGCCACCGCCGCCGCCGATCCGCTCGAGCTACCGCCGGGGGTATGGTTTGGGTGGTGGGGGTTTCTGGTCTTGCCAGCCCGAGCCAGGGCGTACTCCGTGGAAACCGTTTTACCCATGATGATCGCCCCAGCAGCCCGTAGCCGTTCTACCACGGCCGCGTCGTAGTTGAGCTGCTGACCGGCATGGATGGGGTGCCCCAGCCGGTGGGCATATCGGCCGTGGCGCAGATGTCTTTAATCGCCACCGGAATGCCCTGGAGAGGCCCCAAGGGGGTACCGGTAGCTCGGGTGCGATCGCCGGCGATCGCCTGCTCCACCACCTGGTCAGGATTGAGGTACTGCCAGGCCTCAACCGCCTGTTCCCGCTGCTCAATGCGGGCTAAACAGGCCTGGGCCAGCTCCAGGGCTGAAACTTGGGATCTGGACAATTGGGCGATCGCCTCACTGGCGGTTAAATGATAGAGGGGCATAGGGCTTTTTCCCGGTTCAGTGATAGGGTCATGCAGTCCATTGGCTGCACTACACGCTTCGGCCTGTACTCAAACAGCAAATATCAAGTCTTGATAGGGCTTTGAGTGAATCTAAACATCCCAGGGCAGACCGCAGTCCAAGCCGTAGCGATGCCCGATCAACCAATATAAACCTCGGTGAATCCAAAGCATTGGCGGGCGGCATAGATTCGATTATTCCCTTAGGGTAGATCCGAAAATAGGCTGCCCTAGTCAGACACAGTGATTTCCAGAGGGCAACGCTCACCCTAATCCCAAATTCGACAAGGCCGCCTCTAAATACCGCCGGAAGTAGGCGTAGGGGGGGTGACAAGGGCAGCCACCTTGGCGCAGTCGTCGTATTCCCGCAGGCTGACGGCGTCAGCGACGTAGGGTTGGCGCTGGAATGCGGCTACCTCCTCGGGGTTCATCAGACCGCCCTGCAACTCCAGGCTTCTGGTTGAGGCGAGGGAGAGCACCCCGCTATAGCCTGGACGGGTGGTGGCGAGGTAGCGCTTTGCCAGGACGTGGAGGCGAATCGGTTCCGTCGTCTCCGGGCCATAGGCTTGGGCCAGAAATCGAGCCCCCAGTTCCTCATGGCGATCGTTGATAGACCTGTCAAGGGAGTCTTGGCCATGGTGGTGGAGCAGGTGTCCGATGTCGTGGAGCAGGGCCGCGGCAATCATCCTGGCCGGCTGGCCATGCTTCTCCGCCAGCCAGGCGCTTTGCAGGGCGTGTTCCAACTGGGTTACGGACTCACCGTGGTACTCGCCACTGCCACGGTCTGAGTATAACCCATCGATCTTCAGCAGCACTTGCATGGGTGTCATGGACGATTTTCCCTCCTGATATAGTCATCAATTAGTCGATCCCCTCCTCGCCAGGCTCCTATAGGGCCGCCAGAGCTTTGGCTAAATGCCACCGATGCAACCAGCCCACGTAGCCACCATAGAGACAATCCCCCTGCATAGAGGCAACGAAAACATGATCCAGGCCCAGGGGATGGCCCCAGCGGCGCAGACTTACCCCATCCTGGTCGGGGCGGTAAACTACCGAGTGCTTAAAACCTCGGTAGTGAGCATCGGTTATTCCTGGTACCTGACGCAGATACTCAATCAGGGGATGGGTAGGGGCAGATTCCAACTGCTCCCCTGCCCAAAACCTGCGAATTATCTCAATTACCTGAGGATGGTAGCGCAGGACCGGATGGCTGAGGCCCTCTAGTACCTGGAACTGAGCCTGGGGAATTTTAGTACTCTCGATGGTAATAGTGCCATCCCCACCGCCGTCAATATCTCCAGCCAGAACCAGGGTCTTGATCCTGGCCACAATGGCAATAGCGGTAGGACGGTGGTTCCGACCCAGATCGGCGGCAATACCAACTCCCAGACCCAGAGGATCAACAAGGCGAGCAAGATGGGCTCCCCCCACCGGAACCGCCAGCAAAACCAGGGAATCAACCCTGGGCCACCAGTCAGGATGACGAGCCAACACTTGCAGCCAGATCAATCCCCCCATGGAATGCCCCACAATCCGCAGAGGCACCCCAGGATTACTTTCTACAACCCCGGTAGCCAACCGCTCTACCCGTTCCACCAAAGGCTTAAGGCGTAGCCAGGTCGAGGCGTAGTTAAGGCAGGGAGCAACTACCTGGCTGGTCTGGGTAGCCAGTTTCTGAGCCAGAGCCTGCATGGTCTGATGATTATCAGCCCAGCCATGCTGGGCAAACAGAATAAAATCAGGTGACATTGGCAGCATCCATAACCCCGGCTTGGTACCGATCGGCTGACGACCCTCCTGATTGATGGTTTTGGCAAAAACCCTTAGGCCCGGGTTGACAGTCAGGGCAGATCGGTCAAAGGTCAATTCCACGTTAATACACTTCGTTACTTTTTACCCAGGAGTGGCCCCTTTAGCGCCACCATAAAGGTAGTTATTGCGGGTATGGAGCAGGTTTTATGCACCAACAATCCCTACAGGCCTACCTTCATCTAATTCAGCAACTGCTGGCTTGCCCTAATGGGGAAGAGTGGATTTTACTGCGCCAGAACGAAGGCCTGGTTACCCCCGACCTGGTACAGGTAATGGAACAGGTGGCTAACCAACTGGCCCACCAGGGGAGTAGCAAAGAGGCCAAGTTTTTGCACAATTTGGCCGGTCAGATTCACCATTTATTTCTAGCCCAAACCCTACCACCGCCGCCCCAGGACGATCGAGCTGAAGCCTACCTCAAGGTGATTAAGGAGTTGCTGGCCTGCCCCGAGGGAGAAGAGGGCCGGGTTCTGGCTGCCCATCCCGATTTACTGGGACCAGGGCTGGTGAGGGCGATGCAGCAGGTCGGAGATCAGCTGGCGGTTAACGGCGATAGAGAGGCCGCCCAGTACCTGCAGCAATGGGCTCGAGAGCTCAGTCGGTTATGGCTCCAGCAACAAAACTTTCAGCCGCTGACTAAACCTACGGCTGAGCCGGAGCCCGAAGTACCTCCGATACCGGTAGTTGTCCCCGAAGCTGACCTCTCCACAGCGACCAAGGTGCAGGCGCCCCCCATGCCACCACCGCTAGCGGATGGCCCTGAAGATTTCTGGGCTGAGGCGCAAGCGGTGGCTAGAGAGGACACCTCCCCCGCGCCGGTGCCTAGTGAACCTTCTCCAAGCCTGGTTTCCGGTTTACCCCTGGCGGCCCTGACTCAGCATCTGGAAACTATTGCCACTGCTTTGACCCGGTTGAATCAAACCCTACAGACCCAAACCCCAGCCAATTCCAATCCCCTGTGGTACATGGAGGTGCTGGAGCAGGCCTTTACTGGTGGATGGATTCTAACGAGCGAAGAGGTACAACAGCTGATTGGGGTCAAGCCCGCCTGCACCAGGGGAGAAGACCGGTTCTATCGGGGCTGCTGGGTATTTGTCAAAGCGGGCAAGCTGGGAGCCCAAACCGCCTGGCAGGTACAAAAGCAAGTTGAACAACAAAGTTGACAATCTAACCAAAACCTTGAAAGCCGATTCGCAACCGGTGGTTAGATTGAGTCCCCTACCTAGATGGTGGAGCGTCGTAAGCAGCGGGAATTAAAGCTCAACCATCTATAGGCGGTGGCCTACATCTCAGCAGCGATTTTGGAAGGAAATCGGGATACGTACGCACGAGCAGGCCCATGACTAAGTTTTGTGAGTTAACCAGGACATAACTTTACAGAAAATTCATAAATTCAATGAAAATCCAAAGATATTTTAGGCTTTCTGTAAATTTTTAGCCTTTAAGCCTTGAAGTATCCGGGTATGCTTACCTATACTTTGCTTACTATCACGTAATTTCACGTAGAAGCCGTTGGATTTAGGGTCTGCTCTTTTTACTACTCCTTGCTGAGAATTAATGTTAACTCTTAGCATTTATAGTTTCAGTTAGAAATAAGGGAGTGTAGTTGAATAGTTTAATGATGCCTTGAAGATGGTTTGTTTTGACAAATAAGATGTTTTTGTCAAAGTTTGATAGACTTTTTTAACATTTTAATCTTTGTTGATTATCAAATAGAATTTTTTGGTTATGAGATCTTTCGATTTTTATGTTAGATCTCATTGCTGGTTAAGTTTTTTAGAATCTTTTCTTTTGGGGTGGTTTGGTTATGATGGTTGCTGATATTGGTATCCAGGTTAGAGTTAAGCATTTGTCCTCCTCCCAAGATCCTACTTGTGTATCTGAGCCGATAGTGCTTGTCGCTACCGTAGATGATAACTACGTAATGCCAATGACCGTAACCATAGGTTCGGCCTTCAAAAATCTCAAGTCCGAGTCTTCAAGGATATCTTTATACGTCATTGACGGAGGTATTCGGCCATCCACTAAGGAAAAAGCTGAAGCTACTTTGAAATCTGATCGATTGGAAATTACCTGGCTTCGACCAGATCCTGAGAAGCTTAAGGTAGTACCTCAGAACGTTGTTATTGCTTACTACTATCGTCTGTTGATGGCAGAAATCTTGCCCCAGGAGATTTCTAAGGTTATCTACCTGGACGCCGATATGGTTGTTTTAGGGGATCTCCAAGAACTATGGGATATGGACATGGAAGATAGTTTTGTCCTGGCCGCAACTAATGGTAATAGTCTGTCTACGGCTCCAGGCTTGAGTAATTATGAACAACTAGGCCTGGACTCGAATGCAGCATATTTCAACGCTGGTCTTTTGGTCGCTAATCTGGATAAGTGGAGAGAAGCTAACTTGACCACTAAGTTTTTTGATTTTTTTGTCAAAAACCAGGCGACCGTCAAAGAGCATGATCAAGATATTTTGAATGCTACCTTGGCAGGGAAATGGAAAAGAATTAGCTCTCAGTGGAATCAACTGCCTCAGTTTTACCTATTCCCCGATGGTGTTAAGGACTTTGAGTCTCTGGAGAGGGTAATTAACCATCCCTACATTATCCATTACGGCGGAGCTAAGCCGTGGCACATAACCTGTGATCACCCTGATGTGAGGATTTTTGAACAATATCTTGATCAAACCTCCTGGGCTGGTACCCGAGATAATCAATGGAAAAGACTTCAGCGAAAATGGCAGCGTTTTGTTCGCAGTAACCCTCGACTGGCTGTTTTATTAGGTAAGTAGTCTAGGAAAGCCGATCGCAACGGGTGTTTAAAATCCATCTATTGATTCCAACCAGCAGGGCTAGAGCCAGGAGCCATCCCCGCTAAGGGCTCAACTTTGGTTTAGAGGTGGTTGGAAAAGGGCTCAGGTACAGTGCGCCGCCGGAGGACGCGAAAATCTTGAATCTTAATATTGAATTTTGAGGATATTATCCTACCCTATAGAGATGGTTAAAGACCTTATTCGGTTTTTCAAATAACCTCCTTAAGCCTGCTGGCCAAAGCTATAGGTCCTGTTTTTTCTCCATGCAACTCACCCCCCAGGAAAAAGATAAACTATTGATTTTCACCGCTGCCCTGGTGGCGGAGCGCCGTAAGCAGCGGGGCTTAAAGCTTAACCATCCAGAGGCAGTGGCCTATATTTCGGCAGCGATTTTGGAGGGGGCTCGGGACGGACGCACCGTGGCCGATCTGATGAGCTACGGCACTACCCTGCTGGGGCGAGAGGCGGTGATGGAGGGGGTAGCGGAGATGATCCACGAGGTGCAGGTGGAGGCTACCTTCCCCGATGGTACTAAACTGGTAACGGTACACGACCCCATTCGCTAGTATTAACCTCCGGTTACCCATGACCGTTTCTCCTTCTCCAACCGATTTTTTGCTTCAGGACGGCGATCTTGAGGGCGTCCTCAAAACCCTCCTCCAACAGCTGCAGGCCTATACCTTTCCTGAGGTGGCCCAGCGGATTCAGGCTGACATCCAGACTCGTCGGGCGGCGGGGGGCTACGCCGAGATTCGTGGCGGCCAGCAACTGGCGGATACCCTCACCGCCCAGCTCCAGCAGTTGAGTGGTGATTTGGCTCTGTGCCTGCACTTCAGCCCCCTACCCCTGCCCCACCTGGAGGCCACCGCCCCCAGTCCCGCCGATTTAGCCCAGCAGGGGGTGGCCAGCCGTCGCCGTAACTTTGACATTAACCGGGTGGAGCGGCTGGCGGGGAATGTGGGCTACCTGCAATTGTTTAGCTTTGAGCCGCCAGAGTGGGCGGCGGAGTCCCTGGCGGCGGCCATGGCCCTGGTGGCCCACACCGATGCCCTGATCCTTGACCTGCGCCACAACCAGGGGGGTCCCCCGCCACCGTGGCCTTTCTCTGTAGTTATCTATTCCCTCCCCATCCCCCGATTCACCTCAATGACCTCTACTGGCGGGCCACGGACCAAACCCAGCAGTGGTGGACCCTGCCCCACGTGCCTGGGCCCCGCTACCTGGACCGGCCGGTGTTTGTGCTCACCAGCCCGGAGACCTTCTCGGCGGCGGAGGAGTTTGCCTATAACCTGCAGACCCTAAAGCGGGCCCAGGTGGTGGGGGAAACCACCCGGGGCGGCGCTAACCCGGGACAGGGGTTTCGTCTGCACGACCATTTTTGGGTGTTTATCCCCACCGGGCGGGCGATTAACCCGGTCACCGGGGGCAATTGGGAGGGGACGGGGGTACTGCCGGACCTGAAGGTGCCTACGGAAATTGCCCTAGAGACCGCCCATCTGGTGGCCCTGAATCAATTGTTGGAGGCGGCCCCACCGGGCCCCGGACGGCGGGAAATTGAGGATAGCCTGCCCCGGGTGGAGCGATCGCTGGAACAAAAACGTCAAGACCTGATGGCCCACCTAGGAGGTGCACGATGATTCCCGGTGAACTATTCCCCGCCGAGGGGGAGATTGAGCTCAACCAGGCCAAGCCCACGGTCACCCTGACGGTGGCTAACAGCGGCGATCGCCCCATTCAGGTGGGCTCCCACTTCCACTTCTTTGAGGTCAACGCCGCCCTACAGTTTGATCGCGATCAGGCCCGGGGCCTGCGGCTAGATATTCCCGCCGGCACCGCCGTGCGTTTTGAACCCGGGGACGATCGCACCGTCACCCTGGTACCCCTGGCGGGGGAACGGCGGGTTTACGGCTTTAACGCCCGCATCGAAGGCCCCCTCTAACCCTCGCCATGGCCGCCCCCCGTCTGCTGATCATCGGTTTGGACTGCATGGAACCCTCCCTGGTGTTTGACCAGTGGCGGTCCGATTTACCCAACCTTAGTCAACTCATGGCTCAGGGCAGCTACGGTCGTCTGGAGAGCAGCATCCCCGCCATTACGGTGCCGGCCTGGAGTTGTATGATGACCGGCCGCGATCCGGGGGAACTGGGGATCTATGGCTTCCGCAACCGCCGCGATCGCGATTACCACACCATGGCCATTAGCGATGGTCGGGCCGTCAAGTTTCCGCGCCTCTGGGACTGGCTCGGCGAAGCTGGCTGGAGCGTCGCTGTGCTGGGGGTGCCCGGGACTTCCCCCCTACCCGGTGGCGGGCAGTCTGGTATCCTGCTTCCTCACCCCCAGCACAGCCGTGCCCTTTACCCATCCTCCCGAGTTGGGGGACCAGATCCGGGCCTGGATGCCGGATTTCATGATGGATGTGCCCAACTTCCGTTCAGAGGACAAGGAAACCATCCTCACCCACCTCTACCGCCTCTGCGACCAGCGCTTTAGCCTGGCGGAGAAGCTCCTCCACCGCGACCAACCCGACTTTCTGATGCTGGTGGATATGGGGGTGGATCGGATCCACCACGCCTTCTGGAAACCCATGGACCCCCGCCATCCCCAGCACCAGCCCGGTTCCCCCTGGGCCGCCGCCATCCACGACTACTACGTCCACGTAGACCAGCGGGTGGGCCAGTTGTTAGCCGCCTGCGACCCCGATACCGCCGTGCTGGTGGTGTCGGACCACGGGGCCCAACCCCTGATGGGGGGCATTTGCATCAACGAGTGGCTGATCCGTCAGGGCTACCTGACCCTGGCGGAGCCCCTAGATCCGCTCCAGGCCCAACCCCTAGACCAGGTGGCGGTGGATTGGACCCGCACCCAGGCCTGGGGGCGGGGGGCTACTACGCCCGTATTTTCCTGAATGTGCAGGGGCGAGAACCCCAGGGCATCGTGGCCATGGCGGACTACGAAGACGTGCGCAACCGGCTGGCGGAGCAGTTGCAGCAGCTCACCGATCCCAGGGTCAGCCCCTGCCGGTGAAGGTGTTCAAACCCCAGGCGATTTACCAGCGGGTGCGGGGCCGGGCCCCGGACCTGATTGTCTATTTTGATGACCTGGCCTGGCGATTGGTGGGCAGTGTGGGGCTGGGCAGCCTCCATACAGTAGAGAATGATACCGGGCCCGACGATGCCAACCACGCCCCCTTTGGCCTGATGATTTTCCATGATCCCCGGGCACCCAGGCGGGGGCAGGAACTCAGGGAGGCCCAGATCTACGATATTTTGCCCACCCTACTGGGGCGCTACGGCATTGCGGCTCCGGCGGATTTGCGGGGCCAGGTTTTAGACCTTTAGGGGAAGACCACCATGACCGAAGCCACACCGGGCTGGCGCCAGGAGACTGACAGTATGGGGGCGATCGCCGTGCCCAGCGATCGCTACTGGGGGGCCCAAACCCAGCGATCGATCCACTACTTTTCCATCGGCCAGGACCGGATGCCCCTGGCGGTGGTGCACGCCATCGCCACCATTAAAAAGGCCGCCGCCCTCACTAACGCCGCCCTGGGTCGGCTGCCCCAGGACAAGGCCGATCTGATCGTCCGGGCCGCCGAGGAGGTGATGGCGGGTCAGTGGGATGACCACTTCCCCCTGCACGTATGGATGACCGGCAGCGGCACCCAGTGCAATATGAACGTCAACGAGGTGATCGCCAACCGGGCGATCGAGCTGGCGGGGGGTGCTGGGCAGCAAGACCCCCATCCACCCCAATGACCATGTCAACATGGCCCAGTCCTCCAACGATGTCTTCCCCGCCGCCATGCACATGGCCACCGCCCAGGCCCTGGTGCAGCAGTTGCTGCCGGCCCTGGGGGAACTGCAACAGGCCCTGCAGGAGAAAGCCGAGGCTTGGGCCGACATTGTCAAAATCGGCCGTACCCACCTGCAGGACGCCGTCCCCCTCACCCTGGGTCAGGAGTTTTCTGGCTACGTGGGCATGCTGGCGGATAACCAGGCCCGCCTCCAGGCAGTGCTGCCGGACCTCTACCCCCTGGCCCTGGGGGGCACCGCCCTGGGCACCGGCCTCAACGCCGGCCCGGGGTTCGCCGAGGGGGCGGCCCAGCAGCTGGCGGCGATCACCGACCTGCCCTTCGTTACCGCCCCCAACAAGTTCACCGTCATGGGGGCCCACGATGCCCTGGTGATGACCAGCGGTGCCCTCAAAACCCTGGCGGTGTCCCTTTATAAAATTGCCAACGATATTCGCCTGCTCAGCTGTGGTCCCCGGGCGGGGCTGGCGGAGCTGCAGCTGCCGGAAAATGAACCCGGCTCCTCGATTATGCCGGGTAAGGTGAACCCCACCCAGTGCGAGGCCCTGACCATGGTGGCGGTGCAGGTGATGGGCTACGATACCGCCGTGGCCTTTGCCGGGGCCAGCGGTAGCCTGGAGATGAACGTCTACAAACCCCTGATGATTTTCAACCTGCTCCAGTCCATCCATCTGCTGACGGACAGTAGCCGCAACTTTAGTCGGTTCCTGGTGCAGGGTATGACGGTCAACCGCCGCCGCATTGCCCACTATGTGGATCAATCCCTGATGCTGGTCACCGCCCTGAGTCCGGTGATTGGCTACGACAACGCCTGTCGCATTGCCCACTACGCCTTTGAGCAGGACCTGACCCTGCGCCAGGCCGCCCTGGATCTGGGATTGATCAGCGCCGAGGCCTTTGATCGGGCCATCGATCCCCGCCGCATGACCGAACCTGGTTAACCCATCGCTAGGAGCGATTCTATCTCAGTCCCCGCTTAGTCCTCGTTACAGTTGCTGGGGCACAGTATCAACCTCTGAGACCGATTTAGCTTTCTTCGCTCCAGGTGGCATGACTAAGTAGGCGTACTTTTCCCTTCATTGGCAGGGCATTGTGGTCGCAGGCCAGGCTACTACCGTTTAGGGCTAAATGGTTAATCAGCAGGTGTCGCGCTTGCCCCATGGTCTTAACCCGCCAGTTAATAATATAGGAGTAAGTATGACTGGCCTGGGCTGGTTGATTATCCCAAATTCGCAAGGTGACCCCTGCAGGGTCGGGAGAAATCTTGTAGAACAGCAGGGAGTCAGTTGCTAAAGCGTACATAGAATTGAAGCCAGGGAAGAATAGGGAAACAGTTTTTATTAACTGTCTTCTAGAATACCCAGGCGGCTGTAAAGATAGGAAAAACTCACAGGGATTTAATTATGGTGATTTGACAAAGATCTTTGAAACTATCCCCCAGAAAGTGGTGGTCCCCAGAAGTAGAGGCGTTAACCAATCTCCCCAGGTTACGTAGGCAGTCTGGTCATGGTGGCGGTAGAGGCTGGCCTGGTAAACCACCTGGTGGTGGGGTAATCCTTGCCAGAGGGTATGGCCATGGCTATCCACCAGGGCTGATAGTCCCGTGTTGGTTACCCGCAGTGCCCAGCGATCGCTCTCCACTGCCCGCAGTACATCCAGAGCATGATGCTGAGTCATCATGGCCAGGGGATAGGGGTCATTGTTAGAACTGGTCACAATAAATTCTGCACCGGATCGAATTTGATCGCGAAATAGCCGACTGTAGGCCGATTCATAGCAAATTCCCACGGCCGCTATACCGCTTAGGGTCCTGAAGCTCTGGTGAGGTTGGCCAGGAACCAGATAGCTATCGAGGGGAGAGAGGCGATTAATAATTTTGCCCAGCAATGGCGCCAGGGGAATGTATTCCCCCAGGGGAACCAGTTGCACCTTATTGTAACGGCCATGGATGTGACCATCGGGGCCTATTTCCAGCAGACTTTGGGTGTATTGTCCAGTTCGATCTGGGGCCAGGGGGCAAAGGTTCCCAGCCACAGGGGTGTACCTGTCTGGGCCACCAGGGTTGTGAACAGGCGGGTTGTCGGACTTTCAGTTTGCCAGGTCACGGGCAGGGCTCCTTCCGGCGTGATCACCGCATCAACTCCAGCCCTAGCCAGGGTTTTATAGCCCTGGCTATAGACCTCCAGCGCTTGTCTGACTCCTGCCAGGGTGAGCTTCTGGCGGGTAGGGATATTACCCTGGATCAGCCCCAAATGTAATATCTCGGCTGATTGGTCCGGATTAGTTTGATAGTAGAGACCACAACCGGTGAGAGTAACCACTAGGATCAGCCCCAGTCCCAGGGCCAGGATGGGAGGATAGACCCTGAGCCATGGTCCCGTCTGAGCCTGGCGACGATGGTAGAGGAGTTCAGCCCCTAGGCCATTAACAACTACCAAGAGGGCAGTAATGACTGCTGGCCCCGATAGCCGGGCCAGGTGAAGGACCCATAGATTCCCCGGACTTTGGGTGAGGCTGAGGGGTGACCAATCCAGGGGTGAGGCATTCCGTCCAGCCTCCAGTCCACACCATAGGGCCGTTCCCCCCAGCAGTCGCAGTAGCCGATGGTGGGGCCACTGCCGTACTAATCCCCATAGTCCCAGGCTCCAGAGCGCTGTACAGACCAATCCCAGAGGGTGATAAAGAGCCAGGCTGCCAGAGCGATGGCTAGACTGTTCAGCCAGGGAATCCCCAACCACATCAGGGGATGGAGATGGGCAATCCATACCAGGGAGATTCCATAGTAGGCCAGGCCCCACACCAGGCCCCAGGTAGGGGCCTGCCACCAGGGGACAGTGGCAGCGGACAGCCCTAACCACCACAGGGGTATTAAGCTGATCCAGGCCAGGGGCCAGAGACTAAAGGGGGAAGGGCCAGGGCTGTAAGGGTCCCACTAGCGGCCGCCAGCATCAGGCCCTGCCAGGTACGGATTGGAGCTGGGAAGAGTCGCCAGAATCTGGCCATGGGTGGGGTCAGGAGCTAGGGATTATCAGGACTAGGAGGCCCAGCGATCAAGGGCACGCTGACCACCCCAGCGGGCAACAATTTCATCATCGTAGGTATCGGCGATGCGCACTACGGTGATGACGGAGTGATTTAAGGCCAGGCGATCGCAGGCGGTGCCCACCAGACTATGCTCAAAGACAATATCATTCTCTGCGTCGTAGGCAAAACGGCCAAAATAAATACTATTATTTTCCCGCAGTAGGTAATAGCTTAACTCGGGGGTAATTTGAATATCGGTAACAACGTAGGAACGGGTAGTAATCAAGGTTTCATCGCGATACCAGGGAACCACCCGAGTGGAGGCTACAGCGGAGCCGAAATTGACAATTAACAGCGGTTCATCTTCAAAAACCACCAGGGATTCCCCAAACAACTCGTGCATCCAGGGTAAAATCCGCTGATAGACTTCCGCCTGGCCTGGTGTTTTAAACTCCATAGATACGGGTACAGCCTAATAGATCTAGCAGGGATGAATCAGTCTACGGCGACAACAACATCCTCTGGATATTCTCTCATCCATCGGGAATTAGGGGGAGTTCTTTTGGTAATTTATAGGTTTGGCCCCTACCCCTGAAGCTGCCGAGCTCACCACTGGGACCGGACCGCCGGGGCCAGCAGTACATAGGTGTGGATCCAGAGCTCGCTGGCCTGGGGCGATCGCTATAATTTCGGTTATCCTCCCCTCTGAAGCGATCGATAGGTGAATCGATTTCGTTATCTTGAAGCTAAGTGATCAGGTGCTGGTCCTTTCCCTTTATGGCTATCCTGGCCTTCACTCCATGACTAATGCTGACCCCGACTTTTCCATTGTTTCCCTTAATAGTAGTGAGGGAATTGACTGGGAGGAAGTAGAGGCTATCCTCAACTGGCCAGACTACCGAGTTGACATCGATGGAGCTACCCAGCCCAGCCGAGATCAATTGGTGGCTGAGCTAGAGCAGGTGATCGGAGATTTCCAGCATCTTCAGGACGATTTCAATTACGGGCGGGCCCAGGAGGCCCTGGGCCAGTTGGCGAAGGGCCTTAACCTCAGTCCCAGGGAGCGCCAGGGTCTCGATCAGGCCCTGGGGGAACTGGGCGGGTTAAGTACCAAACTAGAGCAAACAGTGGTGCATATTGCCGTATTTGGCCTGGTGGGACGGGGTAAATCCTCCTTGCTAAACGCTCTGGTGGGTCAATCCCTATTTGCCACCGGGCCGACCCACGGCGTTACCCAGCAAGCAGAAGGGGTGACCTGGGACTTGCAGGCGGAAGCCTGGGGGAATCTGGGTCGCTACGGGTTGCCCTGCCTGGTTTGGGGGAATCTCGGGTAGAGCTGATCGATACACCGGGGCTAGAGGAGATTGACGGTCAGGAACGGGAAGCCCTGGCTCAACGCATTGCCCACCAGGTAGATTTAATCCTATTTGTGATTGCCGGCGACCTCACCCGGGTCGAGTACCAAGCCCTTAGAACCCTACGTCAGGCCAGTAAACCAATCCTGCTGGTGATGAATAAAATCGATCAATTTCCTGGCCTGGATCGCCATCAAATCTATGCTGCCCTCCAGGATGAATCTTTACAGGATCTGATTTCCCCCGATGAAATTGTGATGGCGGCAGCCGCTCCTCTGGTGGTGCGATCGGTGCCCCAGCCCGACGGCTCGGTGGAACACCGTTTAGAGCGGGGAGAGCCCCTGGTGGGGGAATTGAAACTGAAAATCCTGGATATTCTCCAACGGGAGGGTAAGGCTTTAGTTGCCCTCAATACCCTGATCTATGTCAGGGGGGTGACCACTGAAATCCTGGACCGCAAAGGCCAGATTTGCGATCGCAGTGCCAACGATCTGATCTGGAATGGTGCCATGATCAAAGCTGTGGCTGTGGCCCTAAACCCGGTAACGGTGGCCGATCTGTTTAGCGGTGTAGTGATTGACATAGCCCTGATTCTGGCTCTATCTAAGCTGTACGGACTCCCCATGACCCAGGTTGGTGCCCTCAAACTACTACGTCAGATTGCTCTGGGTCTGGGGGGGCTATCCTTGAGTGAGTTACTGGTTACCCTGGGCCTGAGTTCTTTGAAGGGACTTTTGGGAGCTGCCGCCATCGGTAGCGGTGGTTTGACTCTGGCCCCCTACCTGCCGGTAGCTATAACCCAGGCTGGAATTGCAGGTTTATCTACCTATGGGATTGGTCAGGTGGCTAAAACCTACCTGGCCAATGGTGCCAGTTGGGGGCCAGCGGGTTCCCAGGCGGTGATTCAAAGTATTTTAGATAACCTGGATGAAGACTCTATTCTGCATCGAATAAAAACAGAGTTAGCCGCCAAGTTGGGTTAGGGATTGTTTGAAAAGGGATACCCCAGGTCTAGCTCGCCGTCAAGGGACCACCAAAATACTGATTTTTGAAGCAATTATCCAACTCTACAGCTATTTAGAGATGGCCTGGCTACCCAACAAAACTGGCTTACCAGATGCCCAACTACAGCCAAAGCCATAAAAAAGTCGCTAAAGCCTTTATAAACTCAAGGCCTTAGCGACTGGAAAAAGGTTGAGAACTAAATCAACCCATCATCAGTGGCCGATGGAGGTGATTGACTCAGGGATACCCTGGTCGCCATAGCCAATTTCCTGGTGTTCGGTGGGATCTAAACCAATAGTTTCTACTTCGGCGGGGACCCGCAGACCCACCACAGCTTGAACAAATTTAATCAAGATAAAAGTGCCAATACCAGCGATGAGATAGGCCACAACTACGCCGGCCAACTGTTTCAAAACCTGGGAAGGATCCCCATAGAACAAGCCGTCGGCCCCAGCGGCATTGACGCTTTTAGTAGCAAAGAAACCGGTCAAAATGGCTCCAACCGTACCCCCCACGCCATGGACAGGAAAAGTATCGAGGGCGTCATCAATGCCAAGCTTATTCTTAATACGAATGGCATAGAAGCAGCAAGTAGCCGTAATAGCACCAATTAAGAGAGCCGCCACAGGGGTGACAAAACCAGCGGCGGGGGTAATACCTACTAGTCCGGCGACAGCACCGGTAGCCAAGCCCACTGCGGTTGGTTTACCGGTCAATACCCATTCCAAAACAATCCACATTAAACCAGCCGCTGCGGCCCCGGCATTGGTCGCCACAAAGGCTGCGGTAGCCAGGGATCCAGAAGCTAGGGCGCTACCCGCATTAAACCCGAACCAGCCAAACCAGAGTAAGCCAGCTCCAAGAAGAATGAAGGGAACGTTATGGGGAGGAGTAAGCCGATCAGGGTAATTGATGCGCTTTTTCAGCAGTAAAGCAGCAATCAGAGCAGAAAAGCCAGAAGTAATGTGAACTACGGTGCCACCAGCAAAGTCAAGGGAACCCAGACCGCCATAGAGTCCCAAAAACCCGCCTTTGGCCCAAACCATGTGGGCCATGGGGTAATAAATTAAAACTGACCACAGCAAAACAAACAAGAAATAGGCTTTGAATTTCAGCCGTTCCACCAGGGCCCCCGAGATTAAGGCCGGGGTAATGATGGCAAACATGCACTGATAAATCATGAAAGCCTGGTGGGGGATGGTGGGGGCATAGGAAACCACCGCCGCTGGCTCAGACCCATTCAAGTAGCCTGTGGTTTCTAGGCCGACACCATTCAGGAAAGCCCATTCAAGTCCACCAATAAAAGGGGTGCCAGGGGCGAAGGATAAACTGTATCCCCATAGAATCCAGGTAACCCCTACTAAAACCATCATGATAAAGCTCATCATCAAAGTGTTTAAGATGTTGAGCGATCGCACAAAACCTCCGTAGAAGAAGGCCAGAGCAGGGGTCATCAGTAAAACAAGGGCTGAGGATATCAGCATAAAAGTTGTATCTGCCGAAACCAGGGCAGATGTGGCAACCTCTAGGGCATCTGGGGCTTTAGCTTGAGCCAGGGCTAAATCTGGAAATAGACCCCACCCCAGCACTAAACCTATGACTAAGACAGACAGACTTCGAAACATTTCAAATTACCTTGACCTCTTAAATTTAGGGCACTTCGAAAAATCACAAGCTGATTGAGAATGATAACGAAGTTGAAATGGTCTTGGGCTTCTAAAAGTAGAAGTTAGACCGTTTATCGACATGCCCCTTAGAAGGAAAAATCGAAACTTAGTAGATACTTCCTTAGGTAAATAAGGTTAGGCAAAAAGTCGTTTCTAATTTGTATAACTAGGAACAATTAGTCTATTTGTCGGAATCAGATTATTAAAGTAATGGTTCTATAGCGGTTTTCGATAGAGGGAGAAACCCCATTGCTCAGTCCTATCCCCCGGTACCTGGCTGCTGGAGTCTGGCGCTGCTCCCCCTTGATAAGGGTGGGCAGGGAGGGTGATCACATCGCACTTCACCTGAGTGAACTCCGCTATAAGGGGTTCTATAGTCCTACAGCTCTTGCTCATTATGCTGTGGCCAATGGGCTGCCGGTAGTGGATATAAAGAAGGAAAACGCAACAGTATTGGGGTTTTCTAAACGTTTCTCGGTTCAGCTTTGGATCGGCATTGCAGATAGGCTTTAACGCCTAAAGTTTCAAGCTGATTTTGTTTGGCCAGTACCTCGGCCTGCATCTGGCTACGGTAGTCCAGCAGTCTATCGAATAGGGCAGGCCGTTCGATCGCTAAAATTTGTACAGCCAGCAACCCGGCATTTTTGGCATTACCGATCGCCACTGTCGCCACTGGGACCCCCCCTGGCATTTGCACAATAGAATAGAGGGAATCCAGACCCTGCATGGTTCGCCCCATAATGGGTACCCCGATTACGGGTAGGGGTGTTAAAGCCGCGATCATACCAGGTAGATGGGCTGCACCACCGGCTCCGGCAATAATCACCTTAAGCCCTCGCCCACGAGCAGTTTGGCTAAAGTTAACCATTCTTTCAGGAGTGCGGTGAGCAGAAACAATAGCCACCTCACAGGGCAGATCAAAGTAATCACAAATTTCAACCGCCGCTTCCATGGTTGGTAGGTCAGAGTCACTCCCCATGACAATGGCAATTTCAGTAGAGGGCATGGTCATTTACACTGGATCAGACAATAGAGGAAAAATCTGTCGCCAGGCTAAGAGGTTGTTTGAAAAGGGCTCAGATTGATGATCAGGCAAAGCAGCGACCCATGGTTATTAATTTTAGGTCTGAGATGGTGACCCTGGGGGTAAGTTCGTCCCTGTTTCAGCCGTGACATCAACAACACTAACGGCGGTAACATCTACCGTGCCAGGCTCAGCTAGCCGTTCAAACCCACTGGCCAGAGTGTTTAAAGAGGTACCGCAGCCCGGACAAATCGCCTCTGTTCCCGCAATTCCAGTTAAAGCCGTAGCGCAAACTGGACAGGTTCCCCGAATTAAATGGCGTTGAAACCAAAACCGTAGCCCCAGAAAAAACAAGACGGGCGTGAGCACCAGTAACAGCATGAGCAGAACGACAGATTTGACCAACCAACCTAAACCAATGGCCCCCAGTAACCAGGCCAGCCCAATTATGGTCAGCCAGCAGCCAATACCGGATAGATTAAATTGAACCGGTCTGAAGTTTAATTGATTCATGCTGACTCAACCCCACATAGCCTAGCACTACTATAGCGACTTCTAACTGAGAAATGGATTAGCGTTGCCAGGGCCAGGCCAGGGACTCCCCAGGATTGGTTTGACTCCATGGAGTACAGAACCAACCTCTAAAGTGGAGTTAACCCTAAACCAGGCAACTTGCGTATTTAACAATAATCAAACAATTACGGCCATCTCGAAGTCGCTGATAGCTAACCTGATCAGCCAATCGTCTCAGCAAGAACCATCCATACCCCCCATCTACTAAGGCCCCTGGTTGGGGTTCTGGAAGTAATTCGGGATTAAAGGGATGACCCTGATCTAAAATGCGAATTTCCACATGGTTATTATCGAGGGCTACATCAATGCTGATGGGAGTTTCTGGTGATAGATGGGCGTGGGCATGGCGCACCGCATTGGTAAAGCCTTCGGTTAGAGCTAATGCCAGGCGATCAGTGTAGTAATGAATCCAGTCGTAGTCTTCGTCCACTGATTGGCAGATATTGCCAAACCACAGTTGCACCTGACCAACCAGATCGAGCTGACTCTTAACCTTGAGGTGTTCTTGTCTGACTATGGAAACCATAGATTACTCAATAGGAAGGTAATTAACCAGGAACGCTGAAAAAAGATGAACCCCTGGGCGACCTTAGGTCGTCATAAAACTCGCAAAGCCGTCAAATGCCAGTTTTTTGGGCCTGGCCAGGACTAAACCGTAGCCATTAAACCAGGAGTTTAAGCTCCTGACCCCTACCCTATCCCCAAAAAACTGCTAAAGCAACTTAACCAATTCAGTTATAGCGACCTATGAAGGTTTCAAACCCTATTCCACCATAGAAAATCAGAATGGTCAAACCCGGCTCCCTGGTGTAAAAATTTTGCCCCCGGCAACTTGGGTGGTACTTGAGCAAGAGGGCAGGCCGTCCCTAACAAAGGCAAACCAAGGTGCCATAGCTTGGCCCAGACCATATCCTGACGCTGTCAACTTGACAAAACTTAAAAGAGTTTTTTGGCTATCGGTACTATAATGACGTATCTCAATAAATTCAAGCCTTGAACAACTTTTAAATTAAAACTTTCAATTCAGACTTTACCTCTAGCCTGGTCCTTGCTGATCAGGCTTTTTCTTTATGTGTTTGATTTGAAAGCGCCAGGCGAGGAAGTCTGCCGAGTTGACCTGTCATCAGTTGTAGGGCCAATCGTCGCAGAGGCAATAGCCGCCCCAGGCAGATTAGGCCGATACGTCGCAGGATCACGATGGCCCAGATCTGATTGGAAAAACTGCGGTTCAACAAATCGGTAAAGCTGAGGATGAGCCAATTTTCTGGTCGCCGCCAGCTTTCGTAGCGGCGTAGAACCGCCATGCTGCCCAGGTCTTCCTGGTGTTGATGGGCACCGATTAAGACCTCAGCCAGGGCAGCCCCATCTCGAATACCCATGTTTAAGCCCTGCCCGCCCACTGGATGACAACTGTGGGCGGCATCCCCCACCAGGGCCAGGCGAGGTTGAATGTAGCGATCGCACTGCATCATCTGCACCGGAAAGACCGCTGGAGCCCTCAATTGTCTGAGCCGACCCATATGGTTGCCGTAGCGACGCTGGAGTTGGGCCATAAATTCGGTTTCAGGGAGAGCTATAAGGCGTTGGGCTTCGGCGTGGGGAACGGTCCAGACAATCTGACAGCGCTGGCCCGGTAGGGGCAAGATAGCAAAGGGACCGGCGGGCCAGAAGCGTTCATAGGCCCTGGATTGGTGGGGGATTTCTGGCTCTACCACCGTGGTAATACAGGACTGCCAGTACTGCCAACCGAAGCTGCCAATATTAGCGGCTTTACGCAGGGATGATTGCCTGCCGTCTGCTGCGACTATGAGCCCGGTGCGTAGCCTGTATTCTCCCTCCGCTGCCGTTAAATAGCCCGTTACCCCATCGATTGTGGTTTCTAGTTGGTTTAAGCTGGCGCAACTAAAGTAGTGAAGACGCGGGCAGGCGATCGCCGCCCGTTGTAGGGCGGCCATTAAAACAGAATGTTCGGCACCGTAGTAAACGGCTTCCGTACCCAGATCGGCGGGTAAAAACTCCACGACTTCTGAATGGTCTCCATCGCAGAGGTCAACCTGTTGAAAATGACAGATGGCTGATTCCACAGCAGACCACAGACCTAACCCCTTAAAAATATTGGCGGAGGTCAGGGATAGGGCATAGGCGCGATCGCGACTGGCGGCGGCAGCCCGGCTTTGGGCCTCTATTACTACCACCTCAAGCCCCCCGTTACTAAGGGCTAAGGCCAGGGTTAAACCGACAATACCTCCCCCCACAATCACCACATCTGCTGTCATCCTAGGCCAGGATGGCTGATCGCTAGGCTGCGGTTGAAGGGGAAGGGGGAAGAGCTAAGCATCGTAGAAATTTCACGCCGAACTGACTTTATTCTGGCTTGAAATTTCTATGAAAATCAAGGCCAACCAAAATCCTGAATGCTGGGGTAACTAATCTACTGCCCAGGGACGGATTAAGGCACTGCCTGCGGTTGGCACCCTAAAACACACCATTAATGTAGCTTTTTTGCGGTGGTTCAATCACCTCCAGGTGATCGGGTATGACCACTAGCTGCGCTCTCGTCCCCTGGTGGACGCCCTCAAAATGCCCCCGCACCCGCAGCCAGCTCTGATCGGTGTAGGTGATCAGGTGCTCCGCTTGCAGGGTCAGCCCCAGGGGTACCGTATCGGCTAAACAACAGCGAATAATCTGGCGGGCCACCACCAGCTGGTTGGTCGGTGTCCCTGGGGGGCGGTGCACAAAACCCACCACATCCACCGGCTGGCCGGCAAAGCTAAGAATCGGATCGGGAACGCCGCTGATCAGCCGTCGCCACTGCAACACATTACGCTTGAGGGGATCGGCTTCCTCGCCGGCGGGTTCGGCGTAGACCCAGATATCAATGGCAGGTTCATCAGTTTGATTTTGCCGCCCCCCTATCCACTGACTCAGGTTGAGTAAGCGGGGAAATTTGTTGAGCATCACCGTGATTCCCTCGTTACATCCGGGTATCCAGCATTTCCGCCAGTTCCTGTTCCTCAAAGGCTCGCAGCACCTCCGATCGCAGATGGTGAATGAATAGGTTGCGATGGTCATCGAAGTCCTTACCCATCAGGTCTCGGGGCCGGGCCATGGCCACCGGCACTACCTCTAGGACTCGACCGGGGTTGGCGGTTAGAATCAGCACCCGATCGGCCAGGTAAACCGCCTCGTCAATGTGGTGGGTGACAAACACTACGGTGGTGCCGCTACCCTGCCATAGCTCCAGCAAAAGGTCTGCATCTGCTGGCGGGTCTGTACATCCAGGGCGGCAAAGGGTTCATCCATGAGTAATACTTCGGTACCCAGGCAGAGGGCGCGGGCGATGCAGGCCCGCTGCTGCATCCCCCGACAACTGGTGGGGATAGCGGTGGGCAGACTTGAGTAGCCCCACCTGCTGCAGGTAATGGCGGGCCCGCTCCTGGCGCTCCCCCTTGCCCAGGCCCTGCAGGCTGAGGCCAAAGGCCACATTGTCCAGTACCGACAGCCAGGGAAACAGGGAGGGCTGCTGGAAGATCATGCCCCGCTCCGGAGCGGGCCCCTGAATCGGGCGATCGCGGTGAAATAGAGCCCCGGCGGTGGGCACCTCCAGGCCAGCAATCATACTCAGTAGGGTACTCTTGCCACAGCCACTGGGGCCAATGATTACCAGAAACTCTCCGGTCTTAACCGTGAAGCTAACATCATCGATGGCCAGGTTAGCATCGCTGCGGCCCTGGTTCCACACCTTACTGACCTGGCGACAGGTAATTTCATCCATAGGTTTAAACTCCCCCTCTACTAGCCTGTTTTTTTGCCATCGCCCCTACAGTTGGGCAGATCCCTTCCACCACAGCACCCGCTGCTGGATCTGGCGCAGGCCTAGATCCAGCAGGTAACCCACCACCCCAATTACCCCCATACCCAGGAACATCAGCTTGGGGTTAAACATCTGACGACCTACCATGACGATTGCCCCCAACCCCGTGTTCACCCCCACCATCTCCGCCGCCAGTACCGCCATCCAGGCGGCGAAGAAGTTAATCCGCATGATAAAAAATAGATCGGGCAGAATGGCAGGCAAAATTACCCGAAACATCACCTGGCGCCGGTTGGCCCCCAGCACCCTGGCGGTGTTGATATACAACTGATTAACATTCTCAATGGCATTCACCGTGGCCAGGGTGAGCAGGAAGAAAATACCAATAAACACTACAAACACCGACGCCCCGTCGCCAATGCCAAAGGCCATAATGGCGAAGGGAATCCAGGCGATAGGAGCGATGGGAGCCAGCAGGGTAATCACCGGCAGGGTCAACTTACCCACCAAGCGAAAGTAGCTGGCCAATCCCCCTACTATTAGCGCCGCCACAAATCCTAAAATTAGCCCAAGAGACACCCGTTTCAGGGTGGCCACCACCGCCGTCAATAAAACAAAATTGCCCCCCACCCGTTGTACACCGATGCGGGGCGCTAAGAACTGCTCCTGGTTACCAATCTCCGCTATGAACTGATGGGGGGCGGGCAGAATAATGGGATTCACCCACCCCAGGGCCACGATCAGCTCCCACAGTCCGAGAAATAGACCCAGGGAGAGACACCACCACCCCACGGCGATCGCCATTTGTTGCCACCAGGATCGAACCAGAGGGATCGGCTGAGGAGCCGGACAGGACGGGGAAGGAAGTAGCCATGACAGTAGGATGGTGAAATAGCGGGGACACAACCGATACCAAAGAATCAATCTCCCCCAGGGGAAAATGCCTGGGGCCTCAGGAGCAATAGAGATATAACCCCAGGCAAGGCCTCAAGACCTAGGCCGCCACCTTTACCTTCACCCGTTGCCAGAGTTCAGGGCTTTCCTTGATCACCGCTTCCAGCAGGGAGAAGTTAACGAATTTGTCATCGGGAAGGGCCTTGATGTAGTTCAGCTCCAGCATGCTTTGGGCCCGACTATACATGAAGTCTCGCTTATCGCGGATATCGACGCCGGGGGGCTGGGCCTTGGCGGAGGCCAACAGGCTGGCCATGTCGGTTTTGTAGTACTTGCCAATGGTGGTTTTGGCCGCCTCCTCAAAGTTGTTCTCGATTTGGTACTGGGCTTCGAAAAGACTCGAATCACATCCTTAACCATATCCGGTTCCTTTTGAATCACCTCGTTGCGCACCGCCAGCACACAATCCGGGTAATACTTCCCGTAGATGTCGGTGCCGTTGCCGAGAATATTGCCCTTGGTGGAGGTTTTGGCCTTGGTGGCGTAGGGCTCAATGTGGCTGACTGCATCCACCTGTCCGGAAATGTATGCATTCAACAGCTCGGTGGAATCCCCCAGGTAGACCATTTCCACATCCTTGTAGGTCATTCCATACTTTTTCAGGTAGTCGTAGACCACCACATCCAGGGTGTCGGCCTGGAAGGTGGCGATCTTCTTACCCTTGAGGTCAGGGAAAGACTTGATTTCTGGCTTGGCCACCAGAATCAACCCCTCTACCCCACTGCCCGCCACCACCTGGAAGGAGGCTCCCTGGGTATAGGCGGCGATCGCATTGGTAAAGGGAATCACCGCCATTTCCACCTGACCGGTGGCCAACTGCACCGCCACATCGGCGGGCATGGGGGTGAGGGCGGCCGCACCGCTGAAACCATACTTGCTGAACAGTTGTTTTTCTGCGGCGTAGAACAGGGGCATATTGCAAAGCCCGGCACCGTGGGCAAACTTAATGGCCCGATTGCCCCCCTTACTGCCGGTGGAGGTACCGCCGGTACAGCTATTCAACAGGGAGAGCATAGCGGGGGCAAGGGCCGTACCCATGGTCAGACCCAAAAACCGACGACGACTGGTGGTAGAACGGAACATAGGGATTTAACTCCTAGGTGAGACGGGTAAATGAACGGAACAGTTGAGCAACTAGAACAACGAAACAAAGAGGAGCGAAGGCGGTCTAGGGGAACCCCCAATTACCCATGGCGATGGCAGCAATTGGGGCGGTAAAAGGAATCGCAGGTTTGGGGGTCGAACCAGCCGTCGTAGACCTTTTTGACGTAGGGAAACACCTCCCGGGCCAGTTCGCGACGGCGCAGTTCCCCTGGGGTGAGGGGGGCTCGCAGGGAGTCAGCCAACTCCTCCAGCAGGGCCTGCTTATTCACCCGGGTAAACTGGCCCCCTGCAAAATTACCTGGCCGTTTACCATCACCAGGTCAATGCCGTGGGTACGACTGCGCTGAATCACCGCCTCTAGGGGATGGATGGTGTCATCCAGGTAGGGGTAGGCCAGGTGGTGCCAGTCCATCAACACCAGGTCCGCGGCCTTGCCCACCTCCAGGGTGCCGATCTCTGCGGCGAAGCGGGTGGTATGGGCCCCATTTTCCGTGGCCATTTGGAACACCTGGGGGGCGGTGGGCACTCGGGAATCCATGCCGGGGTGGCGGTGCAGCTTCAGCACCAGGCGCATTTCCTGCAGCATGTCCCGGTCGTCGTTGAGGCCAGCTTCGTCCAGCCCCATGCCCACCCGCACCCCCTTCTCGGCGTAGTAATTGAGGGGCAATGCCACTCTGGAGCCGCAGGTTAGAACTGGCGTTATGGCAGATCATGGTGCCAGTTTCGGCAATCAGGTCAATGTCCTCCGCCGTTAGCCAGACGCCGTGGCCCAGGGTGAGGTGGGGCCCCAGCACCCCCAACTTGTTCAGGTGCTTGACGGCGCTGGTACCGGTGCGGCGCTGGGCGTACTCCATCTGGTAGGGGGTTTCCAGTAGGTGCATGTGCATGCCCACCTGGTATTTATGGGCGTACTCGGTCTGGGTGGTGAGGGCATGGTCGTCGCACCAGTGCAGATTGGCGGGGGCCAGCTGGATGCGGATGCAATCGCTAGCTCGACCGTTCCAACCGCCCCAAAGGGTTTCAAAGAACCCCAGGTAATCCGCCAGGGGTACCTCCTGGGGGCTCAGAATCGCCTCCAGGTCGGCGGCAATGCTGGGGGGCAATTTGGCCACAAACTCTTGGTTAGATTCGTAGACAAAGTGGTTTTGGGTACGCACCCCAAAGCAATAGGACACCCGCATACCAATGTCTTCGTAGGCCTTCAAAATCTTGCCGGTAATATCGGGCCAGAGACTGGCGGGGCCCGGCAGCCAGCCATGGATATGCTGCACCGTGGTAATCCCCGACTCGATCATCTCAAAGGCGGAGTAGAGGGTGTCCAGGTAGGGGTCAACGGCACGGGCCGACAACCGACTGGCAAACCACAGCTCCAGGGGATAATCCAGGGAACCCAATTGAAAAGGCGTCAGGCCCACATGGTGGTGACTGTTGACGAAGCCCGGCATCACCACATGGTGGGGCGACCCCACCACCTGATCGGGGTTGTACTTCTGGGCTAGTTGGCCGTAGGGGCCCACCTCAACGATGCGACCATCCTGCTGAAACACGGCACCATCTTCGATCATCTCGACGCTGGTGTGATCGAGGGTTTTGCATATTACGTATTTTCCACGGACCAGGGTTGAAGCCATAGTCGATTCAGTTAACATGAAAGGAACAAAAAACTAACAAAGACTGATTTAGCCTTTGTCGAAAAGGAAGAAGAAAAAACTCACCACAGTTCAAATAGAACTAGGAAAAAGAAATTCCTAATCTTCCTTAAAATGATCTTTAAATCGCCTAAAATCTTAACCAGCTTGACAAGGTAGCGGGCATAGATAGCCTGAGCATGAGAGTCTCTCCAGAAAAGATTTTCGGGATGTGTTGCGCTAGTGCCCCAGGGCACCTACTCTCAAAGGCTTCAGCCACGCCAAGCTCAAGCTCAATAAACAAAGCCTATACTAAGAGAGGACTAGGGGAATAAAAGTATCCTCAGATACAATAATTTGAATTGATATCGAATCAAATCCGAACTAAATATTCTGTCTAAATAGGCTTTTAGTAAAATTAAAATTATTTTTATGCTGATAGAATATGATATTTTTTCATGGTTTTTAATAGGCTATCACCGAGGATTTTGCCGGAGATTATTGCTATTCTACGGACTTACTATGAAAGTCAGGAATCGGAGTTCTTCGTCGTGGTAAAGACCCTGAATTTTTATAGGACAGGTGCAGTTTCCAGCTGGTTGCGTTAGAGAGGGTTGATCTTCTCTGAGTTTGTTCAATCCTGCTTGACTCAAATCGATAAAGACGAGCTCCATATTTAAGCCTGGAACTATTCTGGCTAACGAATTGGGCAATCGCGGGTTCTGTCTCCTTTATCTGGCTAATCCCTACGGTCCACCCCTGGAGCCGGTAGTCATCCAGCGCTGAGAACAAGTGCAAAAAATATTGGCGGCCGCCGGTATCGCTCTAGACCGCCAACACTTACCACCATCTCCTGCGGCTGGCTGGGACCCTGGCCAAAATCTCTGGCCAGGGAGATTCAGCGCCAATCATGGTGCCTGAACTGGCCAGATTGTTCCGCCGCTCCTCAGGACTGGGTAGCCCGGTTTTTGGTAGTATTCAAACTCCCTGTTTTAATCGACAGGGAAAACACCAGGGCAACTAGAGCGTCAAGGATTGGGGATTGGTTTCAATCACCTCCGCCAGGTCCTTGAGGAAGCCAGCCGCATCAGCCCCGTAGATAATCCGATGGTCGCAGGTGATGTTCACCTGCATTTGCCGTTTTACCCCCAATAGACCATCGGCGGTGGCTACCACCGTCGGTCTAGCCCCACCGATGGCTAGAATCGATCCCTGACCAGGGGGCAGAATGGCATCAAAGCTGCTGACCCCAAACATGCCCAGGTTGGAAAGGGTAAAGGTGCCCGAGTTATATTCTTCAGGCTTGAGTTGTTTGCTACGAGAGCGATCCACCAGATCCCGCCAGTTGCGAGAAAGGGTGTAAATATCTTGCTGGTCGGCATTTTGTAAGACGGGCGTAATCAAACCACCCCCATCCATGGCCACCGCGATCGCCACATTGATACTGGATCGGTATTGAATGCCCTGATCGGTATAGCCCGCATTGAGCAGGGGATATTTTTGCAGAGTTACCGCCACGGCCTTGGCCAGTAGGCCAGTCATGGTCACACCCTTAGATTTAATTTGCTGGTAGAGAGCGTCCAAGGCGTCGGTGGTGATCGCGTAAGCCACGTGGAAGGTGGGCACCCCTAGACTGGCGTTCATGTTGCGCACCACCGCCTGCTGTAGGGTGTTGAAGGGTACCAACTGCCCCAGGGGAGCGGTGCTAGGAGCTGGGGTCGGTAGGGGCAAGGGCGCCGGGGCAGGCGTAGTAACAACCACTGGAGTAACCACCGGTGCACTGACGGTGATGGGACGCCCGGCTGCCCGCTCCACATCCTGGGCGACGATGCGACCGTGGGGACCACTACCCTGCACACTGGTTAAATCCACCTTGAGGTCCTTGGCCAACTTGCGGGCTCGGGGGAAATCACCACCCGGTCTGAGCGAGTCGGGGCACCGCCGTTTTGAGCAGCGGCGGGAGTGCTCTCAGGGGCCACCGCTGTTTCCGTTACCGCCGCCACCGCACCGCCATTGCCAGCCGCTTTGCTGGCGGCCTGTTGTTGAGCGGCGGCAATTTCTGCCTCGGTTTCTGCCAGCAGGGCGATGGCCTCGCCTACGGGGGCCGTACCCCGGCTTCCACCACGATCGCCGCCAGGATCCCTTCGTGGAAGGATTCTACGTCCATGTCGGCCTTGTCGGACTCGACAATGACCACCGTTTCGCCCTTTTCTACCCGATCACCAGGGGCTTTTACCCAGGAGACAATTTTGCCTTCCGTCATGGTTGAACTGAGGGCGGGCATAAAGACTTCACGAATCATGGGGTGACTTCCGAAACAGGGCTAGATAGACATATATTTCCATCTTATCCCTAAGGGGATGCCATCTAAACCCAGGCATGTCAGAATTCCCCAGAAGTTTAGCAGTAGCAAAATCCCAGGCATCGATGGGGCAGCCCCCAGCCAAGATCTAACTGAGCTGCTGGTTGACTGCCCTAGGGTTGACCAGAGCTACACCTGGCCGCGAATTTCTTGAATCACCCCGTCCCTCAGAAGAATCTCCACCTGGAGCTTTTGCACCAGGTTTTCCCCCAGACCAACGGTGAAGAAACTTTCTACCTTGCCCTGATCAACTTCCACCTCTAGATCGACGGTTTGCACCTGTTGCAACTGTTGAAGGTTCTGGTTTTTTTGCTGGAGGAGATTGCTCTTGTCTTGATTGAGGCGGTTCTGTACCTCGGCTATTTGTTGCTGAATCGTGAGATTGCCTGGTTGGGTTTCTGCCTGCTTCTGGAGTTCGGTCATCATCCGTTGGCCCTGCATTTCCAGTTGCTGGAGCTGGCCATCAATTTGGTTGATCTGGCTTTGCAACTGCTTCTGGGCCTCTTCCTTCCAAAGGGGAGTGACGATCGCCTTAATATTTACAACGCGCTTTAACTGTAGTAGTTGGATCTCATCCATAGGAGTTTGGCCTGGTTAACGATACCTATAAAACAATCTACGGGATTCCGATCCTCTGGATCGGATAATTTGGATAAACTTCCAGGACCCCCAGGGGAGGTCCCAGGTCCAAACTCTATTCAAACATGGCTTCAATCATATCGCGATAGCGTTCCATCACCACGGCGCGACGAACCTTCAGAGTTTGGGTCAGTAAGCCATTGTCAATGGAAAAGGGTTCCAAGACTAAGCGGAAGGGACCAATGCGATCGTCGGGGCGATAACCGGGACGGTCTTTGACCTGGCGGGTGAGTTCATCCCGGATCAGTTTTTCTATGGCGGCATCCGCCAGACTCAGAGGCAGCCAGTCGGCAGCAGTCGGTGGCTCTACACCAGCCAGATCTAACCAACGGGATTGGTGGGCGGCCCACTGTTGTAGGGCCTCCAGGTCAGGCACAATTAGGGCCCCCAGCGATCGCTGGTCTTGCCCCACCAGCATAATCTGACTAATATAGGGACTGCGAAGACAGGCATCTTCAATGGGCTGGGGCTCAATGTTCTCGCCATTGGTCAGCACAATGGTATCCTTGGCCCGGCCCGTCAGCACCACATTGCCATCCGAGCTGATCCAACCCAGGTCACCGGTATCAAACCAGCCCTGACTATCAATGGCCCTTGCCGTCGCCTCTGGATTACGGTAGTAGCCCGCCATAACTTGGGGCCCCCGCGCCAGGACCAGACCCTGGGTTCCCTGGGGCAGGTTCTGGCGACTCTCGGGGTCAACGATTTTTAACTCTGTACCAGGAATGGGCGGGCCCGCCGCTCCCCGTAGGTTGCGCCAGGCCCGCCGGGCCGACAACACCGGCGCGGTTTCTGTCAGGCCGTAGCCCACCAGCAGGGGCACACCAATAATCTCAAAGAAAATATCCAGGTGGCGGGCCAGGGAACCACCACCGCTAATGAAACTGCTTGACCTGGCCACCGGTGGCCTGACGTACCTTGTTGTATACCAGGCGGCGTCCCAATTGATGGAGGGGCCAGAGCACCAGGGCCAGCAGGCCCGAAACTAACCGCTCTAAGCCGGACAGATGGGGCTGATCGATTTTTAGATCCTGGTATCGCCAGAGATTTTCTACGTACTGCTGGCTCAGGCCCAGACAGGTAAAAATCAGCCTTTGTTTGGCCGCGGTCTGTTCTCGAAATTGTTTCTGGGCCCCTTCATAGATCGACTCCCAAAGGCGAGGTACCCCCACCATATAGTGGGGTTGAACCGTCTTTAAGTCGCCCTTCAGGTGGCGGATGCTGCTGTAGGTTTGGCTACAGCCCCGGGATAGCAAAAAGTATTCGGCGGTGCGCTCAAAACTATGCCAGGAGGGCAGAATACCCACCACCCGATCGCCCGGTTGGGGTTGCACCACTACCTCCAGGGTATTGACCTGGTGGAGCAGATTACCGTGGCTCAACATCACCCCTTGGGTTGGCCAGTGGTGCCAGAGGTATAAATCAAGGTGGCTAGATCGGTTGATTTGACCTGAACAGGGGTATAGGGATGATCGCGCCCCAGTACCATTACCTGGGTAAAGTTAAGGGTTTGCAGGGGAAGTGGGGAGGACGGCTCTTCGTCCGAGAGTACAATCGCCAGACTGAGGGGCAGATCGGCCAGGCGATCGCTCAGCCGCTGCAGCAGGGCCAGGTTTTCCACTATCAGTACGGTACTTTCGCTGTGTTGGGCAATATAGGCTAACTCCTGGGTTTCGGCGGTAGCACTACGCACCGCATCCATGGCCCCAGCAGTCATAATCCCCTGGTCGGCGATCAGCCAGCGATGGCTATTGTCAGCAAACAGGGCGACATGGGTGCCGACCTGCACCCCCAGGGCCTGTAAACCGGCGGCGAAGGTGCGAATCGCTTCCCCCAATTGTTGGTAAGTGAGGCGAGCAGAGGGCTGACCATGGGGATCATCGAGGGCGACGATATCACCAAAGGCCTGGGCGGCCAGGGGCCAGATTTGGTAAAGGGCTTGCAAATGCTGATAGGGATTGGGGGCCTTAAGGTAAAGACTATCCCGCTGGCTTAACTGCGCTAGCGCTTGACTGGATACCGTCATAGCCAAGATTGGTAGGTAGAAATTCAGGCTTGATTCTATCGCAGGGCTGGCGAGGCTGACCAGGGTCAAGGCTCCGGGCGGAGTCCCCCTCACCAGAGGGCCTGGCTAGTTTCCAGATGCTTTTGCAAGGTGGCTTTGGGTAGGGGACCCAGGAGGTGATCCCAGGGTAGGGGTTGGTCCCTGTTCCAGAACTCATGGACGTAGAAAGCCAGCGGGGGTAACTGCCCTGGCCGGTCTTTGAAGGCCCGCTTGTAACTACCGAGGGAATCACCATACTGACGCACCTGGATCAACAGGGGAGTAAGGCGGCGATCGCCCCGGGCGATTAGGGCTTGAATCACCGACCAACTATAGCTTTCTGGCCTGAATTCGATGCCGTTTTTACCCAACTGGCGCTGTAAGTATTTCAACCGTTGTTGGGCCTCAGGGTTTACGCCTACCCACTGAAAAGGGGTATGGGCCTTGGGCACAAAGGTGCTACAGCCCAGGGTCAGGCGCAGGCCGGGAGCGGCCTTCTTAAGCTGGATCAGGAGGCCCACCGTTGCCTCCAGATCGGCTGGGGACTCCCCGGGCACCCCCACCATGGCGTAGAGTTTCATCGCCTTGAGGCCACCGCCACGAGCATTCATGGCCGCCTGCTGAATGGCATCACTGGTTAACTTTTTATTGACGATCGCCCGCACCCGTTCCGATCCACTTTCAATGGCGATGGTAATTGATCGGCTCCCGTGGCGAGTCAGGGTTTGGGCTAGTTTGGGGGTGACCGTGTTGGTGCGAACTGAGGCCAGGCTGAGGCGAATGGAGTCGTATTGGGGCTGGTTGAGGTGGTCCATTAAACCGTCGAACTCGGGATGCTGGGTCACCGATGCCCCCAGCAGGCCCAGGCGATCGGTAACCGCCAAGCCCTGATCAATGGCTGGTAAAAGAAAGCCCTCCACAGCGGCGGGGCGAAAGGGGAGGGTGAGGTAGCTGGCCAGGCAAAACCGACACATCTCTGGGCAACTGCGCACCGTCTCCACCATGAAGATATTTTCCCAGGCGGCATGGGGGGTGACCACGGTGGAGGCCGACAAAACCTCTCCTCGGTAGGTTTGCTTGGCCACCGTCGCCGGTACCTCGGGGGTAAGGGGCTGAATCGCCACCACACTTCCCTCGGGGCCATCGTAGGTGACCTGGTAAAGGCTAGGAACGTAAACCCCTGGCACCTGGGCCAGATGGCGTAGCTGATCGCCGCGATCGGCGGTGCGCAGTTCCACCATTTGATCTAGAAAGGCATCCACCAGGGTTTCTCCATCCCCCAGCAGCACCACATCGAAAAATTCGGCAAAGGGCTCGGGGTTAGCGGTCAACACCGGTCCCCCCAAACACAATTGGATGGTGTCCCTCTCGCTCCCGGGCATAGAGGGGAATCTGTAGACGATCCAGCAGATCTAAAAGATTGCCATAGTCCAATTCCCAGGATAGGGAAAACCCCAGTAAATCTGGGCAAGAAGGTAGGGGCTCCTGGTAGTCGGTAAACAGGCGGGCCACCGCTACATCCCGGCGTTGGGCCAGGGTTTTCCAGACTACCTGGTAGCCCAGGCTGGTAATGCCTACGCTGTACTGATTGGGAAAGGCAAAAACCACTGCCAGAGCCGAATTCAGGGGCTCTGCCGGTTGAAATAGTAAGGTCTCATCCGCAAAGGGAAAACGGCTCACCTGGGGCTCCGTGAAGACGTGGTTAGGGGGGACTTACTTTAGGCTATGGGGTAGGCGATAGGGTTCCGTTATAGCGCAAAGTACTGCTTAACGGCGGCCAAGATGCGATCGCAGGCATGGCCATCGCCAAAGGGATTAACCGCCCTGGCCATGGCCTCGTAGGCGGTCGAGTCCGTCAGTAGTTCCAGGGCGTGGGTGGCAATGGCGGTGGCGCTGGTGCCGATTAGACGAGCCGTGCCCGCCTCCATCGCCTCGGGGCGTTCCGTGGTGTCTCGCAGCACTAGAACGGGCTTGCCCAGCCCTGGGGCTTCCTCCTGGAGACCGCCCGAGTCTGTCAGCAACAGGTAGCAGCGCTGCATCGCCCCCACCAAATGGTGATAATCCAAGGGTTCGGTCAGAAATACCCGGGGATGGTGGCCCAGCAGGGCCGTCAGCGGTTCCCGCACCAGGGGATTGCGGTGGAGGGGAAGTAGCAGAGCGGTATCCGGTTGTTGATCGAGGATGGTCAGAAAACCGGCTCCAATATCCCCCAGGCGATCGCCCCAGTTTTCCCGTCGATGCACCGTCGCTAGCAAGACTCGATAGCGATTCCAGTCAAGACCATCGATAGGGCAGTCCGGTTGTTGTTGGGCCACCGTAAGCAGGGCGTCAATGACGGTGTTCCCCGTATGGTGAATTTCCCCGACTACGCCAGAACTCTTGAGATGATCAACGGCCTTCAGGGTAGGGGCAAAGTGCAGGGTGGTGAGTTGGGAAACCAATCGCCGATTAGCCTCTTCTGGGTAGGGACTGTAGATGTTGTCGGTACGCAGTCCTGCCTCCACATGGGCGACCGGAATCTTCTCATAAAAAGCCGCCAGGGCGGCCGCAAAGGCGGTGGTGGTATCGCCTTGAACGATCACCAGATCGGGATGATGGGCCTGAAAATAGTTGGCTAGCCCCTCCAGACTACGGCAGGTAATTTCAGTCAGGGTTTGCTGAGGTCGCATAATCGCCAGGTCGGCATTGGCCTCTAATCCAAACAACTGCATCACCTGATCGACCATTTCCCGATGTTGGCCCGTCAGCACTACCTCTGTATGCAGGCTGGGCTCCTGGCGAAAGGCCTGAATAACCGGTGCCAGTTTAATGGCTTCGGGACGGGTGCCCAAAATAATAGAGACACGCAGAGGATGATCGGACATGACGCCAAGCTCCCTAAGGGTTTAAACCGATAATCATCATGGCATGCCCCATCCCCTCTGCCACAATAGAAAGCAGCGAGTTTTTCTTGACCCCTGCACCTATGGCCCAAACCATCAGCCTCAGCGCTGCCCATCTAGAGTCTTTAGATCTTAACCCCAGCCCTGGCGGTGATCGAGCCATCCCTGGCCAGCGGCCATATTTTTAAGGAGAATTTGGCTCTACGATTTGCCATTGACCTCGATCGCGACCCTACCGATCCGCGAGAACTATCTGAGCTACCGGAAGTCCGACTCTGGTTTATTCGCTTAGATGGCCGTTACCCCTGGCTACCCCTGGTGCTCGATTGGGAGACGGGGGAACTAGCTCGCTATGTTGCCATGCTGGTGCCCCATCAGTTTAGTCCTACCGAGGGGATTCGCTACAACCCTGAAGCCCTGGAAATTTTTATTATGAATAAAATTTTCGTGATCACCGCCTGGCTAGAACAGCAGGGCATTAACAGTAATAGTAAGGTCAAGTTTATGGCTAAGACCCTGGGTTACGAAATTGACGATGGCCTGTTTGCCCTGTTAGAGAGCTGAAGATTTAGCCCCCTAGCCATTCCAGGGGGGCAACCCGCCAGCCAAGGAATTTAGAGATGGCTCCAACCCCAAGCTGACTATGGACAATTAAACCTTGCCAAATAACCCCCTAGCCATGATATAAAGAAATAGTTAATTTTTAGGTTTGAAGACATTAGGTTTTAGCCACCTGCTCCTAGCCGCCCTAATCTTGAACAGTCTCTGCAAGCTTTGGCTTACAGTTGCGAAATTAGGCTGGGTCTAGCCGGTCACTCTAGTCAAAGAAAATCATTTCAGCCTTCCCTCAGGATTATGTAAACTAAGTTTTCTAAATGTATAGAAATACAGTCCTGTTTTAAGGGTTGGTAGTCACCTTTACAGCACTTAGGGATCGTGAAGTGCTAAGGTCATTTTATTGATTCCTGATAGTATTTCTAGAGTTAGATGGCACAGATTCTTGATCCCCTCCCCGCCGATAATAACGACTATATACTTTGCTGCTATGTCAATGGGACTGGCAAAATGCAGGTGGCGCGAATTACCAACATACCCGATTGGTATTTTGAGCGGGTGGTGTTTCCTGGTCAGCGGTTAATTTTCGAGGCCTTACCCAAGGCTCTCCTGGAGATTCACACCGGTATGATGGCCAGCGCCATTTTGTCTGACACCATTCCCTGCGATCGCCTGGAGATTGAACAGGTGAGTGATTCTGGCGGCTTTGCTCCCCTGACTTCATCTCTAAGTAGGGCTGATGAAGGTAGATCGGCCATGGTGGCCGCATCCTGATAATGACGGTATGTATAAATCGGGTCAGGGGGTAAAACCATAGTGTCCCACGGGTATTAAATTAAATCGGTATTACAGTAGTGAGTTGACACCTTGGATTTGCCCTCTTTTCTCTGGCTCTGGCGAATTGCCGCCTGGTCTATGGGTTTGGTTGTGACCGCCTATGGCCTATTGGTCATAAGTGGTTTAGCGATCGCCAGTAGGCGATCTCGCCACCAAGTCTATCCAGGTTGGTTAAGACCTCTCCATATTTTGACTGGACTAACGGTGGCAATTCTTGTACTGCTGCTGTTGGCCATAGGGGTAGTGGGTACTCTGGGAGAATACGGCCACCTGGGTCACTCCGTTCATTTATTTATGGGGTTGGGAGTGGTTGTTCTAACCCTGGCTTCAGTTTGGAGTGCTCGTCAAATTAGCCTTAATCGACCCTGGGCCCAATCGCTACACATAATTTTGAATGGCAGCCTGGGCCTGATGCTGTTAGGGGTAGGCTGGTCAGGATGGACTGTAGTGCAAAAGTATTTGCCCTGACTGTCTATCTTAATTACCCATCTCGATGAGGTTTCCCATGGTTGAACCGTCAGCCCTTGAAAATATCGAAAAATCCCAGCAGCAGAATGACATATTTCGGATCTCGCCCTTAATTCGCCTTACTCTGCTGCTACTCTACACCGCTCTGCTGCTACCTCTACCCTTTTTGGCCAGAGTCACCCAGTCCCCTGGTTCCTCAGGCTGGCTAACGGTTGCCATAGTCTTAGGCGGAATTGTTATCTACGCTGCCCTTAGCCAGCGGGTAGAGGTGAATGCCCAGGGCATCAGGGTTAACTATCCCACCTGGATTAGCTGGCTATTTCGCCACCACTGGTATCTGGCCTGGAGTGATGTGCAACAGCTCAAGCCTCGTTCCACAGGCCAGGGCGGAATTGTCTACTATTTTGTTGGAGCTGACCAACAAGCCTATCTATTGCCAATGCGAGTAGCGGGTTTTGCCCGTCTACTAAAGCTGGTGGAAACCTATAGCAATCTAGACACCAGCGATATTAAACCCCTGGCCCAGCCATGGATGTATGGGCTGTTATTACTCCTCAGCCTGGGGTTGCTGTTAATCGATGGCTGGGTGGTGATTACTGCCCTACCCCTGACTTACAGCAATTCTTGACCGGTCGCTACTACCAAAGCTGGTAGCGCCCCCTATCGTCTGATCAGCGCTGGTATAGCAGGTTCCGGATAGGTGGGCTGTAGCTGGGGGGACAGGGGTGGTTCGGGAAAGTGAATTTCAATGGGCTGGGGTAATAAATCCAGGGAGTCCAGATCAGACAGGGAAGCCATAAAACTTGGCACGGCTACCGTACAGGCTTTCCATCGGGCCTGAACTGGTACCCCAAGCTGACTACAGTACCCACCTCGTCGCCCCTCTGGGGTGTAATAGCGGCAACGACTACAACACACAGGCTGGCACTGTATAGTCTTCATGGTTACTCCCTGAAATACATGAAACCTTTATTATTTTTACCGCCTTCTAGCTGGGGATCAATCCTGACAAAATGGCTGAAACCCAACTTAATCAAGGAAATTGGCAACTTTCAAGAAACTTGTGACTTTAGCTTTTCTTCAACTTGTTGTTAAGGATGAATACAATGCCGTAGAGTGTCAGTATCTTAAGTATTAACCCGGATGAACAATCCGGGATCATCTTTGAAGACTTCATTTCAGTAGCTTAGTAGATGAGAATAGACTTTTATGGATTTTTGCTCATGTAAGGAAAACAGTTCTATTGGCCGCAAAGTAAATCTAAGTTGTAGTATCTTCAGCCAGCTAGATACAGGTTCTAAGGGATAGACTGGGTGTTTTCAAAGATCTTAAGTGAGTAAAGAGTAATGCGGCTTTAGTAAAATCCTTCATTCAGGACCGCAGCTACCGGTCTCCCGAGCCCCAGGGCCTGGGGTTGGAGGAGGTGGGGTGATCCCAGAGCTCCTCCGCAGACCGCCCTAGGCGGCGTAGACAAATTGGCTGGCATCACTCAAGTTCAGCGCATAGGGAGGGGTGTTTTGTACCACGCCGATCAGCTCCCCACCTCCGCAGCAACAGCCATTGCCAGCCCCCTGCAGGTAAATAGCGGTGCCATAGCTATAGCCACAGCCGAAGCCGTAGGGGGCAAGGGTATAGTCCGACGCTGCACCGGCCAACTGAATCTTGTCCTCACCCACCTGAAAATCGGTTATGAGGGCGTAGTCACACCATCCATGGGCGGTGTAGTAGGCGGCATTGGCATCCCCCAGGACAAAAATATCCGCGTCTCGACCACCGGTCAGAATATCCTGTTCACCGGCCCCAGGGTTACTAGCTAGAGGATTGACGCCGATTAGGATATCCTGACCCTGACCACCGTATAGCTGGTCAGAGCCCGTTCCCCCGGTCAGGATGTCATCTCCACCCCGGCCAAAGATGATGTCATTACCACCGTAACCATTTAGACTGACGTCATTTAAATTAGTACCAATTGCAACATCATCTCCCTGCAACATGTAGGTGAAAAGTGGGTCTATAGAGTCCTCTGGACCACCACCTGAGAGTGAAAACAGCTGCGCGGCGTCAACATCCTCCAGATCACTAATTTCGACAAATGACTGAGTACCAATTTTGACAGTAACACCTGTCACCTGGCCAGCCACCACTGCCCCACTGGCATCAACCCTAAAGTCGTTACCGGACCAAATCAGAGTAGCGCCCGGAGTAACAGTAGTAAATCTCAACTCTTCTGGGGTCACCGATATGGGCTGTTTGGGAGAAAGGGAGAAGCCATCAAATACAATTTCTCCGGCGTCATTGGTGGGCAAGGTAACTGGAAGATTAGCGGCGTCAAAGCCTGTAAAAAATGCCATGGTTAGGACCTCCAAGCAAAGTTTATGAATTTATTGCTTATAGCGGTTTTCCATAGAGTGAGACACCCCATCGCTCAATCCTATCCCCCAGCGCCTGGCTGTAGGAGTTTCAGGCTTTACCCCCCCTTGCCAAGGCTGCCGTGTACACATAAGTCGGGTCTAACTTCGTTTGAGTCCTTTGCGTCCCCAAAATCCCCCAATTCTGGTGGATTTTGAAGGGTTCGGTTCCCCAGGAATTGGGGGCTGGGGGGCAGTTTGTCGCTGATTGGGTTAGATTTGATCACTTGTGTGTATACCGTAGCTTGCCAAGGGGGGTGCTCACATCGCACTTCACCCGAGTCAAAACCGCTATATCTGAGCTATAGGTTCTGACTTTGGCCAGAACACCGACCTGGAGTTTGTCAGATAAACCCTAGACAAAAGTGTTGTAATTGACCTCTACCCTATTACAGGTGACCTCAGCCCATCAAAGAACCTATGCTTCCTAACTTAAGGGTAGATGCTTAAAAAAACTATGCTATTTGCGAACTTCTACCGAGGAAAAAATTCGTTTTTGGCATAGTTTAGGAAAATTTATATCCAGGTAAGGAACCAGAAAAATGATCAAGTAATGGATGGCCCAGGGGGATATTTTAAAGGAGTATAGGGAGCAATAAAAGTTACCTGTACAGATAATCTTAGTCCTTAATTATTAGAATTTTACTGTTTATTCCTCTGAATTTAAGGTAGCTAAAGCTACTCCGTATAGCTTTTCCAGTGTTCTTAAGTAGAGGCTAATCGCGGTATCTTTCTACAGCTTGATTGGTCTGCTCAATAACCACTTCTATCCAGACAAAATTAGGGCATTACTGGGGTTGACTGTGGTGACGCCTCAGGGTCTGGGAAGGTAACTCACCAAACATTTTTTTATAGGCACTGGCAAACTTACCCCTTGGGTAAAGCCGTAGTTGATCATCACCTCTGTGATCTTTGTTCCCCGGGGAGCTGAGCACAGATCGGCATGGATGCGTTCTAGGCGGGCCTGTTTGAGAAACTGCATCGGTGAGCAGTGACAGTGGTAGGCAAAGGCCTTTTCTAACATGCGGGGGCTGACCCCAACCATGGCAGCCACCTCCTCTAGCCGGATATCCTTCTGTAGATTGGCAGCCATGTAGCTCTGGGCTTTCTGCGCATGGCAGGTTAGGGTGTCAATGCGCCGCTGCAGTAGCCTATCGGAGTAGTTATGGGGTAGCCCTTTGACCAAACAGGCCAGAAAGGCCCGCTCTAGTTCTTCCATGACCATTGGAGACGCTGCGGCTCCACCCAATGCTTCTTCCCAGAGAAACTGACTAAATTGCTTCAGGCTACACCCCAGACCATGGGTGAATTGAATGGTTGGGGGTTCAAAGACCAGGGCCCACTTTGGCGGTCGACCCAGCAGCTCAGTTAGGGCCTGATCAACCAGGCTGCGCTTAAGGCTAATCAGTAAGGTGAAACCCCTAGCATTAGTCGTCCCGATCAGATTTTGACCCGGTGAGCAGATGACTGCAACCGTATCACAGCCACATTCAACGGGCAAATACTGGTCAACCTGAACCGTAGTCGAGCCTTCACAGACCAGATAGATCAGATAGGCAGACTCAGGCTGGGTGTGGAGGATCCGTAGGGCTCCCTGCCAGTGTAGACAAATCAGGTTAAAGTTGCCGGTACTGAGGGGCTGCACTTGACAGCCATGGGCTTGGGTTGGGTCGATAAAGTTGAGGTGTTCCACACCGATGACATCCCTCAGCACCGGCCGAACCTGAGACAACTCAGAGATCAACCCTGGAGGGGCGATTCGAGGAGGCTGGGGGAGCAACCGCACCCCAAGGGAAGAAAGTATGACTTCGCAAGGAAAGTTACCGAAAAAGCAATTAAAGTCAATAGGCAAAATAAAAACTTTTTAATGTTGCTGATTATAAATAATACTTGCCTAAAGTATCATGTTTAAATTAAATCGTCAAAATTTATCGATGCATCCAGGATATATTAGCTAAGCCTTAAGTAAACATCGTAAAAGCTTCATCTGCGTCACTTAATGATCCTATAGCGCTCTCTGCTCCCACCTGATACACCGAGAAGGTGGGAGCAGAGAGCGCTCCAATGTAGTGTCTCCCACCCAACCCCAAATAATCTACCAGCCAATACTCTGGAATCTGAAACGCTTCATAATCACCATTGGGTGCATGCTAGGACTATTTCTTTTGTCGGGGGAATGGCGATTTCCCCGGACCGGGCCGTTCCGCCGCGACGGCAGGGGTGGAGAGTGGGGAGCGATTGCCATTCCCATTGCTCTCAGCCTGTAGACCTGGGGGAGGGGGCTACAGGCGCAGGGCGCAAGGCGGATAGAGAAGTCTATCTAAGGGTGAGGGAGTTGGTGGCCAGGGCTTCGGGAGTGTTCAGAAAACGGTGCCAGATCAGGCTGAAACCATTGATTTCTCGTCGCTAAAACCAGGGTTTACACAAAATTCTGATCACTCTCAGGGCTTCTGACTACTGACCACTGATAACTGACCACTCACTTCGCTGATTACTGTTTTTAGGGCAAATTGCCCTAAAAACCCTAAGGTTTCATCTATGCATATATCGATCACCATTAAGCGCATTCTAAACACACGCGTGCAACCATTGTTGTAGTCTATGTGCATAAAGATCACCATTGAGCGCATCCTAAACACAGGGGTGTGATCGTTAAAAAAGCGCCAAAAACCACTGTTGTGATCTATGTGTATAGCGATCACCATTGAGTGCATGCTAAACACAGGCCTGTGATCGATGTTTGCAGGCGTGTGATCGTTATACACACCCCTGTGATCGATATGCGCAGCGGTGTGATCGTTAAGCACAGCGGTGTGATCGATGGTTGCACGGGTGTGATCGTTAAACACACCGGTGTGATCGATGTTTGCACCGGTGTGATCGTTATACACAGCCGTGTGATCGATGGTTGCACGGGTGTGATCGTTAAACACACCGGTGTGATCGATGTTTGCACCGGTGTGATCGTTATACACAGCCGTGTGATCGATGTTTGCACCGGTGTGATCGTTAAACACACCCCTGTGATCGATGGTTGCACCGGTGTGATCGTTAAATACAGGGCTGTGATCGATGGTTGCAGGGGTGCGATCACAGTTGGTCGCCGGCTGGGGGTGGTGTTGGGCCTTGATGCTTAAGTTGGGGGTGGAAGGGTGGTAAGGTCTGATCTATACTCCTGATTACTGATCGCTGATTACTGACTCCTGGATTACTGTTTTTCTTACCGGGGGAATGGCGATTTCCCCCGGACCCCCTCGCCCAGGGCGTGCCGCCGCCCTGGACCCTACGGAAGGGGTTAAACTGTGGGCGGCCGATTGCGCTTCGCTTTGCTCTCAGCCTGTAGACCCCGGTTGCTTGAGGAGAAACTTTCTAAGGGTGAGGGAGTCGGTGGTCAGGGCTTCTGATCACTGACTACTGACTACTGATTTCTGACCACTCACTTCATCGCGCTGCGCTTTGCTCTCAGCTTGTAGACCTTGGCTGGTTGGGGAGGAATTTCCTGGGGGTGAAAACGTGGGTAGGGATAGTTGATAAAATACTGGTAATGTCAGTCATTTGAGAAGCATCTCAGGAGGTTAACCCCATGACCATCGCCCCTGAACTGCGATCGCTGACGGTGCAGGACTATCACCGTATGGTGGAAACGGGCATTTTAACCACCGATGAGCGGGTGGAATTGATTGAGGGACAACTTTACACCATGGCTGCCAAAGGTACGGCCCACAGTGCCGCCATCACCCGCATTGATCGGGTGTTGTCTCAACGCCTGGGAAACCGAGCCCTACTGCGCTTTCAAGATCCGGTGCAGTTAAACGATATTTCAGAGCCAGAGCCCGATGTGGCGATCGTTCAACCCGATCCCCTGGATTACGAAGACCACCACCCAACACCGCCGGAGATTTTCTGGTTGATTGAGGTGGCAGACAGTACCCTGCGACGAGATCGGGATCTTAAGGTCCCCCTTTATGGTCGATCTGGCATTGGCGAGTACTGGATTTTGGATGTCCAGGAGGGCTGTCTCTACCGATTTCGAGAGCCCGGAGACCAGGGCTATGGTTCTGAGCAAAGGCTAGGGGCCCAGGACATCATCGCCCCCCTGGCCTTTCCCGATTGCCTGATATCGGTGGGAGAGTTTTTGCGATCGCCCCTGGGCTGAACCTTCGATAGGGCCCTGGGCCATGTTTATGGGTACTTTTGACTGATATGGTAACTACCTGGACTCGTCCTGATTCGCCGTATTCCTGGAGGAAAACCACAAAGTCGGCTAGGGCTGCTCGGGTTTGTTCTCGGGGATCGAGTTGATATTGTACCTGGAGAATAGTCCATCGATTTTGGATTCGTTCGCGTAGCGTGACGCAGTCAAACTTGGCGAGCCGCTCGTTCTCTTGCCTCAGCTCGCTCATCCGCTGCTCGTGCTGTATCCTCGCTTCTTCGTTGCTCTTCTTCAGCCAGGCGGTCTGTTTCTCGTTCGCGAAGCGTGTCTTTAGACAATTTCTAAGGTTCCACCCAACGCCGAAATTAACCACTGCCACCAGGAGGGCTGCCACGGTGAGCCGGTTGCTCCAGATTCTGGGTTGGGCGAGGTATCCGAGGGAACGGAAGTCTTGTTCATTGATCGCTATGGGCCGGGGGGACATGGATGAAGCCATGGGGGGAGACTGCTCTTCCCGGCCCCTATAGGGTGTTGTCTGGCTTTGAGCTTGAAGGGTGGATGCTTGAGCAGAAGCTTTCTATGGGTGGGAATCTCGATACAGAGGACTCCTGATGACTGACCGCTGACTACTCATTTTTTCTACCGGGGGAATGGCGATTTCCCCCGGACCCCCTCGCCCAGGGCGTTCCGCCGCCCTGGACCCGACGGAAGGGGTTAAAGGGTGGGTGGCCGATCGCGCTTCGCTTTGCTCTCAGCCTGTAGACCCCGGTTGCTTGAGGAGCAATTTTCTAATAGTGAGGGAGTCGGTAGAAAGGGCTTCTGATCACTGACTACTGATTCCTGACTACTCACTTCATCGCGCCTCTCAGCCTGTAGACCTGGGGAGGGGGCTACAGGCGCAGGGCGCAGGGCGGATAGAGAAGTCTATCTAAGGGTGAGGGAGTTGGTGGCCAGGGCTTCTGACTACTGACCACTAATAACTGACTGCTGATTCCTGACCACTCACTTCATCGCCCTCCAGCTTACCCCACATCCAGGGGACTCTGTACCCCGCGCCCTCCTCGATTGAGTACATGGGTGTAAATCATCTCTCGCTCAGCCCGAGGATATTTCCGCTCTAGGGCAAAGGGCAAATAAACCGATCCATAGCCTTGCGCCAAATCCTGTTGATGAAGCTGCCGAACGCCCTGTAAATGGTGCGCTAATGTATCCATCAACGAGCTGGGCAGTACCGTTACCCGACTTTCGCGACCTTTGGCATCTCGAATCATCAGTTGATGCTGGCTAAAATCTACATCTTTGACCCTGAGCTTTAGCCCTTCTGTTAGCCGCAACCCGCTACCGTAAAGCAGTTTCGCTACCAGCAAGTAAACACCAGATAAATGCCTGAGTACGGCTTGCACCTCCTCCGGGGAGAGCACCGTTGGTAAGTAGCGCGTTGGCCTTGCCCTCACAGCATTTAAGCCCCAATCTGTATCCTGCCCATAAACCTCTCGATACAAAAAGATGAGGGCACTAAGAGCCTGATTTTGCGTGGAGGGTGCTACCTTTAACTCAACGGCAAGATTGGTTAAGAACGCTTCTACCTCGGCAGCACCCATCTCCCTTGGTGGCTTCATCTGGTGGAAAACAATAAAGCGCTTAATCCAGTGGATGTAGCTTTTCTCGGTTTCGTAGGAGTAATGCCTGACCCGAAGCACCTGACGGACTTGATCAAACAACTTAGGAGAGAGAAACAAGCTAGGACTGATGTACTGAGATCAGCGATGTTATTCATAGTACATCCTTACGTAGTCAGATTTTAAATTTTCTCGGAAGATTTCCGCATAATTGCCCAACTCAGGCGTACTATACGGAAACTGTCGGTATAACTCCCTGCCTAGGGGTATTTATATCGATACAGTCGGTATAAATACCTTGTAGAGGGCAGTTACACGGAAAGTGTCAGTATAATAAGTTGTTAGCTGGCTTCGTATCGAGTCCTTGCACTCGTCCTTCAAGGTTATCTGTCGTTGCGAGATCGCTTAGGAGGAGATCGGTGAGGGCAGGAGTGGGAAGAGATTGGGGAGTGAGCCTTCTTTGAGAGCAATCGATTATGATAGAGGCAACTATAAATCCGTATCATAAAAAGTCCAGGAATGCACTTCAAATTCTCGCCAGACATTTTAAGCAGATTGGGTGAAGAACTTATTCCCAATCCCGACCAGGGAATTATGGAGCTAGTAAAAAACTCCTACGATGCAGATGCTACAGAATGTACGGTGAAACTCATCAATACTGAGGCGACGGGTGGTTCACTTGTTGTATCAGACAACGGTATTGGGATGGATCTCAATGCGATCGCCGATGGGTGGCTTGTGATTGGGCGTTCTAAAAAAGCGGCTCGTCTTCCCACTCGATTAGGGCGTTTACCTGTAGGCGATAAGGGACTAGGAAGACTGGCGGCTCTGCGACAAGGTTCACACGTTACTCTAAAAACGCGCCCTGCTGGTGACTCTGATATTGAATATTCTTTATCTATCAACTGGGAAGACTTTGCTCAAGCAGGTGTGGTTGAAGATGTTACCCTAGCTGTCGAGGAGAATGAAACACAGCAATCTCAAGGCACTGATACTACTATTCAAGATTTAAGATTCAAGTTGGGCAAGCGAGAAGTCCAACGGTTAGCAAAAGAATTGTTGCTACTAGCAGACCCGTTTGATTAAAGTGTACCCCGTTGTCTAGACAGTTAGGGTAGGAATTTAAAGTAGAGTCGCCATTTAGTTCATTTTCTTTCTCTACGTCTCTTTTTTACATCACTATCCTCCTGCTTACTGAAGTAGACACTGGCTGGCGGCCTATAGTTCAGTGACTGGTGTAGCCGCTCCTGGTTATAAAACCGAAAATAACGCTCCAGATTCTCAATGGCACTTGAAACACTGTCGTAGTCTTTGAGGTAGACCTCTTCGTACTTGACGGTACGCCACAGCCGTTCCACGAAAATGTTATCAAAAGCCCGGCCCTTGCCGTCTTGAGAAATTTGGATCGCTCGCCCCTCTAACGCCCCTGTAAAGGCCAGGCTGGTAAATTGACTGCCCTGATCTGAGTTAAAGATCGTAGGCTGACTGACCTGCAGCGCCTCCTCCAGGGCCACCAAACAAAAATGCACATCCATGGTATTCGATAGCTGCCAGGACAGTACATAACGGCTGTACCAGTCCATCACCGCTACCAAATACACAAACCCATTCGCCAGCCGAATATAGGTAATATCCGTGCTCCACACCAGATCGGGGCGGTCAATACACAGCCCCCTCAGCAAGTAGGGATACCGGCGAGCGTTGTCCCCAGCTATCGTTGTCCGGGGCTTCGGATAGATCGCCTGAATCCCCATCTGACGCATGATCCGCGCCACCCGCTTATGATTGACCGCCTCGCCCTGTTGTCTCAACCAGGCGGTCATTCGGCGCACCCCGTAAAACGGCGTCGCCGTGTATTGTTCGTCTATTCGTTCCATCAGATGTAACTCGTAAGGGTCAATCGCCACTGGTTCGTAGTACCAGCTAGACCGCGCCAGCTCTAGTAACTCACATTGTCGACGGATACTCAGCTGAGGATGCTCTGGCTCCACCAGCCGTCGTTTATTCGCCAGCGGTAAGGCCAGATTTTTTTTCAACCAGTCCACTTCTACCTTCAGTTGACCGATTTGTTGATAAAGTTGGGCGGTTAGCTCTTCCTGGTCTTTACGGCCCTGGGCTCGCCGTGACGAAAAAATGCCAGGAAGCTCATCGAGCACCTGCTTCTTCCATTGGTTGATCTGGCTGGCATGGACGCCATACTCACTCGATAGTTCGTTCACAGTTTTTAGCCCCTTGATGGCCTCTAGAGCCACCTTAGCCTTGAAGTCCGCACCATGTCGCTTGCGCTGCATTTCCCTGTTGATCTCCGTATAGCTACTGAATTGCTGGGCAGCGACTCTATCTTATTTCCCTGTACAGTTTCCGGGGTACATCATAGATAACAAAACTGGCTTTCGCCCTAAACTGATCGCTCCAGGGTTCGCCGATCTAGAAAAACGGGTGCAAGAAGCTTATTTTGAGGATGCTGAATATCGCCTCAGTGCATCTCTCAATGCTGAGGGTAAAGCCGAGGCAAGGCTAATGGATTGGAAGGGCGATGTATTGTTTCACGTTAACCATCACGATCTTACAAAGCGGGAAGCTCCCTACAAAGCGGTAGCGGCAAATCTTGAAGTGTGGATTTTTGGGCTGAGTACCCAGACCTTTTCTCGTAGGGAGAGAACTGCATCTATTGAGGAAATTAGAAAGTGGCTCTCGATCGTAGGAGGCATACACCTTTATCATCGAGGACTACGGGTTAAACCTTATGGGGATTCAGGTAATGATTGGTTGAATATCAATCTAGAAAGGGCAAAAGCTGCCGAAGAGCGTCCCTCAACTAACACGGTGATTGGGCGTGTGGTTGTCGCTGACCCAGATGATGTCTTAATTCAAAAGACAGATCGATTAGGTTTTATTGAAAACGAGGCATTTTCTGAACTTCGCCAATTTGCGATCGATGCTTTTGATTGGATGGCTAAAGTAAGGTTGAAGGAGTCTGAGAAAAAACGAGATCAGGGCAAGCGAGACATTAATCATGCTGTAGTAGAGGCTAGAGCTAAGGTCGAGCAAACGATCGCAGCATTAGAGATTCCTCAAACATCTCGCACACAGGTACTTCAGTTGATCCAGAATTACGAAAAAGTCAAGGAGCGTGAAACGCAGTCGTTACGAGAGGATGTATTGCTCTACCGTAGTTTAGCAACAGCGGGTACAACCGCCGCCCTGTTTGCCCATGAGTCAGGCAAACCAGTCACTTTAGTTGAGAGAGCTGCTAAACGAATTGCAACACAAGGACAAAAACTATTAGCAGGTCAGTATGTCAAAGCTCTAGGCGAGCCTGTAGACATGCTGTATAGAGCTGCTAACTCGTTAAGGAGTTTTGCTAAGTTTCCTCTACATCTACTAAAACGTGCAAAGCGGCGATCAAGTACCGTTGATGTTCATAATGTGATTGACGGAGTCATCGAGCTATTCCAACCATTTTTGGAAGAGGCAAAAGTAGACGTTAGGAAAGAATTAGCTGATGGTGCACCATCGATACGTGGCAGCATTGCTCTCTTAGAAGCCATCCTTGTTAATCTCATGACTAATGCAATTAATGCCTTTAATGATAAAGATGCACCCTGTGAAAACCGTCAAATTGTAATTAGTACCGTATTGACGACAACTCATCTTGAGCTTCGATTTCTGGATAATGGACTTGGAATTAAAAGCTTGGATCTAGACGAGATTTGGCTACCTGGCCGAACAACTACATCAGGAGGTACAGGGTTGGGTTTGACGATCGTTAAAGATTCTGTAACTGATTTAAGCGGTGAAATATGGGCAAAAGCAAATGGTGAACTAGGCGGTGCAGAATTCATGGTCAAATTACCACTAGTTGGGGGTCTATGACAGCCAATTTAATAAATACGTCTGTTGAAAGTCTTTCAAATGAATCGTTAAACAGTAAAACTAAAATTTTCATTGTCGATGACGACAAAGATTTCGCTCAAACAGTAGCTTGGGAAGTTGAAGACGCAGGTTATGAGCCAGTTTTGATCGTTGAAGGATCTTTCGGAAAAGTTGATGATTTGGTATCTCAAATCTCTCAAGATGCCTATGGGGTTCTTTGTGACCACCGCTTGAGTGGGTCTGGTCTCGCTACTTTCCACGGTTCGGATTTAGTGGCAGCTTTGTACGATTGGAAGATACCAGCCCTACTCGATACTCAGTTTTACGAGATGGACAGTGATGTATCCATTAGGAAATATAGACATAAAATACCTGTACTCTTAAATAAAGACAACGTAGATGCCTCCACTATAAAAGCAGGTATGGAAGTCTGTTTAAGAGAGTTTGGTGGAGCCATCCAAAGTGATAGAAAACCCTACAGAAATCTAGTAAGGTTAGTTGACGTAAGTGAAGAATCTAATGAAAAGGTTGTGGATGTTATTATCCCAGGTTGGAATCCTCGCAGGGCTGTGCGATTACCATCATCCTTGATCCGCGAATGGATTTTTAACTTTGAACCAGAAATCGGTATTCGTCTCATTGCCAATGTCAATAGTGGTGCTGAGAATCCTGAAGATTTATATTTCACTGATTTTGAAGTAGCACCTACCCCGGAAGAGATTGATGGAATTTCCTGAGCTAATCATTTTAGATGTTGGGCATGGCAACTGTGCATTGTTGAGAGATACAGAAGGAACGGTGCTGATTGATTGTCCTCCCGGTGCTGTATTACCAGAAACATTGCATCATCTTGGTATCACAGAAATTTCCCATGTTTTGATTTCTCATGCTGACCAGGATCACGTTGCTGGAATTCCTCAATTACTCTTGAATGAGAGCATTAAAGTTAATAATATCTATCTAAACTCTGATTGGCTCAGAGACACTGAAATCTGGAAAGATGTACTCAGTGCATTAAGAGACGCACGTCGCCGTTCTGGTGTCAAAGTGTAACTACTCAGGCTTAAGACAATCTCTATTTTCCAAGGACTGTCTTAGGGACCGAGTACTGTAAGCCCATAGTGCAAAAGAACCTTGCCGTGAGCCAGCCAAAGTCTGACCTAAAGCTGAGTGAAGCCGATATCCGGGCCATCTACGCCGAGGGCGAGGAGGCAGTGGTTAGTCTAGTGACCCAGTTACTGGAACGCCTGAATCAATTGGAAACGGAAATCAAAGAGCTGAAAGGGCGATTAAGCAAGAACAGTCGCAATAGTAGTAAACCACCCTCTGGGGATGGGTTTGGCAAACACACCCGGAGCTTACGCCGCAAGAGTGACCAGCCCTCGGGAGGGCAAGCGGGTCATCCGGGTCAAACACTGGAATGGCGAAGCGAAGCCGATGAAGTTGAGCGACACCCAGTAGAAACCTGCTCAGGATGTGGCGCGTCCTTAGCGACGGTAGCGGTTGAGGATGTTTTTGCGCGTCAAGTCTTTGATCTGCCCCCCATCGCCCTAAGGGTTACAGAGCATCAGGTAGAGGTGAAAGGATGCCCCCACTGTGGTCAACTGAATCAAGGGAACTTTCCGCCCGAGGCTAAGACGTTGGTGCAGTACGGCCCACGGCTCAAGGGGATGATGGTCTATTTAATGGAAAGCCAACTGTTGCCCAGCCATCGGGTCTGCGAGGTATTGGCGGATCTAGTGGGGGTGAGGGTTTCAGAAGGCACCCTTTACACCACACGGAAGCAGTGTTTTGAGGGTTTAGAACCGATAGAGCAAGAGATTTACCAATCGATTCAGGCGGCGGCGGTAGTCCACTTTGATGAGACCGGTCTGCGGGTGAATCAGCGGCTGTGGTGGTTGCATGTGGCGTCCACAGATGGGCTCACCTACTATTTTGCCCATCCCAAGCGGGGTCAGGGGGCAATGAACGAGATGGGAATTTTGCCAGAGTTTGTGGGTAAGGCCATCCATGATGGGTGGAAAAGCTACCAGAGTTATGCCTGCGCCCATTTCCTGTGCAATGCCCATCACTTACGGGAGTTACAGTACCTTTGGGAGCAGTACGGACAAGGGTGGGCTTTTCAAATGAGTCTGCTGTTGGTCAGCATTCACCAGGCCGTTGAGGCGGCTAAAGCCCGGGGAGAAGAGGCCTTGTCCCAGTTCGAACTGGAGGCCTTGGAGGCCCGTTATGCCGCTATTTTGGATCAGGGATGGGCTGAAAATCCCACCCCGCCGCCTTCAGCAGTGAGGTCCAAATCCCGAGGACGACCGAAAGGCTCACCTGCTCGTAATTTGTTGAAGCGACTCCAAAAGCACCCAGCCTCGGTGCTGGGGTTTATGCATGACTTCACCATCCCCTTTGATAACAATCAAGCGGAACGCGACCTGCGTATGATGAAGCTCAAGCAGAAAATCTCGGGTTGCTTCCGTTCTGAGGATGGCGTTAGACAGTTTTGCCGCATTCGGGGCTACCTGGCCACTCTGCGAAAGCGGGGGCTCAATATCTTGGATGCTCTTCTTGACCTCTTTGTAGGCAATCCTCAAGCACTCTTCCCACAGCCTGAGTAGTTACGTCAAAGTTAAAGCAGAATTGACAACATCAACAACGGGCGAACTTGACGTTGGACAAGTGAGCGTTGAAGTACTTGCCCCAGTTCCGGAACTCGCCTTAGCAGGTGTAGGTGGAAAAGACTTGGCAGGTAAAACTCTACGAGCTAATTCTATGTCAGCCGTCGTTTCTCTCGTTTATAACACTCGTAAAGTCGCTATTTTGGCAGGAGATTTAGATCAAACTGGACTAGATAATATGCTCAGGGAAACTGAAGACCTACAAGCCGATATTTTAGTTTTTCCCCATCATGGTGGCAACCCAGGTTCTCATGCGAATAGCAAAGCTTTTGCTCAACAGTTGTGTAACTTATGATGTACCCCGGAAACTGTACAGGGAAATAAGATAGAGTCGCTGCCCAGCAATTCAGTAGCTATACGGAGATCAACAGGGAAATGCAGCGCAAGCGACATGGTGCGGACTTCAAGGCTAAGGTGGCTCTAGAGGCCATCAAGGGGCTAAAAACTGTGAACGAACTATCGAGTGAGTATGGCGTCCATGCCAGCCAGATCAACCAATGGAAGAAGCAGGTGCTCGATGAGCTTCCTGGCATTTTTTCGTCACGGCGAGCCCAGGGCCGTAAAGACCAGGAAGAGCTAACCGCCCAACTTTATCAACAAATCGGTCAACTGAAGGTAGAAGTGGACTGGTTGAAAAAAAAATCTGGCCTTACCGCTGGCGAATAAACGACGGCTGGTGGAGCCAGAGCATCCTCAGCTGAGTATCCGTCGACAATGTGAGTTACTAGAGCTGGCGCGGTCTAGCTGGTACTACGAACCAGTGGCGATTGACCCTTACGAGTTACATCTGATGGAACGAATAGACGAACAATACACGGCGACGCCGTTTTACGGGTGCGCCGAATGACCGCCTGGTTGAGACAACAGGGCGAGGCGGTCAATCATAAGCGGGTGGCGCGGATCATGCGTCAGATGGGGATTCAGGCGATCTATCCGAAGCCCCGGACAACGATAGCTGGGGACAACGCTCGCCGGTATCCCTACTTGCTGAGGGGGCTGTGTATTGACCGCCCCGATCTGGTGTGGAGCACGGATATTACCTATATTCGGCTGGCGAATGGGTTTGTGTATTTGGTAGCGGTGATGGACTGGTACAGCCGTTATGTACTGTCCTGGCAGCTATCGAATACCATGGATGTGCATTTTTGTTTGGTGGCCCTGGAGGAGGCGCTGCAGGTCAGTCAGCCTACGATCTTTAACTCAGATCAGGGCAGTCAATTTACCAGCCTGGCCTTTACAGGGGCGTTAGAGGGGCGAGCGATCCAAATTTCTCAAGACGGCAAGGGCCGGGCTTTTGATAACATTTTCGTGGAACGGCTGTGGCGTACCGTCAAGTACGAAGAGGTCTACCTCAAAGACTACGACAGTGTTTCAAGTGCCATTGAGAATCTGGAGCGTTATTTTCGGTTTTATAACCAGGAGCGGCTACACCAGTCACTGAACTATAGGCCGCCAGCCAGTGTCTACTTCAGTAAGCAGGAGGATAGTGATGTAAAAAAAGAGACGTAGAGAAAGAAAATGAACTAAATGGCGACTCTACTTTAAATTCCTACCCTAACTGTCTAGACAACGGGGTACACTTTAACTTAGTGAAGCCTAAGTTGGTTGTCTTTTCCATTGATAGGAACCTCCACAAGAACCCAAGTGGCGAAATCGTAGCAGGTGTTCTGTCGTCTGTCCCGGAAGCTCACATTGTATGTACTCAGTTGTCAGAAAAATGTGCTACGACCTTACCTAGTGAAGTTTCTAGTCATCTCAATGGATTACCAGCTAAAGGGCTTACAAGTAAAAAATGCTGTGGAGGGACAATTTTAATTGAGATTGGAAAAGATGCTAGTACTTACACTCCTTCATTTGATGCCCATAGAGAATTTATTGCTCAATACCCAAACTCCATATGTCGCAAGCTTTTGTGCTGATCATCTGGGTTCTTAATTGAGTCCATTGGAAATATCCAGCTAACAATGCGTTGGTGCGGACGGTACAGAGGTTATCGAGGAGAGTTTGAGTTTGTCTGCCGCCGCACAACTTGACCGTTATGCTGCTGGGTTGTCGGTGAGGCAATACACGAGCGTTATCTGTTGGTATTAGAAGTTTTTGAGCTACCCTAGAGTTATAGCTAGTAAGTAGTCCTGCTATGGGCGTTGTAATCTCAGACGAGATCCTACAAGCATCTCAACTAACCCCAACCGAGTTTCGGCGAGAAATTGCATTACATCTATTCCAGACAGGTCGCTTAACGCTGGGTTATGCCAGTAAATTAGCAGAGATGCCTCTCAATGCTTTTCGTCAACTCCTCAAACAACGGAACATTCCTCTCTACGTTTACGACGTAGAGGATTTTGAACTAGACTTGAAAAACTTACAGGCGTTGGGGCGATTGTGATTGTTATCAGCGATACATCGGCAATTACAAATCTGACAGCCATTCAACACTTACAACTCCTGCCTCAACTCTACAATCAAGTTACAATCCCTGAAGCAGTGTATAGGGAACTAGCAGAGATTGATCCTCCGGTTCCAGGAACCTTTGAAGTTCAAACTTCTCCCTGGTTCGAAGTGAGACAAGTGGTTGATCGTGTTATGGTTGAGCGTCTTCAGGTTGAGATGAGGCTAGACCCTGGAGAATTTGAAGTGATTGCCCTTGCCTTGGAACTGATCGTTGGAGTCGCCGTATTAAAATTGTCTGTGGGAACCAATACATGCCGGGGGCGGCTCAACTCAATCGTTACCCACGAAGGTCCGCCTAAAGTCATGGGGAGATAGGCCCGCGATCGCCCGCCAAAGGGGGTGATCGACCGCCTTAACTGCCATATTGCCCCAGGAGCCGCGATCTCCCCACCAATACAGCTCCTTGGGCTAGGGCTATTGCCAAGACTTAACCCCACAGCACCGGCGATCGCCCAAAGCTGCCAGGAATCCATGGGCCAGGCCGTAACCGGAGCCCCAGTACAGCTCGATGCCTGTTCCTTTAATCGAGTCAGCCTCAACAGCGTCAACTTCACCTACTATCTCGGCAGTCAGAAAATTAACGCCCAGGCCCACTGCCAAAACCCCACCTGGACAACCTTTCACGACCAGGTAACTCACCAACCCCAATCAACTGCCACCGCCAACATGTTGGCCCGAGTCTGTAACAGCGGCGAATTAGCGGTTGTCTTTGATCCACCCTCTAACATCCGGGCTAGCCCTAACGGCGCGATTCTGTGTACCGTGCAATCTCGGGTGAGCATAAAGATCTATGGTAACCAGGGGGAATGGTATTACACCGATTTCTGCGGCTCCATGGGCATGATCCATACAAGCCAAATCCATTTCTAGCTGTGGCAGTATTACCCCATGCTGCACTCCTATCGCCACCCTAACTGTCTAGACAACGGGGTACACTTTACTAGGTAGTCTCAGTCAGGTATCAACCATGTTGCGAGACACTCTGAAGCAAGAAATCGATCAACTCAGCGAGAGCCAACTGAGAAAACTCGCTGAGTTTGTTGCCTCAATCAAAAGTCAGGCTCAACAGCTAGTTAAGAGCGTCCCATTCTGGCAGCGTGCGACTCCTAGGGAGAGGGCTGAAGAGTTTCGATTATGGGTTGCACAACTCCCTGAAACCCGACTAAGCCTTCCAGATGAGGCTTTCGATCGTGGCAACATATACGAGTAATGACCAAGTACTTGCTGGATACTAATATTGTCTTGCGATTTAGTAATCCGTCAGATGAGCATCACGGTTTAGTAACTGAGTCAGTTGCCATTCTACTAATGCGGGCTGATGAATGCTATCTGACAGCGCAGGTGCTGATTGAGCTTTGGGTGGTTGCCACACGCCCGATTAATGTTAATGGTTTAGGTTGGTCGGTTGAGCAAACGTGCAACGTCATCGATCAACTGATTGAACGTTTTCCAGTTGCTGAGGAAATACCGCAGATTTTCTCAACTTGGCTCACTTTAGTCACAGAGAATCAAATTCAAGGAAAACGGGCTCATGATGCCCGTATCGTAGCAGTTATGTTAGCTTCTGGTATCAGCCATGTCCTGACGTTGAATCCAACTGATTTTTCAGGTATTCCGGGTATTGCAGTGGTGTACCCCCAGGAAGTTATTGACTCTAGCACGGAGATAACCAACGCTAAATAGGCCCGGTCTACCAGTCGTTGGAGCCCCCAGAGCCAGCTCCCAACCGGGAGATCGTCCAACTGGTAGCGCAGCTACTCCGCTGCTGCTGGTTTGACCGCCTCAGGCCCCCTATGCCATCGCGCTGCCAGCTCCACGCGTCCACGGCCGACCAAGGTTCTGCTGACGTCACGGAGAGATCGCCCGCCGAAGGGGTTATGGACCGCCCTAACTGGGATATTGCCCTAGGAGCCGCGATCGCCCCACCAATACAGCTCCTGGGGCTAGGGCTATTGCCAAGACTTAACCCCACAGCACCGGCGATCGCCCAAAGCTGCCAGGAATCCATGGGCCAGGCCATAACCGGAGCCCCAGTACAGCTCGATGCCTGTTCCTTTAATCGAGTCAGCCTCAACAGCGTCAACTTCACCTACTATCTTGGCAGTCAGAAAATTAACGCCCAGGCCCACTGCCAAAGCCGCACCTGGAAAACCTTTCACGACCAGGTAACTCACCAACCCCAATCAACCGCCACCGCCAACATGTTGGCCCGGGTCTGTAACAGCGGCGAATTGGCGGTTGTCTTTGATCCACCCTCTAACATCCGGGCTAGCCCTAACGGCGCGATTCTGTGTACCGTGCAATCTCGGGTGAGCATAAAGATCTATGGTAACCAGGGGGAATGGTATTACACCGATTTCTGCGGCTCCATGGGCATGATCCATACAAGCCAAATCCATTTCTAGCTGTGACAGTATTACCCCATGCTGCACTCCTGCCCGCTACCCTAACTGTCTAGACAACGGGGTACACTTTACCCTGAGGTAGACGGCTGCGTCCTGAACTTCGTTTCACGTTAAATTTTGATACAATTATTTAAGATTCAGCTTTCTGCGAGGGGTTAGTATCATGCGGTCAATTGAGCAACTGACTGAGGAAATATTATCTCTGCCTAGCGAATCAAGAGCACTCCTAGCAGACAAGTTGGTAGAAAGCTTAGAGTTCGATACCGACTCAGGAATTCAGGCAGTTTGGGTAACTGCAGCCAAGCGCCGACGAGACGAAGTGCGAGATGGTTCGGTTCAACCAATTCCAGGTGAAGATGCTTTAGCTCAGGTCAGACGGCTAATTGAGCCATGAGGTATGTATTTCATCCTGAAGCACTGAGTGAATACGCTGAAGCAGTTCAATACTACACAGAGCAGAGAGTTGAGGTTGCTCAAGCGTTCATAAACGCGATCGAGGATACAGTTTATCGGATCAGGGAGTCCCCAACCCGTTACGCTGCAATTGATGAAGATGTTCGGCAGTGTATGGCGCGTAAGTTTCCTTACGGTGTTCTCTATACAATTGAATCAGACTACATTTTGATTTTGGCAGTCATGCATTGCAGTCGTGAGCCTGGGTACTGGAAAAGTCGCAAGTAATTGAAGTTGCCATCTGCCTAATATACTCCCCGAGGCAGACGGGCAAAGGTGACCTTGTGATGTTTCAAAACCCCGCCTGGGGTTTCCCCCCCAGAGCAACCAGCCATAACCCCAACCTGGCCACCCCATCGCGCCGTCAGGTCCACGCCCCCATGGCCGACCAAGGTTCTCCTGACGCTATGGGGAGACAGGCCTGCGATCGCCCGCCGAAGGGGGTTATCGATCGCCCTAACTGGGATACTGCCCTAGGAGCTGCGATCTCTCCACCACTATTGCTCCTTGAGCTTGTGTCAAAACATTGATTGCTTTGAACTCACAAGCCTATCCCTCAGTCGTTCAGGGGCAGGAAGATATCAGTATCTCCTCTGTCATAGTTTATTTTGCTCTAGCCAGGCAGATGTTGCGGCAGGTTACTTTGAAATGCCGTTGAGTCTCCAGGCGTTATGCATTTATGGAGCCAGCAGGTAGGCTCCTGGCTTTTGCCGTCAGCCTCCATGCATGGGACAGGGCATAGGGCTAACCCCATACCAATCCTTGAGCCAGGTCTGCATCTGGGTGATTTCCTGCTGCTGGGTGTTGGCAATATTTTGAGCAAAAGGTTGAACTGGCTGATGCCGCACCAGGCCGTGGTTGAGTAGATGTTGAGCCATCATCACCGCTTCTCGATGGTGCATCACCATTCCTTCTAAAAAAGCTCGATCCAGGGCATCGCCCTTCAGTTGGCTGAGATCCCCCATCATGGGGGCGTAGGTGAGGGTAGTTTTCTGCCCCGGATACCAGTCCCCTAGCCAGGTTTGCATTTGCTTAATTTCAGCCGTTTGCACCGTGATAATTTTTTGGGCAAACTGCCGCATCTGTGGCCGATCGCTGAACTCTAAAACCCGACGAGCCGTATCCACCGCTTCCTGGTGGTGGGGAATCATTAAACTTAAAAACTCAAACTCGTTGTTGGCCTGCATCATGGGCATCATCTCTCCATGGTGACCCTGGGCTAGGGGCATGGGCCAGCCCAGGCGACCCAATTGCCCCAGGGGGTTGGCCCTGGAGGGCGAGGCCAGGTAGGCAACGGCGATCGCCCCCGCGGTTGCCAGACTAAAACCGGCGATTGTCCTAAGGAATCCCTTGGATACTTGCATTGGCCATCCTCCTCGCAGATTATGATTCTAGTCTAGCTCCTTCCCTGGCCTGGAGAGTTTAGGGCAGACCCTACCCAGAAAACCGTAATCCAATTTAATTACCTATCTCAGCAGCAAGTAGACTATTGGATCGCCGCCATTTAGCCATTTGCAAAAATTGTCAAGGTAATTGCAAAAGCCTCTTTGGCTGAGGGGTTAACCATCCCCATTTTTTCAAAATGAAAGCCGCTGTGGGTTTTATAAAATCTTCCCATGGCCCCAGTCGATTAAACCAGGATAGTTGCTTCAGGCAAGGGATTTCCAGGGGGTTCTGGCTGCTACACGGCCTGTCTGAAGTCAATTGTTTTCAATGCAGATTAAAAGTAATCTACTTGCATTTTAAACAGACTTAACATTTCTGCTTTTTTCGGTTATGTTACTAGAGATTTTGTAATAGGTGAGGAGTGCTTTATGCGAAGACTGGTTCTATTGGCGGCGGCCTTAAGTTTAACCATAGTAGCTTGTAGTGGAACAACAACAGCCCCCAAGGCTACGGGCGGCGGTGAAACGGCTACAGCTACCGCAAAAAGTCGTTTGACCACCATTAAGGAGCGCGGCAAGTTAATCTGCGGTGTAGAGGGCACGATTCCTGGGTTTAGCTTTGTAGATCCAAGCGGCAAGTATTCTGGTTTAGATGTAGATGTATGTCGGGCTGTGGCGGCGGCAGTTTTTGGCACCTCTGACAACATTGACAGCAAAATTGAGTATCGCAACCTGGATTCCACTGCCCGGTTTCCGGCCCTTCAGAATGGCGAAGTGGATATGCTCTCTCGCAACACCACCTGGACCATTAGTCGTGATGCCGCCGGGGGTAATGGTTTAGAGTTTGCTCCTACCACCTTCTACGATGGTCAAGGGGTGATGGTTTCTAAGGCCAGTGGGATTAAGAAATTTGCTGACTTAAAGGGTAAGTCGGTTTGCGTTGAAACCGGTACCACCACCGAATTAAACCTGGCCAGTCGAGCTAAGGAAGCAGGTATTACTATCAACGAAGTTAAGTTTCAAGATTCTAACGCCGCTGCCGCCGCTTACACCGAAGGTCGTTGCGAAGGCTTTACCTCTGACCGTTCCCAGTTAGCGGCCAAGCGTACTGGTTTACCCAAGCCCGAAGACAATATCTTATTAGATGAGGTGCTGTCGAAGGAACCCCTGGGACCGGTTACAGTTAACAACGACTCGGCCTGGTTTGATGTGGTTAAGTGGGTCACCTTTGGTCTCTTCCAGGCGGAAGAGTTTGGTATCACTAAGGCTAATGTAGACGCTAAACTCAAGGATCCCAGCCCTGATATTCAAAACTTCCTCGGGGTTCAAGGGGAGCTGGGTCAGCAGTTGGGCCTGTCTAAAGACTTTATGGTTCATGCCATTAAGGCTACGGGCAACTACGGTGAAATTTTTGAGCGTAACGTGGGGGCTAACTCACCGCTTAAGATTGATTGGGGTTTGAATAAACTCTGGAGTAAGGGTGGATTAGTCTATTCTCCCCCTTCCGTTAAACCTGAGCTCATTAAGATACCCCCTACCTATGGCCAGAGCTATCGATCAGCTTTGGCCATGGGTAGAAGTATCATTAGTTGGTAGGGATTAAGTCTTCTATGACAGCTCGTGACTCTTCTGGTGATAAAACCCCTCTGTGGCGAGATTCAACGCTTTACGGGGCTGGTGTTTCAGGTGGTGGTTTTACTCCTGGTGGTAGGGGTAGCTGTAGTTTTGCTGGGTAATATGAGCCGCAACCTACAGCAATTAGGGCGTCAATTTGACTTTGGCTTTTTGCAAAATCAGTCTGGTTTCAATATTGGTGAAAGTATTTTACCCTACCAACCTAGCGATACCTATGGCTGGGCTTTATTAGTAGGCTTTGTTAATACTCTACGCCTGATTCTGGTAGGTTTTTTAACGGCCACAGCGGTAGGCACCCTGAGTGGCTTAGCGAGCTTTTCTAATAATTGGTTATTGCGTCACTTGAATTTGACCTACATTGAAGTTGCTCGTAATACTCCCCTACTGTTACAGCTCTTTTTTTGGTACTTTGTGGTTTTTTTTGGCCTGGCCCAAGGGTCTCAGGTCAATCAGGTTTTGGGCCTATTGCTGGTGAGTAAAAAGGGCATAGTTCTACCCTGGCCCACCCCTACTTCTACTACCTGGTTAGCTCTTTTAGCGATCGCTGTGCTGCTTATCATTGCCTACCTGACCTGGCGCTGGCGACTCCGGTTACTGGAAGAAAGGGGCCACGCTAGTGGGTTGCACATCGCTATGGTGCTGGTAACTACTGCGATCGCCCTGGGATTTTTAGCTTTGGCCTGGGCTGGAGCTTACCTCGCCTGGATGCCAACAACAACGTACTGGGAGGGCTACGGATTTCCCTGGAATACGCTGCCATGTTGGGGGGGCTGACCTTTTACACTGGTGCTTTTATCGCTGAGATTGTCAGGGGCGGCATCGCGTCTGTTTCCAAGGGGCAATGGGAAGCGGCCCGGTCCCTTGGTCTCAGGGGTGGTTCAACCATGCGTCTGGTGGTCTTTCCCCAAGCCCTACGGGTGATTATTCCCTCTCTCAATGGTCAGTACATGAACCTGGCCAAAAATTCCAGTCTGGCCCTGGCCATTGGTTATCCCGATATTCTTGCTACCGGTCAAACCACTTAGAATCAAACGGGCCGGGCTGTAGAAATTGTTTTGCTGTGGGCCCTCACCTATCTTTCTGTGAATTTAATCATCTCGGTGGTAATGAACCAGCTTAACCGTACTGTTCAGATTCGGGAGCGCTAGCCCATGCCCCCTAACTCCCCCCTACCCCGCCCCCTGCTGCCGACCCGCCTAGACTGGATTCGGGAAAATCTGCTCAGTGGTTGGTTTAATACCCTGCTAACCCTAGGCCTGGGTCTGCTACTGATTTATGGCGGGGCTGGTTTTTACCAATGGGTGTTTGCCACCGCCAAGTGGAGCGTCATTCCCACCAACTTACCACTATTTTTTGTGGGTCGATTTCCCGCTGATCAATACTGGCGAATCTGGCTACTGGGAGTCTTGATTGCTTTACTCAGCGGCTGCACCTGGGGTGTTTTAGCTCGCTCATCCGCTCGATTGTTTGACCCATGGAAGATTTTGGCTATGGTCCTGGTGGCCCTGGTGATGGCCATATTTCCTCTGCCAGAGGGGCATGGTGCCCTGGTCAGGCTTCAACTTCTGAGCCTGTTGTTACTACTGGTGGGAACCACATGGATAGCCTACGGTGCTGCCCAGCGCCACCCTGTTCTGGGCAGGTGGCTATCTCCAGCTTGGGGGTTGATGTTTTTGCTGGGGTTCTGGTTAATGGTGGGAGGTCTAGGGCTCCCACCGGTTTCAACAACTACCTGGGGAGGGCTGCTACTGACGGTTTTTATGTCGTTGATCAGTATCGCCCTATCCTTTCCCTTTGGGGTATTACTGGCCCTGGGTCGCCAAAGTACCCTGCCTCTAATTCGCTGGCTATCTACCCTGTACATTGAAGTAGTACGGGGTATTCCCCTGATTGCCGTATTGTTTATGGCCTTGATTATGATCCCGCTGTTCTTGCCCAGTAACTGGCGGCTTGACCTGGTCCTACGGGCTATTCTGGGGTTAACCCTGTTTACCGCCGCCTATCTGGCGGAAACTGTCCGGGGTGGCTTACAGGCCATTCCTAAGGGGCAGTACGAGGCGGCCAGTTCCCTGGGTCTCAACACTCCCCTCTGTCTGGCATTGGTGGTTCTACCCCAGGCCCTTAAGATTTCCATTCCCGCCATAGTTGGTTTGTTTATCGCCCTGATTCAAGACACGACTTTGGTTTCCATTGTTGGTCTGTTTGACCTATTGGGTATGAGCCGTTCGATTCTGGCTAATCCTCTGTTTATTGGTCGCTATGCTGAGGTTTACCTGTTTATTGGTATTTTTTATTGGGCTATTTGCTACGCCATGTCCCAGGGTAGTCGCTATCTCGAACGACAGTTAAACCAGGTAAAATAGCCGTTTTTGGCTCAATTACGGCGTGAGTGTAACAGAGTTCACTGACGGATGGCAGTAGCAGCTCATTAAAATAGCCTTAATATTGGCAGATTATCCCAGCTCTGACCCATCAATACATCCCCCTAGTCCTATGAATCCCTTTGAACCCGCTACCATAGCCTCCGATGTTGCCCAGGCTCAGCCCATGATCAGGGCCGAGCAGGTTGAAAAGTGGTATGACAATAACTTCCATGTCTTAAAGGGGGTTAGTCTGTCTGTTAACCGGGGGGAGGTGGTGGTGATTATGGGGCCTTCTGGTTCGGGAAAATCCACCTTTATTCGCACCTTTAATGCCCTGGAGAGCTATCAGAAAGGCACTATCGTGGTGGATGGCATTAAGCTTTCCCACGACCTTAAAAATATTGAGGCGATTCGGCGAGAGGTGGGCATGGTGTTTCAGCAGTTCAACCTGTTTCCCCACCTGACGGTGTTGCAAAATGTTACCCTGGCTCCCATTTGGGTACGCCGCTGGCCCAAGGCTAAGGCTCAGGATGGGGCCTTGCAGTTACTGGAGCGAGTGGGCATTTTAGAACAGGCCCATAAGTTCCCTGGACAGTTGTCGGGAGGGCAGCAACAGCGGGTAGCGATCGCCCGGTCCCTGGCCATGCAGCCAAAAATTATGCTCTTTGACGAGCCCACCTCTGCCCTCGATCCCGAAATGGTGCGAGAAGTTCTAGACGTAATGCGAACCCTGGTGGACTCGGGCATGACCATGGTGTGCGTGACCCACGAAGTCGGGTTTGCCCGAGAAGTGGCGGATCGGGTAGTGCTCATGGATGGGGGCTATCTGGTAGAAGAAAATACCCCCAATGAGTTCTTTAACCATCCCCGGGAAGAACGTACCCAAAAGTTCCTCTCCCAAATCCTTTAGCACCGAGATCGGCTATGGAACCACTATGAACCTGATCGATCAACTGCGATTGGACTATGAAAATTTTCCCGATCGGCAGAGCTACCACCTCTACGCCCAAGAGGTTTACTTTAAAGACCCCCTGACGGAATTTCGAGGCATCCAGCGCTACCAGGCCATGATTGCTTTTATGGCTCGCTGGTTTCGTTCCCTGCATCTGGAATTACACCAGATTGACTACACCAAGCCCCGTCAGATTAGTACCCGCTGGACCCTAGGATGGATAGCCCCCTTACCCTGGCAGCCAGCTATGGTAATTTCGGGCCGCAGTGAGCTTGACTTGAATAGTGAGGGCCAAATTATTTCCCATGTAGATTATTGGGATTGCTCCCCCTGGGAAGTTGTCCAGCAGCTCTGGCCCTGGAGCAAAGAACCCCAGATTAAGATTCCTGGAAAATAGCAAAGATTCAAGTTCTCTGTCGCTTCATAACAAAGACATAGGCAAAATAGGCAATCAAAATTAGAGATGCAGAAAACAGGGTGGTTAAGGTACCCAGGGCGTAGAGGGCGGGAGAGGTGACGTTGGTGGTCATGCCAAAAATCTCCAGGGGTAGGGTGTTGTCCTGGCCTGACACCAGAGAGGTACGGGTAAACTCGTCGTAGGATAGGGTAAAGGTGAGCAAGCCTACCCCAACTAAGCCAGGGGCAATCAAAGGAAAGACTATTTCCCAGAAGGTCTTTAAGTCTCCCGCTCCCAGGTCTCGGGCCGCCTCTTCGTAGGCCTTATCAAAACGATTGAAAATACCCAGCATAATTAAAAAAGCAATGGGTAAGGTCCAGGTCAGGTGGGCCCCCAACCCAGAACTGAACCAGTTGGTCTGCCAGCCCATTACCTGAAACACCACCCCAATGCCGAGGGAAATCAAAATACTGGGGACGATTAAACTAGCAATGGTGAGGTAGAAAATTACCCCGGAGCCCCGGAATCGCTGGCGAAACCCCATGCTGGCAAGAACGGAGGCCACCAGGGTAATGGCCATTACCAGTAAACCTAACAGCAGCGATCGCCCAAAGGGCTCAATAAAATTACCAATTCGCTGTTCCTTAAAAACCTGGCCTAGCCAGTAAAAGCCAAAGCTACGAATGGGAAAGGTGAGGGTACCATCGGGACCCTGCAGGGACAAAATAAAAATAGTGATCATGGGCCCGTAGAGAAACAGCACAAACAGGCCAAAGAACACCAGCAGCCCATAAAAGGAAAGGGACCGTTTAGCCATGGTGCTGCACCTAAAGTTCCTTACGAATATCTAACACCCGTAAAATTGATACCACAATCAATAGAGTCACCCCTAATAACACCACCGCATTGGCGGCCGCCAGGGGATACTGTAGACTACCGATCTGAGTTTGAATTAACTTCCCCACGGACGCTGCCTGACCACCCCCCATCAGGCGCACGGTGACAAACTCCCCCATCACCAGAGTGACGATAAAGATTGATCCAATCGCCACCCCAGGGGCAGACAGAGGCAGAATCACCTCCCTAAAGATCGCCCCTCCCGAAGCACCCAGGTCAGCCGCCGCCGTTACCAGGGTGCGATCGATACGCATCAAGCTATTAAAAATCGGTGCAATCATAAAAATAACGTAGAGATGCACCATCCCCAGCACCACGGCAAAGTCTGAGTAAAGCAAAAACTCCAGGGGTTGGTGAATCAGTCCCAAGTTGACTAAAATCTGGTTTACTAATCCTTCCCGACCCAGCAGAGGCACCCAGGAGATCATCCGAATGATGTTGGAGGTCCAGAAGGGAATGGTACAGAGTAAGAATAATAGAATTTGCCATTGTAAGCGAGGCACATGGAAGGCCAGAAAATAGGCCACGGGGTAACCCACCAGCAGGGTTATCACCCATACCAAAGCCAGAAATTTGAAGGTGTTTAAATAGGTCTTAAAGGTGACCTGGGAAGTAAAAATACCCAGGTAATTATCCAGAGTCAAGTCTGGAGTCATGGCATAGCCATTAAATTGCCAGAAACTAACTACCCCAATCATAACCAGGGGAAAAATTAGAAATAGGGCAAATACCAGGGACTGGGGTGCAATTAAGAGGTAGGGTTTGAAGCTTTTCCAGATTGATATCATCGCGGCTAAGTATCGAATATACCTCTTTCCATCACTATTCCCGACCTCAGCGTTGGGGGAATCGAACTGGGATTCCCCCAACGCCTTAGGGGTTAGGAAGCGATGAACTCATTCCACTTCTGCACCAGATAGGTGTTTTCCTTCATGGTGGAGTTCCAGCAAACGATGTTGCCAAACCGTTCTTCGAAGGAGCCGCCATCCCGCTTGGCTCCGGTCTTAGCCAGGGTCTTACCAAAGGGATCCACCATATCCTTGGCAGCGGGCTTACCTTCATACCAGTAGGCCCACTCTTCTGGGGACATGTACTTGCGGGCAGTTTCTGGAGCAGCGCTATAGTAGCCCTGACGACCTAAGAAGGCCCCAACCCATCCCTCTAGCATCCAGTTCATGTACTCGTAGGCGGCATCGAGCTGCAGGTCCTTGAGGTTTTTCGAGAGGCCAATGCCCCCGCCCCAGCCTCGATACCCTTCCTTTAAGGGAGCATAGACGCACTTAATACCCTTGGCCTGAACCGCTGTGACCGCTGGAGACCACATGGATTGCAGGACAACCTCGCCGGAACTCATCAAGTTAACCGACTCGTCAAAGGTTTTCCAGAAGGCACGGAACTGACCCTTGGCTTTTTGTTCCTTGAGAATGCCGGTAATCTTATCGATTTCGGCCTTGGTCATGTTGCCCTTGTCGCCGAATTTCATCAGTCCCAGAGACTCGGCCACCATGGCGGCATCCATAATGCCAATTTGGGGGATATCTAGAATGGAGGTTTTGCCCTTAAATTGGGGATTAAACAATTCGCCCCAGCTTTCAATTTTACGCCCCACCAGATCGGGCCGGTAGCCCAGGGTGTCAGCGTTGTATTGGAAGGGAATCATGGTGGCATAGTCGGTAGGAGTAGGGGAAAACTCCTTAGAGTCGCTGCTCTTCAGGTATTGCACCTTAAAGGGTGCGGTACCCTGGGATTTCTCCACCGGCATACCCTTGAAGGTGCCACTGGTGAAGAATGAAACAATCTTGTCGTAGTTTTTGACTCGCTTGATATCGATAGCCTGAAGATTACCGGAGGGAATCACCAGGGGCAAGCTGAAATACTCACCATCAAAAATGTCATACTGACCCGGTTGGGTAATGGCAATTTGGTTATTTTCTTCCGTACTCAGGGCCCGCATATCAATTTTGAAACCCAGGTCTTTCTGAGCCTTATCCCGAATTTCGTTAATTTGAGAGACGCCAGTACCAATTAGGCGTAGGGTCACATCCTTAGCTTTGTTGGCATTCACCTCGGGGCCAGGGGCAGGGTTGTTGGGCGTACCCTTGGGAGCGGCGCAACGAGTGGCTGTTAAAAAGGCTCCAGCTGCCAGACCGGTCCGAATGATGTGACGTCGAGAAAGTTTACCCATGGGTGATTTCTATCCAAAAATAGTGAACATTAGGTGAGGAACGAACAAACCTGATTGGCCTAGTGGGCCAGGAACAGGCAATCCCGCTGCTCCCAGGTCAGGGCAACTACCTGTCCCTCCTGAAAGGAGGCTCTGATCCAGTCGGGGGTACGGGCTTTATACAGTACCTCCTGGCCGGTTTTTTCCAGGGCCAAAAACACCCGGGTGACATAGCCCGTAAACTCTATGGCCGTAATCCGGGCGGTCAGGGGGGCGAGGGCCAGGTCTGAGCCTGGGGGAGGGGCCTGACTCAGGTCCCTCAGCTGGATTAGATTGGCCCGGACGCAGCAGGATGCCTCTGCCCCCACCTGGGCATAGTCGCCCCAAGACACCATCGTACCCAGGCCAGGTATGGCCAGTTCCACCAGAGTAGGACCGGCCTGGGGGTGACCTGGGTGACTGTACCGGGGAAAAGGTTATTGTCACCGGTGAAATTAGCCACGAACCGGGAAAGGGGATGGGAAAAGATTTCCGCCGGGCTACCCACCTGATCAATACGACCGTGGTCCATAACCACCACCTGATCCGACAGGGCATAGGCCTCATCCTGGTTATGGGTAACCTGAATAAAGGTCATACCGAACTGGCGCTGGAGTTTACGCAGTTCTCCTCGGGTTTTGACTCGCAGGTTTTCGTCCAGGGCACTGAGGGGTTCATCCAGTAAGAGTACCTGGGGCCGGGTCACCAGGGCTCGAGCCAGAGCAACCCGCTGTTGCTGCCCTCCACTTAGCAGGGCTGGCTTGCGATCGCCCAGGTGACTAAGTTCTAAAATCTCTAGCATTTCCCCCACCCGCTGGCGGCGTTCTGCGATCGACAGCTTGCGCATCTTCAGACCAAAATCAACGTTATCCCATACAGTTTTATGGGGAAACAGGGCATAGCTTTGAAACATCATCGCCGTATTACGCTGGGTGGGGGCAAACCATTCACCCGGCTATTACCAATCAAAATATCCCCTGCCGTAATTTCTTCATGGCCGGCAATCATGCGCATCGTAGTGGTTTTGCCGCAACCACTGGGACCCAATAGACAGGTATAGGAAGCAGCAGGAATATCCAGAGTTAAATTTTCAACCGCTGTCACTAACCCGTAACGCTTGGTTACGGATCTTAAAGATACCCCGCTGGCTTCCGCCTTAGTTGGCTCGGAGGATCGAGTTAGTGATGCTTTAACTTCTGGCATTGAGCTGGAAAGCATGGGCGTCTACAGGGTCTTTTATAGAGTGTCACCGTTGGAGAAACTGTATAGAGAAATACATTTAATCTTTGGAGGTTATCCTTAAAGCGGAGCTTAGGGGCGCTAAAATTAGTTTTTGCATAAAACCCATGGCTTTTCTCAGGCTTTATAAATGTCTTTTATTGATTTATTTCTATTCAGACGGCACCCTGGGTCCATGCTTTGCTAGCGGTCCAGGGTGGTGGCTTTGGTCAGAAAATTCGGGCTATCGGCTACGCTGTGGCCCCCTTAAAGGACCTTGACCGTCAATGCTTTGACCCTGTTGCTGAAGCTATAACTATGGGCAATGGAGTCTGCCTGAATCCTCGATTCATGGCTGATGGCTTCAGGTTTTCTGTACTATTTTGTTTCCTCATCCACAGCTAACCCTGCCAGGGACTGGGGCCATGAAACCGTCACTATGGGCTAGGGTGTGGTGGGGTTACAGCTTTCTCCATCTCGGCTAAAAGCTAGGGGATAGTTTGTCCTGAGGGGGTAACCGGTGGGTCCGGCTTTAAAGCCGTAGCCCCGGACTAATTGGTAGGTTTGTAAGCTATGGCCAAAACGCCTGATGGTCAGGCTTTCCACCGAATCGGTATGGTCAAACATGGCCCGATGGGCTGGACAGATCGGATGCCAGTCCTCTCCTAAGAGTATGGCATCACGTCCCTCCAAAGCCTGATTCTGATACCAGAAATCAAACTGATCAATCCGCCCTGAGATGGCCATAACGTCCGGTCGATTCAGGCTGTAGGCCAGGGCTGAGGCGGACCGATAGTCGGTGGTTAACAGTAAGGGATGATCAAGGTGGCTGGCACTGGCGGTAACTCTGGCGGCGATCTGGGGCCAGCCGTAGAGGGCGGCGCTGTCTTGATCGCTCTGACCCAGAAAGCTGGTCAGGGGCAGTATGGTGTAGTGGAACAGTAGGGCCGTGACCACAACTATCCCCAGCCCTTGGGTTAGGGCCAGCAGGCGGGGCCGACGCCAGGCAATCTGACCCTGGGTCGAGCTGATGGCCGGCCGATAAAACCAATCCGCCAGCAAGGGTAATAGCAGGGGGTAGGCCAGCATATTCCAGTAGTAGAGCACTGGAGCACGGAGAGAGAGCAGGGCGAATCCTGCCGTAGAAAGGCCAAACACCCAAAGGGCCAGGGTGTAATAGACCGAACCAGATTTTCGCTCTGGCCCTAATCGGTAGCTAGAACCTAGGGTTTTAACCAGGGCCCAACTATGGACCGGCCCTAAGGTAAGGGCGCATAGAAACAGAAAAGCCAGGGGTTGGAAGAAATCAATCGACCTGGCGCTGGCTAGGCTGGCGCAATCGCCATAAAACCGAAAGGAATAGAAATCGTGGTGCCAGTTCCACAGAAAAATGGGAGAAAGGACCAGGGTCAGCACCGCCAGGGCCAGGTAAAGCCGCCGATCTGCAAACAGGCGGCGTAGGGAAGGGTAGCTCAGCAGGGTCGCCAAAAAGCCCAGGCCTATCGCCAGGGCGGTGTATTTACACAAGCCGGCCAGGCCCAGAAATAGAGCTGAGGCAAACAAATAGGGGTAACCAGCCGGCTCACCAGTACGGTAGCTGTCGGCAAAGCGGACAAAGTAAAAACTACTCAGCACTGCAAAGGTGATCAGCCAGTGGTCATGCCAGGCTAGGGCTAAAAATAGAAAAAACAAGGGGGAGGAGGCCATCAATAGCAGCACCAGCCAGAAGCGATCGCTGGCCTCCTGGCGACCATAGAGGTAACCACCAAGGCGATAGAAAGTAACTGCCAAAATCCCATTGCTAATTAGATTCGGCAATCGTAAAACCAGGAAAGACCGGCCCAGAACCGCTGTAAATAGGCCCTGTACCCAACTATTGAAGGGCGGATGATCGTAGTAGGACAGGGCTGGATGCTGGGCCCATAGCCAGTAATAGGCCTCGTCGGGGTTGGGAAAAACCAGGCCCCAGAAGATTAACCGTAACCCCAGAAAAATCAGTAAAAACCAACCTCCCCACCGCCCTAGGGGAGCGCTAAAAAGGGCCGGAACCCTGGTGTTGCTAACCGGGTCAGCCATCGGAACTGCCCTCGGTCAGTTCCTTCAGATCACTGTCCTGATCATCGACCAGGTCTTGCCAGCTCTGATCCTCAGGGTCCGCCTGAGGATCTTAGTCGGGTCAGGGTAAAGGGATACCGAATGGTGGGTAAACCCGCTCCACCCAGACCCCTGGGAATCCGTGAGGGGGTTTCTGGAAAAACCACAAAAAGGGGATATGCCCGGCCACTGCCAGTGCCGATCAGGTGCTGATAACGATGGGGCATGATCCATTCATAACTTTGATCTAAGAGGATTTGGGTCTGTCGCCAGCGCCCCAGTAACTGGGAAAAATCCTCCGGTGGGCGATGTATAAAAACTAAAATTTCAGTCTCCATGGTAATTTTCCATTCTGGATCGCACATTACCACCGCCAAGTCACAGGGTAAGTTGACCATGGCTCCCTCACCGCCAGTCCTGGCTTCTGTGATTACTGACAGGCGCACATTGGGTAAGGGCAAAATCACCATGCTATCCTGGGGCCGCCGTAGGCTGGGGATGGTTTCCAGGTAGGGACGGTAGTGCTGTAACAAGGCCACTACCCCGTCATGGCTGGTACAAAGGGAGAGCAGGGTTTGGTAATGGTCGTCATGATCGGGGGGATAGTCATGGTGTAACTTGTCTCCGGCCTTGTGAACATCTGATCGCTATAGCCATCGTCCCGAAAGTTTTGGGACCTGGCGACGGTAGGCTCTGTCAGGGATCCAGTACCCGATGGCCAATGTCACGGCGATAGTACATGTGGTCGAAGTGAATGGCGGCGATCGCGCTGTAGGCCGTCGCCAGCGCCGCCGCCAAATCTGCCCCCAGGCCGGTCACCCCCAGTACCCGCCCCCCCTGGGCCAGGGTGAGATCGGCCTGGAACTGGGTACCGGCTTGAAACACCACAGCCCCCCCGCCCCGGCTCGCTCCAGTCCGGTGATGGCCATGCCCTTGGGGTAGGAGCCTGGATAGCCCGCTGCCGCTAGAACCACACAGGCGGCAGATCCGGGATACCACTCCAGGGTGGGAAACTGTCCAGCCGTCCCTCAATACAGGCCAGCATCACCTGTTCCAGGGGGGTTTTTAGCAGGGGTAAGACCACCTGGGTTTCAGGGTCGCCAAAGCGACAGTTAAACTCCACCACCCGTGGTTCCCCAGTAGGGGTAATCATCAGACCGGCGTAGAGAATGCCCCGGTAGTCTATGCCCCGATCGCGAAGGGTGGCGATCGCCGGTTCTAAGACCTGCTGTTGGATTATCTCTAGAATCTCAGGCGTCACCACCGGAGTCGGGGCATAGGCTCCCATACCGCCAGTATTAGGGCCCGTGTCACCTTCACCAATTGCCTTGTGGTCCTGGGCGGGCAATAGGGGCCGGATGGTCTGACCATCGGTAATCGCCAGAACGGAGGCTTCCTGGCCGGTCATAAACTCTTCGATCACCACCTGGTGCCCGGCCTCACCAAACTTACCGGCAAAACTATCGATTACCGCCTGGCTCGCCGCTTCCCGGCTGTGGGCCACGGTGACCCCCTTACCCGCCGCCAGGCCATCGGCCTTGACCACGATTGGTAGGGGCTGGGTTTGCAGGTAGGCTAGAGCCGGTTCTACCGCGGTAAACACCTGGGCCTGGGCCGTGGGAATCCCCGCCTCCGCCATTAGTTGCTTTGACCAGGCCTTACTGGCTTCAATCTGGGCACCCGCCTGGCAGGGACCAAATACTTTCAAACCCTGGGCTTGCAGATAGTCGGTCAACCCGGCCGCCAGGGGTAGTTCGGGACCGATCACCACCAGCTCTGCCAGGGTTTCCAGAGCGCAGCGAGCAATACCGGCAAAATCAGTTTCCGCTAGAGCCAGGTTACGGCAGTGGGGTAAGCTGGCGGTGCCGCCATTGCCAGGAATACAGATCACCTCAGTTACCTGGGGCGATCGCAACAGGGCCCAGGCCAGGGTATGTTCTCGACCTCCACTACCTACCACTACAACTTTCACAGGCTATCCCTCAGTCTTGGCTGTTTTATTTTCCCATGGTCATTGCTTCTGCAAACCACCGCATTCTAGCTGGCAAAAGTGGGTCGGCGCTGGCACCAGGGATGGGCGATTTCCAACTGGCGGGCCAGAGCCAGCAGGGTGACTTCATCGGCAGGCCGACCCACCAGTTGCACCCCCACCGGCAGGCCATCCGGGGAAAGGCCCGTGGGTATGGCCAGGGCGGGCTGGCCACTGGCATTGAAGGGGGGCAGGGGGCGACCCAGTTAATCACTTGAGTTAAAATTCGAGGCGATCTCAACCCTTTCCACTCCCCTACCCGAATGGTGGGGTGCATGTATACGGGCAAAATCAAGGCATCGTAGGGTTGGCAAAATTGCACAATCTGGCGAGCAATTTGCTGAATTTGGGTGACGGCTCGCAGGTAGGCCCCACTACTTACCCATCGAGCTCGCCAGTAAAGCCAGCGGTTAAATCTTTCCAGCACAATCCAGGGAACAGCTGATTCCGCCAGTACCGACTGCCACACCATAACAAAGGGGTCCACCAGGGCATCCATCGGCGGAAAGCTAACCGGTTCCACCCTATGCCCCAGGGCTTCAGCCCGTTGGGCCGTTGCCACAATCGCCTGCCGACAAACCGGATCTACCGCTCCGATCGGGTCAAGAGCCGTTACATAGCCCAGGCGCAAGGGGAGATCGGGGGGCTTTAGACTCCCTAAAAAGCCCGGTTGCGGGGTCGGTAACCAGTAGGGATCCCCCACCTCATAGCCGCTCAAGGCATCCAGCAGGGCCGCCGTGTCTGCCACCGTGCGGCCCAGGGGACCATTCACCGCCAGGCCCTCTAAACGCTCGCCGACGGGGGCAAAACTAATCCGACCCCGGGCGGCCTTCAGCCCTACCAGGCCACAACAAAAGGCCGGTCCCCGCAGGGACCCACCCCCGTCAGAGCCCTGAGCGATGGCGCATAGCCCTGCCGCCAGGGCCGCCGCGCTGCCGCCGCTAGATCCCCCGGGGTATAGTCCAGATGCCAGGGATTACGGGCGGGCAGAAATCCAGGTGGCTCAGTGTAGGGCAGACTCCCCATTTGAGAAGTAGCGGTTTTGCCGAGAATGATTAATCCTGCCTGGCGTAGTTTGCCGACAATGTAGTCGTCCGTCGGGGCCAGGCGATCACCCGCTGCCTTGATGCCATAGCGACAGGGAACCCCAGCCACCGGGTTGAGGTCCTTCACTGACACTGTGACCCCAAACAGAGGAGGTAGATCCGCCGGGTCCGTGGTCATCACCTGGTGGGTCTTGGCCTTAGCCTCGGCTCTGGCTTGCTCCGCCATTACCGCAACGTAGGCTCCCAGTTGGGGATTCAGCCGCCCGATCCGCTCCAGGTAGATCTCCACCAACTCTAGGGGAGAAATCTGGCGATCGCGAATCAAATGAGCTTGCTCCAGGGCTGGTAGAAAGGCCAGGTCAACCGCATCCATAGGGTAGGAGAAAGGAAAAACCTTCAAAGCCTAGCAAATTTTCCCAGTTACAGAGCAACTGAAGTCCCTGCGGCAGCTAGGCCAGGCCACCAAGGCCCAATTGGATGTAGGGTAAAGGTTCGCCTTGAGAGGGCTGAGTGCCTCTTTTATAGAGCTTGTGAAGTAGTAATTTGCGGCATGGATTGGCCATGGCCAGAGAATTATTTTCTGGTTACCTGAAGGGATAGAAGCGTTGATGATGGACCGAGCCAAGCCCCCCTACAGACCGGCGGCAACGGCGCTGTAGTTGCCTAGCGGTTAGGGGGAGTGCGGTGGGGGCCAAAGTACTTCTCACTACGATAGCGCAACCATACCCGCAGGGTTTGGGGAATCGCCTGTTTCTGTTCTGGGGTGAGGGTGTGGTAGAGAGCCAGGGCCTTTTCCCGCTCGTGGCGGCAGGCGCGGTTGTTGTGGGCATCCCAGTAGGAGCGGGCTACCCGAATGCGCCGGCAGACTTCCTTAACCAGGGCCTGACCCTGGAGGGGTGACTGGGACTGAGCCATTGATCGAAATCTCCTTGGTACTGGGTAGTATAGCCCTAACTGCCTGGAACAACCCAAAGGCGTTATGGAGAAATTACCCATGCTCATTCATGGCTCCTAACCTAGGACCAGTGAGTGAGGAGCTAGGATTCCGCCCGTTGCAGGCGGGATAGCTTGGGGTCAATGATTTTGCGGCCCTGGCCAGGAAATTCCACCGCCAGGCAGATCTTGCTTGCCAGCTCCAAAGATGTGGGTCACCTGCCCCGCCCCGTAGCCTTGGTGAACCACCACATCCCCCACCTGCCAATCCCCCAGGTCCCCCTTGGGGCTGGAGTCGGCTTGGGTAGACCGGGTCTGGGGGGTCAATCGCCGGGTTTGTCGGGCGCTGGGTAGTCTGCGGTTACCGCTGAGCAACTCCGCCGGTAGTTCCTCCAGGAATAGGGAGGGGCTGGCGGGCTCCCGGGTGCCGTAGAGGCGCCGTTCCCGGGCGTGGGAGATGAATAGCCGTTCCCGGGCGCGGGTGATGCCGACGTAGCAGAGGCGGCGTTCCTCCTCGGTGGCGGCGGGGTCCTCCAGGGAGCGGTAGTTGGGGAAGAGGCCCTGCTCCAGCCCCACCAGGAAAACCACCGGAAACTCCAGGCCTTTGGAGGCGTGCAGGGTCATTAGGGAAATGGCGTTGCCCCCCTCCTTGACATCGTCCAGGTCGGAGGCCAGGGAGGCGTTGGCTAGAAAGGCAATCAGGGAGGGGTCGTCGACGTTCTCCTCCTCAAATTGCAGCACGGCGTTATAGAGTTCCTGCACGTTGCTGAAGCGATCGTCCGCCTCATCGGTGCCCTCCGCCTTGAGGGCAGCCAGGTAGCCGCTGTCCTCCAACAACCCCTGAATAATCTCGGAGCCCTTCTGCTCCTCCAGCACCTGGCGATATTTCTGAATGACCTCAACAAAATCCAGCACCCCCGGGCCAATCGCCCCGCCAGGGTCTTCACCGAGGTTTGATCGCTGAGGATCTCCCACAGGGGGATGTCCCCCAGGGTTTGGGCCGCCTGTTCCAACTTGTCCAGGGTGCTTTTGCCCACCCCCCGCTTAGGTACGTTGATCACCCGCTTCAGGCTGAGGGTATCGAAGGGGTTGGCGATCGCCCGCAGGTAGGCCAGCACATCCTTGATTTCGCGGCGATCGTAGAAGCGCAGCCCCCACCACCTGGTAGGGCAGACTATAGCGGGTGAGAACTTCCTCAAAGGCGCGGGACTGGGCGTTGGTGCGGTAGAGAATGGCAAAGGCACCCCAGTTGAGTTCGGGGTGTTGGGTCTCTAGGTGGCGAATCTGATCAATCACAAAGGCGGCCTCGGCGGTTTCGTCATCGGCGCAGTAGCAGTAGATCGGCTCCCCCTCACCGCGGGTGGGACGCAGTACCTTTTCGATGCGCTCGGTGTTGTGCTCAATCAGGTGGTTCGCCGCCTCCAGAATATTGGCGGTGGAGCGGTAGTTCTCCTCCAGCTTCACCATGGTGCGGGTGTCGTCATCGGGTAAGCGATCGCCAAAGTCCTCCTGAAAGTTCATCAAAATGGTGAAATCAGCGGCACGGAAGGAATAGATTGAGTTGTGCACCAGCACACCCTCCGCCAGGTAGCTATGGCTGGAATCAACCTCCAGGTCGTAGACAGGGCCATCGTACTCCTCCTGCCAAACCTGGGTAATCTCCTGTTCTTCCAGTCCCCCGTCACCCTCCATCAGCACCCGCATCCCCGGATGTAGGTGAGATAGGGGCAGAAAGCTGTATATTTCACCCTCAATTTGGGCGCGACGACGAATGTCTAACCCTCCGGCCGCCGCTGCCGCCTTAACGGTGGCAACCGCCTCAGCATAGGATACCCTGGCGGTTTCGTAGCGGTAGGTGTTGGGTAGCTTACCAGGACGAATCGGATAGCCCGCCTTAGCCAAGTTAGCGGCGATATCGGCACGGTTGGAAGACCACTGAATCCGATGATCCGCCTTGGGGTGCAGTCTCTGCTCACGGGTGTTGCCAAACATCGTCAGGTTGATAGTCTGGCGCCGTCGCCCATTTTGGGGGCGATAGTGGGGAAACTCCGGGTGCAGCCAGAGGTCCTGCATGAGGGTTTCAGCTTTAGTGAAGGTATCCAGTTCAGAAAACAACTTGAAGATGGTCTCGTCTGAGATCCTGAGCTTGCGCCCTACGCCATGAAACACCATAGTGGGCAGCCCGTACTTAGCGGCAAAGTAGGCTTCGTAATAGGCGGCGGTTTCGTAGTCGTCGGTCGCTTTGAGGACCCACAGCTTGTCAGCGTTTTCCTGGGCAACCCGCACCTTAAAGCCAATTTCCTTTTTGCCGTAGTCGTTGGAGCGCTGCCCGGTGGTGAGGCCGATGCGATAGCCCCGGTCCTCCCGAAACATCAGATAGACGTAGTAGCGCTGCTCTAGGGGCACCATACGGGCCATGAGAATGTGGTGAGGGGTGCCCCGCAGGATGGGATGGTTAGGGCCATCGCCCACCCGCACACACCAGAGGGTTCCCGTAAATCGCCCCTTCTGAATATGGGTGATCTTGGCGGGGTAAAGGGCAGCTTGCCCTACCGTCGATAGCACCTCATCCCCCACCTTGAGAGCCTGGATGGGTAAGCGGCCCTGGGGGGTCAGAATGGCGGTGTTTGGCGGCAAACATTGATCCGCATCACCCACCACAAACACCGAGCGACGGTGCCAATTATCGTAGGTGGCAATCTCTTCCCCGTTGGTGGCCAGCAAACGAATCAGCTCGTACTGGGTGCGGTTAGTGTCCTGGTACTCGTCCACCAGGATGTGGTTAAAGCGGTTGTGCCAGTAGCCCAGCACCGATTCGTTTTGCTGGAATAGGTACACCGGCAGCAAAATTAGATCATCAAAGTCCAGGGCGTTATTTTCTGCCAGGGCCTTCTGGTAGTGGCGATACACATCGGCGATTACCCGGCCCCGATAGTTGGGCTGCTCCTGCTCCAGCTCCTCCGGGTTGAGTTTCTGGTTTTTGGCATTGCTAATGGCAAACCGCACCGATCGCGGATTAAATTTCTTGTCATCCAGGTTCAGGGTTTGGGTGACAATGGTTTTCACCAGGCTCTGGGCATCGGACTCGTCAAAAATAGAGAAGTTTCTATTCCAGCGATAGCCTGCCGGGTGTTGGTACTTTTCGATGTCCAGGCGCAGCAGCCGGGCGCAGAGGGCATGGAAGGTGCCAATCCACAGGTGCTTGGTGATGTTTTTGTAGACCTGGGACTTGAGCCGGGTTTGCTCCGCCTCCCCCAGGGTGGAGAGGGGCTTACCGTAGCGGGCCTGGGCATCCTGCTCGGCAAACAGCACCTCAATCCGCTGCTTCATTTCCTTAGCCGCCTTGTTGGTGAAGGTGACCGCCAGAATGGTTTCGGGATCGGTTTTGTGGGTCAGTACCAGGTTAGCAATCCGGTAGGTGAGGGCTCGAGTTTTACCCGAGCCGGCCCCCGCCACCACCAACAGCGGACCGCAGTAGTGCTCCACAGCTTGACGCTGGGCAGGGTTGAGGACGGCGAGGAAATCAGTCATAGGATGGCAGAATGCTTGAATAGCTAGTATGACACTGGTCACCCCAATCCAGTTGTTAACCCTGGAGTCAACTAACCTAAAAACTCTCTTTACAAGGGTATATCCATCTCCGTAGAAATTGACCAATACCCTGCCACCGTCCCCAAGCTTGGGCGGTTTGCAGAGGCAGCCCTAGCAGCCCTTGCAACAAGCTGTAAAGTAGGTAAAGTGTCATCCCCAAAACAGTGCCATGGTGTTGCAACAGGGTGAGGCGACCGTAGGTGTAGTATTGATACATCAAATTAGGGTGACGGCCAATCAGAGCGGAAACCTGATGGGTAACCAGAGGATGCTGGGTGACGGCAACTCGATATCCCTGACGACCATAGCGGAGACAGAAGTCGGTATCTTCGCAATAGAGAAAGTAGCGATCGCTAAACCCAGGACAGTCTTGAAAAACCCCCAGATTGATCACCAGGCTACAGCCCGTTACCCATTGACTAGGACAGGTGAGTTTCTGGGAAGCTAGCTGGAGAGGCTGGCGATGGTGTCTTACCGAACCAGTCCAGGGATTAAAGGTACCGTGGCTAAACCAGAGCCTCCCATCATCCGTGAGAATTTGTGTGCCCAGAATAGCCAGGGTGCTATCTTCCCGGAAGCAATTATGGATGTAAATATCGGCGTCGGGGTGAATCACCGCATCGGGATTAATTAACCATACTAATGATTGGGGATGGCGCTGCCAGACGTAACTAATTCCCAGATTACAGGCTTGACCAAACCCCAGATTACTACCGGCTTCAAGGATGGTGATGGGCTGGTCGTCCGGCGGTCTCAGTCCCTCTTCCTCTGGGGAATTATTAACAATTAGAATATGATAGTCATCATTAATACCAGCGATGATAGAAGCGGTTAATACTCGAACCCAATCACCAGAATAATAATTAACTACAACGAAATAAATCATGATTTTTTACTCTACCATCACTCCATTAACCCAAAAATACGAATAAAATTTACAAGAAAATGCCTTAAAGCTGAAAATCTGTACTGGAAGAAGATTTTCATTCCAGGAAATAAATAAAAAATGTATTTTCTAAATTTTTGAGAAAATAAACCAGAAGAATAACTGGATAATAAATGTTCTTTAAGAACCTCAATCTGCCATAGAGCTTTACTCCAGGATTTGACCTTAGATCGGTCTGGAATCTTCAATAGCTCATTGATTATAAGGTTAGAATTACTCAAATCACGGAAGATTCGGTATTCACCCACAAGTTCTCTAACATAGTAAGGTCTATAATTAACAGCCAGCCTTAAAAGAAAGGCATAATCTTCAGCCAGCTCAAACTTTTCATCAAATATTAGCAAATCTTGATTGATTCTGTTTCTGTCAATTAAATAGGCATGGATTGGAATAAAGTTGCCTTGAAACAGAGTATCTAAATCAAAATCTCTTCCAAAGGGGGCATCGTAATTTTTATTTACAATTCTGTTTGACCCATCTGTAGAGCACAATGCTAGAGCTATATTTCCATAACTCCATGAAAAACATTCTATTTCTTTAAGGGGAGTAATTAAGGCTTCTATATGATTTTCATAGAAGATATCGTCGTCATCCAGGAACCCAATATACCTACCCCTTGCCTGATCAATTCCCAGATTTAGATTCCTGGTTCGCTGATCCTGACTAGTTTGATTAATAATTATACTAATGAGAAAATCGGAGAATTGATAAATAGCTGTTAATTCTCCTATAGCCTTAACAAAATCTTCGTCCTCTGTCTGCGCAACGACAATAACTTCAATAGGTCTATACCTATTTGAAGCTATGCTTTCTATGGCTTCATTGAGAAATGAAATATTTCTTTTTCCCGTGGTTCTAACAACTATAGAAACCAAGTCATCTTCATGGATAAAGAGCATGATTAAACTATACTAATTGCTTTTATTTTTGACTTATCCAGGCATCAGATAGAGACGACCTTAATTCAGCGTTGCAGTAATCGCCCCTGTCCACCATAATCCTCCATCTCCCCGCAGGACAACAACGGTTGGGTAACTCCTTTGGATGGCTTTGGGGGTACCGTCAGCGGAACCATCGTCAATCACCACCACCCTGTAGCCTGACGGTTATGAACTGGAATCAGAATCCAGAATATAGACCGCGGGAATCTGGGTCGTAGCATAGGGCCTATAAACCGGCTTGAGCCGCCATTTGACCACTCTGCGGAGCAGAACATAAGGTAGGCGAAAATAATCCTTGGTGAGTTTGGTAGCACCGCCTCTAGCGTACCCATGCATCGCATCCAGGAGAAGCTGACAGAGCCAGGTAATCCTATTCTTTCCTCTGTCCTTTACTAAAAATGCACTACCGTAAGGTACTATTCTCAGCCAGTCTGAGGGCGGACTCGAATGCTATGATTTGAGGCTAGATATTACAAGGATAAGCTAACTAACATGAAAAGACAGGACTTTCTAAACTACATGGGTCTGGCAGCCGGAGGTGCGGTTGTATCCACCTGTGTTGAGGCCTGCAAAGCCAGCACGGGTGGCTCAGCAGTAAATTTTACCCTCGACCTAAATAGCGCTGCCAACGCCGCTCTGAAAACTCCAGGAGGCTCAGTGGTGGCCAATGGGGTAATCGTCGCTAAAACTTCCAGTGGTGGTTATACAGCTTTAGCGGCCGCCTGTACCCACGAGGGAGCCACCGTTAACTACTCAGGCAATGGTAACCAGTTTATCTGTCCCCGCCATGGGGCTGAGTTTTCAACCTCTGGGGCTGTTCTGAGGGGGCCCGCCCGAACTCCCCTAACTCAATATAAAACTGAACTCCGGGGTAGTTCTTTAAAGATTTACAGCTAGAAATCACCGGTCAGCAGCATTGGTCAGTAGATGAGCAGGCTTCTGATTACTACGCCGACCTAATGTTTCCCCTGGCGCTGTTATCCCATGCCGTTAGATTTCTATCAGGGCTTTGGGAACTTTAAAACTATAGTGCCTTTGGGAATATTTTCGAGCATGAGCGATCCTCCCTATCCACCTCGTCGAAGGAAAGACCTGGGTACTTGGGGAGAGACCCTGGTAGCCAACTGGTTAACAGCCCAACACTGGAGATTGCAAGCTCAACAATGGCATTGTTTGGGGGAGAAATAGACCTGATTATGGTCCAAGGGGCTGCCAATGTTGAAGGTCAGATTGCTTTTGTAGAGGTCAAAACCCGTAGTCAGGGGAGTTGGGATGCCGATGGCGTGATGGCCATTACCCGCAGTAAACAGCGTAAACTGTGGAAAGCCGCTCAGCTTTATCTACTCAGTCACCCCGATTGGGCTAGGGCTATTTGTCGATTTGATGTTGCTCTGGTAGCCTGCTGTTGGGGAAAGCCACCCCCTAACCAACCAGAGCGCTGCCTGGATCTGGGAGATGGCCGCTATCTGATTGTGCAAGAGTATATTGAGCAAGCCTTTACGTTCCCCTAAGTGGTAGTTTGAAAAGCCAGAGAGAATATCAGGCTACACCGATGGAGTCAGATAATTTCCTCGCGATTTGGTATTTTGGTGGCCTCTTGGCGGTGAGAGGTTGATTTATACGAAGGTCTACTAGGATTCTTAGATCGGCCTAAATCCGCTCCAGGATAGCTTGGGCCTTGGCTACATCCATCGATAGGTGATGGCCCAAGCGCAAGATCTCTTGCAGTCGACTGCGCTGGTCTGAATGCAGAGGTACACCGAGGCGTACCGCTTGCTGGAGTTGATCAAAAATCTGGTGATGCAAATACTGGTAGTACACCTCTTGAGATCGCTCCAGGGATAGGCCTAAATCCATCTGATGGCCCAGGCGAATTAACCGCCCTAACCAGTGCACGTCGGTAGCGAGTCCATTAGGGGTTGCTTGACTGAGGAGTTTGCCCACCAATCGCCCAATCAGTCCTTCCAGCATCACCTTAGCCCTGGGCAGAGACAGCCGGGCATTAAAGTAGCCAACTTCGGTGGCGATCGCCTCCAGTTCATTCAGGTAGTCCCCTGTTTGGCTCAGGGGTTACCATCGCTAGGGTGGGTGTCCCGTTCCAGAGCCTGGAGTACCTCCAGGGTGCGCTGGCTGAGGGTAATATCGGCTGCCACCTGCAATTCTTGGGGCACGGCCAGACCATCGCGATGAAAGGCCTTTAAGACTCCGTAGTTGTCCCGGTATACCTGGGAATAAAGCTGATCTAGCCGCAACAGGGTGTCTTGAGACAGCAACTGCATCATGCGGTGGCGTTCTTCTGCGAATAAATCTTGCAGGCTATAGCTCTGGGGACCAAAGGTGCGGTTCATGGCCAAAATAGTTTGGGCCGCACTGGCCTGCTCCAGACAGTTAAACAGTTCCTGGCGAGCCTGGGTGTAGTCTAGGCGGGAGTGAAAACTACGGATACAACAATGGAAATCCCAGCCCCCCAAGTGAACTACGGCAAAGGCCAGGCTGAGACTCTCTCGGGTGATGGTGGAGGTGATCTCCAGCCAGCCCACCGCCAGGGACATGGGGCCTAGCCGCTGGCGGCGGTAGTCCTGTTGCTCTACGGTGTAGCAGTACACCGCCTGGTGGTGGCGGTGATCACTAAATAGAGAAGCAATGGCGTAGTGGGCCGCCACCTGTTCCAGAGAAATGCGGGCGGGCTTAACCAGGGCCCGATACACCCCCGCTCCATCCTTAAAGGTTGGAATATTACTGGGGGCCAGGGCTAACCGCTGGATGAACTCTGCCTCCAGGTCCAAACCAGCCACTTCCCCCGCCAGTTCTATGGCCCGGGCGGCGTACCGCAGGACTTGGGTACCCTCCGGTCGAGAGATTTCTTCGAAGAACCAGCCACAACTGGTGTACATGAGTAGGGCGTGACGCTGGATTTCCAGGAGTTGCAGAGTGGTGACCCGATCGCTGGCGGATAGGGGTCGTACCTGATGCTTGGCAAAAAACCGATTTAGGGTATCCTCACTGCGATCGCCAATCACCTCAATATAGGCATTACGAGCGGCCCAGGGATCCCGCAGCAAATTGCGTCCCTGGCGATCAAACAATAGGGCCAGTTGATCCCGCAGCCAGTCCAGGGCCTGACGCAGGGGTTGGCGCCAGCCTTGATGCCAACCCCCGCCGCCGCCACAACCACAGTCGGCCTGCCAGCGGTTTACCCCGTGGCTACAACTCCAGGCTGTAACTGGCTTCAGTTCAGCTTCCCAGGTGGGGGGATGGGTAGCCAGGTAGTGGGCGTAGTTGGTGACCGTCCAGCCCTGCCGGGGAAACTCTTCGGTGAGGGCATAGGCCAGGGTCTTTTCGGCCCCGCCGCGATGGTGACCAAAGGTTTCCCCATCGGTGGCTACAGAGATGAGCTGAAAGGGGCGATGGTCGCCGTGGATGGCCTGGCCAATCCGACTGGTAAGGTGGGCGGAGGCGCTGAGTACATCACTAAAACCCATGTCCCGGGAGATTGGGCCATCGTAGAAAAAGACATCGATAAATCGTTTGGGATCGGGCTGGCCATCGGCCTGGGGTAGAAAACAGCGGTAGGGCCGGGTGGGATCGATCTGGCCGCCACCCACCTCCTGCCAGTCGTTTTCTTCTCCCTGGGTAGCCAGGGGCCGACAGCGCTGGACCTGGGACGGGGCCAGAATGGTAAAGCGAATACCCTCTTCCACCAGCACCGCCAGGGTGGAGGAGTCTACCGCTGTTTCCGCCAGCCACATGCCTTCGGGATCACGACCAAAACGACGGCGAAAGTCAGCGATGCCCCAACGCACCTGGGTAACTTTGTCCTGGGGGTTGGCCAGGGGCAAAATCATATGGTTGTAGACCTGGGCTATGGCGTTGCCGTGGCCGTTGAGGCGATCGCAGCTGTGGCGATCGGCCGCCAGAATGCGCTGATAGGTCTCCAGATCGTAGCGTTCCATCCAGCTCAGCAGGGTGGGACCCAAATTGAAGCTAATGTACTCAAAGGTATTAACAATGCGAACCACCTCCCCCTGAGGGTTAAGAATGCGGGCGTAGGCATTGGGTCGGTAGCATTCATGGTGAATGCGTTGATTCCAGTCATGGAAGGGAGCCGCACCGGGTTGACGCTCCACCGCATCCAGGTAGGGATTCTCTCGGGGGGGCTGATAGAAATGGCCGTGAATACAAACAAACACCCCCGTACTCACCGCTGGAATCAACCCTTCACCAGCTATGGTGGTAGTCGCCATTGCCCGTCCAGGAGAAGGACTGGATAAATTTGTCATAAAGGCTTTTAGATAAACTCAAAAACTAACCCGGTTCAGAGCAAAATCTGGAATGGAATGGCTTGCCTGTCCCAATCGGTTCTTAATACCATAGCGACAACCATCTCCTGGTTGCCTTAATCTTAAGATCCTGTTTAGAAACGCCCCCTGCCCCGATCTCAGTCTGGCTGGGTTAACTGCGGTAGGATTAAGCCACCCTGCCCTACCCCCTTGCTCTACCCTATGGATCTTTCCCCACCCACTCTAACGGTACCTCCCCTCAGTGTGGGGGGACTGGTGGATTATATTCAGGCGGTGCTGGAAAATGACCCCGTCCTGCACCAGGTATGGGTGGTGGGAGAGGTATCCAGTGTTACCCAGCACCCCAAGGGACTGTTCTTTAACCTCACCGATACCGATACCAGAGCCACCATTGGCTGTGTGGCCTGGCGCAGCCAATGGAACCGTTTGGCTACCCTGCCGGGGGTAGGAGATCAGGTAACCCTGCTAGGTACGGTCAAGGTCTACCCCCAGCGCAGTAACTACCAGCTCACAATCTGGCAAATTTTACCGGCTGGGGATGGGTTGAAGGCCTGGCGCTATCGTCAGCTAAAGCAACGGCTCCAGATGGAAGGGGTATTTGATGCCGCCGCTAAGCGGCCCCTGCCTGCCCTGCCCCGCACCATTGCGGTGGTCTCTTCTCCCCAAGCGGCGGCCTGGGGAGATATTCAGCGATCGCTGCGGCATCACCATCCCGGTTTACGGGTATTGTTCTCCCCTGCCACTGTACAGGGAGAAACCGCCCCTCGTTCGATTGTTCAGGCCATCGAGCGGGTGATTGGCGATGGCCGGGCGGAGGTGCTGATTTTAGCTCGGGGCGGTGGCGCCAGCGAAGATCTGGAATGCTTTGACGATGAGCAGGTAGTACGGGCTGTGGCCAGTTGTCCGATTCCCGTTGTTACAGGGATTGGCCACGAGCGGGATGAATCTCTGGCGGATTTGGCCGCCGACGTCTGCGCCCATACTCCCACCGCCGCTGCCCTGATCGCTGTACCGGCCCTAGCCGATCTGATGGCAGCCCAGGCTGACCGTGGTCAGCGCCTTAACAGTTTGATGCAGGAAGAACTACAAAATCGGGCTCTGGATCTCAGAGGGACTGCGGCAGCGGCTGTGGCGACAACGACTGGACCAGCAATTGCAACAACGGTTGACCTACCTGGGGCAGATAAAGGTCCGGTTGCGTCAGAGTTTGCAGGTAGAATGGCGCCAGACCCGCGATCGCCAGACTAGCCTGGGTAATCGCCTGCGCAACCTTGATCCCAACCAGGTACTGCAGCGCGGCTACGCCCTGGTTAAAACCGCAACTGGCCAGGTGGTCACCGATACTGCCAGCCTGTCCCCCCGGCAAACTCTGCACATCCAGCTGGCTAAAGGCCAAGTTAGGGTCCAGGTAATTACCCTGGAAGCCGATCATAATTGCTAGTTCAGGAGATTTCCATGCCCCGCCGATCATCCCCAACCCCTGCCTGGAGCTACGAAGAGACAGTCGCTCAGCTAGAAACCATGATTGCCAATTTAGAATCAGGCCAATTATCCCTAACGGAGGTCTTAAATCAATTTGAGCAGGCTGTGGCAGCTCTACAGCAGTGTGAAATCTTTCTTCAGGAGAAACAACAACAGGTCGATCTTTTGATTGAAACCCTCCGTGACCCTTAGGAACAGACAGTGGCACCATGACGCTCCTTAGCCCCACCCCTAGAAAACAGGGAATCCAGCAGCGGATTCTGGATCTAATTAATCTACGCCCCGAAGAGCAGGGACGTACCTTGCTGCTGTTCAGTGCTTACACCACTACCACCATGGGGATTTTATGGCTGGATGTGAGTTCTGCCGCCCTTTTTCTGGGGCAGTACGGTGCCGCTAATCTGCCCTGGATTTACATTCTCAGCGGAATCGTAGGATTGGCTTTAAGCGGTATTTATTCATGGTTGCAACGCCTGCTACCCCTACGGCGGGTGCTGGTGCTGATCGCCCTGGTAATGGCCCTCCCCATTATTCCCTTCCGCTGGGGTCTGAGTCAGCCTGAGCTGGTGGCCATTACCATTTTCGCCATGCGTTTGTGGATAGAGGCTATTTATAGCTTCAACGATCTCAACCTGTCGGTCACCGCCAACCAGGTGTTTAACATCCGGGAGATCAAGCGGGCTTTTCCCATCATCAGTAGTGGCGCCCAGGTGGCTGATATGGTCAGCGGATTTTCCGTGTACCTTTTACTCAGCCTGATTGGCTTAGCCAATGTCATGGTGTTGGCTCTGGGGGTGATGCTGGCTGGTGCCGCCCTACTCTATTTTCTTACCCACAGTTACGAACACGCCTTCCCAGATTCCCCTAAACACCAGGCTGAAGAAACCGATCATCACCATCTTCGACCTCGCCTGCAAGGTTCCATAGGATCCTATGTGGTGCTCCTCTTTAGTTTTTTTGTGCTGGCCCAGATGATTCTTTTCTCCACCGAATTCCAGTTTTTTAACCAGCTGGAAATTTCCATGGAGGTGAATCAAATCGCTGCTTTTCTGGGACTTTTTAGTGGCCTGCTGGGGTTGATTGAGCTGTTTACCCAATGGTTTAGCGCCAGCCGTCTGATCGAACGCCAGGGGATATTTAGCGCCGCCCTGCTGTTGCCCCTGGCAACCATGACCCTGGGACTGCTTACCCTGGGAGCTAGTTTTCCTTTCTTTCTGGGTGGTAGTGCCCTGTTTATGGGGTTAATCTTCCTGAAGTTTGTCGATGAATGGTTGCGCTATACCCTGGTCACCACCATTCGTCCTGTGTTGTTTCAACCCATTCCCAGTCAGATTCGGCCCACTATTCATTCCCTGGTGGGGGGATTGCCGAGCCCCTATCCCTGGGGGCTACGGGAGCGATAATTCTGGGGGTACTATACCTTACCCACGGCTTTGGTATGACCGTCCCCCTGCACCTGGCCCAGTTTTTTCTACTGGGCACGGTGCTATTGGCCCTGATTTGGGTTGGCGTTACCCGACGGCTGCGATCGCACTATCTAGACCTGCTAGTCCAGGGGGAAGGCAGGGGCCTGGCCAGTTTTTCCGATGCCGACCGGCGGGCCATGGGACAGAATTTGACGGAGGCTATGGCCCGTACCCAGACGGCCACCAATCAGCAATACTGTATTGAACTGCTTTCCCACCTTGCCCCGGCGGAGGTGGGGGAAGTGCTGTCTCCCTTTCTGACCAGTCTATCGCCGCCGCTGCAGCGCCAGGCTCTGGAGGCGATGCTGGCCTATCCTCACCCCAGGTTTGCCCCCCTATCCAGGCTGTAAAGCAGCAGGCTGAGGGACGCCAACCAACTGTCTTTGCCCTGGCCTTGCGCTATCTCTGGCTGGTGCAGGATAGCCAGGAGGTGAAGGAACTCACTCCCTATCTTCACCCCGAAGTGGATGCCATGGTACGCAGTACAGCGGCTGCCCTGATCCTGCGTTCTGGGGAACGTCAGGAACGGGTGCTGGCGATGGCGACTCTCCGTAAAATGCTGGTTCACGATCAGGAACGGGAGCGGGTGATGGGGTGTCGCGCCCTGGCAGATGCTCACTATATGGAGTCCCTCAGTATCTATATTGACGATCTGTTGCAGGACCCATCCCTGTCGGTACGACGGGCGATGTTGGCGGCGATCGCCGCCACCCAGTACAGCCGTTATTACCCTGCCCTGTTTAAAGCCCTGCGGTACAAAGCGACCCGTAACGCCGCCCGGCGAGCCCTGGTCAACCTGGGAGATGAGGTGCTGCCACTGCTGCAAAACCTGGGTCTAGATAACTCCCAACCCAATAGTCTGCGTCAGCAGGCCTGGCAGGTGATGGGAGAAATTGGCAGTCTGGCGGCTTTGGAAACCCTGGTGGGAAACCTAACCCAATCCTGGGGAACCGATCGCCAGCAAATTCTAGCAGTAGTACTAAAGATTTATCAGGAAACCGGGGTGAGGCGATCGTCCCTGATTGACAACGTTCTGGATCGGTTATTAGGTCGTAGTGGGCTGGAAATACTCATTAATAGTGAACTCACCTTACTGGCGGAGTTACTGGCGGCCCAGATTGATCTGGGGGAAACCCTGAGTTCAGGGCTAGAAGCCGATCTACTAACCAGAGCGATGGAGGGGTTGGAAAACGACGCCACTAAACGCCTATTCATGGTCTTGCGATTGATATCCCCCGTAGAAACGATTCAGGCGGCCCAGGGCTATCTAACTGGCTCCGCCTCTCGACTAGCCAGAGGTCTGGAAATTCTAGACAACACCTTAACCATTACCAGCAAGAAAGCCATTTTAATTCTTCTAGACCGGCACTCTCTGCAAGAGAAACTCAGACACCTGAGTCTGGCCAGTCCAAGTCTCTATCAATACCAACCCCTGAGTCCCAGCGATCGCCTGCGCCACCTGCTCGATTCTCCGGTACCTACTTTCCGACTGGACCATTGCCTGTTGCTTCCATCTAGCCCGGGCAAACCACTGGAGTCTGGCCAGGGATTCCACCCTGGCCCTGCTCAACCATCCCACTGGTTTTATTCGCGAGGCCGTCCTCAGCTATGTGGCGACGGCTTCCCCCGGTCCCTCCAGTCGATTCTGCCAATTATGCAAGCCGATCCCAATCCTCTGGTAGCAGCCCAGGTTAACCACCTGATCAAAACCTATAATCTCAATCTATAGAGATAGTTACCCGCCCCTTCCCATCTTTCCTGATGTCATGCTGCTGAGTAGCCTCGATCGCCTGTTATTTATTCGCCAGGTTCCCATCTTCAGGGAACTGCGGGATGATTTCTTAATGCGTTTGGCTCCCATTATGGAGGAGGTCTATTTCGACCCCGGTCAGACTATTTTGACCGAGGGCCAGGAAGGTCGGGCTATGTACATTTTGATCTCAGGCCAGGTTAGGGTACACCTGAAGGGACAACCGGTAGCCCAGTTTAAAGCTGGGGATTGCTTTGGGGAAATGTCGGTGTTTGATGCTGAACCCCGCTCAGCATCGGTGACCAGTCTGGACAGGTGCTGGTGTCTGGTGCTGAGCCAGCAGCAACTCTACGAAGCCATTGATGAGACCCCTGGGATCGCCCTGAATATTATTCGCCTCCTGTCCCGTCGCATCCGTGAACTCAATCAAGATCTGAACCGTCTGAAAATCAACCAGCCTTCTGATTTAGCCAGCTCTGACGGCCAGCCCATTGCCAGCCTGTTATCGACCCAGGGGTTGCCTTAAAGCATGGCGAAGAACTCCTGTAAGGCTATGGATACCCACCCTGATCTGGCTAGTTTAAAACTGCCCCTCAGTCACCTAGGTCACCAGCGTCTCTGGTATTGGCGGGGATGGCGGGTGCGCTATTGGTTCCATCCAGGACCCACCGGTACAGACCAGCCCGCTTTGCTGCTCATCCATGGATTTGGAGCCAACCTGAATCAGTGGCGCCAGAATCTGGCTGCCCTCAGCCAGGTAACCCCGGTGTACGCCCTTGATTTGTTAGGTTTTGGCGATACAGAAAAACCTCCTACCCTTTACAGCGCAGAACTCTGGGCCACCCAGGTGCAGGACTTCATGGAGGCTGTGATCAAGGGGCCCGTAGTCCTGGTGGGCCACTCCCTGGGGGCCCTGGTGGCCCTGACGGTGGTCCATCAGCGGCCAGCCCAGGTGAGCAGATTAATCATGGTAACCGTACCCCTGCCTGCAGCCCGTCAAGACCTGATGGCGGGGTGGGTCGTTAACCTTGCCCTTTGGGTAGAAAGTTTAGTGGCGACTCCCCTATTAATCCGTCCCCTTTTTAAGTTGGTGCGGCAAACAGCGTTCTTACGCTGGGCCTTGAGGAGCGTTTATCTCCATCCAGAAAAGGTAGACGATGAATTGTTGAGTATATTTGCCCTACCACCTCGCCAGCGCGGGGCCGCCAGGGCCCTTTGTTATCTAGTCCGGTCTCGTTGTACCCCCCGCTTCAGTCCCTCCATTCAGGCGATGGTGCACCATCTGGCGGTCCCCACCCTGCTGTTGTGGGGCGATCGGGACCGGGTACTACCGGTGGCCATGGCTGCCCCTCTCAAGGACCTTAACCCCAACCTTACCCTTGAGTACCTCCATGGGGCAGGCCATTGCCTTTACGATGAGGATCCGGATAGTTTTAATCAGTGGGTATTGCACTGGGCTGGATACTAGATCTGACGGCTGGGAGGTCCGACCCGATGAAAATTTTAGTTCTCAATGCTGGTTCCAGTAGCCATAAAAGTTCCCTTTTTGATCTCCGTCAATCAGCTTGTCTGAGTCCGCCATCCATCCCGGTGTGGCGGGCCAGTCTGGATTGGACCCATTCCCAGGGGGAGGTGGAACTAACTGCCCACAGAGCTGATGGGGCCCGGCTGCAGCAGGTTCTACCCCTGCGGGACCAGACCGCAGGCCTGGTCGCCCTGGTGCATACCCTGATAGAGGGACCAACCCAGATATTGGAGGAACTAGGGGAAATTGTCGCTGTGGGCCATCGAGTGGTGCATGGGGGGCGAGACTATCGGCATTGGGTATTGATTGATGAAAAGGTAAAGGCGGCTATCCGCCGTTTGACGCCCCTAGCCCCTTCCCACAATCCAGCTAATTTGCACGGCATTGAGGCAATGGAGGCAATTCTGCCGGGAGTTCCCCAGGTGGCCATGTTTGACACAGCCTTTCATACCACCTTGCCAGAGGCGGCTGCCGTTTATCCTGGTCCCTACGACTGGTTAGAGCAGGGTATTCGCCGTTATGGGTTCCATGGCATTAGCCATGGCTATGTGGCTCAAAGGGCGGCTGCCCTGATGAAAAAACCTCTGGAAAGCTTGAAAATTCTCAGTTGCCACCTGGGAAATGGCTGTTCCCTAGCTGCCATCCGGAATGGCGCGAGCGTCGATACCACCATGGGATTTACCCCTCTAGATGGGCTGATGATGGGAAGTCGTTGTGGCAGTCTTGATCCTGGCATCTTAATTCATCTGATCCGTCAATTTGGCTATGGCGCTGACCAATTGGATCATCTGCTGAATCGCCAGTCGGGGCTGAAGGGTATTTCTGGGCTCTCCAATGATCTGCGCCGGGTGGTAGAGGCGATGGAGCAAGGGGACCACCGAGCTCAACTGGCCCTGGAGGTATTTATGCACCGCCTACGTCGCGAAATGGGAGCGATGGTGGCCAGTTTACGGGGGCTGGATGTGTTGGTGTTCACCGCCGGGATGGGAGAAAATAGTCCCCTGATTTGGCGATGGGCCTGTGAAAGCTTTGGTTACCTGGGTTTGAAGTTAAGGGGAGACGATTTAAAGCCGTCACCCCAGGACCAGGATATTGCCGCTGCTGACTCTCAGGTGCGGGTATGGGTCATCCATACCCAGGAAGAATGGGCGATCGCTCAGGCTTGTGTCGCCCTAATCCAGTCCTCTGTTTCAGGTTAACCACTGCTTTACCCTTTCCAAACTTTGCCAGCCCGGTTTACGAACCAGGCCATCTTCAATGCTATCCATCACTTCGGTACGCAAATCCGCCACCGCCGTAATCACCCGAGACACAATTTCAATATGCTGGCGCACCCCAGGTTTACCCGCATCAAGCAGGGCTATAGCCAAATTAACCCGGCCCTGGGGATCCTGGGGATTTAATTTAACCGCCCGCTGAGCCGCCCGAACGGCGCTATCGGGTTTATCAGTGAGCAAATAAAGCCAGGCCAAACAGGCCCAGGCAGCACTACTACGGGGGGCGCGATCGCAGATTTCCTTAAAAACGGGGACTAGCTCTGCCGGATCGACGCCAGCCTTATACTGCTCAATGGCTTGATCAAAAAGGACCTCCACGGTTGGGGCCGTTGTCGCAGCAAGAGGGGAATTAGGGATTTCAGCCATGGGTTTACGCCTGGAAAGGGTGAGTAAGGTCCACGGTTTTTTATCAATCCTGAAGGTCTTTGACCTGCCCAGGTTGATGCTACCCGCGCCTTAACTCGAGTTTATCCAATTACGTTCCCTAAAGCAGCGGAGGGTAGAGCAAACCCATACTCTGATGGGCTGGGTAGAGCTGAGTACCCCCCTTCGATCGGCGCTACTAACCAGGGGACTCGACGAGTACTGCGTAGAGCCCCCAGATCGCCATCGGTCGCAGATAGTGACAGGCCCGAAAGGTGCCCTGGGCGGTAATCGCTTCAGGGGTGCGAAATTGCAGACCGTAGCTATACACCTGGTGCACCACCGCCTGACTGATGGCCAGGGCCCGATCGCGCTGGCCCATCTGAGCAAAGAAGGCGGCCAGGCCGAAATTAATGCCGATCCACACTTCCAGGGGATGGGTGCTGTCGGGATCTTCGGCCTTTCCATCGGGAAGGACACCATTGGCCGCCCCGATCGCCTGGCCCAGGGCGGGGGCGCTAAAGTTACCCAGGGCAGAGCCGGCAAACTTTTGGGCCTGGGGGGCGGCCTGATTTTGGGCGACCTGGTTAAAACGGACAAAGCAGGCGTCGTAGATGGCCTCCAGGCTGGAGAGGATGCAGTCGGTCTCCACCAGGTCCGGCAGGTCCAGCAGGCGGGCCAGAAACTGACCACAGAGCTGGTCCGCCATGACAATCTGGGAGTCACTACCACTGTCCAGGCGGTAGTGACGGCCGTTCCAAAGTTTGGGGTGGTAGGCCCGCCGACCATTGTCCAACCAGCGCTGGTACTGGGTCACCAAAATTGGCGTGTTGCCGGGGGCTACCCCCGCCTGGGTGAGCACCTCGGCCATGGCCAGGACGGCCTCCAGGGCGGTGAGCCAGAGGCCGCCACAGTAGGCACTGATGCCCACCAGTTGCCAGTCATCGAAGGTTTGATCGGGGGCACCGCTATTTTCGGGAATGCCATCCCCATCCCGGTCAAAATGCTTCAGGTATTGCAGGGTCTCCACTACGGCGGGCCAGCAGTCCTGCAGAAAAGCCAGGTCCTGCTCACCGGTAAACTTGAAGGCCCGGTACACCTGAATGACAAAGTCGCTGCCCAGGTCCTTCCACTGGTTGCAGTCCTGGTAGCTGGTGTAGTTGGTCTGCTGCCAGGGTGTTCGTTGGGGGCCCCCAGGTCGTGGGGGGTGGCCCCCTTCAGTTTGCGGGGGGCGACGGGGTTGTCCTGACCCTGGAGCAGGTGATACCCGATAATCCGGGGTCGAGCATCCTGGCTGGGAATGGCCCGGGCAAAGGCCCGCAGCACCGCCTTCTCCAGATCGGGCCACAGCAACAGGGTGGCAAAGCCGCCGTAGAGGCGCACGTCCAGACTCTCGTACCAGCGGTAGTCCAGACATTCCAGCACGGCAAATTGGCCCACCGGGTCCGCCGGGCTGGCGGCGCTCCAGAGGGTGCCGCCGCTGGCCAGGTCGTAGAGTTCGTTGAATAGGGCCATCTTCAGCCAGTCCGGCAGGTCGGACCGGTCTAGAATCGGTTGCTGCCAGTCGGCGATCGCCCGCTGCCATTGGGGATACTGGGCCAGGGCGGTGGCGGCGATGGCCTGGGCATTGGTGCCGCTGCGATCGAAGAAATCAGTGTAGCGTCGGTGAGTCTGGATACCGGCGGCAAACTCCGTCACCGGTAGGTCCCAACTCAGCACCACCGGTAGCTGGCGGTGGGCCCCCGGGGCCAGGGTAAAGCGCAGCACCAGAGCGCATCCCAATTGCTCGGCGGGGCCCGCCGGGCTGGTGTCCAACAGGTTCATCAACCGGCCCAGGCGAGCAAAGCCGTCCCACAGGTCTCCCCCATCCCCGGCAGGATTCCAGCGCAGGTCATAGGAAATTTCTAGATCCGGGGCGGGGCGGGTGGCCACACACCACTGGCCCTGCCCCTCCCGAGGGCCGGCCTGGTGGTCCCAGGCCCCATCCATGACACAACCCATCAAGTCATCGCCGCTCACCAGCCGGTTGTAGTTACCCTGGCTCTGGCCCAGGGCCGGATGGTAGTCGTAGTAGGGGCTACCATCGTCTCGCTGGTGCACGGTGGCGGAGGGTTGGGTGTTGGTAAACCACCCCACCAGGTTTTGCCAGCTCACCATCAGGCTGAGGGTGAGGGGCTGGTCGGTGGGGTTGTGGAAGCTCCAGTCAAACACCGCCACCCGGGTAGCTGGCCTCCTGGTAGTTGTGGGGCCAGATGGGGGAGAACTGGCTACAGGCGATCTGGGCCTGGAACACCTGCTGATAGCGGTACCAGCTACGGGGGTAGAGAGCATGGTAGGTACCGGTGGGGCGATCGGCGGTGGCCGCCGGGTACCACCGCCAGGTGGACAGGCTACCATCGCTGGGGGCCTGGGTGCTGAGGGCGTAGGTTTGGGTCTGGCCAGCGGCGGTGCGTTCGAACAGACTGAACTGGCAGGCCGGGATCTCCATGGAGGTGTGCTCCCCCCATCCAGGTGCCAGAGGTTAAAGTCTCCCTGGGGCGATCGCCCCAGACAACCCGCCCCCAACCCTCCCAGGGGGCACCGTGGCAGGGGCCATCGTCCAGGTTGCTGGCGTAGCGCACCACGTAGTGCTGGGGCCAGTCGCCTCCCAGGGGATGCTGCCAGGCCTGGGGGGAATGGAAGAGGGGGAGGTCACTGGGGTCATGGTTTGATCTTATCGGAGAGCCAGTCCTACTCTAACCCCTGGCCAGGGTCAGGGAACTCGCCGATAAACTTAACCTCGGGCTGTAACCTCAGGGACCACTGGGCTTGAACCCGGTCCTGGACATGATGAATCAGGCGATAGATATCGGTGGCGGTGGCCCCGCCTAAATTAACAATAAAATTAGCGTGACGATTGGCCACCTGGGCCTGACCCAGTTGGTACCCCTTCAAACCGGTTTGTTCGATCAGCCAGCCAGCGGTATAGGGTTGGGGATTACGAAAGACACTGCCGCAACTGGGGCGATCGTAGGGTTGGGTGGCCCGGCGCTGATTCAGTCCGGCCAGGGTATCGGCCATCACCCTGGCGGGGTCGTGGCCTGGTTGCAGTTGAAAAGTGGCATCCAGGACCACTTGCTTGGAGCCCTGCAGGCAGGAGCTGCGGTATTGAAAGGCTAGATCGGCGAGGGAAAATTCTACCTGCTGCTGCTGGTTAAGAATAGTGGCCGCCACCAGGGAGTCGGCAACACAACCGCCGTGGGCGCCAGCGTTCATAACTACGGCCCCGCCGATGGTACCGGGAATCCCCACCGCCCATTCCAGGCCTCGCCAGCCCCGCTTAGCTGCCTTCCAGGCCAGGGTAGGCAGGGGTTCTCCCGCCGCCGCCCGCACCCTACCGGTGGCTGAGTCAAACTGGCTCTGCCGCCAATGACGGGTACAGATCACCAGGCCAGAAATACCGCGATCGCTGATCAGTAAATTAGAACCTGCACCCAGCACCGTAATGGCTAAAGCTTGGGCTCTGGCCCAGGTCAGCACCTGATCAAAATCTTGACGATGGCGGGGCAGTGCCAGCCATTCCGCCACCCCGCCTACTCGAAAGGTAGTTAGTTTTTGCAGAGATGCCTGGGCACTAATTAAGGAAAGGGAAGCTAATTGGTCGGTAGTTGCAGTCATGGGAAAGGCCCCTGGCTCAGCTCAGACTAGCTGCAGAGAGGTAGAATCATTTTTGCCATAGTAATCCATCACCTGGGGAATAATCTGGTTAAGGTTGCCCGCTCCCATGAACAATACCAGGTCCCCAGGACGCAGACTGTTAATTAAAGTGGTTTGGACTTCCTCTAGGGTAGGACTGTAAACCACCCCAGCGTGTTGGCTGGCCACTACTTCCGCCACTCGTTGACCAGAAATACCGTAAGTATTTACTTCGCCAGCACTATAAATATCTGCCAAAATCACCTGGTCTGCGTCTTCAAACGCTTGACCAAAATCCTCCAGCAAAGCTGCCGTGCGACTAAAGCGATGGGGTTGGAAAACTGCCACAACCCGACTTGGCTGGGTAGGGGAAGCGGCGATGGAGTGATCAAGAACTGACGATGGGCCAATCCGTAATTGAGCTGCCGCCAGGGTCGCCCTGATCTCACTGGGATGGTGAGCATAGTCATCAACAAATTGAATACCGCCGCAATGACCGCGCAGCTCGAAGCGACGCCGGGCCCCAGAGAACTGGCCCAGGCCATCGGCAATAACAGCGAAGGTTAGACCTAAATGGCGTCCCACCGCTACGGCCGCTAAAGCATTACTCAGGTTATGGTGGCCCAGTACTTGCAAATTTAAGCTGCCCAACCGTTGCCCCCGCTCCCAGACTAGGGCGGTTGTCCCCTGGGAGTGGACGCTAATGTCACTGGTGTAGTAGGTAGCCCCTGACTGACTGTTTAAGCTGTAGGTAAGGTCGGGTTTTAAATTGGTTCGCAACACCTGACAATCGAGACTGGCCACTAAGAACTGACACTGGCTTTGAAAGGTTTGAAAGGTTTTGACCACATCCTCGAGGGTATGGTAGTGATCGGTATGATCGAGCTCAATGTTAGTGATTACCCCGATCGCAGCAGACAACTTAGCCAGAGTGCCATCGGACTCATCGGCCTCGGCTACCAGGTAGGGTCCCTGACCCAGGCGAGCATTACCGCCCCAGCTTTCTACCTCACCTCCCACCACAATGGTTGGATCTAATCCTGCGGCCAGTAGCATGTGACCGATCATGCTACTGGTAGTAGTCTTACCGTGGGTGCCAGCCACCGCAATGCTACGGTAGCGGTTAATCAGGCTGGCCAGTACATCGGAACGGTGAAAGAGGGGGCACCCCATCTCCAGGGCAGCCCGATATTCTGGATTGCGATCGTCAATGGCCGTAGAACAAATAACTTGAGGGATGGGCTGGGTGGGCCCACCCGGTGCTGAGGGAACAGCGTCAGAGAAATAGCTCAAGTTAGATCCTGCTTGCTGCCAAAAAATACGAGCCCCAGCTTCCTGTAAACGCCGGGTAATGTGGGTCAACCGCAGATCGGAACCGGATACCGGTAGATTTTGCCTGGTCAGAATATAGGCCAGGGCAGACATGCCAATCCCCCCAATACCAATGAAATGGAAAGGTCTGCCGTTAAAATCCACTGCCTTCGGCATTATTACACTCCTTGAAAACGCCACACCACACCAAACCCCCGGTCACGGCTAATCATAGCAAGAATCGCCCGATCAACTGTGCCCAGCCCTGGTAAGTCTTCGTTGCAAAAGGTGAGGTCAAGACTTTTCCATCTCGCCGCACGGCCCAGGTAAAGAAGTTTTGGGATTCCCAATCAGCCCATGATTAACTATAGAGTCTAATCACTTCCAAAAGTATGAATATAGATTTCCTTCAGGGAAATACGACTATAAAGTTGATCATCCTTTGGGATATCATAGTCTTTGTCTAAGAATAGATACCTAGACTGTCAGCAGAGGGTTAAACGCAGTGATTAGAGTAGCCATTAATGGATTTGGCCGCATTGGCCGGAATTTCTTACGGTGTTGGTTGACACGGGAGAACAGCCAGCTTGAGGTCGTTGCCATCAACGATACTTCAGATCCTAAAACCAACTCCCATTTATTAAAATACGACTCTATGCTGGGTCGATTAGAAGCCGATATTAGTGCAACTGAAGACACCCTGATTGTTAACGGCAAAACCATTAAGTGTTACTCCGATCGCAATCCCAATAATCTTCCCTGGGCGGCCTGGGAAGTTGATTTAATCATTGAATCTACCGGGGTTTTCGTTAGTGCCGAAGGGGCCTCTCGCCACATTGAAGCAGGTGCCAAGAAGGTTCTGATTACCGCTCCTGGTAAGGGTAGTAATATTGGTACCTACGTGATTGGGGTCAACGATGGTGACTACAGCCACGATGGCTACGATGTGATTAGTAATGCCAGTTGTACCACCAACTGTCTGGCCCCGGTGGTTAAGGTGCTCCATGAAACCTTTGGCATCATTAAAGGCACCATGACTACCACCCATAGCTACACCGGTGACCAGCGCCTCCTGGATGCCAGTCACCGTGACCTGCGGCGGGCTCGGGCAGCGGCTTTGAACATTGTACCCACTACGACTGGGGCAGCCCAGGCCGTAGCCCTGGTGATTCCTGAAATGGCGGGCAAGCTAAATGGGATTGCTCTGCGGGTACCCACTCCCAACGTATCGGTGGTGGACCTGGTGGCTCAGGTCGAAAAACCCGCCATCGCCGAGCAGGTTAACGCCGCTCTGAAAGCGGCGGCAGAGGGTCCCATGAAAGGGGTACTGGCTTACAGCGATCTGCCTCTGGTGTCCATTGACTACCGTAAAACCGATGAGTCCTCTATCGTTGACTCCAGCCTCACCATGGTTATGGGGGGCGACATGGTTAAGGTGGTGGCCTGGTACGACAACGAATGGGGCTATAGCCAGCGGGTTGTCGATCTGGCTGAACTGGTGGCGGCTAAGTGGCAGTAAGGGTCATCAGGTGGCTCTGACCTAGGACCCTAGCTTCACCAAAATCCAAAAAACCTCTCTCCCTGAATGAAAAGGTAGAGAGGTTTTTTGTCTATTTCCAACCTGATTCTCAGAGCTGTTGAGGTTGAGAAGACTTAGAGGGTGGGGGCACTGTAATAGCAGCGAAAGTCCTCATCCCGCTGGCTGAGACTGACCCAAGCCGAGCCCTGGCGCTGAAAAAAACTAACCAATGCCTGACAAGCTGGACGTTCAGTGGCGTAATGACCGGCATCAATTAAGAATATTTGGCGATCGCGGGCCTCTTGAAATTGATGGAACTTACAATCGGAGGTTAGGTAGGCCTGGGCCCCAGTGCGGGCAACCGCCGCTATGAAGCTTGCACCCGATCCCCCAGTACCGCAACCCGCTCAATCTGGTTGGGGGCTTCTGGCAGAGGAGAATGGTGTAACTGACAGGGAGAGAGACAGCTGTAAATTTGAGCCAGTAAGTCCTGACTAGTTAGGGGCGTAGGTAAATTCCCCACTCGTCCATAGCCGATCCCGGGTTGGGTCGGCACCACCGGTTCTACCCCCTGTAAACTCAGGACCTGGGCCAGAATATCTGCCGTACCCTGATACACCTGATCGAAGTTGGTATGGGCACTGTAAATGGCGATCTGGTGAACCATGGCCAGTTGCAGAACAGTGCCAACCGCATCGGCCTGAGTGACAGCGGTTAAAGGGGTAAAGATGAGAGGATGGTGGGCAAAAATTAAGTTGACCCCTACCCCCCGTTGTCGCCAGGCCAGGGCCTCTTGCATGACCGCCAGGGTAGGGGTCAGACATACCAGTATATAGGCTGGCTGGTGAGCAACTCCTGGCTCCACCTGCCAGCCACAGTTATCCCAAGTTTCCTGCCAGGCCGGGTTAGCCCAAGCCTCAAATTCACTAATTACCTCGGCAATGATAGGAGAAGCCATAGAACTGCTTCGGAGCCTTACTGGGTTGTATGACTAACAGCCCTTTCCATCCGGGCCAGGGCTCGATTGTAATCAAGGGTGGCCCTGGCTAGATTGCCCTGAGCCTGGGTCAGTTCTCGAGTAGCGCTAAGTACATCCAGTTGGGTACCCACCCCTGCGTTAAAACGCAGGTTAGCTAGGTCCAGAGCTTCCTGGGCCTGACGAACGGACACATTGGCTGTACTAATGTTAGCCTGATTGGCCTGCAGGGTGTAATAGGCTTCCTCTACCTGGACACGGATATCATTACGGGTCTTTTCAAAATTAACTTCGCTAATGGCCAGGTCGCGATCGCTCTGGTCTGCCCTGGCGCTGGCAGCACCACCATCAAACAGTCGCCAGTTAAAACGAGCTCCCAGGGAAAATCCATCCTGGGTTGTACTGCTATTACCGGTTGAACTGCCCAGCAAGCTTTGCACCTGGTAAAGGGCGTAGAGACCCAGATTAGGACGGCCAGCAGCCAACTGGCGCTGCCCTTGGGCCGCATTCAAAGTCCGTTGAACCAAAGACTGCTGCAGTTCTACCCGATTTTGATAGGCCATAACAATACTTTCCTCCAGGGAAAGGGGCCAGCTACCGGCAATCTCAACCGCCAGAGTAGTCACAGTAATGGTAGCCGGTAGGTTGAGGCGACGGGCTAACTGACGCTGGCTAATTTCTCGCTGACTGGTGGCCTGGGTTAGGGTTTGCCGGGCATTGGCCACCTGTACATCGGCTCGTAGAACGTCGAAACGGGTGCCAACTCCCACCTGTTCCCGCAGTTGAGTATCCCGCAGGTTACGTTGTGCCTCCTCCAGAAAGGCCTGGTTAATGCGAATGTCAGAGAGAGCCTGCTGTACCGCATAGTAGTCATTGATGGTATTTAATCGCAGTTCCTGGCGAGTTTGCTCCACCTGCAACTCAGCCAGATGCACTTGTTGTTCCGCCACTTGCAGACGAGCCCCGCGCTCTCCCGATAGGTCTAAATCGTAATCAGTGCGAACCGTACCACTGGCGGTGGTGGAACTTTGACCGGTGCTGAGCAACCCCTGGGAGTTCTGGTTGGTATTTTGTAAACTACCACTTAAATCAACGGTGGGAAGGAGGGTTGCCTGTTCAGCCTGCAGACCAGCCCTGGCTTTCTCAAGCTGTAAAAGAGCCAGATGCAGCTCTTCGCTATTGCCCAGGGCCAGGTCGATGGCAGCTTTTAGGGAAATCGACTGGGTTTCTGAAATAGTTACCGCTTCAGGTTTGGTAGGTAGAACCAGGGGATTGGGATCGGGACTAAAGTGTTCAGGAGCGGTTTGCGAGGGTTGATCTGAGGGGGGGTAGAGGTGGTCTGGGGTGCCGGAGAAGAAGGCTGCTTTTGTGATTCACCGGGTGCGGCCATGGGGGTTAACCCTGGTGTTGTGAGGCCGTTTTCATGGTGGACAGGAGGCCGACTAGCAGCAGGTAACTGCCCGGCCACAGACAAAGGCTGAAAGGCAACTGTCGTCAGTCCCATAGCCAGGATTGTTACCGTGCAATGATGAAAATTACCCATAATTACCATAGGTCATGAGCAGGAAGGGACCGGAGCAACAAACTAAGTCTTAAGCCCCTACAGGGGCATGCTCCATCCTAACTATTCAGCATATCGGTATCCGGGTTGCCTGCAACAACAATCCCCAAGTTTCTGGCCGGTGTCCCCATCACTCCTAATCCATGGGATTGGCATAATTTGCCATTTCCTAGTCCTTGGCAGGTGCCTCTGCCGCTAACTCTCTACCAATCCCTCTGGGCAGCGCACATTAGTACCACCTAAACCACAATATCCACCTGGATTTTTGGCCAGATACTGTTGATGATAGGCCTCAGCATAGTAAAACTCAGGGGCTTCAACTATTTCTGTGGTAATCAGGCCGTAACCAGCTAGAGTTAAAGCCTCCTGGTAGACCTGGCAAGAAGCGGCGGCCGCTTCTTGCTGGGCAGGGGAGTAAACATAAATGCCCGATCGGTACTGGGTACCGACATCATTACCCTGGCGCATACCCTGGGTAGGATCATGGCTTTCCCAAAAAATCTTAAGCAGTTGGGAATAGGTAACCTGATTAGGATCGAAAACCACCCTCACGACTTCGTTATGGCCTGTCAATCCAGAGCAAACCTCCTGGTAGGTAGGGTTGGGAGTGTGACCCGCGGCGTAGCCCACCGAAGTGGAATAAACCCCCGATTGTTGCCAGAACTTTCGCTCAGCTCCCCAAAAGCAGCCCATGCCAAATAGGGCAAGTTCCAGGGGAGGAGGGAAAGGGGGACGCAGGGAATGACCATTAACATAGTGCTGATCAGGAACGGCCATGGCCACGGCTCGCCCTGGCAAAGCTTCAGATGCAGAGGGGATGACCGTTCTCTTGCCTTTACCTAAGCCAAAGAAAACCATAATGCTACTAATTAATTTTGAGCCTACTATTCAGAACCTACTTTAGAGGTTGTTTGAAAAGGATTATCCCAGGTATGCCGCCAAGAGGCCGCCAAAATATTGAACCCAGAGAAAATTATCCTATTCCATAGGTATAGTTTAAGACTCTCTTTGGCTTTTGAAACAACTTTGAGCAATGGCAGCTGTTTGGCCCAGCTCGCTAATGGTGTGGGCTTCTTCTGGGCAGCAGGGCTCCAGGCATTAGGCCACTTTCCAATCAAGCTGTCCAGCAAAGTTTACTCCATCGAGTCGGGGGTGGGTCAGGATTGATATCTCTGGCAAGCTGGACAGGCCCTTTATCGTCAGGATTTCAGAGTTGGTAAAGTTTACCTAACAACTTTCCCTGGTTACAGAAAATAGTGCCACCATGGGGTTGCGGCGAGGTGAGGTGAGAGGCACCAGCCCTTAACCCATCAGTCACCCTGACCCAATCGCCCCGGTCTGGCTCTACCAATCTACCCCAAGGAAGGGGATCACCATGGACAATGCAATCTTTGCCACCCTGGACGGTAACGAAGCGGTGGCCCGGGTGGCCTACCGCCTGAGTGAGGTCTGTGCTATTTACCCAATCACCCCCTCCTCCCCATGGGGGAATGGGCCGACAGTTGGGCCTCCGCAAACCAGGCCAACCTTTGGGGGACGGTGCCCTCGGTGGTGGAAATGGAAAGTGAAGCGGGGGCCGCCGGAGCGGTGCATGGGGCTCTGCAGGCGGGGTCCCTGACCACCACCTTCACCGCCTCCCAGGGCTTGCTGCTGATGATCCCCAACCTCTATAAGATTGCCGGCGAACTGACGGCGGCGGTGATCCAGGTGGCGGCCCAATCGCTGGCGGCCCAGGGGCTGTCTATCTTTGGTGACCACAGCGATGTGATGGCTACCCGGGCCACGGGCTGCGCCCTGCTCTGTTCTAACTCGGTGCAGGAGGCCCAGGATATGGCGGCGATCGCCATCCGGGCCAGCCTCACTGCCCGCCTACCCTTTCTCCACTTTTTCGATGGTTTTCGCACCTCCCACGAGGTGCAAAAAATCGAGCTGGTTCCCGATCAGGTATTGACGGAGTTGGTACCCTTTGACCTGGTGTTGCAACACCGCCAGCGAGCCCTCACCCCCGACCGCCCGGTGATTCGGGGCACCGCCCAAAACCCCGATGTCTACTTTCAAGCTCGGGAAACCGTCAACCCCTACTACGCCGCCACCCCAGGGATAGTGCAGGCGGCCATGGACGACTTTGCCCGCCTCACTGGACGGCAATATCAGATCTACGAGTACCACGGCGCCGCCGATGCCGATCGGGTGATCGTGCTGATGGGGTCGGGGGCCGAGACTGTCCACGAAACCGTTGATTTTCTCAATGGTCAGGGGGCCCGGCTGGGGGTGCTGAAGGTGCGGCTCTACCGCCCCCTGGATAGCCAGGCCCTGGTGGCGGCCCTGCCCCCCACGGTGCGGGCGATCGCCGTGCTGGACCGCACCAAGGAGCCCGGCAGTGCCGGCGAACCCCTCTACTTGGATGTGGTGCAGGCCCTCTACGAGTTTCCCCTGCCCCAGTCACCGCGGGTGGTGGGGGGGCGCTACGGCCTCTCCTCCAAGGAATTTACCCCCGCCATGGTGCAGGGGGTGTTTGACAACCTGGCCCTGGAAATTCCCCAAAACCACTTCACCGTGGGCATTGTGGACGATGTTAGCCACACCTCCCTGGCCTACGACCCCGAGTTCTCCATTGAGCCCGATAGCGTCGTCCGCAGTGTGTTCTACGGCCTGGGGTCCGACGGTACCGTGGGGGCCAACAAAAACTCCATTAAAATCATCGGCGAAGACACCCCCAACTACGCCCAGGGTTACTTTGTCTACGACTCCAAAAAATCCGGATCGGTGACCGTCTCCCACCTGCGGTTTGGGCCAGAGCCGATTCGCTCCACCTACCTGATTAGTCGGGCCAACTTCATCGCCTGTCACCAGTGGGAGTTTGTGCAGAAGCTGGACCTGCTACAGGAGGCCCAGCCCGGTGCCACCCTGCTGCTCAATAGCCCCTACGACGACCCGGCGGAAACCTGGCAGCGCCTGCCCCAGGCTATCCAGCAGCAGATTATCGACAAAAATATCCAGGTCTACGCCATCAATGCCTACCCGGTGGCCCGCCAAGCCGGTATGGGGAGCCGCATCAATACGGTGATGCAGGTGTGCTTCTTTGCCCTGGCGGGGGTGCTGCCTCGGGAGGAGGCGATCGCCGCCATTAAGCAGGCCATCCGCAAAACCTACGGCAAAAGGGGGAAGAGGTGGTGGCCATGAATATCCAGGCGGTGGATAGCAGCCTGGACCACCTCCAGCCGGTGCCGGTGGGTCACCCCAGTGGCGATGACCAGCCCCACCGCTGGGTACCCGACACCGCCCCCGCCTTTGTGCAGCAGGTGCTGGGGAAAATCATGGCCCGCGATGGCGACAGCCTGCCGGTCAGCGCTCTGCCCGCCGATGGCACCTACCCCTGTGGCACCAGCCAATACGAGAAACGCAACGTGGCCCAGGAGGTGCCCCTCTGGGACCCTGACGTCTGTGTGCAGTGTGGCAAGTGTGTGATGGTCTGCCCCCACGCCGTGATCCGCTCCAAGGTTTACGAAGAGTCTGCCCTCGCCACGGCGCCAGCCGGCTTTCAGAGTACCGCCGCCCGGGATCAGGCCTGGTCGGGGCTGAAGTTTACCATTCAGGTGGCGGCGGAGGACTGCACCGGCTGCGCCCTCTGCGTGGCGGTGTGCCCGGCGAAAAATAAGGCGGAGCCCAGCCAGAAGGCCATCAACATGGTGGATCAGTTACCCATCCGCGATCGGGAGCGGCAAAACTGGGATTTCTTCCTGGGGCTGCCCAACCCCCCGCGCTCGGAACTCGACCTGCGCAAAATCGCCCATCAACAAATGCAGCAACCCCTGTTCGAGTTCTCTGGAGCCTGTGCCGGCTGCGGCGAAACCCCCTACATCAAGCTGGCCACCCAGTTGTTTGGCGATCGCATGGTGATCGCCAACGCCACCGGCTGCTCCTCCATCTACGGCGGCAACCTGCCCACCACCCCCTACACCACCAATGGGGAAGGGCGGGGGCCGGCCTGGTCCAATTCCCTGTTTGAGGACAACGCCGAGTTTGGCCTGGGCTTTCGGGTCTCCATCGACAAACATCGAGACCAGGCTCGTCAGCTATTGCAGAGCCTGAGCCAGGTGGGCTCACCCCTAGCGGCGGACCTGGTGACCGCCATCCTCGACGCCGACCAGAGCGATGAGGCGGGAATTTTTGAGCAGCGCCAGCGGGTGGAGCAGTTAAAACCCGCCTTGGAGCAGTGGATAGAAACGGTGGGCGATGCCGGGCTTAAAACCCGGCTGCAAAACCTCCACTCCCTGGCGGACTACCTGGTGAAGAAGAGCGTTTGGATCGTGGGGGGCGATGGCTGGGCCTACGACATTGGCTACGGCGGCCTCGACCACGTGCTGGCCAGTGGCCGCAATGTCAACGTGCTGGTGATGGATACGGAGGTCTACTCCAACACCGGCGGCCAAATGTCCAAGGCCACCCCCCTAGGGGCAGTGGCCAAGTTTGCCGCCGGCGGCAAACCCGCCCCCAAAAGGATCTGGGGCTAATGGCTATGACCTACGGCACCATCTACGTGGCCAGCGTAGCCATGGGGTCCCGCCCGGAACACACCCTGCGGGCCTTTCTAGAGGCGGAGTCCTACGATGGCCCCTCCCTGATCATTGCCTACTCCCACTGTATTGCCCACGGCATTGACATGGCCAGGGGCATGGACCAACAGGCCCTGGCGGTGGATTCAGGCCGCTGGCTACTCTACCGCTACGACCCCCGCCGTCTCGATCAGGGGAAAATCCCCTGATTTTGGATAGTCGGGCGCCAAAGCGACCCCTGGAAGAGGCCATGTACAGCGAAAACCGCTTTAAGATGCTGCTGCGCAGTCATCCGACGGCGGCCAAGCAACTGCTGCAGGAGGCCCAAATCAACGTGGCCAGCCGTTACCATCTGTACGAATACCTGGCCGCCCGGGACCTGCCCCAGGCCCCTCCCTCGCCTCAGCCCTAACCCTTTTACTGCCCCCCTATGACTATGGATTTGACCACCTCCTACCTCGGCCTCACCCTGAAATCTCCCCTGGTGGTGGGGGCCGCCGCCCCACTCACCGAGGATCTGGCTAACCTGCGCTGGATTGAAGATGTGGGGGGAGCGGCGATCGTCCTCCACTCCCTGTTTGAGGAGCAAATTCGCCGGGAGCGACTGGAACTACACCACCACAGTGAATTTGGCACCGATAGCTTTGCCGAGGCCCTGACCTACTTCCCTGAGCCGGAGATCTTCCACCTGGGCACGGAAACCTATCTGGACCACATCCGCCAGGCTAAGGCCATGGTGGATATTCCCATTATTGCCAGCCTGAACGGCTCCACCCTGGGGGGTGGGTGGATTATGCCCGGCAGCTAGAGGAGGCGGGGGCAGATGGGATTGAGCTGAATATCTACTGGGTTCCCACCGATCTGGAGCTGAGTGGGGCCGATGTGGAACAGAACTACCTGGACATCGTCAGGGCCGTCAAGGGGGCAGTGCAGATTCCGGTGGCGGTAAAGCTCAGCCCCTTCTTTAGCAACCTGGCTAACCTGGCCAAGCGCCTCAGCGGCACCGGGGCCGATGGCCTGGTGCTGTTCAACCGCTTTTACCAACCCGACATCGACATCGAAAACCTGGAGGTGCAACCCAACCTGATCCTCAGCGCTCCCCAGGACCAGCGCCTGCCCCTTACCTGGATGGCCCTGCTCTACGGCAAACTGCCCCTCAGCCTGGCTGCCAGTAGCGGTATCAGCCGGGCCGAGGATGTGGTGAAGTTGCTGATGGCGGGGGCCGATGTCACCCTGCTGGTGGCCACTCTGTTGCGCCACGGCATCGGCCACCTGAAGACCCTGGAGCAGGACCTGCAGCGGTGGCTAGAGGAGCACGAGTATGAGTCCCTGGCCCAACTGCGGGGCAGTATGAGTCAACTGAAGTGCCCCAACCCCAGCGACTTTGAGCGGGTCCAGTACCTGCGAGCGATTCAGTCCTACCAGCCGATCTGGGCTGCGGATTATCCCCTGGCGCATTGATGGAATGCTGAGGTCCTTAGCGGTTGACTGTGGGCAGAAACTTAACCAGGGGAGCCAAATCGGTTGGTTAGTTGACCCCGATGAGTAAATGTTTCTGTAGATCTTCTCGCCATCCAGGGTTCAGCCCATGGCCAGACCAAACCCCACGGGGGATTCCATCTCAGGCACAAGCAGCCATTACACCATCAAGGAGTAGGGGAATTTGGCGAATGGTTACAAAGTTCTGCTGGAGCAAGGGCTAACTGCTAGGCTAGGAAAACGTAACTACTGTTAATCGGGCGATCGCCTGGATAGAACCGATCCGGTCTCAACCCAGACTCGATAGCACAAGCAGCTTCCTGGCCTAAATTATGAGCTATTCCCCATCTGTGGTGGAAGAGTTGTTAACTGCAATTCCCCAGCTTAGACCGAGACTATATTTCAAGACATCCCTCACAGCCCTATCCCATGCTATGGAAGACCATATTCTGGCGGGCATGGGAGGATCGCTGGTAATTGCTAGTTTTCAACAGGAACGTTTCTATCAGCAAGAGGCCAACCGTTACCTTCGCATCGCCCAGTTAAGCGACCAGCTTTATGTATTGTCCGGAGAGGGAACTAGCTTTTCCAGTAATTCCCATAGCAACTACGAAACCATTATTTTTGGTCCTGAAGATGCCCTGACTCAGGAATGGCATCTGGTGGTGATTGGCTTCGACTATCAGGCTTGTCTGATCTGTCGAGAACGACTTTCTACCGATGATCAGTCTTCCCTTGACCAAACCCGCCGCTTTGAAGGTATCTGGACTCAGGATCGCTATGTCAGTCAGCAGGCCGCAAAAATCCTACTGCATCGAATTGCCATCTATCGTCCTGAAATTGCTGCCCAAACGGCAAGGATGGAAACCCGTCATCTTCTGCCCCTGGCAACCCTATCTCACCGCCTGGACGATAGCGGTGGCCCCAATCCCTTCACCCAAAGGCTGGTCACCTATTTACAGGCTGGCCAGTATAAACTCCTAAAAGCCTATAAGGCGATCACAGCCCAGGAACGACGGGAGCGATTGGTTAATTCAATTACCTCAGTAATTCGCCAATCCCTTGAGGCAAGACAAATCTTTGAGCAGACCGTAACAGAACTGGGACAGGTCCTGAATGTTAGCCGATGCCTAATCTATCCCTGTAGTGCCACCGATCAATCGGTCACCATTGAGTTTGAGCACCTTAAACCAGGGGTTAATTCCTTATTTAATCAAGTTTGGCCACTGGCGATTAATTCCCTGTTTGATTATGTACAGGATAGTAAGGAAGTAGTCGCCATTGCCGATACTCAAGATCGAGCATCACCCTTTCTTCAGGAATTAGAATCTGTTCGTCCCTTGATTGAACGGTGGGGGATTCGGGCCTGGCTAATTGTGCCCCTGACCTATCAAGAACGCCTGGTTGGCATCATTGAGCTACACCAATGTAACAATCAGCCCTACAGCTGGACAGAAGATGATAAGGCTTTAGTAGATGCGATCGCGGTGCAACTCAGCGTAGCCATCATTCAAGCCAAGGCCTATGCCCACCTGCAAGACCTCAATCGGCAACTTGAGGCTCTGGACCGCACCCGTAATAACCTAATTGCCATTACCGGGCATGAACTACGTACTCCCCTTTCGATTATTCAAGTCTGCCTGGAAAGTTTAGCTACAGAGCCTGATATGCCAGAGGATTTACACCGCATCATGCTGGAATCAGCCCTAGAGAATGCTGAACGGTTACGTAAATTAGTTCAGGACTTTTTAACCCTATCCAAACTAGAAAGCGGTCGAGTGGAGTGGAACCTGGAAACCCTTTCAATTAAAGAGTGCATAGACCTGGCGGTGAGTAATATCTGTGCCCAGAATCATGATGCATCCCGAGCAAATATCCGCATCAAAGTACCCAAGCAACTACCCATGGTTCAGGGGGACGGCGAGTGGTTAGTGGAACTGTTAATTAAACTCCTGGATAACGCCAGAAAATTTACCCCTGCCGAGGGCAAAATTACTATTCAGGTCACCTGTACCAATCCAAACTACCTGCAAATTAGCGTAGCAGACACCGGACGCGGCATTGAGCCCGATTTACTAGATGCGATCTTCGATCGTTTTTATCAAGAAGAGGGGGCCTTACGCCGCACCACCGGTGGAACCGGACTGGGTCTAGCTATGTGTCGACAAATTATTGAAGGTATGGGGGGTAAGATTTGGGCTGATTCTAAAGGCAAAAATAAGGGCAGTCAATTCTACTTCACCATTCCGATTGCCATGGGCCAGAGTAATAGCTTAGATAATTACCCCGTCAGCAATATTCAACGGCCTGAATCATCCCGACAACCTTCGACCGTCGCGGTCCATCCATCCCTTCAGGCCGGTAGTGAGTTGATCGGCTAATTTAACTTTCCAGGCAAACTATGATCGGGCCTATCTATAGTGGGGTGGGGGCCAAAGGGTAACCGATCTAATACTCCAAAGGCAATTTTTGAGATTCGACATGGATGGTGCCCACTCAACTACCCGACCATGGGCGTTTAGGTTAGATCTAAATGGGTTAGTGGGGTAAATAGATTTCCTGCCCTAAGACTTCCAGCCGCTCTAGAATCGCCTCAAAACCAGGTCGTTGTTCTGGCATTCCATCCATACATTCCTGGCGGAGTTGGTGCAGATCCTCAACTATCGAGGTTAAGGGGGCGGTACCCACTACCGGGCAATGGTTCATAAGTTCCTCTAACAAGCAACCAAAGGCCCTGACTTCAAGAGGTTCCAACTTAGGAGCCAGAACTTCAGGGTAGAACGAAGCCGCTCCAAAGTCTCCCAAAATAGCTCTATCCTGATGGTTGGTAAGAATATTGTGGGCGTAAAGATCGCCGTGGAGAATGCCCCGTTGATGCAGGTGGGTAACAGCCGCAGCCACGTCAGTGACAATCTTTAGCACCCCCAGAAGGGAAAAACTGGTCTCGGGAGCGTAGGTATCTCGAGTACAACTGTCTAAACTGGGAGGATTTCCTAAACTCTTATAGTCAACAGGTGCCAGGGGAAACACCAGACCGTTTTTTGATCGGGATGGTTACTAATCTGCCCCAAAGGACTCATTAGATTGCTGTGATCACCGACGGCCAAACAAGCTTGCATTTCATCGATGGGATAGCCATCACTGGTAATTTCCCCTTTAAACACCTTTACAGCCACATCAAGGTCGCCATTGTCGGTGGTCCAGGTTCCCCTGTAAATTATCCCAGAAGCCCCCTGCCCCAACACGTCAGCCAGTACCAGCCGGTCCCAATCAATGGTAGAAAGCGGAGATTGGCCTCTGTCCGGCTGACTCCAATTGGTACAGAAAGGATTACCGGCATAGCCAAACCAGGTTAATCGTGGTAAAGATAGCAACCAGGTGGGAAATTCCTCTAACTGATTAGCCGCCAGTCGAATAAATTCCAGGGACTGACAATGGGCCAGTTGATGAGGCAGATGCCGTAGCTGGTTGCCGGCTAGAGATAGCTTTTGTAAATGAGATAGGGACCCGATAGAATCGGGTAAAGAGTCTAGGCAATTATCGGTCAAAATTAACCAGCGAAGTTGGCCTGGCAGAGCATTTTCTGGCAACCTATTAATTCGATTACCTTTGAAGGCAACCATAGAAAGTTGGTTACACTGCTGGAGAACCTCAGGCACCGTTTCAAAATGATTGTTACTGAGAAACAGCTTTTGGAGTTTGTGTAACCGGGGTAAATTATCTGGCAAAGCATCGAGCTGATTATTGGATAAATCTAAAATTTCCAGAGAATCAGCCAAGTCAAAAATCTCCATCGGGAAATCGGTAACCCCCGCCGCAAGATTAAGACGTCGAATACCCGCCAGTTGGCCCTGGTGTAATTGGTCAAGGGTATGGTGCATAGTAGCCTAGGATTCAAGCAGGGGGAGATGTTTGGCAGAATCTATAACTTGCTGCAATTGCTTAGCTTGCAGCAGGGTTTCTGTCAGAGCCGCATCAATACTTTGCTCCGAACTTACAGCCTGAGCCAGATAGTTCCACTGGGCCACATAGTGATTATCGGCAGGCAATTGTAACTCTTCCCGGCTTGATCCCCGTTCTAGCCTCACCGGTGGCTGAAAGTTAGGCGGCGGCGTCAAGGCTCGTTCGCAAAGAATACGGCCATCGGTGCCCTGGAAGTCCCAGGTACATTGATAATGGGTATCAAAGGCCCAGAGGGTTTGGGCAATAGTTCCCGCTCCGTTGACCCAGGCCGCCGATCCCCGTAAATCAATTTGTCGTTCTGAATCAAATTCCAGGGTGGCATAGAGCAGCTCAAGATCGGGCCCCAGAAACTCAATGGCTGACTTTACCAGATACACCCCTGCATCCAACAGAGCCCCCTCCCAAGTCGGCCCGGTATCTAAAGTTATCCTGAGCCAGGGCTGGAATGGAAAAACAACCCCGAAAGAACTTTAGCTGACCAATGGCCCCCGTAGCTAACTGCTGTTTAACCCAGCTTAATTGAGAGTGGCGACGAAAGAGAAAGTTTTCAACCACCAAGCGCCGCTTCAGTCGAGCCAAATCAAGCATGCGCTGAGCAGAGGCTAGATCAGCCGCGAAGGATTTCTCCACAAGCAAATGCTTGCCGGCCTCCAGGGCTGCCATCACCCAGGGTTCGTGCAAAGCCGTAGGCAGGGGCATGTATACCAAATCGATATCCGCCCGCTCGAGCAGAGCTTCGTAACTGCCCAAAGCAACAGCACCATACTGATCAGCCAGGACTTGAGATCGAGACAGATTCTCGACTGGCGATCGCCCTTAACTCAACTCCATTCGCCGCCGCGATCGCAGGAATCATAGTGCGCTGGGCGAAGGAGGAACATCCCATTACCCCGACCCTAAGCGGGGAAGCGCTTACCTGACTAGTCATCATTAAACCTTTTGTAAACGCCCGGTACCATCCAGTCCAGGGGGAATACAACAGAGCAGACAGCGGGCCTGAATATTAACAATGTTGTTGAACCGAATCAAATTCTTAAGTTGAGTGTAGGAAATCCACTTGTAGTTATCTGGGACATCTAAAGGAAAGGAATCATTGGCCCAGACAATCATATTACGGTTTTCTTCCCGGTAAAACCGCCCACCCTCTTCAGACTGTAAGGTATCCAGGTAAATTGAATCGGCGGGGGCATTCAGTACATAGTCCAGGAAGGGGGGCCAATTATCACGATGACGGCGATAGTCACCGGTCATACACTGCACCGTAGGAGCCATTTCCACCACATCGAAGTTGCCGGCCTCTACCTTAGCCTGAACTAAAAAGTGCAGAACGCCATCGAACTCGCGGGCCACCATGGCAATAATGCCATGCTTACAGGGCTTAATAATGGGTTGAGTCCAGGCCGTAACTTCCCGATTATCCGCTTCTACTCGCATAGCGATGACTTCAAAGAAATCCCCGCTAGGGTGATAAATTCGATAATCGTCCCGTTGCCATTCTGTAACCTGGTCTAGGGCTATGGACTGGACTTCCAGGTCGTACTGACACTTACGTTCGGTGAACCAGGTCAGAATTTCATCCATTGTATGTAAAGGATGGGCAAGACTGGAAGCCCGTTCATTCAGGTGATCCCCTGCATCAAACCCAAAACGATGAAAGGAAATACATCCCAGCACTGTACGGGCATCCATGTTAATGGTGTTGTCTCGACGCAACAGTCGCTGGATTTGTCCCAGAGAAAGCCAAATATAATCCTGGGGAACGTCTACCAAATCCTCAGGACTAATTTCAACTACCATATTACGATTCCGCTTGCGGAGAAAGCGCCCGCCTTGCTCAGACTGGAGCACATCTACCAGGACTCGACGGCGACGGGAAGGATCGCGAAAATACTCCAAAAAAGTAGGAGATTTGCCCTCATGAACACGCATGTAATTGCTGCGAGTAGCCTGAAGAGTCGGAGCGAGCTGGATCATGTTGATATTACCGGGCTCCATCTTGGCCTGCATGAGGAAGTGGGGAATGCCACGAATCCGCTTAACAATAAACCCCAGAAAACCAACCTCGGGCTGATTAATAATGGGTTGAGACCAATGGGGCACAGAACCGTAGGTGGTATTAACAGAAATACCTTGGATAGAAAAGAAGCGACCGCTAGCGTGGCTAAGACTACCAGCTTCCGTAAAACCCCATTTTACTAATTCCGAGAAGGGAATCTGATCAATATGAAAGCGGTGGCGCTGAATAGCCGCTTTAAACCACTGATCAAATTGTTCGAGGGGGAAAATATGGCTATCGGTACAGTGAGCTGATTCCAGAAAAAGTCTGTCATAGTTCATATCGCCTACATGCCTGGTTTGAACAATAGACAGGGGTGTAGCCTGCCTTCGACCCTGAGCGACCTCTAGACTAGAAAAACCTTCAGAACGCATAGAAGAAGTCTTACTGGCACCATTTCCGATAGCTTCCATTAGTTATCCTTCAATAAAATAAATTTCTCAAAAGTCAGCAAAGCAATACAGAGATTTAAGGTATGAATTTAACTACCGCCTCTGATTACCACCCATAAAGCCAGATGGCCACCAATTGTTTTCTGCTCCTATTCCATCCGATCAATCCTATAGGGATCAAAAAAGATAAACCTATTTCAAGCACCATATAAAAATGAACAGTCCTAGAACAATACCCTTCTTGATACCTAATCCTCTCCAGGGAATGACCATAATTTAGATAACCCTCTCAACACCTCCTACAACGCTTAAAAGTACTATAAGCAGTAAATCGTCAACCATGGAAAAATTAAAAATCAGCCTAAATATCAGACAATTGATGAATAAACACTATTGTAAATTACCACTCAAGCCTTTCAGAATCAACTTATTAATAGTATTCTCCTTAGTATACCCTAAGCTAGCCTTAAAAATAGCTCAGCATATATGTTGATTTAATGTACTTTTGACTCTTGAACATTAGGCTTTGTTCAATAACCTACCTTAGTAGACATTAAGCCTCAACAGAGTACTCAATACCTTGCGCCGAAAGAAACAATTAACCATTAAACTCCATAGGAAAAATATTAAAACTAACTAATATTTCATAAATTATCAATTTTTCATTTAACGGGAAAAAAATTTATTTGTTCAAGACCAAAACCCTATTAAATATTTTCAATTAGCAGCTAGATTAGAACACTATTTTTACCGCTAAAATAGTTTATGAAATATCTGTAGTGAATGTGATTAACCAAAAATATTTAGTGATTTATTCAAGGACTTACCATTCTTAAATACATTTCCGTATCAAATAAATACCATAAAAAATAATGTTAATATTCATGAAAACTAATCCCCAATGCCATAACTCTTGTAAACTTAATTTTTAATTTTTAGATAAGTAGACATTATCCAAAAATTAAAACTGTTTCCAGCAAATCCCATGCAAATCAATTAGAATCTATTTGTATATCTAACATCAACAAACAGTTTTTGCGTCACTCAAAGTATTATTAAAGAACTATATATTAAGAAGTATAAGGTCAAGAAAGGGCTTTTCAGGAAAATTCATTTTAAAAATAATTTCTTTATAGAGACTTTATCTTAACTTTACAAAGATCGGGGTGATGCCAGGCGAGGTATTACCCCACTACTATGTAGCCTAATCTAGGCGACTCCTCAAAGCAAGATTCTATTCCCCCTTGAAAGGCCCTTTGTCAACCTGCCAGGTCTACAGGCTGAGGGCAAAAGGCTAGCATCCTTGATGGCAATCACCCGATGGGCTGAAGGGAGACTACCTCAGAGGTTGTGTGAAAAAGGCTCAGGTATAGTTCGCCGGCAAGGGGGCACCCAAATACTGAATTTTGAGGTGATTACTTTAGACTCTCGTTGGCTTTTCAAGTAACCCCTCAGCGCATGGTAACAAACTCCTCGGCGGAGCTGGGGTGAATGGCGACGGTGGCGTCAAAGTCGGCCTTGGTGGCCCCCATCTTGACGGCGATCGCCACCCCCTGAATGATCTCAGCAGCGTAGTCCCCCACCATGTGGGCCCCCAGCACTCGGTCGGTGGACCGTTGCACCACCAGTTTCATCAGGGTGCGGGACTCCAGGTTGGGCAGGGTGTAGTACATGGGCCGAAAGCGGGAGCGGTAGACCTGGATATCATCCTCACCAAACTGCTGCCGGGCCTGCTCCTCCGTCAGGCCAACGGTGCCCATCTCGGGGGTGGTGAAGACGGCGGTGGGCACGTTGTCGTAGTTCATCACACCGGGTTTACCGCCAAACTCCCGATCTGACAGCAGGCGACCCTCCTTAATGGCCACCGGGGTGAGGTTGATGCGATCGGTAACGTCACCGACGGCAAAGATGTGGGGTACGGTGGTGCGGTGCAGGCTATCCACGGCGATCGCCCCCTGGTTGACCTCAATCCCGGTGTTTTCCAGGTGTAACCCCTGAATATTGGGGCGTCGCCCCGTGGCCGCCAGCCCCACTACATCCGCCAGCAGGTGCTCCTGTTTCTCTGGGGTGGCAATGGTGACATCAATGCCGGCCGCGGTTTTGTGAATGGCTACAATCTCACTATGGGGGAATAGGGTGATGCCCTGGTGGGCCATGGCGGTTTGAATTTCTCCCTGCAAGTCACCATCAAAGCCCCGCAGAATTTTGTCCCCCCGGATCACCTGGGTGACTTGGGTGCCCAGGGCCTGTAACACGCAGGCGAATTCACAGCCGATGTACCCACCCCCCAGAATCACCAGCCGCTGGGGCTGCTCTGGCAGATGGAAAATATCATCGGAGGTGATGGTGTGTTCGATACCGGGGATGGCGGGTTTGACCGGCTTACCCCCCACCGCGATCAGAATCTTGCCGGCGGTGATTTTCTCCTCCCCCACCACCAGGCTGTGGTCATCGAGGAAGTGGGCGTAGTGGCGAAACAGTTGCACCCAGACTTCTCTAGCATGGTTTGGTAGATGCCATTCAGGCGGGTCACCTCCCAATCCAGGGCGGTGATCAGGGTGGGCCAGTTAAACTGGCGATCGCCCACGGTCCACCCATAGCCCGCCGCCGCCTCAAACTGCTCGGCAAAGTGGGAGGCGTAGACCATCAGTTTCTTTGGCACACAGCCCCGGTTCACACAGGTGCCCCCCAGGCGACCCACCTCTGCCAGCCCCACCCGGGCCCCGTACTCCGTCGCTCGTCGGGCCGCCGCAATACCACCGGAGCCCCCGCCAATCACAAATAGGTCAAAGTCGTAGGCCATGGTCTAGCTCCCCACCAACACAACAAAATTTCTCCCTATTATTTTACAGTCGTAGTCACCGCCAAGGGAGCGGAAACAAGGCGGAACGCTGCCTTATATTAGCTTTTTAGTTTTTTCTAACTCGTTAATAATCCGCCTTGTCCATGTAACGAAACAGGAAATTCTGCTATCAACTGGAAAACGGCATCATAGAATCGTCAAGAAATTAGATCGAGAAGCCATTAAGCCATGAATCAACATTTTTCTAGATTGGGTTTGTTCTGCTTAGCCGTGTTAGTTATAGGCTTGACGTTGCTATCTCAAGTTTGGCCAAAGCAAGTCGCCCTGGCCACGGCCCCAGCCCCTCCCAGCCTGGTGTCAGCCACTCTGAATGGCAAACCCGCCTATGTGCTCTATGTCACCCGTAGCGAGGACAGGGTGCTGGTGCGTTGCTATCCAGGCTTTGCGCCGACTGTAGCGGTGCGGCCCATGGCGGGCAATCCTGGCATACAAGAGGGGTATTAACCTGCGTTAGTCGGCCCTAGGGAAGCCAGAATAGCCTCTCCAGCCCGCAGATAGCCAGACTATACGTGCGTCCCAATCCTAGTCGGTCATGGCCCTGGAATGGGAGCGATCGCCGTCATCAGAGGGGCTAAAAAGCCCTGGGCTGAAAATCTTGATCCACTTCCAGGTCAAAGACATCATCATGGATGCGGGCTACGTAGAGCCCTGCGGCCATGGCCTGGGCCTTGACGGTGTTGGACCAATCGACGGCGGCCAGGATGCCGTAGAGTTGTTTACCCTGGTGCTCAGGAAAAAAGTCGCGAAATTGGCTCAGGATAGTTTTTAATTGGTCAATGGCCTCTTGGCGGGGATGGCTTTTAACCTCCACCACAAAGGCGGCATTGATGTCGCCTTTGGCATAGGCCAGTACATCAATTTCTAGATGTTCACCATTTTGTTTAGCTCGCACCCTGGGCATCACCACCGTCATGCCAAAGCGCTGCTGCAAGATGGTTTCCATGGAGGGGAGGGCGAGCCCTTCGGTAAAACTGCCAAACTTGGCCCCCAATCCGCCGATTTGTTTGCCCAGTTCCTTGATCTGGCGATCAGTTTCTTGAATCTGGAGATCGGTTTCCTGGAGTTGCCGATCGGTCTCCCTGAGTTGGTGATTAGTTTCTTGAATCTGGAGATCGGTTTCCTGGAACTTGCGATCAGTTTCGAGAGATTTTTCCCGCAATAAGCGATCAGTTTCCTGAATTTTGCGATCGGTTTCCAGGGATTTTTCTCGCAATAGGCGATCGGTTTCTTGGAAGAGGCGCAGAATATCTTCGTAGGTGGGCTGAGGGGTGGACATAGCCAAACCAGAGATAGTTTAGGTGTATTATATAGAGGGAGCCATCGACCTGTCTACACTGTAGTCTGAGCTTGATTCCAGTCGCCGCCCGCCGCCGCGGAGTAGAGAAAAGTTACTTTGCCAGGCTGGGGCTCTTACAATACAGTTAATCGCCTAATCGCCCTTAACCGCCCTACCCCATGGCTCAAGCTGCTGCTGTAGAATCCATTGGCCTTGCCTCTTCCTCTGACGCGGCAGCGATTGAGTGCCCCCCACCGACCTCTGGAGTGATGAGCCCCCCTTGGAAAGTGACTTTCACCGTGACCAGATTGACCTGCTGATTCGGATTCTGCGGTGGTGGTGGCGCGATCGCAACGATGTTTACATCTCGGGCAACTTAACGGTTTACTACAACCAGGAACAGCTAAAAACTAGGGATTTTAGGGGCCCAGACTTTTTTGTAGTGCTGGGTACGGAAAAAAAAGACCGTAAAAGTTGGGTGGTCTGGGGTGAGCAGGGCCGCTATCCCAACCTGATTCTGGAGATTTTATCTGACTCCACTAAACGAGTCGACAGGGGGCTGAAAAAAGACCTGTACCAGGATACCTTTCGTACCCCTGATTATTTTTGGTTTGACCCCAACACTCTTGAATTTCAAGGCTTTCATCTGGTGGATGGCCTCTACCAGGCGATTTCGCCCACTGATCAGGGGTGGCTCTGGAGTCAACAACTGGAACTGTACCTGGGTGTGTCTGAGCAGAGACTGCGCTTCTTTACCCCCCAGAGAGAGCTGATCCCGTCTCCAGAGGAACGAGCCGAACAGGCGGAACAGGAAATCGCTCGATTGAAGGCCCAATTGCGATCGCAGGGCCTGGAACCAAACCTGTAACCGATTAGACCGAGACTAAAAAGCCCTGGGCTGAAAATCTTGATCCACTTCCAGGTCAAAGACATCATCATGGATGCGGGCTACGTAGAGCCCTGCGGCCATGGCCTGGGCCTTAACGGTGTTGGACCAATCGACGGCGGCCAGGATGCCGTAGAGTTGTTTACCCTGGTGCTCAGGAAAAAAGTCGCGAAATTGGCTCAGGATAGTTTTTAATTGATCAATGGCCTCTTGGCGGGGATGACTTTTAACTTCCACCACAAAGGCGGCATTAATATCGCCATTGGCATAGGCCAGCACATCAATTTCCAGGTGCTCACCATTTTGTTTAGCTCGCACCCTGGGCATCACCACCGTCATGCCAAAGCGCTGCTGCAAGATGGTTTCCATGGAGGGGAGGGCGAGCCCTTCGGTAAAACTGCCAAACTTGGCCCCCAATCCGCCGATTTGTTTGCCCAGTTCCTTGATCTGGCGATCAGTTTCTTGAATCTGGAGATCGGTTTCCTGGAATTTGCGATCAGTTTCGAGAGATTTTTCCCGCAATAGGCGATCGGTTTCTTGGAAGAGGCGCAGAATATCGTCGTAGGTGGGCTGAGGGGTGGCCATAACCAAACCAGATATAGTTTAGGTGTATTATAGCAGAAGGAACCGTTGACCTGTCTACGGTAGTGCCTTCTAGTAAGCCCAGGGGGAGGTCAGGATGTTACCGAAGGAGGATTTGCTAAGGGGGGTGGAGCACCGCGATCGCCTGATGCGCCTGTTGGACCAGGCGGAGCAGGCCCTGAAAACCTGGGAGGTGGTGTACAGCGACTTTCTTTCGCCCCCCGAGCAGGCGGAGGCTCGGCGGCTGTTTCAGCGCTTGAGCGATATTCAGATAGCGGCCTGGGGCGGTTACCCCCAGGCGGAGCGCCAGCGCCTGGCTATCGCCCGTCCCGATCTGCCCCTGGAGGTCGGCGATATGCCCCTGACCCTGCTGCAGATGGCGGGTAACTTTATGTTTGATCCGGCCAGCCATCGGGACTTCTTGGGGGCGGTTTTAGGGACCGGCCTGGTGCGGGATAAAATTGGCGACATCCTGGTGGCGGGGGAGCGGGGTGCCCAGGTGATTGTGGTACCCGAGGTGGCAGAGTTTTTGAATTTGCAACTCACCCAGGTGCGATCGGTACCGGTGAAAACCCAGATTATTCCCTGGAGCGAACTGCGGGTGAGACCGCCCCAACAGAAGCAACTGACCACGGTGGAGGCCTCCCTACGGCTAGATGCCATTGCCTCTGCGGGCTTTGCCATGTCCCGCAGCAAGATGGCGGATTTGATTAGTGCCGGGGATGTGCGGGTCAACTGGAAAACCATTACCCAGCCCAGCTACGCCCTGAAAACCGGCGACCTGGTGGCGATTCGCGGCAAGGGGCGGCTGACGGTGGGGGAGGTGGCGGTGACCAAAAAGGAGCGCTATCGGGTTGACCTGAGCCGCTCTAGCTAAAAGCCCATGAGCAGGTGGCGTAAAAAGTGGCCCTTCAATAGGGCGTCAAAAGTCCGGCGGTAGCACCCAGTGTAGGGCCAGTAATTAGGAGTAGATATATTGACATCGGCCAAGCCCAGTCCAGGAGATTAAGTAATCTAAACTAACCTGAAGCTTGATGTCAGTTTGTGAACTCCTAGGTGCCTCGGTGGGGCTGGAATGGTAGGTTTGGGCATGATTATCCGCCGCAACGGTAAGCTGTCTGGCGGTATAACAAACCCTTACTCCGCTGCTCAAACCTATGGATAACCTGGAAAAAGATTGGATTGGCGCGATCGCGATCGCAGCCCTGGGAGCCGGTATCATTACTTCCTTCGCCGTCAGCCAGGGACAACACCCTCTGGTTGGCCTTACCATCACCCTATTTGCAGCGGTTTCGGCCGCCGTGATTGATCACTTCTGCTGATCTTAAAATTGCTTCTCCTCATCGACCCAGGCCTACCCCTCAGCTACCGGGGCCATCGCCCGAGCCTATGGTTAGAACCCATTCATAGGAAATGCCTAATCTAATTTTAGAAAGATCAAAGGATTCCCTATATATTGTCAGGGTTTTGCTAATCATCGGTAGATGTTTCTAACCAATGCCTTGAGGTTAGAACTGGGTCGCAGTCATGGGGCCATCAGGGGGTCAGCAAGACCTGGGGTTATGGTTCTAAATCCATCTATTTTCCAGGCGGTTTGCTGGGTCCTGGCGATCGTAACCTTTGGCGAACTGCGGCCTAAGGAATCACCATCCCCTCCTACAATAGGGAGTGTAAAACCACTAGTCCTTGCCCCTATGCCCCCTCGTTGGCCCCGTCAACCTACCCGAAAAGATCCGGCCTATCGCCGCCTGGAAGACCGGATGAACTTTGCCCTTCACGTTGCGGCTTGTATTGCCGTCAACTCCGGTTTGTGGTTTTTCCATACCCTTAACCCCACCTGGGTAGCCTGGGTCGTCTGGTTAACCCTGCCTTGGGTCGGAATTCTTACCCTTCATGGAATTTATATTTTCGCCCTGGCTGACTACTCGGCTGAAGACCTATCTCCACTGCCTAACTCTAACCAACAAGGGGACTCCTGACTATGGCGAAGGCTGGCACTACCAAGGCAATTGAAGATTTGGCGGCGGCCATTGGCGATCAGGCCTATCTGGAGGTGGCTCACTGGCATCTTTACCTGGCCGATGCTAAACTCCACACGCCCCTGGCGGAAGCCCTTTATCCCCTGCTGGCCGAGGGTCGGTTTACCGACACGGCCCTAAAGGAGTTACTGGCCCATATTCAGGTCAGTTTGGGTGGGGGCAAACAGAGCCTACCCCTGGGAGATTTGATGCCAGCCCGCAGTCTGGACCACCTGGCCGAGGCGATCACGGCCTATCAGCGTCAGTTATAGAAAAACCTGCTCCTGATTCCTGTTTTTGTATTCACCTTTAGGTACTGACCTTTAGAGAGTTAACTCAATCCATGGCTAAAACCGTTGCTGAGGTGATGACCCCTAACCCTGTGGCCGTTAACCCTGACACCCTACTGCAAGAGGCCATTCAACTGCTGGTGGAGAACCAGATTGGGGGTTTGCCCGTGATTGACCCCGGCGGTAAGTTGGTGGGAATTTTATCGGAGTCCGATCTGATGTGGCAAACTACGGGGGTAGACATGCCCGCCTATGTTCTGCTGCTAGATAGTGTGATTTATCTGAAAAATCCCAGCCAGTACAGTCAGGAAATCCACAAGGCTTTAGGGCAGTTGGTGCGGGATGTAATGACCGCTAAGGTCATTACCATTAGCCCCCATTCCCCTCTGCGGCAAGCGGCCCAGTTGATGCACGAGAAACGGATTCGACGCCTACCGGTGGTTGACGATCGGGGGCAGGTGGTGGGTATGGTCACCCGTGGAGATATCGTGCGGGAAATGGCCCGGGGTTAGAGGTCGCCCGCCGACCCAAGCTTCAGGTTCACGGCTGTTGCAGGGGATTGGCCATCGCCCTAGTCTGCCTTGAATGTTCTCCTTGTTATCCTTAAGGCCTTGGTTGCGTCTATGACTATTACTCCTGATTCCGTTAGAGAGTTGCTCCAGTCCCAGGACTACGGCGATCGCATCAAAGCGGTGAACCAACTACGCCAGATTGAGGCAGCCGCGGCCTTTGACCTGGCCCAACTGGCGGCCCATGATAGTAACGCCCGGGTGCGCTATGCTGCCATCAGTCAACTTGCCAGTCTGGGGCGACAGGATTTGGCGACGGTAGAACCCCTGCTGCGCCGGGCTCTCACCAATGATCCAGAAGCAGATGTGCAGGCCGCCGCCGCCGACGCCATCGCCGGACTGGGTCTACGAGCCGCCTATCCTGACCTGGAGGCGGTCTACCGTGGCTCCAGCGAATGGCTGGTGCAGTTTAGTATTGTGGCCGCCCTGGGAGAACTGGGTGCCCCGGAAGCCTTTACTTTGTTACAGGATGCCCTCCAGTCTGACAATGAACTAGTGGTTACGGCGGCGATTGGTGCCTTGGGAGAACTGGGGGATGGACGCGCTATTCCCAATTTGCTGAACTACACCCAACACCCAGATTGGCAAATTCGTCATCGCCTCGCCCAGGCCCTAAGCCGGTTCTCTGAACCCGAGGCAAAGGCTGCCCTGGAGGTCTTAAGCCAGGATAGCTCACCAATTGTAGTGGAGGCCGCCGAACACTATCTGCAACAATCAAAGGGGCAAGCCTGAAGTTAAAAAGGCGTTCCCATCAATCCGCCGCTAAAATTCCTCGAAAGAATTCCACCGTTTCCTGCAGGGCCGCAATAAACCGATCGATTTCCGCCTGGGTATTGTAGAAGTAAAGGCTGGCTCGGGCGGTGGAATCGACCCCCAACAGGCGATGCAGGGGTTGGGTGCAGTGGTGGCCAGAGCGAATGGCAATGCCGGATTGATCCAGCAGGGTAGCTAGATCTTGAGCATGGATGCCAGCGATGGTAAAGGTGGCCAGGGCGGCGCGACCGCTGCCGTCGCTGTGGGGCCGGGGGCCGTAGAGGGTAAGGTCGGGAATGGTCTGGATTTGCTGGTAGAGGTAGGCGGTGAGTTCGTGCTCGTAGCGGGCAATGGCCTCCATGCCCAGGCCCGAGAGGTAGTCTACCGCCGCCCCCAGGGCGATCGCCTCGGCGATGGCGGGGGTGCCGGCCTCAAACTTGTGGGGCAGTTCGGCGTAGGTGGCCCGGTCGAGAAACACATCGGCGATCATTTCCCCCCGCCCAGGAAGGGGGGCATGGCCTGGAGCAGCGATCGCTGGCCGTAGAGAAAGCCAATCCCGGTGGGGCCGCACATTTTATGGCCCGAGGCTACAAACCAGTCACAGCCCATGGCCGGCAGGTCCAGAGGCAGGTGGGGGGCGCTCTGGCAGCCGTCAATCAGCACCCTGGCACCGTAGTGGTGGGCCAGGGCAATCACCTCCTCCACCGGGTTGATACAGCCCAGGGTGTTGGAGACATGGTTGATGGCCACCAGGCGGGTGCGATCGCTAATCAAAGTCCGAAACTGATCGAGATCAAAGCCTTGCTCCGGGGTGAGGCCCACAAACCGCAGCACCGCCCCGGTGCGCTGGGCCACAAACTGCCAGGGCACCAGGTTACTGTGGTGCTCCATCACCGAGAGAATGATTTCATCGCCGGGCTGCAGGGTGGCCATACCCCAACTGTAGGCCACCAGGTTAATCGCCTCGCTGGCATTGCGGGTGAAGACAATCTCATCCCGACTGGCGGCCTTGACAAAGGCCGCCACCTTATCCCGCGCCCCTTCGTAGGCATCGGTGGCCCGGGCGCTGAGGCTGTGGATGCCCCGATGCACATTGGCATTATCCTGCCGGTAGTAGTGTTGCAGGCTCTCCAGCACCGGGGTCGGCTTTTGGGAGGTGGCGGCGTTGTCAAAGTACACCAGGGCATGGCCATTCACCTGCTGGTGCAAAATCGGGAAGTCGGCGCGGACCTGCTGGGCGAGGGAACGTTCCTGGGTGACGGTCATAGGGGGGCTGGGGTGAGGATTAAGGGGGGCAGACTAGCCTCGCCACTCCGCCAGAGTGGCGCTGAGGCGGTCCCGCAGCGGGGCGACGGGGAGGGTCTGGAGAATGTCCATGGCAAAGGCGTAGATCAGCAGGCGCTGGGCCTGGAGGGCGCTAATGCCCCGACTCTGGAGATAGAAGATCTGATTGGCCCGGAGCTGGCTGACGGTGGCGCCGTGGGCGCACTTAACGTTGTCGGCGACAATTTCCAGCTGGGGTTTGGTATCCACCCGGGCCTGGTTAGAGAGTAGCAGGTTGCGGTTAAGCTGGCTGGCGTTGGTAAACTGGGCTGCCTGGGGCACCACGATGCGGCCATTAAAGACGCTGTGGGCCCGGTCATCGACGATGGCCCGGTGCCGTTGCTCCACCCGGCCATAGGGATGGCCCAGGGCCACCAGACTGTGGGTATCGCTGTGCTGCTGCCCCCTGAGCAGGGCCAGACTGTGGAGCTGGGTGGTGGTCTGGGGGCCGGTTTGGTAGACCTGCCAATCGTGACGGTTGAGGCGGCCCCCCAGGTAGAGGGCGGTGCCCGCGTACTGGCTGTCGGTCCCCTGCATGACGGCGGTTTTCCCCAGGTGGAAGCTCTCCTGGCCCTGCCGTTGCAGACGGCTATGGCGGATCTGGGCACCGGACTCCAGCCAGATTTCCGTCACGGCGTTGGTCACCGGGGGGAGGCCCCTCACCGCCGTACTGTTCCACCAGGGTAAGCTGGCTGCCCGCCTCCACCACCACCAGGCTACGGGGTTGGGCCAAGCCTGGAGTTGAAGTGGGGTAGCTGAGATAAAGAATCTGGATCGGTTGCTCCACCTGGCTATGGGGGGAATCCACAGCCCCACCCCATCGGCAAAGCCCAGGCTATTGAGGGCGGTAAAGACCTCCTGCTGACCGGGGGCCTGGGCCAGGCGGGGCAGAAAGTGGGGGGCCAGATTGGGCTGGTTGAGCAGGTGGCGCAGGCTACCGGCGATTGCTCCGGGGGTAGGCCCTCTAGCCGGGAGAGGGCGGGGCAGAAGTGGCCATTCACCAGCACCAGTTGTATCGCTGGGGTGCCCAGGTCGCTCCAGTCCGGGGGACTGGGGGCAGACACTGGCGGGGCTGGTTGCAGGTCAAGGGCCAGCAGGGGGAGAGGTCGGTAAAGCGCCAGTCCTCCTGGCGGGGGGAGGGGAAGGTTTGTTCCTGTAGGGCAGCGGCGGCCTGACGGCGGAGAGCGGTGAGGGGCAGGTCCTGGGGTAGGGCGGCCTGGAGGACCAGGGCCAGGGACTGCAGGTAGCGATTGCGGCGATCGGCGGCGCTTGCCAGGGGAGAGGGAGGCCGTCATGACGCCGCCACCTCCAGGGGATGGGCCGCCAGCAGCCAGTCGTAGCCCCGCTCCTCCAGTTGCTGGGCCAGGGACAGATCACCGGTGGTAATAATCTGCCCGTGGGCCATAACGTGGACGTAGTCGGGCACGATGTAGTTGAGCAGGCGCTGGTAGTGGGTAATCAGGATGATGGCATTATCGGGGGTGGCCAACTGGTTAACCCCCTGGGCCACGGTTTTGAGGGCGTCGATATCCAACCCGGAGTCGGTTTCATCGAGAATCGCCAGGGTGGGTTCCAGCAGGGCCATCTGCAGGATTTCATTGCGCTTTTTCTCACCCCCAGAGAAGCCCTCGTTGACGCTGCGATCCAGGAAGGCGGCCTCCATTTTTACCACCCCCAGCTTCTCCTCCACCAGGTCGTCGAAGTCAAACACATCCAGCTCCTCCTGGCCGCGGGCCTGGCGGTGGGCGTTACAGGCCACCCGCAAAAAGTCCCGGTTGCTCACCCCAGGAATCTCCAGGGGATACTGGAAGGCCAGGAAAATACCGGCGGTGGCGCGATCGTGGGGGGCCAGCTCCAGCAGGTCCTTACCCTGGAAGTGCACCGCCCCGGCGGTAACCTGGTAATCGGGGTGGCCCGCCAGCACCTTAGAGAAGGTACTTTTGCCGGAGCCATTCAGGCCCATGATGGCGTGGATCTCACCGGCCCTCACCTCCAGGTTAAGGCCCTTGAGAATCTCCACCCCATCGACGCTGGCGTGGAGGTTGTTAACGGACAGAATTAGATCGCTGTTGGGGTTAATCATTAATTGGCAGGGGAGGGTAGGGAAGGGTGTCTAGCCTACGGTGTTTTCCAGCTTCAGGGCCAGCAGTTTATCCGCCTCGGCGGCGAACTCCATCGGCAGTTTGTTAAACACGTCCCGACAGAAGCCGCTGATGATCATCGACACCGCATCCTCGGGGGAAATACCGCGCTGGGCGAAGTAGAAGAGCTGGTCTTCACCAATTTTGGAGGTGGAGGCTTCGTGCTCCACCTGGGCGGTGCTGTTTTGTACCTGGATGTAGGGGAAGGTGTTGGCGCTGGAGCGATCGCCAATCAGCATGGAATCACACTGGGAGTAGTTGCGCGCCCCCTCCGCCTTCGGCCCCATTTTCACCAGCCCCCGATAGCTGTTTTTCGACTGGCCCGCGGAGATGCCCTTGGAGATGATGGTGCTGCGGGTATGGTTGCCCACGTGCACCATCTTGGTGCCGGTGTCCGCCTGCTGGTGATGGTTGGTGAGGGCGACGGAGTAAAACTCGCCGACGGCGTGATCCCCCACCAGCACACAGCTGGGGTACTTCCAGGTGATGGCGGAACCGGTTTCCACCTGGGTCCAGGAGATTTTGGCGTGGTCCCCGGCACAGAGCCCGCGCTTGGTGACAAAGTTATAGATGCCCCCCTTGCCATGCTCATCCCCGGCAAACCAGTTCTGCACCGTCGAGTAGTTAATGGTGGCGTGGTCCAGGGCCACCAGCTCTACTACTGCCGCGTGCAGTTGGTTGCTGTCGTACATGGGGGCGGTGCAGCCCTCCAGGTAGGTAACGGAACTACCGGACTCTGCCACGATCAGGGTGCGCTCAAACTGCCCCGACTCCCCATTGTTAATGCGGAAGTAGGTGGACAGATCCATGGGGCACTGGGTGTCCTTGGGGATGTAGACAAAGGAGCCGTCGCTAAACACCGCCGAGTTGAGGGCGGCGAAGTAGTTATCGCCAATCGGCACCACACTGCCCAGGTACTTCTCCACCAGCTCCGGGTGTTCCTGCACCGCTTCAGAAATGGGGCAAAAGATCACCCCCGACTCCGCCAATTTCTCCTTGTAGGTGGTGGCAATGGAGACACTATCAAAAATGGCATCCACCGCCACGTTGGCCAGGCGCTTTTGCTCCGTCAAGGGAATGCCCAGCTTTTCAAAGGTTTCCAGCAGGGTAGGGTCGACCTCCTCCAAACTGCCCAGCTTTTGGGGCTGAATCTTGGGGGCGGAGTAATAAATAATCTTTTGGTAGTCGATGGCAGGGTAGGAGACATTGGGCCAGGTCGGCTCCGCCATGGTCAACCAACGCCGGTAGGCCTTAAGGCGGAACTGCAGCATAAACTCCGGCTCATTCTTTTTAGCAGAGATCAGCCGCACCACCTCTTCACTGAGGCCCCGGGGATCACATCGGCCTCGATATCGGTGGTAAACCCGTACTTGTAGGGCTGACTTACCAGGGACTGAACAGAAGCGCTCATGGGGGCACCTTTACAGGAGAAATCAATAAAACCAGGCATCCACCAGCTTCAAGAGGACTGGTGGATAGAAGCGGAGAGGAGACAGGGTAGAGTTAGCCGTACTTATTGGTTTCTGCCCGAATGGTCTCAAAGGAGATCTCCTGCTGAGAACCCGCAAAGGGGTTGTCGGGGGTGAGAAACAACATGCAATGGCACTCCTTGCGTTCTTGCATAGGAATACAGGGGCAGTTCCAATAGATTGCCTTCACCTCTGCCTCCTTATCTTCGTAGTGGCGGCAGGGGCAAAGGGGGGAGCCCAGGTCATCTTTGTGTTTGGCTAAGCCTTCAAGGACAACGGCAGTCACCCCTGGATCAGAACAAAAATAGGTGCCAGTGCGCTTAGCGTAACTCTGGGCAAAGCTACGCATCATTTCAAGGCTTTTATCAGAGGCCTGGGAAGTTTTCTTATCAGTCATTACTAAAAAAAGGCAGTTAAACACAGCCCATTAATTTTATACAATTAGAGCAACCTTTCAGTTGCCTGTACTGATATAGGGTACTTTAGCAACGGTTATGTTGTCAAAGTTGTCCCGACCTGCCTAAAAACTATGGTACCGTGGAAAAATCTTGCCGTAGATAATTCTTTTGCGGCTGTTCTGCCGCCTGTCTCCGTAGTTCTAACCTGGCTCCCCTGGAGGCTATAGCGATGACCTCTGTGCAACAAACCTCCACAAAGGATGATATTTTGACCCACTTGTTAAAGCAGGGTCAAGCTACGGTTCAGGAGTTGGCTGATCAATTTCAGTTCAGCCCCCAGGCGATTCGCCGTCACCTCAAGGATTTGGAGGCCGAAGCCCTGATTGAGCACCGTACCGTCCATGAGGGTATGGGTCGCCCTAACCACCTTTATCAGCTGAGTGAGAAGGGCCGACAGCGATTCCCAGCCCAGTATGATGAATTTGCGATTGCTCTGCTGGATACCCTGGCGGAAACCATCGGTCAGGAGCAGGTGGGCACGATTCTGCGTAAGCAGTGGGAGCGCAAGGCCCTGGAGTACCGCGATCGGGTGGGGACTGGTTCCCTAGGGGAGCGGGTGGCAGGTTTGGTGAGGCTGCGTCAGGCGGAGGGCTACATGGCAGAGTGGCACCGGGCAGAGTCCCTGGCGGAGGATGCCGACCCCCGTTACCTGATCACCGAGTACAATTGCGCCATTGCCCAGATTGCCCAGTCCTTCCCTACGGTCTGTGGCCATGAGTTGGAGATGTTTGAGCTGGCCCTGCCCGATTGTCAGGTGACCCGCACCCACTGGCAGGTGAATGGGGAACACCGCTGCGGCTATTTAATTGAACGGCGTTCGGTTCAGTAATTACCTGCCCACTGCCTCTAAGGGCTCGAACTGTAGCTATGGAGTCGGCTAATTGGAGGGGAATTTGGTCTTGGGGGGGGCTTGGCGAAACTATTCCTGGTAGAACTCTTTAAACCACTGCTCACCTTGATAGTAGCGAGATGGGTAAAGAGCTGCTGATTACTAACTCCTTATTGGGGTGGAGGTAGACAGGTCAGGGGGGCGTTGCTACAATACATCTAAACTACTCCTGGTTTGGCTATGTCCACTGCCCAGCCCACCTACGAGGATATCCTTCGGCTCTTTCAGGAAACTGATCGCCAACTCAAAGAAACCGACCGCCAGCTCAAAGAAACGGCCCTCCTGCTGCGGGAAAAATCCCTGGAAACTGATCGCAAATTCCTGGAAACTGATTGCAAATTTCAGGAAACCGATCGCCAACGCCAGGAAACCGATCGTCAGCTTAAGGAATTGGGTAAACAAATTGGTGGGTTGGGGTCTAAGTTTGGTAGTTTCACCGAGGGGCTGGCCTTGCCTTCCATGGAAACCATTTTGCAGCAACGGTTTGGCATGACGGTGGTGACCCCCGGGTGCGGGCGCGGCAAAAGGGGGCCCACCTGGAGATTGATGTGCTGGCCTATGCCAATGGTGATATCAATCGGGCTTTTCTGGTGGAGGTGAAAAGCCATCCTCGGGAGGAGGCGATTATCCAGCTCAAGACTACCCTGAGCCGGTTTCGTGACTTTTTCCCAGAGCATCGAGATAAGCAACTCTACGGCATTCTGGCGGCGGTGGATTGGTCTGAGGCGGTGAAAGCTCAGGCGATCGCCGAGGGCCTTTACGTCGCCCGTATCCATGATGATGTTTTTGATCTAGAGGTAGCCCCAACCTTTGAGCCCAGGGCCTTTTAACCGCTGAGCCTGCAAGGGTAGGACAATTGTTCTCAGCTACGTTAGCGATTGCGCTAGCTGCTTAACTAATTCTGAAGCTTTCTACCCTAGGCCTGCCAATGGGTAGTGACGACGGGGATGACCCTGGATCTGTACTCTAAAAGTCAGAGCATAAAATTTCCATACATATACGTTCAAGCAAGATATTGATTTCAATAAATAGTTGCCATCTATTAAATAGATGCAATCTTTGCGGAATCTTCACCTATCACTATGTACCGTACAGTATAATAAATTACATTAAGTTAGTTAAAACATCGATTATTTAAGTCGCATTCTAAGTCGGTTAGCCAGAGTTTCTGGAAGGAGGTCATCCTGCTATGGCACTGATTAAACCGATTAGATCAAGATTGTGAGGTTGTGGTTGCGTACTAAGATTCCGGGCTGTGCTCAACATTCTTGGTCAGGTAAATAGCGCTGTAAAGGTATCGATTTAAACCAGGATGCTTTGATGGGCCAGGAATTCAGGGGTCGAGATGGGGTAGTCATAGGGTGACCTAGCTACTGGATATAAATTTTTACCCCGTGGGGTGAAGTCAGGGCTCTAGAGCAGATTAGACGGCAAAGGCTGGGCAAGTGGTTTGGCTTGTCTTGGCGCGGTTTCTCGTGGTTGTGGCGATTACTTTTTCATTCAATAAGGATTTCTTAAACCTATGGCAGCACCGCAGCTGATTAGCACCAACCTGACCGGCAGCACCGGATTCGATGGCCGGGAGGCTCTGCGCCTTACCTTCTCGGAGCCGATTCAAGCCGGTAGTGGCTGGGTCTCAATCTACAAGAATGACGGAACACTGGTGGAACGCTTGAGTATCGCCACCAGCAGCCGCGTCAGCCTGGCGGGCCCGGTGCTTACGATTACGCCCACCTGGGCGTTGGAAAGCAGTGCCAATCACTACCTTACCATCGACGCCGGTGCGGTTCGAGATGCCAATGGCAATGGTTACGCAGGGCTGACAGCAGCCCAACCGCTCTCTTTCCGCACCGGTGCTGAATCGCTCAACAATACGGTTGAGGAGCCCTTCCGCAACACCTTCCCGAACAACACTAGGGAAACCATCGGTGAACACAGCTTTCTTTACGTCCGCACCACCTTCGCTGATCAGCTCAATGTGCCCTGGAGTGAATGGACCTGGCGCCAGGATGACGCCGTGGTGGAAGAATATTGGGCCCTCAACTCCAATGGCCGCGTCAGTATAACAAGCGCTTTCGCTCCTCTTGCCACCATAGATCGTACCAGCCGCTGGTATTCAGACTTTGATACGGCTGGGTCTGGGATTAACGGAATCAAATATAACAACGTCGGCTGGCTGTGGGAAGAAGGTTTGAACTCCGCGTTTGCGTACAGCGGATATGATTTTGCCAACTTTGATGCGGGCGTCGTCGGCAACGACGATTGGGCCCGCTATGGCGCGTCCTTCGGCGGCGGTCGCCTTGTTTTGAACGCCTGGACCGGTTGGGAAGTATTGGCCCATGAGGCCGGCCACGAGCTTGGCTTCGGCCACCCGGGCCTGATTGCCACCCCGTTTGGGGGTACCGTTGGTTATGAGGGTTATAGCCGGATGGGTGGTGGCCTATCGCACTACCACCTTTGGGAGAAGAATGCGGTCGGTTGGATCGACCCAAGCCAGATTTTGACAGATCCCCAGGCAGGGAATTACCGCATTGCGGCCTTCGATCGAGGGTATACGTTTCAAAGCGACATCAACCTATTGTCGTTCAAAGGGGCGGCCACTGGATCCACGCCTGCGTACGACTGGAGCGTCCAGTACCGCTCGCTGGTAAACGAAGTCTCCGACAGTCTGCTGGTGTTTCGCGGCAGCAACGACAGGCTCGACGATCCAATCAAGGTGGGTGAGACCTTCCGGGTCCCTAACGGCAATGCCTACATCACCACCCTGTCCAAGGGTGATGGCTACCTGGAAACGGCTGTGCGCTACGGCTTGGTGGCGGCCAATGGCAGCAGTCTCGACAACATCGCCCCAGTCGTCTCCTTCACGGCCAATGCCAGGGCCGTGAAGACGGGCGAATCCGCCAGCTTCAGCGCCAATGCCTACGACGCCGACGGCAATGCGCTGACCTACACCTGGACCTTCAGCGACGGTGTGACGGGTCAGGGTGCGATTTTCACCCGCAGTTTCAACCAGAGCACTGCAGGCACGGTCACGGCCACGCTCACCGCCAACGACCTGCGCGGTGGCAGCGTCAGCACCTCCGCAGCCATCGCGGTTGGCGCCGCCGCCCGCGACACCACACCCCTCAGTGCTGGCGGCTCCTTGCCCGTAGCGGCGACACGCAGCAAGCCCCTGGTCACCCTACAAAGTCGCGATGCCTTCGCTGACGAAAACGGCGATACCGCCACCCTGGTACTCGAACGCTTTGGCACCTCGCTCGACAGCTCCCTTACTGTGGCCTTGGCCTATAGCGGCAGCGGTGTTAACGACGTCACAAGCGGATCGAAACCAGCCACCATCACCTTCGCCCCCGGCCAGAAGACCGTCGAGTTCCAGGTCTCAATGCTGGACGATACGGCCGTCGAGCCCGTCGAGCGCCTGACAGTCAGCCTGGCCGCAAACAGCGCCTATGATATCAGCGGCAGCGATGGCAGCAGTTGGGTCACCCTCTACGACAACGACCTACCCAAGGTGCGGGTGGAAGCGATCGACGCCGTGGCCTCCGAAGGCGGCCGCGATTTCGGCACCTTCCTGATCAGCCGCACCGGGCCGCTGGATGCACCGCTGAAGGTGAACTACAACCAGTTCGGCACCGCTCTCCACGGTTCCGATTACGCGGCCCTCACCGGCGAAGTGACCATCGCCGCCGGACAGCGATCGGCGGTGGTGATGATTCAGCCGATCGATAACGATGCCGGCGAACCCACTGAATATGTGTCGCTGATCCTGCCTGACTTCTCCGATCAGTACGACGTCGATCCCGCGGCATTCATCGCCAAGATTGCGATCCTCGATAACGACAAGCCCCAGGTGCAGGCCTATATCGATCGCAATGGCATCACAGAGGGCCAAACCGCATCGGTGACCATCGAAGCCCAAGGCCAGATCGGTTCCACCGTGACGGTTCGCTATGCCCTCTCGGGAACAGCCACAGCCGGATCCGATTACACCGCACCCAGTGGCTCGGTCAACGTGGTTATCGGTCCGGACGGTATCGGCTGGGCCTCGGTACCGATCCCCCTGATCGACGACACTACGGCTGAACCGCAGGAGACGGTGGTGCTGACAATCCTCGAGTCTGAGGATTACGGCATCGGCACCGATCGCAAAGCCACATTCGTGGTGCAAGACAACGACAGCACGACTCCGGTCGTGATGATCAGCCCCCTCCCAGATTCGGCCACGGAAGGAAGCGGTAATCCACTGCGGTTCTACATCGAGCGCAGTGGCACCAGCGGCAATCTGGTGGTGAATTATCAGCTTATGGGTACGGCCACAGCAGGTGTCGATTACAGCGGCCTCAGCGGCAGCGTCACCATCCCCGACGGCCAGCCGGGGGCCATCATCACGGCGACCCCCATCAACGACAGCCTGGCGGAAGGTGAAGAAACCATCACCGTGCGCTTGTTGCCGTCAGCCACCTATCAGCTTGGCATTGCCAACACCGCCACGCTGGCCATCAGCGACGATGAACAGGGAGTCTTTGGGGTTGGATTTTACCTCCCCAAGCAGGAAACGCAGTGGCTGTTGGTGGAGGGGGGCTATCCCACAGCAGATGGCAAACAGCGCAACACCTCGCTGCGCGTGGCTGACATAGTTCCCTCCGCCTTCACCTACACGCTCAATGGCGACTCTATTACCAACAAGGACGGTCTCGCCTTTGTCAATCCCTACAAGACCGTCGCTACCGCGGGGCAATTGTCCTTCTGGGTTGAAACCCTGGATGACACCTACACCAAAGCGGTTCGTGTACTCATCACCGACAGCGCCAACGGTGTGCTCGTAAAGGCCACTGAAGCGCGTTACAAACAAGGTGATGTTCGTGGTACCGATTGGATCGATAGCGGCACCAGTCAGTCGGTGGCGGCCGGTGCCACCAACGCCGGTTACGGCATCAGCGGCATCAAGGCGGTGGATGCCGCGATTCCAGCGGCTGTCGCGGCAGAGGCCCAGACTGTCACGTTTCAACAAACAAAACTGCGAATCGCCGAAACTCAGGATCCGCTGGGCAATGTTCGCGATGTGGTTCTGAAGCTCTCACCACTCCCCCTGTCCTTCGGCACGGCATCGACAGGCAGCGTTGGTGCTCCACTGAGCGCCAAGGTGCTGACGGGGCAGACCTTCACGGCGGCCCAGCTGGGGATTCGCAACCGCCTCGACAGCATCGCCATCGATGGCCTGGCCACGGCAGTCAACACCTCGGACCTGAAGCTCAAGGTTTGGGCCCAGACAGGTGACGTCGGCAGCTTCGCCCCCGGTGCCCTGGTCGCCACATCCAGGGCGGTCCGCACGTCTGGCGGAGGCAGCCAGGTGAGCTTCGATTTCGGCGGTGAGCAGCTCAGCTCCGGTGCGGTGTATGCCTTCAGCCTGGTTGGGGCCGATGGTGCCACGGTGCCCTTCAGCAGCACACTGACCAGCCGGACCGATGGCCAGATTGGTGACGGACGTGCCTTTGCCCAGCAAGTCGCCGGCCTGCTCGAGACGCGTTGGAGTGGCAATTCGGCGTATAACAACAACGACTGGAGTGCCACGCCCCAATATCAAGATGTGTGGAGCGAGAGTGCCAGCCCAGTCAATGTTGGCGACAACTATTCGAGGCGGCTAACCGGCTTGCTGAAGCCTACGGTCACCGGCAACTACACCTTCTACATCGCCAGCGACGACTCCAGCCGTCTGTTTCTGAGCACCGATGCCACGGCCGCCAACAAGGTGCAGATTGCTTCTGTTGCCACTGGCTCTTGGACTAATCCCCAGCAATGGAACAAGTTCAGCTCCCAGACATCGGCGGTCAGAACACTGCAGGCTGGCCAAACCTATTACCTTGAGGTTCAGCATCAAGAAGTCGGTGGTGGTGACCACGTTGCTGTTGCCTGGCAGGGGCCTGGTATGACCGAAAAAGCGCTGATCAGCGCGGCAAATCTGGCGCCCATTTCGCCCATCTCTGCGGCGGCAGATGTGTCCTATACCGTCAATCTCAAGGCTGCGGATACGGCCACGCCCAACAATACTGTGAGCGTGAAAGTCGGTCCACAGAGTGGCGTCTACCACTCGGCCTTCGGTGGCAATATCGACTACACCTTCCTCGATCCGGCCACCAACAAACCAATTGACCCTCCCACGGTGGTGTTTGCTCCCGGTGAAACGGAGAAGGTGGTGCGCATCCGCGTCAACCCGGATGGTCATACCGAAGGCCTGGAGTCGTTCACCCTTGGTCTGTCCAACATTGCTGGTGCCGCTGCCCAGCCCAACGCCAGCCAACTGCGTGTGGAGATCACCGATCGGACAGATGCAGCCATCGCCGCCGGTGCCCAGGTCGCCAACCGCTACGTGCGTCTGCTCGCAGAGCGTTCCACCCTGAGGGAAGACGCGGGCTCGGATCCAAAGTTGATCGTGGCCCTTGATCGCCCTGCCGGCAACCAGCCGATCACCGTGACGCTGCAGGCCTCGGGCACGGCCACCGCCGGTGCCGACTATACCTATGACAGCACGGTGACTTTCCTGCCAGGTGAGGTGAGCAAACCCGTCAACTTTGCCTTGATCGCCGATTCAGTGGGCGAGGGCATTGAAACCATCCGTTTCACATTGAGTGAGGCCACAGGAGCGCTTGTGGTTGGCCCGTCGGTCTACGAGATTACGGTTATGGATAAGGATGCGCCACAAATCCTCGAGCTGATCGGATTCAGTCAACGCACGGATTCCGCGGGTACCGTGGTTGGCCAGTTCCTCGCTACCCCTGCGCTAAGCAAGACGATCACAAGCTGGGAGATTCTGAGTGGCAATCCTCGCCTTCAGGGCAGCGCCACCCCGGCCTTTGCAATTGATAGCCAGGGGCGCATCACGGTTGCCAACCCGGATGCCCTGCCACTTAGCGACTATCAGTTTAAGCTCGCAGTTCGTGCAACTGACAATACGGGCGCATCCAACATCAGCAGCGCCACAATCACTGTTGGTGGTCGCCAGATCGTGGAGGAGCGTTGGAATAATCGAAATGTTTACAATAACAATCAATGGGATCAACCAGCAGATATTGTCAACGGTCTTTCAGCCTTTGATGCCGCTCGAAATGTCGCTGATTCCTATTCCCGCAGGATCACCGGTGTGTTTACCGTTCCTACGAGTGGTAGTTACACCTTCTGGATTGCCGCTGATGACGCCGCCAGACTGACGATCGCGCCCTACAGCAATCCCGGCAGCGAACAGCAGATCGCTGGCCTAACGAACGCAGTTTCATATCAGGATTGGACGGGGCAAACCAGCCAGCAGTCGTCGCTCCAGAACCTTGTGGCTGGCCAGCGTTACATCCTGCGTGCCTATCAGCGTGAGGATGGCGGCGGCGATCACCTGTCAGTGGCCTGGTCGGGGCCTGGGTTTAATCGTAGGGTCATGGCGGCCAGTGACTTCCTGCCAGCCCAGGCGACAGCGATCGTGAACACGCCTCGCTACAGCGACTCCACACCGGCGTCGGTTTCTACATTCAGCCTTGCCAGTAGCGCAGCCACGAATACCGGCCTGACCGCCTCCGTTGCCTCCGGATCGTTCACCCGTGACAACACCCTAGGGCTCAGCGGCTCGGCGGATGCCAATGCCGTGGTCAAGATCTATGACGGCGCCTCCTACCTCGGTCAGACTGTCGCCCAGGCCAACGGCACCTGGGCGCTCACCACGCCCACGCTGGCAGACGGCAGCCACACCCTGCGGGCTGAAATTCTCGACCCGTTTGGCAACATCGCCATCACCTCACCGACGACCTACACGATCCGAACGCAAACCCAGGTTGGCAATCTTCAGTTGCTGACGCGGGCCATTGGCTCCAGCAATGTGCTCACCACGGGCAGCCCCGCCGATCAGATTCTTGATGTCACCAACGCAGACCAAGGCATTGTGGCCTATGGCGTGCTTTCCGGCGCTCCCTTTGTCGAGCAACGTTGGGATGGCAGCAGCGTCTACAACAACAATAGTTGGGATTCCGTAACCCCAAATTATACCGGTAGCCTAGCAATGCTGGTTACGGCTATTGATGTCGGCAACAACTACTCCCGCCGTATCACCGGCAGCATCACAGTACCCACCTCTGGGCAGTACACGTTCTATATCGCCAGCGACGACAACAGCCGCCTCTACCTGAGCACGGATTCGACAGCGGCTAACAAGGTGCAGATTGCCGGGGTTGGCGGCAGCGACTGGACCAATCCGCAGCAATGGGATAAGTACTCCAGCCAAAAATCAGCCGCAATTAATCTTCAGGCCGGCCAGTCCTATTACATCGAGGTTCAGCATCTCGAGGGTGCAGGCGGCGACCATGCTGCCGTGGGCTGGACAGGGCCTGGCATCACCCAGATTACGCCCATTGCCTTACCAACATCTCTGCTGGTGTCTGATGTTATTAACGGTGCGAAACTCGTCGATCGCAGTCTTACCAGTGCCACCAGCTCGGCAGGGGTCAGTACGACCTATGCCGATACGTCATCCGATGGGCGTTTTGTGGTGTTTGGAACCAGCAGTCCAGCCTCCTTTGGCAATGCCGGCACTGGCTTCAGCGATACCGAGAGCAGACTAAACGGAACCTACAGCGATCTGATCGTTGTTGATCGCCAGACGGGCTCCATGCGGTTGGCCACATCTGGGTCGAATGCCACGACAACCCGGTCACGCCAGAGCCAATTTGTTGGACTGACTGCTGATAGCCAGTATCTCATCTACTCCACAGATTACGCGGAGGCCATTGCTGATTTCTCGACCCCTGGGAAACCCCAACCCAGCGCTTGGGCGCTCGTTGATGGCGGCTATCCCACAACAAGTGGCAAAAGCAAAACAACCTCGCTCCGCGTCGCCGACATCGATCCCCTCAAGCTGACCATTGCTATGGCCGGTGGTTCCATCGATAACGATGGAGTTGTTGCCAGCGTCAGCTCTCCTACGATCAGCCGATCAACAGGAAGCCTCAGCTTCTGGGTTCAAGCCTATGATGATGTCTACACCAAAGCCGTCAGGCTTGTTCTCGAAGACACGGCCACTGGAATTGTCGTTAAAGCCACGCAAGCCAAATACACGAGTGGAAATCAGACCAACTTCAATTGGACGACATCAGGGAATGGTGGAAACGTTGCAACAAGCTTAAATGCAGGTGGCTACGGTGTGAGTCTGCTTGAGGTTCAGGGTGCGAACCTCACTGATTCGATGAAGAACGAAGGTGTTGTCGCGTCTCGTGATCTTATTGCCTACAACCTGGCGACGGGTGAACAACGCCTGCTTAGCCACTCCTCGGCAACAGATAGTAAGCAGTCCCAAGCTAGCAATATCTCCAACGCAACCCTTTCGGCTGGCGGGCGTTATGTGCTCTTCAGCGCCAACAATGCCACCAAGCTGGGCAACAATGGTGTGCCATTCAGCGACAGCGCGGCAGGCGTCGCCGATCTGTTCGCAGCGGATCTGCAAACTAATCAGATTCGCCTGCTCAGTCACACTGCCGCCAGTGGCACCACGAGTGCGGCTGTAGGCGTCAACCTGCTGGGCACCAGCGCAGACGATCGCTTTGCCATCTTCAGCAGCAACGACGCCTCCGCCTTTGGCTTCAGCGATAGTGCTCCCACTGCCAGTGATCTCTTCGCCGTCAACCTCAGCGATGGCACCATTCGACTGATTTCACGGGCTGGCGCAGGAGCCACAGGCACAACATCTGGTCAAAGCGTGGGTTTTGAACAGATCGTGGGCAACTATGTCTATTTCAACGCCAACGATGCCACCAAGCTTGGTTTCAGCAGTGATGGCGATACAAGCAAAGCCGATCTGTTCCGTTACAACCTCAATACTGGTGCTGTCGAACTTCTCAGCCGCACAACTACCAGCGCTACTGCTGCCCTCAATGCAGCGTATCAAGGTGGAAGTCTGACAGCCTCTCTCGATGGCCGCTATGTGGCCTTCGTGGTGGACCTCAGCAACACCAACGGTGGCTTCACTGTTGGTATTTCGGGCAGTGCGTTGATGATGCTGGACACCCTGACGGGTGCGCTCCGCATGCTCAATGCGAGCAATGGCAACGGCACTAATCTGAGCTATGCCGCCTGGTCTGGTATCGAGGATCAAGTTTCTAACCCCCGCTATTTCACCCCAGACAGCAAGACCTTCGTCTGGCAGACAAGCTACTCCAACTCCATTGCCATCTTCAATAAAAGTGTTGGCCCGAATGTTGACGGTCAGTATGGCAGCGTTGTACTGGCGCTCGATCTGAGCGGCGGCCTTGCCGCCGCTGGGAACACTCAACTGAACCGTGTTCTCTCCCATACTGCTAACGGTGTGGATCAGATCGCCCCATCCGTCAACCTTCTCGGCGTCTCGGCAGATAGCCGGCTGGCCTTCTTCTCCGCCGGTAATGCCAGCGCTTTTGGTAACGACGCTGTGGCCTTCAGCGACAGCAACACCTCGGCCAACGACATCATTGCGGTGGATCTCACGACCCGCCGCCTCGAACTCGTGAGCGGAGCCAATGGCGAATCGTTCGGACAGGCTGCCAACTATCAAGGGCTTGGACAAGGCGGAAGCGTGCTGTTCAGCCTCGGTAACGTTGCTGGCATTAGTACGCTGACGGGCACCCTTACCGATACCAACGGCACCAGTGCCGACATCCTGGCGCGCCGCTTTAATCTGATTGATTTGGTGAATGCCGATGACTCGCTCAACGCTGACGGCAGTGGCAGTCGCAGCGACAACATCACCAGCCGCAGCAGCTTCACCCTTGAATCCTGGGCCACCCCAGGCATGGCCGTGGATCTCCTCGATGGCAACACAGTGGTGGCCAGCCAGACAGCAGGGCCAGATGGCCGCCTGAGCTGGCAACTCACCAATGTGGCCAATGGTGTGCATGTTTACAGCTTGCAATATGCCGCCGAAGGCATTCCCATCCGGCTGTCAAGCCCCCTCGGTGCTTCTAGCCTGACAGTGAAGGTTCAAGCGGCAGGAGGCAACCAGTTCCCCACAGGCTCTGTCATCATCAGCGGCACCCCCACCCAGGGGCAATCTCTGACGGCTGTCAACACGTTGGCCGATGTGGATGGCATCCCCAGCACCGGCCCTGGTGCCATCGCCTATCAATGGAAGGCCAATGGCACCGCGATTGCTGGTGCCACCGGCAGCACCTATGTGCTGACCCAGGCTGAGGTTGGCAAAACCATTACCGTCACCGCTAGCTACACCGATAACGGCGGCACAGTCGAGTCAGTGACCTCCACGGCCACGAGTGCGGTAGCCAACATTAACGACGCTCCGACCGGCTCCGTCACCATCAGCGGTACACCTACCCAGGGTCAGACCCTGACCGCTGCCAACACCCTCGCCGATGCCGATGGCATCCCCAGCTCCGGCCCTGGTGCCATCGCCTACCAGTGGAAGGCCAATGGCACAGCCATCAGTGGTGCCACCAGCAGCACCTATGTGCTGACCCAGGCCGAAGTTGGCAAGGCCATCACCGTCACCGCCAGCTACACCGACAACGGTGGCTCAGTCGAGTCAGTTACCTCCACGGCCACGGGAGCGGTGGCCAACGCGATAGTCCTCGTCGTGACTGACAGCGACACCGCAGCCAACAGCGTTAGCGAGGCGGCGGCAATTGGTACCCCGGTGGGACTGACTGTCTTTGCCTTCGAAGGGCACGAGGGTGGTGAGTCCATCACGATGAGCTACAGCCTTGTCGACAATGCTGGCGGTCGTTTCGCCATCAATGCCACTACAGGCGTGGTCACCGTGGCCGGTACCCTTAACTACTCTTCTGCTAGCAGCCACACCATCAAAGTCAGAGCCTCCAGCTCCGATGGCTATCAGCAGGAGCAGTCCTTCACGATCGCGGTGACCAAGGCAAACAGCCTTCCCACCGGCTCCGTCAGCATCAGCGGCACCGCCACCCAGGGACAAACCCTCACCGCCGCCAACACCCTCGCCGACCCCGACGGCATCCCCAGCTCTGGCACTGGAGCCATCGCCTACCAGTGGAAGGCCAATGGCACAGCCATCAGTGGTGCCACCAGCAGCACCTATGTGCTCACCCAGGCCGAAGTTGGCAAGGCCATCACCGTCACCGCCAGCTATACCGACAACGGCGGCACAGCGGAATCGGTGACCTCCGCCGCCACCGCAGCGGTGGCGGCACCCCTACCGGTGATTACCCTAGGGGTTTCTCCTACCAGTGTCACCGAAGATGGTGTCCCTAACCTGGTCTACACCTTCACCCGCAGTGGCCCCACCGCCAGCCCCCTCACCGTCAACTACACCATCGGCGGCTCTGCCAATGCCTTGGACTATACCGGTGCCACTCCCGGCAGCGGCAAGACCATCAGCTTTGACCCTGGCTCCAGTACCGCCACCCTGGTGATTGACCCCACCGCCGATGCCTTCTTCGAGGCGGATGAAACCGTCATCCTCACCCTGGTGAGCGCCAGTACCTATAGCGTCGGTACCCCAGGGGCGGTGACCGGCACCATCACCAACGATGACGCCCTGCCTACCGTCAGGGTGACAGATGCCAGTATCCCCGAAGGCAACAGCGGTACTAAGAACCTGAATTTCCTGATTTCGCTCTCGACCCCCAGTGGTCAGGTGGTTACAGTAGATTACGCCACCGCCAATAATACCGCCACTGCTGGCTCTGACTACACCAGTACCAGCGGCAGCCTCACCATCCAACCCGGCGCTACTAGTGGTGTGGTCAGTGTTCCTATCCTGGGAGATACCACCGCAGAATTGGACGAAACCTTCTTTTTGAACCTTACCAATGCCACCGGCGGAGTAACCATCGCTAGGGGGCAGGCCATCGGCACCATTATCAATGACGATGGGGTTGGCGGCCTGGTGCTCACCGGCACCTCTGGCCCCGATACCCTCACCGGCTCCACCACCAACGACACCCTCACCGGTCTGGCCGGGGCCGATATCCTGGATGGTCAAGGCGGGGCCGATACCTTTGTCTACACCGCCTTGACCGATTCCCTCCTGGGCGGCCGGGATAGCCTGCGCAGCTTTAATCCCGGCGAGGGTGATCGGATTAAGTTGCCGAACCTTCCCACCGCCGTCTTCTATGGGGGCAGTGTGGCCGCCTCCATCAGTGCCCCTGCCGTTAGCAGCGCCTATGCCGCAGCGGGGGCGGGGGGCTTAGCCCCCCGTGGGGCGGTGTTTTTTGCCACCGGCTCTGGACGCACCCAGCGCCTATACCTGTCGGTCAACGATGGCACCGCCGCCTTTGACCCCAATAGCGATTTAGTGATGGAAGTTACGGGCATGGTCGGTGCCCCCTCTGTGGTGGGGGCCTTGACCGCGGCCAATTACTTTATCTAGCCAGTTTCTACTTAGTTTGTACTCATTATTTTGTACCCATTTATCTAGGCCCTAACCCATGACACCCAAGACTGCCCTGCCTACCTTGATCGGCTTAACCACCGCGATCGCCCTGCTCACCCCCGCCGCCGCCCTGGCCATCACTGGGTTTACAGGGGTGTATGACCCCAGCAACTTTACCTTTACCCCCACGCCCTCCGGGGCAGGCGTTCCAGGCAATGACCTGGTTACGACTGGTGCCGCAGCGGGGACAGTTACTCTTTTTAGCCCAGATGATAGCTCCAATGGTTTGGGAAATACAGCGGCAACAAGCGACTGGACGATTCCCATTACCCCCGACAGGGCCGGAACCATTAGCTTTGACTGGTCCTATGAACCCTTGACCCAGGTATTGGCGACGACTCAGCCTTCTATCTGTTGAATGGCACACCATTTCCCTTGGCCACCAACGACGGTACCTTTAATCCCCAATCTAGTACGTCTACCACTAGCCTAACCGTAGCTGATGGCGATACCTTTGGCTTTCGGGTTTCAACCGAGAGTAATGGTGGGGGACCCGGGGCATTTAGCGTTAGCAACTTTGACTTTACTCCAGCAACCCCGGTGCCCTTTGAGAGTGACGCCCTACCGTTTCTGGTTGGTCTTAGCTTTTTAGGGGCTGGGGTGTGGCTAAAGCGCCGCCATCAAACCGTTAAAACCCTCGATTTATCCCCAACCGAAGGGTCAGAGGTTGATTAAATAGGGCAGGCTCGACGGGCAAACTTTTACCATCAATCAAGAAAAATTACATCACCAACCGTACAAACTTTTTCTTGTCCACCTGCAGCACCTTACCCCCTAAGAAAGCAGCGCTTTCCACCAGTTGGTCAGGATCGGCGACTTTCTCTCCTCCTAACCTAACCCCGCCCCCTTGGATTTGCCATCGCGCTGCGCTCTGCTCTCAGCTTGTAGATCTTGGCTGCTTGAGGAGCAGCTTCCTGTGGGTGAAAATCTGCGTGTTAAGAGCTCCTGATCGCTGATTACTGACTCCTGGATTACTATTTCTTTTGCCGGGGGAATGGCGATTTCCCCGGACCCCCTCGCCCAGGGCGTGCCGCCGCCCTGGACCCGACGGAAGGGGTTAAAGGGTGGGCGGCCGATCGCGCTTCGCTTTGCTCTCAGCTTGTAGACCCCGGTTGCTTGAGGAGAAACTTCCTAAGGGTGAGGGAGTCGGCAAAAAGGGCTTCTGATCACTGACCACTCACTTCGCTGATTACTGATTTTTGAGCAAATTGGGCCAAAATCCCTAAGGTTTAGTCTATGCACATGTCGATCACCATTAAGCACATGCTAAACACACGCGTGCAACTATCGTTGTAGTCTATGTGTATGGCGATCACCATTGAGTGCATGCTAAACACAGGCCTGTGATCGATGTTTGCACGCGTGTGATCGTTATACACACGCGTGTGATCGATGTGCGCACCGGTGTGATCGATGTTTGCACGCGTGTGATCGATATGCGCACCCGTGTGATCGTTATACACACCCCTGTGATCGATGTGCGCACCGGTGTGATCGATGTTTGCACCGGTGTGATCGTTAAGCACAGCCGTGTGATCGTTAGTTGCACCGGTGTGATCGATGTTTGCAGGGGTGAAATCGTTAAACATAAGGCTGTGATCGATGGTTGCAGGGGTGAAATCGGTGTGTACAGCCCTGAGATCGCGGTTGGTCACCTTCTGAGGAGTGTTGTTCTGCCTCAATGCTGAGCTTGGGGGTAAAAGCTTAGATACAGAGGTCTCCTAATCACAGCGGGGTAGGATGGGCAAAGGGCCTGAGCCCGTGCCCATCACCTGAGAGTGATCAGGCCAGGTTAAACCCTGACCTGGAGCTGGGCAGATCCTGGCTGCGATCACTATGGGCTGGGGGAAATGGATGAAGCCATGGGGGAGACGGCTCTTCCTGGACCCCCATCGGGTGTTGTCTGGCTTTTAGCTTGAAGGGTGGGTGCTTGAGCAGAAGCTTTCTATGGGTGGGAATCTAGATACAGAGGGCTTCTGATTACTGACTCCTGACCACTGACCACCGCCCCCTCCGGTCCAGGCACTTCTGCCGCTGACTGCTTAACTAATTCTGAAGCTTTCTACCCTAGGCCTGCCAATGGGTAGTGACGACGGGGATGACCCTGGATTTGTACTCTAAAAGTCAGAGTATAAAATTTCCATACATATACGTTCAAGCAAGATATTGATTTCAATAAATAGTTGCCATCTATTAAATAGATGTAATCTTTGCGGAATCTTCACCTATCACTATGTACCGTACAGTATAATAAATTACATTAAGTTAGTTAAAACATCGATTATTTAAGTCGCATTCTAAGTCGGTTAGCCAGAGTTTCTGGAAGGAGGTCATCCTGCTATGGCACTGATTAAACCGATTAGATCAAGATTGTGAGGTTGTGGTTGCGTACTAAGATTCCGGGCTGTGTTCAACATTCTTGGTCAGGTAAATAGCGCTGTAAAGGTATCGATTTAAACCAGGATGCTTTGATGGGCCAGGAATTCAGGGGTCGAGATGGGGTAGTCATAGGGTGACCTAGCTACTGGATATAAATTTTTACCCCGTGGGGTGAAGTCAGGGCTCTAGAGCAGATTAGACGGCAAAGGCTGGGCAAGTGGTTGGGCTTGTCTTGGCCCGGTTTCTCGTGGTTGTGGCGATTACTTTTTCATTCAATAAGGATTTCTTAAACCTATGGCAGCACCGCAGCTGATTAGCACCAACCTGACCGGCAGCACCGGATTCGATGGCCGGGAGGCTCTGCGCCTTACCTTCTCGGAGCCGATTCAAGCCGGTAGTGGCTGGGTCTCAATCTACAAGAATGACGGAACACTGGTGGAACGCTTGAGTATCGCCACCAGCAGCCGCGTCAGCCTGGCGGGCCCGGTGCTTACGATTACGCCCACCTGGGCGTTGGAAAGCAGTGCCAATCACTACCTTACCATCGACGCCGGTGCGGTTCGAGATGCCAATGGCAATGGTTACGCAGGGCTGACAACAGCCCAACCGCTGCGCTTCCGCACCGGTGCTGAATCGCTCAACAACACGGTTGAGGAGCCCTTCCGCAACAACTTCCCTGGCAATGGCTCGGAAACCATCGGTGAACATAGCTGGTTGTTTATCCGCACCACCTACGCCGATCAACTTAATGCGCCTTGGTCGGAATGGACAGATCGCACCGCCGTGGCTACCAACGAAGCCTGGTGGGCGATCAACTCCAACGGTCGGCTCAGCATCACGAATACCTTTGCGCCGCTGACCACGCACGAGCGCACCACCGCCTGGCACCGCGACCTCGATCAAGGTGCGGTGCCCAACGCCAATGGTGTTCCAGGCACGGATGCACGCACGATCACTTTCAACATCGAAGGTATCGACTTCAGTAATTTCGACGCCGGTGTTTACGGTAACAATGACTGGACGCGCGCGAATGCATCCTGGGGTGGTGGCCGTTTCATCTTCAACGGCTGGACGGGCTGGGGCCTGCTCGCCCACGAAGGCGGCCATGAAATCGGCTTCGGGCATCCGATCAAGATCGCCGGTCCCTTCGACCCGGAAGAGAACAAGCTGGGCTGGGAAGGCCACAGCCGCATGGGTGGCGGGCCCTCCCACTACGGGCTCCAAGAGAAACTGAAGTCGGGCTGGATCGATCGAGCCCAGGTTCTCACCGACCCGGAGGCGGGCAATTACCGGATCACAGCCTTTGATCTCGGCTATACCCAGCAGCCCGACATCTATGGCTTCTATATCAATTCCACCGCTCCTGGATTCGATGCAGCCGGCTTCGACTGGACGGTGCAGTACCGCTCGCAGGTGGGGATGTCTGACAGCCTCATCCTGATCCGATCGGGAGGCAACGCCAGGCTGGATGATCCGATCCAGGTGGGGGAGACCTACCGCATTGTCAATAGCAACACCTACATCACTAACTTGTCCCAGGGTAATAACTATCTGGAGACGGCGGTTCGCTTCGGTGCTGTTGGGTCGGACGGCCGCTATCTCGATAATGCGGCTCCAGTAGTAGCCTTTACTGCCAATGCAAGGGCTGTTAAAACTGGTGAATCAGCCACCTTCAGCGCCAACGCCTATGACTCCGACGGCAACGCGCTGACCTACACCTGGTCCTTCAGCGATGGAGTGACGGGTCAGGGTGCCATCTTCAGCCGCAGTTTCAACCAGAGCACCGCTGGTACGGTCACAGTCACGCTCACCGCCAACGACCTGCGCGGTGGCATCGTCAGCACCTCCGCAGCCATCGCGGTTGGCGCAGCTGCCCGAGACAGCACACCCCTCACCGCTGGCGGCTCCTTGCCCGCAGCGGCGACACGCAGCAAGCCCCTGGTCACCCTGCAGAGCCGCGACGCCTTCGCCGACGAAGCTGGTGATACCGCCACCCTGGTACTCGAACGCTTTGGCACCTCGCTCGACAGCTCCCTTACTGTGGCCTTGGCCTATAGCGGCAGCGGTGTTAACGACGTCACAAGCGGATCGAAACCAGCCACCATCACCTTCGCCCCCGGCCAGAAGACCGTCGAGTTCCAGGTCTCAATGCTGGACGATACGGCCGTCGAGCCCGTCGAGCGTTTGACAGTCAGCCTGGCCGCAAATAGCGCCTATGATATCAGCGGCAGCGATGGCAGCAGTTGGGTCACCCTCTACGACAACGACCTACCCAAGGTGCGGGTGGAAGCGATCGACGCCGTGGCCTCCGAAGGCGGCCGCGATTTCGGCACCTTCCTGATCAGCAGGACAGGACCGCTGGATGCGCCCCTGAAGGTCTATTACAACCAATACGGCACCGCCCTCTACGGCTCTGATTATGCGGCACTTCCAGGCGAGATCACCATTGCCGCTGGTCAGCGCTCGGCGGTGGTGACAATCGTGCCGATCGACAACGATGCCGGCGAACCGGTGGAAACGGTTTCCCTGATTCTCACCGACTTCTCGGATCTCTACGACGTCGATCCCACGGCCCATATCGCTACGATCCAGATCCTCGATAACGACAAGCCCCAGGTGCAGGCCTACGTCACAGGCAACGTCACCGAAGGTGGCATTGCTTCAATCACGGTTGAGGCCCAAGGCCGGGCCGGTGACACGGTCACGGTTCGCTATGCCCTTTCGGGAACGGCCACATCCGGTAGCGATTACATCGCCCCAAGTGGATCAATCAACGTCATCATCGGAGCAGACGGCATCGGCACCAGCGTGGTGCGTCTCCAAACACTGGACGACACCTTGGTAGAAGCGGCCGAATCGGTGGTGCTGACAATCCTCGAATCCGAGGATTATGGCATCGGCACCGATCGCCAAGCGGCCTTTGTGCTGCGCGACAACGACGGCATTGGTCCGGTGGTGATGATCAGCCCGTTCCCCGACACCGCCACAGAAGGTGACGGCAACAAGCTGCGTTTTTATGTGGAGCGCAGCGGCACAAGCGGCGATCTAGTCGTTAACTATCAACTCCTGGGTACGGCCACACCCAATGTCGATTACACCGGTCTGAGCGGCAGCGTCACAATCCCTAATGGTGCTCCGGGCGTGATCCTTGAACTCAGCCCGTTGGACGATGCCCTGGAGGAAGGCCAGGAGACTGTCACGGTTAAGCTGACATCTGGCAACAATTATCAGCTAGGCATCGCCACAACCGCAACGCTCAGAATTGATGACAATGACACTCCCTATTTTGGTGTTGGCTTTGCCGATGCCTCGACGCTGCGCATCGCCGAAACGCAGGATCCCAATACCAATATCCGCGACATCGTTCTGAAGCTGGAAGCAGCGCCGCTGCTGATCAGCACTGGGACGGGCAACGGGTTGCCACACTCAACCCAGCGAGCGGCGCTGTGGGCGTTGGCCAGTCCTTCACCACCAGTACGCTTGGTAGAAGGGATCGGCTGGAGAGCATCACCATTCAGGGCCCCAGCAGCGGAGGGGAATCAAGGCAGCTAACTCTCAAGGTCTGGAAAAACAACGGCGACATCAACACGTTTGCACCGGGCGCCCTGGTGGCCACCTCCACCAACAGCGCCCAGCTGGCCACAGGTCAAGCGGTGCAGTTTCAGTTCAGCGGTGAACAGCTTGACCCGAATGCGGTGTATCTGTTCAGCATGTCGGAAGGGGCTGCTAACCATGTGCGCTTCCGCAGTGCGGTCACCAATGCTGCAGGTCAGCGACTGGAGAATGGCCGCCTCTTCTCCTCATTAACAGACCAGTCTTATGACGTTGCCTTCACGCTCAACCTGAAAGAACCAGCCAACGCTGGATCCATGCCCACTGTGCCGGTGAGCGCTCAGATTGGCACGTGGGCCGGCACAAACCATACGGCATTTGGCGGCAACATTGATTACACCTTCCTCGACCTGCAGACCAACAAGCCGATCGATCCACCCACCGTGGTGTTCGCTCCCGGTGAAACCCAAAAGGTGGTGCGGATTCGCGTCAATCCTGACGGCCACACCGAGGGTCTGGAGCACTTCACCCTTGGCTTCTCCAGCATTTCAGGCGCCACCACACTGCCCAATGCAGGCCAGCTGCGCGTGGAGATCACCGACCGCACCGATGCGGCCGTTGCCGCTGGTGTCGAGGCGGCCAACCGCTATGTGCGCTTCATTGCCGAGCAATCGGCTCTCAGCGAAGACGCGGGGTCAGACCCCCGCTTGATGGTGGCGCTGGACCGCCCAGCCGGAGCCACGCCGATCACCCTGACGTTGCAGGTATCAGGCTCCGCGACCCCTGGCGTCGATTACACCATCGCCAGCACCAGCCTCACCTTCCAGCCCGGGGAAATCGCCAAGTTCATCGACCACACCCTGATCGCCGACTCCATCCCCGAGGGGTTGGAAACGATCCTCATCAGCCTCACCAATGTGTCGGGGGCTCTGGTGGCCGATCCCAAGCCCTACGTGTTCTACCTGCTTGACAAGGACCGGCCTCAGTTGGCGACCAGCAGTGGCAGTACATCAAGCACCGCCGCCGCCGGCTCCACGGTGGCTACGCTGACGGCAAACTTCGCCACTGGCCGGACAGCTGGCAGTTGGCAGATCGTGGCCGGCAATGTAACCCGCGAAGGCCAGGCCACGCCGGCCTTTGCGATCGACAACAGCGGCAAGGTTACCCTAGCCAATCCGGCCGCCCTGCCCGCCAATCCCCTTGCCGTGCAGCTGACGGTGAGGGTAACGGATAACCTCGGAGCGCAGAGCGACAACGTTGTGAATCTGGCGGTGAATGGCATCGCCAACCCCGTGTTTGCCCCCTACAAGGTTGCCCTAGTTGAGAACTCCGCCATTGCCGTGGCCAACCTCAACACCACGGTGGGCACCGATTCGGGACTGACGCCCACCATCTCGGCGGGCGGCCGCACCCGCGACAAAACGCTGAGCCTGAGCGGCTCTGCCGACCGCAACGCCACGGTTCGCATCTTCAACGGAAGCACCCTACTCGGAACAGCGGAGCGCCAGGGGGACAGCTGGTCGTTCACCACGCCTGAGCTACCCGACGGTCAGCACACCTTCACGGCCCAGGTGTCCAACGCCTATGGCACCACCCACATCACCAACGCAGTCACGGTCAATGTCAGCTCGATCCTCACTGCCCCCGCTCAACGGGCCTTGCTGACCAATGTGGACAGCCTGGAACGTATCTCTAGCCAGGCCGATCTGGTGTTGGTGGAGGTGGCGGATGCCAATGGCCATGGTACCAACACCACGTTCACGGATGGCAACACCTCGGTCAGGGATCTGCTGGTCGCCGATCTGAAAACGGGCGAGGTGCAACTGGTGAACCGCGGCCCAGCAGCGGCGCTCAGCTCAGCCAATGTGGACGTCACGCTCGCTGATGTATCAAATGATGGGCGCTACATCGCCTTTAGCTCGACCGCCGCGACATCCTTCGGCCAGAACGGCACGGCCTTCACTGACACCACACCCACCAGCTCTCAGACCGACCTGTTCGTCTACGACCGACAGACCAGCCAGCTGCGCCTGGCCACCTGGAGCGGCAACCAAACCACGACCGCCTCGCGTGGCGCCACAGCGGTTGGCATCACGGCTGACAGCCGCTATTTGATCTACAGCACCGATTACATCGAGCGCATCGCCGACTTCAGTGCGCCCGGCAAGATGGTGTGGACCTTGTTGGATGGCTCCTATGCCACCCCGACTGGCGTGTCCAAGGCGACGGCTGTGCGCGTTGCCGATCTCAATCTCAGCAAACTGGATATTCGGCTAAGCGGCAGCTCAGCCGGTCAGCCCGCCTCGGTGCGACTCGACACGGTGACCCAAGCGCCCGGACAGGTGACATTCTGGGCGGAAGGCAAGGGCACCAGCAATGCGGTTCGCCTTCAGCTCACGGACACCAGCAACGGCATCGAGGTGAAGGCACTGGCCGCCCGCAAGGTGTCTCTGAGTACTGATGTCTCCATCAGCAGCGGAACATCAACGGGTGTCGCAACGTTCAGTAAGCTCAGCACAGCCTCGGGTGTTGGCCAGACATTCACAACCGATGCCCTCACGAGCGGACGGCGCTTGTCGCAGATCACGATTCAAGGGCCCAGCGGTGGCGCAGGAACCACCCAATACTCCCTGAAAGTGTGGAAGAACGGTGGAACGTTCAACGACTTTGCTCCAACCGAACTTGTGGCAACCTCGGTGAATCGATCAGCGATTCCTAATGGCCAACCGACGGTATTTGAATTCAGCGGTGAAGCCCTGGATCCCAATACGGTTTACCTGTTCAGCTTCACCGATAGCAGCCAGGATCACGTCACCTTCCGGGCCAGTCAGGCGAGCGGATTGGCGAATGGCCGCGTCCTGGCGGCCAGTGCCAGCTCAAGTACAGATGTTCAGTTCACCCTTGGCTTCTCGGCAGCAGCGGCCGTCCAAGGATCCATCGATTGGAATGCACTCAGCATTGCGCAACCAATCAATACGGGCACAGGCAGCGCTCAGGCGAACCTTTCCAGGGGCGGCGGCGTGGGCCAGACCTTCACCACTGCCGACCTTGGCAACACGGATCGCCTGACCAGCATCAGCATCCAGGGGCCCAGCGACAGTAGCACCGGCGCTGTCTATACGCTCAAGGTGTACGAAAACACGGGTGCTTTCACCTCCTTCTCGCCAGGCACGCTGGTTGCCACGTCGACCAACACAGCATCGTTGCCAAACAACACGCGGTCGACCTTCAGCTTCAGTGGTGAAACACTGCAATCTAATAAGGTCTATCTGTTCAGCCTGACGGACTCCAGCGGTAATAATCATGTTGGATTCCGCGGCAGTGTCACCAACGCAGCTGCCACCACCTTGGCCGACGGGCAGTTGTTCAGCAGCCTCACCAACGCCAGCACGTACGACCTCGCCTTCTCCCTGAATCTCGCCTCAGCGGCCTACGTCTCAGGTACGGCCCCGTATCGCGTGGATGGCCTGTCGGTGGCCACAAGCTCCACAACCGCGGGGCTTGGGGTAAGTGCCATCAATGTGGGTCCGCTGGATACCAGCAGCCAGATGCAGTCGGAGATTCCTACAGGTAATCTGGCCGCTAGTCGTGATCTCGTGGCCTATGAGCTGGCAACCGGCAATCAGATTCTGCTTAGCCACAATGCCGCCAACAACAAAGCATCAAATGCCGCGAATGTTGATCAGGTGGCCATCTCCGCTGATGGCCGCTATGTGGTGTTCAGTGCCCTGGATGCCACCCGTCTCGGCAACGGCGGCGTTGCCTTTACCGATGCCGACCCCTTGCGGGCCGACTGGTTTGCCACCAATACGCAGACCGGCCAGATCCGGCTGCTGACCCATGCCTCCGGCAACGACAACGCCAGTGCTGGCGCTGCTGTGAGCTGGCAAGGCGTGGGTGGTAAGGGATCCTATGCCGTCTTCAGCACCGCCAACGCCGGGGCCTTCGGCTTCACCGATGACAGCCCGGAAGTGTCGGATCTTCTGGCCGTTGGCCTTCAGGATGGCGTGATTCGCCTGATCACCACTAATGGACCTGCCAGTCCCAACGTCAGCAACGGTCAGGCGATCAGCCTGCTGAAGATCAGCGGCGATCACGTTTACTTCACCGCCAACGATGCCACCAAATTCGGCTTTGCCAGCGATGCCGGTGCCAGCCAGGCCAGTTTGTTCCGCTACGACCTGAGCACTGGTAAGCTGAAGCTGCTCAGCCATGCCATCGGCGACACCAGCGCAGCCCTGGCTGGCGCCTATGTGAGCAACAGCCTCACGGTGTCACCGGATGGGCGGTATGTCGCCTTCGCCCTTGGCACCGGCACCTCATCCGGCGGGTTCTCCATCCCCACCCTCGGCGGCAATCCGGGCCACGCGCTGTTCGTCACCGACACAACGACCGGCAACATTCGCTTGGTCAACAGTTCCTATCTCAGCACCACAGGCACCGCGTTGTCTTATGCCTCCTGGGCTGATGTAGGCACCAAACCCAGGTTCTTCTCCGGCGACGGCACCAAGCTGATCTGGCAGTCCGACTACCTGAGCTATGTCGGCAATGGGGTCACCGGTGGGCAGTACGACGATGGCGTTGTTCTCTTGAACCTGGCCAATGGGGTTCAGCCTGCAGGAACCGCGATGCCCAACCGCCTGCTGTCACCCTCGGCCACAAACCCCGGTAGCTTGTCGACTGGTGCCAACGCCACCCTGGTCGGCGTCAGCAAAGATGGTGAGTTTGCTTACTTCACCGCACTGAATGCGGCCTGGTTTGGCAACGATGGCGTAGCCTTCACAGATGCTTATCCATCGGTGATGGACCTGTTCAAGGTCAATCTCAACACCTACCGCGTTGAGCTGATCAGCGGCCAGAATGGCGTTTCTTCCGGCCAGGTTGCTTCACTGCGCGATGTCACCGAAGGCGGCAATCTTGTCTATAGCCTCCCGTCAACAACCGGTTCGGGCATCGATCTCTGGACCGACGTGTCCACCCTGATTGATCTGGATAGCAACGATGACACCAGCGGCGAGGTATTCGGCAGCAGCAACGACAACATCACCAGCAAGAGATCATTCACTCTGAGGGCGAGGGTGTTGCCCAATCAGCAGGTGACCCTGCTCGACAAGGGAGTTGCGGTGCCGAGCGGAACCGTGACCGCCACTGCTCAGGGTGATGTGAGCTGGACACTCCAGAACGTGAGTCTCGGTCAGCACACTTATAGCCTGCTCGACACCCTGCAACAGGCTCCGATTGTGCTGGATGGCAATCCAGGCAATTCCAGCCTGGTCGTCACCGTGCTAAACGCACTGGGCGCCAATGACAGGCCTGCCACCGCCACCCTGACTGTGAGTGGCGTGGCGCAGGAAGGCGGCAGCCTCAGCGCTAGCCTCAGCAATCTCAGCGATGCCGACGGTGCGATCACCGCAACCGTCTTCCAGTGGCAGCAACGGGTCGGCAGCAGCTGGGTTGACCTGGCTGGCTATGGAGCCAATACGGCCACGCTAACCATCCCCGCCGATCAGTCGTTTGTTGGCAAGTCTGTACGCGTGGTGGTCGCCACCACCGATGCGCTCGGTGGCACCACCAGCTTCACTGGCGACACCCAAAGCATCGCCAATGTTGACGATGCGGCCACGGGCTTGCTGGTGGTGAGCGGTGAGGCTGAGGTCGGCGGGACCCTCACCGCCAGCCTGAGCGAGGTCAATGATGCGGATGGCGAGATCATTGCCACCAGCTTCCGTTGGCAGCAGAACACAGGTAGCAATGCTGCGCCTGTGTGGGTCGATATTTCCGGCGCCAGTACCAACACTTTAGAGGTCGGAGCCTCACTGACTGCCCGGCAAGTGCGCGTGGTGGCTACCACCACCGATGAACTGGGTGGCACGACAGAGCTGACGACGGTGCAAACCATCTTCAGTGCCGTTGACCAAGCCCACATCACCGTGACTGACAGCAATACCGCAACCAACAGCGTCAGCGAAGCTGCGGCCATCGGCACGCCCGTTGGCCTGACAGTCTTTGCCTCCGATGAGCATGCCGATGGTGAAGTCTTCACGATGATCTACAGTCTCATCGACACCGCTGGCGGCCGCTTCGCCATCAATGCCACTACAGGCGTGGTCACCGTGGCCGGTACCCTTAACTACTCTTCTGCTAGCAGCCACACCATCAAAGTCAGAGCCTCCAGCTCCGATGGCTATCAGCAGGAGCAGTCCTTCACGATCGCGGTGACCAAGGCAAACAGCCTTCCCACCGGCTCCGTCAGCATTAGCGGCACCCCTACCCAGGGCCAGACCCTCACCGCCGCCAACACCCTCGCCGACCCCGACGGCATCCCCAGTTCTGGCACTGGAGCCATCGCCTACCAGTGGAAGGCCAATGGCACAGCCATCAGTGGTGCCACCAGCAGCACCTATGTGCTCACCCAGGCCGAAGTTGGCAAGGCCATCACCGTCACCGCCAGCTATACCGACAACGGCGGCACAGCGGAATCGGTGACCTCCGCCGCCACCGCAGCGGTGGCGGCACCCCTACCGGTGATTACCCTAGGGGTTTCTCCTACCAGTGTCACCGAAGATGGTGTCCCTAACCTGGTCTACACCTTCACCCGCAGTGGCCCCACCGCCAGCCCCCTCACCGTCAACTACACCATCGGCGGCTCTGCCAATGCCTTGGACTATACCGGTGCCACTCCCGGCAGCGGCAAGACCATCAGCTTTGACCCTGGCTCCAGTACCGCCACCCTGGTGATTGACCCCACCGCCGATGCCTTCTTCGAGGCGGATGAAACCGTCATCCTCACCCTGGTGAGCGCCAGTACCTATAGCGTCGGTACCCCAGGGGCGGTGACCGGCACCATCACCAACGATGACGCCCTGCCTACCGTCAGGGTGACGGATGCCAGTATCCCCGAAGGCAACAGCGGTACTAAGAACCTGAATTTCCTGATTTCGCTCTCGACCCCCAGTGGTCAGGTGGTTACAGTAGATTACGCCACCGCCAATAATACCGCCACTGCTGGCTCTGACTACACCAGTACCAGCGGCAGCCTCACCATCCAACCCGGCGCTACTAGTGGTGTGGTCAGTGTTCCTATCCTGGGAGATACCACCGCAGAATTGGACGAAACCTTCTTTTTGAACCTTACCAATGCCACCGGCGGAGTAACCATCGCTAGGGGGCAGGCCATCGGCACCATTATCAATGACGATGGGGTTGGCGGCCTGGTGCTCACCGGCACCTCTGGCCCCGATACCCTCACCGGCTCCACCACCAACGACACCCTCACCGGTCTGGCCGGGGCCGATATCCTGGATGGTCAAGGCGGGGCCGATACCTTTGTCTACACCGCCTTGACCGATTCCCTCCTGGGCGGCCGGGATAGCCTGCGCAGCTTTAATCCCGGCGAGGGTGATCGGATTAAGTTGCCGAACCTTCCCACCGCCGTCTTCTATGGGGGCAGTGTGGCCGCCTCCATCAGTGCCCCTGCCGTCAGCAGCGCCTATGCCGCAGCGGGGGCGGGGGGCTTAGCCGCCCGTGGAGCAGTGTCTTTTGCCACCGGCTCTGGACGCACCCAGCGCCTATACCTGTCGGTCAACGATGGCACCGCCGCCTTTAACCCCAATAGCGATTTAGTGATGGAAGTTACGGGCATGGTCGGTGCCCCCTCTGTGGTGGGGTCCTTGACCGCGGCCAATTACTTTATCTAGCCAGTTTCTACTTAGTTTGTACTCATTATTTTGTACCCATTTATCTAGGCCCTAACCCATGACACCCAAGACTGCCCTGCCTACCTTGATCGGCTTAACCACCGCGATCGCCCTGCTCACCCCCGCCGCCGCCCTGGCCATCACTGGGTTTACAGGGGTGTATGACCCCAGCAACTTTACCTTTACCCCCACTCCCTCCTGGGCAGGCGCTCCAGGCACTGACCTGAATACGAGTGGTGCACCGGGGACAGTTACTCTTTTTAGCCCAGATGATAGCTCCAATGGTTTGGGAAATACAGCGGCAACAAGCGACTGGACGATTCCCATTACCCCCGACAGGGCCGGAACCATTAGCTTTGACTGGTCCTATGAATCCTTTGACCCAGGTATTGGCGACGACTCAGCCTTCTATCTGTTGAATGGCACACCAGTTCCATTGGCCACCAACGACGGTACCTATGATCCCCAATCTAGTACGTCTACCACTAGCCTAACCGTAGCTGATGGCGATACCTTTGGCTTTCGGGTTTCAACCAAGAGTAATGGTGGGGGATTCGGGGCATTTAGCGTTAGCAACTTTGACTTTACTCCAGCAACCCCGGTGCCCTTTGAGAGTGACGCCCTACCGTTTCTGGTTGGTCTTAGCTTTTTAGGGGCTGGGGTGTGGCTAAAGCGCCGCCATCAAACCGTTAAAACCCTCGATTTATCCCCAACCGAAGGGTCAGAGGTTGATTAAATAGGGCAGGCTCGACGGGCAAACTTTTACCATCAATCAAGAAAAATTACATCACCAACCGTACAAACTTTTTCTTGCCCACCTGCAGCACCTTACCCCTAAGAGAGCAGCGCTTTCCACCAGTTGGTCAGGATCGGCGACTTTCTCTCCTCCTAACCTAACCCCGCCCCCTTGGATTTGCCATCGCGCTGCGCTCTGCTCTCAGCTTGTAGATCTTGGCTGCTTGAGGAGCAGCTTCCTGTGGGTGAAAATCTGCGTGTTAAGAGCTCCTGATCGCTGATGACTGACTACTGGATTACTGTTTCTTTTGCCGGGGTTAAAGGGTGGGTGGCCGATCGCGCTTCGCTTTGCTCTCAGCTTGTAGACCCCGGTTGCTTGAGGAGAAACTTCCTAAGGGTGAGGGAGTCGGGAAAAAGGGCTTCTGATCACTGACCACTGATCGCTGATTACTGTTTTCAGGGCAATTTGCCCTAAAAACCCTAAGGTTTCATCTATGCATATATCGATCACCATTAAGCGCATTCTAAACACACGCGTGCAACCATTGTTGTAGTCTATGTGCATAAAGATCACCATTGAGCGCATCCTAAACACAGGGGTGTGATCGTTAAAAATGCGCCAAAAACCACTGTTGTGATCTATGTGTATGGCGATCACCATTGAGTGCATGCTAAACACAGGCCTGTGATCGATGTTTGCACGCGTGTGATCGTTATACACACCCGTGTGATCGATATGCGCACGGGTGTGATCGTTATGCGCACGCGTGTGATCGTTATGCGCAGCGGTGTGATCGTTATACACACGCCTGTGATCGATGTGCGCACCCGTATGATCGTTATACACACCCCTGTGATCGATGTGCGCAGCGGTGTGATCGTTATACACACGCCTGTGATCGATGTGCGCACTCGTGTGATCGTTATACACACGCCTGTGATCGATGTGCGCACCCGTGTGATCGTTATACACACCCCTGTGATCGATGTTTGCAGGGGTGCGATCGCTCAACACGCCCCTGCGATGGCGGTTGGTCACCTTCTGAGGAGTGTTGTTCTGCCTCAATGCTGAGCTTGGGGGTAAAAGCTTAGATACAGAGGTCTCCTAATCACAGCGGGGTAGGATGGGCAAAGGGCCTGAGCCCGTGCCCATCACTTGAGAGTGATCAGGCCAGGTTAAACCCTGACCTGGAGCTGGGCAGATCCTGGCTGCGATCGCTATGGGCCGGGGGGACATGGATGAAGCCATGGGGAAGACTACTCTTCCCGGCCCCTATAGGGTGTTGTCTGGCTTTGAGCTTGAAGGGTGGATGCTTGAGCAGAAGCTTTCTATGGGTAGGAATCTCGATACAGAGGACTCCTGATGACTGACCGCTGACTACTGACTACTCATTTTTTCTACCGGGGGAATGGCGATTTCCCCCGGACCCCCTCGCCCAGGGCGTTCCGCCGCCCTGGACCCGACGGAAGGGGTTAAAGGGTGGGCGGCAGATTCGCGCTTCGCTTTGCTCTCAGCTTGTAGACCCCGGCTGCTTAGCCAGGAATTTTGTCAGGGTGAGATGGCGGGTAAATCAAACTCCTGATCTATTACGTTTTATGGATAGAGTCAGCCATTGCTTCCGCGATTCCTTTCATCGCCTTACCTACATTCTTTAAGCTGGGTATCTGGCCTCCGGCCACATCCTGCCGCCCCCTAACCGGTGGGGCTTTTGCTTGTCCTTGGTCTCGTCACCAGTCCTGCCACCATGGCGAGTAAAATCTTATAGTTAGGGTATAACCTCGCCTGTTTTAGAATCTATGTCTATTCTTATTTTTATACAGTCGCGGTTAGGGTCAAGGTTGATCTCTTTTGGTAGTGTAGTTCTGCACAGCTTAGCCCCTGTCAGGTTGGCACTGTCCAGGCTAGCCCCTGTCAGGTTGACACCGATCAGGTCAGCCTCTGTAAGATTGGCACCGTTCAGGAAAGCCCCTTTCAGGTTGGCATCGATTAGGATAGCCTCTTCGAGGTTGATCCCACCTAGATAAACCCGTTCCTTACTTTCGCCGGGTACTGTAAGGTTAATTCCGGCCAGGCTTTCGGGTGCCCATAGGCAAAGTTTGAGGGGAGCACAAAACCAGGGAAACTTTCGTCGCCAATTAGCCCCTGGAGAAGCGTTGAGAAATTCTAGCGCCTGTATCCGGCCGCCGCTGCCCGCTTGCCCATAGGCCGATGTAATGGTTTGCCAGGCGTTTAGAACTTCAGCCTCGCGGCGTTGTTTTTCTGATCCTATGTAGGTGGCCACCGCAAGAATAAGGCCCAGGTTACCGATCGCTCCTAACAAGCTTAAGAGGGCTTGATCGTTAACCCAGGCCAGGATCGGTTCCCCTATCCGTTTCTCCAGCCTTATCCATACACAATGGCTAGCAAATAGGGCTGTTTTAATAGGACTACGGGCGATCTGGCGGGCCTTATCCCAGTCACTACCCTGATCCCCAGGCCTGCCCAGCAGCCGCCGGTTCTGGTATAGCTCAAAGGCGATCCGTTCAGTAGCCTGCTGCTGGCGTTCCTGGCGGCTTTTACCCGCTTTAGATTTGTTCGACCATTGCCACGGCATAGATGATCACCTAGCTCTGACTCTAGTTTGCTATGGATTACCCCCCAGGGCTCGGATTTGTGGTCATTTAAGCCTGACCTTAAAAAAGTCCCCTGGCGATCAAGACTTCCAGAGGGGAAAAGAATTACATAACTTCACCCGCTAGGATGCCCAGGGCGAAGGGCTCTAGCCCCGCTGTGGAATTCAGCGGTAGGGCGCAGGGTTGGGTGAGACTAGAGCCTAAACAGGCTGTACTGGCTTGAGGCTTGCTGTTTGCGGATCATACTGAAATTGATGCAGGCTGCCGGCCCTGATCTTGTCAACCGCTTCCTGAACCACACCTAGGGGAAGGAAAAACCATTCCTTGGGCTGGACCGGTATGCCGAAGCGATCTTCCAGTTTCACATCCAATCGGGCCGAGTCAAAAAACTTGTGGAGCAGGGCCTCAAGCTTGGTTCGGTCGATGTTCATCAGCTTAAATTCGGCAACGATTTCCACGTCGGCCAATAGATAGGTGGGGTCTTTTTTGGCATTGGCTACCCGCTTCTTCACGTCGCCGCCGGTGACACCAATTTTGTGAATGATGGACCGATGCTCCTGAATGAAGGGGTCCTCTGACTGGCTTCTCAGCACGTAGATGTAACCAGTCTGGATATCGACTTCATCCTCCAGGTAGGAAAATAGGGGCCCCAGATCGGGATTGGTGATGCGACGACTGACCTTGTCTTTATTTAAGGCTCGTTGCAGCGATCGCAGCAGCAAATCACTCTCAGTGCGGTTGTCGTAAATTACTCGAAGCCTGCGGTCTAATCTGCCATGTTCTCCACGAAATTCATTGCCAACGTGAGCGACCAAGACCTTTTGGCCATCCAGAATAAACAGGTCACCTGGGTTGATAGCCGCATTATCCTGGTACTTAACAGTTTTCCGCTCCCCGGTTTCCAGATCCTGCTGGACTTGCTTAAAGAGACCCTTGAACTGGTCAAAGTCTTGACAGGGGTTACGCTGGGCAATCTCTTCAGCAGTTTTAATCTCCTGCCGTGATCGGACATGGGTAAGCTGGGTAACCTCGTTGCCAGAGCGCTCATCAATACCCAGTTCCGCTATGCTCCCCCAGCTTGTTGTCAGGATTGGCGGAAACATGGTGAAATTCATCCACGGCGATCAGGCGATCGTCAAGCACATTAACGCCAAACCTATCCACCGCAAAACGAAAGGTGGCATGGGTGCAAATCAGCACCCGGGCCTCACTGGCTAAGAATTTTCTGACCGCTTCGACCTTGCCGCCATTGTCCTCCCCTGGGGCGTTACAGAGGTTCCACCGGGGCTCAACCTGCCAGTCGGCCCAAAAGCCAAACCGGCTCAGGGGTTCGTCATGGAAGCTGGAACCAATGGACTTCTCAGGGACAACAATGATCGCCTGTTTGAGTTTCTGGTTTTCCAGTTTATCCAGGGTGATAAACATCAAGGCCCGGCTCTTGCCAGAGGCGGGGGAGACTTAATCAGCAGGTATTGTTCCCCGCGCTGTTGGTAGGCCTGTTCCTGCATGGGGCGCATTCCCAGTTCATTGGCCTGGGTGGAGCGACCATTCTGGGCGTAGGTGACAGAAACGGACGGGACAGCAGGTGGTTTACTCATAGGATTACTTGTTACTAAATGGCGACTTCTGAAAAGTCAATGCCTCGATAAACCTGCTCAATTGGGAAGGTTAGATTAACGGATTGCAGTTCTACAATATCTCCAGCCCGAAAGTTGAGGATTTCCCATCGTCCGGCAGCATTTTTGCAATAGAGATCAATGGCAATGTCTTGAGAACTAACTAGCAGATAGTCTTGTAACTGTGGATTTTGGCGATAGAGAAAAAACTTGTTGCCTCGGTCATAGGCTTCTGTACTGTCCGAAAGTACTTCAATAATCAAGCAAGGATAGGTAATGTATTGGGTTGTGGTTTTATCCCTAGAATCACAGCTAACGCTGGCATCGGGATAGGTATAGTCGTTAGTGTCTGAAATGTTAACTCTGCAATCGGAGTTAAAGACTCGACAAGGGCCGTCTGGCAAGTGATTTTCCAATAAAACAGCGCACTTTAGGGCAATGCGGCTGTGGTTTTGGGTGCCCCCGCTCATGGCATAGACTTCACCATTGATATATTCATGGCGACAGGGCTGCTGTTCTTCCCAGTCGAAGTATTCAGCAGGGGTTAATTTAGGGAATTTATCTGGAATCAGAACCATATGAGGTAATTACTCTCCAACTAGGGCCAAAGCTTGATTGAGTACAGCAGGGCTAATGCGTAAACCGACCCGGACGAGATTTTCTAAGTCTTGCTGGGCCGAGGATATATATCCCATCTGCTTAGCAAGTACAATAATGGCTAAGGTTCCTCGGACAGGAATGGGGAGAATCTTGGCTGCTTTCCGTGCTGCTAAGTCATCAATAATAGCCTCATAGACAGGATGGTGAATGACCCAAGATAGGACGTGACTTTCTCCTAACCCAAGATCCCAATTGGCTACTCTTGAATCTATCGCAGGAACAGCTTGAATGAAGGCTTGGCCTGTTTGCTGAAGCCAGGTAACGGCACTATCGGCGTATCCACCCAGGCTATAGCGGATTTCACTCGGGTGAAGTGCGATGTGATCACCCCCCTGCCCCCCTTGCCAAGGGGGGTACAGCGGGAAACCCCAACAGCCAGGTGCTGGGGGGTAGGATTGAACAATGGGGTGTCTCACTCTCTGGAAAACCGCTATAATTTCATCTGCAACGCCTTGGGGAATGACGATTTCATCACAAAGTTCGTTAGGGTCAAAGGGGGCTTCGGCAAGCTGGGAAACGGCTTCTTCGATCTCAACAGCGTTCATACTCCCACCGGGGAAATCTCAGGGTTAGGGGACAGGCCACTGCTGTTTATCATAGCCATCGACCTAGAAAACACTCCACCCACTCTTAGCCCCTATTGCCCCATCCAGACTAGGCCGCGATCGCCACCACTACCCACACCCCCATGGTCACGCTCTCTCCTTAAGTTAAAACCCTCGATTTATCCCCAACCGAAGGGTCAGAGGTTGATTAAATGGGGCAGGTTCGACGGGCAAACTTTTACCATCAATCAAGAAAAATTACATCACCAACCGCACAAACTTTTTCTTGCCCACCTGCAGCACCTTACCCTCTAAGAAAGCAGCGCTTTCCACCAGTTGGTCAGGCTCGGCGACTTTCTCTCCCCCTAACCTCACCCCGCCCCCTTGGATTTGCCGTCGGGCTTCGCTACTGGTGGCACAGAGTCCGGTGGCGGCAACCAGGTAAAACATCTTGACAGGAAAATTAATGATCGTCACAGAAAATTCTGGCACCCCGCCGGCCGCCTCTCCTCCTCCCTGAACCAGGGTAAGGGAGGCCTGTTGGGCCTGTTGGGCAGCCTCCGGGCCATAGAACTGAGCTGTAACCGTTAAGGCCAGTTGTTTTTGCTGATCCCGAGGATTGGTGGGCAGCTTAGCCAGGTCGGCGGTGGTTAGTAGTTCAAAGTAGTTGTTGATGAGGGTGTCGGGAGTTTCTCTAGCTTGGAATACATGGTCAGGGGATCTTCCCGCAGGCCAATATAATTACCCAGGGACTTAGACATTTTCTGGTGGCCATCGGTTCCCAACAACAGGGGAAGCAGCATGCCAAACTGGGGAGATTGGCCAAAATGACGTTGTAGATCGCGGCCAACGGCAATGTTGAACTTTTGATCGGTGCCCCCCAGTTCCACGTCTGCCTGCACCGCCACTGAGTCGTAGCCCTGCATTAAGGGGTAAAGAAACTCATGGAGAAATACCGGATTGCCCTTTTCGTAGCGATCGGCAAACCCTTCTTTAGCTAGCATTTGACCAACGGTCATGGTGCCCAACAGCTCAATAATTTTGCCCAGATCCAGGGCCGATAACCAGTCTGAGTTATAACGAATTTCTAGCCGACCAGGGGTATCAAAGTCCAGGATGGGCCGTAGCTGATCCAGGTAGGTTTGGGCATTGGCCTGCACCTCTGCCTGGGTTAGTTGGCGGCGCACCTCAGATTTACCGGTGGGATCGCCAATTCGGGCGGTAAAATCGCCGATGATCAGTACAGCGGTGTGGCCCGCGTCCTGAAAGGTCCGCAACTTCCGCACAGGAATACTGTGGCCCAGGTGAATTTCGGTCATGGTGGGGTCAATGCCCAGTTTGATTCGCAGGGGGCGATCGCTGTGGCTGAGACGATAGAGCAGATTTTGGTCCCCATCTTGGCGGTCGGGCTGATCGGGAAAAACTTCACTAATGCCCCGATAAATCCACTGGAGCGAGGGGGGCAGAGACATGGGGGAAGAGGAGGGAGCCATGGGACTATCGGCAGTTGCTGGGCTAGGTTGCATTTTATGCCCTTACTGCCCCTCTAAATCTCCAGATTTGGAAGGGGCCGACTATAATTGCAGCAATTAACTCCCTGATTAACCTCTGGTAGTTTCTAAAGTCCTCGTTTCACCTAAATATTCCCCTACCCCACCCCCTAACTAACGTGTCTCGCCCCAGTACTCTTCGCCATCAAAGCTACCCTCAGCCCCAACGCCTGCAACGCACCAACAGCCTGCTGAAGTATGTTCAGGATGTGGGCCAGGTGACGGCGGCCACCTGGCTAGGCATAGCTATGATCAGCAGTTCCGTTGTGGCTGGAGGACTGGTGGGACTGGCCATTAGTTTTCGTAACCTGCCCGATGTCCGGATTTTGCGTAATTACGTACCCACCGAGACCAGTTATATCTACGACATTAACGGCAAACTTCTCTATAGCCTGCACGATGAAGCTAACCGAGAGGTGGTGGATATTAATCGCATTTCACCCCACCTGAAACGGGCTGTACTGGCGATCGAAGATAGCTACTTCTACTCCCATAACGGTATTAATCCCAGTAGTCTGGGTCGGGCCCTATTGGCTAACTTTGCCGCTGGATCAACGGTGGAAGGTGGGTCTACCATCACCATGCAGTTGGTTAAAAACCTCTTTCTCACCCCCCGCCGGGCCTTCAGTCGTAAACTGGCAGAAGCAGTTCTAGCCCTGCGCCTGGAGCAGATCTTTTCTAAAGATGAAATTCTGGAAATGTATCTCAACCAGGTCTACTGGGGACACAACAACTATGGGGCCGAAACCGCAGCCCAGACCTATTTCAATAAGTCCGCCAGGGATCTAACCTTACCCGAAGCGGCCATGATGGCGGGGTTAATTCAGGCTCCTGAGGACTACAGTCCCTTTAACCATTATCAGTACACCAAGGAGCGACAGCTCACTGTTCTGAATCGCATGCGCCAGCTAGGTTGGATCACAGCTCAGGAAGAGGCCACAGCCAAAGCGGCTCCTCTGGTTTTAGGGGAGGTAAAATCCTTTCGCAGTAGTGTTCTGCCCTACGTAACAGAAGCCGCCGTGAAGGAAGTCAAACAACGTTTTGGCAGTGAGGCGGTGCTGAAGGGGGAATGCGAATACAAACCACCGTTGATCTGGGTCTTCAGCGGATTGCTGAAGAAGTCGTGCAGGCTCACCATGCCCGCATCGCCACCATGGCTGACCAGATGGCCCTGGTGGCGATCGATCCTCGCACCCATTTTGTTAAGGCTATGGTGGGCGGGGTTAACTACCAGCAAAGTCAGTATAATCGGGTGCTGCAAGCCCATCGTCAACCCGGTTCGGCCTTTAAACCCTTTGTTTACTACACCGCCTTTGCCACCGGTCGCTTTACCCCGGCCAGTTTGATAGCAGATACCCCCGTTAGTTACCCTGACGGCTACAGGTACTACACCCCCAAAAACTACGACAGCTCATTTATGGGTAATATTCCCATCCGTACGGCCTTAGAGTTGTCTCGCAATGTACCGGCGGTCAAGTTAGGACAGGCCGTAGGAGTTAATCAGGTGATTCAGGTCTGTCGCACCCTGGGGATTCAGAGCCCTATGCAACCGGTAACCTCCCTACCCTTAGGGGCGGTTGACCTGACTCCTATGGAAATTGCCGGTGCCTATGCCACCTTTGCCAGCAATGGTTGGTATTCACCGCCCACCTTTATCGTGCAGGTGACTGATAGTAGCGGTAACGTACTTTTAGATAACACGCCCCATCCTAAGCTGGTGCTAAATCCCTGGGCTACAGCCTCCCTCACCGATGTACTGCAGGGTGTTGTGGCCCGGGGTACGGGTAAAAGCGCCCGAATCGATCGCCCCGCCGCTGGTAAAACCGGTACCACAGACTCCCAGCGAGATGTCTGGTTTGTCGGTTATGTGCCCCAGTTGGCGGCGGCTGTCTGGGTAGGTAACGACAACTATGCCAGGCTGCGGGCTGGAGCTACGGGAGGTACCTACGCCGCCCCAGTCTGGCGAGATTTTATGCAGCGGGCCCTGGCCAATGTGCCGGTTGAGGGCTTCAAACGGCCTTCAGACTTTATCAAGCCCTAGCCTACTGTGGACTGGGTTTGGGGCCAACCTTTGCAGGCCAGCAAAAAACTCCCAACAGTCTGAAAATAAGCGCGTATAGTGGTAGTAGGGTAAGCATAAATACATAGAAGGAAGCGTTAGGCATGACAAGCAACGACTCCTCTGCCGTGCATGGGCAGAGTAACCTTTCAGACCGGGAGTTGCAAATTGTAGAACTGGTGGCCTCTGGCCTCACCAACCAGGAAATCTCTGATCAACTAGAAATTAGTAAGCGTACGGTAGACAATCACATCAGTAATATTCTTACCAAAACTGCCACAGGTAACCGGGTGGCCTTATTCCGTTGGGCCTTGCAGTCAGGCAAGGTGTGCATTGATGAAGTCAATTGTTGCCGTTTGCCTCAAGCTGCTGAAAACCGTGCTGATCGCCAACTCCCTGGAGAGTGAGCCGGGCCAGTTTTGGACTGGATTAGTCTGGGGTTAGTCCAGCCTGGGTTATGATCAAAGGCCGGTAAGTGCTCCAACCTATTCCCAACGATATTGAACTATGGACCCTATTCAATCCCTGCCAGGAACAGAGGATATTCTACCCACCTGTCAGTCGGTTGGCGGTGACTTAAAGGTTGCCCATATACATACCTGGCAGCGGGTTGAAGAGGTCGCCAGGGAGCTGTTTCGGCGGGCAGCCTATCGGGAAATTCGCACCCCCTGTTTTGAACAAACCTCCCTGTTTGAGCGGGGTATTGGTACGGCTACCGATGTGGTTAGCAAGGAAATGTATAGTTTTCGGGACCGCAGCGATCGCAGCTGTACCCTGCGTCCTGAAGGTACGGCTGGGGCTGTACGAGCCTACATCCAGCATAGTCTCTACGCCCAGGGGGGGTACAACGACTTTGGTACAGTGGCCCTATGTTTCGCTACGAGCGGCCCCAAAAGGGACGTCAGCGTCAGTTTCACCAGATTGGGGTAGAGGTTTTAGGTAGCGCCGACCCCCGGGCCGATGTGGAGGTAATGGCCCTGGCCACCGATCTACTCCAGAGCCTGGGCTTAAAAAACCTGACCTTTTACCTGAATTCCGTCGGCGATCGGGAGGATCGCCAGCGCTATCGCGAAGCCCTGGTAGCCTACCTCACTCCCTACCAGACAGACCTGGATCCCGACTCCCAATATCGACTCGTGCATAATCCGTTGCGTATTCTCGATAGCAAGGACGAGAAAACCCAGGCTATTGTAGCCAGTGCTCCCAGCATTCTAGACTACCTGGGGAATCAATCTAATCGCCACTTTGACCGGGTCCAACAGCAGCTCACTAACCTGGGGATTGACTTTGTATTAAATCCCCGGTTAGTGCGGGGATTAGATTACTACAGCCACACCGCCTTTGAAATTCAGTCCTCTGATTTAGGGGCCCAGGCCACGGTCTGCGGGGGGGGGCGTTATGATGGCCTGGTGGAGGAACTGGGGGGACCAGTCACCCCGGCAGTGGGTTGGGCGATCGGGTTGGAACGGCTCACCCTATTGCTGGAGAAACTTTATCCTGAACAGCCCACCACCCCTGAAGTCTATATCGTGTCCCGGGGCGAAGAGGCTGAAGCCAACGCGTTACAACTAGCCCAGCACCTACGTCAGGCTGGCCTAGCCATTGATCTAGACCTGAGTGGTTCCGCCTTTGGTAAACAGTTTAAACGCGCCGATCGCAGCGGGGCACCGGTTTGTTTAATCCTGGGAGATGCGGAGGCCAGTCAAGCCCTGGTACAACTAAAGTGGTTAGGCTCGGGGCAGCAAATTACCCTTAGTCAAGTAGACGTGCTGCAAAATCCAGAACAGTTGCGACGATTAGCTCCATCCACCAACTCTGAGGTAACCTGAGTTTGCCCCTGGGACTATTTCCAGTGTCAACCTAACCCCTGACCACAGCCCCCAGCATGGTGAGGGTCGCCAGTTGGGCCTCGGTTAACCCCATCACCCCTGAAACATCCATGCCCTCGTAGGGGCGTTCTATCCTCAGGGTTTTCCAGCAAGTCCCCTCATCCACCCGCCAGAGTTTGATGGTTTCATCCCGACTACCGCTGGCCAGGAGTTGGCCGTCGGGGCTAAAGGCTACGGAAAACACCAGGTTGGTGTGACCGGTCAGGGTTTGGTGGCAGGCCCCGCTGGCCACGCTCCACAGTTTAATGGTTTGGTCGGCACTGCCACTGGCTAGCCACTGCCCATCGGGGCTAAAGCTGGCTAGAAAAACCGCACTGCTATGGCTGACCAGATGGTGCTGGCAGGTGCCGGTCTCCACCTCCCATAGCTTGATGGTTTGGTCGGCGCTACTACTGACCAGTTGGCTACCGTCGGGGCTAAAGGCCACGGAGGTGACACTGCTGGTGTGGTCCCGTAGGGTGATTAGCCCCTTCCCCGTCGCCCTGTCCCACAGTTTGACCGTCTGGTCATCGCCACAGCTGGCCAGGTAGCGGCCGTCGGGGCTAAAGGCCACGCACCAGACCCAATTGCTATGGCCCCGCAGGGTCCTCAGGCAGGCACCGGTACGGAGATCCCAGATTTTCACCAGGCAATCGCCGCCACCGCTGACCAGCAGGGTGCCGCAGGGGCTAAAGGCCACCGATCGAATCCAGGAACCGTGACCCTCCAGCACCCTCAGGCAGGCCCCGCTACTGACCTGCCAAAGCCACACCCGGTGGTCAAACCCGGCCCCGGCCAACCACTCGCCGTCGGGGCTGAAGGCCACGGAGAGGAGGGCGCTGTTGGGCCCCCCCAGGCTACCCAGACAGGCTCCACTGGTGAGGTCCCAGAGGCGGGCGGTGTGATCTTCGCTGCTACTGGCCAGCAGGTTGCCCCGGGGGCTAAAGGCCACGGACTGAATCCAGCTGGCGTAGCCCCGAATGGTGGTGAGACAGTCGCCGGTTTGGGGGTCCCAGAGACGGATGGTTTGATCTTCGCTGCCGCTGGCGATCGCCCTCCCCTCGGGGCTAAAGGCCACGGACTGGACCCAACTGGAGTGGCCGGTGAGGGTTTGGCGACAGGTGCCGGTGGAGCGGTCCCAGATTTTCACCGTCTGGTCCTGACTACCGCTGACCAGGGTGTCACCCTCGGGGCTAAAGGCCACAGACCAGACCCAGTGATCGTGGCCCCGCAGGGTTTGCAGGCATTCGCCGGTGTCTACACTCCAGATTTTGACGGTTTTATCTTCGCTGGCGCTGGCGATCGCCGCCCCATCCGGGCTAAAAACCACCGAGGTGACCCGGCTAGCGTGCCCCCAGAGGATTTTCAGACATTGGCCGGTGCGCAGGTTCCACAGCCGAATCAGGTGGTCATCCCCGCCACTGGCCAGCAGGTTGCCCCGGGGGCTAAAGGCCACGGTGCAGACCCAACTGTTGTGGCCGGTGAGGATTTTTAGACAGCGTAGCGATCGCAAACTCCAGATCCGCAGGGTGTAATCCTCACTGGCACTGGCCAGAAATTGACCGGTGCGACTAAAGGCGATCGCCCACACCCAACTGCGATGACCCGCCAGGCTATGGCTATGGTGGCCGGTTTGGGTGCTCCAGAGCTTAATGGTATGGTCTTCGCTGGCACTGGCCAGCCATTGGCCGTCGGGGCTAAAGGCCACCAGGCATACCCAACTGCCGTGGCCCTCACAGGTGAGGATCTGCTTGCCATCGCTGACCTGCCAAAGCCGGATAATGCCATTGATATCACTGGTGGCTAGCCGCTGGCCGTCGGGGCTAAAGGTCACCGACAGGGCCCCCCCAGGGTTTTGGTAAAAATCGACCGGGCCAGGTGAGCCCGGCTGAAATTGACCTGCTGGAGCGCCATCCCCTGCAGGTCTGCCTGCCACACCATCAGGTGGGAAAAATCATAGCCCCGCAGGTTAAACCCCAGCTCACAGAGCAGGTTCAGCAGGTTGCCGGGGGCGTAACTGGGGCGATCGCGGTAGTGCTGGTGCAGTCGGTCTAACACCCGCCGCAACTGCAACTCCAGTTGTTGGGGGTGGTGAAAGGTGGCCTGCAGCCGCTGGGCAATCGGCCTTAAAATTCTCTGTTTTTGCCGGTCCCGCAGGTACTCCTTGGTTTGGGCCTTGATCAGGGCGTGGCTGTGCAGATAGGCCAACTCCAGGCTGAGGATTTCCCCGGTGACCGCCTCGATTAACCCCTGAATCAGATGCTCCGCCAGGGTAGGGTGGAGGGTGAACAGGGGGTCCTGGTGGCTCACCAGGGCCGGGTCAGGACTGTCCACCAGGGACCGGCGCACCAGGGTGGCCAATCCCTCCAGGATCGGCAGGGAGGCGCTAGTGGTGAGCAGATCCTTCCCCAGCTCCGGGGCGGTCACCGGCTCATGGTAGATCGCTAACCAGTAGAGGATCTCCAGCTCCAGGGCGGGCAGGAGCTGGAGTTGCTGGTTGAGGGTATGGCGCAAATCCCCCAGGGCCAGGCTGGGCTGGTCGCAGAGGCGGCCCAGTTGCCCCTTAAAGAGGGTGCGGGCGCTGGCGCAAGCCATCTTTAAAGAAGTGGGTTACCGCCACAGCGGCTGATCAACTGCTGCCAGGTGTCCTCTGGCGCCGTCAACCCAGTGGTGGACTCCAACCAGGTCTGGGCCGCCCCTGGGGCCAGGCCCGCCAGGGATAAACAGCGGCTGACCGGGCTGGTCTGCAGCAGGGGGGCTAGCCCCAGGGGGTAATCCCGACTGGTGATCAGCAAACAACTCTGGTGGGGTACCTCCGCCAGGTATTGCAACCATGCACCATACTCCTGACAGGAGGGGTGATAGGTCTGACGACCCGGCTGTAGCAGACTGTCCCAACCGTCTAGCACCACCAGGCAGCGATGCTGCAGCAGCACCGCCAGAGCATCCGTGATCAGGTGGCCCCCCGGGGCCAGGCCCAGGTGTTGACGCCCCTGCCCCACCAGGTCGGTGAGCAGGTCAGCTAGACCAGGGGCTGGGCCAGGCCCCTGATCGCCGGCGAGGGCTAGCCCCAGCATCGGCAGGGGGTACCACCGCACCATCCCAAAGGCATGGGGGGCAGACTCCGGATCAGCCTGGCCACCAGGGCGGTTTTACCGGTGCCCACCAGACCGGTGACGGCGATCAGACGGCAGCGATCCACCGTCAACCAGTCCGCCAGCCTGGCCAGCTCCAGCTCTCGCCCCTGCCAGGTCGGCAGCTCAGGCACCGGCCCCAAGCCGAGGGGCTAATCGGGGGCGGCGATGACCCCTGGGGTGGGGCCAGGGGGGGGCGTCCCCGGAGATGGGGGTGGCGGGCCCCAGCCCAGCCCCCTGTTGGGTCTGCCAGCGCTGCTCCACCAGGGCCCGGACGGTGGTTTTACGCACTTTGTCCTGCAGCAGACCGCTGAGACAGCGCCAGAGCTTGGGGCCAGCATCGTACTTGAGATAGTTTTCAGAGTAGCCCTGGGCCTGGGCGATCGCTCGGTAGCTCTGCCGGCCAGGCTCCCAGGCGGCCCGCAGCAGGGCCACCTGCAAAGTGGTAAAGTGCTGCTGCTGCTGGGTGTAGAGCAGATCATCCAGCCAGGCCAGGGCCTGGTCAAGGGTCAAACCGGGGGTCGCCATGGGGGTACTGTTCCCTAGCCTCAACTTTACTCAACTAAATTGCCCGTCATCGCCTAAAGTTATGACCAAATCAAGGTTTTCAGGCAAACATAACTTTTCTTAACTAAATAGACCTGGTTTAGGGGAGGCTCCAGTGGCCTGAGATTGCCTTCTATCCCTTTAGAAAGGGTGGTTTTCCTGACTGCTATAGTTAAACCCTGGTGCCCTGGGGGAGACCATAGCCATGGCCTTATCCTAGAAAAATACCTAAACTTCCAGGAAAAGGATGGTGACTGGGAATACATTACGGCATTTTTGCTTTTGGGACTATGAACCCCACGTCCACCCCCATCCTCTAGACCGCTGGAGGAGGCATGGGCGACCGAGCAAGGAGTGTCCCCCTACGTAATCGAGGAAAAGTGATGGTTTGGCCTACCCCGTTCAATGGCATTTCCCCCCTGGTTTAGGGCGATCGCTCCTGCCGGTGGCCCTGGCAACCCTGCTGGTCACCGGTTGCAATAGCCAGCAGTCTTCTACCTCAAAGGAATCATCGCCGGCCCCAGCCACCCCAAAGGCGGGGGGTACCCTGGTGTGGGCTCGCTACGGCGATGCCGATTCCCTCGACCCCCAGCGCACCACCACCACCCTGTCCTGGCAGATCTTTGATCAGCTTTACGATACCCTGCTGGCCTTTGATGCCTCGGGCAAAATTGTGCCAAACCTGGCCAAGGACTGGCAGGTCAGCCCCGATGGTAAGGCGGTGACCTTTACCCTGAATCAGAGCCTCACCTGCCACGACGGCACCCCCTTTGACGCCAAGGATGTCAAGTACACCGCCGATCGAGCTCTGGATAAGGCCAACCCCAGCGTCACCAAGGGGGCCTGGGGGCCGATCTCCGCCGTGGAGGTGGTGGACCCCCAAACCGTTAAATTCACCTTCGACAAACCCTTTGGTGCCTTTACCGCTTTCATGGCCAACCCCTTGCCAGCATGCTCTGTGACAGCAACCAAGCGGCGGGGGCTAAATTTGGGGTCTCCACCGCCATTGGCACTGGCCCCTGGAAGCTGGTGAGTTGGACCAAGGGCAACGAGATCGTCCTGGAGAAAAACCCCACCTACGTCCGTTTTGGCCGACCGGCGGAGAATCCGGGCCCGGCTTACCTGGATAAACTGATCGTCCGCCAGATTCCAGAGGCCCAGGCTCGCCTGGCGGCCCTGCAAACCGGGGAGGTGCAGCTCATCGTCAACCCCCCCTGGATGACCTGGATTCCGTCCGTAACGACCCAAACCTGGCCCTGCACGTTGCCGAAAACACCGGCCAGAACTTCTTCTTCGAGTTCACCATCTCCCGCCCCCCCTTCAACGATATCCGGGCCCGCCAGGCGGTGGCCTACGGGGTAGACGTCGATACTGCAATCAAAACCGCCTTTGGGGAAGGCCTGGTGCAACGGGAACGCTGCCCCATCAGTCGAGGGGTGTTTGGCAACAATCAGGACTTCTGCGCCCAGCATGGCTATGACTACAATCCAGACAAGGCCCGGGCCCTGCTGGCGGAGTTGGGCTACAGCCCCAGTAAACCCCTGGAGGTGACCCTGATGACCTCCACCGGCGATAACCGGGAGAAAATGGTACAGATCTTTCAGGGTCAGCTGGCGGAGGTGGGTATTAAGGCCAACCTGGAGACCATGGACATTGGCAGTCTAAACGCCCGGGTCAAGCAGGAAAACGAACGGAAGACCGGGGTCAGCACCTTTGACCTGATGGACTGGGCCTGGTTTGACCCTGATATTCTGCACCAACTCTGGCATTCCCCCGGGGCCTACAGTGGCTATCAAAGCCCTGAGTTAGATGCCCTCCTGGACAAGACCCGCACCACCGTAGACCCGGTTGCGCGGCAAAAGGCGGTTAACGCCGCCATGGCCTACCTGCTGGAGAAGGCGGTCCACGTTCCCCTCTATACCCCGGATCCCTCTGGGTGTATGCTACCCGGCGGCAGGTGGAGGGCTATAAAATTGGCCCCTTTAACCGCCCCGTCTTCAATGACGTGAAGTTGCAATAGGATTCTGTGTTCCCTACCCCCCGGCGCTCTGCCATGACCCGTTATCTGATTAGACGAATTTTCAGTGGGTTACTCACCATCTGGGTGACCACCATGGCGGTGACCCTGTTAATCCACCTGGTACCTGGGGATCCGGTACAGATTATGTACGCCCAATCCCAGTCCACCACGCCGGAGCAACTGGCCCAGATTCGTCATCACCTGGGGCTAGATCGCCCCATCTACGAGCAGTACGGGATATACATGGGGCGCATTCTGCGGGGGGATTTTGGCACCACCATCCGAGGCAACCAACCCGTTTTACCGTTGCTCCTGATCCGCCTGCCCAATACCCTATTGCTAACGGCCACCAGCATGGTGATCACCATTAGCGTGGGGGTAACGGCAGGCTTTTTTGCAGCCTACCGGCGGGGCACCTGGTGGGATGCCACCCTGATGACCGGGGCCATGGTGGGCATATCGGTGCCGAGCTTTTGGCTAGGCCTGATCTTGATGTACGTCTTCTCGGTGAAGCTGGGCTGGTTGCCGATTTCTGGCAGCGGTCTAAAAAACCTGATTTTGCCGGCCCTGACCCTGGGGCTGGCCAATGCGGCGACCATTGCCCGCCTGACTCGATCCTCCATGCTGGAGGTGTTTTCCCAGGACTACCTGCGCACCGCCCGAGCCAAGGGGCTGGGGGAGGCCCTGGTGCTGTCTCGCCATGCCCTCCGCAATGGGCTAATCCACATCGTTAATATGTTGGGTTTGCAGTTTACCTACATGATGGGGGGCGATCGTGGTGGAAAACGTATTCGCCTGGAATGGCATTGGCCGCCTGGCTATCCAGTCGATTTTTCAACGGGACTATCCCACCATTCAGGGGTTTATTTTGATCTTCGCGGTGGTTGTGGTGACCGTGTCTATCCTCCTGGATGTGCTTTACCTCTGGATTGATCCCCGCATTACCTATCGTTAAGTTACTCCTTGCTGGTATGGCCCAACCCCTGGCTCCGTTATTTTTGATGCGATCGCCCCCCCCTAACCGCCGCCAGCTGGGGCGGTTCCTGGCGGTTTTGCTGCGCAGCCCCGGGGCAAAGCTGGGGGCGTTGATTCTGCTGGTGCTGGTGGGGGTGGCCCTGTTTGCCCCCGCGATCGCCCCCTTTGATCCGATCCAGATGAACGTGGGGGAACCCCTGCAGCCCCCCAGCCCCAGCCATTGGTTTGGCACCGATGACTTTGGCCGCGACCTGTTCAGTCGGGTGGTCTACGGTAGCCGCCTCACCTGCATGGTTGGCTTAATGGCCATGGGCATTTCCGTCACCCTGGGGTTAGGTGTTGGCCTCACCGCTAGCTACCTGCAGGGGTGGGTGGGGGCGCTGCTGATGCGATCCATGGATGTGTTGTTTTCCTTCACCGAAACCCTAATTGCCCTGGCGACGGTGGCGGTGCTGGGCCCCAGCCTCAAAAATGCTCTGATCGCCGTGGGCATCAGCACCATTCCCTTCTACGCCCGCCTCACCTATGGGGCGGTGCTGGTGGAAAAAAACAAAACCTATTTCCGGGCGGCCCAGGCGATCGGGGCCAGGCCCCTGGGCCTGATCCTTCGCCATCTGCTGCCCAACATTCTCTCTCCAGTGATCGTGGTGGCCACGGTGGGCATATCGGTGGCGGTGCTTTCGGTCTCCGCCCTGTCCTTTTTGGGCCTGGGGGCCCAACCTCCCTCCCCCGAGTGGGGGGCGATCCTGGCGGCGGGGCGAGACTATTTTAAGCGGGCTCCCTGGGTGACCACCTTTCCGGGGCTGGCCATCGCCATCACCGTGCTGGGCTTTAACCTACTGGGGGACGGGCTCAGGGAAGCCCTCGACCCCCAGCAACGCCAATCCTGAGGACAACGCCCATGACCTTCTCAATCGTGGCCCGGGACCCGGCCACCGCCATGATGGGGGTAGCCGTCTCCACCAGAAACCTGGCGGTGGGGGCCCTGGTGCCCTTTGCCAGGGCTGGGGTGGGGGCGATCGCCACCCAGGCCCTCACCAACCCCCTGTTGGGTATTCGGGGCCTGGACCTGCTGGAACAGGCCAGCGCCCCCAGGGTGCTAGAGCAGTTGATCCAGCAGGACGATGGCCGCCAGCACCGCCAGCTTCACCTCATCGATCGCCAGGGCACCACCGCCGCCTGGACCGGTCTGGAATGTGTGGCCTGGGCGGGCCATCTGGAGTTTCCGGGGTTTTCCGTAGCCGGCAATATGCTGGTTAGTGAGGCGACCCTGGCCGCCATGGCGGCCAGCTACCAGGAGAATGCCAGCCTGAGCTTCTGCCAACGGTTGTTAACCGCTCTGCTGGCGGGGCAAAGGGCCGGGGGCGACAAACGGGGGCGCCAGTCCGCCGCCCTCTACGTGGTCGATCAAGACCTCTATGCCGAGCTGGACCTGCGGGTGGATGATCACCCCGACCCGGTGACGGAGCTCCAGCGTCTTTACCATGAATCCCAACAGGACTATTACCAACGGTTTCGGCGATCGCTGCCCTCCTGGCGCCACCCCGCCGGGCGCTACGATGCGGATGCGGACTTGATCGATAGTCTGGTGACTCCCCCAGCCCTGATGTTTAACCCTGCCCCCCTAGCCCCATGACTGTTCTGCTGGATACCCGCCACCTCAGCACCCGCCTGGTCACCCAGCATGGGGTGATCTACGCCGTTAACGATGTCTCCTTCCAGGTCCATCGGGGGAAACCCTGGGGGTGGTGGGGGAGTCGGGCTCGGGCAAGAGTATGACCATGCTGTCGGTGATGGGGCTGCTGCCCTCGCCAGCGGGGAAAGTCACCGGCGGTGAGGTCTGGTTTGAGGGTCACGATCTATTACGGATGGGCGATCGGCAGCGGCGCCGCCTACGGGGCAACCAGATCGCCATGATCTTTCAAGACCCGATGATGTCCCTCAATCCGGTGATGCGGATTAGCCGCCAGCTGACGGAGGCGATTCAGCAGCATACCAGCCTAGACCGGCGCTCTGCCCGGGCCCGGGCGGTGGAACTGTTAGCGCAGGTGGGTATCGCCGATGCCCCAGGTCGGGTTGATTACTATCCCCACCAGTTTTCTGGGGGCATGCGTCAACGGGTGATGATCGCCATGGGCCTGGCCTGTAGACCAGCCCTACTGATCGCCGATGAGCCCACCACCGCTCTGGATGTCACCATTCAAGCCCAAATTGTCGACCTGGTGAAGGGGTTACGGCGCGACCTGGCCATGGCGGTGATCTGGATTACCCACGACCTCTCGCTGCTGGCGGGGCTGGCCGATCGCATTCTGGTCATGTACGCGGGCCAGATCATAGAACAGGCCCCCGTTCAGGATCTCTACCGCCACCCCCGCCATCCCTACACCGCCGCGCTGCTACAGAGTATTCCCCGCCTGGATCGGGAACGCCAGGCGGCGCTGCGGCCCATCGTCGGTATGCCCCCCAGCCTCACCACCTACCCCCAGGGATGCGCCTTTGCCGATCGCTGCCGGTTTGTGCAGCCGGCCTGCCGGCAGGCGACTCCCCCCTGGAGGAGGTTGGCCCCGATCATCGGGTGGCCTGCTGGGTTAAGCCCAGCCCCCAGGAACTGGGGGGCTGAGCCGCCATGGAGACGGATAGCCCTTGTCCCTACCTGGAGCGACAGCGATGATTTCTACAGACTCTCCCCCACCCCTGCTGCAGGTCCGGGACCTGAGGGTGCACTTTCCCGTCAGCCGGGGGCCGCTCCTGGCCCGACAACGGGGCTGGGTGCGGGCGGTGGATGGGGTGGATTTTGATATTGATCAGGGGGAAACCCTGGGGCTGGTGGGGGAGTCGGGCTGTGGCAAGAGCACCACGGGGCTAGCGATTTTGCAACTGCTACCGGTGACCGCCGGGTCGGTGCGGTTGGGCGGAATCGAGTTAACCCAGCTCAAGGGGGAGGCCCTGCGCCAGCGGCGGCGGCAGATGCAGATGGTGTTTCAAGACCCCTATGCCTCCCTCAACCCCCGCATGACCGTGGGGTCGATGTTGGCAGAACCCCTGGCGATCTTTGGTGAGCCCAGGGGGAGGCGGTCAGCCATCGGGTCAGGCAACTACTAGAGATGGTGGGGCTGCCCTGGGAGGTTTGCGATCGCTATCCCCACCAGTTTTCCGGTGGCCAGCGGCAGCGTCTGGCGATCGCCCGAGCCCTGGCCCTGAACCCGGGCCTGATAGTCTGCGATGAACCCATCGCCGCCCTGGATGTCTCGATTCAGGCCCAGATCCTTAACCTGCTGCAGGACCTGCAGCGACAGTTGGGCCTCACCTATTTATTTATTTCCCATGACCTGAGCGTGGTGCGTCACCTCTGCGATCGGATCGCAGTCATGTACCTGGGCAAGCTGGTGGAGCTGGCGGACCGGCAAACCCTCTACCGTCGGCCCCTCCATCCCTACACCCAGGCCTTGCTTTCAGCGGTGCCGATTCCTGACCCCGCCCTAGAGGCCAAACGTCAACGGATAGTCCTGACCGGCGACGTACCCAACCCGGCCACCCCCCCCAGGGCTGCCCATTCCACCCCCGCTGCCCGATGGCGGAGGCAATCTGTCGGCAGGCACCGGCACCCCAATTTCTGGAGTTAGAACCGGGTCACCATGTCGCCTGCCATGCAGTAAACTAGCCCTGGCCGTAATGCTAGGATCGATTTGATCTGTATTTAAAATTTAATTTCTAGTTTATGTCACACAATTCTGCCCCTGGTGCCGATGCTGTTGATGCTGCCATTGCCCAGGGAATCGACCTGGATGGTAGCCCTATTCCAGCCCCTAAGTTGGACCTCTATCATCGAGTTATGGCCAAAGAAGCTGAGCGGCAGCGCAGTGGAGTAATTAATTCAATGCGATCGCGAATTGTTCGCATTGGGGCCAAGCACTTCCCCCAGGAAGACCTGAACCAAATGCTGCTAGAGGCGGACTTCGCTCCCCTCAAAGCTAAGGAAATTGCCTATTTCTACGGTAATTGAACCAGCCTTTAAGGTTTAACGCCCGACTGCGAGGGGGGATTCAGTCTTCTGCTTCCCCTCCCACCACTACATTTTTAATGCGCAGGCTGGGGCCTCCGCAGCCAACGGGCAAACCACTTTGCCCCCCTTACCACAGCCCCCCGATTCGTCCCAGTAGAAGTCATCCCCAATGGCCACAATGTCTGACAGGGTGCGAAACACATTGCCCGATAGGGTTACGTCTCGGACCGGTTCGGCTAACTGGCCATTGCGAACCATCCAGGCTTCGCCAGCCGTAAAGGTAAACATTTCTCCATTGGTCATACCCTCCAGCCAGTTACGGGCGTACACTCCTTCCTTTAAATCTGCCAACAGGTCCTGAACTGGGGTTGTCCCCCGCTCTATCCAGGTATTGGTCATGCGTACCAGGGGGAATAGTGATAGTTCAGACAGCGAGCATTACCGGTGGGGGATTCGCCTAATTTGCCGGCGGTTTCTCGGGAGTGGAGACGCCCCACCAGAACCCCGTTCTGAATTAGTTGGGTGGTGCTGGCTGGAGTTCCCTCGTCATCGTAGAAGTAGCTGCCGCGGTGACCTGCCGGGGCAGCGCCATCTAAAATCTGTAGATTGTCGGGGCCGAAGCGGCGTCCCAAACTCATGACCTCCAGCAGATCGGGATTTTCGTAGGTCATGTCGGCTTCCGATAGATGGCCAAAGGCCTCATGGACAAATAGCCCGGTTAAAATCGGATCAATCACCACCTCGTAAACTGCCCCCCGGACCGCCGGCAAGTCTAAGGACGCCAGGGCCCGTTGGGCTGAACTCAGAACCTGGGCATCGAGATTTTCCAGGTCTTCGTAGGCCCGGCGAGAACCGGTGGTTTCCCGTCCAGTTTGAACGATGTCACCAGACCGAGCCGTAGCAGCAAAGCGCATTTCCATATCGGACCAGGCCTGATCAATTAAAGTACCCTCCGACGTGGCCAGTAGAATTTGCTGACTAATATCGCTGTAGCGGACCGAGGTGGTGGTAATGCGATCGTCAAGGCTTTGCAATAGATCGGCATAGTGGCTGCAAAGCTGCTTTTTACGAACTAGAGAAATATGACGAGGATCGGTGCCAGTCAGGGGAAGCTGACGGCTAACCTGAACTACTGGAATGGGAGCCAGAGTAGTTTCATCGGCCCCCACCAGACGGGCCGCATTGACCGCTTCGGCAACGCGATCGCTAAGATCCTGGAGACTGTTAAAGCTGGAAAAACCCCAACCACCCCGATGACAGGCTCGCACATGGCCACCGATGGCCATACCTTCGCTGAGGGTTTCTATAGCTCCTCCCCGCAGAAAAACTTCCGTGCCTTCCGACTGCTCCAGGCGAATGGCCAGGTAATCCACCCGATTGCTCCATTGGGTACACAGATCGGTTAGATCGGATTTAATCCGATCGCTAGAAAATACCATCGTTCCCCCTAGTTCTTACCCCTGCCCCAACTTTAACACTGGCTGAACCCCACCGTTTGACCTGAGTTATTTGAGACTCCCTTTGGCTTTTCAAACAACCTCTTACGGGGTTAATCCTTACCCTTAAATCAAAGATGGGAATCAACTTAAGCCAGAACGCGCCGATGGACCAGGCCTTAGTCTAAAATTTACAGTTATGAATACTGAACCAAACTACACTCTACCGCCCGCCGTCCGGCGCATTGCCAATGCCTTTGGCCTCATCGGTTGGCTCAGCTTTTGGTCTCAGGTGGTACTGGCAACCATTGCCAGCCTGGTGCTGTTGTTTGGCATTGCCAATCTGAGCAGTGGCTCTGGCGGCGTCAGTAATCCCGGCACAGGGCCGGGTTTAAGTCTCACCGCCCTGGGCTTGATAGCCGTATATCTGAGCACCTACTGGGCCTTTAGCTACACCCGCCTGGCTCGACGTCTGCGTAGTCGGGATGGCGCACGTCGTCCCAGCCCGAAGGAAGCGATGCAGGCTCTACGCCTAGGCATCATCATTAGTATGGTGGGTATGCTGGTCACTCTCTTTGGCAGTAATGCCCTGGTGGGCTCTTTGCTAGCCAAGGCCCTGATTCAACCCCAGGGGGCTGCGGTTTTTGTGCCGGGTGGCGCTATGGGTCAGTATGTCAGGCCCTTTGATATTTTCGTGGTGCAGGGTAATACCATTATTCTTCTGGCCCATTTTATTTTCCTGGCGGCTACTCTGTGGTTGCTACGTACCCTTAATCGGGCCTAGGGGCGGGTTTCCAGAGGAGGATTTCATGATCTGATGATCAAGCCATGGCTTTTACTTTTTTCTCCACCCCTATGGATGTAATGGACTTTTTCCGCTTGAGTGCGGGTCAATGGCATTCTCAGCGCACCACTCACCATTTGCCCTTTCGCCGAGCAGAACTAGGGGACTCGACTATTTCTGTGGAAGCTCTGGAGCAGGGCCATCCTAGCGTAGTGGAAATTTGTCAGCTCCATAGTGTCGATCCGGCCCTGGCGGTAGGGGGCGCTCTGGTTACCTGGCAAGGCTCCATGGCCTGGGACCGGGAAGACGAAAATCACACCGGTAATACGGTTTTTGCCCTCGTCCCCGATCGCCATCAGCCAACCACTGGTCAATTATTGCGGGAGCGGGGTTACGCTGAAATCGTACCAGTAATTGGTCGTTACGAAATTGACGCCGATCAGGGGCTGGTGCTGACCACCGAATACGAAACCATGAGTTCCGTTGAGCGGTTCTGGTTCGCCAACCCTAATTTGAGGTTACGAACCAGCGTGGTAAAACGGTTTGGAGGTTTTAACACCGCCTCATTTTGCGCCGAAAGTAGAATTCTGGCATCAACCATTCCAGCCTCTGGGGATCAGCGAGATGCCACCTCCCTTGCCCTACTATCGGCCTTTGGCTGGTAAGGTGCCATTGACCTGCCATTGGGCACTAATCTGTGGGTGGTTGGACAGGGCACCCTAATAGTTTGGGGCTTAAGGGCCTGGTCCAACCTGAACTCTATGCGCCGAAGGATTTACCACACCCACAGGTTTGATTGGCATTGGGATTGGTAAATTGAAAACCGCCGCCAATCAGGGCATCACTGTAGTCCAACATTAATCCATAGAGGTAAAGTAGACTTTTTTTGTCACAGACTACCTGAAATCCTTCGTAGTCATAAACCTCATCATGGTCGTTAATATTTTCGGGACTCTCAAAATCCATGGTGTAGGACATGCCGGAACACCCCCCTGGCGTACCCCCACCCGTAGGCAAAGATTTTGACTGCCCTGGCTGCGTTGCAAAGCTTTAACGTGCTCCAGGGCCTTAGCAGAGAGTAAAATACCCCGAGATTGTTCCTTAACCTGAGCCATAGCAACTTTACCCTTAAAGGATTGACAATAGATTAACCGCCTCGATCGAGCAGTTAGGCGCTACAACTAAATAAGGGCCAGCCGCGATCGGCCATACCCCTAAGCTGGATTCTGAAGCTTTTTCTAGTTTAGCTCAGCCGCTTAGAAATCAGAGTTAGAAAACTATAGGAAGACCTTGTCTACCATTAAACTCGTCTATGCTGATCAAAGCTAAGGGCTGATGTAGAACAGCTGTTACACCGTTTCCTAGTTTTTCCCATACCATGACTCGATTGAACCGTATTACCATTGACCGGCTCAAACAGATACCCCGCATAGCAACGGTATGGGAGGGAGATCGCCGACCAATGTATCCTCTGGCAGAAGAAGAACAAATTCCCTGGGGTCGGCAAGGTGAAGATAGTCACTGTATTGTCTGGTTGGATAGTGGCCACGGCAAAGTGCGTGGAATTGGCATTGTACCGGCCAGCAGTGGTTACGAGCCAGTGGTGAGAACCCTTATTCAAGCGATCGAAGCCCCTCAGGGAGGCTTGCCACCGGCTCGTCCCCAGAAGATTGTGGTTTGTAATCGAGAATTACAGTTTTATCTGCGGGGTGCCCTGCAAGATTTGGATATTGTTGTCGATTACGAACCCGATCTACCCTTAATTGATGACCTATTTAATGCCCTACAGCAACCCAGGTCCCAGGGAGAGGCCCAACTGCCCCAGCGCTATGGTGAGGCCATGGTGGCTAAGGCCATGGAAATCTGGGAACTGGCTCCCTGGCACACTTTGAATGAGCAACAAATTTTAGCCGTTGAACTCAATCATTGGGATATAGACACCCTCTATATTTCGGTTTTGGGGATGGGGGGTGGAGTATGGCTTGCTAATGTATCGTTCCCTGGCTTCCCTCACCCAGTTTCGAGAACGGGTGCTGTTAGGAGAGCGGTCTTCCAAGCAAATGCAGGAGGCCTTTCTCGAGCAGGACTGCCTGTTTCTTAACTTTGAGTTGTTTACAGATCAGGAGTCAACTCTGCCAGCGGTGCCGGATAGGCGCTGGTCGAAAATGGTGGATGCTCCAGATATTGTCGAACCTGACTTCGGCAGCATTCATCCCCTGGAAGGAATGCGGAGCCAGTTGGCAGAACAGGAAGGAGCGGTTCTGTTGGTGGTACTGGAGGCCATCAAACGCTTTTTTGGTAAGTATCGTTCTCGCTTAGAGTCCCCTGCCTATGGCCATCTCAAGGCTACCTATCAGATTGCTAATCCCGAAAAAAACCAGGGGGCACCCCTTAAGGTAACGGTAAAAACTTTACCGGAGGTGACTCGAGAACTAATTGCCCAAACCGATCGGGCTTTTACCGAAGACCTTTCCTCTGTTCCTGGTTTGCCAGGGTTTCCTACTCTGCGGGATGATTACATTCCCGAGGGCACTTTAATTTTGCTGGTTCAATTCCAGTTTAGTTGGCTGGAGCAATTGCGACAAAATCAGGCGATCGCCTATCAAAGTCAATCCCAGACCGAGTACGATCAAGCCACTACTCTTCCGGCCGTAATCCTACAAACCTCTCGGCCTAAAGCTAAGACTCTGGTGGGTCAACTACAACAGGCGGGCGGCATAAAATCTGTATGTTTTAACTCTGGCCGCGATCCAGTTCAGCCGCTTAGTCTTAGCCTGGGATTATTTCAGACCGGCGATGGAGAAATCCACCTGTTTGCTGAGTACGATACCAGTCAGCCCCAGGATCAACAAATCGTGGAGCGTTGGGATTCATGGCAGAAGGCTTCTAAGGGGAGGTGTTTGGTGATTGTGGCTACTGGTTTAACGGGACAAAGTCAGGGTAGACCGGCCCTAAAAGATATGGTGGCGGTTTTTGAAGCCCATTACCGCACTCCCCAGGATCTGCACCTACCACCCCTGCTATTGGGTTATTGAGGGCAACCTCTGAACTACTGGGAGATATGTGCCTTTGTTACAGCCCCGGTTCTCCTGGTTGAGTCCGCTTCATAATAGAAATATAGCTTCCTCTGAGAACAGATCAGTGGGTTCTCAAGGAATGTCCGTCTCTAAAGACTTAACCAGGAGACTGACCATGTTTAAGAAGATTTTGGTGGCTTTAGATAGCTCCCCCCTACGCGGAGTGGTATTTAATCAAGCTCTCCAGCTAGCTCAACAAACCGGTGCCAGCCTCAGCCTGTTGCACGTTTTGTCAGCCTATGAAGAGGGTAGTCCCGGTATTCCCATTCACAGCTATCAGGCCTATTACCCCGTTTTGGATGACGCCCTCTGGAAAGATTACCAGGAACGCTGGGAGAAATTCGAAGCCGATCGCCTGGCTCGACTCCGAAGAGAAGTAGACCAGGCTATGGCCCTGGGAGTGCCCACGGAGTTTTCCCAGGTAGTGGGGGATCCAGCTATTACCATTTGCGCCACAGCCCAAACCTGCCAAGCTGACCTGATTGTGATCGGCAGTCATGGCCGTAGGGGACTGCAGGAGATGATACTGGGTAGCGTTAGCAACTATGTGATGCACCGGGCCCCCTGTTCCGTACTGGTGATTCGCGGCGAGCAGATCCCGGCTCTTCTCCCCTTGCCACGGAAGGGACTACCCAACAACCCCAGCCGGTTACCGCTTGGGCCCAGGATTGAGAGACCATCGACCAGGACAATCTCATAACCCAGACTTCTCTTTTTGAGACTCTTTGCCTTTATCTTGGGTCCGATAGTGATACTGATGCGTCTCTTTTAAGAATAGTGTTGTCTCTTGTTGAGACCCATCCTTCTTTCCGGGGGTCTACTCATGAGGCTAAAGAGACTCTAGCTGAGACTATCGGGGTAGTCCTTTCAATCTGGCAAAGAACTCAGGGGTGGCCAGGCTGCTGGGTTCTGGCTCCCGCCTTACTCCAAGAAGGTTCTCCAGAGCGGTTGTCGGTAGCTTCCTATGGCGAAACAGATTGAATAGTTGTGTACAAAGCAAATAATCAAAATTCCTAAAAGCTTTTGCAAAAAGACTTTCAGGAATAGAGTTTTTTTGTCTGGACTGAATTTGGACTAAAAATTATGTACCTATGCCAAAGGAGACTGGCGGCCTTAGTGCACGTATGGACTCATCAAGCTCGCTTCTAGACCCATAAGGAAACCCTAAAGTCCCATCGTGAGACTTTAGGGGAATGAAAAGGCTGTGGCCATTACCTTGGTCTAGTTATGGGATTGTGAGCCGCCAGGAATAAATTATCCTCCCCATGGGCTTATGACATCAACTAGTCTCAATAGTAGACTCGAAGGGTTTACAAAAGGACCTAACATGAAGCCAATTAGTCCTATCTTAAGACATATTTTTGGTTGCTATGGTTCTGGCGATCGCTAGGCACTCCGCTAGGGAGGCATTCGTCTTGATCGCCTGGGCCTCGAGATGTGGCACGGTAGCCTGGTAGCCTTTCAGTTGTAGGGCTTTGACCAGGTCATTGCGGCGGGGTATATCGATTCCGCCTCGATGGCCAATCTCCGCCAGGGTATAGTAATAGGGTGGTAAATAGGCTTCTGCGGCCATCGAGTGCAGTAGTTTGGTTGAGGCTGACCAACCCCGGCTAGAGGCCAGTTTACCCATGGCCATCAGGGTGGGTAAGTCGTGCAGCGGGCCTAGCCAGAGGGGGCCACTGAGCACCACTCCAGGAGTAGCACAAATACAACTCACTCGCCCCAGGTGCCGCCAGGCTACGGTTTGAAACTGTCCACAACTGTGACAATAGGCCAGAAAGCCATAGGTTTCAGGGGTGAGGGTAATGTGGTTGACCACCCGCACCATCACCCGGTGCACCTGACCGGTAAACAGGCTGAAGCGCGGCTCAATCCCCAGGCCTCGAGCCGAGGCTATTTGGGCAATGTGACCCAACAGGAGCCGTAATCCCTGTTCGTGAACTGCGGGGTGGCAACGGGCGTAGGCGGGGTAAATCTGCAGGCTGCGCTGGGGTGCGTGGCCACCACTGGATCGGCCATCGGTACTGGTTAAATACAGCAGTCCCCCCAGGCGCACTGCCCACAGCCCAGCTTCAGCATGGGGGGCGGGACTGCCGAAATTATCAATATCGACTAAATCGTAAAAGTCCTGGCGCTGGTAGCAACCTAGACAAAGGCGAAGACTGTTGTGCTGGGTGAGGCGGTAGCGATCGCGGGGCAGACAGGCTAGATTAGCCGCCAGGATGGGAATCACTTCAGGGTTTCCCTCATTGGCCCAAACCCAGTCAGCTTCTGCCTCCAGCAGATAACGCAGGGGCCGCACCCCACACCCACTCATAGCATCCAGCACCCGTAATTGGGAGTGGGTCTGACGGTAAAGACTAGCGCAGAGAACCGCCAGATCTCGAGCAATAGCGCTACGGGGTCGATAGAAAGCCGACCCCACCCGGAATCTAGCCAGACCTTCCTGCTGTAGCAGGGAATCATCAGTAGGTGTCACCCTACAGGGCCGCCATAGCCCGAGCGATCGCGGCTTCCAGAGTAGGTTTAGCCAGCTCTGTTAACACAAAAACCTCTTGCACCGTTTTTCCCTTGCGGGCAATTAATTTAAAACCACCCCGAATCGGTACCGATACTTTCACCCGCATTTCTGGCGAGTGGGCCCGTACGTTGGCAATTACCCCCGGAGTAATAGTGCCAATCCCCGGCTGTTCTAATAACTTTTCGAGAATTGGGATCAAACCAGGTAGATGGGTAGAGTGGTTCCAAACTAGTCGGTTATCTGAGGTTTGGGTCATAAAAAGAAATTCTTAAAAAAAGCAGGTGCTTTCTGGATTATGCCCGCTCAAGGGGGGCCATCGTCAAGCCAGCCCGAATTAGCTGGCTATGGTAGAGCTCTGCCTGTTCAAAGGGACCAACCCAAACTATGGCCTGACCCTCATGGTGAATTTGATTGGCCAGATTCCATGCCTGATCACTGACCATACCGGGAATGTACTTCATCAGACATTCGACTACATGTTGAAAGGTATTAACGTCATCATTAAGGACGATAATTTTATAATTAGGATAGGGCTGGCGAATGGTCTGGCTAGTTTTCTCCGGTGCCAGGCCAGGAGCTGAAGCCATCGCCTCAGGTAAGACCAAAGTCATGGCGTGTACAGTAAAGAAATATAGGGCTATATCAGCAGACTCGCCAACGGCAAGTCCATCTTACTAACAACATAAATTAACGCCTTGAATTAAGCCAGAACCAATCCCTGAAGAAATTAGTTCTGGATGTTCTTGAGGGCCTACTACACTTGGACCCTTTAGCGAGCTCTGATATTTAGCTTTATCGAGAAAACGCCAAAATCTGCTGCGAAAGGGCTCGAGAGCGGGAAAAGAAAAGTTCAAGAGTCTAAAAAACCAAGAATTCTGGCTGGTTCCAAGGCTCCTCAAGAAGAATGGAAACAGCAATAGAGCAGATAAGCAGAATTTTTTTCCTGAGGTGTATTGACAGGGAGAGGGAGAGGGGATAGATTAGTAAAGCGCCTGAGGGAGACGAGTTTCGAACCAGGCGAGCACCTTGACAAGAGAATAGTCTAGAAACAAAGCCAAGGTTCCTGTCAAAGATTAAATTGTTAATACTGTAGCAGAGATGTTAAGTATTAGCAATAGGACAGAACGGATACTGAGGTATTCGGGATTTACTTTTCGAGAGCCATTTAATTTAGGTTAGGTGGTTATTAACATGGAGAGTTTGATCCTGGCTCAGGATGAACGCTGGCGGCGTGCTTAACACATGCAAGTCGAACGAGGTCCTTCGGGACTTAGTGGCGGACGGGTGAGTAACGCGTGAGGATCTGGCCTTAGGAGGGGGACAACAGTTGGAAACGGCTGCTAATACCCCATATGCCGAGAGGTGAAAGGGTTAATTCTGCCTGAGGATGAACTCGCGTCTGATTAGCTAGTTGGTGAGGTAAGGGCTTACCAAGGCGACGATCAGTAGCTGGTCTAAGAGGATGATCAGCCACACTGGGACTGAGACACGGCCCAGACTCCTACGGGAGGCAGCAGTGGGGAATTTTCCGCAATGGGCGAAAGCCTGACGGAGCAACGCCGCGTGAGGGAGGAAGGCCTTAGGGTTGTAAACCTCTTTTCTCTGGGAAGAAGAACTGACGGTACCAGAGGAATAAGCCTCGGCTAACTCCGTGCCAGCAGCCGCGGTAAGACGGAGGAGGCGAGCGTTATCCGGAATTATTGGGCGTAAAGCGTCCGCAGGCGGTTTATCAAGTCTGCTGTCAAAGACTACAGCTTAACTGTGGGCAGGCAGTGGAAACTGATGAACTAGAGAGCGGTAGGGGTAGAGGGAATTCCCGGTGTAGCGGTGAAATGCGTAGATATCGGGAAGAACACCAGTGGCGAAGGCGCTCTACTGGGCCGTTACTGACGCTGAGGGACGAAAGCTAGGGGAGCGAAAGGGATTAGATACCCCTGTAGTCCTAGCTGTAAACGATGGATACTAGGTGTTGGGCGTATCGACCCGTCCAGTACCGTAGCTAACGCGTTAAGTATCCCGCCTGGGGAGTACGCACGCAAGTGTGAAACTCAAAGGAATTGACGGGGGCCCGCACAAGCGGTGGAGGATGTGGTTTAATTCGATGCAACGCGAAGAACCTTACCAAGGCTTGACATCCTGCGAATCCTTCAGAGATGAGGGAGTGCCTTCGGGAGCGCAGAGACAGGTGGTGCATGGCTGTCGTCAGCTCGTGTCGTGAGATGTTGGGTTAAGTCCCGCAACGAGCGCAACCCTCGTTCTTAGTTGCCAGCATTAAGTTGGGCACTCTAGGGAGACTGCCGTGGACAACACGGAGGAAGGTGGGGACGACGTCAAGTCATCATGCCCCTTACGTCTTGGGCTACACACGTCCTACAATGCTACAGACAGAGGGCAGCGAGCGCGCGAGTGCAAGCAAATCCCATAAACTGTGGCTCAGTTCAGATTGCAGGCTGCAACTCGCCTGCATGAAGGCGGAATCGCTAGTAATCGCCGGTCAGCATACGGCGGTGAATACGTTCCCGGGCCTTGTACACACCGCCCGTCACACCATGGGAGTTGGCCACGCCCGAAGTCGTTACTCTAACCTTAGGGAGGAGGGCGCCGAAGGCAGGGCTGATGACTGGGGTGAAGTCGTAACAAGGTAGCCGTACCGGAAGGTGTGGCTGGATCACCTCCTTTTAGGGAGACCTACTCTCAACGGACCTGTAATTTTATCGCAGGGGGTTGAAGGAGTCACCTTAGGTCGTGGGGATTTTGGTGAAGTTTCTAGACTAGGTTAAGGTGAGCGGGGGCTATTAGCTCAGGTGGTTAGAGCGCACCCCTGATAAGGGTGAGGTCCCTGGTTCGAGTCCAGGATGGCCCACTGCGTGGGGGTTTAGCTCAGTTGGTAGAGCGCCTGCTTTGCAAGCAGGATGTCAGCGGTTCGAGTCCGCTAACCTCCACCAAGTGAGAGATACATTTAGCAGCGTGTGTTTCAGCGGGAGTTGGGGCATAGGGTGCTGGGTGGAAGCTCAGCGAAGGACCTTGATAATAGAATAGTGAGAGAAGTGTAAGGTAGTTATACACAGAACATGAGTAAAAGGGAAAGTGAGATTAATCCTATTGAGAGATAGGAGAGGTCAAGCTAGAACGGGCTCACGGTGGATACCTAGGCACGCAGAGGCGAAGAAGGACGTGGTTACCGACGATACGCTTCGGGGAGCTGGAAGCAGGCAATGATCCGAAGATTTCCGAATGGGGCAACCCAGAGACGGCCACCTGAATCCATAGGGTGGAGCGAGCGAACCCGGCGAACTGAAACATCTTAGTAGCCGGAGGAAGAGAAAGAAAACTCGATTCCCTTAGTAGCGGCGAGCGAAGCGGGAAGAGCCTAAACCAGTAGTTTTTACTATTGGGGTTGTGGGACAGCGATATGGAATCTAGCGACTAGACGAAGCATTGGAAAGATGCACCAGAGGAGGTGAGAGTCCTGTAGTCGAAAGTTTAAGGATACTAGCTGAATCCCGAGTAGCACGGGGCACGAGGAATCCCGTGTGAATCATCGAGGACCACCTCGAAAGGCTAAATACTCCTGCGTGACCGATAGTGAACGAGTACCGCGAGGGAAAGGTGAAAAGAACCCCGGGAGGGGAGTGAAATAGAACATGAAACCGTGAGCCTACAAGCAGTTAGAGCCCGATTAAACGGGTGATAGCGTGCCTGTTGAAGAATGAGCCGGCGACTTATAGGCACTGGCGGGTTAAGACGGGAATGTCGAAGCCAAAGGGAAACCGAGTCTGAATAGGGCGATAGTCAGTGTTTATAGACCCGAACCCGGGTGATCTAACCATGTCCAGGATGAAGCTTGGGTGATACCAAGTGGAGGTCCGAACCGACTGATGTTGAAAAATCAGCGGATGAGGTGTGGTTAGGGGTGAAATGCCAATCGAACCCGGAGCTAGCTGGTTCTCCTCGAAATGTGTTGAGGCACAGCGGTTGTGATTATAGCTGGGGGGTAAAGCACTGATTCGGTGCGGGCTGCGAGAGCGGTACCAAATCGAGTCAAACTCAGAATACCCAGTGAACACACAGCCAGTCAGACGGTGGGGGATAAGCTTCATCGTCGAAAGGGAAACAGCCCAGACCACCAGCTAAGGTCCCCAAATTAATGCTAAGTGGGAAAGGAGGTGGAATTGCAGAGACAACCAGGAGGTTTGCCTAGAAGCAGCCATCCTTAGAAGAGTGCGTAATAGCTCACTGGTCAAGCGATTCTGCGCCGAAGATGAACGGGACTAAGCATTATACCGAAGCTGTGGACTTGTTTTTAACAAGTGGTAGAGGAGCGTTCTATACGAATAGAAGCATTAGCGGAAGCAGATGTGGATTGTATAGAAGTGAGAATGTCGGCTTAAGTAGCGAAAATGTAGGTGAGAATCCTACACCCCGAAACCCCAAGGGTTCCTCCGGAAGGCTCGTCCGCGGAGGGTTAGTCGGGACCTAAGGCGAGGCCGAAAGGCGTAGTCGATGGATAACGGGTTAATAATCCCGTACCTGTAATGAATTGTGGCGGGGGACGGAGAAGGCTAGGACAGCCGGGTGATGGTAGTCCCGGTTTAAGCGTCCGAGGTGATGAGGGACGGTGAAAACGTTCTGAGCTGAGGCGTGAGTACGACCTGCTACGGCGGGGAAGTGTCCGATGTCAGGCTTCCAAGAAAAGCCCGAACCACGTTAATTCATTATGGCCCGTACCCGAAACCGACACAGGTGGGGAGGTAGAGTATACCCAGGGGCGCGAGATAACTCTCTCTAAGGAACTCGGCAAAATGGCCCCGTAACTTCGGGAGAAGGGGTACCACCGAGAGGTGGTCGCAGTGAAGAGTCCCAGGCGACTGTTTACCAAAAACACAGGTCTCCGCTAAGTCGCAAGACGATGTATGGGGGCTGACGCCTGCCCAGTGCCGGAAGGTTAAGGAAGTTGGTTAGCGTAAGCGAAGCTAGCGACTGAAGCCCCGGTGAACGGCGGCCGTAACTATAACGGTCCTAAGGTAGCGAAATTCCTTGTCGGGTAAGTTCCGACCCGCACGAAAGGCGTAACGATCTGGGAGCTGTCTCGGAGAGAGGCTCGGCGAAATAGGAATGTCTGTGAAGATACGGACTACCTGCACCCGGACAGAAAGACCCTATGAAGCTTTACTGTAGCTTGGTATTGGGTTCGGGCTTGACATGCGCAGGATAGGTGGGAGACTTTGAAGCATTCCTTGTGGGGAGTGTGGAGTCACTGGTGAGATACCACTCTTGTTAGGCTAGGATTCTAACCTGGACCCGTTATCCGGGCTGGGGACAGTATCAGGTGGGCAGTTTGACTGGGGCGGTCGCCTCCTAAAAGATAACGGAGGCGCGCAAAGGTTCCCTCAGGCTGGTTGGAAATCAGCCATTGAGTGTAAAGGCATAAGGGAGCTTGACTGCGAGACTGACAAGTCGAGCAGAGACGAAAGTCGGCCTTAGTGATCCGACGGTTCCGCGTGGAAGGGCCGTCGCTCAACGGATAAAAGTTACTCTAGGGATAACAGGCTGATCTCCCCAAGAGTTCACATCGACGGGGAGGTTTGGCACCTCGATGTCGGCTCATCGCAACCTGGGGCTGTAGTAGGTCCCAAGGGTTGGGCTGTTCGCCCATTAAAGCGGTACGTGAGCTGGGTTCAGAACGTCGTGAGACAGTTCGGTCCATATCCGGTGCAGGCGTAGGAACATTGAGAGGCGTCCTCCTTAGTACGAGAGGACCGGGAGGAACGCACCGCTGGTGTACCTGTTATCGTGCCAACGGTAAACGCAGGGTAGCCAAGTGCGGAGTGGATAACCGCTGAAAGCATCTAAGTGGGAAGCCCACCTCAAGATGAGTGTTCCCATGGCATAAGCCAGTAAGGTCACGGGTAGACCACCCGTTGATAGGCGCTAAGTGGACATTCAGTAATGGATGAAGCTGAGGCGTACTAACAGACCGAGGGCTTGACCTCTTTCTTCCTTATCTTTACCCCTGTTCCTTGATTAACTATCCTTACTCTTCTCTCCCTCTATTATCATCTCCTAAATCCCTATTCTGGTGTCTATGGCGGTATGGAACCACCCTGACCCATCCCGAACTCGGGCGTGAAACGTATCTGCGGCCAAAATAGTGAGGGGGTAGCCCCTTGTGAAAATAGCTCGATGCCAGAGTACTCTTAATGGCCCAGTTAGTCCTATCTAACTGGGCCTTTCACTTATCTCCTAATATCCACTGGATAAAAAATATAGGTTCTAGTCTGTTAACTGGGTAATTGGGGTTCTGGCCAGGACTATAATTGGAAATAGAATATAGTGCACAGGCTAATCAGCCTGTACTGCTGATTAATTTTTTGACTTCGGTTCATGGCATATTCCACTGATATTGGTACCCTGGCGGCCTGGATGGCGGCAGACTTTAGTAATCAGCAGCAGGCTTTTGATAATCCTCCTTTATTTGCCCACATTCGCGTTTGTATACGACCCTTACCATCAGGGTTGTTACCAGGAGTGGGATTTTATTTGGAGCAGGCCTACGACTTTCAATTACAGCGACCCTACCGAGCACGAGGTATGGCATTACTGGTCCAAGATGATCATATTCGCATTCAAAACTATACTCTCAAGCATCCAGAACCTTTTTACGGTGCCTCTCGAGATGACGATCGTTTGGCTCAGCTTGCCTCTGACCAGTTTGAAAAAACTCCAGGCTGCGACATGATTGTTCACTGGACTGGTAATAGCTTTAAAGGTTCGGTGGAACCCGGTCAGGCTTGCATGGTAGAGCGTAATGGGCGACTTACCTATCTAGATAGTCAGTTCGAAATCGATCAACATCAGTTTATTAGTTGGGATCGAGGTCGGGATCCGGTTACCCACGAACATATCTGGGGTGCACTGGCGGGCCCTTTTCATTTTAAACGCCGCAGTAGTTTTGCCCATGAGGTGTGTTTGTAAAGCTAGGGATCGGCGAAGTAGAACAGTTAGATTCGAGCTGGGCTGTGGCTAAAAGTTATCGGCATAGGGATAGGATGGATTAGAATTACCTTCGTTTTGACCTCACTATTTCAGCAGTAGGAGCCAGGGCCGTGGAGTCCAAGTATATCCCCGGGGAGATTGAGCCCAAGTGGCAGAGGCTTTGGGCCCAACAGGGCCTGGATCAAGCCCAGGAAGGGACCGATCAGCCTAAGTTCTACGCCCTTTCTATGTTTCCCTACCCGTCGGGTAATCTTCATATGGGCCATGTGCGTAATTACACCATTACCGATGTGGTGGCCCGGGTACGCCGGATGCAGGGCTACCGGGTGCTGCATCCCATGGGGTGGGATGCCTTTGGCCTGCCGGCGGAAAATGCCGCCATCGATCGCGGCATCCACCCCGCTCAGTGGACCCAGCAGAACATTGCCCAGATGAAGCAACAGTTGCAGCAACTGGGGCTGTCCTACGACTGGAGCCGGGAGGTGACCACCTGCGCCCCCGACTACTATCGCTGGACCCAGTGGATCTTTCTGCAGATGCTGGCCATGGGGCTGGCCTACCAGCGAGAGGCGGCGGTGAATTGGGACCCGGTGGACCAAACCGTGCTGGCCAACGAGCAGGTGGATAGTGAGGGGCGATCCTGGCGATCGGGTGCCCTGGTGGAGAAAAAGCTGCTGCGCCAGTGGTTCCTCAAAATCACCGCCTACGCCGAGGAATTACTCACCTCCCTAAGATCAACTCACCGGTTGGCCAGAGCGGGTCAAACTGATGCAGGCCAACTGGATTGGCAAATCCACCGGGGCCCGAGTGGTGTTTAAAACCGCCCAGGGGGAGGAGCTGCCGGTGTTTACCACCCGCCCCGACACCCTCTGGGGGCCACCTTTCTGGTGCTATCGCCGGAGCATCCCCTGGTGGAGTCCCTCACCACCCCCGATCGCCGCGCCGGGGTGAGGGGCTACTGCCAGCGGGCGGCGGCCCAGAGCGATCAGGACCGCACCGCCGAGGGCCGGGAAAAAACCGGGGTGTGGACCGGTAGCTACGGCATCAATCCGGTGAACGGCGAGGCCCTACCGATCTGGTTGGCGGACTACGTGCTGATGGGCTACGGCACCGGTGCCATTATGGCGGTGCCGGCCCACGACCAGCGCGACTTTGAGTTTGCCCGCCGCTTTGATTTACCGGTGCGGCTGGTGGTGCAGCCCCCGGGGGAAACCCTGGTAGGGGATAGCCTCACCGCCGCCTGGCCCGGCGAGGGGGTGATGGTGAATTCTGGTCCTCTGGATGGGTTAGCCGCCGGCAAAGCCCCCGGTCAGAGTGTGGCGGCGGCGATTCAGTGGCTAGAGCAGCAGGGCCAGGGCCAGGGGGAGGCCAACTACCGTCTGCGGGATTGGCTGATTTCCCGCCAGCGCTATTGGGGGGTGCCGATTCCGGTGATCCACTGTCCCGCCTGTGGGGTGGTGCCGGTGCCGGAAGCGGACCTGCCGGTGACCCTGCCGGAGGAGGTGGAATTTTCCGGGCGGGGGGCCTCTCCCCTGGCCCAGTTAGAGACCTGGGTGCAGGTGCCCTGCCCCACCTGTGGCACCCCGGCCCGCCGGGAGACCGACACCATGGATACCTTTATTGATTCCTCCTGGTACTTTTTACGCTACACCGATGCCCAAAATGCCGACCAACCCTTCGCGGCCGATCAGGTGAATGGCTGGATGCCGGTGGACCAGTACGTGGGGGGATCGAGCATGCCATCCTGCACCTGCTCTATTCCCGGTTTTTAACTAAGGTGCTGCGCGATCGCCAACTGCTCACCTGCGACGAACCCTTCCAGCGGTTGCTCACCCAGGGGATGGTGCAGAACCTCACCTACAAGAACCCCAAGACCGGCAGGTACGTGCCGGCGGCGGCGATCGCCGACCCCAGCCAGCCCACGGACCCGGAGACCGGAGATCGGCTGGAGGGGTTCTACGAGAAAATGTCTAAGTCCAAGTACAACGGCGTTGACCCCCAGACGGTGCTGGCCCGCTACGGTGCCGATACCGCCCGCATGTTCATTCTCTTTAAGGCTCCGCCGGAAAAGGACCTGGAATGGGACGATGCCGATGTGGAGGGGCAGTTTCGCTTCCTAAACCGGGTGTGGCGGCTGCTGAGGGAGTTTAGCGAAGGCTCCCCCCCAGCCCCGCCGCCCCCCTCAGCCGGGAGGAGAAAACCCTGCATCGGGCCATCCACACCGCCATTCAGGCGGTCACCGAAGACATCGACGGCGACTACCAGTTCAACACCGCCGTCTCCGAGCTGATGAAGCTAAGCAATGCCCTGGGGGATGCCCCCTGCAAAACCTCCCCGGTCTACGGCGAAGGCATCCACACCCTGGTGTTGCTGCTGGCCCCCTTCGCCCCCCACCTGGCAGAGGAGCTCTGGCACCGCCTGGGCCAACCGGGGTCGGTGCACCAGGCCCCTTGGCCCCACTATGATCCAACGGCGATGGTGGCGGACGAGATTACCCTGGTGATTCAGGTGATGGGCAAAACCCGCGGCACCTTGACCGTGCCCGCCGATTCTGATCGCAACGCCCTGGAGCAGTACGCCCGGGACTCGGAGATCGCCCAGCGCTACCTGGCCGGCAAGACGGTTAAAAAGGTGATTGTGGTGCCGGGGAAACTGGTCAACTTCGTTGTGGTGGATTAACCGTTGACTAAGTAGAGGTTAAGTCAGGCTTTAGAGCCGGGCAGTTAGTGTCCTGATTTGGAGGGAAAGATGAATTTTTCGTTAAGTCTTCACCTCTGCCTTAAGGGTTGGACCGTCCGGAACTGATATGATAGGTCCGAACAATTGGTCATATTTTCTATGAGTTCTCTAGCGCTTTTACCTCAGTCTCAATCTGACCTACGGGTTCGTCTGGGTCGGATTTTGCTGGTCGAAGACGAAGAGCTGATTCGGGAGTCTATCGCCCTGGGTCTGGCGGAAGAAGGCTTTGATATTCTGGTCGCCGAAGACGGTCTAACGGCTCTTGATATGCTAGGGGGAACTGCGGCTGCCAGTCGTACCCAGCGCCCTGAAATTGACCTGGTGGTACTTGACTTGATGCTGCCCGGCATGAACGGCTTAGATTTGTGCCGCTTACTTCGCCATCAGTCTATTAATATTCCAATTTTGATTTTAAGTGCTAAGGGTACGGAAACCGATCGGGTGCTGGGACTGGAAACGGGCGCGGATGACTATTTGACCAAGCCCTTCGGTATGCGAGAACTAACGGCCCGCTGTCGCGCTTTGTTGAGGCGTCAGCAGGCTAAAACCTCTACTCCGGAGGAAAAAGTCCTTCAGTTTGAAGATATTACTCTCCATCCCCAGGAGTGCCGGGTTTTTCTTAGGGGCGAGGAAATTGGCCTTTCTCCCAAGGAGTTCCGTATTCTTGAGTTATTTATGGAACAACCCCGTCGAGTTTGGTCCCGTGATCAAATCATTGATCAAATCTGGGGCCATGACTTTATGGGAGATAATAAAACCGTCGATGTTCACATTCGCTGGATTCGGGAAAAATTAGAAATCGATCCCAGTCATCCTATTTACCTGAAAACTGTCCGGGGCTTTGGCTATCGACTGGGCTAGGTCAGTTAGGCGAGTTTAAACTGAACTAATTAGTGTTACCCACCATGCCACTTACCGTTTTACTGGCAGAAGATGACGAGGCCACCTGCCTATCTATTTCTGACTATCTGGCTTTGGAAGGCTACGAAGTGATTACTGCCTATGATGGTGAGGTGGCTTTGCAGCGAATCTTTGAACGTCAGCCTCAGTTAATCATTACCGACATAGCCATGCCCCATCTAGATGGTTATGCTTTGGTGCAAAGAGTACGTCAATATCCCCTTTTTCGCCTACTGCCGGTGATTTTTTTAACTGCCCACAATCAAACTCAAGATCGAATTAAGGGCTATCAGGTGGGCGGGGATGTCTACCTGCCCAAGCCTTTTGAGCTGGAGGAACTGGGAGTAATTGTGCGCAGTTTGCTGGAGCGATCGCAAATTATGCAGGCTACATGGATCCAGCAGGTAGCTCTTCATACTGCCCAGCAGTTAGCCCTGGAGGTAGAAAGTCGCCAACCCCTATCCCCTCCTTCCTCCTCTGAGGTAAGTGCTTCTATTTTAGGTTCAGCCTTAACAGCTAGGGAGCAAGATGTGCTGATGCTTTTGTCTAACGGGCTTTCTAATGCCCAAATTGGCGATCGCCTCTTTCTCAGTCCCCGCACCGTGGAGAAGTATGTGAGTAGCCTGCTGCGTAAGACTGATACCACCAACCGCTCAGAATTATTGCGCTTTGCCCTCAGTCACCATCTGGTGGGTTGAGCTATGGTGGTGGGGTAAGCCCGTACTAGATGGGGCGCTACTAAGAGATTGACTCGATCACCAGTGGCCATGCTACGACCAACGGGTAAACGGGCGTAGAGCCCCTGGCCGGAGGCAGTGGTTAGATAGTAGCGATATTCTCGCCCTAGAAACTGGCGATCTCGGACTGTTAAGGCACCCTGGTGATCGGCTACCAGGTCCAGGTCCTCTTGGCGAATCATCAATTCGGCCCGGGTAAAGCCTGTCCTAGGGTTGCTTCCGACCCAGGTGACTAAATCTTCGGGAAAGCAACCAATCTCTGTTTGCCAACCAGTCGGGCCCAACTCGGCGGTTAAAAAATTAGCTTGGGTAAGGAACTCAGCTGTAAATCGGGAAGTGGGTTCGCGGTATACCATTTCTGGGCTGCCCCATTGCTCCAGGCAACCATGCCGCATCACGGCTAACTGGTCAGCCATAGCCATAGCTTCTTCTTGATCGTGGGTGACGAAAATACCTGAAGCCTGGACCTGATGTAAAATCGACCGGACCTCCTGCCGCAGATAAACCCTGACCTGGGTATCCAGGTTGCTGAAGGGTTCATCCATTAAGACTAATCGGGGTCGAGGGGCCAGAGCTCTGGCCAGAGCTACCCGCTGTTGCTGTCCCCCAGATAGCTGATGGGGAAAACGCTGATCCAGACCAGTTAACCCTACCAGGGTTAGAGCTTCGGCGGTTTGTTCCTTTACCGCCGCTGCCGATAGGCGACCGCGGCGACGGCGGGACTCTAGACCAAAGGCAATATTCTGGGCTACCGTCAGATGGGGAAATAGGGCATAGTCTTGAAAGACGATCCCCACATCGCGATCCTCAGGAGGCAAGTTTTTGACTCCTGAGGGACCCTGATGACCCAGGTAGAGCTCTCCCTCATCGGGTGCCTCAAACCCGGCAATGAGACGCAGCAGAGTAGTTTTACCGCAGCCCGATGGCCCCAGGAGCGCTAGAATTTCCCCCTGGCCCAGGGTAAGGCTAATGCCATCCACAGCTATCACGCCGGGACCATAACGTCTGGTTAAAGATTCCAGGCGTAGTACAGGTGGTGACAAAGTTCTGGTCACAGCTGAAGCCATTGGTAATGAATTACGGCGATCACAGGGTTAACCCTATTGTTTCTCTAACGGGACTGAAAGATATTCTGCACCATCTGGCGATCGCACTGGCTACTGGCCCGGTCTAAATCCTCTATTTCTCCCCTGTCCAGACTCCAGCCCAAAGCCCCCAGGTTTTGTTGAGCTTGAGCCAGGGTTTTAGCCCCTGGAATGGGAATGGCTCCCTTACCCATGCACCAGTTAAGGGCCACCTGGGCGGAGGTTTTATGGCGACTGGCGGCGATCGCCCCTAGGGTTTCCAGCAGGGGCTTGACTCTAGGCAGCAATTGCCGAAATAGTACCCCCCGCAGTCCCCGGGGCAGGGACTTAGCATCGGTATATTTACCCGTTAGCAATCCCAGGGCCAGGGGGCTATAGGCAATTAGCTGAATTCCTAATTGATCACAGAGGTCCTTCAGCCCCAGATCGGTGACAGGGTAAGTAGACAACAGAGAGTACTGCACCTGCAAACTGGTAATGGGAACACCCCGTTCTTGAAATCGCTGATAGGCTCGTTTTAGTCGCTGGGGACCAAAATTAGATAGCCCCACCCCCCGGATCTGTCCCTGGTTGTAGAGATTCATCAAGCCCTGTAAAAAAGGGTCTTCTTGCCAGGGAGCATAGTTAGCGGTAGACCAGTGCATCTGAGCCAGATCAATGGGGCGGCGGAGGCGTTCAGCGGAAGCCCTGGCAGCTTTTTCCACCGATCCTGCTGTCCATCGCCAGGGATAAACCGCCAGTTTGGTAGCCAGGCAGATGCGGTCCTGATTAGGCCCCTGGTAAAGGGAGGCGAACTGGCCCAGTAAGGCTTCGCTGCGGCCATTTAGACGACCTGTACCGTAGGAATCGCCGCTATCGAAAAGGGTAACCCCCTGGTTCAGGCAATGGTTAAACACCTGTTGTAGTTCCCTATCCATAGCTGGATCGTAGTTCCAGAGCAGGCGATTGCCCCAGGCCCAGGTGCCACATCCCATGGGGGAGAGGAAGAGGGGACTCTGATTGAACACGGTCATGGACTGTGGACTCCTGATGGGTTAGTTGGGTTAGAGGCGGACCTATCCCCGTTGCCAAACCTGCCGCAGGCGATAGCCTAGCAGAAAGGTCAGGACACCGGCAAATAGGGTCGGATAGGTGAGGTCTGATTTTACAATCATGGCGTAGTGAATAACTCCCCCGATGGCCACAATGTAGGTGAGCCGATGGAGCTGATGCCATCGTTTGGGTCCCAGCTTTTTAATCATGGCGTTGGTAGAGGTCAGGGCCAAGGGTAGCAGCAGTGCAAAGCTAACCATACCTAGGGTGATAAAGGGTCGTCGGGCAATATCGGTAGGAATGGTGAGCAGTTGTCCACCGCGATCGCCAAGAACGTAGGTGATTAGATGGGCCAGCGCATAGAAAAAGGCGTAGAGTCCTAACAGGCGACGTTGCTTGAGCAGCCAGGTCCAGCCGTAGATCTGGCGTAAAGGGGTGACGGCTAGAGTCAAGACCAGAAAAACCAAAGCCATTACCCCTGTAGCCCGGGTTATAAATTCCACCGGATTCGCTCCTAGATTGCCTTGCCAGCCATCGAAGGCGAGTAGGGCGGCGGGCAGCAGACCATTGACCAGAATTAACTGGCGGTGAAATTGGCTATCGCTACTCAGGGTAATCATGGGTTCAAAGGGTTAAAAGTTGTGGCGTAAATCCATGTCGGTGTAGAGGTGGCCTACCTGATCTTCATACCCATTGAACATCAGGGTGGGGCGCAGGTCAGTTTCACCAATGCGGCGCTCATAAGCTTGGGACCAACGGGGATGATTCACCCTGGGGTTAACGTTGGAATAAAAACCATATTCTCGAGGGTTAGCGCGGTTCCAGGTGGTGATCGGCTGATGGTCAGTGAGGGTAATCTTAACCACAGACTTGATGCTTTTGAAGCCGTATTTCCAGGGTACGACCAACCGCACTGGGGCGCCATTTTGGTTTGGTAAGGTCTTACCGTAAAGACCGGTCGCTATCAAAGTAAGGGGATGCATGGCCTCATCCAGGCGCAGACCCTCCAGGTAGGGAAAAGGGATCCCCGCAAAGAGGGAGTGGGGCATTTGCTGGCGATCGTAGTAGCTTTCAAAGGCCACATGGGTAGCCTGGTCCATGGGCTCCGCCAGGTTGAGCAGGGTTTTCAGGGGAAATCCTACCCAGGGGATCACCATAGACCAGCCTTCTACACACCGAAACCGATAGATTCGCTCTACTGCCTCAAACCCCAGGACGTCTTCCAGGTCAAGGCTGAGGGGCTTATGCACCAGACCCCCCACCTGCACGGTCCAGGGTGTTGTTACGAAGGATTGGGTCCGATTGGCAACGGCAGATTTGTTAGTAGAAAACTCGTAGAAATTGTTGTAGCCGGCAATTTCTTCGAAGCGATTGGGGTTTTCCCCCGCCACGATCGCTCCTGGGAAGGGGGGCTCAGCCACTGTTGCGATCGACTTACCTGTACTTTTCGCCGTCGGACCGGGCTTGAAGGTCTGATAGAGTCCGGCCGTCGCCAGGGTAGAACCAGCCCAAATCCCCGCTTTCAAGAATAAGCGACGATTTAGAAAAGTTTCCTCAGGGGTAATTTCCTGGGGGAGAGGATTGGTGGGGCCACTCATAGGAGGATACGTCGGTTAGGGAACTGGGGTTTTGCTCTCAATACAAGAGGGTTCAAAGGCTTTTGCCTGGTTATCGCTACAGCATTGGGCCAGGAGCCAGCTCAATATTTCGCCTACCCATGTCCTAATCTATCCTTTTCCTATCTCCTTTGACAAAAGAGAGACTACTAAACCTCAAGAGAGTACCCCCCTACCTCCACCTGATCTCCCCTAACCAACTTACGACCGCGGCGGGTTTCTACGTTACCGTTAACCTTGACAGCACCGTTTTGGATCATAACTTTGGCCTGCCCCCCGGTTCCCGCCATTCCCCTTTGTTTAAGAAACTGATCAAGCTTAATGTAATTGAGGGCAACCATAGTGGGTACTCCAGGCTAATAGCAATAGAAAATCTTTAGTTCTAAATCGCCTTAGGACCTCTAAACTCATATTTAGAGGTCGTTTGAAAAGGGCTCAGGTATAGTTCGCCGCCAAGAAGGCGTCAAAATACTCAATCCTGGGGAGATTATCCTAATCTGAGCTATAGTTTAGGACCCTTTTTGGCTTTTCAAACTGCCTCTTAGGGCTTCATTTCGACTGTTTTCCCTTTGCTTTTTAAAATGGAGAAGGGCATGATTGTAAGCAATTACCAACTCCTGCAAGAACTAAAGCAGAAGCAGCTTCAGTTGCAGGCTTTCCGTAATGCTTCGGGTTCATCTTTACAGACTATCCTTGACCAGTATGACTGGGGCTTGATTTCTGGAGGCGGCCATAACGGCTTACCCTTAGTCACCCTAAGGTTAGGTCATCGTATCACGTTAAGCGATCCTGACCTGTTGGAGTTGGCTGAGGAAGCTGAGCAAATCTGGGGGCCTGTAGATTTTGCTTTATTTTCAGGAGAGAGCCACGAACCGGTTAGGGTACTTAGTAAAACCTTGTTGGACCAGCGATGGCGGTGGCGTCACTAGCCAGCCATAGGACTGTGGAGCAAGTCTTCTTGCCCCACCACTAGCTCTGACTTTATAACTAATTGAGTTTGAGCGCATTAACTGGTACTTCATCCCATGACTTGACGGTACGCAGGCGAGCTACCCAACCAGATTGTCGTTGCTCCTCAGTTAGATTGTCCCGAAAAGATTGATGACAGGCTTGGGCTTGGGACTCATCTACACAGGCAATACAGGAATAAATGATACCTGAAGGATCTATTTGCTCGTTTATCCAGATCATGTAATCAACTTATTGGGTTACGAATTAATACAATGACAGTAGCTAGAGCTGGAATTGCTGGAATTAAAGAACAGGAACAGCTTGGTTTTCGCCAACACCTGGAATCGTTTGATGGAGCTCTGCAATAGCTTGAATGTGATAATCATTAAACTCTTGCAACTTGGCTAAAGCCTGGGTTAACTCTTCTAAAGATTGCTCTAAGCCCCTAGTATGTTCTTGAACTGGACTAATTAGTTCTTGATAAACCTCCAGTTTTCCACCCAACCCTGCCAGACTCAGCTGTTGCTGTTGTAGCTGAGTTTCGAAAGTTTCAATTTCACTTCGACGAGCTACCAGGTCTGTTTCCAGAGCACTAATCTCCTGCTTGAGTTGGTTGATAGTCATTTGGGTTTGGTTGATTTGCTGCTCCAGTTGGTGAATTGTCTCGGTCGTTCGTTGTTGCTCCTCGTCGATTGCATTTAGATGGGGCTCTAAATCAATCCCCGTAGCCGATGATTGTTCTTCTAAAATTAGTCCCTGACGGCGTTTTAGCACAGCCTGGTGCTGACTGAGAATTTCCTCTCTTTCAATTAGATTACGCCGCTGTCCTACCAAAGTTTTGTTTAACATTTGATAGCGATCCTGTTCTTCTGTAAATCTAATTTCTAGCTGTGGACGCTCGGCAGCATCAGCGGTGTTAATTTTCAATTTAATTTCTTCGATCGCCTGCTGTTCAAGGGTCAGTTCTTCTTCTTGTTCAGACACAAAGCGAGAAACTTGATTTAGATCTTTCTCTAAATCCTGAATGAGGCTTTCAAGAGCATCCAGGGCCATAGCTTCAAGCTTATCCACTTCCACTTTCTTACTCAGGCGAACCTTATCACCAGGGCTTAGTAGGTCGTAAAGCTGGCGATGCAGGTTAGCCTGATAGCGTAGATTTTGAGAGAGAATCTGCATCTCTTCCTGTTGTAACCTGATGGACTGCTGACATAGCTTGAGTTCTTCTCTTTTAGTGGTTAGAACGACTTCGGACTGGTGCCAATTGGCCCATCGTTGAGCCAGATCGACTTGCTGTTGTTCTAATTGTTGGCGGGATGCCTGTAATTCTCCCCCTTGACCTGCCAAGTTTTGTCGATAGTTGTTGAGAGAATTCTGCTGCTTAGCCAAGTTTCCATGAGCTCTAGCCAGCGTCTCCCGAAGTATTTCTACGGGTAAAATTGCTTCGGTCAAACGTTGTAGAGCGCCTTGAGCTCGTTCAAGTTGCTCTTGATTAACTCCGGTCACGGGGACTAGCCTGGTGCCTTGATTTTCCTCCAGGTGCCGCATTTCTCCTTTTAAGTGAGCCCACGCACCTTCAAGATCATGATTTTTCCGCGTCAGTTCGGCCTGTTGCTGTTCTAAGGTTTGGCGAAGATTTTCAACTTCCTGGCGTTGGGCTTCAAGTTGTTCTAAGTCAGCTTCAGCCCGCTCTAACTGCTCCTGGCGGGCTTCAATTTCTATTTCTCGCCGGTTTAACTCCTGACTTTGATAGGTAAGGGACTGTTTCCATTGTTCAATTTCCTCTTCCTGAGTTTTAGACTTTTTGCTCAAGTTAGAAAAAGTTTGCAAAATATTGGTTAGGGTTCGTCCGGCTTCATAGTGCCGTTGCACCTGACGACTGCCATTCACCTCAACCATCACCAGAGCACCGCCATTATAGGAGGCATCGTCAGGGGCGATGATGACTTCATCACCGGTGACCGCAGTCCAGAGATATTCACTGCGTTGGCAAGCTAACAATCTGAACTCGGGCCTGCCGCCACCAATGAATCCTGACTTTTTCTGGACTTCCGCAAGATACAACACGCTGTTGGTCCTCTTTAAATGAAATCGAGTAGGCGAATATAAAATTAACAGACTAATAGTTTCTAAATATAAAGGCTAACAAGGGAGCTTGCCTGTTGTTAACCCAGATCGCACCTATCATCTGATTACTAGCGACACCGAGCAAGATAAAGCAGTAGAGTATATATTGACATAGCCCCACTGAGTAGTTGTGTGGGCGATCCCTAGCGTATAGAGCCAGACATATCAGTTACAGCGATGTTTTATTTTATACTTAATTATCCGTGAAAAGTCAGCTAGGGATAGCTATTTGTTAGAGTTACCTTTGACTGGACAGCCATCTTTAAGGGTTTAAATTGCCTTTGGCAAAGATTAAGTCGGCTTGTTGAAGCCAAGCAAGCCTTGACAGGGATTACGTGAAAACAACACTGGAGGCTGAATCAACTTAAGATCCTAGGTAAGGGCGTAGAAAAGGATATCAAGCTATATAAAAATAAACATTGCCAGAACCTCAAGACTAATTCTACTTGCTTCAACTCTGGAAAGGATTGTCTTAGATAATCAAAGGGGCACCTCATGGTAATAACAACGATGGCATCGATACTCCTAGGGCGCTTAAGAGCTTTCGCAACTTAAATACCTATTAACTATGAGTATAGCTCTGGGTTTACAAGCTGTTCCACCTGGAGGGCGACCAACTGTTGGCCCATCATTAGTTTTCTATGACAGGTAAATTATCATTTTTGCTGGTATTCATAAACTCCCCCTGACTCTGTTTAAGTAATTGTACTGATATTTCTATGTTCGTAATATCACTTTTGGCTTGCCTGTTAATGCTATGGGAAAAAATGCTGTTGGTAAATCAATCGAATGTTTGGTGGCGTGGCAGGCTGGTTTCAGGCTTGAGTTTCAGTTACTGGGGATCGTGGGCTTGCCAATGTAGGGGTGATTCAGGATCGTCTCAGGGGTTGTTTCAAAAGCCAAAGAGACTCTGAAGCTATACCCACGGAGTAGGATATTTCCGTAAAATTCAGTATTTTTATGGTCTCTTGGCGGCGAACTATACCTGGGACAACCCTTTTCCAATAACCTCTCAGGGAGATAAATTGGCTATGGTTTGATGTTGCTGGACAGTTTTAATGCTAGTGTTTGCTAATGGTGCTAGTTTGATAGCCGACGGGAAGATGAAATTGCTTAGTTTTTTCTAGATGTAAGCTAATTTACAATAGAAAGCTGATCTTCCTTTAGTCTGGTTAAATATTTTTTGAGTCCGGCCTACTTCTGACGGATTTTAATTATTCCTTTAGCTGCCTATCCTCTATGCAGGGTTATCTCTCTGAAATTGATATTCGCAGCATTTTACAGCTGATTGAACTGGGTCAGCGGACAGGGGTGCTGTACCTGGAAAGCTATGGTGTAAACCCGGCTAGTGTTTCCAGTCGTAATGGAGATTTAGGTCTAGATCCCCTGGAGGTTAGGCAGTCATGGTTGGTTTTTTTTGCTAACGGGGGAGTGGTCTATGCTGGCACCAATGATAATTCTCTCAGTCGTCTTCAGGACCATCTCCAGGCCTGTAATCTTGGCCAATTTTTGCCTGAGCCCCGATCAATTTCTGCGATCGCTACTTTAAACTCCCTTGAGTACGGAACTCTCTGGCTGATGCTAGAGCAGCACTTGTTAACCCTTGATCAGGGTCGGGCTATCCTCAGTCACATGATTGAGGAAACCCTGTTTGATCTGCTCAGCCTGCACCATGGTTCCTTCGTTTTCCAGCTTAGTCCGGCTCTCAGTCCCCAACTCATGACCCACAGCCTTAGCAATCTGGTGGTCGGCCTAACCCAAAAAATTCAGGCCTGGCATCAGCTCCATGGTCAATTCCAATCCCCAGACCAGGTTCTCCTGTTGGTGGATGCAGAGGGGGTGCAATCCTGTGTCCCTGATTTTGCTTACCGAGTCTTGGTCAGGGAAGTGAACGGTAAAACGTCCCTGCGCCAATTCGCCCGTTTCCTTAATCAAGATCTGGTAACCGTGGCGGAAAGCCTCCGGGAAGCTATTCAACAGGGCTACATCACCGTCAAACCAGCCCAAATTCAACCCTCTGCCGTATCTTCAAGACAACAGAGTTGGTTTGACCGCCTGCCCCGCATAGTTTGTGTGGACGATAGCGCTACTATTCGGGAAACCGTTGAGAGCATCCTGGAAAGCCACGGTTACGAGGCTACCTCCATCGCCAATCCATTGAAGGCTCTAGGCCTGTTATTTCAGTTGCAGCCAGATTTGATTCTATGCGATATTGCCATGCCCGAACTGGATGGCTATGAACTCTGTGCTATGCTTCGCCAGGCTAGTGTATTTCGCCAGACTCCTATTGTCATGCTGACGGGTAAGGAAGCTTTTCTGGATCGGGTTAAAGCTCGCATGGTGGGAGCGACTGACTATTTGACCAAGCCCTTTGGTCCGGGAGAATTAATTGCGCTCGTAGAAAAGTATATTGGTTCCGGTGTACTAGCGAACTCGCATCCCGATAAACTTCTGGTCGAAGCCATGGCGGCGGAATGGGACCTAGAGGTGGATCGGTAGTTTGGCAGAGTCAGTGTCAGGGAATAAAACCAGCCAGGACCGGTTGTCTGGTACTCTAGAGCCTAAGTTAGGCGACCAGGGGCAAGGGTTAGAACTGAGAAGCAGCAGATAGATTTATGCCGGAGTTTGCCACGGTTCGGTTGGCCAATGAACTCATGGTTCTTAACTGAAAAGCTTCGGGTTATAGCCCATGCAAAGGTCAATACCGGGTAGGAGCGGTCTTGTTTGGCTTGGCGCACAGTTTTTTGTCCTGCCTGTTGCAGGTACCTAGGGCTGTAACTTGTGAAAAAGAATCATACTTTCCATAGGGTTTCTCAATATAATTAAAGCTAATCCAGATAGAAATCCTGTTTCACCATGCCTGGCAACGAGTACGATGATACCTGCCCTATTGGCCTTACCTTGATTACTATGATTTGATTATCCTATATCCTGATGGACGGTTTAATCTTTTTTGGGGCTTAATGCACTATCTATGAGTAAGATTTTGGTAGTTGAAGATAGTATTTCCCAACGGGAAATGATTGTCGAACTACTTCAAGGTAAAGGCTTTGACGTAGCTATTGCTGGGGATGGGATGGAAGCTTTGGAGCAAATTCAGTCTACTGCCCCCGACGTGGTTGTGCTGGATATCGTCATGCCCAGAATGAATGGTTACGAACTATGTCGGCGACTCAAGGCTGATCCCATTACTCAACATGTGCCTATTGTTATGTGCTCCTCTAAAGGCGAGGAGTTTGACCGCTACTGGGGTATCAAACAGGGTGCTGACGCCTATATTGCCAAACCCTTTCAACCTGCCGAGTTGGTGGGTACGGTCAGGCAACTGCTACGGGGATAAGGGAAGAGACTTTGAACTAAGCTATGACTATTGACGTAAATCGATTTGACCCAGGCGAATCCAATCAATCCTCTGAAGTGCCAATCTCAGCAGGCCCGGAGGGCGAGTTGTTTTTGCGTTTTTTTGTGACTTCTGCCGATGAATTTGTCTTAGGGGCAACGGGTATTCATCGAATTGTTGAATGTTCTCCGGATCGAATCACACCAATTCCCAATGTCTCTCCCCTATTGCTAGGTACCCTTAATGAGCAGGGGCGAGTCGTTTGGATAGCTGATCTGGCCCATTTCCTAGGCTATCCTTCTACTTTTAATGTGGATAGGCCTGAAATCTCGGTAATTGTAGTAGAAGACCAGGGAACTATGCTAGGCTTAGCGGTTAATCGAATCGTTGGTACCCAGTGGCTTAACCCCGATGCCACCAGAATGACGGCTAGAAACACAGATAATGCGATGGATCCACTTTTGAGGGGGGAATGGGTGTTGTCTCCTGAGGGTTCTGAAACAATTACCCTTCGGTGGCTAGATCATCTTGCTGTGATTCGCTCGGCTCGTTGGGCAGCCTAACCTGGTTAAGATTTTATATTTTTATCACTAACCTATTCCCAGATTTGATGTTGGCAGGAGAACCTTATGGCCTCAGGTATTGATTATTCCCAGGCTTATCAGAAAGCCGAGAGAGCCTATGTTCAGGGTAACTATCAGGATGCTGCTGCTATTGTCGACCAGTTAGTGAACGACTATCCCCATGATCCCAGCGTGTTGCTGCTGCGTGGGCATATTTATTGCTACGGTCTACAGCAGTACCAGGTTGCTCGTCAACAATATAGGGCGGTCTTGGAGCATACCTCTCAGCCAGAGTACGTTGATTACGCCACCAATGGATTGGAATACGCCAATCAATTTATTGCCAGTCCAGTTTTAGATAGAGATGGCCTCAAGAGGGGACAAGAGACTTCTCCCGATATCGTTCCTGAGGTTCAAGATCTGGGACTAAAACCTAATGGCACTAACAAAAAGGAAGATAGGGCGATCGCGACGGACCCGGACCACAACTCTGGCGACGAGGACTTTTTCGATCCCTTTGGCAGCTTTGATCTTGATTCTGTAGATGGTTTAGATTCTCTGAACTTGCCAGGTGAGGCTACCCTTGATTTTCCCTGGCCTATGCAGGAAGGTGGAGCGGGCATTTGGTCTGGACTCAATGACGACAGCAAAGATGATATTACGATTTTTGCTCCCAACTCAGCTCTATCGACGGGACCATTGCCTTTTACAAAGGACCAATCTGTCGCTCCTTCAATCAATAGTGCCCATAGTTATGACCCCAATCCCCTTTCCAGCTTAGAGGAGGAAACGGCTTCCACCGATAATCTTGATTTCCTGGAGGAATTCAGTGAATTTGATGATCTGGGAAGTTTGCCAGATTTTCAGCTATCCGATAGTTCCGCCGGGTTTGCTAATCCTGCGGCGACGACGCTGTCTAACCAGAATTCCATTGACAGCCGCAGTCAGGGCAAGGCCGGGTCTTCGGCCTTTGATTTGGGTGAACGGGATGGTCAGTTGGAGATTAGTGACGAAGAACTGTTTAACATTTCTGCCACCACCGATAGCCTACCCACCTTTACCCATCTTGGCGATACTCCCGTTGTCACCAGCCCTGAATCCAGCTGGCTGGTTCCCTTAGTCAATGCCTCCCTGCCGACTAAAAATCTTGCTGTTGCTATCGCTGCTGGCGTAGCTTCCACCCTTGCCGTCGGGGTGGTCACTTTTACTGCGGCAGTACTGCAACCCAATCAAAGCTCCTCCAGGGTTGTCCACAGTGTGATGGCTATTTCCGCCGGATTGGCTGGTTTTGGTGTGGCTTTGACCACAGGGCATCTGGCTCAACGCCGAATGCGAGCCAGCTTGCAGGATTTACAACAGCAGTTTGACGCAGTTGTACAGGGTAATCTCTCGGTTCGGGCTACTGTGTTCTCTGAAGACGAGTTAGGCCATCTGGCCAATAGCTTTAATAAAATGTCTCGAGTAATTTTGACGACGACCAGTGAGGCGCAAAGAAAGGCCCAGGAACAGGAGCAGGCTAAGGAAGATTTACAGCGTCAGGTGATTCGTCTGCTGGATGATGTAGAAGGAGCGGCTCGGGGCGATCTGACGGTCCAGGCAGAAGTCACCGCTGATGTACTGGGTGCTGTAGCTGACTCCTTTAACTTGACCATCCAAAATCTACGGGAAATTGTGGAACAGGTTAGTGTTGCTGCTCGTCAGGTTAGTCGAGGCTCCACAGAAAACGAGATTTTCGCTCGCAGCCTATCCGCCGATGCTTTGCGACAGGCGGAGGAACTGGCGGTCACCCTGAACTCAGTGCAGGTGATGACGGATTCGATTCAGCGGGTGGCTGAAAGCGCTCGAGAGGCGGAGGAAGTGGCTCGTTCCGCCTCCTCTACTGCTCTGAAGGGTGGCGAATCGGTGGAGCGCACCGTAGCGGGGATTTTAGGAATTCGCGAAACTGTGGCTGAAACTACCCGTAAGGTTAAGCGTTTAGCGGAGTCTTCCCAGGAGATTTCTAAAATCGTTGCGGTGATTTCCCAAATTGCTTCTCGGACTAATCTGCTGGCTCTTAATGCCAGTATTGAGGCGGCCCGGGCCGGAGAAGCGGGGCGAGGGTTTGCCATTGTGGCTGATGAGGTCCGCCAACTGGCTGATCGGGCGGCTAAAGCCTCTAAGGAAATTGAGCAGATCGTTCGTCAAATTCAGACTGAAACCAGTGGGGTAATGACTGCTATGGAAGAGGGAACCCAGCAGGTGATTGAAGGGACGCACCTGGCGGAACAAGCCAAGCGATCGCTAGAGGATATTATTCAGGTTTCTAATCGTATTGACGTGCTGGTGCGATCGATTACAACAGACACAATTGAGCAAACGGAAACCTCACGGGCTGTAGCCCAGGTTATGCAATCCGTCGAGCTGACCGCTCAGGAAACCTCCCAGGAAGCTCAACGGGTATCGGGCTCCTTGCAAAGTTTGGTGGGGGTTGCCCGGGATTTATTGACCTTGGTGGATCGATTTAAGGTGGAAAAAACTGAAGGGTAACTGAGTTTATCTCGGCATCTCTAACTGTCATCACCTGAGGGATTAATCAACCTTTACAAGAGCACCGCTATGCTGCCTGAAGACCAACAACGAATCTTAGGGTACTTTATTGAGGAAGCCAGGGATCACCTGCATACTATTGAACAAGGGTTGCTTAATCTTCAATCCACCGTTGATGACGGGGAGATGATGAATGAGCTGTTTCGAGCGGCCCACTCCGTCAAAGGGGGAGCCGCTATGCTGAACTTACATAGCATTCACCGCACCTCCCATCGTTTGGAAGATTTCTTCAAACTGCTGAAGGACTCTGGCGTGAGGCCTGATCGTGAGCTGGAATCCATGCTGCTGAGAGCTTTCGATGGTCTACAGGAACAGGTTAGCCGGTTGCAGAGCCCCTTCGGTTTGAGTGAAACCCAGGGTCAGGCAATGGCGGATAGCCTGGAACCGATTTTTAACCAAACCGAAACTCATTTGAATCAATTGCTGAAAAATTCTCCCGATGCAGCAGTAGCACCGGCACAACCATTGCCCGAAGTCGCTGTTGTTCGGTCTTCCCATCCTGAAACCAGCGCCATGCAACTGGTATTTAGTAGTGACGTACCCCGGCTTTTGCGGGAAATGCTGGGAAACTTCAAAGGTATTGATGACTCGCGATCGCGTCAACGTCTGGGACAAATTTGTAAACGACTCTATAGCCTGGGTGAGCAGTTCGACTTACTGGAGTGGTGTGCTCTGGTGGATACGGTCACCCAGGCTGTGGCCAACCCTGGCCATACCTATCGTAGTCTGGCAGAGGTGGTGATCAAAAATCTAAAATTTTCCCAGGATTTAGTGTTACAAGGACGCAGCCAGGCCATTGCGCCATCTACTGATTTAATCGCTCTGGCTTCTTCAAACCTGGCCCTTAGTGAGGAATCGGCATCAGCTCCCCAGTTGGTATCGGAGCTTTCCGCCAGGGAGATTTCAGCTATGGGCCAACCCTGGCCCCTCCCAGTTGATCGGGATGGACAAGCTCAGGTCAGTTTGGCGGACCTCAATAGTCTGGCAGATATGTTTGAGTTTCAGCAGAATGTTCTAGATGATCTCTGGCGAGAAGAGCACCCAGAGGGATCTTCCGCTCCACCTTTAGCGGCCCCTCAACCCTCGGCCCTTGACCAGGGTGGAAGCTTTCTTGATCAAGATCTGATGGACTGGTTAAACAGTGAGACGGAACATCCATCCGCAGAACTTTCCCCTGGGGAAACAGGAGCGAAGCTGGATTCCCTCTCTGAAATTTTAGATGACTTCACCGCTGCCTGGATGGGTAACGATCTCGACCTTAGTGTTGGGGCAGAAACCGGTTTTCAGCCTGAGTTGGTGGAGCTGACGCCATCCCTAGATGCGGCCATTGCCCCAATGGACTTCAAGACTGCTGCGGTGGAGGGAGAGTCTTCAGCCTTGCAGGAGTTTTCAGGTCTAGAACCTGAATCCCCCTTACCCATCCTGGAAACAGCAGTCAGTGCCGATCATGATTTCGAGGATCTGGAAAAACTGCTAGAAGAAGCCGATCAGAGTGGGGGCTTGGGGACTGTGCCAGGGGGGCGACGTCGATCTGGAACCGCTAGTCAGCGTCTGCCCAGGCGATCTCTGGCCGGTATGGATCAAACCATGCGGGTTTCTGTCAATCATCTAGATAACCTGGCTAATCTGGTGGGTGAATTGGTGATTAACCGTAACTCTCTGGAACAGGATCAGGATCGGCTACGTCAGTCCCTCGATAAGCTACTTGCTCAGGTACAGCAACTCAACGATGTCGGGCAGCGAATGCGCAACCTGTACGAGCGATCGCTGCTGGAAAGTACCCTGATGACCAATCGCCGCCCCTTTGATTTTCCGGCTTCTGGTTCCTCTGGCGGCCATGCTATTGGAGTCACCTTCGACGCCCTGGAAATGGATCGATTTACGGACTTTCATACCCTTTCCCAGGAAATGATTGAGTTGATCGTCCGGGTGCGAGAGTCTTCCTCTGACATTGAAATTACCATTGACTCTACTGAACAGGTTACTCGTCAGTTTCGTCAGGTGACTACCCAATTACAGGAGGGACTCAATAAAGCCAGAATGGTCCCCTTTGGGCAGACGGTCAATCATCTACCCAGGGCAATTCGAGATATTTCCCTGAAGTGTGGCAGAGAAGCTCGCCTGGTGGTAGAAGGAGAAGATACCCTGATCGATCAAATGATCGTCGAGCGTCTCTACAATCCTCTAATCCATCTAGTCAACAATGCCCTTACCCATGGCATTGAAACCCCGGAGGAACGCCTGGCCCTCGGTAAGCCTAGACAGGGCACTATTACCATTCGAGCTTTTTATCAGGGCAACCAAACTGTTATCTATATTGCTGACGACGGTCATGGCATTGACCCAGCTACGGTCAGAGCTAAGGCCCTTGAAAAGGGTTTGATTACGGCTGCGGAATCGCAAAACCTTTCTACCACAGAAGCCTACGACCTGCTCTTCTTGCCCCAGTTTACTACCCGTGATCAGGCCGATGCCTTTTCTGGTCGCGGGGTGGGATTGGATGTGGTCAATACCGCTTTAACCGATATTCGCGGCTCCATCACCATTGAATCTGAAATTGGGCGGGGCACCAGTTTTACTATTCGCCTACCCCTGACTTTGAGTATTACCAAGGCTCTCAGCTGCCTGAACAATCAGGCCTTGATCGCCTTTCCCATGGATGGGGTAGAGGATATGGTGGATATACCCAAAGTCGATGTTTACCTGGATAAAGACCAGCAGGTTTCTATTCCCTGGCGCGGCGGGCAACTGCCGGTCTGGTCCCTGGGTAATTTACTTAAGTTTAATCGTAGTCTGGGTCGGGGTAGGGTTTACGGCGGCCCTCAGGATGATTCTGTGGTATCTGTGATTGTGCTGAGAAATACCACTACCTGTATTGGCGTAGAAGTTGATCAGGTGATTGGAGAGCAGGAAATCGTTATTAAGCAGCTTGAGGGACCAGTACCTAAACCTACCGGTATTGCTGGTGCCACTGTTTTGGGAGATGGGCGGGTAATGCCTATTGCCGATGTGTTGGAGTTAATTGATCTGGCCACCGGACGTATTCGTCGTGATGCCCACTCTTCTCTCTGGACCCAACCTTTGGTAGAGGTCCCTGAAGAGGTTTCCGGCCCATCTGAACCTAATGTCTTAATCGTTGATGACTCGATTACTGTGCGGGAACTCCTGTCTGTTACCTTTAACAAGGTGGGCTATCGGGTTGAACAGGCCCGGGATGGTCAAGAAGCACTGGCGAAGTTGCGCTCTGGTCTGCCCTGTGATCTAGTTTTCTGTGATATTGAAATGCCCCGCATGGATGGCCTGGAGTTACTATCTCGAATGCAGCAAGATCCCATTCTTCGCCAAATTCCCGTTGCTATGCTGACTTCCCGTGGCGCCGATCGCCATCGCCAGATGGCTCTGGACCTGGGCGCTAAAGCCTACTTTACTAAGCCCTATCTGGAAGAAGTATTGCTGGAGGCGGCCCAGCAAATGTTAACCGGGGTAGGGCAGCAAGGGCAGGTAGGTCTTGAATCCAGTCCAAGGGGCTAAGAGGTTGTTTGAAAAACCCAAGAGGGTCTCAACCTATACCTATTGAGTCGATAATCACCACAAAATTCCGTATTTTGCCGGTCTCTTGACGGCGAACTATACCTGAGCCCTTTTCAAACAACCTCTAACAAAGATTTCTATCCGGTTTCTCCCTAATCAGTAAGCAGGAGCGATAATAATGGTGTAGCCTCTAGGGTTGAAGGAGGCCATACTATGAAAACTCCGAGGGTTCAAATTTCAAGGCCCCGACGCAGGCAATCTTTGCCTAAAGCTTTACAGTTGAAAGTACAGTCCTTCAGACATCGCGATCGCGGCCTTCATCCAGGGCGAGTCAAAGGAGGATAGGGTGACTTCAGGAAGATAGACGGGTTTGTATCCAGGCCAGGGCTTCTGCCCGGGTGGTAAGTTTGCCCTCTGCCTGAGCCAATTGTACTGCTTCTAAAAGGTGACCAATTTCAGGGCCTGGTTTAAGTCCCAAGCCCTGGATCAGATTGCGGCCAGATACCAGGGTGCGGGGATGGGCAATGGCATCTTCGGGATTGAGATAGTGGCAGAGAAGGGTTTCAACCATAGCCGGGGAAGATCATGGGCCCAGGCTAGTAAGGGGATGCCTACAAAACTGGATCCGGCCTGTTTAAATAGACTATAACTCTGGGTTGGAGAGAGGGGATAGGTCTGTTGCTTCAGGTAGTGCCAACCCTTGATCATGGCTAGCACCCCCTGTTGTTCCAGGCGGCTGTACTTCAACCCCCCCAGGGTAGCTTCCGCGATCGCCAGGGGGCCATCTAGTAATTGACAAAGCTTGGTAAGTTTCAACCAACTGCGGTGGAGTCCGGGGGTGGGGGGCTCTTTTACCCAGCTGTGTAGCAGCGATGCATAGGTAGGCTGGTGTTGATCAACCTGGGCCGCCAGGTGGTCCAGCAGTGGCAGTTTGCTCAGATTCTCTGGGGTAACGGTAGGTAGCCAGTTGTTTAAAAGACCATCTTGCCAGGCCATGGTGAGGAAAGGGGAGCCTGCGGCCAGGCCCAGCAGACAGTCCAGCTCACTGCGTACCCGTTCAGCCGCTACGGTTTTGAGTTGGGGGGCGAGGCGGCGAAGCGCTGTCTGAGTAGCCGGGTCAAGCTGAAAACCCAGCTGGGCGGCCTGACGATAGGCTCGTAGCAGTCGCAGGGGGTCTTCCCTGAGATTTTCTTCAGAAACCATACAGAGGGTATGGCGTTGTAGATCGGCATAGCCATTGAGGGGGTCAACCAGGGTTTCGCTATGGGGATTATAGGCAATAGCGTTAACGGTAAAGTCTCGACGCTGTAGATCAATCACTATATTGGATCCGATCTGTTGAGCAAAATCAACGGTAGCCTTGGGAAACACCACCCGAGCAATTTGGTACTCCCGATTCAGAACCACAAACCCGGCCCCATAGGCCTGGGCAATCCGCTCAGCAGTTTCCAGGGCTTTCTCTGGCAGGACAAAGTCAAGGTCTAGATAATCAGCCTGACGCTGCAATAGAGCATCCCGTACCGTTCCTCCCACCAGGTAAGCCTGGGGAGGCAAAAAGGTCAGGCTAAAGGGCCAGCTTTGGGGAGAAAGGGCTGGTTGCAGTGGCCTGGTAACAGAAGGGGTCGGAAAGGTTGGGGTCGAACTCAATGAACTATTAATTATTTTCTACGACAACTGGATAACAAAGGAAATTTGAGTTTACCAGACAGCAGATAAGCAGAACCGCCCTGCTTGCCTTAAATTCTTTCCATAGGCAGTTGCTAAAATTGAGAAATTAAACCAGCTCCATGTTGGGAACCCTAGTTCTACCCCCTCATTTCCAGCCCCACTGCCAGACAGAGGATCTATAGCCTGTTTGCTTCCTGCCGGGCGGCAAGGCGGAAAAACCCTTCCAGGCTGCTTTCCCGAGGGATTGAGGGGGAGGGAAATTCCAGGTTCTAAATTAGAGAAGGTTTATCTTTCCCAGCTCTAACTATAGGATTTTACTGAGGGAAAAAGCCAGACCTATGTGCATTTGTGTGAATTGCCACTACGTTGATATCTGCACCACCTACTACGCTGTGGAGGACCAACATCACCAGCCCCATCTGACTGCTTTGCCTAGCTTTGAGCCAGTGCAGCCTACCATCAATGTGAATATTCGTCATCGGGGCGAGGAGATTGAGATGGAGTGGGACGTGGTTGGCTGTGAAAGTTTTATCCAGGATCTGGGGAAATGGGCCCGATTGTGTCCTGGTCAACAGCTGCCCACCTGACTGGATTGGGGAAAACCATTGGAGTCTGAATATTGGTTGAGCCATTTTCCTAAGGCTGTCCAGGGTACAGCGATTGAGATCGAGATCGAGGCTCAGAAATTACCTGTTCTTTGTTTTAACCCTGGTTGTGGCCAGCCGGTGAATCTCCCCGAGGCTCTTGTTTGCCAAACCTGCGGAGGAGCGATCGCTTTGCAGGATCGCTATCGTTGCCAGAAAATTCTGGGACAGGGTTATTGGGGTCGAACCTATTTAGGTTTGGATGAGCACACCACTCCCCTCCGCCGATGTGTGATTAAGCAAATGATCCCCAGGGATGGGGGTCAGGGCGATTTCCACCACTCCTCCGATTGGTTCCAGGCCCTAGCTCAATCCTTAAGTACTCTGGGGCACCATCCTCAAATTCCTGAATTATTAGCGGTGGTAGACAATGACCAGGGACAATTCTTAATTCAGGAGTATATTCCCGGACCTAACTTAGAGCAACTGACCCCAACAGAACCCTTTACAGAAGCTAAGATCCGCTGTCTGCTAGGGGAAATATTGCCGGTGTTGGAATTTGTCCATGCTCATCAGATTATTCACCGAGATATTAAACCCGCTAGTATCATTTGTCCCCCTCCTCCCCAGCCCTTAGCCCTGGTCGATTTTGGGGCTTTAAAATCCATTGATGATCAAGCCTGGCTGGAACAGGGTGGCACTGCTATGGGTAGTGCTGGTTACGCGGCCCCAGAACAGGTGTTGGGTAAGGCTGTCTTCGCCAGCGATATTTTCAGCCTGGGGGTAACCTGTCTCTATTTGTTAACTGGTTTGCATCCCTTTGATCTCTATTCGGTTAGTGATGATAGTTGGGTGTGGCAATCTTTTTTGTTAAGACCGGTGAGCCCAGTCCTGGCTAGAATTCTTGATCGCATGGTCAACCGTTCCCTACAGAAGCGCTACCGTCAGGCTAGGGAAGTCCTGGTGGATTTACGCTGGGCTGGGACGGGGTCACCCTCCAACTGCCAAGCTTCCTCCTCACCGTCTTCAACCTGGCGGCGGGATTTAAGGGTCGAGCTCACTGGTAAGAGGGTTAACGCCCTGGCCATCAGCCCCAATGGACGGGCGATCGCCACCGCCTGCGGGGATGCTTTTCTGTATCTATGGGATTCTATCAACGGTGAACCTATTCATCGCTTTGGCAAGGTGATGGGCCGATGGGGTCTGGGTCACCAGGGGCAGGTTACCACCCTGGCCTTTACCCCTGATGGGCGGGCTTTAATTAGCGGCGGTGAAGATGGTCAGCTAATTTTCTGGGATCTGGTTGATTATGGTCAAAGTCAGCCCCTACCCTTGAGAATCTGGTCAGTGACCAGGCTTTTAGTTGCCCCCGATGGTAAGACTCTGGTGGTGGGTAGCGGTGACGGACAGATTGACCTGTGCTCCCTGGAGCCTGGGGACCAGGGATTTTTCCTGCGACAATTGGTTAACCACCAGGATCGGATTACCGCCCTGGCTCTGAGATGTAACGGAGAAATCTTAGTCAGCGGTAGTCGCGATCGCACCCTGCGCCTATGGGCTCTACCCACAGGTCGGTTATTGCAGACCCTTCAGGCGCCCCTGGCCCCGATTACGGCCCTGGCCTGTGATCCCCAGGACCATAGTATTCTCAGTGGCGATGCCAGGGGCGGTCTACAGATTTGGAGTCCAGGCTCCAGCATTGACGGTCACCTGGTAGAAAAATTGGCGGGATCGATTACGGCGCTGGCCCTGAGTCCAAATCGACAGTGGCTGGCAGTGGGGTGGGAACAGGGGGGGCTCAGGCTGTTTAAGCTACCCTGGCAGGATCAGGCAATCCCCCTGCCGGCCTGGAATGTGGAGGAGCTGGCTTTTAGTCCCGATAGTCAAACCCTGGTGGTTAGCAGTGGGGATCAAACCCTACAGTTTTGGCGTTTAGATTCACCTATCGCTTCTTGTGGGGATGGGCATTTCTAATCTGAGCCTTTTGAGGACCGCATTGCTCGGTCAATGCGATCGTAGAAGCTGGTCAATCATGCGATTAGCCTGGGCCTGGTAGCTGCCGCCAAATAGATTAAAGTGATTAAGAATATGGTAGAGATTGTAAAGAACCTTGCGCCTATCGTAACCTGGTTGTAGGGGATAGGCGGCATTGTAGCCATCGTAGAAAGCCGCCGGAAAACGACCAAATAACTCAGTCATGGCCAGGTCTACCTCCCGATCGCCAAAGTAGGGGGCAGGGTCAAAGATGAGGGGTTCCCCGGTCTGGATCAGGGCTGCGTTCCCCGACCATCAGATCACCATGGACTAGAGCCGAATTTGGGGTGTGATTGGCTAGCAACTCGGGTAGGGCGCTCAAAAGTTCGTGTTGTCGGGGAAAATTACCACCCCGGCGACCCGCCAGGCGAAATTGGTGGCGCAGCCGGTACTCCCGGTAGAACTCCAGCCAGGTGGGGGTCCAGGGATTGGGTTGGGGAGTGCTGCCGATGGTATTCGATTGGTCCCAGCCGAAGCCCTGTGGATGGCTAATGCGGTGCATGGCCGCCAGGCGTTTCCCCATCTGGTGCCAGCCTTCTCCATGGCCATAGCCCAGATTGAACCATTCCAGTACCAGATAGGCGAAATTATCAATGCTGCCCCAGCAAATGGGCTGGGGTACCCGAATGGTGGCAGTGCTAGAAATTTGCTTTAAGGCCTCAGCCTCGGCGGCAAACATGGCTATCTGGGTGGCCTGGTTTAACTTAAGAAAAAAGCAGCGATGACCATCGCTGATCCGTAGGGTTTGATTAATGGATCCCCCCGATAGGGTAGTCTGTTCCTGAATGGAAAAAGTCTGCCCGGTTTGGGCGCTAATATGTTGAGCGATCGCAGTCCACATGATTTTGGCAGTATTCGGGCAAGGGCTAGGCAGGTTGTAACACTACCAGTCCGTAGGCACTGGGACAGAGATAGCGCTGGGCCGCTGCCTGTAAGTCTTCTACGGTGAGGGCCTGAATTCGCTCTGGATAGTGAAGGCCCTCGCCAATGTCTCCCGTTAGGGTATGGTAGTAGCCGTAGAGACCGGCCCTTTCGCCGGGAGTTTCGTTAGCGAAAATAAACCGATTGGTCACCTGGGTTTGGACTCGCCGTAGTTCGCCTAAACTAACAGGAATTTCAGTCAGTTGTCGGACGTGATCGGCGATCGCCGCTTCAACTTGATCTAAATACTCTGGCTCCAATCTGGCAGACACAATAAATAACCCCTGATGGGCCAGGGTCATATTGCTAGAGCCGATACTGCTAACCCAGTGGCGATTTTCCCTCAGATCACTCACCAATCGGGAGGTCCGGCCCCGGCCCAGCACTGAAGCTAGAATATCGAGGGCATAGGTGTCCTGGCCATCGGTAATGCCCGGTACACGCCAGGTTAGAATCAACCGAGCCTGGGTAAGGTTAGGGTCAGATTCTACTACCCGGGTGATATCTCGAAAGGGTGCTTCGCGATCGTAGCCCCCAGGAAAAGGTTGAATAAAGGGAATACTATCTATGGTGCGGGGCGGGTGCTGACTGAGAGCCCGTTCAAACCCCTGGGCCACAATTTCTATTAGTTGATCCACCGGCAGGTTACCTACGGCAACAGCGGTCATGTGTTGAGGTTGGTACCAGGTTTGATGAAAATCTCGCATTTGCTCGGGGGTTAGATGCTCAATCACCGTCGCTGGTCCCAATACCGGACGTCGGTAGGGTAGCCGTTCAAAGCCCAACTCCATAGACCGGGCATGGGTACGCCGCTGGGGATTATCTTCTGCCCGGCGAATTTCCTCCAGGATGACCGGTCGTTCTCGTTCAAAGTCCTCATCACTGAGGCGGGGATTAAGGGCTAATTGAATTTGTAAGGGAGCCAGGGCCGCAAAGTCCTGGGGAGCCGTAGTGATGTAGTACTTAGTGTAGTCCTGGCTAGTGGCAGCGTTGGTGAGCGCCCCCCGTTCTTCCACCCGGCGTTCGAACTCACCGCAACCCAGCTCCTTGGTACCTTTAAAAGTCATATGTTCTAAAAAGTGAGCCATACCATTAATGGCGTCACTTTCTACCGCTGACCCTACCCGCAGCCATAGACTGAGGTTGACCACTTCCAGGGGCATTTGCTCAGCGATCACCGTCAAACCATTGGGGAATTGACAAACCTTTGGAAAAATCAGTGACGCAGCAGGGGCTGAAAGTAAGGGCATAGGAGTTTTAAAGGTCACGTGCTTTAACTACTTTGACTATAGTAACGACTCTGTCGCTTGACCGCAGGCTGAAGTTGCTAGCCTGCCCTAAAGGTTAACCTGAAAATAATTGCATCGAACATGGTTCATTCTCCTAAAAGTGGTGTAAATTTCGGGTATGTGGACTGTCCTGGGGAAAAATCCATGGGAACTTGGATTAAAGAAACTGATGCTGCTATCTATCTCATGCAGGGTGGATACTGGATTTCTCGCATCACCAAATATCCTTCCTCCGCTAATCCCAAGGAGCAGGTGGTGAATATTAGCAGTATTAAAGACTGGTTTACCCGGCCTGACTACCCTACGGCCATGACGGTTGCCATCGGCACCGGTGCTCCTGAACCCGAGCCCATCTCGGCAGCAAAACCCAAGCCTCCTCAACCCCCTGTGCCCCCTCCCATTCCAACTCCGCCCCAGCCCCTCAAGGGTAAAATCAACGAAGCTGGCCTGGCCATTATTAAAACCTTTGAGGGCTTAAGAACTAAGGCTTATCCTGACCCCGGCACTGGGGGAGAGCCCTGGACCATCGGTTATGGCCACACCTCTGCGGCTGGCCCACCACCTGTGTATGCCGGGCTAACCATTACCGTAGCTGAGGCTGAGAATATCCTGAAGCGGGACCTGGAAAAGTTTGAGCGTTCCGTTGGCCAGTTGGTTACCTCCCCTCCTACTCCCGATCAGTTCTCTGCCATGGTTTCCTTTGCTTTTAATGCGGGGGCAACCAGCCTGAGGGACTCTAGCTTGCTTAAAAAACACAATGCTGGAGACTTCGCCGGGGCTGCGGATGAATTTTTACGCTGGGTATACGCTGGGGGAAAAATTATGCCCGGTCTTCAGCGCCGTCGTAAGGCGGAACGAGCTCTTTACCTGAGTCAGGACTATCGTCAGTATCTTTAACCTGTCAATGGTTCTGGATCTGGCCTAGATGGTAGCTATAGCTTTGATTGTTAAGCTCTGCTCCAGGATTGATTCTATCTGGAGTAGAAGCTGAATGACTGGTCTTAGTGGTTGTTGGAAAAGCTAAAGGGAGACTCAAAATCTTGGCGGTGAACTGCACCTGGGATGACCCTTTTTAAGCGACCTCTTAACTGGTCAGCCATTCAGCCACACGGTCAACAAACGTAAGGGTTGACTCGTAGGGTAATACATTGCGCCCGGTGATAATTTTACCCCTGGCTTGGGGGAGGTGATCGAGGTAGGCTTGGAGACGTTGGGCTGCGGCTTCTCTCTGGCTTAAAGGATTAATACCAGAGGCAGCATCGCCAAACAGTACCAGGGTAGGGACCTGTACACTAGAGATCGCCTCGGTGTAATCTTCTCGCCAGAACCCCGCCAGAAAGGAGTACACTGCATAGCGCCCCGTCCCTTGCCGGGCATCCTGGGCCAGGTGGGTTAGCCATTCCTGGTCAATATCGGCTTCTCGCCCAAACAGTTGGCGACGGGAGAAGGACCGCAGAAACTGCTGGCGTCGCACGTAGCGAAACAGTCCCCAGCCTACTGGTCCGCTAAATAGCAGGTTCCATAGCAGGCGTTGGCGCCAGGTTGGGCTAGGGGTGGTGATCAGTTTCCAACCCGGTGGTCCACTCAGCACCAGGCTCTTCACCATTCCTTGCATTTGGGGATGGTGAAGCAATTTAAGGGCGATCGGTAGGGTAGCCCCTTGGGCCACCAGCACCACCGGTTGTTGAATGACCTGGTGAGTAAAATCGGCTAACTGATTGGCCCAGTCCTGGGGAGTGTAGGCTACCGCAGGTTGATCGCTGTGACCGCACCCCAATAGGTCAGGATTGTAAATGCAGTGCAGCGACCCCTGCTGCTGCCACTGCCGACAGAACCGATGCCAAAACCATCCCGCTAGGCCTACCCCCAGAGGATGGATCAGTAGTAGGGGCGGTAAGTCTGGGGAACCCGGGTAAACCTCATAATGGCAACGATAGCCGCGCCAGCGATAAACCTCAGCCTTAGGGATAGCCGTCATGGTGTCTTCTACATCACAGGGAGTAATCGCACAAGTAGGGGCCAGGGGCAGGAATGACCTGTGCCTATCCTACCGTTTGGGAAAGACAAATAGGCTCATGTCTTGAAAAGGGGACTTAACAGCTTTGGCGGCAACAGCCAGAGTAGGCTAGCCTGGCCTGGCTGCACCTGGCTCCAGTAACTGACTGGCAGGTCCAGGCAGATCATGGCGGCCGTGGGTATTTGTAGCTGTCCGCCGCCGATTAACAGACTGGTGGTTTGGGACCAGGTGGGTTGGTGCCCCGTCAGCAGGAGGCGCTGGTGGCGATCGCTTTGTCCTTGAATCACTGCCAATACCTGCTGGGGAGTTGCCTCGTAGAGGGCTGTTACCTCCTTGACGGGACAGGGCCAGTCCCCCGCCGCCCTGGCCAGCTCCAGGGTAGTATGGGCTCGCACCGCCGGTGAAGTCAGGGCCAGGTCTGGAAGAAAGTCCAGAGTGGCCAGTAGTTTACCCATGGCTTGGGCCGCCTTTATACCCCGGGCCGCCAGAGGACGGTCCTGGTCCGGGCCACTGCTAGTCTGCCAGTCAGACTTACCGTGGCGAAAGAAAATTAGTTGCTTGCCCATCGGTGGCCCTGGTCAACTACTGCAAGATAACCGCTACCTGGACTACCAAATCATTGTAATCATCCAGGCTGATCTGATCCTCAAAGCCCAGTTCGTACAAGCTGCCGTACTCAAAGTTAGCCTGCTTCACCTTGATGCCACGCCCACTTTCCCAGGTACCGGTGGAGCTGGATCGATGATCTCCATCAAAATAATAGGTAACGATACCGGTAGCGGGGGGTAAAACCAGCCAACCACTCGGAGTATTGGGAGTTAATTCCTGGCGCAGGTTAACCTCTGGGGGGACCTGGTTTGAGGGCCGGGGGCCAGCGTTTTCCTGGTAGACCCGTAGCCGTTGCTGAAACAGGGCGTTACCTCCCACAACCCGGTACCATACCTGGTGAGGTCGACGTGGATTGGTGGTAAATAGGGAATAGGCCGTTGCCTCGGGCATCACCACTGGTGAGTATTCCTGTAACAGATTGCCCAAGGGAGGAGAGGGGGAGTAGGGCTTTGGGCCAGGGTGGGATAACCGGGCAGAGTGATTAGGACTATTGCCACAGCTACTGCAATTAGGGAATAAAGAAGACTATGCCGTTTGATCATAAATGAATTGCCAGTATCGGTTGCCGCAAGGCAGTTGCCCACAGAATAGCGCAGATCAGGTGTGGTCGCTTAATGGCTTTAAGGATCCAGAGTAATAGGGAATCTACTCCCCTCCCTCTCTTAAACTTAAATTAAATAGTGTCTTAGGCCACAACACGACAGCCAGGAATTTAATCTTATAGGGTATGTTGGCTACACCTTTATACGCTGAAGTAAGGCTCAAATACCCATGAAGACTTCTGCTACCGCCGCCGCTGCCGTGGCCATTGCCCTCGCCAGTGAACGTACTGACACCAGTGTGGAAAGTATCAAGCAGGCTTTTTTGAACAATTTGTTCTTTGTGCAGGGTAAGCCGGTGTCCCTGGCTACACATTACGATTACTACATGGCCCTGGCTCACCTGGTGCGCGATCGCATGTTAGAACGCTGGAATGCCACTGCCGAAAGTTACACCCAACACCAATCCCGCACAGTTTGCTATCTTTCGGCGGAATTTCTAATGGGGCCTCACCTAGGCAACAACCTGGTGAATATGGGCATCTATGAGCAGGTCAAGCAGGCCATGGAAGAACTGGGCCTGGATTTTGATGATCTCCTGGCCCAGGAGGTAGAGCCAGGGCTAGGAAATGGTGGGCTGGGAAGGTTGGCGGCCTGTTATCTCGATTCCCTGGCCTCTTTGGAAATTCCTTCCCTGGGTTATGGTATTCGCTACGAATTTGGGATTTTTCAGCAGGATATTAAGGATGGCTGGCAGGTGGAGCGCACTGATAAGTGGTTACGCTACGGTAACCCCTGGGAGGTAGTGCGCCCGGAATGGGCAGTAGAGGTGAAGTTTGGCGGTTATACCGAAACCTACGTTGATGAACGTCGCCGTTATCGTATGCACTGGATTCCTGATCGCAAGGTGCTGGGGGTGCCCTACGATACGCCTATTTTGGGCTATCAGGTGAATACGGCCAACACCTTGCGTTTATGGAAGTCGGAGGCGATCGAATCTTTTGACTTTGCCACCTTCAACCAGGGTAACTACTACGGTGCTGTAGAAGACAAGGTGTCCTCAGAAAATCTCAGTAAGGTGCTGTACCCCAATGACGAGAAACTGGCGGGCAAGCAACTACGGCTAGAGCAGCAATTTTTCTTTGTTTCCTGTTCTTTGCAGGATATGTTTCGGATTCTTGAGGGGCAGAATATGCCGGTGGAGAAATTCCACGAAAAGTTCGCTATTCAGCTTAACGATACCCATCCCGCCATTGCTACCGCCGAACTGATGCGGTTGCTGATGGATGAGTATGGTCTTGGTTGGCCCCTGGCCTGGGAAATTACCCAGAAAACCTTTGCCTACACTAACCATACTCTGCTGCCCGAAGCCTTAGAAAAATGGCCAATCAGCTTGTTCTCTCAACTGCTGCCCCGCCACATGGAGATTATCTATGAAATCAACAGCCGCTTTCTCGATCTGGTACGAATGCGGTTCCCTAAGGATGGAGAACGTTTGGCTCGCATGTCTTTGATCGATGAATCGGGAGAACGCTATGTGCGCATGGCTAACCTGGCCTGCGTCAGCAGCCATACCATTAACGGCGTGGCTGCCCTCCATACTGAATTACTCAAGGAAACCGTTCTACGGGACTTCTATGAACTCTTCCCTGAAAAGTTCTGCAACAAGACCAATGGGGTTACTCCGCGCCGCTGGATGGCCTTGAGTAATCCCCGCCTGACTACCATGGTAAGTAGTCGCATTGGAGATAGCTGGATTAAGAACCTGGAGAATCTGCAACAACTCGAACCCCTGGTAGAAGACAGTGGTTTTCGGGAGGATTGGCATAGTATTAAGCAGGCTATCAAGCAGGACTTAGCCAGTCGAATACACGCTCAGTTCGATATTTTGGTAGACCCGGTTTCCCTCTTTGATGTGCAGGTAAAACGCATTCACGAGTATAAACGGCAGCACCTTAATGCCCTTCACATCGTCACTCTGTACAATCAGCTAAAACAGAATCCAAATCTAGAAATTACTCCTCGCACCTTTATCTTTGGTGGCAAGGCGGCTCCTGGTTATCATATGGCCAAGCTGATGATCAAGCTGATTACAGCAGTTGGCGATATGGTTAATAAGGATCCTGCCCTGCGTAACCAGATCAAGGTAATTTTTCTGCCTAACTACAACGTCACCAATAGTCAGCGGATTTATCCTGCTTCTGACCTCTCTGAGCAAATTTCCACGGCAGGCTACGAAGCTTCTGGCACCGGCAACATGAAATTCGCTATGAATGGGGCTCTCACCATTGGCACCCTGGATGGTGCCAATATCGAAATTCGCGAGGCGGTCGGAGCTGATAACTTCTTTCTATTTGGTTTGACGGCTGAGCAGGTGGTAGCTCTTAAAGCCGAGGGTTATCGTCCCTACACCTATTACCAGAGTAATCCCTTGCTGAAGGACACCATCGATCTGATCGCCTCGGGACATTTTTCTAAAGGCGACAGCTCTTTGTTTAAGCCCTTAATTGATAAGTTACTGTACCACGATCCTTTTATGCTGCTGGCCGACTATCAAGCTTATATTGACTGCCAGCAGGCTGTTGGTGAGGCCTATAGTAATACCGATCACTGGACTCGTATGTCGATCCTGAACTCTATTAGAATGGGACAATTTTCCTCCGATCGCTCTATTCGTGAGTACTGCGAGGAAATCTGGAAGGTTTCTTCCCTGAGTGTATCCCTAACGGGTTATAGTCCCTCTACTGGGGGCTACGGCAATGAACTTACCTGTCAGTTGACCTAGTTTAAGGAGTTTGAGGTCGAGACGAATCGGTGGAGGGAGTTGGGGTGGTTTTCCCCGCTCCATCCACCCATCCCCCTTGCCCCGATCCTCTAAAATAGGATTGCAGGGGAGAAAGGGCTAGGGTTGATGGTTGATGTCGTGGTAATTGGAGCTGGGCCAGCCGGGATTTCTCTGGCGGCAGAGCTGGAACAACGGGGACTAACGGTGGCGGGGGTGTCTTTACAGCATCCTACTACTCCCTGGCCTAACACCTACGGCATCTGGGTGGACGAGTTAGCTGATCTGGGTCTGACTGAATTGCTCTCCCACAGTTGGCAGGATTGTGTGGTGCAGGTATCCGGTAGAACTCTGCCTTTGCAGCGGCACTACGGTCGTATCGATAGACACCGCATGCAGACCCACTGGTTGGATCGGGGCCGGGGGGTGAAGTGGCGACAGGGCCAGGTTAGCCGGGTGAACTTTCAGCCCGATTATACCGAAGTGATCACCACAGATAGTGAGGTGATACTGGCCCGGTTGGTGATTGACGCCAGTGGTTATCAGTCGACGATGGTACAGCGATCGCCCCACACTGCCCTGGCTTTTCAGGCCGCCTATGGAATTACTGGGCGCTTTTCCAGGCCTCCCATTGCCCCTCAACAAATGGTGTTAATGGATTACGGAGAGGATCATCTATCGCCCCAGGAACGGCAGCAGCCCCCGACTTTCTTATACGCCATGGATCTGGGAGACGGGGTTTACTTTGTGGAAGAAACCTCCCTGGCCCATAGCCCGGCGGTGTCACTGCCCACTCTAGAGCGACGGCTCTATCAACGGCTGCAGCAGCGGGGAGTAGAGGTGAAGGAGATTCACCATGTTGAACGGTGTTTATTTCCTATGAACCTACCCCTGCCCGATTTGCCTCAGTCGGTGGTAGGGTTTGGTGGTGCCGCCAGTATGGTCCATCCCGCTTCCGGGTATATGGTCGGTTCGGTATTACGCCGGGGGCCCGTTCTGGCCACGGCGATCGCGGCTAGCTTAGGCCAGACTAATATCACCCCAACCCAGGCTGCTGCCGCCGCCTGGCAAGCCCTATGGCCTGAGACAAGACGTCGTAAATATTACCTCTATCGTTTTGGCTTAGAAAATTTGATGGCCTTTAGTGCTCCCCAGTTGAATCACTTTTTTGAAGCCTTCTTTCAGCTGGAAACCCAAGCCTGGTCTGGCTTTCTATCTGACTCCCTAACTCTACCAGAGCTGGTCAAGGCAATGGTGGGGCTGTTTGGCCAGGCCTCTAATGATGTGCGCTGGGGACTGATGCGATCAGTGGCCAGCCATGGCCATCTGCTCAGGCAAACCCTAGTGCTATGAGTCTCGAGGCTCCTATAAACCAGCTGTCTACCGACTTTTCACCGGGTATCGTTTTTCTCGCGGTTTGAGGGCCAGGTTAAGCTGCTGGGGAGACATTTGGGTGCGAGCCGTGACATGCCAGACCCGACTGCCGCAAAGGTGGTTATAGAAGGCCACAATTCCGATCAGTACCTTGAGCCAGAAATAAACAGGGGACAGAATGCAGTAGAGAACGCCATGGCGACGGGAGTAGTTGCAATCATCGGGGCGAAGCTTTACCGCCAGGGCTACCTGAAACATGGTGCTGATGGTTAATAGGCCCATCATGGCTAAATTCAAATGCTCAAAGGTGAGATCGCGGTTAACATGACTGAAGTTAATGCTCAGCATCATCGGCACCACCTGCCACACCAGGGGATAGAAACACTGGCTGAACAACAGCATTAAGACCCAGTAGGTTTTTTGAGGCGAGTCAAGGTAGGGCGATCTCCCAATTCGATCCATATAGGCCCAGGCTACCTCTAGCCAACCCTGGCTCCACCGTTGCCGTTGCAACCATAGCCCCCGCAAACTATTGGGGGCCAGCTCGGTGGTCAGAATGGCTGGATCGTGCACCAGGCGATAGCCTTTCAGCAATCCCCGGACCGTGGCGTCGATATCTTCCGTCAAACGCATCGGAAAAAAGCCCAGGCTGCGAATTGCCGCCGTCCGCCAGTACCCATTAGACCCTCCAAAGAGAGCTGTATCGGCCAGCAGCGATCGGCCGTAATGGCTGACGCCGTAAATGCACTCAAACTCTATGGCAATTAAATGGGTCAGCCAGTTATCACCGGCATTACGAATAATATTGCGGCCTTGGACCCCATCGTAGTCTCCGTTGCCTAACCAGGCCCAGGCTAGATTCAAGCAGTTGGGTGCAGGGTGGTGGTCGGCGTCAAAAATACAGGTCATTTCCCCCGTACCTGTTTCAGGGCTGCATTCAGGTTTTCGGCCTTAGAGCGACTACGAGAAACAGGTAAAAGCACCAGGGCGGGGTGCTGATGGGCTAGTTGTTGGAGCCGGTCCTCCACCGGTAGATAGGTGGGGGTGTTATAGGCCAGAATTAATTCCCAGCCTGCGGCCGGTTGGTTGACCTGGGTCAGCCAATGGCGCAGGGTTTCTTCGATAATGTCCTGCTCATTGGGTAGGTAGGCTACAACTACCACCGACACAAAGGGTAGGGAAGAGCCCAGGGAGTGGACCCTGGATACTTTTTTGCCCTTTACCCAGCGTTGGATCAAGCCTCGAAGGTGATTGTCGCCCTGATTCGCGATGGTGATACCAGACCACCAGGGTTTCGGCGTTGATGATGGCCAGGCCAATACAGGCCACTGCCAGCAGAGCCACCTGTAGCAGAGTCAGGGTATACCCCTGTCTCAGCCAGGCTAGGTAGAGAGCCGTAGGGATACATAGCAACCAAAGACTTAACAAAAGCAACCGTCTGGCTTTAACCAGAACAGGCCCAGCAAACAGCGCTAAGCTAAACTTCATAGGCCCTTGACTCACTTCCTGCATCTATATTAGGGGTTGTTTGAAACCTCTGGAAGAGGTTGCTGCGATTACTCCCTGCTAAGACTATAGCGGTAGCCATGGGTAACAGAGCAGCAAAGAGGGGTGAGAAGGCTATTGCATAAAGGTTTTCTTACCCCCTAGTAGGGGTTCTAAGGCCTAACCAGTCCTGACTTCCACCCTTTAGCTGAAGTCTTCCAGATTTACCCCTACATTGTTCCCCGCGTTGCCAGGTGGGCTGGCAAATAGGTAAATTCTCTGGGTGGTCAACTGGTTAGCCAAACTGGAGGGTAGTTTGGTCTCTGCCCCTGGGGCGCTGGAGCGTTGGAAGACCTGCCGGTCCAGGCTCACCTGTAAGCTATTAAAGGGATCTTCCCCGGTTGCCAATAAAAAGGCTAGCTGGTCAAGGTCAGGCAGTTGGTTGAGGCGATCCAGCAGCGAGAGTAGGAGTTCCTGGTGGCAAGATTCGGCCGCGATTGCGACGGCTCTATCCAGGCCCAGGTTGAACATTAAATGGGGCTGACTAAATAGGGCGGCCGCCACCGGTCGAGCTTCTTCCTGTAGCACCAGTCCCTGGTCAGTAGCTAGCTGGCGCAGGATCTCCAGCTTGTGGTAGCGATCAGGTAGGGATAGGGGCCACCTTGCCAGTGAATCGCCACGGTGGCCAGGTAGGTTTGAATCATCAGGTGACCTAACTTTTGGGCCTTGGTGGCCAGGTAGCCGGAGTTATAGGGGGTGGCTTCAATAATTAAGGGGACGCGGCTGACCATCTCCAGGCCGTAGCCCTTGAGTCCGGCAATTTTGCGAGGATTATTGGTAATTAAACAAAACTGTTGAACCCCAATATCGTTGAGAATTTGGGCCCCGATACCGTAGTTGCGCTGGTCTACGGGTAGGCCCAATTTTTCGTTAGCTTCCACCGTATCCAGACCCAGGTCTTGTAAAGAGTAGGCCTTAAGCTTATTGACCAGGCCGATACCCCGACCTTCCTGGCGCAGATAAACGACCACCCCTCGACCGGCAGATTCAATCATTTTCAAAGCGGCCTGCAACTGCATACGGCAATCGCAGCGTAGGGATCCAAAGGCATCGCCGGTCAAACATTCCGAATGGACCCGCACCATCACTGGTTCCTGGTCAAAGCTGGCAGGATCCCCCTTGACCAGGGCAACGTGTTCGGAGTAATCGAGCTGGTTACGGTAGGCGTAGATCTTAAATTGACCAAATTGGGTGGGTAGATCGGCGATCGCCTCCCGCTGCACAAAGCGTTCGTGTTGTAGTCGGTAACTAATCAGATCGGCAATACTAACTAACTTCAGCCCAAAGGTTTGGGCATAGTTAATTAACTCTGGTAGGCGAGCCATAGAACCATCAGGATTTTGAATTTCGCAGATCACGCCAGCCGGGTACAGACCTGCCAGTCGGGCCAGGTCTACCCCAGCTTCGGTATGGCCAGCCCGCTTTAAACCCCTCCCTGCTTGGCCCGCAGGGGAAAGATATGGCCAGGACGCCGTAGATCACTGGGGCGAGTCTGGGGATTAAGGGCCACCTGAATGGTGCGAGCCCGGTCTTCGGCGGAAATTCCTGTGGTGACTCCCCACCTTAAGGCCGCATCAATACTGACGGTAAAGGCCGTTTGCTCATTTTCATCCTCAAAGGTAGTGGGACTAACCATTAGAGGTAGATCCAGTTGGTCTAGACGTTCCCCAGTCATGGCTAGACAAATCAACCCTCGCGCCTCAACCGCCATAAAGTTGATAATGTCGGGAGTGGCAAATTGGGCAGCACAGATCACATCTCCCTCGTTTTCCCGGCTTTCGTCGTCAACCACAACAATGGCCCGCCCAGCGGCCAGATCGGCAAGGGCTGATTCAATTGAGTCAAATTTAAACTCAGGTGACTGGTATTCCATTAGCATCTCTGATAGGGCCATTGCCCAGGGCAATCACTCAAATTTTAGTGCGATCGCTACCTTCCCCGCTTGGTAGTTAATCTGTTGCAGTTGCGAGCCTGAATAGCGGCCCGATGGTACCCTAGGATTAATTAATAAAAAATAATTAAACCGTTGTGTACCCCGGCAATGTCTTTCAACCTGGTTTGATGATTGACGGTATTCCTGCTGTGAAGTTATGACTTTATCTTTGTGGTCTTCCCTGCCAGCACCGGTAAAAGCCTCTTCTCTGCTGTTACTTAGGTGCACCCTGGGTTTTTGTGTGGTTTGGGGTGGGTCGGTGCAGGCTGCTGTGCAAATGCGGGTGGCCATCGCGGCAGCCCAGGCCCAAGTCTCCCTGGGTAGTTCTACCGCAGCGGTGGTGAAAAACTCCCAGGGACAGAGCCTGGGCCAAATTCCCCAGGGCCAATCCCTCACGGTTACCAGTGATCACGACCAGTTGCACCTGGGGGCGTTCCAGGGGCAGGCTCTTTGGGTAGAGCCCAGTAATAATGGTCAAATCCTGATTAACAATCGGGGATACCGGGGTCGGGTTCTGGTAGTACCGCAGGAAAATCGGGTAACCGCGGTCAATTGGGTAGACCTGGAAGCCTACCTCTACAGCGTTTTAGGGGGAGAAATGCCCACCAGTTGGCCCCAGGAGGCCCTTAAGGCTCAGGCGGTAGCGGCCCGGTCCTATGCTCTTTATCAGCGGGAACGGAACCGGACTAACCTTTACGATGTGGATAGCAATACCGACTCCCAGGTCTATAGGGGACTGGCGACTGAAGCGACCTCTACCATTGCCGCTGTTGACGCCACCCGGGGCCAGGTGCTCACCTACCGGGGCCAGGTGATTGAGGCGGTATTTCATGCCTCTTCGGGAGGTATGACCGAGAATGTGGAGGATATCTGGCCCCAGGCCCTACCCTACCTACGTAGTGTTCCTGACTTTGATCAGAACTCCCCGGTGTTTCGCTGGAGTCAAACCTTCTCCATGGGTGAGTTTCAGCAGCGAGTTCCGGGGCTGGGCCGTTTGGTCGGCGTACTGAACCCTCGCACAACCCCCCAGGGTCGGGTGTTGTCGGTGGAGTTGCAGGGGGCCGAGGGGCAGCGTCGTTTTAGTGGCACAGAGCTACGCCAGGCTCTGGGTCTGAAAAGTAATTTATTTACCATTACTACCGTTGGCGATACAGTGCAGGTGGAAGGTCGGGGCTATGGCCATGGCCTGGGACTGAGCCAATGGGGAGCCCGCAATTTAGCGCTGGGGGGCTACCGTTACTTTCAGATTTTGGCCCACTATTACCAGGGTACGGTGCTGTCCTATATTCAAATTGCCCGGCGTTCTTAGGCAGACAGACCTGGATGGCAGCAATTCTCATTTTAAAGAATCAGCTGCTATTGGGAGGGATTTCTAGCTCTAGCCCCTCGAGCATGAAGGTAAGCAGATGATCCCAACTGTCGAAATACAGGTACCGAGTTAAGGCCCGCAGATCATCAAAGAAGGTTTTTCGAGTGGGGAGGTGGGCCCTCAGCACAGCATACTTCTGGTCAAGCCGCTCCAGGGCGGTGTGGAACAACAAGGACAGGATGTTAAGGGTGGCCAGGAAGGAGGCCAAATGCTGCTGGCCATGGCCGAAATTGTGCTCCAGATTGTAGCCCTTGGTCTTGAGGGTGTTGTTGTTTTCATTCTCAACCTTCCATCGGGCCCGTCCGGCTCGAACAATCTCAGCGACGGTGTCATCGCTGATGCGATGACTGGTGGCAAAAGCATTGTGGTAGGTCACCTGACCATTGGGGCGGCTGACCGTTAATTCGCACCAATTGACCAACAAAGCATCGGCTCCATCCCGTAAGGGCACCCCATTGAGATAGCGATAGGTCCAGGTTTCGTTTACTTTGCCGGTCCAGCGTTGGGTCGTGACCGTGGGTAAAGCCATCCCCTGCAGATGGTCATAGAGGGTGGTGTGGGAGTCCTCTCGACAGACCAGGATGAAGTCCACCTCTTGGTCTAACAGCTGCTGACACAAGGGTTGGTGGCAATAGAGATCATCGCCTAGGACCGTCACTCGCAGCCCCCTAAGTCGCTCTCCATGCTGGCTCAACCACCGCTTGGCGGCGGCATTCTCGCAGTCTTGTTTTTCATGACCATCTTGCGGTCGAATAAATTCAGGCACTAACGGAATCACCTGACTCTTGCCCGGACAAACGATCACCGGCGTCACGACGCTATGGAAGTAATGAATCTTCCCTGACTTCAGGGTGCGCGTTGAGCACTGGCAACAGTGAATTTGGGTCGAACTAAAGTATTCGGTTCCATCTAAGGCCACCAACAGCCGGTCTCCTAAGCACCGAAAGCTGTTCAACTGTCCCTGCTCCTCTAACCCCTGCAAGATTTCCTCGAACATGGGAAACACCTGCTCAGGGGAAACCCCATCCAATAAATCTCGGATGTGGTTGTCACTGGGTATCTGATGAACCCCAAACAGGCTTTGGGCATTGCTTTTCCCCTTACTGTCCGCCATCTTCCGCTGATAGGCCAGAAAAGACGGCGTTTGGGTGAAAAACACACCAAAGGCGCTCAACGCCGCATCTTCCATCCCGTAGCGGCTATTCTTGCCCTTGCGTTTGTCCGGTAGCGACGACAAACGCTGGCGAAACGAGTCCACTAGCCTGTTAAACAAACCTGCCTTTTTCAACAGCTCTGGCTCTCTTAGCTCTCTCAGATGGCATTACCATACCCCTATTCCTGGCCGTTGGATAGTTTTTTGCCAAAATGAGAATTGCTGCCTGGATGGCGTAGGACTTGCCTGGGAGGACCCCGAGGCGGTAAGCTCAAGCCACTAAGACGGGCTAGAAGTAGAGACTATGGCTGGAGCGATCGCAGAAAAGACCATCAACGCCGGGGGGCTGACCTGGTTTTATCGTCAGGCTGACCCAGTGGGCACCAATCAAAGGCCTCCAGTGCTTTTGCTCCATGGCCTGGTGTCCCAAAGCTATAGCTGGCGGAGGGTGATGCCTAGCCTGGCTGAGCAGGGTTTTCCTGTAATCGCCCCGGATTGGATTGGTCACGGATTTTCTGCCAAGCCCGATCGCCGTGACTTCCCCTACACGCCAGCTGCCCTGGTGGCGGCCCTGGCCGATCTGGTGGCGGCCCTCGACCTTCCGCCCTGCCATCTAGTCGCCCAGGGTTTTCTGGGAAGCGTAGGAATTCAGTATGCCCTGGCCCATCCCGACCGGGTGGATCGGTTGGCGATTATCAATGCTCCCCTTAGCCCTGCCGCCAGACTACCCTGGAAAATTCGGCAAATGGGCATTCCCCTGGCCGGAGATATGATTACCCAGGATCCGCTGTTGGTGGATCGGACCCTGGAGGGGGGCGGTCCCTACCAAATTGATGATGACGATTTAGATGTTTACCGCCGTCCCTTTCTGAAAAGTTCAGAGGTGGGGCGGGCGCTGCTGGCGACGGTGCAGCGACTGGACCTGGCAACGGTGAGCCAGGCGATCGCCGCTGGTCTACAAAATTGGGACCATCCAACCTTACTTCTGTGGGGTTTAAAGGACCCCTGGTTACCCGTGAGCCTGGCGGAGACCTGCCTGAGTACTCTGGCCCAGGGGCAACTGGTGGGTCTGGAGGAAGTGGGTCACTACGCCCAGGAGGATTGGGCAGAAAAGGTGGCGACTGCCCTGGATAGTTTTTTCCGGCAGAGGGTGGTGTGAGGGTGGGTTATCCTGAAAGCAAAAATCCTAGAGCCCTGTTCTTTACCCTTCAGTGTACCTGACCCGTCTTTGCCTCCAGAATTTTCGTAACTACGACCACCAAACCCTTGAGTTGGGGGCGACTAAGACTATTCTGGTGGGGGAAAATGCCCAGGGCAAGTCTAACCTGCTAGAGGCGGTGGAGTTACTGGCGACCCTGCGGTCTCACCGGGCCAGCCGCGATCGCGACCTGGTGCAGCAGGGCCAGTCCCAGGCTGTAATCACCGCCAGTGTAGAGCGTCAGACCAGTCCCCAATCCCTGGCCATGGTGCTGCGTCAGAGCGGTGGTCGCACCCTCCGCCTTAACGGCGAAACCCTGCGCCGCCAGCTTGACTTTCTGGGGGCCCTGAATGCGGTGCAGTTCTCCAGCTTAGATCTGGATTTAGTCCGGGGTGGCCCCGCCGAACGCCGTACCTGGCTAGATACTCTGTTGCTGCAACTGGAGCCGGTCTATGCCTACCTGCTCAGTCAGTACCACCAAGTGTTGAAACAGCGCAATGCTCTGATTAAACAGCCTCCTGGAGTCCAGGGGCAAAGCTTACCCGCCCCAGCTCAACTGGCCCTATGGGATGCCCAACTGGCCAGCCTGGGCACCCAGGTGATGCGGCGGCGGCGGCGGGCCCTGGACCGTCTGGCTCCCCTAGCTCACCAGTGGCACCAGGCGATTAGTGGTGGACAAGAGGTCCTTACCCTCACCTACCAGCCCAATGTGCCCATGGAGAGGGATGACCCCGCCAGCATTCAGGCCAGCTTTTTAGAGAAGATTCAGCAACGGGCGATCGCCGAACAGCAACAACGCACCACCCTGGTAGGTCCCCATCGGGATGATATTAACTTTGATATCAACGCTGTTTCTAGCCGTCACTACGGCTCCCAGGGCCAACAGCGGACCTTGGTGCTGGCCCTAAAGCTGGCAGAACTCTACCTGATTGAGGAGGTGATTGGTGATCCGCCCCTATTACTCCTGGATGATGTCCTGGCTGAGCTCGACCTGTATCGACAGAACCAGCTCCTAGAGGCGATTCAGGACCGCTTTCAAACCCTGATTACCACCACCCACCTGGGCTCCTTTGCGAGTCAGTGGATGGCGAGATCTCAAATTTTGACGGTCCAAGCTGGACAAATAGAAGGGGGCAGTCAATTGCTTAACTAACCCCCGAGTATGGTTATAGCTATCTTTAAGGAGATGGGTCTGATGCCGTTCTCAGAGTTGCGACCAACGACCCTAGTACTGGGGAATAGAGGGGTCAACCTCCTGGCTCCAGGCCAGAATACCGCCCTTCACATTGGTCCCCACAATACCGTGCTGCTTTAGAATCGCCAGCGCCTTAGCCGATCGCCCGCCCATTTTACAGTGCACGATCAGACGCTGACCATTCACCAGATGTTTTACCTTATCCACTCCATGGCCACTTTCAATATCCGGCAGTGGGATTAACACTGATCCAGGAATCCGGGCAATTTCGTATTCGTTGGGATTACGCACGTCCACCAGGAGGATATCCTCACGGCCCCCTGTCAGTATCTGGTGCAGTTCCACTACGGTCATTTCAGCGATCGCTTGGCGTTCCTCTTCCGCTTCCTGACTGGCCTGGGGAATACCACAGAAGATTTCGTAGTCAATCAGCCGATCAATCACTGGCCGCACCGGGTTAGGCCGTAACTTTAACTCTCGAAAGGTCATGTCCAGAGCGTTGTAGAGCAACAGTCGACCACTGAGGGTACGACCGGTGCCCAGAATCACCTTAATGGTTTCGTTGGCTTGAATAGTGCCAATAATGCCTGGTAAAACTCCCAATACTCCGCCCTCGGCACAGGAAGGCACCATGCCCGGCGGTGGTGGTTCGGGATACAAATCGCGATAGTTAGGCCCCTCCTGGTAGTTAAATACGGTGGTCTGCCCTTCAAAACGAAAGATTGAACCATAGATATTGGGCTTATCCAGGAGCACGCAAGCATCGTTTACCAGATAACGGGTGGGAAAATTGTCGGTGCCGTCTACTACCACATCGTAGGGTTTGAAAATATCCAGGGCATTTTCAGCACTCAGCCGGGTTTCGTAAAGGTCTACCTGGCAGTGGGGATTAATCTCTAGAATTCGTTGCTTAGCGGAAGCAATTTTGGGTTTGCCCACCCAGGACTGACTGTGGATAATCTGACGATGCAGGTTGGATTGGTCGACCACGTCAAAGTCGACAATGCCAATGTTGCCAATTCCTGCTGCTGCCAGATAGAGCAACAGGGGCGAGCCCAACCCCCCGGTGCCGACGCAAAGAACGCTGGCGGCTTTGAGTTTTTTCTGACCCTCTAGGCCAACCTCCGGCAGAATAATGTGGCGGGAGTAACGTTCGTACTCCTCCTTGGTGAGTTGAATGGTGTCCAGGTTTGGATTGAGCATTGTCTTCAAGCAAGAAATGGATAGGGGCAAGGGGCTTGGGGTAAGGGAAATTTGCCCATCACTCCAGCTTAGGCCAAGAGCAGGGTTTTGAGATTATTTGCTTAAGAGGTTGTTTGAAAAGGGCTCAGGCTTAGTTCCCCGTTAAAGGGCCGCCAAAATACAGAACTTAGAGGAGACTATCAGACTCCATAGGTAGAGTTTGAGACCCTCTTTGACTTTTTAAACAATTTCTAAAGCTAGAGGCGAACTTTATTAGGACTCAGTGGTCAGTGATCAAGGGTCAGTAATTAGGAGGCCTCTGTATTGAGGTTCCCACCCATAGGAAGCTGCTCTCCACTCTCTCTAACTTTGTGGCGGTTGGCCGCATCTAACTACTTCCAAGCCCGATTCTCTAAATCCCGTAATTGGCGTTCCAGGCGATCGAGGCGACCTCTGAGTTCGTCCATTTCCGCCTGACGAGGGACACCCAGTTCTTGCAGAGTATGACGAAATAGGCGGTTAAATTGCTCCTCCAGATTAGTGTTGTTAATATTAAGTTGGGCCATTACCTCATCGACAAAATGACGGGCCTGATCTGGGTTAAATCGACCTTCCCGCACCCACTCTTCGGTCACCTGCTTAAGTCGTTCAGCAACCAGAGTTGTGGTACCTACACCGATCATCAGCAATTGTTGCAAGAGGTTACTGGTATCCATTGCGTTGGATTCCCTGGTGATTAAAGTCAGCACGCCAAGCTAACTACCTACCGTTTCATTCTGACAGAGTATAGAAAGGTTTCCAGGTATTGAAAGCCGAACCGACCCCCCCTATTTTTCTAGTCCTTCAGCCCGGCCCGATGGCGCTGACGTTGCAGATTAAGCTCCAGTTCCACCAACTGCCCAAGTTCAGCTGTCAAATTGTTAACTCGTTGATTTGCCTGCCATTTGCGCTGTAGGGCCGCTCGAGCTAGGTCCTCGCGGTGCCGTTGCAGAGCCAGGTAAGCAACTCGCTGCCAATCCGCTGTTTCGGCCTGGGCGGCCTGCTGGTCGGTTAGAACTGCCTGGTAGGCGATAGCGATATCTGCCATAGCCTGGTGAAAAGTGCCTAAAGCCTGGTCTGGGGATGGGGTGTGGCGGCTTGCTTCACTTAAACGACGAAACTCGGGTCGGTTCAATTGATCTAAAGGCAAACCAAAGTTGGTGAGTTGGGCGCTTTCGGCTCGACCAGTTTTACACCAGTGGGCGAAGTGTTCGCAATTATTAAAGAACAGGTCATACTGCTGTTCTCCCAGACGACTTTCGGCCCGAGCCATGACCACCTCCGCTGAATCAGCCCGACTGTAACGTACGGGCTCCACCGGTTTACCCCAGGAGAAGGTCTCGAAGCTGGTGCGATCGATGATCGCCTCATCACCGCTTTTACGATAATGAATAATGGTACCATCGCCACAGTCAATGCCATGGTGCTGGTAAACTCCGTGAATACCTGCAAGGGGCCGCAGAACATAAATTTGATCGGCTTTAGCCATGGGCGATCTCCTACTTGCAGTAGGTAGTGTGTAGACTTTTCAAGTTGCCCTATCAATTCAATTATTCCCTATAGGGCTGGTACCGGTACCGCAGTTCCGAACAATGGGTCAGCGAGTCAGGCCCCCGGCTCAGATTTAGTCTTAGCCAATTAACCAGGTCCGAGGGAGACCAACCATAAATATTTTACTGGTGCAGACAGGGCTGTCGTCGCCGCAGGGGTAGATAGGTTGATATTGAGTTGCAGGCGGCTCTCGGTTCCCTATAATCTAAGGCAAAATCGCCAGGCAATCGATGGGAGCTAAAGCCATGGAAACCGTAGATGTGGTAGTGATCGGCAGTGGCATTGGCGGCCTTTGTTGCGCTGGCTTGCTAGCCCGCTATGGATTACAAGTGGTGGTCTGTGAAAGCCACACCATAGCTGGGGGGGCAGCCCACGCCTTTGAGCGCCAGGGTTTCCATTTTGATTCGGGGCCCTCTCTCTACTCCGGGCTCTCCTACAGTCCTTCCGCCAATCCCCTACGCCAGGTGCTGGATGCCTTGGGGGAAGACTGCCACTGGCTAACCTACGATGCCTGGGGGTGTTTTGTCCCGGAGGGCTACTTTCGGGCGACAGTGGGAGCAGAAGCCTTCACTGAGCTACTGGCCCAATGGCGAGGGTCGGAGGCGGTGACAGAGTGGCAGGCGCTGCAGCGGCTGATGGAACCCCTCAAGGCCGCATCTACCGCCATTCCCCCGATCGCCCTGAGATCGGACTGGGGGGTACTGAGGACCCTTTATCCTTTTTTAACCGATGTCTTGAAACAAACCCGCTCCCTGATTCAGCTATCCGGTCCCTTTTCCCAACTACTGGCGGGGGTGGTGCAAGACCCCTTTCTACGTAACTGGCTGGATTTACTCTGCTTCATGCTCTCTGGCTTACCAGCCCAGGGCACCCTGGCGGCGGAAATGGCCTTCATGTTTGCCGATTGGTACCGTCCGGAGGTGCGGTTAGACTACCCTGAAGGAGGTGGAGGGGCCTTAATTGACGCCCTGGTGCGGGGGTTAACCCGCCACGGCGGCGAACTGCGGCTTCGGACCACGGTTCAGCAGATTATTCTGCAGGGCCAGCGGGCGGTAGGGGTGCAGTTAAGTACTGGGGAACAGATTCGGGCTCGCCACGCCGTTGTCTCCAATGCCTCCGGTTGGGATACCCTAAAGCTGTTGCCAGATCAGACGGCACCTACTGCTGTCCTGACTCGCCAGCAGGCACCCCCCTGCCCCAGTTTCATGCACCTGCACCTGGGCATTGATGCCCGTGACTTACCACCAGATCTAGAATGCCACTACCTGATTGTCAATAGCTGGGAGCCGGGGGTGGATGCCCCGCAGAATGTGGTGGCCGTTTCCATCCCGTCGGTGCTGGATAGCAGTCTGGCCCCACCGGGTAAACACTGCATCCATGCCTATACCCCGGCCACGGAGCCCTACGCCCTTTGGGCTGGCCTGGATCGCCGTAGCGATCGCTATCAACAGCTCAAGACAGAACGATCCCAGGTACTCTGGCAAGGGTTAGAACGAATTATTCCCGACCTGCGCGATCGCTGTGAGGTCACCCTGGTGGGCACCCCCCTCACCCATGCACGGTTCCTAGGGCGGCATCAGGGCAGCTACGGCCCCGCCATTGCCGCTGGACAGGGTCGGTTTCCCGGTTCTAAAACCCCCCTGCCGGGGTTGTGGTGCTGCGGCGATTCCACTTTTCCAGGGATTGGGGTGCCGGCGGTGGCCGTCAGTGGCATGGTAGCGGCCAATAGCCTGGTTTCCGTATCCCAACATCAGGAGTTAATTAATCAGCTGAGCTTGGCTAACAGGGCCGAGGGAGACATTTAATGGCGGCGGCGGCATTCTCCTTGCGCTTCCGGTGTTTAGAAGGCCTGTGGTATTCTTTGAGCAATTCAACCTAGCCCCATGTCATCCCCTTTCCCTCCCTCCCTGGAGTCCCAACCATCTTCTGACCAAGCCACCGGGCAGAGGTTGGCTGCTATCTTCGCTAATCTTCGTATTTTGTTGATAGCCCTGGTCCTGGCCCTGGTGCTGCGCACCTGGGTGGCGGAACCCCGGTTTATTCCCTCTACCTCCATGGCTCCCACTCTGCACATTGGTGATCGCCTGGTGGTTGACAAACTCAGCTACCACTGGCGATCGCCCCGGCGCGGCGATATTGTGGTTTTCAGACCGCCGCAGTCCCTCCAGAAGGAGGGCTACGATAGCCATCAAGCCTTTATCAAGCGGGTGATTGGAGAGCCGGGAGATACTCTCCAGGTAATCCGGGGCCAGGTGTTTCTCAATGGTCAGCCCCTGATCGAGCCCTATATTCTCGAACCTCCCCGTTACCAGACTTCCCCTCTGGTGGTGCCCCCCGATTCCCTGCTGGTGTTCGGAGACAACCGCAATAACAGTAACGATTCCCATGTTTGGGGACCTCTGCCTCAGAAAAATCTGATTGGTTTAGCCCGCTTCCGTTTCTGGCCACTCCACCGCTGGGGTTTTCCTGGCTAGAATGTTTCTCCATCCTCCTTGCTAATTGCTTACCATGGCACCTACCGCGGTCATCTTTCATCTGGCTTTTCCGGTTGGAGATATTCCTACCGCCCGTGAGTTCTATGTCACCGGGTTGGGCTGTGAACCGGGTCGGGAGACCGCTACATCGCTGATTCTTAATCTTTACGGTCACCAACTGGTGGCCCATACCAGCACCGAAATTACCCCTCAGCGGGGCATTTACCCCCGTCATTTTGGTTTAATCTTTAGGGCTGAAGAGGATTGGCAGGCCCTACTCCAACGCGCTCAGGATTGCCGCCTGAGGTTCTACCAGGCTGAAAAGCGGCGTTTTCCCCAGACTCCCCTGGAACATCGCACCTTCTTCCTAGAGGATCCCTTCTATAACCTGCTGGAGTTTAAGTACTATTGCTCCCCCAGTGCTATTTTTGGTGAAGCAGCCCTGGCCCTGGTGGGAGATAGCTCTGCTGATTGACGGCAACCCGCCTGAGAATAATGGTGAACACCGATCCTGATAGATCGACCGGGCTTCTTACAATGCAAGCATACGGAAATATCTAGCCTAACCAGGGGAGAGTTAAGCCTATGCAACCCACCCAAAATCAATTTACCGAAAAGGCCTGGGAAGCCATTGTCCAGTCCCAGGACGGCGCTAAGCAGGCCCAGCAGCAACAGTTGGAAAGTGAACATCTGCTGTTGGCCCTGTTGGCACAGGAGGGGCTGGCCAATAGTATCTTTACTAAGGTGGGCACCAACCTGGGGCAACTGCGCGATCGCACCGAAGCCTTCATCAACCGTCAACCGAAGGTATCCGGCGCTGGCGGGTCAGTCTACCTGGGTAAGTCCTTTGACACCTTGCTAGACCGGGCCGATCGGTGGCGCAAGGAATACGGCGACGAATACATTTCCATTGAGCACCTGCTGCTGGCCTACGCTAGCGATAGTCGCTTCGGCAAAGCCCTATACCAGGAGCTCGGACTGACGGAGACCAAGCTAAAACAGGCCATTCAAGAGATTCGAGGCACCCAAAAAGTGACGGACCAAAACCCGGAAGGCAAGTATCAATCCTTAGAAAAGTACGGCCGCGACCTCACCGAGGCGGCTCGCCAGGGCAAACTTGACCCGGTAATTGGCCGGGATGAGGAAATTCGCCGCACTATCCAAATCCTGTCCCGCCGCACCAAGAATAACCCCGTGCTGATCGGGGAGCCGGGGGTGGGTAAAACCGCCATCGCCGAAGGCCTGGCCCAGCGCATCGTCAGTGGGGATGTGCCCCAATCCCTCAAGGACCGCCAGCTAATTGCCCTGGACATGGGGGCCCTGATCGCCGGAGCCAAGTACCGGGGGAATTCGAAGAACGGCTGAAGGCGGTGCTGAAGGAGGTCACCGACTCCCAGGGGCAGATTATTCTGTTCATCGACGAAATCCACACCGTGGTGGGGGCTGGGGCTACCCAGGGGGCCATGGACGCGGGCAACCTGCTAAAACCGATGCTGGCCCGGGGGGAACTGCGCTGCATTGGCGCCACCACCCTGGACGAGTACCGCAAATATATTGAAAAGGATGCCGCCCTGGAGCGCCGCTTCCAGCAGGTCTACGTCGATCAACCGACGGTGGAAGACACCATTTCCATTCTGCGGGGCCTGAAGGAGCGCTACGAACTGCACCACGGGGTGAAGATTTCCGACAGCTCTCTGGTGGCGGCGGCCACCCTGTCTACCCGGTACATCAGCGATCGCTTCCTCCCCGACAAGGCCATCGACCTGGTGGATGAAGCCGCCGCCAAGTTAAAAATGGAAATCACCTCCAAACCGGAGGAACTGGACGAGGTGGACCGCAAGATTCTGCAACTAGAAATGGAACGGCTCTCCCTGCAAAAGGAAAGTGACAGCGCCTCCCTGGACCGCCTGGATTGGTTGGAGAAGGAACTGGCCAACCTGAAGGAACAACAAAGTAGCCTCAATGCCCAGTGGCAGGCGGAGAAGGATGTGATCGATCAGATCCAGTCCATTAAGGAGGAGATCGACCGGGTCAACATCGAAGTCCAGCAGGCGGAGCGGGACTACGACCTGAACCGGGCGGCGGAGCTCAAGTACGGCAAGCTCACCGAGCTACAGCGCCGGTTAGAGACGGTGGAGGCCCAGCTCAGCGATACCCAGACCAGTGGCAAAACCCTGCTGCGGGAGGAGGTCACCGAGGCGGACATCGCTGAAATTATCTCCAAGTGGACCGGCATTCCGGTCAGCAAACTGGTGCAGTCGGAAATGCAGAAGCTGCTGCTGCTGGAGGAGGAGCTGCACCAGCGGGTGATTGGCCAGGAGGAAGCCGTCACCGCCGTGGCTGACGCCATCCAGCGATCGCGGGCGGGCCTGGCGGACCCCAACCGCCCCACCGCCAGCTTTATTTTCCTGGGCCCCACTGGTGTGGGTAAAACCGAGCTGGCCAAAGCCCTGGCGGCCTACCTGTTTGACACCGAGGAGGCGATGGTGCGCATCGACATGTCGGAGTACATGGAGAAACACACCGTCTCCCGCCTGATCGGGGCACCTCCCGGCTACGTCGGCTACGACGAAGGCGGTCAGTTGACCGAGGCGATTCGCCGCCGACCCTTCGCCGTGATTCTCTTTGACGAAATTGAGAAGGCCCACCCGGATGTCTTTAACGTCATGCTGCAGATCCTGGATGATGGCCGGGTCACCGATGCCCAGGGCCACACCGTGGACTTTAAGAACACCGTGATTATCATGACCAGCAATATTGGCTCCCAGTACATTCTGGATGTGGCTGGGGACGATAGCCAGTATGAGGAAATGAAGACCCGGGTGATGGAGGCGATGCGATTTAGCTTCCGACCCGAGTTCCTCAACCGCATCGATGAGATGATTATCTTCCATGGCCTGCGTAAGGATCAGCTGCGTCAGATTGTGAAGCTACAGATGGCCCGATTGGCAGACCGTCTGCGCGATCGCAAGATGACCGTCCGGCTGTCGGAATCGGCCCTCGACTTCCTGGCGGAGGTGGGCTACGACCCGGTGTACGGTGCCCGCCCTCTAAAGCGGGCTATCCAACGGGAGGTAGAAACCCAAATTGCTAAGGCCATCCTCCGGGGAGAATTTGGCGATGGCGATACCATCTTTGTCGATGTGGAAAATGAACGGCTGAGGTTCATGGGTTTACCCTCCGAGTTGGTGACAACTCGATAGAAGTTGATGGTCATGGTCAAGGAGTAAATGTTGGATCCTTAACCATGACCTGAATTCTAACCCAGGACATAATTTGTTTGGTTTGTAACCAACCCCTTGCGAAAAATCACCAGGATAGGCGATGATAGCTTAACCGTTGGACAGTCAGAGAAAGTAATAATTCGTGGACTTGGGTTATTGTAAATTCACCCAGGCTCCTTGAATAAAATATTTCAGTTGATTCAGGGCTATTACCTAGCCCAAGGGTTTGTAAGTCATACTTTAGCTGGGTTGTCAGGTAATCTAACCTGTGAATACCCGGGTTATTAAGATTTACCGCCCAAAGAATGATTTCTTGATTGCTGTTGAGAGATAAAAATCCTATTAATATTGGATTTTGGTAGTGAGGTTGTGGGTCGATGTGGTTCCATAGTTGATTGCTTGAGCTAAGCGTGAGGTTGCTATGAAGGTTACTCGTGAGATTCCCCGGCGGGTTTACATTAATGTTATGGAAATCCTGGTGGCAGAAGAGGTAGAGGCTCAAATTCAGGCCTTGCCTACTCGAGTGCTTCGATATCTGAAGCCGATGGAGGTAGAAACCTACGCCCTTAACCGCCTACCAGCCCTGTATGCCTCCAGTGAGAAGGGCTGGGAATATCAGTACGAAAAGGCCAAGCGAGAACTGCGGAATCAAATTAAAACGGCGGTGCGACAGGCGGTGGCGGCGGTGCAGGTTGATCCCTTACGTAATTGTGAGCCTTTGCAACTGACCCAGGAAGATCCCTCCCAAGGTATACTCAACTCTCTGCGGGAACTGCTAAGGCAGCCCGAATCTGAGTTGGGATGGCCTGCTCAACCGCATCAAGACCATGGTTACTGCCGCCTCTGCTGAAACCCCAGGTCCTTCCCTTTCAACCCTGGATAGTACTCACTCCGTTAGCTCCAGTGACTCCTCTGGGACCACGGTTGATCAGAGTCGGCAAAATCGGCACTGGCGACCAGGGACCTACGGTTCTGATGTCACCTGGCAGAAAAAACACCCTGCATCAGTAGCTACGCCTAAATCAACCAGCAGTACTAGTGACTTTAACTGGGATGATCCTCGTTACACCAAGTAACAGGTAAAAGGTTGTTTGAAAAGTCAAAGTAGACTCTCAAACTATACCTATGGAGTCGGATCATCTCCTCAGGATTTAGTATTTTGGCGATCGCTTGGCGGCGCTCTAGACCTGGGGAAACCCGTTTCAAACAACCTCTAGGGTCTATTCACCTCAGCCAGGAGAACAGGCCAAGTTAACTGCATTAATCAACCCTAAAGGATGGAGGCAAGCCTAAATTTCTAAGTCCTGCTCTTAGGGTTTCAGCATAGTCTGGATCAGAGCTTTCATAAAGTTGAATAGCCTGGGTAAAGGCTGCCAAGGATTCGGAAGATCTTTCCTAGTTTAAACAGCACGACCCCCAGGTTTTGGTGAGCTTCTGGGTAGTTGGAACGCAGTGCGATCGCCCGTTGGTAGGCGGCGATCGCCGCCTCCAGGTATCCCCGAGCCCGGTGGGTGGTACCCAGATTGTAGTGGGCGATCGCCAGGTCGGGGTCAATGGCGATCGCTCGGCCAAATAACTCCAGGGCCGCGGTCAGGTCGCCCTCGTCCTTCTTCAAACTACCCAGGTTAATTAAGGCCCCCAGGGTAAGGGCCGGGGGGACCGCCTGCTCTAGGGCTAAGCCATAATCCTCGACGGCCAGTTCCGGATGATCCTGACCGTAGGCCAGGGCGCGATGATAGTAAAGCTCGTAACAGGTAATAGGGTCCAGGCGATCGACCTGGGTCAGGGCCTGGTTTAACAGGGGTAGGGCCCGGTCAATCTGATCGGCTTCAATGTAGAGGGCGGCTAGCTTATTAGCCAGGTAGGCGTCATCGGCGTGGATGGCCAGGTAGTCTTCCATGGTTTGGCGAGCCCGTTCCACCTTACCCCGTTGCACCACGACGGCGGGATCGTAGCCCCGGTGGTGAATCGCCACGGTGGTAAGGGTAACCACCTGCCAGCGCGGTTCCTGGTTCTGTAGGACCGCCAGGCTATCGTCTACGGTTTCGTGGTAGGGGCGCTCAAAGCGGACCTCGGGCAGACGCCGAAAGAACCGGGTGATCAGGGTGTAGGGCGCCTGGAGAGCGCCTAGCTCTAGACGTAAAAGGTTCACCGCTAGTACATCGATAGCTGCCCTATTCCCTAAGGACTGCCCCCGATCCAGGCGTTGTAGAAGCTCACCGACCTCGGGTAACAGCACCTCATCGGCATCCAGTACTAGCACCCAGTCCCCCGTGGCGTGAACCAGGGAGGCGTTGCGGGCGGCGGCAAAGTCGTGGGTCCAGGGAACTTGGTAGACCTGGGCACCCCAGGACCGGGCCACATCCCGGGTGGTATCGACGGATCCCGTGTCTACAACTACCATCTCATCTACCCAGTCCCTGGCACTGCTGAGAGTGGCTGCCAGGGTGGCCGCCTCATCCCTCACAATCATGCAGAGGCTAATGGTCACGGCTATGCTTCTAGGGTTTGTTCGGCCCGCTGGAGGGCCTGACGCACCTGTTCAAAACCCGTACCGCCGTAGCTATTGCGGGCGGAAACCACCTGACGGGGGGTAATGGCGGCGTAGATATCCTCCCCAAAGGCGGGGTGGATGGCTTGCCACTCCTCCAGGGTTAGCTCCCGCAGCAGTTTGCCAGCCTGCAGGGAGGTTTTTACCACCTGACCCACCAGGTTGTAGGCTTCTCGGAAGGGAATGCCTTTGGCAGCCAGGTAGTCGGCCACATCGGTGGCATTGGCATAGTCTTCGTCCACGGCTGTTTGTAGGCGGGGCACCTGGAAGCTGACCCCTTCACTGAGCAAAATGGTTATGGCCTCAAGACAGCCGCGCACCGTCCGCACCGTATCAAACAGGGCCTCTTTGTCCTCCTGTAAATCCTTGTTGTAGGCCAGGGGCAGCCCCTTCATCATCACCAGCAACCCCTGCAGATGACCAAATACCCGCCCGGTTTTGCCCCGCACCAGCTCCGGCACATCGGGGTTCTTTTTCTGGGGCATAATGCTAGACCCAGTGGAGCAGCTGTCCCTGAGGGTGACAAAGCCAAACTCCTCCGAGGCCCAGAGAATCATTTCCTCGGAGAGGCGAGAGAGATGTACCATGATCAGGCTGGCGGCACAGGCAAATTCAATGGCAAAATCTCGATCGCTAACCCCGTCCAGGCTATTGCCGTAGACCCGCTCAAACCCCAGGAGTTCTGCCGAGTAGTGGCGATCGATGGCAAAGGTGGTGCCCGCTAGAGCCCCGCACCCCAGGGGGAAATATTTACCCGTTTCAGCCCATCCTGGAGCCGTTCCCAATCCCGTTGGGCCATGTCAAAATAGGCCAGCAGGTGATGGGCTAGACTGAGGGGTTGGGCCCGTTGCAAGTGGGTATAGCCGGGAATCAGAGTTTCGACGTGGTCCTGGGCGATGGTGAGTAGAGCCCGCTGGTATTGCCGTAGCTGGTCTTGTAGGGCCAGGATTTGCGATCGCAGGTAAAGGCGAATATCCGTACCCACCTGGTCATTGCGGGAGCGGGCGGTGTGGAGCTTTTTGCCACCATCCCCAATCAACTCCGTCAGCCGTCGCTCTACGGCAAAGTGTACATCCTCCGCCTCTACGCCGGGGCGAAACTCTCCCCGTCGGTATTCCTGGCGAATGGTCTCTAGCCCACTGACAATGCGATCGCCCTCCTGGGGACTGATAATGCCAGTTTTCACCAGCATTTTGGCATGGGCGACCGATCCGGTCAGATCGTACTCTAGCAACTCGATATCAAAGCCGATACTGGCATTGAACTGGGCAATGGCTGGATGCAGGGCCGACTCGAAGCGCTGGCTCCAGGTTGGGGAAGAGGGGGCGGTCAACGGTACTTACCCTTGAACTATTGAGATTTATCTAAGAAGGTATTTAAAAAGCCAGGGGAAAGCCCTAATCTATAGCGTGAGATCAGAAAAACCTAATCCCTAGCGCAGTTCTACCCTGACCAGGAGTGTCTAAGTCTGGCACTCTAGCCGCCATAGCCACCCTTTAAGCAACTTCTCAAGGGAAACTTTACCATAGACCGTTGCCGGAATTGTGATCTTAAGTCCAGGTACCTGCTTCTTCCAGTCCCACCCGGATGGCCGATGGGGGCCTGGGCCAGCCCCTTTACCAGGGCCACAGGGTGATAACCGCCATGGTAGGCTATGGGCATTTCGTAACAATTTAGATCCCTATAGGGGTAATAGAACACCATGAGTCCAACGGAAATTGTTATTCACGTCCTGGTGGCGATTTTAATCGTTATTACCCTATCGCGGTTGGTAGGTTACGGTTGCGATCGCATCAATCAACCCCTGGTAATTGGAGAAATTATCGCAGGCATTCTGCTGGGTCCTTCTCTGTTGGGCTGGTTAGCCCCCGCCTGGAAAGCCAGCCTCTTTCCTGGGGAAATCATGCCTTCCCTCTATCTGCTGGCTCAGGTGGGCTTAATTTTTTTCATGTTTCTCATCGGGCTAGAGCTGAACCCCAGGTATCTCAAGGGTAATCTAGACGTAGCCATTTTAATTTCCCATGTCAGTATTCTGGTGCCCTTCTCCCTGGGAGGACTCCTGGCCCTGCTGCTGTTTCCCCAGGTTTCTAACGGCGAAGTTTCTTTTACCGCCTTTGCTTTGTTTTTGGGGGCCTCCATGGCCGTAACGGCCTTTCCGGTGTTGGCCCGCATTATTGCCGAGAATAACCTGCAACGCAGCCGTTTAGGCACCCTGGCCCTGACCTGTGCGGCCGTCGACGATGTGACTGCCTGGTGTGTATTAGCCCTGGCCATTGCGGTTACCCGCACAAACCAGATGGTGGCAGCGGTACCTACGGTGATCTGGTCCCTGGTTTACATTCTGTTTATGGTGACGGTAGGGCAGCGTTTTTTCAAAAGGCTTTCCCGGTACTACGATCGCACTGGTAAACTGTCCCAACTGATGGTGGCCGCTATCTACATAGCGGTGGTGGCCTCTGCTCTAATCACCGAAGTGATCGGTATTCACTTTATTTTTGGTGCCTTTCTACTGGGTGCCGTGATGCCCAAAAGCGGCAATCTGGCTCGGGAACTAGCGGAAAAAACCGAAGATTTTGTCCTGGTTTTTCTTTTACCCGTCTTTTTTGCCTACAGTGGCTTGAAAACCCAGATAGGTCTCCTCAACAGCTTAGACAAGTGGCTTTTGTGTTTGGCCGTGATTGGGGTCGCTATTCTAGGGAAATACCTGGGCACCTACGTAGCAGCCCGGTTTTCTGGTATTGATCACCGGGAATCCTCAGCCCTAGGATGGTTGATGAACACCCGGGGCCTCACTGAACTGATTGTTTTAAATATTGGGCTAGAACTCAAGGTGATTACCCCCTTGCTGTTCACCATGCTGGTAATTATGGCCCTGGTCACCACCTTCCTCACCTCTCCCCTGCTGGAACGCATTTATCCCAAACGCCTGATCTCCCTGGATGTGATGGAACCCGACCAGGAGGACTCCCCCAGGAAATTACCTACAAGGTGCTAGTGCCGGTCGCCAACCCCCATAGCCAGGAAGGGCTGCTGAAGCTGGCGGTAAAAATTGTTGGGCAACAGCCTCTGGCTCAGGTCAACCTTCTGAATTTGGTGGAAATGCAGGAAGATTACGCCTTTTCCACTACTCCGGGGGAAGTCGATCGCATCCTCAACGAACGTCAACGGAGCCTGAACCAGTTAATTCAAACTGCCATGCCCGCAGAAATAGAAGCCAGAATTCGCCCCATTGTGCGAGTCACCAATGACGTAGCCCGGGAAACCTCAGCGATCGCCCAGCTAGAGGGCATCGATCTAATTTTGATGGGCTGGCACCGTCCCGTGTTTGATCAAAATCGATTGGGGGGCCGGGTAGGCAAAATGCTAGGCTCCGCTCCCAAGGACGTAGCAGTTTTTGTTGATCAAAATCTCACCGCCCTGAACCAGATTGTGGTGCCCTACGTCGCCAGCGTCCATAATGACCTGGCGGTGGAAATTGCCCTGCGGCTGATGCTGAACTTACCTGACTGCCACCTTAAGGTACTCAGGCTGGTCACTGAGGCCTACAGCGACTCGGAATTAAGTCGAGAATTTAGCGTCTTGCTGGAGCAGCTTGATCCGGCCATCGGCAACCGCATTGAAACCCCGATTATTACTACCTCCGACCCCATCGCAGCGGTGGTTGAGGCTTCTCGTTCTGCCGACCTAACCATTGCCGGAGCAAGCCGAGAATGGGGTCTAGAGCGACAGACCTTGGGGCGCTATGCCGATGCCCTGGCCAATCAGTGCCATTCCTCCCTCCTAATTACTCGTAAGTATAGCCAGGTGACCACTCCCCATCTGGTCTCCCTGCTGCGGGGCTAAGGGGTTAGATCGGTTGAGGCCAGCCCCAACTGTTCCCCCAGTTGTAACCGACTGCCATTGATAAAATCTGCCCCCCGCTGTACCTGTTTACCGCTGGGTTTTACCTGCCTCAGCAATAACGGTCCCTCACCTGTTTGGACCACGGGCCCGTGGCCCTTGAGTAAGCCCACCAGGGTGCCGGCAGGGGCCGTAGACACCAGATTGGCGGTCAAGGGTTCGAGGGCCGCTAGTTCTGGTGGTAAGGCCTGCCAGTAGGGATGAAGCAGGGGAGCGGTGGCTAAAACTTTCAGGGGTTGGCCCCGCAGGCTGGTGACACAGTGGGGATACAGACCTCTAATTTGGTTGTGCAGAGCGATCGCTGGCCGGCTCCAGTCCAATCCATACTCGTCTTTGTGAATGGGGGGAGCGTAGCTGGCCAGGGCCTGATCCTGGGGTTCGGGGGTGAGGGTTTGGGCCTCCAGTCCGGCCAGGGTGGCCACCAGTAGGTCGGCACACTGGTGGGCAAGGGCCCCGGCCACATCCACAAAATTATCCAGCAGGCCAATGGGCAAAAAGGATTTTAGTAGCATATCACCGGTGTCCATGCCCCGATTCATTTGCATGATGGTCATGCCGGTCAGGGTTTCTCCCTGAACAATGCAACGCTGAATCGGGGCAGCCCCTCGATAGGCCGGTAACAGTGACCCGTGGCCATTAATACATCCCCATCGGGGAATGGCCAGGACGGTCTGGGAAAGGATCTGACCATAGGCCACCACCACAAAGACATCGGCTTGAAAATCCACCAGGTTCTTAAGGCTGGCCTGGTCCCGGTTAATCCGTTGGGGCTGCAGGATAGGACAGCCCGCCTGCAAACCGAGGTGCTTAACGGGGGAGGCATCCACCTGGCTACCCCGGCCCCGCCGCTGGTCGGGCTGGGTAACCACCCCCACTACCGTCAGGTCGGGTTCCGCCAGGAGCCGCGCCAGGCTGGGCACAGCAAATTCAGGAGTGCCGAAGAAGACTACACGCATGGTTTCTTTTATTGCACCATTGACCGCACAATACCAATTTCTATGCGCTGGTTGCGATTCTGGCTATCGGCCTGGTTCACCACCAGGGGACGGCTAGCTCCAAACCCCGCCACCAACCAGCGAAACTGGTTTTGGGGTAGTTGCTGGGCCAGGTAGGTACGTACCGCCAGAGCCTGGGCAAAGCTCAACTGGCGCAACTGCTCGGGGCGATCGGAACCAGCGGTATGACTGGCCACCAGTAGGGTGACAGCGCCATAGCGCCTGAGATCGGGCTGGATGGTGGCCAGTAGTTGTTGACCAGTGGTCGTCAGGATGCTGCTACCGGGCTCAAACAAGAGCTGGCCGGGGAGGACAATGCGATCGCCAATGGCAGAAAACTCTGGTTCACGGTAGGGCTGAAGGCCGGGGTTAACCTCACCAGAGGTTGGCGGCAAGGCTGGAGGACTAGCCACCCGAGAGATCTCAGGGTTCTCCCGAACCCGCTGCTGTAGCTTAGCTAAACGCTGCTCCAGGGTACCTACAGCCGGTAGATGGAACTGTTTCTCTAAGGCAACCAAACGAGTTTGCCAGTTCCCGAAGGCCTGTTGCAAATTCTCCACCTCCTGGTTCAAGGGAGGGGAGGCCGCTAAGGAGACAGCCCCAGGTACCCCAACCTGGCCTGCAGGCTCCCCAGGTATGGGAAGAGGCTCCTGGTCTTGCCACCACTGGGGTAACTGGCGAAGCTTAATCAGATTCCGACTAACCTGCCGCATCACCCGCTCCTGGGCAGGCATAGTGGGGTTGGCAGAGGGCCACCCTTGAGCCAGCAGCACCCCCCAAGCCAACCCAAACCCAGACTTGCCCCTAGGCAGCTAGTCCCTACCAGCAAAGACCAGAGAGGCCGAAAATAGGGTAAAAGGGCGGACACAGGAGCAGAGCTCTGAGCCTGTGGCTGTTCAGGGCATGGGACCGCAGCTGTAGGCCCTGGCGATGGGGAGTGGGAGGAGGGTTCAGACATGGCGGTGGCAGACGGCAGCAGCGAAACTCCCCTACAGGATAACCCCAGGTTGGTGGATTAGGACTAGAACTCACCAACCCAGGCCATTTTCACCTAGGGCCAACCATCCCAGGGATTCACCTGGAGTACGCCGGCAGGGGTAAAAACCACCTTAAAATCAGCCTGGTTCTCACCCTTGGAGTTGGTGGAGGCCGCTGCCAGTAAACCGGGTAAGGGAGTTTCCTGGGCTAGCAGACCCGCCGCCGCATTCACCGGTTCGTAGGCGAGAATAGTGCCAGTTTGGTTTAACCGCACTCGATAGGTGAGGGGTTCGCTGCTGGATAGGGGTTTTGCCCTGGCCAGTAATTGATCGTAGAGACCAGCATTGAGCTGGCGAATACGATCGCCTCCCTGTAAGGGATTGGTAATACCGGATAGCTCCCCCCTGGCTGCAGCGCTCAGGGTTCCAACCGGGGACCAAGGCTCTATCGTTACCTCTGCCGTCGGCGTAAAGGTAGCTCGAAACTGGGCGACAGGCTCCTGTACCCCGCTAGAATTGCCCACCGGATCAAAACTAAGCTGGGGCAAGGGGGTGCGTTCTACCTCCTGTAAGGCCAGGGCGTTGGCGTACTTATAGGCGAGAATATCGCCATCTTCGGCCACTGAGAGACGGTAGACCAGGTTTTGACTGGGAGCAGGGTTGGGTTTCCATGTGGACTTGAGCCGATGGATCAAGTCTTTTTGCAGCAGGGTCAGTTGACCTGGAGCCGTAATGGTCGGGGCGGTGCCCAGTCCTCCGGCGCTGGTACCAGGGGACTGGGGTTGGAAAGCCCCTGGGGTAGGGGACTGGGCCTGGCCTGGGGAAGTAGTAGCCAGAGCTGGGCTATTCTTCTGACTGGAATTAGCTGGTTTGATCTGAGGCGGTGGTATGAAGAAAAAGGCCAGTCCGGCTGTAGCCAGGGCCACCGCCCCCAGGGTGGCCGGTAAGGCCTGATGGGTCAAGGGGGTAGAGGGCCTCACCAATCGGCGTGGCAAAGCCTGAAACTGAGCTGTCAAATCTGGTAGGGTTTGGCTATCCACCAGCAATTGATCCACTGCCTCCATCAGGTCGTGAAATTGGACGGTACTCAAGGGAATATCCACCGGTTCCAGATCTTCGGGGGAACCAGGGGCGAGTCCAGGGGCTGAGATCGGACGATCAGGTGATGATCAGGATCCTGATCCGGGCTTTAAATCAACCCAGCTGACCTGGCTCGGGATCGCTTTAACAGGAAGGGAGACTCCACTTAACAACTGCTGACCGTAGCCACTAACCGCCGTCACCAGGCTATCTAAAAATTCCCGGCCGCCACTCAGACTACCCTGGCTGGTGCCAGGCAGGTGGCATTCCACGTTCATTAAAACCGTCAGTGCCGACTGGGGGTCATTAATATTAGCCGTTAATCCCTCCAGAATTAACTGGCAGTAGGGCAGGGTATATTGGCGCTTGACAGTCATAGCACTTCTCCGTCAAACAAACTGCTCCAAAGGCGTTGAGCCCCTAGAACCCCAGAACAGAGCAATAATTGCTCTAACAGGTCGATCGCTAGCTGGTCTAGCTTTTCATCGGTGTTGTAGGCAATCACCCCAGCCCGCTGGGGATTCATTCGCGATCGAAAGTGACTGCGAAAGCGGGTCAGGTAATCGGCTAGCCGCAGGTGGTGATGGGGGAAAGCTGCTGCTGCTGTAACTGTTGATGGCCCATCAACAGTTGACGCATCAATATGGTTAGACGACGGCTTTGATGAGCGGTGAGTATTACCAAAGCCTTGGCCTCTTCCAGGCGCATAGGGCGCCGTTGACTGTAACGTCGCATCGGATTAGTGCCACGCAATAGCCAGAGATTAACACGACCCTTAATCACCGGATCCAAACCTAATTCTCGAGAAATTCCCAGCATGACTTCGCTGCCACTTAAATCCAAGGCTTCAATGGCTAATAACAATAGATCAAGCTGAATTCGAGCTCGACGAGGACACTCATCGTCGGCCAGGCTAGGGGTGGGCAGGGCTTCTAAAATTAAAGGTGACTGGGAACCGGGTGGGCTATCTACTGGCATTCAATCCTGCGTATGACTACTGAAACAGCAAGCATTCTATTAAAACAGAGTTTTAGTCTGTCTAAAAACTCAACCAACCTATAGATTAGTTGCCACTAGCCAGTTTACCCATATTTTGGACATACCACTTGCCCTCCTGGCGCACTAGATCGTAGCGCATGGTTAATTGGTCATCATAGGAGGCACTGGTATTCTCTACATCGTACTCAAATAACCGGGCCTTTTCCTTGACCATGGCGGTCACCTGTAACTTATCGGCGGTGGGATCATCGGGGTTTACCGAGGCAACTTCTACCTGGTGATCGTACTCCCAGTACCAGTTTTCCTGGGCTCCTTGCTGGGCCCGTCGCTGCCACTGGGTCAGTAGCGGCTCCAGCAGAATACCTGCCAGCCCGTCGGTTTTATGATCCTTACCCAAGGCCGATCGCTTCACCGTTAACCAGTCTTCAATTACCTGCTTAGCCATATCCTTCACCCCAATCTGCTGCTCAGGAGCCGGGGGGAGGAATGGGAATAGCAGGCTCCGCCACGCTAATTTCCAGGGGAGCCCCCTTGAGGCGAGGACCACTAAAACTTCCCAGGGCCCAGCCCACCGTACGCATGGTAAGAAATCCTAAGGTCCCAAGCCCCAGTAACCCCACTAGACCTACCAGCAGTAATCGTCCCCAACGGGGAGAAGTAGAACTGGCCTGGGCTCGCCAGCCCGGCTGAGGTCCAGATGGAAAGGCTTGTCCAGGAGCCAGACTGCCTACAGACCGGGCATCTCGACCAGAGCTCACTCTTCTTCGGCCTTTCTGACGATCAGAACTGGGGGATTGATCTGGACTGGCCGCCAGTTTACCTTCGGGGGATAGGCGAGCGACCCGTTCGGCGACTGATAGGGAAGGGGAATCGGGACCGGGAGTCAGCGGCGGCCCTGACTGAGAATCCTGGCTACCCAAGTCCCGCCCGCCTGACCGCCCTGCGTTCTTACCGTTAACCCCCACCCCTACATGGTCGATGGGCACCCCTGACCGGCCCAGGGGACGAGCCCGCACCTGGGTCGGTTGAACACGGGACTGACCGGGCTGCACCAGTGGAGCCGTAGAGCGACCAAATCGCTCAGGAGGAACCGGCCCTGGCCCCTGGGAGGACGCAGGGGCTGGCCTGGGGGTGGGCTGGTCCTGCATAGCCCCGACCTGGGTCTGGTCAGGCCAGACTGAGCGATTGGATTCGGGGGATGCCACCATTGATTCCAGGTAGGCCTGCACCTGAGGATCGGCAAAGTAATCCTTCAGGGCTGCTGACTGATCCTTTAAATCACGAAAATGGGGAAACAGTTCTTCCTTTAGCCAGCGCTCAGTATAGAGGCATAGCCCTGGCAGGAGGTCGGGGCTATGGCGAGAGTGCTCCCGAATATAGGCCAGGGGTTCGTACTCCTGGCTGAGTTCCAGGGCCCGACTGGCCTCTTCCGTTTGCCCCAGGAGCATGGCACAAACTGCCTGCTCCAGGTGCACATCCTGGTGATTACCCAGACGTAGTAGTAGCTGCTTGGCGCGGCGGATCAGGACTGGCTGATGGCTGGCAAACCCCCTGGCTAACAGGGCATAAACCGTCAAATAAATGGCCACGGGAGAAGGACGACGTACCTCTTGTTCAAATAGTTCCTGTTGTTCGGTGGTAGTTAGATAATCCCGTAATTGCTGAATAAAACGTAAAAAATCATCGATAGCCAGGCCCGACAGGTCATCTTCCCCTCCTTCAATGCCACCCCGGTCCTCCAGCATGGTGCGCAACAGCTTTAATCCCTGTCGCCGTTCTCGAGTTTGATCCAGGGAGCCAGCCACCAGTTCCAGAATGCGATAGGGGCGAAGTTTGTAAAGCTCTGCTTGAATTTCAGCTCGGATAGGGGTAAACAGGTTTTGCTGAACCAGCAGATCCTGGCCCTTTTCTAAGGAGTTGGCGGCCACTTCGTACTGGCGTTGCTGCCATTGCTCCCGCCCCAGTTCCAGATAGGCTAGGGCTAGAATCAAGACCAGATCGGCTTGACCATTACCAGCCTGACTGGCCAACCAGCTACCAGAGCTAGCATTAAAATAGGGACGAGCCAGGTCAATCACCTGCTCGTATTCCCCCATTTCTAACAGGATTAATAGGGCACCCGTTAAGTGCTGATCATCGATATCGATGGTGGAGGTGGACTCTTCCCCTACCCGGGCCTCCGTCGCCAGCGATCGCAGGGTGGCCTCCCCAATATCTCCAGCGGTTGAACTATCCGCCCCCTCTGGAGTGGCACTGGAGGAGGACTCGACGCCATAGCCATAAATGTTGGTGAGAAATTTACTATCGTACTGACGTCGGCGATCGGGGTCCGATAGAACCTCGTAAGCTTCATCGATCAGATCTTTGCGACCCTTAATCACGACCTCCGAAAATTCGCGCCGGGGCAGCTGAAGACCGCGATCTCGATGGGCTTGCTGTAATTGCTCCAGCGTAGCCTGAACGGGCAGTCCCAAAATGCGATAATAATCTAGTGGAATTTGCACAGTTGCCGTCCCCAGTCGCGAATTCACCCACTCGCCATAGTAGCTAAAAAAAACTGATAGGGATAATCCTAATCAGCATCGTTAGGGACAAACCCCAGCCAGGCCCTTACTCAGGCTTAAAATCTTACCATAGGAATTTAGGGTGGGAATGTAGAGCCTTTACCGTGCTGACTCCGGCCAGAGATTCAAAAGTAAAACTACTGGACTCTGGCTTCTGGTCTGAGTTCTCACAGATTTGAGTTCCCATATAGGGAAATGGCGAAGAAGTACCGAATTTAGTTAATAACTTTCCAACCATCGGTATGATAGGCCTATGACACTACAATCTAATTTATTAGTGGTCAGGGTCAGTTTTTCGGTATATTCAAGTGTTGGACATTGTGGCATAGGACCCAGCAGACCATGGTTCAAGAAAGAACGCTACCCCAGTTTCAGGCTGCCATAGCCCCGATTACGGCGGCAGATGCCCTGGTGCTCTACGAAGATATGACCCTGGGTCGGCTGTTCGAAGATAAATGCGCCGAGATGTATTATCGCGGCAAAATGTTTGGGTTTGTTCACCTCTACAACGGGCAAGAGGCCGTTTCCACCGGGGTGATTAAATCCCTCCGCAGTGATGACTACGTTTGTAGCACCTACCGGGACCATGTCCATGCCCTTAGTGCGGGGGTGCCTGCTCGCAACGTGATGGCTGAGTTATTCGGCAAGGAGACCGGATGCAGTCGCGGCCGGGGTGGCTCAATGCACCTTTTTTCCAGTGAACACAATATGCTGGGGGGGTTTGCCTTTATCGGCGAAGGTATTCCTGTGGCTTTGGGAGCCGCCTTTCAGTCGCGCTACCGTCGGGACGCCCTGGGGCAGGCTGAAGCCGACCAGGTAACCGCCTGTTTCTTTGGTGATGGCACTAGTAATAATGGGCAATTTTTTGAATGCCTGAACATGGCGGCCCTCTGGAAACTGCCGATTTTATTTGTAGTGGAAAATAATAAGTGGGCTATTGGCATGGCCCATGAACGGGCCACTTCCCAACCCGAAATCTACCGTAAAGCTTCAGTTTTTGGCATGCCTGGAGTGGAGGTGGACGGTATGGATGTGATGGCGGTCCACACCGTCGCCCAGGAAGCGGTAGCCCGGGCCCGAGCTGGGGAAGGTCCCACCTTAATTGAGTGCCTTACCTACCGTTTTCGGGGTCACTCTTTGGCCGATCCCGATGAACTGAGGTCGAAATCTGAGAAGGAAAGCTGGCTGGCACGAGATCCCATTAAGCGCTTTGAGACCTACTTGCTGGAGCAAAAGCTGGTCAGTGAGGGGGATTTGAAGGAAATTCGCGATCGCATCCAGGCCAGTATTGACGAGGCCCTTGCCTTTGCCGAGCAAAGTCCTGAGCCTAACCCCGCCGATCTATACAAGTATATTTTCGCCGAGGATTAGACACTTGAGGTGACGGTTTAATATTCCAGACTCAACCCTTCGCCAAACTATCGGGCCCAGCCCATGCTCTTGTCTGTCCTAAATTGTTTACCCCTAATCGCCAATCCTATACGGTTCCAAAACTATGGCAGAAACTCTGATGTTCAATGCCCTGCGGGAGGCCATCGACGAAGAAATGGCCCGAGACGAAACCGTCTTTGTCCTGGGGGAAGATGTGGGTCATTACGGTGGGTCCTATAAGGTCACTAAGGACCTCCACCAAAAGTATGGCGATTTACGGGTGCTGGATACCCCGATCGCCGAAAACAGCTTTACCGGCATGGCGGTTGGAGCAGCCATGACAGGCTTACGCCCGATTATTGAAGGCATGAACATGGGTTTTCTATTACTGGCCTTCAACCAGATTGCCAACAATGCTGGCATGCTGCGCTATACCTCCGGCGGCAATTTTAAAATCCCGATGGTGATTCGGGGCCCGGGTGGGGTAGGGCGACAGTTGGGGGCAGAGCACTCCCAGCGATTAGAGGCCTACTTTCAGGCGGTGCCGGGCTTAAAAATCGTGGCCTGTTCCACCGCCTACAATGCCAAGGGGCTGCTCAAGGCGGCGATTCGCGATGACAATCCGGTGTTATTTTTCGAGCATGTGTTGCTCTATAACCTTAAGGACGATCTGCCCAACCACGAGTACATCCTACCCCTGGATAAGGCTGAGGTCGTCCGTCCCGGTAAGGACGTTACCATTCTGACCTACTCCCGGATGCGGCACCATGTTATGCAGGCCACTAAGGGCTTAGAGGCTAAGGGAATTGACCCAGAGGTCATTGATCTAATTTCTCTAAAACCCTTAGACTTTGAAACCATTGGGGCTTCCATTCGCAAAACTCACCGGGTCATTGTGGTGGAAGAGTGTATGAAAACTGGTGGAATTGGCGCTGAAATTATTGCCTCCATCAACGATCGCCTGTTTGATGAGCTGGATGCGCCGGTGTTGCGGCTCTCTTCCCAGGATATTCCCACTCCCTACAATGGCAAGCTGGAAAGTCTAACCATCGTCCAGCCCAAGCAAATTGAGGCAGCGGTAGAAAAAATGCTCGCTCTTAAGGTTTGAACATGGCGAAATACCAAGCCTGGCTGGGGTTGATTCTGGCCCTCACCCTAGCGGCGATCGTTGTCATTACCCAATTACCTACCCGGCTAGGATTAAATCTGCGCGGCGGTTCCCAGCTAACTCTACAGGTCCAACCCACAGCCACCATTGCCACCGTTGGTGAACGGGAAATGACTGCCGTGCAAAAGGTGGTAGAGGGCCGGGTAAATGGCCTGGGGGTCTCCGAGGCGATTGTCCAGCAATTAGGTAATAACCAACTTCTGATTCAACTACCGGGTGTTAGCGATCCCGAAGAGGCTGAGCGCATTCTAGGAGGTACTGCCCAATTGGAATTCCGGGCTCAAAAGCCGGGAACAGAGGGCCAACTACCCGTGGAGCAACAGCTTTTGCAAACCCACCTGGGAGAGTTGGCAGCCCTACAAACTAACCCGGGGAAAAATACCTCCTCTGATGCCGAGACCCAAGCCAAAATCGACAAACTCAAAGGGGATATTAAGGCCAGTGAGAGCGCCATTACTGCCCTGTTTGAACCCAGCCAACTCACCGGAGACCAGCTCACGGACGCCCTTGCCGCCCCTGGTAGCGGTACCCAATGGGTTGTTAAAATTACCTTTAACAAGCAGGGTGGGGAACGATTCGCTGAATTAACTCGATCCCTGGCGGGGACGGGACGGGGCCTGGGCATCTTTCTTGATAATCGACTCCTCAGTGCCCCCCGGGTAGATGTGCAGTATGCTGAAACCGGCATTGCTGGTGGTAACGCCGAAATTTCTGGTAACTTTACCGCCCAGTCTGCTCGCGATCTGGAGGTGCAATTACGGGGTGGAGCCCTACCCCTACCGGTGAAGGTCGTCGAGAACCGCACCGTCGGCCCTACCCTGGGCCGCGATAGTATTCAAAGCAGCCTCTACGCAGGGATTGGGGGTCTGATTTTAGTCTTACTCTTTATGGCGGTCTACTATCGCCTACCGGGGATTGTGGCTGATATCGCCCTGGTGATCTATGCGCTGTTAACCTGGGCCGCCTTTAACTTGCTGGGGGTTACCCTCACCCTGCCGGGTATTGCCGGGTTTATCCTCAGTATTGGTATGGCGGTTGACGCCAATGTGCTGATCTTCGAACGCACCCGGGAAGAACTCCGGGCTGGTAAAACCCTCTATCGCTCAGTAGAATCTGGTTTTTACAGAGCCTTTGCCAGCATTTTAGACAGTAATGTCACCACCCTAATTGCCTGCGCGGCCCTCTTCTGGTTAGGGGCAGGCCTGGTGAAGGGGTTTGCCCTGACCCTGGGGCTGGGGGTGGTAATCAGTATGTTTACTGCCCTCACCTGTAGCCGCACTTTGTTATTTGTGGTCTTGGGTATGCCTAAGTTTCGCAATCCCCAATGGTTCTGCCCTGGACTGACCGCCCTTGTGCCCAGGAGTAACTCATGAAACTCAAAGTAATTCGACAACGGCGATGGTGGTGGTGGGTCTCCAGTTTGATTATTATCGTTGGGTTTGGGGCAATGGTACTATCCTGGCAACAGCTAGGCAGCCCCCTCAGGCCCGGGTTAGATTTTGTCGGGGGAACCCGACTACAGCTAACCCGCAGTTGCGCCCTCAATCACTCCTGTAGTGGGGATGTTGATCTGGCCCAGGTACGACAGGTGTTAGCTATCCAGGGACTGGAATCTAGCAGTATTCAAGTCCTCGATCCGGCCATGCAGATCCTATCCATCCGTACCCGCCCCCTGGAGGTACAGGAACGCACAACCTTGCAAAGGGCGTTAGACCAGGCTATAGGTCCCTTTGATGGGGGTAGTACGCAAATTGATTCGGTAGGTCCAATCATTGGTCGTCAATTACTGGCCTCTGGTTTACTGGCTTTGCTACTCTCCTTTGTGGGCATTGTAGTGTATCTCAGCTTTCGATTTGAGCTTGACTACGCGGTGTTCGCCATTATTGCTCTGTTCCATGATGTCTTGATTACGGTGGGTATTTTCGCCGTTCTCGGTATCGGGTTTGGAGTAGAGATCGATAGCCTATTTATCGTTGCCCTTCTAACTATTGTGGGCTTTTCTGTGAACGATACGGTGGTGATCTACGACCGGGTGCGGGAGAACATCAAACTTTCTCCCCAGACCCATATCAACGACATTATCGAAAATGCCGTTAACCAAACCCTGACCCGTTCTATTAATACCAGCCTGACCGCTACCCTACCGCTAGTTTCGATTTTCCTGCTGGGGGGGCCCACCCTGAAATATTTTTCCCTGGCCCTAATTGTTGGCTTTGTGGCCGGGGCCTATTCCAGCATCTTTATTGCCAGTTCTCTGCTGGCCCTATGGCGCGACTGGCGGGGTTATGCCTATGGTGGTGGGGCCCCTGCGACCGATTCCCTGCTCCGCCAGGATAGTGCCTCTGATTTCCTGCAGTAGCGATAGAAATTCGATTCCGTGGCTAGTGATTCTAGAGATGATTGCCGCTTGGAGCGTCTGCGACTGATTCTAATGGGCCGTTGGTGGTTGGCTACAGCCCTTTTATGGTTACTTCTGGGCAGTCTTAGCTTGATTAGCCTGCACCGGGAAATCGGCCAGCTGCACCAGTATTTTACCTGGACAGCCCTACGCTACGCCCTAGCCTATAATCGTCTGGCGGCTCTGGGGCTGGGCTTATGCATTGGTCTCAGTCTGGCCCTGCTGTTGGCAGAAAGTCGCTATATTCTTTTTGGGCTCTCCAGGGGAGAACGGCGGCGATTGCAACAATCTCTGGAGCGGGTGCGTCAAAGAGGACCTGGCCACCCTTTCTGGCGGCATCTGAATCTTTAGGGTGCTACTGTGGCCTAACTGCGCAGAGTAACTGGGAACTGTTGAGTGAGGGCTGCTCGAATTTTTTGATGGACCGGATCTACCAGATCGTCGGTTAGGGTTTGTTGGGGCGAACGATAGACCAACCGGAAGGCCAGGCTGCGTTGTCCAGTTGGCACAGATTCACCCCGGTATTGATCAAATAGGACTACAGATTCTAGCAGTTTACCCCCAGCTCGCCCTATGGCCGCCTCCAACTCAGCGACAGTTACTGTCAAGGGGGCATAGAGGGCCAGGTCCCGATCGCTGGCGGGAAAGGAGGAGTAGGGCGCAAATTTGACCGCCTTACGCAGTAGGGGTGCCAGAGCAGTTTCCAGGACTGACCAGTTGAGTTGAAACCCATAAACCTCGGCAGGCAGCTGGCGCTGTTGCTGAAGTTGGGGATGGATTTGTCCAAACCATCCCAGTTCCAGACTTCCACGAATCCATAGGGAGGCGGTACGACCGGGATGGAAGCGGCGATCGCTGGCCTCAGCTCGATAGTCAACCTTCAGCCCCAGGCGCTGAAAAACCGACTCCAGTAATCCCTTCGCTTCGAACCAGGTGAGGGGCTGGGGTTGGCCACTGCTGGGCCACTGACTGGAACGACAGTCGCCCCCTAGAATTCCCCGATCGCCTCCGCCTCGTGGATGCCCTGGTGATCTTGCCAAAAGATATGGCCCAGTTCAAACCCATTCAGAGGCCCATTGCCTTGGTTTAAGTTAAAGGCGTAGGCCTCCAGCAAACCATCAATCAGGTCCTGGCGCAGAGCAGAATACTCAGGAAACAGAGGATTGGCCAACACCACCTGGCGATCGTCATTGGGTTTGGTCAAAGAGTAGTGCAATAGCTCCGTTAGACCAGCTGCCCGCAGAGCCTCCCGCAGACGACGGGCCAGGGCGGTTTCCACCGATAGGTAGCCCCCCGCCGACTTTTGGGGCAGGGTGTCGGCAAAATGGTTATAGCCGTAGAGGCGGGCAATTTCCTCAATCAAGTCTACCTCTCGCTCTAAATCACGGTAGCGATAGGGGGAATCTGTACCGACCAGGCTTGTTCCTGTTCCAGAGGGGTGACTGCACAGCCCAGGCTGGTAAGAATTTCCTCAACCCGATGAGGAGGCAGGGGACGGGGGCGATCGCCCTGGTTCAGCACCGGCCCTAACAGTTGATGAACTCGGGATAATCTCAGGTTCAGTACCCGCTGGGGCAAGATTTGCCCCAGGGAAGTGGTAGCAGTGGTTTGGGCTACCACCCGCGCCCCCGCCAAATCTTGAAGGAGGCCAATGGCCCGCTGACAGGCCAGCCCTAGCTCTGCCGGGTTCACCCCCCGTTCGTAGCGAGCTGAGGCTTCGGTGCGCAGACCCTGGCTACGGGCTGATTTACGAATGGCGGCGGCGTCAAAGTAGGCGGCCTCCAGCACCACGGTGGTGGTGCCGGGGTGCACCTCCGTCGCTTCTCCTCCCATCACCCCGGCCAGGGCAACGGCCTGATCATTGGCCGTAATCAGTAGGGTTTCAGGCTCCAGTTGCCGGTCCTGGCCATCCAAGGTTTTCAGGGTTTCTGGGGAATTGGCGTAGCGTACCCCCAGGTTTAACCCAGCTTCGCCAGTCTGCCCCAACCGTTCTCCGTCAAAGGCATGGAGGGGCTGCCCCCACTCCAGCAGGACGTAGTTGGTAATGTCTACCACATTGTTAATGGGGCGGGTGCCAGCCGCCTGTAACCGCTGCTGCAACCACAAGGGCGAAGGAGCCAGGGTGATCCGATCGAGGACGGTGGCCATGTAGAGAGGACAGGCTTTTTCATCCTTAAGGGTAACGGTGGGGGCTGGACCACCACCGGGTATGGGGGAGGGCTGAATCACTGGTAGATGTAGGGGGGCGGCGGTAATGGCGGCCACTTCCCGAGCTAGTCCCACCATGCTGAGGGCATCGGCCCGGTTGGCGGTGGAGGTGACATCTAGAATCACATCGTCTAAACCCAGCAGGGGCCGGACATCTTCCCCTGGAGTCAGGGTATCTTGAGCAAAGATGTAGATACCATCCGAGTCTTTCTCCAACCCCAACTCGGCCAGGGAGCAGATCATCCCAGCCGAGGCTACCCCCCGCAGTTTGCGCGGTTTGATGGTGAGATCGACCCGGGGCAGATAGGTATCCACCGTGGCCACCGCCACCCAGGCCTCAGCCCGCACATTGGCCGCGCCGCAAACAATGGTGGACAAAGCATCGGCACCGATGTCTACCTGGCAGACGCTGAGTTTGTCGGCATCGGGATGGGCTGTGCGACCCACCACCTGGCCCACCACCACCCCATCGGCCCAGGTGCGGCGGTCCTCGATATCTTCTACCTCAAAGCCGGCCATGGTGAGGGCGTCTGCCAGTTGTTCTGGGGAAAGTTGGACCGTCACCAGTTGATTTAGCCAGTTGAGGGAGATACGCATGATGGAGAGACTAAAATCGGAAAAATTCGCTAGCTCAAGTATAGCCGTAGCCATGCTTTCAGGATGCAGGCGAGTCAGAAGGCTAACCCAGGCCAGGCCTTGCAGATCGCCCTGGTCCTCGGCAGGCGGGCCACAGTTATCGATTTATCCTTGGGGGCGCTGCCCCTACCCCTGGGACTCCAGAGATAACCTCAGGGAGGCCCCATCGAGATCTTCGCCGATAAACACCAACCGGGTCTGGCGGGGTTCATCGGCCCCCCAGGGGCGATCGTAGAAATGATCAAAGCGTTGCCCTACCCCCTGGATCACCAGCCGCATGGATTTGGCAGGGACGGCTACAAAGCCCTTAATGCGGTAAATCGAGTGCTGCTGCACCAGACCCCGTAACCGTTCGACCAGATCCACGGGGTTAAAGGTTTGGTTTAACTCCAGGTAAACCGAGGTAATGTGATCATCGTGGTCATGGTCATCTTCGTGGTCGTGGTGACTGGGACGTTGGTCCAGGTCGTCTTCAACGGCGGCATTGAACCCCAGTAACAAATCGGGGTTTACCTGACCGTGGTGGCAGGGCAGAATCTGTACCCCGGCGGCGACCCGATCCCGTAGCCATTGCTGCACCCGATCGCAGCCATCGGGGCTGAGGGTATCCACCTTCGTCAACAGCACCAGATCGGCGCAGGCCAGTTGATCCTCGAACAGTTCTGCGATCGGAGTCTCGTGATCTAAACTATCATCGGCCTGGCGCTGAGCCTCCAGAGCTTCCAGATTTCCCACTAGCTCGCCCCGGACCAGGGCTTCTCCATCCACCACCGTCACCACCCCATCCACGGTGGCACCACCGCGAATCTCGGGCCAGCGAAAGGCCTGTACCAGGGGTTTGGGCAGGGCCAGACCAGAGGTTTCAATCAGAATGCAATCAATATCGTGACGCCGTTTTAGCAGGGCCTCCATGGTGGGCAGAAACTCCTCCTGCACCGTACAACACAGGCACCCGTTGGCCAGTTCGACAATATTAATCGGATCGCCAGCCCCCTCCTCCTGATCGCACACCTGGCACGATCGCAGCAACTCTCCATCAATGCCCACCTCGCCAAACTCATTCACCAGCACCGCAATCCGTCGCCCCTGATGATTTTGCAGCAGATGGCGGAGCAGGGTAGTTTTGCCTGACCCCAGAAAGCCGGTAATGACGGTAACGGGAATTTTATGCATAACGGGTAGGGAGAAGGGATGGGTGATTGCTTTGATCATACTTGTAATATTAAGGGGAGAGGTTACTGAGCTTTAACTGGGTGTCATGATGCAAGCTAATAAGCCCCTCAATGGACCGGGCTATCACCCCATACCAAACTGCTTGCCTGCTCCCCAGGGGCAGGCTTCGGAGCGGCAGGGTATTTTCTGCGGACTATATTTACTGGGGGTTGGCTAGCATGGGAGAACCCACTATCCGAGAGATTCGGCCCCTCTTCTTCTCGCCCCTTGTCCTACTCGAAGTCCCAGACTGCGACGGGCTTAACCGGGAATTACTCCTGGAAGCGGCCGCCATGCGGGCGGCGTCCCCTGGCCTACAGGTGAGCAACCAGGGCGGGTGGCATTCCCCCTCGACTTCTTCGAGCGGACCGAGCCCGGCTGTACCGCCCTGGCCCGGTTGATCGTCGATGCCATCCGTCAGGCCACCCTGGTCCTGGCACCTGGGTACGATTTTTCGGCGGTGACCCTCCAGTGCGAAGGGTGGATCAACGTCAGTGGCCAGGGGGCACTCAATACTCCGCACGACCACCCCGGTTGGGCCTGGTCGGGTACCTACTACGTCCAGATACCTGATGGCTCACCAGACCGCAGCGGGTGTATCGAGTTCCTGGACTCCCGCACGAACCTGCGGGCTATCACCATCGAAGGTGCAACCTGCTTCATGGGTAAGTACACCCACTGTCCGGTAGCCGGGACCATGGTGCTATTCCCGTCCTACCTGAGGCACTGGGTGTATCCGAATGACCGGCAAGGAGAGCGCGTCTCGGTGGCGTTCAACGCCCGCTTCGCCCGACGCCCCCCGTTGCAGGGTGGTTCCCTAGGCTCCAGGTCATGACTTACTGATTTGTTTTCCGTAGCTGAGTGTAATAGTCGGCCAATTAAGATCGAGAAGATCTCGGGTCTGCTGGTGTGTGGAGACAAGCCAAGCAGACTTCAGACGGATTTAATGAATCTCTAGGGCAGAACTATCTAAAGTGGTCAGAGGCTGAAAGAAAGCCCCCAGGCGCTGAGCTATACGGGCTACTCCGCCGACTACATTAGATTCAATATTAAGAGGCAGCACCGGATCATGGAGGGATAGCCGCAGCAGGAACCAGCCTTTTTCCTGGGGCGACTGACAGGCTACCCGTAAACCCTCATAGTTTTTAGGCACCACTTGCCAGTCAGGCTGGCTGGCGATAAAGGCCTGGAGCTGATCAATCACTTCTAATCCAAGGGTTTTAAAGTCAGACACCTGAATCTTCAAGCGAAATTCCTGGCTTTCCTGGGGTTCTTGCAGGGTGGCAATTAGGTCGGTAAGCTGTCGGCCAGCCAGGCGAGCCCGAGCCAGTTCTATGAGTAATTTACTGAGTAGGTAGGCTCCGTCGTCTAAGAAATAATTTTCCTGCATGGCGGCGTGACCGGAGGTTTCGATCGCCAGCCAGGCGGGTTCACCTACCTGATTCAGGCGCATGGCTTCGTTAATAACATTTTTATAGCCCCGCTTAAAGCGGTGATGAACTCCCCCAGGTGGCCCTCAATAAACTGAGTGAGGCCATCGCTGGTAATGGAATCGGTCACAATCGTAGAGCCAGGGTGTTCCCGCAGTACAATCGCCGCCATCAAAGCAATCAGGCGGTTACGACTGAGTTCCCGCCCCTCTCCATCAACGGCGGCTCCCCGATCCACATCCGTGTCGAAAATTAGACCAAAATCTGCTCCCTGGGCTACTACGGCCTGGGCAATGGCAGCCATCGCCGCCGGATGCTCGGGATTGGGAATGTGGTTGGGAAAGGTGCCGTCGGGTTCTAGAAACTGGCTCCCCGTGGTATCGGCCCCCAGGGGTGCCAGTACCTGGCTGGCATAGAAACCACCCGCTCCGTTACCGGCATCGACCAGAATATGTAGTCCCGCTAGGGGCTGATCAAAGTGATCGGGATGGTTAATGGCCTGGCGCATCTGCTGCACCAGGTGGGCAGCATAGGTTCCGATCAGGTCCCCAGGCACCACTGGACCAGCCACCTGGGCCGTTGGAAAACTGGCAGAGGCGGCCAGTTGCAGAATGGCGGTAATATCTGAAGAGTTTAGCCCTCCCCGGGCCGTAAAAAACTTCAAGCCGTTGCGATTAAAGGGTAGATGACTAGCGGTTAGCATGATCGCCCCATCGCAGTTAAAGTCTGGCAAGACCGTACTCATAAACATAGCCGGGGTCGAAGCCATGGCCACATCCCGCACCCGAGTACCCAGGGCGGCCATAGCGGCGATCGCCGCTGTCATCAGCTGGGGCCCCGAAAGCCGACTATCGCGACCAATGGCGATGGTGAGATCGGCGATCGGCTGATTCAGTTCTGCCGCTAGCCAGGTGACAAAGGCTTGGGCCAGGGTGGCTACTACGGCTGGGGTGAGGTTAACCGCTTCATCGGGTATGCCCGGCAAGGCCACCCCCCGAATATCGGACCCATTTTGCAGGGCAGTCCAATTCACCGGCGCAGTCGATAGGGTCATGGAGGTAAGGTTTTAGCAGCTATAGGTTTAACCATAGGAGCTATTCCCTGGACTTGAGAAATTCTTTAGATTTTTTGCACCTTGCCCCTGAAGATATCCTAGGGACCGAAAAGCCCGGCTGAATAGGGCTAGTATGAATTTGACTTTACAATTTCCGATAGCAATGAAATATTGGCGAGAGACCCTGGCAGTGGCCCAGCGAATTCTAGCGGAGCTTTGGTGTCGCAAACGCAGCTTAATTTTTTGGGCGATCTTTCCGGCCCTGCTATTAATTCTAAATAGTTTGATCTTTCAAGAACGCACCCAAATTTCTCTGGCCCAGGCCTATGCCAATGCCCTGGCTCCCACCCTGGTGGGGGCCGCCTTGTTTTTCAGTAGTCTGGGGGGAAGTCTGGCTACTGTGGTGGCTGAGCGCGAACAACAAACCCTGAAACGGTTGTTTCTCTCTCCTCTGAGTGGAGCCTCTTACTTTATGGGTATTTGTCTGGCTTACACCGTTATTGGCCTGGCCCAGGCGGCCTTGATGTATGTCATTGCCCTATCCCAGGGAGCTAACCTGAAAGGTAATCCCCTGGCCAGCCTAGCCATTATTTTGTTAAGTATTGCCGCCTACGTAGGGGTGGGCTTTTTGCTGGGTACCCAGCTGGCCCGTCGCACCGAAGACGTTAATTCCCTGGTGGCGGCCTTTGGCATTCCCCTCATGATACTGGGGGGAGCCTTTTTACCTACGGACTTTTTTCCCCAGTCTCTCCTATCCCTCACCCGGTTTGATCCGATTTACCACATGATTGAGGCCATGGCGGGAGTGGCTGGGGGTAAATCCCTGGTGGATCAAGCCGTCCTTAACCACACCCTATTTCTAGTCCTTTTCGCCCTGGCTATGGTAGGCACAGGAAGCCTGGCCTACCAGCGCATGGTGCGGGTGGAGCGCCAACTCTAGCCCCAGGTTCTAGTAACGAATTTGTAGCGTCACCGTGGCCTGGACAATCTGTTCACCGCCAATTACCGGCGTGGTGGCATCGGCCTGAGCCCGCCCCACCGCCTGGCGGGCCATGGGCATGGGGATGGGAGAGGGAGCCATAGCCCCATTTACCTGGATGCTCAAAACTTCCTGGGAACGCAGATTTAAAGCCCCCAGCACGGCTGCGGCCTGAGCCTGGGCATCGGCCACCGCCTTTTTCAGGGCCTGTTGACGAGCCCCTTCCAGGGCTTGATCGGTGGCCACGAAGCTAATCCCTCGAATTTGATTGGCTCCAGCTTTGACGGCATCATCTAGCAAGCTGCCCACAGCTTCCGTCGCCAGGGTAAAACTGACCGTATTACTAGCACTGTAGCCCACCAGTTGGGACCGCTGGTTGTCGTAGGTGTAGCGGGGACTAAGTTGAATGCCCGTGGTTTCTAGCTTTTCTACCTGCCGCGATCGCAGCAACTCGACCACCGCCGTGGTGCGGCGAGCCACCTCCTGTTGCAGCGCGGCGGGATCCTTGCCTTCCCCATCAACGCCAAGACTAACCTGGGTTTTGCTGGTTTGTACCCCCTGTTCTCCTTGACCAGTCACCGTCAGGGTGCGAACCGTGGTTTCCTGAGCCATCGCCATCGTTGTCACCATTGGAGTAAAGGGCAAATTAGCACCAAGGGCGATCGCCGCCACCAGAGCTAGGGTGAACCGTCGAGCCGGGTATTTGCTTGCAGGTTTCATAGAATTTTGAGAATCAATTAACTTCCCTAATCTGCCATACCCCCATCCCACCGCGGCTACGGTTACCAAATTCGATACGCCATGGGATAGGCTGGAAATGGCCATGCTGGCGATCACTCCTATGGTTAATTTTTCCCTACCTGGCTACCACATCCAAACCGGTTCTCCCCTGGATCGGTCTCGCCTGGTCAGGGTCATGGAATGTAACCACCAGGAACTCACCGCAAATGGTTCTAGCCTCTCCATGGCGGCCACCGTGGATCGCTATCTATCTTCCCAAACTCCCCTCTGGTGGATCTGGCCCGCTGCTAACCAGCAGCAACCCGGAGTTGAGAGCTCTGAGGTTGTAGCTTGTCTATGGTTAGGGCAGGCCATCGACCAGTATAATGGCCTTCCCCATCCCTACGTTCTCCTACTCTACGTTAGCCCCCACCATCGTCGTCGAGGCCTTGCCACCGCCCTATTACAGGTGGCCCATAGCTGGGCTAAAGACCAGGGATACAGCCAGATCAGCCTGCAAGTATGGACCAACAACCAACCAGCCCAGGCCCTATACCGAAAACTGGGTTACCAACCCCAGGCAATTTTGATGAAATCCTATTTAGAGGTTGTTTGAAAGGGGCTCAGGTATAGTTCGCTGCCAAAGGGCCGCCAAAACACTGAATTTTGCGGTAATTATCCGACTCCATGGGTATAGGCTGAGACTCTCTTTGGCTTTTCAAACAACCCCTTAGGGGAGCAAACTTAGGGGAGCAAACTTAATCAGAGGATTGGCCGCCATGGGACAGTTAGGGATAGAGTGGAAGCAAAGTCAATTAACTACTTTGTCCCAGCTCAGGAGGAAATACCATGGAACTTCACTGGTCTAATCTAGAAGCTAATGCTGAAGCTGTACCTGAGGATAGCCCCCTTAGCTCCAACTCCTATGTCACTCTGATCGAAACCGTAATTGCCAGCCTTGACCAGGGCAATGGGGGCATGGTGAGCAAAAATGAGGCGGGTTTGTTGTGGATGTTCAATTACGGTAGTGTCAAGGTCTACGTGCAGCTCACCGGAGAGACCCCTGAAGATACCCTGAGCCTCTGGTCTCCCGTATTTTCCCTGCCGAGTAAGGACGAGCCACGACTGTTTAAGTACCTGCTGGAGAAAAACTGTGGCGAGACCCTGGAGGCTCGCTTCGGTCTGGCAGGGAATCAGGTGCTGGTGATTACCACCCGTACCCTAGAGGATATTTCCGCCGCTGAAGTTTCCCGGTTAATGACTATTGTGGCCACCATCGCTGATGACGCCGATGATATCCTTAAGGCCGAATTTGGGCTGGATTAGGGCTTAAGGGTTGGCTATCTTGGCTAACGGCCTGGGCAATAGCTCCTAGTTGAAACCCCGGTGGGTATTGGCCCTCTTCTTTGATGCGCTGAATTACCGTTGCCGGGATAGCTAGCTTAAGACGATCGCCCAAAACCCGCACAATATCTCCCCGGTCCAGGACACCGCCGACGGCGTCGGCGGGAGTTAGGACGGTAAGGCGGGCCAGGGAAAGTTTTTCCAGTTGACCGATCGCCTCTGCCAGGGGGGTATTTTCTCGTAAAGAGGGCAGGCTGGACAGGGGCCTGACCAGGTGATGCAGGGTCAATAGCTCCCACTGACTACGCTCGATATTGCGCAGATCCTCCACCACCACCATGCCCCGATACCGCCCTTCCGAGGCGGCAAAGTAGACCGGGGCATGCTTCTCTTCCAGTAAGTAGGTGTCAGCAAACTGGCGAATGGTCAGGTTAGCGTCTATAACTCGAAAGTCGCGACTCATAACATCACCAGCAGTGAGGGATAGAATCGCCTCCTGCAAATTACTAACCTGGTGATAGGAAGCGGCATTACGTAAGGCGAACCAACCAATAGCAGCCATCCATAGACCAAAAAAGAACTGATAGACCAGCACCAGGGTTAGGCCCGAGATTATGGCCAGACCACCCAGCACCTGACCTGATCGGGCCGCCCACCGAACCCCTTGTAGCCGACTGTTGGTAATTTTCCACACCAGAGCTTTGAGGACTTGACCGCCATCCAGGGGAAGGCCCGGAATTAAGTTAAATAGGGTAAGCACCAGATTAATCTCAGCCACACTACCGGTAATAACCGCCAGCGGGGCCGGCAAAGCCGGTAATTGGGAGATGCCCGTCAGCAGTAGGAATAATCCCCAACTGACTAAGGGACCAGCGATCGCCACTTTGAAGGCGGCCATGGGGGTACTGGATTCCCGATTCGATGGCGGCAATGCCACCAAATAAAAATAGGGTGATAGAGTTAACCGCGATCGCCTGAGCCCTGGCGGCCAGGCTGTGGCCCAACTCGTGCAGCAAAACCGAACTAAATAACAGCAATGCCAGGGCAAATCCCATCAGCCAGGCCCCGTCCCCCCAGTTCTGGTGCCAATCAGGGTCCAGGCCATAGGAAATCGTGACCAGGCACAAAATAATAAACCAGGAACTATCAATAAATAGGGGAATGCCTAGAATGGAACCCACCCGCCAGCTAGATTGCATCGCCGAGACCTCTCTCCCACGTTTTCAAGGGCCTACAGGGCCTGGGCGACGGCATGCTAAAGCGACCCAAATACCCTACATCCATTGTAGGTTCTAGTCCACTCCCTGGCCAGGACTGCTGAAATATCGAGAACTTTCAGGAGTCCTGCAGTGTGGACTAAAACCCCATAGACGATTGACAGGATTCTACAGTAAGCCAGCGTTACCCAGGCCTAAAATCATACCTGCTCCAAGCACATGGCCAAAACTACCGATGGCCAGAAGTTCAGCCAGGCCAAACCCTTCAAACACCATGGGCAGACTAACGGGTAGGGCCGGACCTACCCAGGTTTTTGAATGGCATATTTGCCAATGGCTAACACAAAAAGGTTGCAGGTGATCATAATTAGAGCCACCTTCAGGGACCACTCAGGGGTGGTGGGTACAACATGGGCCAGGAACAGGGCAGAATGAATCAAGGTAATTGCTCCTCGGATATTTATATAGGGAGATGGATAGGGATAGGTTAACTATTCTGGATTATAGAAAGCTGGGGAATTAAACTTATGAAATGTTCAATAGAGTTAACATGCGGGTCAAAATTTGCGGTATTACCCAGGTTGATCAGGCCCAGGCGATCGCTGCGCTAGGGGCTACCGATTTAGGCTTTATCTGTGTACCCCAGTCCCCGCGCTATTTGCCCCTAGACCGTCTGGGCAGCCTTCTCCAGACCCTGCGCCATCGTCAGATCAGGGTGACAACGGTGGGGGTAGTTGCCAACGCTACTGTGGCTACCCTAGGAACCATGGTGAAGCAAACTGGCCTCACAGCCCTGCAACTCCACGGCGATGAAACCCCGGCAGACTGCCAGCAGCTCCGCCAGACTCTGCCCGAATGTCAGTTAATCAAAGCCATTCGGGTAGCTTCCAGGGCCGATCTAGAGCGGGCTTTAAGCTATACGGCCTGGGTCGATGCCTTACTGCTAGATGCTTACCACCCTGGGGCCCTGGGTGGTACAGGCCTGTCTCTGAACTGGGCTGAACTGAAGCACTTTAAGCCCCCCTGCCCCTGGTTTTTGGCCGGTGGTCTTGGCCCTGACAACATTCAAGCCGCCCTGGCAGAGCTGTCTCCCGATGGCATTGATCTATCCAGCGGTGTTGAAACCCGACCAGGCTGGAAGGACCTGACCCTGGTGGAACGACTTTTTCGGCAGTTAGGCCCCTGGTTAGTCTGACCATCGTGGCTCCCTCAGCCTGCGGCTAGGGGGCTGTGCTACAGTTGATTTCTATTGGTTGAGCCTGAGCTTTCAGCATGGAACGGCTGCAACGTCTGGATAGCATCGGCTTAGATCCCGATCCCCAAGCGGGGAACCCACTCGATTACCTGGGATTACTCGCTCAACACCAACTGCCGGTTAGCACCGGTTGGGTGCTGGGAGCCCAGGTCTGGGGGCAGGTTTGGCAGCACCTGATGCAGGCTAACCCTGCCCTAGAAGCGGCGATCGCCACCCTTGACCGCCAAAACTTTATTACCCTACAACGGGTTAGCCAGCAGGCCCAGCGTTCTTTCCAGGTCATCGGCCTACCCCCAGACCTGATTACCGATCTAGCATCCTGGCCCTACTCCACCTGGTTACTCCGGGCCAGCCTGGACACTGACGTCAGAACTCAGGAATTACTCCCCCCAGGTCGGTAGCCACCCCCATCAGACCCTGGCCCTGGCCTTGCATCAATTTTGGGGTCAGTTGTTCACCGCCCGCAGTCTGGTGGTCTGGCAGTACCATCAGCAATCCCTCCAGCGTTTGCCCCTCACCACTCGGGTGTTGCCCCTCTCCCCCATACTGGCGGCAGGTACCCTAAGGCTGAGAGGCGATTGGGGAGAGATCCAGGCCGTATTAGGGTTGGACCTACCCCTCAGTCGGGGTGAAGCCTGGCCAGCTCGTTGTCATTTCCTCCTGCCCCTGGCGGATACCCTGGTCTGGCAGCCAGGCTTTCAGGAGGAAATCTACGAGGTAGGGGCCAGGGTTGCCCCTGGGGTTCAGGTCAGCCAGCGGCCCATGGCCGAACTCGTCGATCCCCTCAGCGCCGATCAGCTACAGCAGCTGATTGATTTGGGACAACAGGCCCAGGCTGTATTCCAGCATCAGTCCCCATCTCCCTATCCCGGCTGCCTGACTGGACTAGATTCTGGAGTGGTGGCTGTGTCCTCAGACAACAGCACCCGGTTGGCAGTTCCTGCTGACCCGGGTACGGCCTGACTACGGCGATCAACCAGTCTCTCGCCATGGCGGGCTAACCACGAAATTGGTTGCTGCCCCTGCCCTACCGGGGGTCACCACGGTAATTCAGGGCATCGGTGCTGCCGCTGGCCAGGTGGAGGGAATAGCGGTGGTGGCCCGACGATCGCAGGATTTACCAACCCCCTTACCGCCCCATGCCATCGTCGTCTTGCCAGACCTTCAACCCGATGTGTTTCTAGAATTGGGGGCTGTGGCCGGAATCGTCACGGAGCGAGGCGGGGCCACCTGCCATGCCGCCATTCTAGCCCGGGAAATTGGCATACCAGCGGTGGTAGGGGCACCCCAGGTGACAGAATTCCTCCAGAGTGGGGCGGTGGTCTGGCTAGATGGCAATCGGGGCCTGGTCTACGAGCTACCCGAGGCCAGTGCCCCGTCGTCGGTCTCCTCCCCCGCCAGACAAACCTCTCCCCTGGCCCCGTCAGTCCGTTCCTACAGCGATTCTACAAACTCGGGTTATGGCTAATGTTAGCCAGATCCAGCGCCTATCCAGCCTGCCGGTGGACCAAATTGCCGGCATCGGCCTGTTGCGATCGGAATGGTTACTGCTGGAGGTGCTGGAGGGTCGCCATCCCTGGCACTGGATTGACCAGGGGCAGGAGAGCGAACTGCAAAGTCGGATTATCGAGCAATTGGAACCCTTGCTGACGGCCCTGGGGCCTAAGCCCCTGCGTTACCGTAGCCTGGACCTGCGTTCCCATGAATGGCAAGCCCTGGTCGGGAGTCCAGCCCTGGAGCCCAACCCCATGCTGGGGTTACGGGGCACCCTCAGCTACACCCTGGACGATCGCCTATTTCAGGTGGAACTGGCGGCCCTGGCCACCCTGCAACGGGCCGGCCACAGTCACCTACAACTAATTTTGCCCTTTGTGCGGACGGTAGAAGAGGTAATTAGTTGCCGACGGCTAATTACCCAGGCAGGGCTAACAAGCTACGAGCACTTTGCCCTCTGGATTATGGCGGAAGTGCCCTCGGTCTTGTTCCTGATTCCCGCCTACGCCCAGGCTGGTGTGCAGGGCATTACCATTGGCTCCAACGACCTGACCCAATTGCTGCTGGCGGTAGACCGGGACCAACCGACCATTGCCTCGGCCTACGACGAACGCCATCCCGTAGTGCGCATGGCCATGGCCCATCTGATCAGAGAAGCCCGTCGCTGTGGACTGGTGTGCTCCATCTGTGGGCAGGCACCGGTGCGCCATCCCGATCTGATTGCTGACCTGGTGAACTGGGGCATTAGTTCCATTTCCGTTGAGGCTCCGGCTTTGGCTTTTACCCTAGAGACGGTTTGGCAGGCCGAGCAGAGTCTAAAGGGCGCTGGAATCTAAACTGGCGGCTTCCTCGGGTGATTGGGGCAGGTGCAGGCCACACTCCTGTTTCAACCCCCGGAAACGGGTATCCCGCTCATCGCTATCGGTAGCGGTGAGGGGGCGGCTGGAGTGCCAGTCGCCAACGGTGACGTAGCCTTTATCAAAAAGAGGGTGATAGGGTAAATCGTGGGCCACCAGATATTGATAAATTTCCCGGGCGTTCCACCTGAGGATGGGCATCAGTTTGTAATAACCGTCCTGCTGACCGATGCGCTGGAGCGATCGCCGGTGATTGGTTTGATCAGCTCGCAGTCCGGTTAACCAGGCGGTTGAGGCTAGGTCCCGCAGAGCCCGCTGCATGGGTTCCACCTTGCGAATCTGGTCGTAGCGATTCAGGGCTGCCAGCTCACTTTGCTCCCATAATCGGCCGTAGAGAGCCTCCATGCGGGCAGGGCTGAGGGCAGACTGGTAAACCTTCAAGTTGAGGTGTAGGCGACCGGTCAATTCTTCGGCAAAACGGTAGGTTTCCACCGGCAGGTAACCCGTATCTACCCAAATCACTGGAATGGCAGGCACGACCTGGGTCACCAGGTGCAGCATCACCGCCGATTGAATACCGAAACTGGTACTTAATACCAGGCCATCCCCAAAGGTGTCATAGCTCCAGTGCACGAACTCCAGGGCACCGGCATCGGCCCATTGCCGATTCATCGCCTCTAAATCCAGAACCGGCCCCGTGCGTGGATGGTTCTGTAAAAGCATGGTATCGGTCATGGGCTTACTTCCTTGATTGAATCCAGTCCTGGCCTTGGCATCAAGACCAGACATGCTCTAGCCAGTGGGATGTTTCAGGCTATTGTCTCCCCACCAGTTTATCGCGGCCTTCGCACCAGGGCAAAATCTCCAGGCAGAAGAACTAGGGTTTTAACCAGGGATGGAGCCCCAAAACCGAGCAGATGACCATCACCCCGTCCCCTTTAGAACCCATGCCCTTTAGAATAGAACCAATCAACTTGGCATCACCGCCAGTGCTGCCACCATCAACCTTATAACTCCCATAGGATAAATTATGCCTTTAGCCGTTGGCACCCCTGCCCCTGCCTTTACCACCAAAGATACCCAGGGCAATACCGTTTCGTTGGCTGACTTCGCCGGTAAAACCGTAGTTCTTTACTTCTATCCCAAGGATGACACCCCAGGCTGCACTAAACAGGCCTGTAGCTTCCGAGATGCCCAGGCCGCATACGCCAGTAGGGACATTGTGGTGCTGGGGGTGAGCGCTGATAACGAAGCCGATCACCAGGCCTTCACCGCTAAGTACGACCTTAACTTTCCCCTACTGGCCGACACCGATAAAAGCCTGATCAAAGCCTACGATGTTGATGGCGGCGGCTATGCTAAGCGGGTTACCTACATCATCGGGCCCGACGGAGTCATTACCCATGTGGATGCAGCGGTCAACACCACCACCCACGCCAGTGACGTTCTAGCGACGTTGGGGCTGTAGGTTTTGCCCCAGGGCTAAGGGAAAAACAGGCCAGCCTCTGAACAAACCCCCTGGAGAGGGCAGTCCCAGCTGTCTTGGGGAATTATCCCCAGGTGGGCGTAGTCGAACACAATGCCAAGGGTGGGAATGGCATTCCAGGGGGGCTGGCTCAGCAGGCGATCGTAGTACCCCGCCCCGTAGCCCAACCGGTATCCCCGGCGATCGCAAGCTACCGCGGGCACCAGGATCAAGTCCACCAGAGTAACATCTATAAGGGGCGACTGGGGATGGGGCTCGAGAATGCCATAGGCCCCCTGGTTCAGGGGCCAGGGGCTTTGCAGTGACCAGAGGTGCCAGTGCAGGGTGCGATCTACACAGCGGGGTAAGCCCCAATCGCCATGGTGATGGGCCAGGGGGCTAAGATCGGGCTCCTGACGAAAACTGCTGTAGCTGAGGATCACCCGACATTGGTGAAAGTAATCCCAGTTTAAGAGGTGGGCGCAGATGCGATCGCTATTTTGCCGCCATAGCGGCTGGGGAAGTTGCTGCCGCTGGTTAATCAGATGACGGCGCAATTCTGTTTTGGGCCAATGGGCCAGATTAGAGGTAGAAGGCGCAGTCACAGCCAGACCGGGGAGGGAATCACTCTAGTTTAAGGCGAATTGACTGGAGTCAGGGGTGAGGCTACCCCAGTCTGGAGACTGCTTCGGGCAAAAGGTTATATCGTGGAGCCAAACCTCACTCTAGAAACCCGTAATACTTAAAACTGGTGATCACGCGGTAGGTAAAAAGACGTTTGAGGGTTTCCAATTGGGCTGCTTGCATTGTTCCCGATCGATGCACCTCATCCACCAAAACCACCGTTACAGCTACAATAGCTAGACTTAGGCACAAATTTCTAAAAATCAAAGGGTAGGGCAACCACCGGGAACGACCTTTCATAGCAGCAACCTGATCAGCCAGGCTGTCGGTCTACTTGCTAGAGATCCTGTTAAGGGCATAGGTTTTCGTTCTAGGCCAGTCTGTTGAGGTAAAGGCCTGGCTGAAACTGCTAACGAAGCCCCAGCCAGGTAAAAAAGTCTTGATGACTAAACAGTTCCAGCACTAGCAGCGCTACAAACCCCACCATGGCAAAGCGTCCATTCAAGCGTTCAGCGTAGGCGGTCCAACCAAAACCCGGCTGGGGTTCTTGATTGCCAGCTTCAGACTCAACCGTCTGGAGAGAGGGGGGCTCTGCTGCCATAAATAAACTACCTATTTGCCGCTCATTTACTGCCGATCAAAGGGGGCTGGTCAGCCCCCATCACTCTATCTGCTTTTCCTAACTCCCCTTGCAGAACCACCAAGCCTATCGCTCAAAGCTCTAGATCATTGTCCTGACTTCAGGGGTATCCTTAAATCTGAGACTGGCCCAGGTCCTGAAAGTAAAACTTTAACAACGCACCACAGCCTAGCAGCTTGAACGCCTCCAGGCCAAAATACAGGCCATGAAGTTGATTCATTCCCTCGGGGAGAACCGCCGTCGCCTCAAAGGGATTCAGGGTCAGCCCCAGAGCTCCCATGGCTGGAGATAGAACGTAGGTAACTACCAGAGCAATGGCGAGTAAAACCAGGGCTATTTCTACCGCCCAACGACTGCGCAGACTACTAGCCACTATGCCCTCTGCCGAACGGAACTGGCGGTTCACCAGTAACCCGGTGAGAACTAAGGCGGCCCACAGCAACTCTAGGCGATTAAACAACCAAAACAGGGTATACCCGACCGGGCCGAAATCTGGCCGAGTAAGCATACCGCTAACGAACAGACCGGGCATAATCACCAGATCCATCAGCAGGCTGCTGCTGAACCAAAACATTAGGGCAAATAGAAAAACGCTTACCCAGTTGATGGATCTGGGAGTGGAGGAGGATAGGCTGTACATAGTATATAGATTCTGAAAGCGGCGCTTGATAGAAGCGATGGAAAAATAGGCCCCCTGATGTTGGGACAAAACCCCAGGGTTGGTTCTAGCCTAACCAACTTTACCCCCGGCGACCGTGAACTATTCTTGCAAAACCACCCCGTCGCTCCCAGCCCAGCCCAGCCCAGATCTCTTCTAAATCAACGGTTGTAGCGCTGACAGGGTAAATTCATAGGACCCAGAGAGTCACAAAACGTTAGGCAGCTTAACCTTTCAACATAAATTGCCGATCAATTCGAAAGCCCCCCGGTGCTAAGCCGCCCTAGCCCCCCAACTCAGGTAAGCGAGGCACCAGAAGGTTTGAAAAGGCTAGGCAATTTAACGTAGATTGGAATCGCAGGAAACAGTAGGGGATTGGTGATTATGATTACCCACATTCTTTTAGATATGGGGGGAGTGCTGGTGGAGTTGGAATGGCAACAGCGTATGGAAAAACTGTTGCAGCGATCGCTGCCGATGACGGAACTGCACCACCTTTGGGTCACAGCTCTAAGTACGGTGGATTTTGAGTCGGGACGCACCAGTTTCGATCAGTTTGCCCTGGCCTTTATTAAAGAATTTGCCGTTGACATTACCCCTGAGCAGTTGCAGCAGGAATTCTTAGAGGTGGTTCAGGGGCCCCTACCCAATTGCGAATTAATGCTGGCCAGGCTTCAGCCCAACTACCACCTGTCCTTGTTGTCCAATACCAACTCGGCCCATTACCAAAGACTGCGCGATCGCTACGACTTCTTTAAATATTTTGATCAATTATTTCTATCCTATGAACTGGGCTTGATGAAACCCAGTGCTGCAATCTTTGACCACGTTCTCACCCGTCTTGCCACCTCGCCAGAGACCGTCGCCTTCTTCGATGACGGCAGTCGCAATGTAGAGGCCGCCAGGGCTGCAGGCATTCAAGCCTACCGGGTAGATAACCCCGATCAAATTCTGGCGATCGTCGCCGCCTTTTAATCCGTTAGCTTCTGGGAGCAGTCAGAATGCTATGACCGCCCAGGAACCACCACCGTTGAGATTAAATCGAGCCTTAAGTCTGGCTTAGAGGTTGCTTGAAAAAGGTTGTCCCAGGTCTGGTTCGCCGCCAGGAAGCTGCCAAAGTAGGGAATTTCGTGGAAATGTTCCGACTCCACAGGCTGGTTGACTGACAAAACATTGGCTTGCGGCGGTTCAAACCGCTGCTATCCAGACGAAGTCAGCCTTCGCCGACTGACCCACAACCCGCGTAGGTGGGTTCTGCCTGTCTAGGCGCGGCTTCTAGCCGCCAGCGTTGAGATTTTCCTTGGCTTTTCAAACTATCCCTTAACCTGAAGGGGTATGGCGCTTAACCTGAAGGGGTATGGTAGTGGTCTACAATTCCTGGTCATGGATTGGATTACCACTCAACCGATCGCCCATCGAGGTCTACACCGGGGTCAGGCCATCCCGGAAAATTCTTTGCTGGCCTTTGAGGCGGCGATCATCGCTGGCCATCCCATCGAACTTGACCTACAGCTCCTGGCGGATGGGGAACTGGCGGTGTTCCATGACAAAACCCTAAACCGCCTCACCGGTCAGCCCGGTAGCATTGGCCAGCAAACCCTCGCCAGTCTAAAGCAGTATCGCCTTTACCATAGCGATCAAACCATTCCCTGCCTGGCGGAGGTTCTCGCTCTGATTAACGGTCGTGTACCGGTGCTACTGGAAATTAAAAGTCAAGGGCGGGTAGGACCCCTGGAAACCGCCTTACTGAAAACCCTCAGAACCTACCGGGGAGAATTTGCCGTACAGTCCTTTAACCCCCTATCCCTGCAATGGTTCCATCGCCATGCTCCAGAAATCCGGCGGGGGCAGCTCTCCAGTGGCTTCAGGCGGACCTCCATACCCTGGTACCTGGGAACTGTCCACAATCCCTTACTGCTAAATTGGGTTAGTCAGCCCCACTTCATTGCCTACGACCTCAAGGCCCTGCCCAATGCCTGTACCACTATGCTGCGAGAGGTTTGTCACCTCCCCTTAATTACCTGGACTGTACGCGATCGCAAGGATCAAGCCAGGGCTCAATGCTATGCTGACAATTATATTTTTGATGCGTTTTAGTTAGTCCTGAGGCGGCCCCTGTGATTGAGATTTCCTATCCTGGCCCCCATGCTGCCTGACTCTAGCTCAATCCCCTGGTGGCAAAACTTTTTACGCCTGGCCCTGGCTAACATGATTGCCAATCTCATGGTGCCCATGGCAGGCCTGGTGGATACGGCCTTTCTGGGTCACCTGGAGGAAATTCACCACCTGGGGGAGTGGCTCTGGCCACAACGATCTTCAATGTGGTCTACTGGGGTTTTGGCTTTCTACGCATGGGCACGACGGGGCTAACGGCCCAGGCGATGGGGCAAGAACAACCCGACGAGACCCTGTTAATCTTGCTCCGCCATGGGGTAATCGCCCTGGGACTAGGGGTGGCCATTCTGGTTTTACAGGTGCCGATTCGCCACTGGGGATTCGCCCTGATGGGGGCGGAAGCCGATCTTAAACTGGCGGGTTACGCCTTTTACCAGACTCGCATTTGGGACGCCCCGGCGGTGCTTTTGAACTTAGTGGTGATGGGCTGGTGCCTGGGACGAGAGCAGGGCCGCGGGGTAATGCTGCTGTCCCTGGTGGGTAACGGCAGTAACGTGGCTTTGAATTATCTCTTTATTCGCCAGTGGGGGTGGGCCAGCGCCGGGGCTGGCCTGGCCACAGCTCTGAGCCAGTATCTAATGCTAGCAGTAGGGCTGGGGATAGTCCGCACCGCCCTGGACAGAGAGACCCTGGCACGCCTGCTACCCCAGCTATGGCAGGGGGAAAAACTCCGCCAGATTTTGTCTTTAAACCGAGATATTTTAATTCGCACCTCGGTTTTAATTCTCAGCTTTGCCCTGTTTGCCCGGGTTAGCGCCACCCTGGGAAGTCTGATGCTGGCCGCCAATACCCTGTTACTCCAGGTGGTTACCCTGTCTGCCTACTTTATCGATGGTATTGCCTTCGCCACGGAAAGTTTTGCCGGTCGCTGCTATGGCACCGGCGATCGCCAGGGTCTTGGTAGCCTACTACGGTTGGGAAGTCTCCTCAGCCTGTTACTAGGGCTGGGATTTGCCGCTATTTTTATCAGCTTTCCCCAGGCCCTATTTGGCCTGCTCACCAGCCATGCAGAGGTAATTACCCAGGTGCGCTCCTTGCGGGGCTGGCTAGGGCCCGTCCTCGCCTTCGGGGCGATCGCCTACCTGCTGGATGGCTTCTTTCTGGGTCTCACCGCTCGCACCATTCTCCGCAATGGCACCCTACTGGCGGGTATCCTGGGGTTTTTACCCCTGGCTCTGATCGCCCAGGAGATCGCCAGCCCCCACCTGCTCTGGCTCGCCCTGACCGCCCTGATGGCAGGACGAGCCCTAACCCTGGCCGGGGCCGTGCCCCGCTGGTTGAGCTCCAAACCGTGACCCAGTATTAATTGATACCTGTTAGCAATGAAAATTCTGGAGAGGGTAGAATATGTATTACTATTAAGAACCATGGCGAAGTGGAAACAAATTGGTTCCAAACTTAACAAAGGAGGATCAACTGTGAAACGAAGTTCTGTAGTGGGCGTTTTTCTAGGGGCTGGCCTGGGCCTGTGCTGCCTCACCCCCGCCCCAGCTACGGCCCATGGCTCTCTATCCCAAAGCCTTGCGTCCCTGGGGGTAGCGGCCCCATTTCCCCGCCTACTAGCGGCCGCCACTGGCCTGAGTTCATCTCAACAAAATCAATTAGATAACTTACTGCGCCAGGGAGAGGGGCGGGTTAGGGCCCGGGACTACAGTGGTGCGATCGCGGTCTACCAGCAAGCCGCCCAGATTGATCAAGCCAATCCTCGAATTTTCTCTGGCCTGGGTTACCTCTACATTCAACAACAAAAATATCCAGAGGCGATCGCCGCCTATCGCCAGGCCATTGCCCTGGAGGGAGATAATCTTGCCTTTCGCTATGGATTGGGCCATAGTCTTTACCAAAATGGCAACCTCGACGAGGCCCTGGCCACCTATCAAGCCATCCTCCAGGGCTCTCCTAAGGAAGCCAACGCCTACCTGGGGGTGGCCGGCATTCAATTGCAGCGTCAAGATTATAGGGCGGCTACCCAGACCTATGAAGGTCTATTGAGCATCAATCCGGGTAATTTCCAGGCTCTGATTGGCCTCAGCAACCTGGCTATGCAGCAGAAAAACTATGACCAGGCACTGGATTACCTGAATCAGGGCATGAAGGCTAACCCCCGCCAGGATAGTCTTTACGTCAAGGCCGCCAGCCTCTATTCCCTGTTGGGTAAGCCAGACGTGGCTCGCCAGAATTTGCAAAAGGCCCTTGCCCTAAAGCCCGACAACGAAGAGGCCAACTATCAGATGGGCTACATACTTTACCAGGCGGGCGATCGGGACGCTGCCCTGGGGCATTTGCTGAAGGCTTTGCAAGTTAATCCCGATCTGGTGCCAGCCCACGCCCTGGTGGGTCAACTGCTGTTGGAGCGCCAACAGTATTTACGGGCGACCATTTCCTATCGGATTGTAGCCGCCGCCATGCCCGAAAATCCATCGGTGCTCTACAACCTGGGGTTAGCTCTTTGGGGGCAGGGTCTACGGGATCAGGCTAAATCCACCATTAACACTGCTATTGGTTTGTACCAGCGTCAGGGGGATCAGGCCGGAGCTCAGCGGGGCCGGGAGTTAATTGAGTTTTGGGTAGCCCAGCCTTAGCCGATTTCATCGTCTTGGGGTTGGGCCTTCACCGCTTGCCCAAATCCCACCACCACCAGGACATTGGATAGGGTCAGCAGAGCTTCGGCACTACCGTGGAGCCAGTCAATGTTAGCCAGTTCCTGATGTCGCCCCAGGGTAGCGTAGGCTCCAGCGGGAATGGTAACAGCCACAAACACCAGCAAGCCATAGAATCCTGCCAGGGCTAATTTCGGGGTGGCCTGGGTGCGGGTGAGAAACCACAGAAACCCCAGGTAGGGAAATAGGGAGAGGGCAAAAAGGGTATTTTTATCAACCATGCTGGGTCGAGGGTATAAAGCAATGGAGGAGCAGCCGGATTAGTGGGGCTAATCCTTAAATTAAACCCCAGGGGTTGGGCTCTGACTTTGGCGGTAAATCCACCAGGCTGCCCCACACAAGGTGGTATTGCCCACTACCGTCAGGGCTGCCTGTAAGGTGACCAACCAACTCAGCCCGGGAGCGTTATCAAAAAAGTGCCAGGTACAGGCGGCCATGGCACTGACCAGAGCAGGCATCATGGCGATCGCCAGCCAGCGCCAGACTAAACGCCGACTGACCAGGGCAAAACGCCAGACCAACAGCATGGCGGCCATCCACTCCAGCACACTGGAAATATGGATGATCCAGGTGGGCAGGGAAAGCACATGCATGGCGATCGGATGGGACAACAGCCTCTATTGTAGAGAGATTGGGGACAGGTAGGTAAAAATGAAGGCAGTTCTCTGTGGCTACTACGGCATGGGCAATGGCGGAGACGAGGCCCTACTGGCCACGCTGTTGCAAATGTTGCCCCAGACCGTTCAGCCCCTGGTGTTATCGGGCAATCCTAGGGAAACCAGTGAGCGCTATGGAGTGGTCGCCCTGGCCCGTAAACACCCCGGTGCAATTCTGGCGGCTCTAGGCCAGGCAAAGGTCTTGATCTGGGGGGCGGTAGCTTGCTGCAGGATGCCACCAGTTTACAAAACCCCCTCTATTACACCGGTTTGATGATTCTGGCCCAGGCCCTAGGCCTGAAAACCATTGCCTGGGGGCAGGGTATTGGTCCTCTGCACCATCCCCTCAGTCGAGTCCTGGGTCGCTATGCCCTGAGCCGCTGTCAGGGGGTGAGTGTGCGAGACAGCCATTCCCTAGCCTGGCTAAACCGCTGGGGAATTCCGGCCCTGGAGGCAGCTGATCCAGTTTGGGCCATGGCGGACCTGATGGCACCGGACCAGGGGGATTTACCCCATCCCAGGGTGGCAGTGGCCCTGCGCCCCCACCCCTGGCTAACCCGCGATCGCCTGGAACAACTAACCCAGGCCCTGGTCAGCTTCCAGGAACTAACCCAAAGCGCCCTTTTGCTAGTTCCCTTTCAACCCAGTAAAGATTTAGCGATCGCTGAATACATCCAATCCCACCTGACCGGCCCCCATCAGATCTGTAGCCTGGCTGACCCCCGCCAGTTAAAGGGATTATTTAAAGGGGTCAGCATGACCATTGGCATGCGCTTCCATGCCCTGATTATGGCCGCCGCTGCCGGGGGTCGTTGCTTTGCCCTGAGCTACGACCCTAAGGTTCTGGCACTGATGGAAGATGTTAAGCTACCCGGTTTTAACCTCGATCCCCAGGGTCAGCAAAGGACCTATGCCTGGCCGACCTCGGCCCAGGTCCTGACCCAGGCCTGGCTAGAGATTCTACAACCAGGGTAAGCCCCTGACCCCAGTTCAGATTCAGACTCAGATCGATCGTGCCCACCGCCATCAACAGATGCTTTACGATCTGCTGGCCTAAAGCCAGCCATCTGGCGAAGAGTCCCCTGATTGATGCCCGTGGTACCAGTCCAAACAAAATCTTTAAAAAATCTTAAAGACTTTGTACTTTTATTATTCAATAGTTAAATGTTTTGCGGCTTATCCTGTTACCATAGAAACAGTTTTGCAATCGATTTCATTGCTCGATCAAACGTCTTAGAAAAAACTTGAGTCTGTTTTATCCAGATTTAACTCTATCGAAAGGCCGCGATTGATTTAATGAATCCTTGCCAAAAAATAAGTTAAACTTTCTTCAGGTTAGAAATTATGAGCTTAAACGGCTATGTTGATTAAATCTTATTCTATAGCGGATTTCCCTTGGGATAAGTGCGGTGCGATGCCCCCCTTGCCAAAGAGGGTACAGCGTAAAGCTTCTACAGCCAGGTGCTGGGGGGTAAGATTGAGCAGTTGTGTATCTCACACTATCAAAAACCGCTATGGCCCAATAAAAGTAGTCTAAACAACTTTTATTTTCAGGCTGAGTAGAGTACTATAAAAACTATATTTTATAAGCTTTATATATTTTTCGACAGGTATAAATAGGTCGCCAAGGGCGAGTATTAATTAAAAGTCAAAAATAAATATTTCAACATAGCCGACTGATTTACGGCTTCTCTGCAAGGGTAACCTTGTCTACGCTAACGTTGTATTAACGAAATATTATTTTAGGCAGTTAGGTTGAGCTTTGATGGTCTTCTTTTGATCTCGGTTCGCCTGATTGGTTGTTTCGACTATACTGTAAGTCTTTGCTAGCAGGAGCCTTAACCGATGACTGCTTACACGGCCCAGCAACTCGAAGCCCAGATGCCCGATGGACGTAAGCTATTGAGCGACGAGCCAGAAATGGAAAGTTCTCTGCACTATATGCAGTTACTACTGTTGGTAACCAGTCTGGAGTGGGTCTGGCGAGACCGGGATGATTTTTTCATTGGTGCCAACTTAACTATTTATTTCAGCCGACAACAACTCAAACATCGAGACTTTCGGGGTCCTGATTTCTTTTTGGTAAAAAATACTACTGGAGAGCCCCGTTCCTCTTGGGTAGTTTGGGAAGAAGATGGGCGCTATCCCGATTTAATTATTGAGTTATTATCTGACTCTACCGCAACCGTGGACCGTACCACCAAGCGACAGCTCTATGCAGAGCGATTCCATACCCCTGAGTATTTTTACTTCTCCCCTGAAACTCTCGAATTTCAGGGTTTTAGGTTGAACTTCAACCACTATGAACCAATCCCTACCAATGATCGAGGTTGGCTGTGGAGTGAAACCCTGGGATTCTTTCTGGGTATCGACCAGGGTCAATTGCGTTATTTTTCCCTGGAAGGAACCCTGCTGCCCACCCCCGAAGAGGCCGCCAGGGCTGAAATAGTAAGGGCTGATCTGGAGTCACAACGAGCGGAACAGGAAAAACAACGAGCGGAACAGGAAAAACAACGAGCGGAACAGGAAAAACAACGAGCGGAACAGGAAAAACAACGGGCCGACCGCTTGGCAGCCCAGTTACGGGCCCTGGGGGTTGAACCTGATTAGGGGGAATAGGGGAAGAAAGGAAACAGTCGGTACCTAGGGATGGAGCAATCAGAAGTCATCACCCTTATTCAGGAAGAACTCCCCAGGCTAATCGCCCAAGAGCCACTGGTGAGGGACTTTATCTTACGTACTGTCTCGGAGTACTATGCTAGCAAGCCGGAAACGGAAAGCAAGTTTGATCGGATTTTAGCGGAACTACAGCGCGATCGCGAGGAACAAGCCCGTAAGTGGGATGAGCAAAACCGTAAGTGGGATGAGCAACTAGCGGAAATTCGGCGGCTTGATAAGCGGTTTGATAGCACGATTGGTGCCCTGGGCTCTCGATGGGGGATCGCCTCTGAAGCTAGCTTTCGTAATGCGTTGGCCGGAATTTTGACGGAGTCCTTTGGGGTAGAAGTGCTGAATTTGACCCTCTATGACCATGATGGTGAGGTATTTGGCCGTCCTGATCAGGTGGAGCTTGACCTGATTATCAAAAATGGTCTGGCCATTGCCTGTGAAATTAAGTCATCGATTGATAAGGCTGGGATGTACAGCTTCGGTCGTAAGGTAGACTTCTATGCTAAGCGTGAACAACGACCGATTAGTCGAAAAATTGTGATCTCGCCAATGGTAGATCGTCGGGCTTTGCCGGTGGCGGAGGCCCTCGGCATCGAAGTCTACAGTTATGCCGATGCGGTGCAGGGGCTTTGAAGTCAACTTTAGAAAGGAATAGGGAGTGGCAGAGGGGGATGCCTGGGGGTTGGGATAAACTAGTGAGTAGTGAGGTAATGAAAAGACAGGTGCTATCGGTCGGCAACTCACTTGCGGCCCGGTTACCTGACAACCCCCCTATTTCCCACTCCCTCCTATGGTTGGTAGAGTCTGATGCTGACGGGGAGTTTGTGGAAGTTACCCTCCTTGGCAGTAGCCTATAGCCAGTGGTTGAGTCCGGTGAGTGCTGACCCGCGGGCGGATATGGCGGTGGCGTTGGGGGGATAGGGTGGATACCACCTTTGCCGAGGCCCAAGCCTTGGCTGGGCAGTTGCAGAAAACACGGTTGCCCCATGGCAGTTTGGTGTTGGTGTCGGATGCTTACCATCTGCGGCGGAGTCGATGGGTGGTGGCTCACTATTTGAGCTGTTGTTTTGAGGGGGCTGAGGTTGGGCTGAAGACAGCGGCGACGGTACCCCTAACCTGGAGGATCACCGGCGGTGGTGGCGGGATGGCGGGCAGCGGCGGTGGGTGGTGAGTGAAAGTCAGAAGCTGGTGTTTTACTGGCTGTACTATGGCCTGCTGGGGCAACGGCAGAGTTGGAATGTGCCGGTGGAGAGTTTGATTGATTGGCTGGTGGATGGGGCATCCCCGGTCTATTTCATGGTGGTTTGATCACTCTTATCGATCACTTATCTACGTCCTGGTTGCTTGACAGCTCTCTATTCCCTATTCCCCTCTTCTCCTATGACTATTCTCGTTACCGGAGCCGCTGGCTTTATCGGCTTCCATCTTTGCCAGGCTTTGCTTCGTCGCGGTGAGAGGGTGGTGGGGGTCGATAACCTCAATAGCTACTACGATCCGGCGTTGAAGCAGGGGCGGTTAGCACGGTTGTTGTCGGAAAGTAATTTTGAGTTTGTCCGGCTGGATCTGGCGGATCGCCAGGGGATGGCGGATTTATTTGCCCGGGTGCGGCCACGGCGGGTGGTGCATCTGGCAGCCCAGGCGGGGGTGCGCTATTCCCTGGAGAACCCGATGGCCTATGTGGATAGTAACCTGGTGGGGTTTGCAACGGTGCTGGAGGGGTGTCGCCACCAAGGGGTGGAGCACTTGGTCTATGCCTCGTCGAGTTCAGTGTATGGGGCGAATACCAAGATGCCCTTTGGGGTGGGGGACAGGGTAGACCACCCGGTGAGTTTGTATGCGGCGACCAAGAAGGCGAATGAGTTGATGGCCCATAGCTACAGCCATCTCTACGGGTTGCCGACGACGGGGTTGCGGTTTTTTACGGTCTATGGGCCCTGGGGTCGGCCGGATATGGCTTACTTTCTGTTTACTAAGGCGATTTTGGCGGGGGAGCCGATTAAGGTGTTTAACCAGGGCCAGATGAAGCGGGACTTTACCTACATTGATGATGTGGTGGAGGGGATAGTGCGGGTGCTGGACCGGGTGCCGACGGGGAACCCCGACTGGTCGGGGGAGCAGCCCGACCCGGGCAGTGGCCGGGGGCCCTATCGGGTGTATAACATTGGCAACCATCAGCCGGTGGAGTTATTGCGGTTGATTGAGACCCTGGAGGATTGTTTGGGACAACCGGCGGTGAAGGTGTTTTTGCCGATGCAACCGGGGGAGGTGCTGGTTACCTATGCGGAGGTGGAGGCGTTGACGGCGGCGGTGGGGTTTAGGCCAAAGACGGAGATCGAGGCGGGGGTGGGACGGTTTGTGGGGTGGTATCGGGAGTTTTATAACTGTTAGGCTCTGAGGCTAGAATGGGACTATAAGCCTGGCTTAGCCCTAGGATGGGAGAGGTCAAGGTTAAGGGTTCCAAGGCCAGTATCTGGACAGTGAAGACATTGACGGTAATTTGCCTGAACAATATCGTTAAGGAATTGCATTTATTAAGCGTAACCTACACCATATGCAGGGTAGTCAAGGCTTTAATAGTCTCGGCATGTTAGAAGTGCCCCTCTGCCCTAGGGTTTATGGGGACGGTGGGGATGAGTAATGTTACCCTGAGATGCCAAAATCGCTTGGTAGTGGCGATCGGGCAGATATTACTACGACTCAGGGAAAAATGAACCGTTCTTAACGGTGGAGCAACTGCGTCAGCTAATTCAGGACCATGTGGATCAGGGTTTTAAGGTGCCGGTGGGGACAACTTAAGAAAATCCATCGTGTTATAATACAGGTAAACTACTCGTCCTGGTTATGTCAACCTCCCAACCCACCCTAGAAGATGTCTGGCGTTTGTTTCAGGAAACCGATCTGCTGATCAAGCAACAAGCCCAGGAAGCAGAACGGCGTTCCCAAGCAATCGATCGTAAAATCCAGGCAACTGATCGGCAGATTAAAGAACTGGGCAAACAAATCGGTCGACTGGGGGGAGCCTGGGGTCGCTTTGTAGAGGACCTGGTGGCCCCCGCCTGTGAAGGGCTGTTTCTAAAACGGGGCATTCCGGTGGAACGGGTCAGCCAGCGGGTGAAGCGTTACCACCAGGGCGAAACCCTTGAGATCGATGTGCTGGTAGTCAACCAGGGCCATGTGCTGGCGGTGGAGGCCAAAAGTAGCCTCAGTGTGGAGGATGTTAAAAACTTCATTGCTGACCTGCATCGGTTTGCCGCTTTTTTCCCCGAGTACGCCCAGGATCAAATCTATGGTGCGGTAGCCGGCATTGGCATTGAGTCCCAGGCAGATGTCTACGCCAATCGCCAGGGGTTGTTTGTGCTCACCGAATCCGGCGATGGCATTAGAATTCTCAACCCGGAGGGGTTTGTGCCTAAACCCTGGTAGATTTGGTTAAGGGGGGTGCGATTATCTTGAATGACAAGCTCAGGGCGAACGGCGCAACGCAGTGCAGGAGTATTTGGACTAGCTAAGGGACTCACAACCTGGTAAGGCGGGCTATCTTAAAAGGTGATGGATCTGGGAGTTACAGCTATGGTGAGCCAACCGCCCGAAATTGCCCTACCCCCAACCCAGGACGAGTTGCCCTGGGATGATGGTGTGCCGATGGAAAGCCAACGCCATAAACTGCAGATGGATTTGCTGCTGGAGACGCTGCAACCCTGGCTAGCGGAGCGAGACCATGGCTATGTTGGGGGCAATATGTTTCTTTACTACAGCTTGGCCCAGGTGCGGAACCGGGACTTTATGGGGCCTGATGTGTTTGCTGTGGTGGAGGTGCCCAAGGGGGAACGCAAGAGTTGGGTGATGTGGGAGGAGGGCAAAGGGCCGGATGTGGTGATTGAACTGCTGTCAGAAAGCACGGCAGACTATGACAAAACCGAGAAGAAACGGTTGTATGAGGGGCAGGTGCGGGTGCCGGAGTATTTTTGGTTTGATCCATTTAATCCCGAAGACTGGGCCGGCTTTCGGCTGCAAGGGGGATGTTATGAACCGCTGGCGGTGGATGGTGATGGGGCATTGCCCAGTCAGCGGCTAGGGTTAAGGTTAGTGCGGTGGGGTGGCTGCTATCAGGATATCCAGGCGGTGTGGCTGCGGTGGATGACGGCGGCGGGGACCTTACTGCCTACGAAGGAGGAACTGAGGGAGCAGGAGTTTCAACGGGCGGAACGATTGGCAGAGCGGTTAAGGGCGTTAGGGATTGATCCGGATACTGTGTAGACGAGGGATAGTCCATGTATCTTGGGATGTTCTGATCTGGCTTGGTTGCTTGACAGACCCCCTATTTCCCATTCCCTATTCTCTCAAATCCGATAGGATGGACTGACTGACGTTGCTCGATTGAGGCAGACAGATGACGGTTTCCCTAAATCGCCAATTGGTTTATCCCGACAGTGATGGACAGCCCATGGCGGACAATACCCAGCAGTTTCGATGGATTGTCTTACTGAAGGAGAATTTGGAATGCCTGTTTGCCCGGAATCCTGATGTTTTTGTGGCGGGGGATTTGCTCTGGTACCCCGTGGAGGGTCACCCGGAAATTCGCGTCGCGCCGGACGTGATGGTGGTGTTGGGTCGACCCAAGGGCGATCGCGGTTCCTACCGGCAATGGGAGGAGGCGGGCGTAGGGCCCCAGGTGGTCTTTGAGGTGCTATCTCCGGGCAATACCCTGAAGGAAATGGCGAAGAAGGAGCAGTTTTACGATCGCTATGGAGTGGAGGAGTATTACCTTTACAATCCCGATCGCAATGATTTAACCGGTTTCCACCGGGTCAACGATCAACTAGAGGTGATCGAAGAGATGGCGGGATGGACCAGCCCCCGCCTGGGGATTGTTTTTGCACTCACCGACGTAGATTTAGAGATTTACTACCCGGACGGACGACGGTTTTTGACCACGGTGGAGTTGGCTCAACAGGCCGAGCAAGAGCAGCAACGAGCTGAGCAGGAGAAACAACGAGCTGATCGTCTGGCCGCCCAGTTACGGGCCCTGGGGGTTGAACCTGAGGGGGAGTGAAGGAAGAAAGAAAAAAGAAGAATGAAAAGACAGGGCCGATCGGTCGGCAACTTACTTACGGCCCGATTGCTTAACAGCCCCCTATTCCCCATTCCCTACTGCCTCTCTGGGGGGAGTAGGGAGCGATTATCTTGAATGAAAAGCTCAGGGTGAACCGTATTACCAGGTTTACCCTATCCCCTCCGGGGCGCTGCGCGAGCGACAAGCTCAGGGCGAACGCAGTGAGGTTCCTCCCAGGCTAGGGTGATCCAGACCTTGCGGGAGGTTTTAGCGTGATTGTCCTGACCGTTAGGCTAACGGATGGACTATGTTAGCCTAGGGCTATCTTGGGTTTTACGGAGCCATTGCCATGATAACTACCTCCCTCTCCTCACGTTTTGAGGTGGTCTACCCTGACAGCGATGGTTCGCCCATGACCGAAAGTGACATCACCCGAGATTACCTGATTTATAGCATCGAGGCGCTAGATCGTTATTTTCAAGCCGCTGCCAATGTTTATGTGTCTGGAAATTTATTTATTTACTACGAGCAAGGCAATCCCAGAGCGGTCGTATCGCCAGATGTCTTTGTAATCTTTGGCGTCGAAAAGAAAAAGCGTTCTTCCTATAAAACCTGGGAGGAAGGGGGCAAGGTTCCAGACTTTATTTTGGAAATCACCTCAAGGACGACCGCCAGCGAAGATCGAGGTCTCAAGAAAGGGTTGTATGCCTATTTGGGCGTGAGGGAGTATTTTCAGTATGATCCCACGGCGGATTACTTAAGACCCTCTTTGCAAGGGTTTCGTTTAATGGGTGAGAACTATGCACCCATCGCCGCAGCACCTCATGATCACCGTATCATCATCCCTGCTGAGACTCTAGGCTTAGATCTGTGCTTAGAAGCCGATGGGGCGATGACGTTTCATGATCCTCAGACCGGTGCAAAGCTACTTAGCCCTAGGGAACTAGACGAGGCCCGGCGTCAGGCCGAGCAAAGGGCTGAGAGGCTGGCGGCTAAGTTGAAGGCATTGGGGCTGGATACCGATTTGATTTAAATCGAGTCTCAGTAGATCACAAACAGGCTCCTTTGCCATGGTTCAAACCTCGCCCCCCTTACCCCCCGGTAAGTGCTGCCGACCATGCACGACCTCCCCAGCGAAGATCCGGAGGAACCCGGTTTGCCGGACGAATTTCATCTGCTCCAACCGGAACTGCTGCGCCTCACTTTATCTTCTAGCTCTAGTACCGGGTACGGGGCTAACGGTTCTGACCATTGCCATTGCTTTTCTGAGGTTCTATGATGCCCAAGACTTCAGTCTCCTCGGACTCATCGCCCAGCCGCGGCTCTGGAGCAACCGACTCACTGTGGCGGCCCTCGTGGTGGCGTTGGTTAATCTCGGCATTGAGTGGGACCGTCTCAATTGTCTAAAGACACGCTTCGCGAACAAGAAACAGACCGCCTGGCTGAGGAAGAGCAACGAAGACGCGAGGATTCAGCACGAGCAGCGGCTGAGGGAGCTGAGGAAAGAGAACGCGCGGCTCGCCGAGCTCGAGTTGAAGCTCGATGCCGCGCTGCCCAAATCCGTTTCCAATTAGACCCTAGCGAGGTTAACCGTCAAGCGTTGGCGACGGTTTTGGCCATCCTGGATGAGTATAGGGAGACGCTATAGGGGGAAGTGAAGTAGGGAATAGGGAGTGGCAGAGGGGGAAGAACGAACGAAAGAAGAAAAGAGAAGAAGAAGTGGGGAATGGCAGAACCCCATGGATGCAACCCACGCCCTGATCCCCTACTCCCTACTCCCGAGTGCATCCCAGTTTTGCAAGTTTGCCCTCATCCCCCAGCCCCTTCTCCCAAAAAGGGAGAAGGGGCGCCGGATTCAAAGTCCCTCTCCCGCCTTGGGAGAGGGATTTAGGGTGAGGGCTACAAAAGTGGGATGCACCCCCCTACTCCCCATTCCCTTGCGCCCGTCGCCCCTTTATTCTTTATTTCTTTAAAATCATGAAAAAACTATTGGTAACCGGTTCCTCGGGGCTGATTGGCTCTGAGGTGTGTGTTTATTTTGCTGAGCAGGGCTGGCATGTTCATGGGGTTGATAACAACCAGCGAGCTGTCTTTTTGGGGCCCAGGGAGATACCCGCTGGAATCAGCAACGGTTGCAGGAGACCCTGCAGCACTTTACCCACCACGAATTAGCTATTCGGGATCGGTCGGGGGTTTTAGGGTTGATTAAGGATCTGCGGCCCGATGCCATTGTGCATACGGCGGCCCAACCCTCCCATGATCGGGCGGCGGCGATTCCCTTTGATGATTTTGATACCAATGCAGTCGGCACCCTGAATCTGCTGGAGGCGGTGAGGCAGTTTTGCCCTGGGGATTAAATTATCGGCCTTGATAATTTTTCTCGCTCTGGTAGCTGGCTCAATCGCCAACCCCTGGAGGATCTGGGCATTAAGTGTGGCATGGTGATCTGCGCCAAGCTAGTGATCTGGAGACCCTACCGCCGGTGGACTGGGTGATTGATGCGGCGGCTAACCCCAGTGTGCTGGCGGGGGTAGATGGCAAGACCAGCAGCCTGCAGTTGGTGCAGCATAATTTGCTCGGTACTGCTCAAGCGACCCAGGTATGGGGGTGGACTCCCCAGATCAAAATTGATCAGGTGCTGCAAGAGATCGCCGAATTCGCAGAAGCAAACGACCACTGGTGTAGTATTTCTGTCTCAGCATAGGCTAACCCTATTTTCTACCCCCATGACCCAACCCCCAGAACTGATTATTGAAGCTGGCCGTACTGAGAAACAATATTGGCAAGATCTCTGGCATTACCGGGAGCTGTTTTACACCCTGGCCTGGCGGGATATTGCGGTGCGCTATAAGCAAACCGTGATTGGTGTTGCCTGGGCGTTGATTCGACCGTTTTTGACCATGGTGGTCTTTACCATCGTGTTTGGTAAGCTAGCCAAGCTGCCTTCGGGGGGGTGCCCTATCCGATTTTGGTGTTTGCGGCAATGTTGCCCTGGCAGTTTTTCTCTACGGCCCTGAGCTCTGCTAGCGAAAGTTTGATTGCCAATGCCAATCTAATCTCTAAGGTGTATTTTCCCCGGTTGGTGGTGCCCACCAGTGCGGTGGTGACTAGCTTTGTGGATTTTCTGATCTCGGGGATGATTTTATTGGCCTTGATGATCGGGTATAACTTTGTACCCAGTTGGCGAATTCTCACCCTGCCGTTGTTTACGGCCATTGCCTTTGCGGCGTCGATGGGGGCGGGGCTGTGGTTGTGTGCGCTAAATGTAAAGTATCGAGATTTTCGCTATATTGTGCCCTTTATTGTGCAGTTTGGCCTGTATATTTCGCCGGTGGGTTTTAGCAGCAGCATTGTGCCGCCGCAGTGGCGGTTGCTGTATTCGTTGAACCCGATGGTGGGGGTGATTGATGGGTTTCGCTGGGCGATTTTGGGCGGCGAGGCGGCGATTTACTGGCCGGGTTTTTTGCTGTCGCTGGGGCTGGTGTTGGTGATCCTGTTGACGGGGGTTCAGTATTTTCGTAAGACCGAGCGCACCTTTGCAGATGTGATTTGAGCCTGTTGCCTGCCCCCTACTATTTTTTTAATTCACTATGTCTGATACTGTTATCCGCGTTGAAAACCTGGGTAAGAAATATACCCTGGCCCATCAGCAAGAGGGGGAGCGCTACAGGGCCCTGCGGGATGTCCTGGCCGACAAAGCCAAGTCCCTGGGTCGTCACTTTAAGCCTCAGTCCCCACTGCCCACTGCCCACTCCCCTTCTCAAGAAGAATTCTGGGCGCTGAAGGATGTTTCCTTTGAGATCAAGCAGGGCGATCGGGTGGGCATTATTGGCCGCAATGGGGCGGGTAAGTCGACGCTGCTAAAAATCTTAAGTCGAATTACAGACCCTACAGAAGGTCGAATCAATATCAAAGGTCGGGTAGCCAGTCTACTGGAAGTAGGGACAGGCTTTCACCCGGAGTTGACCGGACGGGAAAATATTTTCCTGAATGGGGCGATTCTGGGCATGAGCCGGGAGGAGATTAAACGCAAGTTTGATGAGATTGTTGACTTTGCCGAGGTGGAGCGGTTTCTGGATACGCCAGTAAAGCGCTATTCATCGGGGATGTATGTGCGGTTGGCCTTTGCAGTGGCCGCCTATTTAGAACCAGAAATCCTGATTGTAGATGAAGTGTTGGCAGTGGGCGATGCCCAGTTTCAGAAGAAATGTTTGGGGAAGATGAAAGATGTTAGCTCTGAAGGTAGAACCATCCTATTTGTGAGCCATAATATGACAGCAATAAGGGTACTTTGCAATAAGGGCATTCTACTTAGTAAAGGCCAGTTAAAAAGAGAGGATGATATTCAGAGTGTTATTCAGCATTATCTCGCAGCAAATTATCATCAATCCTTATTATTTTCCCCTGAGAAACCAGTTTATGGAGACGGAATAGCTTTGATTGAGGCACAACTTGTATGTAATGAAGATAAGCTGGAAAATGGCAAAGCAATAGATGTAAAGTTCAAAGTCAAACTTCTTAAAAGGCAACTTTTTAGCACAGGTATTTTTGTCTACAGGGAAGGAGATCTTATATTTTATGCATCTGATTTCCATCAACCGCTTTCTCACGAAGACTTAGATATTGGACTATATGAAATCACTTTCAAGATTCCTCCATATCTCTTGAATCCAGGACTTCATAGTATTGGAATTATGTTTGGAGATTATTACGGAAATGAACGTCAGCTTCTCAACGTCTCTGATGTTCTCAGTTTTGAATTAGAAGACGATGGATATAGACGTAATAATAAGTACATGCTCGGATGGAGAGGGGGAGTTTCGCCAATATTACAATCAAATATTAGACACTGTTCAGATTAAGGGAGGATAAATGAGGGTATGAATGCCTTCATAAGTGAGTATTCTCCTGCGAATAAAACCACTCTTTTCGTTAGCTTTTAGAGGGAGCATCCCAGTTTTTCACTAAGCACAAATACTCAGTATGGGAGAGCGATTCAGATAGGCTGTGCGTAACCTCAAAATTTGAGGGGCATTCTCGGTCTTCCATCGGGCTCCAGTGATTTTAACCCGTTCACCGATCTGCTTGACGAGCGACTCAACATCTCCTGAGCCAATACACAATCCCTCCGTTTGATAGGCTCTATAGTTGGGTAACCGATGACGATGTTTCTCTAAATAGCGTCGGAAGCAATCAGCTTGGTAGGTCCGCATTCTCTTCAAAATGGGCCATACCTGCTCTACTTCACCGTGCCACAAATGGCGGCGTAATACCCTGTGCTCAGAGCCCAACATCTGGACCTTGTATAGGTTTTCCATTAAATGGAACCAGTCCAGCACTTCAATGCGCTTCTGAACTTGTTCGCCACCAAAGGTTTGAGCAATATTCCACACACCGTCATGGCCATCGCCGAGCAGGATACATTGAGCCTCCAAGGGTTGAGCTGTGCTCCAGGTCTGTAAGGCTGTGTTGTCTTGAAAGAAGGCCTCATAGACACCGTTACTTAAGCTCACCGCCTTGTAATCTTTCCAACTACTCTTTGCCTCCGCGTCATCGGTCTCGACCCTCAGACGTATCTTGCCCCCGTCAATGCTGACGTGGCTGGAAGTCGTTTCACTCTCTGCCAAGGGGATGGTCGTCCGATTCACTAGGCGGTGTAGGGTACTGTGCCCCATTCGGATACCGGCTAGCATATAGATCTGTTCCTCTGCCTGCTGATAGGAGACCTGGGCGCAGGTTCTTAGACCACACTTTTCCATCATCGGGCTCCAGGGCGTGCTGGGGGGCAACTTCAGAGCTTTAGCCTGCTTACTACTAATCGTCACGGCTCCCACGCAACTGGTTAGGGTTCTGGTTCGACCTGAGGTGTTTGGGCAGAGATTTGTTGAAAATTTTTGAGCATGGCTGGCCCTACCGTGGTTAGCACGTGATCTCGAATCTCTAGTTCCAGTTCTTCAAAGGTTTGGATCTTTTCTGCGTCACTGTTATGGAATAAAATGTCGGAAATCGCTTTCAGATGGGCATCGAGTTCCTTTTGTTTTTGTTTAGATAGAGTCTTCATGGCATTGCAGAGTAGGCAACGCCTATAGTTTGACGGTAATTTGTCGCAATGTCTCTAAGCAATTGTACTCACTGCAAAAGTGGGATGCTCCCGCTTTTAGATACGCTTATTTTTTATCGCCAAGTTCGCGCATTCGCACACAACATATCTCACTGATAATAAAGTAGGTTTCACATAATAGTTGTTTTCAGAATACCTATTTTGTAATTCGAATCACAAGCTTAATACCCTAAATTACACTGAAAAGCCAACTGGAGAAATATGGTAAATAGACTCATAATCAGACAACAAGCAGTGGAAGTAGTGAAGAAATATGCGAAATTAATTATAGGGTCAAGTGCAAGTGGGATTCTACAATATAGGAGGGAAAAAACTAACTCGTCAGGCTCCTCGTGCATTAATCATATACTACATGCGCTCGATTCCTTATTTTATCTCTGACAGGCTAGATGAATGTCCTTTTCTTAATAGCCATTCTATGAATTGGGAAACAGCAGAAATGGTCAGATTACTAAATGAGTTTGGTTATGTGGTTGACTACCTTGACTGCTATAATCCGTTTCCGAAGGTCAACTGGGAAAAATACAATTTAATTATAGATGAAAGGGATAATCTGAAGAAGTGTCCTGTATTATCAGGACAAAGAAAAATATTCTACGCGACTGGTTGCCATTGGCTATTTCACAATTTAGCTGAGCTAAGTAGAATCTCAGAATTTTATAATAGAAATAATATGTATATGATTCCTCAAAGACAAGTTCAAGCTATAGAATCAGATGAATATTGTGATTATCTCACTTATCTAGGTACTGATTTTCAGGTCAATAAGTTTAGTGATAAGCCGAAAAAAATTCAACTCAACATTAGCGCATTTATCCCGGAATACCGAAGAAAAAATATTAGCAAGGCGAGGCATCAGTATCTTTGGATCGGTGGTGGAGGCTTGATCCATAAAGGACTAGATCTTGCGATAGAGGCATTTTGTAAATTACCTGACTCCAAGTTATATGTAGTTGGTAATGTGGATATGGAACCAAAATTTATTCAGTGGCTAAAGTCGACTACGGAAAAGAATGACAATATCATCTACTGTGGTTTCCTAGATATTAGCTCTAATACGTTTACTGAGATTGCCAATAACTGTATAGGAGTTCTTGGTCCGAGTTGTTCCGAGGGTGGAGGAGGAGCAGTATGTCAAGCTTTACATTTTGGATTAATTCCTCTAGTTACTCGAAGTAACACAGTTAGAGCAGAAAATTTAGGTTACATTTTGGATGGTAATAACACGCTTGATATTATTGAATCAATAATATCAAGCATCCAAGAAATAATGACACTATCCGATCAGGAGCTAGCTAGCAAGTCTGATGCTATTAGGGAGTTTGCACTTCAATTCCATACAAGGAAAGCGTACAGTGAAAGTTTTGAAAATTTGCTCAATCTTATCATCTAATTAATCTCGGGATTAGCAAACCAAAGGCTCTTCTCAATCGTTTTATAAGTTAACTTCTATTTAAGCTGGGAATATGTTGATGAACTCGTAGCCCTATGAGAATCCCAATCTTTCATACCTATATTCATCCCTCTGCTACCGAGAAAGTCCAGTCTGTCTTGGAATCAACTTTTCTCAGTGAAGGCAAACTAGTCCAAGAGTTTGAAGATGCGCTGTCTTTTCAACTTGGGCTGGTTAACCCGGTTGCAGTCAATAGTGGTACCAGCGCTCTACATTTAGCCCTGCTGCTTGCAGGAGTCGGAGCTGGAGATGAGGTAATATGCCCGGCTCAAACCTTTGTGGCTTCGGCCTTAGCAATCCTGCATGCCCAGGCAACCCCGGTGTTTGCTGATATTCAATACGAAACCGGCAATATCTGTCCCCAGTCTATTGCAGCCAGGATTACCCCAAAAACTAAGGCAATCATGGCCGTTCACTGGGGCGGATACCCCTGTGATATGGATGCGATTCAGGCCATTGCCCAGCAACACCAACTGGTGGTGATTGAAGACGCAGCCCATGCCCTGGGGGCCACCTACCAAAACCAGGCCATCGGGGCTATCTCCGACTTCACCTGCTTTTCGTTTCAGGCCATTAAGCACTTGACTACTGGGGATGGGGGCGCCATCTGTTGCTTACGCGATGAGCTGACTCAAAAAGCTTTTACATATCGCTGGTTTGGCATTGATCGGGCCAATTCTCAACCTTCCATTACGGGAGAACGGCAATACGATATTACGGAAGCAGGATATAAGTATCACCTGAATAATTATGCGGCTGCTTTAGGCTTGGCCAATTTGCAGAACTTTCAAGAGCGATTGGAGAAACGGCGGCAAATGGCTCAACGCTACTCGGAAGCACTGAGACAGGTTTCAGGAATTCGCTTGTTTGAGTACCAGGCCGATCGCCAGAGCGCTTACTGGCTCTATGGCATGCATGTAGAGCGACGAGATGACTTTATCCTGGCTCTTCAAGATCGGGGTATTACGGCTTCTGTCGTGCATCAACGGATTGACCGCAACTCTGTGTTTGGAGGTAAGCGATCGGATTTAGTGAATCAGGCTCATTTTGATGAAACTCAGGTTCATATCCCGATTCACGATGGTTTGAGTGAAGAGGATGTAGAGCAGATTATTGAGGCGATTAATCATGGTTGGTAAAGGAGGCTTATGACGGTTGTTTTATTAGGACATACCGGGTTTGTCGGTAGAAGTGTAGCAGAGGTGCTCACAGAAAATGGAGTGACCTATATTCCCACCGCACGGCGAGAAGGGGTTGATTTACGAGACTCAAACCAGGCAACTGTTTTTTTTGAAAAGGCTCAACCTGATTTCATCATCAACTGCGCGGCCCATGTTGGCAGTCTAAACTATGTAACCCAGCAAGCGGCGGATGTCATTTTAGATAACTCCCGGATGATTTTGTCCATGTATGAGGCCATTGCCCAGACCTGCCCCCAGGCGATTGTGATTAATCCCATCGCCAACTGTGCCTATCCGGCTCAGACGGAAACCTTTTCTGAAGAAGATTGGTGGAATGGGCACCTGCATCGATCGGTGCTGGCCTACGGGGCCACCCGCCGGTTAATGTGGGCCGTGGGGGAGAGTTTCCAGATGCAGCATGGCATCCGAAGCATTAGCTTACTGGTGCCCAATATGTATGGCCCGTTTGATTCCACCGATCCTAATAAGGCCCATGCCCTGAATGCGCTGATTTCTAAGTTTGTTAAAGCTCAGCAGACGAATCAAAAAGAAATTGAGGTGTGGGGCACTGGCGCGGCGATTCGGGAATGGCTCTATGCCAGGGATTTTGGCCGGGTTGTGTTGGAGATCATGCGAGACCCAAATCGGCTGGGTTTAGCAGAACCGCTCAACATTGCTCAAGAGTTTGGCCTGAGTGTGAGGGAACTAGTAGCCGTCATCAAGTCGGCTTTTAACTACAAAGGAGACATTCAATGGGATGAAACGAAACCAGATGGCGCCCCCAGGAAAGTAATGGACGATCGGAGATTTAGAAAAGTATTTCCTGATTTTGAGTTCACTTCGTTGTTAGAAGGAATAGGAACGACGATTCAATACTATGAGTCTGTGTTTCCCTATTAGAGTTTGATTCGAAATTATGCAGTATGACAAATCTCTACTGAAGTCGGCGGGTGAGGATGTCTATATTAGCTCCAATGTTGAGATCCGCCGGCCCCATCTGGTCAGTGTTGGCAGTCATATTGCGATCGATAGCGGTTTTTACATCACTACTCAGGCAGAACTGGCAGACTATATTCATATTGCTCCCTATGTCACGGTGATTGGTGGCGTCAGTGGAATTCTAAAAATGGGCAATTTCACTAATATTTCTACAGGGGGAAAGATCATCTGTGGCTCCGATGAATTTTTGGGAGCTGGTTTAGTCACTGCACCAGGCATACCAAATGAATATAGAGACAATTTAAAAATAGAACCAATTATTTTTCAAGACTTTGCAAACACTGGCGCTAATGTCACTATTTTACCCGGAGTGATCCTGGGGGAAGGAAGCGTGATTGGGGCCTGCTCCTTGGTGACCAAAAATACGACACCTTGGACTATTTATGTAGGTGCCCCAGCTAAGCCAATTAAAAAAAGACAAAAGGATAAAATAATTGAATTTGCTAAAAGACTGGGTTATCAGTAAATAGATGAATATTCTACTCTACGCACCCGATTTGGCTGGACATCCACAAGTTTACTGCAAGGTTATTATTGACTCACTGATTGACCAAGTCGATAAAATTGTTTTAGCTTGTTGTCGCTGTGAGCCTTTTCAATGGGCGAACTGGACTGAAATTTTGCCCTTTCAATTTAATCAAAAAATTGAGATTATCGATTGTAGCACTCCATCCAATTCCTATTTAAGAGCAGAAGATATACTTGAAATACAACTAAAACATTCAATTGAAAGTACTATTTTTGTCGAGGGTGACAAATTCCGTAATGAGTTTATCAAAATTTATCGGAGGTCTTCGCCAAGATTAAGGGGGAAAAATATTGCCATCTTCTCTCGAACTCAAGCTTGGTATCCGGGAGAGGATTTTTATTCGGGCTACCCATTGCCTAAATTTGCTCCAACTCTACGACAAAATGTGGGTCGACTAAAGCGACTCATCTTAACGCCTGAGACTTGGGATATTTTTTTCTATGAGCAAATTCTAATTAAAAATAAAGTTATAGACGCGCTCCTTGTCAAAGATGACCGTATTTCAGAAAAGTTTGGTAAACCAGTTTATTGGATGCCTGAAATATTCAGACCCTTTAACCTAGATAAAAATGATAATGATCAGCAATTTATCAAGTATGCCAATCAATTTATTGATTTCTGGCATTCTCGTTCTGGCTGTCAGATACTTCTTTTTTTTGGTACGGGAAGTTGGTATCGGGGTTATGATTTATTTTTAAAACTAATCGAGGATGATCCAGAAATAATTGGCGTACATTGTGGTGCTCCAGTAGTATATGAACAAGGGAAACCTTTCTTGTTTGATTTAGATCTCATAAAGCAAAAACTCAAGTACGAAAATCGGTTATTTGAAACGAACTGTTACGTTAGCAGTTGGCAACTTATTGATTTCTTTTACAAGTATTCTACCTGCGCTGTTTCAACCCATCGCTTGACGGGTTCTAGTGGAACGGTTTTACAAGCACTGCAGTGTCAAAATCCTGTCTTGGTGCCAGGAACTGGCTTGCTAGGTTACCAAAATATTAGGTATGGCCTTGGTCAGACCTACCAGTACCTAAACTGTAAAGACTTGCTTAAAGAATGGCTTGCATTTAAATCTTCAGATCATAAACTTTATCTAGAATCACTGACATTATTCATGGATAAGTTCAGTCAGGATAATGTCATTCAATTTTTTCAGAAGCTTATTTTTGAAAGTTAAACATAATTTTCACAATGATACGATACAAACTACTGAAGGAATACCTGGGAGTTATCATTCTAGATTTTCCTCGATACTTTAAATATCTAAGCAGTAGTCATTTAGGTTGGATACACTTATGTAATCGTATTGATGAATTACAGCAACATCCAACTAATGTAGGTGTTCTATGCAATTGGCAGTGGTCACGAAACCTCCATGCCCCTCAACTATTTCCTTTTCTTGGTAAAATCTTGATGAAAAAAGCATTGAGAGAATTTTCGATTGAGTTTGCAAAATCTCCTCCTCAAAATCCCAGTGTTGAACCAGATGTTTCTTTCATCATTGGACACCGAGGTTCACAGCGATTGCCCCATCTTCTGCAAACACTACAATCGATAGCTACTCAAGAAAATATCAAGTTTGAATGTCTTGTCGTCGAGCAATCAAGCCAGCCAGAAATCAAAAAACATTTGCCAAACTGGGTAAAATATATCTATGATCCCTACAAAAATAAAGCCTATAATCGTTCAAGAACTTTCAACATTGGCTTTAGGCGTGCAAAGGGAAAATTATTAATATTGCATGACAACGATATGGTAGTCCCAACTTGCTATGGACAAGAGTTATTCAAGAAATTCAATCAAGGATATGAAGTAATAAATTTGAAAAGATTTATTTTTTATCTTACTCAGTTTAGTACCGAGAGTCTATTCAGCCAAAAGATAACGTTAAAGCAGTGTCGCATAGAGAGTATTGTCCAGAATCTAGAGGCTGGCGGTAGTCTAGCTATTAGCAAGAAAGCCTATAAAGATATAGGTGGCTTCGATGAAGACTTTGTCGGTTGGGGTGGAGAGGATATAGAATTTTGGGAAAGAGCGTATACCTGCAAAGTGTGGAACTATACTTACTTACCAATTATTCATCTTTGGCATACCCCTCAACCTGGTAAAGATAGCAATAAGAACACTGCTGCTATGAAACTATATGAAAGTAAGTGTTTGATTGATCCACTGCAAAGAATCACAAGTCTGGTCTCTAGGGGTTTAGTTTAAGTCTAACTGTATAGCCTAAGACTTAGGCTTTTAGAAAGTCTCTATTTTCTAAGGATTGTTTTGGGACCGAGTATCCCTATGTGCCAACATGAATGAGACAAGGCCCGGCTTCTACCGTAAGCTAGGTAAAGTGTTTTATTGAGCTGAGTCAAGCTCGATTCGAGTCATTTCTGTTGAGGGCGAGAATACGGTATTCTATTTAGTCACAGTGATGGAATTTACTTTGTCATTTAAAAAAACATCAGTAATATAATATAGTGGTTCTTACTCGGATGAAGTACAGTAGCAATCTTTTGTGAACCAACCGTGAATATCCTTCAAGGTAACTTGAGCATAGGCGGATTCAAGAGCTTCCTTCACTGCTTGATACGTCCGTGCCCCAACTGACTTCAAGATGTTCTTAACCTTTGACCAAAACGGTTCAATGGGTGAGAAATCTGGGGAATAAGGCGGTAGAAAAATCAGTTGGGCACCTACAGCCGCCAGGGCGGCCTTCACCTCGTCCGTAGCTTCATGGGTAGAACTATTATCGGCGATCAGTACCGCCCCGGGCCATAGGTTAGGCACCACTCGACGAATGATGTAGGCCTCAAAGGTTAAACCATCCATCGCTCCAAGAATCGTTAGGGGGCAATCGCGCCTTGTAGACTCAGCGCACTGACTAGCGATACATTCTGCCCTCGTTTGGACGGACGAGCCCCAACCGCACGCTGACCTTTGGGCGCTCGAGCATACATTTGAATCATCGCTAAGTTAACCCCGGCCTCATCCATAAACACTAGGTTTTCCGCAGGGATCGCTTGGATGCGTTGCCAGTAGTCGACCCGAGTTTGTTGTACTCTTGGAGTCTCCGCCTCCGTGGCGTGGAGTGTTTTTTTACGGGTAAGACCAAGCTGCTGCAGAACCCGTCCCATCGTTGCCCGGCTAATGGAAATCGAGGTTTCATCGGCTAATCGTTGGCGGAGTTGGTCCAAGGTCGCGTCGTTATCCGCCTCGACCAACGCCTTCACCAGGTTGAGTTGGGCTTCGTTCAACTTTGGCTTAGGTCCGCCAGCATGGGGCTTAGGCAGGATGTCACCGGTTTCTCTCAGTTGCTTCAGCAGCTTTTCGACAAAGCTGGTTGCCACGCGAAAGCGCTTTGCCACCTTGCGAACTGACATTCTCTCGGTGAAGTAAATATGGATAATCTTTTCTCGGAAATCAAGTGAGTAGGTGAGTAGGGGGCGTATCTAAAGGTTAGGGGAGGGGTCGGTTAGGGGGTTAGGAACGGAGGGAAAGAGGTCATCAAAACGATGATTAGCCCAAGCTAACCTGAGCAAGAGAAGATGGTTAAAGCCATCCTCACTCCAGCGCATACCGACACCCTTGAAGCGCTGCTGAATCAGCCATTTACAGGCACTTTCCACCATTCCGGAGCCCAAGGGAAGACCGAGACGATCAAAGGTTTGATATCGGGTGTGGTGGTGGTGGCGTTGAAAGTAGGCCTGTACCTGAAGCAGGGTAGCAAAGGCGGAGGCAGACCAACCGGGCAGATGAATCAAGTGAAGTAAGGTCTGTCGCACCCGTCGGGCTTGGCCATGGCGCAGCCAATGACGCCAGCGCTGAAACCAGGCCTGGGCTTCAGCGGAGTGGAGGGAGCCAAAGAGGGCCTCGGTGGCGCGGGCTAGATGACCAGCGGCGTGGAAGAAATCGAGCACGGCGATAGCGGTGGCAAAGCAGGTGCGGTAGACCCGCCAAAAGCCTCGTCCACCATCGCTGAGCCAGACCACCAGGGGAGCGGTCTTAACGCCCTGGCGAGTGGCTTCTAGTTGAATGACCGGGATGAAGTCGTCAATCGTACCCAACACCGCCACCAGTCGGCGTCTCAGCAGTTGGGGGACGGTCTTTCCTGCCCGGGTGACCCGGCGGCCAAGGCGGGCCAGAATGCCCACTTTTACCTCCCGCCACTGAATCGCCCCTCTGGGCGTCTTTGGGGTGGGGCGAAAGGGCACCATCACCCCATCGGCTCCAATCGCTAACGGTAGAGCCGCTAAGGCCGCCTCCATCGGCTCAGGGGCTACCCCTTCACCCCCGGATTGAACTGCCAAGACCTCAGCCAGAGCTGCCTCAGCTCGTTGCCCCACCTGCTGCACCCAATTCCATAAACTTGCCCCACTCACCGATAGCCCGCTCCACTGGCGCAACACCTCACTGGCCTGACCATAGGGCATCATTACGCTCAACAGACAGCCTAAGCGCACTAATTCCTCACTACTCTGCTGGTAGGGCACAATCCCTAGCGCTTCGTCGAGCGGCACCCGCTGACTCTCTGGGCATCCCCGAGGACAGCGACCCACCCGTCGCTTTCAGGCAATGGCCCCCACCAAGGTCTCCATCTGCCGCGACTGAAATCCTTTCGAGTGCAGCCGACTCCCGCAGTGGGGGCAGTGGGGCCACACCTGAGGGGCCTCTGCCCGGCGCGCTAACTCGTTCTCCAACACCCAGCGAGCTATCATCAAGCCCACTTCTAACGCCACTAGCACCATCCCAGCCAGACTTTGGGCCGTTGTTAGGGGCAAGAGTCGCGCCTGCACGTCCGGTTGCTCTAGCTTTTCGCCCAGTCGATGCGCTATACTAATAAGACATTTTTTGTTTGGGTGCAAGGACTATTGTCCATGTATCCTCTTTTTTACGCTAGTCCCCCAACCGCTAGATACGCCCGTGAGTAGGCTTTCATCAGGCCCTCCTGACGAAGACGGGGTAGTGTAGGATCCTTTGCGTCTCATCCACTTCGATCGTACCTCGTTAGCCCAAGAGCCGCTATAATATCAAAATAGGAAAAAGTTATTTTGTCGATTCAACTGATTAATGTTTTCCCTGAAGAAATTATTGACAAATATGGGGGTGGTCACTGGAAAGAAGTGCAAGCTTTTAATCAGTTAACTGAGACCAAAAACCTTAATATCATTGACTTTAAGCTTAATACAAGAAAGCATAAAAAATTAATTGATTTTTGTGGTTATTTCGAGGAAGCATATGTAATTTTTCACTATAGTTTTTGGCCAAATTTGGTCAAAGAAGTGAAGTTTAGATATTCAAAATTTAATGTTATTGTCCGTTGTATTAATGCTGAGGCTTTTCAGCATTGGCATAGATTTAATATAACTTTTTCATTAAGCTATCACAATATTCGTAACATCTATGGGTCTTTAAGACTCTTACTACAAGATCAAAAATGTCGCTACTTTACTGATCATTTACTAGGAATTAGTGAGTGGGATAATCAGCACTACTGGAATTTCCTGCCGGGTTCATCTAAAGTTCACTATTGCCCTTACCATAGTCCATGGCCTCAGCTACACCCCCATGTTCAACCTACTCCATGGTCAGCTCGATACAATAAGGTTGTCTGCTTAGCTGGGGGGCGCGACTCGATTGGCCTTTCTCAAGTTCAAAACTTCGTTAAATTTGCACGTTCCGTAAAGTCTCAACAGTTATCTGTTGACTGGAACTTTGAGTTATCACCCGGTGTTTATCGTAGTGATCAGCCTCTAGATTTAGAACCCGTGCAGTTGATGTCAAGTTTGGATGAACCCTGGGATTTACTCTGTAAGATAAAGGTGTTGGCTATTCTTACACCACTAGGGTTTGGTACTAAAACCACAATTATTGATGCTTTAGCGGCTGGATGTCATGTTTTAGTAGATAAAAACCTAGCCCAACGTTTACCTAACAATGTGCAAAAGCTATGTCATGCGGTAGATATGTCTAAACCTAGATCCTTCCTAGGATTAATGGAGCAAGTTTTCCAAGAACCCAAAGTACATCATATCAATGATGAGTTGTTTGCCCAGGCTCAAGCTGCATTAGAGAATGTTTTAACAGGGGTAAGGTTGTAGTAAATTACATCAAGTGCCTCAGCATAATCTGGATCATGACTATTCAATGCATAGCCTTTAGCGTTCTCAGGCAACTATACAACAAACTATTCAATCATTAGAAATCAAGTTTTATTAGTCAAACGGAATTTTACATTTTGGCATCTAATTTAGTCGTGCTATAGCTATTTTCAGTTTACGTCATGATTTCTATTATAATTCCCACATTAAACCGATATCAATTGCTAAAATCAGCAATTGATTCTTGTTGCCAGCAAGATTTTCCTTCTGGTGACTATGAGATCCTAGTTATTGATAATGGGTCAACTGATAAAACTAAAGAAGTAGTTTTTCAATTGATTCATAGTTACCCAAATCATAGTATACGGTATTTTCTTGAGCCCATTCCTGGACTTTTATCTGGACGACATCGTGGAGCTATTGAAGCTAATGGGGAAATTCTAGTCTATATCGATGATGATATTCAAGCTAGTCCTCAATGGCTCAAATCAATTCAATCAACGATGGAAAATTCAGAAATTCAATTGCTAGGTGGCAGAAATTTACCATCTTACGAGGTCGATCCTCCTGATTGGCTAAACTGGTTTTGGATTAAACATCCTTATGGCAAATGGTGTTCAAAACTCAGCTTATTAGATTTCGGAAATTCTGTTATAGAAATTGATGCGAACTTTGTTTGGGGTTTAAATTTTACTATTCGCAAATCTGCCTTACTCGAATTAGGAGGATTTCATCCGGATAGCTTCCCAAAGCATTTACAGTTTTTGCAAGGAAACGGAGAAACAGGTTTAACTGTAAAAGCTAATAATAGGGGTTATAAGGCTGTTTATCAACCTTCTGCCCTTGTATATCATTTTGTTCCCGAAAGTCGAATGACCATAGACTATTTTAAGCAAAGATACTTTTTTTCAGGAGTATGTGATTCTTACACTAAAATTAGGTATACATTTAATCATTCATCAGACGCTAACGATATCGAAAAAATTAAAAATACTCTAAGAAAATTTAAGCAAAAAATAGGAACTCTGCCTGCACTATTATCCTATCAAATTCAGGTACCAAGCGAAGTAAAAAACTTACAGAATGTATTTCATACTTCGTATCAGGAAGGATATCGATTTCACCAACAAGTCGTTTTAAATGACCCAATTCTTCTGAAATGGGTGACAAAGCCAGATTATTGGGATTATAGCTTACCAATCTCTTTTGAAAACTTTCAATTATGAACGAAACAATTTGTTTTCAAGATAATATTATTGCAATAATTGTAAGAAATGATTTTAGTAAAATGGGGATTCATTTCTTTACATCTGACGATTTATCTCAGCAACTAGCATATATGCGTCACCCAGTTAACAAAATAATTCAACCCCATGTTCATAATCCTATCTCAAGGGAAGTTATTTACACCCAAGAAGTACTTTTTATTAAATCTGGTAAGTTACGTGTTGATTTTTATAATGCTCAACAATTTTACTTAGAAAGTCGTATTTTAGAGGCTGGAGATACGATTTTACTAGTTACAGGTGGACATGGTTTTGAGGTATTAGAAGAGGTTGAAATGCTCGAGGTTAAACAAGGCCCCTATGTTGGAGAATCAGATAAAACTCGATTTCAAGCTGTCGAATATAATCAGGTTAAGTTTACCCGAGATAATTCAAGTTTATGAAATAGGTTATATTTATGAACCCAATCCCAGTTAATGAACCCCTACTTGATGGCAACGAAAAAAATATTTAAATCAGTGTATTGACACTAAATGGATTTCATCTGAGGGACCTTTTGTCAAGGAATTTGAAGAAAAATTTGCTTTTCAAGTAGGTCGTCGTTACGGTATTGCCGTCAGTAATGGTTCTGTCGCTTTAGAAGCTGCTGTTGTTGGTTTGGGGATAGGTGCCGGAGATGAGGTTATCCTACCAACCTTTACTATCATCTCCTGTGTTGCTGCGATTACTCGATCTGGCGCAACTCCTGTGTTAGTTGATAGCCATCCGTTCACCTGGAACATGGATGTTAGTCAAGTCGAAGCAAAAATCACTTCCCGGACTCGAGCCATTATGGTAGTTCATATCTATGGACTACCAGTTGAGATGGAAACTCTACTTGCTATTGCGGATCGGTATGGTTTAATTCTTATTGAAGATGCCGCCGAAATGCACGGACAGACCTATAACAATAGACCATGTGGTAGCTTTGGTGCCGTTAGCACCTTTAGCTTTTACCCCAATAAGCACATTACCACCGGCGAGGGGGTATGATCGTTACCGATGACCCAGTTTTGGCAGAGCGGTGTCGGTCACTGCGAAACCTGTGTTTCCAGCCCCAGAAGCGCTTTGTACACGAAGAACTTGGCTGGAATATGCGCATGACGAATTTACAAGCAGCTTTAGGATTAGCCCAATTAGAAAGACTAAATGAGTTCGTTCACAAAAAAAGACAAATGGGACTTTTATATACACAGCTCTTGCTTGATTCGTTTGGATTACAACTACCCATTGCTCATACTTCCTATGCTAATAATATTTACTGGGTTTATGGGATCGTACTACAGGCTGATCACCCTTTCGATGCAGAAATAGTAATGTCGAAGTTACGAGACTTTCAAATTGGAACTAGACCGTTCTTTTGGTGTATGCACGAACAACCTGTTTTTCGTAAGATGGGCTTATTTGCAGAAGAGAGTTATCCTGTTGCCGAAAACTTAGCTCGTCGAGGATTTTATCTTCCTAGTGGATTAGCTTTAATAGACGATCAGATTCGGTTTGTTTCGCAGAAATTAAAACAAGTTACTACCCTATGAAAATGGAGTTAGTTGTCGGAAAAGTGTAACTACTCAGGCTGTGGGAAGAGTGCTTGAGGATTGCCTACAAAGAGGTCAAGAAGGAGCATCCAAGATATTGAGCCCTCGCTTTCGCAGAGTGGCCAGGCTGGTTGACTGACAAAACTTAGTCAGAGGCATACTGGTAGGTGCGTATCTTGAACTCAATTCGATAGCTGCGTTCATCATGTTGCTTCCGAGATGCCATGGCTGGTTGAGGGTCTTTAACGTGAGTGAAACAAACTGAGTCAATCAGTTGCCAGCCTTGTATCAAGGCGGTTTTGACCCAGTCCCAGCCAATGCGAAAGTAGCTATTACCGCGAAACCAATGGGGGTTGACCCGGCGGCGCTGGCCCGATGTGACCACATCAACCCCTTGGGCGGGGACATAGAGGGTGGCCACCGCCAGGATAAAGCAAAGTCGAGAGAGGGCACAGACAGAGTGATCAGCTTCATGGCTTTGAGGTGAACAAAGCCCCGGTCGGCCAGCAGGACCACCTTGACCCCTGCGGGTAATCGGTGGGCTCCCTGACACAGCATTTCCCGGTAGGCTTCAAAGGCGACTGAGGCACTGTCATGTTTTAAGACCCGCCAGATAATCGGTAAAGCTCGGCCTCGATACACTACGGACAAGCGCACCAGGCAATACTCTTCCCAGTACAGGGAGGTATCTAAGCTGAGATACAAGCATCCCTCTCCCCAGGTGGCCAAGGCGGCTTGAATCAAGGGTTTATAGAGGCGGTGAATGTTGATACGGCTATTGTGTAGCCAGCGACTCACCCGCCGCTGTTTGCTTTGGGCCTGTAGTCCACGGCAAGGCAGGTAAGGTAGCCAGCGGGTCAGACTAACCTCGCCGCGCTGAATCAGAGCTGCCACAATGCTTAAGCAGCTCGTCAAGTGAGCTCGGTGAGCCCAAAGCAGTGATTGACCCAACCAGGTATTTAGGGCATTGTAAAGTGGGGACACAGGGTTCTCGGTTTTGAGTGGTATCTAACCTTAGAACGCTGTGCCCCCTCGTCGTTAAAATGACTCAAATCACTATACAGCAAGCTATTCAGCCATTAGCGATCAACTTTTGTCAGTCAATCAGCAGTCAATCAGCAGAGATACTATGGCAACCAACTTTGAAAGCTATTCGTATTATTACAATTTACTTTACAAAGACAAAGATTATTTAGGTGAAACTCTATATATTCAAGACTTATTCAATCGATATAAAGTCAAGCCTAAATCCATCCTAGACTTAGGCTGTGGGACTGGAAATCATTCTATTTGCTTAGCTCAGCAAGGTTTTTACGTCCATGGAGTTGATCTGAAGCAAAACAATGCTAGTTGAAGCTAATCGCCAATGTTATTCACTGTCAACAGAGGTAAGGAAATATTTACAATTTAGCCATGGAGATGTTCGTAGCTTTAATTTAGAGCAAACTTTTGATGCAGCCATTTTACTATTTCATGTTCTTTCTTACCAAATATCCAATAATGATATCATTTCTACTTTTAAAGCAGTAAATTATCACCTTCAGCCTGGTGGTATTTTTATTTTTGATATGTGGTATGGTCCTGCTGTACTCTCAAATCCTCCGCTAGTCAGGATCAAGCGATTAGAGGATGAAAAAGTAAAGATTATTCGGATCGCCGAACCTACTATTAATTATACAGATAGTGTAGTGGATGTGAATTATCAAATTCTTGTTTTTGACAAAGAAACTCATTCAGTTGAGGAAATTCATGAAACCCATCGAATGCGTTATCTATTTTGTCCAGAACTAGATTCTTTTCTTGAAGACACTAATTTTCGTACCCTTGAGAAGGGTGAATGGCTAACCACTGACTCTCTAAACAATCGTACGTGGAGTGCATACCGTGTTGTCCAGAAAATCGCTTAGTAAACCTAGAAGGTAACAGGCACTATGACTATCAATGTAGTTAACGCTTATCCTGATGATGTTCCTAATAGGTATGGAGGAGGACATTGGAAGGCGATTCATGCTTCTACGCTGGCACTGGAAAAATTTAGTGTAAACATTATAGATTTGCCTTTGCCAACTGACCTTGAACAAGCTAAACCTATATTAGAAAATTGTTTAACCGACCTTTCAGAATTCGATATTAACATAGTTATTTTTAATTATAACTTTTGGCCAAAGCTTGCTAAATTAATAAAATTCACCTTTCCATCAGTTAGTGTTTTTGTTCGAGTTCTATCTCCTACAGCTTTTCACTACTGGCATACTAGTGACTTAAAATTTGTGCCTACTTATCGAAATTTTCGAATACTTTATGGCTTCCTGAGACTGCTTATGTTTGACGTTCAATCTAAGCAGTCTGTGGATAAGTTATTAACTATTAGTGAATGGGATAGACGTTATTATTGGAATATGATTCCAGGAAAGTCTAAAGTTTTTAATCTTCCTTACTATTGCCCCTGGCCTTTCTTAAGGTCTGATTCTGTACCTAAACCATGGCATGAGCGTAAAAATCAAATAGTTTGTATTCCTGGAGGACGTGATCCTATAGGAATTTCTCAGATTACAAACTTTCTGTTTTTTGCTCGTACAGTAAATCTGTCCCAGTTGAAATCGAACTGGAGCTTTGCTTTATCTCCTGGTATTTATCGTAATGATGACCTATTCAAAGATATAGATCCAGTTGTTTTTCTTGAAAGACTAGACGAACCATGGGATTTACTATGTTCAGTTAAAGCCTTAGCAATTATTACCCATCTTGGCTTTGGAACCAAAACGACAATTATTGATGCGCTTACAGCAGGGTGTCACGTTCTTATTGATAGGAAATTTGCTCGGCGCTTACCAGTAAATGTGAGAACACTATGTTGCGAAGTTGATATTAGTAAGCCTACTCAGTTTATAGAGATTATGAATAGGTTGGAAAATGAGCCACAGACCCATTCTTTAAATACTGAATTGATGAGTGAAACTCATCTGGTTTTAGATAAGGCCTTAAACTTTACCTAAAATATATAGTAAGCGTCCCAGGAAACTTTAAAGAAGATTTAGGGATTTTGGGCCAGGAATCTCGGTAGGTTGAACTGATGAGCGACGAGATTGAGATAGCTGGCATTAAAGTCCCGAGAGCAGATTGGGAGGTGACCCCTGCTAGCATCCAGATGCTAGTACAGGTTTTAAGTGAGCGGCTGTCGGCGCTGGAAGAGAAGGTCGCATCCGGGAAAAGCTGGCAGAGCAAGGTAATCCTATTCTTTCCTCCGTCCTGTACTAAAATCCACTATCGGACTTCTGGACACAGCGACTTATAAGCCGATCGTGCAAAAAGGCTGGTCTGCCCTAATCGCCCCCATCACCCCCCAAGGCCGCCTCAGCTACGTCCAGCCCATGGGAGTTAAACCTGGACCTGCTACCCCTGACAGCACAGAAGCCTTTGGAGTGGGAGCCTTTTTACTGGCAGGAACAGAACTCCTCAGTCTATTTTAGAGAAACCACCCGCTACTCAATGTTCCGTCCCTCTTGGCAATTTATCTTTCACCTCAGTGCTGTCTTAGTTGCCGCCTGGAACTTCTGGCAACCCCCAACCCCCTGGTTACGCCAAGGCCAGATCTATGTTTCCCCCACTGGTTCCGACTGGAACCTAGGCCATAGCCCTAATACCGCCCTCAAAACTATCCAAACTGCGGCTAATCGTGCCGCTCCAGGTGAAACGATTGTGATCCTCCCCGGCACGTACCGCGAAGACCTCCGCATCCGCAACAGCGGTCGCCCCAATCAGTCCATCACCTTCCGCGCCCAAATCCCCGGCACCGTCACCCTCACCAACGCTGCACTGCCCCAAGTTGTTGAAGCTCTCACCTGGAAAGCCGAAGGCGATAACCTCTGGTCTACCCAAACCCCCTGGCCCATCTACGCCGTTCGCAACGGAGAAGCAGCCCTGTATCATGTGCGCTGGGGAGGAGTACCAGCCCTACGGCAACTCACCGCCAAGCCCAATGCCTACGCTGCCTTTACCTACGATCCACCCAGTCAGCGCCTTTATGTTTTCTTACCCGATGATCAGCCTCCAGTAACCCACCCCCTCGCTATTCACCGCTTAATCCCTGAGCCTCTGACCTGGGGGCAAAGTCGGGTAGCTAATGTTTGGTTAGAGGCCGATTATATTCACTTAGATGGTCTGAGATTTGAGTTTGGCATTGCATCGAACCTCTTAGTTTGGAACTCTCAAAACACTGTCGTCACGAACTGTATATTCAGCGAGTCAAATTGGGGAGTTACCACCAAACCTCAGGTTGCCCCGGTTGAAAATTTAACTCTCAAAAATAACCTCTATCATCATTATCCTCAGTACTATTGGCTGCGCGATTGGCTCTCCTGGCAAGAAGTCTATGCCCACTATGCCAACTCTAGCCTAATTTCTTCAAGCGATGCAGGTCTAACCGTTGCCCATAATATTGTCGCCCACGGCGGCGATGCCCTCCAAATCTCACCCAGGCTGTCCCAGGGCGCAACCTTGGGGGCTGAGGTCTATGAAAACTTACTCATGTACAGCACAGATGATGCCATTGAGTTCGATGGATCCGCTCAAAATGTCCATGTTCACCATAATCTGGTGTATGAGGGTCAGCAAAACCTTGGACTCAGCCCTGTCTTAACTGGCCCCGTTCTCATTGAAAATAATCGCTTCCTGCACCCTGCTAATGGGGTCAATGGTTCCCAACTCAAACTTCTAAATCCCTGGTACGATCCTAACCCGGATCCCATTCAGAATGTTGAAGTGCGAGATAATATTTTTGTTGGTCGTTATTTAGCCTACTGGAATCCACCCGTTAAAAATATCCAAATTCACGACAACACCTTCGCAGTTCAGGGTATGAAGGATCCGCCTTGGTATCCGGGGATTGCTGTGAGCCGAAATGAGATGATTCTGCTGCCCCCAGATGACTATCCGAACCCTGGACAAAATCCAGCCTGGATTAAGGATTGGCAAATATCCCGCCCTGGGCCGCGCTGGCTTCACTACCCTGACCATCCCGCCACCCGCGATATACCTGAAAAACTATCCCCTAATCTGTTTACTGAGTAGAACCGTTGCTCATGTCTTCTAGGCTTCACGCAGTTTTGATGTGGTGTGTTACCGTTGTGGTTGCAGGGGGTTTAGGTTCCCTTGGTGGTCGGCTCTTGGGCTACTGTCTTTATTGTGTGAGTTACGACTATATTGTGATTCCTGCTGAATATCAGGATTGGGGGTTACAGTTTGGGATTCTGGTGGGAACAGTGCTTGCGGCCTGCCAAGGTGTAAAATCACCTTTGTCCTATAGTAAGTTGGGGCCGATCGCCTTGGGGGTATTATCCGTTGGCATCATTACAGGCTTGGGTATTGGGGCTGGAACGGGGGTAGCCCATCTTTTCTATCACCAAGGTTGGTGGTCGGCTACCTCTTGGCAACTCCCTAATCCGAGCCGTCATGCCTTACTGGTGGGGGCAGTGGCGGGGCGAAATTATGGTGCGGCGTTGGGTTTAGGGGTGGGAGCGATCGTGACTTGGAAAAGTGGACAGCACTGGCGTTAAGGAGACTGTGATGCCTTTAGTTTCGGTAGTGATGAGTGTTTACAATGATGAAGAACGGGTTGGTCGATCAATCGACAGCATCCTGCAACAAACCTTTCAAGACTTTGAGTTTATTATTATCAATGATGGCTCTACGGATGGAACCGTCCAAGTCCTCGATCGATATGCTGACCAAGATTCTCGCATTCGAGTTATTCACCAAGAAAACACCGGTCTAACCCAGGCATTAATTCGGGGCTGCCAACAGGTCCAAGGTCAGTTTATTGCCCGTCAAGACTCTGGTGATCTTTCAATGCCAGAGAGACTTCAGGCTCAATCTGACTTTTTAACTAATCATCCCGATGTCAGTCTCGTTGCTTGTTCCACATCCTTTGTTGATCCCGAAGGTAACATTATCTTTCTGCGAGAACAGTCTGGCTATGAGCTTGAACAAGGCCTAGTTTTAGATATTGATAAAATTCAAAATCCACCTCATCATGGCTCAACCATGTTTCTCAATTCTGCTTACCACCAAGTTGGTGGTTATCGCTCAATCTTTAGTGTAGCTCAAGATATGGATTTGTGGCTCAGGTTAGTTGAGGTAGGTCGATGTTTTTGTTTAGACTCGAATCCTTTACCAAGCGAGTCTTGATAAAAGTGGAATCACTTCAACTCGCCACAAAGAGCAACTAATATGTGCACAAGTGGCAATTGAAGCTGCTATCAACAGACGTAACCAATTAGATGAGAGCATAGCTTTTACCATATTTGAAAATGCAGACCTTAACAACTCGAAAATTAGCGCTAAAGTCAGTACATCCAATTTTTATTACTTTTTAGGAGGATGTCTACAGAAAAAAAGTCCTAGTGCTGCTAGAAAGTATTTTCAACGTGCATATAGAACTAATCCACTTAACTGGCAGGCACTGCTAAAAATATTAATTACTTATTAATTACTTAGACGTTTATGAAAGCACCTCAATTTTCAGAAGATTGGTCTGACGACTTTAAAGCACTATATTATCATGATATGCAAGAAATTTGGGATCCGAATATCGCTCCGCATATCTGGAATCAATACCATAATCAACTAGATATTTACACAAACATTGCAACAACTTCAGATGCATCGACAATACTAGATGTTGGCTGCGCTCAAGCAACCTTAGCTCTTTTACTAGCTGAACAAGGATATGATGTAACTGCTGTAGATCTAAGACCTAGCTTCTTAGAATATGCTAAATCTAGATATACTCACGGCAAAATCGAGTTTATTGCTGGTAATATTCTAGAAGATTCGGATACATGGAGAATATGATTTGATCTATGCTAATCAAATTATTGAACACTTAGTTTATCCTAAACAGCTTATTACAGTATTAAAGCAGTACTTAAAGCCCCAAGGCAGGTTAGTTGTCACAACACCAAACTTTGATTACATTAAAAATAATCTCCCAAGCTTTAATCAGTTAGGTGATCCTAAACAATGGGAACATTTACAGTTTAGTGCTGATGGTGATGGGCATTTTTATGCTTATTCACAAACTGAACTAAAACATATATTCGATTCTGTTGGGTTTGAGAAAGTAGAAGTAATTCCTTTTGAGTCGCCTTTTATTTCCGGTCATATTAAAGTTCGTCACTTACATGGTAAACTCCCTTTATCTTTACTCAAAACTTTAGACTATTTAGCTATTCATATTCCATATTTAAAACACAAACTCTCATTCCAGTTAATGGTTGTAGCTAAAAACTTCTAATTCCAAAATGTTTAAAATACTGGAGCAGAGTTTAGGCTCACACTGGTCCATAGCAGTTGATAGGGTACGTGCTTCGCAGTGGAGGCTCCGTGGTGCCAAAATGGGTAAAAAGTCAAGGGTAGGACGTGGCTGCTTAATTGAAAGACCTTGGCTATTTCATACAGGCGAAAGAGCTTGGATTGAGCCTTACACCTATATAAAAATAGTGTCAAGTCAGGCGAGTGTGGATCTTGGGGAACAAGTGTTCATAGGATTTAGTTCAGAGTTCAACATCATTGGAAAATTAAGTGTAGGTAATAATGTTTTACTTGGACCAGGGTGCTTTATAGTTGATCATAATCATATCCATAAGCAAAGTAAATTTATTGCAGATCAAGGATGTGAGTATAAACCTGTTTCTATAGAAGATGATGTTTGGTTAGGAGCAAAATCAATTATTTTACCTGGGGTAACCCTTCGTAAAGGATCTATAGTTGCAGCAGGAGCAGTGGTGAAAGATGATGTAGAGAGTATGGCTATCGTTGCAGGGGTACCAGCCAGAATAGTTAGTTACCGTTGCTAACTATGAGTTACCGCACTTTTGATAAGCGTGCGGGACAAGGAGGGTGTTTCGGAGGGAGTGTTCAGAAAACGGTGCCAGATAAGGCTGAAACCATTGATTTCTCGTCGCTAAAACCAGGGTTTACACAAAATTCTGATCACTCTCGTTTCGGATGCGGGTAAACATCCTCTCCTAAATGCATCTGCAAGATGCTTGTAAGCTTTTATGATTAATAATATAAATCTATTACAGTCAAATAACTATATGTCTATAAGCTTGGTTATTGCTACTTATCAAAGGGGGGAAATTTTACTAGAGAGCATTCGTCTTTTGCAGGAGTTGCAACCCATCCCTCTGGAAATTTTGATTATCGACCAGACCCAAAACCATGATCCTAACATTGCCCAAGCCCTGAACACCCTAGGCCAAACCCAAAAAATTCGCTGGATTCGGCTGCCCCGCCCATCTATCCCCAAGGCCATGAACACCGGGCTGCAACTGGCCCAAGGTGATACTGTCCTGTTCCTTGACGATGATATTATTCCCAATCCTAACCTCATTAAAGGTCACCTCCAAGCTCACCAACAGGCTCACCTGGTAGTCGGTCAAGTTATCCAACCCAACGAACAGCCCCTTCCCCTCCAGTCCGGAGAACCCTTCCGCTTCAACAGCACCGAGCCTTGCTTTATCCAGGACTGTATGGCAGGCAATCTTTCCATTAAAACCACGATCGCTCGCCAGTTAGGAGGTTTCGACGAAAACTTCCAGGGGGCTGCTTTTAAGTTTGAGTCTGAATTTGCCCATCGCTACACCCAGCAATACGGCCCCATCTACTTTGAACCTACGGCCAGTATTCACCACCTCATGGCCCAGCGCGGTGGCACCCGTGCCCATGGCCACCACCTCCGCACCGCCAAACCCACCCACAGCCTCGGAGCCTACTACTACCTGCTAAAATCCCGCCCCCCGCTGGCTCTTGCAACTCCTCAACCGACCCATCAAAGCCATCCATACCAAACACCATCTCCGCCACCCCTGGTGGATTCCCCCCTCCCTCTGGGCAGAACTGGTGGGATTTCTCTGGGCACTCAAGTGCCTTGCCCAAGGCCCCCGTTATCTTGCACCCCCTGCGTCCCCTCCTTCAGCATCCCTATGAACATCGCAATCGATGCCCTGCCTACAAACCACTTGTCAGGGCAACATGTTTTGCTGGGACATCTCAAGCAAATCGCCACCGCCCATCACGATCGCCATCAGTTCTATATTTTTCACCACAAAGATAATCGTCATCTCTGCCGTAACCTTGCCCCTAATGTCCATTGGATCGACTGCTCTCCCCTCGGCGAAAGCTGGAGTCGTCGGCTCCTTTGGGAACTCTTGCACTTAAACTCTAAACTAGAGCAAATCCAAGCAGACTGGCTCATTTCTACCTCAGGTGCCCTAGTGCCAGGAGTCAAAATTCCCCAAATTGTCCTAGCCCAAAACCCCTGGTGCTATTTTCCCCAATTCCACACAAGTTGGCGCAATCGTGCCAAAGCTTGGGGCCAGCGTCTGGGCTATCGCCACGCCCAACGCCATGCCGCCGCGATCTTCTATCTCTCCCAATATGTTGCTGACACCTATCACCGCGATGCAGACTGCTTCCCCCAACACGGAGCCGTGCTTTACGTCGGTGTTGACGACGACACCTTTACCACCGCTGCTCAAAACCGCATCCCCTTTGAGCAACGATCCCTAGAAGTCCTCGTTGTCTCTGCCATGACCCCCCATAAAGCCGTTGAGGATGTAGTGGCAGCCGTGGCCCAAGTCCATCAGCAGGGGATTCCTGCCCAACTCACCCTGGTTGGACCTTGGAGCAGCGATCGTTACCGTCACCACATCGAAACCCTTGCCCAGCACCATCACATCACCAACTTTCTGACCATTACGGGCAAAGTCAGCACCACCGCGCTTCATGAACACTATGCCAAGGCGAGGGCGTTCTGTTTATTGAGCCGTTGTGAGTCCTTTGGAATTCCAGCGATCGAGGCCCAAGCCTTTGGCACACCGACGGTGGTTGCCGATGTGTGTGCCCCGCCAGAGGTGGCCGGTCCCGGTGGGGTTGTGGTCCCTGTAGGGGCAATTGACCAAACGACTACTGCCCTCACCCACCTCTTGCAAGAGGGCAACACCTGGAGCCAAGCCTCCCAAAAAGCCCTAGAGAATGCAGAGCGATTTCGGTGGTCCCAAGTAGCCCAACCCTTGGTTGAATTCCTAGATAACCTATGAGCCACCCTCTCCCCTGGCGGATTGGAGTCCTTACGACCCATCCCATTCAATATCAAGTCCCCTGGTTTCGGCTTCTTGCCCAACACCCCAGCATTGACCTTCAGGTCTTTTACTGCCTTCTCCCTAGTCCAGAGCAGCAAGGTGATGGCTTCGGAGTTGCCTTTGAGTGGGACATTCCCCTGCTAGAAGGATATCGCTATCAAGTTTTGAAAAATATTGCCCCCAACCCCTCTGTGACTCAGTTTCACGGTTGTGATACCCCTGAAATTTTTCAAATTCTCAAAAGTCAACCTTGGGACGCTTTTATCGTCAATGGTTGGATGGCCAAAAGCTGTTTACAACTTCTCGCCGCCTGTCGCCTCCACAACGTTCCCTGCTTTGTCAGGGGAGAATCTAATCACCTTAGACCACGGGCAAGCTGGAAAAGGTTTCTCCAACGTATCCTCATCCATCAATACAGCGCGTATCTCAGTATTGGCCAGGGTAATACCCATTTTTATCAAGATTTAGGAGTCCGTCCTGAACTGATTTTTTCAACACCCTATTGTGTTGAAAACGATCGCTTCGTTCAAGCGGCTCATCAATTACGACCCCAGAAAATACAACTCCGACAACAGTTTAGTCTCAACCCCCATGCCTTCACCTTTCTCTACTGCGGCAAGTTCATCCCCAAAAAACACCCCCTAGACCTCCTCCAGGCTATCCAACAATTGCACAACCAAGGCATTACTGAATTTCAGCTTCTCATGGTAGGGGATGGTGAACTTAGATCCGCCTGTGAAGCATTTGTGCAACGTTACAATCTCCCTGTACAATTCAGCGGTTTTTTGAACCAAGGAGAGATTGTCCAAGCCTATGTTGCTGCCGATTGCCTGGTTTTGCCCTCTGACAGCGGCGAAACCTGGGGCTTAGTGGTCAATGAAGCTATGGCCTGTGGTCTACCCGCGATCGTGAGTGATGCTGTCGGTTGCCATCTAGACCTTATTCAACCGGGTCAAACCGGCTCTGTCTATCCCCAAGGTAAGGTTGACTCTCTGGCCCAAACTCTTAAACAGTGGATTGAAGCTGGTCTCCACACTGCCCAAACCCGGGGTCAACAGGCTCAACGCCATATTTTGCAGTTCCATACTTACCCAGACGTTGTTCAAGGGATTGAACAAGCTTGTCGCAGCGTATTAATCCCCCACTCCAGATTATAAGGTTTTTGAACTAGTTACCATATCCTATGGCTTTATACATTTTACAGACTCTCATCGCCCTGTCCTGTTTGGTTACTCTCCGTAACTGGCGGCAAGGGGTTATGATGATGGTCCTAATTACAGCAATTCTAGATCCCTTGCGTAAACTGGTTCCGGGTGCTCCAGCTTATTTGTCCCTCGCAATTGTCCCTGCTCTAATCCTTGTAGTTGGAGCAGTCATCCGGGAAAACAAAGGCTGGTGGACTGAGTTTAGGCAAAATTTCCCTGGTGTTAAACGAAGTCTTTATTTTTTACTGATAGCGGCCTATCCCGCCGCAGTAATCTCAGCGACTTACGGCCCAGGATCTTGGCTTTTAACCCTATTTGGTATTTTTTCTTACGGATTATTAATTTTATCTATTATAGTTGGCTTTTATCTTCCTAGGGGACCCCAAGATATCCATAGGCTCCTCGCCCTATACTGTAGCTTAACAGCCATTATGCTGAGTGGTACCTTCATCGACTTCCTTGGTCTAAGACCCGATTGGCCCATTATTGGTACCCGTACCTTAAATATGGAGTGGCTTCGCTATAGTAGCGACTACGTAGTGAACTTAGTTGCTGGCTTCTACCGTAGTCCTGACGTCATGGGCTGGCACGCCGGAGCTACCAGTTTACTAGCCCTAATTTTAGCCACGGTCAATCAAGGCAGTCGCCGCTACCGCTGGATTGCGATTAGCATTTTTGCGTCTGGCGCACTGATGCTCTGTGGCCGTCGCAAAATGTTTTATCAGTTACCAATTTTTCTTATTCTACTCGGCTTGATTTACTGGCAAGCAGGCCGTAAAAATCAGGTTTTTTCTTTAATTATGTTGTTAATTGTTCCGGCTTTAGGAGTTTGGGTATTTGGGGATTGGATTGGTAATAACTCTACGGTAATCAATTACTACACTGATAATGCTAGTCCTGCGGTTGATCAACTTCAGGGGCAGGGATGGTCTAATGTTCTAGAGACTGTGAGACAGGCTGGATTTTGGGGTGATGGTCTAGGAGTAGCGGCGCCTGGCTCTCAAAACCTCGCAGTTGCTCGCCCCCGTGTCTGGCAAGAAAGTGGCCCCAGTCGCCTTATGGTCGAGCTGGGAGTTCCTGGGTTTATAGCCATGCTAGCTCTGATCATCAGTTTGTTACGAGCAGCCTGGGCCCAGGTTCAGCAGCATCTCAAGCTTCAAGATCCTATGGGGCTATACGGCACCGGCTTATTTTGTTTTTTCTTAGCCAATCTAGGCAGCCTGACGGCTTCAGGCCAAATCTTAGCCGATCCTTTTATTTCAACCTTTTTGGGTCTTTCCCTAGGAATGTCACTATCCTTAGCACGTTATTCCCAACGTTACTCTAGTGCGACCTACCTAAGGGACAGATGATCTTTTATCCCATGTCCATACCTCTACTTCCCCCCTTCCTCGCTAAATTTGAGCAGCTATCGGAAACTTCCATAAAGTCCAGATGACAAAAACACTGAAAACAGTTGCCCTAGTTGTTACGGTAACAGAAGGACAACCCGGTAGTATGCAAGCCTATGCCAGGATGGTAGAACGGGTTTTAAGCGAGTTTGCTGCTGATCATTACCATGTTCGAACTATCAATCTTTTGCGAGGATGTCCTGCTTGGCCATGGTCATCACCACGGTGGCGCTGGCGACTTCAGCAGCTTTGGTTAATGCTAACAGCTTCTTACCAGTTAAATCGTTTACAGGTTGACCTGATTCATTTACTGGATGGCAGCTTTGCTCATATTTTGAGAGGTGTAAGTAAGCATAAGACAGTTGTTATTACAGTTCATGATCTCATTCCTCTACGACAGTCCCAAGGTTACTTTCCTGTCTCGTCACCCAATCAAGCAGCTCGATTTTTAATTACGCAGGGTTGTGGAATTTTAAAACATTACCAAGGAAGTTTATGCGCTGTTAGTAGTTCTACAGCACAGGATCTGTCTAGAATTTTGGGTATAGGAACGCCTTCACCCGTTCTATACTTATCCCTCAGATCAGAGCTAGTAGAGCATAAACCTGAAAATTTATTGCCTTGGCCCAATCGGGTTTGGCATAATCAGCGCTTTATCCTACATATTGGCAATAACGGCTTTTACAAGAACCGTGTCGGTGTTCTTAAAAGTTTTGCAAAGGTGCAAAAACAGTTCCCTGTTAGACTAATAATTGCCGGTGCCCCCCTTGACCAAACCCTAAAAGATCAGGCACAATCCCTTAGAATTTTAGATTACTTTGATGTCTATCCTAATCCCACCGATCAGCAACTTGCCCGACTTTACGAAAAAGCTTCCCTTCTCCTATTTCCTAGCTATTACGAAGGCTTTGGTTGGCCTCCCTTGGAAGCAATGCTATTTGGCTGTCCAGTGGTTTGTTCTAATACCGGTTCTCTTCCAGAAGTTGTTGGAGATGCCGCCTTGATGGCTGCGCCAGATGATCACTCAGCTTTAGCCCAGCATTGTCTGACGTTTCTCAGCAATCCTAAAAAGTCTAAAGACTTTATCCAACGAGGATTTAAAAATCTTGAGCGATTTACTGAAGCAAAAATGGCATTTGACTTAATAAATTTCTATTCTGAACGATTGTCCCATTCTCCATAGCCTGTGTCTGTTCAGCCTTAGAGGTTTTTTGAAAAAGGTTGTCCCAGGCATAGTTTACCTCCAGGGGGCCACTAAAATACTGAATTCTGTGGCGATTATCCTACTCTATAGGTATATTGAGACTCTCTTTTGCTTTTTAAGCAACCTCTTAGGTCTGTTGGGCCATTTTCCAGAAAAGTTCCTTACCTACTATCTGGCCAGGGCAAGAAATGGATAGCATTGTTGGACTCTTTATTAGACTTAGCTGACTTAATCTATAGCCTGTAACTTTAAATGATCTTTGCAACTAACAACTTTTTTGTCGTGCAGATTCTCAACTATATCTGGTTTCATCCGAACTGCAAAGATAAAAGAGTCCAAAGTATTCTTAAATTTATTGGATGGCAACTCTATAAACGCCTTATCAACAAAGCTATTGACATTCAGCTAATTCCGGGGGTTAAAATCCGCTGCCATCCTAAAGGTTATGCCGCCGCCGCTGTTCTCTACTGTGGCCTCTATGACTATGATGAGATGAACTTTCTACTGCGCTATCTGCGACCAGAAGACTCATTTCTAGATATTGGCGCTAATGTCGGCGTTTATACTCTTTTGGCAGCCTCTAAAATAAAAACAGGAATAGTTTACAGTTTTGAGGCGCTACCCAAAAACCACCAGCGACTTGAGGAGAACCTCGAGCTTAATCAGTTTCATCATGTTAAGGCTTATTCTCTCGCAATTTCTAACTCCCAAGGTGATATCTCCCTGGAATTAGCTGAAGGCGATTCGATGCCTTTTATTACTTCTCAAGCAAGCGAGAAATCAATTACTGTCGCAACCAATTCCCTTGATTGTCTATTGAGGCATGAGCCCATTGAAAACTTAACCCTGGCTAAAATCGATATTGAAGGTGCCGAACTACTAGCGTTTAAAGGTGCTACGTTATTGCTTCAACAACAACGCCCCTATGTTTGGATTATGGAGCTTAATGGAACTGTCGGACACTTTGGCCATACTCAACAGGATGTGGTTGATTTCCTTCGTGATTACGGTTATGGATTATATTATTATCTCTCAGACGCTAATCAATTAGCTTCTATTGAGACTGGGCAACAGCAGGGAAATAATGTTCTTGCAATTGCTAGTAATCGATTAGATCTTGTTAAGAATCGACTGAATATAACGCTCCCAATCTTAACGTCTATATCGAAATAACTGTTGATCGAATAATCAGTATCTGGTAGAAGTGATATTGTTAAATATTCTTGCTAATTAGCATCTTTAAAAATAGATTAATCCAGCACACTCCCATGCCAACTAAACCTCTAGCTCTAGCTTACGAGTACGGTTACGACAGTGGCCAGCTATCCCATATCCATGGTTACCTTGCCCCCCCCTGTTCTCCCTTCTACCCCAACCCACCCAGGAGAAAAAACTGCGGGTTTTAGACCTGGGCTGCGGCAATGGCAGCCTCAGCCATGCCCTGGCCCAACGGGGCTACGATGTCGTCGGTCTGGAAGAATCCCCCTCTGGGGTGGCCATTGCCCAACGCCACTTCCCCGACTGTCAATTCATCCAGGGCAGTCTCTATTCCCCCCTCGAGCTGCTAGATAACTCCTTTGACCTGGTGATCTCCATCGAGGTGATCGAACATCTGTTTTACCCCAAAGAATTACCCCGCCTGGCTAAACGCTGCCTCAAACCCCACGGTCGGTTGATTATCAGCACTCCCTACCACGGCTATCTTAAAAACCTGGCCCTGGCCCTGAGCGGCTCCCTCGATAGCCACTACGGGGTGCATTGGGATGGGGGACACATTAAATTTTTCTCCGTCCCCAGCCTCAGCCAATTGCTCATGGCCGAGGGTTACTCGGCCCTGGAGTTTAAATTCGCTGGCCGACTGCCCTACCTCTGGAAAACCATGCTCTGTTCTGCCCGTCTCACCCCCTAACCAATCAGGCCTAGTTGTTATGGACCTAAGTACGATTACTCCACTAATCCTCACCTACAACGAAGCCCCCAACATCGATCGCACCCTGGCATCCCTCACCTGGGCCAGCCGCATTGTGGTCATCGATAGCCAGAGCACCGACGCCACCCTGGCCATACTCAGTCGCTATCCCCAGGTTGAGGTGTTTCAGCGGCCTTTTGATACCCACGCCCAGCAGTGGAACTATGGCCTTGAGCAAGTCACCACAGCCTGGATATTATCCCTGGATGCTGACTATGTCTTGACCAATACCCTGATTAATGAACTCAAACACCTGTCCCCACCAGACCATATCGACGGTTACTTTGCCCGCTACAGGTATTGTGTGTTTGGCAAGCCCTTAAGGGGCACCATCCTGCCACCTCGTCAGGTGCTCTTTCGTCAGGGGCGATCGACCTACATCGACGATGGCCACACCCAGCTCCTGCAGGTAAAGGGGCACTCAAGTCACCTCAATGGCTACATCTACCACGACGATCGCAAACCCCTCAGTCGCTGGCTCTGGGCCCAAAATCGCTACATGGTAATCGAGGCTAAAAAGCTCCAGGAAACCCCCACCGCAGAGTTAAGCCTGGGGGATAAAATCCGCAAACAAAAGCTGCTAGCCCCCTTCGTGATCCTAATCTACTGCCTCATCCTCAAGGGCGGCCTGCTCGACGGTTGGCGGGGCTGGTACTACGCCTTTCAGCGCCTGTTTGCCGAGTTGTTGCTGAGCCTACACCTGATCGAAACAGACCAAACCCTAAAAAACACCAAACCAGGCTAGGCTCTGCCACCCTCACCCAAACCCTCCAGTCCGTTTAGGTCTGTAGCCTAGATTCGGAGAATTAGTATAAAGGGTTAAAATTTGACTAGCCGGGAAACTGATAACTCGCCAACCCCATTCTCAACTCCCCACTCCCCCCTAACCTATGGCTATCCGTACGCAGCGACTGACCTTCGAGGCGTATCTCGCCTACAACGACCATACCGATACCCGCTATGAACTCGTTGACGGAGAGCTATGTCCTATGAGCCTGGGAACCGGAAAACATACCGCGATTATCCGGTTTCTCAGTAAATACTTGGAACAGCAGCCCGAAGCCCTACAGCAAAACTGGGTCGCCATTCCAGCCATGGTGGGGGTGCGTTCTCCCCGCGGTACGCGTTGGGATACCGTCCGGATTCCGGATATCACGCTGTTGCCCCATGCTCAGCTAAAGGCGTTAGAGGCGCGCGAGTGCGTGATCGACCTGCATGAACTGCCGCCGTTATTAGTGGTTGAAGTGGTGAGCGAATCTACCAAAAGCGTTGACTATCGTGCTAAGTGGGTCGAATACGCCGCATTGAATATTCCTGAGTATTGGATGATCGATTACCTGGATCAAGTGGCAATCGTTTGCGTTCTGGATGAAGGGCGCTACCAAGACACCGTATTTAGAGAGGGTGCGCTGATTGCATCACCGACCTTTCCTAGCTTGAATTTATCGCCCGCTCAGGTGTGGATGGCTTAAGAGGGAGCAGTGGGTGGTGAGTAGTCAGGTCTCCTGACCCAATGCGGTGTATGGTTTATCGCAGTGATGAGTAATATGACTAGCGTTCAACTTGCCGACTATCGCCCCAGCCCCGACTACACCCCCGGCGCCCCCTGGCTCACCCAACTACTCTGGTACTATTTTGGTGCCCCCCTGGTCGCCACCCCCTGGCTACCCATCAGCCCCCTTAAAGCCTGGACCCTGCGCCGCTTCGGCGCCCACATCGGCCAGGGCGTCACCCTCAAACCGGGATTACGGGTTAAATTTCCCTGGCGACTCACCGTTGGTGACCACAGCTGGCTCGGCGAAAACCTCTGGATCGACAACCTTGCCCCCGTCACCATCGCCGATAACGTCTGCCTCTCCCAAGGGGTCTATCTCTGCACCGGCAACCACGACTGGAGCCAGCCCAGCTTCGACCTCCGCCTCGGCCCCATTCACCTGCAATCTGGCAGCTGGGTCGCCGCCGGCACCATGATCGGCCCCGGCGTCACCGTCGGAGCCGGCGCGGTACTTACCTTGGGCAGCGTCACCACCCAATCCCTCCAACCCTGGACCATCTACAGCGGCAACCCCGCCCAACCCATCAAACAACGGGTGCTCACCACCGCCCCCCCCCTGCCCTCCCACCCCAAGGTCAGCCTGATCACCGTCACCTACAACAGTGCCGCCACCCTCACCCAAACCCTCCAGTCCGTCCAGGCCCAAGATTATCCCCACATCGAACACATCGTTATAGACGGCGGCTCCACCGATGGCACCCTGGAGATCATCCAGGCCCACCGCCATCACCTCGCCCAGGTAATCTCTGAGCCCGATCGCGGCATGTACGACGCCCTCAACAAAGGCCTGGCCCTGGCCACCGGCGACCTGGTGGGCATGCTCAACTCCGACGACACCTACGCCCACCCCCAGGTAATCTCCACCGTCGTCACCACCCTGCAAGCTACCCAGGCCGACTGCGTCTTCGCCGACCTGGTCTACGTCAGCCCCACCCACCCCGACAAAATCCTCCGCTACTACAGCTCCGCCCCCTTCACCCCCCGCCGCTTCGCCTCCGGCTGGATGCCCGCCCACCCCACCGTCTTTATCAAACGCTGGGCCTACGATCGCTACGGCCCCTTCAAAACCGACTACAAAATCGCCGCCGACTACGAACTACTGATTCGCTTTCTGGCCAAACACCACCTACCCTACACCTACGTTCCCCAGGTCTGGGTCAATATGCGCGCCGGCGGCATCAGCACCCGTAACCTGATGAGCAATTGGATTCTCAACCGCGAAATCGTCCGTGGCTGTGCCGAAAACGGCATCCGCACCAACCTGTTCAAGGTCTGCTCCAAATACTTCACCAAGGTATTTCAGCTGGTGCGGCGACCAGGGTAAGGGGGAAGAAGGGGGTGGGAAGTAGGGTCCTGCCCTAGGGAATCCTGGCCCTTTCCTAAAATCTTGCCGGCTTTGATAGAATAAAAAAAATTTACTTTAGACCACCTGAGGCTTTCCAGCCATGGTCTCCCCCGATCTAAAACAAACCCTCCAAGCCCTGCTGCCCCAACTAATCGCAGAAGATCCCCTAATCCGCGACTTTGTGTTACGCACCGTATCCAACTACTACAGCAGCAAAGCAGAAACCGAAAGTAACTTCGATCGCACCCTGGCCCGTATGGACCAGGAGCAAGCTGAAAACGCCCGCAAATGGGACGAAAGTACCCGCAGGTGGGATGAAAATACCCGTAAATGGGACGAAAATACCCGCCAGTGGCATGAGCAGCACCAGCAAAACATGGCTATCCTGGCCCGCATGGACCAGGAGCAAGCTGAAAACGCCCGCAGGTGGGATGAAAATACCCGTAAATGGGATGAAAATACCCGCCAGTGGCATGAGCAGCACCAGCAAAACATGGCTCTTTTAGAGGAGCTAAAACGCCACGATCGCCGCTACGAAAGCACCATTGGTGCCCTGGGTTCTCGCTGGGGGCTTTACTCTGAAGCCAGTTTTCGCAGTGGCCTGAAAGCCATTTTAGAAGAGTCCTTTGGGGTACAGGTGCTGAATCTCAATGACTTTGACGAAAGCGGGGAGGTGTTTGGTCGCCCCGACCAGGTGGAACTGGACATCATCATCAAAAACGGCGACGTCATCCTTTGTGAAATTAAATCCTCCATGAGTAAGGCCGACATCTACAGCTTTGATCGCAAAGTGGCCTTTTACCAGCAACGCCACCATCATCCCGTCAGTCGCAAGCTGGTGATCTCCCCTATGGTAGATAATCGGGCTCGACCCGTGGCTGAGGCCCTGGGTATTGAGGTTTACACTTACGCCGAAGCGGTGGAAAACCTCTAGCCCCAGCCAAAGGGCTTTGAATCTAATCCCATCCCCCCATGAACATCCTGATCACCGGTGCCAACGGCTTTGTTGGTACTGCGCTTTGTGCGCAGCTTCTGCAATCCACTGCCCACACTGTCTTTGCCGCCCAGCGCCAGCCCCAACCCCTAGGTCTGCCTGGCCTTAAACCCCTGATCATTAAGGATTTGGCTGACCTCACCCCCCACCTGCCCCAGATCGATGTGATTGTTCACCTGGCTGCCCGGGTCCACCAAATGCGCGACACCGCCCCCGACCCCCTGACCGCCTTTCGCGCCATCAACACCAGCGCCACCACCCATCTGGCCCAGGCCGCTGCCCAGGCCGGCGTCAAACGCTTCATCTACCTCAGCTCCATCAAAGTCAACGGCGAGTCCACCCGCCCCGGCCAGCCCTTCACCGCCGAAGATATTCCCCACCCCCAGGACCCCTACGCCATCTCCAAGGCCGAAGCCGAAATGGAGCTCCGCCAGATCAGCGATCGCACCGGCCTGGAGGTGGTGATTATTCGCCCCCCCTTGATCTACGGCCCCGCTGTCAAGGCCAACTTCCGTAGCCTGATCACCTGGGTCAATCGCGGCCTCCCCCTACCCCTCGGCGCCATCCACAACCGCCGCAGCCTGGTGGCCCTGCCCAACCTGGTGGATTTAATCATCACCTGCCTCACCCACCCCGCCGCCCCTAACCAAACCTTTCTAGTCAGCGACAACCACGACCTCTCCACCACAGACCTGCTCAAAACCCTGGCCCGAGCCCTGGGCAAACCCAGCCTACTAATCCCCATCCCCAGTGCCTGGCTGCAAACCCTGGCCACCCTGGTGGGCAAACCCGCCCTTGCCCAACGCCTTTGCAGTTCCCTCCAGGTCGATATCCGCCCCACCCAAAATCGTCTGGGCTGGAGCCCCCCCGTCAGCGTCGAAGCGGCCATGGGGGAGATGGTGAGGGCGAGGCGCAAGGTGATGGGGTGATGAAAGATATCACATCTGCCTAATTCATCACTCCCCCACTCCCTGCGCCCCCTCCTGCCTGTTGCCCCATGATCTACCTCCATAAAATCCTCCCGGTTTTCCTCCTCCCCACCGGGTTGATTCTGGCCCTTTTACTCCTGGGTCTGATCAGTCGCCGTCGCTCCCCCATCTGGGCCGCCCTGCTGCTCTTCTGGCTGTGTAGCACCCCCCTGCTCAGTGGTCGCCTGATCGCCGCCGTTGAACAGCATGGCCAGCGCCTTGACCCCAGCACTATGCCCAGGGCCGATGCCATCGTCGTGCTTAGCGGCATGCTCAAAACCGCCCCCGGCCCGGCCGCTATTACTGAATGGAACGAAGCCAGCGATCGCTTCTGGGGCGGCCTCGCCCTCTACCGCGCCGGCAAAGCCCCCCGCCTGATCTTCACCGGCGGCTGGGTCCCCTGGCAATCCCAAGACCTACCAGAAGGAGAGCGATTACGAGCGATCGCCCAGGCCCAGGGCATTCCCCCCAGCGCTATCACCGTCACCGGCAAAGTGAGTAACACCGCCGCCGAAGCCCAGGCGGTTAAAACCCTACTTCCTTCCAAGGCCACCATTCTGCTGGTTACCTCCGCCTTTCACCTGCCCCGGGCCCAACACCTCTTTAAACAAGTCGGCACCACTGTTATCCCCTACCCGGTTGACTTTCAAACCAGTCCACCCCAACCCTTTACCCCGCTGGACCTGCTCCCCAGCGCCAACGCTTTTCAACAAACCGAACTGGCTTGGCGGGAATTGATCGGTCGAGCCTACTACGGGGTGTAAGGGGAAAGAAGGGGCGACAGGCCTCCCCGTAGAGGATCCTAGCCACAGCAATATCTCTATCTTTTTCAGTTTTTCATCCCGTCGATAGTTTCCTCCATCCGCCCTGCGCCCCCCATTTATGCTGGCAAAAAATCCGCCACCGGTAATCAACCTCGCCAGCCTTCCCCAGGTCTACAAGCTGAGAGCAAAGCGAAGCGCGATCGGCCTACCCACCCGCCACCCATTCCGCGAGGTCCAGGGCGGCGGAACGCCCTGGTCGAGGGGGCCCGGGGGAAGCCGAAATTCCCCCGGCAGAGTCTCCATCACCCCACCGATTCACCCTTGGGAATGGAGAGTGGTCTGTCTTTTCAAGCTTTTCACCCCGTCGATAGACTTCTCCATCCGCCTTGCGCCTTCTAAATCGGCGCAGGGCGCAGGGCAACGGGCGCAAGGCACTCCGGTAATGGATTCTACCCGCATCTACCGTCTTATCTTTTCAGGCTTTCCGCCCCGTCGATAGTTTCCTCCCTCCGCCCTGCGCCCCTTCCCCATGCTCCCCATCTACATCTACGGCACCGGTGGCCACGGTCGAGTCATCCTGGACATCCTCCAACGCCACCGCCACCCCATCGCCGCCTTCATCGACGATCGCCCCCCACCGGTCTCCTCCTCCTCCACGACATCCCCATCCTCACCACCCCCACCCTGGGCCCCGGCCAATGCCAGTGGATCATCGCCATCGGCCATAACCCCACCCGCCAGGCGATCGCCACCCGCCTCAGCCAGCAGGGCCACCAGTTCACCACCGTCATCCACCCCAGCGCCCAGATCGGCTCCCGAGTGGAGATCGGCCCCGGCACCGTAATCATGGCCAACACCGCCATCAACTGCGACACCCAGATCGGCGCCCACGTGATCATCAACACCGGCAGCACCATCGACCACGACTGCACCATCGGCGACTACAGCCACATCGCCCCCGGCTCCACCCTCAGCGGCCACGTCACCGTAGGCAGCGGCATCACCCTGCCAGCGGGCAGCAAGGTAGGAGTGGGGGGAAGGGAGTAGGGGAAGAGAGAAAGAAGAACGAAGAACGAAGAACGAAGAACGAAGAACGAAGAACGAAGAACGAAGAACGAAGAACGAAGAACGAAGAACGAACACCGGTAATCAACCTCGCCAGCCTTCCCCAGGTCTACACGCTGAGCGCAACGCGAAGCGCGATCGGCCTACCCACCCGCCACCCATTCCGCGAGGTCCAGGGCGGCGGAACGCCCCGAGGGGGCCCGGGGGAAGCCGAAATTCCCCCGGCAGAGTCTCCATCACCCCACCGATTCACCCTTGGGAATGGAGAGTGGTCTGTCTTTTCAAGCCTTTCACCCCATCGATAGTTTCCTCCATCCGCCCTGCGCCCTGCGCCTGTTGCCTTGCGCCCCTTTTCCGCCCCTTTTCCCCCCTTCCCCATGTTTCTCCTTTTCCCCCTCACCGCCGTTGCCAGTGCCCTGCTGGTTAACCTGATCCGCCTGCGTCTGCGGTCTCAGTTGATGGATATCCCCAACCACCGCAGTGCCCACACGGTTCCTACGCCTCGGGGGGTGGGTTGGGATTTTTGCTGGCCTTTTTGCTGGGGTTGCCCCTATTGCTCTGGCTCCACCCTGACCTCAGTCCTCGGCTGGTGTGGCAGGTGCTGTCGGTGCTGGCCCCCCTGGCCCTGATTGGCTTTTTGGACGATCGCCAGTCCCTCTCCGCCCGCAGCCGCTACGGCGTCCAGCTACTCAGCGCTGGCCTGGCGGTGCTGTGGTTTGGTCCCTTCCCCCAACCCTGGCTGGCTCCCCTGGGCCTGGTGGGGGAGGCCATGGCTATCCTGCTCACCCTGATTGGCTTCACCGCCCTGGTTAACCTCACCAACTTCATGGATGGTCTGGATGGGTTCGTCGGCAGCATCAGCGCCCTGCAACTCACCCTCCTCGGCCTGCTGCTTAACCAACCCCTCTGGCTACTGTTGGCCGCTGCCCTGGTCGGCTTCCTGCGTTGGAACTGGGCTCCCGCCAAAATCTTCATGGGGGATGTGGGCAGCACCACCCTGGGGGTGCGGTTGCCCTGGCTCTGATGCAGGCCCCCAGCCAACCCTGGGCCCTACTCAGCCTCACCCTGCCGATCACCGCCGACGCCATCTACACCCTCAGCCGCCGCCTGACTCGGGGCGAAAATATTTTTGCCTCCCACCGCAGCCACCTCTACCAACGCCTCCACCAGCAGGGCTGGAACGCCCCCACCCTTACCCTCAGCTACCTGGCCTACACCCTGGTGATCGCCCTCCTCCTTCAGGTTGGGGCCCTAGGGCCCTGGCTTGGGATAGCCCTGACCATGGGGTTGATTGCGGTTATAGAGGCCTATTTGCAACGGCGGCAGGCCCAGGCCGCAAAGGAACAGGGAATGGGGAGTGGGGAGTAGGATTTTCCAGGGAACCATCGCAAATTCCAAGAGACCGCCCTTCAGTTTCAAGCAACCGACCGACGGATGCAGGAAACCGATCTTCAACCGCCAGGGACTATTTGTCATCACCCAATCCGGCGACAGCGCCACCCTACTTAACGACGAGCACTTTCAAGCCAAAGTCTGGTAAGGGCAGGGAAGGGTGATGGGGTAAGGAGGCTTAATATGCCTTACAACAGCCTGAGTAGTTACGAAAAATTGATGGTGACTTTAGAGAAACTTCATAGGGTTAGTAACAAATTTACCCTCAGGGCATTAAAATATGCTTAATTACGTACGCGTCTGGGCCACCAATCAAAATCCCTTGACAGGGTTTTGATTGCCATTTCAACAAATTATCAAGTCAGTCTTGAGTTTTAAAGCAATTCTTGACCGCATGAGGTATGAGGCATCCCTGTCAATAAGGGACTTAAGCCCCTTGTCCATACTTCCCTCGAATGAGAAACACTATAAAACTTTATACAGGAGTAAAAATAAGTTTCTCATCTTGACAAAATTATTCTTAAAACTACTTTCTACTTAAGATTACTAATATATTTTCTGCAATGATAAAACGACGTTATTACAGACTTATAGTTATTCAGCTAATTGATTTATTTTGTTTTCTCGTATCCCTTGGACTCAGTATTGCTATAAAGTTTAATTCATTTACGAACTTAATGCCTTTTCTGAAACAGAATTGGCAATTATGCTTATTACTTTTAACTATTCAGTGCGTTGCCCTACATTGCCGGGGGTTTTATGCCCCCGTGCTCAGATACTCTAATGTTCAGATTTTTAAGTTGGGACTGGAGGGCATCTGGATTACTGCCCTCACTATGATTCTGTTGGATGGTGTCATTCCAGGTACTTGGCCAATATCTTTACTATTTATTAACGCCTTTATAGTAGTACATTTTATCTTTCTGTGGAGACTGTTAACTCGACGATTAATTATTTCTAGTATTCAGCAAAAGGGACGAGAAAAATACTCAAAAGAGCTGATCAAGCGAGTTGTAATTTATGGAGCTGGTGCCGCTGGTTCCCAATTGCTCCATAGCTTAATAAATCATCCTTTATATCAGATAGTCGGCTTGATTGATGATTACGAACGAACCCATGGGTTAACCATTGAAGGCTATAAAATTTATCCTTTTAATCACCTGATTACCCTTTGGAGCCAGAAGGAATTTGATCTAGTGGTTTTGGCGATGCCTTCTGTGTCCAAGAGTATTAAGAAAACTATTATTCAAAGGCTTCAGGCTCTTAATATTCCTGTTCAAACTGTACCCAGTATTACCAGTCTGCTATCGGGTCAAGCCCAAATCAATGAGCTTCGCAAGGTTAATATCAGCGAATTATTGGGACGGGTCGAGGTTGCTCCCCGGGTCGACCTACTGCTGAAGCAAATTCAAAACCGGGTTATTTTAGTAACCGGTGCGGGTGGATCCATTGGTTCTGAAATTTGTCGCCAGATCATGGAATACCAGCCCCGTAGTCTGGTGTTATACGAGTTGAACGAGTTTCTTCTCTACCAAATTCATCAGGAACTCAGCGAAGCCTATCCCTCTATTGACTGCTATCCATGCCTGGGGAATGTGGGTGATACCGCCTACCTCACCTCTGTGTTAAAAGCTCATCGGGTTGAGGTGGTGTACCACACAGCCGCCTATAAACACGTACCCCTGTTAGAAAATAATGTGGTGAAGGCGGTCGAAAACAATATTCTCGGCAGTTTATCGGCGGCTCGCGGGGCGATCGCGGCGGCGGTGAAAGAATTTGTGTTGATCTCCACAGACAAAGCAGTGCGTCCTACCAATATCATGGGCACGACTAAGCGGGTTACCGAATTAATTGTTCAGGCCTTAGCGGCAGACCCTAAAACCTCGACCCGCTTTGCCATTGTTCGCTTTGGCAATGTCTTAGGCAGCAGCGGATCGGTGATACCTCGATTTCAAGACCAGATTGCCAGGGGGGGGCCGATTACCTTGACCCATCCTGAAATTACCCGATACTTTATGTCTATTCCCGAGGCGGCTCGGCTGGTGATCCAGGCCAGCCAAATGGCGACTGGGGGAGAAGTATTTTTGCTGGATATGGGGGAGCCAGTCAAAATTTATGACCTGGCGGTGCAGATGATTTATCTCAATGGCCTGCAACCGGGTAAGGACATTGACATTGAAGTCACTGGTCTACGCCCGGGAGAAAAGCTCTACGAGGAACTCCTGATTGCTGGTGATCAGGTTAAACCCACCCTCCATCCCCAAATCTACTGTAGCCACGAGTACTTTATCCCCTGGCCAGAGCTGGAAGCGGCCCTGGCCAATCTGAAAGGCTACGTAGACTGTCAAGATATTCCAGCCCTAAAACGGTTGCTAAAGCGCTTGGTGCCAGAATATAAGATTCCCGATCACCAGCGATCGCTCAGGGTGGTGAGGCCCTCTGTGAATCCGGAGACGGCTTGAAAACTGGGTTTCTATGCTGGCCAGGAATAGTTAGATTAAAGCTACTGTGAACCTTATTGCAATTGAGGCCAGGGTCGTCCCTGGTGCGGTAGGCTATATTTCAAGGGTGATTATTGATTTAACCTAGGATAGGATTAGCTTCAGGAAAATTCACTAATACAGCGAGGGTACTTGCAAACACCTTAATGACTAATTATTTTTTATAAAAACCATAGCTATAGACTTTATCTTGATCGGTCCCCAATGATTAAACAAGAGCTTATTAAAAAAACCTTGGCAAGTGTATGGCTCTCTGGCGTGGTAGCCTTGGTCCCCTTGCAGTCGGCCCTGCTGGCCAGGGGTTTAACCCCAGGGGCAAATCCCAGCCTCTTCCCCCAATCCCCAGGTTAGTGGGGATAATTATCGGGGCTATGTTCTGGGTGCCGGCGATCGGATTTCAGTCAAGTTTTTTAATGTGCCTGAATACAACGGTGAGATTCAAGTGTGGGTGGATGGCACCCTGAATTTACCCTTAGTGGGCAAGGTTAAGGTTGAAGATCTATCCCTTGAAGAAGCCCGCGATTGGGTTACCGCCGCCTACGCCCCATACTTAAGAAATCCTGGCATCGACCTCAATATTACCGCTCCCCGCCCCCTTAACGTTGGCATTTCTGGAGAGGTACGCCGGCCAGGGTCCTATGCTTTTGCAACTAGCCTACCCAATTTAATTAACGCCCTCCAACTGGCCGGTGGAATTACGGAACGGGCCAATATTAAAGCTATTCAAATTCAGCGTCGGGGTTCAGATCATCGGCAGATTACCCTGAACCTGGACCTCTCCCAAATTATTCAGTCCGGCGATACCAGTCAAAATGTCTCCCTGCGGGATGGCGATGCCATTTATATTCCCACCGCCAGCAATCTCACCCCAGCGGAACTCACCCAGCTCTCTGCTGCCAACTTCTCCCCCGACACCATTCGCATTAACGTAGTGGGCGAAGTTCGCAGTCCCGGGGTGGTTCAGGTGCCCCCCAATACCCCCCTGGCCCAGGCAATTATGGCAGCGGGGGGCTTCAATCAGACTCGGGCTAAGACCACAACGGTGGATCTAATTCGTCTCAATTTAGATGGCTCCGTAAGTCCCCGATCCGTACCCCTAGATATCGATCAGGGCATTAACGAAGCCACTAACCCGGTCTTGCGAAATAACGATCTGGTGGTGGTGGGTCGCTCCGATCTGGCCAGCTTTAACGATTCCTTTGGCAGTATCTTTGGCACTATCACCAACCTGGTGAATCCCTTCTTTTTATTTAATAGCTTGATTAAGTAAAAATCTAAGTAAAAACCTCTAAGTATTCCGGTCTATCCATTATATTTTTATGCCTAGTAGTCATCCTTCTACCGTTAATTCTAAAGCCGATACGGTAGTTTATCCGGCTATAGCTACCAATCAAGTGGTAGCGCCGGGTCAACAACTTCAGCAGTTTTTTGCCGAAGATGATATCAACCTGAACAAAATCTTGACGATTCTGCGTCGTCGCTGGTTACCAGCTTTGCTGGTTTTCTCTACGGTTTCCACCCTGGTGACCCTCAAGGGTTGGCGAGAAACCCCTGTGTATCAGGCCTCTGGGCAATTACTCTTTAAGACCCGCGATCGAACCTTAGATTTAACCGCTATATCATCAGCGGCTAATAACTCCTTGCCAAGTTCGTCTCAAGATATTCAAACTCAGATTAGTGTCCTTAGAACCCAACCCATCATTGATAAAGTTATTGAACAGCTGAAGCAGCAAGATAGCAAAAGCAATCCAACCTTTGGAATGTTTCTTAGTCAGCTAGGCCTGGTTAACGATAAAAATTCTAATATTCTCACCATAACCTATCGGGATATCAATCCCCAGCAGGCTGAAAAGGCCATTAATACCTTGATGGCCGTTTATGTTCAACAGCAACGACAAGATAACCGGGCTGAAACCACCGCCGCCCGAGAGTTTCTAGAGCAACAATTACCTCTAGCAGAGGCAGAGTCTGACCGGGCCGCCGAAGCCCTGAAAAACTTTAAACAGAAATACCAACTGCTGGATTTAACCGCAGAAATAGGAGCGGCCACCGGCGGTTTAGAAAGTAACCAGCAGCAGATAACCCAAATTAATTCTACCCTGGCTGATCTGGAAACCCGGTTTAATATTCTGGCGACTCAGGTTGGTCGGGATCCTAAAACTGCCCTCGCCCTTACCGTCCTGAGCCAAGCTGAGGGAGTTAAGCAGGTGCTGGGTCAGTATCAGCAAATAGAAATGACCCTCGCCTCTGAGCGGGTTCGGTTTCAAGACAGCCATCCCCGTATGGTTGATTTAAATAGTCAATTGCAGGGCTTAAGGCAGATTCTTAATCAACGCATTCAAGCGATCACCGGTCAACCCAATGCCAGTAATCTACTGGCCAATACCAACTTGCAGTTGGGAGAGATCGAAACCAAGCTGGTGGGTGATTACCTGGGTCTAGATGCCCAACGTCAGGGTCTGGAACAGCAACTTAAGGTTTTGGTTAAGGCCCAAGTGCTTAAGCAAAAGCGGGCCGCCACCCTACCCCAACTCGAACAGCAGCAGCAACAGCTTAGCCGCTGGGTGGCAACAGCCCAGTCCACCTACGCCTTACTGTTACAACGCTATCAAGAAGCCCGCATCGCCGAAAACCAAAATGTTGGGAATGTGCGCATCATTCAGCCGGCCCTAGCCAACAGCCAGCCCGTATCGCCCCAGAAAGTTAGTCAGATGGGCAGGGCTATGGCTTTAGGCGTAGCCCTGGCAGCCCTGCTGGTATTTATTCTGGAGAAATTGGATCGCACCATCAAGTCGGTTAAAGAGGTTGAAGAAACCTACAGCTACCCCTTGGTGGGCACCGTGCCAGTCTACGACACCATGCTAGATGCCGACTACAAACATAAAAGCGCCGATAGCTGGTTGCAAGATAACCTCTCTGCTGGGCCTAAAGTAGGCTTGCTAACTCGCGAACTGGCCAAATCTCAGTGGGCTGAGGCCTACCACGCGATTCGTACCAACCTGGCCTTTGTGGGGCTGCGCAAACAGGATGGCATTAAACTGCTGCTCACCAGCGCCATGCCCAACGAGGGCAAGTCGACGGTCTCGGTTAACCTGGCGACCATCTACGCCAGCATGGGTAAGCAGGTATTGGTAATTGACGGAGACATTCGTCGCCCTAGTCAGCATAAGCTTTGGGGTGTAGATAATTACACCGGCCTTACCGATGTGTTAGCGGGTAATGCACCGGTGAGTGAGGCCCTTAAGCAAGTTGCCCCTGGCGTTGATCTCTTGACCGCCGGTACTATTCCCCCAATCCGGTGGTTATGTTGGAGGACGACCAATTGCCAGCTTTATTAGATAGCCTGGCAGGTCAGTACAATGTAGTGATTGTAGATACCTCTCCCATCAATGCAGTCATCGATCCCCTAATTCTCAGTCGCTACGTTGATGGCCTGTTAATGGTTGCCAGGCCCAAGGTGGTCACCTACGAAACTGCCTCCCTGGCTCGGGACAAGCTCAAACAAGCCCACTGCACGGTGAATGGGTTGATTATTAACGGGGTACCCAAGTCCGACTCTTACTACTATTACAACTACTACTATTACTACGGTGAGACCGGTAAGAAAAGAAAGGCGGCTTAATTCTCAACCGCTAGCCTAGTTGCTTCTAGACAATTTCAGGCTTTTCCAGGGGGAAAAGCTTTTGCTTGCCCGCCACCGGTAACCGGTGGCGGGCAAATTTGTGCTGCCTATTAAAATTCAGGGGTCCAGAGAAGTCGTTACCAGGCTGGGAGTTTAACCCCGCCCAGGGTACTTCAGGACACTACTGTTGGCCGCTGGGTTAGCAGACTCAACTGGTTCACCAGCAGGCTTAAAAAGAGCCCCACGTCGGTAACCACCCCCATGGACTCCAGGGAGCCCCGATCGGCTAGCTTGGTGACCACTGCCGGGTTGATGTCAACACACACCATTTTGACTCCGGCAGGAGTCATATTGCCCGCGCCAATGGCGTGGAGCATGGTGGATAGCATTAAAATCATGTCGCTGTCTTGAATCAGGCGGGCATAGTCGGCCTGGGCAGCTAGCAGGTCCATCTGGGTGTCGGGGAGGGGGCCGTCATCGCGAATGGAACCGGCCAGGGCGAAGGGAACCTGGTGGCGGACACATTCGTAGAAGACTCCTTGGGTGAGTACCCCCTGCTCTACGGCCTGGGCAATGCTGCCGCAACGGCGAATGGTATTGATGGCCCGCAGGTGGTGGCGATGGCCTCCCCGCACCGAAGTCCCCTGTTTCATGTCTACCCCCAGGGAGGTACCCAGTAGGGCCTGTTCAATGTCGTGAACGGCGATCGCATTGCCCCCAGCAGAGCCTGGACGTACCCTTCTCGAATTAACCGAGCCAGGTGAGCCCCACCACCGGTATGAATGACCACGGGGCCAGCCACCACCGCCACCTTACCCCCCTGGTCCCGGAGTCGCCTTAGTTCCCAGGCCACCTGCTCCACAATTAGTTCTACCCGGCGCTCACTGGAAACCCCAGAACCCATGAAACTAAATTCTTCCTGGGGGTTACGAGTGCGATCGGTGGCACTGCGAATGCTGCGGATGCCATCGTAGCCCACCACCACCCAATCGCCCAGTTGCAGGTCTCGCAGTAACTTACAATCGGCCACCACTGCCGAGGCGGTAGGGGATACCACCACCACCCCATCCATGCGCTGGTGCTGTACCCGTATCCACTCCCCGGCTACCCTAACTTCCGTGGGATAGATGGTGGAACTATAGAAGTCATCGGGGGCCACCCCCACCTGGGTAATGGTCACCAGTCGGGCGTCCTGTTCCTGATCGGGTAGGGCCACCGCTCCCAGGTTGATTAACTGGGCCATAATCTCATCCATGAGCTCCTGGCTGGGGGCAGAAACCCGAATTTCTGCCGAGGAGGTACTCTGGCGTTGCTCCCCAGATCGAACCTTAGCACCTGAAAACTCCCTCCCCCTTCTACCACTAGGTCCAGGGCGCGGTTGACCAGGCCCGAATCCAGCAGATGGCCTTTCATGGTAATGGTGCGGCTGACAATGCCACTTTCGCCTGTTGGTTCTGGGTGTAGGGGCTCGGTGACCCGCAGGGTCAAGCACTTGGCAGCCCCCCCGGCCTTCAGAAACTCGGTTAGGGGCGTTTCTACCACTTCGAACCCGGCGGCGGTCAGGCGACCCTTGAGCCCGTCACTGGCCTGGTTCATAATCACCGTGTGATTAATGTTAACGGCGTTGCAGGCAAAGGTGACGGCGTCCGGTTCATCAATGGCAATGCGCTTTTCTGCCGGCACCCGCAGTTCAATCAACCGATTGGAGTAGGCATCGAAGGCGGGCGGGTAGTAGAGCAGGTAGCCATCGGTGAGGGGGCAAAAGCAGGTATCCAGGTGGTAAAAGCGTTCGTCCATCAGGTGCAGAGACAGCACCTCTATGCCCAGCCACTGGGCCACCAGGGCGTGGCTGTCGAGTTCGGTGCGAAACCCGTAACCAGCCCAAAGCCAGCGGCCCTCCCGATCGAGCAGGGCGTCTCCGGCCCCTTCAAAGGGTAGATCGGCGGGCAGGGTGTAAACGGTATGGCCCTGGGCCTCAAACCAGTCCTTAAAAAAAGGCTCTTCCCCCTGCCGTTCGGGGTGCAGAAACCGACTCAGCACCACCTGATTGCCCAAAATCAATCCAGCATTGGCAGTAAATACCATATCGGGCCAGCCGGGTTGGGGCTCCACCAGGTCCACAGCAGCCCGACTGGCAATGGTTTCGTACAGGCCCTGCCATTGTTCCTGGGCGCGCTCCAGGGAAGACCGATGAATATTACCCTCCATCCAGGGATTAATCACATAGTCCACTTCGTAGTAGTGGGGCGAACACATGAGAAAACGAATGGAAGAGGTCATAGGATTGGGGCGGTCAATAGATGGTTAGGGAAAGAGTTAGCTCTCAATTGTAGCTCCCCCCAGACCCCGATCCTATCTTTCGAATGGGCCGATTAACCGGTCCTGCCTACCCCGTCAGAGACTGAAAATAAAGGCATTATTAGCTCTCCTAGAGGGGCGATGGTGGCCAAGGGAGTCAACCTGAGTCATGGTTTCCTGACTCTCCCAGCCCGGTTAGCCCGAGTGCATCCAGTTTTGCAAGTTTGCCCTCATCCCCCAGCCCCTTCTCCCAAAAAGGGAGAAGGGGAGCCGGATTCAAAGTCCCTCTCCCGCCTTGGGAGAGGGATTTAGGGTGAGGGCTACAGCACCCGTTAGCCTTGCGCCCAAACCTCTTGGTAACTCTAGGGCTGCAGAAAGATGGGATGGGGGAACAAAACCCTGCCTGATACCAACCCCAGCAGGACCACGACAAGGCTAATCCATTGCCCCAGGACACGAGCCTTTAAAGGCAGGGGCTGAAGGGATTGGACGTAATTTCCCAGCAGGGTAAACAGGCCTACCCCCACCCCCAGAAAAGCATCAGACTCAGGGGCCAGAAGCCGTACCTGAAGTAATCTAGCCAATGGGGAGGAAAAATCTTAAAAGTAATCACCAGGCTGATTAACAGAGTCATCCAGACACTGGCCAGGAATAGACCAGCCCGGCCCGCCCAGACAACGTAGCCCACCGTCAGCCCGGTGCCAACCCAGATAGGTAGGGGGGCGGCCAAACTACCCAAACCCCAACCTAAGCAGCTAAAACCCAGGGTCAAGATACTCAACTGCAGACAAATAGCCGGAATTGTGGTCATTCAGTCAGTCAAGGAAAAGTTGATTCAGTTAATTAGTAGATTGGCCCTGCCATATTCTATCGTTTTAATTCCAGCCTATCTTTTCAGTCTGGCTCCATCCCTATTTTCAGGGGTTAAGTTAGACTTGAAGCTAAGGGAGATCGGGCCTGCATGGGTCTGATCGTTGATTTCGGTCATTTAATATAATGTTTTGCTGGTTTGGGTAAGCTATGACTTCTGCTATTAAGGGGGTGGCTAGGGTTTTTTCCCTGGGACCAAAAGCTTCAGGTATCAAGACAACCGGACTGTTAACCGTGGGTTGGTTGCTACTTCAGAGCCTGCTACCCCTGGCTCCAGTTTTAGCTCAGGCTAAGCCTGGGGAAAACCTCAGTTATGGTCAGTTTCTAGAAAAGGTTGACCAGGGGCTGGTCCAGAAGGTTGATCTTGACCAGATGCGAGGGTTGGCCTACGTCCATTTGACCAGCGATAAGACCGAACAACCGCCCCATCAGGTTGTGTTATTTGCTGGCGATCGCAATCCCGAGTTGATTCGCCGCCTCCGTAATAACCATGTCGATGTAGAAATCCGCGACTCTACTAGCCACAGTGCCCTGGTCTGGTTCGCCACCAATGCCCTACTGGGCTTGATTTTGGTATTGGGTTTGCTAATGTTGCTGCGGCGATCGGCGGCGGGAGCCGGCAATGCCATGAATTTTGGGCGCTCCAGGGCTCGTTTCCAGATGGAAGCTAAAACCGGCGTGGTCTTTGACGACGTGGCAGGCATCGAAGAGGCCAAGGAAGAACTGCAAGAAGTGGTTGCCTTTCTGAAAAATCCCGAAAAGTTTACCGCCATCGGTGCTCGCATTCCCCGGGGGGTGCTGCTGATTGGTCAGCCTGGTACGGGTAAAACTCTGCTGGCCAAGGCGATCGCCGGAGAAGCCGGGGTTCCCTTCTTCAGCATTTCCGGCTCGGAGTTTGTAGAAATGTTTGTGGGGGTGGGTGCTTCTCGAGTGCGAGACTTATTTCGCAAAGCTAAGGAGAGCGCCCCTTGCATTGTCTTTATTGATGAAATCGATGCCGTAGGGCGGCAACGGGGGGCGGGCATCGGCGGTGGCAACGATGAGCGGGAACAAACTCTCAACCAGTTGCTAACCGAAATGGATGGATTTGAGGGTAATAGCGGAGTAATTGTGATCGCGGCCACTAACCGCGTAGACGTACTAGATGCGGCTTTGCTGCGACCGGGCCGTTTCGATCGCCAGGTGATCGTTGACCTGCCCACCTATAAAGGCCGGCTATCAATTCTAGAAGTCCATGCTCGTAACAAGAAAATCGCCCCGGATGTTTCCCTGGAAGCGATCGCCCGCCGTACCCCGGGTTTTTCTGGAGCGGCCCTGGCCAACCTTCTCAATGAGTCAGCCATTCTCACCGCCCGACGGCGGAAAGAAGCCGTAACCATGGAAGAAGTCGAAGACGCCATCGATCGCATTACCATTGGCCTGAGTTTGACCCCCCTACTGGATAGCAGTCGTAAGCGCATGACCGCCTACCACGAAGTCGGCCATGCCCTGCTGGCCACCCTATTGAAACACGCCGACGAGCTCAACAAGGTCACCATTATCCCCCGTTCCGGTGGGGTTGAAGGGTTTACCCAGTTTCTACCCCAGGAAGACATGATTGATAGTGGGCTCTATACCCGTAACTGGCTTCTAGATCGAATTACCGTGGCCCTGGGGGGTTGGCCGCCGAGGCCGAAGTCTTTGGCGATGACGAAACCTCTACCGGATCCAGCAATGACATTCAACAGGTCACCAATCTGGCCCGCCAGATGGTGACCCTTTATGGCATGTCAGAACTGGGACCCATGGCTCTAGAAAGTATGGATAACCAGGTCTTTCTGGGTCGTAATCTGATGCCCCGCAATGAAGTATCGGAGGAAATGGCCCACAGGATTGATAATAAAGTGCGGGAAATTGCCCTTTCCTGCTTTTCCCAGGCACGCCAGGTTCTCCGGCAAAATCGCTCCCTGATGGATCACCTGGTGGATTTGCTGCTTGAGCGGGAGACCGTAGAGGGACAGGAATTTCGTCAGATTGTCCGGCAGTACGTCGATATTCCTGAAAAAACTGCCCCAGCCCCGGTAAAGCTTGTCAGTCTATAGTTCTGAGCAGACCACAGACCAGGGTTAGGGGTTGCTTGAAAAGGGTTATCCCAGGTAGAGTTCGACGCCAAGGGGTTGCTAAAATCCTCAATTCTGAGGCAATCATTCGACTCCATGGGTAGAGCTTAAGATCCTTGTTGTCCAAGAGCATCCCCATTTTGTAAGCTTGCCCTCATCCCCTAGATTACATCCCAGTTTTGCAAGTTTGCCCTCATCTCCCAGCCCCTTCTCCCAAAAAGGGAGAAGGGGAGCCGGATTCAAAGTCCCTCTCCCGCCTTGGGAGAGGGATTTAGGGTGAGGGTTAGATCATGACAAAAGAGCATGGTTATGATCTACTCAACCTCTTAGGTTCCCTTCTAGCCCATCTAGATTACCGTCCCCCTGAAAAAGCCAATAAAAAACCGACTAACCCTAAGGAGTTGGTCGGTAAGTTTTGTGTTCCCTGTAGATAAATAACTTCAGTCTCAGGTGGTTTGACAATAGTAGCTAAGGATAGCCTTAAGGATCTGAAGAGACAAATTCCAACAGGTTATGCCCACACCAGATTGTCCTAACTATAAAGCTAAACTAGCCCCTTGCCCTTCAAACATCTTCTGAGTCCGAGTTATTCCTAGTATCCCGCCTGTAGCAATAAAAATCTAGAGATAGACTCACAATTAAAAGTGATTTTGATCACACCTAAGCCCTTTATCCCTGTGGTGCTGAATCATCGAAGTAAGCCGTTGACCATCCTAATCCAGTTTGGATGTTAACCCAATCATCTAAATCCGAAGGGCTGGCCAAAGCTATGCCTGGTCTAGTTTAATAGTCGAAGTTTCCTTAAGTGCCTGCACTCCAGGGAATAGGCCTTTAAAGCAAGGTCTAAAACTATGGTTTTCCATCTGGATGAAGCCTAAATCTTTGCCGATCTGCTTTCCGTTCCCTTCTAGTCAATCTTCACTATGACAACACTGCGTTTAATAATTCCTGACATGGCTTGTGGAGCCTGCGTCGACACCATTACCAAGACCCTTCAAGATCTCGATCCAATCGCCAAAGTGGCCACGGACCTGAAAACCAAACAGGTAGAAATTCAGACTACCCTGGAGCAGACTCTAATTATTGAGGCTATTCAAAAGGTGGGCTATACCGTTCACCTATAGCCCGCCTGGGCCTTTAAGTCCAAAATTCTCCTTCCCTAGCTTTCTGACCCCAGGCCTCGCTGTAGCCACCGGCAAGCGCACCAAAACATCTACCCAATCTTAGCTTTAGCGATCAAACCGGTTCTCAGGGGGCTGGCCAAAGCAATATACCCCAGAGATATATTGCTTACTGACCGGGTCTTGCCCTAAGCTAGGAAGGTTGTCAAAAGCGCTGGATTATCGCCATGGCCGTTCCTAAGAAGAAAACCTCTAAACAAAAGCGAGATCAACGCCGTGCCAGTTGGAAACGCACGGCCAGTTTGCAGGCAAAGAAAGCCCTGTCCCTGGGTAAGTCAGTGCTGACAGGCCAATCCACCAGCTTCATTTACCCCACCCGCGATGAGGATGGGGAGGAAGATTAAAAGTTTTCTTTTTCTACAGCCCGATTGCCTCAGCCAGGTTCTGACCATAATCCATGGCTTGGGATGCCCCGTCCGCTGAGGTGGGGAATAACTCTGGTTCCTCCTGTGGTGAACCATTAGTATGGAGTTCATCCAGGTCTTCACTGGCCCAGGGGCTAGCCGTCTGCCCTGGTACTTCCACCAGGGGCATTTCTTCGCCCAAGGCTTCCCCCCTGATTGCCTCCTCCGATTCCTTCTGGTCCAGGGCGTCTGCTGGCTCAGACAGGGTGTCTGGGCTTTCTTCTAGAACCGTTGAGGAAGGCTGCTCCTGGTCTGGTTCAGGGGAATCTACCGACTCTGTAGTCGGACTGGCCAGATCCTCCTCCCCAGAACCTGGTTCCAGGGGAGCCGAAGGATTGATTCTCCCCTGGGTCAGGGATAGGTTCGGGGGTAACCAGGGAGGGATCTTCGGTCTGGTCTACTGCCTCTTCCCTCGGGTCTTCAGGCAGGTCTTCAGAGGAAGCTTCAGGAACTGGGGCTGAATAGGTAGGGTCAATAATTCCCGCCACCTGCTCCAGGGTTAATTCACCCCGTACCAGTTTAGATAGAGAGTCCTGGCCCCCTGGCTGGTAGTCAATTGTCCGAACGATATTGTTAAAGCGGTTCTCAATTGGATTGCCAGCGGGGTCAATTAATTCCAGTTGAATCCAGTTGTTGCCCGGCTTAAATCCTTTCAAATAAACAGGTTGCCATTGGTCAAATACAAAGCTTTGACCATTAATGGTGCAACGAATTCGCCAGTCCCCCATTTCCTGAGCCTGATCCAGTTGGGCATTGGCGTGCAAAGGGGTATTGGTCAGGTAGAAGTCCAGCAGGATAGGCTCCGCCCCATAGCTTCCTTGAGGTTGGCCGTAGGTTAGCAGGGGTACATTGGCACTGACCTCCTTCTGAGGGGTCTGGGCAAAAATATGAAAGGTGCGTTGGTCAAAAGCACCCTGATTTTTAAAACTTTCGTGCCAGGGACGGGAAGCAAACACCCGCAAGGTATGGGTGCCAGGGGCTAAGTTTTCCAGGCGAATCGGTGCAGACAGATCATAAATCTCCTGGTAGGGTTGATCGTCTAGAAAGAGCTGGAGATGGGGTCCCAATTGCCAGGTGGGATCTTTAAATAGAGGTAACCCTCTTACCTGTAAGCGCACCGTCACTGAATTGCTCTCCACAATCTCGCCGGGTCTGGGGCTGAGAACTCTCACCTGGGGAGTATAGGCGTCAATAATTTGTTTCAACACCACCAGGGTCTCCGGTGGGGATACCTCCGCCAGCTCAGTGGTTAAACGGTTGGGAGCAACGGCAGGTGCCGTTAGTAGGGTGGTTGGTTGGGTCGGTTTGGCGCATCCCCAGGTAGTCCAGGAGAGCAGCGCGATCGCTAAAATAACCATTAGTCGTCGCCCGACTCGGGTTAACTCCTGTCTGATTCCCATGGCCTTTGGCTCACCCTAAACATTGCATTATTACCATAGGGCACTTTTGACGCTTTACGGTGCCTGAACAGGCAAATCCGATAGTCTAATCGATTAAGCAAGGCCTCGGCGACCGTCGGGTAGAATCGTGTACCAATTCACCTCCGCCATGGCTAGTTGCTCATCAGTAATTTGGGCCCTGGTGAGATTGGCACCACAGAGATTAGCACCAGTTAACCGGGCGCTCGATAGGCTCGCACCGGTTAGATTGGCACCCCGCAAATCAGCCTTTTCTAGGTTAGCGCCATGGAAGTAGGCTCCCGTCAATCTGGCATCGCGCAGATTAGCGCAACTCAGGTCGCACCAGCCGAAATTAGCTCGACTTAAGTCTGCATCCTGAAAGTTAGCTTGGGATAACTTTGACTGATGAAAGTTAATGTCAGGGATAGGGGTATGGGGAATATTTAAGTGATTCAGGGTTTGGCCAGAAAAGTCCCTACGTCCCTTCAGGTATTTTTGTTTGATCTCATCGGCAGATAGGGGAGTCGCCTTGCCCGTGGGCAAGCGGGCCGGGCTAGGGGTAATTCCGGAACCGCTAGGATTGGAGGGGTGGGGGCGAGAGCTAGAGCTAACACGTTCCCGTCGAGCTCGAATAGCTGCCGCCATTCGGGAGGAGGGAGAGCCGCCCCGACTATCGAGGGAACTGGTTGGGGAGGGCCCTGAGGTACGGTTGGAACCATTTAGCCCAGGGGTAGAGGAGGGAGAAATAGCCATATTTTGAGCCAGACTATCCAGGTAGGGCTCCAGGTCTAAATCCCGCAGGACACTCTCGGTATTTTCGTAGCGACGGCTAACGGAAATTTCCAGCATTTTATGGAGTACGGCGGCAAAGTGATCGCTCACCTGCACCTGATCACGCCAAATTAAGTTGGCTGTGCCCGGGTGATAGTTCAGATCCTTAGGGGATTTAGCCGACAACAAATAGATACAGGTCGCCCCCAGGGCGTAAATATCACTGGCATAGACCGGGCGCATGGCCATCTGCTCAGGGGGGGCATAGCCAGGGGTGCCAACCGCATAGGCTGTCAAAGCAGTTTGATCAGAAACCGCCACCTGGTAAGGATTTACTTTCTCCTTGACGGCCCCAAAGTCAATTAATACCAGTTTTTTATCTTGAACCCTGCGAATAATATTGGCTGGTTTAATATCCCGATGAATTACCTGGTGGTTATGGAGGTATTGGAGGATGGGTAAAATTTCGCTGAGAAATTGCTTAACCCCGGCTTCGGTAAAGGGTCCCCCTCGTTTCACCTCCTGTTGCAGGGTAGCCCCGTTAATAAATTCCTGCACCAGGAAAAACCCCTGTTCTGTCTCAAAGTAGCCTAGTAGCCGCGGCAACTGGGGATGATCACCGATTTCTCCCAGAATTTTGGCTTCTCGTTCAAATAAATTTCGGGCCATATCCAGCAGTTGGCCCACTTCCGTTGAAGGTCGCAGTTGCTTAATCACACAGGGAGGTTTACCGGGTAAGGTTACGTTACGGGCCAGAAAGGTAGCCCCGAACCCCCCTGCCCCAGGGAACGTAACACGGTATAACGGTCTTGAAGCAATAGGGTGCGACCACAGGACTGGCATTGATGCGCTGTGGTGGAATTTTTAGGATTGGCACAATTTGGATTGATACAGTAGCTCATTCGACCCGGGAGATGTGTATCAAAGCAAAGCAAAGGTGGTTACTTTTAGCAAGGCTGGTGCCAGCCCCTTGACAGAAGGGCGGCAGTTGCTTTGAACAGAGGGAGGGTAAAAAAAACACCTTTGATAACCCAACTACGTGATTTAATTATTCCCCCTTTTTGATGATAAATAAAGGAGTCTGAGTCTTACCCGTAGAAATACAGACATAGGGGCCGGTAAATGTAAAAACATGACGAACCAGGGAACTTTCGTGGACAGCAAGTAACCTTACCGTGGCAAAGGAATCAAACTGGATCGGAAAAATTAGAATGGTCCGGGGAACGAGAGGTGAGCCGTTTTTCCCACTCCTGATCCAACTTTTCCTTATTGGCAGCCTCTTGATCGATCAGGTCAGTCTCGGTTGTGTAGGCCAGATCCTCTGTTGTAACAATAGTTTGGGCTACAAGGGTTTGGGCGAAGGTCAATTTTTCCTGCAAGGTATGGTCGACTTGGTCCAGCGCCCTGGCGCGTTGTTCTCGCTGCTGATTGCGAACGCCAATCTGATGATTTTGCCGTTGCACCCAAAAATAACGGCCCAGGGGAAGGCTTAGAAAAGTTACGCCGTAGCTTAGCAGCAACCAGTAGATGGAATTGGCTAAAGCCACCACTCCCCCAATTTCTGCCACCAGACTTTGATCCTGCAACAGATTACCTAATACCAGCGCTCCAATTAAATTAACGCTGCCCAGACCAATAGCCATCATAATCTGACCGGAACTGGCCCGGCTAAACTGGCGGGGGAGTTCCTTTAGGAACCGGGGAGGAGAGAGGGGCGTACGGGCAGCGGCCGTCACCTGGAGTTCGGGAAAATGATACACCAGACCCCCCTGAGGGCTGACCTGGGGAAAACCGTCAAAGCGGCTGAGCACTGGAATCATAAAGTCCTCGAAATCCCGGTCCCAGCCCTGGCTTTGATGATCTAGAAAAGGGACGATCTGTTCAGCTACCACTACTCCACCCTGGGCCTGGACTACGGAGCCGATTGCCTGCCAACGCCTGTCCTCGAGATCCTGGTTAGGGTTACCGTCGCCAAACAAAAAGGAGAAAACCGCCTCAAGAAAGTTTAGATCCTGATGATTAGGAGAGGGCACAGAACCTTGGCGGCGATCGTAGTTAAAGTCAAATAACCAGAAAATATCAGGGCCGAACCCGATTCTGGGTAAAAGTACCATACCGCCGCCAAACCCGCCGCCATCGCGATCGTCATCCCGACGAGAGCTAGAGCTGGCCGCTATCACTAGAGCTACAATGGCCAGGGCAATCAGAAGCAAGGATAGGATCAGCAGTATGCCAAAGGAAATACGAATTAAGTAAAACAAAATCTGCCAGCCCCGCTGGGCGATCGCCCGCCAGCGTCGCCGCCAGGATTTACCCAGTAAAATACCCTGAATATTCTTAGGGAAGAGATAGGCTAGCTCTCCGGTTTCCGAAACCTGGAGGTGAGCCTGGACTTCGCTGGCCAGGGCTAGCATTTGGGTCTGGGTTGTCTGGAGAGAAAGGCCAGTGGCAGTGGCCAGATCTCCCGGCGTAACCCGGTAGCCAAGCTGTTCAATCGCCTTAATTAAGCTAGCTTCGTAGGCCATAATAGCTGTCTGGATGCCTTGCTTGTCGCTGCCAGGAGCGGTTAATAAATATTCTATTAATTAGTATAAAAAGCCTTTTCCCGAGATGATAGGGGATGGTAACCGAACTTAGAGGTGGTTTGAAAAGCCAAAGAGGGTCTCAAGCTCTACCTATGGAGTCGGCTAATTGCTTCAAAAATCAGGATTTTGGCGGTCTCTTGGCGACGAACTCTACCTGGAATAACCCTTTTCAAACAACCTTTTATCCAGATATTCCCTGAATATCTGGACTCCATTCCTACAAGCTCGGCTGGTTTATGAACAAACTCTGGCGCCATAGGTCAATTCTGGGTTGGCTGCTCTACGATGTAGCCAGTTCGGGCTACGCTCTACTGGTTCCAGGCGTGGCCTATGCGGTTTACTACCGGCAGGTGGTTTGTGGCGGTACTACCAGCTGTGACGCCCAGTGGGCCATACTTACCTCCCTATCGCTAATAGGTGCTGGTTTACTGGCTCCCTTCTTAGGAGCGATCGCCGATACCGGTAACCTGCGCTATCCCATCTTTGCCCTGGCTACGGGGTTATGTTGTCTGGCCACCAGTCTACTTTTCTGGGTAGAACCTGGGGGCTGGGTACTGGGGGGAACTGCCTTTATTCTGGCCCAGATCGGGTATATCTGCGCCGCCAGCCTGTACGACTCCTACCTGCCACTGCTGGCGTCTGGTCCCCGACTGGGGCAGCTCTCGGGGCTGGGATGGGGACTGGGATATCTGGGGGGGTTAATCTGCTTTTTTATCGCCTACGGCTGGCTACAAGGGGGACTAGTAGGGAGCAATTTACCCACCTACCGCCTGACCTTTTTGTTGGTCAGTGGTTTTTACGCCCTTATGGCCCTGCCTTCTCTGGCCTGGCTACCTCGGCGATCGCAGCAGCCAACCTCCTATGACCTCAGGAACTTAATTCCCACTGCCTATGGTCAGGTCTTAAACACCCTCAAAGGGTGGCGAGACCTTCCTGTAGTTTTTCAATTCCTGGTAGGATACTATTTGCTTTCTGACGGCACCGTCACCGTCCATAGTTTTATTGCCATTTACTTGCAAACCCAATTTGCCCTGGAAGTAGGGCAAATTCTACAGTTAACCTTGCTATTTAACGCCATTGCCATTCCCACCACCCTGGCGGTTGGCTTACTCCACCATCGCTGGTCAGCGTTGACCCTGTTGAAGGGAATTTTAGTGCTTTGGGTGGGCCTATTACTACTGATCGTCTTCGGCACCCACCCCCTAACTCCCCTACTGGTGGCGATCGGCTTAGGCGTAGTCAGCGGTTCTACCCAATCCCTCTGTCGAGGGTTATTTGCTCAGCTTATTCCCCACCACAGAACCTCTGAATTGTTTGGGTTCCATGCTCTGGTGGGAAGAATCTCGGCCACCCTGGGTCCCCTGATCTTTGGTCTTACCAGTGCTCTAAGTGGCAATCAGCGCCTGGCGATGTTTTTGCTTTTACCCTTTTTCCTTGTAGGAGGATGGGTTTTATTACGCACCCCTAAATCCAGACCACTCCCACTCTGACCCTTACCGTCCCTTGCGGCCCCTTTCAATGCCGTGTACCTGCAACAGGTCGGCTAGGGTACTACAGTAGGTGACTAATCCAAAACTGGCCGGATTTACTGCTCCAGCATAGACAAAATGGGGATTTTTTAAGCAGAAATAATCCCATGGAGCCATCTTAATCCTGAAAACTTTGATTAAAACATCAGCTAACCACAGGGATAGGGGTATACGAAACCAGATCGGTTTACCCAGGTAGGCACAGGTTTGTTCCACCGCCTGATTGGCGGACAGGGCAGGATTACCGATTACGTATTCCCGGTAACCCGTGGTGGAAGGGTGATCGATTAAATAATTCACCACTGCGGCAATATCGCGGGCATGGGCGAAATGAAAGCCCGCCTCAGCTCGAAAAAAGCGAATTAACCCTATCCACTGAGTCACATCCTTGATGCCAGCGGAAATAAACGAGTAGGGTTTATGGGCATCGCCACCAAAGACCAGGGTGGGAAAGACCGTAGTGACTTTAGGGTAAAGGGCTAACTTAGTCAGCTGGTGATGACACTCGTATTTACTACGAATATAGTCAGTGCCAAATTCATAAGCCTCTGGTATGGGTTGGCTTTGGGGACCTAAAATACTGGCGGTGGAAAAGTAAATTACCTGCTGACATCGGTGAGGATCGAGCCTTTTCATTAAGGTCAGATTAGCGCTGGTATTGATATCCATGACGTAGCCCGGATCCCCCCAAGCTGCCGCCGTTAAAATGGCGATGTCGATGGTGCTTAACAGATCGGTATACTGCTCAATCTCCCCCAGGCCAGCCTGCAAAATATGCACCCTGGGATGGTTCTGTAGGGTGAAATCTAGCTTGTCAGGGTGGCGCAACAGTAAAAAGATCTCGTAGCGATCGCTTTGCAGCAACAGTTCCAAAATATAGTGACCAATGCAGCCGCTGGCTCCGGTCATAAAGACTCGTAGGTAGCGGGTAGGAGTGAGAGTGGGAGTAGTGGTTTCCAAGTCTTTTAGCTCAATGGTGATTTAATCTGTTGACCCCTGGTATTAAGGTTTGTTTAATCAAGGGATTAGCACCTCCATTTTCCCCTGAGTGGTCAGGGAAGCCAAGGTTTCTAGAAGAAAGTCAAGAAAATTCCCAAACTTATTCAATCGGTGAAATTCCCATAAAAACAGCTCGATCGCTTTGTACAAGAAGCACAACTCTTTGTACAAAGAGATCAGTAAGTCATGTTATTTATGTTTCTCCGTAACTATTCTGAACTAAAGATAAAATCTATGGGCTGGAGTCAACAACTCCGGCAATCCCAGGGGTTTACTTTAATTGAACTACTCGTGGTGATTTTGGTAATGGGTATTCTGGCCACCATGCTCTGGCCGATGATGTTTCATCAAATTGCCAAAGCCAGACAGGCAAAGGCACTAAATGCGGTAGGGGCAATGACCCGGGCCCAGCATGACTTCTTTTACGAGCGAGGTAAATTTTCTGGCGACATTACTGAATTAGGTTTCGCCTACTTAAATCATGAAGACAAGAGCTATAGCTACGGAGTTGAGGCCGCCGATAGGCAAAATAAAAGAATCAAAATTAAAGCCCAGCCCATCACCCAGGACCCTTTACGGGGTTATACCGGAGTTATATACGTTAACCAAGATAGTCAGGGTAATGCGATTATTTCTTCTCTGGTTTGCCAGGGGGATAAAAACCGGGATGCTCCCGATCCTGAGTTTAAGGAGACCAGCAATGGTCCCATTGAGGTAACCGGCTGTGCTTCTCTGTAATCAGTTCCGCACTGCTCCAGTACCGTAAGGTATTCCCAATAGAAACACAGGAAACCGGCACAATTGGTTCCATGGTTATCCCCACTTAACTTAACTAATGGTCCCTGAGTCCAGATACTCTAAGGCCATGGCCACACTATTGACATCGACTTTGAAAGGCTTCTTAATCGGCCCCAATAGGGGAGACAGTTCATTACCCCAGTCTTTAAAGTCAATATTATTCAAGAATTCTGGAGTCACCTGACCCCGAACGGCACACCACTTACCATTTAAAATAGGCGCTAAATATCTTCTACCTCGAAGTACAAAAGCGGGTGAGAAAATTTCCAGTATCTTTACACCGCCAAAGGCCTCAGTACATCTATCCAGTCCCACACGATTAAAAGACATGTGGGCTGAAGCTGCCCCGTGAACAATAACGATAACCTTTGCATGGCGCATAATCTTCCACTGTTCCCGGGGTGTGAACTTTTCAAAATAATAGGTAACAAAGCCTTTTTGCTCCAGAAAATTAGTGATTTCATCGTTATTAATAATGCTTCGATCACCCCGACGGGGGACAAAAATTAAATCAGGGCTATCCTGATCCCCCAAATCAAGGTTGAAAAGTTCGGGTATGGTACTATAGAGCTCGTTTGTAGAAACATCAACAATCTTGCCAGTTACATTATCGTCAGTATAGATGGCAGGAATACCTACAGCCTCGTAGACTCGTCTAGCTAAATTACTGGCTTTCTCCCTCAAAACAACATGAATCTCTACTTCTTCCCCTAAATGCTCAGACAAGGTTTTTTGAGCAAATAGAACTGGTAAAATGGTATGATCTATAACGTGAGCAATATTTTTATCTGTATCAAATCGGCAATCAAAGATAAACTTATCCTTGCAATCCAGGGTCGATATGAGGCCCATAACTTTTTGGACACCCTGGTAAGCTTTTAGCTTCAGAGAGCGAGCCGGTCTTGGACCAGTATCACCAGTACGGACGCTAATGGTAACATCTACATCCGCAGAATTATGGCCAGGTAAATAGATGCGCTCAACGTCCGGCGTGTAGAGATCGGCTAACCTGGTAGGATAGGCAAACATCATGGAGGGTTCCACAGCAAAACCCGGAAGCTTTTTATTAATTAAAATATCTGCAGTATCAGACTTATTTAGTGATTCCAGCATCTTCATATCTCCCTTCAGAAAAAAGATAATCAGCCAAGATATTCGTAAACTGCTTACAATTAAATCTTCTTGTATTTGGCATCTAGTTCTCAAACCCTATATTCATTAAAAATAGTTATCACTGTGGATATGGGTTGCCGTCTTACCGCCTATGGTAGTAGCCTTTCATGGTTGTATCAGTTGCGCATAGTGGAAAATGGTTACTATGATTGGAAGGTTCAGGATGGAGATTTGCAATTACTCCATGTACAGACCAAGAAACTGAGAGCTAAAAATTCTAGTAGTCTATCGCCTGGCTACGCCACAATTCTAGGTCAATTGATCACCAAAGATATCAATTGACCTAGAATTGTGACTTAAATATACTTAATCTTAATTTCCGAATACTGACTCCTGTCCCCTCTTGACAGACCACCTGGTTTACAGCGCCCAAGACTAGACATCTTAGCCCATATAGCGGCTTTCACTCGGGTGAGAAACGGTGTCCACCCCCCCTTGCCAAGGGTGGAAGAACTGAGCAATCGAGTATCTCACTCCATGGAAAACCACTATAGTCACCCATAAGAGGAGCGTTGCATGGAATACCCCTCTTTATGGGTTGCTAAAATTACCAGTACTAAACTCGAGCGGTTGCCACGGGTGTGCCTGCTGCGATCAGTCGCTCATAGGCAGCACGCATTTTTAACCCTACGAGAACTTGAAACAGACCACTACCATTAGTAGAACCAGGATATTCCCGGTGTTTTAAGAGGAGTTCAGTCATTTCACCATAGTACTTGGTAGAAGTATTACTGAGATGGCTCTCAATATAAATCATTTCTTCCAAGCGATTGAACTGCCCGTCTACCTCTAGTACTGACACCTCGTTACCATAGTAAGAGTCAGGGCCATAGTGCAGGCGAATACCAGGGTAGGAGCAGGTAAGCTTACGACCACAGGGGATCCAGTCAATCGTCGAACCTTCGTCAAATAGATAAACAGGATCAAAACCAGTAACTCCCTCGCGCTGCATGAGGCGCACCCTCAAAACCTTGCGCTCTTCATCATTAGGAATAAGCTTGGTGGGGAGAATTTGAATAACTACATCAGCGTATTGCTTCTGGATATCAATATAGGCTTCGAAGTCAGGACGTCGGGCATTAATTGAAGCCAGAACATCTTCGTAGCGATGACCTCGTTCAGCCATGTCTCGCTGAATCTTCCAGGCAATTTTAACTTCATCGCTAATGTCAAGGTAGACACTAAAGTCGAGCAAGTCTCTCACTCGTTCGTCATAGAGGGGGTGTAGACCTTCAATAACAACGATGCGATTAGGATCAACCCGTTCAGGAGGATCAATTTCACCAGTTTCGTGGTTGTAGATAGGCTTATTGATGCTGTTGCCTTCCTTCAGAGATTTGATCTGCTCGTACATCAGATCAAAATTGTTGGCTTGAGGATTCAGGGCAGTTACACCAGCTTCTTTACGTTGCTTGCGATCAAGGCTGTGATAGTCATCTAAGCAAATGACCGTCATCAACTCAGCTCCGAATAAATCGCTTAGCCGCCTGAGGAAGGTAGACTTACCACATCCAGAATCCCCCGCAACACCGATTAAAACCACTCTGTCTGGCTTGCTGATCATAAGTTTCCCTCTATACAACTCCTAATTAAATGCATTGAATGCACCAAATTTCAAAGAAGACACCGGCTGGCTTGTAATAAACCTATATTCTCACCAGCTCTACGAAATAGCTAAAAGAATATTTCGTCTGATATTGCGTCTATAAAAGCAGGTCTCACGATAGCATCACGCCAACATTGTCCCCGACAGTCGGGAACAGGTGTGGCCACGTCAAAGAACCTCCTCTGGTAGGCGATTTTGATCATCCGGAATAATTCCGTCAGTCATGAAAGAATGAATTCAAATAAATTATTTGAATTCAAGGACCCGATAATCGAAACCTGACTATCCTCGACAGCACCGATTTAACCTGGGTGTTTTGATCAGTATCTACCAAAGGGTAAGTATTTGTACCATTACTTTTAGATTTTATCAGAAGACAGTATCCCTCACAACCAAATTTAGCAAGCTCTTTCCAAGACTTCTGGAGGTTGATCGAGGGGATTGTTAGGTAAGCTGGAGCCTCAAACCCATCGTTCAGAGAATCTAACTGGATAGAGTCGGGGACATAGCCCAGAGCTGGGCATGGAGCGCATCTTTAAGAATGCCAACACAAATCCAACTGATTTTGCCAATGACTAAGGGCCACCAGTCTCCTAGGTCTTCCTACAGTGATACTCTAGGGGTTAGAGTATCATTATCGATTTAGGGTTACCCTGATCGAAATCTTCTCATGTAGCAAGCCATGGAGTCATGGATTTGTTACCCGTAGTTGGGTCTAGAGAGTGGCAAGTTGAGTATGTACAATCCAAGCGTGAGCGGCGGCAACCCCAGTTCCCTGGCCGGCAGCCGTTTGTTTTTATACGAAGTTCAGGGTCTGCGCCAGAGTGCCGAAACCGATCTAATGGCTAACCCTATTCGCAAAAGTGGCAGTGTATTTATCACTGTTCCCTATGTCCGAATGAATCAAGAGATGCAGCGGATTACGCGAATGGGAGGCAAAATTGTTAGCATTCGTCCCATTGATAGCGACGGTATTAATGGCAATGTCACAACCATTTTGACTGAGGCACCGTCTTCCCAACCTGTAACTCCATCAAAGCCCATGACTCAAACTACACCTAAGGCCGCTGCTGCCAGCATTCCCGTCAATCTGTATAAGCCTAATGCTCCCTTTCTGGGCAAGGTAATTTCTAATGAACCCCTTGTCGGCGAAGGAGGGTCAGGAATTGTACAGCATATTATGTTTGACCTTGCGGGGGGCAATCTCCACTACGTTGAAGGTCAGAGTATTGGAATTATTCCCGATGGCCTGGATAACAATGGCAAGCCCCATAAGTTAAGGCTGTATTCCATTGCGTCTACTCGCCACGGCGATCGCCTGAATGACCAAACCGTTTCCCTTTGCGTACGCCAGCTAGAGTATCAGCATCCCGAAACTAAGGAAACTGTCTATGGGGTTTGTTCTACCTATCTGTGTCACATCGAGCCCGGAACAGAGGTAAAGATTACTGGCCCAGTTGGCAAGGAAATGCTCTTACCCGATGATCCTGAAGCTACCGTTATTATGCTCGCCACCGGTACGGGGATTGCCCCCTTCCGGGCCTATCTGTGGCGTATGTTTAAGGAAGCTGAGCGGAAGGCCAACCCCGACTACCAATTTAAGGGGTTAGCCTGGCTTGTCTTTGGTGTGCCCTACACGCCGAATATTCTTTACAAAGAAGAACTGGAGCAAATTCAGGCGGAGTATCCCGATAACTTCCGCCTGACCTATGCCATTAGCCGGGAGCAGCAAAATGCTGAAGGTGGACGCATGTACATTCAAGACCGGGTGGCTGAACATGCAGTAGAACTCTGGGAATTGATGCAAAAACCCAACACCCATACCTATATGTGCGGGCTAAAGGGTATGGAAGATGGCATTGACGCAGCGCTATCAGCAGTAGCTAGCCAAAAGGGCGTTGACTGGGTTGAGTTTCGTAAGCAAATGAAGAAAGACCACCGTTGGCACGTAGAGACCTACTAAATTCTGGAGTGACTTTCTAAAGCCTATCTAGAAGGGTCAGAGGCATGCAACGGTATGCCCCTGACCCTTTAAACTGAATATGGGATAGATTTTGACGTAGGAATACAAACCTTGAGCATTAACGTTGGGCTACTGGGTTTAGGTACGGTGGGGGTGGGAACCGCCAGGATATTGCTGGACCCGGCGGGGCGTCATCCCTTGATAGGTCAGTTAAGGTTGGCCAGGGTTGGGGTTCGAGAGCTGCATAAATCTCGCCCAATTGATATCCCTACTGGTTGCCTGACCACCGACTTAGACAGTATTGTTAGTGACCCCGAGATTGGGATAGTGGTTGAGGTTCTAGGAGGGTTGGAACCAGCCCGATCGCTGATTTTAAAAGCCATTACCCAGGGCAAACATGTGGTTACCGCCAACAAAGCGGTGATTGCCCGTTATGGCGACGAAATCTTTACCGCCGCTAACCAGGCCGGAGTCTATGTAATGTTAGAAGCCGCTGTGGGGGGAGGCATCCCCATCCTACAGCCCCTCAAACAGGCTTTGGGGGTAAATCGGATCCATAGTTTGACTGGTATTGTTAATGGCACCACCAACTACATTCTGACTCGCATGCAGCGAGAGGGGGTGATTTTGCCAGTATTCTGGCCGATGCTCAGCGCCTGGGTTATGCCGAGGCTGACCCCTCTGCCGATATCGATGGTCTGGATGCCGCCGATAAGATCGCGATTCTCGCATCCCTGGCCTTTGGCGGCCGGATTAAACTTGCCGATGTCTATAGTGAAGGCATTCGTCAGATAACCGCAGCTGACATGGCCTACGCCCAGCGCCTGGGGTTTGTGATTAAGCTTTTAGCGATCGCCCGCCGACAACCTGGTACCGATGTCTATCCAGCGCTGGAAGAATTGGAATTGCGAGTCCATCCTACCCTGGTGCCTACCTCCCATCCTTTAGCTGCGGTTAACGACGTTTACAACGCCATTCTAGTGGAAGCAGACCCCTTAGGACAGGTCATGTTTTTCGGTCCCGGGGCCGGAGAAGGTGCCACCGCCAGTGCGGTAGTTTCAGACTTGATAGCAGTTGCCGCCACCCAGATGACGGGACCCTCTGCGGCTCTAAATCCCTTACTGAGTTGCAGTCATCAGCATTACTGCAAAATTCTACCCATGGCCGATATTCATAGTCGCTTTTACCTGCGCCTGATGGCGAGGGATCGACCCGGCGTGATTGGTAAACTCGGCCTCTGTTTCGGCAACCACGCCGTTAGTCTGGAATCAATTGTGCAGATAGGCATGCAGGAAGACTACGCCGAAATTGTGGTGGTTAGTCACGCCGTTATGGAGGCCAACTTTCAGAGGGCCTTGGACGAAATTCGTGGTTTCCCTGAAATTAAGCGGGTAGCCAATGTGATCAGGGTTTTGTAAGCAGTCTCTAGCTGACTTTGGTCTTAATCCTCTGAAGTAGATGGACCCTCTTCAGGTCCATCTATAGAACCACTACCCTGATGGTAAAGAGCATCTAGCTGTTCTCGAACGTCTTTAACAGAAATAGATCGCATCACTAAGAGGGGCTCGCGGATAACCTGGCCCATTTCATCCAATAGTTCAGGATGGGGAGGTAGGCCTTTCTGGAGTGCATTAGCCTTAGATTGAGGCCTGGCGCTATTCTGGGAGAAAACCACGAGGTTTTTGATGAGATTAGCGATCGCCAAAAAGGCCAGTAGTGCGAAGGCGATAACGTAAAGAATTTGCCACATAAACCCTAGCCCCTGGTAGAGTCCTTGACTTTTTCTATTTTAGCGCACTTTAAAGATCTTCCGGTTAACAGCGCCAGGCAAGATATTATCGGGGTTAAGGACTCAAAGTTTAGTAGCCTGCATTCCGCCGGTTGGAGAGTGATCAGAATTTTGTGTAAACCCGGTTTTGGCAACCAGAAATAAATGGTTTCAGCCCGATCTGGCACCGTTTTCTGAACACTCCCAAGGTCTGATCTATTACAGGCAAGGGCTCCTGATTACTGACCCCTGATTACCACCCTAAAAAGCTACTTTTCGAGGGGCTTACGTCAGTTTGGGTTAGTTGCCAACGAGAAAGCGTTAGCAGCAGCAATTCTCATTATGAAAACCCTGACCGCATCTTGACCCTAGCTATTGAGAATCTTCTCAATAGCCCTGTCTGAAAAGCCTATGCTTCCGTTAAACGATCTAGGCTCGAAACGCTATCTTTAGTACAAGGGTTCTAAAATGAGAATTGCTGCGTTAGCAGCTAACCAGAAAGCGTTTACTGAAAACGAGTTCACGTTTGTTACAAACGAGTAAGTGTTTGCAGGGTAGGGGGCAGGAGTGGTAGAGGGGTAGGATGGGCAAAGGGCCCGAGCCCGTGCCCATCAGGGCAATTATCCTTGGCCACGTTAGCGATCGCGCTGCGCTTTGCTCTCAGCTTGTAGACCTTGGCTGCTTGAGGAGCAGCTTCCTGTGGGTGAAAATCTGCGTGTCAAGAGCTCCTGATCGCTGATTACTGACTACTGGATTACTGTTTCTTTTGCCGGGGGAATGGCGATTTCCCCCGGACCCCCTCGCCCAGGGCGTTCCGCCGCCCTGGACCCGACGGAAGGGGTTAAAGGGTGGGCGGTCGATCGCGCTACGCTTTGCTCTCAGCTTGTAGACCCCGGTTGCTTGAGGAGAAACTTCCTAAGGGTGAGGGAGTCGGTAAAAAGGGCTTCTGATAACTGACCACTCACTTCGCTGATTACTGTTTTTAGGGCAAATCGCCCCCAAATACCCAAGGTTTCATCTATGCATATATCGATCACCATTAAGCGCATTCTAAACACACGCGTGCAACCATTGTTGTAGTCTATGTGCATAAAGATCACCATTGAGCGCATCCTAAGCACAGGGGTGTGATCGTTAAAAATGCGCCAAAAACCACTGTTGTGATCTATGTGTATAGCGATCACCATTGAGTGCATGCTAAACACAGGCCTGTGATCGATGTTTGCACGCCTGTGATCGTTATACACACCCCTGTGATCGATGTGCGCAGCGGTGTGATCGTTATACACACCCCTGTGATCGATATGCGCAGCGGTGTGATCGTTATACACACCCCTGTGATCGATATGTGCACCCGTGTGATCGTTATACACACCCCTGTGATCGATATGTGCACCCGTGTGATCGTTATACACACCCCTGTGATCGATGTGCGCAGGGGTGTGATCGTTAAGCACAGCCGTGTGATCGATATGCGCAGCGGTGTGATCGGTATGTACAGCCGTGTGATTGCAGTTGTCGGGGGCGCGATCGCTGTTGGCGGAGGTGAAATCGGTGTGTACAGCCCTGCGATCGCGGTTGGTCACCTTCTGAGGAGTGTTGTTCTGCCTCAATGCTGAGCTTGGGGGTAAAAGCTTAGATACAGAGGTCTCCTAATCACAGCGGGGTAGGATGGGCAAAGGGCCTGAGCCCGTGCCCATGACCTGAGAGTGATCAGGCCAGGTTAAACCCTGACCTGGAGCTGGGCAGATCCTGGATGCGATCGCTATGGGCCGGGGGGCATGGATGAAGCCATGGGGGAGACTACTCTTCCCGGCCCCTATAGGGTGTTGTCTGGCTTTGAGCTTGAAGGGTGGATGCTTGAGCAGAAGCTTTCTATGGGTGGGAATCTCGATACAGAGGACTCCTGATGACTGACCGCTGACTACTGACTACTCATTTTTTCTACCGGGGGAATGGCGATTTCCCCCGGACCCCCTCGCCCAGGGCGTTCCGCCGCCCTGGACCCGACGGAAGGGGTTAAAGGGTGGGCGGTCGATTGCGCTACGCTTTGCTCTCAGCTTGTAGGCCTGGGGGAGGGGGCTACAGGCGCAGGGCGCAAGGCGGATAAAGAAGTCTATCTAAGGGTGAGGGAGTTGGTGGCCAGGGATTCACCCTATAGAACCCGCGACTAGGATCGAGCTAAGAGCAATGGTTGGGGGGCTGGTTATATTGGGCCGGACACCAGTTGATCAGATGCCCAGTTCTTACTCAAGAATGACGCATCCATGAGCAAACCCGTACCATTGCTAAAGAAATCTTGAGTTACAGAGCAGCCAGGGCGCGGGGGTATTTATACTGAAACTTTCCACCTAAGATCCCCTATTCGGCATTTAGGCTGAATTTTTTCCACCTAAGATCCCTCCAGGGGTGTTTAGGCGGACAGATTTCCACCTAAGATCCTCTATACGGGGATTAGACGGAAAATTTCCCTCTATTTAGTAGTTAGACCGAAAGTTCTCTGAGGTCACACAGTCATACAGTTAAGAGCTTTTGGTCATATGCTGTAAAATTGACTGTCCCTGTGTGCCCACATGTCCCTGTGTGCCCACATGAATGAGGCACCGACCCTATAAAGATGCATTCATATGTATAAGGTAACTGATGCATGTCTGAGCAATTCGATGTTTTTCTAGCTCATAATAGTCGAGACAAGCCTCAAGTTAGAGTTATTGCTAATGAACTCAAGCGGCGTGGATTAAATCCTTGGCTAGATGAAGAGCAAATTTTGGCAGGAGATTCTATTCCAAGTAAAGTACGACAAGGGCTTATTCAGTCCCGCACTGCGGTCTTTTTAATTGGTTCATTTGGCTTAGGAAAATTTCAAGAAATCTGGGAGCTGGATACACTGATCATGCTCTGTTACCAACGCGATCTGCGTATCATCCCAATTCTGCTACCAGGTGTCACTGTTCTACCCGAGCAGTTAGTATTTTTTTTAGGAAGAAAGTATTTACAATTCCATCAATCTGTGGATGAAACTGAACCGTTAAACGAATTGGTTCAGATCTTGAAAGCGGAGACTGCTGTAGGTATAACGGAAAGAGAAAGAGGGTTTGACCGAGCTACAGAGGTACTCCGGAAATATTTGTCAGAGGGGAGATTCCAGGAGGCAAACCTGATGACTTTGGCTACTCTGTTTCTGGCAACTGGCAGAGGAGAAGAAAGTTGGCTGAGAGTAGAAGATATAGAGAACTTTCCCTGTCAAGATCTGCGTACTATCAACCAACTGTGGTTAGACTACAGCGACGGAAAGTTTGGCTTCAGCATTCAGAAGGAGATTTACCAGGATCTGGGTGGGACAAGGGAGTTTGATGGTCATATTTGGGGTCAATTTTGTGATCGTGTTGGCTGGATACGGCATGGGGTTGGATTGTTTAGGAACCAATGGGATATGGCAGGTTTCTCGGATATAACCTTTAACCTTAATGCCCCTAGAGGGCATTTACCATTTGTGTGGCGGATTGCGTGGAACATTGGACCCTGGCGGGTAGTACGCGGCTGGCGAGCCTGGTTCTCCGTTCCGAGCGAAAAAGAGGAGAAAACAATCACGCGGGAAAAGCTATGGCTCTTGGGACTGTTCTTTTCTAGGATAAATGCTTGCGACCTTTAGTGCATAAGCACTGTAAGTTTTGGCATGGAACTTATGCGGTTTACCCTCTACAAGTCGCGATGTGAAAGAAGAGGAGAGAAGCCGAAGAGTTGTTCTTTTCCCCACGACTGCCAGGGTTTGATCAGCCTAGTTTTCCCCTCTTTGGTACGTCCGGGGAGAATACTTTGTAGTGATTTTTGCGGGGAGATGTCCAGAAGGTGCGGAAGAAGTAAAGTTCAAAGCTGCGTCTTGGCTGTATGACCAACCCACGCGATCACAAAACCTATGCCAAATTTCTCCCTCCGGATACTCACCATCGAGTTGAGCACCACATTCAAGGTAGATTTGCTTTTGAACGCTAAAACCAAATCGACCATTACTATACTTCATCCACAGGGAGTCAATTGTCTTCAGATCCATAGTGGGAAAGTTTAATAATTCTTTAAGCGTAAAATCGTCCCCTATTTTTTTGCCCACTGCTTGAATCATCGCTTCGTAGGTTTCTTGATCCGCAGCTTTCCAGTCCCCAACTTTTAGCAAATCTCGAAGTTTAGCATAGACTTGGAGTCTGTCTGAAACTTGCTGAAAAAATCTATCTGGTGGTAACTCCTGATTGCTGACATCCACGCATTGAATGGTTTCAACTGCTAACCATCGGGTGCCTTCTAACAAAACAGGAAAGATGGGCTTTTTCAAAGCTAAAGCACGATTAAGTTCGCATTGAACCCAATGGGAATTCAGAGAGTTGGAAGACATAACCAAGATAAAAACTTGGCACTTTTCCAGGTGTTCTTCGATTACACGGGGCCAGGTTGTTCCGTAGTCGATTCGATCGTCTAACCAGACCGTCAACCCTTTATCCTCAAGCGCCTGGATGAGCTTGCTGACATAAGTCTCATCGTTGCGACTATAGCTGATGAAAATATAAGGTGGTTCCATATTGTGAGATTGCCTGCTCCACCAATACAAAGTATTAAATCACTAAAAGCCATATTCTTAGTGATAGGGATCTGAGAGGCTGCTACTGACTATAGGCAACTCTCAACCCGAGCAAAAAGAACACCTAAATCTACAGCCCACCCCGTGCCCAATCCAAAAGGGAGATGTCCTTTTGGGGCTATTAAGTCAAAAGTAAGTTGATGATAGGACAACCATAGCTCTGGCCGAAGATGGTTATAACCTTTTCTTTTCCAGCCCACCTTTTCACAAAATTTGACCCATTCCTCAAAATATTTCGGACGACCACACTCTTGCCAAATTTTATCCTGTATACTAAAGCCAAAGTGACTGTTACTACGCCAGTTCAAACTTGAAATGCATCGCCTGAAGGTCTTCCCCCAGGAAGGCTCATAGGATAGTCTGATGTTTTCCACGACTTCAAGACAACCCTATGAGTTACACCCAGCTTAACCCAAACGAGCGCTTCGAACTATATCGCCTGAGAACCTTTGAACGGCTCTCTTTTCACAAAATTGCCCTGATCATGAGGCGCTCTCAGAGCACCCTAAGCCGCGAATGGCAGCGTAATCTCTGCGATGGCCACTATCGTCCCGACCTGGCCCAATGCCAAAGCGAAGTCAGGCGAAAAGCAGCCCAAACTGCTTTTCGCTCGGCTTCTCTATCCTGTTTGCCGGATATCGAGCAGGGACTTCGTAATTTCCATTCTCCGGAGCAGATTGCTGGTCGATTAAAGCGTGAAGGCAAAGCCTCTGTCAGTTACGAAACCATATACAAAATGATCTATGCCAACTGTCTTGGGCTTCGCCAATACTTGAGCCATCTGCGGCAGGGACGCTCCCATCGACGGCGGCGTCATTCAGAACAATCCAAACGCGGTCAAATTCCAGGTCGGGTCGGCATCGAATCTCGTCCTGCTAGCGCTGATGCTAAATCCCACATCGGTCACTGGGAAAGCGATACCGTCATCGGTAGCAATCATAGGGGAGCCCTGGTCACTCACGTCGACAAAGCCTCTAAATTCCTCTTAGCCGGTTTACTCAAAGACAAGAGCTCTCAACAGGTCAATCGCGTTACCCTAGGCCTGTTTGCTTCCGTTCCCGCCGACTACCGCCAGACCATGACCTTTGACAACGGCAAAGAGTTCACTAACCATGCTGAGTTGTCGGCTAACCTTGGGGTAAGCTGCTTCTTTGCACGACCCTATCACTCTTGGGAAAGAGGTCTGAACGAGCATACTAATGGTCTTCTTCGCCAGTTCTTCCCGAAAGGAACCAACTTCAAAACCATTAAGCAGGAGGAGCTTAAAAAAGCTGTTGACCTGATTAATCATAGACCGCGCAAATCTCTTGGATTTCTCACACCTTTTGAGGTATTTTGTAGATGCCAATCAAAAACATCAGACCTTGAGTGATGCACTTGATTCGTAACTACTCAGGCTTAAGACAATCTCTATTTTCCAAGGACTGTCTTAGGGACCGAGTACTGTAAGCCCATAGTGCAAAAGAACCTTGCCGTGAGCCAGCCAAAGTCTGACCTAAAGCTGAGTGAAGCCGATATCCGGGCCATCTACGCCGAGGGCGAGGAGGCAGTGGTTAGTCTAGTGACCCAGTTACTGGAACGCCTGAATCAATTGGAAACGGAAATCAAAGAGCTGAAAGGGCGATTAAGCAAGAACAGTCGCAATAGTAGTAAACCACCCTCTGGGGATGGGTTTGGCAAACACACCCGGAGCTTACGCCGCAAGAGTGACCAGCCCTCGGGAGGGCAAGCGGGTCATCCGGGTCAAACACTGGAATGGCGAAGCGAAGCCGATGAAGTTGAGCGACACCCAGTAGAAACCTGCTCAGGATGTGGCGCGTCCTTAGCGACGGTAGCGGTTGAGGATGTTTTTGCGCGTCAAGTCTTTGATCTGCCCCCCATCGCCCTAAGGGTTACAGAGCATCAGGTAGAGGTGAAAGGATGCCCCCACTGTGGTCAACTGAATCAAGGGAACTTTCCGCCCGAGGCTAAGACGTTGGTGCAGTACGGCCCACGGCTCAAGGGGATGATGGTCTATTTAATGGAAAGCCAACTGTTGCCCAGCCATCGGGTCTGCGAGGTATTGGCGGATCTAGTGGGGGTGAGGGTTTCAGAAGGCACCCTTTACACCACACGGAAGCAGTGTTTTGAGGGTTTAGAACCGATAGAGCAAGAGATTTACCAATCGATTCAGGCGGCGGCGGTAGTCCACTTTGATGAGACCGGTCTGCGGGTGAATCAGCGGCTGTGGTGGTTGCATGTGGCGTCCACAGATGGGCTCACCTACTATTTTGCCCATCCCAAGCGGGGTCAGGGGGCAATGAACGAGATGGGAATTTTGCCAGAGTTTGTGGGTAAGGCCATCCATGATGGGTGGAAAAGCTACCAGAGTTATGCCTGCGCCCATTTCCTGTGCAATGCCCATCACTTACGGGAGTTACAGTACCTTTGGGAGCAGTACGGACAAGGGTGGGCTTTTCAAATGAGTCTGCTGTTGGTCAGCATTCACCAGGCCGTTGAGGCGGCTAAAGCCCGGGGAGAAGAGGCCTTGTCCCAGTTCGAACTGGAGGCCTTGGAGGCCCGTTATGCCGCTATTTTGGATCAGGGATGGGCTGAAAATCCCACCCCGCCGCCTTCAGCAGTGAGGTCCAAATCCCGAGGACGACCGAAAGGCTCACCTGCTCGTAATTTGTTGAAGCGACTCCAAAAGCACCCAGCCTCGGTGCTGGGGTTTATGCATGACTTCACCATCCCCTTTGATAACAATCAAGCGGAACGCGACCTGCGTATGATGAAGCTCAAGCAGAAAATCTCGGGTTGCTTCCGTTCTGAGGATGGCGTTAGACAGTTTTGCCGCATTCGGGGCTACCTGGCCACTCTGCGAAAGCGGGGGCTCAATATCTTGGATGCTCTTCTTGACCTCTTTGTAGGCAATCCTCAAGCACTCTTCCCACAGCCTGAGTAGTTACCTTGATTCTTGAATTGGCGCTATATTTCACCCAAAGTCCATCGATTGTACGTAGGTCTTGGCAGGGAAAGTCTCGTATATCTTTTATAGGAATTGCTATAGCGCGACAGCTACCCTGTATAGATATATTCTTTACCTCACGCATACAGATATGCGTCTCTTCATCAGCAGCTTTCCAGTCTTTGTCCCTTAGCAAATTTCGAAGTTTAGCATAATAGGTTATTCCAAACCTCGTTGAGCTTAAATCATCTTCATCTAGGTCGGGATCGAGTTTTTCAAAGTTCTCGGTAGGGATTATTTGTTGCCGAGTAAGATTTGAAGTGGCTATTTGGGAAATGCTTTTGGGTTGGGATCTCTGTCCTGTAATCCCCCAAACGAGACGATCATATGCTAACGGATCCTCCATGTCGATGTCGAAGCTAACAGCATTAAATTCCTTGAGAAACAACAAGTTCTGTGGCATTTCTATGACCGCTGGCAGCAGCACCGGAATCACCGGGATATTTCGCTCAATACACTGGCTAATGAATGTCTTCAGCTCAAGAGCTTGCCATTTCCCCAGTCCTCCCTGACCAATACAGATCGCTGCTGTTTTGATTTGGGCGATCGCCTGCTGAATCTCATCCTGAAAGCTGGTGCCCGGAGCAATCTCCTCTTCGTCCAGCCAGGGGTTAATACCCCGCTCCTTCAGCTTGCGATAAAGCTGCCGAATCAGGGGTTTATCCTGACTGCTGTGGGCTAGAAATACATCAAAGGATTGCTCCACCATCCATCAATTGCTCCTGTTGGCTCTGACTTAGCATCAGTCAAAAGTAGCCGTAATGTAGGCTCTAAGCTATTTTGAGAGCAATTCTGGAATCAGAAGCCCTTTTAAGTCTAAATTTTTAAGATCTACCTTTGCGGAAGCCAGATCGATTTCTAAACCCACCACGCCGCCTGCTTCATCAAAGTCAATCACCACATCAGGGGCAATTTCCTCCGACTCTATACTTGGCCTGTCGTTCAGCCGAATTGATAGCGTATCGGTCTCTGGAAAATACTGAATTTTCATGGTTCTAGCCCCTTCTCTAGTCGAGATCGAAAATTACGGTCAAAGTAAGCATTGTGCAACGTTTCCCCATCTTCCAGCGTAATGACTCGAAGGACGCGATCGCCATACTCCGGGATCACAGCCCAATAGCTGATGCGTCCATTGGGCTGGGTGACTGTCTTGAGTGGATTGGCAAGGACTCGCTCACACCAAGCTCGTTGAATTTCAGGTCGCTCCAGTAGCTTCTGCTCAAAGTAGGCCGTTGTTTTCAATGTTCCACTCCAGCGATCTCTGCCAGTGCCTTCGCATAAGCTTCCAGATCCCTTCTCAGGGATTCTAGCGCTTGCCGCAGGATGGGTTCTTCAGTCCAAGCTTTTTCATGAGCTTTGGGACTCACCCCCTGCGCTTTCTGCGCTTCCCATTCCTGCAAAATCGGGTGCCATTTAGCCAGGAAGGGGCGCAACCCATTGTTCAACACTGCAATGGCGATGCCCCCCACTGACTTTCTTGAGGCTCCCACCTGGGGACCAGCCGTTCTGAGAATTTCCCGCGTCGAACCAAACAGACTGTAGAGCGAGTTCAACGCTTCCCGCATCAGCCCTTCTTCCGAATCCAGCGGCTGCACTGCGATCCGGGTTACCAGTTCTACATACAGCTCCCAGGCCGCTTTGCGCTCCGTCGGGTCGGATTCCCAGGAAGCGGAACCAATCCCGAAGGGAAGGCTAACGGTAACCTGTTTTAAGATGGCCGGATCTTTCTTAGGCATAGAAGCAAGAGTTTTTTGCATTGCCTTAATCATATAGGCTGACTTGGCTTCGGTTCAATGCAAGAAAGGGCTAGAAAGGCTTGCCAGATTCACAAATATTTACAAAGCGTGCTGATTCTCAGTTGTAAACGGCACAGAATCAGACTTACGCAGTGAGGATCCAGTTGTGCTTCGTTTGTTATAGATTTGCTATCGTACTATCACAGCACCTGCATCGGTCTAACCACCGCATGCACCGGACGGATTGATAAGTGCTGGCTTCGTTCGAGTTTATCTGCCGCCGGTGATGCTGGCCGTTAGGCACCAGATTAGAACCGAGGGGCCACGTCTAAAACGAGGAGCAAGAGAAAGGCCATCTTGGGCAATCAGGGATTTCGGTATCGGCCATTGGGCTCGGATGTATGGGGCTCTCCGAGTTCTACGGTGAGCCCACCGAAGAATCAGTGGCGATTGATTTGCTTCACCAGTTCACGGATTGGCAGATCAGATGCTTGGGAGCCGGTACTAGTCGAGCGGGCCGCGGGAGACAACCAGCAGCGGCCGTGAACACGGCTGCTACGGTGGGGCACCTAACATAACCTATTGCAGCGGCGCGCGGCTCTTCGCGCATAGACCTTAGGCTCGTACTTCTGCTTCTGAGTAGCTGATGGAACCAAAAGGGGTGTCAACTTGACCCGAGACAAGTTGGGTCAGTAATGGGCTATCTGCTTTGCAGAGGCTAGGCCAACGACAAGCTCAGCCCGAAGGCGCAGAAAACCGCTCGCCCTGAGCCTGTCGTTCGCGAAGCATCCCGGAGGGGATAGGGCGTCACCTTAGATTGGGATAAATTGCAGACCTGCTTGAGAGTGATCAGAATTTTGTGTAAACCCTGGTTTTAGCGACGAGAAATCAATGGTTTCAGCCTGATTTGGCACCGTTTTCTGAACACTCCCCCTGCTTCAAACGGTTTCGGCGCATGCTGGAGTCATCACTGAAGTGAAGGATGTATGGCGATAGTAGCGGTTTGAGTCGCCGTAAGCCAAGGTCTTGTCAGTCCCCCAACCGCTAGATACGCCCCTTACTTTATATATACTTAGAATGTAATTTATTCATATTTTATGGAGTCGCAAGTCAATCTACCTGTCTTTTATGATCCCCAGTCCCACCGTTGGCGAGTCTTCAAACGTAGCATAAAAATTCTTAGCCTGGGATTTTTAACCACCTTTGGTATATTTCTTTTTAGTATTGGTATTCATCCTGGATTGCCAGGCTTAGACTTACCCTCAATACACACTTCACTAAAGAGTCATGCTTCTATTGCCCCACACAACAAGACCCTGGTCAACAAATTCAAAAAGTATACTGTTGACCAAAACACCTACCCTTCAGGTAACGTAAACCTTTCAGAATCATCTGTCGAAACAGAACGGATTGGTTTCTATGTCAATTGGGACAGTAACAGCTTTAATTCTCTCCAGGAAAATATCAATCAGCTCGATAAGTTAATACCAGAATGGCTCCATCTCAGCACCACAGATGGTGATATTATCATCAACGATCTAAATCGACAAAATAAGACTTTAACCTATATTCATTCCTCTCGTCCTGATTTAAAAATCATACCGCTAATCAATAACTTCGACCATCAAAATCATAGCTTTGATGGTTTCAGACTAGCTCAATTATTGGCTAACTCAATAGCAAGAGAAAAATTAATCAATAATCTACTGAGTTTTGTCCGTGACAATAATTTCGCTGGCATTCATATCGACTTTGAAGATCTCCCCTCAAACAGTCAGTCCAATCTATTGATCTTTATGGGAGAGCTTTATAGAGCATTTCATCCTCTGGGACTAGAGGTGTCTCAATCTGTACCCTTAGATAACCAGGATTTAGATTATAGTGGCCTGTCAGACGTCAATGACTTTCTCGTTCTCATGGCCTATGATGAACATTCTTCTATTAGTAAGCCTGGTCCTATCGCCTCCCAGGAATGGTACGTAGATCGTTTAGAAAAACGTCTTGCTGAAGTGCCAGCCCAGAGGTTGGTAATCGCCATTGGCAATTATGGCTATGATTGGCAAGAAAATGCTACTTTAGCAAAATCACTCAAGTTTCAAGATGCGCTCAAAATTTCTCAAGAATCAAAGGGTGAAGTTTACCTAGATCCTCAGTCTCTCAATGAAACCTTTGATTACTATGATGAGAAATACCAGTTGCACCATGTCTGGTTCCTCGATGCCATTACAGCTTTCAATCAGGTTGTAGTTGCACAACGGCAGGGAGTAAGAGGATTCGCCCTCTGGCGTATGGGAGCGGAAGATCCCTCAACATGGAAAGTCTGGCAGCAAAGAATGAACCTGAACCAGGCAGCAGCTAAACAATTGAGCCTGATTCACTATGGTTATTATCTTAACTACGAAGGCACTGGCGAAGTCCTCAAAGTAACAGCCACTCCCCAGGATGGAAAACGTAATGTTACCTACGATCGCCAGTTAGGATTAATCATCAATCAAAACTTAATGGACTATCCTTCTCCCTATGTAATTACCCGCTGGGGTAGCCCAGATCAGAACAAAATTGCCCTTACCTTTGATGATGGTCCCGATCGCCGTTATACCCCACGAATTTTAGAAATCCTACGACACTATCAAGCCAGGGCAACTTTCTTTGTTATCGGCATGAATGGTATTTTTAACCCTGATTTACTTCAGCAAATTATTGCCGAGGGCCATGAAATTGGTAGCCACACCTTTACCCACCCCAACATTGCCCTGATTTCCCAGCAACAGCTTGAATTGGAGCTCAATTCCACCCAGCGTCTTCTGGAGAGTATAGTCGGACGATGTTCTGTACTGTTTCGGCCTCCCTATGCTGTAGACGTAGAACCTGAAACCCCCGAGGAAGTTGCTCCACTCCAGCTTACTGGCAGGCTGGGTTATTACACCATTGGTATGCAAATCGAACCGCTCGATTGGAAAAATCCCGGCGTCGATGAAATCGTAGCAGAAACTATTAAACAGGCGGAGGACGGTCGAGGAAAAGTTGTCTTACTCCATGATAGTGGCGGAGATCGCTCGCAAACCGTAGCGGCTTTACCAAGAATAATTGAAGGGTTACGCCAGCGAGGCTTTGAACTGGTAACAGTTTCTGATTTAATCAATCTCTCGCCAGACCAGGTTATGCCCCCCATTCCCCAAAGAGATCAACTGCTAGTGAGTTTCGATCGCCTTGGTTTCTTGGCATGGGATCAACTTGGTCTCCTAACCTACTGGCTGTTTATGATCGGCGTTGGACTAAGCGTAACTCGCCTATTATTTATTATTTGCCTGGCCCTTTATGAATGGCAGGGACGACGTCGAAAACACTACGATTCTGACTATCAGCCTTGGGTGAGTGTATTAGTACCGGCCTTCAATGAAGAGAAGGTTATCGTTAAAACAGTTAATTCTATCCTCCGTTCCTATTATCCTAACTTTAATATTATTGCGATCGATGATGGCTCCAAGGATGGCACCTACTCCCTGCTGTTGAAGGTTTTTGGTAGCCATCCCCACGTGCGGGTCTTAACTAAACCCAATGGCGGTAAGTCAGCCGCTTTAAATTATGGAATCACTCGCACCGATGCCGACCTAATTGTTACCTTAGATGCGGATACTGTGCTGCGTCCGGATGCCCTCGGTAAATTAGTTCGCCATTTTAGCCATCCCCAGGTTGGTGCCATCGCTGGCAATGCCAAAGTCGGTAACCGCATCAACATTCTTACCTACTGGCAAGCCTTAGAATACATCGCTAGCCAGAACTTAGAGCGACGAGCTCTTAGCTTGCTTAACTGCATCTCTGTGGTGCCAGGGGCAATTGGGGCTTGGCGACGAGAAGTTCTCTTAAAAGCCGGTGGGTTTGTTAATGACACCTTAGCTGAAGATACGGATCTCACCCTGACGGTTCTGGAGATGGGCTACAGGGTCGACTATGAGGAAAACGCGATCGCCCTAACCGAAGCACCTGATACAGTCGGTGCTTTCTTACAGCAGCGTTTCCGCTGGATGTTCGGAACTTTACAGGCTACCTGGAAACACCGCCGGAGTCTCTTTCGTCTTCGGTATGGCTTTCTGGGGACCTTTGCCATTCCTAATATTCTGGTTTTCCAGATTATTTTTCCCCTAATTTCTCCTCTAATGGACCTGCTGATGGTGTGTTCTGTGCTCTGGGCAAGTTGGCAACAAAGCCAACATCCCGATGGATCTGCTCCAGGGGCAGTTCAACAGATTTTTTTGTACTATATAATTTTTCTCTCTATTGATTTTTTGGCTGCTTTTATAGCCTTTTCCTTAGAACGGAAAGAGGACTGGAAACTAATTATTTGGTTGTTGCCGCAACGCTTCCTCTATCGCCAATTACTCTATTACGTAGCGATCAAATCTACGCTCAAGGCAATTCAGGGGCAGCTTGTCGGCTGGGGCAAGCTAGAGCGAAAATCAACCGTATTTGATTAATCGGAACGGAGGCAAAGGGCCGGTTAGCGGTCAGGCGGTGGCCGCCAGGCGAAAGCCCGCGTGTTGATAGAAGTTGGGCCGGAACCAGTTGCGATAGTGGGGCAGGGCCCCGGCCCCAGAGGTGATCCAGGAGCCGCCCGCCATCATCCGGTGCTGGTTATCAAAATAGCAGGCGGAGTAGTCTTGGTACAGGGGATGGGGCCGATAACCGGGCAGGGGAGTGAGGGGATCCCGCAGCCACTCCCAGACATTGCCGCGCAGGTCGTAGAGGCCGATCTCGGTTTGGGCGGTAGGTCTGGACCCCACCCCATGGGGAGAACCAAACTGGCTGTCCAGGTTGTAGTCCGCCACCGGTTGGGGCTGATCGCAGAGCGCCCGTTGCCACTCCGCCTCCCCCATCAGCCGGGTGGGATGGCCCGTAGCGTTCTGGTACCAACGACAGTAGGCCACCGCCTCGTGGTAGTTGACCTCCACCGGGTACTGCCAAGGCATGGGGATTTCATCAAACAGGGCCCGGTAGCGGTAGCCCCCCGGCGCTAGTGGGTCCGCCAACCAAAATTTAGGGTGGGTGACGGCCTGCTGGGTTTTCCACCCCCAGGCGGCGGCACACCAGTAGGTGGGGGTCTGGTAGCCCCCCGCCTGAACAAAGGCTAGAAACTCTGCGTTGGTAATCTGGTATTGACTGACCCGAAAGGGGGCCACCTGTAGGGGGCGATCGCCGTAGTCAATATCCCAACCGTAGCTGGGGGCATCCTGGGGTTTGCCCAGCCGCACCGGCCCCGCCGGCACCGCCACCAGGGGGTTGGGGCGCGCCTCACCGTCCCCCGGCAGGTACACCCAATCGGCGGGGCGGCGGACCATCGCCACCGGCAACTGCCGAATCAGCACGGAGGAGGTTTCGATGTGGATGTACTGATGCTCGATCGCCATGATCAGGGCCCAGAGGGGGTGATTAGGGGTGATGGGGGCGGTGAAATCGCTCTGGCAAATCAGATCGGCAATGCGGTGGTAGACCCGTTGGCGATAACCCCAGACCTCCGCCAGAGGGGCGCGGCGCAGTTGGGCGACCTTGCCCTCAATTTCCTCGGGTTTTTCTGGGTCAACCCCCACGGCAAAGAGCTCTTCATAGGCTGGCTGCAGGGCTTCCTGGATTAAGCCAACCTGCCTGAGTTTATTGATGTAAAAAACAGCGGTATGGCCCAGGTAGAAAATCAGCAGATTACGCAGGGGGTCAGGGTTGAGGTAGAAGGGCCCATCCCCCACCAGGCTTTGCCATAGCCGATCCTCCAGGGCCCAGGCCCGTTGGTAGTAGGCCAAGAGCGCCTGGGGATCCCAGCGATCGAGGCGGAGCGGCGGCGCAAGGGTGGTCTGGGTCATGGTATTTCCCATTACAGGTCTGAGTCTCTATCACCAGGCAAGGTAGGTTTGAAATCTGCCAGGTTAGCGGCGGCAAAGAATCATCCCAAACCAGTGCTGGGAATCAACCCAGGTTAGTAAGGGAGAGAACCCCTGGGCTTGCAAGTACCCCTGCATTTGCTCCAGGTTGAATTTGCGCGAAATCTCCGTACGAATGCTGTCCCCCTAGCTAGATCAAAACTCAGATCCAGTGTCTTCAACTGCACTGACTGGGGTTGCCGACAGTGCAAATACATTTCAATCTGGCAGTCACCAGGGTTATAAATAGCCTGGTGGTGAAAGGCCTCCAGGTTAAAGTTGCCGGCAAAGCGGTGATTAAGGTGGGCCAGCATATTCACATTAAAGGCCGCCGTCACCCCCTGGCGATCGTTATAGGCCGCCTCCAGAATGGCGGTGTCTTTTTGCAGGTCAATGCCCAACAAAAAGTAATCACCCGGCTCCAGCACGGTGGTGACCTGGGCAAAAAACTGGTCGCACTCCAGGGGGTAAAGTTGCCCAGGCTGCTGCCCAAAAACATCAGCAGGCGGGGCGCAGAAGCCGACGGTAAGGCGGTTAGGGCCTGCTCGTAGGTGCCCACCAGGGCCTGCACCTGCAGGGTGGGGTAGTCGGTGAGTAATTGGGCGGCGCTTTCTGCCAAGATGCCCGCGCTGACATCAATGGGCTGGTAATGGAGGGGATAGCCCTGGGCCTGGTAGGCGTCTAGCAGCAGCCGGGTTTTGGTAGAACTGCCACTGCCCAGTTCAATCAGCTGGCAGGGGCCAGTGATTTCGGCGATCTCTGGGGCATAGTGCTGTAAAATCCAGGCTTCGGTGCGGGTCGGGTAGTACTCCGGTAGGTCACAGATCTGTTCAAATAGTTGGGAACCGCGATCGTCGTAAAAGTATTTCGGTGGCAGTACCTTAGGCGCTTGGGTTAATCCCTCAATGACGTCCCGTCCCTCCAAGCTTCTAGAAAGTTGAGGGAACTCCAGGTAGACAGTCTGAAAACGTCCATCCGATGTATCGGAAGATTTCCCAAAGGACAGGGGTAGAGGAGTGATCATAGAGGGGACGGCATAAATAGTTTGATTAAACTCAATCAGAAACCATACTAACAGGGCTTTAGTCCCTACTGTGAGTGACCTTTAGCTGCGAAAGTAGGTGAGATCCTGTTTGACTGACAAAACATTGGCTTACGGCGGTTCAAACCGCTGCTATCCAGACGAAGTCGGCCTTTGCCGACTGATCCATAACCCGCGTAGGCGGGTTTTGCCTGTCTAGGCGCGGCTTCTAGCCGCCAGCATTGAGAGTTTTGTCAGTCAACCATGGTGAGATCACCAATCCTCATCAAATACTGGCAACAGTTATACCGATCCAAGATGCCATTGAACAGAACCAAAGCCCTAATGCAGCTTGGTTACGCTGGTACGCCAGTTCTCAATCAGGTCCGGGGTCCACAGCCAACGTTGAGACAACGTACTGGCATCTAAAAAACCAGGGTCGATGCTGGTGGCACGCAGAAAGTAGCTACGGGCCTCTTGCTGAAGTCTAGCTTGTTCTTGATCAAGAGCTTGCTGACTCTGGCGTTGCTTAGCCATAGCCAGACCCGCCACGGCACTGCCGGTGTAGGCCGAAGCTACCTGACGCTGGCCATCGGGGTCAAGGATACGAAGTTGAGCTTGATCAAGGTCCACAGCTCGAGACCAGGCCGCTATGGCCTGGTTATCATTACCCAGGACATAGGCGGCAAAACCCTCAGCAACCCAGGCTTCTAGAAAGTCTGGCCGGGCTTGGGTGGCCTGACTCCAGGCTCGCAGAGCGTCATAACGACTGGCCTCAGAATCACGGTGGCCACTTTGTTGCCAGGCCAGACGCCCCCGCACAAAGTCGATGTCCGGGTGACCCACTTGCTCCGAGGGAATAGCGGAGATCGCCGTCTGGACCGAGCTAAAGTTTCCCTGATTCAGGAGCTGTTCCATCAGCTGACGGGCCTGAGCCATATCCTGTCGGCTCAGGGCCTGATTGACTTGAGACAGTGTCTCCCCCTGGCCTGCCTGGGAGGTTAAGGATGGCCTGTTTTGGGCTGTTCCACTGGCGCTAGAGAGGGAAAGATAGGAACGCCACATCAACCCCAGCCCCAGGGCCACCAGGCCAACTAGCACTCCTACCCCAGCAGCCCAAAGAATGACTAGGCGGCGACGTTGACCGGGCCTGACGAAACCGGATGGAGGAGGGGAGACCGGTAAAGCCTGAGGTCTAGGAGCAGGTATGGCCGGGTAAGCCCTGGGGTTAGAGCCTGAGGGCGGTACCGCCGCCTGGACTGGAGTATCTGCCGGGGTGAGCAGATGATCCAAAACCTCTCTGACGGTGGCACCATTGTTGATCGGAGGCTCCAGATCAGTTAACCAATCGTCCCTTTGGGGGTCTACCCCAGGGGCAGGGAATCCGGCGATCGCCTCAGCCGGGGTAAATAAATCCTGGGCCAGGTCGCCAATTTCTGGATCGTCCCCATAGTCAGGGAGCAGCAGGGATAGATGATCAAAGCTGTCAACCGCCTGATCTTCGCGGCGGTAAAGGTAACCGTCAAATTCTGGACGCAAATAAAGAAGAGGTAACATCCGCTGGGTAGCGGCTAACCCCTGACGCACCCGACTGAGACAGAGATCGATGGGATAACCCTGGCGCAGGTTGCGGTAGAGCAGTTGGGTAAAGGTAATCGCCACATCATCGGGAATCCGCTCCGCCATAGCGATCACCGCCGGTACGCCCCGACCCACCAGGGCTTGTACCAGGTTTTGTTCCCGCCATCCTCCCTGATCGGGGATGGCGGGGGTATAGGCTCCCCGACAAGAGTTAAACACTGCCAGCCAGATACCGTTATTCACCAGCAGTCCCGCCAGGTCTTCGCCGCTGAGCATTTCGGTAAGACCGGTTTGAGGGTTGACCAGAAATAGGTCACCGCCGGTTTCACTGACATCACTATGGCCAGCATAGTGCAGCATCTGAAAATCCCCCTGCTCCAGAGCCTGAACTAATTCAGTGCGGCCCGGTTGTGCCAGCAGGGTCAGGTCCAGATTTAGGGGTTGGCCCAGGCTCAGACCGGCCAACCGGGGGGAATTTTGAATCGGGGAGACCGGGTTGGACGACCTGAGTTCAGTTTGCAGGTAGGTGATTTCTCGACTCAGGGCCAAACGTTCCTGATCCTCCGGGGCTGAGACAACCACCAGCACCTTGAGGGGCTCCGTAGCCTCCGCCAGGGGGGAAAGACCGCCAGATTAACGGCGTTTTGAGTATAAAAACAGCGACAGAGGGTCACATCCATGCCCGTAGCCAGAGGGCGATCGTCGCCGTAGAGTAATTCCCAGGGCAGGCGTTGCAAGCGACTGTCTTTAAATTCCAGACGTAACCGCAGGGGTTGTTGACGGTTTTGGGCTACCCCCTGGGCCGCCAACCAGCTATCCCGCAGTTGATCTTGAAATAGATGGTGATAAAGGTCCTGACCTAACCTCAGAGCAGCCCCGGGTCTAACCAGGCCAGTAAGCTCTGGCCCTTCACTGGCAGAGGCGGTTAATAGGCGTTGTAAGGGATCCTGAGCCAATTGGGCAGTTTCCCTTAGCCATCGTTCCACCGGCCAGACCACTTGAGTTTCCGCCAGGGGCACCCCCTTGGCCACGGTTTCGGTACGCAGCAAATAACTATCTTGATTAACCGATCCCCTTAAGGGCGTAATGGAAACTTGAAATTCTTGAATCACAGGCATGGCGTTAGGGGCCTTCTTCACCTTAGGGTAGCTGTAGTGGCTGAATAGTCAACTTTTTGGGTAACTCAAGAGGCTAATATAACTATATCTTTCGTCCTCGCGAGGGCTTTTCCCAAAAGGGAGGGATTTTTTTTGAATTTTTTGGGTCTTTCTGGTCAACCTCCCAATCCCTCCTGGCTCAGCCGTCCCAGGTGGAGAAATCTGGTTGCGTCCCTGGTTCTGACGGCAATTTCCGTGGGTACGGCCACGACGATTAGGGCTGAGGTGGTTTCTGTTGGTCCCGACGGGCTGGATCTGCCCCCCTTTCGGCTCCAGATCAGGAACGTTTGGAGGGGCTGTTAGGGGTAAAACGACCAGAAATTTTAAGTCCCCTCAGTCCCGATGGCACCACCCTGGTGATGGCTGTGGCCAACCTTCTCGAGCCAGCCAACCGTACCCTCTATTTCTTAGACATTAAAACCGGGGAGATGACTCCCGCCCTGGCTTTACAGAGCGACCTGTTGAATCCTGATCTGCCCTTACAGTGGGTTAATAACGACACAATTCGTTTTGTCCAGCAAGATGCCTTTGGCCCCTGGGAAATTCTTGCCATTAATCGTAAGGCTGGCATCGTTTCCCGTACCCAAATCTACCCAGCCCAGGAGGAGTCGGGAGAGATTCTCGGGGTAGCGCCCGACTTTTCTAAGGTCTTAATTCGTCTCTACGAAGGCAACTCCGACGGACTTTATACAATTTTGCTGCCTTCCCTGAAGCGTCTAGAAATAGGCCGGATCTCTCATGATATCAGCCTCCAGCCGCCTTCCTGGTCGGCAGATGGCAAACGCCTGGCCCTGGTGGTCTCTGCCGCCACAGAAAATCATCGCTACGATCGCAGTCCCACCAATCCCAGCCTGGCCGACCCTGCCATTCAGGACGCCCTGGGGCGATTAGCCCCGGACCATAATCCCCTGGCCCAACAAAACAAGGTACAGGTATTTGACTTTTCCCAAACTCCAATCCAGCAATTTGAACTAAATCCCAGCCATGACAATGGAGATAGTTTAGGGGCCGCTCACCTCAGCCAGAATGGACAGCATTTGCTGGTTAAACGACTGCATCCAGCCCAGCTTAAGGGTAGGCCCTATCCCATTTACGGCTTTCCCGACTCCGCCTCTTACCAGGTCTACGACCGCCACGGCAAGCTGGAATCCACCATCCAGATACCAACCTTACAGGGTCCTCAGGAGTCAATGGGGCAGTTTCTCGATAGCGATCGCCTGCTATTTTGGGCCAGTGTGGGCAGCGATCGTCACCTGTTTGTTTACCATCTTTCTAGCCAGGACTTTAAACCCCTCCCCCTGCCAGCCGGTACGGTCGATCCCCAGTCCCTCACCCCCAGCGCCGATGGCAATAGCCTAATCTACAGTTTCTCCTCCATCACCCAACCTCCGGAACTCTATAGCCAATCTACCAAGGGGGAGGCAGCCCCGCGCCCCCTCACCACCATTAACGCCGATGTGGCATCCTTAAACCAGGTACGGGTAGACCAGGTCAGCTTTGCTACCAGCCAGGGGGTACGCCAGGGGTTTTTGATTCAACCCCAAGATCGACCCTTTCCGCCCCAGGCCGGACCCGTGGTGTTCTGGCAAGAGGGGGGGCCGGGCTTTTCCATGGGCAATGAGTTTGCAGTAACGGTGGAAATGCCCTTTAATCTGCTGCCCAATTTTGGTCTGCCCGTGCTGGTGGTACCGCTATCAGGCCGGGAGGGCTTTGGCCCCGATTTCTATCGTCGCCAGGCGGATGGCAATAATTTTGGCATGTTAGACCTGCAGGAAGGGCGAGAGGTGATCGACCAAATGGTGCAGCGGGGCTGGGCCAGTCGCGATCGGGTGGGTATGACCGGATGTTCCTACGGTGGCTACTACACAGCCCAGATTCTGACTCGCTTTCCTCAACTTTTTGCCGCGGCTAATCCCCAATGTTCTCTGCTAGATACCTTGACCGAATGGCAATTGGGCTACGGAGCGCTGTTGTCCTATCTGATAGGACAAACCCCCATGGAAAATCCCCAACGCTATCAGAGTCTATCTCCCCTCTACAATGCCACGGCCATTCGCACCCCCACCCTGCTATTTCACGGTACCCAGGACTTTCTACCCATTGCCATGGTGCGTAACTTCCATGATTTGATTGCGGCCTCTGGGGTACCAGTCACCCTCTACGAATTCCAGGAAACCGGTCATGCCCTGGTAGATCCCCTTTACCAGCGGTTGGCAGTTCAACTGCAACTGGAATTTTTTCACCGCTACCTGGCGGATAGTCAAAATGGACCCGACTTAAACCGGGACACCCCCAGGGGGCAGAAGTGAGGTGGCTGTATCCAGAATCCAGCAGCCCCGACATCAATCGACCCAAGCGGTTGTTTGGTTCAGGTATAGTTTCGGACTCTCTTGGGCTTTTCAAACAACCCCTAAGGCCTAAGCCCTCTAACCGGCTACTTGTAGCCGGTGCACAGCCTCCCATGCCTGAATGACAACCCCCAGACCGGCTCCTGCTTTACAGGACTGCTCTGTTAAAACTTGCTTCCAGAGGCGGCTACCGGGTTGACCGGTAAAAAGCATCAGCATGTGGCGGGTAATTTTATTGAGTTTCAGTCCCTGCCCCAGCCAGGTTTCGATATAGGGCAACATGGCTTCAACCACCTGATCCCGACAGAGGGGCAGTAAGCCTGAACCGAAAAAGCGTTGGTCTACTTCGGCAAACAGATAAGGATGGTCGTAGGCTGCCCGACCAATCATCACCCCGTTCACCCGAGTCAACTGCTCCGCCACTTGATCCAGTTGGGTAATGCCGCCGTTGATTTCAATCCACAGGTGGGGGAAGTCTTGCTTGAGGCGATGCACATCTGCGTAGCGCAGGGGAGGTATGGTGCGGTTATCTTTAGGGCTGAGGCCCTGGAGCCAGGCTTTGCGAGCATGGACCGTAAAATGACGACAGCCAGTTTGGGCAATAGTTTGGACAAAGTTGGCCATGTCTTCATAGCGATCGCAGCTATCCACCCCAATGCGATGCTTGACGCTCACCGGTAGAGGACTGGCCGCCATCATAGCGGCTACTGCCTCCGCCACCCGACCCGGTTGGGTCATCAGACAAGCGCCAAAGTTGCCACTGCGTACCCGATCACTGGGGCAGCCCACATTCAGGTTGATACCGTCGTAGCCAAAGGCCATGGCCAGGCGAGCACAATCCGCCAGGTGAGCAGGATGATCGCCCCCCACCTGGAGCACCAGGGGCTTTTCTGTGGGGCTAAAGCCTAACAACCGTTCTCGATCACCATGGATAAGGGCTTGGGTCGTCACCATTTCGGTGTACAGCAGGGTATGGCGACTGATCTGCCGCATGAAGTAACGGTAGTGGCGATCGGTGCGATCCATCATGGGAGCCAGACTAACCGGTACTTCTACGGTAGCTGCCCCTACCGCCCCCCGGCTGCCCCTAGCCGTAGCCGTTTCCAGCTCCATGATTGCTGCTCCACCCTATGGCTTAGTCCATGCAGTTTAGCATTTCACCGGGTTGAACAACCAATCCAAAGGGGGAAAGCCTTCTATAGGGGTTTGCTGCCCAGTCTATCAGCCCTGGTGGGCGGCAAAAAACGGGATACAGCGATGCCATACCCCGCAGCTTAGTAGAGCATTGGTCAAGACTAGCGGTATCTAAAGTTGCGATAAATCAGACGGGCATTAAACCCTCTGCCCCGTAGATAGTTGACAATTGACCCGGCATCATCACGGTTATCGCACTCCGCCGCGTTGATAAACTGCCCCTGACTGGCGTTTTCAAACCGGGGAGAAATCACGCAGGTTGATCCAGCCAGACCTCTGCCAGGCCCCAGGGAGGTTAACTGTTGTTTCACAGCGCTAAGCACACTCTGGTCGCCAAACACAGCCGCCACAAAGGGAGATAGGTTAGTGGTAGCAGGAACGGAGGAGGGATTACCCGAGCCAAAACACGAGGGCCGGTCTTCGCTGGGAATATTGGTGGTCAGGGGCGAAGAACTGATTCTAGGTTCAGACATCAACAGCGATCCGTTGGCGGCAATGGCTTCTATCTTGGCCTCGCTGGAGGAACTAACTCTTACAAAGTATTGAGCCGATGCGCCATTGTACTGGCTGCCGCCAAAATAACTAACCCAGCAGTCGTAGGGAGGGGGAACATTCAGGGCTGGAGTAGCGGGTTGGCCATTGACAACCTGCTGCTGGGAGGCCTTATTGTAAACGTTCAATTTTTTGATGGCACCGTTGGGTTCCCGGTAGACACGGACGGCATAATTCTGAGTTTCAAACATTATGATCGTGTCTTTCAATTGCACCGTACCGCTATCGGCTACGGGGGAGTAACCATGGCGCTAATACTGGTGGCATTCTCACTCAAAATAATTGAGCTGTTAGCGGCATCTAAAATTTCCAGGCGAGCCTGATAGGTGTTGCGGTTAGCGCTGGCACGAAAGATCACGTTACGACCATCCCGTGAACCATAGGCTTCGTAACTGACCCAGCCGTCGTTATTGATGGTTCCGCGGTAAAAGGCCGGGGAATTAAGGGCCTCGCTCCGGGCTGGGGTGGCCTGACGATAAACGTTCATTTTGAGAGCAGCGGGGCTGCGAGGGAAAACGCTAACGGTGTAGTTAGGGGTTTTAAAATAAAGAGTGCTGTCAGAGGCTGTATTCGGCTCGCCAGAATAGGCCGGCAGAATCAGACTGGTAACCATAAAAAAAGATGCGATCGCCAACAACCACATCCGCAAAAGTCGCTTTGACCAACGACTGAGGCGTTGAATGGGCCAGTCTAGCTGCATAACAATAGCTCCCTTACTCCTCGCTGGCAAAACCTCAGAAAGCCTATAGTCTGGAGACTTAAGCAATCTAAAGCTTTTGCCGTGGTAAATTACGGCTGTAATTCTAACGAACTTTTTCAGAAACGCTGCTGGTTTTTAGAAAAATCTGTCAATTGTTAATTTTTGATCCATTGTGGCCCTCCATCTTAGGCGACCCAGTACAAGGGGGCCAGAAGTCAAGAATCAGCCAGCAATTCTGAATTATGAAAATCCTTGATTCCATCCCAACTCCAATCATTGAAAGGCCTATGGCTCGGTTAAATTATCTAAGGTCAAAATGTCATTTATAGTACAGAGGTTCTAAAATACGGATTGCTGGTGGAATTTAGGCTATAAGAATTTTCAAGCCTTAGGCTATACAATCAGAAAAATTAAAATACTCCCCTAGGACAGAGGAAAGGCTATGTTGTTGACGAGTGTTCAAGGGTATCTGCCATCCCACAACTTCACCGTTAGTAAAGATTAGTAAGCAAGATAACGGAAAGAAAGGAGCTGATTTTTCTATCCTCCTACTAACCTCTACTAAAATCCACTACCTTGCCCTCCACCCTGGTTGCCATGCTGAGCCGAGTTGCCGATTCGATTTACTGGATGAACCGCTACGTGGAGCGGGCTGAAAATGTAGCCCGCTTCGTTGATGTTAATCTCAACCTCCTATTGGATGCCCCTCCGGGTATGGAGCAACAGTGGGAGCCCCTGGTGATTACCACCGGGGATCAGAAGCTGTTTCAAGAACGCTACGGCGAAGCCACCGCCAACAACATTCTGCGGTTTCTCACCTTCGATCGGGAGTACTCTAATTCAATTATTTCTTGCCTGCGATCAGCTCGGGAAAACGCCCGATCAGTGCGGGAGGTGATTTCCTCAGAAATGTGGGAGCAGGTGAATGCTTTTTATTTAATGGTGAACGAGGCCGCCGATCAGGGGTTGGGGTCAGATTTATACGCCTTCTTTCCGGAGGTAAAAATGGCCAGTCACCTGTTTGCCGGAGTCATGGACGCCACCATGGCCCATACTGAAGGCTGGCACTTCGGTCAGCTGGGCCGACTACTAGAGCGGGCCGATAAAACTGGCCGCATTCTAGATGTGAAATACTACATTCTTTTACCCTCCGTCACCGATATTGGTTCCCCCCTGGATGACCTGCAATGGATCGCCCTGCTCAAGTCCGCCAGTGCCTACGAAATGTATCGCAAGTCCCAGTACCGGATTACCCCCGGGGGTGACGGAGTTTTTGATTTTGAATCGGGAGTTTCCCCGCTCCATTCAGTTCTGTCTGATTCAGGCGGAGCAGTCGCTGCATCAAATTTCTGGCACCACCGCCGGTACCTGGCGCACCGATAGCGATCGCGCCCTGGGACGACTGCGATCGGAATTGGATTACCTCACCATTGAAGAGATTACAGAGCGAGGTTTGCACGAGTTTCTAGATGATTTGCAAGGACGGCTGAATGACGTTGGCGACCAGGTCTTTGCCGATTTCCTTGCGCTTGAGCCCCTTTAGGTGAGGCTGCTAGCGCAGGCGCCCCGATCGCCAGATGCTGTAGACCAACCACAATCCTAAGAAACTGGCTGCCACAAACAGCCCAACGGCTAGCACCTGGGCCTGGGCCGACTGGCGACCGGTGGTGACGATGGCCGCCCCAATAATCAGGGCCCCCACCACCGTGCTAAAGGATCGCCGGTTAGCAGCATCATCAATGCTCCGCCGCAGGTCCTCCAGTCCCTGAAGGCTAAGATTCCACCGCAGTTGTTCAGAGCTCAGGCGATCGAGCAAGAAGCTAAATTGCCGGGGAGAACTCAGGGATAGATTACGAAATTCCAGGGCCGTGCGTAACAGAGCCTGGAGGGGATCATCCCCTACCAACTGGTGGCGAAATAAATCCGCCATTAAGGGCCGGACTTCTTCAATCAGGTTTACCTCTGGGTTAAATTGTCTTGCCGCCCCCTCGAGATTGGCCAGAGATTTGGTGAATAGGCCAATATTGGCGGGCCAGCGGAGATGGTTACGCAGACCGGTGGCGAGAATAGCCCCAAACATTTCCGCTGTATTCAGTTGTTCTAGACTGAGGCCGTAGTAACGACCCAGCAGCCGGGTATAGTCACTTTCCAGGCGGGCTAAGTTAACCGGTTGGAGGGGTTCTGCTAGTTGCAGGGTAAGTTGGGTACAGCGTTGGGCATCGCAGTTAACAATGGCCAGTACCAATTCTGTCAGGGTACTGCGGCTACGGGGATCGAGACGGCCCATCATACCGCAGTCCAGCAGCGCCACCCGACCGTCCTGTAGATAAAAAATATTACCGGGATGGGGATCGGCGTGAAAAAACCCATCTACAAAATACTGCTTAAAGAAAACTCGAAACAATAGGGTAGTCACCTGGGCTGTCTTGATAGGAAGGGACTCTCCCGTTCCCTGGGCTTGCAATAGAGGCACCCCCGCCAACCATTCCAGGGCCAGCAACCTGGGACTAGTCAAGTCCCAATAAACCTCAGGTACTACCAACTGCTGGGGGTTGTACCAGTCACTCTGGGCCAGGTTACGCCGGAGTTGATCGGTATACCCAGCCTCCTGGGTAAAGTCCAGTTCTGCATTCAGGGCATCGGCGAACTCCTCGGCTAAATCTACCAGGTTATAGCGCTGACCAAACTGGGTAGCCGACATCAGTCGGGCAATATCTCGAATTAGAGCCATGTCCCGCTCTACCTGTTGCTCAATGCCGGGACGTCTGACCTTTAGGGCAATAGGCTGGCCGTTCTTGAGGATAGCCCGATGGGTTTGGGCGATCGACCCAGCGGCGATCGCCTGGTAATCAATCGTTTCAAACACCGCTTCTACGGGTTGGGGTAACGAGTAACGAATTTGAGCTTCAGCCTGCTCTGCACTAATGGCTGGCACCATGCTCTGGAGACGACTGAGGGCTTCAATATAGGCAGGGGGCAGTAGATCGGGACGGGTACTGAGTAATTGACCTAGTTTGATATAGACAGGACCCAAATCGGTCAAAATATTAACCAAAACTGCGGGGAGGAATTTCTGGTTCATCGGTTTTACCGCCCACCAAAAGTTGCCGCATGTAATCCCAGCCATGGCTGAGGACAACCTCTATAATCTCCCGCTGTCGAGCTAAACGGGACGGAGACATCATTGGTACATTCATTTGACTCACCCCCCTTTCCCTTTCATCGGATAACCGCACCGGGGCATCCTGGACGGATCCAGGAGCTTAGGCTGCCCCTATCCTCTAACCCCCAGCTACTGAATTCTTTGTCCACCAGTGCATCCCGACTTAAATTGATACCTCCTTCATCTTAGAGGGGGAATCTGAAACCAGGATCAACCTCCTTTCCAATAGTTTGGGAATAAGTGCCACCCTGCCTGGAGTTGGCTATACTAAGTCTTCAAAAAATCAAGGATGGACTTAGATTGAAGATTTTGCGACTGATTCCATGGGTTGACCTGACGGTTAGGGAGTGGTCAGCCGAGGCTCGCTGGCTCAGATGGCTAACCTTTGTCTGGCTGGCCCTGGGTTTACTAATCCTCTTTTCGGCCTCCTACCCGGTCTCGGTGGCCGAGCATGGCCATGGCCTTCATTACGTGCTGGTGCAATTAATGTGGATAGGATTAGGGTTACTAGCCTTTAACCACATTGTCCATAGACCGCTGGATCACGCCTTGAAGATGTCAGGTCTGATTTTGTTCATTCTACTGGGCCTGGTACTGTTAACCCTAATTCCTTCTCTGGGGGTTACCGTTAACGGTGCGACACGCTGGCTACCTCTTGGCCCCTTTATGGTGCAGCCTTCGGAATTAATCAAGCCCTGTTTGGTGCTACAGGGGGCACGCCTGTTTGGTCGCTGGCATCAGTTGAGCTGGAAGACCCGCCTACTCTGGTTAGCAACCTTTATGGTGGTCCTAACAGCCATTTTGATACAACCTAATCTGAGTACGGCAGCGGTGTGCGGTCTAACCCTCTGGCTAATTGCCCTGGCTGCTGGCTTACCCTACCATTACATCACCCTCACCGCCCTGGGTGGGGGGCTGGCGGCGGCGGTCAGTATTAGCCTGAAATCCTATCAGCGTCAGCGAATTATTTCCTTTCTTAACCCCTGGGCCGATCCTGGAGATCAGGGCTACCAGCTAGTTCAAAGTTTACTAGCGGTTGGCTCCGGCGGCCTATGGGGAGAGGGTTTTGGGTTATCTCAACAAAAGCTCTCCGCCCTACCCATTCAGTACACCGATTTTATTTTTGCAGTTTACGCTGAGGAATTTGGCTTTATTGGGTCTCTCTTTCTACTAGTATTTTTGATTATTTTTATGACCGCTGGTGTAGTGGTAGTTCTGCGCTTGACTCAACCCATTCCCCAACTGGTGGCGGTAGGATCTATGGTGATCTTAGTGGGACAGTCTATCCTGAATATAGGCGTTGCTACGGGTCTTTTGCCCACCACTGGTCTACCTTTTCCCCTGATCAGCTATGGGGGTAGTTCGGTAATTGCTAGTTTAATTACTGCTGGCTTGTTAGTCAGAGCCGCTAGGGAAATTAATCTTCAGCCCCTTTCTGTCTTACCTGTAGCCCACCGGGGAGAAAGGGCCAAGGTTTAATTCAGGCTGTAGTTGGTCAGACTCCTGGTGTTCACAGGGCCCGGTTAGAGCGCTGTGGCCGTACCTGAATAATAAATGATTGTCAGACCCGGCTTGGTGCCAAAGCCTTCTCATTAGACTTGCATGATTCTCATCTAAAAAACGTCAGCTTTCGACTCTCAGTAGGCAGCAGTTGGCGATCGCCGTAGTTGAACGCCAACTCGGCCAATTCTGACCACCACAAAATTCACCTGCTCTCCCCAACCCATAGCAATTCTTACCTCCTTGAGGAAAAGGAGATCTGCCCCAACCATTTTTTAAGGGATGACTACCCTGGCACCAGAGCACCATGGCTAGACAGTGCCCCCTCAACTAAGCCCACGAGGGTAGATTATCCAGGAATCTAGGGTTTGATAGGGGGAGAGGCCGGTAAAGCCAGGGAGGGTTCTGGCAGAACCCGAGGGGAAGAAAAGTGACCAATAATGGCTAGGGGTAGAATCAGGGTTGTAGCTGCAATGATAAACCCAAGCACATTAGCAAGAATACTGGGAGGTTCCCCGGCAGGGGTGTCAGATTGACTGGCAGAATGCATAAATCCTGTATTTGAAAGCAACAAGGCGGGCGGCTAGAACCTTAGAGATTGTTTAAAGGCCGAAGAGGGTGTCAAAATATACCTATAAAGTAGGAATTCTCCTTAGAATTCAGTATTTTGGCGACCTCTTAGCGGCTAACTATACCTGGGAAAACCCTTTTCAAACAATCTCCTAAGCAGGTACCTAAAAAAGCTATGGAAAGTGGTTAAATCACCATCAACCAGCAATGCTTTTTAAGGCTCAAACTTTTAAGAACCTGGGACATAGATAAAAAACTGTGTCGTTGTCTCTAAAAGTTTTCTGAAGCCAGCCCTATTTCCAACAGCAGTAAACTCCGAATGCAATAATTTTAAGCATCGAGAAAAACAAAACCGTTGTTCAGAACACAAAAGTGATTGTTTACCATTGACCGATAACATGGTTAACAGTAGAAAAAGTCAATGTATAGCTGTAGCCAAATCCGTGGGACCCGGTAGAACCATAAAGCTTGTTTAGCCCCAATTCTAACCGATTAGCTTGATTCACGGTGTTTGGATTCAACCTGGAGTGACAGTCTCCTACCAAGATTCAGTATACCATCCTGCCTCCCGACAGGATAGTGCAAGAGTTCTAGGGGCTGACCCGATTATCAAAGTAAATGGCTGTTATTGACAGTTCACCCTGTCATTGTCTATCCTTAATACATGACCTCACTTTCCGATTTGGCTCAGCAATCGCTGTGGCTTTCCCTAGATGCTTTTGTCGCGCTGGTGAAAGATCTGCTTCCCCAGTTTTTGCCAGAGGGGAAGACAGCCAGAGTCAAGGGGCCATTAGTTCTCGGTTAGTGCGTTATTACACCACCCAGGGATGGTTAGACAAGCCCCTCCGCCAGGGGCGAGAGGCTCGTTATACCTATCGGCATCTACTGCAATTGTTATTGATTCGGCGACTTTTAGCCGAGGGCTATGGTGGTAACACCATTATTAGTTTGATGAAGGATCGATCCGACCAGGCGTTGCGAGACAGCCTGGAGGGTGGGGTGCAATTAACGATGGGGGTGGCCAATCCTGCCCTCGCCTTTTTGGCTCAGCTGAGATCGGGCCCAAATTCAGTTCAATCAGGCCCTCGATCTGTACCAGTCACCTCCACCCCAGAGTCCTCTTCTGCCCCTGCGGCTTTGAAATCGCCCTCGGAAACCTGGCAGCGGTTGGTGGTCTTGCCGGGTTTGGAGTTACAGGTACGGCAGGATTTTGTTTTTCCGGCTACCGCCTATGAGCAGGAACAGTTGTTGCGTTTAATTGCCGATCGCCTGGCAGCCCTTAAGTCTTCTTTCTGGTAATGCCCATGTCTTCTGTCCATAGTGCTCTCCCTGGTATCCATCTACTTCCTCTCTATAGAGCCCTTCCCCGTCACCAGCCCCTCACCCTGGATTTGCTAGTGACCGTGACGCCCCCCTTACCCCAATAGATGCCACCCTACTGGAGGAACTGGAGTTGGCCTATGAAGAAGGTCAAAGCAGCCAGACCCGTAAGCGGGCTCTATCCCAGGCCTATAACTTATCTCGCCAGGGGAAGTCCGACCCGCGTCGCTCGATGTAGTTAGTGCCAAGGTCATAGGTAAGGATGACCAGGGAGGATAGGGCTTCTTCCCTCAAGCACTAGAACTGAGAAGAGGTCGGTCTGGGAGTTGGCACCAAAGGCAGAACCGCAGTAGTTATGCCTTTGGTCTTTCCAGACAACCTCTAGGCATGTATACTTAATCGAAATTTGGTTGTCCCTAGTTTCTCTATGGGACCGTTTTGTTCCCTTGGTAGAGGCCTATGAATTCTTTCAAAAAGCATTTTTTCAGTGGTCTGTTTTTCTTGGTTACCGCTACCGGGCTCCTGATCGCCACTCCCACCAGGGCTGAGCAAGTGGTTCATGGCCTAGCCACCTGGTATGGTCCTGGCTTTGTTGGTAACCGCACTGCAAGCGGAGAAGTTTTTAATCCCAGTGCCTTAACGGCGGCCCATCGTACCCTACCCTTTGGCACCCAGGTCCGGGTGACTAATTTGAAAAACGGCAAATCGGTAGTTGTGCGCATTAACGATCGCCTGGGTGACCCCACCATCCTCATCGATCTTTCCAGGGGCGCCGCCCAGGCTATTGGTATGACGGTTACTTCCCAGGTAAAAATGGAGATTCTGGGGCGTTAATAGTGATCAAATTTCTGGGACCTCACCCGCAATTGCAACTCTAGTCTCACCCAGAAATTTACTCCCGATAGGCCCTCCTTGCCCTGGAAGTGAAAAATGATTAACGACCCTGGTCTATGGTGATCCAGCTATTGGCCATAATTCTGATGGTGGCCATGGGTTTTGGCCTCGGGCGGGCGGGTTTGCTGGGACCCCAAGACCAACAAACCCTTGGTAAACTCCTTACCCATGTGGCAATCCCGGCGGTAATTATTAAGGCTCTGGCTACCGCCACCATTACCGCCGATCTGATTGCCCTGCCCCTCTCCGCCCTGGCGGTGGTGCTGGGGCTCACCCTGATTGCTGCCCTGGGGGTGACTCTACTGGGTTGGCAACGCCCCTGGGCTGGGGCCTTGATCGTCAGTTTTGCCTCCTTTGAGGGGGTGCGATCGGCTATCCCCTGATGCTGCTGGCCACGGGGGAGGCAGGGCTGAGTCGGTTGGTGTTGTTTGACCTGGCCCAGGCCATTTACCTGCTGACGGTGATCTATGCCCTCTCCGCCTGGTTCGGTCAGGGGCAAGTTACCCCCCGCCGTCTGGCCCAGAATCTAGTTCAGACTCCTTTCTTTTGGGCGATTATGGTGGGTCTGGCCCTTAACCTGCTGGGGAGCGATCGCTGCCCCTACTACCATTGCTGCAAATTCCGGCGGCGGGGTTCCTGCTGTTGGTGTTGCTGTTGCTGGGCATGACCTTTAGAGTAGATTGCTCCAGCCTACCCCTCTACGGTGGCCTGGCCCTGGCTAAGGTGATCTGTGGTTTAGGGCTGGGCTGGCTGGCCAGTCGCCTGTTTGGCCTACAGGACCTTGAGCAAACCGTAGTTTTGCTGGGGGCAGCCCTGCCCCCCAGTCTGCTGACGATTCTGTTCTGCCAGGAGCATCACCTGGAGACCCGCTTCACCGTAGGGTTTATCTCCATGGCGGTGCCCCTTTACCTGATAGTGATCACGCTGTATATGGTTCTATCTAGGTGATTTCCTAAATGGCCCCAGGTAAAGGTGTTTCGCCCCAATGCGGCGAGGCCCCGGGCATGAACCCCATCTTCTGTTGAGGGGCGGCGATCCTTACTCCGGCCTAGTGTTAGCCTGAAAAAGCTCTTGTCCTCTGACCAAAAGTCGTTAGGATAGGAAAATGCTGTTTGCCTAATGCATCTTTATGAGTTTGATTGATCTTCAAAGGGGACTGGATAATATCTCCTTTGCAGTACTATTAGCCACCATGGTGCTTTACTGGTGTGGCCTTGCCTTTCGTCGGCTGACTCTGTTACCGACTCTGGGTACCGCTGGCATGGCCGTTGGCAATCTCACCATAGCAGCCTTGCTGATTGCTCGCTGGGCAGAGGGGGGTACTTTCCTATGAGTAACCTCTATGAGTCTCTCTTTGCCCTGGCCTGGGGTTTAACGGCGATGCATCTGGTGGCTGAATTCATGAGTCGTAGTCATCTGGTGGGCGTGGTCACAGCTCCCATTGCTATGGCTGTTACGGCCTTTGCAGCCCTTTCTCTGCCAGACAATATGCAGGGATCGGAACCCCTGGTACCGGCCTTAAAATCAAACTGGCTGATGATGCACGTGAGTGTGATGCTGCTGAGCTATGCGGCCTTACTAGTTGGATCCCTAATTGCCATCGCCTTTTTGGTGGTGACCCGAGGTCAGGCCATTGATCTCAAGGGTAGTTCTGTAGGAACGGGAGGGTTTCGACAGGCTAAATTATCCCAGGAAGGTTCTGCCTTGGCCCCTGCGACGATTTCATCTCAGGCCATTCTGGTGGCATCGGCAGGGACTTTGATGCTGGAAAAACCGACAGCAACTTCCAGTTCTGCGGCCCTACCGGGACTTACTCTTCAACGGCTGACCCTGGCAGACAGTTTAGACAATATTAGCTATCGCATGATTGGGCTGGGTTTTCCCCTGTTAACCATTGGCATCATTGCCGGAGCGGTTTGGGCCAATGAAGCCTGGGGTTCCTATTGGAGTTGGGACCCAAAGGAAACCTGGGCCTTAATTACCTGGCTAGTATTTGCTGCCTATTTGCATGCCCGCATTACCAGGGGCTGGCAGGGGCGGCGACCGGCCGTTCTGGCGGCTACAGGATTTGCCGTGGTCTGGGTTTGTTATCTTGGGGTGAATATTTTAGGCAAAGGTTTGCACAGCTACGGCTGGTTTTTCTAGAATTCTATGGTTGTTATCCCATCTCTGGCTGGCTGGCGGAGCCTGGGGCTGATTATGGCCCTGGGGGGATGGCTTCGGCCTGTGGTAGCCGATCGCTACAATCATCTATACCAACCTCAGTACCCGTGCAGACCCAAACCATCAAACCTGGCACGGTGGAAAATAGTTCGGAGTTTTCAGGCATTCTGGAGGCAGAACAGCGGGTAGATTTAAAGCCCGAGGTGAGTGGCCGAGTTGCCCGAATTTTTGTCGCCCCTGGCGATCGGGTAAAGTCGGGGCAGGTGATTTTACAATTACGACCCGAGAAACTACAGGCGGAGGTCAATAGCTCCCAAGCCGCCGCCCAGGCCGCTGACTTTGGCCAGCAGGCGGCAGCAGCCCAATTGGGCTCAGCCCAGGCTAGCTGGCAGCAAGCCCAAGCCAATCTGCAACTGGCTCATCAGGATTTTAGTCGCAGTCAGAGTCTAACTAGTAAGGGGGCTCTCAGTCGGCAAGATTCTCGACAGTACCCGCAACCGTCTGGAGGTCGCCTGGGCGGCAGAAAAAAAAGCCCGAGAAGAACTCCAGGCAGCCCAGGCAACTTTGAATCAGGCCATTTCCACCTGGCAACAGAACCGCTCCCAGGTTGCAGTCAAACAACAGGACCTCAGTTTCAGTCAGATCAGTGCTCCTGTGGCAGGGCAGTTGGGGGATATGGGGTTACGCATAGGGGACTTTGTCAGTACGGGGCAACCTATCACCACGATTATTCAGAACCAGGTTCTATTACTCAAGTTACCGGTTCCCACCTATCGCTCGGCTGAACTCAAGCTCGGCTTACCCGTTGAACTTTTAGATCCTAACACCGGTCAATCCCTGGCTACCGGTACAATTGGGTTCATTTCCCCCAATGTCAGCCCTATGGCCCAGTCAATTCTGGTTAAAGCCCGTTTCCCTAACGAGGCTGGCACCTTGCGAGATGGTCAGATGGTCCAGGCGCGGATTATTTGGAAAACTACTACCGCCTTGCTAGTGCCAACGGTGGCGGTTTCTCGTTTGGGAGGACAAAGTTTTGTCTATGTGGCCAGGCAGCAAACTAATGGGCAGGGCCGCTCTGCTCAAATTGCTACCCAGCGTTCCGTCCAGCTTGGCGATATCCAGGGCGATAGTTACCGGGTAATCGAGGGTTTAAGGGCTGGAGAGCAGATTATTGTGACTAATATTCTCAGGCTGAGGGATGGTATGACTATTCAAGCCCAGCCTCCAGCCTCAAACCAGTCCCCTGGCACCTGAGGTCGGGAGACTACAAACAGGTTTTTCCCTTTAGGTTAACCCCAATGGCAGTGCTGTCTATAGCCGATAACTTGATTCGACGGCCAGTTCTGGCTACTGTCATAACCCTACTGATGCTACTGGTAGGGGCGATCGCCCTACCCCGTTTACCGGTTGAGCAGTTACCGGAACTGGCTCCCGTTCAACTCCAAATCTCCGCCCAGTATCCTGGGGCTGACGCCGAAACCGTAGAGAAAACCGTTACCAATGTTTTGGAAAGGGAGATTAATGGAGTAGAAGGGATAGACTACATTACCTCCAGCAGTACCAGCACAGGAGACAGCACCATTAAGGTGGTGTTTTTACCTGGTCAAGATAGGAATTTAGCCCAGGTTAATCTTCAAAATAAGGTGGCGATCGCCCAGCCCCAACTTCCCCCTGAGGTCAATCAGTTGGGGGTGACGGTGGCAGCCCAGTCTTCCAGCACCCTGTTGGTTTATCGTTTCTACAGCCAGGATGATCGCTACGATCCCTTATTTCTCAGTAACTATGTCGACCTGTTGATTCTGGATGAAATCAAACGCATTCAGGGGTAGGTAGTGCCCGTATCTTTGGAGCGGGCAAGTACGCCATGCGGCTATGGCTTAATCCTCCTGCCCTGACCCGCCAGGGCCTCACCCCTGAGGATGTGGTAGCGGCCCTGCAGGAACAGAATATTCAGATTGGCGGCGGTGCCCTTGGCGCTCCCCCCAACCCAACCAACCAGACCTATCAATTTACCGTGCGTCTACCCGGACGCCTGAGCGCTCCCCAGCAATTTGAAGATCTGGTGCTGAAGGTAGGCCGTAATGGGGAACTAGTGCGTTTCAAAGATGTAGGGCGGGTGGAACTGGGTTCTGAAAACTACAACCTGGATGTCAGAACCGATCAACACCCAGCTGCCGGCCTGCTGGTTTACCAACTACCGGGCAGCAACGCCCTGGCGGTGGCCACGGCGGTTCGCGAACGGATGGCCGCCCTGGAGCCCAGCTTTCCCCCCGGCTTTAAGGCTGAGATTGTGTTTGACACCACTGAGTTTGTGCGGGTGTCTTTACAGGAAGTTCTATTCACCCTGGGTCAGGCGATTGCCCTGGTGCTGTTAATACTTTTTGTGTTTCTACAAGATGGGCGGGCCACCTTGATTCCTGCCATCGCTATCCCAGTTTCCCTGATTGGCAGCCTGGGCTTTTTGCTAGCCTTTGGCTTCTCTATTAATACCCTCACTCTGTTTGGCCTGATTCTGGCCACCGGTCTGGTGGTGGACGACGCCATTATTATTGTGGAGGCCGTAGCTACCAAAATTACCCAGGGTATGCGCCCCCGCCTGGCTGCCCTGGATGCTATGGCTGAATTGTCAGGGGCGATCGTTTCCACTTCCTTGGTGCTGATGGCGGTGTTTATTCCCGTTGCTTTTTTCCCGGCACAACCGGTAAGATTTATCAGCAGTTCGCCCTGACCATCGCCTTTACGGTTTTAATTTCAACGGTGAATGCCCTCAGTTTTTCCCCTGCCATGGCGGCCCTGCTGCTGCGATCTCCAACTCAAACTCCTGGGTTAGGGCTTCCAGCCAGGTTCTTTAGAGGCTTTAACCACCACCTGAGGCGGGTGATGCTGGGCTATGGTCAGGCCGTTAGCCAGCTAATTCGTCAGCGCTATAGTGTTGTTGCCCTATTTGTAGCTGGGCTTGCCCTGATGGGCTTGATGCTAAAGCTGGTGCCCACTGGCTTTGTTCCCGCCGAAGACCAGGGCTATGTGATTGGAGTAGTTCAGGCCCCCGACGGTGTTTCTCTCTCCTATACCCAGGCGGTAATGGCCAGAAGTCAGGCGATTCTGGCTCAGTTTCCAGAAATTCAGAGTACCTTTTTAATCTCTGGCTTTAGCTTCGACGGTACAGCCCCTAATCGGGGGGTCTTTTTTGCCACCCTCACCCCCTGGCCCCAGCGCCAGGGAGCAAAGGCCACCGCATTTGGCCTGTTACCCAGAGTCAACCAGGCCCTTGAGACTATTCAGGAGGCCCGGGTGATTGCCTTTAATGCAGCTCCCGTGCCTGGATTTAGTCCCACCAACGCCCTGGAAATGCAACTCCAGGACCGCAGCGGCGGTCAGCTCAGCCTGGAAGATTTTCTCAAAAATAGTTTAGAGGTGATCGGGTTAGCCAACCGCTCCCCTACCGCCGCTGGGGTGTTCAGCTCCTTTACCGCCAGCATGCCCCAGATTGAGGTGGAGCTTGATCGAGATCGCATCAAAACCTTGCACATCGATCTAGCGGAGGCTCAGTCAACCCTGCGTACCTATTTGGGATCGCGGTATATTAATGATTTTAGTTTTGGGGGTCGCAATTATCCAGTTCTGCTCCAGGCTGATGCTCCCTTTCGCAACGACCCGGAGGACATCCGCAATATCTATTTACGCTCCAAGGACGGTACCTTAGTTTCCCTGGCCGCCCTATCCCGCCAGCGAGAGGTGTCTGGACCGGCTACGATTAGCCATTTTAATCTGTTCCGCTCGATTAAGATAGAAGGACAACCAGCTCCCCAGGCCAGCTCTGGCCAATTGATTACCGCTATGACCGCCGCCCATGACCAGGCGGCGTTGCCCTCCGTAGGTGTGGCTTGGCAGGGTAGCGCTAGAGTAGAATTGGCCGCGGGAAAAGCCGCCCTGGTGCTATTTGGGCTGGGATTAGTGGTGGTGTTTCTGGTACTGGCGGCGCAGTACGAGAGTTACCTGGATCCGGTTATTATTCTATTGACTGTCCCTCTGGCAGTCTTGGGGGCCCTGATATTTCTCTGGCTACGAGACCTGGCCCTGAATGTCTATGCTCAGGTGGGTCTGGTGATGTTAATTGGCCTGGCCAGTAAAAACGCGATTCTGATCGTCGAATTTGCTAATCAGGCCAGACACCAGGGGTTGGATCTGGTTCCTGCGGTTATTAACGCCTGTCAACAACGGTTTCGACCGATTATTATGACCAGCACGGCCTCGCTGGCAGGTTTTTTCCCTCTGCTAATAGCTAGGGGAGCAGGTAGTTCCAGTCGTTGGTCAATAGGCTACACCGTCTTTGGGGGCTTACTGGTAGCAACCCTGCTAAGTTTGCTAGTGGTGCCCGTATTCTATGTGTTGTTCAAGGGTTTGACAGTCCGGCCCCGGATGGATCCCGCAAGCCGGGACTCCCACCAGAAGCAGTTATGATTGCAGCCATCTCGATCGCCGCTGGCTCTGGTGACCCTTACCCCTTATCGACCTAACATATCGATCTAATAGGTGGTTTGAAAAGGGTGCTCCCAGGCATAGTTCGTCGCCAACAAGCCACCAAAATACTGAATTTTGCCGCGGTCATCCGACTCCATAGGTATAGTTTGAGATTCTCTTTGGCTTTTCAAACAACTCTTAAGGCAATAAAGCTCTGCCAGGCCTTATAGAAGAAAAACATTGCAAATAAAGCCAGTACCACTCTAAACATCAAAGTCACCTTTTGGCTGGCTAGCCGTGGTAGGTAGCGAGTCCCCACCTGTACCCCCGCCAATCCTCCCAGGCCAAGCAAAAGGCCTATCCAGCCCTCGACGTGACCCTCAATGGCATGCCACCCCAGGGCAGAAAGGCTGGTAATGACGATCGCCCCCAGGCTGGTTTGGATAGCCACCTTGATTTCCTCCTGGAGCAGAATAATTTGTAACGGCACCATAACCACTCCTCCGCCGACTCCAAAGAGGCCCGCCATAAACCCTGCCGTGCCGCCGATCAGCAGGCGAGATTGGGTCGGCTTTGGAGCTTGGGGTGTGATCTTGCCTTCAGACAAAGACTGACTTTGAGCCCCAGCTACTACCTGCTGCTTAACCCGTAGCAGGTAAATATTGAACAACATAAACAGGCCAAAGACTCCGAGTAAAACGTACTCAGGAAAAGAGCTGGCTAGAGCCGTCCCCAAAAAAGCCGTTGCGATCGCCGGTAGACCCAAGAGCAGAGCATTGTTGAGGTTTAAGAGACCCATGCGCCAGTTTTGCCAACTACCGCCCAGGGCAATGATTAAAATTGCCAAGCTACTGGTGCCGACTGCCTTCACGGCCGATAGGCCCAGGGCCACCATCACTGGTACCATCACGGTACCGCCGCCAATGCCCAGGAAACCGGCCAATATGCCCGCTAATAGACCCACCCCGATTAAAACCAAAGACTCCGTCACCGTTCCTCCTATTGCTGCTGCCCTAACCCAGACGATTGATCTGGTCCATCTTCACCGTACCCACAGAAGAAACCAGGGATTAGGCTATCAAAGCCGTAACGACCTGATCCAGCCCCACTGATCGGGAGGCTTTGAATAAAACCCGATCCCCTGGCTGCAAAGTGGCCTGCAATGCCTCAATCAGGGCAGGGTGGTCGGCAAAGGCTTGACTCTCTACACCATCGCAGCCTTGAGTCAGGGCTGCGGCTTCTGCAGCATCCGCCAGAATCAAAAGCCGGTCAATACCCAACTGTTTGACCGTCGTGCCAATGCGGTGATGTAGATCCAGGGAGTAATCCCCCAGTTCCTTCATGGTACCCAGGACGGCGATGTGTCGCTGGCCAGGGGTTTGGGCCAGAAGTTGCAAGGCAGCGGTCATGGATTCAAACCCGGCGTTGTAGGTTTCATCCAGCAGCACAATGTCGTCCGGCAGGGTAATCTGGCGAGCCCTGCCAGTAGGTAAGTCTACCTGAAACCCCTGGCTGAGGCCTGACCAATCCAGTTCCAGGGCGGTGAGTACGGCGATCGCCGCCAAAAAATTCAGGGCATTGTGGCGACCCGGTAGGGGCAGGGGCAGGGGGATGTCCTGCACCATCAGGGTGTAATCGTCTAACCACTCCCCCGAATGTCTCCCCTCTAAACCAAAGCTCAGGGTGCGCCCGGACCAGACCCCCTGGGCCGTATCCATGAGGCGATGATTGTCGTAGTTGAGAATGGCGATACCCTGGGGAGACAACTGGGTCAGGAGTTCGCACTTGGCCGCCGCAATCGCCTGCTCGGAGCCCAACCGCCCGATATGGGCCGTACCCACATTGGTAATCACCGCCACATCGGGGTTGGCGATACGGGCTAAGAGAGCGATTTCCCCGGTCCCCGCATACCCATTTCAATGACAGCAAAACGGTGGTCTGGTTCTAATTGCAGCAGGGTTTTGGGCACACCAATTTCATTGTTGTAATTGGCCTGGGTTTTTAGCACCTTGCCTTGGGTACCTAAAGCTGCTGCAATCAGTTCTTTGGTGGTGGTTTTTCCCACCAATCCGGTCACCGCCACAATGGTAGCCCGCTGTTGCTGACGCCACCACTGGCCCAGACTCTGATAGGCCGCCAGGGTATCGGCCACCGGTAAACAGGGTAGGGAAGCAAGCTCAGCAGACACCTCCCAACGATGGCGCTGCACCACCGCTGCTAGACATCCCTGGGCGATGGCCCGGGCCACAAAGTCGTGGCCATCGAAGCGATCGCCGGGTAGGGCCACAAATAGAGCATCTTTCTCCAGGTCGCGACTGTCGGTGGTGATCTGACTGACCAGGCTAGAGTAGCAATGGGTTGGGAGTAAATCCAGGGGAGCCCCAATTACCCTGGCCAGATCAAAAAGGGGAGCAAACTGAGTCATGGGCAACTGGTTAGCCGCAGGCTTAGCGGCCTGAATCGATAAAATCCATCCTGACTTTACACCACCGCCTCTCCCCATGGGAGAATAGCGGCGTTAACTTAGGAGGGTTGGCCATGAGTGGAGACACCATCTTTGGCAAAATTATTCGGAGGGAAATTCCCGCCGCCATTGTCTACGAGGATGATCGCTGTCTGGCCTTTCGGGATATTGCCCCCCAGGCACCTACCCATATTTTGGTGATTCCCAAACAGCCCCTGGCTAATTTGTCCCAAGCCAGCCCCGAGGATGCAACTCTGCTGGGTCACTTGCTGTTGGTGGTTAAAACCATAGCCGATCAAGAAGGGTTAGCCACGGCGGGCTATCGGGTGGTGATTAATACTGGCCAGGACGGAGGCCAAACCGTTAATCATTTGCACCTGCATATTTTAGGAGGACGATCGCTGCAATGGCCGCCGGGTTAACTATATAAATCTTCTGTGGTGACCACATAAAGTTTTTCAAATCCGCTGCTGCTGTCAACAGGGCTGAGTAAAATTTGAAGCAGGCGTGGTTGGAGGTAAGTCGTGGTAAATTTAGCTCCTGGGGCAGAAAAAGCCAGATGGTTGAGCTATTTCTCAGACCTTACTCCAGCGGCCATTAAGGGCGATCGCGTTCTGGCGGCCATTGATGTGGGCACCAATTCCATTCACATGGTGGTAGTGAAGGTCCAGCCGGACCTGCCAGCTTTTACCATCGTTGACCGGGAGAAGGAAACCGTTCGCCTGGGCAATTTTAACGAGACCACCAAGGAGCTTACCAGCGCTGCTATGGACCGGGCCGTAGCGGCTTTAAAGCGTTGTTACGCCATTGCCGCTAGCTTCCAGGCGGAGGCGATCCTGGCAGTGGCCACCAGCGCAGTACGGGAGGCCAGCAATGGTGCCGCCTTTTTAGATCGCATCCAGCAGGAGGTGGGCCTGGTGGTTAACCTCATCTCTGGTCCAGAAGAAGCCCGGCGCATCTACCTGGGAGTGCTATCTGGGGTTGAGTTTCGAGGTCAACCCCATGCCATTATCGATATCGGCGGCGGCTCAACGGAATTGATCCTGGGCACCGGGGAGCTCCATCGCTACCTGAATAGCAGCAAGGTAGGGGCGGTGCGGCTGACGGCCCAATTTATTAACTCCAATCCAGTTACCGATAGTGAGTTTCTAGCCCTGCGATCCTACGTTCGGGGCATGTTAGAAAACCCCACCCAGGAACTGCGGCAAAAGCTGGCGGCGGGGGAGTCTATGCAACTGATAGGTACCTCCGGCACGATCGAGTGTTTAGCTACCCTGATTGCCTACCGGCGACTGGAGGTGGTACCTACCCCCTTGAACGGTTTTCAGTTTACCTATGCCGAACTGACAAAGCTCCTGGAAGAGTTACGGCGATTTACCTACGCTCAACGCCTGGCCTTACCCGAAATGGTGCCCCGCCGGGCCGAAATTATCGTAGCTGGAGCGGTGATTCTGCATGAAGCCATGGGCCTACTGGGGGCCAACTCCCTGACCATTTGCGAACGCGCCCTGCGGGAGGGGGTGATTGTCGATTGGATGCTCACCCACGGCCTGATCGAAGACCGCATGCAATTCCAGCAGTCGGTACGACAGCGGAATGTTTTGAAAACCGCCCATAAGTACAAGGTTCACCTGGAGCGATCGGAACGGGTAGCCCGCTTTGCTATGACCTTGTTTGAACAAACCTGGGACAGTTTGCATACCTGGAATAGCCCGGAGCAGGAGCTCCTGTGGGCCGCTGCCATTCTCCACAATTGCGGTCACTTTGTCAGCCATTCCGCCCATCACAAACACTCCTACTACCTGATTCGTCATGGTGAACTGCTGGGGTACACCGAAACCGAGCTAGAGGTGATTGCCAATATCGCCCGTTACCATCGTAAAAGTAGTCCCAGAAAGAAGCATGAAAGTTTTCGGGCCCTGCCCACCCCCTATCACCGCCAGTTAGTGCTACAACTGAGTGCCCTGCTGCGGCTAGCGGTGGCCCTCGATCGCCGGGGTATAGGAGCGGTTAAAACCATCCATTGCCGGTTCGAACCCGAATCCCACATCCTTTATTTACAGATTCAACCAGCTCATCCGGGGAAGACTGCGCCTCAGAGCTGTGGAACCTGGGTTATAAAAAGGAGTATTTTGAACAGGTGTTTGAAGCTAAATTGGTGGCGGAATTGGTGGCCTGAGCTGGGGATGGGGAGATGGAGGGAAAACCATGGTGGGGTTGAGACTGTTTCCCTGGGGGCTGATGGTTGCTGCCCTGGGCCTACTACCCTGGACCTGTGGTTCGGGTATCCTGGCCCAGGTAGGGGGTACTCCGGTTGTTCCCCGGGGGCCTAAGGTAACCGCCAACTGGCGGGACCTGGAGCGGGACATTCTGGTGGAGCAAAATCGGGTGCGGCAAAACCCCGCCAGCTATATTCCCCTGCTGGAGGCCCGGTTGGCCAGTATGGATAGCCAGGGCTACATTACCAATGGCTGTGGCCCCAACTGCCGGATTATTACCCAGGAAGGTCAGGGGGCGGTGCGGGAGGCGATCGCGGCCCTGGCCCGGCAAGCTGCCGTGGCTCCCCTGAAGTCATCGGTGGCGGTGGCCCAGGCGGCCCAGGCCCACGCCCAGGATCAGGCCCAGGGCCGGGTGGGGCACCAGGGCTCCGATGGGAGTGACCCGGGCCAACGGCTGACCCGGGCCGGGGTGCCCTACATCCGGGCGGGGGAGAACATCGCCTATGGTTCCCGCACCGGCCAGCAGGTGTTGCTGGATTTGATCGTGGATGATGGGGTACCCGACCGGGGCCACCGCACCGCCATCTTTTCCCCGGCCTGGAGCCATACCGGGGCGGGCTGCGGTCCCCATCAGGGTTATGGCAATGTCTGTGTGATTAACTATGCCCGTATCTCCCAGCAGTTGCAGGTGATCAACCAGGGCACGGTAGCCCTCCAATCTTTGCAGGTAGCGGGCCGCAATATCCTGGGCACCGCCCTACCCCCTGGCCAGGCTCGTCAAATTACCCTGGAGCCAGGGCAATGCCAGGCCCCGGTGCGGGTGGATCTAGGCCAGGGTTACCTGCCCCTGGACCTGCCCAGTTTCAACCTCTGTGGGGCCAGCCTCACCCTGACCGCCAGCAATGGGCTGACCGTCAACTACTAAGGCGGCAGAGGTTCTCGAGGCTGTAATATATGATGAGATGATCCATGGATTGGTAGATCCTCGAAGGAGTCCTGCCATGTCACGCATTGAACTGATTTCCGGCACCGCCATCCCCCTAGTGGGCAACGACATTGACACCGATCGCATCATCCCGGCCCGCTTTCTTAAGGCGATTACCTTCGATGGGCTGGGGGTTGAGGTCTTTGCCGATGATCGGGCCGCCCTGGCGGGTGCCCACCCCTTTGATCAACCCCAGTACCAGGGAGCTACGATTCTGGTGGTAAATCATAACTTTGGCTGCGGCTCCTCCCGGGAACACGCTCCCCAGGCGATTGCCCGCTGGGGTATCCAGGCCATCCTGGGGGAAAGCTTTGCGGAGATCTTCTTTGGTAACTGTCTGGCGATCGGGATTCCCTGTCTCACCGCTAGCCCGGAGGTGATCACCCAGATCCAAACCACCCTGACGGCCCAGCCCAACCAACCCCTGAGCCTGGACCTACACCGTCTGGAGTTGCATTATGGAGCTCTCATCGCCCCGGTAGCTATTCCCTCTGGGGTGCGCCAGGCTTTCCTGGAGGGTAATTGGGATGCCTGTGGCCAACTGGTGGCCAACACCGCTGCCATCCGTGCTACGGCCGCCCAGCTACCCTACTTTCAGTGGTAACTTCCCTTTTTCAATGATGGCTCTGGGGATTACCCCAGAGCCCATCACAACCCCATAAGGGATTGCTATTTCCCCCTTAAACCAATCTTAGTGGAGCTATGGTGCAGCAGCAGAACTGAGCAGAAGCAGCTAGGTTGATGCCAGAGTTGGCTAAATTCTTGATGGCTGGGGCCCAGCTGATTTCTCAGCCCAGATGGGACCGCAGACGGGTAAGCAGTTGGTCCAGAGGTAGCACTCCTTCAATGCGATCCACCGCGTCCCTGGCTTTAAATAAAACCAGGGTGGGCAAGGCGGTAATTCTATGTTGGGAGGCAATTTGCGGATACTTATCGGTATCAATTTTAACTATCTTTAATTGACCTTTGAGTTGGTCGTTAACCTGAGTTAAAATATTTGCCATCATTTGGCAAGGACCGCACCAGGTGGCGTAGAAATCAACCAGTACTGGCACCTGGGAACTGCTCAGTAGGTCGTCAAAACTTCGAAATTCTTGCTTAGCGGCCATGGGTTCGCTCCTATCCTACCTTCAATAACTGTTGGTAATCTTCTGCTTTTAGCTGGCGCTCCATCAGGGCCGTAACGGCAGCTCTGGCAGAAACCTGCCCCCGCAGCAGGCGATCAACCTGATCACAGATGGGCAATGAAATGGCGTCACGACGGGCGATGGCCATAACTACCTGGGCTGTGTTTACCCCCTCAGCGGTACTGCCCAACTCCACCAGGATCTGCTCAAGGGATTTACCCTGGGCCAAACCATAGCCAACCCGGTAATTACGGCTAAGGGCACTGGTACAGGTGGCTAGCATATCTCCTAACCCTGAGAGACCCAGAAAGGTTTCTGGTTGCCCCCCAGGTGAGTGCCTATGCGAATCAGCTCCGGTAGGGCTCGGGTAATCAGGGCAGAACGGGCATTGGCTCCCAGTGTAAGACCATCACAAACTCCTACCGCAATAGCCATAACATTTTTTAAGGTGCCGCCCAACTCCGCCCCCAGGGGATCACCGCTACGATAGATGCGAAAGTTTTCCGTCGCCAGGACGTGCTGTACTGCCTCAGCGGCAGTTTTCTGGCGACTGGCAATGACTGTCGCCGCTGGCAGTCCCTGCTGAATTTCTCCAGATAGATTGGGGCCCGATAGAACCACTAAGGCATGATTTGGAAAGGTTCTCTGAAAGATTTGAGAGGGAGTTAGGGTGGTGGTGGCATCCAATCCCTTAGTGGCAGTGACAAGAATGGTGGTGGGGGCAATTGCCAGAGCCTCCAACTGGTTGACCAGATCGGGCACCCCCACCATAGAAACTGCCGATATCAACATATCAGCTCCGGCTACGGCCTGTTCAAGGGGAAGGCCCTGCCGCCGCGACCATAGCCGCACTTGGTGCTGATTGGCCAGGGCTAAACCAGCCAGGGTTTGACCCCAGGCTCCAGAACCCAAAATAGTCAGGGTCACCTGATTCTGTTGATAGGTTTCAAAGACCTGGTTCAGGGCTACTGGAACTGGAGAGGGAATACCCATGGAACAACCCCTGGTAGATAAAACTCTAGATAGAACTCAAATTTCTGCCCCTTCTGGTAAAGGCACCCTGGCCCCGGAACCGATTCGGCCCCGCAGAACCCGCACCAGGGTCTTCAGGTGGGTAGGCCAGGGAGCCACGGCCACAATCGGGTCTCCACTAAGGGGATGAAGCAGACTCAGACGCTCAGCGTGGAGAGCCTGCCCCGGTAAATTAACACCGATATCGCGTCCTGCCCCGTAGGTGCGATCGCCCACTAAAGGATAACCGATGTGGGTACTGTGTACGCGAATTTGATGGGTCCGTCCGGTTTCTAGACGATAGCGTAAGAGCGAGAAATTCCCCAGTCGCTCCTCCAGGTGCCAATGGGTTAGAGCCGGTCGGCCACCCCGTTCCAAAGGCACCACAGTATTCTTTTTGCGATCCAGGGGATGGCGACCCAGGGGTAGGTCAATGGTGCCGGCAGCGGTCGGAGGTACCCCGTAGACCACCCCCAGGTATTCCCGACCGGCGGTTTTGGCCTTCATCTGGGCTTGCAGATGGCTATGGGCCAGATCTGTTTTTGCTACCACTATGGCACCGGTGGTATCCTTATCTAGCCGATGTACAATGCCTGGGCGCTGGACACCTCCGATTCCTCCCAACTGGTTACCACAGTGGGCCAGCAGTCCGTGGACCAGGGTTCCATTCATATTACCTGGTGCAGGATGGACCACCAGGCCGGCTGGTTTGTTAATGATGATCAGGTGATCATCCTCAAACAGAATATCCAGGGGCATGGGCTGGGGTGCCAACTCCAAGGGCTGAGGAGCCGGTATGGTCAGGCTGATGCGATCGCCAAGTTGTACCAATGTCTGCTTATGGCTACACAACTGGCCATTGAGGGTAACGTATTCCCATTCAATCAGCTTTTGAATGCGGTTACGAGATAGACCCTGAATATTAGCGGTTAACCAGCGATCGAGACGTTCTGGATGGCTAGTGATGACGGTGAGATTTAGCCTTTGGTCTTGAGGGGAGGTTGGGTCTTTGACAAAATTAATAGGAGTCAAGTTCAGGTTGAAGGAATGGGTGAATGAACTTTTGTTTTTCCCCTAGTCATCGGGAAACTGCCAGCAGGGGATAGATTCAACCCGGCTACTACCACAGTTACAGGGTTCTGGCTGAGAAGCAACCCAGGTAGTATCACAGTCACGGCAATGACAAAGAATGTTGTTTAAATTAGCCTGGGCTAATCCAAAGTGCCAGCGTTCCAGTTCTTCAGGAGTAAAGTAGGAAGGGCTATTTGTCATGACCGAACTTAGTCGTAGAAGTTTTTCAACTTTGACTATCCCAGTATAGCGTTGACCAGAATTCCCAGGGTAGGGCTAATTGGGTAGCACTGAGCAGGGTTTCTAACTGACCTGGGCGGAGCCGGGGGCTTGTCAGTGGCTGTTCCATTCACTGTAGCTACGCCTATGACTATGGTAGACTAGTAAGAAGAAGTGTAAGATTTTTTATACTCTGCGGGTGTAGTTTAGTGGTAAAACCTTAGCCTTCCAAGCTAATGATGGGGGTTCGATTCCCCCCACCCGCTTTGCCCAGTATTTGTACTAATCGTTGTAAGCTACGGTTGTAATCTAAAGCCGTTGTCAATCAAGGGATTGTTCATTTTGTCTCAACCCAGGGGGCACCTTGAACTGGCCCTGATAGCACCAGTTGGACGGCAAGCTAAGGCTAAGGGTCACCTATAGCTGGAACAAAGTCTCGAGGGTTCTGAGCCACCCACCCCTGGGCAGAATTAAGCCTGACTTCAAAGTAAAGAAAGGTCGGTTGATTAGCCTGGGGTGGGGCTACTCGAGCCAGGCGATCGCCCTGGCGTAGCCGTTGTCCGACCTTTACATTGATACTATCGAGATTGGCATAGCGAGTTTGTAGCCCCTGGGCGTGGTTCACCACCACCAGGTGGCCGTACACCGGATCGATCCCAGCAAAGGCCACTGTGCCTGCCCCCACGGCCAGGACAGGGGCACCCCCTCGACTGGTCAGCCCCACTCCGGTGTGAAAAACCATCCGATTTTGAGCCGCATCGGGTTGCCAACCATAGGCCATGACTACCGCTGCCCGCTCTATTAGGGGATACCCTTCCAGTAGGCTCTGGTTGGCAGTGATAGCAGAACCAGAGTTCATCTCTGGATACCAGTTAACTCCAGGCACAAAAATATTGGCAGGCACGGTGGTGACGCAACCGTTGACTTCAAACAACACATCAGCTTGGGTACCGTAAATTTTGGCCAGTTGCTGCCAGGTTTGCCCTGGATTAACTCTGATCCGAATGCCATTGTAGGGAGGAATAACTAACTCCTGGCCTATCCTGAGGGGAGCTGACTGTAGGGTTGGATTAAAACCAATCAAGGTAGCGGCTATCAAGCCGTAGCGATCGGCGATCGCCGCTAGGGTATCACTGGCTACTACACGATAACGGGTCAACCGCGATAGGGCTGGGACCTGGCAGGCTGACTGGCTGGCAGCAGCCATCTGGGTCGTAGCCAAAGCCTGGCCTGGCAACAGACTGGAAAGAGCTAGAGCTAATCCCATTGCCATCCAGTAAAAGTGAAGCTGCCTTGAGTTTAAACCAACCATTTCCATCTCCCTAGTCTTATAAATTTCTGAACCAACCGCACTATCAATATGGCTTTGATTAAGATAGCTACCCCTGGTTATCCAGAGCCCTAGCTATACATTAACTATGGTTGACCTTTCCAGACTTTGATGGGGAGCCAACCCTTTTTCCCATAGCTTTTTTCCCATAGATGGAAGCCAACCCTAAGGATATAGTCTGGTCAGCCTACTTAGAACCCGGTTAACCGGTCAAGCTACGGCTCCGACGGGACAGTTCTGGTGGTACGAACCGGGAAAAGGCTAGTCCTGGGTAGGTACTCTGGCTCCTCTCGATACCTTGACCGCTGCACCAGAGGTTAAGGCTAAAAATCTATTTGCCTACCCAGGATTCCCTGATCATGGGGAAAACTATAAAAATTAGAGCTAATTATCGGGAAAAGTTTTCGAATCAAGTAATTCTACTACTGCCTCTTCCAGCTATTACTAAGGACCAACCTTGAGATACTCTAAAATTCCCTGGGCGATCGCTTGAGCCATAACTTCCCGCCATGCAGCATTCTGTAGTCGGAGAAAATCTTCAATACCGGTGACAAAACCCACTTCTACCAGGGCGGCTGGCCTGTTGTTATGACGTAAAACATAAAATCGGGCTGGCTTCACTCCCCAATCTCTCATCCCCGTAGCCGCCAGCATCCTGGTCTGAACCATGGAAGCCAGGCGCTGACTACTATCGGAGCCGTAGTAATAACTCTCGACACCATTGACTTCGGGACGACTGAGACTGATGGAATTAGCATGAATACTTAAAAACAGGTCGGCTCGGGCCTGGTCAGCAATATCAACCCGGGTTTGTAAATCAACGGTGCTGTCCTGACGACGGGTTAATATCGCCGTCACCCCCTGATGGCTCAGGAGTTCAGCAACCCGCAGAGAAATTGGAAAGATCACCCGTTTCTCCTGCAAACCCTGAATTCCTACGGCTCCCGGATCCTCTCCTCCATGGCCAGGATCAATAGTTACCACTAACCGTCGCTGAGGTAGGGCGATCGGGTTGGGGGGTTGGGGGGTTGGGGGGGCAGCGCTGGAGCGTGGACGACAGAGGTGGGAGTCGATCCAACCGCTGCCGAAGACCCTGAACTGGAGCCAGAGAGTTGGTTTTCCAGAGATACCCCCATGGGGGGAGCAGAATGATACCTCCAGAACTAGCTATCACCCGCCAATCAGGGCTGCTGGAGGCGAGCTTTAGAGTAATCCGGGTAGAGGCGGGTTGGGTGGGTTGCTGTAGAACCTCCCAACTAATTACGCCGTAACGCTGGGCAGGTAGATCTTCGGACCGCAGATCGGTAGCTACGGCGGTATTCGGCAAGTCAATCACAGCTGTCCGATCATCAGGGCTATCGCCTCTGACCTGGAGGGTCAGCTGATCAGGCGCAGAGCCCCTAAATTGCAGCAGAAAGCCGTCTCCTGTACTGACAATGGATTGCAAAATAGTTTGGGCGCTGTTACCATCATTACCTTGGACCCGATTAGGGCTAGGGGCCGCCGCCAGGGGTGGAGTAGCTTGACTATTGTCGGCCCTCTGCACCACCGACGGTAGCCTGGGCTCTACGGCAAAGACATGGGCCCTGGCAGGACTTACTCCGATCCCGATAGTAAGGGCACTCAAGGTTGCCGAAACTAGCCAGGGCGACTCCATAGAATAATCCGATCTGAAAGGAAATGGGTTGATTAGGCTGCCAAATGTTCAGACGCTAACCCGGCAAGGTGTTGAATCCAATGATCTACCATATCTTGGTGAAGGGCCTCCACCATAATCCGAATTAGGGGTTCGGTGCCTGAGGGTCTCACCAATACCCGACCCTCACTGCCCATAGCCTGCTGGGCCGCCTCAATAGCTCGTTGCAAAGGGTCACAGTGCTGCCAGTTGAGACGCCGATCTCGATCAGTAACCCTAACGTTGTGTAACTGCTGGGGATAGGTCTTAAAGCTCTGATCGAGGAGAGTCGCCAGAGACCCCCCAACTGCTGCACCAGGGCCGCCAGGTGTAAAGCCGTAAGGATGCCGTCTCCCGTCAAACTATAATGATGACAAAGAATATGGCCAGACTGCTCTCCCCCAGTTTAGCTCCCCGTCTCACCATTTCAGCGTGGACATACTGATCGCCCACCTTAGTTCGCACCAGGGTACCCCCGAGTTTTTCCCAGGCTCGCTCAAAACCCAGGTTAGCCATGACGGTGGAGACTACCGTTTGGTCGGGGAGTCGATCCTGGCGCTGCAGGTATTGCCCCCAAAGGTAGAGAATATAGTCCCCATCTACTACGCGCCCCTGGCCATCAACGGCCATCACCCGATCAGCATCGCCGTCAAAGGCGAAGCCCAGGTCCGCCCCGGTACTTTTAATAGCTGCCTTTAAGGGTTCCAGATGGGTTGATCCACAGTTAACATTGATGCGATCACCATCGGGCAAGCCATGCAGGGTAATCACTCGCGCCCCAGTCGCCCTAAATACCTCTTCGCCCAGGCAAGTGGCGGCACCCCAGGCCAAATCCAGCACCACTGTCATGCCCTCCAAATTCAGACCCGGCAACAGTGGTTCTTGCAAAAAGCTAACGTAGCGATTGATCAACTCTGGGCGGTAGTAGCACTGGCCCCAGGTAGGATTGGTGGGCCTATGCAGTTCAGGGGACTGGCCCCGCAGAGCGGCTTCAATTCTAGCCTGGACAGGGGTAGCTAATTTCGTTCCATCACCACTAAAGAATTTAATCCCATTGTCCTGAGGAGGGTTATGGCTGGCAGAGATCATAATTCCCCCAGGGCGTCGCAGGACTCCGCTAGATAGGCAACGGCGGGAGTAGGACATAAACCCACCTGCCATACATCCAGCCCAGCGGCGGTAAGCCCAGCCGTGAGCGCCGTAGCCAGCATTGGCCCAGAGGTCCGAGAATCCTGCCCTACCACCACCGGCTTTTGGCCCAGCCCCTCAGATTGCAATATCTGCCCTGCCCAATAGCCTATCTCCATGGCCAGGGGGGCCGTCAGCAATTCTCCTACCTTGCCTCGAATCCCGTCGGTACCAAATAGGGGGCATTGGGTAAGGGCAGGCTTCCCAGGCTAGAAGTAAAAACTTCCGACGGAGGATTCAATGATTGACCTGGGAAAGCACTACTAACGGACCTTGAGACAGAATTGACCATGGTTAATTATCCTCATCACACTCACTCATCCTGGAGAATAGCACCTATACCTTAGGATGAACTAAGTAGCTGTGCCACTAAATCTGCCTGAGCAGATGCCTCAGTGGTTGCTGACAATCAAAAATAGGTGTCAAATTACACATTAATTATACTGGTAAAGTCAATGGCTTGCTTAAAGTTGAATATTTTTGTGGCCCTATGAAGGTCAGCCATAGCCGGTGCAACCCTTGTCAACCAACTTCTAGGATTATCGATGTCCGCTTCTGATGGGATGGAACCTAACCTCTTAGCTGCGATCGCCCAATTTAACCAGGGCGACTACTATGACTGTCACGACCAGCTAGAAGACCTATGGATGACCGCAGATACGGTTGAAAAGCCTTTTTTTCAGGGCATCTTACAAATTGCAGTGGGCTTTTACCACCTGGGTAACCGCAACTGGCAGGGGGCCTCTATTTTGTTAGGAGAAGGGGTAAACCGCTTACGTCCCTTTGCCCCCCATTACCACCAGGTTGATCTTGATTTACTGATTGACTGCGGCTGGGTTTGGCTACAGGTTCTACAGCAAACCGGTCCAGCGGCGATCGCCACCATGGCTGAGGCCCTCAATCAGTGCTTGAGTCAAAGCCATTTATCCCAGATCAACCATGGTTCCTGCCTAGACCTAAGGGTCAATGGTAGGCAATTTTCCTTACCCATACCCCAGGTGATTGCCGTCTCTGAATAGCCTTGGCTTCAGGCTTTGAAGAGCAGCGGGCTACTTAGTAATTGCCAGGGAAACCTGGTTACCTCCAACATCCCGCATGGCCCCTAGAACCTCAGCAATTTTCTGGTAAGTCAGCTGATTATCAGCCTTAAGCACTACCGTACCCTTGGGATTATTCGTCAGGTATTGCTGGATATCTTGAGCCATCTGAGCCTGGTCAATCGATGATCCCTTAATAAATAATTTGCCCTGACGATCTAGCTCCACCATCATGGGATCGGGTTAATCCACCGAAGAACTGCCAGACTCCACCGAAGGTAATTTGATATCAACGGCTTTCTGGTTAATTTGAGCACTCATAGAAATAATGATGAAGAAAACCAGAATGGTCATCAACACATCCATCATGGGCACCAGGTTGACTTCGGGCAGGTCGTGCTTTTGAGATCGTGATTTAACTCGCATGGAAAACCCTTCCTTGTTTACGGTAGAACAGCTAACAGCTTTAGCTATAGAAGAACCACCCCGGTCAATGGGCCAACTCCTAAGTCAAGGGTGTCATCCTGGGTGGTTCCGGTACGATAGGCGGCTAATAACATATCGCTAGTCTTACCCCAGGCTACTTCTCCTCGCTGGGTAATGGCAATAGCGCCAAAATCCCTCTGGTTGTGGGCAGCTTCAGCAAAGGACTTAGCGAAGGCAGCGCCTAGCTCCATGCCATCGGTAATACGCAGCACCAGTCGGACCGCCAGACACTCGTCAATAATATCTTCACCAATACCGGTACAACTGACAGCCGCGAACTTATTGGCATAGTTGCCTGCTGGCATCGCAGCATCGCTGACTCGACCAAGACGCTCCAAACCTTTGCCCCCCGTAGAAGTACCAGCCGCTAATTGCCCGTGGCCATCTAAAACTACTACACCAATGGTACCTCGTCGAGCCCGGGAATCCTCTGCCACCACGCCGGCCATGGCCTGGAGAAAATTTTCCTGTCGCGATGCCATCCATTCCTGGAGTCGCAGAGGGGTAATCGGATCAAATAGGGGTAAGCCTAATTCCCGTATTAGTTCTAGCGCCCCCACCTCAGACAATACCCGATCGCTGGAGGACTGTAAAAAGGCTGCTAAATCAATGGGGTGGGCGATTCGACTGGTGTTTATCACCCCACTAAAGGATTGGCGAGCCCCATCCATCAGACCCGCACTCATACGCACCTGACCGTCGGACTGGAGTACCGATCCATAGCCCGCATTAAAGCGAGGATTGGCTTCCAACTGTTGGCAGCCGTAAATCACACAATCAAGGGCTGAGGTTCCTTGCTGAGCCTGCCCATAGACGGACTCAACAATAGTGTGAAGCTCTTTTCGAATTGCCCCCAGAGCAGATGGATCGGCCAAAGCAGGTCCAGCTCCACCATGAATAATCACCTTAGGGGTGGTTTCACTCATGGGTGACAATACGTTCCGTAATTAGGCGGGAGCCCTGTTTACGGGTAATGTAGTTGGAAGCCCACTGGATCATTACAATCACTTTGTTATCAAACTCGATTAAGAAGAAAACGTGGACAAACAGCCACACAAACCAGGCAGGAAAACCAGTTAGCTTACCCTGGGGAAAGTTTACCACGGCGGAATGGCGTCCGATTACCGCCAGACTACCGCCATCTTTATACCTGAAACCAGGTAGAACTTCTCCCCGCAAACGCTTTTGAATCAGCCTGGCCACGTACTGTCCCTGCTGCATGGCCACCGGCGCGATTCCCGGCAAAGGGCGATCGCCCTGATGGCCATAGTGGGCCAAATCTCCCACCACAAAAATATCTGGATAGTCAGGAATACTTAAATCCGGACCCACGATTACCCGGCCAGACCGATCCCGGTCAACGCCGGTGCGATCGGCGAGAATCCCCCCATACCAGGATCCCTGACTCCAGCAGCCCAGAGTACGGTGGCCGCTGATAGGCAGGTAACCTGGTCTCCCTGCTTAAGGGTGACCTGATGTCCTTCAATGTCTGTTACCAGGGTTTGGGTAAAGATTTCCACTCCCATTTTTTCCAGATCCTGCCGGGCCCGGGTCGATAACTCGGGAGGAAAGGGGGGCAATACCCGATCCATACCCTCCACCAAAAGAATACGTGTTTGTTCAGTATCGATCTGACGGAAGTCAGGTTTAAGGGTATGGAAAGCCAGTTCAGCCAGGGCCCCTGCCAGTTCTACGCCCGTTGGGCCGGCTCCGACAATGACAAAGGTTAATAGAGCCTGGCGTAAGGCTGGATCGGTGACCTTCTCGGCGGCTTCAAAAGCTCCAAAAATTCGCCGTCGCATTTCCAGGGCATCTTCTACGGTTTTCAGCCCAGGGGCAATATCAGCCCAATCATCGCGACCAAAGTAAAAGTGGCTCATACCAGTAGCCACGATCAAGGTATCGTAAGCCACCCTTGAGCCTTCCTTGAGAACGACGGTTTTAGCCTGGGATCCAGGTCAACCACTTCTCCCATCAATACCTGGGTGTTTTTCTGCTGACTCAAAACCCCCCTCAAGGGAGAGGCAATATCTCCTGGCGATAGCCCACCCATTGCCACCTGATAAAGCAGAGGCTGAAACAAATGGAAATTACGCTTATCAATCAAGATGACTTCCACATCCTGGGCTCGACCCAACTGCTGGGCCGCATAAAGACCGCCAAACCCACCGCCCAAAATTACAACCCGGTGCTTGCCGGCGCTGGACGGAGACGAAATGGTTGTTTCAGCAGATTGCAGAGTTTGCATAGCGCTTAGTCATAGCTCTCGTATACAAAGGAGATAACAGCATTGACATTCCATAGCTGTAGCCCTGAAATCACTTTAGACCATTTTCTTAACATTAATTAAAGAAAGATTTTGGTCAGCCTAGCCCTGATCAACGGTTACCGCGTCGACGGCGGGAAATGGAGAGTCCAAACAAATAGATGTCATCTCGTTGCAAGTTTTAACTAAAAAATCAGCCATATCTCCTAGAAAAAATGATTCCCCATCTGTGCATTCTAAGCTCAAGACATTTAACCAATTCCTTGATTCTTGATGATTGTCAGGGTTTCTGAAAAAGAAATTTCAGTTCTCGACACTTTTTAAGGATGAAGACGGTAAGTGTCCTCAGGATTCGTCAATAAGTATTACTTTTTTAGGAGATTTTTCCCATGTCAAGCCGTGGCCTCAACCTCTGTACTCTGGCCGGCAATGTGGCTGCCGATCCGGAGGTAAGACAGATTCAGCGCAAGGCTGGTGATAATGCCCAGGTGGCAGAGATAACCATCTACGTAGACCGTATTCCCAATCGCAAGGATAACGATAGCTTTACCGTTGATATTAGCGTTTGGGAGGGATCGGCGGCCTGGCGCAAGCTTACCCATATCAAAAAGGATCCTTGATTATTGCCAGTGGAGCGATCGATGCCTCGCCCTATGTCAGTAAGGGAGATTCCCAGGCTCGAGCTGGTCTACAGCTTAAGGCTACCGATATATTCCTGGATTCCAGCCCCAGAAATGAAGCATCAGAAAAGGAAGAACCAGAGTTCTAGGACCGCCAGAACAATAGGTTAAGAGTTAGTCGGCCCCTCTGCATCGAAGTATGCAGAGGGGCGATCAGGGATTATCGGTGCTGATGGCTAGCTCGATAAAGTTGCTGAAATTGCTCTTCCTGTATAACTTCAACGAATTGTTGTATCGCCTTCGGGGTGCTTGTGTTGAAAATGGTAGGAGCAGTTAGCAAAATGTGATCTGATGAGGAAATTGATAGATCAAATCCAGCCTCCATCAGAGCGGTTAAACCCAGGTCACAGCTGGTAATAGTTAAGTCTAGGGATGCTCTCAATTCTTCCAAACCTATAGGCGTTTGGGTACGAGCCAGATACTTGGCCAGACCTACCAGTTGTTGCCAGACCTCCACAGGGGAGCGCAAGGAAAGGGTGGTGATCTGGGGTTGAGCTTCTGTCTTGGTCAGGTTTTTTGCAGGTTCTGGTTGGTCTTCTGTCGAACCAATAGCTACGGAGGTTGGACGCAGGTCAATTAATCTGAGATAGTAGCCCCGTAGACGGTGATGGTCTAGTTCAACCACTATGTGGCAGCGACCTTGGGGTATTTCGTCGGCATAGTGGCCCCACCACTCTCCTGGATAGCCCCCGGCACTAGTGTCATCCCAGAGTTCAAAGCTGGTCTTAATGAAACTGACAGCTTTTCCCCTGGAGTCCTTTAAATTTTGATGCCGAACAGCCTCAAACCAGCCATTACGAATTAGGAGCCTGGGGACAGGATTACCCATACCGTAGGGTTCCAGAACTTTTAACTGCCGAAATAAGGATTGACCTAAGTCGGCCACCGTGACTACCAGGTCAATGGTTAAGCCAGGGGGGAGATAGCTTTCTGGCTCAAGAGGGCTCGCACCGATCGATTGAGGGCGGTGGTGAGTAAGGGCAAATTCTCTAGGGGAAGGGTCAGCCCCGCGGCCAGAGGATGGCCACCAAAGTTAGTGATCAGGTCGCTATGACGTTTGAACAATTCATAAAGATCTAATCCTTGAATAGACCGGGCCGATCCCCTAACCATGGAAATGGGGTGCTGATGGTCTACGGCATCAATCTTCAGCAATAGGGTAGGACGCCCCAACTCCTGGCTAATCTGTCCTGCCACCAGGCCCAGGAGCCCTACGGGCCAATACTCATCACTCAGAACTAAACACTCAGTTGTACTTAAGTCAATTTGGGTTAACCGCTGTTGTACCTGGGTATAAATATATTTTTGCAGAGCTTTACGGCGACTATTGGCTAGTTCAGTCTGAGCTGCTAGCGCTCGACAGCGATCGCTGTCTTGACTGGTGAGTAGCTCCACACAAAAGTTGGCATCGCCGTAAATACGACTAACCGCATTAATACGTGGGCCAAGGCCAAAGGAAATATCCGTGGGGCGATCGCCAGTGCGTTTGCACAGCCGCAGTAATTCGGCCACCCCTGGCCTGGCATAGGGTGGATCGGCCTGAAGGTGACTTTGTAAGTGGTATAACCCCCTTTGGGCCAGGTATCGACAATCCCCGGTGAGTTCTACCAGATCGGCAATTAAACCAATTGCCACCAGGTCCAGCAGTGCTTCCAGGGGTAGGGAGGGAGGAAATTCCAGGGCTTTATAAAAGGCTTCTAGTAGTTTGTAAGCTACAGCTACTCCCGAGAGAGTCGCCAGGGGATGATCCTGCGGCAGGTAGCGAGGATTCACCAGAGCAACAGCCGCGGGTTGCACCTCGGGCAGAGTATGGTGATCGGTGATAATCACCTCCAGACCAATTTGACTGGCGTAGTCAACTTCCCTGACATCGGTGCTGCCAGTGTCGCAGGTGACCACCAAACTAGCTCCCCAGGTCTTTAGCTGGTCCAAGCCGGATTTTGCTAATCCATGGGATGCGGTTAGGCGATTAGGAATATAGTAAGTCAGTCGTTCTTGTTGACGGAAAACCTGCCCTAATCCCTGCCAGAGTAAGGCGGTGGCAGTGACACCATCGGTGTCGAAATCTCCCCAAATAGCTACTTTCTCCCCTCTTGCCAAGGCCTGCTGCAAGCGCTTGACAGCCTGAACCATAGGTTCACCAAAGTCATCGGCGGAAGTCGGTCTGTAGTGCCGAGGGTTGAAGAAACCCTGTAACTGGTCCAGGTTACAGAGATGGCGCTGCCAGAGTAGTTGGGCAGCCCAATTTACCGGCTTCACTGGTCCTGGGGAATAATCTACCAGAGCTTTTTCAACCTGATTCACCCAGTCCTCAGGACAGGGTGGAAGCTGACGCAGATGCCAGGGTAAAGACAATAGAACCATTACTGACAGGTAGATCTGACGGGTTAACTATAGGGGCATGAGTCGCTTTCCCAACACCTTTCTGGCTTTGCCCTCTATGACGATAGCCACAGGCTTCCCTGCGACCTATAAAGGTTAATGAATAAATGTGAATTCATTGTGAATGTTTATGGCCTTGATTTTAATAATTTTAAAGATTTGCGTTTCGCTTTTAGGTAGAATCACTTAGAATTTACTTACATCAGGCAGCCTACTCCTTTACCTCCATGGCTAAGAAAACTCATCCAGAGCTTCAGGGCGAAAAGTTTCAGACCCTTTACACACTTCAGTTTAAACGAACTGGTCAGGTGCTTCGTGAACGTTTTTCCTGGACGGCTATGGGATTATGTCTGGGGATGGGTACGGCGGTTGCTTTTTTATCTCTGCCAGTTACTTCTATGGTTATCTCCTGGCCTCTTTTTCAGGCCCAACCTGAATCAAATGATGACTTTAAGGCGGGCACTGATCGGGCAATGAAGGCAGCGGAGTTAACCCAAAGTGCGGCTTCTAAAGAAGAATGGGTGAGGGTAGCCCTACTCTGGCAACAGGCGATCGCCAACATGAATTCTGTTCCTCTTAATAGCTCAAACTATAGTCTGGCCCAGCAAAAGATTAAGGAATACGATCGCAATCGTCAGTATGCAGAAACCAATGTTAGTACTCGTACCGCTGACGTTCCAGGCAATACAGCTTATTGGACGGTGGGTTCCGATCGCGATTGGGTAATCGCTATTCAAGGTCCTCCGTCCCGCACCCTCAGCTACGAAGGCTCATGCCAGGAAACTCTGAGTTACGGGACCAGCGTGGTTGAGTTTGAGAATGGCTACGTCAAGGAGTACTCTAATCGAGACGCCAACCTAAAGGTTTTAGCCAATACTCCCATTGCTTTATCAACCCAGCCTACTCCCCAAACCTGGAGCCTGGGATCCTCCACCAATGAAGTTTTAAAGCTTCAGGGCACTCCTACTCGTACTCAACAAAATGGAGGCGATGATTTAGTTACTCTTTACTATGACAGTAGCTCCATACTTATTAAAAAGGGTTACGTTGTCAGTTACTGGAATAACGATGGCAACCTTAAGGTATCGGTTAAGCTAGCTAATCCCATAGCCCAACACCTGCCATCCCAGCGTTGGTCCGTGGGCTCCTCCCGGGCTGAGGTGCTGAAAAATCAGCCCGGTGTCCCTACAGCGGTTAGTCGCAACGATGGTAGTTGTGAAGAAACCTTTCAATTTGGTTCTAGCCAGGTAACCCTACGCCAGGGATTTGTAGCGGGTTATAAGAATGAGGGTAAAAATCTCCTAACTCGCTAGGGTTCACGGTAACAATGCCAGAGTAGTTACAGGTTAATCCCAGGTCTTCTATCTAGCCCGTAGTTAGCGATAGGCTTTCAATTAATACCGACGGCGTGCAGCAGGACCCGTTCCAGTCGGCGTCACTGCCAATTTCGATATTGCCTTTAAGGGCAGAATAGACATTGCCAGCCAGCATGGCATCCTTAATACGGCCTACCAGTTCACCTTGTTGAATTAGATAGCCGAGGTCGATATTGACGGAAAAATCCCCTGAGATACCGGCACCTGCCCCTAGAATCTGGTCTACTAGAATGCCGTGATCAATGGTGGCAATCAACTCTTCTAAGGATTTTTCCCCTGGTTGAATTAAGGTATTGTATAACCCTGGGGTTGGATAACTACCCAGACTCAGACGAAAACCATTGCCCGTAGATCCTCCCCCAGTTGGTGCCCCACACCTCGATCGCAGTAAAATAGGGTGAGTATGCCCTGATCAATAAACACCAAACGCTGGGTTAGAGTTCCTTCATCATCGAAGGGACAACTAAAGGGACCTGACTCCGGGTCTTGGAGCAACGTAATGGCTTTAGAGGTCATCTGCTGGCCCAAACCATTGCTCCAGGGAGAAGAACGCTCCATCACCCGCTTACCACTCAAGGCAGATTGCAAAGTACTCCAGAGCATGTCAGCAGCCTTAGCGGTAAAGATCACCGGCAGTCGACCGGAGACCAGAGTAGCCGATGCTTGCCCCCAATCTAGCCGTTGCAGCACCTGGTTAGCCAGGGTATTGATATCTAAATGATGACGCCGGGTTTGACCATCCCCCACGCTAAGGAAATCGTCTCCCCGAATCCACTCGGCGGTGACATAGCTACTTAAGGTGGTATCGCTATAGCTGCAATCCAGGCCCTGACTATTGAGAATGCGGGTGGTCTCCACCTCACAATCCACGTCTACCTCACATAGCACCTCCGGGTAGGCAGTACGAATCCGGTCAATCAACTCTTCTCCCCAGGTGATTAACTGATCCCTACCTACCTGATCACCCAGATCGGTATAGCGTTGAGGGCTACCGGCCAGAATATCCAGGGTCTCGGGAGGATTTAGGTGGCTGGTGGCGATCGCTTTAGCCACAATGGCTTCCGGATCTACAGCTCCGTAAGCTACTGCCAACCCTGGCCTACCCTGGATCCAAAGTCGCAGAGCCATGCCTTCAACGGAAGAACTTTCCAGTTGTTTCAGGCGATTTGCTTCAAAGAAAACAGGATGGGACTGGGAATTAGATTGCAGTACTTCCGCTGCCTCTGCCCCCCTTTGCAGGGCCAGATCTAAAAGTTTTTCAGGCAGTAAATGCACTGGTTGATCAGCCCCCATCGTCCTTAGCCTGCCCTAAATTGGTGATGATAGTTAGGGATAACACCCGTCTTCTATAATCCCGGATTGCGGTACCTCTGAAAAGGGGCCGCCAGCAAACTACAAAAGCCTGATGCCAAAACACCGGTATCCCTGTGGCACAATGGAAGCTGATTTGTTAATCTTCTCTAGACGTAAAGATTATCGTGAGTTCTACTGCTATCGCCTCTCTATCCCAGTCCGTCTCCACCCGCCGAGCAGTGTTCCCCTTTACCGCTGTAATTGGCCAGGATGATATGAAGCTGGCGCTGCTGTTAAATGTGATTGATCCTAAAATTGGCGGAGTCATGATCATGGGCGATCGGGGCACTGGCAAATCCACCACAATTCGAGCTCTGGCCGATCTGCTGCCAGAAATTGAGGTGGTGACCGATGATCCCTTCAGTCGTTCCCCCCAGGATGCCGATGTGATAGAGGAACGGGGTGGGGAGACTGTACCCGTCAGTCGTAAAAAGGTACCCATGGTGGATTTGCCTCTGGGGGCAACGGAAGACCGGGTGTGCGGCACCATTGATATTGAAAAGGCTCTGGTAGAAGGGGTTAAGGCCTTTGAACCAGGGCTGCTAGCCAAAGCTAACCGGGGAATTTTATACGTGGATGAGGTGAACCTGCTGGATGACCATCTGGTGGATGTACTGCTAGACTCGGCAGCTTCGGGTTGGAACACGGTAGAACGGGAAGGCATTTCCATTCGTCACCCGGCTCAATTTGTGTTGGTGGGCTCTGGCAATCCCGAAGAGGGGGAGCTACGACCCCAGTTACTGGATCGATTTGGTATGCATGCAGAGATTCGTACCGTTCGGGATCCGGAACTACGGGTTCAAATTGTGGAAGAGCGTTCAGACTTTGACCAAGACCCAATCATTTACCTGACTAAGTACCAGGCTCAACAAGATGCCCTGCAGAGAACCCTGGCTCAGGCTCAGGAGCGTCTTGCCCAGGTCACTATTGACCACGACGATCGGGTGCGTATTTCCCAGGTGTGTTCCGAGTTAAATGTAGATGGTCTGCGTGGAGATATTGTTACCAATCGAGCGGCTAAGGCCCTGGCCGCCTACGAGGGGCGAACTCAGGTAACGCTGGAGGACATTCGGCGAGTGATTGTGCTTTGTCTACGTCACCGCCTGCGTAAGGATCCCCTGGAAAGTATTGATTCTGGCTATAAGGTGGAAAAGGTTTTTTCTCAGGTTTTTGAATTGGCTGACCCTGACGCCGCTATCGCCAATGGTCAGCAGCCCCTGGGGGCTCGCTAGGCCTGACAGCCATGGCTCAACGCATTCTTGGCCTGGATCCAGGTCTGGCCACTCTTGGTTTTGGAGTGATTGAGCTGCCCCCCGGGTCCGCACCTGAGTCGGCAGGGGTGGCTGTGGTCGACTTTGGAGTTGTTTCAACCCCGGCCCACGTCCCCGTGGGCGATCGCCTATGTATTATTTATGATGACCTTTGCAGTTTAATTAAAGAATTTAACCCGGATCAAGTAATCATTGAAAAATTTTTTTTCTACCGCATGGGTAATACTATTTTAGTAGCTCAGGCTCGAGGGGTGGTAATGCTAGTACTTGCCCAGCACCAGTTATCCTATTTCGAGTTTACTCCAGCCCAGGTGAAGCAGTCCCTGACAGGTTACGGTAATGCCGACAAGGCAGATGTGCAGCAGGCCGTGGCGCGGGAATTAAATCTACCTCAAATACCGCGTCCCGATGATGCAGCCGACGCCCTGGCCCTGGCTTTGACGGGCTGGTTTCAAACCCCTTGGGTGGATCACTTGTAGATCCTGGCATCAATTTACCCAGGTCTTATTGCTCCTGAGTTTTGACTCCTGACCGCTGAATTTCTTACCCATCGATGGGGCCCGGGTAAATGGGGATGCCCAAGCCTAGCTTTACCCTAGCCCTGGTGCCAATCTTCCCCCCTTTCTAGTCCTGAATTCAATGGTCTGTGTTAGATTGGGCATTATTTAGCTGCATCAGATTTTACTAACCTATGGCAATTGCAAAGCGGGGATTGATTTTGGGAGCAACTGCTGCGGCTGTAGCCACAGTTACCCTGACTGGAGCGGGTATTCATCTTTCCCAAAGTAAAGCTTTCTTTCAATCGAGTCCTAAGGAATTGGTGGACGAAGTCTGGCAGTTGATTGATCGTAACTATGTAGATGCCACCTTTAATCAAACCGATTGGCAAGCTGTACGGTCCGACTATCTGGGGCGGAATTACACAAACCAGCAGGAGGCCTACAGTGCTATTCGGGAAATGCTTAAGAAGCTCCAGGATCCCTACACGCGCTTTATGGATCCTCAAGAGTTTGCCAATATGCAGGTTGATACCTCGGGTGAACTGACTGGAGTGGGTATTCAAATTACTCAAGATGAAAAAACCAAAGAGATAGTGGTTGTTGCCCCTATTGAAGGTACTCCTGCTTTTGATGCCGGTATTCGCCCTAAGGATGTAATTCTTAAAATCGACGGCCAATCTACCACTGGCATGGAATTAAACGACGCTGTCAATAAGATTCGCGGCAAGGTCGGTTCTCAAGTGACTCTGTCTGTGCGCCGCGGTGGTCAAGAATTAGAAGTTCCTCTGACCCGCTCTCGCATAGAAATTCATCCTGTGCGCTACAGTCGCCAGGTGGAACCGAATGGCCCAGTAGGTTATATTCGCCTGACCCAGTTCAGTGCCAACTCCGCCTCTGAAATGAGTCAGGCCATTAAGGCATTAGAAAGTCAAAACGTTACGGGTTATATTTTAGACCTGCGCTCTAACCCTGGAGGCTTATTGTACTCCAGTATTGATATAGCCCGTATGTGGCTAAGTGATGGCACCATCGTTTCGACTGTGAACCGCCAGGGTGTAGTTGATGCAGAGACAGCCAACCATCGAGCTTTGACTAAAAAACCTTTAGTAGTTCTAGTTGACGGGGGGTCTGCTAGCGCTAGTGAAATTCTTTCGGGTGCCTTACAGGATAACCACCGAGCTGTGTTGGTAGGTACTCGTACCTTTGGTAAAGGGCTGGTACAATCCGTGCGTAGTTTGGCCGATGGTTCTGGCTTGGCGGTTACCGTCGCCAAGTATCTCACTCCGAGCGGTCGGGATATTAATAAACACGGTATTGACCCCGACATTCAGGCGGAGCTGACGGAGCAGCAGCGAGAAGCTTTAGCAGCAGCTCGAGAACGCATTGGGACCAGCGCCGATCCCCAGTATGCCCGGGCTCTAACTGCCCTGGTTGACCAGGTTCGAGAAGCCAGAACCACAAAGAGTCCCTAGCGTTGACTAGAGTTTCAGGTAGTGTCGAGGCCCATAGCCATGGGCCTAAAGACTCGCCCACTGGTTAACTAACCGATATTTCAGGGATTTTCTCAGCAACAATCCTGATTTTTCTGCTGGCCTTGAGAAGGTCAGCAATATTGTCGGCTTCAGATGGGTGGAATATAGCCAAGAGCTTAAGCCCCTGGTTAGTTAGGTTGATTACATCTGATACCAAGTCCGCTTAATTAACCACACTTAGCACTGAAACGTCCTCCACCAGTGAAACTGGGTCAAGCCTGAGATAAAGTCGGTGAGGTTCAGGAGTTGTACACAGCGCTGCTCGACCTGCTCTAAGAGGTTATCCAATGTCTCAAAGACCCGGTTGGCTAAGGCTTCGTTAAGAATCGGCCAAAGTCGCTCAGCGGGTTGCATATGCGGGGAGTACGGTGGCAGAAAGACCAAGTGTAGGCCTTCTGGTACGACTACTTGCTCGGAGGTGTGCCACCCGGCTTGATCCACGACTAGTACCACTCGGTGCTGGGGGCCAATGCCAAAGTGTTCGGCAAAATCAGCTAAGGCCCGATTAAACAGGTCGATATTGACCCGAGGCAACAGCCACCAATAGGTTTGTCCACTGCGGGGATGGACAAAGCCATAAAGCCAAAACCAGTCGTAGCGACAGTGGACGGGAGCACTGAGCGATCCAAGCCAGTTATCGACCCACACTCGGCGCAGAATAGGATGCAGCCCTAAGCGATGTTCATCCATGGCCCACAGTTGAACGTCGGCGTCGGGGTGGGCGGCTTTGATCTCTGTCAGTTGAGCGTGCAGATTTTTTTCCCACACCCCCTGCTCTTCGTCGGTGGCGGCGTACTGATGCTCGGGGCGAGGCACTTTGAGGGAAAACTCCATGTGTCTGAGAATCTCCCAACCCCGTTGGCGGTGAACCGAACGGCCTAGGCGCTGACTGAGCCAGTCGGCCACCTTGCGTCCATTCCAAAAACCGCCATCTGGGGGCTCCTCTTGCAAGGCTTGGTACAGTAAAGCTTGCATCTCATCATCGAGAATGACCTGCCCGTGGCCTGGATTATGCTGCCGTTGGTCACCAAGCGCTGCTGGGCCTTGGCGGTTATAGCTTCTGACCACTTCATAAATCCAGGCTCGGCTGTAGCCGGTAACCTCAGAGACTTCAGCGGTGCTCTTGCCCGATTGCAATAGCCAGATCAGCTGATAATGTCCCCGTTCAATCGCGCTCTTAGTCGATTTATAGCGCTGTTCCAGTTCCTCGGTGCTCAAATGTGACACTAGGGTAAGACGACGTCCCATCACCCTGATCCTCGCCTTGCAACTTCACCATTCTAAGGGTGATTAGTCGGACTTGATATGATTTATGGGGAACCCGCCATAGAAATCTCTCTGAGATTTTAAGTTTTTCCCTTAGGACAGGTTTGAGCCCATACCGACAGTTCACCCACTAGAGTGACGGTTTGTGTGCCCTTCGCCCCTGGACTTGAGAAATGAATCAGGGCAAATAACGCAGATTTTGTCCTCTATCTAGCTATTTTTAACAATGAATTAATTTCTGAGCTACAATTGAACCACCTATCCAGGAGACGTATATGTTTGTCAGACTGGCTGATCAGCATCGACAATTTGTAAGGGATCTGGTAACTAATCTACAGGCTCTGGCTACGGTCCTGGAGCGTCAGGGGTACCTCGCCTCCTGCTATACCTGCGGCGGTCAGATGAACAGTGCTTCCTTTATGGTGAGCTTAGGAAATAATCATCTGATCCGCTTCTTAGTGTCAGATTACGGTATTACCTGGACAGAAATGCGGGACGACCGAGAGCTAATGAAGTTAGAAGGAGCAGAGGCTATTAGCCAGCTTCAGGAGCTAGCTAATCTGGCTAAGTTTAAGGTGAACCCACCTAAGTTTGAACAGGAGTTGACTCTGGTAGATTAGCCTTTTCTACTAGTTTTTGGGGATTGAAGTTAGCTTTTAAATTAATTTTCCAGCCATCCCAGGCGTTGGGGAGGCCAAAATCTAACCATGGCTTTACCAATAATATTTTCTGAAGGTACAAAGCCCCAGGCGTGGCTATCGTAACTGCTATTACGATTGTCTCCTAGAACCAAATAGGAAGACTCTGGCACCCGTTCAGGTCCCCACTGGTAATTGGGGGCCTCCTTGATATAACCCTCTTGTAAGCTAGAACCGTTAACGTAAACCTGACCGTTGCGAACTTCCACCACGTCACCAGGGGTGCCTATGACTCGTTTGATAAAGGCATCACGATGCTGACCAGGCGGGGTTAGGGCGGCAGGAGGCCAGAAAACGATAATATCTCCTCGTTGGGGTGGATTAAAGTGATAGGTTACTTTTTCTATCACTAGTCGATCGTTAATCTGTAGGGTTGGCTCCATCGAACCGGAAGGAATATAACGAGCTTCGGCGATATAGTGGCGAATTCCTAAGGCCAGAACAACACTCAGGGAGACAGTTTGTAGAAGTTCAACCCAGGGATTGGGGCGACGCGATGGTTGCTGAGGAGAGAATGGAGACAAGTTTTAACTCTGATAGACTTTAATGGTTTTAGTCAGAAGGTCGAGGCTCCGGTTAAAAGGTTTAATCAGTTAGAAAAACAGATGAAACCAAATCACCTATATCCGCCCCGGCATCGATGACTATTGACTATAACCTATTAAATTTTAGCAGCGCCGAAAACTTTCTGAGAGGTTGTTTGAAAAACCAAAGAGAGTCTCAAGCTATACCTATGGAGTAGGATCATCACCGCAAAATTCAGTATTTTAGCGGCTCTTTGGCGGCTAACTATACCTGGGACAAGCCTTTTCAAACAACCTCTGACACAGACTGAAAGGATGACTCCTGATCAGGGTTTTAGTCGGGCACGGAGAGATGACTGAGCCAAACAGTCTTTAGGGATGGAAAAATTCTAAGCGATCGCTCCATAGTCCTTTTTGTTCAAGCCAGTTGCGGTTGTAAATACGGGATTGGTAGCGGGAGCCGCCGTCACAGAGTATAGTAACGATGCGATGGCCGGGTCCCATGCGTCGAGCTAATTCGGCCGCCGCCGCCAGGTTAATGCCCACTGATCCCCCCATAAACAGCCCATCTTGGTAGAGCAGTTGATAAAGGACTGCTAAGGCCTCTGGATCACTAATTTGCATCGCATCATCAATGGGTACACCTTCCATATTGGCCGTCACCCGGCTATTGCCAATGCCCTCGGTGATAGAATTGCCCTCGATTTTAATCTCGCCGGTTTTAATGTAGCTGTACAGTCCACTGCCCAGGGGATCAGCCACCACACACTGAATAGCCGGGTTTTGTTCCTTAAGAAAGAGGGCTACACCGGCGTAGGTGCCTCCAGTTCCGGTAGCGGCTACCCAACCGTCTACTCGGCCGTCGGTTTGCTGCCAGATTTCTGGACCGGTAGTTTGGTAATGGGCCTGACGATTAGCTAGATTATCAAATTGGTTAGCCCAGATGGCATTATCCATCTCGGCAGCAATTCGACCGGATAATTTTACGTAGTTGTTTGGATCCCGATAGGGTACGGCCGGTACAGTCTTAACTTCAGCCCCCAGGGTACGTAATAAATCAATTTTTTCCTGGGATTGGGTGTCTGGAATGATAATTAAGCAACGGTATCCCCTGGCATTGCAAATGTGGGCCAAACCAATTCCCGTATTACCGGCGGTGCCTTCTACCACTGTTCCTCCAGGTTTCAGCAGTCCCCGGGTTTCAGCATCTTGAATAATATAGAGGGCCGCCCGGTCCTTAACCGATCCCCCGGGGTTCAGGAATTCGGCTTTGCCTAGAATCTCACAGCCTGTGGCCTGGCTGAGGCTGTTAATACGGATTAAGGGAGTATGGCCGATCGCATCAACGAAACCCTGCTTGATATCCATGCTGAACCTTACCTTTGCTACCAACCTTAGGCCTAACCTGGTCGGATTGTCCTTTTATCCTACGGTGAAATGGGGTCGGGCTACAGGTTTTTGCTGAGGTCTTCGGCGGCCTACTGATCGCGATAGTATGGTTGGGTGGATTTACCCAGGTTTCAGGTTTGCCCCAACCCCTACTTAACGCTTTGATTTTTGATGTTGATGGAACCCTGGCGGAGACCGAACGGGATGGACATCGCGTGGCCTTTAACCTGGCTTTTCAGGAGTTTGATCTACCCTGGGATTGGTCCGTGGGTCTTTATGCCGACCTTCTCAAGGTGACTGGTGGTAAGGAGCGAGTCCTCCACTATATCCATCGCTACCAATCCGGGTTTGAGGCTGACCTACCCCTGATGGAACTGGCAACCCTGCTACACCAATCGAAGGGACGTTATTTCAGAGAACTGCTGCAGACCCATACTATGCTGCTACGGCCGGGGATCAAACGGCTGATTGCAGATGCCCGACGGCAGCGGGTACGCTTGGCGATCGCCACCACTAGCGCCAGGGAAACGGTTCTTCCCCTGCTGGAAAGGCTGTTGGGGGTAGAGGCCCCCAGCTGGTTTGAGGTAATTGCTACAGGGGATGATGTAGTTAATAAAAAACCGGCCCCTGAGGTTTATCATTTGGTCTTAGAAACCCTGGCCTTGTCCCCAGACCAATGCCTGGTAATTGAAGATAGTCAGCAGGGGTTAAGGGCAGCGGTGGCAGCCGGGTTAACTACCGTGGTCACCGTGAATGACTATACCCGTTATCAATCTATGCCTCAGGCTAGCCTGGTAATTAATCACCTGGGCGAACCCCATCGCCCCTTTGAAGTTCTCTGGGGTAATGCCGGAGAAGCCTACTATTTCTCCCTGGAACTCGCCCAGCTGTTGCTTTCCAGTGCTGTTGCTTAAGGTTTTCCCATGTCCCTCTCCCAGACTCTCTGGCAAGCCAATCAAGCTCTGGCCATCGCCTGTCTGCACCATCCCTTTGTGGTGGGCATTGGCAATGGTTCCTTGGCAGCTACTAAATTTGCTTACTACATTGGTCAGGACAGCTTTTTTCTCAAATCCTTTGCCAGAGCCTATAGTATAGCGGCAGCAAAGGCCCCTTCCTGGCAAACCTTTCAGCTTTTTCATCAGATGGCTGATGGGGTGCTGGAGGAATTGCGCTTACACGACTCCTACGCCCAAACCTGGGGCGTATCCCTAGAAACCGTGGAACCTGGCGGTGCCACCCGCCAATATACCGACTTCTTGCTCCATACAGCCTGGAGTCAGGAAGCTCCCACTATTGCGGTGGCTATGGCTCCCTGTATGAGACTCTACGCCTTTTTGGGGCGATCGCTGGCTAACCCCATCCTGGAGCCCCATGCCTATACCGCCTGGGTACAAACCTACGGCAGCGATCAGTTTGAGCCCCTGGTGCGACAGCTCGAAAACTTCGTTGACGATTATGCTATTGATGCCCCAGTGCTGCGTCAGACCTATCGCTACGCTATGGCCTGTGAGTTGAACTTTTTTCAGGCGGCCTGGGGGGCAACCAGTCAGACAGGTGCTGAGGGTTAGCGCATACGCTGCAAACTACTAATAATACCGAGGCTAAAACAGGCCAGGATTAGGGTCCACAATACCAGACCCGGCAAAAAGGCTAGCCACGTAAAAGCCCTCAAGCCCCATACCACTAAGGTAAGAATGAGGACCGTTAGGAATAACTTAGTAATCGGTTGGAGAGGGTAAGATCGGTTTGGCATGATAGGACAGGCCCCTGACTCAGAAAAGCACCTGTTAACAGTCAACCCATTAGTTATACCAGTTATACCGAGGTTGTAGGGGTGTGAGGCCGGTCTCAGCGGGTAATCTGACAATAACCTTGTCCCTTCCCCCGGAAATGGTTTGTGAAGACACGGTAATGGTGGTCCTAATCCTGTAACCTAATGCAGACAGTTGGGTACAAAGAGTGATATCCCTTGAGGAGCAACGACGCGAGTATGATTCGGGTAAGCCAGGATATGATTTCATCTATAGAACGGTCACCGGAGGCCGATCAGTTTTCTCCTATTCAACAGGTGGCCTTACTAAAGGGTGACATTTTAGTGATGCCTGGGGCTAACGCCCAGGGTAGAGCAGCGGTTATTGCCCATATGTACGTGCCCCTCACCCGGGCCCAAATCTGGCCCCAGGTGACCAGCTATCATCGCTGGCCCCAGTTTTTTCCCAATATTATCCATAGTGAGGTGCTGGAAACCGTTAAGACTTCCTCCCAACGCTACCGTCGTCTCTACCAGGTAGGGCGTAAGGGATTTATGGCCTTAAGCGCCCAGGTTGAGGTGTATTTGAAGGTATTTGAGACCACCTGTGATCGGATTCAATTTTATCTTGAGAAAGGCGCCTTCTCCCATTTCACCGCCCACCTGTCTCTCCGGGATCTGCATCAGGGTACCCTGCTTAGCTACTCTGTAGAAGCGGCTCCTACCCTACCAGTGCCTGGCTTTTTAATTGAACAGGCAATAAAATTTGACTTGCCTGGCAATATGGGACAAATGCGCCAGGTGCTCTGCCGCCAGTCTTAAGGATTAACCTGGTCGCCATAATCAACTGGAGGTAAGTAGATGCAAAGAGATTTCCCTCAGTGGGCTCCATCTCAGCGATCGCTTATCAGTTCAGGGTATGCTAAATGCTTAGTATAGCCGTAGCTACCGGCAGGGGGCTGAGGCGTACCAGAATGCCTACTTAGCATTTACCTTAATTGATTACCCCTGTCCCAAGTGTTTTGACCAAAGCTATACTTTGTTGACTACGGTAAATGGCGCAGCACTTCGCCGCTTTAACTCATAACCGATGACTGATACTGTTCCCATCGATCGCCAATCCTCCACCCAGCCCCTGGGTGTCCGCAAAATCCGCACCATGATTGAAGGCTTTGATGACATCAGTCATGGGGGTATTCCCGCCGGCAGATCAACACTGGTGAGTGGTACATCCGGCACTGGTAAGACTCTGTTTGCGGTGCAATTTATCTATAACGGTATTACCTACTTTGATGAGCCTGGGGTATTTGTTACCTTTGAGGAATCTCCCGAAGACATTATCCAGAACGCCTATAGCTTTGGCTGGGATCTACAAAAACTGGTTAGTGAGAGCAAATTATTTATTCTGGATGCTTCTCCCGATCCCGAGGGGCAGGATGTGGTGGGCAACTTTGATTTGTCTGCTCTGATTGAGCGAATTCAGTATGCCATTCGTAAATACAAAGCCCGCCGGGTTTCCATTGACTCGGTTACCGCAGTGTTTCAGCAGTACGACGCCGCTTCTGTGGTGCGTCGGGAAATCTTTCGCCTGGTGGCGCGGCTCAAGCAAATGGGTGTAACCACGGTGATGACCACCGAGCGCCTGGATGAATACGGTCCGGTGGCCCGGTTTGGGGTAGAGGAATTTGTTTCTGACAATGTGGTAATTGTCCGTAATGCCCTAGAAGGAGAGCGTCGCCGTCGTACCATTGAAATTCTCAAACTACGAGGTACAACCCATATGAAAGGGGAGTATCCCTTCACCATTACCAATGAAGGAATTAATATTTTCCCCTTGGGGGCCATGCGATTAACCCAGCGCTCCTCTAACGCCCGGGTCTCCTCAGGAGTACCCACCCTGGACGAAATGTGTGGGGGTGGATTCTTCAAGGATTCTATTATTCTGGCAACGGGGGCGACCGGCACCGGAAAAACCCTGTTGGTTAGTAAGTTCCTGGTGGATGGTTGCAAGAGTGGAGAACGGGCAATTTTGTTTGCCTATGAAGAGTCCCGCGCCCAACTCTCCCGTAATGCTTATTCCTGGGGTATTGACTTTGAAGAGATGGAGCAGCAGGGATTATTAAAAATCATCTGCGCCTATCCCGAGTCAGCTGGGTTAGAAGATCACCTGCAAATTATTAAGACCGAAATCTCCCAGTTCAAGCCCTCCCGCATGGCGATCGATTCCCTGTCGGCGCTGGATCGGGGGGTGAGTAATAATTCTTTTCGGCAGTTTGTGATCGGGGTCACCGGCTTTGCTAAGCAGGAGGAAATTACCGGATTTTTCACCAACACCACCGAGCAGTTTATGGGATTGCACTCCATTACCGAGTCCCATATTTCCACCATCACCGATACGATTTTGATGTTGCAGTACGTTGAGGTGCGAGGGGAAATGTCCCGGGCTATTAACGTCTTTAAAATGCGCGGTTCCTGGCACGATAAGGGCATTCGGGAGTACACCATCAGTAGTCACGGGCCCGAAATTAAGGATTCCTTCCGTAATCTGGAGCGCATTATTAGCGGTTCTCCTACCCGAATCGCAGTCGATGAGAAGACTGAACTCTCCAGGATTGTTCAGGCAGTTCAGGGCGACAGTGACGATTAGTTGGGTTTTCTGGTCTGACTGGGAATACGCTGTAGCAGGGTGGTGGCAATTTCCTCAGGGGATTGGGTCATGACTTCTGAAAGATCCGTTACCGACAACGGCGCTGGGGGTTGATCCACCGTCGAACTCAAGCTAATAAGAGGACTATGGCGTATCTCCGGCAAGGCAATCAAACGCTGCCAGTCTGCGGTTGACAAGCTCTGATCCAGCAGAATCCCGTCGGGTTGCCAGATTCGGCATAGCAGGCTGGCTTGGGTCAGATCCTCAGCCCGTAATAGACGACAGTTATGGCGCTGGAGTGCTTGCTGCCAGGGTTCTAGCTGGGGTGGCAGATTAACCTGAAGCCGTAGCAGCAGCAAGACCCGTCTATCCTTTGTAGCAGGTAAGGAGGCCTGGCTGGACTGACGAAGACTATCCAAGGCTGGAATCAGGCGCTGCTCTAGATGGGGTGTGGCAATTGTCGCTGCTGGTTCAGAGACAAAATCCCCTGGTGTACATCCAATCCAGATCAGGGCAGGGGATTCTGGCCCTGGCCAGGGAAGATCGTTGGCGATGAGGCGATTGCAGGGATCCAGCGATTCCCCATGGTAAAGGACAACGGTGGGAGACAATCGTTGTATCGCCGCCATTTCATCCTGGCTGCCCCCTACCACCGCCAGTTGATAGGAACTGGATTGCAGGAGAGCATACACCTGGTCGATAACTTCCCCAGCCCTACTGATCAACACCACCAGGGTCGTGACTGGAGTGGCTGGAGATGGGAGTGGGGGTAGCAGTAGGGTAAAACGATAACCATAACGACTGGAACAAAAACCCACCAATTCCCCTCCCTGGCGCTGGCAAAGACGTTGAGCCAGGGCCAGGGGCAGACTATCTAGGGGCCCCATGGCAGGAATAGGTCCATTACCCCTGGGCAAGTCGGGGCGCTCAGTGGTCGGGTAACTACCACTGAGGGTGAAACCAAGCCAGTTGCCCCAGGATTCTATGGTCAAAGCCTGGGGTTGGGATTGCTCCTGTAGAAGATAATCTAAAACACCGTACAGACTTTGCTGTAAACATCGGCGATCTATGTTCAAGGGCGGCAGTGTTGAACTCAGGTGGCAGGTAAACTCTGCCATCCAGGCAGGAGGAGGACCCTGATCGGCGAGCCAACTGCTATGGAATTGACTTAGCCAGCTATTGGCGAGAGCGGGTAAATCCACCCTATCCATGGTCAGAGTAAATTGGTCAGCCTCTAGACCCATCCAATCTACCCATTGATTGATCAGGCGAATCAGTTGGCGAATGGCCCGTCGCATTAGATGCACATAGCGGCTCTGGCGATCGCCCAAACTACCAATCCGGGAATCAAGCAGGAGGGTAGATAATCCTAACAGAGAGGTGAGCGGAGTTTTAATACTATGGTTAAGCAGCATTAGCCAGTTATGGGCCTGGGCTGAGGCTGACTCAGGTAATCGGGAGGCCAGGGTGGGTACAGAATTCCTATCGCTGCGGTCGGCGAAGGCCCTGGTAGCTCCATCCCAGGTTAGGAGTCCCGCAACCCGAATTGCCCCCTGATAGCGCCCATCCCCATCGATCAGTACCCAGGGGCCTCGAGGATTATTGGTCAAAATTTTCCCCAGGTCGGTCACACTAGAGGAGGCGGGGATGAGGACCACTGGTTGGAGCCAGGGCTGGCAGTCCATCAATCGGGGCAGATTGGCTGTTGTCGGAGATTTTAGCGGCCTCAGTTGGTGTTGATGGTAAAAAGCCCACAGAGGAGCCAGGGCGATCGCTCCTAGGGGAGCCTTCTGATCATCCACTATGATTATGTACTCACCTCCCCAGTCGGGGGTTTGGGTTAACCACTGCGCCACGCTAACCAGATCGGAGGTCAGGGTGAAACTGGGAGGGGAGCTCAATAATTCTGGTGGCAGCATTCGGACGGTCAACCCTTACAATTAAAAAATGTGAACATATATCTATCTCGCGCAACAGCGCGGAAGTCCTATTACTTTTGGAAGCCTTGCCTCCAATTTTCTAGTTACGGGCTATTTGTCCTTGCCGTTTGTGATTAACTTCTATCTTGGTGACACCTCTACAGATATACCTCCTGGCTCAGTCGGAGGAAATCATAAACCCCCCCCAGGTGGTTTTACCTCCAGATCGGTATCTCCTTTACCAAGCGACTACCGTAGTGGATGGTTTGCAGTGGTTGAGCGATCGCCGCCATCAGGTAGACTGTCTGATTCTGGAAGCTGCCATGGTAACTGAAAATCTTCAAAAAAGGTTAACCGCCAATGGGGTCCTGGTTCCCGTTGTGTTAGTGACGACAAACTCCGATAACTTTTCAGAGCTGGAGAAGGACCCTAAACCTACTCTGGAAAGCTTAAAAAATACCTACCACGGAGCCGTCGTTACCCTGCCGGTCCATCAGCTTAACCAGATAGAAACAGCCATTCAACAAGCCATCGAGCAGTTCCTGGGACTCTCCGCTGAGGCCTGCCCTCTACCGACTGACCAGCTGCCTATCCCCGATCTGCTCAAAACCCAGCAGAATCGACTGACCGAAAAGCTCAAAGCCCGCCTTGGTTACCTGGGGGTTTATTACAAGCGCAATCCCGATCACTTTTTACGCCATATGAGTCAGTCTGACCGGGAAACGCTTTTGTGTCAGCTTAAGGCCGACTATCGGAAAATTATTTTGGGTTACTTCTCTAACGATGCCAAACTCAATCAAAATATTGATGCCTTTGTCAACCAGGCTTTCATGGCGGATATTTCCGTCTCCCACATTGTGGAAATTCATATGGAGCTTATGGATGAGTTTTCTAAGCAGCTTAAGTTGGAGAGTCGTAGTGAGGAAATCTTACTTGATTATCGGCTTACCCTGATTGATGTTATCGCTCACCTGTGTGAGATGTATCGGAGATCGATTCCCAGAGAATCCTAACGCTACAATCAACGCTGTATCCCTTATATTCCAGAGCGTTTTCCCTATGAGTGCCGTTAAAAAGACCTATATTCTCAAACTTTACGTAGCCGGCAATACCCCTAATTCCATTCGCGCCCTGAAAACCTTAAATAACATCTTAGAGGAGGAATTTCAGGGTGTTTACGCTCTCAAGGTTATTGACGTGCTTAAAAATCCCCAACTAGCTGAAGAAGATAAGATTTTGGCGACGCCGACACTTTCTAAAATCTTGCCACCGCCTGTACGTAAAATTATTGGGATCTCTCCGATCGTGAACGGGTATTAATCGGACTAGATTTACTTTACGATGAATTGCGAGAAGACGAGTCCTAGATTCATTTTAAGGGCCACCAGGTTACCTTATCTCGGGTGGCACCATAGACTTCCTTTAAGCCTTCTGGATCAATTACCTGCACTTGGTCAGCCGTAGTATTGTCTGTACTTTTATTCGCCTTCAGATAGGCGGCCCTGGTTAGCCCCTTGAGCACCTGCTCTACGGTACGGTGGTTAAGCTGGCAGGCCCGGGCAATCAGGTCAATGGGTAGGTCAAAAGTATAATCGGTCTTATTGCCCTTAGGTTGACTACCCAAGCTACGTTCCTGGAAAATCAGTGCTCGTAGTAAGGCAGCTACCGCTTGAGGAGGGTAGGTACTACAGTTGAGCAGATGATATTGGAATTTTTCCTGTAGTTCAAATAGCAGATTATACCGCTCCTGAAATTCAGAATTCTGGGTATAAAGGGTTTGAATGATAGCCAGAGGCACCTTGATTACATCGGTGGTTTTGTAGGCTTCAACCAGACTGGGAAAAGCCCGTGCTGCCACTCCAAAACCTACCGGTAAGCTACGCTCTCCGAAACAGCCCCCCGGATAGGTGATGCCCATCACCCGATCTAGAGGAGTGCTCCGCATGATTACCGGCCCTCCGTCAGTTACCACGTAAAGGTAATCCAACCAGGTGCCTGGCCGAAAGGCAGTGTAAATAGGACGATTAGAGTAGAGCTTCTCTGTGACCAGCAGGTTGGGATCAACAAGAGCCCGCAAGTCTTCGAGTGAAATGGCTCCAAACAGAAAACTCTGCTGACATAAAACGCTAATAGGATCGGAAGAAACGTTCTGTCCGCTACGCCGACTCATGGGATTTAAAGTCCTGGATTTAGAATCGATTCCATTTTGCCTTGAAAGTCAGACAAAAATCAGAAAAGATTTAAATGAATTCTAGCACTTTCTGAAACTCCCCCCGATCCACATAGCCCTACCAGACCTCCATTGGAACGGTGTTGGCTACCTCAGATCAGGCTAAGGGGCTGTTTGCAAAGTCGAAGAAGGGCTCAACCCATACCTGTGGAGTATAATAACCTCCTCAGAATTAAGTATTTTGGGGGTCTCTTGGCGACAAAACTATCGCCGAGGCAATCCTTTTCAAACAACCTCTAAAACTAACATTCAGGTGGAGAGACTCAAGCCCATTGTCGAGGAGATCGACAGACTATTAGTTCCTGAGTTTTGACTGCTGAACCCTACCCCACTCAAAGTATTCTAATTAGGAATTCCATGCTTTAGAATTCCTCTTCACCGTAACCCATAGAGTTCTCATTATCGCGACGAGAACCCAGCAGATCCAGGCGGTCTACCCGCACTACTGGTTTAGAGCGTCCCGTCCCCGTAGCGCGATCCTGCCAGTACTCTAGCTTGAGGGAGCCGGTAATACCAATCAAGCTGCCCTTGTGAACGTAATTAGCCGCAATTTCTGCGGTTTTTCCCCAAAGCTCCAGATTAAACCAATCCGGCTTATCGTCTCGGCTGGATCGCCGCCGTACCGCCAGGGTCAGGTTGCATACCACGCTGCCGGACTCAAAATATTTGACTTCGGGCTCACCACCGACTCGCCCCACCAGGGTTACTACATTAACACTCATAATTGACGACCATAGAAACCTAATGCTCCTCAAACTATCATTTATATAAGCCGATTATCGCCCCCAGGCCACTATAATACTGGTAAAGGCTATACAAGCCTAACCTTAACCAATTCAGTTTGGCTGACACCTGGTCAGAGGCCTACCCGTTGAGCACATCAACCCTTGTATCGCATTTTAAGCTAGTATATTTTTGCCTTCGTTAGATAGACGAGTGGCACCAAACGTAATAAAATTCGTTACGAATAATTGTTCATTTTTACGAAAGAGGCGATTTGCCTGTGGCATTCTTAGACCGATTCTCTCGCGATATGGGTATAGACCTGGGTACAGCCAATACCCTGGTGTACGTTTCCGGTAAGGGCGTAGTGTTACAAGAGCCCTCTGTGGTTGCTATTGATCAAGTCCAGCGGAAGCCCTTGGCGGTTGGTGAAGAGGCTAAGCGCATGTTAGGTCGCACCCCTGGTAATGTGGTTGCCCTGCGTCCTCTGCGGGATGGGGTTATTGCTGATTTCGACACGGCGGAAGTTATGCTTAAGCATTTTATTCGTCGAGTTCATGAAGGTCGTACTCTGGTCTCACCCCGCATCGTCATTGGTATTCCCAGTGGGGTAACCGGGGTAGAGCGACGAGCTGTCATGGATGCTGCCCAGCAGGCTGGAGCCCGTACCGTTTATTTAATTGATGAGCCAGTAGCGGCGGCCATTGGTGCTGGTTTGCCCGTGGCTGAACCAACCGGTAATATGATCGTTGACATTGGCGGCGGTACCACCGAAGTAGCGGTTCTAAGTTTGCAAGGTACGGTGTTAAGTGAGTCAGTGCGAGTTGCTGGAGATGAGCTCAGTGATTCCATTGTTAATTACATGAAGAAGGTCCATAACCTGGTAGTGGGTGAGCGTACAGCGGAAGAAATTAAAATTGCCATTGGTTCAGCCTATCCAAGTTTGGACGATAACGAAGTAGGTATGGATGTACGGGGTCTTCATTTACTATCCGGTCTGCCCCGTACCCTTTACGTTAAAAGTGGGGAAATTCGAGAAAGTATGGCTGAACCCCTATCGGTGATTGTAGAAGCGGTTAAGCGTACCCTTGAAAAAACTCCCCCTGAATTGGCTGCCGATATTATTGATCGGGGCATTATGTTGGCTGGGGGCGGGGCTCTATTACGAGGGCTGGATACCTTAATTAGCCACGAAACTGGGATTGTAGTTCATATTGCTGCCGATCCTCTTAGTTGCGTGGTTTTGGGAGCCGGACGAGTTTTAGAAAACTTTGGTCAAATGGGGCGGGTATTCAGCGCCCAATCCAGTATTTGATTCTTTAACTTTCTAGCCTTGAAATTTCCCTCTAAACTAGGTTTTTCCTAATATGTTTGCCCTGGGTCGATGGTGGACACGGCATGGATCTAAAGCAGCCCTAGCAACTCTGGCTATTGGTTTAGCGTTATGGTCTCGCTCTACCCATGGGGTTGTTTTGTACGAGGCCTATCACTGGTTAACCCGCCCGCTTCAACCCGGCATGAGTCGCGAACAGCGCTTCGAGAACAGCTACATTTTAGAGCTGCAACAGCGGGTGGTTGAGTTAGAAAGCCAAAATCGAGCTTTACAGGGTTCTGCTGGTTACCAGCAAACTCTGTCAGGCGATAGTTTAGGAGCAACCGTAATTGGGCGAGCCGCTGACCATTGGTGGAAGCATATTATTGTTAACCGTGGTAGTCAGGATGGAGTTAAACCTGGTTACATCGTTACCGGACCGGGTGGTCTTGTAGGTAGAGTGATAGACGTTTCTCCCCATACGGCTAGAGTTCTGCTAATCAGTGATCTGACCAGTCGAATTGGTGCGCTGATCAGTCGCAGTCGAGTGATGGGGGTGGTACGGGGGCAGTCTAACAATCAATTAGTTATGGAGTTTTTTGACAAATTGCCTGACGTTAAACCCGGAGACGTGGTGACCACCTCGTCCTACAGCCGATTGTTTCCTCGAGATATTCCCATTGGCCGGGTTGAATCGGTGACCAGCGGTAAAGGGGCTTCCCCAGAGGCTATTATTCAACTTTCTTCCCCCTTACCGATTTTAGAATGGGTGGTTATTCAGCCCTTTCAACCTTTGCAAGCTATTGACCCGCCAGAAGTTCCCCAGCAGAGTACAAACGGTTCTTCTAAGATTAAAAAACCATGACTTCAACCAGGACTGCTATACCGTTTTGGCGGCGCTCCGGGTTTACCAGTACCCTGGTTACTGTAGGCTCAGCTCTATTCTGCTTACTTTTATTGCCAGCTCGCATTCCGGGGTTTGAACTATTGGGCGTCTCACCCCACTGGGTACTAATTTGGGTAGTAGCCTGGAGTGTGAAGCGAACTCTCTGGGAAGGGGCGATCGCAGGTTTAGTGATGGGTCTACTACAGGACAGCATGACAGCTGAGCATCCCAGCCACAGCCTTGGTTTGATCGTGGTAGGGTTGTTAACGGCCAAACTTCAGAAAGAGCGGTATCTTCAAGAAGATCTAGTTTCAGTAGCGCTGATTGTTTTTGCCATGGCAGTAGTAGCAGAGACGGTGCTGGCTCTGCAGCTGACTGTAGATCATCTAGTCAACGCCCAATCTCTTTACCCCATGGTGCCTAAAATTTGGTTCTATCACCAGCGGGTTGCGCTCAGTTCTGCCATCCTTAGCAGTGTTTGGGCACCAGCTTTGTACTACCCTATTAACCGATTGTGGCAGGCAGCCCTAGCGAAGCCTTAGGGTAACTTGCTGTTGTAATCGCTGAGCAGCCGCCCAGAGATCGGGCATCAGGTAGGTGGGGCGAAAACCCTGAAGATAATTACTACTGCGAATACCACAGGTCAGGGCTACGGTTTCCAGGCCAAGGGTTTGGCCAGCCATAATATCGGCCTCGGTATCGCCAATCATCCAGGCATTTTTCAAACTATAGCCCTGTTGTCCCTGGGCTACCATGGCGGCCTGTAACCGTTCTACCTTATGGTGGGTCTGGTTGGTGTAGGCGGCTTCTAGCCTGGGCATACCAAACAATTCACTAAAGACTCCCTGCAGATGATTTTGGGCTAAAAAATCGCGAACCTGGTCAGGACAGCGTAGGGTAACTAGAATCAGACGAACCCCACACTGCTGAAAAATGATTAGGGCTTCCCGAGCGTTGGCCTGAAGTCGATCATGGCTGAGGAGACTGGGGTGATTCACAATCCGATTCACCTGAGCCAAAAAATCATCAATCTGGTGACTTTCTAACCCGGACCAATGGGCAATCTGGCGATCGGGAATACGATTTTGCTTAAAGGTCCAGAATTGGGATTTGGAAATTGGCCGAACTGCGATGGCCACCCCCTGTTCCAGGGACTGTTGTGCAACTAACTGAAGCCCCTGTTGGTAGGTGGCGTAGTAACGTTCGGAAACATCAACAATGGGTCCATCAAAGTCACAGAAAATTGTAGATTGGGTCATAGGCTAGGAAATAGTTACAAAAACAACGAAGTGATACTTACTTCAATCGGAGTCCTTTGTCAAGCTGTTGTTTACAGTTTGTAGGATTGTCTAACTCTAGCAGTCTTCCAGAAAAATGACTACCCGGAAAACCCTCTCCATCGTCAGGGGTTGGGTGAGAAAGAAGTCTCGATTTATGATGAAAACTGTCCTGTGGGGGAAGATGGCCGTGCTAATAGGCAAAGGGTGGCGGGTGGTTCTGCTGACCGGGGTGATCCTGGGGCTGTTGGCCTGTGCCTTGCCCCAGGTTAGGGCACAGGATCGGTTGTTCTTGCCTGTTACCGTTGAGTTGCTCGACTGGTATTCCCTACCGCAGCAAGAGTTTCAGGGTACGACTGTAGCCGGTCTATCGGCTTTAGCCTACGATTCTGAGCGCGATCGCTTTTACGCCCTCAGCGATGATCGGGGTCAGTTTGGCCCCAGCCGTTTTTATGAACTGGCCCTTACCTTTGCTTCTAGTCAAGCTGGGCAACCTGGTTTTCAGGGAGTGAGCATCACTAAGGTCACTCCTTTGAAAGACCCCCAGGGAAATCCCTATGGTCAGGGTAGTTTGGACCCAGAGGGTATGGCTCTCTCTGCCCCTGGTCACCTATTTATTAGTAGCGAGGGGGTGGACAGCAGAATGTTCCGCCTTTAATTGGAGAATTTGATCAGAGCACGGGGCAGATCCTCCGCAATCTACCCCTACCCCAGCGATTTCTACCCGCCGATCGCTCCGTTGCCCCACCCCGGGGAGTGCGGAATAACCTGAGCTTTGAGGCTGTCGCCGTCAGTCCTCCTGCCTCTGCCGCCAACCTCCGGGAACCCTTCCGGTTGTTTGCCGTTACCGAGTCAGCCCTGGTACAGGACTATGACGATGATCCGACCCATCCCCTTCATAGCCGCTTCCTGCATTACCTGGTCGGTCCCGATCAGGTATCCCTAATTGCTGAGCATGCCTATCCACTGGACCTGGAACCTACCGGTGCCATTGTCCATGGTGTTAGCGATCTAACCGCCATCGATCAGGCAGGGCACTTCTTAGCTCTGGAGAGGTCCTACGGTCTACGGGGTTTTGGGGTTAAACTCTACCAGTTAGCCACGGGCGGGGCTACCGATACATCCAATCGACCCAGCTTAGCCGGTAATTTAGAGGGGGTAACCCCCATTCGTAAGCGCTTGGTCTTTGACTTTGCCAGTGTTCCCTTTGCCATAGACAACCTGGAAGCCATCACCCTGGGACCCCGACTCCCGGATGGTAGCCAGAGTTTAATTCTGGCTACCGATAATAATTTTCAATCTACGACAGCCACTCAATTGATTTTACTGCGGTTGCATTGGTCCTAGCCGGGAGTAAATACAGGATGTGAATTTATTTTTGTGCCCATCGATCTGGCTAAGGACACCTCGGCAGCGCCCCGATCCAGGGATATTTCTAAGACAGGGGTTTACAGGGTGACTAAACCTGGTAGATTGTCTTGGTATCAGCAAGAAGAATACAGCATTGATATGAAAGTCCTTGTCATTGGCGGTGATGGTTACTGCGGGTGGGCAACCGCCCTGTATCTTTCCAATCGTGGCTACGAAGTCGGCATTCTAGACAGCCTGGTGCGGCGACACTGGGATGCCCAGCTTCTGATCGAAACTCTGACTCCTATCGCCCCGATTCAAAGTCGTTTACAACGGTGGAAAGACCTCACTGGTAAACATATCGATCTCTATATCGGTGACATTAATGACTATCCTTTCCTGGAAAAGTCAATGCTGGACTTCGCCCCCGACGCGGTAGTGCACTTTGGCGAGCAGCGATCGGCTCCCTTTTCTATGATTGATCGGGAGCACGCCGTGCTTACCCAGGCTAATAATGTCATTGGTAATCTCAACCTTCTCTATGCTTTGCGGGATCACTTCCCCGATTGCCATTTAGTTAAGTTGGGCACCATGGGCGAGTACGGAACTCCCAACATCGATATTGAAGAAGGCTATATCACCATTGAGCATAATGGTCGCAAAGATACCCTACCCTATCCCAAGCAGCCAGGCTCCTTTTATCACCTCAGTAAGGTTCACGATTCCCATAATATTCACTTCGCCTGTAAAATTTGGGGTCTGCGAGCTACGGATCTAAACCAGGGCGTGGTTTACGGTGTCCTCACTGAGGAAACTGGTATGGATGAATTGTTGATTAACCGTCTGGACTATGACGGTGTCTTTGGTACCGCCTTGAATCGTTTTTGTATTCAGGCAGCGGTTGGCCATGGTTTAACGGTATATGGCAAGGGAGGGCAGACCCGAGCCTTTTTAGATATTCGGGATACTGTCCGCTGCGTAGAAATCGCCCTGGCTAATCCAGCTCAGGCCGGACAGTTTCGGGTCTTTAACCAGTTCACCGAAATGTTTAGCGTAGGCGATCTGGCTTTGATGGTGAAAAAGGCCGGTAGTACTCTGGGTTTAGATGTGGATATCAACTATCTGGATAATCCTAGGGTGGAAGCAGAAGACCACTACTTCAATGCTAAAAATACCAATTTGTTAGATTTGGGGCTACAACCCCACTATCTCTCAGATTCCCTGCTAGATAGTTTACTCAACTTTGCCGTTAAGTATAAGGCTCGGATTGATCAAGGCCAGATTCTGCCTAAGGTGAAGTGGCGACGTGGCTAGGTAATGGCCCTAAATCGATGGCAAGAGAGAATAGGTTGAGCTAGTGAATCGGTGCTTTGTTCACTAGCTTCTGTTCTTGAGCAGATCTTTTCCCGTCAGCTCCCTTATTACCTTTCCCCTGCTGTATGCGTATTGCCCTCTTCACGGAGACCTTTTTGCCGAAGGTTGATGGTATTGTCACCCGGCTGAAACACACGGTGGATCATCTTCAACGTCTGGGAGATGAGGTCATGGTGATTTCTCCGGAGGGCGGTTTACGGGAATACCGAGGGGCCCAAATCTATGGGGTCTCAGGTTTTCCCTTACCCCTTTATCCAGAGCTAAAGCTGGCTTTGCCTCGCCCGGCGATCGGGGAAGCGCTGGAAAAGTTTCAGCCTGAAATCATCCATGTGGTTAATCCGGCAGTTTTAGGGCTGGCGGGAATATACTACAGCAAGGTGATGGCCATTCCTTTGGTGGCCTCTTACCATACTCACCTACCTAAATATCTAGAGCATTATGGTCTAGGAGTTTTAGAGGGGTTGATGTGGGAACTGATTAAAACTGTGCACAATCAGGCCCGGCTCAATCTCTGTACTTCTACTGCGATGGAGTTAGAACTGGCGGAGCACGGTGTAGAGCGTTTGGCTGTCTGGCAGCGAGGGGTAGATACGGATTTATTTCGCCCTGCTCTGGCCAGTCAAGCTATGCGCGATCGCCTTTCCCAGGGGCATTCCCAGGCTCCCCTGTTACTTTATATTGGCCGTCTCTCGGCGGAAAAGGAAATTGACCGAATTAAGCCTATCCTCGAGGCTATTCCGGGAGCACGCCTGGCTTTGGTGGGGGATGGTCCCTATCGATCGGAACTGGAGACTCACTTCGCCGATACCCTGACCCATTTCGTGGGTTATCTGGCGGGAGAAGATCTGGCCTCTGCCTACGCTTCTGCTGATGCTTTTATCTTTCCCTCCCGCACCGAAACCCTGGGTTTGGTTCTGCTAGAGGCTATGGCCGCTGGTTGTCCGGTAGTGGCGGCTAACTCTGGGGGTATTCCCGATATTGTGACCGATGGGGTCAACGGTTTCTTGTTTGATCCTAAGGACGAGACAGGAGCGATCACCGCGACCCGCCGGCTGCTGGAGGCTAGCCACGAACGGGAGGCCATGCGTCGGAATGCGGTAGCAGAAGCCGAGCGCTGGGGTTGGAGTGCAGCGACTCGGCAGCTTCAGCAGTTCTATGGCCAGATTCTGAGGGAGCAATCGCGATCTATAACTATCTGATCTCACCCAGCCAAACAGGCCCCATGGTATGGAGCCAGAACTACAGGAGATAGGAGTAACCTAGCGGGGGGTAGGAGTTGGAGAAGGCCCCTGGTAGGGAGCGCTGACAAACCCTAACTCAAAGAGTTGCTGATAGGCACGCTGACCCAGTTCCCGGGTGGGTTGCTGACTACGCAAAATTTCCATCAGCAATGGTACCGCCAGTTCGGGTTGATCCTTGGTCCGATAAACCAGGGCCAGTTGGTAGGTAGCCTTATCCCTGAGTTGGGCTGCTTCCAGAGCCTTTTCCCGATGGCCCCGTTGGATCAGGGTATCTACACCCACAAACATTTGGGCCAATTCTTGGTAATAGGTAGAAATCTGATTCAGGGTTTCCCGCGCCGTCTTCAGCCTGGCTTCAGCGGTTGTATAGTCCTGTTTAGCAATAGCGGTTTCAGCCTCGGTCATCAGTTTTGTCGCCGCTTCGATGCTGAAGGAACTGGTAGATAGATTGCCTGGTTTGAGGGGAGTAGTGGCAGCGTTGCTACCCGCTTGGGCAATGGTTGAGGTATTAGCCAGTGCCCCCGCCGGATGGCCCACCAGGCCCCCAGCTATGCCAACCAGGGAGACGCAGAGCAAGGTAACTCTTGAAAGTTGAGTCAGTGGCTGAGTCGGAGAAGGTATTGAAGCGACCATGAAGTAATTCAAGATGAGGGACAAGAAACACAGGGAAAAATACTGAGGTATCTTATCATTTCGCTATGGTGAACTTCTAATGCACTATGACGTTTTCTCAACTGGCGTCTTCAGGACCACTAAACTATGGACCAATCTATGGCAGTCCTGGAGAAGATTGGATCGGTAGAGTAATTCAGCGGGGTGGTGAGGAACTGACCCTGGAGAAGGTTCCCGATCGCCTGACTACCCGTTTGCAGCAGCCCTCCGATCTGACAACGCTGCAGGAGTACCTCTCCCCCTGGCGGTCAGGGCGGTAGCAGCTGGTCAGTTAGTCGAGTGGCAGGTGCCACCAGCGGACCTGGAATCTACCCTGGACAGGGCCCGTCGCCATGAAGGAGTACGGTTTGCCAGCCATGTGTATCACCTGACGGCCAGTCCCCACACCTGGATCTACCTGACAGCAGAGATTACGGTTCAATTTACCCCGGCTACTCCAGAGGAGCGGATTGGGGAAATTTTGCAGGCCCAGGGGCTGGCCATACTCCAGCCTCTACAGGGAATTCCGGCTGCCTTTGTCACCGAGGTCACCGCCACTGCCCAGGAAAATCCGATTAAATTGGCTAATCGTTTAATGGCTGATCCAGCCGTAATGGTGGCAGAGCCCAACTTGGTGGTGGCAACGGACAATTTATATCGTCCCCAGGACGATCTCTATGGCCAGCAGTGGCATCTTTTCCACCAGGGAGGGCCAAATCTGACTCCTGGGTCCCATATTAACGTTGAAGCGGCCTGGGATATTACCCGGGGATCGAGATTGGTGGTAATTGCTATTACCGATGATGGTTTTGATCTTAACCATCCAGACCTGCAGGGTATGGGTAAGCTTGTTAATCCCATTGATTTGAGAGATCAAGATGCGGTACCCCTGCCCTCATACCCGGATGAAAACCATGGCACGGCGGTGGCGGGATTAGCTCTGGGGGAGGAGAACGGGACCGGTATTGTTGGAGTGGCCCCCGGTTGTGCTCTACTACCAATTCGTACCACTGGTTTTATCGATGATGCCAGCATTGAGCAACTCTTTGATCAGGCTGTACAGCGGGGGGCAGCGGTGATTTCCTGTAGTTGGTCACCGGCGGCCAACTGTTTTTCCCTAAACCTGAGACAGACTAACGCCATTACCCGGGCCGCCACAGAAGGGCGGGATGGTAAGGGCTGTGTAATTGTATTTTCGGCAGGTAATGCCAACCGCCCCATCAGCGGTTCCATTCAGGAGACGCAATGGCCCCAAAATGCCCTCAGTGGTCGCACCGAATGGCTTAGCGGGTTCGCCACTCATCCCGATGTGATTGCGGTTTCCGCCTGTACTAGCCTGGCCACAAAGGCGGCCTACAGTAATTGGGGAGAACATATTGCCGTAGCCGCTCCTAGTAACAATGCTCCACCCAATATGACCCTGCCCCAGGTGGGTACCGTGGCCACCGGACCAGTCATTAACCAGTCCCTACCAGGCTTGGGAATGGTAACCAGCGATCGCGGCGGGTCTGCGGGTTATGAAACTGGCTCGTACACTAAAGGTTTCGGAGGCACCTCCAGTTCCTGCCCCCTGGTGGCTGGGGTAGCAGCCCTGATGCTATCGGTCAACCCTAGGCTCACCGCTGTCGAGGTGCGGGAAATTTTACAAACCACTGCGGATAAAATTATTGATACTAACCCAGATCCCCAACTGGGACTGAAGTACGGCACCTACAACGGCAAGGGCCATTCCCAGTGGTTTGGCTACGGCAAGGTGAATGCCTTTGCGGCGGTGCGAGAAGCCCAACAACGGGCCTTTAAGGGCAGAGCCCTAAGGCAAGTAGTGAAATACCAGTGCCTAACCGCCCTACCCATTCCCGACTACCCAGCCCAGGCTGTGACCAGCTCCCTTACCGTTACTCAAACCGGTATAGTGGTAGATTTACAAGTCCAGGTCAGCTTGGACCACGAATTTCTGGGAGATATAAGTCTGACCTTGATTGGCCCCAGGGGCACCAGGGTAGTAATTCAGACCCGCACCCTGGGCCGTCAGCGCCAATTACGGCAAGCCTACAGTCTGAAAACTACTCCAGCCCTGGTAAATTTACTGGGCCTGGCTGGCAATGGTAACTGGTGCCTAGAAGCCCTGGATCATGCTCCTGGGGCAACTGGCCAGATCCTCAGTTGGGAACTGCGACTGGGTTTGGGGTAGCCCCTGACCATTCCAGAAAAAGATGGAACTTTTCATGGATAATTACCCTGGCCATCGGTTCTCAATCCCCCTAAGCACCCTCTATAATATTAACTACGGTAAAGAATAGTAAACACTACTCATAATTCTAGGTTGCCTGACTTGACACAGTTCACGTTAAGCCTTGAGAAGTTGAGTGGTCGCCATCATTTTCCGTGTACATACCCTTACTTCCTCATAGATGACGGAGACTTCCTATGACCATAGCAATGGGGCGTCCGCAAGCCCAGCGAGGATGGTTCGACGTCCTTGATGACTGGCTTAAGCGCGATCGCTTTGTATTTGTTGGTTGGTCCGGTATTTTGCTATTTCCCTGCGCCTACCTGGCAGTAGGGGGATGGTTGACCGGTACCACCTTTGTAACCTCCTGGTACACCCACGGCCTGGCGTCGTCGTACCTGGAAGGTTGTAACTTTTTAACCGTATCGGTTTCTACCCCGGCTAACAGCATGGGTCACGCCCTGCTGCTGTTGTGGGGACCCGAAGCCCAGGGGGACTTTGTCCGCTGGTGCCAGATTGGGGGTTTGTGGAGTTTTGTGGCTCTCCATGGTGCCTTTGGTCTGATTGGCTTCATGCTGCGTCAGTTTGAGGTAGCCCGTCTGGTGGGTCTACGGCCCTACAACGCCATCGCCTTTTCGGGGCCAATTGCGGTGTTTGTCAGCGTATTTCTGATGTATCCCCTGGGGCAGTCGAGCTGGTTCTTTGCACCGAGCTTTGGGGTGGCATCGATTTTTCGCTTTTTGTTATTTTTCCAGGGCTTCCATAACTGGACCTTAAATCCCTTCCACATGATGGGGGTTGCTGGGATTCTGGGGGGAGCGCTGCTGTGCGCCATTCACGGTGCTACGGTAGAAAACACCCTGTTCAAGGACGGGGAGAATGCCAATACCTTCCGCGCCTTTGAGCCTACCCAGGCAGAAGAGACCTACTCGATGGTGACGGCCAATCGGTTCTGGTCTCAAATTTTTGGTATTGCCTTTTCCAACAAGCGCTGGCTGCACTTCTTTATGTTGTTTGTGCCAGTGACCGGACTGTGGATGAGTGCGGTAGGGGTCGTGGGTTTGGGATTGAACCTACGGGCCTATGACTTTGTTTCTCAGGAGCTTCGGGCGGCTGAAGACCCTGAGTTTGAGACCTTCTACACCAAGAATATTTTGTTGAACGAAGGTATTCGGGCCTGGATGGCACCCACCGACCAGCCCCATGAGAAGTTTGCATTCCCCGAAGAAGTATTGCCCCGTGGTAATGCTCTCTAGGGCTTGGGGCTGTCCATCGGACTAGGGTCCCTTTATCCTAAATTTTGTCAGGGAGGTGATTACCATCTCCCTTTTTTAGTTTAAAGTGCTGGGACTATCCCCTTGGTTATAGGTTATAGTCTTGGCCCTCTGCTGTAACAGGCAGAATGCTCGCCCAGTTCAGGCTTGCACTGTTTTATAGGGCCTAGCCAAGGCTATATCCAGGAACTTAATCCCTTCGGAGTTGTCGATGCTCATATCTTTCAGATCACTGTCCAAACTAAGTGCCCTTTATTTCTGTCTTGCCCTGAGCTGGCCCGCCTATGGAATTATCAAGGGTGATTCTTTAGTCCGGGTTTAGGGCTACTGGTTCGAGCCATGCTGGCCTCTTAAAAGACGATGTCCCCGATAGCTGCCATAGCTACCAGGGACATACAGGACAATAGCTTAAAGCAAACAAACCTAACCAGAACAATCAATAACCTATCTGCTTAGTCGAGGAATTTCCTCAAGTTTGTTCTATGGTTTAGAGATGATCCAATACTACAACACTTAAGTGGACAGACTTTGCAGTAATGGACTCAGAACTCTCAAGCAATCAAGGGAGGAAATATCAACAACCGAAGCATGGTGTTGCTGGTATTTGAACAATAGCCATGAACGCTGACGAAATAGCAACCTCCTATCCGTAGAGGGTATGAGCTGAGATGAATTCACTCATCTATTTACCTCATGTCCCCGATCATAGGGCCTAAAATTGGACTTTGCCTGAGAACGACATTAAAGTTTATCTTTGGGTTAAGACCACTCTCGATCGTTCTATCCTTTCGCCGTTGCCAGGGGGCCAAACCACTGTGACTATGCCGTTGACGAATCAAATCATTCTGATCACCGGAGCCAGTAGTGGTATCGGGGCTGCCTGCGCCCGTCAGTTAGCTCAAGCTCAGGCTCGATTGATTTTAACCGCCCGGCGCCAGGACCGTTTAGAGGCTCTGGCGGCTGATTTGCATCAACAGTACGGCACCCAAGTCTGGCTATCTCCCCTAGATGTGCAGCAACCCCAGGCGGTCAAGGCTGTTCTCGAGACCCTACCGCAAGATTGGCAGGCCATTGACGTATTAATTAATAATGCCGGCCTCAGCCGGGGCCTGGATAGACAGTACGAAGCCCCTTTACAGGATTGGGAAGAAATGATCGACACGAACCTGAAGGGCTTGCTCTACCTCAGTCGAGCGGTAGTGCCAGGAATGGTGGCTCGGGGCAGGGGACATGTGGTTAATTTGGGTTCGATCGCTGGGCGTCAAACCTATCCGGGCGGTAGCGTTTACTGTGCTACCAAGGCGGCGGTTAAGGCTCTGTCCGAAGGTCTTAAGCTAGACCTCTTGGGAACGCCAGTGCGGGTTACCAACATTGAGCCCGGGCTGGTAGAAACGGAATTTAGTCAGGTCCGGTTCCATGGCGACAAAGACCGAGCCCAGGCTGTTTACCAGAACTTAACGGCCCTGACTCCAGAGGATGTAGCGGATGCAATTTACTTTGCTCTTACCCGTCCTGCCCATGTCAATATCAGTGAAATTCTCCTGATGCCAACGGATCAGTCTTCGGTCTTCCATGTGCACCGCCATTCACCCTGAGGTGGGGCGGAGGTAGGAGCTCAGAATGAAGTGCTAAGGGTAAGGGCGCAATCGCTAATAGCCTGTAGATTGCGGCTGAGGTCCTGACAGATATGGCCTTCAATCAGGGCGATGGGCATGCCCCAGGCTGGGCAAATCATTAGATCGTAGATTAAACAGGTGGTCAAACCGGTTGAGACAGGCTGTAGCTGCCATTCCCCCTGAAACTGCCGAAAGTCTCCCTCCACCAGGGTGAATTTTAACCGGTGAGGAAACTCTTCGACCATATCAATCACTACCCGAGCGCAAAACCGCAGACTTAAAAAACACTGGGAGCCAATTTGCTCTAACCGAATCCCTCCCTGCGGATGGCGCAGCCGCTGACTGAGGGAAAGATTGGGGATAAAACTGGCCAGGTTATCGTAGTCGGTCAACACCTGCCAGACCTGATTGGGACTGGCAGCAATTTCTGTAGAGGCAACAATGCGGCGTTGATGCTGGCCGCAACCTTCGGTGCGAATGGTAACTTTTTGCTGTGGCTGCCCTGATGGATTTAGCCCTGGAGGGGCAGTCGCCGGGGTGAGGGGCTGACTATTGATCCGATCGGGATTAAACATAGCCATGGAAACACATAAGTATTATTACCCATTATAGCAGCAAGAGTAAATAATTATGGCACAATGGCCATCAGCACATTAGTATTAACTAAGGCATTGGGCAAAATGGGGAGTTACCGATGGCGCGGTCAGCAAAGCAGCCTCCCACCGAGGTCATAGGTACGGTCAAGGGACCAGGAAAAACCGGTAATCAGTATGTATTTATTACGGCTAACAATCGCCAGGTTAAAATTGGGGAATTTGTTTACTACACCGTAAATCTGGCCGACCGACCCCAGGCCCAAATTCTCGGAAAGATCTCCGAGCGGTGCCTAATTGATCATCTTCCCGATCGCATCTTTGCTGACCCCGATATTAACCCTGAAGCAATTGCGGCTCTGGTGGGTTTTGCCCATCCCAACCCCGAAATCTACGCCGTTACCGTAGAGGTGGTGGGTTATTTTCAACCTGGTTTGGGCTTTATTAACCCTCGCCTCGCTCCCGATCCGGGGGCCCAGGTCTGCCTGGCCGATGACCAGAGTCTGCGTCAGATTATTAATAGGAAACAGCCGGGGGAGCCCGGTTCTGCCCAGATTGGTTCCCTACTGTTGCGGCCCGGTGGCCGGGTACCCGTAGTGCTGGATGTGAAGGAGTTGGTCAGTACCCACATGGCGATTCTGGCTGGCACTGGCTCGGGCAAGTCCTACACCGCTGGGGTCCTGATCGAGGAACTGTTGAGCCCCTACAACCGGGCGGCGGTCCTGATCTTCGATCCCCACGGGGAGTACGGCACCCTGACCGATATGCGGGGCCATAGCAGCTTTGCCAGCGACGATGGCTACAGTCCTGAGGTGAAAATTCTCACCCCTGAGGCCATTCGTATCCGCATGTCTTCTCTGGATTACTACGACATTTTGACTTTGTTGCCCGACATGAGCGATCGCCAGCAGGCGATTTTAAATAAAGCCTTCACCCTCATGGGTAAACACCGGGTGAAGGGGGGCGAGCACCGCTGGGATGCCCAGGATCTAATTTCGGCCTGTTACGAGGCCGATCGCAGCACCGACGACGAAGGCAACGAAAAGACCGGATCCTCTGCCCCAGCGCTGGAATGGAAACTGAGTAAACTGGAGCGATCGGAATACTTCCACCGGACCGATCACCTGGCCCCCAAGGACCTGTTTACCCCTGGTCAGGTAACCGTTCTGCAAATGAACGAAATCAGCCAGGAAGAGCAACAGGTGATCTGCGCCGCCGTGCTGCGCCAGAGTTACCAGGCCCGCATGAATACGGCCAAAGATAAAATTATCGCCGGGGAGGAGAATTACCTGCCCTATCCGGTGTTTATTCTGGTAGAAGAAGCCCATCGCTTCGCCCCCTCCCATGAACCCTCCCGTTGTAAGCAAATTCTGCGTACCATCCTGAGTGAAGGCCGTAAGTTTGGCCTGGGGGTCGGTTTGATTACCCAGCGCCCCGGCAAGCTCGATTCTGACGTGCTTTCCCAGTGTATGAGCCAATTTCTCATGCGAATTGTCAACCCCGTCGATCAAGACAGTCTTAAGTACGGCGTGGAGGCAGCCGGGCGTGACCTGCTCCAGGAACTACCAGCCCTCACCAAAGGCCAGGTGATTATTTCCGGAGCCTGCGTGAATACCCCAGTGCTGTGCCAGGTGCGTCAGCGCCAAACCAAGCATGGGGGTGAAACCATGGATGCCCCCGCCGCCTGGTTGGGTTATTTTCAAGCTCACCATCAGCAGACCCGCCGTATAGAACGGGCCCCTTTGGCCAAAGCCCGGGGGCAGAAACCTTTGGCGGGGTGAGTATTGAGTAGGTCAGGGTGATTTAGCTTCTAAAGGTGAGGTCTATCCATCTATAGGGAGAGACTGGGCCTGGATTGCCGTAATGGCGACGGTGTTGATAATGTCCTCTACGCTACAGCCCCGGCTGAGATCGTTAACGGGTTTTTTCAATCCCTGTAACACCGGGCCAATGGCGATCGCTCCGGTTTCCCGCTGAACGGCCTTGTAGGTATTATTGCCGGTGTTCAGGTCTGGAAAAATCAGCACAGTGGCCTGGCCCGCCACCGCCGAGCCCTGCATCTTTTGAGCCCCTACCGCTGGATCAACGGCGGCATCGTACTGGATCGGGCCTTCCAGCAACAGGTCAGGGCGGCGATCACGGGCGATCTGGGTGGCCAGGCGCACCTTTTCCACCTCCTTGCCCTGTCCTGAGCTACCCGAAGAGTAGGAGAGCAGGGCCACCTTCGGCTCAATGCCAAAGGTTCGGGCTGTGTCGGCAGAGGCAATGGCAATTTCCGCCAGTTGCTCGGCGCTCGGGTTGGGATTAATGGCACAGTCACCGTAAACCAGCACCCGATGCTCCAGACACATAAAGAAAACCGACGACACCACCGAAAAACCCGGTCGAGTTTTAATCAACTGTAGGGCCGGGCGGATAGTCTCCTGGGTGGTGTGGACCGCCCCTGATACCATGCCGTCGGCGTCGCCTCCATAGACCATCATGGTGCCAAAGTAGGAGGGGTCCTGTATGGTATCCAGGGCCTGGTCCAGGGTGATACCCTTGGCCTGGCGTAACTGACAAAAGTTCTGGGCGTAGTCGGCCAGGCGATCGCTACGGCTGGGATCAATAATGGTCAGCCGATCTAGATCGAGGACCAGGCGGTGCTGGTTAATTACCCGTTGAATGGCGTAGCGATCGCCCAACAGGGTCAAATCCACAATGCCACGGTTTATTAAGGTGCTGGCCGCTTTTAGAATCCGGGGCTCGGTTCCTTCCGGCAGGACAATGTGCTGTCGGTGAGCCCGAGCCTTTTCCATCAGGGTATAGGTAAACAGCTTGGGCGTCAGGCCCCGCATCCGTACCGCATTAATCTGTTTCTCCAATTTGCTGAGATCCACCCAGCGATCAAAGCTATCGATACAGAGATGGATTTTCTCCTCATCGTCAGGTGAAAGCGTACTATGCACTTCCTTAACTTGAGCGGCGGTGGTGAAGGTGTCGGGTTTCACCGACAGGATGGGCAAGGGATCGGGAATCCCCTCCATCAGCCGGGCGATGGCCGGATCGGGCTGAAGTCCGGTAGATAGTAAAAGCCCGGCCAGGCGGGGGTAGCTGCTGGACTGATGGGCCTGGAGCATACCGACAATAATGTCGCCCCGATCGCCAGGGGTAATCACCAGACAATCGGGTTGCAGCCAGTGCAGGCTATTTTGTAGCTGCATGGCCGCCACAATTCGGTTGGTTACCAGGTTCTTCAACTGACCCTGGCCGTAGAGCACCTCGGCTCCCATTTGGGCGGCAATATCTCGCATTCTAGGACTGCTCAGACCCAGGTGGTAGGGAATCACTGACAACAACCAGCCCTGCTGGCCAAATCGCCCCTGTAGTTCGGCCTCAATTTCCTCCACCTGGGCTGGATTTGCCTTATTAATGACCACCCCCACAATTTCGCAGCCGTGGCTTTCGTAGGCATCTACCGCCATTTGGACCGGATTAACTGCTTCTTCCGGACTGCGTTGGTGGGCATTTCCCAAGATTAAAATTGGGGCCCCCAGGTTGCTGGCGATTTCTTGGTTAAAGGTAAATTCAAAGGCTGAATTCTCCCCCAGGTAGTCTGACCCCTCGCACAGCAAAAAATCTCCCCGACTCTCCAGGGCCTTAAATTTACCGATAATGGCATCTAGAGCCTCATTGGCTCGATGTTGAGAAATCAGCTCATTGGCCTCCCCCAACGGTAGGCCGTAGGACTCTTCATAGGTCTGCTTTAAGTTGAAGTGGTTCACCATTAAATTGATATCTTCGTCCATAGTTAAACCATCCTCCGGGGTTAGCTCTGACCCTGGAGATTGAATCAATGGACGGAAAAAATGTACTCGGGGGTACGGCGCAGAACCAGCTCGATAATACCCAGAGACACCAGAGCCTTACCACTACCCGCTTCAGTTGTACTGATGTAAAGAGAATGGGTCATGGCAATGGGGCTGATCAGAGGGGGAAGGGGGAATTGAGGGCGGGGGGAGGGGGTCACCTTATCCAGGTAAATACCAGGGCATAGAAGTAGGCCAGTAACTCTGAAAGGATACTGCGAAAACCACTGCTAAATCCCCACCAATGGCGGGGATCGTAGTCCAGGTCGTTAGCGTTGGCCAGAATTCCCACTGCCTCGGGGGCCAAAGCCTTACGAAATAGTAGCCAGCTGCGCCGGGCATGGGGACCCGTGGTAAATACATTAATCTTCTGGTCTGATAAATGAGCTTGCTTTAACCATTCCCCCAGCACTAAGGCCGAGGTGTAGGTACGGTCTCGCACGGTATGGGGGGCCGGTAGGACAATTAATTGTTTTTGGTTCATGCCCAGTTTAATTAGGGTGGCGGCGGCTAAATCTGCGAAGGTCTTATAGTTTGCCAGGTATCCCCCCAGCTCAATTGGACCGCCCGTAGTTACCAGATAGGTATAGGGATGTTGCCTGAACTCGGTCAGGGCTGCTACCAGGGAGAGATTGGAAGCCCAGCCCTCCACCACCAAAATCGAGGCGGGCAGAGGTCGGTTGATAGCCAGAAAGGGATAGACCTGCAATAAAGTATGAACGCTGAGAAGACTTGCACAGGTCAGGCCAACCAGCCAACCCTGGGTCGTTAGCACCCAACGTTCTCGACGGCAAAAAAGCCTGAGGGGAAATCTAGTAGCAACCCAGGACCATTTCATGGCCTCAGTACCCCCATCTACTTAACATTAAAATCCCTGGCGAGTGGGTGCCATAACCTTAGTAATTCTGCCCCAGGCTGATCGGGCTAGAAATCTCCTAATCGCTTTAGACAACCAGTCTGGGATCTATAGGATTGGTGGATTTCTTAACAGTCCAGTCAGTCAGCAGAGGTGATTTCTTGATGCAGCGATTGCCTCACCAGAAACAGGCCCTTAATTATCAAGTTAGCTTCAGACCACCACCATAATCATCATCACCTGAGTTGATTAAGCCTACCCATTCATAGGAAATTCTTTACTTTGATCAACTTAAGGTTAAGGTTTTCCTATGAATTAAAGGACTGAACTGCATCACCTCCTGGAGTTTATTATTCATGCATAACCTGATGGGAACCAGGGATACCCAAAACAAACCGCAGGAGGTTAGTTTCTATCCCCCTGCGGCATCCAATCAACCCAGGAATGACTACAATCCCTGGACTACTTTGTAGTTAAAGTTACGAACTACCGGTGAAGGTAATCTCAGGAAATCGAGCCTGGGCTTCGCTAAGGGGCTTACCCTTGCCTTCTTCCTGCCAGTAGTTAATGATTTCGGTGGCTTTGTTGAGAATTTCTACCTGTTCTTCTTCTTCAATCCAGGGCTTACTCTCCAGTTCCGTTTTCATTTCTTCCCAGGCATCGTTGCGAGGCCAGAAAAAATAGCAGGTAAGTGGGCTGGTACCTTTGGCCACCACCTGATCAACGGCTAGTGCCACATCCTTTTCAAGCCAGAGGACCTTCAAAACAAATCTGGACAACTAAGCCTCCCTAAGGGTTTCCGAAAATATTACAGCTTATAATCATAGCATTGACCTCCCTTGTCTGAGCTACATGTGTGCTCCCCTGGCAATTTTAGTTTTTGATATTGATGGTGTCCTGCGGGATGTCAGCAACTCCTATCGTCGCGCCCTGGCGGATACGGTTGAGCAGTTTACCGAGCAACAGTATCGGCCTTCCCCAGAGGACATTGACACCTTGAAGGGGGAAGGGCTATGGAATAACGATTGGGAAGGGGCCCAGGAGTTAGTTTATCGACACTTTGAAGCCACGGGTTGTCCTCGAGATCAGGTGATTCTAGATTACGAAGATCTGGTCAGCTTCTTTCAAAGTCGTTATCGGGGTCCCGACCAAAGCCACCCCAATCGCTGGCGGGGGTACATTACCCAGGAACCCTTGCTGGTTAGTCCCGCCTACTTTAGTCACCTGAGGGCTGGCCAAATTCCCTGGGGTTTCTTTAGCGGAGCAACCCGGGGTTCAGCCCGCTATGTACTAGAGCGTCGTCTGGGCTTGGTGGATCCAGTTTTAATTGCCATGGAAGATGCTCCGGGCAAACCCGATCCGACGGGATTATTGGAAGTGGTGCAAATCCTCAGCCGGCACCATCATCTTTCTCCTCAATTACCAGTGGTCTACGCGGGAGATACGGTGGCCGATATGCACACCCTGCACCATGCTCGTCAGCGGTATGCCGATCGCCCCTGGATTGGGGTGGGGGTACTGCCACCCCATGTGGTAGCCAAACCGGAGAGCTACCGCCAGTCCTATCGAGCCACCCTGGAACAGGCCGGTGCCCAGGTTGTGATCGAGGCTATCTCTGACCTAACCAGCACCGCCCTGGCCGCCTTAATTGGGGCGGAGAACTCTTAACCTGGCCCAGTACACTCCCCCAGCCTTAAGCCCATCGAGACTATCGCCAACCTCTAGGGGGGCTGAATTTCTGTCACCACTGGGCCGCCGTCTACGGTGAAGGTTTGATTTTGTAAATGCCCCTGTCCCCGACTACCGGTCAGGTTCAACAGCGGATTAACCTGCTGATAATGGACCCGCCCCTCGGCGATCAGGTCCTGGGTTTTAACCTTCCAGGTGAGGCGATCGGTGGTCAGACGGGACTGGTTGCGCTCCCCCAGAGCTACCACCTGCTGGCTCAACATCACCGCCTGACTCTTTAGGTCCATGGTGCCTCGCTGGGCTGTAATCCGCAATTTTTTCTGGGGATGAATAACGGTGAGTGCCTGATTAACCTGCACCTGCTGATCGGCAACCCGCCATTCCAGAGCTGTACTGATTAGCTGTAGGGGTAGTTCTAACATATCCATAGTGACGGCCTCTTGCAGGTTAACCACCTGCCTACCCAGATCCACCCCACCCCGCTTACCTGTGACCACATCGGTAAGGGTTTGATCCTTAAACTGTTCGACCCGAATTGGTTGATCGGTGTCGATGCGTTGCTGGTCCCATTGCCAGAGCAGTTTTTCTGCTTTTAGCTTAAGCCAGGGCTGGGTTTTCAGATCTTTTACTACGGTACTGGCAACTACCTGCCCCTTTAATTCCATCCGGTTCTGCCGGTTGTAGACCCTGGCTTCTTCGGCGCTAGCCCGCATTTGGGGATGGGTACCGGTAATCTGCCGCCGGACAATCAACACATCTTCTTTGGGGTGCCATTCCAGTTCCTGCCCCCGTAATACCGAGCCATTCTTAACCCCGGTGGCCACGATATGCCCCCGCAGAAAAATTACACTGCCGTTATTTTGAATTTCCCCCTGGTCGGCGGTGACCCTGTAGATCACTTTGCCGTCTTGAAATAGCTCGCTGTCAGGAGCGGTGACCAGAGCCACCTGCTGATTCGAACGGTAGGCTACCTCTCGAGCCTTGACTCGCCAGAGTAAAACTCCATTTTTATCGGGCTGCTCCAGGGTAACATTGCGGAGATTAAGGCCGGGTTCGTTATCCGTACCTGCCCCCATTAAGGTCGGGGAGCGGGGGATGAAACCAGGCCCCAGTAACTGATACAGCCCTGCCGTTACCGCCAGGGTGATCGCTCCCAGGGCCATCAACCGCCAGTCTCTTACCATGGGTTTCTACCTTCTTATGCTGGAGCCCCCAGGAGCCTTAGTATTCCAGGGCTGCCTGGTCGGGCACCCCCAGTTCCACTAAGGGGCGATAGCTGTAGCCCTGTTGGGGGCTACGAGGCAGCTTTTTAATGTCATCTTTAACCATTTCCAAATCGATGTAGCGATCGGCTACATTAATCAGACTATCGCTGGTCATGGACCGCAGGCTAACCACCTCAATGCGAGCCCCCCGATAGCTGGCGGCATCGGCGGCATAGGCCAAATCTCCGTCGCCACTAACAATTACGGCGGTGTCGTAGTAGTCCACCAGGGCCACCAGGTCCACGGCAATTTCCACATCCAGATTGGCCTTTTTGGAACCATCCGGTAGTTGGATCAGGTCTTTAGCAATTACCCGATAGCCATTGCGGCGCATCCAGAGCAAAAAGCCCTGTTGCTTTTCGTTGGTGCGATCGACACCGGTATAGAAAAAGGACCGGAATAGTCGAGAACCGGAGGTCAGCTTGCAGAGTAACTTGGTGTAGTCAATTTCGATACCCAGTTGGAGGGCTGCGTAGAACAGATTGGATCCATCAATGAAAATAGCTACCCGACCCCGGTTATCCAAAACCTGCTCGGGGGTAAAAATCGCATCTTCACTAATCAGGGAATGGGTTTCTATCATGGGGAATTTAGATGGAACTAAAGGTTTTTCTATCGGCTAAGTGACGGGGAAAAGGATTCTCTATGGTGAGACCATTACCCCTAGAGGGAGATCAAGTCTGGGTCGATACGCTGAAAGACCGGCTGCGCCTCCCCTAAAACCTGCCCTGGCGGTAAGCCCCCCCAGAGGGCGTGATCCTTATAGGGAAGGGTTTGACCGATGTTTTTCTGGTTGAGATCTAGATCAAACCCTAACTGACGGTAAATCTCGGCGCTGGTTTGGGGAATTACAGGAGATAACAGATAGGCGGCTAGCCGTACTGATTCCAGTACGGCATAGAGAACCGTTTCGGTTTCCTGCTGTTTGCCCTGTTTATAGAGGCTCCAGGGGGCCTCGCTATCGAGAAATTTATTACTGGCCTGGGCTAGTCCTAGGATCGCCTCGCAGGCCTGGCTAAACTGCAAATTGCTGTAGAATTCGCCCACGGCGATCGCCAGGGTCTGGCCCAGGTACTTAAGTTTGTGGTCAGCCGGAATAGTGGCCCTATCAATGGGTGGCACCTTACCTCCACAATAGCGCTTCGCCATATTCAGGGTGCGATTCAGCAGGTTTCCCAGATCATTGGCCAGATCAGCGTTGAGGACATTGATAAAGCGGGTTTCGTTAAAGTCGCCATCTTTGCCAAACTCAATTTCCCGAAGAAAGTAGTAGCGCACTGCATCGGCACCGTACTTTTCCACCAGCTTTACTGGATCCAGAGTATTTCCCAGACTCTTGCCCATTTTCTGGCCATCCTTGGTTAGGAAACCATGGCCAAACACCTGACCAGGCACAGGTAAACCTGCTGACATTAACATGGCGGGCCAGTAGACCGCATGGAATCGCAGAATATCCTTACCAATCAAATGCAAATTAATGGGCCACCAGCGAGCAAGGGCGGCCTCCAGGCTGGGGGCTTCGGCGGGATCGAGAAGGGCCGTGACGTAGCCTAGCAGAGCGTCGAACCAGACGTAGAGGGTATGGCCAGGGTCCGTCGGTACGGCAAAGCCCCATTCCAGATTGACCCGGGATATAGAGAAATCCTGCAGACCCCTTTTAACAAAGCTGAGTACTTCATTGCGGCGGGCCTCAGGCTGGATAAACTGGGGCCGTTCAGCGTAGAGTTGCTCCAGTTGACTCTGGTATTGGGAAAGGCGAAAGAAGTAGTTTTGCTCGTCGCGCCACTCCACTGATTTATTAGTGTGGATAGGACAGCGATGATCCGGTAGTAGATCGCGCTCCTCTTTAAATTCCTCGCAGGAAACGCAGTACCATCCCTGCTGCTGCCCCAGGTAAATATCTCCCCGTTGCCAAACCCGCTCAAAGAACTCGGCCACAATCACCTCATGGTGGGGATGGGTGGTGCGACTGAAGCGATCGCAGGTTATATTAAGTTGTGTCCAGAGGCGCTCAAACCCTGCCGCAATTTGATCGCAGTGGACTTGAGGATGAATCCCCCGCTCTTGAGCCGTCCGCAGAATTTTCTGGCCATGCTCGTCAGTGCCCGTAATTAGCAACACTGGACGCCCGGTCAACCGATAAAATCGAGCTACCGCGTCGGCAGCCATGGTGGTGTAGGCACTGCCAATATGGGGCAGGTCATTAACGTAGTAGAGGGGCGTAGTCAGGGCAAAGGGCTTGGTATCGGCAGCGTCGAAGGTCATAGTATCCTGACGGAGGTAAGGCAAATGACAGGAGCGTCAAGGTAAATTCAACTACCCATTGCCTGGCATTTCCAGGAAAATCAATGGTAGCAATTCAGGCCAATAAATGGCCAAAACCATTTGGGTCAAGCCTAACCCATGGGAACTTAACCAGACCAAACAGCCCAGAAGTCTTAACCATTTCCAAAACAACAGAAATCCTGGCGGCCAAACTGGCACACTGGAGTTGTTACAATGCTTTATATTTTGTTACAACAATAAAGGTATCGGGTTGGTATTAGGCATTCTATGTTGAGCAGCTTTACCGGTGTGAGATCCAACACGACAAATGATTTTGGTGAACGGATGATTAATTCCGTCGCCGCCCAGTCCCTGCGCCATCTATTTAGTCGCAGTGATTTTGTTGATGTCACGGTGCGCTGTTCCCCGGCTAGTAAGTTATTGCAGGGAGTCATCGACAGCTTTCGGATGGAGGGACGAGGCTTACTCATTCGTAACCAGTTCGAAGCTGCCGAAATGATGTTCGAAACCGATGCGGTTGCCATTGATGTGGCGGCGGCGATTGGGGGTAAAATTCGCCTGCGTCAGTCCACCCAGGCGATCGCCCAGGTGGTTCTGACTGAGTCTGCCATTAATCGCGCCTTTGACGCCCAACTGGTGCGCCAGCATCTGGAGGGTCTGATGGATGAATCTCTCACCAATCTTTCTGGTGGAGAACCGGTTAGCTTTCGCGCCATCCATATGACCCTCCTGCCTGACCAGCAGGTCAACATCAGCGCCAGAACTGACCTGCCCAATCGTCAGGATGTACCTATTCAGCTACTGGCAAAGGTTACGGTGGAGAAAAGACGGCGGATTATTTTTGCCGATCCCCAATTCATTGCTGATGGCATTCCTGAGGACATCAGGGGTCTCTCCGCTACCCTGACCCGGTCCTTTGCCGAGATTCTCAATCGTATGGTTGATTTGGAGCGCTTTAACCTGGATGGAGTACTACTGCGGGTGAATCGCCTGGAGACTAAGGGTAGCCAACTGGTGTTCAGTGGCTATGCTCAGATTGATCACTTTCCTGGGGTAATTTAACCCTGGCTGTAAACTTACCTGACCCTGCCTCCCTAGCTTTGCGGCAGTGGGAGGCAGTTGCTCGACTAATGCAGGTCTTCAGCTCTGGCTATGCAAACCGGCCAGAACCTTCTCCATGAGTTTCTCCGGTACGGGGTCCAGGTGATCGTAGCTCCAATGGAAAAAGCCTACCCCCATGGTGAGCGATCGCAGTTCCAAAACCATGGTTTGCATTTCCGCCTGGGGTACGTAGCCAGAAACCAGGTCCCACCCTGGCCAGTCGGCCTTGCCATCGTAGCCCAGGATTTGCCCCCGTCGTCCGCTAATCAGCTTCAGGACATTGGCTGTGTAGATGGTGGGCACGGAAATATGCACCTGGATAATGGGTTCTAGTAGGGTGGGGCGACAGGCCGCCATCCCCTCCTGCATGGCCAGACGGGCCGCCTGTTTAAAGGCCATATCGGAGCTATCGACACTGTGGTAAGAGCCATTAATCAGGGTCACTGCCACATCCACCACCGGAAAACCCAGGGGACCATGGTTGAGATACTCGCGCACACCGGTCTCGACGCTGGGGATGTACTGCCGGGGCACCACTCCACCGGCGATGGTGTCCTTAAAACTAAATCCTTCGCCTCGGGATAGGGGTTTAATCGCCAGGTAAACATCACCAAACTGCCCATGCCCCCCACTCTGGTGTTTATAGCGACCATGGGCCGAGTTGGTGGCTTGACCAATGGTTTCTTTGTAGGCTACCTGGGGTAGGTGGCTGGTCATCGGTAGGTTGTATTTACGATTCAGCCAATCCATAGCCAGACCCAGGTGGCTGTCTCCCTGCCCCCAAAGAATAACTTCATGGGTATCCCCATGCTGTTCCCAGGCTAAAGAAGGGTCCTCCTCCAGGAGTTTGGCCATCGCCCCACTAAGTTTGACTTCGTCACTGCGGTTAACTGGGGTCAGGGCAAGGGCATAGACCGGGTCCAACTTGGCGATCCGAGGTAGGGGATTGGGGGTGAGCCGAGCCGGGGTCAGGGTGTCACCGGTTTGGGCCTGGTCCAGGCGAGCAATACCGACAATTTGGCCAGCAGTGGCCCGACTCAGACTGACGGACTGACTGCCGAACAGCTCATAAATGCCCCCCAAGCGATCGCCCTTGAGGCTATCTCCCTCCCTGATTTCTCCTCGCCACACCCGTACCAGGGACATCTTGCCACCCTGGGGACTGTAGAAGGTTTTCAACACCTGAGCTAGAGGTTCTCCGCTGAGGGCAATGCCTCGATGATGGGCGGTTACTTCAGGCGGCGGAGCCTCCCTGACCAGGGCATCCAGCAAGGGCCGTACGCCATAGTCTGCCTGGGCGACCCCCAACAATACGGGGACAATCAAATCGGCTCCCAGTTCTAGTCGTAGATCCTTGAGGATTTCTTCCTGGGATGGGGTAATATCCTCTAGCAATTCTTCCAGTAGATGATCGTCGTAGTCGGCCAGGGTTTCCAGCATTTCGGCTCGAGCTGCCTGTTCTTCTGCTCGCAGATCGGAGGGAAAGGGAACGGCATCGGCGGGAGCCTGGGGATGGTAATGAAAGGCCTGCTCTGTTACTAGATCAATAAAGCCAATCAGTTGCTGCTGCTGCCAGATGGGGTATTGCTGGGGCACAATCGGGCGGGATGAAATCTGCTTAAGAGCAGCCAGCACCTCTACAAAGGTACCGTTACTTCGGTCTAATTTATTAATCCAGATGAGATGGGGAATTTTCCAGGTATCGAGGAATTGTAGTAGGGGAGAAAGGGTTAGGACCCGGTTGGCATCGGCTTCACAAACAACGATCGCCCCATCTACCCCCAGCAGAGCATGGCTGGCTTCCTGTTGTAGTTCTACGGAACCAGGGCAGTCAAGAAAGGTAAAGTTAATCCCACCATAGCTGGCCGTAGCGACGGTTAACTCAACGGACATATGGCGGTTACGAGCTTCTGGGGAGCTATCTCCCACGGTATTTCCCTCCTCCACCTGACCCTTGCGGGTTAGGCTACCGGTTACCGCCAAGAGACTCTCTAATAGGGTAGTTTTTCCACTCGAATAAGCACCCACCAAGGCGATGTTACGCCGGTCTGAAAAGACATTTTGGCTCATGGTTAACTCCTTATTGCCCCCTTCAAGGGGGCTAATTTCCAGAGTAACTCGCCTGTTCTGAACCGCCTGATTCGGTTCTAGAAAATTTATCTGCTAAAGTTTTATAGAGATTTCTTGCTCTGGGTAAAGGGCCTGGACCTGGCTACTAACCAGATCAATTTGCTGAAGTCGATCGAAGGCCCGGTCCAGAGTTAGTTGCCCCCGGAGAAACCCCAGGTTGGCGGCGGGGCAGATATAGGCCAGGTCCGCTTCCCTAAAGCGTTGCTGGAGCGCCTTAACCTGGGCCAGTTGACGGGGCCAGTGGAAGGTTTTAGCCAGGCGTAGGGGCTGGATTTCCCCCGAGAATTGGGTAAGAGGTGTCGACCGGTAAACAAGACACCGCCGTAATTCCGGTGGTAGAGACAGGCAGAACCAGGGGAGTGGCCAGGGGTCCAAAGGGCCTCGGTTTGGGAGTTAAAACAAAAATCCTGGTGGAAGGTGGTGGTGGGCGTACCCGGTAGCAGATAGGCTTCCTGCTCCTGGATCACCAGTTCACAGTTTAAGGCTTTTTGAATCCTGGCGGCCTGCCCCAGCCCCCCCCGATGGGTAATAAACCACCAGCGCACCCCTCCCCTAGCGGCCAGGAAGTCCTGGGTAGTTTGGCTCCAGGGAGGAGCATCAATTAGCAGATTGCCCTGGGGCTGTAGGGGGGAATTGTCTACAATAAAATAGGCAGTTCCCCCCTGGGTGTCGCGATTGGGAGGAAAGGCAAAAACTGTATCAAACACCGGACGAGGTGGCTTTGGAGGTTGGAGTTGGGCACTCATAGATTAAAGCTCAGGGTAGGGAATGAAAGGGGCAATTATCAAGGGATTAGAGCCAGTTAGGACTCTAGATTATTAGGCATGGCCACCGTTGTCCTAGGCTAAGGTCCTGGAATCACCATCAAGTAACTTCTTTAAATAATTTTCCATGGTAGTTTAACTAGCAAGGGGTATGCTTTTCAAATTCAAACAGTCTTCAGTGCTCGTGGGTGGGTGTTAATTTTAGATGGTGTTTCTCTGGCTATTTCTGGTTTTGTTAGGTCTGTGGACCTTTGCCATGATTCAGCGTAACGCTGGATCAATTACCCGCACCCCCGTTTGGTTACTATGGCTGGTGATGATGTTACCTGCTCTGGTGGTAGCCACCTGGATTATTGGCAGTGGCAGTCAGTCTGTTCCGCCTTTGGGGCTACTGCTGGCGCTATTTGTGCTCTGTCCAGTGGTTTACTGGTTACTGGTGCTGTGGGGACGCCCCCCTGGTCTGCCCGCTGTTTCAGAGCCCGTCTCCTCTCTAGTTTTGGAACAATCCGACAAGCTTTCCAAACCGCCGCTGCGGCCCATTGATAAGACGGAGGAGTCAATTCTAAAAAACTGTTTTCCCTGGTCGGTTTATTACTTACAAAACATTGAATATCGGCCCCAGGCTATGATCTGTCGAGGTCAGTTAAGGGCTGCTCCCAGCCTGGCCTACGAAACGGTGAGGGATAACGTACGACGGCATTTTGGCGATCGCTTTTTAGTTATTTTTCAGGAGGGACTACAGGGCAAACCGATCTTTACCCTGGTCCCCAATCCCCACCGTGAGACTGCCCCAGGCCAGACTCCATCTACCCTGACTCGCCCTGGCCTGGCTCTGGGTCTGTTGTTGGCCACCCTGTTGACGACCACTGGGGTGGGAACCTATCTGAGTGGGATTACGGGCGACCAATTCCAGGCCCATCCGATTTTGTTCTGGCAGGGATTACCCTATAGTTTAGGCCTGCTCTTGATTCTGGGTTGCCATGAAATGGGCCATTACCTGGCCGCCCGTTACTACCGCATGCGCACGACCCTTCCCTACTTTATTCCGGTGCCCTATTTTCTCGGTACCTTTGGGGCCTTTATTCAAATGCGATCGCCCGTGCCCCATCGACGGGCTCTATTTGATGTGGGTATTGCCGGTCCCCTGGCCGGTCTGGTCGTTACCCTACCTCTACTATGGTGGGGTTTGGGGCATTCTACCCTGGTACCCATGCCTGAAAAAGGAGCCGGACTGCTGAATTTTCAGGCCCTCAACCCGAAGGCTTCCATCCTCCTCAGCCTGATTGCCAAACTGGTATTTACCGACAGTCTGGGGGTTAATCAGGCGATTCATCTACATCTGGTGGCTATTGCTGGTTGCCTGGGACTGCTGGTAACCGCCCTGAATCTAATGCCCGTAGGACAGCTAGATGGCGGCCATATTGTCCATGCCATGTATGGTCAACGGATGGCCACTATGGTGGGGCAAATTTCCCGCCTGCTGCTGCTGCTGCTAGTGGTTTTACATGGGGAGTTTTTGATCTGGGCGATCTTACTTTTCTTTATTCCTGCCGTCGATGAACCAGCCCTAAACGACATCAGCGAACTGGACAACCACCGTAATGGCCTGGGTCTCTTCGCCTTAACCCTATTGGTGATGATTATTCTGCCCCTACCCTCTATCTTTGTGCCCTTGCTATTTTAAGCCTGGTAAGATCCCAGGCCCTGCTGTTATCTATTTCCCCTAAAGCCATGTCTAAGGATTTGCCTGAGTGGATTGCGGCCATAGAGACACTACAAAGTCAGCTAACGGAAACTTGTCAACAACGGGATCAAGCCCATAAAAGTGCTGCCAATTGGCAACGCCTCTACGAGATCGAAGCTAGTCAACGACGGCAGGAAGCAGAGCAATTTCAAGGCCGTATTGACCAACTACAAGTCCAACTTAAGCGCTTGGTTCAACCGCCCCAACTGCAGGAGACCCCATCCGATCCTTCCCTGGCTCAGCAGGTGACCCAACTCCAGGCTCGCTGTAACCGGCTCAGCCAGGAGCTTCAGGCTGAGCAAAGGGCCCACGCCCAAACCCGGCAAAGTCTGACGGCGGCCCTGGGAGAAACCCTGGAGCAGTTGAAGGGTAATCGCCTCCAGCCCCCCTAGGACCAGATGACTTAAAACAGCCATCTTGAGCAGGGCAGTCAGTAGCCAGGCGTTGGCTTTACTGGCTTTCTTACCTTTAGTAAAGATTCTGGCGAGGTGACCAGAATCTTGCAATGCCAAGGGCGATCGCTGGTCTACCCTCTACTTCCAGTTTCCAAACACCTGCCAGTTTCTCTGGGTAAAACTCTTCAAGCAAATGCCCTCCGGGGGGTAAAATGAGATGCCAAAGATTTACCTGCCCATCCGTCTACTAAAGCCTGCGCTATGATTTCTAGCAACGATTTCCGTCCCGGCGTCACCATTGTCCTCGATGGTTCGGTCTGGCGTGTAGTCGAGTTTTTGCATGTCAAGCCCGGTAAGGGCTCTGCCTTTGTCCGTACTAAGCTCAAAAACCTTGATACCGGTAACACCGTTGAAAAAACCTTTCGAGCCGGGGAAACGGTTGCCCAAGCGGCGATTGAAAAGCGCGATATGCAGCATACCTACCGGGATGGTCAAGACCTGGTGTTTATGGATATGGATAGCTACGAGGAACTTCGCCTGAGTGCTGAGGACATTGGCGATCGGGTGAAGTACTTGAAGGAGGGGATGATTGTCAGCGTCCTCAGTTGGACGGATACGACTTCGGACAACAAGGGTAAGGAAGCTGTGGAGAAGATTCTAGATGTGGAGTTGCCCAACTCTATTGTGCTGGAGGTAATTCAAACCGATCCAGGACTGAAGGGAGATACGGCTACAGGGGGAACCAAACCTGCTACTCTGGAAACCGGTGCCGAGGTAATGGTGCCTCTGTTTATTACCATCGGTGACAAAATTAAGGTGGATACCCGCACCGACACCTACCAGGGACGGGAGTAGTTAGTCCACCTGAATGGCGTTTTCAGAGGATGGTTTTAGACCTGAACTGGGCAGGTGCTGGTTGGCCCGGTCCGTTACTGGGCCAGGGGTTTAGGCTTAAGGTGTTAATTATGATGGTGGAGTGAGGGTTAGTCCGTGGAATTAACAGCGAACGAGCTTAAGGATTTAGTGGTTGCCCTGAGTCAGAGTAGTCTGGCGGAGCTTACCTTAAAGAGCTCAACCTTTGAACTAACTCTGCGCAAGCAGGTAACACCATCGGTGTTACCTGCCTTACCCCCAGTGGTAGAGATAGCAACTGACCCATCGGTACCATCCCTCCCCTCCCCTCCCCTGGAGGTGATTCCCCTGACTCCAGCCAGTTCTCCGGTGGCACCTCCCGGTAAGGGACCGGAGTTAACACCGATTACATCGCCCATGGTGGGGACCTTCTACCGATCGCCTGCCCCTGACGAGCCTCCCTTTGTAGAAACCGGCGATCGCATCCGCTCTGGTCAAACGGTTTGCATTATCGAGGCTATGAAGCTGATGAATGAGTTGGAGGCGGAAGTAGCTGGCGAAGTGGTGGAAATTCTGGTTAATAATGGTGAACCCATTGAATTTGGACAGACCTTGATGCTAGTGCGCCCTAGCTGAAAGCTGCCATGTCCATAGACCATCGCCTGATTGTGCCCCTGGATGTAGCCTCCCCCGCCGCTGCCCTTGCCCTGGTGGATCAGTTACCCCAGGTGAGTTTTTGGAAGGTGGGACTGGAGCTGTTCGTCCGGTCAGGGCCGCTGGTTATCCAGGAATTAAAGGCCCGCCAAAAGCGAGTTTTTCTTGACCTGAAACTACACGATATTCCCAACACCATGGCGGGGGCCTGTGCCGCAGCCACCAGCTACGGTGTGGATTTGATTACCCTGCACTCCGCCGCTGGAACAGTGGCCCTGGAGGCCGCCCATCGAGCGGCCCAGGCGGAAGCTAACTACGCCCACCTACCCCTACCGGTGCTGCTGGGGGTGACCCTACTTACCAGCATGGCGGCGGCTGACCTGGCCAGTCAGCTTCAGGTACCTCTGTCCGTAGGGGAGTACACCCTGCACCTGACCCATCTGGCCCAGGCCGCCGGGCTGGGGGGGTGGTCTGTTCTCCCCAGGAGGTGGCGATGCTACGTCAGGCAATGCCCCCTGAATTTGTGCTGGTCTGTCCGGGGGTACGCCCAACCTGGGCTTCCGTCCAGGATCAGCGCCGCACCCTGACCCCCTTAGAAGCCCTACGGGCGGGAGCTACTTACCTGGTGATAGGTCGTCCGATCCTGGCTAGTGCCGATCCCGTCGATGCCTTTAACCGCATCTGCGACGAATGTGCTGGACTATCAGATTGAGGCCCCAAAACTATGACCCGGTTACTGATCGGCCTTGTTCTCAGCCTGGGTTGGCTGGTGCCGGCAAGGGGTAGTCCAGGCCCAGTTATGCCCCCCCCTACTCCCCTTGTTATCGCTGACCAAGGATCTGAGTCGCCAGGTTCCTCCCAGAGCTGCCCTGGCGATCTTCAAGCCTTGACCACTGCCCTGTTGCGGGACCTACCCGCCTATGCTAACCGGGTCGCCAGTCGCAGTTTGGGCGCTCTGGTTAGGGAAACAGGTACCATCGGTACGGTGGTAATCGCCAGTCATCCTGACTTTCAACCCCTTGATCTGGACTCACTGTCCCTCAGTCGTGGGTTAGAGTCAGACCCAAGCATCCATCAGGTTTTTTTTACCACCCTTGAACGTCAGTACTTGAGGAACCGGGTCGTAGCTTTACAGCACTACCACTGGCTATTTTTGGTTAATGGCCCAGAGGGGTGGCATTTAGCCCTACTCTATTCCAGTCTGGGTCCCTACCCTAGTAACCATCTACCCTCCTCTCCCCCTCAAGAAAGTAGCGATGGGGTGATCGCTCAGGCGATTAGGCTGTGGTTACGGGATTGTCGGGCTGGGGCAGCGTCTGTTTCCGTTGCCTCCACCAGGGAGTAGAGGGTGTGGCGCTGGCGGGCTGGACGTGACACCGAGGCGATCGCTGCCTCCAGATCGGCTACCTCCATAGAGGTTCCCCCCTGGGCCCCTGCCATGGTAGTAATATGCTCCTCCATCAAGGTGCCACCCAAATCATTGCAGCCCCACCGTAGCGCTTCCGTAGCTCCCGCCAAGCCCAACTTTACCCAGCTGGGCTGGTGGTTGACAATCCAATTACCGAGATAAATGCGAGCAACGGCAGTGAGTCGCAGGGCATCGGGCAAGACTGGTTGATCTCGCCCAACTCGCCGCCGTAGAGAAAGAGGTGCCGCCTGTCCCACAAAAGGGAGAAGAATAAACTCCGTAATATCAGCCGGGTAACCGGCCTGTCTAGAGGATTGCTGTAATCGACGTAGTTGATCCAGGTGATGAATTTGCTGCGCCGGGGTTTCGATATGGCCTGACAGCAGGGTGCTGGTAGTGGGTAAACCCAGGGCGTGGGCCAGGCCCACAATTTCCAGCCAGGTAGCACTGTCAATTTTCTCGGGGCAGAGAACCCGCCGCACCCGATCATCCAGGACCTCGGCTGCCGTACCAGGCAGGGAATCTACTCCCCCATCCCGTAAAGCCAGCAAAACCTGACGATAGCTGAGGCCGTCCTGACGGGCAATAAACTCTACCTCCTGGGGAGAAAAGGCGTGGATATGGAGGTGGGGAAATTCGTCTTTAATGGTCTTCACCAATGTCAGGTAATACCGCAGGGAACTACCGTCGATCTGAGCAGCGGGGTTAAGACCTCCCTGCATACAGATCTCCGTAGCACCCAAGGTTACCGCTGCAGTGGCCTTTTCTAAAATCGCTGCAAAATTAAGCCAGTAGGCTCCTGGGGTATCGGCATCCCGACGAAAAGCGCAGAAGTTACAGTGCTGTTCGCAAATATTGGTGTAGTTGATGTTGCGATTAATTACGTAGGTAACAGTCTCCCCCACCTGCCGCCGCCGCAGTTCATCGGCGGTGCTACGCAGGGCTTCGAGGGCATCTGGGTGCTGTTGGGTCAGAAGAACCAACCCCTCATGGGGAGTTAGGTCACCCCCGGCCAGGGCGCGATCCAGAATATTTCGGACAGTTGGTTCTACCATGGCTGGATTCCACAACATAGGGATGGCCTATACTCAATTGGATTAACCTTACCTACCCAGAGTTTTCAGCGTTTTTTAACCACGGTTTTTAAGTTTTATGAGGATGGGGAAAAACGCGGCCTTTCCACTTTACTGAGATAGGCGGTACCATAGAGCCAGGGCAATTTCTACCCTGATTGTATAATTTTCTTCGAAGAAAACTATCTAATCTGCTTTAGATTCTCACTGACCACCGGTTGAATTGTCTATGGGTCTTAGGTTCTCACTCCACAGCTCCAGTCAAGATCAAGGGTATTGGTCCTGGTCTTTGAGCCCTATGGCTGTGGTCCGCACCCTAAAAACCCGGTTAAGGGTTCAAAGCCTGGGTGGGCAAGACCTTCAGCTTCTCCCTCAAGGCTACTGGCAAGCTGGCACACAAACTGCGACAAAAGCCTTTAACCGTTCTAACCCTGCTTTTTGCTCGGCTACCTATGGCTCCGTCAGGGGCACAAGCTTTGCAGTAGACCAATTTCACCAGGCTGATCCAGCCATAGGACTCTTCTCCTTTCTTCCTATTCCACCCACTCAAAATTTTGTCTGCTAACCACCCTCTACTACCATCTACCCATGGAGAGAGGTGCCCGGAACTCTCCCGGGAAGCCCTGCCTACAGATCTGCCATCCGCTGCTCCATCGCCAGTTGAGTGGTTAACCGATGATCTGCTGTTTCAGTATCAACGCTGTCGGCGGCGAGCTTTTCTAGATCTTTACGGCGATCGCGCTGACCAGGACCCTCCCTCCGACTATCTACTGAAACTACGTCAGGATAGTGTGCACCATCGCCAGCAGGTCATAAAATCCTTTGAACCTTGCCATCAGCCCCAGTTTGCCGCCGGTGACTGGGCCGGGGGTGCCAGGGCTACTTTAGATCTAATGGCCCAGGGCGTGGAGGTAATTTACCAGGGCGTACTGGCGGTGACCTCTGCCTCTAACCAGGTGCTGCTGGTAAGCCAGCCTGACCTATTGATTAAGCAGCGGGGCTGGTCTTGCTGGGGTGCCTGGAGCTACGCCCCGATTAGTATCAAACTAGGCAAAAAGCCCAAACTTGACTATCAGGTGACGGTCACCTACCACGCCTACCTGTTAGCTCAGTTACAGGGAGCCTGGCCTGCCCAAAGCTACCTGGCCCTGCGGGAAGGCAATCTCTACCCCGTACCAGTGGAGCGGTTCACGATTAAGTTACAGGAGCTTATTCGCCAGTGTTTACAGGATTTAAGCTGGGGAATGGCTCCAGAGGTGTTTATTTCCCATAGCCGTTGCGACCTCTGTCATTGGTTTAGCTCCTGTTACCAAGAAGCTCAGGCGACCAACCACCTTTCCCTATTACCAGGGGTTACCCCAGCCCGCTATGAGTTGCTTCAGCAGCAGCAACTAATTACCCTATCGGCCCTGGCCCTGGCTCAACCCGCTGATCTGGCGACTTTGCCAGGGTTTGGCGAGTTGGTGGCGGAAAAACTGATTCACCAGGCCCAATCTCTCCTCCACAATCAGCCGATCCCCCGTTCCGATCCCCGATCGCCCCACGGGTTCCCCCTATGGCCCGAGGACTTACCCACCGGGGAGGTCGAACTGTTTTTTGATATTGAGGCGGCCCCCGATCAAAATCTGATCTATCTCCATGGAGTACTGGTGGTTAACCGACGCAGCGGGTCAGAAAGCTTCCACGCTTTTCTGGCAGAAGATCACCTGCAACAACGGCAGGTCTGGCATGATTTTCTGGACCTGGTGCAGGCCTATCCCCACGCGCCAATTTACCATTTTTGTCCCTATGAGGCTCAGACCGTTGCCAGACTAGGCAAGCTTTATAACACCCCCACGGCTTTGATCGACAGTCTTCTCGATCGCTTCTTTGACATCCACCGCTGTATTACCGATGGGGTTACCCTGCCCATTGAGAGCTATGCCCTCAAGCACATTGCCCGATGGGTTGGCTTCGACTGGCGAGACGAGGGGGCGAACGGGGCCCAGTCTATCTGCTGGTACAATGCCTGGCGGCAGACCGGCGATCGCGCCTACCTGGAGGCTATTCTGCGCTACAACGAAGATGACTGTCGGGCTACCTACCAGGTCAAAGATTGGCTAACCCGGTTTGCTGAACCCTACTGGGATCGGTTCTACCAGGTGATAGGCTAAGCCCCTAGCTGCCGGTACCGACATGGTCACCCAGAATCTTTGCCAAACCTGGCACCGCTGCCTCAACGTCTGGCTTGACTGACTGGCGCAACCGACCGTAGGAAGTTTTTACCAGGGCGTTGCGGCTGCCTGCAATTTTGCTATCGGTGACACTCAAAAGGGTGTCAGCAGTTTGACCAGGATTGGCCACCAGATAATCAACCGGATTACCGACCTGTAATCCTTCAATCCAGAGCGGATCGAGAGCTACCATAATCTCTGGTAAGAGGCGTGCGATCGCCCCCGACAGATAGGTAGGACCAATACCCTTGACCACCCCATAGGTTGTTTTTAAGGCCAAACCCGACAGCCCTCCCTTAGCGGCCACCTGATGATCAATCAGCTGCACACAGTTGATCACCAGACTAGCTTGAATACTCTGATCGTCCAGGGCACGGGTCAAGGCCATAGTTGTACTCCACTTTGTAAAGAAAATATAGCTTTTTGCGCCCCGTTATACAGGGGACCAGGGCTATACCGATAGTATTATTTCCCCAATGGAGGTTAGAGAATACTACTCAGACTAACCTTTGAGAGGTCTTTACTAAAAGATGAATCTTAAGTCTATAGCTTCATGCTTTTTGCCAGTTCCACCAGTTTTTCTATCGTTTTAGACTGCCACTGAGCCAATGGGGGCTTTGCCTGGGCTTGCCTGGCCATGTTCTCCAGCAGGGCGGGCAAATCGGCCTGGGGCTGGGGTCGGGCAAACAAATAGCCTTGCCCTCGTAGGCAGCCTAAATCCATGAGGATTTGCCGCTGCTCCTCGGTTTCTACTCCTTCTGCCGTTACCGCTAACTGGCAGGTTCTGGCCATATCAATCATGGCCTTGCAGTAGGCTCTAGCATCCCGGCTTTGGCCCAGGTTATTCACAAAGGTGCGGTCTATTTTAATGCTATGGAAGGGTAGCGATCGCAATAGCGCCAGAGAAGCATAGCCGGTACCAAAGTCATCCAGGGCCAGACGAAAACCTTCAGCTAAAAGGCGGTTGACCACCTCTTTACAAGGACCGGAGGGATCGAGCCACTGACTTTCGGTAATTTCCAGACAGATGCGAGAGGGGGCGGTTTGGTACTCTGCCAGCAACTCCATCACAGTGGCAAAGAAATTGGGCCCCATCAACTGCTGCACCGAAAGGTTTACATTGATCACTATCTCACTGGTTGCTACCGGGGGTTGTTGCAGCAGCCTACAAGCCGCCCTTAACATCCGTTGACCAATGGCATCAATTAAACCAGTCTCTTCTGCAATGGTAATGCAGGTTTGGGGGCTGACACCGGTCAAAACTCCAGCCCTGGGGCGAAACAGCATTTCCACTGCCACCGGCCTGCCAGTTTCCAGGTCAAGAATGGGTTGGCCATGGGGACTAATCAAGTCTTGAACCACCACATCTTTCATCTGTCGGCATAGCTGGGCATGGGTATAAACCTGATGTAAGTGGCTGTCATCCACCACTACAGTACGGTTCCGTCCCAGACTTTTAGCCAGGCGACTAGCCCGATCAGCCTGAATGATGGCTTCCTCCAGATCCCAGTTCACCATGGCGCAGTTCACCAACCCGGTTGAAAAGGTCAGGCGAGCTTTAGCCTGCTCAATTTCGAACAGTTGTGTTGCAAAGTCTTCTGAAAAGCTCTGGAGCCGTTGTTGTACCTCCTCCAGGGGAGCGGCAATCAGGGCTACGAATTCGTCACCGCCAAAACGCACCAATAGTTCAAAGGGGGTCAACCCTGCCTCCAGGCGACGACTCACCTGATGCAGCAATCGATCCCCCAGGCTATGGCCAAAGCTATCGTTAAAGCTTTTAAAGTAATCCAGGTCCAGGAAAACCAGCACCAGTGGACTGTGATGGTCTTGATGCCAGGTTAATCCCTCCCTGGCCTATTCCTCCAGCTTACGTCGATTTCCCAATTGGGTCAGGGTATCTTCCAGAGCTTGTCGTCGTCGTTCTTCATCGCGGCGATGGCGTTCTGCCGCCAGGGTAGCCAGATGGGTGAGGTGATCCACCAGTTCCAGATCTACGCTGGTGGGCACTCGCTGGGTACTGTAGTACATGCCAAATACCCCCAGCAAATTACCATCGGTCGGGGAGATCAGCGGGGTAGACCAGGCGGAGTGTATATTGAAGCTACGGCACAACGGGTGAAAATCTTCCCAGAGGGGATCGGTAAATACATTTTCCGTAATCACCCGTTGCTTGCGGAAAGCGCAGGTGCCACAGCTGCCATGCTTAGGCCCGGGTACCAGACCATCTACAATACCCTGAAAAGTTTCAGGTAGACGACCGTAGCCTCCCCGGACCAGACACTGACGATAGGGATCGTAGTAAAGAATCGAGGCAAACATGTCTGGAACACAGGCTTCAGCAAACTCAGCAATACGACGCAGACTCTTTTTTAGAGGCTGTCCAGTGGCTATCATTTCGAGAACTTGCTGCTGTCCCTGCAAGAGGCGCTCAGGGGAAAGGGAAGCCGTGGCAAATAAAGATTGAACGTTTAAACAATCATTTAAAAACCGATTATTTTCCTGCTGAAAACCAGTACCATCCTTGGAGCTAATCATTAGAAATACAGCTATTTGACGTATATCTAAAATCTATGATGACAAAGTCAAACTTCTATGTAACCTGGGGAAAATACTGATTTTTTTAAAGTGCTTTATATGTCACTTATGGTATGGAGCTTACCTATGGTCCTGGGGATTCTATCAAGGTTCAAGGGAGGCCGACGCAAATCGCCACGCACCAGGCTCCGTTACCTGACTCCTGGTGCATGGAAAAGGGTTAAGACAGGTTGCAAAGCCCTTACTCTGGGTCTGCAAACTTGCCATACTGGATTTTAGAAGTTACCCCTGATTGTTTTATTCTAACTATCTGGGGGTTAGGGTAGATGTTCCATGTTTGAAAGAGTCTTAGTGGCGGTTGATCAGGAGCCCGTGATGGCTGGTCAGGTGTTGGCGGCAGCCACAGCTATCGCCCAAGCTGGCCAGGGTCAGTTACACCTTCTACAAGTTCTCTATCCCCTCAAGGGCGGTTATCCTGATCCCCTCTACCAGACCCTGGATGGGGTCTTTAATACAGTTAGTGCCGAAGCCTTTGCGGCCTATGTTAGTCAGTGGCGGGAGTTACAGCAAATCAGCCAGGCCAGTCTGGATAGCTATGCAGCAGAGGCTAAGGGAAATGGTTTGCAGGTGACTACCAGCCAGCTGATCGGTGAACCGGGGCGGGAAATCTGTACCCTGGCCGAAACCTGGAAGGCGGACTTAGTGGTATTAGGACGGCGTGGTTTACGGGGAGCAGGAGAACTGCTGTTGGGCAGTGTTAGCAGTTTTGTAATGCACCGGGCCCCTTGTGCGGTCTTAATTGTTCAGGGGCAGGCCAGGCTGCTCCCCGTCAGGGAGTAACCCATGGTTAAGTTTTCAGCCCCTCAGGGGTCTCAGGACGAAAACCCCAGTCCCAATAGCCATGTATAAATCCGGTACGGTTTACATTGTAGGGGCGGGTCCCGGAGGGATTGATACCCTCACCTGCCGGGGTCGAGAGTTGCTGCAACAGGCCGAGGTAGTGGTCTATGATGCCCTGGTGGATTCCAGTTTGCTGAACCTCCTATCCCCTAGCTGTGAAACCTTTGCCATGGGCAAGCGGGGCGGTCAGCCCAGTCTTTCTCAGGGAGAGATTAATCAACTGCTGGTTCGTCTCTGTCAGCTGGGGCGGCAGGTGGTCCGGTTGAAAAGTGGCGACCCTTTTATCTTTGGTCGCATCGGATTGGAGTTACAGGCCCTACAGGAAGCTCACTGCTACTTTGAGGTGGTGCCAGGAATTTCTACCGCCCTGGCGGCTCCTCTGGTAGCGGGTATTCCCCTCACCGATCCCGTGTGGAGCCACGGTTTTGCTGTAGTTAGCGGCCATGATCTCGATCTTTTAGATTGGGAGGGATTGGCTCGATTACCAACCCTGGTGGTGCTGATGGGATCTCAGCATCTGGATGAAATTGGTCGGCGGCTCCATGCCCACGGCTGTAGAGGAGATTTGCCGGTCGCCATTATTCGTTGGGCGGCTCAAGCGCACCAACAGATCTGGGAAGGGACCTTGCTGAGTATTGGTCGGGTGGTCAAGGGTGAAGATCTGGCCCCCTGTGTGATGGTGTTTGGAGAGGTGGTCAAACTACGTCATTACCTGGTGGCAGAGGCTCCCTTTCCGATCGCTCCTCTCCTTCCCCTGGTGGGTAAAACGATTCTAATTACCCGTGCTCAGGATCAGACCAGTCCCTTTGCCCACCTTCTGCAAGCCCAGGGAGCCAGAGTCCTGGACCTGCCAGCCTTGGAAATTGGCCCTCCCTCAGATTGGCAGGCTTTGGATCGGGCGATCGCCAGCCTTGAACAGTTTAACTGGCTGATTCTCACCTCTGCCAATGGAGTTACCAGTTTTTTAGATCGGCTGCTGAGTCAGGGTAAGGACCTACGGGCTCTGGCCAGTCTAAAAATTGCCGTAGTGGGTCGTAAAACCGCTGCTGTTCTACAACAGCGAGGCCTTCAGGCAGACTTCATTCCCCCTGATTTTATCGCCGATGCTCTGGTAGAGGGGTTTCCTCAACCACTGACTGGTCAACGGATCCTGTTCCCCCGGGTAGAGAGTGGAGGCCGGGATCTGCTAGTCCAGAGTTTTTCTGCCCAGGGAGCCACGGTCACAGAGGTGGCCGCCTACGAATCCAGGTGCCCTGCCCAGGCCGATGCGATCGCCCTGGCCGCCCTGGAGAATCATCGGGTAGATGTGATTACCTTTGCCAGTTCTAAGACGGTTACCTATACAACCCAACTCCTGGCCCAGGCAATCGGACCAGATTGGTTAGACCTTCTCAAGGGAGTAGCGATCGCGGCGATTGGGCCCCAAACCGCTGCCACCTGCCGCCAAAGGCTGGGGCGGGTTGACCTTGAACCCGCTGAGTATACCCTCGATGCCCTCACCGGCACCATTGTGGCATGGGCCAGCGCATCATTGGTTTAACCGGCGGCATTGCCACCGGCAAGTCTACGGTGGCTGACTACCTTTCCCAGCGCCATGGTCTGCCGATCCTGGACACCGACCTCTATGCCCGTCAGGCAGTAGAGCCTGGTTCGCCGGTGCTGGGGGCAATTCTAGATCGCTATGGCAAAACCATACAACTGGCGGATGGCCATCTGAATCGTTCTAAGTTAGGGGAAATTATTTTCAATAACGCTTTTGAAAGGGCCTGGTTAGAAGATCAAATTCACCCCCAGGTGCGTCGCTATCTGAGCGCCGCCATGGCTACCTTAGGCCAGGCAGATACGGTGGTACAGGTGATTCCCCTATTATTTGAGGCCGGGTTTACCGATCAGGTGACGGAAATTTGGGTGGTTACCTGCACCCCCCAGCAGCAATGCCAACGCCTGATTGGCCGTAACCACCTGACGGTAGCCCAAGCCCAGGCCCGGATCGATAGCCAGATGCCCCTGGCGACTAAGGTGGCTCGGGCCAATGTGGTGCTGGATAACTCCGGCGATCCCTCAGATCTCAGGATCCAGATTGATCAGGCTTTGCAACAGCGCCGCCAGTGAGTCCTGACCGGGGGCGTTAGTCCTCTGGTTGTAGGCATGATAAACGCCATGGTCGGTCTGGCCCTGGTGCTGTAGCCAGAGTAAACATAACTGGGTCCGGAGGGGTAGCTCTGGCCAGATCCCCTGATGGTTGGATAGATCTACCACCCCCCAGGTTAGTGGTTTTGCTTAACCCCTGAGTCAGCCCAGTGGCGTTGGCCTGGTTCCAAAAGGATCGGTGACCAGACCACAGTGGCCTCCCGGTCGCAGCAAAGCCAGACTGCGTTCCAGAAACAGCCGAGACCAATAAAGCCGACCTGTTCCCCCCTGGGTAGCCCAGGGATAGTAGTCCGATCGCCGAAAATACTGGGTTTGCCAGGAAAACTGACTTTTATAGTTTTGCCATCTCCGGGTTAGTTCGGGATCCAGAGCCAGGGCCTGTTTAGCGTTGTCAATCAAACTGGAGGTGGACTGAGGTGGATCCTTCACCAGGTCCTGATGGTAATCGAGAAAACCCCGATGGGTCGGTTGTACCATACCGCTGGGAAAGTGACTGAGGATTATATCAAATCCACCCTGGTCCCTCAGCAGAGCATGAAAATAGAAGCCCCAATGGAAAGGATTCACCGCCGCTACTGGGGCTAAATCCAGGGCAATCCGGCGGCGGCCTTCTGCCTGATTCTGGTAGTAGAGACGAATTCCCAGTTGTTGACTGGCTTCTTGCCAGAGTACCTGGGTTAGCCGTATCTGGGCTGCTTGGTTGACTTCTTCCAGACCATCCCGCCGGAAAGCCGCCTGGGCATAGTCCGGTACCCTACCGGTCTCCGCCAGCAGCTGGGTTTGACTGCGATAGTGCTCTAAACGCACCTGACGTTGTGCCAGAATAGTCTGGTAAGTTTGGGCCAGGAGGGGTTGAATCAAGTTACCTTGGGCAGCCACCGCTGGGAAAGAGCTGCCGCCACGGCGAGAACCAACCTGATCAAAGCGTTGAGAATTTACCTGTACCAGCCCAATCAAAGCATTACCCTCAAGGACCGTTAGACTCAGGTCAGGCAAACTGGCCAAATCGGTAGAGTCCCTACTGTAGTCCAAACCTAGTAAAAAACCCTGGAGACGTGCCATTTCTAAAGCCGGTGCCCAGTTATCCAGGCCGTAGATGGCGTGACTGGCCAGATGACGGTAGATCCCAGACCGTTACCGGGGGCTTGGGCCCAAGGGGGGATGGCGACCCCAGTCTTGAGACTGGCAATGGCGGTCAGGGTTTGGGCCAGATAAACCATTTCCTCCAGGCTATTCCACAGGTACCGGCCTGACCCACAGGCTGGGTCTAAAAGACGTAGGTGACCCAGTTCCTCCAGTAAGAGACTGGCCTGGTGGGGGGCAATCTCCATCAGCAACTGATCTACACTGCCATAGGGCTGGCCAGTTAGTTTGTGAGCCCAATCTAGCAGGGTAGCGTGGATGGTGCGATCGCACAGGCACCGCCAGATTGGTTCCGGAGTCACCATCGGGGCACCGGTATGGCTATTTACCACCTGTTCCAACAGCATAGGTAGGCTTGCCCCCAGACTGGGATGGGCATTTATCAACCCCTCTGCCAACCAGTCTAGAGCTGGTTCAAAGGCACTATCGACAATCGATTGCTGGCCCCAAGCTTGATCCAGGGGCATGGGGTGAAAGGGACCATGGGGAATGAAGGGTAAGGAGCCCATCAGTTGTTGGAAAGGGGCGGATCGCTCCTGGAGGGGTAGGGCTAATCCCTGCTGACAGAGGGGTTGGAACCGGTCTAAGAAAAAGCGATCGCGCCCCTGTTGCTGGCTTTGTCCAAAGTGATTATGTAAGTACCACTCATCTTCTGCCAGAAAGCCCCGCTGTTGCAGAACCGCCAGGGCAATCAGACGGGTCAGCAGCACCAAAGCATAGTGACGTCGTTGGGTGTTCTGGGGAAGGGGGGCGAGGGCCAGGGTAAGCGCCTGCCAACTGCTATGAAAACCCTGGATTTGGGCTGGAGTAGGTGGGTGCTCAGAAGTGTTAAGGTAGGGCGCCAACTTGCCGATCTGCTCCCAGTTGGTCAAGGCCAACCGGCTCAACCGTCGAGCCCAGATTGGGTCTGTCAAACCTTTGATGCTGACCCGCCAACGCCAGGGGGTTGGGGTTGCCTGGGTGGCAGGCCAGCGCCAGAAGGCGCGCTGACCGTCCTGGCTGCAAGCGATGGTTAGATCGGCGGCGGGTAAATCAACCATTAAGGTCTGCCAGGCGACCGTTCCGACGGGCCAGGCTTTGATTACCTGCACCGTTGGTCCAGCGGCTGGCAGGGAACTGTGGGACCGGGGCCAGTCCATATCTTCATGGAATAAAGCCTGGAATTCAAAGCGGGCCAGGCGCTGCTGAATTTGCTCTATACTCAGCCCCATAACCGGCTAGGAAGAAGGAGACTGATGGGTCAGGGCGTAGTCCCGAAAGCGATTTAGATCTTCTTGAAGGGTGGACTCCACCAGACGACCAAGAAATAGACCATCCATCCAGCGAATGACGGCGGGAACCGAGTAGGAAATGGTCAGTTTTACCGTAGAGCTACCATTTTTGTGGTCGTAAAACCGAATCGCACCCCGATTGGGAAGACCATCAACGGCCTCCCACTGAATAATCTGATTCGTAACCAGGTTGGTAATGCGCGATCGCCAGGTAAACTCCAGCCCCCGGGAAGCCAGTTTCCACTCAGAAAGGTCTGGATCCTCAGGCAGCACATGCACGGAATCAATCCATTTCATCCACCGGGGCATTTGTTCTAAGTCCGACCATAACTGCCATGAGGTTTCCACCGGCACCTCAACGTCCACCAGTACACTATGGTCCAGCCATTCGCTCATGGGTTTACCTCTGCCAACAGCTAACTCTTACAGGATTCCTACAGAATATATAGGTTACCCCAGGCCAGCCCGGGAAACCATTAGATTTGTCTGGTTCACAGGTTAGCCGGGGTGTATTGCCCTGAAACCAGAACGGGCTACCCCGTAGCCGGGGCAGCCCAAGGGGATTATTTACCTAGCCCTGGGGTTTAGTAATCAAAATCCCCGCCACCCATACCAGGAGCCGGGGCAGCTCCTTCCTTGGGTTCTGGTTTATCCACCACAATACATTCAGTAGTCAGAACCATGCCGGCAATGGAGGCGGCGTTTTGCAAGGCGGAACGGGTAACCTTAGCAGGATCCACGATACCGGCCTCAAACATGTCAACAAATTCCCCATTGGCGGCATTGTAGCCAACATTGAAGGGTTTTTCCTTGACTCGCTCAGCAATCACCGCACCATTTTGTCCAGCATTCTCTGCGATCCGCATTAGGGGAGCCGCCAGAGCCCGAGCCACAATGGTGGCACCGGTGTGTTCTTCGGCAACCAGATTGCCATCAACCCAGCTGAGCAAGTCGGGTACCAGGTGGGCCAGGGTAGTACCGCCGCCCGGCACAATACCCTCTTCAACAGCGGCTTTGGTAGCATTAATGGCGTCTTCCAGGCGCAGCTTACGATCCTTCATTTCGGTCTCGGTAGCCGCTCCCACTTTAATCACCGCTACCCCGCCAGAAAGTTTAGCCAGGCGTTCTTGCAGTTTTTCCTTGTCGTAGCTGGACTCGGTTTCATCGATCTGACGTCGAATTTGCTCGCAGCGGGCTTTGACGTCCTTCTCGTTGCCTTCGGCAACGATGGTGGTGGTGTCCTTAGTAATGGTAAGACGGCGAGCTTGGCCCAGCATATCCAGCTTGGTATTGTCCAGTTTCAAGCCAGTATCTTCGCTAATCACCTGACCACCAGTGAGGACAGCGATGTCCTCTAGCATTGCCTTGCGGCGATCGCCAAAACCGGGGGCCTTAACAGCCGCCACATTTAAACACCCCGCAGGCGATTCACCACCAGAGTGGCCAGGGCTTCCTTTTCGATATCCTCGGCGATAATCACCAGGGGACGACCAGAACGAGCTACCTGCTCTAGCACTGGCACCAGATCCTGCACCAGGGCAATTTTTTTGTCGGTTAGCAAAATGTAGGGCTCATCCAGTACCGCTTCCATGCGCTCGGTATCAGTGACAAAATAGGGCGAAATATAGCCCTTGTCAAAGCGCATGCCCTCGGTCACTTCCAGTTCGGTGGTCATGGATTTTCCTTCTTCCAGGGAAATCACCCCTTCTCGACCCACCTTGTCCATTGCTTCGGCAATCATGGCACCGACTTCGTCGTCGTTACCAGCGGAGATCGAACCCACCTGGGCAATAGATTTAGAATCACCGACGGGTCGAGCGTGCTCAGCAATTTTATCTACCAGAAAAGCCGTAGCTTTATCGATGCCACGCTTAAGGGAAATAGCGTTGGCTCCAGCGGCCACATTGCGTAGCCCTTCCTTAACGATGGCGTGGGCCAGCACCGTAGCCGTGGTGGTGCCATCGCCAGCGGCATCATTGGTTTTGGAAGCAGCTTGACGAATTAAGGCAACCCCTGTGTTTTCGACGTTATCTTCTAATTCAATTTCCTTAGCGATGGTGACTCCATCGTTAACAATCTGGGGTGCTCCAAACTTCTTTTCAAGCACCACGTTACGACCCTTGGGTCCCAGGGTAACGGCCACTGCTTCCGCTAGAATGTCCATGCCCTTTTCTAAGGCACGGCGAGCATTTTCATCGTAAATAATGCGCTTAGCCATGGAATGTTGTTCTCCAAAACAATAGGGTGAGGCAAGATTAGGAATTTAGAGCGGCGTTGGGCAGGTGAAAAAGGCTAAATTCTAAATTCCCCATCAACGAACAGAAACTAAGGGGTAAGGGTAGGGGGCGCTCCTAACCCAAGATCGCCAGAATATCCTTCTCAGAAAGCAGCACAAATTCTTCGCCAGCCACCTTCACCTCGGTACCTGCGTACTTGGAATAAAGCACCTTATCGCCAACTTTAACTTCTACAGACTGACGGTTACCCTTGTCATCAACCTTGCCAGGACCAACGGCGGTAATTTCTCCCACCTGGGGCTTTTCTTTGGCGGTATCGGGTAAAAGAATACCGCCAGCGGTGGTTTCTTCAGAGGCGCTGACTTTAATTAAGACCCGATCGGCCAGGGGCTTAAGGCTGGCTGCGGCCAGGGTGATAGCTGCCATAAAAATTCTCCGAATGGTATTGCAATTGTCTCAGTAGCCAGGACTGGCGATAGACCAAATCTAGTTAGACTCCAGCCCAGAAGCAGCAAAGGCACATTAGCACTCTCACGCTCCGAGTGCCAATCTACGCCAGGGCGAAGGGTATAGCAACTAACAGTTTGGTACGGGTTTCCGAACTGAAGCCAGGACAGTATCGTGACTGCCCTGGCTTCAACCATGGGAATCGAAGGTTTTTCTACTCCGCCGAAGAGTTTGCTAATTTAACCTTTTGAGCCAATCCCAGACGCTGTAGAAGGCGAATGGTCATCCAGGTGAGGTCAATTTCCCACCACTTCAGGCCATGGCGAGCCGAGTACTGAAAGGCGTGGTGGTTATTGTGCCAGCCTTCGCCATAGGTGAGCAGGGCCACCCACCAGCAGTTCACGGATTTATCATCGGTTTGATAGTTGCGGTAACCAAACTTATGGGTAGCGCTGTTAACCAACCAGGTGCAATGGTATACCGCCACCATGCGAACAAAAATTCCCCAGAGCACAAAGGACCATCCGCCCAGGGCGTAGAGTAAAACACCCAATAAAATTTGCAGCGCTAGAAAATATTTTTCAAAAAAAAGATAAACTGGATCAGTGGCAATGTCGCGGGTAAATCGACTAATTTCTTGTTTGGCAGGAACCTCGCGCAGCATCCACCCCATGTGGCTCCACCAAAATCCCTTATTGGAGTCATGGTGGTCGTTGCTCTGATCTGAGTGGGCATGGTGATGGCGATGGAGCCCTACCCACATAATGGGACCGTGCTGGCAAGCCAGGGCACCACAAAATAGGAAGAAATATTCCAGCCATTTAGGTACCTGAAAGCTGCGGTGGGAAATCAGGCGATGCCACCCCAGGGTAATCCCCAGGCAGCCGGTCACCCAGTGCAACAGTAGGGCAACCCCAACGGCGGTCCAGGAAAAATTGCCGGGTAGGAAAGCTAACAAGGCGATACCATGAACCGCAGCCATGAATAATAGAGTGACCCAGTCGCGGGGAAGACGAGCGGAGGTTATAGCAGTCATGAAAAAGTCTCAGAATTTTTGGACACTTAAAAAGTAATTAGACAATCAAAAACAATTCGAGGGACAATAGGCTCCCTCCTACTTAAAGGGGAATGTAGTTTACTTGGTCATTCACCAGGATAATGCCCTTAGAATCCTCTCTGTTACAAATTTTTTACGCAATTGACACCCAGGTCAAGCATAATCTTGAGCGAGTGTTAAAGGCTTTTCGCCAGCACCGGGTCGGTAGTCATCACTTCACCAGTGTATCGGGCTACGGTCATGATGACCTGGGGCGAGATACGCTAGATCGGGTTTTTGCTGAAATTATGGGAGCGGAGGCTGCCCTGGTGCGATCGCAGTTGGTTTCGGGGACCCATGCTATTGCCTGTGCCCTCTACGGCGTTCTAAGACCGGGGGATGAATGTTTGGCAGTGGCGGGGGCTCCCTACGATACCCTGGAGGAGGTAATTGGCTTGCGATCGTCAGGTCAGGGATCTCTAGCAGAGTTTGGTATTTCCTATCGAGAGTTACCCTTAACCACCACGGCCACCATCGACTGGGAAGCCTTAGCCACAGCCATAAAACCTAACACTCGCCTGGTGCATATTCAGCGTTCCTGCGGCTATAGTTGGCGATCTACCCTTACCATAGCCGAAATTGAAAGAATTGTGACAATTGTTAAGCAACAGAACCCCCATCTGATATGTTTTGTCGACAATTGCTATGGCGAATTTCTAGAGAATCGGGAACCCACTGCGGTTGGAGTTGATCTGATGGCAGGATCCCTGATTAAAAATCCCGGTGGCACCCTGGCCCCTACTGGCGGGTACGTAGCTGGTCGAGCCGATTTGGTGGAAGCGGCTGCCTGTCGTCTTACCGCTCCTGGTATTGGTTCTAGCGGTGGATCGAGCCTTAACCAAAATCGGCTTCTCTACCAGGGGCTATTTCTTGCGCCCCAGATGGTGGGGGAAGCAATGAAGGGTAACTATCTGCTTGCCGCCACCTTTGCTGACCTGGGCTACTCCGTCAACCCAGGTCCCGAAGTCACCCAGCGAGATGTGATTCAAGCCATTCAACTGGGGTCAGCCGAAAAACTGGTGGCCTTCTGTCGGGCCGTACAACGCCACTCGCCCATTGATGCCTATGTTGATCCGGAGCCGGCGGTCACCCCTGGTTATGATTGCCCTCTGGTAATGGCGGGCGGCACCTTTATTGAAGGCAGCACATCAGAGCTATCGGCCGATGGGCCTCTACGGGAGCCCTACACCGTCTACTGCCAGGGAGGCACCCACTGGAGTCATATAGCCTTGGTGGCGGAGGCGGCTGCCCTTGCCGTTGGTCCTGCCCCAACCGTCCTGCCTCCAGGGTAAGATGGCGAAGGCCATCCTAATTTCCATCCCTATGCTTACCATTGCCCTACCCAAGGGAGCCCTGCTGGAGGATAGTATTCGCCTCTGGCAATCGGTGGGTCTTGATTTCAGCTTGTTTTTAGATAAGGCTAACCGTCAACTACAGATTTCTGACCCCACCGGCCAGGCTCAGGCTCTGCTGGTACGCGCCCAAGATGTACCGGTCTACGTAGAATACGGCCAGGCTCAAATCGGTATTGTGGGTTACGACGTGCTGCGGGAAAAGCAACCAGGAGTGGCCCATCTGATTGACCTGGGGTTTGGTGGCTGTCGCCTATCGGTAGCGGTAAAAACCACCAGTCCCTACCGATCAGCCCTGGATTTACCCGCCCATAGTCGGGTCGCCTCTAAGTTTATTAACTGTGCCCGGCGGTTCTTTGAAGACCTTGATTTACCTGTGGATATTGTGCCTCTTTACGGTTCGGTGGAGCTGGGCCCGATTACCGGCATGTCGGAGGCGATCGTCGATCTGGTGTCAACGGGCAAAACCCTTCAGGAAAATCACCTGATGGAACTGGAAGTGCTTTTTCGTAGTACCGCCCGTTTGATCGCCCATCCCCTCAGCTATCGAGTCAATGCCTATGGCTTAAAAGACTGGATTAATCAGATTGAGGGGCGGGTCGGCCCTCAATCTGATTAAATTCTGGGATCCACAAAGCTGTTAGTATACTTGTTCATTAATATAGCTTATGAAATAGCTCCATAAATACCAGAGATTGTATTTAGAAAGATTTGTACTTCTTGTTACAATAGACAACGGAGGAGATGAGAGCCCTCCAAATCGGAAAGTCGCTCTTAGGCTCAAAGAATTTAGTAGCGGTTTCTTCCGAATTGAGAGAACAACATTTCAGGTATGTTTTATGACCTGTTTCGGCTTCCTTGGAAGCCGATTTTTTTTATTTGGCTCTCGGTTTTCAAGGAATTTAGGCGAGGAATCGCCTGGTTTATGCTGGGGTCACAATATAGTGATAGATTCCTGTTTATTCCAATATCATCACTGCTATGACCCGGATTCGAGACATCTTACAAACTGGAGAGCCTGGACAGCGCATCAGGATTCAGGGCTGGGTCCGGACCCGCCGGCAGGCTAAGGGGTTTACCTTTGTGGAAGTTAACGATGGCTCTTCCATGGCGGGATTGCAGGTTGTGATTGGATCTGATTTAGAAGGTTACATCGCCCTCCTCAAGGATTTAACTACGGGTTCGGCGGTAGAAATAGAAGGAGCACTGGTTCAGTCCCCTGGCCAGGGGCAACGGGTGGAGTTACAGGCAGACCAGGTAACCGTAGTCGGTACGGCCCCAGCGGACACCTATCCCCTCCAAAAAAAACGTCATTCCTTTGAGTATCTGAGGGGTTTAGGTCACCTGCGATCGCGTACCAACACCCTGGGAGCGGTTTTTCGGGTGCGTAACGCCTGTGCCCAGGCCATTCACCAGTTCTTTCAAGAACGGGGATTTTTATGGATTCACACCCCCATTATTACCGCCAGTGACTGTGAGGGGGCTGGGGAGATGTTTGCGGTCACCAGTCTGGATCTCAACCGTGTACCCCGCACCACCGATGGAGCCGTTGACTATGGCCAGGACTTCTTCGGCAAGCCCGCCTACCTCACGGTTAGCGGTCAATTAGAGGCCGAAATTATGGCCATGACCTTTCGGGATGTCTATACCTTTGGGCCTACCTTTCGGGCGGAAAACTCCAATACCTCCCGTCACCTGGCGGAGTTTTGGATGGTGGAGCCGGAAATGGCCTTCTGTGATCTAGCCGGCAATATGGATCTGGCGGAGGAATTTCTGAAATACCTGTTTCATTCTGTGCTGACCCAGTGTCCGGAGGATATGGAGTTTTTCAATCAGCGCATTGATAACTCTGTCATTAGTACCGCTGAAAATATCATCAACAATACCTTTGAGCGCATCACCTACACGGAGGCGGTGAAGCTCCTGGAAAACGGCGATCGCCCCTTTGAGTTTCCCGTAGCCTGGGGCATCGATCTACAGTCAGAACATGAGCGCTACCTGGCGGAGGAACTCTTTCAAAAACCGGTTATTGTCACCGACTACCCTACGGGCATTAAGGCCTTCTATATGCGCCTCAACTCCGATGGAGAAACCGTTGCGGCCATGGATGTGCTAGCCCCCAAAGTGGGGGAAATCATTGGCGGTTCCCAACGGGAAGAACGGCTAGATATTCTACAGCAACGCCTTCAGGGGGCGGGGCTGGACCTGGACACCTACTGGTGGTACCTGGATCTGCGCCGCTTTGGCAGTGTGCCCCATGCTGGTTTTGGCCTGGGCTTTGAGCGGTTGGTGCAGTTTATCACCGGTATGGGCAATATTCGAGATGTTATTCCCTTTCCTCGTACCCCTGACAATATTGAGTTTTGATACCTGGCTAGAAGGGAAATGGGGCTACTAGGGTGGATTATCCCTGTAAACAGCGAATTGCCTCTAGCATGCCCCGAGCCTTATTCAATGTTTCCTGGTATTCTCGTTCGGGGATTGAGTCGGCTACCAGCCCAGCCCCAGCCTGTACACTCACCCTATGGCCGCCTCCGGCCTGGGGCTGCACCACCATAGTACGAATGGCAATGGCAGTGTTGAGTTGCCCCTCAAAGTCGTAGTAGCCGTAAACCCCCGAGTAGGGACCCCGACGACAGGGTTCCAGGGCGTGGATAATCTGCATCGCCCGAATCTTTGGGGCACCGCTTACAGTACCGGCGGGAAAGCAGGCCTTGAGAAGGTCCCAGGCAGTTTTGTCAGACCGTAGCTGGCCCATCACATTACTGACGATGTGCATAACATGGGAGTACCGTTCTACCACCATGAGTTGATCTACCTGAACCGTACCACTGACACAAACTCGGCCCAGGTCGTTACGACCCAGATCCACCAGCATGACATGCTCAGCAATTTCCTTCGGATCCGCTAGCAAATCTAGTGCTAAGACCCGGTCTTCCTCTTCTGTTTTACCCCGAGGCCGAGTGCCCGCAATCGGTCGTACCGTGGCTATACGGAAAGAGTCGGAGCCGTCGCTGAGGGTGGCCTTAACCATTACCTCTGGACTGGATCCAATAATTTGCCAGTCATAGAAATGAAAATAGGCCATGTAGGGGGACGGGTTGATCTGCCGCAGGGAGCGGTAGAGATCAAAGGGTTCTGCCCCGTAGTGGGTAGTCAGGCGTTGGGAAATCACCACCTGGAAAATATCACCAGCTTGAATGTGGGCCTTGGCCCGCTCGACACTACTGCAGAACTCCTCCTGGCTGCGGTTACTGGTATAAATTAGGGGCTCGCCGGTGGAGCGATCTGGGGGTACCCAGGGTAGGCGCTGTAACTGGGACGGCAGGGGGAGAGTGAGTTTATGAACCAACTGGCGGACCCGATCGCTGGCCTCCTCGTAAGCCGCCCGCCGATCCCCTGGGGGTTCCGCAGGTCGGCGTAGGCGATGGCCCAGACCTTACGCTGAACCTGATCAAAAATCAACAAACTATCCACCTGCATCCACAGGCCATCGGGGAGATCGCCATCACTCAGGGGATAGATTGGTACGGTGGGTTCAATCCAGTGGATGAGCTCGTAGCCCCAGAATCCAAATAATCCTCCAATACCAGCCGGTAGGGTTGGCAACTTAACCGGTTGATAGGGACTGAGACAATCGGTCAGAATTTCAAAGGGGTTACCAGTAAACTGCTGAACCGATCCATCTCGATGGGTTTGGGTGGAAATCTCACCCCGACTTTCCATCACCCAGACGGGATCACAGCCCAGAAAACTATAACGGCCCAGGGTTTCACCCCCTCTACCGATTCCAGTAAAAAGCTGTAGGGTTGACCGGCACACACCTTATACCAGGCCGAAACCGGGGTATCGAGATCGGCCAACCACTCCTGATAAACGGGCACAAAGTTACCCTGGCGGGCGTAGGTTTCAAACTCTTCAAAGGTTGGGGAAATCATGGGGTTATTCTACAGCACCGACCATAGTAAAAAGGGCCTAGCTGAGCTACGCCCTTAATCCTAATGGATGCTTGAGAAAAGACACAAAACCAGTAATACAACCAGAAATCTGACCTAGACTTCGTAGGTAGTCTTACCGCTGAACTTGACGGTGGCAGGGTTAGGGTTGGCACCAATAGTACGGGATACGCTGCCAACTGCCGACCGACCAGCATTGACTTTCTCGGGAAATACCCCGTCGGCAGGATGGAGATACTCAATCTCGCCACTGGGATAAATCCGATAGATTTTGTAGTCGTCGATTTTCGGTTTAAACTTAGTCCGCAATTGAGTGCCGAGGGCCAGGCACTGTTCTTTGCGGGCTAAATAAAGCAAGTTTTCGCCTTCGTTCATAATGGCCGCCCCACCCGTGGGTAGTTCAAAGACCTGCTGCTTAGAGCTGGTCCAGGTGATGGCGTACTTTTCTTCAACCAGGGCTTTGGTCAGAAGGCCGCCAGTGCTGCCTCCGAAAATCGGTGTTTGACCTGTCAGGGTTTCAGTCATGAATTCCTATCTCTCAACCGTTTGTTGGGCATCCTATCATCGCAGGTAGGACCAGTAATACTAATTGTTGAGGAAGTGTAATAGTTCTTTGTAGTTGGCGGTCAGAGTCAGGGCTTAGGAAACCCTGGTTTTGGCTTCTAGTAACCAGTTGTACCAGTTGCCCAGTCCTTCCCCAGTGACGGCAGAGAGCGAAAATACCTGGATGGCTGGATTCACCAGGCGGGCATAGGCCAGGCAGCGATCCACATCGAAATCAACGTAGGGCAGCAGGTCGATTTTATTGATTAATAGCAGGGAACTGGCCTGAAACATGTAGGGATATTTCAGGGGTTTATCATCTCCTTCTGTGACCGATAGAACCACTACCTTAGCCCCTTCCCCAGATCAAAGAGGGCCGGGCAGACCAGGTTACCGACGTTTTCAATCATCAGCACTGAATCGGGAGGGGGATTAAGGGCCTGTAAGCCTCGCTGCACCATAGCTGCCTCCAGGTGGCAGCCCGGCCCTGTGTTCACCTGCACCACTGGGCAACCAGTGGCGCGGATGCGATCGCTATCCCGGTTGGTAGCTTGATCGCCCTCCAGGACAGTGATTCTCAAGCGATCTCTAGAATCTTGCAGGGTGCGCACCAGCAGGGAAGTTTTCCCGGCCCCCGGGGAACTCACCAGGTTCAACGCCAGCACCTGGTGCTCCTCACACCAGGTGCGATTGTCGGTGGCAATCAAATCATTGTGGGCCAGCACCTTCACCTCCAGGGGGTGGGAGACCGTCTGCAGGGGAGGCGAGTCAGGATGGGAGGAAGTCGGCTCCAGAGCTGTGAGGGTGGATGGAGCCCCATCGTTACAGCCACAGGTCACACACATACAAGGGTCTCCAGGGTTTTAATCACCAGACTCTGACCAGCGATGACGGCGATCGCCAGACTATCGCAAAGCTCGCAAATTCCGTAGGGAACTTCCAGTTCTAGTTCGTGACCGCAGTCTCGACAGCGGCCCCGACCCGGTGTCACCACCAGATCAAGTTGGGCGTCAGCCAGGGGGGTCTGGGCGGTACAGGCAGCGAAGCAAAAGGCGATGGACTCGGGTAACACTCCCGAGAGCTGGCCGACTTCCAGGACGATCCGCTGTACCGGTTGACCGGCTGCTGTCTCCAGCACCCTATCTATGATGGTTTGGGTAAGGCTCAGTTCATGCATGGAAAAAGGGGCCCTGGTGCAGATCTCAACAAATACGAGGCAGTTGATCCCCCACCAGGCGGTCGACAATGCGATCGCTACCAAAGGTGGTCTTCAGCACTACCAGTCCAGCCGATTGGGAGGTGGTGGTGCCGATGATCTGGCTATCGCGGCCCGCCGGATGGGCTACCATGGCGGCCAGCACAGCCTCCCCCTGGCTGGCTGGCACCACTACCACCAGCTTACCTTCATTGGCCAGATACAGGGGGTCCAGGCCCAGTAGTTCGCAGAGCCCCCGAACCTGGGGACGCACCGGTAGACAAGCCTCCTCCAGGACAATGCCCAGGTCTGCGCTGAGGGCAAATTCGTTCAGTACCGTCGCCAGCCCTCCCCGAGTAGCATCCCGCATCGCCCGGACCTGGGGACACACGGCTAAAATCGCCTGTACCAGGCTGTTTAAGGGCTGGCAGTCACTCGCAATTTGACTGGCCAGCACCAGATCGGTGCGGGCAATGGTGATGGCGGCACCGTGGTCTCCCAGATAGCCATTCACTAGAATCACATCTCCTGGCTGTATGGCCTGGGGGGATAGGTTTAAACCAGGGGGAACCAGGCCCACCCCAGCGGTATTAATGAACAGTTGATCGGCACTGCCCTGGGGCACCACTTTAGTGTCGCCGGCAACAATCTCCACACCGGCGATCGCCGCCGCCGCCGCCATACTATCCACTACCCGGCGCAGGGTGGTAAGGGGTAGGCCTTCCTCCAAAATAAAGCCACAGGTCAGGTAGAGGGGCCTGGCTCCCCCCACCGCCAGATCATTCACCGTCCCATTCACCGCTAAAGCACCAATGTCTCCCCCTGCAAAGAAAAGGGGAGAAACAACGAAGGAGTCAGTGGTCAGAGCCAGACGATCACCAGTCTCTCCCAGCGGGGGGAAGGGAACTACCGCCTGATCATTGAGGTGGGCCAGACAAGGGTGCTGAAATCCTGCCAAAAAAACATCCCGGATCAAATCAGCCATGGCCTTTCCCCCGCTACCATGGGCCAGGGTAATTCGCGCCGAGGTATCTAGGTCGGTTCGGAGGGGGGCAGAACCGGGTGGATTGATGGTGAATCCATAGTAAATAATCACCTAACTGGCTATGCTGGAGGCTAGACCAGAGTCTAAGGTTTGTCCTAGCATGGCAAGGCTTTAGGCCCCAGCCAGGTTTTAACCGGGCTTTTTTAAGGTTTATAGCGGTTCTCTAGTAGGTGAGGTATGCCCCAGCAGAGTTAATCCCGCTAACCAGGGCCCTCAGAGCCTGGTCCGGACTATTCAACCAAAACTTACTACGACCGGTCCTAGTTTTGAATAATCGGATGCCATGAACCTACCAACCTGGATTACGGTTTCTCGCCTGCTGGGGGTTCCCCTGCTTCTGATTTTGCTGGCTCACCCTAGCGAAGGGCAGCGCTGGCTAGCGGTGGGAGTGTTTCTGCTGGCAGCCAGTACGGATTGGTTAGATGGGTACCTGGCCCGTCGCCTGAATCAGGTGACGGAACTGGGAAAGTTTTTAGATCCCCTGGTGGATAAACTGCTGGTCATCGCTCCCCTACTGATGCTGGTGGAACTTGGCCAGGTGGCGGCCTGGGGTGTTTTTCTAATTGTGGCAAGAGAGCTGGTAATTGCGGGCTGGCGGGTCAATCCTAGCCTCCAGGGCACCGGGGTGCCCGGTGCCAACCTCTGGGGTAAGGCTAAGACCGTAGTACAAATCGCTGCCGTCGCCCTGTTGCTGGCTCCCCACCCTGCGCCTCTGGACCTGGCTGCCCAGGGGCTATTCTGGCTGGCCGTTAGTCTTACCCTGTGGTCAGGATTGGTTTACCTAAAGCCCATTCAGTAATTTCTGGCTGACTCCATCAGGATTACCCATCAAAGAAACAGCCCTTGAACCAGGCTGGGCAGAGTTGAATCAAGGCTTTAATAAAAATGGGGGCGGAGGGACTTGAACCCTCACGACCGCAATGGTCAACGGATTTTCATTCTCCCACAGCTTTCACTGTCACCCCTTACCCAGCCATCATTGCCAGATGCTGGTAATAAAGAGCTTTGAGAATTGGACCCTCCCTTTACCCTCGGCTTTACGTTAGGGTAGCTCCCGTCGGGCCTCTGCACCTTCCGGTTGATAAGAAACCGGCTTGGCTCAGGATTGCCATACCTAAAACTCAGAATGATGAGCTGTTCATCTTCCCAAGATATTAGGCTTAGGTTTCCCTGAGTTTGAGAGCTTCCACTTAGCAAATTTCTTCACTAAGGCTCAGTTTTCTAAGTCCGTAGCGTCTACCGTTCCGCCACGCCCCCAAGTTTTCCGTCCAATTCCTAATACGGATATCGACGATAGGTAGAAATCTATTCCACCACTAAGTGGAAACGATTGCAACTATTTTGGCAGATTATTTACGAGGCCGCTTAAGGGGGCTACAATAGCTTAGCAAGCATGATTCTGAGTGTTTCAGGATCCCTTTATACTTTTCAATCTAATCTATGTAATGGGCACTATGGCAATCTCTCAAGATTTGATTTTCGCCCTGGTTGTCTACGGGGCCCTGGCGGTAACTTATCTGGTCGCAGTTCCTTTAGCATTGCTTTTTTACTTGCAAGCTCGCTGGCATAGAGCCGGATCTGTGGAGCGTACAGCTTTGTATGCTGTTATGTTTGTATTTTTCCCTGGGGTTTTGGTATTCAGCCCGTTTTAAACTTCCGTCCCCAGTCCCATTAGTACTCACCTGGTTTCTATGCGACGAATTGACGTTTTCACGGTGGGTTTAGCTATTTTCCTGACAGGGGCCGGGGTTTTTGGTGGACTCAGGCTAGTGGGCTTAGACAGTATTGACGCTGGCATCTGGAGTCAGGTGCTGATGGTTTTGGGGTTGCTGGGCTGGTTGCTCTCCTATGTACTGCGGGTAGTTACCAATAAAATGACCTTAAATCAACAGTTGACCGACTATGAGTCAGCAGTTTTGCAAAAGCGCCTGGAGGAGTTGACCGCAGAGGAACTGGAGGCCTTACAAGACCGCTTGGAGGCCGAGTCTCAGGGGGCCGCTTCTGAAGGATAATTTTTGCATGTCTTTAAGGGGTTCCCACTCAACTGATGTTCCAGGTTTCTAGTCAATTTCAAACTCTGCGATCGCACCATCAATGCGCTCTAATTCCCTTTATCACCGCCGGTGATCCAGACCTGGAAACCACAGCGGCCGCCCTGCTAACTCTGGATCAAAACGGGGCAGACCTGATCGAATTAGGGGTGCCCTACTCCGACCCTCTGGCAGACGGACCAGTGATTCAGGCGGCTGCGACCCGGGCTTTACAGGGGGGACTACCCTGGATCAGGTGTTGAGCCTGGTGCAAACCGTTAGCCCCCAACTACGGGCTCCTCTAATTCTTTTTACCTACTACAATCCCATCCTCAACCGGGGTGTTAAAACCTTTATTGATGATATTGCCAGAGCTGGTGTGGCAGGGTTGGTAGTGCCCGATTTACCCCTGGAAGAAATGGAAAATTTGCTGGCGATCGCTAGTGCTGCGGGAATTGAGGTCACCCTGTTGGTGGCCCCCACCTCGCCTCGCCATAGAATTGAGGCGATCGCCCGACAAGCCCAGGGTTTTATCTATCTGGTAAGCGTTACCGGTGTCACCGGCATACGCCAGGAACTCCAGACTCGAGTTAAGGACTTACTCGCCGAACTCAAGCAGGTGACTGATAAGCCCATTGGTGTGGGTTTTGGGGTGTCCGGGCCCGATCAGGCCACCCAGCTGAAGGCCTGGGGTGCCGACGCGGTGATTGTTGGTAGTGCCTTTGTCAAGCGCCTAGCCGAAGCTGAGCCAACCCAGGCGATCGAGGACATTGGGGAATTTTGCCGTACCCTTAAGGCGGCTCTTCAGATTTAGGCAGGAGCCCTGGTCAAGTTAGTTTATTGCTGAAGGTTTTGCTATTCAGGGGACTGGCGCCAGGGTTCTGGGCAAAGATACCTATCGATGCGCCCTGATCCTACCTATTTTTACAAACGCCGCCATGGTTAAGGATAACCCTCCCCAGTCTCTAGCTTCTCGGTTGCCGAGAAGCCTGGGGTTAGGGTGGGCTTTACTAGGCCTGGGGTTTTACAGTTTGTTTACCCTGCTACCAGGCAGTAGTACCCTGGTGCTCTCCTGGCCCTGGGTATTGGTGTGGCAGGGGGCTCTGCTGATCCCCTGGCTCTGGCTGGGGGGACAGCTCTGGCAAAGACCCTGGCGTCAGATGGGGTTAGGGCATGGCCTGGATTGGGTGGCCCTGCTGCTGCTCCTAAGTTTAGCGGTTGCCACCAGAGGCGCAGAGTTTCCCGACCAGGCTCGCTGGTATAGTTGGGCTGCCCTGGCGGGTCTGGCTACGGTCTACAGTCTGGCCCTAGGGTTACAAACCCCTACCCGCCTCTGGCTGGCCCTGCGGTGCCAGGGTTATCTGGCCCTGGCCTTGATGGTAGAAAGCTTGAGCCTGTGGGTAAGCCAGATTTACCAACCTGAACTGGAGCGTCTCAAGCTACTGCATCACTACGGTATAGCGGCTGCCTTTAGCTTCCAGTTCACCAGTTTACGTAACTGGCAACCCTTTGGTCACCAAAACTATGTAGCTGGCTATCTGGTTCTGATCCTGCCGCTGCTGGCCGGTCTGGCCTGGATTGAGCGGGGTTGGCGTCGCTGGCTTTGGGGCCTGGGCTTGGGCCTGGGTTTGCTTGATCTTTACACCACCAGTTCCCGGGCAGGGTGGCTGGCTCTGGTGGCCATGGTGCTGGTGGGGTTGACCGTGGCCTTAGTCTATAGCCCCTTGCCGCGCCGCCTGGTCTCCGGCTTGGGGGCGATCGCCGCTACCCTAAGCCTGGTCCTGATGTTCAGTAATGGCCGCCTGCGTCTGGCTCTGGGCCACTTACTCCAGGGCAACCTGGCTGGGGGAGAACTCTCCTATCGACTGGTTACCAATGCTGTTGGCTGGCGCATGGGCCTTAGCCATCTGTTCACCGGACTGGGTCCTGGTAGTGTGCCCCTGGTGTATCAACATTATCGACCGGTGTGGGCGGGACGGGAGGCAGAACTGCAATTTCAACTCCATAGTACCCCGGCCCAACTTTGGGGAGAACTGGGCCTCTGGGCTTTGCTGGTCAGTCTCGCCCTGGGGGCAGTAATGACGGCCCTGGTATACCGGTGGGTACGCCAGGATGGTCGCCATACTCCCTCTGGCTTTCCTGCCCTGCTGGTGTGGTGTTTACTGCTGGGGCTACTGGGCTTTGGCCTGGTCAGTCTGACCGATTACCAGTTAGATATTCCAGCCATTGGCGGAGTCCTGTGCCTTTACCTGGCGACCTTGGGGAATAGCCTGCGATCGCCCCGTGCGCCTTGCCCTTCCCCTCCAGGGTCTTTTCAGCGGAGCCTGGTAATGGTAATGCTGGCCTTCACCCTGGTCACCCTGATCTGGCTAGTTCCGCTGCAGCGGGCCTGGGCCCTCTCCCACCAGGGCTTTGCCGCTTTGCGTCAAGGCCATCTAACGGAATTCACCCAAGCCCTGGAGCAGGCCTATCAACTCGCCCCCTGGGAACCCTACTATCCCTACCAACTGGGTTGGAACCTGGGGGAAGTCAGTTACCAGATGGGTCAACAACCAGACCTCAAGACCACCCTGCTGGATCAGGCGATCGCCTGGTTTGAACGGGGTAACCATATCCTTCCCTACCAGGAGTTTGGCTACAGCAACCTGGGCTGGCTACGACTTGAACGGGGTCAACCGGAGCAGGCTAAAGCCGCCTTTTTAAAAGCTATTCAACTGGTGCCCGCTAAACCTGGGGTGTTCTTTGGGTTGGGTTTGAGTAGCCTGAAATCGGGCCAGCCAGCACCGGGCTTAGAAGCCATGGCTCTAGAAATACTGCGCCATCCTGACCTGCTTACCAGCCCGATCTGGGGTAGCCCTGGCCTGGCTCCCCTCTACCCTGCCCTACAGCAACGGCTGGACCAACTGTATGCCAATTTGTTAACACCAGTGGAGGCTGGCACGCCCCTGGCCAGCTTTCTTCAGCAGGGGCGGGGAGCCCTGGCTTGGTGGCGAGGGGATTACGCCGCTGCCCGCCAGTACTGGGCGATCGCCCCAGATCCCCTGCACCAGGCCCTACTAACCCTGGCCAGAGGCGAGCCGGTGGAGGTGGCAGCGATGCCAGAAACCCCTGCCCGGTACGCGATTCTGGCCTGGCAGAGCCCAACCCAACGGCAATACTGGTTAGAACGGGCCTGGCTGGCGAAGGCAGAGGATGTGCCCCAACTGGCCGACCTGATGCCGCCGCCGGCCCTGATTAAAAAGTTGGTGACCAGTATGGATCGAGCCTCTAGTTTTAACGACTGGCTACACCAGCAAGCCCCCAGTTGGCAGCCCCGTAGCGGTCGCCTGGGCTTTGGTGTACTCAGCCGTCACATTGATGGCCCCAATCCCTCAGATTTTTATCCCCGCGTTGAAAATATTGCCGTGGTCAGATTCTTCGAGGAGATTTTTCCATCCCCGGTATTCTTCCCCGCTCTGGACAGGGCCCTTCAACTGCGCCAATCTAACCTAACTGGCCAGTTGACCCCCACTCCCTGATCCGTATCGGCCTAGGCCACTACGGTTTGACCGCTAAAGTAATCTTTGAGGTGCTGGGCGTGATCGTGGGATAGACTGTCCCAGGGGATGGCAGTAGCTTCAAAACATCGAGTTTCTAAGACTTCTCGGGGATCAGCGATGATCGGCTCACCCTCAGCCTGCACCGCCAGGGCGACACATACAGAATGGAAACGAGGATCACGACCCACCTGGGAGTAAACCCCCACCAGTCGCTCCATCTGAATAATGTCCAGACCTGCTTCCTCCTGGAGTTCTCGGCGGGCCGCAGTGAGAATATCTTCACCCCAATCAACAATGCCCCCCGGCAGGCTCCAGAGTCCGTTATCTCGGCGGCGAATTAGGGCGATGGTGCGATCGGGCATCAGGGGAATCACACAGGTACCCAAAACTGGGCGCCGCAAGAGCAAGCCCAGCAGGGTACGAAGAGCGTAGGCAAAATAAACCATATTAGTTTTAAGATCGAGCCCTATAAATCGTCTAAATCGGCCAGAACCGTATCCGCATGGGTTTCGGGCTTAACCTTTAAATAAATCTTTTCTAGCTTGCGGTCAGGGCCAATAATAAAGGTGCTGCGGGTAATACCCATGTATTCCTTGCCCATGAACTTTTTTAAGCCATAGACGCCGTAACGGGTGGCGACCTCTCCATCCTGATCCACTAGTAAGGGAAAGGGAAGGCTATACTTGGCAATAAATTTGCCGTGGGATTTGGCGTCGTCGGTACTCACTCCCAGGACAATTACCCCCTTGTCCTGGTAAGCCGTGTAGGCATCGCGAAAACCACAGGCCTGCTTGGTGCAGCCGGGGGTATTGTCGCGGGGATAGAAGTACAGCACCACGCGCTGACCCTTAAGGTCTACCAGGTTGTAGAGCTTGCCTGCGACATCGGGCAAACTAAAGTCAGGGGCAATATCGCCAGGGGAAAGGGCCATAGGGGCTAAAAATAGGGGTTAGTTTAACTCAGCAGATTTACAAACAAGGCTATTTTAGTCCTTAGATTGAGTTTTTGGGGGAAATCAGGATCAGAGGCTGGTAACCAGCAGCCTGGTCGCAACCAGAGATGTCAAACTGGTCGCTGGGCCAGAACGGCGTAGAAGGGATCGCCTCCGCCCAAACCCAACAGTTGCCAGATAGTAGCCATGGCAGGAGAGTGACTCATCACCTCTGGGGCGCTAAAACCGGGGACGGACTGAAGGTAGCCTTTCACCAGATTTACCCGATCGCGATCGTCGCCATCCCGCCAGGCGGCGATCGCCTTTTGGTAAAACATCCGGTTAGAAAAGCTAACGATCACCAGACCACCGGGTTTAAGCACCCGGTAAATTTCTTCAAATACCAGCTCCGGCTGTTGTAGATACTGGACCGAAACCGTATTTAACACCGCATCAAAGGACTGGTCCGCCAGTGGTAAATAGGGATTCTGGTTCAGATTCTGAACAAAATAGTGATGCAAACGGGGGTTCTGGGCCAACTCTTTCTGATTCAGCCCGTGGCCCTCTACCCACTCAAATTCCATCTCGGCAGGCAGGTGGGACACCCAACTGCTCATCAGATCAAGAATGCGGCCCTGGGGGGTCAGGCGCTGCCGATAGAGGTTGGTTAAGCGCTGAATGAACTGTTCATCAACGTGGGTAACCAATCGAGGAACCTGGTAAAACAGATCATCGCTGGACTGATCTAGCTTTTGACGTTGGTAGGGTTGGAGTAGCATTGACCTGAACCTGGGAGATAAGATAACTTTGGCCCGAAGGTTGGGGACCCCCCTGAGAGGAAAAAGCCAAGCCTGGGTCGGCATCCTGGCCCGCCTCGAAAAGTACAGAAAAAGGCTCTACAGCCAACAGGCTGTTGTCGCAGTTTTCCCTACCCTTTCCCCCGATCTAACCGGGCCGGGGCTATGTTTTTACTGTAAAGCCATGTCCCGGTGGTGACCACCTTTTTTCTGCCCTGTTATGCAACTGAAGCGATCCTACCTGCTGCCCCGCCCCGATCTCTGGATCATAATCATTAGCCTAATCGCCCTAACCATGATGGTGCCTGTGGTCATGATTGGGGCTAGCCTGTTCACCCAATCCAGCCATAGCTGGTCCCATCTGGCCAGTACGGTATTGCCAGAATACATCGCCAACTCCTTAATTTTAATGACCGGAGTCGCTATCGGGGTGCTGACGTTGGGGGTCAGTACGGCCTGGCTGGTAACCAGTTGCCAGTTCCCTGGAGGGCGCTGGTTTGAATGGCTGCTGCTGTTACCGCTGGCGGCCCCAGCCTATATTCTGGCCTATCTCTACACCGACACTCTGGAGTACTTTGGGCCAGTACAAACCTTGCTGCGTGGACTCTTTGGTTGGCAACGGGCAAGTGACTACTGGTTTCCCAACCTGCGTTCCCTCGGTGGTGCCATTTTATTATTGAGCCTCACCCTCTATCCCTACGTTTACCTGCTTACCCGAGTGGCCTTTTTAGAGCAGTCCACCGCTACCCTGGAGGCCAGTCGATCGCTGGGCTGTAGTCCCTGGCGGAGTTTCTGGCTGGTGGCTCTGCCCCTGGCCCGACCAGCTATCGCCACGGGTACGGCCCTGGCGCTGATGGAAACCCTGAATGACTTTGGCACCGTTGCCTACTGTAGTGTTTCTACCTTTACCACGGGCATCTATCGCACCTGGTTTGGCCTGGGCGATCGCCCAGGGGCGGTGCAACTGGCGGCGGTACTGCTGCTATTTATCGGAGTTCTGGTGTTGATTGAGCGGCGATCGCGACAACAGACCCGTTATTACCAAGGCTTTACTCGCTCCCTGGCCCAATCGCCCTACCGCCTCACAGGTTGGCGCGCCGCTGGGGCCTGGTTACTATGCTCAACGCCAGTCTGGCTGGGGCTGGTTTTGCCGGTGCTATTGCTGCTTGCCATGACCCTGCGTAACCCTCCTGCCACCCTGAACCCTAGCTTTTTGACCCTCAGCGGTAATAGCCTTCTACTGGCCAGCATTACCGCCCTGACCGCCATGGTGCTGGCCCTGATACTGGCCTATGGCTTACGTCTCCACCCCAGGCCCCTATTACAACTGGAGGTTCAGGCCGCCACCCTGGGATACGCTGTGCCCGGTGCGGTGATTGCGGTGGGCACCCTGATCCCCCTGGCCAGCCTGGATAATGGCCTGGATAGTTGGATGCGCCACAGCTTTGGCCTCTCCACTGGTTTGATCTTGAGTGGTACCATAGTTGCCCTGGTCATAGCCTACCTGGTCAGATTTCTGGCTCTTTCCTTTGGTGCGATCGGGGCCGGTCTGGCTAAAATTCGGCCCTCTCTGGATCAAGCTTCCCGCAGTCTGGGCCAGGGGCCAGGCCAGACCCTGCTGATTATCCATGCTCCCCTGCTGCGAGGTAGCCTGTTTACCGCTGTCATGGCGGTATTTGTGGATGTGATGAAGGAACTTCCCGCCACCTTGATTATTCGACCCTTTAACTTCGATACCCTGGCGGTCAAGGTTTACCAGTATGCCGCTGACGAGCGCCTGGCAGAAGCCGCTGCCCCTGCCCTGGCAATTTTACTGGTAGGGTTGTTACCGGTGATCTGGCTGAGCCGGGAAATTGCCAGAGCAGGTAAATCCCCCAGCCATCGGTCTATTTCCACCCGGCCCGGTCAGTAATCCGTAGCGCTTCTGGATTATTACGACCAAATACCGCTGCATTCAGGGGGTCAGCTTTAAAAGTACCAAAACCTGCTACCACTGAATCCATCCCCACCCCGGCCACTACCGGATATTCGTTATTACCCTGGGCAAAGATCCGCTGAGCGGCGGGGCTAACTAAGTACTCCAGGAATTTCAGGGCCGCCTGGGGATGGGGAGCGGTTTTAACTACGCCAGCCCCACTGATATTAATGTGGGTGCCGCGATCGCCCTGGTTAGGGAAAAACACCCCCATGGCCTGGGCCACCTGTCGGTCTTCCTGCTTTGGGGATTTTAGCAACCGGGCCAGATAGTAGGTATTGGCAATGGCGATATCCCCCAGGCCCGCCGCCGCCGCCTTAATCTGGTCAATATCTCCCCCTCTGGGTCGCGGGCAAAGTTGGCCACTAAGCCCCGCGCCCAGGTCTCCGTTGCCGCTGCCCCATGGGCGGCAATCAGGGAACCCACCAGGGACTGATTGTAAACATTGGTAGAACTCCTGACCAGAATCCGCCCCTTCCACTTAGGGCTAGCCAGATCTTCGTAGGTGGAAAGGTCCGCCGGTTTAACCACACTTTTGTTGTACATAATCACCCGAGCTCGTTTGGTAAGACCAAACCAGAGACCCTGGGGATGGCGCAGGTTAGCGGGAACCGCCTGGGTTAAACGGGCCGACACCATGGGTTGAAATAGCCCCTCCTGCTCTGCCCGCCACAGGCGACCAGCATCGACGGTCATAAACAGATCGGCAGGACTATTGCGACCTTCGTTTTTAATCCGCTCAATTAGCTGATCGGCTTCTGCCTCTACTACGTTCACTTGAATACCGGTGGCCTGGCGAAAACCCTCATAGAGGGACTGATCAGTGTCGTAATGACGGGAAGAGTAAAGGTTGAGGACAGTGCCTTGTTCCAGGCCTGTCACTCCAGACCTGTCTTTTCGACATGATTGGGTCACGGCTACCACCGCAGCGGCTGTACCGGCCATCAGAACCGTTCGTCTGCCAATTTTCATGGGCTCTTAGCTTTAAAATCAGTCTGGATTGTAGCACTTATTGAAAATTCTTCTCAATAGCCAGTCTATGTCAGGCGAGGTTAAGCGGGTCTAAGGGTTTTATAAGGAGGCTTTTCTCCTATAGCTTTTGCTAAATTTTGCCAATAGTCCTTGAGGTGAGCCAGCGGCCCTGCCAACCCCCGGCTTGGGATGCTCTGTCACCGACTAGGGGTACTCGCTCCCCGCAGCCCCGATTTCCAGGTGGATTTGGCCAGGGTCCAACAGTATGACAAGATTATAGAGATAGGGCGTACCCACGCAGATAGGACGTCGTTGTTGGGAGTAGGTAAGGAACCATGGTCAGAGGCATGAGGGTAAACCAGGATTGGCGGCAATGGTATGGCCGCTGGGGATGGGGAATATTAATTGCCGTCATCCTGTGGCTGGGGCAGGCTGGTCAGGCTCAGGCCACGGGTCTGGAGTTAGCTCTACCGCTGGCCTACCTACCACCGGGCAATGCCATTACCGATGGCCGGGCCTTGCTACGTAATTCTTTGCCCATCGATAACACCGAAATTCGTAAACTCCAGGCCAGCCTGGAGGGACTGTCGGAATGGCTACGGAGTAAACGCTGGGGTCCCATTAGCAAAGATATCGATCGGGTAGAAAGGGGCCTGAATAAGGGCCGGTATGGCATCTTAGCCGCCATACCCGAGGCTAAACGGGCCGCCGCCAGCAGCTACCTGGAGGATGTTCAGGCACAATTGCTGCCCATGCGGGATGCCATTGAGGCTCGCGATCGCGAAGCGGTCTGGCTGCGGCGAGCCGCCATGCTGGATGACATTGGCCGCGTCGAAGAACTGATGGTGACGGACTTTCCCTTTGAGGTGCCCGATGCCTACGCCCATCTACCCCAGCTCAAGGGTCGGGCCACGGTGGAGTTTAAAACCAACAAAGGCAGCTTGCAGGCAGTGGTGGATGGCTACAGCGCCCCCGTTACCGCCGGTAATTTTATTGATCTGGTGCAGCGGGGATTTTATGATGGCATGGAATTCATTCGGGCAGAGGATAATTACGTTCTCCAAACCGGTGACCCTGCCGGCCCCGAGGAGGGCTTTATCGATCCCAAAACTAAAACCTATCGCCAGGTGCCCTTAGAGATTTTTGTTAAGGGCGATGCAGCCCCGGTCTATGGCAGTACCCTAGAGGACCTGGGTCGTTACCTGGAAAATCCCGTATTGCCCTTTTCCGCCTTTGGCACCCTGGGCATGGCCCGGCCTAACGATGAGCCTAACGGGGGCTCCTCACAGTTTTTCTTCTTTTTATTTGAACCGGAGTTAACCCCCGCCGGGCTTAATCTGCTGGATGGTCGTTATACGGTCTTTGGCTATGTCGTTGAGAATAAAGAACTACTGGAAAAACTCACCCAGGGGGACCGCATCGAGTCCGCCCGGGTTGTCGCTGGTGCCGACAACCTGGTCCAGCCTTCCTAGATGATGGCTATGGCGGCTCCCCAAACCGTAGCAGAAATTGGCGAATTGGGCCTGTTGCAGCGCCTATTTAAATACTGCCCTGCTTCCATAGTGGGAGATGACGCCGCGGTAATTGATTTACCTGCCGGTGAGCGCCTGGTGGTAACCACCGATGTGCTGGTACAGGGAGTGCACTTTAGCGATCGCACCACTGGTCCGGGGGATGTGGGTTGGCGATCGGTTGCCGCCAACCTCTCTGATCTAGCGGCCATGGGAGCAACTCCCCTGGGAATTACGGTGGGCTTGAGTTTACCCCCGACCACAGCAATTAGCTGGGTGGAAGACCTGTATCAGGCCATGGCCACCTGTCTGGAAAACTGGGGGGAGCCCTGCTGGGGGGTGATCTCTGCCGATCTCCCGTAGTTAGCCTGGCCATCACCGCCCTGGGAAGCGCCCCCACCCATGAAATTTTCTACCGTGCCAGTGCCCAACCCGGTGAGGTAATTCTGGCTACGGGCTACCACGGCCTTTCCCGGGCAGGGTTGGCGCTTTTGCTGGAGACCAATCCGGATCAGGGCCTAGCGGCTGGCGATCGCCAGCGTTGGTTACAGGCCCATCAGCGCCCTCGCCCCCGGCTGGATGTGGTCAACTGGTTAAGGCACCAGAGCTGGGGACAAGGCGTTACCGCCATGGACAGTAGCGATGGTCTGGCCAATGCCGTACTCCAGATCTGCCAGGCCAGCGGGGTAGGGGCCTGTCTTGAGGTAGACCAGTTGCCCCTGGATCCAGCTCTGGTGGAGTGGGTAGGCCTGGAGCAAGCTGTGGACTGGTGCCTCTACGGTGGAGAAGACTTTGAGCTGATCCTCTGCCTGCCAAGGGCAAGGGCCCAAGCTCTTCAGGCCTACTTAGGACCAGGCAGCGCCATAGTCGGCCAGATCACCTGCAATCCCTCAGTGGTTTTGCAGTCATCCTGCCGACCTCACACCGCCCCCACAGAACTGTCCCTGGGGCAGGGTTTCCAACACTTTTAAGAAACCCGACTGGGGTAAAAATTAGTCCACCAGGTTAGAAAGCTATCGATCTAACCTACCACCGCTACGGTGGAAGCCAGTTCCTGACTGCGGTCCTCAATCACCCGATCAATCAGGCCGTAGGCTGCCGCCTCTTCGGCGGACATAAAGTAGTCCCGATCGGTGTCTTTTTCGATTTGCTCGATCGACTTACCGGTGTGGAGGGCCATCATTTCGTTCAGTTCCTGTCGTACCCGCAGGATTTCCTTCGCCTCGATGGCAATATCACTGGCCTGGAGACGCTGGCGACCGGTGCCCCCCATGGGCTGGTGAATCATAATCCGGGAGTGGGGTAGGGCCAGGCGTTTGCCGGGGGTACCTGCAGCTAGCAAAAAGGCCCCCATGGAGGCCGCCAGGCCCAGACAAATGGTTACCACCTCAGACTTGATGTACTGCATGGTGTCGTAGATGGCCATGCCCGCCGTTACCGAGCCGCCGGGGGAGTTGATGTAGAGGTAGATGGGCTTGGTGTTGTCGTCGGAGTCCAGGTAGAGCATGGCCGCCACAATGGAGTTGGCCAGGCTGTCGGTGACCTCCTGACCCAGAAAGATAATCCGTTCCTGGTTGAGCCGGGTGTAGATGTCAATCCACTGGCTGTACTGGCTGCCGGGTAGACGATAGGGGACTTTAGGGGTACCGATGGGCATAGGGTTCTTACAACCTTAGGGTAGGGTGGGCAGGGAAGGGGAGACAGCAGGAGTTAGCCAGCGGCGATCGCCGCTAGCTTGGGCAGCGCTTTACGGCTTTCCAGGACCCGGTCAATGATGCCGTAGTCCTTGGCCTCCTGGGGGTTCATGTAAAACATCCGGTCCGTATCCTGCATTACCTGGTCCAGGGATTTGCCGGTGTGTTTGGCCAGAATCTCCATCATTGATCGCTTATTGTCGATCACTTCCTTAGCGCGAATTTCGATGTCGGTGGCCTGCCCCTGGGCCCCACTGCGGGGCTGATTGAGGACGATCCGGGCATGGGGCAGACTGGCCCGAAAGCCCTTGGTGCCCGAGGCCAGAATCACCGCCGCCGAGCCCATGGCCTGGCCGATGCAGATGGTATGGACTGGGGGCTTGATGTAATTAATGGTGTCACAGATGGCAAAGGCTTCGGTGTCGTAGCCAATCATATTGCCGTCATACCAGGAGGTGCCGGTGGAATTGATATAGAAATAAATAGGCTTATCGGGATCGTCAAATTGCAGGTAGAGTAGCTGGGCAATGATCAGCTCCGTTACGTCAATGCCCACCTGCTGCTTAATATCATCGCCAGAAAACAGGGGCAGCCCCAGGTAGACAATCCGCTCCTTCAACAGCAAGGAGGGTAAATCCGGAGGCGGCGTACGATACATGGCATCGCCATAGTAGGGGGCCTGTACCGCAGTGATTTCCAAACTCATAGACCGAACCTGCCCAAATATCGCTGGTTACCAGTGTAACGTGGGAAGCAGTCGGCTTCCACGCCGGAGTGAGACGGATATCCCCACCTGGAGTATGATAAGGCCGGGTTTTACCCTGGAGCGACGGAGATCGGGGATGGGGAGCGGGAAAAACTTTTCTGTGCCGGGAAGGGACCTGATTTTTGCCCAGAGAAGGGTCAGAACCGCAATCAACCAAATGTTGACTAGTCCCACCCCATTCTAGAATTCTCAGTTCTAACCCCTGGGTTCTCAGTTCTAACTGCCGGGTTGTGATTTCTAACTTTTGGGTTCTCAGTTCTAACTCCTGAGTTCTGAGTTCTAACTGCCGGGTTGTGATTCCTAACTTTCGGGTTCTGAGTTCTAACTCCTGACTCCTGACTCCTCAATTCTGACTCCTGACTACTAATTACTGACTTCTACCTTCTAAACTATGGCTATTATTCAACGCATCTACACCGACGGCGCCTGTTCTGGCAATCCTGGACCGGGGGGCTGGGCTACAGTGCTCTACACGGCGGAGGGTCCTGCCCAGGAGTTGGGCGGTAGGGCGGCCCAGACCACCAATAACCGCATGGAGATGCAGGCGGCGATCGCCGGTCTCACCTGGCTGCGGGACCGGGGCCAGCGGGACGCGGTGACCGTCTACACCGACAGCGAGTACGTGCTCAAGGGCATCACCCAGTGGATTGCCGGATGGAAGCGGCGGGGCTGGGTCAATGCTGCTAAAAAACCGGTGCTCAACCGCGACCTCTGGGAGCTGCTGGATACCCTTACCCTTGACCTGAACCAAACCCTAGATCGGCCCCTGCGCTGGATCTACGTGCGGGGCCATAGCGGTGACCCCGGCAATGAACGCTGCAACACCATTGCTCGTTCCTTTGCGGCGGGTCGCCCCATTCCCCTTAAAAGCCTGGACGGTTCTACTCCTCCTGGGTGACCCCCAGCCGATAGGATGGAAGAGAGAGTCATCGGCCAATGCGGCCATGGGGGAATACCGTGTTGCTATCGAAGGGATTTGAAATCGAAATTTACACCGGTACCCCCGAGGGGGATATCGTCGGTCTTTCCGATCGGATTGTGGCCGATCTCCATGGTTTTGTCCGGGAGCCCGATAGCCGCAACGTGGAGTACACCACCCCACCCCTGTGCCAGTACGAAAAACTCCTCTGTGAGCTGGTGCGGCCCCGCCACGAACTGCGCCGCTACCTCAAAACCCTGGGCAACTATACCCTGATTCCTGGCAGTACCCTGGCCCTGGGCCCCACCGATCGGTTTTTCCGCTCCGATCCGGGTAACCCCTACCACAGCTATATTGAACACACCTACGGCACCACCGTGGTAACCGCCAGCGTGCACATCAACATCGGGATCGCCGATCCCGAACTGCTGATGCGGGCCTGTCGCTTGGTGCGGGTGGAGGCTCCCCTCTACCTGGCCCTGACCGCTTCCTCCCCCTTTTTAAGTGATCAGGTGACCGGGTCCCACTCCAGTCGCTGGCAGGTGTTTCCTAAAACCCCGGCCCTGGTGCCTCTATTTGAGAGCCACCAGCATCACATCGACTGGATGGAGGCCCAACTGGCGGCGGGCACGATGCAAAATGTGCGCCATCTATGGTCGGCGGTGCGACCCAACGGCGATCGCCGCCCCTATAACCTCAACCGACTGGAACTACGGATTTGCGACCTGATCAGTGACCCGGTAGGGCTGCTGGCGGTCACCGCCTTGCTAGAAGCCCGGTTGATCCAACTGCTGCAAACCCCATCCCTCGATCCCCTGGTGGCCAGCCAATTCCCCGCCGACAGCCGCAATGCCGACCTGGTGGCCCTCAGCGACGCCAACGAAAGTGCCGCCGCCCGCCACAGCCTGGAGGCCACCCTGCACCACTGGCAAGACGGCCGCCCGATCATCGCCCGCGACTGGATCGGGCAACTCTACCAAGAGGTCTGGCCCATCGCCAAGGCTAACGGCATCAGTTGTTTCCTCAGTCCCCTGCAGAAAATTCTGCGGGAAGGCAACGAAGCCCAGCGCTGGCAACGACAGGTAGAGGAGGGGCAATCCATCCGCCAGGTGGTGACCCAGGCGATTCAGGCGGTGCAGGTCTACGAAGATACCCTGGCCCGCGACCTCTGCGAACCCTGGGCCGCCTGAAGCCTTTGAGGGCTACGGGGGTAAATTAGGAATCCGCCAAGGGCAGATAGACTTCACCGGATTGAAATTCCTCCAACTCTCCCCATGGGGGGCTGCAGGAACTACACCTTAACCCTGATCAGCGTCAGAAGCTTCAAGCCATTCGCTCTCGTTACCAGGATCAAATCATGAATAGCAAACAGCAATTAGAACAACGTCAGCAAGAGCTTATGCAGCTGTTGGCGGGCAACGCTTCAGTGGATCAACTGCAAGCTAAGCATGGAGAAGTTGAAGCGCTACGACAAGCTTTAGATCGAATTCATTTCGAGAATCTTCTGGCAATGCGTGATGTGTTGACCCTGGAGCAACGCCAGCAACTGGTAGACCACTTGCAACATCGCCGGGATAATCCACCGGCCAGCCATCGGCCACGGCATCGATAGAGTTTATCGATGCGGTTTTGCCAATTTCCATGGTGAGAAACCGCCCGTCTATCCTATACTTATTGCCGTAGTTTGGGTTAGACTCCCAGAACTTTCAACCATCAACCAACTATAAGGTTAAGCAAAACCATGGGACTTTTTGATCAAATTATCGGTGCCGTGGCCTCCTCAGGCCAGCTAGGAGATATTATCAATACCGTTGAGCAGTTAGGTAGTGGCGCTGGCCTTGACGCTTCAACCCTGCAATCAGTCCTGCCCATTGTAGAAGAGCAGGTGCGGTCAGCCCTACAGGATAAGCAAAACACCGAAGGTGCTGAGGTTGTGCAAAACTTAATCGGTCAGTTTGCAGGCACCAGCCATAACCCTGAAGCCGTTAGCGCCCTATTTACCCCTGAAGTTCAACAGCAGATCGCCAAGGCCGTTGCCCAGCGTACCGGATTAGACGCTGGGATGATTGAGCAAATACTGCCCATGGCCGTACCTGTGGTACTGAATTTCCTCCATCTTGGTGGAGAAGGAAACCCCTAAGGCCTAGGTTTCTGAAAATATCTGCAACATTTTTAGAAACTTAGGCGATGATAGTACCAGAGTATTGATAGGCTATGCTGTGAGTCGTTATTTACTTGGGGTTCTTCTGGCCAGTTTACTCTTGACCATTGGTTCAGGGCTGACCAGTGTTAGCCGCCTGTTCGCCGATAGTAGCCAGGATTCAAAGGCTCTTAATAATAAAAGTAGTCCAGGGCTGGGGAGTCTACCCATTGAACAGGCTGGGCGGCTGGTGAAGCGCCAAAGCCAGCCAGAGGCCAGTGCTACCCAGGCCGTTGGAGCCCATGCAGAAAGCCCCAACACTGTTAACGGCAGTACTTCTACCACCCCCATGGCCACCAATTCTACTGAGGCTACCACCCTTCCCCAGCCTAATCCTACCCCTGAGGGCTCTAACAATGCCCCGGTGGTGCCGACGGGAGATATTTCTCCTATTCAACCGAATCTGGTTAAGCCTGAAAATCTTCGCCCCCAGAACCAACCTCTAGACTCAATTCCAGCGCTCTGGTAAGGGTTAACCTGGGCTTTTGCATTTTGCCCTGATGTCTTCAGGCGGAGCCAGTTGCCTGTCTATGTCCCATCCGATTCCTCCCCAACTTCGTCCCTACCAGGTTGAGCTGATTAACGATCTGTACCGCCAGCTTAACCAGGGGCACCGTCGGGTTGCCATTGTGGCTGGTACGGGGGCAGGTAAGACCGTTATTAGTGGGCAAATCTGCGCCCATGCGGAAGCCGCCGGCAAACGCCTGATGTTTTTAGTGCACCTGGACGTATTGGTGGGGCAAACCTACGACAAGATGAAGTCCTTTGGGCTCCACTGCGGCTTTATTAAGGCGGGCTGGGAGGAGAATCGTCAGGCCCCGATTCAAATTGCCAGTATTCAAACCATGGCCAAACGGCGTTGGTGGAAGCAATGGCCAGCCGATGTGGTGTTCTACGATGAGGGCCATATTACCCTTTTTAGCCAGGTGGGTAAGGCGGTACTGAAAACCTTCCCTGAGGCGGTACATCTGGTGATGACCGCTACCCCCGAACGGCTGGGGAAGGACCAACTGGGGGACTATTTAGAGTCTCTGGTGGCCTCTCCCGTACCTGGTAAGCTCCAGCAAATGGGCTACCTGGCTCCCATGCGGTATTACAGTATGCCTGTGGACGGCCTGGCTAATTTAGCTGGAGTAAAAACCGTTGGTGGTGACTACGATGAAGTGGGGCTAAAGCAAGCCTGCGATCGCCCCGAGTTAATTACAAAAATAGTGGGTGAATGGCAGCGCCTCTGCGCCGGTAAACGCACCATTGCCTTCTGTGTCGATCTGGAGCACGCCCGCCACGTAGCCGATGCCTTTCGTAGCGCTGGCATCCCCGCCGATACAGTAGAGGGTAATACTCCCATTAAGGATCGCCAGCGCATGTACGCCGATCTGCGTCAGGAGAAAATTTTGGTGCTGACCTCCTGTAATGTGATCAGCATTGGCTTTGACGAACCCAGTGTGGAGGTGGGGTTGATGCTGCGGCCCACCCAGTCCAGTGCCCTGCACCTACAGCAGATTGGCCGGGTGATGCGGATCTCGCCCCAAACCGGCAAGGCCTACGGCATTATTCTGGATCAAGCCGGTAACCTGGAACGCTTGGGTTTTCCCGAAGACATTCAGGAGTACTCTTTGCCGGTGCAGCAGAGCGGCGGTGGCGGCGGTAAGCCTCCGCCCACTAAGCCCTGTCCCCAGTGCGGCCGCATTGTGTTGTCCTTTATTGTGCGTTGTCCTGACTGTGGTCACCAGTGGAGTAGCGATCGGCCCCTGAACCTGGAGGATATGGTGGAGATTTACTCGGCGGAGCAGGCCCACCAGATTAATGATCTGCCTACCCTGATTGATCTTTCACAGCCACCGCCGCCGGGCCTACTCCCGTCAAAATGCTCCCACCTGGGCTGAACGGTCCTTTTGGGAACACTCTGGTCGTTGGCCTCAACCTGACTGGTATCGAGGTTCCCTCTTCGGAACCCGACCCACTCCCCAGCAGATGCTGGACTATTTTAATTACTTACAAAGAAGCGCTAAACGCTTGGGTAAAAATCAAGATTGGATTTGCCAGGAGTTTGAAAAGGAATGTGGCGCTGGTAGTTGGGAACAGTTGATTCGGTTTAAGTCGGCTTAGAGGTGGTTTGGAAAGGGTTGTCCCAGCTAGAGTTTGGTGCTAAGGGGCCAGGAACTGGTATAGGCAGTCCTTTGCTACCCAGGGAAAGGGGAGTGTTCAGAAAACCGTGCTAAATCGGGAGCATCCCACTTTTTCAGTGAGTACAATTGCTTAGAGACATTGCGACAAATTACCGTCAAACTATAGGCGTTGCCTACTCTGCAATGCCATGAAGACTTGTAATGGTTCTACCAAACTAACAGGAAGCATTGTCACGCGGCTATCATGCCCCTTGGCATCCCGTACAACAATTTGATACTGAGCAAAGTCTAAATCCTTAACTCGTAGCTGCATTGCCTCTCGCAGTCGTAGCCCACTGCCATAAAGAGTTTGTACGATCAGTCGATGTACTCCGGTCATATTGACGATCACCGAGCGCACCTCATCCTTAGTTAAAACCGTGGGCAATTTACGGGATGGCTTTGCCCGCACGGCATCAATGCGTGCATCTAAGGGCAAGAAAAGGACCTCTCGATACAAAAACAGTAGTGCGCTTAAAGCCTGATTTTGCGTAGAGGCAGCTACGTGCTCTTGTACAGCTAAATGGGTCAAAAACGCCTCAATTTCGGTTACCCCGAGTTGATTCGGATGGCGCTTGTTGTGAAATAGAATGTATCGACGGATCCACTGCACGTAGGTCTGCTCTGTACGGTAGGAATAATGCTTCAGCCGAATCGCATCACGCACTTGATCAAGTAATCGCTTGGGCGGAGGAGATGATGTATCCATGATTAAATCCGTAGTATCAATAAAGAAATCTTAAGTTTCAGGGTAGTCAAGCGATGGGGTATTTATACTGAAACTTTCCATCTAAGATCCCCTATTCGGTATTTAGGCTGAAATTTTTCCACCTAAGATCCCTCCAGGGGTGTTTAGGCGGACAGATTTCTACCTAAGATCCCCTATAGGGGTATTAGACGGAAAATTTCCCTCTATTTAGTAGTTAGACGGCTTCAATCTTCGGTGGAGACGCATTTGGAAGGATATCTGTGGGGTGGTTCGTGGGTAAACGTAATTCTTCAATCAGAGGGTAGTTACGAGATTATCTGTGGGACACAATCAAGATCACAGTACCCTTTTGGGTACTACGCATAAGCCTGTAAATATGGCAAAAGTGAAGAGACTAGTTCTGGATGACTGACAAAGCTTAAAATCTGAGAGTTCTAAACACAATTTTTCTCTTATCTAACCTTCCAGTGCAGTGCCTGATTGAAATCTGATTAAATTTCATAGGAGTAAGCAAAATGCCAGAGATTCGTCCATTTACATTTCCCTCTACTATTGGGCTTTCTGAGGGCGTTATTAGTCCAGATGTTGAGAAATTGCAGGAGTTCTTGCAGCACTTCGGTTATCTTCGCATCGCATCGGCTAGCGAAGAATTTTCTGCTGTCCGTACAGCGGCAAATCCTCCTGATGCAAACTTAGGTAGCTTTGACGAGGCTACTGCTGAAGCATTAAGAGACTTTCAACAGTTTCATGGATTACCTGCTACTGGGGTGCTTGACGAAGCTACTGTTGTACAGATGAGCCGACCGCGATGTGGCTTTCCTGATATTCCAACTCAACAAGGGGTTAGCGACTTCGTAGCTCAAGGTAACAGGTGGAATAGAACTGATTTAACCTATGGATTCCAGGAGTTTACGCCAGAACTCACACAACAGCAAGTTCGAGATGCTATAGCTGCTGCACTTAATCTCTGGAGTCAAGTTACACCGCTAAACTTTACAGAAGTACTGCTAGCCTCTAACCCTGACTTTGTCATTCGCTTCGTTGCTGGTGATCATGGCGATGGCTCTCCATTTGACGGAGTTGGCAGGGTGCTAGCTCATGCCTTTTACCCACCACCTAACGGCGGTGCTATTGCGGGTGATGCACATTTCGATGAAGCTGAAACCTGGACCGTCAACATACCAGTACCGGCTGGCGGAATTGACCTTATCACTGTTGCTGCTCATGAATTTGGGCATTCGCTTGGTTTAGCTCACTCCTCGGTTGCAGGAGCACTGATGTTTCCAACCTATAGTGGTCCACAGCGTTTTCTAGCGCAAGATGATATTGATGGTATTCGTTCTATTTATGGAACTAGAGGAAGATTTACCATCACAAACGGCAATGTTGGTAACTTTGCTGGTTGGGCAGCAACTAGTGGTGTTCGAGTGATTACGGGTGACTTCAACGGTAATGGTCGCACAGACATTGCTTTAGTTCGTCAAGAAGCTGGATGGCAGACAATTCCAATCGCTTCCTCCAATGGGAATGGTACTTTTGCTATCACAAACGGCAATGTCGGTAACTTTGCTGGTTGGGCAGCAACTAGTGGTGTTCGAGTGATTACGGGTGACTTCAACGGTAATGGTCGCACAGACATTGCTTTAGTTCGTCAAGAGGCTGGATGGCAGACAATTCCAATCGCTTCCTCCAATGGGAATGGTACTTTTGCTATCACAAACGGCAATGTCGGTGACTTTGCTGGTTGGGCAGCAACTAGTGGTGTTCGAGTGATTACGGGTGACTTCAACGGTAATGGTCGCACAGACATTGCTTTAGTTCGTCAAGAGGCTGGATGGCAGACAATTCCAATCGCTTCCTCCAATGGGAATGGTACTTTTGCTATCACAAACAGCAATGTCGGTGACTTTGCTGTTTGGGCAGCAACTAGTGGTGTTCGAGTGATTACGGGTGACTTCAACGGTAATGGTCGCACAGACATTGCTTTAGTTCGTCAAGAGGCTGGATGGCAGACAATTCCAATCGCCTTCTCCAATGGAGATGGTACTTTCACCATTACAAACAGCAATGTCGGTGACTTTGCTGTTTGGGCAGCAACTAGTGGTGTTCGAGTGATTACGGGTGACTTCAACGGTAATGGTCGCACAGACATTGCTTTAGTTCGTCAAGAGGCTGGATGGCAGACAATTCCAATCGCCTTCTCCAATGGAGATGGTACTTTCACCATTACAAACGGCAATGTCGGTAACTTTGCTGTTTGGGCAGCAACTAGTGGTGTTCGAGTGATTACGGGTGACTTCGACGGTAATGGTCGCACAGACATTGCTTTAGTTCGTCAAGAGGCTGGATGGCAGACAATTCCAATCGCTTCCTCCAATGGGAATGGTACTTTCACTATCACAAACAGCAATGTCGGTGACTTTGCTGTTTGGGCAGCAACTAGTGGTGTTCAAGTGACTACGGGTGACTTCAACGGTAATGGTCGCACAGACATTGCTTTAGTTCGTCAAACTGCTGGGTGGGCTACTATACCAGTAGCTTTCAGCGCTGCTTAGTAGATTTAAGGCGGTGTCGTGGGGCACGCTGTACCTCACGACATCATTCAATTTTTCCCGGTTTAAGATATAGGCTATCCCCTGAAAAATCTTTTGGCTGCTTAGCAAAATCTTTTTCGATGGATAAGTGTTTAATCGAGTGCGTGTTACCTTCCTGAGGGAAAAATCAGGCATATTTATCAAGGTCTTGGATCAGTCACAACACTCAGGGCATTTCATTTTTCTTTGTAAAAGGTGACACGCACCCTCTTTAATCCTCAATTAGAGAACAGAATGGGTTCGTCAACAACTTGCCAGATACCTAAAATCCTGTGAAACGTTACTTGGATGCCACTTAGTCCTAAAACAGGTTGGTTAGGATTTTGAGGGCAAATCCTCGCTTCAAGCGTTAGTCGGACTGTATTATCCTCCATCTCTGGAGGTTGAAAGCGTAAATAAGCAATATCACCCTCTTCGTGTGCTTCTTCGAGCAGAGCTTCCTGTGACAAGATGCGAACGGATACTGTTATTTTTGTGATAGTAACAGAATTTGCTAGGTTTTCATCTATTAAAGTGACTGTTGATTCTTGCAAGAGAAAAGGCAAATCTGGAAATTGAACCACTTGATTAAGCCCTGGTAATTTTTGTCCGAGTAAAACAGCCTTTAATAATAGCTCTTGAAGTTGTCCTAGCACTTCATCTGATACTACTGACTGCAAAGGGGCTTCAGTCATAAAACTCTCCTCCAAGTTCTCCTGATTCTGTAGTTTTAATATAGGTTTTGGAGAGAGATTATAGGTTGACATATTCTGCTCAACAGCAGTAAGGTTGAAGTTGTAAAATAAGCTTCCAGAACATATTCCAAGAAGTATTATAGAAGAAAGTGCTAAGGGTAGTAAATTCATAAGACTAAAGCCTCCTATTTAATTTAAACCCAAGACTTTTCTGAATTTAAAGTATTTGTAGACAAAGTATTTGTAGACGACACGTCAGAAGTAGTTTATGGTCATGTTATAGCAGTTAATTCGGTAATAAAAGTCAATTTTATACATTAATGTTTATTGAGTAAACGCTCACTAGAGGTATTTAGAACAATTGCTAAGTACTGCTAAGTAATGTAAACGCTCTAAAAGTAGAAGACTTGAGTAGCGCCCTCGGCCGTCTAACAACCCGCTTGAACCCGACCGCCAAGAGCTTATTTGTTGGGCATTCAAGATTATCTGCGGCGGGTTAAGCGGAACGTTAGCTAGCTCCGTTTATTGGCTTGGGACGTACTGAAAGGCTATCTGCTGGCATCGAAGGATGCTCATTGCTTGCTGGTCTGGTATAACTGGGGTATAACCACGGTGTAGGACTTTAAGCCAAGGTCACTATGAAAACTGGGATTTCACTTCCAGATTCAGTCTTTGAACAAGCGGAAGCACTTGCTCAGCAGTTAGGGCTGTCGCGCAGTGAGCTTTACACCAAAGCACTACAGGCCTATCTTAAAAGGCACAATCGTGCTCAAATCTTACTCAAATTGAACCAAGTTTACACTACAGAGTCCTCTGAACTTGATCCAGTGATGGCAAGGATGCAGTTTATGTCTTTGCCCCACGAGGATTGGTAATGTATCGGGGAGAAATTTGGTGGGCGAACCTACCCGATCCAGTGGGATCAGAACCTGGATATCGTCGTCCCGTCTTGGTGATTCAGGATGATACTTTTACCCAGAGCCAGATTAGCACTGTTATCGTTGTTATCATCACTTCAAATATTCGGTTAGCGGAAGCACCAGGCAATGTACTATTACCGCGTGGGGTATCAGGTTTGTCGAGAGATTCCGTTGTAAATGTCTCTCAAATTTTCACGATCGATAAGACGTTTTTGGTTGAGCGTATTGGTTCGCTACCAGACTACTTGCAGGAGGAGATAGATGAGGGTTTACGAACAGTTTTGTATCTCTAGCAAAGCCAGCTAACAAGTCGATGGAGCGGCGAATATCAGTTTCTTGCTCCGTTTCAGTATGGTCATCACCGCTCATCTTAGTCGTTAGACAGCTTGAGTTATCGGTGTAGGCGTAATCGAAAGATAGTTGATATAGCAAGAGGGATATTTTGGTATGAAATTGAACTTGATTGCTTTCCTTTTGGAGCCATCCTTCTAGCTGTAGCTATTCTCGGTGGGGGATTCGAGCTGAAAGAGCTGAAAGTACCCAAGGTGAGCTGGTTTCCTCGGTTAATTTCAGCCTTTGTAGGTAATTTCAGCCTTTGTAGGGATGTTTTTTGTTGTTGTAGGAATTGGCTTGATCGCTAAGATTAACGGGATGAAACCAGAGTATATTTACAATAGGTGACAGGCTGTTATTTTACTTCCAATATGTTTTAAGCTATCAAGATTTAGGTTGGAAAATCGGATTCGTTGAATGCCTACTCTATTGACTGTTGGTCCATACCGTTTCTTCTGTTACGCAGGCGATCGTGATGAGCCACCCCACGTTCATGTTGAGCGCGATAAGGATGAAGCTAAGTTTTGGCTTGATCCAATTCGTATCCAAAGCAATAGAGGGTTTAGTCGCACCGAAATTAACCGTATTCAAAAACTTGTCGAGGAACACCAAGAGCAATTACTGGAAGGATGGCATGACTTCTTTAACGATTGAACTACTTGAAGTACCCAAGATTCAAGGAATAACCGTCACAGATGATACTTTGTCCGCCGATCTGTCGGACGGACGTACTATATCTGTTCCATTAGCATGGTATCCACGTTTGATGAATGCTTCGGTGGAAGAACGTAACAACTGGCGGTTTATTGCTAATGGTGACGGGATTCATTGGACTCAACTTGATGAAGATATCAGTATTAAGAATCTAATTCTTGGGCAGCCATCTGGGGAAAGTCAAAAATCACTTCAGCGATGGTTGAAGGCAAGAGCGGCAACGGTCTAACAATCCCGCTGCACCGGAACGAAGCCAAGTTGTCGGTGAGTTGCAGAGATGATCTGCGTCCGCTGACCGGGATCTTTACCGGGTGCATTCCAGTCTTGCAAATCTCAGGATGAGAACTGACCATTGAGGTAAGCACGGCGCTGCCGGAGCACTTGCGGAACATTGTCTTCCTTCCACTGAGCACCTGCAATCTTTACCCGCCTGCCGATCTGCTTGATCGTTGACTCCACTGTCCCCGAACCAATTGAAATCCCCTCAGCTTGGTAGTAGCTGTAGTTGACGATGCTTTGGAGTTGTCCTGGGCGACCCTGGTTCGTGCCGCTGCTTGTGGGGATAAAAAATTCCCGATCTCTGGCCCCGTGTGAGTCAATAGGTGGTCGTGAACGGCGACTTCAATCCCTGCCAGCGTCTTGACTTGCTCGGGGTCTGTCTCATCGTAGAGTAATTCGGCTAAGGCTAGGGCATGGGCTTTGATTTGAGCTTCCTTGGCGGCATCCATCCTGTCATTTCTCCTCAGAGAAAATACTTAGACACTAAGGCTTTTGTCCTTAAGTTGCACTAAGCATTTGTACTCATTGCATAACTGGATGCACCCTAGGGAATAGACTATTTGGGGTCAAAATATCCCCTAGCGCCAGTTTGGAGCCTGTTCTATCGCCTCACCTAGATGTCCCTGGTAATGGGCCAGACAGGCATTGGCCTGGTCTCGAGTCAGCTCACCCAGATGCATCAATAGGGCAAGTTTGACCTGTTGCCCACTAGCATCCAGCAGATCAGCGGCCCTGGTGCGGTCTAAATGACCCAGGTCGCAGAGTATCCGTAGAGCCCGATCGCGCAATTTACTATTGGTAACTGCTACGTCCACCATACGGTTACCGTACACCTTGCCTAAACGCACCATGGCACCGGTGGAAAGAGTATTGAGGGCCATTTTGGTAACCGTACCGGCTTTTAACCGGGTCGAACCCGCCAGTAGTTCCGGTCCCACCGGCAGGCGAATATCGATGTCCACCTCAACCGCCACCTGACTGGCCGGTACACAGGCAATCAAAACAGTGGTAGCTTGCCGCTGGCGAGCCGCTTTCAGGGCTCCCCAGACGTAGGGAGTGGTGCCACCGGCGGTAATGCCTACCACCACATCGGCAGCCCCGATTTCCCGTTCGGCAATGGCGGCTTCTCCATCTTCAAAAATATCCTCCAGGCCTTCGGAGCTTCGCACCAGAGCACCGGAACCACCAGCAATAATGCCCTGCACCAGGTCAGGGGGGGTGCAAAAGGTGGGTGGACATTCCGCCGCATCCAGGACCCCCAGGCGTCCACTGGTGCCAGCCCCTACGTAGTAGAGTCGCCCGCCCCGCTGAAAACCGGTGGCGATCGCCTCGACCGCTGCCGCCAGGGGCTCACGGGCAGCAGCAATGGCTGTTAGGGTGAGCTGGTCCTCCTGGTTGAATAAATCCACCAACTCCAGGGCCGTGAGTTGATCCAGGTGGGTGCTACGGGGATTGGTCTGCTCGGTGAGTAAATGCCCCCGATCACCGGGATCTGAAATGAATGGGGCCATGGCAGGAGGTCCAGTTGCTAAGGAATTCTAAAGTAGTTTCTCGAATTGTTGGCGCAGGCGATCAAGCTCGGTGTCAGTCAAGCTGGAGGAGCGATCGCTGTCAACCGGGGAAGGGGAACTAGGGCGATCGGGACTCCAGCTGATCTGATCGACTACCTGTTCCGGTGGAATTGCTAGGGCTCCCTCTGGAACTACTTTGCATTGGTAGCCAGCGGCTTTACAGAACTCTTCAATATCAGCTTGATCGATGGCTTCCACCGTGGCCTCAGGAAAGTCTTGGGCCTCTAACATAAGGGCAAAGCGGGTGGCGTCGTCCTCGGTTTCAAACATCAACACCACATCCTCATAATCAATCTTTAGGGTGTGAATACCTTCATTGTCGGTACGGGCATTAAATAACAGCACGTACACCACCATAGCCAGTCTCCCTGCCACAAATCTGGCATTCATTGTACCGATCTTAGCGGCTTTAACTACACTATATTGGGTATCTACTGACGCCATCTACGATCATGGCCTATTCTCCAAATCCTCCGTCTTCCCCTGGTGGGCCCAGACTGCCCCGCTGGTTGGGGGTAGGATTAGTGGTTGGAACGGTGCTGGGGCTGACCGGTGTAATGGCCTGGCGGGGTTGGGGCATGGCTCAGCACTACAGCTCTCCCTGGCTATCGAGTTATCTTTCAGAGGTGTTGGGGCGACCCGTCCAGGTCGGCCCCCTGGAGTGGGTCGGGCCTACTGGTGTGCGACTGGGGCGATCCACCATGCCGCCAACCTCCCAAGATCCCGACACAATTAACCTGGAGGGCCTAGAGGTTCGGTTTAATCTGCTCGACTTATTACACCGGGAACTGCCCCTGGTCATTAATCTGGACCGGGCCAGGGTTTATCTGCAACAGGCCGAGGACGGCCAATGGGTAGATATCCATTTGCATTTACCTGAACCAGAGAAGGATCACCAGCCCTGGCTAGAGGTTAGGGTGGGCCAGGTGAATGTGCAGGGTGGTCAGGTGACCCTGGAGCCGACGACCTCCCGAGCTGGAGCAAAGACCAGGGTGGTTCTGGATAATATTCAAGGTCAGGGTAACTTAACGCCGTTGCTGATCAAGGCTAGCCAGGCGGCGATCGCCCCAGGCCCCCAGCCCCTTCAGGTGGATCGCCTGGACTTCAAGGTAGAAGCCACCGCCCCCCAGGGGGCAAGGTGAATCTGGCCGGGTCAGTGCAATTACCCTTAAGCCAGCCCCCCGCGCCTGGTCCTAAGGCGGCTTTCCCCCACCCTCCCCTGGTTACTCCAGTCCGTCTCGCCGATACTGGACCCTTGAGCTGGTGGATGCTTTCTCCCCCAGGGGCGAAGCCATTGGTAATGGCCAGCATTGGCACGGACGCATGAATGTCAGGCTCCAGGCTTTGAAGGCAAAGGACCTGATGCCTCTGGCCCAGTCCTTAATGCCTGCCCCCTACCGCTTCAGGTGACCTCTGGTGAGGTTAATGGCCAGGTAGAGGTGGATATGCAGGGAAAGGCCGAGCCCAGCCTGACGGGTACGGTTCGGCTGGCACAGGGGAGTCTGAAGAGTACCGCCCTACCCCAACCACTCCAGCAGATCGAGGGAACTCTGCGGTTGCAGGGACAAACCTTCAATCTGGAAAATCTAACCGCTCGCCTGGGAGCCGTAACCGCCAGCGGTGGCGGCACCATTGATCTGGCCAGGGGTTATAACCTTAGGGGTCAGATCAAATCCTTTTCTCCGGCCCAGGTTCGAGACCTGTGGGCCCCCAATTTGAAATTACCAATGCAGGGCCGTTTGGCAGCTGAAGCTGTGATTACTGGCCCCCTGACCCAGCCCACTGCGATCGCCAGTTTAACGTCTACGAGCCCGGTCAAAATTGATCAGGTCACCTTTCAGCGAATTGCCGCCCGGGCTACTCTGGAGGGTTCACGCCTGCAACTTAATGGTCTTGAGGCTCTACCCACCGGGGGCGGGGCAATTACGGCCCAGGGTCAACTACCCCTGGACGGCCAGGGCTCCGTTGCCCTGACCCTGAAGGGCGATCGCCTGCCCGCCGACACCCTGGCCCAGCCCTATGGCTTACCCAAAACTATCAAATTGGGTCCAGTCTCTGTCGAGGCTCAGGTTACCGGTCCCCTGGCCCAGAATCCAGGGCCAGGCGGCCTGGCGAGCTCCCCTGGGTACCTACCCAGCCCAGGGACGGGTACAACTGGTGGGTCAAAATTTGCAGTTTACCGATACCTTTGTGCAAGTTGCCCGGGGTACGGTGGCAGCTACCGGTACTATGAGGCAAAATCGCTGGCAGGCTTACCTCCGGGCCACTAACCTCCATCTCCAGGATTTAGGGGGCTCTGGCTCAGCCCTACTGAATGGCCAGGCCCAACTAGCGGGACGCTTTAATCAACCAGACGGGAAGGGTCTAGAGGCCCGGGCCAGAACCCAGATTAACCTGGCTGGAGGTAGTCTAGCTGGGGCCGTCATCCTGAACCAGGGCCAGTGGCGAGCGGCCCTACAGGGCAAAAACCTGAGTCTGGCCGCCCTTGCTCCCCAACTGCGGGGCCGGGGCGGGGGCCAGATAGAACTTTCCGGTAGCCTGGCCCGGCCCAACCTGGAAGGGATACAGGGCCAGGGCCGGGTAGTTCTATCGGCGGGGTTAGGGAGTGCCTCTCCCCAGGTCCCCAGTCTGGCCCTGGCGACGGCTCCCCTCACCGCTGATCTAGCCTGGAATGGCAAGTCTTTGCTAGTTCGCCAGGCCCAAACCACCGGTCTTGCCATCCAGGGAGTGGTGACGCCCCAACTTACCGGAGTTGGAGCACCGGGTCTGGCCAGTGTCGATCTGCATCTGCAAGCCAGGGACTTTAACCTGGCCCTTCTACCCCTACCCGATGTTGTACCGGTAGCTGGTCTGGCCAGCTTTAATGGTCGCCTGGTGGGTAGCCCCAGCCATCTGCAACTAAGGGGAGATGCCAGCCTCAAACACCTGACCCTGGGAGAGCTTGCCTTTGCCCCTACCCTGGCAGGGCCCATAACCTTCTCTGGGCCAGCGGGGCTGAACCTGGATTTACAGGGGGGCAGGACCGGCTGCGGGTGGTGACTAATCCGGGCGATCGCCATCTGGACTTTCTACTGCGATCTGGATCTGCCCAAGCGACGGGCTATGCCCAGGGAGATAGCTTCTTTGCCCAGCTTCACCATATTCCCCTGGATCGGTTAAAGCTTCCCCAGGCGGCTACTGCCGGTCTAGGGACCATCAGTGGCACCGTAGAAACCGCCACAGTTACTGGCAACTGGCGACAGCCCAGGATTTGGGCTGACTTTGATATTCTCAATCCTGGTTTGGGGTATCTGAAGCTCCGGACCGTAGAGGTGGCTGACCAAAACCCCAATACCGCCGATGTGACCAATGCTCCAGCTGCCATGGTCACCCGCTATGGTCGCCTGCAAGGTAGTTTGGGCTACGGCGATGGGGTGATTAGCCTGGCGGGGTTGAGAATTGACTCTGCTGCGGGCAAGAGTCGTTACCTGGCCAGTGGTACCTATAATCTTAGAAATCAGCAGGTGAAGGGGCGAATAACCGTAGATAATGGCCAAATTCAGGATATTTTGCTGACCCTGAAGATTCTTGAATTTTCAGACTTTCGCCTGAATCCCTTAGCAGCTCCTGATTGGTTCCGTCCAGCCACGGCGGCGGTACGCTCTCTGCAAACCTCTGGTGTGGGTAATTCGGCGGCCACCCTGCTGGATCAGTTACGACGCCTGGCTGAAGTCAGGGCCTTTCAGGGCATTAAGGCCGCTCAAGCCAAGGAAGCCCTATTACCCCCCCTGGAGGGATTGCGGGGAAGTTTTTCTGGCATGGTTACCGCGACCGGAACTGTGCCCAAGGATTTGCAAGTCAAGGTAGATTTAGCTGGTCATGATTGGCTCTGGGCCAATCCGGCCCATCCGGAGGGGATCACCTATCGGGTCGATCAGTTACAGGCCCAGGGTACTTACCAGGATGGGGTGATTCGTCTCAGTCCCCTGAGTTTGCGTTCCATTTCCACCAATCTAGCCTCCAGGGCTGACCAGGGAGAACCTGAGTCCCTCAGTGTGGCGGAGTTAAACGGTGAATTTAGCCTGAATCCTCAAGATCCTGTCCATCGTACCCTGCGCTTGAATATTGCCAATCTACCAGTGGCAGTGCTGCGTCGGCCCCTACGCCTACCCCCTAACTTAAACGGTCAGATTACCGTGGGGGCTGCCCTCACGGGTGACCTGGACGACCCCCAAATTCGGGGCCGAGTAGCGGTGAACCAAGCCACCATTAACGATCGCTCCCTTGACGTGGTGGCGGCGGACTTTCTCTATCGAGATGCACGATTGTCTCTGCGGGGAGATGTGGCCACCCCGAATCAGACCAATCCCCTCACCTTGCTGGTCAGTCTGCCCTATGCCCTTCCAGGGGTCACCCGAAAACCTGCCAGTGACGAGTTTTCCCTGCGTCTGAAGGTGGCAGATGATGGCTTTTCCCTGATTAATCTGCTGACCCAGGCAGTTAGCTGGCAGTCCGGCAAGGCCAACCTGGATCTGGATATCAAAGGTCACTGGTCCCCGGATAAACCTCCTTTGGAAGCTCTCACCTCTCTGGTGGTGACGGGGGCCGCCAACTTTGACGGAGTTACCCTGGCCGCCGCTGGTCTATCCAACCCCCTCACCAACCTGCGGGGAGCAATCCGGGTGGTTGAGGAGGGCGACTCCTCGGTTTACTTCAACGGACTGGTGCTCGATTTCCAAAACCTGCGAGGTGACTTTAGTCAGGGTGAAGTTCTAGCCCAGGGCAAACTTAAGGTAATTCCCTCCATCAAAGATTTATCCTCGGGAACCATATCCTTCAATCGGCCATCTGAGGCCCCCAGCCCACCGGTATCAGCAGAGTCCACCAGCAATCCCTTCCACCTCAGTCTTAATAACCTGGCCCTGAACTGGAAAAATCCGGCGGGTATTTACAACGGTCAAGTCAACGGCAAAGTGGTGGTGGACGGTAGCATCTATTTGCTACAACCCCTGGTCTCTGGAGAGATTACCCTATCGGATGGGGCCCTGACTCTACCCGTAACCTCAGATCGCAATGCTCTCGCCCTGGAAACTGCCGGTAATTCCCAGGGGCCGAGCCTTTATCAACCCCTTCCTCCCCTCTTCAAAGATTTCAAGCTTACCCTGGGAAATAATTTGCGTTTAGCGATTCCAGCCCTGGTGGATGTGAGGGCAGAGGGCAGTCTAGACCTGGGGGGTACCTTTCCAGCGATTAAGCCCGCCGGCCGCATTACCCTACCGGCTGGTCGCATCACCCTGTTAACCACTGAGTTTCGGTTAACAGGAAACGAGAACTATGCCCAATTTGATCCTAAGGATCCCAAGATTGATCCCTATCTGGTAGCCAATCTTTCTACCGCAGTACCTGACAGCGCCGGTGCTAGTGCCACCCTCACTCCTGCCTCTCCCTTTCCCCGCAATGAAATTAACGAGTCTCCCATCACCCAGTTGGGATTAACCCAGAGCGGAGTGCAAACTATTCGCATTCGGGCCAATGTTAATGGCCGCGCCAGTCGTTTAGTGCAATTACAGGGAGTGCAATTAGAGAGCACACCGCCCCGTACAGAGGCCCAGATCGTTGCACTGTTAAGTGGGGGCATCTTAAATGCCCTGGAGTCAACTCTGGGTAGTGTGTCCGGGGGTGGCGATCGCTTTCAAGGGCTGTTAACCTTTGCTGGTTCGGCCCTATTGAACCGCTTGCAGAGTTGGTTTGAAGGCGGCCTTGACAATGTTGAGCTACGCTTTTTCTCCGCCTCCCCCCAACTCTCAGCAAGTTGATATTGGCGGAGACGTAGGCTTTAATTTATCCCCCGATATTTCTGTTTCCCTACAGAAGGTCTTTACCAACCTGACTCCGGCCATCTTTAGTATTCGTTACCGAATTGATCAGCACACCACCCTGAGGGCCGTTACCAGCTACGAGAACTTTAACCAGAATACCGGGGCGATTTTAGAATTCAGGTTTTAGAGGCAAGACTAATATGGCCCATGGGGCTAACTCCAATCTTCGCGGCCCCGCCCCAGCCCCTTGTAAACCTCACCTTGCTGATGAATAGCCCGGGTTTGGGCAAATAGCTCCGCCTCCGTCAATTGCCAGCGACTCAGAGCCTTTTGCAGGTCGCTCTGAATATCCCGGGCGCCAGGAAAGCCATCGTAGCGAATAATTAACCGGGCCAGTTCTACTAAATTCAAATCAGACCGGTCGGCCAGGAGCAACTGACTGACCACCTGACGATCGTTTTTGTATTGGGGATGTTGTTGATCCTGGGTAGTATCGGCCATGGGACCAAAGGTGGGAAATAAGGAAAGATAACAGTATTAGCCATGGGCTTCGATGAGTCCTCCACCCAGCAACCGATCGCCATCGTACCAGACCGCGGCCTGGCCTGGGGTAACGCCAAACTGGGGCTCTGCAAACACCAGTTTGACCCGCTCCGCGGTGGCGGTCAGGGGCACCAGGGTAGCTGCCACCGCTGGACTACGGTAGCGGATTTGTACCAGCACCGGTCGGGGGGTGGCCGGAGGGGCAATCGATACCCAGTTAACCTGCTGCACCGTGCAGTGGGGCCAGTGGGCGGCCTCCCGATCAGCCACGATCACCTGGTTGCGACCTGCATCTAGACCCACCACGTAGAGGGGTTCCGGGGCCGCCACCCCCAGACCTTTGCGCTGGCCAATGGTGTAGTGATGAATGCCCTGATGCTGGCCCAGCACCCGTCCGGTCGGGTCCACAATATCCCCAGGGGTGGGGGCCAGATAGCGGTCTAGAAAGCCCTGCATGGAGCCGTGGTGCTCAATCAAACAAAGGTCCTGGCTATCCGGTTTGGCGGCGGTGTGCAGCCCCAACTGGGTGGCCAGGCGGCGGGTTTCCACCTTGGTCTGTTCTCCCAGGGGAAAGTGGCAGGCTGCCAACACTTCCTGGGGCAGATTGTAGAGAAAGTAGGACTGGTCCTTACTGCTATCCACCGCTCGCCGGAGTTCGTAGCGGCCGCTATCCGGGTTGGGGGTAAGGCGGGCGTAGTGACCGGTGGCAATGCGATCGCAACCCAATACCTGGCGAGCATAGGTCAGCATGGGAGCAAACTTAACCGCCCGGTTACATTGGGAGCAGGGCAGGGGGGTTAACCCCTGGCCGTAGCCCGTCACCAGGTAATCGATAATTTCCTGTTGAAAGCGATCGCGACTATCAACAATGTGGTGGGGAATGCCCAAATCCTCGCACAAGCGGGCCGCATCCACCATACCCTCAGAACAGCACTGTCCCTTACCCTTCATCAGCCAGAGGGTCAAGCCCACCACCTCATAACCCTGGTGATGGAGGGTTGCGGCTGCCACCGAGCTATCTACTCCACCAGAGAGGCCAACAACTACTTTTTCCATCGCTTCATTGCTCCCCCTCGTGGCTGGGTAAGCTACCCAGGTAGAGGCGATTAAAATTCCGAGAATATTTTAGCTTACTGCACCAAACTCTGGCTTGCACTGAAACTCATCCCTGGTTAAACTGAGCCCAGTGCACCTCAATTTCTATCTCCCTATGGAATGGCATGTCAGCGATGCTCAAAACCTACAATTAATTGATCAGGCCATAGGTACCCATAATTTCTCTCCTTCTCAATACGAAATTGTTCGCCGGGTTATTTACGCCACCGGAGATTTAGACTACGGAGCGATTATGCAGTTTTCTGAACAGGCTTTGCAATCTGGTGCGGCGGCTCTGGCCGCCCGCACCACCATCGTTGTAGATATTCCCATGGTACAGGTGGGCATTACCCCTACCATTCAGGCTACCTTTGCCAATCCAGTTTATTGCAGTATGGATGCCCTGACCCGTCCTCAGAAGGGTAAAAGCCAGGCAGCCTGGGGCATTGAAACCCTGGCTCAGCGCTATCCAGAAGCCATTTTTGTGGTGGGTAGTTCAGAGGTTGCCCTGGCTACCCTGGTAGATTTAATTGAACTGGGTAAAATCCATCCGGCTTTAGTGGTTGGGGTTCCGTCAGGCTTTCTGGAACCGGCTGTGCTCAAAAGTCGACTACAGGATACGATGATTCCCCACGTGCGTATAGATGGATCAAAGGGAGGAGCCGTAGTGGCCACCGCCATTATGGATGGCCTGGTGGATCTGGCCTGGCAGGCCTATGGCCAAGAGGCCCAGGCGCTTAGCTAGGGCAATCTCGATTTTCCAGAGAACCGTCGGGCATGGTGGTATGGCAGAATAGCACCTGGCTACGATTGACTCCCCGCAAATTCGCTCCCTGGAGATTGGCCCCCTTTAGGTTTGCAGTTCCCAGGGTGACACTCAGCATAATAGCCCCCTGCAAATTGGCATTTTCTAAATTAGCGTTTTCCAGGTTAGCCTGAGTCATTTCAGCACCAGATAGGTTCGCCCCCAGAGATTTGCATTGGGCAGGCTAGCTCCATTTAACTGGGCCTGGGCCAGATTAGCCGCGGTCAGATTGGCGGCTTCCAGGTCACTGAGCATGAGGTTGGCGGATTGCAGATCGGCTCCCGCTAGATTGGCCCTGGATAAAACAGCAATCTTAAGGTTGGCATGGGCTAGCTCGGCATTTTGTAAGTTAGCTTCATTCAAAATACAAACCGGGCATTCGTTGGTGTCGATTAGTTTCTGGACATCTTCCGCAATGGCTGCAGTGGCGAAACTGGCGCTATTGAACCAGATCGTAAACACTACTCCTAAGATCACGAATAACTGTTTCATGGGCCCTACCAATAGTTCAGATCATCGATATTCTCCCATTCAACGGCCAGACTCTGGTTAATTACCCAGCCAAAATTGCTGCGGTTGGGGATGGGGCTGACAAGGAGGCCAGGATTTCAGGCGATCGCAACGGTCAGGGGGAAGGGGCCAACCCTGGGCAAGGCAGAGGTGGGCGAGGGCGGCATGGAAGCATTCGCCATGGCCAGGACTGCGGGCCATGGCATGGGCTAGTTCGTGGCCCACCAGTTGGGGCCAATTGACCGCAATGATACGACCCGGATCCACCACCAGGGTAGTGGACTGGGGCTGGAAAGAACAAAAGCCATCGATGCCCAGATCAGCATTGAGGGGAGCTACCAGAATCTCTAGGGGGAGACGCTGGTGAGGTGGCCAACAGCTGATCAAGTCCGCCAAAATCCCATGGAAATTTTGGTTCAGGCTGTCGATGTGGTTACCAATCCAGGTCAGAACCGCTAAATACTGGTGATCGGGATGGGCCATCTTAATCCAGGTGGGATCGGGCGATCGCTGCCGTACCTGGGCCAGGTAACAGCTAGCCCTTACCACCGGATCAAAGGTGGGGCTGGAAGTAGGGGGAGAAGAGAGCGCCATGGCCAGCAGCCCTGGAACCGATAGGAAACTGACCTGAGCCTACCATCATCCCTGGGAATAGAGATCTAAGCGGCCTGGGTAACCCGTTGAGAACGACCTAAACCAGTCAGGATATCTAAGGTCGGTTGGGCCTGGTTGAGAATATAGAAATGGAACCCAGGAGCCCCCATTGCCATCAGTTTTTCACAGAGTTGAATCACCACCTCGGTACCAAAGGCCTGAAGACTGGCGGGATCATGCTGATAGTCAAGTAGCCGCTTCTCAATCCAACGGGGAATTTCAGCGCCACAACGGGTACTAAAGCGCACCAGGCGATCATGGTTGGTAATCGGCATAATCCCCGGATAGATGGGAATCGTAATGCCCTGTTGCTGACACCGGTTGATAAAGTCTTCGTAGGCATCAGGATTGTAAAAATACTGGGTAATAGCCGCTGAGGCCCCCGCCTCCACCTTACGCTTAAAATTAAGCATATCCTGGTAGGCATTCAGGGCTTCAGGATGGACCTCGGGATAGGCTGCCACAACCAGATCAAAGGTACTGCCGTAGTGCTCACGAATAAAGGTCACCAACTCGTTAGCGTAGTGGAACTCGTGGGTAATGGTGTCCCCATCCTGGGGTCGGTCTCCCCGCAATGCTACGATGCGATTAATACCAGCGGCCCGGTAAGTGTCTAGCAGTTGCTTAAGGGACTCTCGGGTGTCACCAACACAGGAGAGATGGGGCACTGCCGGTATCCCCGCTCGCTGGTGGCAGGCCATCACAATCTGGGTGGTGCGATCGCGGGTTGACCCCCCGGCACCGTAGGTAACGGAAAAGAACCGGGGACCGTAGGGCACCAGAAACTCATGCTGAACCATTAGCTGACTGATACCGTCCTGGTTTTTAGGCGGAAAGAACTCAAAGCTAATCGGCAGGGTATGGATAGTCATGGCCATAGAAATATCGCTAAAATTGCCGTCATAACTAGTGCCAGGTCAGGGAAAGGGATCCTAACCTGGCACTACCAGATCAACCCAGGTTAATTGCAAGCCTGGGTTAACCTGATCTAATACTTGTAGCTTTCGGGCTTAAAGGGGCCACTCAAAGGTACATTGATATACTTGGCTTGGGACTCGGTCAACTTGGTGACGACGCCACCAAAGCCTTCTACCATGTAGCGAGCCACCTCTTCATCCAAATGCTTGGGCAGCACCTCAACGGTTAAGGCCTTAGCTTTTGCTTCCGGAGTTAGGTTAGCAAACTGGCGTTCAAATAGAAACATTTGAGCCAGCACCTGGTTAGCAAAGGAACCATCCATAATTCGGGAAGGGTGACCGGTGGCATTACCTAGATTTACCAAGCGACCTTCAGAGAGCAAAATTAGATAGTCTTGAGCGTCATCACTGCGATAAACCTGGTGAACCTGGGGTTTGACTTCTTCCCAGCGCCAGGTTTGCCGCATATAGGCGGTATCGATTTCGTTGTCGAAGTGGCCAATATTGCACACCACTGCGCCCCGCTTCAAGCAGGCAAGCATGTTGGCATCGCAGACGTTAAAGTTACCGGTAGCCGTAACCAACAAATCGGTAGTGGCCAGCAGCTCTCGATTAACACTGGCTAGAGTGCCGTCATTCACTCCATTGAGGTAGGGCGATACCACTTCGTAGCCATCCATACAGGCTTGCATGGCACAAATCGGGTCAACTTCGGTGACCTTCACAATCATGCCTTCCTGCCGTAGGGAAGCCGCCGATCCTTTACCCACATCCCCGTAACCAATGACCAGGGCTTTTTTGCCCGCCATCAGGTGATCAACACCCCGCTTAATGGCGTCATTAAGGCTGTGGCGACAACCGTATTTGTTATCGTTTTTGGCCTTGGTGACAGAGTCGTTAACGTTAATGGCAGGAATCTTCAGGTCGCCCTTTTCCAGCATTTCGTAGAGGCGGTGTACCCCCGTAGTAGTTTCTTCCGTCACCCCATGGATAGCGTCTAACAACTGGGGATATTTTTCATGGATATAGCCGGTCAGGTCGCCGCCGTCATCCAGGATCATATTGACATCCCACAGTTGGCCATTGGGCTGACGACAGGTCTGCTCAATACACCACCAGTACTCTTCCTCTGTCTCACCTTTCCAGGCAAATACCGGCACGCCGACAGCCGCCAGGGCAGCAGCAGCATGGTCCTGGGTGGAGAAAATATTGCAGGAGGACCAGCGCACTTCCGCGCCTAATTCCTGCAGGGTTTCGATCAAGACGGCGGTTTGAATGGTCATGTGGATACAGCCCAGGATTCTAGCACCCTGCAGGGGCTTAGCCTGGCGGTATTTGGCTCGAATTGCCATCAGGGCCGGCATCTCGCTTTCGGCAATAGCAATTTCTTTGCGGCCCCAATCAGCCAGATTAATATCAGCGACCTTGTAATCTTGAGCAATCAGAGTGGCGGTCATAGTTGTTTAGCTAGTTTATTAGGTGGAACTAAAAGCAAGTCAGCAAGACAGGAAAAGACTAATGTCACAGCAATTAACAATTATTGTGACTCGAATTAAGATTTATTGCTAGACGGTAGTCTTGAATAGCTGATTGAGCATCCCCAGCCCTGACCCGCGGCCCCAGGTTAAAATCTAATGGTTAAACCTGGGGTGGTGATGACGTTGGAGCTACCTCGACCTTAAGCCTGGTAACTGCTAGCGCCGAGTTATGATTCAGCCCTGGAGAACTTAAGCTAGAGACTGGCCCTAAGGACGCCTGCTTTATCGGTCTGCTCCCAGGTAAAGTCAGATAGTTCTCGGCCAAAGTGGCCGTAGGCCGCGGTTTGTCGGTAAATTGGACGCCGCAGGTTAAGCATATCAATTAAGCCTTGGGGTCTTAAATCAAAATGCTCACGCACTAACAGGGCGATGCGATCGTCGGAGAGCTTGCCGGTACCAAAGGTGTTGATGGCGATAGAGGTGGGTTCCGCTACCCCGATGGCGTAGGATACCTGAATCTCACAGCGATCAGCCAGCCCCGCCGCCACAATGTTTTTAGCTACATAACGACCGGCATAGGCGGCAGAGCGATCAACCTTAGAAGGATCCTTGCCGGAGAAGGCTCCGCCGCCGTGGCGGGCCATGCCACCGTAGGTATCAACAATAATCTTACGACCGGTCAAGCCGCAATCACCCACAGGACCACCAATAATAAACTGACCTGTGGGATTAATATGATACTGGGTGCCGGCATGAAGCCAGTCATGGGGTAGAACCGGCTTAATAATTTCCTCCATAACTGCTTCGCGAATATCACCCTGACTAATATCCGCGGCATGCTGGGTGGAAAGTACTACGGCTTCAACGGCTACGGGTTGGCTATCAGCATAGCGAAGGGTAACCTGACTTTTGGCATCAGGACGCAGCCATGGCAAGACCTTATGCTTACGCAGATAAGCCTGGCGCTCTACCAGTCGGTGGGCATAGTAGATAGGGGCAGGCATAAGAGTTTCGGTTTCATTGGTGGCGTAACCGAACATCAAGCCCTGATCGCCAGCCCCCAAATCTTTGTTATCACCTTCGTCTACCCCCATGGCAATGTCGGCAGACTGCTTACCAATAGCATTGAGAACGGCGCAGGAAGCACCATCAAACCCAATTTCCGAGCTGTCATAGCCAATGTCTAAAATCACACCCCGGACGATATCTTCTAAATCAACATAGGTACTGGTGCGAACTTCTCCCGCAATCACGGCCATACCGGTTTTAACCAGGGTTTCCACCGCTACCCGAGCCTGGCGGTCTTCGCCGATAATGGCATCTAAGACAGCGTCAGAAATCTGATCCGCCATTTTGTCAGGATGGCCCTCGGAAACAGACTCGGAGGTAAAAAGACTATATTCACTCATAAACAAAAATCTTATAAGGACAATAACGTTAACTGATAGAATCCCTGGCGTATTGATTTATCTAGCCGTAGTCGTAGAACATAAGACATAGCTAAGGCTCTAGAAAAGGCTACTGGGTAAAGCTACAGCCGGAACCCAAATATAATTAAAACATACCCCTATTTTTTCCTATTGGCCACCCCTAATCCTCCCAGATTACAATCTGGGAGGATTAGGGGTGGTAGGACGAATTTGGCTGTTCGAACAACCTCTAATACCAGGACAAATCCGGCCCGGCGGGGATAATACCGCCGGGATTAAGGGGAAATAGATTGGTGTAGTAGTCTCGCTTCACGACCTCTAGATTACAGGTGGCCGCTATTCCCGGCAGATGGTAAATCTGGGATAGGTAGCGGCTGAGGGCGGGGTAGTCCTGGAGGCGGCGGCGGTTGCACTTGAACAAACCATAGTAAACGGTATCAAAACGAACTAGGGTGGGGAAAAGGCATACATCTGACAGGGTGAGGTTTTCTCCCAATAGATAGGATGACTGGGTGAGGCGGGTCTCTAACTCGTCGAGGGTGTTAAAGAGGTCTCCACAGGCTTGGTCATAGGCCACCTGGGTTTGAGCAAAGCCGCACCGGTAAACGCCATTGTTAACGGCATGGTAAATGCAATCGCTAAGGACATCAATAGCCTCCTGTAGGGGTTCGGGATAGAGATCGACCTGGGGTTGGGCGGCAAACTCCTGCCAGGCTCCATTCAAAAGCCGAATAATATCAGCGCTTTCATTGTTAACCAGGGTAGCCTTTTGTTGGTCCCACAGTACTGGGATGGTGGCCCGCCCCCTGTAGCCAGAATCAACCTGGCGATAGAGTTCCGCCAGGGTCTGACAACCCCGAAAGGGAGTAGTAAAAGCCCAGCCACCTTGTTCAGGGGAGGGCTCTACCCAGATCAGAGCAATGGCGGCTTCAAGACCCTTTAACGCCCGGGTGATCAGGGTACGGTGGGCCCAGGGACAACCGTAGCTAACGATCAAGCTATAGCGCTGGGCCCCAGGGGAATAGGGACTATCGGGGGTAATTAAATGGCGAAACTGGCTAGGGGGACGCCGGTAATCCCCAGCCTGGCTACGGGGTGCCATCTGGGCCATCATCTGCTGCCAGAGGGTGGTCCAGACCCACCGACCGGACCGAATGATCACCCCTGGTGGTAGAACTCCTTTTGCCGATGCCATAGCTGCTTTCCTGCCAATTACCAACCTGAGGGTTACCCGATGGCTCACTTAACCAGTAGTTAACCGGCTACTTAAAAAAATCCTTCCCTAGGACTGGCCTACGCCAGTCTCGACTGACTTAAATTCCCAATCATCCCCTCAGAGTCGACATGAACCAGATTTGCTAGCAGCGATCTTTAACTAAATCCCTTAATTTTTCATCAAGATTTTACAGTCACTCTAACCATAACTCTTTTATGCTTAATGCTGATAATAGATTTGACACCAGTGGCTGTTTTAGAGAAGGATAGGTATTAGTAGATTAGCACCTATGGGGCTGGAATCAATCCTCAATCATTTTGGCTGCTAGAAAACATCTTGGATCCCAATTGCAGAAAATTTTATGGTAAATAATTTTCAGGATTGGGAAATTACTGTATCCATCTATATTAGGGATTTATATCTATGATTATCGTTGATAACGCCTTAAAAGCTCGCCAGGCATTGGGGACTCCTCTTCGAGTTGGCATGATCGGAGCGGGTGCCATGGGCTGGGGTATTTCTAATCAAATTGTCAACTTTATACCTGGTATGGAGCTAGTCGCAGTTTTCAGTCGAACTCTGAAAAACGCGCGAAGAGCCTACGCGGAAGCCGGTATTTTAGATCCATTAGAGGTTAAAACTGTTGCCCAGCTAGAAGCGGCTATTCAATCAGGGCAACCGGCTGTTACTGAAGACTTCACCTTATTGTGCCAGGCTCACAACATTGACATTATTGCCGAAGTAACTGGGACTATAGAATTTGCTACCCAGGCGATTTTAGAAGCCATCAGAAACGGCAAAGATATTGTCATGATGAATGCTGAAGTCGATGCAACGATTGGGCCTATTTTGAAAACTTATGCTGACCGTGAGGGTGTTATTTTATCTGGCTGTGAAGGTGACCAACCCGGTGTAGAACTAAATCTCTACCGCTTTGTTCAAGGGTTAGGTATACGACCTCTGGTGTGTGGCAATGTTAAGGGCATGATCGATCCCTATCGCACCCCTACTACCCAAGCCGAGTTTGCCCGACAGTGGGATCAAACCCCCCATATGGTAACAAGCTTTGCGGACGGAACGAAAATTGCTTGTGAGCAGGCTATTGTAGCTAACGCTACTGGAATGAGAGTGGCCCAACGGGGCATGATTGGCCACAGTACTGTTAAACATGTTGATGAGTTAACCGAGGTCTATGATGCAGAGCAGCTTATAGCCATGGGAGGTATTGTTGATTACGTGGTGGGAGCAGAACCAGGTCCTGGAGTCTACGTAATTGGGTATTCCGAAGATCCCATGCAGCAGCATTACCTTAAGTACTTAAAACGAGGATCAGGGCCTCTATACTCTTTTTATACCCCCTATCACCTGTGCTGCCTGGAATTTCCCATTTCCCTCGCCCGTGTAGGTCTATTAAAGGATGCCGTAATCGCCCCCCTAGCCGGACCGGTTGTGGATGTGATCACAACGGCTAAACGTGATTTAAAGGCTGGTGAGGTCCTAGACGGAATTGGTTTTTATATGACCTACGGGCAATGCGAAAACTCTGACGTTACTCAACGTGAAAATCTATTACCGATTGGTTTATCGGAGGGTTGTCGCTTGAAACGAGATATTCCTAAAGACCAGGTAATTAGCTATGCCGACGTTGATTTACCAGAGAATCGCCTCTGCGATCGCCTAAGGCAGGAGCAAAACGCTTTTTTTGCTAGTCCTCAGGTTCTAGCTCAGGTCTAGGGAAACCTTTGGAGGATAGCTGGATGGTCAATCAATTGACCATCGGTTCGCCAGAGTTTCTGCAATACTCAAAATTGTGCAGTGGCATATGGTGGTAAGACCTTCGTGATTGGGTGTCTCGCAACAGGACAGGCCTGTTAGTCACGAAGCACTCAATCAGAGGGTTTTACACCTTTTACCAACCTGAGGATTGCCCGGTGGCTCGATTAACCAGTAGTTAACTGGCTCCTTAAAAATCCCCCGCCAGGGCTGGTACACACCAATCGCAGAGTAGCGGATGCAGGCTGCTGTGGCCGACGTGGATAGAGTAGTTCCAGCAGCGATCGCACTTCTGCCCCGCCGCCCCCGTCACCGCCACCGCCAGGGTTTCCGTCTGACTATGGTAGGGCAGCTCCGTCAGGGCGTCCGGGCTATCCAGGATCTCCACCTGGGAAACTAACAGCAGGTAGCGCAGTTCATCCACATGACTAGCCCCGGCGGCAACCGTGTCCTGGGGGTTGAGGGCCCGCAGTTGCTGGCGTAAATTGGCATCAGCCACGTAAATCAGGGCTTTGGCCTCCAGGGAAGAGCCGATCGCCTTGGCGGTGCGGGCCTGTTCTAGCACCCGGTTGACCTCCTGACGCAGGCTACGCAAGGGGGTCCAGCGCTGGGCCAGGGCCGGTTGGTGCCACTGGGGGTCGAGATTTACCCAGCCGGCCTGGAACACCGAGGCATGGCTCCTGGGGTAGGGGAGATTTTGCCAGATATCCTCCGCCATGTGGGAGATCACCGGGGCAATGGCCCGAGCCAGGTTTTCCATGGCGATCGCCAACACCGTCTGGCAACTACGCCGCCGGAGGGAATCGGGGGCGCTGATGTAGAGTCGGTCCTTAGCGATGTCCAGGTAAAAGTTCGAGAGATCCACCACGCAGAAGTTCTGCACCGTCTGGAAGAATCGGAAAAACTCGTAGGTCTCAAAGGCATCGGTGATGTCGGTAAACACCTCACTGATGCGGTGCAGCATATAGCGATCCAACTCCGGCAATTGATCGTAGGGCACCGCCTGGTGGGCCGGGTCAAAGTCGTGCAGGTTGCCCAACAGGAAGCGGGCGGTGTTACGAATCTTGCGGTAGACATCCGCCATTTGCTTGAGGATGGTGTTGCCCAGGGGCACATCGGCGGAGTAATCCACCGAGGATACCCACAGCCGCAGCACATCGGCCCCGTAGGGGGGTCCTGCTTGGGGTTTTTGCCCCCCTCGATCACCACCGAAGGGTCCACCACGTTACCCACGGATTTACTCATCTTGCGGCCCTGTTCATCCAGGGTAAAGCCGTGGGTGAGGACGGTTTTGTAGGGGGCGTGGCCATGCACCGCCACACTGGTCAACAGACTGGACTGGAACCAGCCCCGGTGCTGGTCCGAGCCCTCCAGGTACATCTCCACCGGGTAGTGGAGCTCGGGCCGCTGTTGGGCCACCGCCGCCCAGGAGGAACCGGAGTCAAACCACACATCCATGGTGTCGGTGCCCTTGCGGTAGGTACGGCCATTGTCGCGGTAGGCGGGAGGCAGCAGATCCGTCTCCGGCAGTTCCCACCAGGCATCGGAGCCCTTTTGGGCAAAAAGGGCCTGGATGTGGGCCAGGGTATCGGCGTTGATCAGAGGCTCGCCGGTTTCCAGGTCGTAGAATACGGGAATTGGCACCCCCCAGGTGCGCTGGCGGGAGATACACCAGTCGGAGCGATCGCCCACCATGGCGGTGATTCGGTTTTCCCCTGGGCCGGAATCCACCGGACCTCGCGGATGGCCTGCAGGGCCGCTTCCCGAAATCCCGCCACCGAGGCAAACCACTGCTCCGTGGCCCGGTAAATCGTGGGCTTTTTGGTGCGCCAGTCGTAGGGGTACTTGTGGAGGTAGGGCTCCTGCTTAAGCAGGGCACCGGCCTTGGCCAGGGCCTCGATCACCGCCGGATTGGCATCCTTCAACACATTTAACCCTGCGAAGGGACCGGCTTCCGCGGTCATATCCCCCGCTCGTCCACCGGGCAGAGGATGGGCAGGCCGTAGCGTTGCCCCACCTTAAAGTCTTCGTCCCCATGGCCAGGGGCGGTGTGCACCAGGCCGGTGCCCGACTCGGTGGTGACGTAGTCGCCGCCAATTAAAATCGAGCTTTGCCGGTCAAACAGGGGATGGCGGTAGGTGCAGTGCTCCAGGGCCAATCCCTGGATCTCGGCCTTGAGGGTGAGGGAGGTACCTAGGGTTTGGGCCAGGCGATCGCAGAGGTCCCTGGCAATCAGCAGGTAGGGGAAGGGTTGCCCTGATCCCACCGCTGCCACCGCGTAGGTCAGGTCAGGGTTGACCGCCACCCCCAGGTTAGCGGGAATGGTCCAAGGAGTAGTGGTCCAGATTGCCACCCCCAGTTCTCCCAGGTAGGGTTTGAGGACATCGGCCCCAGGACTGAGGCTCACCAGGGGGAAGGCGGCGTAAATACTGGGGGAGGTATGGCCCTCGGGGTACTCCAGCTCCGCCTCCGCCAGGGCGGTTTGGGAGCTGGGGCTCCAGTGCACCGACTTCAGCCCCCGGTAGATATAGCCCTTCAGGTACATCTGGCCAAACACCCCAATCTGGGCCGCCTCGTAGGCGGGGGTCAGGGTCATGTAGGGGTGCTCCCAATCCCCCCACACCCCGTAGCGCTTAAAGCCCTGGCGCTGCCGATCAATGGCTTGGAGGGCAAAGTCCCGGGCCTTCTGGCGTAGCTGCAGGGGGTGAGGCTGGCCCGCTCCTTAGCCTCCAGGGTCTGGAGCACCTTCAACTCGATCGGTAGACCGTGGCAATCCCAACCGGGGACGTAGCGCACCCGGCGGCCCTTAAGCAGCTGATACTTATTAATAATGTCCTTAAGAATTTTGTTCAGAGCATGGCCGATGTGCAGGTCCCCATTGGCGTAGGGGGGGCCGTCATGGAGCACAAACAGCTCGCCGGGGTTCTCCTGGGCCAGGGTTTCGTAGATTTGATGCTCTGCCCAGAAGGCCTGGATCTCAGGCTCCCGCTGGGTGGCATTGGCTCGCATCTCAAAGCCCGTTTGGGGCAAAAGCACCGTATCTTTGTAGCCTTTAGTGTCTGTCACAGCCTGGAAACCCTGGGAATGGCGAAGGGGATTGCTTAATTATCTATCATAAAAGAGATAGACAAGGGGCTTCAGGCGGCGAGTCACCTGATGAAATTGGGGAAAGGGGGTGAGAGTCTAGGCGATCGCTCTATCAGTATGAATAGTTTCATCCATCAGCGTCGAAAGTTTTTGCTAAACCGTCCTGATTACTAGTGTCTTTTGGGGAAATAGGCGATTACTGGAAGATCTGATTGAGAACTTGAAATCAGTTGCACTCCTGCTTGGTTTTTCTCGGTATCAACCTTTAGTTCGTATTTATAAGAGATTTTAGCAATGCTATAACTCGTTCCTTCACTTCGTCTCGTACCCGTCGAAATACGTCAATGGAATAACCTTCTGGATCGTCAAGCTGCCAATCTTCGAAAACTTCCCGTAAAATCCATGCTTGCGGTAAGTTGACTCCACAGCCGCAGAGGGAAATAACGATATCGTAATCTTCAGGCTGAAAATCGCCCAAGGGTTTCGAGACTTGTTCACTAACATCAATTCCTACTTCTGACATCACCTGAACGACAATTGGATCAACTTGGCTAGATTCCAAGCCTGAACTGGTGACGACCACTTTGTTCTTTCCCAATGCCTTAGCGAATCCCTCTGCCATTTGAGAACGTCGAGAATTTTTCTTACAAACAAACATCACTCGTTTCATAGTTCCTCCTAATCCTTTAAATCAGAAAAATTCTTTGATAAATACTGATAAATCCATACCGCTAGTTGTGCGCCCAGGATGGGGGCGATCCAATATAACCAGTGATGTTGCCATGTCCAACTAATTACAGCAGGAGCAAAGGAGCGAGCTGGATTCATACTGGCTCCAGTGATCAATCCCATGCAAGCCGCTTCTAATCCAACGGTTAAACCGATCGCTATTCCAGCAAATCCAATTGGAGCGCGACGATCTAATCCAGATCCCAAGATCACAAGCATCAGAATGAATGTGAGAATGGTTTCTAAGATAAAAGCCTGTTGCCAATTACCGTTTCGAGGAAGTGTTGCTCCTAAATTTGCCACGGGACCAAAGGATAGAAGTAACATTCCTGAAGCGATTACTGCGCCTAGTATTTGAGCCAAAATGTAAGGCACCACTCGGTTTCCCTGAAAAACCCCACTACTCCAAAATGCCAACGTCACAGCAGGATTAAAATGTGCGCCACTAATATGACCCAAGGTGTAAATTAATACCGTGACCACCGCTCCAAAAACAAAGCTAATACCAAGATGGGTGACAGCCCCCTGACTAAGATGATTGACAATGACAGCCCCCGTCCCTGCGAAGACTAATGTAAAAGTGCCAATGGATTCTGCCAGTAACTCTCTTGAGCAAGTTGCGAACAGTTGGCGGTTTTTTCCCTTCATACCATGCCTTAAGCTAAGGGCAGCAAGCTTGAGCCTTGGTCCGACTCAAACCAAAATCAGCCAAAACCAATCACATAGGAAACATAATGGAACTCCTTATATCGACAGCAGTCAATATTTATAGTCGTTGATATTATCACAATAGATATCGATATATGTCAATATAAGGATTATGAAATCCTTTAAGCCTGCTATTCCTTGCTGTCCTGCTTTGCTGGCTGGAAAACTCACCCCTGAAGAAGCTGTTCAACTGGCGGTACTGTTTCGGGTTCTGAGTGAGCCGGCACGGTTGCAAATGTTAAGCTTAATTGCGGCTCAAGCTAATCAAGAAGTGTGTGCCTGTGAGTTGGTCGAATCACTAGGGTTATCTCAGCCAACCATCAGTCATCATCTCAAAGTCATGTATGAGACGGGATTGCTAGAAAAGGAACGACGTGGAACTTGGATTTATTATCGGATTGTGCCAGATCGACTGGCAACGTTAAAAGATGTGTTTTCTTAAGCGCAAAGTTGCCGCAGCCTAACCACCCTGCATAGGAAATGCAAATAAGCGGAGTGACCACAGTTATACTAGGGAATCCGGTTCAAGGAACCCCAGCACCTGGGGTTGGGGTTAGTCCTGGTACTGGCTGGCTAAGGTAATTACAATTACACAGATCATCCGTGTAGCTATACCCCCTTCGCTTACTCGGTTTTTAAGAACCGTTCACCTCAATCACTTCTCCCGGAACAATGGTATTGAAGATGTTTCAAGCATCTAGTATCACTGGAAGTAGGTCAGATAGCTTGTTTCTGGGCGCTACAAGGACGACAATTGCTATTCCAGCTTGCTGTAGATTTTGCTGATAGAGTAAATTTTGATCGGTTCTGAACATGGGATTCCTACACAGATCGCCTTACTTGCTAATCAACCTACATCCGGCCCAACATCTCTGGGTTCCTACACCCCACCATCATTCTTAGTTCGCCTCCGATCTCGGGTGCTGTGGGGCTCATCTCTGGCGATAGCCCTAGCCCAAGGAGCCGTAGTGGTGGAGCGATCGCCAATCCTTTACAGCTAGAAAAGCTGGTTCACCAGGCAGCTAAAACCGGGCAAAACCAGGCTGGTCAATTCATCCTGCGGGTACAGCGTTGCAACCAGCTTCAGCACCGCATTTTCCCGGCGATACACGGCAACATTTTGGGACTGAGCATTCACAATCCAGTATTCCAGTACCCCCCGCACCGAATACAGCTTCAGCTTCGCTTCTCGGTCGCGTTGTTCATTTGTCTTCCCCAGCGACAGCACCTCAACCACCAGTTCAGGAGCCGCTGTCAGATGTCCTGCCTCATCCAGCAATTGCTCCAGTCGCTCATGGCTGGCCCACACGACATCAGGAATCACAGCATCCGATTCCGAAAACACAATACCAGGGTTGATCGCTGCTTGCCCCAACCCACTCTGATCAGACCAAATGGTTAGTAGAGTGACAGTTCTGCCACAAACCGCTTGATGCTTCCATTCGGGTACTCTGGTCACAAACAATTCTCCCTCAATAATCTCGTAGCGATTGGCGCGATCGCCCTCAAAGATCGCCAGATCAGCCGTTGTCCAACGGACTAGATGGGTGGTGGTGGACTGCATAAACCCTCGCCATGCGTGCTTTGATCATAGGTCACCTGACTGGCTCCTAGCCAGATGCAGCCTCAATTCTGAGGCCATTCCAGAACGATTCCCCAAACCGTTCTGGAATGTAAGGACGTTACCCTGTCTATGGAGCTGCGATCGCTTCTTCTAACTCGATACGTTCCCGTCCCGCCATACCATATGATGTACCCCGGAAACTGTACAGGGAAATAAGATAGAGTCGCTGCCCAGCAATTCAGTAGCTATACGGAGATCAACAGGGAAATGCAGCGCAAGCGACATGGTGCGGACTTCAAGGCTAAGGTGGCTCTAGAGGCCATCAAGGGGCTAAAAACTGTGAACGAACTATCGAGTGAGTATGGCGTCCATGCCAGCCAGATCAACCAATGGAAGAAGCAGGTGCTCGATGAGCTTCCTGGCATTTTTTCGTCACGGCGAGCCCAGGGCCGTAAAGACCAGGAAGAGCTAACCGCCCAACTTTATCAACAAATCGGTCAACTGAAGGTAGAAGTGGACTGGTTGAAAAAAAAATCTGGCCTTACCGCTGGCGAATAAACGACGGCTGGTGGAGCCAGAGCATCCTCAGCTGAGTATCCGTCGACAATGTGAGTTACTAGAGCTGGCGCGGTCTAGCTGGTACTACGAACCAGTGGCGATTGACCCTTACGAGTTACATCTGATGGAACGAATAGACGAACAATACACGGCGACGCCGTTTTACGGGTGCGCCGAATGACCGCCTGGTTGAGACAACAGGGCGAGGCGGTCAATCATAAGCGGGTGGCGCGGATCATGCGTCAGATGGGGATTCAGGCGATCTATCCGAAGCCCCGGACAACGATAGCTGGGGACAACGCTCGCCGGTATCCCTACTTGCTGAGGGGGCTGTGTATTGACCGCCCCGATCTGGTGTGGAGCACGGATATTACCTATATTCGGCTGGCGAATGGGTTTGTGTATTTGGTAGCGGTGATGGACTGGTACAGCCGTTATGTACTGTCCTGGCAGCTATCGAATACCATGGATGTGCATTTTTGTTTGGTGGCCCTGGAGGAGGCGCTGCAGGTCAGTCAGCCTACGATCTTTAACTCAGATCAGGGCAGTCAATTTACCAGCCTGGCCTTTACAGGGGCGTTAGAGGGGCGAGCGATCCAAATTTCTCAAGACGGCAAGGGCCGGGCTTTTGATAACATTTTCGTGGAACGGCTGTGGCGTACCGTCAAGTACGAAGAGGTCTACCTCAAAGACTACGACAGTGTTTCAAGTGCCATTGAGAATCTGGAGCGTTATTTTCGGTTTTATAACCAGGAGCGGCTACACCAGTCACTGAACTATAGGCCGCCAGCCAGTGTCTACTTCAGTAAGCAGGAGGATAGTGATGTAAAAAAGAGACGTAGAGAAAGAAAATGAACTAAATGGCGACTCTACTTTAAATTCCTACCCTAACTGTCTAGACAACGGGGTACACTTTACCACTCACCCTGGTTTTTGATAGAGGCTACAGTTCTAATTTTCTCAGAGAAAGCTGTGGCGGGAGAGGAGTCTAGAGTAATCTTGCGGTTTCTACCTTTAGAATCGAGGCGATCGCTTCCCCAATTCTCTCAAGTAGTCAAATGCCGAAGGCCGTAATCAGCAACTTTAAAGAGCGCCCCCACAGTTAGCCGAAGCCAGATAACAATTGAATTGAGCGGCAAACGATCGCCTATCAAATCGACAAAAACCTCTGATATTATCCGGTCCAATGATATTATGCCCTGGTCGCTTAATTATTTTTATCTTTGCGATCTCTGATTACCTCTTGGGACGATTCTTGTCTAGATGTTAAATCTGTGGGATAGAAAAATATAGGCGTTAGGGTTAAGGTATCTCCTTTATTAGCCGGAGGTATGGCGATGCTAGCAGACGTCTTTACCGCCTTTGTTGAGCAAAGCCCCGTCAGTGTGATGATGCGTGCTTTGATGGAACGGATCTTTCGGCCCGAACGGCTCGATGAGATTTTTGAAACCCATGCGAAGCTGCAGTACACTCGTGAACTGTTATTTTCCACGCTGGTCAACCTGCTGAGCTTGGTGGTTTGCGGTATTCAGCCCTCGGTGAATGCGGCTTACAAGGCCAAAGCGGAGGAGCTCAATGTCAATCGCAGTGCGGTTTATCAAAAACTCAACGGCATTGAGCCCCAAGTGAGTGCGGCTCTGCTCCGGGAAACTGCCGCCGAGTTAGGGCAGTTGATTCAGCAGATGGGAGGCAGTTCCCCGCCATTGTTAGCGGGATACGAGACCCAACTGTTGGATGGCAATGCCTTGGCGGCGACCGAGCATCGATTAAAAGTGCTTCGGACGGTGGCTGCTGCCCCTTTACCGGGTAAATCCTTAGTCGTACTCGACCCGGCCTCGCGCTTGGCGGTCGATATTTTTCCCTGCCAGGACGGTCATGCCCAAGAGCAACGACTCTTTCGGCAGGTCATCGACACGGTCCAAACTGGTCAACTCTGGATCGCCGACCGCAATATGTGTACTCTGGCGTTTCTGACGGGTGTTGCTGGGCGGCAAGCGGCGTTCATTGTCCGCGAACATCAAAATTTGCCATGGCAGGCCCTCGGTGGACTGGAACGGGTTGGCCAACTGGAGGCGGGTGAGGTGTGGGAGCAGCCTATCGAGATTCAACAGGGGGAGGAAAGGTTAACCCTGCGCCGCACCGTTTTGCGCTTAGCTCGACCGACTCGCCACGGGGATAATGAGATTGTCTGTTTGACCAACCTACCTACCTCTGATGCCGGGGCCACCGTCGTGGTGCAACTCTACCGACAACGATGGCAAGTCGAAGGACTATTTTTGTCGGTGACTCAAAACTTTAATGGGGAAATCAAAACCTTAGCCTATCCCCAATCCGCCTTGTTCAGTTTTACCCTGGCGCTAATGGCTTATAACATTTTGGCCACCCTCAAAGCGGCCTTGGCCAGTGTGCATGGGGTGGGCAAGATTGAAGCGGCCTTGTCTGACTTCTACGTGGTCAATGAATTGCAAGGCACCTATCAGGGCATGATGATCGCCATATCACCTCACTTCTGGCAGGGCTTTGCCGATATGCCCACCGCTGAGTTAGCCGGGTTTCTTCAGGACTTAGCCGCCAAGGTCAACCTCAAACGCTTTCTCAAAGCCCTTCGGCAAAAGAAAAAGAATAAGAAACTGCCACTCAAGTATGACCCCAAACACCCTCATGTCTCGACGGCTAAACTTTTATCTGGCGGCTAAATAACACCTAGACAGGGATCGTACTAGCCTCAGTTTCCTAAGCAGTTTGGCTCCCTTGAGGATGCTCGTAGTTTCTGTCGCGCTTTCTTCGACTGGTATAACCATCAGCATCACCATAGCGGTATCGGCTGGCTAACACCGGGCAACCCTCCATAATGGTCAGGCCGACCCGGTTGTACAACAGCGCCAGCAGGTGTTGCTGGCTGCCTACCATGCCCATCCAGAGCGCTTCGTTCAAGGTCAGCCCACTCCCCCAACCGTCCCCACAGCCGTGTGGATTAATCCTCCTCTTCCCGACTCCCAATCAACTCAGGAAGATCAACACTAATTTCTTCAACTGACTGTCTTAAAATCATTGACACGTTCCGGAGTGACTAGAATGGGGAGCAAGCCCTGCCAGGGAAATTGACCCCACCTGCAACGATCTCACTCTCTGCCTGATTACCAGTCAATTGACCAGCGATCCATCGCCATTTCCCTACAGTGAAGGTCATATATTTTCTTGTTAGTCCATGTGGACTGTCCTCCCCCCATAGAGTGTAATGAAAGAGGCTAGCCTTTCCCTGCACACCCCACGGAAAGCAACCCACTTCGATCTAAACCACGCAGGACTTTTCGTTGACGGCAGCCGTCTCCAGGCGGTTGCCTCCCGTTGCTGCACTGCGATCGGCCATCCTCCCACTCTCAAGGACCTATCCCCCATGTCTGGTATCTTTCACCGTCCCGATGGCACCTCCGTCTCCCTCAGCGGCTACCGCTACCGCCCCCCTGCCGAGAACGCCAAGAAGTATTCCGCCCAGGCCAGCCAGGTCGAGAAGCTACCCCCCAAGGTTGATCTGCGCCCCCACATGACGGCGGTAGAAAACCAAGGGGAACTGATGAGCTGCGTTGCTAACGCCGTGGCGGGGGCCTACGAGTACCTGGTCAAGCGCCACCAAGGAGAAGCGGCCTACAACGTGAGCCGCCTCTTTGTCTACTACAATGCCCGTGCTAAGGAGGGACCTGTCAACGAAGACAGCGGCTCCTACATCGCCGATGCGATCGCCTCTCTGGGGGAATTCGGCGCTTGCTCCGAAGAAACCTGGTGCTACGACCCCCAGCAGGTGAATACCGAGCCCTCTGCCGATGCCTATGGCGAGGCGGAGGAGTTCCTGGTCGAAGACGTCGTCCTGGTGCCCCTCACCCTCGACGACTGGCGACATACCCTGGCGGAGGGATACCCGATTGTCTTCGGCATCTCCCTGTACGAATCCTTCGACAAGCAGAAGAAAGCCGGTGTGGTTCCCTTACCCTCCCCCGCCGAGGCGGCCCGCGCTGCCCACGGCGGCCACTCCATGCTCTGCGTTGGCTACTCTGACCCCGATCAGATGTTCATCGTCCGTAACTCCTGGGGTACAGACTGGGGGGACAAGGGCTACTGCTATATCCCCTATAGTTACCTGGTCAACCCCAAGTTCAATAGCGGCGACTGCTGGATGATCCGGCAGGTGGAACCGGTGGGGCAGGACGAAGGCACCTGGGGTGACGACGAGTCCATCATTGGCGACCTGGACACCGAGCTCGCCAAGATGAGCGACGCCGACTTCCAGGCGATGATCGAGGCCATGGGTAACACCCACCTGGAAACCCGCCTGGCCCTGATCTTCCTGGCCTGCGCCACCGCCGACGGCGATGCCTCTGAAGACGAGTTGACGGGCATCGCCGAGTACGTTCAGCAGATGCTGGAGGAGCTGGGTTCAACCTACGACGCCAACAAAGTTCTCCACGTCGCCCAGCGTAAGGCCGAGCACCGCGAAGACCTGCTCGATGAATCGATTGAGCTGTTCGCTCAGCATCTGCCCCAGACCATGCTCGCCAGCATCCTCCGTAGTTTAGAAGAGATCCTCGGCACCGACGATGTCAGCGCCGAGGAGGAAGAGTTCCTCGCTGCGCTGGTTGAGGCCTGGCAGATCGACGCCTCCGAGGAAGAAGAATCCGACCAGGACTACAGCGAAGACGAAGAGGAATCCGAGGAAGAGGAGTTCGACCAGGACTATAGCGAAGACGAAGAGGAATCCGAGGAAGAAGAATCCGACCAGGACTACAGCGAAGACGAAGAGGAATCCGACGACGAAAGTTGGCTGGCCAAACGGGTGGCCAAGGCCCTAGATGACGCCAATATCTCTGACGCCATTGGCCTTTGGGTAGCCCAGATCGATTCCACCGTTGTCCTCAAATACAACCCTGACGCAGAATCAGTGTTAGAGATGGCTAAGGAAATTGCCCTCGGGGTAGCGGGAGTCACCGATGTGATTACCCAACCCAATATCTAGCCTGCCTACTGCTGACCGGCAGCCAGAGCGTTGCCAGGATTTTGGTCGGCCCCATCCTAAGCTCGACTTTATCCATTTGGTCCGAAAAGGAAAGCAGCAAGCAAAATTCAGAGGAGGGTCTGAGCAGCTTGCTGCTATACAGTTTATGCCGATGATCATAGCGTTTGCGTCGCTGTTTCCCCCCAGGCCCTAACCCTAGCGATGGCAGCACTGTTGGCTCCAGGGAAAGATACGGTAAGCCAACTATTGCGGGTGATGGGGTTAGCAGCCGACAGACCTGAATTTTAGCGTTATCAGCGAGTGCTAAATCGAGCTGTTTGGTCGTCTCGGCAGGGAAGTCGAATCTTGTTGGGCCTTTTGATTAGAACCTTTGCTGCTGACGGGGTGATAGGTCTCGATGACACCATCGAAGGACGGCGAGCAAAGCGGATTACCCCCCAGGGTATCTACCGCGATCCGGCCAAAATAGTTGACGTTTAATAGGCAACCCCCTACCTTCGCCGATACCTTTGTTTGCCCCTATCTATGCGCCTTTCGGCCTTTTCAGACACTACAAAATGACCTTGAGTAGGTTAAAGTCCCTGGCTCGAGCTTCGACCCCTGAGCGGACCTACTTTGCCATGCCGCCTGATTGGATAAAGTCGAGCTAAGGAAAGATTTTTCAACGGCAAGTTTTCACGACTTAAAATTTCTACTGAGCCTTAGTTGTTTTATTAATTGATGATTGGAGGAAAAGCTGCTTTACAGTAAAGGTTATTAAAACCCAAAGATAAACTAAGTTGCCAATCGTATAACGCCGCCAAAGGCGCCGAGGTTCAATGAGCAACCGCCAGATCCATTCTGAACCCAAATAACGTACCATCTTAGGGGCGCGGGGAACACGTTCAGCCATAAAATCCAATAATCCCCCCACTCCAATACAAACAACGCCTGGCAACTGGCTACTGTAGCGGTCAATCCAAATTTCCTGCAAAGGAGTACCCATAGCCACTAACAAAATATCGGGCTTTGCTGCTCGGATTCTGGATAGCACCAGCGACAAATCTGCATTGTCGAAATAGCCATCCTGAATACCAGCCACATGAAGCTTTGGATACTTAGCCAAAGCGTTAGTAGCAGCTTGCCTAGCAACTCCAGGCCTAGCACCCAGGAAATAGACGGATAAGGTTTCAGAGGTATGACTGGTCGCCTCGAATAGGGCAGGGATCAAATCCGTTCCATTAAGGTTATAAGTCAACGGCTTACCTACCAATTTACTCCCTACTAAAATACCACTGCCATCAGCAAATAATAAATTGCTACGCTTAAGAGCGAGCAGAAAATCTGAATTGTGCGCGGCCACTTCGATAGAATGAGCGTTAGCAAAATAAACTTTGTAGGATTTATCACTTTGAGTTAAAGATAGCAATGTTTCCAGCGCCCGTGATTGGGTCAGGCGATGAAATCTAAAACCCAAAAATTCTACTTGGGGAATTGTATTTAAATAGGGATCAAAACTGTTTGGATTGCTATTGTCAGGGCCAAATTTAATGAAAGATAGTGGTTGAGCAGTCTGGATAGCAGTAGATAGGAATGACTGACCCTGTTGCTGCAATATTCTTGCCTTTGACTCTAGCTTCGCCTTACGAAACCGTTGATAAAGGTTTGCTTTAACTTCAGCAGAAACAGTCTGAGAGTCAGTGGCAGTCAGCTTCTTAGAAACTGCTAAATGCTTAGGCAAAAATATGTCTTGGGAGTCCGAAGATAGAATAGGAGAATAGCAATTATTATTACCAGTAGACTCTGCGCTATCAAAACATGGCGTATTAGATACTTCTGGCTCCATAATCAAAACCCAATAAATGAAACAGTTAATAAACTTAACAAGGCTTCCGATCTGATGAGATGAAAAACTTCAGAAAAGAATCACTGAAGATAACCCCAACCAAATTTCTTCGGAATTAAAACCTATAAGTAAGTCTTATGCATTTTAGGCGTTCGAGGCGAATTTTTTTATTAAATTAGCCTGACACATCCAGCCCTGTCTCCCTCAGTCAAGAAATGAACAAAATGATTCAATATAATCAAGTAAGAAAATTAGGACTTACTCTATCCGTGAAATTTACTTCATTCAATTAATTTAATAATACATCTGAATTTTAACTTCTGCCAATAGCTATGGCATTAGAGTTTAGGTTACTTTACTGAAACTATACAATTAGTTTAACTTTATCCAATCAGGCGGCATGGCAAAGTAGGTCCGCTCAGGGGTCGAAGCTCGAGCCAGGGACTTTAATCTACTCAAGGTCATTTTGTAGTGTCTGAAAAGGCCGAAAGGCACATAGATAGGGGCAAACAAAGGTATCGGCGAAGGTAGGGGGTTGCCTATTAAACGTCAACTATTTTGGCCGGATCGCGGTAGATACCCTGGGGGTAATCCGCTTTGCTCGCCGTCCTTCGATGGTGTCATCGAGACCTATCACCCCGTCAGCAGCAAAGGTTCTAATCAAAAGGCCCAACAAGATTCGACTTCCCTGCCGAGACGACCAAACAGCTCGATTTAGCACTCGCTGATAACGCTAAAATTCAGGTCTGTCGGCTGCTAACCCCATCACCCGCAATAGTTGGCTTACCGTATCTTTCCCTGGAGCCAACAGTGCTGCCATCGCTAGGGTTAGGGCCTGGGGGAAACAGCGACGCAAACGCTATGATCATCGGCATAAACTGTATAGCAGCAAGCTGCTCAGACCCTCCTCTGAATTTTGCTTGCTGCTTTCCTTTTCGGACCAAATGGATAAAGTGGAGTTAAGGGAAATAATCCTAGTGGACTATAATCCTAGTGGACTATAATCCTAGTGGACTAAACTCTACACGGGAACTAATCCGGTACTTCTTAGAATCGTATTCAACAATCCACTGATAACCGCCAGCAAGATAGCTCCTAGAATCGCACTCCAGATCCCCCAACGTAGCCGGAAGCCTTCCAGTAGCCAGGCTGCCAGGCCAAACACAATGATTGAACTAATCAAGGGAATAATGCCCAGGCTTAGCCAGGCAACTGTTTTGGTGATAAAACCGGGTAAAAGTCCCAATATTCCATTGATAAAACCGATAATAGCACCGGCAATTAGGGCTGTAATAGGACTATCGATTTCCACTCCAACGGGTGGAATTTTAGAAATGATTAGCAAACTAATTGCCAGGACGACAATACTGATTAAAAAAGCGATCATGACCATTGCTCCTAAAGAACTAGGGTGCCTAAACTAAAACCTAAAACAAACCGTAAAACCTGCTCCAGGATCACGGAAAGAGTCAAAGAAAAACCTTATCTAGTTTAGGATATGGGCTCAAAGGTCGACTTTAAGAAAAAATAAACAAAGCTTTCGCCAGGATAAAAGCTGAAGGATTTTATGACAAAGTCGCAAAAACTATTCTGATCTAGAGCTATAAGTTTTATTAAGTCTCGGTTAAGGAATTTGAGGTTGGATGGATTTGTTCCTTGAAGCAGGGGTCGCAACGGGCTATTTATATTTCGTGAAAGCAGGTATCAATGGTTAACTAAAAAACTTAAGCCAGCGGGATTATGCTGATGTTAAGAAAGAAAAGAGCCCTAGCAATATGATTCGACGATGGCTGAGGAGATCGGAAAAAGGTGTTAATTGATACTGCTATCGGGTCTAGGGTTTCTACTTCAGTCAGAATCATCCAGGGGGTCTGAGGGGCTCTGGCGGAGCCAGTCAAGACTCTGATTCTGACGACGGCGAGAAACACGGCGATATTTTTTGGGCTGTAACAAGGGCTCCTGATGGGTTGTCCCCAGGCCACTGGTTTTATTCTTAAAAAGGATCTGTTTTTCCTGGCGTGGATGGGTAGAGTCCTGGATAGCCATCAATTCTGTTAAGAAGGCCAAATAAAAGGGATAGCGATCCCAGTCTGTTCCCACAGCACAGCCGGGCTCATCGCGATGCAGGCAATCACTAAACTGACATAGACCGCGGCTATTCAGATGCTGTCGAATTTCCGGAAAGCATCGCCCCAGATCCTGGGGCGCCAGGGTTAAATCCGGCTGGTTAAAACCTGGAGTATCGGCTATAAAACCTTCCGCCTCCAGGGCCAGAAGTTCTACATGGCGGGTGGTGTGCCGTCCTCGTCCCAGTCGCCCGGAAACCGATCCTGTGCGTAGTCTAGCCTGGGGAATCAGATGATTAATCAGACTGGACTTGCCTACCCCAGAGGGGCCACAAATAACGGTGGTTTTGCTGTGCAGGTAGGCCATCAGGTGAGTCTCTCGGGGTTGGGGTTGAAGGCTTAACACCACTGGACTGTAGCCCCATTGTTGCAGGCGGACCTGCCACCTTTGAGCTGTCTCTGGTTGCACGAGATCTTGTTTATTCAGGCAAACAACTACCTCCAAATCGGTGGACTCAGCTTTAACCAGAAACCGACTTAACTGGCAGGGATCGAGATCGGGCTCAGCCAGGGAAAAGACTAGTAAAATCTGGTCTACATTGGCGATCGCGGGTCGATCAAGCATGGTCTGGCGAGGATACACCCTGGCGATCGCACCTCGTTCACCCTCCCAGTCGGGATCAACTACCTCGACCCAATCCCCCACCATCACCTGCTGACCAATTTTCTTCAGTCTTGCCCGACGAATACATAGCAAGTGGGAGGTAGGGACAGTTATATCCGTAGGGGAAGGATGGCAATGCAGTTGCACCCGATAAAAGTTGGCCTGGACCGCCGTTACCACTCCCCAGAGTCCGGGAGGCAGCTGACTGCTGGAGGATAGGACCATACCCATAGATTAACCTGGTCGCCGTACCTGCAACACAAAATAGGTGTGGCGATCGCTCAGGGCTTCGATGGGGTAGCCTTCCATGGTCAAGCTTTCGGGCACCTGCTCTACCGGTTCGCCAGCATCTAGCCACACCTCTAGTAACTCCCCAGGGGGAATTTTCTCCAGCTGTAACTTGGTACGAACAAAGTTAATCGGGCAGGGTGTGCCCCTTAAATCGAGGGTAATATGGGGAACTAGAGATGGTTCAGGATGACTCATCCGCGAAATAGTCCTCCTAAAAATCCTTCAATGCCGCCCCGATTCACCTGATCGCCACGAATTTCCGCTAGTTTTTCAATCAGTTCCCGCTCCTCTGGTTTTAGACGGGTGGGAATATTGACCTGAACCTTAATCAGGTGGTCGCCTCGGCTGACTGGATTACCTAACCTGGGCACCCCATGGTTTTCGAGGGTTAGCACCGTAGCTGGTTGGGTACCAGCAGGCACATCCAGTTCCACTGGACCGTCAACCGTATCGATGGTCAATTTACAGCCCAAAATTGCCTGTAGGTAACTCAGGCGTAGATCGGAAAGAATATTAATACCGTCCCGTTTAAAGGCAGGATCTTCGGTGACGAAAAGATACACGTAAAGATCTCCAGCGGGGCCTCCCCGCAGTCCTGCGTCTCCTTCTCCCGATACCCGTAATCGAGTACCATTATCAACCCCTGGGGGCACGGTAATTTTTAACTTTTTAGTTTCCTGGAGCTGGCCGCTACCGCCACAACTATCGCAACGGTCTTGGATAACTTCACCGCTACCCTCACAGGTAGGACAGGCAGAAACCTGGGTGAAGCTACCAAAGGGGGTACGGGTCGCCCGCCGCACCTGGCCACTTCCGCCGCAGGTGCTACAGGTAGCTGCACGGGTACCGGGCTTAGCCCCGCTGCCCTTACAGCTACCACAGGACTCAAGATGGCTGATCTTAATTTCTTTGTCGCCCCCAAAGACAGCTTCTTTAAACTCAAGCTTTAAATCCAGGCGCAGATCATCTCCCCGGGTAGGACTGCGACGACGCCCTGCCGTCTGCCCCATACCGCCACCAAACCCACCGCCAAAGAAACTTTCGAAGATATCGGCAATACTACCCACATCACCGAAGTCCTGATAATTGGCTCCAGCGGCAGTGCCCACCCCAGCTTCACCAAAGCGATCGTAGCGAGCTCGCACCTCTGGTTCCGATAACACTTCGTAGGCCCGGTTAATTTCTTTGAAAGTATCTTCTGCTCCGGGATCCTTATTTACATCTGGGTGATACTTACGAGCTAAGCGCCGATAAGCACGCTTAATTTCATCTTGGTCAGCACTGCGGGAAACGCCAAGCACATCGTAGTAATCACGGGCCATAGGGGCTACCTAGACTAATCCAGCAATAAATCAAAGTTTAAACTATCTTAGGAGCCTGTACTCCCTTTGAACAGGTGGGATACCCGTCCCTAGTCAATCGCTTCATAGTCTGCAGTCATTGTAGGTTCAAGATCTACATTGACGTCAGCCTGACCTTGACTAAGGCGGGCGGCGTTACCGCCCTGGCTCGAGTTAGAGTCGGGATAAAGATCGGGAAAGCGCAGGTCTATGTCTTGATCAACCTCTGACTCACGGTAAAGGCTGGAGCCAACACTAAAGAGGGCTGACTGGAGTACTTCGATCGCCTCCAGCAATTCTTGAGGGTGGGTAGCCGTAGGCATGATCTGGCGTAGATGGGTGGCTTTATCGTTCAAATCGGCGCGGACGGCTTCGTCCATAAGAGCGGCATTTTCCCGTACCGTAGCTTCGTAGCTGTAGAACAGGTTGTCAGCCCGGTTAATCAAATCAGCAATCTGGCGCCGCCGCCCGTCATCATCAGGCAAGAAGCTCGGCATCCTGACGCATCTTTTCCACTTCACTGGGACTCAGACCACCGGTATTACTAATACGAATACTTTGGGCCCGGCCCGTCCCCCGATCCAGGGCTGCCACCTGCAAAATTCCATTGGCGTCAATTTCGAAGGAGACCTCGATCTGGGGGACTCCCCGGGGGGCGGGGGGAATGCCGGTGAGCTGAAACTTACCCAAGCTTTTATTATCTTTGGCCATAGCTCGCTCACCCTGGAGTACGTGGATATCAACTACGGTTTGACCGTCGGTGGCGGTGGAAAAGACCTGGGATTTACTGGTAGGTATGGTGGTATTTCGATCAATAACCCGGGTAAAGACCTCTCCCAGGGTTTCAATCCCTAGGGAAAGGGGGGTGACATCCAGCAGCAGTAAGTCTTTGACTTCTCCCCCAAGACTCCAGCCTGAATCGAGGCACCCAGGGCTACAGATTCGTCGGGATTAACGGAGCGATCGGGGGTTTTGCCGTTGAAGAAGGTGGTAATCGCCTGTTGCACGGCTGGAATTCGGGTTGACCCACCCACCAGTAAAATTCGATCAATGGCGTCGGGACTGAGATCAGCATCCTTGAGGGATTGCCGCACTGGTTCCAGGGTTAATTTAATCAGGTCGGCGGATAACTGCTCAAAGGTTGATCGCCCCAAACTCATTTCCAGGTGTTTGGGACCTGATTCATCGGCCGTAATAAAGGGCAGGTTCAGGGAGGTCGTGGTCAAGGTAGACAGCTCAATTTTGGCTTTTTCAGCGGCTTCTCGAATCCGTTGTAGGGCCATGCGATCGCGGGACAGGTCAATCCCTTCCTGGTCTCGAAAAGCTGCCAGCATCCATTCCACAATAGAGTTGTCGAAATCATCGCCCCCCAGGTGGTTATTACCCGCAGTAGCCTTTACCTCAAAAACTCCGTCGCCAAGTTGCAAAATCGATACGTCAAAGGTGCCGCCTCCCAGGTCAAATACCAGGACAATCTGGTCTTGGTCCTGCTTATCCAGACCATAGGCAAGGGCTGCCGCAGTGGGTTCGTTAATAATTCTTAAAACATTGAGGCCGGCAATCGTACCAGCATCTTTAGTGGCCTGGCGTTGGGCATCGGTAAAGTAGGCCGGTACAGTAATCACGGCCTCAGTCACCTCCGTACCCAAATAGGCCTCTGCATCTTGCTTGAGTTTCTGCAGGACCATAGCAGAGATTTCTTGGGGGGTATAGTTCTTGCCCCGAATTTGGACATCTACCGTATTGTCCCGGCCACTGACACAGGTATAGGGAACCCGCCGCCGCTCGGTTGCGGTATCATCCCAACGACGACCAATAAAGCGCTTGATGCTGTAAACCGTATTTTCAGCATTGGTAACCGCCTGGCGTTTAGCTAGTTGGCCCACCAATCGCTCACCATTCTTACCAAAGCCCACCATGCTGGGCACTGTCCTGCCCCCTCGGTGCTGGTAATGACCACGGGTTTACCTCCTTCGAGGACAGCTACGCAGCTATTGGTTGTTCCCAGGTCGATGCCAATTACTTTTCCCATAACCCACCGTGCTCAGCAATATATAGTTATTTATAATTCTTCATTCATACCGAACAAGTATTTATCCGGATGAATTTAGAGGATATTTCCATAGGAGCAGAAAGATTCTGACGCTTGTTTTAGAGTACCCCGCCAGTCTAAGAAGGTGCAGGCGATCAGGGGCAGATGGTAGCAAGGGGTAGAAAGATTTAAGCTGGGCTGCCGTCTGCATTAGCTGGCGAAGACTCATCCTCTGGAGGGGCTGCGACCTTAACCATGGCATGACGCAACACCCGATCGCCCAACTGATAGCCCCGAACAAACTCCTCAATGACCGTACCCTCAGCGTGGTCGGCACTGGGTTGGCGCATCACCGCTTCGTGGAGCAGGGGGTTAAACTCCTGACCTTCCGATCGCATAGCCGACACTCCCAACCGTTTAAGGGCCTCTACCAGCTGCTTATAAACCCCCTGATAGCTTTTATGAATGGTCATTTCCGCTTCGGTTTGGGGCTTAATCTGGGAACGAGCCCGCTCAAAATTATCCACAACAGGTAATAGATCTACAATTGTATTCCCCTTTACCTGGGCTTCCAGTTCTTCCTTTTCCTTACTGGTGCGCTTGCGATAATTTTCAAAATCAGCGGCAATGCGCATAGACTGGTGGGTCCTATCCTCCAGTTCTGCTTTTAAGGTAGCCAGTTGCTGCATTAGTTCGCCCACATTAGAGGCAGTGGGGGCTTCCTCTAACGCCTCCGCTTCCCCCGTTGGCTGATCAAAATTAATGTCGATGGTGGCGTCCTCTTCCCGCAACTCATCAATTTTTTCTGCTTCGGAATTCATATCAGAATAGTTAGCTTGATATTCTTGCTCAACCATGCCAGTCCGCCAATGATTCTATGAATACAATCTACAGGCTAAAGCTTAGCTTAATTAGCGGATTGCCGCTAATGGCTTTTTCACCCCTGGGCCAAGAATAATTCCAGAGCCACTGGGGCTAGGGCCAGAAATTCCCTGGCTCTAGGGTAAAAGGGGAAATCCCAGTTGCTCTCGTTGTTCTAGATAGAGTTGGGCAACCCGCCGGGCCAAGCCCCTCACCTGACGAATGTAGCGAGTGCGCTCGGTAACCGAAATTACCCCTCGGGCATCGAGAAGATTAAAGGTGTGGGAACACTTCAGAACGTAGTCGTAGCTGGGCAGCACCAGGAGCAATCCATCAGGGCCTGGGCTTCCTGCTGGTAGAGATCAAATAGCTTGAATAGCAGGTCTGGGTTAGAAGCTTGGAAGTTATAGGTGGAATTCTCAACTTCCGCCTGCATGTAGATGTCACCGTAGGTGAGGTGATCATTCCAGGCGATTTTAGCGATCGCATCTACCTGCTGCAGGTACATGGTTAATCGTTCGAGACCATAGGTCAGTTCAATGGAAACGGGCCGACAGTCAATGCCGCCACACTGTTGAAAATAGGTGAACTGGGTGATTTCCATGCCATCCAGCCAGACCTCCCAGCCTACCCCCCAGGCTCCCACCGCTGCGTCTTCCCAGTTATCTTCGACGAAGCGAATATCGTGGTCTTCGGGTTTAATGCCCAGGGCTCGCAGGGACTCTAGATAGGTGTCCTGAATGTGGGCTGGGGAGGGTTTGATCAGCACCTGGTACTGGAAGTAGTGCTGATAGCGATTGGGATTTTCTCCATAGCGGCCATCCGCTGGTCGGCGGCAGGGCTCGGGATAGGCAACCGCCCAGGGCTCAGGCCCCAGAGCCCGCAGAAAGGTATGGGGACTTTTAGTGCCAGCGCCCTTTTCGGTATCGTAGGGCTGCATAATCACACAGCCCTGCTGGGTCCAAAATTGATTCAGGGTGGCAATAACTGACTGAAAGTTCACAGACTCCTCTTTTTCCCAATTCAGATAGATACCTTAACCCATTTTCTATAGTAAGGGATAGACCGGCCCAAGCCCTACTTAACGATGACTGGTGCGAACAATCCAGTAGCCAATCGCCAGGGCAAAAATGGCAATGGCTAGACCAATTAAGGACACCCCAGAAACCTTATTCAGGTCCAGGATAATAAACTTTCGTCCCACAGCGGTGAGGGCAGTAGCCAGTACCAGTTCTACTTCCACTACATGGGTTTTAATGTAGGCGGTGATATTTTCTAGAATTTCCAGGGCAATTAAGATCCCCAGAAATAGCCCAAAGATTTCAATCACCGGCTGCCCCAGAAAGTCTTCCGGTCTGGTGGTAAAGATGGTTTTCGTTACCACCAAGGCTAAATCCACCACCATGGCCAAAATCACCCCAATCATACCGAGGGAAAGAACCTTAGAAATGGTTCCTTCGAACTGGTCTAATCGGTGAATGAAAATTGGGTCTTGAAATTGCTCAAGCAGGCGCTTGATCATAGAACCTTCTTAGAAAACTCTTGAGGTCATCAGGATTGGTCAAAATCTTAGTTAATTATCTCATCTAATTTTAGTCAATTCCAGCTTGCCGCAGCTATCCCAGGGTTTAGGGCCTGACGGTTCCACCAGGGTCCCCTTAGGTTTCCTGAAGTAGGGCTGGTACCTGGATATACCCCAGGGATTCTAACTGGCTTAGGACCTTGACGACGCTTTCTTCAATGGTTTCCTGGTGGGTACGACAGTGCACTTCAGGGTTGAGGGGAGCTTCGTAGGGATCGTCAATGCCGGTGAATTGCTTGATTTCTCCGGCTCGCGCCCGTTTGTACAAACCTTTTACGTCCCGCCCTTCACACACCTCTAAAGGGGCATCTACATAAACCTCAATAAAATCGTCAATGCGATCGCGAACTTCATCGCGAATATCCCGGTAGGGGGAGATTGCCGATACCAGCACAATCACCCCATTACGAGTCAAAAGATGGGAAACAAAACCAATGCGACGGATATTTTCATCCCGGTCTTCACGACTAAAGCCCAAGCCCTTGGTCAGGTTGGTGCGGACAATATCGCCATCAAGCAGCTCTAAGCCGTAGCCCCATTCCCGTAACTGGGCCTCGAGGGCTCGGGCGATGGTAGATTTACCCGATCCACTTAAACCTGTAAACCAAACCGTTACCCCACGTCGCTGCTGCATTACCTGAACCTAATCCAATCATCTTTGTTTACCATAGCATCGAAGGGCTTACCCCTAAATACACAGTTGTACTGCTCCATGACTTTAATTACTGTGCGTCCGGAGGGGCTTTACTGCCAGAAAGGAGACTTTTTTATTGATCCCTGGCACCCCGTAGAGCGAGCTCTAATTACCCATGCCCATAGCGACCATGCTCGCCATGGGTCGATTCAATATATTGCCACCAGGGAGTCAGAACCAATCCTACGCCATCGTTTGGGTGCGACGATACAGCTACAGTCGGTGAACTACGGTGAACCCCTGAAGCTGGGGGCAACCTGGGTATCTTTTCATCCTGCTGGCCATGTTTTGGGGTCAGCCCAAATTCGGGTTGAGTATAGGGATGAGGTTTGGGTCGCCTCTGGTGACTATAAGCGCTGTGCCGATCCCTCCTGCTCGGCCTTTGAAGTTGTACCCTGTGATCGATTTATCACCGAGGCAACCTTCGGCCTTCCGATCTACCGATGGCAGAGCGGGGCTGCTACCGCTCGCCAAATCTACGACTGGTGGCAGGCGGATGGGCAACGACCGGCGATTTTGTTTTGCTATGCCTTGGGTAAGGCCCAGCGGATTCTCAGTGAGTTAACCCAATTCAGCGATCGCCCCATTTACCTGCACGGGGCTGTACAGGCCTTAACCGATCTCTACCGGGCCCAGGGGATTACCATGGTACCAACCCTGGCAACCGCCACCATGCCCCGCCGCCATGCCTATGCTGGAGATCTGATCCTGGCTCCCCCTGCGGCCTATCGGTCTAGCTGGATGCAACGCTTTAAGCAACCCCGGACTGCCTTTGCCTCGGGCTGGATGGCCGTGCGGGGAGCCCGACGACAAAAGGGATACGACCGGGGTTTTGTGTTATCTGACCACGCCGACTGGCCGGGACTGGTTCAAACTATCCAGGCAACGGGAGCCAGTACCGTCTATGTTACCCATGGCCAGTCCGAGGTATTGTCTCGCTATCTGCGGGAAACCCTGCAAATTCAGGCCATGCCTTTGAAAACCCTATTTGCCGGGGAAACCGACGAAGCTTAACCGGCCCCAAGGCCAGCAATAGCCTACCCTGCCTTGGGGCCCCAGTCTTCTAACCAGAGTATGGAGGCTTCTGGTTAGCCGTGTTCAGCCTCTTAGCATAAATACTCTTGAGGTGGCTCTTCACCGTATTCAAAGAAATATGCAGTTGCTTGGCAATCTCCTGGTAACTAGCTTTATAACCCCGCCGTTGCAACCATACCTGCCCCTCCTGGGGGAGAGGGACCAATATACAGCCTCTAGTCTAGCCAGGGACTGAGCTGTGCGGTTTTGATCCTCAAGAATTAAAAGAAACAAGACAGCATCAATTTCTGGAAAATTTAGAAATTGCACCCGAACCCGCAGGCACTCTCCTTCTAGTACTGGAAACTCCTGGGTCAGAATCAGAGGGTTTTCTGGAAACAGTTTCCGCCCTTCCAGTAAACAATCGCAAATTTTCCAGAGACTGGGAGGTAGCTGGTTAGCAGTGGTCTCTTCCAGTTGGCTTAAATAGCGGATAAAGGTCTTGCCAGATTGATTGTTGTATAGTAAATCTCCATCTTGACTAAAAATTACGATGCCATCGGTAAAACCCTCTAAAAATAGCACTGAGCAGGGGAGATTTATGGAAAAGCAGGGGCTCTTTAATTTCAGAACAATTAACCAAGTCAGAAAACTGATTTGGGATAGATGAAGACTTAGGAGTCATGGGGCTTTCCTAATTACAACCTAAGGGAAGTGGGGCATAGCCAGGCAACTTGTCTGGTTATGGAGAACTTCAAGGGCCTGGGGAAAATTCCCCTCCATAGGGGGCACTTCTGCAACTGGACTACTGGCAGAGTCGGGAGTGAGACCTGCTACTGGGGTCTGAGGGTGGATCTACCGCAGAAAAGTTTAGGCCAGTGCAAGAAGTGATATACTAAATCTTCGCCTTTTGCATCTCTAGCCGGGGCATGGATCCACTTGCTAAGGTAATCTCTTCCCTGGTCGCCCTCTCTTCCACTCTGAATTAATCCATGGCCTTGCTGGTTTATGGCATTCCCACCTGCGGTACTTGTAAAAAAGCCCTGGCCTGGCTAAATCAGGCCCAGTTGGCCTATACCTTTGTGAATACCCAAGTTACGCCTCCCGATCGCCCCACCATCGCTACCTGGGTCAAAGGTCTGGGATATAAGCCTTTGATTAATACCAGTGGCCAGGTCTATCGCCGCCTGGGGAGCGAAAGACAAACTTGGGAAGAAGTGCAATGGATTGAAGCCTTTGTCGCCAATCCCATGCTGCTGAAACGACCCCTGTTTGTCAAAGATGGAGAGGCCATTATGGTGGGTTTTCGTAATCCCTCTGAGTTATTGCAGGCGGGGTTGGATGGGGACTGATTACACCCGAGGCCACCATGTTCTGCAATTGAATAACGGTCTAACTCTGGTTCACCATGAACTGGCCGCCACCCCAGTGGTGGTGGCAGATATCTGGATTAAAGCCGGAGCTGGTATGGAGCCCCTGGAATGGACTGGGATGGCCCATTTTTTGGAGCATATGATTTTTAAGGGTACCCCAACCCTGGCTCCAGGTCTTTTTGACTATCTGGTTGAAGCCCAGGGAGGTATGACCAATGCAGCCACCAGCCACGACTACGTACATTTTTTTATTACCATTGCCGCCGATCGCTTCGCCTATGCCCTCCCTCACCTGGCGGATCTCCTACTCCATGCGGCGATTCCGGTGGATGAGTTTAATCTCGAGCGCCAGGTAGTTTTAGAGGAAATTCGTCAAGCTGAAGATGATCCCGATTGGCTGGCTTTTCAAGTGATGGCGGAGCAAGTTTACCCTAATCATCCCTACGGGCGATCGATACTTGGCAGCGCCGCTACTTTAGAACCGCTATCGCCATCTGAAATGCGTTGTTTTTACCAGACCTATTACCAACCCGAGCATATGACCGTGGTCATTACCGGTGGTATTAGCCTGGAGCAAACGGTAGAAATCGTCAGCCAGGCCTTTCAAGACTTTCCCGAGCCCTCTGCCTGTCCCCCTCCCCCCTAGCCCTAACTCCCGCCATTCAGGGGGTGCAGCGGCAGCAATTGACCCTGCCCTATCTGGAGCAGTCTCGCTTATCTATGGCCTGGTTAGGCCCCGGCATTGATAACCTCCAGGCTGGTTACGGCCTCGATTTAATTGCAGCCCTGTTGGGCCAGGGCCGCAGTTCTCCTCTGGTACGAGAACTGCGGGAAGAACGCCAGCTAGTTCAGGATGTGACTACAGGATTTGCTCTACAGCGAGATTCCAGCCTATTTACAATTCAAGCCTGGCTAGATCGCCAGCAGGTGGATCGGGTCGAGGCGATTATTTGCGATCGCCTTAGCGAGATGACCGTTCACCCCATTCCGGCCAGCCATCTGAACCGAGCCAAGCGCCTGCTCAGTAACGACTACACCTTTTCTACCGAAGCCCCTGGCCAACTGGCTGGAATTTATGGCTACTACAGTACCCTTGCTAGACCAGACCAGTGCTTTGCCTATATCCCCACTATTCAGCAGTACGATGAAACTACCCTGCGTCAATTGGCCAGTCAATACCTGACCCCCCTCCACTATGTTTCCACCATTGTGCATCCAACCTGAAAGCCCATGGACCACAGTAACAGTAATCACCATGGTTACTGGCTGGCGATCTGCCAGCTACCCTACCCCGGCCAGGAGCATTAAGCTTTGAATTGGGCTGCCCTCGGTGGCGCTTAGCGCCATACTTGCTACCATCCCCCTTAATTACTACTAATTTTTCCGTGACAGCATCTCTTCTTCCTACATCCCGTCTTTACCGTACCGATCTAAAGAATGGATTAAAACTAATTGTGCTTGAAAATCCGGTAGCGGATATTGTCTCAGCTCGTCTCTTTATCGGCATTGGACAGGCTCTAGAAACAGCTGAAACCCATGGACTGGTAAGTTTTCTAATGGGTTTGCTGACAAAGGGAACAACTACTCTGTCGGCCATGGCCATTGCCGAAATGGTGGAGTCCGTGGGGGCTAGCCTGAGTACCGATGCCACCCCCGACTATAGCGTGGTTAGCCTGAAAACCGTTTCGGCAGATTTTGATCACATCTTTACCCTGGCCACGCAGCTGCTGCGCTACCCGAGCTTTCCGGAGTCCGAAATCGATCTGGAGCGACGGCTAACCCTTCAGCAAATTCGGTCGATGCAGGAACAGCCCTTTACGGTGGCTTTTAACCATCTACGGGAACAAATGTATGGTGATCATCCCTATGCCCTTTCTGGTCTAGGCTCTGAAGCCAGCCTTGGTACCCTGACCCAGACTGACCTGCTGGATTTTCATCGCCGCCAGGTAAGACCTGACAATTTGGTGGTCACTATTGTGGGGCGGATTCCCCCAGAGCAGGCAGTAGCTTTGGTGGAACGAACCCTGGGGGATTGGCCATGTCCCGATCAACCTCGCCCCCAGGTGACTCTACCCAACTTGATCACCAGGGCTAACTGTCGGGTGGTCCCCCAAAACACCCATCAGGCTATTGTCATGGTGGGTTACCCTGCCGCTTCAATCCACATGCCTGGCTTTGCAGCTCTGAAACTTTTAAATACCTACTTAGGTAATGGCCTATCCAGCCGTTTATTTGTTGAACTGCGGGAGAAGCGGGGGTTAGCCTACGATGTGTCAGCCCTTTACCCTACCCGACTGGGGACATCCCAGTTTGTCGCCTACATGGGAACAGCTCCCGACAATACGGCGATCGCCCTGGAAGGACTACGATGGGAAGTGGAGCGCCTGATCCAACACCCCCTGCATGAGGCCGAACTACAGGCGGCTAAAAACAAGCTCCTGGGGCAGTATGCCCTGGGGAAACAAACCAACGCCCAGTTAGCCCAAATTCTGGGTTGGTATGAGATTTTGGGCCTGGGAATTGAGTTTGACCAGAGATTTCAAGCCGAGGTGGCGGCCGTAACCGCCGCGGAAGCTCAAGCGGTTGCTGAACACTACTTTAGAGCCCCCTATATGACTTTGCTGGGCCCAGAGGCCGCGGTGGCTCCAGTAGGGGAGGCTCAGGGGCGCTGATAGAGAATTTGCATAATGCGGGATCCGGGTTCACTCAGGGCGTCGCGAGCAATGGTAGCAACCTCCCCCGTCACACTGGTCCGATACTCTTCCACTTGATCGCCAAAGGCATTGTACTGCCGGGCCACCACCTGACCCGGCTTGACCGGGGTTTGCAGATCCACCAGGAGTTGTAAAAAGCCACCCGTGCTGGAGCGAATGGTTTCAAAGGCATTGCCCCAGAAGGTGCCCACATCGTGAGAGGTCGGCCCCAGGGGTGCCTCAATTACCTGGTAGTGTTTGAACAAATTCAGGGTACCTTCTACCGCCAGGGCAATCTTAGCTTGATCAAAAACCCGCGGACTACCGATCTCTAGAGTTAGGGCAGGAATACCTGCCTCTATCAGGGCCATCTCTAGGGTTCCCGGTTCTCCCCCATCATCTTTAATTTGCTGCACTGGAAACAGTTCGGCCATCTGGCGTAGGCTGGGCTGGCTCAGATCAGCATAAATAAAGAGGGTAAAATCACTGCCGGTGGAAACGGTGTGGAAGTCAACCGCCCGATCCAAGTTGGGTTGAAGCAGATGTTGCCAGAGTAGATCCGCATGGCGACTGGCAGGGTTATCCCCATTGGCCTGGCCAGGCCAGACTCGATTCATATCTACCGTAAGACCGCCTCCGTAAGCCATGGGCCAGCGGGCCTGGGTAAATTCTAGGGCCGCCCGAGAGAGCCCCAACACTGCGATCGCGCTACCAGCCATGGCGGCGGGGTCAAGGGCCAGCATCACGGCCTGGACTGCCCTGATGGAACTAAGTTCATCGCCATGTACCCCGGCAATCAGGCCCAGGCACGGCCCCGATCTAGCTCCCCTGGCCACCAGCAGGGGCACATACCAATACTGGCCGGTGCCCATGGCTACGCCCTGAAAAAAGAAGCGATGGGTTTTCCCCTTAGGGAGGTCGGCCAGATTTAGATGGGTGATGACTGGCACCCCCTGGAGGGTATCGCCGGTGTAGGTAGTGGGAGCGACGACCATGGTCCTAGCTCTTAAAATGGAACATCCTTATCAGGGTGAGAGGGTTGCCTGGCCCCCGCCTCTGAAGGCTGTAGAGGGCCCTCAGTTAGCCAATTCAAATCATCCCCCAGATTCGACCACCTGACCGTTAAAAAATTGGGCAAAGGTTTTAACGGCCCGATCAAAGTCCGTGGTTATTTCCAGGGTTGGGGACGGGGTAGGGCGGGGTTCTGCCCCATCTGGCCCTGGGATAACCGGAGGCGGGGAATAGCAGCATCGGTGGGCGGGGGCGGACTGGCGGCGGGAACAGCCTGGTCCGGGGGGAGCGGAGGGGGGCCACCAGGGCCTCAGGCTTTGGGTCGGGGAGCACCTCCAGAGAAACCTGTACCTTCCGCCCCAGCACCTTTTCAAAGGCGATTGCAATGTTATCGACCCGCCCCTGGGCCATCTTAAAGAGGGGCCGGGAGTTGATACCAATGCGGGCAACGGTCCCTTCTAAAAACAACAAACTGCCTTGCTGCTGCATCAGGGCACGGGTCCCCAGGGGTTCCAGAACGGCAATCACCCTGGCCCACAGTAAGTCCAGGGAGCCAGTTTGGTCTGGTACCGGGGTCACTGTTGCTGGGGCCACCGAAGAGGATGGAGCTGATTCAAGGGTTGGAGGACTGGAGCGATTGCCCAATTCTTCTGAATCTGATTTTAAATCGCCAGCTATCGGTGGGGCCACAGAGAGGCTAGGAACGGCTGGCCTGGACGGGGTAGCTGCCGTTTCTGGGGTTGATCTGGCCATTGCTATGCCCCTGGCCGAGGGCTCTATCAGGGTGGGAGCTGGGGCAATCGAGGCGGGGAGTAAGCCCAGCAGAGTAACCTCTAACCACAGACGCGGTTGGGTAGTATTTTTAACCTGTACTTCGGCGCTGCGCAGGTGTTGTTGCCCTATTAACAGACAGGCGGGGTCCAGTTCCGCCACCAGGGATTGCATCTCGGTCCAGGTGGGTGGGGTGACAGCTACTAAATCCTGGCGATCGGGGGCGGTTTTAGCAATCAGCAAATCCCGGTAAAAACCCGCCAGATTCTGCAACACAATCAAGGGTTCCCGGCCCCGATCCATGAGTTTACGAGCCTGGTGCAGAAGAACGGCACTATCCGCCGTCAAGATCGCCTGGGCCAGGGCTAGTAGATCTCGCTCTGGCACTGCCCCCACCAGGTCCCATACCGTTTCTGTACTCACGGGTGGCTCTAGCAAACTCAGTTGGTCTAAGAGGCTTTGGGCGTCCCGTAATCCTCCCTGGGAAACCTGGGCCACCAAGCGTAGGGCTGTCTCTTCGATAGCGATCGCCTCCGCCTGGGCAATGGCTTGCAGGTGAGCTACCATCGGCTCCAGGGGAATCCGGCGGTAATCAAAACGCTGACAGCGAGAAATAATCGTGGGCAGAACTCGCTGGGGGTCGGTAGTGGCCAGCACAAACACTACCCTGGCAGGGGGTTCCTCCAGGGTTTTGAGCAGGGCATTAAAGGCCGCGATGCTGAGCATGTGGCACTCATCAATCACGTACACCTTGTAACGGCACTGCACGGGAGCAAATTGGGCCCGCTCAATCAGTTCTCGAATGTTGTCAACACCGGTATTACTGGCGGCGTCAATTTCAATGAAGTCCAGGGCCGACCCGTTGGTAATGGAGCGACAGGTTTCACAGGTACCGCAGGGTTCAGGAGTAGGGTGATCCTGAACCATACAATTAAGGGACTTAGCTAGAATCCGAGCACTGGAGGTTTTACCGGTTCCCCGGGGACCACAAAACAGGTAGGCAGGAGCAATTCTACCCTGGCGCAGGGCGTTGCCCAGGGTGGTGGCAATGGCGTTCTGACCGATCAGCTGCCCAAAGGTTTGGGGGCGATATTTGTGGTGAAGGGGTTCGTAGACCATAGCACTAAGATACCGCGCTCCCTAGAAATTCGGCACAGGCGATCGGTCACAATCATCGCCCCTGATCTAGGAGTCAGGAGGGAAATGGGAAGAATCAGCCAACAGAATTTGATTCGGGTTGCCTTTTCTTAGTAGGATGCAGGGATGGCAACTTGATAGAGAAAATCATAGGTCTGGAAACGCTGTGGGAAAAATTATTATTGCTGGTAATTGGAAAATGTATAAAACCCAGGCAGAGACCCTGGCTTTCCTGAAATCTTTTTTACCCCAGGTAAGTGATACCCCCAATGATCGGGATATTGTCCTCTGCGCTCCCTTTACAGCCCTGGGGGCGCTATCCCAGGGACTGCATGGTTCTAGAGTCGCGATCGGGGCGCAGAATATCCACTGGGAGCTAGAGGGTGCCTACACGGGTGAAATTTCGGGGGATATGCTGCGAGAGCTGGGGGTGCGCTACGTAATTGTGGGGCATAGTGAGCGCCGTCAGTATTTTGGCGATACCGATGTAACCGTTAACCAGCGGCTAAAACGAGCTCAGCAGTCTGGCTTAGTACCGATTTTATGTGTAGGGGAAACCAAACAACAACGAGACGCCGGGGATAGAAAACGGGTGATTACTACCCAGATTGAGCAAGGTCTGGTGGGGATAGATCAAAATAACTTGGTGATTGCCTACGAACCAATCTGGGCAATTGGCACTGGTGACACCTGTGAGGCGGAGGAGGCTAATCAGGTAATTGGGACGATTCGTAGGCTGCTTAAAAATCCCGATGTGCCAATTCAATACGGCGGCTCAGTGAAGCCCGGTAATGTTGATGAACTCATGGCCCAGCCCGAAATTGATGGAGCTCTGGTTGGAGGAGCCAGTTTGGAGGCGGATAGCTTCGCCCGTATTGTTAATTTTCAGTAACATTAACTTTTGGTGATACAGCTTATCACCTATGGGCCGGATCAGCCCTTCCCTATTATTCTGGAGCCGTTGAAGGGTAGCCTGGGGAAAAACCGCTTTTCCGGTTGGCGGGGCCAGGATGATAGCCAGACCTGGTGTATGGATCAAGGTAACCTATGAAACTGGTGAACAGGATCGGGATTGTCCCTGGCCGGGTAGGGACAATCCTTACCATTCTGCTGCTGGCATCGGTGGGCTGTCGTCCTCCAGCCGACGGTGGGCAGGCTTCGTCGGCCACCCCAACTCCAACCGTTGTAGCGGCTGCTGACCGTGATCATGGCAGTGCCCCAGGCTATAAAGTCACTTCGATGAATCCGCCCCGGTCTGCTACCCTGGCCAGTGAAAATTCCCAAGCCCAGATTAATTTGCGATCGCAACCCAGTCTCCAGGCCGAAGTGGTAGGCCAGGGGCGATTGGGGGATGGCATCCAGTTACTCTCCCTAGCGGAGGCCGAAGGGGGGTATACCTGGTATTATGGGCGACTGGAACGGGGGCAACCAACCGGTTGGGTACGGGGTGATCTGGTTAAGGTGGGTGGGCCAATGCCAACAACAGCCCCAGGCGCTGCCGCGGGCGATCCGGCCCAGCCCTGTGGCCCGGATCGCCTGGAAGCCAGCTTTGAAACTCCCTCCTTTTCCATTCAGATCTGTAATGCCCAGGGCAAATTCCGTTACCTTAGCACCGATAAAACCACCCAGGTCGGGATTGTGATCCAGACCGTCATCCATAATCAGGACACCTATATTGCCATTGATGGCGATCGCCAGTACCACATCAATAATCAAGGGTTGGGGGTTTACCAGGTGAACAACGGCAACTATAGTCAACTAGCGGCAGAAAAGGTAGTCAAATCCCAGTAGGGGATTGAACTGTCCCCTGCGGCCCCTCTCTCTAGTCTGAAAGGATAGTTAACCTATGGAACGAACCATCATCAATACCGACCAGGCTCCTGCCCCGGTTGGTCCCTACAATCAGGCGGTGATTGCCAGTGGTCAGATAATTTTTGTGGCGGGTCAGATTGCCCTGGATCCCGTTACGGGTGAACTGGTGGGTGCTGGCGATGTGGCGGCTCAGACTCAACAGGTGATCGCTAACCTGGCCGCCATTTTAGAGGCAGCGGGAGCCAGCTTTGATAATGTTGTCAAAACCTCGATATTTCTCAAGAACATGGAGGATTTCGCCACCGTCAATCAGATTTACGGGCAATACTTTGGGGGAGCGACGGCCCCAGCCCGAGCCTGTGTAGAAGTGGCTCGCCTACCCCGGGATGGGGTGGTAGAAATTGAGTGTATCGCTGTGATTTAGGCCACAGATCGATCGGTTCGGTCCGCTTACCCTCGGGATAGCTAGGAAACCAGAGCTGGGGATAGTCGATCGCGATCGGTGAGAATTTCGTAGCCGGTCTCATTAACTAACACCGTATGCTCAAATTGGGCTGAAAGACCCCGGTCAATGGTAACTACGGTCCACTGATCCTTGAGGGTGCGGGTATGCTTTGAACCGGCATTGAGAATCGGCTCGATCGCTAATGTCATGCCTGGGTGAAGCTTGACGTTGGGTAGGTCACGGGTCCGAAAGTTAAATACGGAAGGAGCTTCGTGGAGGTTGCGTCCTACCCCATGGCCGGTAAACTCCTCTACAACAGTGAAACCATGGCTCTTAACACAGTCTTCAATGGCTCCGGCAATATCCAGCAGGGTATTGCCGGGCTTAACCTGGTTAATACCGGCATAGAGGGCGGCTTCTGCTGCGGCCATCAGGCGTTTGGCGGGGGGAGCTAATTCTCCCACCCCCAGGGTAATACAGGAATCTCCATGGAAACCCTGGTAGCAGGCACCAGTGTCCACCTTGAGCAGATCTCCCCGACGTAAAATCTGACGCCGATGGGGAATACCATGCACCACCTGGTCGTTAACGCAGGCACAAATAGAGGCAGGAAAGCCATGGTAGCCTTTAAAGCTGGGAATTGCCCCCAGGGCTCGAATGCGTGCTTCCGCGTAGGCGTCCAGATCGGCCGTGGATATTCCCGGCTTGACCATGGCCTGTATTTCCTTCAGGACCGTGGCTACGATGGTGGCAGCCTGACGCATAATCTCCACTTCAACAGCGGTTTTTAATTCTACCCCCTGTACTCTTCGCCGCCGCGCCGGTAAGCTAGGACGATCGCTAGTACGAGAAACTAACCTGGCCAGAAAATTCATAAATAGCTTGCGAGCGCGGATACACTTCGTTTAACAGTGTAATGGTTTTAACGGGGAGCCCCCATCGATTGAGGTGCTGATTCAGATTTTTTCTGCAAGTACTGCACCAAAGCCCGTAAGCCCAGTTGATAGCTGTCAGCACCAAAGCCGGAAATCTGACCAATGGCCAGGGGGGCAATATAGGAATGGTGGCGAAAAGACTCGCGTTTGTAAATATTACTGAGATGAACTTCAACGACTGGTAAGCCTACCGCCGCGATCGCATCGGCCAGAGCAATGCTGGTGTGGGTATAGGCTCCAGGATTAATCAAAATACCGTGTTTTTGACTAAAGGTAGCCTGAATGCAATCCACCAGGGCACCCTCGCTATTAGATTGAAAAAAATCAAGAGTTACTTCGAGAATGCTGGCTGTTTTCTGCAAAGACTGATTGATATCGAATAGAGTTTGAGTACCGTATATGGTCGGTTCCCTTAAACCAAGTAAATTAAGATTAGGGCCATGAATAACCTGAAGCTTGAACAACCCTTCAGCTCCTAAAATTTTACGACCTTAAAAACCCTGATTAAAACTACTTTTGTCAGGCTTGAAGGGTTAACGATGGTTTTCCTTTACAGGAATGGGGATTAAATCTGGCTCCTGTTGAGGCTCTGAACCAAAGAGAGCATCGATAATGCGATCAAGCCACTCACGCAACTTATCGAGAGCCTTTTCGATGTAATCCATTAGGTGCTAACTCCTGAAACAAGGGATGGTGCCAACCAATCTTAAAAATGTAGATCAGGTTAATCAATGGAACCTTTACATAATCTTATCATAACCAAACCTGGGGTGGTGGATAAACATCCTGAAATAGACCCGGCGATGGACGGAAATCTGCTATGGGTAGGAGACGCTTGCCGGGCTTGCCCATAACCTCCTACCCCAACTCTGGGAGTAAATGGCGTCGCAGTAAGTCTAAAGCGGCCTGGGCACTGAGATGACGTACCCAGTCGCGCCCCCGAAAGCCAGAAAAATCGTACCTGAAGGAGCTTGCCTGGCGATCGGGGTTGGCCAGACCGATGTAAACCAGACCTACGGGTTTTTCTGCCGTTCCTCCCGTTGGTCCAGCAATCCCTGTTACACTCAAAGCCCAGTCAGTTTGCAAAATTGCCTGCACGCCGATGGCCATCTGGCTAGCTACTTCCTCACTGACAGCTCCGACCCGATCCAGAACAGTAGCATCCACCTGCAACAATCCGGTTTTGACCTGGTTGTCGTAGGCAATAATACCGCCTCGAAAGTAGGCCGAACTGCCCGCCACCGTGGTTACCAGGTGGCCGACTCCTCCACCGGTACAGGATTCGGCCACCCCCAGGGTCTGACTGCGCCGGCGCAGCAGGTTACCCACCACAGAAGCCAGGCTATCCTCATCGGTGCCATAGCAATCCAAACCCATCAGGGTTTTGATTGCCTCCTCCACAGGAGCAATCAGGGCTAGAGCCGCTTCCTGGCTGTTTGCCCGGGCGGTAATTCTGAGTTTGGCTTCACCCTGGCTGGCGTAGGGAGCCACGGTAGGGTTGCTCAGGGCTAGGTAACTTTGGACTTTCTCCGCCATAGCCGATTCACTGATGCCCCAGCAGCGCAGCATGCGACTGACCATGGTTTGCTGCACCCAACCGTGATCCTGCAGGTAGGGCACGGCGGTGCAACGCCACATTTCCTGCATTTCTCGAGGGACACCCGGAAAGGTCATCAGGGTGAGCCCAGGACGGGGCTGCCAGATGACTCCGGGGGCGGTACCCAGGGGGTTAGGTAAGACCTCGGCAGTTACTGGTAAGAGGGCCTGTTTGCGATTACTGGGGGGCATTTCCCGTCCCCGTTGGCTGAATTTAGTGGCTATATCCGCTAGAATTTCCGGGTGTTCCACCAGGGGTACAGCAAAGAAATCCGCCAGGGTTTCCAGGGTCAGATCGTCAGGGGTGGGACCCAGTCCGCCGGTAAATAGAAGTAACTGCGATCGCTCACAGGCCTGGGCTACCACCAGTTTAATCCGACTGGGATTGTCCCCTACGACCGTTTGGTAAAAGTGAGTAATACCCAGGTTTGCCAGTTCTCTGGCCAGAAACTGGGCGTTACTGTTGAGAATATCCCCCAGCAACAGCTCTGTACCCACGCAAATTATTTCGGCGGCTATTGTCATAGTTACTCCCCCATCCCTGGCGTTATCACAGTTATTAAATCAGATGGCCGACCAGTGCTGACCAGTTAAGTTGATAGACTGGAAAGGTTAAATCCTGGGGTTCTATGATGCGATGGACAGCCGATAAAGCCTTCTGGAGTCCCGCGGTTCTGACTATCCTCATAGGTGGCCTGGTTTACCGTACCCTTGTAGCGATCGGGTTACCCGTTGGCTTTGACGAAGCCTACTACTATCTCTACAGTCGTTACCTGCACTGGAGCTACTTTGACCACCCCGTCATAGTAGCCCTGGTCACCGGGGTGGGGTGGTGGTTAACGGGGATGATTTCCCCCTGACTATTCGCCTGGGGGCGTTGGGCCTTTATAGCTTGAGCCTGGTGCTGCTCTATTGGTCAGCCTGCCACCTTTATTCTCGGGCTGTGGGCCAGGCGACCCTCACCCTGGCCAGTCTCATACCCCTATTTACCATTGGCTTTGGTATTTTAACCTCCCCTGACAATGGCCTGATTCTGTTCTGGAGCGCTACCCTATGGGTAGCCCTGCAGGAGTTTTTTCCTCGCTCTGGCGCAGCCCCAGAGTCACCCTACGCCCCTTCTTGGCGTCTGGCTCTGCTAGGGTTACTGGTGGGTTTGGCCTGTTTAAGCAAGTACCATGGATTTATCCTGGGCATCAGTCTAGTGGGGTTTTGTCTAAGTTGTCGTCCCTATCGACGGGCCCTGCTATCCCCTGGGTCTTAGGGGCCGTGGCCCTATTCGGATTAAGTCTCTTTCCCCTGTGGTATTGGAACAGCCAGCATGACTGGATCTCCTTTCGATTTCAGTTGGGTATGCGGTTTGCAGGGGATGGAGGTAGTCGTCATTTCGACCTGTTACAAATGCTGGTTTACTGGTTGGCCTCCAATGCCTACCTGTTTCCCCTTTTTGGCCTCCCCCTCTGGGGGGTGGTTATAGCTAAGACTGGTAGGCTGCTGGCGGCCAGCTGTCGTTCCCAGGGTAGCTCCCAGTCCTATCCTCTGATCCTCCTACTCTGGCTATCTCTGCCCATTATGCTGTTGTTTACCCTGCTAGGAGGTAAACAACAGGTTTTTCCAGCCTGGCCAGCTCCGGGCTATTGGGGGGCCACCATTTTACTAGGAGCTCAGACTGTAGCCTGGCAAGCGCAAAGGCCTGGATGGGTGCGGCGCTGGCTCTGGGGATCGGGTAGCTTTCTCTGTCTGCTCTCACTGCTTGCCCTGCTACACATTAACCAGGGCTTATTTCAAAGGCCTAACTCCTACCTGCCCTGGGCGGGGTTAGTACCGGTAAAGCAGGACAGCTCCATAGAACTATTGGATATTCTGCAACTGCGGCGATCGCTACGGGATCATCCTGACCTGCAAAGGGTTTTACCTGAAATCGGCTTTGTCTTTACCAACGAATACTACCTGGGCGGATACCTGGATATGGCCCTCCATCCCCTAAGGAATATTCCAGTTACAGCCTTTAGCCAGGATCCGCGAGGATTTGCCTTCTGGTTTAATCAATCCCAGTGGTTGGGGAAAGATGCCCTATTTATGACCCTGGAACGCTTTGCCCGCAAACCGGAAATCATTGAGCAGTACAGTCCTCTATTTGAAGACTTGCAGCCCTTAACCGTTATTCCCCTCTACAGGGCGGGAGAGGTGACAGAAACCATTCATATCTTTTGGGCCAAGGGCTTTCGTCAGGTATACAGGTATCCCTACGGTAATGATTAAATTCTCAGGGCTGCCTAGCGAGTTTGCTGCCGTAGCCGCCAGCCTACATAACTGAGCAAAGCGGTAGCCGCTAGGGCATAGGCAACCCCACTGGGAATACCGGAAAAAGCCAGAGCCAGACTACCTACCCAGAGAGTCAAAATATAGATAAAGACTACAGTCACCCGATGGGATAAACCCGCCTTTAGGAGTCGATGATGAAGATGGCGTTTGTCCGCCACGAAGGGAGATTTACCAGAACGAATTCGGTCTACAATCACCGCTGACATATCTAAAATCGGTACCGCCAGAATCAAATAGGGCAGCAGCACTGCCGCCGTGGTGACAATCTTAACCAGCCCAATTACCCCCACCGCAGCCAGGGTAAAACCCATAAAATAGGCACCCCCATCCCCCATAAAAATTTTTGCCGGGTTAAAGTTGTAGCGCAGAAAACCCAGGGCTCCCCCCGCCAGAGCGGCCGCAATCAAGGCGGCGGCCGGTTGGTTCATAAATAAACAAACCACCAGCATAATGGCGGCAGCAATTCCCGATACACCAGCGGCCAGACCATCCAGACCATCAATCCAGTTGATGGCATTAGCCATACCCACCAGCCAAATGACGGTAATGGGAAGACTGATAACCACTGGCAGGGAAACCAGCCCATAGAAGGGAATGGTCAAAAAGGTAATGCTGACCCCCACCTGCCAGGCCAGGGCGGCCACCACCGACTGCATAACCAATCGGGTCAAGGGAGAAAGGCCGAATAAATCATCGGTAAGGCCAATCAGGAAAAAGGCTAGCCCGCCAATAGTCACCCCCCAAATTTGATATTCCTCTGGTGGTGCTAGATGATGCCCGCCGCTATCAAGAAAGCCTCCGCTAAACCAAACAACCAGCAGAGCTATGAAGGTACCCAGAAAAATGGATACTCCCCCAGGCGCACCATAGGCTTCTGGTGGACTTTTCGGCCCCCTGGCATATCTACCTGGCCACTTTGAAGACCCAACCGCCGCACGACAGGCGTGGTTAAAAGCACAACCCCGGCAGAGATGAGGAAGGCAAAAAAATGATGCAGATAAAATGGCATCTGAACTCCTACCTGGAGAAACCCTGATATGAAGACTTAGATCACTATCAAATGGCCCGATAGCATAGGGAACTTTACCACTGGCAACACTGGCCCCAACTCAGCCCTAAGCTAATAAAGCTAAGCTAACCCACCGCCCAGACCACCCTTAACCAGGCCAAACCCCATGCAGATTATGACAGATGATCAAGATGGTAAATCCTAAATTCTCGCCATTCGGCCCAAAAGCCCTGACCCACTTAATCCAATTCAGCTAGGGCTTGTCTATATGGGACTGAATGGGGACTGGGCAATGGTGTATCTGCCTGGATCAAAAACCGCCCTATAGAACTTTAGTCAGACAACCCTGGTGTGGCCCTTCTCCAGGGTTGCTGAGGCAAGCTAAAAAGTCCCCAATAACCTTGCAATGGGGGTGCTGGAGCAGAGGGATTCGGCCTACCTAGGCCAGGGCGGCTACCAGACCACTTAAATGGGGATAGAGAGGAAAACTCTCACACAGAGCAGCGACGCGCTTCAAACATTGCTTTTCCATGACTCCGTCCTGGGGGTTGAGGAGGCGATCAGCAATGATATCGGCAATCGCTGTAAACTCCTGGCTGCCCATACCGCGGGTGGTCATGGCCGGTGAACCCAGGCGCAGCCCACTGGTCACGAAGGGGATTCGGGATCATAGGGTACGGTGTTCTTATTAGCGGTAATGTTAACGGTGCTGACCAGTTGATCAGCCTGTTTACCGGTCATACCAATGGAGCGCAGGTCTACCAAAACCAGATGGTTATCGGTACCGTTAGAAACGATCTTAAAGCCTCGCTTTTGCAACTGACCGGCTAGGGCCTGGGCGTTTTTGATGACCTGGGCTGAGTAGGTACGAAACTCGGGTCTTAGGGCCTCTCCAAAAGCAACGGCCTTGGCGGCAATAACGTGCTCGAGAGGACCACCCTGGGTGCCAGGGAAGACCGCCTTATCAAATTGCTTACCTAGATCGGCATCACGGGTTAGGATAAGTCCTCCCCGGGGCCCCCGCAGGGTTTTATGGGTGGTGGTGGTAACGACGTCGCAAAGGGGTAATGGATTGGGGTGTAACCCGGTGGCAACTAAACCGGCGATATGGGCGATGTCTGCCATTAAATAGGCCCCCACCTCATCGGCGATCGCCCGAAAGCGACTAAAGTCAATCTGGCGAGGATAGGCTGAATAGCCACAAATAATTAGCTTCGGCCGATGTTCCAGGGCCAGGGTACGAATCTGGTCAAAATCAAGCTGTTCGGTCTCACGGTTGACCCCATACTGACAAACCTTAAACCACTTGCCAGAAACATTCACGGGAGATCCGTGGGTCAGATGGCCTCCATGGGATAGGTCCATTCCCATAATGGTATCCCCAGGTTGGAGAAGGGCCAGAAAAACAGCAAAGTTAGCCTGAGCTCCAGAGTGGGGCTGAACATTGGCATGGGCGGCCCCAAATAGTTGCTTAGCCCGGTCGATAGCCAGCTGTTCCGCCTCGTCTACAAAGGCACAGCCACCATAGTAGCGTTTGTAGGGTAGTCCTTCCGCGTACTTATTAGTCAGCACCGACCCCTGGGCGGCCATTACGGCAGCCGAGGTAAAGTTTTCGCTGGCAATTAACTCCAGGTGTTCGCGTTGGCGCTGCAGTTCCTGCTGCAAAATCTTTGCCAGTAGGGGATCGGACTTAACTAAGAAATCAAAGTTGGTTTCAGGCACAGGTAAGGCTCCTGGTGAGGATGGTGAATATAGCTAGCTTAGCCCAGGTGCCATGGCATGGCAGTCTGGGCCGATGGAGAGGGCCGACTGTTAGGGAGATATGGAAAAACTCGACCAAACCGAATAGGATAACTAGGAAAGGACAGAAATAACTGGCAAATCACGGCACCAATGGATTGGTCTATAGCTTTATGACAGCAGAAGCTATTAAAATCTCCAAGGCAAATGTTACAGTCTGTAACATATAATGGAATGCCATAACTGTGCTTCTATTCTATCGGTTTGAGTAGTTTTGTCGAAACCGAGTGTAGTTGTGAGAGTCTAGTTTAGGTAAATACACCTCTGGTCGACTTAAGGTTTACCTCATTTGGGTTTGGAATATTAATGCTGCAATTGACTGATGCTGTCCCCGGCCAAACTCTCTCCTCAGTTGAGGAGGCCTATGAATTATGTCGTCAGGTAACGGCTAAGTATTCCAAGACTTTTTACATGGGCACCCTGCTGATGGCTCCGGCCAAACGGCGGGCGATTTGGGCGATTTATCTCTGGTGCCGGCGAACCGATGAATTGGTCGATGGGCCCCAGGCCCAGTTCACCAGTGAGACTACCCTTGACCGCTGGGAAACCCAGCTAGAGTCCCTCTTCTCTGGTTGTCCGGTGGATGACGAAGACGTTGCCCTGGTGGATACGTTGGAACACTTTCCCCTGGATATTCAACCCTTTAGGGATATGATCGCAGGTCAAAGAATGGATTTGCGTCGCTGTCGCTACGATACCTTTGAAGAGTTGGAGCTCTACTGTTACCGGGTGGCGGGTACGGTTGGTTTGATGTCAACCACGGTGATGGGAGTTGATCCCCAGTTAAAAACCGCACCCTGGTGTAAGAACCATAACCTCGATCCCACCCAGGAAGCGATCGCCCTCGGTATTGCCAACCAGCTCACCAATATTTTGCGCGATGTGGGAGAAGATGCCCGACGAGGCAGAATTTACCTACCCCTAGAGGATCTAAATCGCTTTAATTATAGCGAAGCCGATTTGATGGCTGGAGTAATTGATGATCGCTGGCGCAGCTTAATGGCCTTTGAAATTGATCGAGCCCGACGATTTTATCGATCAGCCGAGGCTGGTATTCGCCTACTCAGTCCTGACGCCCGTTGGCCGGTTTGGGCCGCTCTCGATCTCTATAAGCAGATTCTCGATGTGATTGAACAAAATGACTACGATGTGTTTAACCGTCGGGCCTATGTACCCTCCTGGCGAAAATTAATCACCCTGCCAGGGGCTTTGCTTAAGGCAAAGGTACTTTAAGTCGTTATGGTAACTGTAACCGATCCGATTCAGGTGATTGGCGGTGGTCTGGCCGGCACGGAAGCCGCCTGGCAAATTGCCCAGGCCGGTTTGCCCGTCATCCTCTGGGAAATGCGCCCCCTGAGCCGGTCTCCGGCCCACCACAGCGAAGAACTGGCAGAGCTGGTCTGTAGCAATTCCTTTGGGGCTCAGGCCAGCGATCGAGCCTCGGGGCTACTGCAGGAAGAATTGCGGCAGCTGGGGTCAGTGGTGATTGCCAAGGCCGATCATCACCAGGTACCAGCGGGAGGTGCTCTAGCGGTGGATCGGGCCCTTTTCAGCCGTGATCTGACCCTGACCCTGGAGCGCCATCCCCTGATTGAGTTACGTCGTCAGGAAGTCACCCAGATGCCTTGCTCTGGGATTGTTGTTCTGACTACTGGCCCCCTGACCAGCCCTTCTCTGGCTGCGGACCTGCAGGAATTTACCGGCGAAGCCTATATGAGCTTCTTTGACGCCGCCAGTCCGATTGTGGTGGGAGACAGCATTGATCGAACCGTTGCCTTTATGGCCTCCCGCTACGATCGCGGCGAAGCCGCCTACTTAAATTGCCCGATGGATCGGCAACAGTACCAACAGTTTCGCGCGGCCCTTTGTCAGGCTGAGCAAGCCGAATTAAAAGAGTTTGAACGGGAAACTGCTAAATTCTTTGAGGCTTGCCTGCCGATCGAAGAAATGGCTCGACGGGGAGAAGACACCATGCGCTATGGTCCCCTCAAGCCAGTGGGGCTGTTTGATAGTCGGATGGGAGACTTTCAGGATCCGGCCAATCGCCACCATCGCCCCTATGCCGTGGTCCAGCTGCGCCAGGAAGACCGCCACGGCCAACTGTGGAACATGGTGGGGTTTCAAACCAACCTCCGCTGGGGCGAACAACAGCGCGTATTTCGCTTGATTCCGGGCCTGCAAAAGGCCGAGTTTGTGCGGATGGGGGTGATGCACCGCAATACCTTTCTGAACGCCCCCCAGCTCCTGGAAGCCACTCTTCAGTTCAAAAGTCGACCCAACCTGCTGGCGGCCGGGCAGCTAGTGGGCACCGAGGGCTATGGGGCCGCAGTGGCCGGGGGTTGGCTGGCGGGTACTAACGCCGCCCGTCTGGCCCTGGGTCGGGTTCCCCTAAGCCTACCTCCCACCACGATGATGGGGGCACTATTTCACTTCATTAGCTCCTCAGAGGCTAAACACTTTCAACCCATGCCCCCTAACTTTGGTATTTTCCCTCCCCTGTCGGAGAAGATTCGGAATAAGCGGGAACGCTACGGTGAATATCGCGATCGCAGTCTCAGGGATTTGCAGAGTTGGACCGTAGCCAATCACCTCCCCCAGGCTCTGCAGTCCGTAGCAGTGGCTGGATAATTCAGACCTGGAGCAAAACTTGACAGCCCTGATGGATGGACTCCCTTGACTATAATTAAGGGAAAATTATAATTTTCCTAAGAAGAGATTAAGGAGGCGACCATGACCAATCCCAGTTCATCCCCTGATTCGAGATGGTTTCCTCTGCCCTCGGAGTCACTACTACGGGCAGTTTTCGCCCCAAACTATTACCTTCAATGCCAACTTACAGGAGTTCGCCCACCGGGTAAGTTATATTTCGGGGCTACAAACCGGTGACAAACTGTCCCCTGAAGATGCCTATCAACAAATCAGAGGGCTGTATAAGCAATTAAAACGTAGCAAAAAAGGTTTGGGAATCTAAGCTGGTTTTGCCATAATTTTAGGATTGGAGCCGGAATTAAAGGTCTTCCGACTCCAATCCTAGGGCTGACTAGGCCAGAGGCTTGCCGTCCAGTCGCCGAATAGCGACTACCGCTGGGCGGGGAGATGCATTGGCGGTTTTGGTGGGCCAGTTAGATCCGACTGGTACCTGACGTTCCTGGACAAACTCTTTGCCGTGAGTGGTTTTCATAGCAAAGGAGCGAGTTTCGGTAGCCATGTCCTTACGAACCCCATTCACTTCTCCAGGATGCTGGGCCGAAATAAACAAGGTTTTTAGATCCTGGGTCATGAAGGGACCGGTCATTTCTGCCTCCATGGGACCGTAGCCAAAGGCAAAGGTCTTACCGGCGTGCCTGCCCCGCAGAGGCATGTACCAGATGGCGTTGTTACCAAACAAGCCCCGCAGATTAGACTGGCTGACGGGCTTGCCTTCTTTGTCAACTCGACTGGGAATAGCCTTGTTGAGCTTGTCCGAAGACATGTCGTTGACCATCCACAGGTTTCCTCTGGCGTCAACCTCCAGGTTGTCAGGGTTAGCAAAGCCTAGACCGCCTTCAGCCGGTTCACCCCCCACATGGAGAACGTCCCAACGGAAACCCATGGCCCCAGCATTTTTGCCGTCTTCCACCAGTTTTACAATCCAGCCGTACTCGTAGGCCGTTTCTCCCTTGGGGCCTTTGAAGATGGCCTGATTGGGGCCACCATCACTCCCGTTAGAACTACCGGAGGTAAAGGTGATAAACAAAGTGCCGTCTGGGGCTATGTCGGTATCCTCCGGACGAGCGGTATGGGTGGCGCCTGCGGCATTGGCGGCAAAGTGGGCATCAATTAGGATCGCCCCCTGTTGCTCCACGGCGTTACCGGTGTACAGATCCCCTAGGGTCTTAAACTGGGCCTTAAAGGCGGCAATTTTGTTGTCGCTATCGATCTTAACAACGCCGCCGTCGGGACGCTTAGGCAGGGTCACCATGCCCCCTACCACCTGGCTAGGCAAATCGGGATTGACCGGGGTATCGGCCTTCAGGGGAATCCAACTACCGGTACCGTCGGGGTTAAACTTAGCGGCATAGAGCATGCCATCTTCCAGTAAGCGGGAGTTAGCCTTGTCCTTGGGATTTTTAACCGTAGCAGAGCTAACGAACTTGTACAGGTGACCGCCCCGGCGATCGCAGCCAGAATACATCGCCAGCTTTTGGTTGGCCACCGCTCGAATAGCCACCGCCTCGTGGCGAAACCGCCCCAACCAGGTATGCTTGGTGCCGTAGTCCTTGAGGTTGGCGGGGTCCACTTCTACCACCCAGCCGTACTTGTTACCTGCCAGCCCCAGGGCGCTACCCAATCCCGCCATATCATCCGACTCTAGCTTAAAGGTTTTCTTAGCCGGATTCAGGGAGGTGCCATCGGCATGAACACCTTCTGGTACGAAGGACTGGTAGTTTTCCTCGGCGCTTAACATGGTACCCCAGGGGGTGGTGCCACCGGAGCAGTTATTAAAGGTGCCAATGATGCGATCGCCCAGTTTATCGGTATAGCCCGTACCGCTGGTCTTGCGGAACACCGCCGTCGCCGGCCCAGTGGATTTCAGATAACGACCATCCTTAAGACCAGAAATACCCGTGATGCGGCGATCGCTGCTGCCCTTGATGCGCTCCCAGCTACCATCGGCGGTTTTGCGTACCGAAATCACCCCAATCCCCATGTCAACCAGGGCTTCTTCGGCGATCGCCTGAATTTGACCCTTAAGGGGATCGCCGTTGGGTAAACTATAGGCGTCGATACCGTCATCCCCCGCTGCCTTCACCGCCGCCTTCACCGCGTCAAAGGGCAAGGTTTTGCCCAACACCTGACTATAGGTAGCCATCCAGGTATTGGCACTAACGTATTCAAAGTTAACCCCCAGATAGCCCTGCCCTGGAGCGGTTTCTACGTAGGAGAGGTAATCGTTGTTGTAGCCGAAGCGAGAGTCACCTACCGGATCTCCCCAGGCAGCGATGACGTTGTAGGTGTAGCCCTGGGTAGTACCAGGTCGTCTACAAGTTTAAAGGAGGCGTATTCCGTAGCCTGCCGATCAATGCCAATACCCGCTGAGGTCAAAGGCATGGGCAACTTAACCGGATTAAAGGTGAGCTGCCCGCCAGTGGCGGCCTCCGCTGCATCTAAACCCAGGGGATTACCGGACTGACTAGAGAGAGAGCCCAGGGCAACCGTCCCAGCGGTGGCCCCAAAAAGAGTAGTACTTGTCTGCGGTTTAAACTCATCTGAAGTTTGGATCCTCAATCTGGTTAAAGAGTCGCAGGGAACATAGCTGAGTAATTAGCTCATTCCCCAAGGTAGGATCCAGTATTAAATAATCATATAAAGTCCAGCTTAAGGCCAGGTAATGGTAACCCTAAGGCTGGCTGGGTAAGTCTGGACATGGTGACGATTAAAATAAACCGGGGCCAGGAGATAAACCTCCTGGCCCCGAGTCTCTTCAGCTAATTTGTCGCTAGCTTAATAGCGATAGGTGCTGGTGCTGCTGGCCCCGGGCTTGTGCACAATGAAGCTGAGGACTTGACACTGTTTAACGTTGTCAAAACCCACTACCCGAATATAAAAGTTGGAGTATTCCGAACGGCAGGCCTGCACCTCGCTCAGTACTTCCTGGGTGGATTTGGCGTTAAATAAAGGCAGTTTCCACATGGTCCAGTAGTAAACTTCGGGATCAGAGTTTTCGTTGAACTCAACGGCGGGAATGTAGCCCATGCTCAAAATATAGGCGATTTGCTTCTCAATCTGGGCGTCGGTCAAAGCCGGCAGATAGGACAGGGTCTCAAAACGACGCTCTTTAGGCAGAGTTTTCATGGTTCCTCGTTTGGATAAATCGTTAGGGGTAGACAGGCACTAGCAGTACCTATCTAGACAGTCAGAACTGAACAGGCTGAACCAGATGGTAGGGCGCTGCTAGTCAGATGAATCGGGGAGGGAGGGATCGCCACCCACCTGGGAATCCTGAGACTCCTCAGGTCCTATGTCCAGGCTATGGTCTACCACTCCCAGGCGGGTAAGTCGCTCTAGGTGCTGACGGCGATGGTTCATATTGGCCTGTTGAATACTGGTAACCACCATTTCTGGCAAGAATTCACAGATATCTTCGGCGATATGTTGCCGCACCGTCATAATTCGCATGGCCAAGTCAGCCCGTTCCTGAAGCAGAGTCTTGAGATAGGTCTCACCATCTTGTAACGCTGCCTGAGTCGAAAAGCTGTTAAGCCAGTAGGCCTCAGCGGGATTAGTTTCCTTAAGCTGGCCCAGGACTGTTTTGACAGCCTGAAAGGTCAGGTAGCTACTGATCACCCTGGCGGTGTCTTTAGCCGCTTGCTTAAAGTCCATCGGTGCATCTCAAAGACCTGACCGTCACCCACCTGGAGGTGAGTACATTGGTCTAAGGCTGAAATCTCCATAGATTGGGTAAGCTATGCCGCAACTCTGAAAAAGGCTCGGGAGTTGCGGCCCCGCTCTCTTGGCCAGACCAGGGAAGGTAAGGATATACCCCCCGACCTCCTAGAGGGTGTCAACAGTGTCAAATTCGAACTTAATTTCCTTCCACAGTTCGCAGGCGGCCGCCAGTTCGGGGGACCATTTGCAGGCTTCCCGGATAATATCGCCTCCTTCCCGGCTCAGGTTACGGCCTTCGTTACGGGCCTGTACACAAGCTTCCAGAGCCACCCGGTTAGCGGTAGCGCCGGGAGCGTTACCCCAGGGGTGACCCAGGGTGCCACCACCGAACTGAAGCACAGAATCGTCACCAAAGATTTCCACCAGGGCTGGCATGTGCCATACGTGGATACCACCGGAAGCCACGGCCATCACGCCGCCCATAGCTGCCCAGTCTTGGGTGAAGTAAACACCCCGGGACTTGTCTTGTTCGACGTAGTTTTCCCGCAGCAGGTCAACAAAGCCCAGGGTACCAGCCCGATCGCCCTCCAGCTTACCCACCACCGTACCGGTGTGAATATGGTCGCCACCGGACATGCGCAGACACTTGGCCAGGACGCGGAAGTGGATACCGTGGTTCTTTTGCCGGTCAATTACGGCGTGCATAGCACGGTGGATGTGGAGCAGCACCCCATTATCACGACACCAGTGGGACAGGGTGGTGTTGGCGGTGAAGCCAGCGGTGAGGAAGTCATGCATGATGATGGGCATGTTGAGTTCCTTAGCGTACTCAGCCCGCTTCAGCATTTCTTCGCAGGTGGAAGCGGTGACGTTGAGGTAGTGTCCTTTAATTTCACCGGTTTCTGCCTGGGACTTGTGGATGGCGTCAGCCACAAACAGGAAGCGATCGCGCCAGCGCTGGAAGGGCTGGGAGTTGATGTTTTCGTCATCCTTGGTGAAGTCAAGGCCACCCCGCAGGGCTTCGTAAACCGCCCGACCATAGTTTTTCGCCGACAGACCCAGTTTGGGCTTGATGGTACAACCCAGCAGAGGACGACCATACTTGTTGAGGCGATCGCGCTCTACCTGAATACCGTGGGGAGGACCCTGGAAGGTTTTCAAGTAGGCCACGGGAATCCGCAGGTCTTCTAGACGCAGGGCTCGCAGGGCTTTGAAACCAAACACGTTACCCACCAGAGAGGTCAGCAGGTTGGTCACCGACCCTTCTTCAAACAAATCAAGGGGGTAGGCCACGTAGCAAATATACTGATTATCTTCACCGGGCACGGGCTCGATGTCGTAACAACGACCCTTATACCGATCCATATCGGTTAACAGATTGGTCCACACCGTAGTCCAGGTACCGGTAGAGGATTCCGCTGCCACCGCTGCCGCACACTCTTCAGGAGGTACGCCAGGTTGGGGGGTCATGCGGAATGCCGCCAAAATATCGGTATCTTTAGGAGTGTAGTCCGGGGTGTAATAGGTCAACTTGTAGTCCTTAACCCCGGCGCTGTATCCAGATTTTGACTGAGTCGTTGTCTGAGAGTAAGACATATCTCCCTTCCTGTGAATCTAAAACATCTCTCGAGTGATTTTCTAGAGAGCTACCCATAAGAAAAAAGCCCTTACAACAAGGGAATTCCGCTGAGTCAAAGCACTACCAGATGCTCACGAAATGAGACTAAACAAAGCAAAAACAACTCTTGAAATAGTTGTTTTGCAAACGCTCTAGGTATTTTTCATTACCCTATGCTTTAGCATACTACCAGCGATTGGATAAGTTTAATTTTGGAAGATCTGTATACATTCATAACCTAAGATTATGAATGAAAATAAACCTTGATGTGCATTTATGAATTTGTCGAAACGTTTCGATTTCAGATGTCGTTTGGTGATATGGCCATAGTCACTTTTATTCAGGTACGGCCTGGTTGAGGGTACAGTCAGGGAAATGGAAGTTAGAACTAATGGGCGCACTGCACCTGGTTCCATCCACTGGGGTGACCTAGAAAGCTTTTACTCCATCTCGCTGGGTAGCCGCCTTGGGTAAACCAGCTACCTGGAACTCCCCAGCCACCATGGAAATGTTTCAGGGTAGAAATCAACTGCTATAACAGTGGCTAGTTGTCTTTGCTGGCTGATTTATTTCTATGGTCAGGGATGCTCACCCATCATCCCAGTTGGGATTCTTGATTAAGGTCATAGAGCCTGACCTGAGCCTGGATCAACTGGCGGAGGAGGTCCATTATCTCCACCAGGATCTCCGTGCTTTAAATGGTTTACAGAAGACGCGGTTTCGCTTTTCCCAGGTACAGCGGGATGATGCCACAGTGCAGGATGGAGTTGGCTTTGAGGCCGATGGCGATCGCCTGCGGTCTATCCTCAAGCGCCTCTGCGATCGCCTTGATCACAAGCCCCTGGAAACTCTGGTGCTGATTTACCAGGGGCCTTTGCGGTTGCAGATACAGACCCATAGATCGGAGGAACTGGCAGGTATTATGGCGGTGGCAGAGGCTATGCTCCCACCCCAGCGCATTTTTCTGGGTAAGGCCCTGAGCTATAGTCGTAGCCAGGGTGAGTTTTCTCCCGCTGAAACAGCAAATCTGGAGTTGTTACGCCAACATTTGGGCTTGACGGTAGAGATAGCGGATCAGCTTCAGGCGATCGCCCAGGGGCCCTACCGCACCCTGGCGGAGAAACGCCAGTACTTTCAGCAGGTTCTAGTGATGGAAATGACCCGCGCCTGCCCCCTATCGGACCAAACCTGGGAAACCCTGGAAGAATTGGCCGATAATTTGGGTCTACCGTCCCTGGTAGCCGGAGAAATTTATCAAGATCAACTGCAACAGGTGCAAATCGCCGCCAGTGCCTTGCGTCAACAAAAGGCGGCAGAGCAAGCTCACCAGGAAGAGCTGTTGATGCAGAAAAAGGATCACCAACAGCAACAACAGTTAGATCGGCGGCAACATCTAGACCAGTATCGGGTCATGGTGCGCCAGGCTCTGGCCACCAGTCTCTATCCCACCACCTTTGATCAGGGGCGGTTAGAACAGGCCCGGCAACTATGGGAAATCAACTCAGAAATAGCCCTGGAGATAGAGGAAACCATTAGAAGCGATCTCTACGGGGCGATTACCTCCGAGGCCGGAGTTGACTACAGTCGACTGCGGCAATTGCTCTGGCGAAAGGACTGGCGAGGGGCCGATCAGGAAACTGAAAATGCTATCTTCCAGGCTTTGAGTCCCGATCGCCAGCCCCTTAAGGCTGAGGCAATTAGTCAGCTACCCTGTGTAGACCTGGGCACCATCGATCAGTTATGGGATTTTTACAGCCAGGGACAATTTGGGTTTAAAGTTCAGCAGCATATCTATGCCCAGGCCCAAAACCGACCCACGGATTTTCTCAAAGCGGTTGAGTGGGGCAGTCAATCGGTACTGGGCCATCGACCCTACAAAAGCCTAAGCTTTAACCTCAACGCCCCCCAGGGACATCTGCCCACCTGGCGCTGGTGTTGTGTCAGCCTGGAATCCGGCTATAGCCTGAGTGAGGCCCTGGTCAGAGTCGTCATGAAACGGTTAAACCAATGTTCACCTTTAGAAACCAAACGTACTCTCAGTCCAGAGGGCAAAAAAAACAATGCTAATTAGTCAAGTTAGTTAAGACTGGGATTCTCCATGATTTGGCTACCCTCCTGGAAGCCGAAGCATGGCAGGCGGCTGATCGGGTCACCCAATCCCTCCTCTTGGCCTCTGTCAATCAATCTCAAGTGGGCCACTTCAGCGCCCTCACCCTGGCCCAGGTGCCCTGCCAGATGTTACATGAACTGGATTATCTGTGGGTGAGGGCCAGCCAGGGTAACTTTGGCTTTTCAGTTCAACAGCGTCTCTATCATCAGATGGATAGCCAGTTCGACCCTACCCAGCCCAACTGGCTCAATCCCCATCCTTTTTTTCAGCAGGTAGGCTGGCTGATGGTTACCCTACCCCGTCCCCTGGCTTTCTTTAAATTTTATGATTTTCTAAATTTTAGCCTTGATGCTCCGCCGGGCCATCTGCCCGCCCTCTGGTATTGGCAGTTATCCTGGCTCGATTCCCTCAAGGCCGGGGGGTTTGGCACCGGACGGGGAGGAGGTTTTGCTGATTTGGCCAGGCTAGATGCCCTGATGCTACGGCTGGGACGTTGCGATCGCCTGTAATCTGGCGATGGGGTAAACTACCAGGCCCTGGCCGGTGGGCAAGTAATTGGGCACAAATTATCCTACTCCATAGGCATAGTTGGAGACCCTCTTTGGCTCTTTAACCCACCCCTAAGGCTGCTACCACCCCAAATAGGATAAACAACAGGCCTCCCAGAGTAGTTAACAGGCGTTCAGAAATACGACCCGCCACTAGCTTGCCACAGGCAACGGCAATGGCGGCGCAAATACCGTGACCGACGATCGCTCCCAAAACCACCCCAAGGGGATGGTTTACTGCCGCCAGGGCAATGGTCGCCAGTTGGGTGCGATCTCCCCATTCGGCCACAAAGGTCAGGGTAAAGGACTCCACCAGCACCGCCCGCAGTGACCACACACTCAAATGCTGGCTTTCTGTTGCTTCAACGGTTTTCAGGGCCTCTGCCTGCTCTTCCTCTAAGCCCAGGGCAGTACCCATCTGACTGGCATCGTAGAGTAGTTTGAAGCCGAAACCGATAAATAGGACTACAGTTAAATCCTGAACATACTGGTGGGGGAATAGGGTTGCCACCCGACCGATTAATACCGACAGAATGCTCATGACCGTCAGAGCCATCATCACTCCCGCAAACACCCAGCGACGGGGATGGCGAGTAGCTAAAATCATGCCAATAAAAAAGGTTTTATCTCCTAATTCTGACAGGGTAATCAGCATTAGGGCGGCGGTAAAGCCAGTTAGAGATGGCATGTAATAAAGCCTAAATCATATTATTTAACCATGAATCCAGAATCGACTTCTGTCAACAGGAAGTTTTAAAAGTAGAAATTAAGAAGCTAAAAGAAGTAGCTATTTATTTTCATAATTGAATCATCTTTGAAAATAAACAGCCACTTTTAGAGCCAGCTGACAGGATGCAGACCTTTGGTTGAGGCCGGGAATGAATTCGGAGTTCAAGCTTCTACCCCGACCTATTAGTCCGTTTTAGTCCGTTCCGACTTGGAGGTTGTTTAAAGAAGCTCAGGTATAGTTTGAGGTTCTCTTTGGCTTTTCAAACAACCTCTTGAGTTAATGGCCAGATCCAGGCCCTTAGAGCGGATAGCAATTAGAGTGAATAGCCTAGAATGAAAAGTAGTTATCACTATTGACCAGAAGAGGACATGACCGTGACCGATGTTAATGCGGGTTGTTTAAGGGTGGGTCAGTTAGCGCCAGATTTTCTAGCCACAGCCGTTATTGATCAAAGCTTTAAACCATTAAGCTTTCCCAGTATCGGGGTAAGTACGTGGTTCTCTTTTTCTATCCCCTCGACTTTACCTTTGTGTGCCCAACGGAAATTACCGCCTTTAGCGATCGCTACCACGAGTTCGCTGACCTCAACGCTGAGGTTCTGGCCGTTTCCGTTGATAGTGAGTTTTCCCACCTGGCCTGGATTCAAACCGAACGCAACCAGGGAGGGTTGGGGGATCTCAACTATCCTCTAGTTTCTGACTTAAAGAAAGAAATTAGCGCTGCCTATAATGTTTTAGATCCAGATGCAGGCATTGCTCTGCGAGGATTGTTCATCATTGATCGGGATGGCGTTGTACAACACGCCACCATCAACAATCTCTCCTTTGGTCGCAATGTGGACGAGACTCTGCGGGTACTCCAGGCCGTTCAGTATGTTCAGGCCAACCCCGAAGAGGTTTGCCCGGTAGACTGGCAACCCGGTGACAAAACCATGATTCCCGACCCGGTTAAGGCGAAAGAATTCTTCTCCGCTGACTAGAATAGCCACCGCCGAGTTAACCATGGACCGATCTGCGTCCCTCTTTAAACCTGCCTCCTACTGGCGCTATCTGCTGCCCCAACCAGCCGCCCTGGGTCTACCCCTGGGGGAAATCGCCCCTGATTTCGCCCTTTGGGATGTCACCCATGGTCGTACTGTACGGCTGGCCAACTGGCGAGGCAAGCAACCCGTGGTACTGGCTTTTACGCGTATTTTCGCGGCTGGGGTCTACTGTCCCTTTTGCTGACCCCCACATCCTAGGAATAAACCAGGCCTACGCCCAATTTCGTCAAGCTGGGGCAGAGTTGTTCATGCTTACCAGCCTGGGTCGGCGCGAGGCTCAGGCTGTGGTAGAAGATCTACAACTGACCCTACCCCTGCTGGCGGATGAAACTGGCCAGAGTTTCAAGACTTACTTCACGGGACAGGCCCTGGGAGCACCCCTACCAGGCCAATTTGTACTAGATGTGCAGGGACGTTTACGGTACGCCCATTTATTTTCCTTCCTTGACCACAATGCTGCCCCCGAGACTCTATTGGCGGTACTGGAAACCCTTTAAGGGGTTGTTTGAATAAAGATCGTGCCAGGTATAGTCCGCCGCCAAGAAGCCATCACAATACTAAACTTTGCGGAGTTCATCCGAGTTCCCAGGTATAGTTTGACAACCGCTTTGGCTTTTCAAACCACCTCTAAGGCAAACGGCGGTGATCACCATCACCGATGGTAGTGGCCTAAATCCTTTCGCCATTTATGAAAAAAAGTAAAGATATATATGTCGAGCGTTCCAGCCACCTTTATATAGCTAAATCTCTATACTAAACCGCCCCCGGTGCCTCTGGCTTCGGGGGTTATTTAATCCGATTTGGTCTGGGTAAGTCTTCTGGCCTATTTACCAAGCCCTCATAAATAAAGATTGGCGGCCGCTTAGGGATAGACCCAGTCGCCTGGAACATAGGTCCGCCGTAGTTTTCCCCGGTTGTTGCTAAAGCTTTGCTAGCAGAGATAGATGAGAAATGGCAAGAGGGGTGGTGCATCCTCGGATATTCTGGTTAAAATTGAAAAGCCATAGGTTAGAACCCGTCCATGGAACCATGGACTCCGGTTCTAGACCTGTAGTGAGGGCTCCTGCGGAGTTCCATGGGGCGGTGGGTGTCAGACCTTCGGGTTGATAGGGCTTGAACTCTTGCCTTTTAAGGGCCTGAGGTTAAGATTTTTGACCGTCTCATTTGATTACAGTTTTGTTGAAAGTTTTCCAAAGTTTAAGGAGCATGAGGACGCGGCATGACCCAGGCAAATCATCTGCTCGAAACCATCGAACCTGAGAACGATTTTGACTTTGGTCCGGACTCCGATGGGGATTCGGATCTCGATGGGGACGAGAACTTTATAGCTCAAGATGAGGACACAGATGCGAAATCATCTAAGGGTAAGGCAACTCGCCGCCGAGCTCAAACTAAAAAGCGCCATTATACAGAAGACTCGATTCGACTCTATCTGCAGGAAATTGGGCGCATTCGTCTGCTGCGAGCCGAAGAGGAAATTGAACTGGCTCGTAGAATTGCAGACCTCCTGAAACTAGAAAGAATACGAGAAGAACTGGTTGATACCCTGCAACGGGACCCCCAGGATGGAGAATGGGCCGATGCGGTAATCCAGGATGAAGGTACAGACTTCAGCTTAGCTAGTTTTCGCCGTCGCCTCTACATTGGACGACGAGCTAAGGACAAAATGGTGCAATCCAACCTCAGGTTGGTGGTCTCCATTGCTAAGAAGTATATGAACCGAGGCCTTCACTTTCAGGACCTGATTCAAGAAGGCAGCCTGGGATTGATTAGAGCGGCGGAAAAATTTGACCACGAAAAAGGTTACAAGTTCTCTACCTATGCCACCTGGTGGATTCGTCAGGCCATTACTCGGGCGATCGCCGATCAATCTCGCACTATTCGTCTACCGGTGCACCTGTACGAAACTATTTCTCGCATCAAGAAAACCACTAAACTACTTTCCCAGGAGCTAGGTCGTAAACCAACGGAAGAGGAAATCGCTACTCGTATGGAAATGACCATAGAGAAGTTGCGATTTATTGCTAAGTCAGCCCAGCTTCCTATTTCTCTAGAAACCCCCATTGGTAAAGAAGAAGACTCTCGCCTAGGGGACTTTATTGAATCCGACGGCGAAACCCCTGAGGATCAGGTTTCTAAAAGTCTATTGCGGGAAGATTTAGAAAGTGTCCTGGGTAGTCTTAGTCCTCGTGAACGAGATGTCTTACGTCTTCGCTATGGTCTAGATGACGGTCGCATGAAAACTCTCGAGGAGATCGGCCAGATCTTTAATGTCACTCGGGAGCGCATTCGCCAGATTGAGGCTAAGGCTCTGCGTAAACTCCGTCACCCTAATCGCAATAGTATTCTCAAGGAATATATTCGCTAAGACCCTATCCACACCTTCAGGTAAGCCACCTGCGATCGCCAGGTTACCGTCTGGCCCACCAACTCCGCCAGGGTGGCGGCCTGAATTTGGGCAAGCTCCTGGGGAGAGAGGTGACGGGCCAGGCCATCTCCGTAGCTGGGCTGGTGGGGGCCGGGGCTAAACCAGCGTTGCCCCAGGGCGGCAGTGATATACAGGGGGCTCTCCACCGGGTCAGTCTGGCACTCCACCCTGAGGCCAGCGGCCTCCAGCCCCTGCACCAGGGTTTGGACCTGCCAATTAAAGCGGGGATCCTCGGGGTCCGCTAGAAAACGGGCCTCGGCGGCCTGCCAGCTTTCTCGTAGAGGGGGGCTGAGGGCGGTGGCGGTGACCAGCTCAGAGATCCGCTGGCTTTGGCGGGGGATGGTTTCCGTCAGCAGCGCCACCCCCCTCCCCTAGCCAGGACCGGAGGTTGGGGGCAAAGGTGAGTGGCTCCGGCAGAGAGCCCAAAACGTTGTACCCCACCAGCCGATCAAAGGTGAGGCCGGCGATCGCCGCCGGTGGGTCGGCCAGGCTGCCCAGCAGCAAAATGGGGCGGTGGATCTCCGGTAGGGAGGTCACCTGGTGCTCCAGGGCGGCCAGCGCCTGGGGGTCCGTCACCAGGGCGTAGACTCCCCCTCCGGCACCCGGCGCAGGGCCTCCCAGGTGAGCAGGCCGGTGCGGGCGTTGAGGTCGAGGATGCGGTGGTGACGTTGGGGTGGGGCCAGGGCAAACAGGCGATCGCGGCGGGCCGCCAGCTCTGCCCCCGTCTGGCTAAGGCTGCGCTGTAGCCAGCGATCGCGCTGCCGATCCGGGGGGCTGGCGGTGAGGGCCTCTCCCCAGGGGCTATCCACCTCCTCCAGGGCCGCCAGTTGGGCCTCGCGGCGCTGAGCCACCAGGGTCTGGATTTGGGCTTCATAGCCCTGGTTGGAGGGCTGGTAAAACACCTGGCCCTGCAAACTGGTGGGTAGGTACTGCTGCTCCACCCAGTGATCCCGGTAGGCATGGGGGTAGCGGTAGCCCAGGCCGTGCCCCAGGCTAGCCTGGTCGCGGCTGGCATCCCGCAGGGGGGCCGGCACCTCCCCTGCTGCTGCGCCACCGCCGCCAGGGCGTCGAAGAAACCCAGGGTGCTGTTGGACTTGGGGGCGGTGGCCAGGTAGAGGGTGGCCTGGGCCAGGGGATAACGGCCCTCGGGTAACCCCACCCGGTCAAAGGCACTGGCGCAGCTGGTGACCACGGTAATGGCCTGGGGGTCTGCCAGGCCAATATCTTCGCTGGCTAAAATCACCAGCCGCCGGAAAATAAAACGGGGGTCTTCACCGGCGTAGATCATGCGGGCCAGCCAGTAGAGGGCGGCATCCGGGTCGGAGCCCCGCACACTTTTGATGAAGGCGCTGATGGTGTCGAAGTGGGCATCCCCCTCCTTGTCGTAGAGCACTGCTCGCCGCTGGATCGACTCCTCCGCCACTGCCAGGGTCAGGGCCAGGCTGCCATCGGGGTCGGGGGGTGGTTTCCACCGCCAGTTCCAGGGCGTTGAGCAGGGCCCGGGCATCGCCATTGGCGACGTTCACCAGGTGATCCAGGGCGGCAGGGTCCACCTGCAGGGAGAATCGCCGTAGCCCCGTTCCCGATCCGCCAGGGCTTGCTGGGCAATGCGGCGTAGATCCGCCGGCTCCAAGGGCTTAAGCTGGAACAGGCGGGAGCGGCTGACCAGGGCCTGATTCACCTCAAAGTAGGGGTTTTCGGTGGTGGCCCCAATCAAAATCACCGTGCCATTTTCCACCCAGGGCAGCAGGGCATCCTGCTGGGCCTTATTGAAGCGATGCACCTCGTCAATAAACAGAATCGTGCGCCGTCCCTGCTGGCCCCGCTGCTCCTGGGCGCTGGCAATCCCCTGGCGCAGCTCCTTCACCCCCGCCAGCACCGCATTCAGGGCGATGAAATGGGCCCGGGTGGTGTTGGCAATAATTTGGGCCAGGGTAGTTTTGCCAGTGCCCGGGGGGCCGTAGAAAATCAGGGAGGAGAGCTGGTCCGCTTGGATCGCCCGTCGCAGCAAGCGCCCCGGCCCCACCACCCGGTCTTGACCGATGAACTCCTCCAGGGTGCGGGGCCGCAGCCGGGCCGCCAGGGGGCTTCCCGGTCGATTTGCTGTTGGCGGTGGTGGTCAAACAAATCCATTGGTTTAGTTAAGGACGGTGTCAGGGGCATGGCCCCTTGGTAGACTGATAGAGCTTTCCCCGCTAGCCCCGGTTAGGTGGACGGCGGCGGCCCACGGTTTATCCCTCTCTCGTTATTGTATGGCGACATTTTTGTTAGAAGTAGGCAGCGAGGAACTGCCGGCCAGTTTTGTTCCCCAGGCCCTGGCCCAGTGGCAAAGCCGGGTGTTGGCGGACCTGCAGGACCAGGCCCTCACCCCCAGCGCCCTGCACCTCTACGGCACCCCTCGGCGCCTGGCCCTGCTGCTAGAGGGGTTGCCCGATCGCCAGCCCAATCGCACCGAGGCGGTGAAGGGCCCCCCCGCCCTGGCTGCCTTCAAAGACGGCCAGCCCACCGCCGCCGCCACTGGCTTTGCCCGCTCCCGGGGGTAGGGGTAGAGGCCCTGGAAATCCGCGACACCGACAAGGGGGCCTTTGTCTTTGTCACCCAAACCCTGCCGGGCCAGGGCCTGGCCCAGGTCCTCCAGGAACGGGTGCCGGGGTGGATCACTGGTCTGGAGGGGAAACGGTTTATGCGCTGGGGGGATGGGGACCTGCGCTTTCCCCGCCCGATTCGTTGGCTGGTGGCCCTGCTGGAGGATCAAGTACTGCCCCTGCGCCTGGAGAATGGCTCAGAAACCTGCCACAGCGATCGCACCTCCCAGGGCCACCGGGTGTTGTCCCCCGGGCCCCTCCCCTGGCCCGCGCCCAGGACTACGCAGAGACCCTACGGGCCGCCCAGGTGGAGGTGGACCCTAACCGGCGGCGCCAGACCATCGCCCACCAGGTAGAGACCGCCGCCCATCAGCTGGGGGGCGAGGCCCTGATCCCCACCGATCTGCTGGAGGAGGTGACCCACCTGGTGGAGTGGCCCACCGCTGTGGTGGGGCAGTTTGAGGCCAGCTTTCTGGAGCTGCCGCCGGAGGTGGCGATCATGGAAATGCAGAGCCACCAGCGCTATTTTCCGGTGCGCCAGTCGGGGTCGGAGCTGGCCCTGATGCCCTACTTTATTACCATCGCCAATGGCGACCCGGCCAAGAGCGCCCTGATTGCCGAGGGCAATGCCCGGGTGATTCGGGCCCGCCTCGCCGACGGCAAGTTTTTCTTTGATGCCGATCGCCGCCAATCCCTGGAGGCCCTGGGGAGTCGGCTGGCCACCGTCACCTTTGAGGAGCGGCTGGGGTCGATGGCGGCCAAGGTGGAGCGGATGGGGGCGATCGCCGCCCAGATTGCCAACCAACTGCAGTTGAACTCTCCGCAGCAGGCCCTGATTCAGCGGGCGGTCCAACTCTGCAAGGCGGACCTGGTGTCCCAGATGGTGGGGGAATTTCCAGAGCTACAGGGGGTGATGGGGCAACACTACGCCCGTCACAGCGGTGAACCGGAGGCGGTGGCGCTGGCCATCGCCGAGCACTACCTGCCTCGGGGAGCCCAGGATGCCCTGCCTCAGACCCTGGAGGGTCAGGTGGTGGGGCTGGCGGACCGCCTCGACACCCTGGTGGGGATTTTTAGCCTGGGGGAACTGCCCAGCGGCTCCTCCAATCCCTTTGCCCTGCGCCGGGCCGCCAATGCGGTGGTCAGCATCGTCTGGGCGGCGCACCTGCCCTGCAACTGCATTCCCTGATCGCCGGGGCGGTGGCCCACCTGGGTGAGGATACCGCCCTGACGGTGACCGATCCTCCCCGGCTGATCCAGCAACTGCAAGACTTCTTTCGCCAGCGGGTGCAAACCCTGCCTGCAGGAGGAGGGGCTGGACTACGACCTGGTGAATGCGGTGCTGGGGGAGGCCGATAGCCCCTACGGTCAGCGGGTTTTGACGGACCTGCTGGAGACCCGTACCCGGGCCCGGTTCCTCCAGGAGATCCGCCGGGATGGCCGGCTGCAGGCGGTCTACGAAACCGTTAACCGGGCCACCCGCCTGGCGGCCCAGGGCGATCTACCCACGGACTTGCTGGCGGCGGCGGGCCTGGTGGACCCTGACCAGTTTGAATCCCCAGCGGAGGTGGCCTTGCTGGCGGCCCTGACCAGCCTCCTGCCCCAAACCCAGGCCGCCCTGGCCCAGAGGGATTATCAGCAGTTGGTGGCGGGGTTAACCCAGGTCACCCCGGTGGTCAGCAATTTCTTTGATGGCCCCGACAGTGTACTGGTCATGGCCGCCGACCCCCAGGTGCGCCGCAACCGCCTCAACCTGCTGGGGCTGCTGCGTAACCATGCCCTGGTGCTAGCGGACTTTGGCGCCATTGTTAAGGAGTAGGCCCGCCATGCCCCAGGCCCATGTGATTGGTTTAGGTAAGTCCGGCGCGGCGGCGGCTCGTCTGTTGCGCCAGCGGGGTTGGGCGGTGGTGCTCAGCGATCGCAACCCCACTCCCCCCACCGCCGACCTGGTGGGCTCCCTGACGGCGGCAGGGGTGGATCTGCAACTGGGCCATAGCTTTACGGGGAGGAGGGGGCGGATTTGGTGGTGCTCAGCCCCGGCGTCCCCTGGGACCTGCCCGCCCTGGTGGCGGCCCGAGCCGCTGGCCAAACCGTGATCGGCGAAATGGAATTGGCCTGGCGACTACTGCCCCCGCCCCTGGGTGGGGATTACCGGCACCAACGGTAAAACCACCACCACCGCCCTGACCGCCGCTATTTTTCAGGCGGCGGGCCTCCAAGCCCCAGCCTGTGGCAACATTGGCTACGCCGCCTGCGAACTGGGCCTGGCGGAGACCAGCCCGGATTGGGTGGTGGCGGAGCTGAGCAGCTACCAGATTGAGGCGGCCCCCAGCCTCAGCCCCCGCATTGGCCTCTGGACCACCCTCACCCCCGACCACCTGCAGCGCCACAAAACCCTGGAAAACTACGCCCAGATTAAGGCCAGTCTGCTGCAGCGATCGCAGCTGGCGGTGTTGAATGGTGATGATCCCTACCTGCGGCAGCACCTGGCCCAGGCCTTTCCCCAGGCCCATTGGACCAGCATCGGTGGGCGGGCGGCGATCGCCCCTTTGCAGCCTACCACCTACCTGGAGGAGGGCTGGGTGACCTTCCGGGGGAGGCCATCTTACCCGTCAGTGATCTGTCCATGGGGGGGAGCATAACCAGCAAAATCTGCTGATGGCGGTGACCGCCGCCTGCCTGGCGGGGATTGACCAGCGGGCGATCGCGGCGGGGGTGGCCAATTTTCCCGGCGTTCCCCATCGCCTGGAACGGATCGGTACCTGGGGGGGCATCGACTTTATCAACGACTCCAAGGCCACCAACTACGACGCCGCCGAGGTGGGGTTGCGATCGGTCGCAGCCCCCGCCATTCTGATCGCCGGCGGTGAACCCAAGTCCGGGGAAGATGGCCCCTGGCTGGAACGCATCCAGGAAAGGGCTGCCACCGTTCTGCTGATCGGCCAGGCCGCCCCCCAATTTGCCGAGCGCCTGGCCAGGGTTGGCTACAACGCCGTAGAACAGGTGGAAACCCTGGACCGGGCGGTGAGTCGAGCCAGGCACCTGGCCCCCTCCCTAGGGGCCCAGGTGGTGCTGTTTTCCCCGCTTGCGCCAGCTTTGACCAGTACCCCAACTTCGAAGCCCGGGGGATCACTTTCGCCAGCTCTGCCAGGAATTAGGGGAAGAACGCTAGGGGCGCACACGCCACCGGGGCTATCACCAAGCCTAACGCGATTCATCCGCCGCTTTCCTGACAGCAGCCTTGCTCGCGTCGCTCCCCATAGATTATTGATCGGATGCTCCCGTCAATAGCTATCGTGAGGCGACTAAAATTACCCCTGTAATAATCAACCCTAAGCCAGCCAGGCGAAGATAGGGTAGGCCTTCTTTAAAATAGAAGTAACCAATTAAAACAGAGACAACATAAATTAAGGAAGCAGCGGGAGCGGCTACAGTCAGTTTGACCCGGGTCAGAAGAAGAATATAGGAAATAGCTCCTAAACCATAGGCCGTAAAACCTGCTAATAGTGTTGGGGTAGTGGCAATACGTACAATATGATTAATCAGATTTTGATGGGTTACCTCTCCTAGTTGCAGGGCCCCCAGCTTCAGGAAAAATTGACCAAAACTGCTGAGAATGACTGAAACAAGTAATAATCCAAACTCCTGAAATCTCACATCATTTTTCCTCTAAGAAACAGTTGCTTTAAAGCTAAGGTTATTCAGGCTACCTCACTAGTCTCTTTAAATATTCTCTAAGGGGGATTTAAAGAGTCAAAGAGAGTCTTAAGCTAAGCTATGGAGTTAGATAATTTCCGCAAAACTTAATATTTTGGCGGCTCCTTGGCGACGAACTGTACCTGGGACAAGCCTTTCTAAACTACCTCTGATTCAAGTTATGCTAAAAATAATTAGTATTTTCAAGTTCAGCCTAAGTCATCGACCTATAGCCCACTCTTCTACTTTCTGAACTGAAGACGACCAGAAACCTGAGTTGAATAATAGACCAAAATTGTCCCCCACGATCGCTCTCACCTATTGCTAACCTGTTGGCTAGAAGAGACACTGCACCACATGAACCCTAATTTTCCAGTTACTTCCGGTCAAGTGATCCCTGAAACCCACCAGGAACTTTCTGTTCAGGTAAGAGGTTTAAATTACTATTTCGGTCAGGGAGACCTACGAAAGCAGGTGCTCTACGACATCAACCTTGATCTACGGCGGGGCCAGATTGTGATTATGACGGGGCCTTCAGGGTCTGGTAAAACTACCCTATTAACGCTGATTGGGGCCCTACGATCACCAGGACAGGGCAGCCTCAAGGTGCTGGGACAGGAGCTGGTTGGCCTAGGCGATCGCCAGATGGTGGCAGTCCGCCGTAATATTGGATTTATTTTTCAGGCCCACAATCTATTTGAGTCCCTGACAGCCACTCAAAACGTAGAAATGGCTGTGGAGTTAACCGGTAACCTACGCGCTAAGGAGGAACGGGCAGAGGCGATGCTGGCCAAGGTAGGATTAGGAGACCGATCCCACCATAAACCGGCCGCCCTATCGGGGGGGCAAAAGCAACGGGTAGCGATCGCTCGGGCTCTGGTGAATCGACCTCAATTGATTCTGGCAGACGAACCTACCGCAGCTCTAGACAAAGCCTCGGGTCGAGATGTGGTAACTCTGATGCAGCAACTCAGCTCGGGAGGAAAATTGCACTATCCTTATGGTTACCCACGATAACCGAATTATAGACGTGGCTGATCGCCTGATCAATCTGGTCGATGGTCGCCTGGAGTCAGACGAGCAGCCCCAACACTTTGTCGAAACCCATAGTCGCCAGGGGAGTGGCGGTATTTTTGTCATGTAAGGGGGCAGACTAGTTAGGGTAAATCCTGGCGTTGTCGGGGGTTGATGATCTCGTTGAGGCCTTCCCCCAACAGAGACAAACCTGTCACCATCAGGGTTAAGGCCAGACCAGGAAACAAAGCGGGCCACCAGATGCCGGTGGGTAAAGCATCCAGGGCCTGACGAATATCGGCCCCCCACTCCGGAACTTGTTCGGGTAAACCCAGGCCTAGAAATCCGAGTCCCCCCAGGACTAAAATGGCATCGGCGGCATTTAAGGTAAAAAGGACCGGTACACTCTGAATTACGTTAAGAAATAGGTAGCGAGTCAGGACAGTCCAGGTGGAGGCCCCCAGAGCTTGGGCCGCCTCAATAAACAACTCGGTCTTGACGCTGACCGTATGGTTGCGTACTACCCGGTAGTATTGAGGAATATAGGCAATACTCAGGGCGATCGCCGCGTTCAAAACTCCCCGTCCTACCACAAAAGCCAGGGTTACCGAAAGCAATAGCCCCGGCAGGGTATAGATTGTATCCATCAAAAATAACAGGATTCGATCCAGGCGGCCTCCCAGATAGCCACTCACCAACCCTAGTGGAACCCCCACCACCAGGCTTAATACCGTAGCCAGCAAGACCACCTGCCAGGCTACCTGACTGCCAAATAAGGTGCGAGCAAATACATCGTAGCCCTGACGGGTAGTGCCAAACCAATAGCTGGTATCAGGAGGCTGATGAATTGGATTTTGCAATGCCGTAGTTGGATTCTGCAACCATCCTATGGCCTGAAATGTAGGAGCCAGCACCGCCATTAATATAAATGCCAGGGTAAGCACCAAACCGACCACCATCAGCCCCCTGGAAACCCCGACCAGGTGTGGCCTGAGGCGAGATTGCCCAGATAGGACGACAGAAGCAGGAGGAACAGAAGCCATAGAACAGCCCGAAGCAATTGAATTCCATTATGCCAGCCACCCTGCCATACTCCAAAGGGTTACTGCCTGAGAATGTGCTAACCTAAAAACTAATAGTAGAATTTTATAATCTATGTTTAATCTTTGAATTAATACTGCTTAAATTTAATTTTCAAAAACATTTTTTGTTTTTTACAACTCATCCAGTCCTAAAAGTTTTTCTATTGTACGGGCACGTCCATGGTTATATTTTAATTGCCAAGATCCTAGACAGATTAAAACGATTCCAGACCCTACAAATTTAACACTAATTCAGAAAATCCATGGAACACCACCAGATCATTAGATAAATTAAATGCAAACTCGAAAAGCCTCTTTAGTCAAGGTAAATTTTTATACTTATACTGTACTTAGCTTTCTCGGCTTTCGGCGAATGGGGATTCTGAAGTGATTAGGCGATTATCAGGTTAAAGCTTTTGAATAGGTTTCGTTCATTATGGTTTTATGAATTTTATATCTAATTTTCATAAATCGCCTTCGATTCTAAAGATTGGTTCAATTTGATCTGATATTTACTTTAATTGATTGATTTCCCATGGTATTGTTCACAGTAGTTTATAACTTGTCGAAGTTTTGGACTATGTAGGGAGTTACTGTTGTTAAGGGGTGTCTGGCGGTATCCGCCTGGTTCGGTCAATCACGTTATGGTGAGCAGTAATATTCGAAAATAGACTTTATGTGTTAATTTCTGAGATTTATTTTTTGTATAGTCCGTAATTTTATTTTTATCTGTCGAGTATTCAAGTGATTATTAATCCGACTGAGATTCCCGAGGTTTTATTAATCAAACCCAAGGTGTTTGAGGATGATCGTGGTTTTTTCATGGAAAGTTTTAATCAGAAAGTATTTTTCGATAAAACTGGTCTAACCATGAACTTTGTTCAAGACAACCACTCTCGATCCGCTCAGGGAGTTTTGCGGGGTCTGCACTATCAGCTGCATCAGCCTCAAGGCAAACTTGTACGGGTTGTGGTTGGCGAAATTATTGACGTTGTGGTTGATATTCGTCGTAGCTCTCCCACCTTTGGCCTTTCCATAAGTGAGCGGTTAAGTGCTGCCAATAAGTGTCAACTTTGGATACCTCCAGGTATGGCCCATGGTTTCGTAGTACTTTCGGAATCAGCCGAAATGATCTACAAAACGACTGAATATTATGCTCCCAACTATGAGCGGTCGATACGTTGGGATGATCCTGACCTGGCTATAGATTGGCAGCTGCCTATGACTCCAATTTTATCGGCCAAGGATCAAGCCGGTTCCTGGTTTAAAGAAGCCGAGGTATTTGACTAATGCGTATTCTGCTCACCGGTAAGGACGGGCAACTGGGCCACGATTTACAGGCTCAATTGTCCCCTGGGCATGAGGTTATTGCCTATGGACGGGATACCCTGGATCTGGAAGATTCTGAGGCCATTCGCCAGACCATTTACCAGGTGCGTCCCCAGGTTATTGTCAATGCGGCCGCCTACACCGCGGTGGATAGGGCTGAAAGTGAGCCCGACAAAGCCCATGCAATCAATGCCCGGGCTCCTCAAGTCATGGCTGAAGCAGCCCAGGCCTTACAATCTGCCATGGTCCATGTTTCTACGGACTATGTTTTTGACGGACAGCATAATGTTCCCTACCAAGAAGAGGACGAAACTAATCCCCTGGGCGTCTATGGTTACTCTAAGCTGCTGGGGGAGCAGGGTGTGCAGCAGTTTTGCGATCGCCATGTGATTCTGCGAACAGCCTGGGTCTACGGAGTTGGCGGCAGGGGTAGCTTTGTTAAAACCATGTTACGCCTGGGAGCAGAACGGGAAGAATTAAGGGTGGTGGTTGATCAGGTAGGTACACCTACCTGGTCCGGAGATTTAGCTCAAGCCATTGATAAATTCATTGTCGGCCTCTGTCCCCATCTACCTGGCCAGCAACCCATTGTTGGCACCTACCACTTCACCAATAGTGGAGCAATTAGCTGGTATGACTTTGCTGTAGCGATTTTTGAGGAAGCTGGTTTGCTAGGGTTTCCTTTAATCCTGCAACGAGTTATTCCCATTACTACTGCCGAATACCCCACGGTAGCCAGGCGGCCCGCCTACTCGGTCCTGTCTGGCCAAAAGACTACCGCTGTGTTAGGAGCCCCAGCCCCCCATTGGCGTCAGGGCCTACGATCGATGCTATGCCAGTTAGCTAAGCATCAGGGGGTAGTAGTTTAGGTGAGTCCAGTTGGTTGCTGTTTGATTTTCCTATCCAATAGTTTTGAAATTTATTTAAGGTTCTATGAAAGCAATTATTCTCGCCGGCGGCAAAGGTACTCGTTTACGACCTCTGACCCATACAGGTGCCAAACAGTTGGTACCTGTGGCCAATAAGCCGATTCTCTGGTACGGCATCGAGGATCTAGTGGAAGCAGGTGTTACCGATATTGGCATTATCATTAGTCCTGAAACCGGCAAAGAGGTGCAAGCCAAAACTGGTAATGGAGAACGTTTCGGAGCCAATATCTCTTATATTCTTCAGGAAGAGCCCGCTGGTTTAGCCCATGCGGTCAAAATTGCCCAGCCTTTTCTACAGGATTCTCCCTTTGTTATGTACCTGGGGGATAACCTGGTGCAGAGTGGACTAACCTCTTTTCTGAAGGATTTTCAGGCCAAACAGCTGGACGCCCTGACCCTTCTCTGTCCGGTGCCTAATCCCACCGCCTTTGGTGTAGCCTGTATTGATGAAGAAGGGCGGGTGCTAAAACTGGTGGAGAAACCCAAGGTGCCACCGTCAAATCTGGCCCTGGTAGGGATTTACCTTTTTGATCAGGTAATTCACGAAGCTATTGCCAATATTAAGCCTTCGGCCCGGGGTGAACTGGAAATTACCGATGCAATTCAGTATCTGGTTGATCAGAAAAGCAAGGTAGAGGCTCGTCAGATCAAAGGTTGGTGGCTGGATACCGGGAAAAAAGATGACTTGCTGGAAGCTAATCGGGTGATTCTGGATACCTGCCTGACCAGCGAAAACCATGGCGAAGTTGATGACGCCAGCCAGCTAATTGGTAGGGTGAATATCGGAGCAGGATCTCAAATTAAGAATTGCACAATTCGGGGTCCAGTGGCGATCGGTGAAAATTGCCACCTCGAAAACTGCTTTATTGGCCCCTACAGCAGTGTGGCCAATCAGACTACTCTGATTAACGTTGATCTTGAGCATAGTGTGTTATTAGAAGGAGCCAAGATTGTTGATATTCATCAACGCATTGTAGATAGTCTGGTGGGACAGCGAGCTCGAATCACTGAGGCTCCCCAGCGGCCTAAAGCAGTACGGCTGATGATTGGTGATGATAGTCAGGTAGAACTGGTTTAAGAGGTGGTTTGAGAAGGGCTCAGCTATAGTTGGCCGCCAGAAGGCTGTCAAAATACTGAATTCTGCGGAGATTATCCGACTCCATAGGTATAGCTTGAGGCTCTCTTTGGCTTTTCAAACAACCTCTAAGGGCAATTCCAAAACCTGGAGATCGCCCCTAGAAGATCGAGCCTGGATAAACCAGACCGATCTAAACTCCGCTAAGATTTCAAAAAATTTTTAAGGATTTATATCAATTATGGCTGCAACTACTCAACGTAAAGTTTTAATTACCGGCGGAGCTGGGTTTATTGGTTCTAATTTTGTCCACCATTGGGTCAAAACCTATCCTGAAGATCGGGTGGTGGTATTAGACGCTCTTACCTATGCGGGTAATCGAAATAATCTGGCGGATCTAGAAAACCATCCCCATCTACGGTTTGTTAAGGGCGATATCTGCGATCGCCCGGCCATTGATTACCTCTTAGCAGAAGAAACCATCGATACGGTAGTGCACTTCGCCGCCGAGTCCCATGTTGATCGTTCCATTCTAGGTCCCGATGCCTTTGTGCGAACCAACGTTGTGGGCACCTTTACCCTACTGGAAAGTTTTCGTCAGCACTGGAATAGCCGTAGCCAGCCTGAGAGCGATCGCTTTCTGCACGTATCTACCGATGAAGTCTACGGTACCTTGGGGCCAGCAGACCCGGCCTTCAGTGAAACCACTCCCTACGCCCCCAATAGCCCCTACTCCGCCTCTAAGGCGGGTAGCGATCACTTAGTTCGTTCCTACTTTCACACCTACGGACTACCCACCCTGATCACCAACTGTTCTAATAATTACGGCCCTTACCATTTTCCAGAAAAGTTGATTCCTCTAATGTGTATCAATATTTTGATGGGCAAGCCCCTACCCGTCTATGGAGATGGACAAAATATCCGTGATTGGCTCTATGTAGGAGATCACTGTAGCGCTATTGATCGAGTCATTCAGCGCAGCGAACCTGGTGAAACCTACAACATTGGCGGCAACAACGAAGTCAAGAATATTGACCTGGTCAATATGCTGTGTGAGCTTATGGATGAGTTAGCTCCCCATTTACCTGTTCGACCAGCCAAAGAATTGATTACCTTTGTCAAGGATCGCCCCGGCCACGATCGCCGCTATGCGATCGATGCCAGTAAAATCCGCGACAAACTCGGCTGGGAACCTGCTGTAACTGTTTCTGAGGGATTAAGGCAAACTGTCCAGTGGTACTTGAGCCATCCTGACTGGTGGCAGCCCCTGCTGTCTCCCGAATATCAGGAATACTACAAGACCGTTTACGCCTAAGTTCCTGGGAGGTTGCGCTGATAGTCAGGATAAGGATAGATTTCCTGGACTGACTTTTCAACAATAACCTGCAGAATTCCTACAGCCATTAGTTGATAATAGAAGTCTAAAGTAATGCCTGATACCTTAGCATCTACGGATCCGAGTCAGCCTCTAGCTTATCCTCAGGATAGGCTAGAACCGGCACAACCAAAGGCTCAAGCCTGTCTAGCTGGAGTTTTGGTTGTTATCGTTAACTATCGTACTCCCCAACTTACCCTCGACTGCCTCAACTCCTTACGGAGCGAAGTCGAAACCCTGCCCAATCTTCAGGTGGTCGTTACCGATAACAATTCTGGTGATGGTTCTGACCAGATCATTGCTACAGCCGTTGCTACCATGGGGTGTGACTGGATACAGTTTATGCCCCTCGACCAGAATGGGGGTTTTGCCTACGGTAATAATGCTCCTATTCGGCAAGCGATGCAGGTCGGTAACCTACCGCCCTACGTGCTTTTATTAAATCCGGATACCATTGTTCACCCTGGGGCCATAGGTACCCTGGTAGATTTTTTAGAAAAAAAGCCCCAGGTAGGCATTGCAGGGAGCCGGTTACAGGACCCCGATGGTACTCCTCAAAACTCCGCCTTTCGCTTTCATACAATTTTGACTGAAATAGAACGGGGATTTCGTTTGGGATTTATAACGAAACTGCTGTCCCGATGGAAAATCACCTTTCCGATGGTGGATGAACCCTGTCAGGTGGAGTGGGTGGCTGGTGCCAGCATGTTAATTCGCAAGCAGGTGTTTGAGCAAATTGGGCTGATGGATGAAGGCTATTTCATGTATTACGAAGAGACGGACTTTTGTCTACAGGCCCATCGCCAGGGGTGGACCTGCTGGTATGTGCCAGCCAGTCGAGTGATCCATTTGGTAGGCCAAAGCTCTGGGGTCACCGATAGCAAGTCTCCACCCAAGCGATTACCCCAATATGTATTTGATTCTAGACGTCGCTACTTTCTCAAAAACTATGGTGGTATTTACCTTTTAATAGCGGATGTTTTATTGATTACAGGTTTAGCTACCTGGCGTATCCGCCGACGTTTATTGTCTAAGCCCGATAATGATCCCCCTATCTGCTTAAGGATACGATTCGAAATAGTTTTTTATTTAGAGGCTTTAATCTATAACATAGACCTGGCCTTTAAATCCTGGCTTCTACAAGGGCTGGGACCATCCTGCCTTAGTTAATCTCTTCGTTGACCGGAAACCGGTTCAGCAGGTCACCTGCGGTGCGGGCCTGGTGGCGCAGGCGATCGCTAATATAGGGCACGTGGGGAATTTGGGAGAGTAAATCTAGGGTACGCCGCAGCATTCGCACAATATCTCCTTCGTCCAGGCTGGCGTGGCTACAAAGGCTGACCCAATCTACCTGAAGGGCCCACTGTTCCACCAGGGGCACTAGATCGTACTCTAACCAGATCGGGGCCAGGATGCGTAGCCGATGCTGTTGCTGGAACAACTGGCGACGCAAGCCATGGAGTCCTGTCAGAGTCTCTTCGACCCTGGCGGAGAGCTGATAGCGGCACCAACTGTCGGGACGGGAGTTTTCTGTTACCAGGGCTGCACAGGCGGCGGCCAGTTGAGCTGGTTGGAGTTGATCGAACTGTCCCGACGCCAGGGCCAGGGCTAACCATAGTTCATTTTCTCCGCGAATGGCGGCGGCCATTTCTCCCAGTTCACTGGGTCGGCTATCCACCAGGGCTCCAAAGTGTTTGAGGACAGTCATTATATTCAAGAATTCCTGCCAGTAACGCCCGGTATATTGACCCAATTTTGCCTGCCGATCGGCTAATGTCTGGCCTAGGGTAGTTAAATGTTTCTGACGCTTCAGTAAATGACCAGGGTGATCCCAGCGTTGGGCCGGGTGCTGGTTCAGTTGGAGTTCTAAGGCCTGAACCTGATCGTGCTGATGCTTAACTTCAGGAGCCAAATCCGCCAGGCTTGGAGGAGTGGCGATCGCGGCGGCCAGGGAGGCGGTTTGATCGTTTCCCCGGCGGTATTGACCAACGATGGGGGGCAAGTCTGGTGGGGGCACCAAACCATCCACCGCTCGCAGACGGGGAATATCGGCATGGAGCCCGACTACATCGGTGGCGCTAATTACATACCAGTAATTTGTCTGGGTCAGGCACACCAGATAGGGAAACTGCCCCGATCCAGCTATCCGGGTAACCAGCACGGCCGGCAATGGTTCAGCGGTAGGGATATGCTTGCCCTTGAGGGAAAGCAAGGTGCCCGGGATAGCAAAGGGCACCACCCCAGCGATGTCCTCGGCTAGAACGGCGGCGGCCTGCTGCTGCAAAATCTTAAGCAAACGCCGATCCTCCTTCAGGCGATCCTTGAGTTTGGCATAGTCGGCCAGAATATCGGGGTCAACGGTATCCAGTTGGGATTGATGGTAGGCAATTTCCTGCTCCAACCGCTGAATTTCCTCCTGCTGGGGTTGCAAATGCAAACTGGCCAGATACTGGCCGAAACTTCGCTCAATCAGGTCTTTAGCTTCTTCTAGACTGTGGGTTTGGAGCAGATTAAGCACCATACCGTAGCTGGGAGTGAATTGGCTAACCAGGGGGTCAGCCCCAGAGGTGGCCAGATGGACAGCTTCGCGCCAGCCTTCAAAGGGGCTATCGATGGTAACCACGTAGCCCTGCTGGTCCATGCCCCGGCGCCCGGCGCGACCGGCCATTTGCAAAAACTCCGAGGAGGTCAGCAGGCGATGGCCGCTATCGGTACGTTTCGATAGGCTGGCAATGACAGTGGTGCGGGCTGGCATATTAATACCGGCCGCCAGGGTTTCAGTGGCAAAGACTACTTTAATTAGCCCTGCTTGAAACAGTTCCTCCACCAGTCCCTTCCAGAGGGGCAAAATGCCAGCGTGGTGAGCGGCTATGCCTCGATACAGGGGGGCCACCTGACCGGCTCGACCCGCGTCGGGATTATGGGCCAGGAAGGTGTCAATCCGGTGCTTTAGCTCTTCCGCCTCTCGATCATTCACCAGGGAAAGACCACTGAGCTCATCGACGGCTTTATCACAGCCCCGACGACTGAAAATAAAGTAAATAGCCGGAAGCATATCCCGCTGCTGTAACTGGCTAACCACAAAGGTTAGACCCACCCGCTGACCTGGCTGGCGGGGCTGGCGTCGATGCTTTTTTAGTTGGGGATTGCCTTTTTTCTGACTACTGTCCAGCAGTGGCATTAAGCGACTGTTGGTGCAGTAGTAAAACTGCAGTGGAACCGGGCGAAAGTCTGAATAAATCAGCTCAGTGGGACCATGCACCTGATCCAGCCAGTCGGTCAGCTGACCACTATTTTCTACTGTGGCTGAGAGGGCGAGCAGCTGAATTTCTCGGGGGCAATAAATAATAGACTCTTCCCAGACCGTTCCCCGCTGGCGATCGTTCATATAGTGGCATTCGTCTAAAACTACCGCCTCTACCTGTTGCAAAGTGGTGCCAGTTTCGCCAATGCGGGTGCCGTAAAGCATGTTGCGGAAGATTTCGGTGGTCATCACCACGATCGCCGCATCCCGGTTAATTGATAGATCTCCCGTCAGCAGCCCCACCTGGTGGTCGCCAAACTGTTGACGAAAATCCCGGAGTTTCTGGTTAGACAGAGCCTTTAGAGGGGTGGTGTAAAAGACCCGTTTACCATGGGCCAGGGCACGGTGAATGGCGTATTCCCCTACCAGGGTTTTGCCAGAACCCGTGGGGGCGCACACCACTACAGATTTACCGCTATCCAGAGCGGCGATCGCCTGATGCTGGAAATCATCCAGAGGAAAAGAAAACAGATCGGTAAGGTCGGGCACTGGATTGTTCTTAGGGGGGAGCGTCACCATTCTAATCAATCTTTATCTTTCAACATTTCTAAAGATCTCTCAGAAAAACCCGAGAACCCTACAAATCTGGCTGATCCCTGGATAGAATAAAAAGAATTGTTACTTAAAATTATTACTTAATTTAAGAGACAGTTTGAAAAGTTGGCCTAGGTATCAGGTTATACCTATAGTCCATGATAATTAAACACCTTTTCCCTTCCTTGGGGCGCAAACCATGCCTGGATCATTCTTTTAAATAGCCCTTCAGCGAGCTCAGCCTCGCCACCGCCGTTCCTCCTGTGTTTGTGTGTTCATTGCCATCGCTCCTTTCTGACCTATGACGATTCTGCTTGCCCCCAAGGTAACTCCCCCAGCACTTTCCCCCAGTCTTCGCCGCCCCCCTGGCGGCGTACTCTGAAATACTACTACCTGCGCTTTTTGCGTCTGCAGGTAGCCCAGAATACCTCGCCCGAGGCATGGCTAGCGGCGTTTTTTCCGGTTGTTTTCCCCTGTTTGGATTACAAATTATTATTGGTGTTACCCTGGCTACCCTACTGCGGGGCAATCGTTTGGTGGCGGCGGCGGCCACATGGGTCAGCAATCCCCTCACCTATCTGCCTCTTTTTGCCTTCAACTACCAGGTTGGCTACTGGTTACTGGGGGACGGAACCAGCCGGGAACTGACGCCTCTGGGAGGTTGGCAAGCCTGGATGGACATGGGTACTGAGGTCTCTAGTCGGCTGATGCTAGGTAGTTGTGTGGTCGGTTTAGGGGCCGCTACAACCACCTATTACGCTGGTTTAACCCTGATTCGCTGGATGCGGGAAAAACCTCTGATCAGCCTTAGTGCGCCTAAGTCCTCTGCCTCCAAGCCATAAAGCTAATTCTATGCTTAGCTCCGTTCCCAGGCTAAAATCATTTCTTGGTGGGTATCAGCTTCAGGTGGAATTATAGAGTACCAACAGAAATCCCATGGTCAGGAGACGGCCAGATTTCTGACTGGTGGCCCCTAGTCACACAAAATCTCTCCCTTGACGCTGTTACCTCTTTCCCGGTTACCTACCTGAGAGGATAGACCCCTGAAAACCCGCGTTATTCTTGTCCGCCATGGACAAAGTACCTACAACCAACTTAAACGTATTCAAGGCCACTGTGACGAGTCAGTCCTGACTCCGCAGGGTGAAAGCCAGGCCCTGAAAGTGGCCGAAGCCCTGCGGGGCATAGACCTTGATGCTATTTGGGCCAGTCCGTTACAACGGGCCCGCAGAACCGCTGAGATTATTGGCCAATCCCTGGGCATGGCGGCCCCTCAGTTTACTGACGACCTCAAGGAAGTCAGCCTGCCCCTGTGGGAGGGTATGCCCTTTAAAGAAGCAGAGGCCCGCTATCCAGAGGCCTTTGATCGCTGGTCTCGGGACCCGGCTAATTTGGTCATGACCCTTCCCCAGGTGGGCACCGATACCTCTTGGGATTTTTACCCTATTCGAGCCCTCTACGATCAGGCAAAACAATGCTGGCAGCGGCTGTTGGATCGACATTGCGGCCAAACCCTGCTCTTAGTGGCCCACAGTGCGATTAATCGAGCCTTAATTGGTACGGCCATTGGCCTGGGACCAGAAAGTTTTCACAGTCTACAGCAGTCTAACTGCAATATTAGCGTCCTTAATTTCGCCGATGGCTGGCAAAGCCCGGTACAGGTGGAGGCCATGAACCTGACCAGTCACCTGGGCCAACCTCTGCCAGAAATTCGACCGAATCATCGAGGCCCCCGGATTCTACTGGTTCGCCACGGTGAAACCGATTGGAATCGCCAGGGGCGCTTTCAAGGCCAGATCGATGTGCCCCTTAACGATACGGGGCGTTCCCAGGGTGGTAAGGCTGCTAGCTTCCTGCATCCGGTCTGCCTGGATGCAGCCTACACCAGCTCCATGGCTCGCCCCCGGGAAACCGCAGAGATTATCTTGCAGCACCATCCCCATCTCCATCTTCAATCCCTGGAGGATCTACGGGAAATTAGCCATGGTGAGTGGGAAGGGCTTTATACAGAAGACATTGAGACTCACTATCCGGGGTCGTTGCAACAATGGCAGGCCGCCCCTGAGACGGTGCAGATGCCTGGGGAGAAAATCTACACCAGGTGTGGGAGCGATCGATTCGAGCCTGGCAGCAACTGGTGACTAGCCATACCAATCAAGATAAGACCCAAACCGTACTGGTGGTAGCCCATGATGCCGTTAACAAGGCTCTACTGTGCCATGTTTTGGGTTTGGGGCCTGAATCCTTCTGGCGGTTTAAGCAGGGTAACGGAGCCGTAAGTGTGATCGATTATCCTGGCGGAGTGGGTAGTACCCCAGTGTTAACCAGTGCTAACATTACTACCCATCTATCGGACAGTGTGCTGGACAAAACCGCCGCAGGGGCGCTGTGAGTACTGTGCAACTGATTCGTCAGGTCCGTCTGGTGGATGGGGTTAGCCATACAGATCAGATTAGGGATGTGCTGGTGGAGGCTGGGCAGATTGTGGCCATCGCTGAGGCCCTGGATGATGTTCCTGCTGTCACTGAAACCATCGAAGGGGAAGGTAAGCTACTATTTCCAGGTCTGGTGGATCTCTACAGTCATTCTGGAGAACCAGGCCACGAAGCCCGCGAAACCCTGGCCTCGCTGCTGGCGGCGGCGGCGGCGGGGGGACTTACTCGGTTGGGAATTTTACCCAGCACCTTGCCTGCGATCGACCATGGAGCCATGGTCGAAAGCCTGATTAATCATCGTCAGCTACTGGCGGCTGCCTCCCCTGAAGTAGCCCTACCCCATATCTATCCCTGGGGCAGCCTAACCTCAGGAGTCCAGATGGCCGCCCTGGATGACCTGGCTACAACTGCTATTGTTGGCTTTGCCGATGACCAGCCAATCGCCAATCTGCTACTGGTGCAGCGGTTACTCCAGTATCTCCATCCCTTGGGTAAGCCCCTGGCGCTGTGGCCCTGCGATCGCCAGCTGCAGGCAGGAGGCGTCGCCCGGGAGGGTGCCTTTGCCCTAATCTATGGTCTGGTGGGAGCCCCGACCACCTCTGAGACCGCCGCCCTGGCCGCCCTACTAGAATGTATAGCCCTTACCGGTACCGCCGTTCACCTGATGCGAATTACCACTGCCCGGGGGGTAGAGCTCATTACCCAGGCTAAGGCTCAGGGACTACCGATTACCGCCAGCACTCCCTGGATGCATTTAGTCTTCAGCAGTCGTGATTTGGCTAGTTACGATCCAGGTTTACGCTTGGATCCGCCCCTGGGCAATCCGGAGGATCAGTTAGCCCTGCTCGAGGGGGTCAAGACCGGAGTGATTGACGCGATCGCCATTGACCACACCCCCTACACCTACGAAGAGAAAACCGTTGGCTTTGCCACCGCCCCCCCCGGCGCGATCGGGTTAGAACTAGCCTGGCCCATTCTCTGGCAGCGCTTGGTGGTAAACGGTCATTGGTCTGCTCTGGATTTGGTTCAGGCTCTCAGTACTCGCCCTGCTCGTTGCTGGCGCCAGCCTCCTGCCAGCCTGCAACCAGGGCAGCCAGCCGAGATGGTTTTATTTGACCCGGCCCCCAGCTGGCTGGTGACGGCCCAATCCCTGCAATCCCTGGCCCTGAACAGCCCCTATCTGGGTCAGACAGTTCAGGGTCGGGTGCTGCGCCGTTGGGTACCCCTTCACAGGCCCTAACGTTTGACCAGCTTCTTAGCCAATTTCCGCAGACGAATTGACTCGGGAGTAATTTCCACCAGTTCGTCGGAACCAATATATTCCAGGGCCCGCTCCAGGCTCATTTCCTGGGGGGTTTGCAGTTGCACCAGTTCATCACCGGTGGCGGAGCGGTGGTTGGTGAGCTGTTTGGTTTTGCAAACATTCAACTCCAGATCCTGGGGTCGGTTGTGTTCCCCACGATCATACCTTTGTAAACCCGAGTGCTAGGGGTGATGAAAAAGATGCCCCGATCCTCGGCATTTTTCATGGCGTAAAAGGTGGAAACCCCCTCCTCAAAGGCGATCAGTACGCCATTGCGGCGGGCCTCGACATCGCCGCAGAGGGGGCGGTAGTCAAGAAAGCTGTGGTTCATAATCCCCTCCCCCGGGTGAGGCGCATAAACTCGCCACGAAAGCCAATCAGACCCCGAGCCGGAATCACAAACTCCAGGGTGGCCCGCCCATCTCCCATAATGCGCATATCTTGCATTTCTGCCCGGCGCTGGCCGAGGCGCTCCATACAGCCCCCCACCCCATCCTCAGGCACATCTAAAATCAGCAACTCGAAGGGCTCACAGGGCTGGCCATTCACTTCCCGGTAGATCACCTGGGGCTGGGACACCTGGAACTCGTAGCCCTCCCGCCGCATGGTCTCAATTAAAATCCCCAGGTGTAGTTCTCCCCGGCCGGAGACGGCGAAGCGATTGGGGGAGTCGGTGGGCTCTACCCGCAGGGCCACGTTAGTTTCCAACTCCCGCATCAGGCGATCGCGCAACTGTCGGGAGGTGACAAAGCTGCCCTCCTGCCCGGCGAAGGGGGAGTCGTTGACCAGAAAGGTCATCTGCAGGGTGGGTTCATCCACCTTGATCAGAGGTAGGGCCTGGGGGTTGGTGGGGCAGGTGATGGTTTCGCCGATGTTGGCATCGGCAAAGCCGGCTACCGCCACGATTTGACCGGCGCTGGCCTGGGAAATCTCAATCCGACGCAGCCCCTCAAAGCCGAGGAGTTTGGTAATCCTGGCCTTCACCAAGCTGCCATCCTCCTTGATCAGGGCAGCCTGCTGGTTGCCCTGGATAATACCGTTGTGGATCTTGCCAATCACAATCCGGCCCAGGTACTCCGAGTAATCCAGGGTGGTTACCTGCAGCTGTAGGGGTTTATCCACATCCCCCACTGGCGGGGGAACATGGTCGAGAATAGACTCGAACAGGGGTTTGAGGTCTTCGCTCTCATCCTCTAGCTGCCGCTTGGCAAAGCCCGCCATACCGGAGGCAAACAGGTAGGGAAACTCGCACTGGTCGTCGTCTGCCCCCAACTCCAGGAACAAATCCAGCACCTTATCAACAGCGGTGTGGGGTTCGGCCTGGGGACGATCGATTTTGTTGATCACCACAATGGGCCGCAGCCCCTTTTCCAGGGCTTTCTTGAGTACAAAGCGGGTCTGGGGCATGGGCCCCTCGTTGGCGTCGACGATTAAAATGCAGCCATCCACCATACCCAGCACCCGCTCCACCTCACCGCCAAAATCGGCGTGACCGGGGGTATCAACGATGTTAATCAGGGTGTCCTGGTAGCGAACGGCGGTGTTTTTAGCGAGGATGGTAATGCCCCGTTCCCGCTCCAGGTCGTTGGAGTCCATGACGCAGTCCGGCACCTCCTCCCCTTCCCGAAACACCCCAGATTGCTTGAGCAGGGCATCCACCAGGGTGGTTTTGCCGTGATCAACGTGGGCAATAATAGCGACGTTACGAATGGGGAGGGTCATGGGTAAAGGGGGGACCTGGGGTAAAAATGTGCAAGAAGTTTTAATAATTGTAGCCCAGGATGGGTCTCCTCGGCATGATTACCGCAGCCTGGCGGAGGCAAGTCAGACCCCTTACCCAGTACTAAGGTTTTCATGGCTCGTAACCTGGGTCCAACCTATCTTAGCCCTTCTAGCCAAGGCTAGGGTCAGGTTTCCATGGTCTAAAATTTAGAAGCTGGTTATAGCAATTGTCCCATGGTTACAACCTCCCTGGCTCCGCCCACAGAAGTAATCCATGGCTGGTTATCTATGCTTTAAAGATGGTCGCTAATCATCAAAAGGTAGTCAGCCTAGAGTACCCCTATTTTCTATCGATCTGAGCAGTTGCTTGAAAAAGGCTCAGGTACAGTTCGTCGCAAAGAGGCTGTTGAAATACTGAATTTTACGTTGATTATCCTAATTCACAGGTATAGTTTGAGACTCTCTTTGACTTTTCAAACAATCTTTGGGGAATGTAGGCTATCGAATTAAGTTCAAGATACACACCTACGAGTATTCGTCTAGTTGAGTTTTGTCAGCTAAGTAAGAGTATACCCTGGCGGGCTAGGGCTGTTGCCAACATCTTAATAGCTAATTCCGATCTGATGGCAGGTTAGTGGTTAGGCTAAGGGGAAAGCTGGTCTCGCCCAATTGTTGGGCAAAACTAGGCTGTAAAAGGGAGCGAAATCGTTCGTCACCACTGAGGGTGAGTTTGAAAAAAGCCTGGGCAAATACCTTGATATATTTTTGAGCCAGATCGGGACGGGGGCCAATAATATCTCTGGGAATAGCTAGGGCTTGATCAGAACCGCTGACATCACCATCGCCAATCCCCGAAAAATGGGTACCCTTATGCATGAGCAGAAGGTAATGATTAGAGTTTGTTAACCAGCTAAAGGGCTGAATTTGTTCCGGAAAAGCCGGGGCAATGGTATCGAGAGCGCTGGCAACCATCATTGTGGGAATCGTAATACGGCCGTACCCCGATCGCCCAAACAGTACACTGCCAATGGAACTAATGGTAAAGATCGCCTTAACCCTGGGATCAGCCAGGGTAGGATTCAGGGAACCCAGGTGAGCGGCTTGACATTGGAGCAAGAGGGAGGGGTTAAAGGTAATCCGGTCGGCAGGGCAGTATTGAGTCAAACCCGCCTGATCAAAACTGGCCCCAGCCAGGGCCAGGGCTGTATAACCTCCCAAAGACTGGCCAATCACTCCTACCTGCTGCATATTCAGACCGCCAAGCAGCTCGGGCCTAGTCAGACGGGCTTTAGTCAGAGCTGTAATGGTCAGAGATACATCCTCTGGACGGCGTAGAAACTCTGTAGTCGGTACAATGCTATCGGTTTTGCCCTTGAGCAAATTATTCAGTTGTTGACCGTTACTACCGCTGTGTTCCAGGTTAACCACAGCTATGCCCGTGGCCGCCAGATCCTGGGCCAGGTAGCTGTAGCTATGGTTACTACCACCCAGTCCATGGGAAATGATCACCACGGGAAAACCTGAATCTGGCAGGTCTACCTTAGTTTTGGCCTCGGGCAAAAATAGGGTAGCTGGTTTGCTGACTCCTGGTATCGCCAGATCATACTGTTCTACTCTATAGCGGTGATCATCCTGAATCATCTGCTGAAGAGAACGGAACACTCCCGGGGAAAGCGGGTTAGCCTCTGCTTCCTGTTTAGCGATCGCCTCTACCCTGGCAACGGCTTGCCCTGATTGTAAAATCGCCTGATTGACCTCTTGAACAATGGCTAATCCCCCCATCAGGTCGATGCGAATGGTATCTAGCGGGTAAGACCTGAGCACATTCAGCAGGGTAAAAGCATTGGCATGGCTAGACGCCGCCAGAATCAGGGCCGCCCGCAGCGCCGAAAAACTGGCCTGGTGAGCAGGGGCCTGCACAACCCGGGTTAGCTCCCGCAATAGGATCTCTCCCTGCTCAGTGTAAAGAAATTGGGAAACCGCCACCACATCAAGATTTTGAGCTGGGGTAACTAAAACCTGACGACTTTGATTTAGCTGATCTTGCGACCACTGCAATTGGCGGTTATAGGCTTGTAATTGGGGGCTGAGTTCGCCGGTTTGGGCAAACTGCTCTAAATCGGTAATAGCTACACTACGCTCAAAGCTGCCGTAGGAAACCACGATTTCACTGGCGGCTCGCCCCACAGTAGGAATAAATATACAACCCAAACTACTTAAAATAACTAAACCATAGGACCAACCCTGGCTGAGCCAATTCCAGGATTCAATTCCAGGCCTTTTCAGGTGACTGCCCATGCCCTCCCTGCTCCTCAGGGTTAATGGTAATAATTAATAGTTATAATTTATAACTATTTTCTCTTGATCAGTAAGCTCAGGCTAACTCGACCCTAGGCGTTCTAAAGACAGGCGAGCAGCTTCTGCAACTTGAAAGTTAGCATCCTTTTCCAGGTAGCGTAGAGCCGAATCGGGTCTGGGGACTAGGCAGATTACCCAGAGCCTCTGCCAGACGCTGGCGCACCAGCCAATCTTCTGACTCAACAAACTTCAGCATAGCGGGTACGGCTTCCCCGTCTCCAATTTCCCCAAAAGCTGCGATCGCTGCCTGCTGCATCACCACTTCATCACTACCCAGAGCCTGCAGTAAAACATCGTGGGCGCGACTGTCCTTAAGATTTCCCAGGGCTACGGCTGCACTAAAGCGTACCAGCCAGTCTGTATCTTCGTAGAAGGAACGCACCAAAATTTCAAAGGCGCGGCCATCTTCTAAATAGCCCAGAGCGCCAGCCGCATCAGCGCGAATACTGTAATCAGAGTCAGTAGTTAATAAATTAATCAAAATATCAAAGGACTGATCATCGGGCTTTAGACCCAGGGCGAAGACCGCCATGGATCGAATTTGTAAATTACTGTCATAAATCATCTGACGAATTAGAGGCGCAGCCTGATCGGCCGGAAAATCCCGCAGGGAAGCTAGAGCCAGCATGCGATCCCTGGAGTTTTCACTTTTCAGTTGAGTGGCAATTTGATCTAAGTCTAGGGTGGCCATGGGAGAAAAATATTAACAACGTTAGCCAGAACACAGAGAAAAGAGTAAATCGGATATTTCCTATTGATACTTCCTAACTAACTTGCCTCCGATGACGAAACCCCACCACTGAAAAACAGAAACTGAGAGTTTGACTTACCTCTGCGCCCTTACCCAGTTCTATCCATATACATCTTTTTACAATATAGCAAGCCCTTTGATTTTGGGTTTAGAAGGGTGCGGGAGCGACAAAGATGTCAGAAGCTAAGGTGTTTCTTGCTCTAAGAAAGCAGGTTTACAAGCCAAAACCACTGGCCGAAAGATTGACACCGTAAAGGGGACTTTATACCCCTAGAGCCTTCTCATAGCCCCTAAAATCCAGTAGTCTCTCCTCTGCCTGTGGATTTCCCTGATCAGACTTAATTTATAAAGGTAGGTGTAGGCGCGGTTAAATGTAGGTTTGCAACAACTGAATCATCGCTGCCACCGAGGCGAGGGAGGCAGTTTCATGGGGGGTATGGTAGTCAGTAGTAGGTATTTGTAGAGTTGTACCACTGATGGCCCCGTCGGTAGCCGCAATCAGGCGGCCCATTTCTGTTCGTCCCAGAGAATAGGGACGGGGGCGGTGAAGATTTTGAGCTTCGATGTAGTCATCTTTGTAGCTATAGGGAAGAGCCAGATCGGTACAGCGATCGGCCAGTTCCTGGGTAATGGCCGGGGCAAAGGCTGCACTGGCGTCTTTACGGCGTAGAGTAACCCACTGTTCATCAGCCGCCTCCCGGTTATGGTACGGACTGGTATCCAGGGCGACCAGTCGCTGGGTGGTTAGCCGATGCCGTTGAAACCAGGAGAGGGCGTAGCGCCAGCTCCGTCCAGACTCTTCCTGGGCTGTGAACAGGGCTGTACCCTGAAAGCCACAGCGAAACAGAAAAATAATTATGGCCGCACTCACAACATTATCAAGTTGGGCTGAAATGTAGCCGTCCTTAAACTGCAAACGGTCTAAAAAAGAAATTGGGGTACCGGGCTGCAAATGTTCTAGGCCGTTAACTTCGAAAATTAGATTGCGACGCTCAGGACAAATGTAGGAATGGGTAATCTGCCCCTGACCAATATAGGTACCGGTGTAGGGCAAGTGGGCTTGTACCCGCTGTCCCTGAAAGCGATTTTCAATAGTATTGAGCATTTGCTCAGAAACTGAGTCGCCCGTTAGTTCACTCTGGTTGCCAGCGATGAAAGCCGCATACTGAAATTCATTAGGGCCGGTGCACAGGAGGCCATGGCGATCAATATGGGCCGATAGAATCAAATCATGGGGATGACTACCCTGGGCGACCAAGACCCCATGGTAATAGTTGATATCAACCCCAACTTCCTCTAATTCCCGGCGTAAAACCCTAAAAAAGGAGTCCTCGCTGCCTACTACGGAGGGCTCTCGAATCAACAACTGTAAAATCTCCAGAAACTCTCCCAGTTCAGTGATGTTGTCAGTCAAACCAGTGCTTGGCCCGGAGGGGGTTGGCCACTTCCCATTTTGGGAAACAAATTGATCAACAATTAAACTCAAGGGAGGCATGGAAAATTCCACTAATTAACCTTATCTTAAAGCCTACACCCACCAGCAGGTGAGTTTAGTGGATTGGGCTACAATTTAATTTCCTTGTTCCCCTGGTTCTGAAGAGAAAGAACAGCAGCAAAGACGGAGTTTTTTTCCTGCCCCTTTCCGTTGACAGGTCGCTTGAGAAGGGCTCAGGTATGGTTCGCCGTCAAGAGACCGCCAAAACACTGAATCGAAACACTGAATTCTGAAGCAATTGTCCGACCCCATAGGGATGGCTTGAACCCTCTTTGGCTTTTCAAACAACCTTTGAGGGACAAAAAACCTCTAAACCCCAGTAGAGAACCGGGGTATACTATAAGGGACTATTTACTTACCCATTTTCTGCTCGCCGTGGATTTGTCCTGCAAAATTGAATATGCCTTACTGGCTCTGCTGGAGTTAAGCGCCTGTTATGCCAGCGGCGAACCCTTGCAAATCCGTCAGATCTGCGCCAGGCAAAGTATCCCCGATCGCTACCTGGAACAACTACTGGGAACCCTACGGCGATCGGGTCTGGTGAAGAGTCAACGGGGAGCTCGGGGTGGATATTTATTAGCTCGTGATCCGTGGCTGATTACGCTCTACGATGTGGTCAGCTGTATTGAAGGTTTTGACACCCAGACAGACGGGGTAAGGCCTCTGGACACCCTTGAAGCCTCTGTGATTCAAGATGTCTGGGGTGAAGTACGACGGGGAGCGGAGCAGGTTCTGCAAAAGCATACCCTTAAGGACCTCCTGGATCAACGCAATACCAAACAGCAAATCGATATCATGTATTACATCTAGGCTAAACCCATGCGCATTGCCGATAACGTTACCCAACTCATTGGTCATACCCCCCTGGTACAGCTTAATCGCATCCCCCAGGCCGAAGGTTGCGGGGCTCGACTGGTGCTGAAGCTAGAGGGCCTTAACCCCTCTGCCTCCGTTAAAGATCGCATTGGCATTAACATGATTGAAGCCGCGGAAGCCCAGGGACTGATTACTCCCGGTAAAACTACCTTGGTGGAGCCCACCTCCGGGAATACGGGGATCGCTCTAGCTATGGCGGCGGCGGCTAAGGGCTATCGATTAATTTTGACCATGCCCGAAACCATGAGTGCTGAGCGCCGGTCCATGCTGCGGGCCTACGGGGCTGAGCTGGAGTTGACTCCTGGTATAGCTGGGATGGGAGGGTGTATTCAACGGGCTCAGGAGATTTTAGAGAGCCTCACCGATGCCTACATGCTACAGCAGTTTAGCAACCCCGCCAATCCCGAAATCCATAGACGCACCACTGCGGAGGAAATCTGGGCTGATACCGATGGCCAGGTAGATATGCTGGTGGCTGGGGTGGGCACGGGGGGACCATTACCGGCGTAGCTGAAGTGCTAAAAGCCCGTAAAGCTTCCTTTCGAGCGATCGCCGTTGAACCGGTGAATAGCCCGGTGCTGTCGGGAGGGCGACCCGGTTCCCATAAAATTCAAGGGATTGGGGCAGGATTTATTCCTGAGGTACTTAAGGTTGACTTGATTGATGAAGTTATACAGGTTACCGACGAAGATGCCATTGCCTACGGTCGTCGCCTGGCTCGCGAAGAGGGCTTACTATCGGGGATCTCTACTGGAGCAGCAGTTAAGGCGGCGGTAGAAGTGGCTAAACGCCCCGAAGCGGAGGGTCAGCTAATTGTGGTGATTCAACCTAGCTTTGGAGAACGCTACTTAAGTACACCATTGTTTCAAGATCCGGACTTGTTGATATCTCTCGGTGGGAGTTAGGTCGGCCCCTGCCTTTGCTGGCTGGGGGCAGATTACCCGTGATGAGCTAAGGTCTCCAGAGCTGTAACTACCTGTAACTACTATGAGTGCTGGCGAGTTCGGTCAATATTCAAATAATCTCCTAACCGGACCTGAGAAGTTGCAATAGGAGATGATTTTGAGGGTGATCCATGATCTTATGAAGATGAACTTCTCGGCCACCATGATGCCAATCAACCTGGTCAAAGATCTTGTAAAGAATAAAAAGCCCCCGACCACACTCACCAATATGAAACTCATTGCAATCTAAGCAATCTCTGGAGTTACAGGGATGATCAAAACCCTGGCCCTGGTCAGTGATAACCCAGTAAAAGCGCGATGCCAGAACCGTATACCTAACAGTGACCTGCTTACTTGGGTCAAGACAGTTACCATGCTTAGCTGCATTCACTAAAGCTTCTTGAAGACCCAACCTGACCTCGGCCTGCCAGGGTTTAGGAACCTCTGCCAGCAGAATCTCTAGCACCGGATGTAAATACAGGGTAGAGACAAAACTTAAACTACCCCACCCTTGATCAGTCGCTAAACGAGAAGTGGCAACCACTCAACACCTCACGAAAATGTTGAAGAGAATCTGATCAGCATAAAAAGCTAATTAGGTAACGAACAATAACCACTAAAGAGCAGGGAATGCCAGTCAAAAGTACTCAGCCTTGTCGCCATAAAAACGACTAACCAGAAAAACAATTAACTCAATCAGAGGAGCTTACCAAAAAGCATTTAACAATTCTGATTAAGAAAAATAATAAAATCCAGGTAGCTTAATGGTTTTTGAAATCAATGAGTTCTTAAGTTTTGAAAACTTTATTCATTCCCCCTTCAGCGAAAAAGTCATTGCTACAGGCGGCTACGGTATAGAACTTTGTTATAAATAGAATTTTAGCAAACTTGTCCCACTTTAGGCCAGGACTGGTTAAGTTTCTGGGAGCCTTCTACTGATTTTATTCAACCTCAGAGCCATGGCTTTTAGACTGAGGTGGGTTGGCGGAGGGGGAGTTAGGTTGATCTAAAATTTGCACTGTTCCCTTTTCCCCATCAAGCCGCACCCACTGGCCATCGTGCAAACGTTGAGTGGCATGGGCGACATCCATAACGGCGGGAATTCCGTATTCCCGGGCGATGATGGCACCGTGGGAAAGCCGTCCCCCGACTTCGGAAATTAGCCCCTGGGCTCTGGCCAGTAAGGGGGCCCAGCCAGCGTCGGTATAGGGAACCACCAGAATAAAGGCATCGGTAGAGGGTTTTAGGGTCGTCATTTGATTCATGATCCGAATGGGAGCCTCAACGATACCGCCACTGGCACCGATGCCAGAGAGGCATTGTAGAGCTGGTAACAGCTCAGACCTGGGGAAGGCCTGATACTTGGGGGATCGTTGCCAAATACCAGGTAGGGTACGGCCTCCGAACGATCTTGCTGAAACTGCTGTCGTCGCCTCAAAATCAGCTGTTCAAGTTGACTCAGATGGGGTTCTTCACCATAGACCAGGCGATCGCGAATTTCCTCTAAGGTCAGAAAGAAAATGTCTCCCTTTTGCTGCCACCAGCCTTGCTGCAAACCTTGTTCCTCCAGGCTTAGAAAACTCCAGCGGAGCTCTGCCAGCAGGCGATTATAAAGGGTATTGACCTTGCCTTTAAGGTCTAAACGAGCCTGGGCCGAGCTCCGTCTGTAGCTTGACCGACTGGGGGATTGGGACTGGAAGTCAGGCGGGTGAACCACCAGCTGGGCCAGTAGTTCCCACACTGGCGTAGGATCCTCCTGCCAGGTAGGAATGGCAATATCGGTGGCGACAGGACTGAGATAACCGTAGGTGGTAATCAGCTGATTCACCTGGGTTAGCAAATCCTGGTTTTCGGGAGTATCGGCCAGCATGGCTCGCAGGCAGACACCATCAGTAATAGCTTTGACCTGGGCGGTAGACAGTCGTTGATAAATCCTATCAGCCAGGGATCGCAGGTCGGCGATCGCCTGGATTTCTGGATTATGCCCCCCTCCAAGTCAGTCTCTGACACCCGCAGTAGGGCACAGCGCCAGGCCAGACTGAGGGGTGCCAAAATGTTGTAATAGGTCACCTGGCGAAGTAGATCGAGAAGCGCTGTAATCCGCTCCATTAACTGCTGGGGTGAAAGCTCTTCCCTGGACTGGGCCAGCAGGGCTGCCAGGGTAGGTTGAAAGTGGCTACGGTCTGCGGCGGTAAAGGTGTGTGGCAATGCTCTCTCTTGATTTAACAATAGCAGCAGGCCGGGCAGGTTTCTCAGGGTGGCAATCAGGGGAGGGGGGCTAAAGGCCGCTCCCCGGGTCAGAAATTCCAGACTTTCTGGGGGCAACCCCATACGCCGGAAAATCTTTCCCAACAGGGTAGCGTTGAAGTAGGCATAGCTATGGTGCAGGGTAGCCGTAGCCGTAAAATCGAGGTCTTTAGCCCAATCCCCCAGCACCAGACTAAAGATCTCTCCCCAAACACCACAGGTAAGAGGCCGATTAATCGACCAGGTGAGGGGCCGAATTGCTCCTGGAATCACCTCGGCGGCAATTTTTCGAGTCCAGATCGGTTGCAGGGTGGTAATCGGGCGACTTTGCAAAAGCCACAGGGTTTCACCATCGAAACTCCATTCCAGATCCTGGGGAATGCCCCCGTAGCGAATTTCCAAATGTCGGGCCAGATAGGCCACTTGTTGCAGCAGGGGTAAGGGCGTTGATCCCGTTCCCTCTACCGTCAGGCTGAGGGCCGCGGGGAGTTGCCAGCTGGCCGATCTTCCCTGATCAAATCTGTTAGGCAGGTCATTAGTCTGCACCGTCACCCGGTATTGCTCCGGTGTGACTCGGCCAGAAACCACCTGATCAGCTCCCCCTGGCAGAGCTTCTATCACCACCTGGTCACCACAGCGCCGTACAGGATCGCGGCTAAAGGCAACGCCGGAGAACTGTCCCTTTACCTGTTGTTGCAGGATCACCGCCATAGCCCGTTCCGGCAGCTGGCGGTTTTGTCGATATTGCAGCGCCTGGGGGCAATGGTAAGAGGCAAAGCACTGCAGGATGGCCTGGGAGAGGCTGGGGCGATCGCAGATACCCAAAAAAGAGGCGTAGATACCCGCTGCCGATGCGGTGTCGCTGTCTTCATCCTGGGCGGAGGATCGGACTACTACAGGTTGCTGAGGGGATGGGTCGGTAATCGCCAGTAAGGGGCCCAAGTCGTCTCCGGCCTTGATCACGTAGCCGGGGGGTACCGGATAACCCCAGGCGTAGAGTTGCCCCAGGGTGGCAGCCTTATGACCATACTGGCGAGGGGCCAGGGGGCAATCCAGGGCGACCAGGCCGCGATCTCCCCGAAAAAAGCGAAACACAGAGCGGGACTCCAAGCGCCCTCCTTCAAGGGGTAAATCTAAATCATCAGGTAGCTTGGCGTAGATCCAGGCGATCAGGCCGCTTAAGCAGCTCACCGCCAAAATTAGGGGGCCATTGCTGGGATAGCGTAACGCCGTCATCACAGCCAGTAAAACCAATACCATGAGGCGACCCTGACGACGCTGACGAAACAGGGTAAAACCAATGGCACTGACTAAAAAAGTCAAAGCCGCTGTCACCCAGTCATGCAGGATAAAACCCCACACCACATTAGTGGTTCCGGCTCCCCGACCAAACCAGTAGCGCCCTGTCACCAGGGCAATTAGGGCGATAATCTCCCAGACTCCGTCCCCAGGAAAATAGAACCGGGCTAGAAGTACCACGCCCATACCCTTAGCTGCTTCCACCAGTACAGCTAGAACTCCTGCCAGCTTACCGCCGTGATAGAAGGCGGCACTAACACCTACATTGGCGGTACCGACTTGACTCAGCTTCACCCCCGATACTGCCTGGGTGATCCAACCGGTGAGAGGAAGCCCGCCAATTAAGGGGGCCAGAATAAACAATAGCAAGGCCCCGAACACCTGGGTCAGGCTTATAGCCATGGCAAGAAAGGCCTTTGGAAAGCAGGTTAAGGCTAGCCCCCGGCGACGGCGGGTACAATGCTGACCTGATCTCCATCCTGCAGGGGAGTGCTTTGGGGCTGCTGATCATTCAGGAAACGAATATCTTCGCTATTGACATAAACATTCAGAAAACGGCGAAGTGTACCCTTTTCATCACAGAGTCGGGCCCTAATGCCAGGATAGCGAGTTTCCATCGCCAGTAATAGTTCATCAACGCTGCCCGCTTCTAGACTGACGCTGGCTTCATCATTGGTGAACTTTTGCAGAGGGGTAGGGATCAATACTTTAACGGTCATGGTGAGGTTAGGGAAGGAACATTAAAAACAGTTTTCAGGATTAAAATAGCAGCCATGGGTTTGCGCCAATTGTCCTTTACCCTTAAAGGGCAATTGGTATGGTGAGACTAAACCAACACCTGTTGCCATTCCAGCCGATCAAGGGTGCGAGCCCGCTCTATGGCCCGTTCAAAGCTGTCCAGCTTGGGTTCAATGGTGAGGGGCTCACCGATGTACCCCTGAACCGCCTCCTGAGTTTTCAAACCATTTCCTGTAATGTAGGCAACGGTACACTCTTCAGGGTCAATTTTGCCAGCTTCTACCAGCTTTTTCAGGACGGCGATGGTAGTACCGCCGGCAGTTTCCGTGAAAATGCCTTCGGTTTCCGCCAGTAGGGTCATGGCCTCAATAATTTCGGCATCGCTAACCGACTCAATATTGCCATTGGTTTTACGGGCAATATCCAGGGCATAAATGCCATCGGCAGGATTACCAATAGCGATGGACTTGGCAATGGTATTAGGCTTTACCGGTGAAATAAAGTCCCGTCCTTCTTTGAAGGCTTGGGCGATGGGAGAACAGCCTTCGGCCTGGGCACCGCTAAAGCGTACAGCCCTATCGTCCACCAGGCCAACCTTAATAAACTCCTGGAAGCCCTTGTAAATTTTGGTGAATAAGGACCCGGAGGCCAGGGGCGCAACAACGTGGTCCGGCAAACGCCAGCCCAGTTGTTCTGCCACTTCAAAACCCAGGGTTTTAGAGCCTTCGGAGTAATAGGGACGCAGATTAATGTTGACGAACCCCCAATTATAGGAGTTGGCTACCTCGGAGCAGAGACGATTGACCTGATCGTAGTTACCCTGGACCGCCATCACCGTAGGCCGATAAATCAGAGTGCCAAGAATTTTACCGGCCTCTAAGTCAGCGGGGATGAATACGCAGCAATCAAGGCCGGCGTGGGCGGCGATCGCGGCGGTAGAGTTGGCCAGGTTACCGGTACTGGCGCAAGATACAGTGGTAAAACCCAATTCCCGAGCCCGGGTAAGGGCAACGGAAACCACCCGATCTTTGAAACTTAAGGTCGGCATATTGACCGCATCGTTTTTGATATATAGCTCCTTCAGGCCCAGTCGTCGCGCCAGGCGGTTAGCCCGCACCAGGGGAGTCATGCCAGTACCCACATCAATAGGATTGGCCGAAGTGACGGGCAGAAAATCTTTGTAGCGCCAGATCGATAAAGGACCCGCCTGAATTGTACTGCGGCTAACCCGACGTCGAATTGCATCGTAGTCGTAGGCGACTTCTAAGGGACCAAAACAGACATCTTCACAAACATGCTTAGCTCCTAGCTCGTAGGTCTCTCCGCACTCACGACATTGAAGAGAAGAGAAAGTAGAGTCTGCAGGAGCAGCGAGAACCTGGTGATGAGGCTGAGACATAAGAGCTTACCTGTAGGCGGAGAGGAGCAGTGGAACTTTATCAACAGACTTTTAATATGGGATAGCCTGGCAACACCCAACTATCTCAATTGTATAAAAGAAGTTTAACATAGCCTCCAAACCTCTACAAATATACCCGACTTTTTTAGTCGGATATCCTGACGATACCTGATAATGAAGCATAGCCTGCCATTCAAAGCAGGTTATGGGAAAAAACGAACTTTTACCCCAAAATCGCTGAGTCTCGCTTTAGTCGGACTCGGACTAAACCCGTTACAGCCGCTAAAATAGTCCAACTTAAGGTATTTGCCCTCAAGTCCACCAGGGCAGGAGTAGTCATACTGAACAGGACAATACCGATAAAAGCCAGCAGATAGGAAAAGTAAATCATCCGGTCTTCTTGCCATTCTGCTGGAAAGTCAAGGAGTAACCGACTACCGTTCACCATCACCCAACCGACCAGAAAAAGAAATCCCAAGGTGGCTGGAATCCCCACTCCGGTGGTTAAAAGCAACAGTAGATTATGGGGTTCGTCAACCCATACCCCAGCATGGGCCTGGTAAAGGTCCCCAAAATTTTGCATCCCCCAGCCCGTCAGGGGCCTTTCCAGCGTTAGTTTCCAGGCATACTTAAATTGTTCTAGCCGGGTTAACCCCTCTGGCCTCTGGGGATACATAGAATCATTAATTCTTGCCCATACATAGTAGGGAACAATTTTTCTAAGAATGATTCCTAAAGACCCTCGATTGTAGGCCGACACCAGAGAAAAGGTAAAAACTGCTAATAGGGCATAGGTAATTAAATCCCAGGACTTATAAATAGCAAATCCAATCAAGTAGAAAATCAGAACCCCCCAGGCCGCTCGAGTAGAGGTGAGTATAATAGAGAGTATGGCCAGAGCAATAGTGCTGAGCAAAAATAGGGCCTTAAATAAATTTTTCAATCCCTTCAAATCTGGTTTCTCAAAAAAATCAATGGTCAAGCATAGCAAAAGAGGGAAAACACTAATTAAATAGGCTGCGTAGGTATTGGCATGCATAAAAATAGAAGACATTCTGGCTGGAGGGTTGCCACCTTGAATCACACCCCAAAGACTGAATTGTGATATTTTCATTTCAAAACCCCATCCCCATAGTATTTGAGCTATTCCAATCATGGCAATAGGCAGACAGCTAATACTTAAAGCCCAGGCTAAGTATTTGAGCTTTCCAGGCGAGTCCATAATTAAGTGGATGGTCAGATAAAAAACGAAAAAAGGAATAAAGTTTACAATTCCCAAAAGTGCTGGCCATACATTTACGCTGAGCAGAGAAACAATAATCAAAAGTATTGCCAAGAAAAAATATCCAAGCATTAAGGGTTTAATCGATTTCTCCAAAAAATTTCTTCTCAAGCCTGAATACATAGCCCAAAATAAAATAAATATTCCCAAAAATGGAATAAAAATAAATAACGATAGTCCTACTGCAAAGGTCTCGAAATTCATAATCCTCGTGATTAGATAGGGCACACTAAGTAAAGTGAGCTCAAGCTGTGTGGCTTGCCCTTAAGCACCGTCAGGTCCATGGACTGTTTTAACCCGAAAAAATACCAAGGCTAAGCTATGTTAATTAAAATCAATATGGGTGAAATAAAAAGACTAGTTCGTTTCTTTTCTTAATTGCATCAATTTATTTATTAAATTAGGGTAGTACGCATCATACCTGCATTAGAGGTTGTTTGAAAAGGCTTGTCCCAGGCATAGTTCGCCGCCGAGAGATCGCCAAAATACTGAATTTTGCTGAGACTCCCTTTGGCTTTTCAATCGCCCTCTTAGATGAAGGCAAGCTAGACTTGAAAGCATAGCTGAGAAGCCCTATTTTAGTGCTTGGAGGTGCTTGGAGCGCCACCTTTAGCTTTTCAGACCCCTAAAGCTTGGTCGAATTGAGATTATGGATAGTTATCGCCCATCCGATCGGTCCCACCAGGATTTAGTTGAACGGTTAGACGCCATGGAAGCCAAACTAGAGGCTTTTATTCAACAGGGGCTGGCGGAACGAATCGCCCGGTTAGAAGATGTTTTGCCATTAATTAGCGATGTGGAACGCTACCAACGCCTCCAGAATCTGCTAAAAACCGGAAAACTACGGGAAGCCGATCAAGAAACCCTGGAAGTGCTTCTGGAGGTAGTCGACACCAGCGATTGGGAGAGCCTCACCCCTCAGGCGGTGAGGCTGTTTCCCTGTAGGGTACTACGGATTATCGATCGCCTCTGGACCACCTATTCTGGGGGTCGGTTTGGTTTTAGCATACAACTTCGCCTTTACCAGGAAGAAGGAGGCAGTCTGGCGACTGCCCTGGCCCAGGACCTGACCTTACTGGAAAAATTGGGAGATTGGGTGGGCTGGCGGCAACAAAATCAGTGGAAAACCACCGACCAGGCCACCCATAACCTGACTGATCCAATGGGCTGCTATCCCCTGCTCTGGTGGAACTCTCCCTACGGAACCAAGATGGTAAATTATTTTTTGGTACGCCTATTTAGCTGTGAGCTATAGTTCTTCAGCTATTTTATTTCTCTGTTTTTTTGCCTAGTGCTGAGCCTGGCCTGAGGTGCTTGCCTCCAATCAAATACCTGGAGTAGATGTTGTCCCCTAATCGCTGCGGCTACCGGGGTGAAGACAGGGGTTGTCTTTAATCTCTCTGCTTACCCCTAGCCAAAATCTAAAAGCTCTGGACCAGCAAATCTCGAATCAGGGGAACCTTAGAACGAATATAAACCTTGAGTTGATCACTTTCGGCTTTATTTATAGGCTGACTCAACCGAAACTGATCGACCAACCAGTGAACCAGACCGTTATCATCCAAAGCCAACAGATAACTACTCTGGGATTGATCCACCAAAGACCACAAATCACGCAAAAGCTGAGGGTTCATGGCAGTCCTTAAGAATTTCTTTAGAATTTATAGTACTCTACTGTCTCTGGTCCTGCCTAGGGTTATGCAATGATAGTTGATTTATCGCTATGGCCAGAAAAACCAGGGTAACTTTCTGGCCTCTCGCCCTCCTGATCGAGAAACAAGCCCGGTAGGCTTTTCCATGTTAAACACTCAAGCCACCATCTTCATCAATCTGTCCTGAGTAGCCTGGAGAGGGTTATACTTTAGCCTTGTTTGGCAATCTACACCCATTGCGGAGAATACCCCTATGGTTGAACCCTCTAATTTTCCCCCTAGCCCCCCGGTTCCCCCTCCGCCCCCTCGATTCACCCAGGCCAGTGAAGTACCAGCAGGTCAAGGACGCCATCGTCCCCCGGCTCCCCCTCCCCTGCCCAAGGCTGAAGAAACTCCAGCGGTTGGTCATAGCCTGAGTCTCAAGAAGATTATTCGGGAAGCTTTTGATCGAGGGTTTTCTGATGTTCACCTGGGGGTAGGAGAGTCGCCTCGCTTTCGCGATCGCGGCGAAATCTGCCTGACCGAATACCCGGTTACGGACGCCGACACCTTCTACCGCTGGCTAGCGGAAATTCTACGTCCGGAGGAGATTCAACAGTTTCGCGACAATCTGGATTTTGATGGCGCGGCCCAATACGAATTTACCCGGGTACGATTCAACATCTTTGATTCCCTAAGGGGACCGGGAATGGTACTGCGACTGATTCCAGTTAAGGTACTCAGCCTGGATCAACTGGGTTTCCCCGAGGTCTTTAAGGATGTTTGCCACTACCAGAAAGGCTTGGTTTTAATTACAGGTCCTACGGGATCGGGTAAATCCACAACTCTGGCGGCCATGATTGATTACATCAACACGGAAATGGCCAAAAACATTATTACCATCGAAGACCCAATTGAATTTGTCCACCAGAGTAAACGATCCCTGGTCAAACAACGGGAAGTCGGGTTAAATACCAGGGAATTCAGCCATGCTCTGAAGGCCTCCTTACGAGAGGACCCCGATATCATCCTGGTAGGAGAAATGCGGGATCAGGAAACCGTAAGTACTGCCCTTAAGGCATCCCAAACCGGTCACCTGGTGTTGGGAACCCTCCACACCAATAGCGCGGTCAAAACCGTGGAGCGGATCCTTAGCCTTTACAATCCCGAGCAGGAGGCACCTGTCCGGGTGGCCCTGGCGGAGTCCCTGGTGGCGATAATCGCCCAGGGGCTATGCCGCACCACCGATGGTAAACGGGCCGCATTCCACGAGATTTTAATTAATACTGATGCCATTAAAGACTACATTGTGCGTGGTCAACTGGACGAAGTAGAAGCCTTGATGCCGAAATGCACCTTTGATGGCATGTGTACCATGAACCAGACACTCTACGCCCTCTACGAGTCAGGCCGGATTACGGAGGAAACTGCTCTGGAAATGTCGCCTAAGCAAAATGAAATGGCCCAAATGTTACGGGGACGTCTCTAGGGTAATGGTTCCTGACCCCAGCTTTAAGGGTTTAGCTTTGTTTACCCCAGGCGGTGATTGCGTCTATTGCCGCGATCACCGTAAGGGAGCCCATTGGCATCTAGATCTTTGCGCCGCCCTACAGCAGCACCTGGGGTTAAGCGCCCCTCCCTATTTTTTGTTGCCCTGTTTTACCGCCACCGTCGATCGCTGGGTCGCCAACCCCAGTCAAACCTTGGTGACCGTAGCCGAAGCCTATCCCCGGGTGTTACAGTTTCAAGCCCTGCTAAATAGCTTATTTGATCTGGGCGATTTACAGTGGCAGCCCAACTACGGCAATCTGGAAGAATGCTGTCTAGGAGTAATTGAGTCCTATCGGTCTGATTTTCCCCAGCTATGGCAATGCCATGATTTGATTATTCCTCTTCAGACTGATATTGAACCCAAACAGACCCAACACAGTAACCCTGGGGAGCGGAAAAATATCCTACCCCCATCCCAAATTTATCAGTTCAAACTCTTTGTCAACGGTAGCGATACCCTGGTGACAGAGCAAATGTTAAAACTCCTGCACCGTAGTCTGGAGGCCGCCTTATCCAATCCCTATAGTTTGGAACTGGTAGATGTGCTGAAACACCCTGAAATGGCAGAAGCCGAGCATATTTCAGCCACCCCTACCCTAATTCAGGTGCTTCCCCATCCCCCGCCGCCTGGTGGGCCTGCTATCCAGTCAGGCTCAAATTATTCAGGAATTATTGGGTCAGGACTGACCTTCCACCACTTCAGAGGCGAGCATCACCCCCACTGTTATGATCAAAATCTACAATTAATATGTCGGTTCTTCCCCTTCCCTGCTCTGGCCCCTAAACCAGGGGACACCCTTTCCCTTCATGGGTAAAGTCGAGTGCAGATCAGTCCAATCGCCTATCCAGTCTCTTGCTAACCCATGACCCATACCCCTATTGTCGCCCCCGCCTATGCCTTGGAAGAAGAAGCCTGGTGGGTGCAGCGCTGGATCAATCTGCTCAACTCCTACCGGTTTAAGAAACGGTTGGAACGAGGCCGCATCTATGCTCGTCAGGGCCATATTCTGAACCTGGAATATAGGGGATCTAAGGTTACGGCCCTGGTACAGGGCACGGCCCCAGAACCCTATAAGCTATCGATCTGGTTAGATGCCTTTAGTGAGGAAGACTGGAGCTACGTAGTAGACTCCCTTTCTGAACAGGCCATCTACTCGGCCCAGTTACTAGCGGGGGAAATGCCCGGAGAAATTGAGGCGGTGTTTACCGCCAATGGCCTGAGTCTATTTCCCTTTAATCTGGCAGAGGTCCATTCCCGGTGCAGTTGTCCCGACCCCAAAAACCCCTGCAAGCACATTGCTGCGGTTTATTACCAGTTAGGGGATTTCTTTCGAGAAGATCCCTTTGTGTTGTTTCAATTGCGGGGTCGCAGTCGAGCTAGCATTTTAGAGGCCCTACGCCAGAAGCGCCAGGCAGTGGCCCCCGACTCCTTAGCAGAGCGTAATTCAGGGGAAGCAGGGCTGACTAGAGGTAATCAGCCCCCTGATCTGGCCGATTTCTGGCGTTACGATCGCCCCCTGGACAGCGATCTGGTGGTGATTACCCCATCCCCTACTTCAGCCCTGGACGCCCTGGGCAAAATGCCCCTACCAGCAGAAGACGCCCCTGTGGTTCTGGCCTACCTTCAGGATGTTTACCAAACTGTAGCCGAGGAGGCCTTGAAACAGGCCCTGGGTTAACGATTCGTAGACTGCCGCAAGCCCTGCCAGCCAATTGCAGCATAGCCCACCGCCAGTAACAGACTGGTAATTAAGGTACGAATAGCTGCTTTCCAGGATTCAACCTGAACTCGCTGCTCTGCTTCGGCTCGACGACTACCAATTTGATTTTGAACTCGCTGTCGGGCCTGGTCAGCCTGCTTTTGTAGAAACTGTTTCAAGCCCTCGGGATCATTGCGGTATTTCTCCATATCCTTAGGTAATTGACCGCTTTTAATGGCCTGGGTGAATAGCTCCTGATTTTGCATCAGAGCTTGCAGTTGCTGCTGCTGTTGCCCCAACTCAGTTGACAGGCGCTGCTCCATCTGGGTAGAAGCTTGACTGGCCTCTGCCCCAACCTGCTGTAGGGCAGCCTGACTGGAGAGGAGGACGGCATTGATATGGAAAATCGGTAGGACCAGATACAGCAGGCTGAGCAAACTGGCCAGGATGCACAGCCAGAAACGGACATCAATGGTTCTCCAGAATCCTGGTTGGGTCGTTGGTCGGCGGGCGCTATCAAGCCAGAGACTGGTAAATACCAGGGCAATACCCACCAGGGGAAGAATGCCCCGATCAGTGATCTGGGTAGCCGTGGCCAATTGCCACTGGGCGTTGCCAACATTCAGGGGAATTAACAGAATTAAATAATCTACCAGGGCAGAAACAATGGCAACCAGACCGGCCACCTTCAGGGCGATCGCGCTTAGGGCAGTCAGGCTGGGATTTGCAGCAGCTCGGTCAAAGGACATAGAAGGGGGAATCCATGATTACAAAACAAACGCTTAACCTTACCCTGATTGGCTAATCAGACCACAGGTCCAAGCAATAACCAGGGCACAACCATAGATTTCTAAGGATACCCTCAATTATCAGACTCAGATCACCCTCGCTTTAGGTGCCAACAGCAGTCCTATCTCACGGGCGTTTAGACCGTTGTCGCAGAGCATCCAGTTCATGCCGCAGGGTTGCCACCTGTTGCCGCAAAGTGGAGGCCCGGTCAAGGGTCGAGCTGTCTGGACCACCAATCTCGATGGTGCGGGGTTCTTCGCTGGCAGGAGCCTGGCCTGACTCCCCACTGCTGCGATTGACCATCTGATTCACCAGACGTTGAGCCTCTTCTGCCGTAATTTCTCCTCGTTCCACCAGGTCATTAACCAGGGTCTGAGCCTGTTGTTGCAGATCCTTCAAACTATGGCGCAACTTTTGTAAATCCTTGAGGGTATGGGTAGCCTTTTCCCCTGCATAGGCAGCTGCTCCAACTCCCAAATAAAAGGTTTTCTTTACCAGATCTGTAAAACCAGCCATGGTCGCCGAGCTCCTGAGTGAGTCTAGCAATAGTATCTAATACCCAGTGTAGACGATGGGTCCGACAATGCCGATGGCGGTACTTGGGTAAGAGGTTTTTGAAAAGGGTTATCCCAGGTATAGCTCACCGCCAAGAGGCCACCAAGACGCTAAGTTTTACAGAGATTAGCTAATTCTCAGGTGTACTTTGAGACCCTTTTGGGCTTCTCAAACAAGCTTTAAGGGTCTCAGACCGATCATCGGTTAGGGCAGCGATAGCCGAAATAGCGCCGAAATAACATTTAAACCACCTGTTCAACCTCGCCAATTTCGGGGATAAACTCCCGCAAACGCCGCTCAATACCCATTCGTAGGGTCATCGCTGAGCTGGGGCAGGAACCACAGGCTCCCTGCAAGCGTAGCTTCACTACCGGGCCATCAATGTCTACCAATTCTACGTTGCCACCATCGGCCATCAGGTAAGGGCGTAGGTCATCGAGTACCTGCTCGACATTGGTTTTGGTCAGGGCCAGGGTTTCCATCAAAAGGTCCTTGAAATATAATTGTACATTTTCACTATTGTAAAAACTTCTGCCCGTTAGCGCCGCAGAAAATTCAAGAATTACTATAGAGGTTATTCAAGAATTCGCCCGGTCCCAGGTTGCCCCTCCAGAGTGAAAGCCTATCTAATGCCAGCAAAGCCCGTTGGTGCGCCCGCCTTTTCTAGACAGTAGACACCCGTAGTTGCCCCATGGATACCCCCCGTCTCCACCCCGACACCATTGAAGCAGTGCGCGATCGCGCCGACATTGTGGATATTGTCTCCCAATACGTGGTGTTAAAAAAACAGGGCAAAGACTTTACCGGCCTCTGTCCCTTCCACGAAGATAAATCCCCCAGTTTCAGCGTTAGCCCTGGCAAGCAGTTTTACTATTGCTTTTCCTGCGGTGCAGGGGGCAATGCCTTTAAGTTTCTCATGGAGCTTAACCAGCGTTCCTTCGGCGAGGTGGTGCTGGACCTGGCCCAGCGCTACCAGGTACCGGTTAAAACCCTGGAACCGGGGCAACGGCAGCAGTTACAACAGCAGCTCAGCCTGCGGGAGCAACTCTACGAAGTGCTGGCGATCACTGCCCGCTTCTACCAACACGCCCTAGCCCAAAGTGATGGAGCCGCAGCCCTGACCTATCTGCGCCAGGACCGAGGGCTGACGGAGGCCACCATGCAACGGTTTGAACTGGGGTTTGCTCCGGGGGGATGGCAAACCCTCTACGGTTATCTGGTAGAGCAAAAGCACTATCCCGTCCGGTTAGTGGAACAGGCTGGTTTAATTGTGCCCCGGCAGCAGGGAGAAGGCTACTACGATCGCTTCCGCGATCGGTTGATGATTCCCATTCGCGATAGCCAGAGCCGTATCATTGGCTTCGGCGGTAGGGCCCTGGGGGAGGAAAAACCCAAGTACCTGAACTCCCCCGATACGGAATTGTTTGATAAGGGCAAAACCCTCTACGGCCTGGACCTGGCTCGGGCCGCCATCGCTAAAGCCGACCAGGCCATCGTGGTGGAGGGTTACTTTGATGTCATTGCTCTGCACGCAGCCGGCATCGAAAATGCCGTAGCCGCTCTGGGAACGGCCCTGAGCAACGCCCAGGTAAAGCAAATTTTACGCTACAGCGAGTCCAAGCAAATTGTGCTTAACTTTGACGCCGATAGCGCCGGGGTGAAGGCAGCCCAGCGGGCGATCGGCGAGGTGGAGGCAATGGCCTACCGGGGCGATGTGCAATTACGGGTATTAAACCTACCCGCCGGTAAGGATCCGGACGAGTTTCTACGGCACCACAGCAGCCGTGACTACCAGGCCCTGGTCCTGGCGGCTCCCCTCTGGATTGATTGGCAAATTCATCAACTCATTGAGGGGAAGGACCTGCGCCAGGCCGACCAGTTTCAACAAACTACCCAGGCGATCGTCAAGTTGCTGGGGGATATTGCCAACGCCGATACCCGCACCCACTACGTCCGTTATTGTGCCGAGATCTTTAGTAATGGCGACAGTCGCCTGGTGCCCCTACTGGCAGAAAACCTGATTACCCAGGTACGGCGTCAGCGGCGGACTACCTCCCAGAACGCCCCTCCCTCCCCAACACCGAGCCCCGTCCCCGCCACCAGTTCCCTGGAACAGGCGGAGGCCGCCCTGCTCCGCCTCTTTCTCCACGCCCCCAGCCACCGCCAGGAGATCGGCCAGGTCTTAGAGGACCGGGATTTACAGTTCAGTTACTCCCACCACCGCGCACTCTGGCGTCACATTCAAAGGCTACTGAGTCAACCTCAAGAAGGAGACAGTCTCGATCTAGTCAGTCAGCTAAGTCACCATCTGGCCGATGCCGGTCTGGCCAGTCTCTCTATGCAATCCCTCCTGCATCTGGGGAAAAGACCCGTCGCGATATTTTGCGGGGTCCCCTCATTATTCGAGCCGCCGCCGCCTGCATGGAGAAAAATCTCTGTGAAAAGCGCTATCGTCACTTTCTGGCCCTGTGGGAAAAAACCAACGCCAGTACTAATCCAGACCAGATTACTTACTTTCAAAATCAAATTTACGCCGAAAAACGTCGCATTGAAACCCTGGAAAAGGACCGCCAGGTTAGCTTTGAAGACCTGGTAACCATGCCCTGGGTAGGGGAGCAGTACGATAGTCTGTCTCCCCCTGGGGATTGAGTAGTAGAGATGGTATACCAGCCCTAGAAAAAAACAATCTTTCCCTATGGTTTCTGCCCTATAACTAAAGCCACTCGGTGGATTATTGCAGCGGACCTGGTGCAATGGGTTTTGTTTAAAGAAGTTGTATGGAGGGATCAGGGTCTTTTCTGTAGTTGAGTGCCCTAAAACCCTGAAAATCCATCAATCGTCGGGACGATTCTGTAATAAAAAAATTAAATTTAAAGCAAAGACATCTCATTGGCATTGACGCCTGCGGAAGCAACTGCTGAAATTAACTGTAGGGAAACTTTTATCAGCTTTATCTGGTGAAGGTTTCCTATCAGGGGAAATTCATTCCGAGTAAGCGGTATGAGCTGTGGGCAAAGATAGCGGTTTGACCTGTTATATCGAGCGACTAAATAACAGATCGAGGTAGCGGATTAAGCAACTCGTCAAGAAAATCCTATCGTTTTCTAGAAAGCTAGAAAGCTAGAACGGGGCCATCTGGCTGTAGATCCATAACTATAACCGCCCTATCGGGAAGAACTTGGCAGAGCAAAGTGATTTTATTATTTTCTCTGTCCGTTACTAAAATGCACTACCAACTTATTTAGTTTTATGGTGGCAGAAACATGAACATAAAGAATTTGCGTCTTTTACGTGTTTTCATATTTAGTAGTCTTCTATCTCCAGCTCAAGTTTTCTTCAGGAAACGACGAATGCAATTATTCCTACGCTTCCTGGATCAACTCGGTATCGATCATCCAAAGATTCTAGATGTTGGCGGAAGTCCTCATTTTTGGTCAGAGGTTAACAGAAGTTTTTCACTTACAGTCCTAAATCTCCCGGGCAACTTAGAGAGGGATGAGTCAAAACCTGAAATACATTACGTTGAGGGTGACGGATGTAAAATGTATATGTTTAATCATGATCAATTTGATGTCGTATTTAGCAATAGTGTGATTGAACATGTAGGAGACGAGGATAGACAAAGGGAATTTGCTAACGAAATAAAAAGAGTTGGAAAGTTTTTCTGGGTACAAACTCCGTCTAAATATTTTCCAATAGAAGCTCATTCTGGAATGTTATTTTGGTGGTTTTATCCAGAACTTGTTAGGAAATTTTTCATTAATAGGTGGAAAAGAGAAATTCCCGCCTGGACTGACATGGTAGAAAATACAGTAGCAGTCCGTCGATACTTTCTTGAGAGCCAGTTCTCAGATGGTCAACTTATTGTTGAGCGTTTCCTAGGGATTCCGAAAAGTTATATTATAAGGAGTCCTTCGCCCCATAGATCCTTGTAGATTAATAGGTATAATTCCGACTATCTCACCAGCCTTAGAGGTTGCTTGAAAAGGGCTCAGGTATGGTTTGCTACCAAGAGGCTACTAAAACACTTGAGTTTGAGGGTATTATCCTTATCCTACTCCATAAGTATAGCCTGAGGCTCTCTTTGGTTTTTCAAGCAACCTCTTAGGAAAGTTATAAACTTCATCTAGGTTAAGACTCGGAGCCTTTCCTCCCCAGGATCGCGGTGAGACTTGATCTACAACGGTCAGCGAAGGTAATCGGATCAGCATTAATTCGTGCCTGAAAGCAGTCAACTTGCAGGTTGATCAGAATTTTGCGGCGAGGGCCATCCCTCAGGTCCATAGAAAAAACAAGACATAATAGGCCGGTGTCAAGGCTGGAATCAGCCAGGCAAACAAAGCCATCCCCTCCCCTATGGAACGCTTCCGTAGCAGCCAATACAATAAAAAACCAGCCCCATACAAAACCGGATAAAACACCGTTAAAAGTAAGAGAGTATATCGTTGAATCTCATCGATCCGGCTCTGGATAGGCGAATCAAAGACAAACAGCGCCCCCATGGACAGAAATGGCCACAGCAGCAGCCCAAGGCCAAACGCCACCATCAGAAACCAACCGGCTATAGACCACCTGGACCTGGGTAATGGTTGATTTCTGCCAGGTTTGTACTTCTTCATAGTCTGTGTTTTACCTAATTCAATAAAATCTATTCGGTTTACCCACTGTCCCAACCTGGAGAAATCCCTTGACAAAGTGGCCAGGCAATCAGGTTAGACCAGGTTGAAACCATTAGTTTCTCCTTGCCTAAACCAGAATTTAGCCAAAATTTCGATTACTGCCAAGATAGAACGATCACCTTTCTATGGATCTCTCCAGGGTAAAGCCGTCAGGCAATACCGTACCCTGAATTTCGGTATGACTGAGATTGGTATAGTTTAAACGGGCATTGAGCATTACCGCATTGGTCAGGTTTGCGCCACTCAGGTTAGACCAGCTTAATTTGGTGCGGTATAAAACAGCGTTTTGAAGATTCGCTCCTCGTAGTGAGCTCCAACTCAGGTTGGTGCCGCGCAGGTTAGCCCTGGTCAGATTAACATTAACCAGGTTAGTGGCCATCATCTGGGCCCGACTCAGGTTGCTGTCTGCCAGGTTGGCCCCCTCCAGGCTGGCTCCACTCAGCCAGGCTCCCACCAAACTGGTTCCAGTCATTTCTGCACCATTCATCAGGGCACTCGTTAAATTGGCTCGATCCAGATTGGCTCCCGTCATCACTACCGCCAACATTTTAGCCCGGCTTAGACTGGCATCGGTGAGTTGAGCCTGGGACAGCCGGGCCCGATCAAGGGTGGCTTCATTTAAGTTAGCCTCTCGCAGAATGGCTTGGTCTAAATTAGTACGCACCAGATTAACTGCCCGCATACCTGCCTCACTAAGATTGGTTTGGCTCAGGTCTGCATCGGTCAGGTCAGCTCCAATTAAGTTTACTAAGGTCAAATTAGCGCCATGGAAATTCACCCCCTTCAGTTTGGCTTCCCGTAAATTTGCTCCCACCAGAACAGCTCCAGAAAAATCACTATTCTGTAAGTTGGCGTGACGCAAATTAATACCTGCTAAGTCCTGTCCCGCCAGGTTAGCTCCGACCAGGTGCAGATTGCGAAAGTCCCGTTCTCCCCTGGCGTAGCGTTCTAACAACAGAGCTGCGTCTAGGTGGGAGATGGCATCGGGGGGCTGAAAGGCAGGAGAAGAAGAACTCAAGGTGAACTCTCAAGGGCAGTATAGGGACAGGAGTTACCGGGGGCTCAGCCAGGGGCGAAATCTGACCGATAGGTGAGACCTGCCCTGGGGTAGTGCTCCAGGCGGGGATACCCTAACCATTCTGGCTACAGCTCACCAGGAATAGTTGGGAAGTAATGCTAAGATTCCCCTAATTTTCCTAGAAAAACTGATTTCATGCTGGCAAAATCTAGTTTTGTGTTGCAAAAAAACATAACCAATTGCCCGTAGAGGTTAACTATGCCCGACAACCTTAAAAGCCAGGTGATTACTCAGGGAGTGCAGCGTACCCCGAATCGAGCCATGCTGCGAGCCGTGGGTTTCGGTGATCAGGACTTTACCAAACCCATTGTGGGAATTGCCAATGGCTTCAGCACCATTACCCCCTGCAATATGGGCCTCGGTGTACTGGCTGATCGGGCCGAAGCTGGGGTGCGGACGGCGGGAGCCATGCCCCAGGTATTTGGCACCATTACCATCAGCGATGGTATTTCGATGGGGACGGAGGGCATGAAGTATTCCCTGGTTTCCCGCGAGGTGATTGCCGATTCTATTGAGACTGTTTGTAATGGGCAAAGTCTGGATGGGGTACTGGCGATCGGGGGCTGTGACAAAAATATGCCCGGTGCCATGATTGCCATTGCCCGTATGAACCTACCTGCTATTTTTGTCTACGGCGGCACCATTAAGCCCGGTCACTACGATGGGGAAGACCTGACGGTGGTCAGTGCTTTTGAAGCAGTGGGACAGTATAGCGCTGGTAAGATTACCGAGGATCGACTGCTGGCGGTAGAACGCCACGCCTGTCCAGGGGCGGGGTCCTGTGGCGGAATGTATACGGCTAATACCATGTCCTCTGCCTTTGAGGCTATGGGCATGAGCCTGATGTCTTCCTCTACCATGGCTGCCGAAGACGGCGAGAAGGCTGACAGTGCAGAAAAATCTGCCCAGGTGCTAGTACAGGCTATTCGTCAGCAAATTTTGCCTAGTCAGATTCTCACCCGCAAGGCCTTTGAAAATGCCATCGCCGTGATTATGGCGGTGGGGGGATCGACCAACTCGGTGCTACATTTACTGGCGATCGCCAATGCCATTGGCGTACCCCTCACCATTGACGATTTTGAAATCATTCGCCACCGGGTCCCGGTTCTTTGCGATCTCAAACCCTCTGGGCGCTATGTAGCCACCGATTTCCATCGGGTGGGAGGAGTTCCCCAGGTAATGAAAATGCTCCTCAGCCAGGGATTAATCCATGGCGATGCCCTCACTATTACCGGGCAAACCATTGCTGAACTGCTGGCGGAGATTCCAACCGAGCCCCGGCCAGACCAGGATGTGATCCGTCCCTTTAGCCAGCCCCTTTATCCAGTGGGTCACCTGGGAATTTTGAAGGGTAACCTGGCCACAGAGGGAGCGGTGGCTAAACTAACCGGAGTTAAGAACCGGCGAATTACCGGCCCAGCCCGGGTATTTGAGTCAGAGGAAGACTGCCTCAACGCCGTTCTGGCTAAGACCATTGAGCCCGGTGATGTGATCGTAATTCGCTACGAAGGACCTAAGGGGGGACCAGGAATGCGGGAAATGCTGGCCCCCACCGCCGCCATTATCGGGGCGGGTCTGGGGGACTCGGTGGGTCTAATTACCGATGGTCGCTTTTCCGGTGGCACCTACGGCATGGTGGTGGGTCATGTGGCTCCTGAAGCTGCCGTGGGAGGGACAATTGCCCTGGTTCAGGAAGGCGATAGGATTACCATTGATGCCGACCAGAATCTGCTGGAACTGAATGTGTCGGCGGCAGAACTGGCTCAACGCCGGGCCTCCTGGGTGGCTCCCGCCCCCCGCTATCGTCGGGGGTTTTGGGCAAATATGCCAAACTGGTATCCTCCAGCAGCCTGGGAGCGGTTACGGACATGAACTTATTTTAGGGGCAGGGTATGGTCAGGTCTCGCGTTTTGCTACTGTTGCTGCGCCGTCGGCTATTCTGGCTAGTACTGTTGCTGGCGGTCTGGTTACTGTGCAGCGGCGAGACCCATGGCTAGGGCCATAGCCAATATTCTCTAGAAAATCCTACAATCTATAGGCACCTTGCCCTAGCCTGCCATGACCGCCTTTGCCACCGCCCCCTTTAGCCCTGAGCAAATTGCTGCTGCTGGTATCAAGCCAGGGGAGTACGACGAAATTGTGCAACGCCTGGGACGACACCCTAATCAGGCTGAGCTCAGCATGTTCGGCGTGATGTGGTCAGAGCACTGTTGCTATAAAAATTCCCGCCCCCTACTCCAGCAGTTTCCCACCAGGGGCGATCGGGTATTGGTGGGGCCGGGGAAAACGCTGGGGTGATCGACGCTGGGGATGGCCTACGGGTAGCTTTTAAAATTGAATCCCACAATCATCCGTCGGCGGTGGAACCCTTTCAGGGAGCGGCCACTGGCGTGGGGGTATTCTTCGAGATATTTTTACCATGGGAGCGCGTCCCATTGCCGTACTTAATTCCCTGCGCTTTGGGGATCTGGCCGATTCTCGCACCCGTCGCCTTTGTCAGGGAGTGGTGGCAGGCATTGCCCACTATGGCAACTGCTTTGGGGTGCCGACGGTGGGGGGAGAGGTGTACTTTGACAGCGCCTATAGTGGCAATCCCCTGGTCAATGCTATGGCAATTGGTATTCTGGAAACCCCAGAAATTGTTAAGTCGGGGGCGGCCGGGTTGGGTAACCCGGTTGTCTACGTGGGTTCTACCACGGGCCGAGATGGTATGGGGGGAGCTAGCTTTGCCAGTGCGGAGTTGACCGAGGAGTCAGAGCGCGATCGCCCAGCCGTACAGGTGGGCGATCCCTTCCTGGAAAAATGCCTGGTGGAGGCCTGCCTAGAAGCCTTCAAGACCGGTGCCATTGTCGCCGCCCAGGACATGGGGGCGGCTGGTTTGACCTGCTCCACCGCCGAAATGGCGGCTAAAGGGGGAGTGGGTATTGAGCTGGACCTGGATTTAATCCCTACACGGGAAACTGGCATGGCCCCCCATGAATACCTGCTTTCCGAATCCCAGGAGCGCATGCTGTTTGTGGTACAAGCGGGACGAGCCGAAGAAGTAATTGAGATTTTTCGGCGCTGGGGCCTGCAGGGTGTGGTAGCTGGTCAGGTGATTCCTGAACCGACAGTCCGGATTTTGTTTCAGGGTAGGGTGGCAGCGGAAATTCCCGCCCTGGCCCTGGCGGAAAATACCCCCATCTACCACCGGGATCTGTTGCCCACTCCACCGGACTATGCCCAGACCGCCTGGGCCTGGCAAGAGCAGTGGTTGCCACCGGCTACGGTGGCCGGGTTAGATGCAGAGGGTAGCTGCCTGGCCTGGACCCCTGTGCTACACCAGCTGTTAGCCCAGCCCACCATTGCGTCTAAGCAATGGATCTACCGCCAGTACGACCACCAGGTACAAAATAACACCCGACTTTGTCCAGGGGATGCCGACGCCGCCGTGATTCGCCTGCGGCCCCTAGAGTCAGTGCCGGGCTACCAGTCAGGGACGGTGACTCGGGGACTGGCGGCCACCGTTGATTGCAATGGTCGCTACGTCTACCTGCATCCCTACGAGGGGGCGGTGGCGGCGGTGGCGGAGGCGGCTCGTAACCTTAGCTGTGTAGGAGCCCTACCCCTGGCGGTAACCGATAACCTTAACTTTGGCAGCCCGGAAAATCCTATTGGTTACTGGCAATTGGCGGAGGCCTGTCGGGGTCTGGCGGCAGCCTGTCGTCAGTTGGCGACTCCGGTGACGGGGGGTAATGTGTCTCTCTATAATGAAACCGTCGATAGCCAGGGTCAACCCCAGTCGATCTATCCCACCCCGGTGGTGGGCATGGTGGGTCTGGTGGAGGATTTACAGCACACCTGTGGCCAGGGCTGGCAATCAGCGGGGGATTTAATTTATCTGTTGGGGGTGACTCTGGAGCAGACCAGTAGGGCCAGTCTGGATAACCGGCCCCTGGTCACCCTGGGCGGCTCAGAATACCTGGCGGCCCTGCATCAGCAGGTGACGGGCCACCCCCCAAAATCGACCTGGCCCTGGAGCAGCGAGTGCAGGCAGTCTGTCGCCACGGGATTGGTCAGGGCTGGATTCGGTCGGCCCATGACTGTGCTGAAGGGGGACTGAGCGATTGCCCTGGCGGAGTCCTGCATTAGCGGCGATCAAGGGGCCACCATTCAGTTGGGGCTGGCCAGCGACCAGACGGAGCAGCGCTGGGATCGAGTCTTATTCGGCGAGGGAGGAGCTCGCATCCTAGTATCGGTCAATCCCCTACAACGGGATGGCTGGGAAACCTATTTACAGCATCAGTTGCAGGGAGAGTGGCAACTGTTGGGGCAGGTGGGTGGGGCGCACCTCACCCTGATTAGTGGTGATGGTCCAGTTGTGATCCAGGCTCTAGTGGAACAGATGAAACAGACCTGGCAAAATGCCATTGCTACCCAACTGACGGCTTAGCTACGGTTGGCCATCTCACGGTTGGCCATCTTTTTGGTGAACTCCATCCTATGATGGAAGGTGGGCTCTAAGCAGGCCGTAACCAAGGGATGATGGCTCTGTTCTGATTGAGCAGTGATCAAATTGCCCTAATGGCCTTTTCTTTGCCCCTGACCCTACTGGCTAACCTGATGACCTTTTCTGCCAACCACCTGGACTTGCCTAGCTCCACCCCCAGCCAGCCGGACCACGCCGACCTCGATCGCCCCGATAAGCCAGAAGAAGCCTGTGGTATATTCGGCCTTTACGCTCCCGGTGAGGATGTAGCCCGGCTTACCTATTTTGGTCTGTTTGCCCTCCAGCATCGAGGTCAGGAATCCGCCGGTATCGCCACCTTTGATCAACGGCAAAGCCATTGTCACAAGCATATGGGTCTGGTAGCCCAGGTATTTGATGATCGGGTATTGCAGTCTTTACCCGGCCAGATGGCCGTCGGTCATACCCGCTACTCCACCACTGGATCTAGTCATGTGGGTAATGCCCAACCGGCGATCGTACCTACCCGCCTGGGGATCTGGCCCTGGCCCACAATGGTAATCTGGTCAATACCGCCGCTCTGCGGCAGGAACTGCTGCAACGGAACCACGACCTGAACACCACCACCGATTCGGAAATGATTGCCTTTGCCCTGGCGGAGGCGGTCAACGATGGAGAGGACTGGGTCAAGGCGGCTGAAAAAGCCTTGAACCGTTGTCAGGGTGCCTTCAGTTTGGTAATTGGCACCGCCGATGGCCTGATGGGAGTCCGCGATCACCAGGGAATTCGTCCCCTTGTCCTGGGGGTTTTAGGATCCAATCCACCAGGGGAAGGAGGTGAAGCAGCCTACGTACTGGCTTCAGAAACCTGTGCCCTTGACATTATTGGGGCCACCTATTTACGCGACATTCAGCCTGGAGAATTGGTTTGGATTACGCCCCAGGGCTTAACCAGCCATCAGTGGGCCGATCCTACTCCACGTAAGCTTTGCATCTTTGAGATGATCTGACTTTTCTCGGCCCGATAGCATTGTTAATGAGGAGAGTCTTTATAGCTATCGCCGCCGCCTGGGGCACCAACTGGCCAGAGAAGCCTTTGTTGCCGTTGATTTGATTATGGCTGTTCCTGATTCTGGAGTGCCAGCGGCCATTGGCTTTTCTCAGGAGTCGGGTATTCCCTACGCCGAGGGTCTAATTAAAAACCGCTATGTTGGTCGCACCTTCATCCAGCCGACCCAATCTATGCGGGAAGTGGGGATTCGGCTAAAACTCAATCCCCTAAAGGATGTATTGAACGGTAAACGAATTCTGATTGTGGATGATTCCATTGTCCGGGGTACCACCAGCCGTAAAATTGTCCAGGCCCTCAGAGATGCGGGAGCCATAGAGGTACATATGCGTATTTCCTCTCCCCCTGTCACCCATCCCTGCTTTTATGGAATTGATACCGATAGTCAGGATCAGCTGATCGCCGCTGTGCACTCTACGGCAGAGATTGCTCGCCAGATTAATGTAGACTCCCTTGCCTACCTGAGCTGGGGAGGCATGCTGAAAGCTACCCAACAGGACCCAGATAGCTTTTGCTCCGCCTGTTTTACTGGCAACTATCCAGTGGATATTCCAGAACCTTTTAAGCGGTCTAAACTAAGGTTTGAAGTTAGGCAGGCCGTCACTCCTTGATAGCACCCAGGAATCAGTGATGACTAGACTATGGCAGGGGTGAAACCATTGCTTTCCCTTGGCCGGGACCAGGGTTTATGGAGAAATTTCCTGGCTCTCCTATTAATAAGTGTCAAATGTCAATTAGTAAGTGCCAAGTCATGCGCTCGCTTTTGGGTAACCGTCAGCCGGACTGAAACTATCGACGCACCTGACCAGAAAAACCAGAGGCTCGGAACTGTTTGAGTTGGAGAGGTTCGGGCTGGTTGGCGGCTACCGAGATGCGAATTTCAAAATTACTTTCCCCCGGAGGCACGATGTCGATGGAACCCAGGCGATTACGGTTTTGCATAACCGGATTATCATTGGCATCGTAGATACGGCCAAAGATGTCGGCGTTAATTACGGTTTTGCCAGAACGATTGATGGCTTTACCTACGATCAGATAGCATTTGGCTGCCTGAATTGAACCTGGTGTAACCATGCCATCGGCATACTCGGCTGCACAGGATTGGTAGGCAACATCCTTAAGATCAATCGCAGTTAGGGCCTGGGCGGTCATTCCCAAGCTGGTGCAGATCCACAACCCGATGACCAGAAGAGTAGTGGCGATCGCCCGTCGTACCATAGTTTGCCTCACGGTTACATAGGTTCTATCTTAATGCTCTCCCAGTTGCTTCAGCAAAGCCTGGCGCATAGTAGCTACGGGCACAGATTGCTGTAGCCAAATTTCTAGAGCGGCAGCCCCTTGCTGCACTAGCATTTCCAGCCCGTCCAGGGTGGCCAGTCCCCGCTCTGCGGCAAGGGTCAGCAGACGAGTGGGGCGAGGGGTATAGATCAAATCGTAGACCAGGGCATGACTGGAAACTCGATCTAAATCCGATGGCGCTAGAGGACTCTGGTCAGAACTGGCTGCCATCCCTAGAGGAGTAGTATTCACAATTAAATCGACTTCAGGCAAAATATCGGCCAGATTAGTCCAGGGGCAGACGGTGAGGTGGGGTTGGATCGGAGAGGTTTGCCAACGGCTCTGAAACGCCTCTAATTTTTCAGGATTACGGCCCGCGATCGCAATTCTTTCCAATCCCAGTTGAACACAGCCCGCCACCACCGCCCGGGCCGCCCCGCCGTTACCCAACACCAGGGCAGTGCCCCCTGACCAGTCTTGAGCCAGCCTTAAGGGAGCTGTAAACCCCTTAATATCCGTATTGGTACCAGCCCAACCCCGGGCTGTGGGCCAGACCGTATTTACCGCCCCGATCGCCTGGGCATCGGCGGTCAGTTCTGCCAACAGGGGTATGATCCGTTGCTTATGGGGAATGGTGACGTTAAAACCCTGTACTGCGATCGCAGTTAGTCCCACCAGGGCGGCAGCCAGATCGGCACTGGTGACGGGAAAGGCTACATACACATAGTCAGCCCCTAGTTCCGCCAGAGCCGCATTGTGCATCACTGGGGAAAGGCTATGGCCAACGGGGTCGCCAATCACCCCCAGTAGTCGAGTTGTACCAGTAATGGTCATAGGGCCAGAAATGCACATTAACTCCCAACTTTAGCGTGAAACCAGGCGACGATCTGGTCTACCACTGCCTCAATGGCTAAACCGTCGGTATTCAGTTCCAGGGCATCGTCGGCCTTGCGTAAGGGGGCAACACGGCGACTACTATCTTGATGGTCCCGGGCGGCGATCGCCTGTTCCAGTTCCTCCAGGGTACCTCCATCTTGCTGCTGACCCTGGAGATCACTCCAGCGACGCCGGGCCCGCTCTTCTACCGAAGCCGTCAGAAAAATCTTCAACTCTGCCTCAGGAAAAACCTGGGTGCCAATATCTCGACCTTCCATTACTAACCCCCCGGTAATACCATACTGGCGCTGCTGTTCTAGCAGGGTTTGTCGCACCATGGGCTGGGCCGCAATCAGAGAAACCCGTGCGGTCACTGCTGGACGGCGAATTAATTCCGTCACCTCCTGCCCATTCAGCCACAGGCGGCTGGGATAGGCAGCCCAGGCCGGATCATCTCCTGTAGCAGCCAGCCGTAGTTCACAGGTCGGCACTAATTCCGCCATGGCCACTTCGTCCGCAGGGTCCAGACCCAGGTCTAGAGCCTTCCAAGCGATTGCCCGATACATGGCACCACTGTCTAGGTAGATCAGATTGAGACGTTGGGCCACCTGACGAGCCACAGTAGACTTACCAGCTCCAGCGGGTCCGTCAATTGCCACGATGGGTTTTCGGTTTCTCAGAAGGATATTGTCAATCAAGCGAGTCTTACCCAGGCAGGCGGCCACCCCCAGCAAACCAACCGATTCCACCTGCTCCAGCGGCAGCAGGCTATGGGGATGAACCAGATCGACATACTCCAGGGTAAGGGCAGGCACCTGGGCAAGGTAATGTTTCACCGCTGCGGTCAGGATAGAACTATGGCGTTCTCCAGCTTCAAATAGGGACTCGGCGGCCTTGAGGCCCTGATAAAGGGCCGTGGCCTGGACCCGTTGACTTGAAGTCAAGTAGCGATTACGGGAACTCAGGGCTAAGCCATCCCCATCCCTGACGGTAGGGCAGGCCAACAATTCCCCTGGCAGGTTGAGATCGGCTGCTACCTGCCGCAGAATGGCCAGTTGTTGAGCATCCTTAGCTCCCAGATAGGTGCGCTGGGGACTCACCAGACTCAATAACTTGGTGACCACCGTGGCCACCCCTTCAAAGTGACCTGGCCGGTGGGGACCGCAGAGTACCGCCAGCATAAAGGGGGGCGGTACTACCCGGGTAATGGCCTGCCCATCGGGTTGGGAACTACCGTAGAGTTCTGCGGCTGTGGGGGTAAAGACCACATCTACTCCGGCTTGCTCACATAGCTCCAGGTCCGCCATCGGGGTTTGGGGATAGGTGGCCAGGTCCTCCCCTACCCCAAATTGGATGGGATTAATGAAAATACTAACCACCACCCGATCATTTTCCTGTCGAGCCCGATTAATCAAGCTCTGGTGACCCCGGTGTAGATTCCCCATGGTGGGTACCAGACCAACCGTTAATGATTGTGTCCAACCATTAGAGGATAAATAACGGTGCTGCTTCAGGTAGCAGCTTAATCCGTTAACTGTTTTCAGTATCCGCACAATGGCCTCTCCCTTGTTCCATGGGCTTACCCCTTTAGTCTGTGCCAGATCACTATCTGGCTACTCTGGCCCCGGGTTAACACCCTATCAGATTAACCTTAGAGTGTCTTCCCTCGTTACCCTTTTCCATGGTTAATGTTGCCCAACCAACTCAGCAAAAAGCCTCTCCAGATGGCTCGGAGAGGCTGAATGGGGCAATTATAGAGGGCTTCTACCCATCTTCCTTGGTCTCTTATTGGCCCAGTACTTCCAGGGCAACTCGGCCAACTCCGGCGGCTCGAATACCAACTCTGGCAGCGGCAGCTGAGGACAGGTCGATCAGGCGACCGTGGCTAAAGGGGCCGCGATCGTTGATTCGGACGACTACCTGCTGGCCGGTATTAAGGTTGGTGACCCGGACGCGAGTGCCAAAAGGTAGGGTACGATGGGCAGCGGTTAGAGCATTTTCGTTGAACATCTCTCCGCTGGCGCTGCGCTGCCCATGCAAACCGGGCCCGTACCATGAAGCCGTACCGGTCAGTTTAGATCTGACCACGCCAACCCGGTCTGGAGTGACCAGGCTAGATTCGGGCAATCCCTCCACCCTGGCCAGAGCCGGAACATTACCCAGCAGTCGCCTGAGTCGATTAGCTATCTGCAGGGCGTTCTTCTGCTTGATTTGCTGTGGTATCGGGCAGGATTGCCTGACTATCGATTTTAATCAGGTCTTCCTTGCCCCAACTGATCAGAAAGCCTTGCCGGCGATTGTCCCAGCGGACCGAAATATCCGCGGGATTGAGCGTACTGGCCAGAGTCTGTAAGCGATCGGCCAGGTATTGAGCCCGCTCCACAGGAGTGGATGGGGTCTGAGCAGTGGGGGCCACCTCCGTTACAGTGCTATTGACATCGGCTTTGGCAGCACGCAGGGTGGGCAGTTCACCGCCAATCAAGGTGATAACAGGAATAGCTTTAATGTAAACCGTTGCTGCCTGACGATCGTCTGAGGGCATGGGCATGCACGGTGGCCACGGCATACTGACCGGGGGTAGCTGGGGACTGGTATGGCGATGGCGAGATTAGGGAAGTCGATTGGGAATCGATGGAATTTTCAGGCAAGTGACTGAGGTTAGCTAAAACCTGAGGCTGATCGGAGCCAGGTATACCCTGATTGACAACAAGCTGGTGGGTTCGAAGGGGGAAAAGCTCCTGGCATCCTGAGCTCGAACCGGTGAGTGGGCTCCAAAGGCAGCGAGGGTAACGGCAATGGTTAAACCCCCTAAAACGGGATATTTCATGTATACCAATAGAGATCAACAGGAGGAGGTGGACTGAATTCTTAAGTTCAGGTAGAACCTCAGAACAGGTCATCAAAAAACGACCTTCTAGGCCACGCTCGTTACAAAGGTTTACTCTTAGGCTTTCAACGTTAAGTAACCTAACATGAACAACTCGAATTGCGAATCCGGGTATTTTTTCTCAAATATTTATTTCTTCGAAGAAATATTCCCTCAAAGGCTGCGGGAAAAATCCTGAATCCACCGTCGCATCGGCCCTCAGCCACCCCGGGAAAGATAGAATTTGGTTTTAATTTTTTTATCGATCGCCGAATTTAGTTAGAGAATACTCATAGGTCTATCTACTTATTCGCGGTGTTTCTTTATTTCTTCTAGAAAAATAAAATCTAAGTGGATCCAATCATGCTTTAAGATCTTCCGGTTTTCATTAAAATTTTATATTTATTGATACATTTATAACGGCTTTGTAAGTAGAAGCCCGGAAATCGCTATGGTTATCTCTTGGAATAGGAGTGTGTCAGTTGCCAGAGCTCCCCGACAGGAGAATAAATCGCGAATGGATTATCGAGAGGCTGGAGTCGACGTGGTCGCCGGGCGTGATTTTGTTCGGCGGATTCGATCGATGGTGGAAAGTACCCGACGGCCTGAGGTTTTAGGGGCTTTAGGGGGGTTTAGTGGTCTTTGTCAGATCCCCTCGGGCTATCGTGAACCTGTATTGGTGTCTGGGACCGACGGGGTTGGCACCAAGCTGAAAATTGCCCAGGCTATCCATCACCACACAACCATTGGGATTGATTTAGTGGCGATGTGCGTTAACGATATCCTGACTAGTGGGGCAGAGCCTTTATTCTTCCTGGATTATTTGGCCACCGGCAAGCTGGAAGCAGAAGTTCTAGCCCAGGTGGTGGAGGGCATTGCCAGTGGCTGTCAGCAGGCGGGCTGCGCCTTGCTAGGGGGAGAGACGGCCGAAATGCCTGGCTTCTATGGTGATGGAGAGTACGATCTGGCTGGCTTTTGTGTAGGAATTGTAGAAAGATCTGAACTGCTGGATGGTAGCCAGGTACGGATCGGCGACCAGGTGATTGGTCTGGCCAGCAGTGGGGTTCACAGTAATGGCTTCAGTTTGGTTCGCAGGGTGATTGAGCAAGGCTCTCATCCGGATAAGGCTCTTACTGGTTACCGTTGGAGCGATTGGGTAGCCAATTTAGGGGTTGGCAGTCTGGGGGAGATTTTTTTAACTCCCACCTACATTTACGTTGCACCAGTGCTAGCTGCACGGCGGGCTGGTTTGGCGATCCATGGGATGGCCCACATCACCGGGGGGGGCTTGCCAGAAAACCTACCCCGATGCCTGGCAACAGGTCAAAGCATAAGACTGAATTTAGCCAGTTGGCCAATACCCGATCTGTTTCAATGGCTTAGCAGGGCTGGAGCCATACCGATCGCAGAAATGTACCATACCTTTAATATGGGCATAGGCTTTGCCCTGGTAGTAGCTGCTGACCAGGTTAACCAGATCCTCAACTGGCTTCAACACAGAGGTATTGCTGCCTACGCCATAGGCGAAGTAGTGGCTGGGTCAGGGCAGTTACTCGGCCTACCAGAGCCATAAGCCATGGCTTAGTCAGCCAAACTAATAACCTTATCCGGCGGATAGGTAACTTCCTGAACTGTGCCCGGTTTTCCTAGAACCTCCGCCTTACCGTTATTAAAACTCACCGTAACTCCGCCGGCGTTGCCGGCTCGAAGGGTTAAGGTCTTATCAGCCTTTAGAAGGCGGGTGTCCCCAGGTTGTAAAATCCCTTCAAACTCCGTGGTGCCATCGGCTACGATGCGTAACCAAGACTGGGCGGTCAGGGTGATCTGCACTTGAATCGGAGACTTAGGACTAGATACAAGACTGGCTTCTGATGCCTTGGCCGAGTTGAGAGTAGGCGGTAGTGACGGTGGGGTAGTAGCAGCAGAGTGGAGGGGTTCGAGGGGAGGTAACACAGCCATTTCAGGAGTGTTGCGTTTGAGTAAGTAGGACAACCCACCAACAGCGGCAACCAGTATAAAAAAATAGGTCAAGTAAAGATGGAGCGGTCGTAACTGGGCGTTAGCCGACTGTTGCCAGGAGCTTTTTTCAACCTGGGGGGTGGCAAAGAGCTGACTAGCCAAAGCTTCCCCATCCAGAGTGAGGGCTTCTCCGTAGCGACGAATTAACCCCCGCAGATAAACCGGCTCAGGTAGTTTAACCATGTCGCCTGTCTCTATGGCATGCAATAAACTGCAACGGATCAGGGTCTGGGTAGCCATGGCCTCAAGGGATTGACCTTGACTCTCGCGGGTTAGCTTGAGCAGGCTACCCAATTCAACTAATTGCCTTTGATAAAAAAGATTAGGGTCAACCAACACATTTGTATTCATACCGAAAGCATTGACTACAAAGGGAAACACAAGGTGGTGAAGAGAGCATCAGCTAAACTTCAATCATGACGAGTGTTTAAACATTTGTTTCTAACACTCGTCTTCAACTAGCAGTGCGCTGATTTCCTTCAGGGATAATGGACGGTAGGCTCCATTTTTAAGGGAGCCCAACTCGACTGAACCAATAGCCAGTCGATGTAAATTAACCACGCGATGCCCCAATATTTCAGCAACTCGACGAATCTGACGATTACGGCCTTCCCACAGGGTAATCAAAAGCTGCCTACCCTGTCCATAGGCTTGATTAACTTTTATTACTTTAGCAGGTCGAGTCAAATAATCACCCAGATAAACTCCTTGACGCCAGCGGACCAGAGTAGGTTCCGATGGAGCTCTATCCAGGGTAACTTGGTAAGTCTTGGCCACATCATGTTTAGGATGGGTAAGACGATAGGTAAAACTACCGTCGTTGGTGATAATTAAAGCGCCGGTAGAATAAGCATCGAGGCGACCCACTGGATGCAGGCCAAGCCCATGGAACTGATGGGGAAGAGCTTCGATCACCGTCGGTCTGCCCTCGGGGTCAAAGCAGGTACAAACCATACCAGGGGGTTTATGGAAGAGCAAATACTGATGACGGGGTCGGTCTTTAAAGCTCAGGGCGATGCGATCGACCTCCACCTGGTCTAAATCCAGATTGGCCTTCTGGCCTAAGTAGGCAATCTGACCGTTGACGGTCACTCGGCCAGCCTGAATCCATTGTTCAGCCTGCCTGCGGGAGGCTAAGCCATGCTGAGCTAATAATTTTTGCAGTCGCTCTTCAACCATAGATTTTGGACAATCCTATGGAGCCTAACCTATCACAAACCTTTAAATTTACGGCGATGGTGAAGGGGAAATAATTGACGGCATGGTAACGCGAAGGTGGCCTCCACCCCGGTCAGGATGGTTTGCCGCTGTAATTGTGCCGCCGTGGGCTGCAACGATCTGGCTAACAATGGCCAATCCTAATCCCGTTCCCCGATTGACGTCTTCCCCCAAGTCTATGGATACTGCGGATGCTGGCAAGGAGGAGGCTAAACCAACAGAACGACTACGGGAGGGGTCGGCCCGATAAAAGCGATCGAAGACGTAGGGTAAATCTCGGGAATTGAAGCCGGACCCGCCATCAATAACCTCCAGGATAAATCCATCTGAATGGGAGTGATTGGACTCAACCTCTGGGTTAAGGGCTGATAGCTGGATATAGACGGGGGCTTCTGGTGGACTGTGTTTAATGGCATTATCGATTAAATTCAGTAGCACCCGATGAAAAAGAGCCTTGTCAAGCCTGGCTTGATACTGCCCTGGCCCGCTGTAATTCAGGTGGAGATGTTTAACGGTCGCCAGGGGTTCTAAACTCTGCCAGGCAGATTGAATTAGTTGAGGTAGGTCTACCAGGGTGAGGTGAAGTCCCTGGAGTTGATCGGTTTGGAGACGGCTAAGTTTTAATAGGTCTTCCACCAGGTTTCCTAGCCGAATGGCCTCATTAACTAAACGATCTAACCAGGTTTTAAGGCCGGGTTCCACCCGCGATTGCAGCGTCTCCGCTACTAGTCGAATCGAGGTGAGGGGGGTTCTCAGTTCATGGGCCACATCAGAGGTCCAGCGATCGCGTTGTCGGATTAACAGAGCCGCTTCCTGACGATTTTCCAGAAAGACTCCGACCTGGCCGTGGTTAAGGGGTAGGGCATAGCCCCGCAGTGGATAGGTGGGTTCTTCCTTAGGGTGCATTGGATCAGGAGAAATCTGATACAGCATCCATTCCTGCTGACAGGGAGCCTGGTTCTGTCTAGCCTGATCGATCAGGCTGTCAAGTTCGTAGGAACGGGCTACCTCCAATAACAGGCGAGGTCGTTCTACAGGTCCCGCTAAGGGTTGACTGATGCGGAGCAAGCGAGCAGCCTCGTTATTACACCAGTTCAACTGGTTTTCCTCATCCACCTGGAGATAGCCCACGGGGGCCGCCTGCAGGATTTGCTCTAGGGTATCGCGACTATTGCCCAGATCGGGTAGTTGAATGGGCTGTTCTGGCTGATCGCTCAGCAGTTGGCGCAGACGCGTCAGAGCAGCCGACCAGGAGGTGGCCTGAGTTAGGGTCAATAAACGTCGCTCTCGTCGCCGCCAGCCCGCCAGCATCAGTAAGATACCCGTCAGTAGCCCCACTAAATACGCAATAACGGCCACAGTTCCTCGCTTAGCATCGATCACACAGGTTAGCCTGTGTGTTTAAGCCTAGCGTAAAAAAACCTCTCCACAGAGCTTCCATCAAGGGGGATGGAGGAGCTTAAGACCAGACCTGGTGAGCTAAGGCTAGGCCACCCCGGATCTTCATCATTTCCATACCCCTGAGGGTGGGGGAGCCATGTCAGGAAAAACCCATGATCATCCCCTGCAGAGGGCAGGCTAGGATAGGGGCTGTCCTTTGTCCCCGTTCCTGCCATGCACGGCCCCATTCCTCCGGAGCGATACTTCCCCTACTTAACCTGGACTGAGATTGAAGCGATGAGCGATCGCGACCAGGCGGTAATTATTCAACCCCTGGGGCGATCGAACAACACGGCCCCCACTTACCTTTGGCGGTGGACAGTGCCATTTGTACAGCGGTAGTGGGACAGGCTCTAGCAAATTTGGATCCAACCTTGCCGGTATATAGTTTGCCTCCCCTCTACTACGGTAAATCTAACGAGCACTACCAGTTTCCTGGCACCATTAGCCTATCGGCGGAAACCTTGCTGAGAATTCTCCATGATGTGGGCACCAGTATTTATCGGGCTGGGTTTCGTAAGCTGGTACTAATTAACGCCCATGGCGGCCAACCCCAGGTCCTGGAAATTGTGGCTCGGGATTTGCACCAAATCTATCCTGACCTGATGGTGTTTCCCCTATTCCTGGGATCGGTGCCCAATTGTAGCCGGGAATTATTCACTCCCCAGGAGTTAGAGCTGGGCATCCATGCGGGGGATGGAGAAACCAGTCTAATGCTGGCAATTATGCCGGAGCAGGTCCGGATGGCCAGGGCCAGGGCCGAGTTTCCCCCATGCCCGCCGGTAGTTGCCTGTCTATGGAAGGGGCCCTACCCTTTGCCTGGGTGACTGGCGATCTCTCCAGTAGCGGTGTGTTTGGCGACCCTACCGTGGCTACGGTGGAAAAGGGCGATCGCTTCCTGGCCTCCCTGGTGCAGGGTTGGGTCAAGGCATTGGAAGATATCTATTACTTTCGCCAACCCCAGGTCCGTCGTCCTTGACTCTCCAGTCTGCTAGAGAGTCTAGATTAAGGCTAGAGGTTAGATTCTGAGTTCTACCTCCTACCCCCACCTAATGTTCTGACTGGTGCTGTTACCCCGCTGTAAAACCGGCTTGAGGGAGGAATTACCGATGACGACCCAGGAGTTGCAAATTACTGGCATGAGCTGTGCGGCCTGCGCGGCGGCGGTGGAGCGATCGCTGCGGCAGGTACCTGGAGTTAAGACCTGCTGGGTTAATCTGGCCACGGACCGGGCCCGAATTGATTACGACGATCGCAGAACCGATCTGCCCAGCCTGCAGCGGGCGGTGATGGCAGCGGGCTATGGTGCCATTCCTTTAGATGACACCCTGTCTCTAGCTCAGCAACTAGATCAAGAAGACTATCAACGCCGACAGCAACAACACCAACTGCGTCAGCGGGTGATCCTAGGGCTGATCTGTAGTGGCCTGTTGACCCTTGGCCATGCCCCCATGATGATGGGGCGATCGCTGGTTTGGGTGCCGGGTCTGTTAACCGATGCCTGGATACAACTGCTCCTTACCTTGCCAGTGATGGTTTGGTGCGGTCAGGGATTCTTCACCGGAGCCTGGCGAGGTCTCCGCCACGGGCGTGCCGACATGAATAGCCTGGTGGCCCTGGGTACGGGATTGGCCTTTCTCTACTCTGTGGTAATTACCATTGCCCCCGGGGTAATCAGGGGCCAGGGACTGGAACCCGAGGTTTATTACGAAGTCGCAGCGGTGGTGATTACTTTGGTATTGGTGGGTCGCTACTTAGAGAGTCGGGCCCGGGGCCAGACCTGCCTGGCCCTACGACAGTTAATGGATTTACAAGTAAAGACGGCCCGGGTGATTCGTCAGGATAAAACCCTGGAGCTACCCCTGGCTGAGGTGCAGATAGGCGATACGGTGGTGGTGCGACCAGGGGAGAAAATTCCTGTTGATGGGGTAATTTTAGCGGGTCAGTCAACCGTCGATGAATCCATGATCAGCGGCGAAGCCTTCCCCGTAGCCAAGCATCCGGGGGATGAGGTGATCGGCGCTACCCTCAACCATACGGGTCAGTTGACCTGCCGGGCCGAACGGGTGGGTCAAGATACGGTGCTGGCCCAAATTGTGCGCTTAGTCCGGCAGGCTCAAGAGTCCCGAGCACCTATTCAACGCCTGGCCGATCGCATTATTGCCTGGTTTGTGCCTGGGGTTATGGGTATTGCCCTGATCACCCTGGCGATCTGGTGGATGACGACCCATAATTTAGTCCTATCTCTGTTTACTACCATTAGTGTTTTAATCATTGCCTGTCCCTGCGCCCTGGGTTTGGCTACTCCCACTTCAATTTTGGTGGGGACTGGGCGAGGAGCAAAACAGGGAATTTTAATTAAAGATGCCACCAGTCTGGAACGGGTACAGGGAATTCAAACCCTGGTGATAGATAAGACCGGCACCTTGACCCAGGGTCAACCCCGGGTTATCAACTATCAAACCGCAGCTGCTGCCGGCCAGCAATTTGGAGGAGAATTAGGACTTTTAGAGCTAGCGGCCGCCCTGGAACAATACTCCGAACACCCCCTGGGGGAAGCGATCGTCACCTACGCCCGGAGCCAGGGCCTGGCCTTAAAGACCAACCAGGGTCCGGTAGTAGAGAACTTTCGGGCTTTGGTTGGGGAGGGAGTCGAAGGACAGGTGGGTGGGGTCCTGGTGTATTTGGGTACGGCGGAGGGGCTGATCAGCCAGGGCGTGGACCTTTCTGCCCTGCGGCCCAGGGCCCAAACTTGGGCGGCAGAGGGCAAAACCATTGCATGGATGGCGGTTAATGGTCAGGTGGGGGCGGTTTTCGCCATTGCCGACGCCCTTAAACCTTCGGCGGCAGCGGCGATTAATCAACTGCACCGGTTAGGACTGATGGTAGTCATGCTCACCGGTGATAATCCCCAAGCCGCCCAGGCCATTGCCAACCAGGTGGGAATTCAGCGGGTGCTGGCCGGTGTTTCTGCCGATCGCAAAGCTGCTGCCATTCTGGATCTACAACGGCAAGGTCAAATCGTGGCTATGGTGGGGGACGGCATTAATGATGCCCCCGCCCTAGCCCAGGCTGACGTGGGCATTGCCATTGGTAGCGGCACTGACATCGCCATAGCGGCCAGCGATATTACCCTGATTTCCGGTGATCTCAGGGGTTTGGTAGCAGCCATTAACCTGAGTCGGGCCACCCTTACCAATATTCGCCAGAATCTTTTTTCGCCTTCATTTATAACTTAATTGCTATTCCCGTCGCCGCCGGTATTCTTTACCCAGGTTGGGGGTTGCTCCTCAGTCCAGTGGTGGCTGGAGCTGCCATGGCTTTAAGTTCCCTGTCTGTGGTCAGTAATGCTCTACGCCTGCGCCATGTAAAGTTATCGACCTAGCTGGAAGCACTGGTGTAGAAACTCAGGGCAAACCGCCAAAAACGATTGGCCAGCCCCAGCAGAAGAACAGCTAGGCCTAGGGAAGCCAACCACCATCCAGGGCTGCTGGTGTTCAGCATGGCCTGGGCCGGCACCGTGGTCAGAAAAGCCACGGGAATCACAAAGGTGAAAAAAAATCGGTAGGCCGCTGGGTAGGCAGCAATGGGAAAGCGCCCTGCTTCCAATAGTCCCCGCAACACCTCGGTAACGTTATAAACCTTGACAAACCAGATACTGGTGGCTCCTAACATAAACCAAAGACTGTAAAGGCTCAGCCCCCCAGCGATCATCGGTAGCAACCCCAATCCATAGGCTTGCCAGCTTAACCCCAGATGTTGGCCTGCATAGGCAATGATGATTAAACCAAAGATGAAATCGGGGACTCCCCAGGGAGAAAGCTCCCGCACCGACAGCCAGAATTGGGAACTAATGGGTTTAAGTAACACAAAGTCTAGAGTGCCCTGTTGCACCTGGTTGACAATTTTATTCAGGTTAGGGATCAAAAATAGTGGCAGAGAAGCCCTGTAATAGCGTAAAAATACCCAATACCAACAGGGCTTCTAACCAGTTCCATCCCTGAAATTGATAGCCAGTGCGGTAGAACAAAAACAGCCCAAAAACGCTACCGGTCAGTCCTCCCAAACTGGTGAGGGCTGCAATTATAAAATTAATTCGATATTCTAATTCTGCCGCCATGGCTGAACCCCAGAATAGCCCTAGTACCCGCAGGTAGCGTTTCATCAGGCTCCCATCCCAGAATATTGGTTTAAACCTCGCCGCCATAGCCACCGATTTAGGATCACAAACACCAGACTCCATCCGCCTATGGCCATAAATCCCTGGAAGACGTGATCGGCCCGGTTAACCAGTAAGCTGGCAGGGAAATAAATCAGATAGGGAAAGGGGGTCCACAGGGCGATCGCCTTTATGCCCTCGGGAAAGAGGCTGAGGGGAGCTGCCATACCGGAAAGAAACATGTAAAACAGAAACCAAAATTGTTCCAGGGCGCTGGCCCGTTCTGTCCAAAAGGCTACCAGGGCAAAGGTGTACTGAATGGTAAAGCGCAGGCAAAAGGTCAGGGCGATCGCCAATCCAGCCAGCATCAAGTTACCTGGACTGGGCCACCAGGCCGCATCGGGATAAAGGCCCAAAAACGCCCCCACCAGCAGTAAGGCAAAGGGAACGCGGGCAAATCGCTCCGCTACGTGGCTAAAAAAATGCCGCCAGACCGGATCAATGGGTTGCAAGAGGTAGGGAGAAAGTTTACCTTCCACCAATTCTCGTTCAAATTCCCAAATCACCCAAACTACAGTAAATTGGCGAACTAGAAAAACCGACAGAAAGTACTGTATCAGTTCCCTGGGGGCAAGAGCTAAAATGACCGCTCTGAGCAGCCTGAGCCCATAGCCCCATGAAAATTAAAGGAAAGGTGCCCGACAGCACCCAAAGCACCAGCTCGGCCCGGTACTCCATCATGTAGGCGTAGTAGACCGAGAGCAAAATTCGCGCAATGGTTAGAGCCCTCTGAAAGGAGTGGACTAAGGCGCTAGAGTCAGGGTCCCTTGCTGGCACCGTAGTCATGATCCCACTTCTCCCACAGCTATGCCAGGGTTATGGTAACACGCTCCCAGAGAGATTCAGGTGCACCAATTCTCCTGGGTTCATAGCCTGCTAGGGTAGACGATGACCTAAACTTTTTCCAAGCCTATGGCTAGCGACTGGTTCTATCCCTTTCCCACCTTTTACCCCGGCACCCTGGTGAAGCGCTACAAGCGTTTTTTTGCTGACATTGAACTGGATAGTGGTGAACAGATCACCGCTCACTGTCCCAATACCGGTCCGATGACCGGTGTGTGCCAGATTGGGGGACGGGTGCAGGTTTCCCACAACCCCAGTCCTAAGCGTAAGCTGGCTTATACTTGGGAACTCTCGGCGGTTAATGAGACCGTACCTACCTGGGTGGGGGCTAATACCGCTTTGCCCAACCGGGTCATGCGATCGCTGCTGGAGGCGCAGTTAATTCCCGGTTTAGGGGCTTACACCACAATTCAAGCAGAGGTACCCTACGGTAGGGACAACAAAAGCCGGATTGATTTTCTCCTCAGCGGCCCAGAGGATAGCCCCCCTACCTATGTTGAGATTAAAAACACCACCTGGGCTCGGGGAACCCTGGCCCTGTTCCCCGATACGGTAACCACTCGGGGACAAAAGCATCTGCAGGAACTGACGGATCTAAGGCCTGGAACCAGGGCCGCCATGGTGTACTTCATTAACCGGGGGGACTGCACCGAGTTTGCCCCGGGTGATGAGGCGGACCCTACCTACGGCCAACTATTGCGGCGGGCGATCGCCGCCGGGGTAGAAGTTTATCCCTGCCGTTTTGAGATTAGCCCCGAGGGTCTACGTTACCTGGGGTTGGCTCCTTTGCGACTTTAGCGGATTTATCCCCGCAGCAACCCCACCAGGTGAGGCAGTTCGGGTAGGATTAACGCCTCCAGGGCTAGCTGCACAGCCCGACTGGACCCGGGCAGAGAAAAGACCAGGGTTGAGCCATAGATTCCTGCGATCGCCCGCGAGGCCATCGCCCGCGATCCCACCTGCTGAAAACTCAGAGATCGAAATAATTCTCCAAACCCCGGCAGGGTTTTCTCCAGCAGGCCAGCTATGGCCTCGTAGGTGTAGTCCCTGGGGGCGATACCCGTCCCCCCGGTGAAAATAATCACATCGATTTGATCCTCCTCAGCCCAGACCTGACAAAGGGCCGTAATTTTTTCCGGCACGTCGGGCAGAATCCGGTAGTCCCGGACCTGGTGTCCCGCCCTCTGGAGCAGAGTCTGAATCAACTGACCGCTGGTGTCAGTGGCAGCGGTGCGACTATCGCTAACCGTACCGACCCCGCAGTTAATCGGCCTGGGCAGGGGCTGAGGATGCATTGGGCTTACCTAGCTTTTAGTAAAGCCCAGACCATTTTCTCTGCGTAGCGACTCATAAATCGCATAAACCGGTCCCAATCCTCGGCACTTTTAATCGCGTAGGTAGCCTCAATTCCAGCTGGCTCGCCGTTGATAAACTTGCCATTGACCTCTCGGGTGACCAGTTCTCCCTCCTCATCTACCATGTACATGCCCGTAACCTCAACGCCTTCCTGGGTTAGGGCCTGGGGATAATCAAAGTAAAAGGTGGCCATTCCATTCGACCCATCCTTTGCCCGGGTCAGCCTGACATCGGGGACTACGGGTTCGGCGATACCACGGGCAAATTGAATTTCGGCCATGCCTGAGTTCCTTAACTATAAGAAGTCAAATTGTAAAGTTCTATTATCCCATGTTATGGGCTTACCATGGTTTCTCCAGGGCCTAGCAACAATTCTCATTCCTGCTATTTGGCCTGTATCTGCACCATAGAGAGTAGCCCAAAGGACTGCAAAGCCCAAGGGCTGATGAATATAGCCAGGGGTTAAATCTATAATTTAATCGCTCCCGGCTATCCACAACATCCATAGAATTTGTGAAAGATCCCTATCGTCAGTTTCTCCGACCTATCCTCTTTTCCGGGCTCAAGCTAGATGCTGAGTTACTCCACGGTTATGCGATCAGAACCCTTAGCCATCTGGGGCGACCTGGCGCTTTATCAACCTGGCAACAGCACTGGTTACAACAACAATTCTGTCTTGCCAGTCCCCGCCTGACCCAGTCCTATTGGGGTTTAACCTTTCCAAATCCGCTGGGTTTGGCGGCTGGTTTCGATAAAGATGGAGAGGCCGCCCTGGCCTGGTCCTTGCTAGGTTTTGGCCTGGCAGAACTGGGCACAGTTACCCGTTACGGCCAGCCCGGTAACCCGACTCCCCGACTGTTTCGTCTCATCGAGGATGGTGCCGTGTTAAATCGTATGGGATTTAATAACCAGGGAGCAACCGCCCTGGCCAGGCGCTTAGAGCAATACTGGAGTGAGCGGCCAGCGCCGATCCCAATTGGCATTAATCTGGGTAAATCTAAGGTAACCCCCCTGGCGGAGGCCGCCGCCGATTACCAGGCTAGCTTCCAACAGTTGCAGCCCTACGGTGATTACTTTGTGGTGAATGTCTCTTCCCCCAATACCCCAGGGTTGCGATCGCTGCAATCGGTGGATCAGTTGCAGGAAATTTTAACTGCCTTAAAGGCCGTTAACAGCTCCGGCAGGCCCCTGCTGGTGAAAATCGCCCCCGACCTGGCCTGGCCAGATATTGATGGGATTGTGGACCTGGCCATTGCTAATGATTTAGCGGGCATCATTGCCACCAACACCACCATCGCTCGCCAGGGTTTAAAAACTCACCGCCTGGCCCAAACCGGCAAGCTGGTAGCAGAGGAAGCTGGAGGAATTAGCGGTATGCCCCTACGTCAACGATCCACAGAAATTATTCGGCACATCTACGGTCGGACCCAGGGCAACCTACCGATTATTGGAGTTGGGGGAATTTTTAGCGCTGCCGATGCCTGGGAAAAAATTACTGCCGGAGCCAGTCTGGTGCAAACCTACACGGGCTGGATCTACGAAGGTCCCTGGATGGTCCGTCGCCTATTAACCGGTTTGCTGACCTATTTAGATCAGGCTAACCTATCTGGTATCGGGGAGGCGGTAGGCCTCAGTCATCGTTGCTAACATAGGTCCTCTGCCTAGAACTGGAGCAGCTATGCTGGAAAGGTCGGTCGAGGCTTGCTATGCAGTCCCCTATTATTGACCAATCTTTGTTGCAAATAGGCCAGGTTAGCCGCCGCAGCGGCCTATCGATTAAAACCATTCGCTACTACGAGGAAATTGGTTTAATTGCCGCTGTTAGCCGCAGCCAGGGAGGATTTCGCCAATTTTCTCCTGGCTGTCTATCCCGCCTCAGCTTTATTAAACAGGCCCAGTCCTTAGGCTTGAGTTTAACGGAAATTAGTCAGATTCTAACTCTCCACGATCGCGGTCAACCTCCCTGTAACCTGGTTCGATCAACCCTACAGGAAAAAATTCATGCTATCGATGATCGTATCACCAACCTCACCAGCCTCAGAAATACCCTAAAAGCTTTGCTGGACCAGGGCGATCGGGAGCAAAGTGGGGCTCCAGGGATCTGCCCCATCATTGAACAGGTTCCCCCCTCAGGTGTCTAGAAAAGCAGCTTGTTGAGCAGCCAGTAGGGCCTGGATACCTACCTCCCCGAGCGCCAGCATGGCATTCATCTGCTGTCGACTAAAGCTACCGGCTTCAGCGGTGCCCTGTACCTCAATCATGGCCAATTGGTCATTCATAACCAGATTAAAATCTACAGCGGCTGCCACATCCTCGAGGTAGTTTAAATCCAGGCAGACCTGGTCTGCCAATAAACCCACGGAGACCGCCGCCACTCCATTCACCAGGGGATTCTCCCTGAGTTTACCCTCATCCATCAGGGTGTTGATGGCGTCTCTCAGGGCAACATAACCGCCAGTAATAGAAGCGGTGCGGGTACCTGCATCGGCTTGCAAAACATCGGCGTCCACCGTCAAGGTCCGTTCCCCCAGGCGAGTAAAGTCGAGGGTTGACCTCAGACTGCGACCAATCAGACGCTGGATTTCCTGAGTTCTGCCCGATAGGGTGACCAGTTCCCTGGCATGACGTTGGGGAGTTGCCCCCGGCAGCATACGGTATTCGGCGGTTAGCCAACCCCGACCCGACCCCTGGAGAAACCTGGGTACCCCTTCTTCTATGGAAACCGTACAGAGGACCTGGGTATCTCCGCAGCGGGTCAGTACTGACCCGGCGGCAAATTTGGTAAACCGTCGTTCAAAAATAACCGGACGTAACTGATCCGGTCGCCGACCATCGGGGCGTTGCCAGGCCATAGGGGCGTTGCTGAAGGAGCTTTCCTAGAATAGCTTAAGATGGGATGGCCCTGGCCCTCCTAATCCCTCTAGAATTTTTGTACTATGATTACATATAGGGTCCTACACCCTGTTCAAATGCCAAAAGTACGCTATATTTAGCCCAGCTTTCCTATACTTAGTGGTTTCTCCTGATGGTTTCCCAACTCCAGGTTCCCAGCTTGCATCCCACTCCAGCTAGCGTGGTTCGCCATCCACTGCTGCAAACAATTGAGGGCAGTGTACAGGTTTTCACCTCTTTGCATCGAAACTTTTTTACCGATGTGATGGTGCAATCCTTGCGTATTGCCGATCAAGGGAAAATGGTCCTAGTGGTGCAATTACTCAAGGGGGAATTCACCAGGGGCCGGATCATCCAACTCAGCTAGGGCAAAATCTGGACTGGGTTCGGTCCAATATGTTGCGCTGTGTAGATGGTTCCACCCTGGAGGAGGGCGATCGCCAAGCCGTCATCGATTTATGGAACCATACCCGAGAGGTTGTGGCAAAAGGCCGTTACGGTTTGGTCGTGCTAGATGAAGTAAGCCTGGCTCTCAACTACGGTTTAGTTCCCATAGAGGAAGTAATAGAGTTCATTCAACAGCGGCCGCCGGAGGTAGATGTAATCCTAACTGGCCCAGCGATGCCAGCGGAGCTTTTGAACCTGGCGGATCAGGTAACTCAGTTTCGTCGAAATTTTCTTGGCTAGCCTGGGGCTGACTAAAGGGTCAGCTTAATCGGCTCAATCCTGTCATCGGGCCCTGGCGTGCTTTGATTTACCGTTTTCCCCATGCCCAGCTTAGAGCTAGCACCTTGACTATCTTGAGAGGCCAATCTACTCCCCATGGGCCTGGCGATCCCGAATTAAACCAATTACGCCCGCAGGATAGCCCAGTCCATCGCTGGTATCGTTTTGTGCTGGCTTTTCCTCCCCATTTGGTGCAAGACTATATCAATCGGTTTAAGCTCACAGCTAATCACCGCTTACTTGATCCATTTTGCGGTACTGGCACCACCATTGTTGAAGCAAAAAAACTGGGTATTCCGGGAGCTGGAGTTGAGGCCAATCCCATGGCCTGGTTTGCTGGTTCCGTTAAGTTAGATTGGACCCCTGACCCCACCCAACTGCTAGATGAAGCCCACCAAATTGGTGAAATTACTAGTAACCTGATCGCAAAGCAGGGGGACCACTGCGGACTCTACCTGAAGAGAGTCAAAGGATTATTCTTAAAAACTCCATTAGTCCCCTGCCGCTTCATAAAACTTTGATTCTGTTGGATCAAATTAAGTTGCAGGCGCAACCCACAGCGGCTTCCCACCTACGGTTAGCTTTAGCCAAGGCAGTTGTGAGTTCCATTAGTAACCTACGTTTCGGTCCCGAGGTGGGGGTCGGTAAAGCCCGTGATGATGCTCCAGTGGTAGATGCCTGGTTGCAAGAAGTTAGCAAAATAGCTCAGGATTTATCCCAACTCCAGCCCTTAAAACACAGAGCTGGGGTTATTCATCATGCCGATGCCCGTCAAATTTTAACTGTTCTACAGCCTAATTCAATTGATGCCGTTATCACCTCACCACCCTATCCCAATGAAAAAGACTACACGCGAACCACCCGGTTAGAGTCTGTTCTCCTGGGCTTTATCCAAAATAAGCAGGAGTTACGGTTGTTAAAAGAAGGGTTGATTCGTTCCAATACTCGCAATGTGTTTAGGGTAGACCGTGACGATATTTGGGTGTCTAACCATAGAGAGATTCAGGGAATCGCCAATTCCATTGAAGAACGACGAGTAGCCCTAGGCAAAACCAGTGGCTTTGAACGCCTTTATCATCGAGCTGTAAAGCTTTACTTCGGAGGCATGGCCAGGCATTTAGCAGATTTGCGCTTAGTGCTACGTCCTGGGGCCCATCTAGCCTATGTTGTTGGCGATCAAAAATCCTATTTACAGATTTTGATTCCCACAGGTAGATTACTGGGCGATATCGCCCAGGGTTTGGGTTACCAACTGCTGGCCATTGAACTCTTTCGAACTCGCCTATCAACTACAACTAAGGAGCAAATGCGCGAAGAAGTTGTACTGTTGCGCTGGCCTGGAAGCTTTCCCTCCTATCCCTACCCCTTTAGTGATCGATCCCTGGATGGAGGAGAAAAGACTGGCAGATTTTGATTGAGCCTGAGTCATGGACCAGACGCCCCCTAGCAGAGGTATTTTCCTCTGCTAGCTCAAGAGAGGCGATCAGTGCGGTTAATGGCTATCAGTGTTTGGATGAAGGCTATACCTGCAGCTGTCGCCAATACCCCGGGTACAATCGCTAACCAAACCCACTGAGATAGGGCCAGGACTGTAGCTGATAGGGTAAAGGCACCAGCCAGAATGGCGTAGTTATTGGCCATGGTCGCGCTACTCATACGCCGCAAAGCCCGATCTGTCTCTACTGATCGCACCCGTACCCGAATATCTCCCCGTTCCAGTTTATCGATGGCGTCCTCAATGCGCCGGGGTAGACCCAGGGCCGAGGTACTCACTTGAGCGGCCTGGCGGCTCAGTTCACCCAGCAGGGTATTGGAACCATCGGCAGAATTGCCTGTATTCATAAGCTTTAACGCAAACGGCTTGGCCGCCTCCATAAAGTTAAACTCAGGGTCAAGGCCCTTACCTACCCCTTCCAGGGTAGAAAAGGCTCGCATTACAAAGGTAAAGGTAGCGGGAAATCGAAAGGGTTGGTCGTAGGCTACGGCGTAAAGATCGTCGCTAATGGTTTCAATGGACTGCTCTTCGAAGGGCTTGTCCATAAAATTATCTAAAATGTATTGAATGGATCGCCGCACCGGACCCATGTCATCAATTTCTGCCAGCGCTCCCAGATCAATCAGGGAGTTCATGACCTGGTCCGCATCCCGCTGAGCAATGCCCATAAAGGTGCCCATCAACCGCTGGCGAGTCATGGGCTGAACCTGACCCATCATACCAAAGTCGTAGAAAATCAAAGCCCCATCGGCATTGACAGCCAGGTTACCCGGATGGGGATCGGCATGGAAAAAACCATTATCGAGGAGCTGATGGAGGTAAGCCTGGGCCCCCAGTTGGGCCAGCCGCTTACGATCTAACCCCGCCGCCTCCAGTGCCTCGTAGTGACTGATTTTTATCCCTGGCAGGTATTCCAGGGTGAGTACCTGGGAAGAAGTGAGCCGCCAGAAAACCCTGGGAACGGTAACCCAATTGATACTGCGAAAGTTACGGCGAAAGGTGTCAGCGTTACGCCCTTCGTTCAGGTAGTCAATTTCTTCCCAGAGAATGCGGCAGCATTCCTCGTAGATACCGATCCAATCTCGACCCCGTCCCCAGGAGGGATGGCTTTGAAAGTAGTGGGCAATACCCTTGAGAATAGATAGGTCAATGGTGAATAGCGATCGCAGCCCAGGTCGTTGCACCTTGACCACGACCTCTTCGCCACTGTAGAGTTCGGCTCGATGCACCTGCCCCAAGCTGGCTGCCGCCAGAGGCACTGGATCAAAGCTACGGTAGAGACTATGGATAGGCTTACCCAGGTCGGCTTCAACAATCTCCCGAGCTTGCTCGTAACTAAAGGCCGGTACCCGATCTTGCAGTTTGGAAAGTTCTTCCACAAACTCAATGGGAAAGATATCGGCCCGGGTAGAAAAGAGCTGACCTACCTTAATAAAAGTAGGGCCTAAGTCCAGCAAAGTTTCTCGAATCCATACCGCCAGTTGTCGCCGCCGCTCAGCTTGCTTTTCAGGGGTAATGGCACCGCCGTAACTCCAAGCCTTACCGTAGGACCAGCGAGCCCCCAGTAGGCGCAGGGCAAATCCCCAAATATCAATAAACCGCCGCCGCCGGGAGTAGCGTCCCCGGTTCCAGCGGTAGGAATTAGCACTAAAAGGAAGTGACGAGGCGAGGCTCGAATCCGTGACTGGAGCAGATTCTACACCCTGAAGTTGCCGCTGAGGACTAGGGTCATCCCTAGGGTTGGGGTCAGCAGGCAAGACCAAAACGGCTTCATCTAGCTGGGATGAAACAGAATTAACTGGGGTAGAAGAATCAAAAACGGCAGACACTCAAACTCCTAGCTGAATGAAGTAACTACGCCTGAAGGACTAGGACTCGGGAAAACCCTAGGCCTGTCCCGAAACATTGGACCGATACTGCTGGAGCGCCACCCGCACCTGGGCGATTTCTGCTCGAAGGGTATCGATAGTGGCCTGCAAATCTTCTGGGTCGGAACCAGTGGCGGCAGAACTGGAAGCCTGAACCCCTACCCCTGATTCTGACTGTTGGGCCCAGTTAATCACCTCTTCGGTAAACTGACGCAGTTGCTCTCGCTGCTCTGCATCAAACTTGCCTAACCAGCTAAGGGTGTCGGTAAGCAGATGCTGAGCTCTGTCATTAAGAGTCTCAGCCAGGGCTCGACCAACAAAAAAAGCGTGGAGCTCGGGGCTACTCATAATTAGACCTCAAAGGCATTTATCAAAGGAACTTATCAAACTATTTAGAATTATAACGCCCTTACTCCCCAGAGTTGGAGTTCAAGTTGTCTCTATTCCATAAAGCTCTGGGGGTGGTGCGGAGGGCTTCGATAATCTCTAGATTGGCTTTAGGAAAGGGATATTCGCCAATGGTTTGCAGGGTAACCCAGCGAATTTCTTCGCATTCCAGGGGTTGGGGATCGCCGCTGAGGTAAGTACAGTGGTGAACATGGAGAGTGACCTTGAAGTGGGAATAGGCGTGGGTAACGGTACAGAGGAGATCGCCCACCTCCACCACAATTCCCAGTTCCTCCAGAATTTCTCGTCGAATACAGGCCTCGATGGTTTCCCCCTGCTCCAGCTTGCCCCCCGGAAACTCCCACAGTCCCCCCAGCAGACCTTCCTGACGGCGGCGATCAATGAGAATTTGCTGTTGTTGGTTCCAGATCACACCAACACCAATCTGTCGGTGGGGCAGGGTTGCTTTAGGTTCGGTCATGGGTAGGGTTGGCTGTAGGTTGAAACGATAGGCTCGACAATACCCTTGCCAGGGACAGCGATCGCAGCTGGGTTGGTGACGGGTACACAAAGTTGCCCCTAAATCCATCAGAGCCTGGTTAAAGGCCCGGGGCTCTCGGCGATCCAAAATCCGATCGGAAAGTTGCCACAGGGGATTCAGGGCTCGGGCAGGGGGTACCTCTAAGGCTACCAAACGGGCCAGCACCCGTTTAACATTGCCATCTAAAATTGGGTAGGGCAAGTTGAAGGCCGCGCTGAGAATACCCCCGGCGGTAGTACGGCCAATTCCCGGCAGTGCCACCATGGCTTCAAAGTCACGGGGTAGGTGACCTCCATGGTGCAGGACCATATACTGGGCGGCCCGATGGAGATTACGGGCTCGGGCATAGTAGCCCAGGCCTTCCCAGGCCTTCAGTACGGTTTGCAAATCCGCTGATGCCAGGATTTCCAGGTTAGGAAACCGGTCCAGCCAGCGGTAATAGTAGGGTAACACCGTGGCCACCTGGGTCTGCTGCAACATCACCTCTGAAATCCAGATGGCGTAGGGATCTTGACTATGACGCCAGGGCAGACAGCGACCCTGGCGTTCATACCAGCTCAATAAATGGTTTCTAAAAACATCTAAATCAAAGTTGCCCGCCTCGAGGTTTAGGCACATCAGGCTGGCGAGCTGGGTTCCACTCTCCGCCTTGTCAGAGCGATCGTAAAAGCCCTCGGCATCCCTAGCCTGGCCCTGGCCGTCAGAAACCGGCAGTTCACTCAACTCCGGTCCCAGACTCAGAGAACAGAATAGAACGTTCCATGGCCATCCGCTGCTCGGCTCCCCGCAGAAAGTACCCGCTCATCATGGCAGAGGCCAACAGACGCCCCAAGTTCTCACGGTTAGTGGTGATTTCTACATCAAAGTGTTGCGATGGTAGTCCCCCAGCAGACCCATAATATTATTTTCCATCATCTGCTGGACTTCAGTGGATGCGGGATTAGACAGCTGGGCAATAGTCTCTGGGCTCATGGCGTAGATGTACTGCATCAGAGAACTGGCCTGGTCAGGGTTTCTGAAGCCGTTGAAAAGTTCAGGGGGTTTACCGGAAGAATTGCTCACAGCTTATACCTCACTTAACTAACAGTAGCAACGGGCTCGGGGATTAGATCGCAGACCTGGCAGTCAGCCAGGCTCCATCGGTCAGCCCAAGGGTCAGCATGCCAACCACAGCCAACCCGTACCCCTAAGGTAACAGGGGGCTTAACCAGCCAGGGTGGGTAGAACCGTACCGACTGTGGAGAGGTTCTGCTCTGTCCCCTACTTAACCATGGAGAGCGGCTAATCTTGTTACATTACCTTACATAATCACAAAATTTACAAATCTATAGAAATATCCCCTATGGCTGACGGCAGCCTTGACAGAGTCGGGGGATGATGGGCAAATTCCTCCATTCCTTTGATTTCCTCAGGGCTAAACCCGATAATCGGAACCACCCTGATTATTTTGCTATTGTTTTTATATACTGAAATTAAAGACATAAAAACCTTAAAAAACCTTTTTTAGGTATCTCTAGGTGATCTAAGGTTTCTTTATATCACCAAGTCTTTTTTACGCCCTTTTAATTTAATTTAAGCCCTAAGTTAATCCAGGGAGTCCCTTCCCAAGGCCCTGGTGGTGGGGCCATAATCCAGATCAGCCGAAACACTCTGGCCTGCGTCAGACAACTGGCGTAGGCCCTGCTACCGGACTAAATTTCAGCCTTAGGCCGGATTCAAGGGTTTATCTTTCAGAGTTCCCAGGCATCCTGAAAGACCTGTATACCCTGAATTTGGTTTATCGACCCCAATCAAGCCCTAGTAACCTTAGGATCGTCACCCCATGGAACATCAACCTTTAAAGCTCGCTGTTTACGGAAAAGGGGGCATCGGCAAATCCACCACCAGTTGCAATATTTCGGTGGCCCTGGCCAAACGGGGTCGAAAAGTCTTGCAGATTGGCTGCGACCCCAAGCACGACAGCACCTTCACTCTGACCGGCTTTCTCATTCCTACCATTATCGATACCCTGCAGGAGCGGTCCTTTCACTATGAGGATGTCTGGGCTGAGGATGTGATTTATAAAGGTTATGGCGGTGTTCACTGCGTCGAAGCCGGGGGACCTCCCGCAGGAGCCGGTTGCGGTGGCTACGTCGTTGGCGAAACCGTCAAGCTATTGAAAGAGCTTAATGCTTTTGATGAATTTGATGTAATTCTCTTTGATGTGCTGGGAGATGTGGTTTGTGGAGGCTTTGCGGCTCCACTGAATTACTCTGACTACTGCATGATTGTTACAGACAATGGCTTTGACGCCCTGTTCGCCGCCAATCGAATTGCCGCATCGGTACGGGAAAAATCCCGCACCCATCCCCTGAGACTGGCGGGGCTGATTGGTAACCGCACTTCTAAACGAGACCTGATCGATAAATATGTGGAGCATGTCCCCATGCCCGTTTTAGAAATCTTGCCCCTAATTGAAGATATTCGCATCTCTCGAGTTAAGGGTAAGACGGTATTTGAAATGGCGGAGACCGATCCGAGCCTGGAGCCGGTTTGTCAGTACTATCTAAACATTGCTGACCAGGTGCTGGCTCGTCCTGAAGGGATCGTGCCCAAGAGACCGCCAATCGCGATCTATTTAGTCTGCTCTCTGACTTCTACCTCAATCCTCCCGAAGGTGCGCCTAAGCAAGAACTGGAGGAAATGGACCTGATGATGGTCTAAATTGCTTTACCCAGAGGCTCCAGGTGCAGACTGTTCAGGTCATTTTCTGGTTTAATCAATCTCTGGATACGAGGTTGGTAAACCCCACCCCGAGGACCTGTGAATAGTAAAGAACTGCGGCGATCGCTCCAGGCTAAGTGGTTAACCTACTACGGCAATAATCGTGAGTGGATCGACAAATTGGGTATCTGGGTAACCGTTGAGGGGCAGCGGCGACCATCGGCGAGCTTTATTTTAGGGGTGCTGGCTACCCTAGAGCCTGATCTAAATCGCCTCTTGCCCCTGGTGGTAGAACTCAGTAATAACCCTGATCGGATTGTCACCGCCCTGGGTCTTAGCATTAATCCAGTCACCGCCCTGGCAGCCCTGGAACAGGAACAGAAAATGCTCCCCAGTTCTGAGCGGCCCCAGGTAGTCCTGGAAGCAATCCAGCCCCTGAATTACGACGATGACCATTGCACCGGCATTGGCGATCGGGAGAACGATAGACCCAGACCCTAGTATTTTTATACCTCCATTTCTGCTATGACCCTTGCCCAACCCCAAACCTCTAACCTGGAATTTGACTGTGATACCGGCAACTACCACACTTTTTGCCCCATTAGCTGTGTAGCTTGGCTTTACCAAAAAATTGAAGATAGTTTTTTCCTGGTAATTGGCACTAAAACCTGTGGTTACTTTCTCCAGAACGCCATGGGGGTAATGATCTTTGCCGAACCCCGCTATGCCATGGCAGAACTGGAAGAGGGAGATATTTCGGCCCAGCTTAACGACTACGAAGAACTCAAGCGGCTGTGTGAAAGTATTAAGCGAGATCGCAATCCTTCCGTAATCGTCTGGATTGGTACCTGCACTACCGAAATCATCAAAATGGATTTGGAAGGCCTGGCCCCCCGCCTGGAGGCCGAAATCGGTATTCCCATTGTGGTGGCCCGAGCCAATGGTCTGGACTACGCCTTTACCCAAGGGGAAGACACGGTGCTGGCGGCCATGGCTCAGCGTTGTCCCACCAGTGAAGAGATCACGACTGTGATCGAGAAGAAGAACGGCCTAGCCTGCAAAAACTGCTAAGCTTTGGCCGCAAAAAAGAAGAGGTAGAAGCAGAACCATCGGGGTACGTCGATCATCCTCCCCTGGTTCTGTTTGGATCGGTACCTGACCCCATCGTTACCCAGATCAGCCTGGAACTAGAAAAGCAAGGCATTAAGGTGTCGGGTTGGTTGCCCGCTAAACGCTATACGGAACTACCAGTGATTGACGAAGGCTACTACGTAGCTGGTATTAACCCCTTCCTTTCCCGCACCGCCACCACCCTGATGCGCCGGCGCAAATGCAAACTGATTGGAGCCCCCTTCCCCATTGGCCCCGATGGTACCCGGGCCTGGATAGAGAAAATCTGCTCCGTTTTTGCCATTGAACCCCAGGGCTTAGCCGAGCGGGAGGCTCGTATCTGGGAGTCCCTGGAGGATTATCTGGCAATTATCCGTGGTAAGTCGGTTTACTTTATGGGGGATAACCTGCTGGAAATCTCCCTGGCCCGTTTCCTGACCCGCTGTGGCATGATCGTCCAGGAAATTGGTATTCCCTACATGGATAAGCGCTACCAGGCAGCAGAACTGGCTCTGCTGGAAAAAACCTGCCTGGAAATGGGTGTAGCTCTGCCCAAAATCACCGAGAAGCCCGATAACTACAACCAGATTCAGCGGATCCAGTCTCTCCAACCCGACCTGGTAATTACGGGGATGGCCCACGCCAATCCTCTGGAAGCTCGGGGTATTAGCACCAAGTGGTCCGTAGAGTTTACCTTTGCCCAAATCCATGGCTTCAGCAACGCCCGTGATATTTTAGAACTGGTTACCCGCCCCTTGCGTCGTAACCATAGTCTTAAGGACCTGGGCTGGGAAAAGCTAGTACTCGACAGTGTAAGTGTCCCTGCTTCTAAGACCTGATCCTGACTGCTGAGGACTCCTAACCCCTGAGAACTGCCCCCACTAGACCCTGCCCTCATCTGCTGCCCCTATCATGGCGAACTGGCCAGGCCTGGAGGCCCTTTAGGAGTCCTTTTCTAGAAAGATTTGAAATTCTTCCGAATTCGGTCTATAAATCACCTAACCCTTAACCCGGATTTGGGTGTATTGTGGTTTGGTAATTTTTAAGATACCTGGTTCGTCATCCTTCTTTCTTTACTAGAATCTTTGTTTAACTAGCCCTCAGGATAATTTGCCATGAGTACAGACTTTGAATCAAAGGATTCCCTATTCGGATCAGAGGATCCGAACAGTCAACCCGAAACCTCTGCATCGGCAGCAACAGCGTTGACTGATGAAGCGACTAAACAGGTTAAACAAGTATGGGAGAAGGTATCTGGCCTTTTAGGCGATCTGCCTGACTATGTTTCCCAATTTTTCTATCAGTACAAGCGGCCCATCGTTACTGTTGGTTTAATTTTAGCGGCCGTTCTGGCGGTTAAAATTGTATTGGCTCTGCTTGATGCCGTAAACGATGTTCCCCTACTGGCTCCCAGTCTAGAACTGGTGGGGTTGTTCTACACTGGCTGGTTTCTTTATCGATATTTGTTGAAGGCTTCCAACCGGCAGGAGTTGCTGGACGATATTAAGGCGATTCGAGACCAGGTACTGGGTAAAAACAGTTGACGACCTGGTTGAGAGGCTGCTTGAAAAAGGTTTGTCTAAGTATAGCTTGTCGCTAAGAGGTCGCTAAGCTAATAAATTTTGTGGAGATTATTCGACTCCGTAGATATAGCTTGAGGCCCTCTCTGGCTTTTCAAACAACCTCCTAGAATCGTTTTCTCAGTTGGTTGAAAAAGCTCTGAAGTAGAATAGAAGACTTGCGATCGCAAATTTTCAAGCTGCTTCAGAGCCTACTTTCAATCATTTTCTATGACGAGCATAAGACCATGGGAAGTATTTCGGGAGCAGGCGAATATAGTTCCAGTGGCTACATTGGAGCAGCGGTCGTCGGCAGTACAGTCACCCTATCCTTTAAGCACTTTGAAACCAGTGCGAAGGCCATGCCCTTGAGTGCAATTTTAACCATTAACGGCAACCTGAAAAAACGTCACATTCATCTGGGTTCCCTAGCTGGGGACAGAGATAGCTTTGACCTGGTAGTCCCTGAGGGTACAGATATCAGTTTGTTTAATACAGTGGTGCTGCAGCTGGCGGGAACTGAAACGGCGATCGGTATTGCTTCTATTCCTTAGTTTCAAAGGTGCTGGACCTAGCCCAGCGTTACCGGGTCTGGGTTAAAACCCTGGACCAGCTCAGCGCCAGCAGTAGCAGCTTAGCCTGTGTAATGAACGCCAATTACCTTGTCCGGTTAGTAGTTTTCTTTAGGTTCAGTAGACGGCCCGATATTCTTTTCAAAGGAGTTTGCTATGCCCCGTTTTGCCTGGGTAAGGCGGTTTTTACCCCTTACCCTATGTTTGATACTACTGATTACTGCCTGCACCTCGGCTCCCTCCCGTTACGATCAGGTCCAGAAAGATACAACCGGATTTAGGTCTCCTGCCGCAGTGGCCAGGAAAGCAGAACAGGGAGGTACCTTTAACCAGTTCTTTCCGGCCAGTGAGGGCGTCTATAAAGTCACTCCCTACCAGGAGAAAAAAGGCTTTGCCGAGTACAAGTTACAGCGCGGCGATCAAACCCTAGCGATGCTGACCATTACGGACACCACCAGTCTACCAGCCGCAGCGGCTAAGTATGCTAGCGCCACGCAGAAGATTGCGGGCTATCCCACGGTAGAGCAGGGGACTACGGCTACCGGCCTCTTGGTAAATGGCCGGTATCAAATCAAGGTACTATCTCGCGATCCCTCCTTTACCCAACAGGATCGAACTGCCTGGCTACAAAAGTTTGATCTCCAGGGCTTAGGGCAACTCAAGGGAGCGATTATTAAAACTAAGGCGGCTCAGGGCCTGGTTCCCGATCCTCAGGCTTCTAGGGAATCTCCAGGAGTGGCGGCGACCGCTGTGTCACCTGAGTTAGAATTACCCGGCATTGAGTTGCCTACCCTGGCTCCCCATCCTCAACCGGCTACCTAGGGTGTAGTAGGGGTTGGCGTTACCGTTAGTGACGCACTAATAGCACTTATCCACCGCAAAGGAGTTAACTGTGAGCAAGAAGATTTACGAAATCGTTGATAAGCTGCCCACGGGGGGATTAACGGTGCGAGCCTTGAAAACCCTCGACCTTTTTCTGCCCCAAAAGTGGGACAACTTGGTGGGCTTTGATAACACCATTAAGGTGGTGACGGGGGAAAGGGACGAAGCTATGGTCCAGGCGATCGGAGAACGGGCGATCGCTCTCTTTAACGACAGCAAAGAAGGTTACCAGACCGCCCTCTGGCTCTACGAAACCGTTGACTCCGCCTCCGGTCTGTTAGGAGCGGCAGCTCTGGCCAATCGCCTCGGGCAGGATACTTTTCTGGGTTTTCTCAAGAATTTGACCCCTAAACCAGAACAAGCCCAAACCATTGACCTGGCGGTGAAGCTGGTGGCGGAGGTAGTGGCCTTCTGCAAAATCAGTGGTATTCCTGGCAATAGTTTGGGAGATTTTCTCGCTGCCCTGGGGGCCTACAAAGACGAATCCCTGGTACGAATGGCGGCCCTGGTTTGCTTTGATGGGATTATTCCTCTGGGGGCTGATTTTTCTACCCGAACCCTGGCCATGATCGGTAGCATGGCGCCATCGGAACTAGATAGCAACCCCACCTTTAAAGGAGTCAAAGCTGAGATTCCTGGCGCTAGCAACGCCGATAAACTGGCCTTCATAACCCAAAGCTTTGAATCTACTAAGGGATGGATGGATGGGTTTATTGCCGATCGCCGCATTACCCAGGGTAGTTTAATCGATAACCTGGGGGGATTTATCGAAGGCTCTAAAACTAAGCTTGACTATTTGGGAGCCTTCCTGGATGTTTCAGTCAAGTACTATCACCACACTGGTGTTCAAACTCTGGCGCGGCGGTTAATTGAACGAGCTGTGGCTGAGATTTAGTCTGATAGCTCTCGATAGTAGAGTCGCCTACATAGTTAAAAACCATAGAGTGAATACTCTATGGTTTTTAACTTGGTTACATTCAAGACTGCCTGAGCATTCCTTAGCCCCTGCAGAGGCCTGAGGTTTGACCTTACTTAATGCCTTCAGAGGCTTGCAGTCGGGCCCGAGCTCGCTTTACTGCCTGCCGGGTTTGAATCACAGCTTGCTTATCTTCAGGATCAACCTGAGCAAGATCGGCTTCCGCTTCTTCATAGGCCGTGCGCGCAGTTTTTGTATCAATACTCTCGCCGCGCTCTGCGCCATTGACCAGAATAGTCACCTGATTACTATCCACCTCGGCAAAACCTCCCATCAGGGCAATGGGAATCCAGGTCTTATCGGCTCTCACCCGCATGACCCCAATGTCTAGGGCAGTTAGTAAGGGAGCATGGCCAGCTAAAATGCCAAGCTGGCCGGTAGTGCTAGGAAGAATAACTTCCTCAGCTTCAGAGTCCCAGACCGTTTTATCTGGGGCAATTACACGAACAGTTAAGGCCATAGGGAAAATTAGGTAGATTAACTTCAGCAGGAAAGGCAGACCGTTCCTGCTTGGAAAGTCTGCCTTCTCTATGGATTTAGCTTTCAGCCTTGATCTTTTCAGCGGCCTGTAAGACCTCTTCAATACCGCCTTTAAGGTAAAAGCACTGCTCTGGGATACTATCCAGTTCTCCCGACAGAATCATATTGAAGCCCTTAATGCTATCTTCCAAGGTCACATACTTACCAGCCATGCCTGTAAATATTTCAGCCACAAAGAAAGGCTGGGAGAGGAAGCGCTCAATTTTGCGGGCTCGAGCTACTATCAGACGATCATCTTCGGACAATTCATCAAGACCAAGAATGGCGATGATATCTTGAAGTTCCTTATACCGCTGCAAAATCGATTGCACTGAGCGAGCCGTCTTGTAGTGTTCGTCTCCTACCACACTGGGCTGCAACATGGTGGAAGCAGAATCGAGGGGATCCACTGCTGGATAAATTCCCTTGGAAGCTAGACCACGGGACAAAACGGTGGTGGCATCCAGGTGAGCAAAGGTAGCTGCCGGGGCCGGGTCAGTAAGGTCATCGGCCGGTACATAGACGGCCTGAATGGAAGTGATAGAGCCCTCATGGGTAGAGGTAATGCGCTCCTGCAGGTCACCCACCTCCGTACCCAGGGTGGGCTGATAACCCACCGCTGAGGGCATCCGCCCTAGCAAGGCAGATACCTCGGAACCGGCTTGCACAAATCTGAAGATATTATCGATGAATAATAATACATCTTGTTTGTTGACATCACGGAAGTATTCCGCCATGGTTAGGGCCGAAAGTCCAACTCGCATACGGGCCCCAGGAGGCTCATTCATCTGGCCGTAGACCAGAGCAACTTTAGACTTACCCAGGTCGTTAGCGTTGATCACGCCCGACTCGATAAATTCGTTATAAAGGTCATTGCCTTCGCGGGTACGCTCACCCACGCCGCCAAATACCGAAACCCCACCGTGTTCCTTGGCGATATTATTGATTAACTCTTGAATTAATACGGTTTTTCCTACACCAGCCCCACCAAACAAACCAACCTTACCACCCCGCCGATAGGGAGCCAGCAGGTCAATTACTTTAATACCGGTTTCAAACACGGTTGGTTTAGTTTCTAGCTCGGTGAGCTTGGGAGCAGCACGGTGAATGGGAGAGGTGGTTTCCAGGTTAACAGGACCTTTCTCATCAACGGGCTCACCCAGAACGTTGAAAATTCGTCCTAGGGTAGATGCCCCTACTGGCACACTAATAGGAGCACCGGTATCCACTACCTCCATGCCCCGAATCAAACCATCGGTAGAGCTCATAGCCACGGCCCTAACCTGGGAGTCACCTAAAAGTTGTTGTACTTCACAGGTAACGGAAACCTCCGATCCGGCAGGGTTGGTGCCCTGGATTTTGAGGGCGTTGTAAATTCTGGGCATTTCGCCACTAGCGAATTTAACGTCCACAACTGGACCGATAATTTGGGTAATATAGCCAACGTTTGTTTTTTCTGCTGTGGTGACCATGCTCTCGCCTATTCCCTATGATCAGCTTGTCTGGCGACTTCTATGTCACTATTACATTCCAAAGCGCCACCTTTCAGATTATCACTAGACGGGAACGCTCCATACGCATTATTCTCAATCATTCTGATTTTCATCCTCTAGGGCACCGAGTTAAGAGGAGTCAGGGCGTCTTTACTGGAGTGGAGGGCAACAAAGAAACCACCATTTACCACTTATTGCCCAGTCCCGGCAAAGCCCACCTATTCCAATTCTCGTCGACCTTCCAAGGCTCGAGCCAGAGTGATTTCATCAGCGTATTCTAGGTCACCACCCATGGGTAAACCAAAGGCAATGCGGGTAACTCGGGTAAAGGGCTTAAGTAACTGTCCAACATAAAGGGTGGTGGTATCTCCTTCAATACTGGGGCTAATGGCCATAATCACCTCTGCGATCGCCTCCTTACTGACCCGATGGACCAGAGCACTAATGCTGAGTTGCTCTGGTCCAATACCATCCATCGGGGAAATTAATCCTCCCAGGACATGGTATTTACCCTTATATTCCCGAGTTTTTTCAATAGCAATAACGTTCGCGGGAGTCGGCAACCACGCATAGAATATGGTGATCTCGGCTGGTGGAACGACAAATGTCACAGACGGACTCAGCCGATAGGTGAAAACAAACAGAACAATGACCCACCTGGCTTTTCGCTTCTAAGAGAGCCTGAGCTAGCGCTTCAACTTCGGTTTGGGGCCGTTTAAGAATATGGAGGGCTAACCGCTGAGCAGACTTGGGTCCTACTCCAGGGAGCCGTTGGAACTCTTCAATCAGTCGGGCCAGGGGACGGGTATAGATAGAACCACTCCTGAACAGTATCCTCGGGACAACAATCTAGGAAGCAAACTCTTCCAGGGTCTGGACTAGGGCCGGCAACTCTAAGCAGTAGCCCGCACCATAGACGGTTTTAATATATCTCGGATGGCGGGGATCGGGTTCTAGCTTAGTTCGCAAATGGCGAACGTGGACTCGAATTGTTTCGATGTCATCGTTGGGCTCGTAGCCCCAGACCTCTTGTAGAATCTGACTGGGAGAAACGGTTTGACCATGGCGCTGCAACAGGCAGTGAAGCAGTTCAAACTCTAAATGGGTGAGCTTAACAGTCTGGTCGAACCAAATGGCCTCGTAGCGCTCTGGAATTAAGGTGAGGGGACCGTAATTTAGGATCTCGCTATGCTTGGCCGCCTGGGGAATGCGGTCAGTACGACGTAGTAGGGCCCTTACCCGAGCCAGCATTTCATCCAGTTCGAAGGGTTTGGTTAAATAATCGTCGGCTCCAGCGTTGAAACCGTCTACCTTGTCCTGAGTTTGACTCAGGGCCGTCAACATCAGTACGGGAATGTCAGCCGTGCGCCGATCTCGCCGCAGACGTTGACAAACGGTCAACCCGTCTACCTTGGGAAGCATTAAGTCCAACATAATCAGATCGGGCACAAGCTGCACCGCTAGGGCTTGTCCCTTAACCCCATCACCAGCTTGATTAACATCATAGCCAGCCATTTCGAGATTGACAGAAACTAGCTCTGCGATCGCCGGATCATCATCGATGACGAGTATACGAGGCATCATTTTAAAGGAGTATTAATTTGCCAGTTATAACCGTCCCGAACCCAATTGCCGAACCCTGTGAAGCCATCAACTTTACATCAATACATAGATGCAACTGTAGATTAACATCAAGAATGAACCAGGAACAGCAAAATCCTAAAATTCTTATACAAATTATAAGCAATGTTTCATATTTTTCCTTGATGAAGGGCGGTTGACTGGGACAATTTAAGAATTAAATTATATTCTCTCTTCCCGAATAAAAATTCCAGGCGGCTGATGGCGGCCAGGGTGGGAGTGGGGTTAGCCGCCAAAGGTGGCCAGGGCGATAATATCTGCCTTTAACCTCTAGCTAGCCCAGGGGATGAACTAATCTCCAGGAAATCGCCGCTAGACCTTGGGCTCAGGGCTCAGGATGGCTGGGAAAACAGCCTGAAATAAAGCCAATGGCTCAGTTCCTTGAGGGGAAAGAAAATATAGGTGAGGGGATTAATGGTAACGACGATATTACGAATATTCCGCTTTGCCAGGGCAACAACTGCCCAGGCGACGGTTTCTGCTGACATCACCCCAATGGGGTTAAGTCCGCTTCTGAAGGGCCCTAAAACCAACTTCCGCACTACACAGGTGGCGTCCAGACGACGCAGGGTAACCAAATCGCCCATTAGGCGTTTAGAAATTTCGTACAGTGGGCTAAAAGCTGGGTTGACTTCGGCTTCTGAGGTATTCACCCAAACTTCCTTCATGGCTCTCTGGGGAGAGGTGCGCACAGTGGCAAAGAACATCTCCATCAATCGCCAGCCAGATAGGGTATTTACCTGCAGCGAGGTTTCAATGGCGGCTGGAGTGCGTTTATCGTGGACGTTAACACCATGGTTAAGGACTAAAATATCGACTCGTTGGAGAAGGTCTTCCAGTTCTGCTTCTAAACCAGGTTGCCAGTAATAAGTTGCTACCCCTTGAGGAAACTCGGCCTCAGGGGAAGTGGTCAAGGCGATGGGCTTAGCTCTTTGCTGCAAGAGTTCTTGAATTAAGGCTCGCCCCAAACTGCCCGATGCCCCGGTGACGGCGATGGTCTTTCCCTTTAGGGAAACCGCTGTGCCCATAATCTTATCAGCCAGGGTAAAGGACCCGGCAAAATAGGCATTGGGGTCGTCAAAGTGATGACGCCAGTGATAGGTACGATTGACCCACCAGTTAGAAGGCAGGGTGGTGAGTTCCCCTGGCTCATGGGTTAAATCCGTAGCCATTAACCAGCCCCGGGAACGGGCGATCGCAGTAATTACAAATCCGGCACTATAGATGACTCCTATCCAAAAGCCCCAAGTCCCAGCCAGAACCGCCAGCATAGCAATCACCGCCAACATTACCAGGGCTTCAGGCAAATCGTTGTAGAGTTGGGCCTGACGGTAAAGGGTCGAGCTCACCGGGGTAAAGTCTTTTTTATAAACGCGATGATGCCAGTTGTGAAGCTTAATTAAAGGATGCCAGTAATGGCCCAGAACGTGGTAAAAATCCCTGACCAGTTCTGCCAAAACTACGGAGGCTAAACCCCAGAGGACCTGGAAAATCACTGTTTGTAGCGGCATAGCCAATTACCTCACACCAAATCACCACTTCTATTCTGCCATGGCTGCGGAGATAGACTGGAGTTAGGAGTGGCAAGGTGGCTGGTAACTAACCCACCGGCCGAGAAATTTCCTTACCCTTTTCTTCAAAAATAACCAGGGGAGAACCGCCATAGATTTCGACTCGCTTCACCAAAACCTGTCCGTTGGCCAACCGCTGTCCCACTTTGACATAGCTGGGGGTAGCGGAGTCGCTAGATTGAACAATGGCGTAGTTATTCCCCCCAGGTTAATCACTCCTGTAACCTTGAATTTTTCCGCCAGTAGAATTGGCTCAGGTAGAGGTGATGTTCCTGCTGAGCCAGAACCGGTGGCGGGAGTTACAGGGGGAGAGGGCTGAACCGGAACAACCGAGGTCGCAGGTTTGGGTGTTGCGGCTGGCTCTCCAGGGGTTTGACTGGCCTTGGGTGGGGGCGGAATTGGCACCGTCGCATAGGGATCAAGACGGTTGCTACTTACCTGGCGACGGCGGGCATCGGGATCGGTAGACTGAATTAAATTCGCCCGGGCGATCGCCGAAAATCCTGGTGCTGCTGGTACAAAGGGTTTAGCAAAGACCTGGTTTTGGGACTCAGCCACAGGCATAGGGACTGGAGCTGAAGAGCCCGGGGGTTCGGTGGTAAGAGTAGGCCCACTGCCCAGCCAAGTCTGTATCAGGGGCGTAGTTAACTCCTGGAGGAAGGGTAAACTTATGACCATTGATAATAATCCCAGCAATCCCAGCATTAGACTGTTACGAGCCCAGCGCCGCCTATCCCAGAATTTAATGCAAAAAAACAGTAGCGCAAAGGGAACAAAAAGGGCTAGCAAACCCCAACCAGGGCTGACATTGAAGGCATCGACTACACCAAGAATTCCTCCCAGGATAGCCAGTAAGACCCCCAGCAAAAACAGAAGTAAAAAAATGCTAGACCCCATTCAGATAGCTTCCCTAAATCGCCCTAAAATTATGCCCTAACAATAGCTTAATTCTCAAAAATTGAATCCTATTTAAACGCTATAACCGTAGTCAGCAGTGGTAGAGATGTATGGCTTGTCACTCACGCTGGGCTTCCTGGCCAGGGTTTCTTATAATTGGCTCAAAAGAGCGGGTTAGTTGATGGACTCAGGTTCAGTCGATATGGTCGCGCGAACTCAGCATCAGCGATTTGAGATGCTGTAATCCTTGCTTGACGCGACGGGATACGGTAATAACGCTAATACCCATTTTTTCTGCGGTTTCCTTTTGAGTTAAGTCATAAAGAAAGACAAACTCAAGGATCTGACGAGTACGTTGTTCTAGTTGATAAAGAGCCTGTTGTAAACGGATCTGATCTTCCTGGGCCAGTTGGAAGCTTTTATAGCGGGGATCGGGAATTAATTCCACCAGGCGAGTAGAATTGGCTTCTTCGTCTTGGAGGGAAATATCTAAACTCAGGGGGTTGCAGTTATGGTGGGCAAACCTGACTTCTTGCCATTCCGCCAGAGAAACCCCCAGAGAAGCGGCGATCTCCCCTTCCCTGGGGTAACGGCCTAGCTCCTGCTGCAACTGCTGAATCACCCTGCTGGAGCGAGATTGGAGGGCTTGCCAGCGGCGGGGAATACGCATGGAGGTGCTTCTGTCTCGAAGATAATGCTGGATTTCTCCACGAATATAGGGAACGGCAAAGGAACTAAAGGCATGTCCCCGGCCTGGATCAAACCGCTCGATCGCCCGAATCAGCCCCAGGCTACCGATTTGTACCAGTTCCTCAAAGCTTTCCTGGCAACGATCTAGCCAGCGATAGGCTTCCTGTCGCACCAGACCAATATGGAGATGAACTAACTGGTTTCTGAGGTCCAGATGGGGATGGTTTTGATAGTGGTGTAAAAGATTAAGGCTATGGTCTTTGAACCGCTGGGAAGAATGAGCTCTCATAACCATCATTAAAAAAATAATTCTTCAGGTTGAATAGGGGCAAAACCAGGGAAGGACCCCTAAAGTCACTGAAAAAGGGTAATTTTCCCCTCACCTTCTATAGATTTCCGTTTTTACTCAGTATAGTCACTATAGAGGTTTCTGGAGGGAATTGGCTCAGGAAAACCGCTGAAACCTCAGGGCCGCTGGCATGGGCATCTTTGCTAGGGGTTTACATGCGTTCCAGTACCGCTATTCCCAGTAGATTCAGCCCTAGTTTGAGGGTTCTGGCGGTGAGGTGGGCAAGCATCAATCGTGATGTCCGTTGAGGTTCGGCGGCCTGGAGCACCACACAGCGATCATAGAACTGATTAAATTTTTGACTCAGTTCAAATAAGTAGAGACAAAGCTGGTTGGGATATAGGTCCTTGGCCACCTCCTCTAGCACCTGCTCTAACTGCAACAGGTGGCGGGCCAGGGTGAATTCGGCTTCTTCCTCTAGCTGAACGGTGGCCGTAGGAGGTAAATGGTCAAAGTCAATGTTACCTTTGCGACTGATTCCCTGGATGCGGACATAGGCATAGAGCATATAGGGGGCGGTGTTGCCCTGTAGGGCCAGCATTTTGTCAAAGCTAAATAGGTAGTTGCTGGTGCGGTTCTGGCTCAGATCCGCATACTTAACGGCACCTAGGCCAACGGTCTCCGCTGTGGCCTCTATAAACTCCTTGGACTCTTGACGCCCTTCCAGTTCCAACCGATGTTCCAGGTCTGCCCGAGCGCGGGTTACGGCTTCGTCGAGTAAATCCTTCAGTCGTACCGTTTCCCCTGATCGGGTTTAAACTTTTTACCATCTTCCCCCTGAACTACCCCAAAGGGCACATGGGTCAGGGTCACACCAGGGGGAATCCAACCCGCCCTATTGGCTACTTGAAACACCTGGGCAAAGTGGGTGCTCTGACCGGCATCCACTACGTAGAGCAGGAGATCGCCCTGATCCTGGCTAATCCGGTAGCGCAGGGCCGCCAGATCGGTGGTGGCGTAGTTATAGCCGCCATCGGATTTTTGAATAATGAGGGGCAGGGGCAGACCTTCTTTGTTGGTAAAGCCCTGGGTGAAGACCACCTGGGCGCCGTCATTTTCCACCAATAACCCCTGGGCGGCTAAATCCCTAACTACCGTAGCCAGATAGTCATTATAAAAAGACTCACCCCGCTCCTGAATGGTAATATCCAGGCGCTGGTAGATTTGCTCAAATTCCTGGCGAGATTGATCGCAGAGAATTTGCCAGGCTCGAGTCGCGTTGACATCTCCTTTTTGTAAATCCACCACCGCCTGGCGCGATCGCTGCTTGAAGTCACTATCCTGGTCAAAGCGTTGCTTAGCCTGTTTATAGAAATTGACTAGATCACCGATGGCAAACCCAGAATTGGCCTCCAGGGCTTGGGGACAGGTTTCCCCCAGGTGGGTAATCAGCATGCCAAATTGGGTTCCCCAGTCGCCTACATGGTTAAGGCGCAGGACAGTATGGCCCAGAAATTCTTGCACTCGGGCCAGGCAGTCGCCAATAATGGTGGACCGCAGATGGCCTACATGCATTTCTTTGGCAATATTGGGACTGGAAAAATCAACGATCACCCGTTGGGGCTGGGTAACAGGGGTAATTCCCAACCGGGATCGGCCTGTCTAATCTGGACCTGGCTCTGCAGATAGGCGCTGCTGAGGCGCAGATTGATGAAACCCGGACCAGCGATTTCTGGAGGATCGCACAGATCGGCTAATGGCAAGTGGTTAACCAACTCCGTGGCGATGGCCCGGGGGCTGCGCTGTAGGGGCTTGGCCAGACCCATGGCCAGGTTGGCCTGGTAGTCGCCAAACTTTGGGTTACTGGTGGGGGTTAGCAGGGGATCGGTGTCGGCCCAATCTGGCCCGAAGGCAACGGCCAGGGCTTGGGCAAAGCGGGCTTTGATCTGGGCAATAATAGAGGTCATGGGGCGGCTTGGGGGGTAGGACGGCGGAAAATAGACTCTCTGCCCTGCCCATTATAGGTTTAGGGATGGCTTCTCAGGCCCCTCAACCAATCAATAGGCCCCCTTACCCCCTAGTAAAATGCCCAGGGTCCTTGCCAGAATTTCCAGATCCAGATTCAAAGACCAGTGGTCAATATAGTGCAAATCCAGACGCACCACATCGTCAAAGCTGTCAATATCCGATCGCCCAGAAATTTGCCACAGCCCTGTAATACCCGGTAGTACCTGATGGCGCATATGATGCCAGGTCTGGAACCGGGCTACATCTCGCAGGGGCAGGGGGCGGGGGCCGACCAGGCTCATTTCTCCCCGCAGTACATTAATCAACTGAGGCAGTTCGTCGAGACTGGTGCGCCGCAGCCAGGTCCCCACACGGGTGATGCGGGGATCAGCCTTGACCTTAAATAAAATGCCATCGGCGCTGGTGTTGCGGTGTTCCAGATTCGCCTGTTGATCAGAGGCATTGGCCACCATGGTGCGAAACTTCCAGACCAGAAAGGGTTTGCCCTGGAGTCCAACCCGTTGTTGCTGAAAGTAAACTAGACCGGAGGAATCTAGCCGAATAGCCAGGGCAATGGCCAGCAGTAGAGGAGCCAGTAAGACCAGGCCCAGCCCTGCCGCCAGGTAGTCAATAGTCCGCTTTAGGCGGTAATCCCACCCTCCCATTAGAGGCGCATCCAAGCGTAAACTCGGGATCCCAGCAATGGTGTCCGGCAGGCCCCGCCAGTAGAGCATGTCTCGACTGCTAGGTAAAAGTTGGAGGGCGATTCCGGCTCGTCGTAGCTTCCAGTAGAGGGTGGAGGCTAAATCGGCAGCGGGCATGCCTTCCACCAGTAGCAGGGTAGCTCTGGAGGCTAGGATCGCCCGATAGGTGGGCAATGAATTGACCGTACTCACCAGCGCGGCCCCCACCAGGGATAGGTGGGCCCGCCGCCCCAGGACCTCGGCCAGGGGTTTGAGGCGATGGGCGGGGGCAATCAGGAAACAACGGCTAGGGGCGTAGTGTCGTTCTAGGGGGCGCAGGATCAGGGTAATCAGCGTCAGCCGGGCCAGGACCATTAGCACCGTGCTGGTTAACCAGGCTGAGAAAAACAGCGATCGCGGCAGGTCCAACTTAGGATCGTAAAAATACATCCCCACCAGGGAGGCCAGGTAGACCAGGCTAACTAGTTTGCCTGCCTGCAGATAATTTTGAGTTGCCTGGCTGGTACCGTAGAGCCCGGCAGCGGCAAATAGGGCCAGGGTAGCCATCACCAGCAGCCAGAAGGGACTGGGGAACCCTAGCCAGACCCACCACACCAGCGGCGGTGGAATGGGGGAGAAACTGATTCAGGTATAGGGCCAAATGCCAGGCCAGGCCCAGGGTGGTGAGATCGCTGAACATTAACAGCAGGCAGCGTTGAGTGGGCCAGCTCAACAGATCGGGCCAGCCTAGCCGCCGGGGAGCGCGAATATCCTTAAAGGGAGGGTAAGCCCGCTGCTGACTGGGTTGATCCGCAGGTTGGTAGGATGCCATGGCAGAGGAGGGAGAAGGGGTGGGCACCTGAAGATTGCCCGTTCTCACCCGAGCAAATCCTGGTGGTTAAAGGGCCGGGCCTGGGCTCCGCTGTAGGTAGCCACTATATGGCCGTTTCCCACTAACTGGTACTTATAGGTGACTAACCCCTCCAGGCCCACAGGACCTCGGGGGGGCATTTTTGGGTGCTAATTCCCACCTCGGCTCCAAAGCCGTAGCGAAAGCCATCGGCAAAACGAGTGGAACAATTGTGGTAGACCCCCGCCGCATCTACCTGGCTGATAAATTCGGCGGCAATAGTGGGGTTCTCCGTTACGATCGCATCGGTGTGACGGGATCCGTAGGTATTGATGTGGGCGATCGCGGCGGCTAGGGAGTCCACTACCTTCACCGCTAGAATCAGGTCACTATACTCTGTGGACCAGTCCGCTTCCGTGGCTATCACCAGATCAGGACTGATCTGGCGAGCCTGGCTATCCCCCCTGACTTCTACGCCAACCTGCTGTAACGCCGTTACCAGGGCGGGCAGAGCGGTGGGGGCAATAGCCTGGTGGATCAGCAGGGTTTCAATAGCGTTGCAGGCAGAGGGATAACCGGCCTTTGCATCAACGGCAATGGCGATCGCCTTGCTCACATCGGCTGCCGCATCAACGTAGAGGTGACAGATGCCATCGGCATGGCCTAAAACAGGAATCCGGGTATGGGCTTGGACAAACTGCACAAAGGTATTCGAGCCCCTGGGAATAATCAAATCGATATATCGATCTAACTCCAGTAAAGCCTGGGTCTCTTCCCGGGTGGTTAACAACTGCACCAGGGCTGGATCTAAACCGACAGCAGTCAGTCCCTCATGGATAGCCGCTACCAGGGCCCGACAGGAGTTTACGGCTTCCCTACCGCCCTTAAGGATGACCCCATTACCGGATTTGATCGCCAGGGCTGCAATTTGTACAACCGCATCGGGGCGCGACTCAAAAATCACCCCCAGGACCCCCAGGGGGCAGGTAACCCGGCTCAAAATCAGGCCGTCATCCAACTGCCGATGTAGTTGCACCGTACCCACCGGGTCGGGCAGGCCCGCCACATCTCGTACACCGGCGATCGCCCCCTTGAGCTTTACCTGATTTAGCTTCAGGCGATCGTAGAGGGGTTTAGCCAGCCCACTGTCTGCGGCGGCCTGGCAGTCAGTTTGATTAGCGGCCAGAACCTGCTCCTGCTGATTTTCTAGAGCCAGGGCAATCGCCTCCAGGGCTTGATTTTTCAGAGTAGTCGTAGCTGTTGCCAGGGTTTGAGCCTGCCGTCGGGCAGCCTGGGCCGCCGCCGCCAGAGAAAGGCCTGGAGTAGAAGAAGGGGGAGAAACAACCATAGGAAAGTGAAGGGATGGCCAGGTTATAACAGGGATGATGCTTAACCCATCAGGGCAGGGTGGTCAGGAAATCAATCAGGCATAACCAGCAGCCCTGGGAAATAGTAATTTAACATAACAACACCCAGGCCCTCTAGCCAGGAACTCCCCCTTTCAAAGTGAGCCTCTATGGAGGTAAATCACTGGTTAGATCCTGAACTCCGCCAGCTATCCACCAAGATTTTTGATCCTCCCCTTAGCCAATCCTAGGAAGTATGGACAAACAGGCTTGGGTGTTTTTAAATAAACGAGACAGATAAAAATCTAACAGCAAGTTCACTCCTTTTTGTGTGTGGGAATCGGCTGCCTAATCTGCCAGGGGAGCTTGTTTAGCTCCATTCCTAATATACTCTGCCTTAATTTTGTTGTTGAGACAGTGAGAGAATAGTTAATACCGCCGGATAGAGAATTATTTAAATCTTGCAATCAACCGGTCGAAAGTAAAGGAGGGTTTTAGGTCAGGAGTGGGATGATGAAGAGGTCGCTATACTTGCTTTGCGGTGATTAATCATACGATTTAGACGAGTTTGTAGAGCCTGGGTTAGAGCCTGAGCGCTGGACTTGAGAGCCTCTGGTGAATCATTGCCCTTAAGGTACTCCTGCACCGCGATCGCTTCGCCAATATTCACCTGCATAGAAGAACGCCAGGAGGGATAGGTCTCTTCGTAGTAAAGATCAACGGGCAGCACCTGAATCCCTAAGTTGGCAACGGTGGCCTCTGCCTGGATAGCCAGGCGGGCCAGACCTGGTTTTAAGGGTTGCACCTGGTCTTCCCGGTAAATTCCTCCTTCGGGATAAATCACCAGCATTTCTCCAGCCACTAGTAGGTCAATCCCATGGCGCAGGCTGGCAATGCTGGGTCGGCGAATATTTACGGCGAATCCCCCAGCCGTCGAATCAACCATCCCTGTACTCCAGCTACCTCGTCTGCCGTCACCATAAAGCGCAGGTCTCGGCCAGTGGCAGGCCGCCCGACCGCCAGGGGCACCAAAATAGAATCCCAGCGAGCTCGATGGGTAGGAGCAATGATGGTTGGCCCCGTCTGGGGTAAATGGTGTTGCCCGGAAATCTGCACCGATGCAAAGTACCAGGGTATGACCAGGCGGCGACCCAGAAAGTAGGCCAGGGGAGTCAGCAGGGGAGAACAACGGGAGTAGGCAGCCGCATTAGGAGGGTTAGTCATTAAAATTAAATTCAGCGCTGGGGGAGTTCAGCTAAAGTTCAGGCTCCTGACTCCCTACAGGCTTAAACTAAGGGTAATAGGGTTAGGCTAGCCGATTGGTGAATCAACTCTCAAGGGGGAGAATGACAGTTTATGTAGCTGGTGCAGAGATCGTCTCTATGTCGCTGATCCAATGGCGTCAGTGGGGCTGGGAGCGAAGGCGATAGCCATCATCTAGGCAGATTGGGGGGTGAGCCAGACGGCAAACTCTTCGGTAAAGCGATCGCCCAGAATGGCCGCTCGAATCCGTTGGGTAAAACCCACCAGCTCAGTAATATTATGGATAGAAATTAAGGTAAAGGCCAGCATTTCCTTACTGTGGAGCAAATGACAGAGATAGGCTCGGGTAAAGTGCTGACAGGTATAGCAGGGGCAGCTTTCATCCAGGGGACTGTGATCCCGGCGAAACCGGCTATTCTTTAGATTCCATCGCTCTCCCCCGACCAGGGCGGCACCATGGCGAGCCAGGCGAGTGGGAATCACACAGTCAAATAGGTCCACACCGGCGGCGATCGCCTGGGTCATTTCCCGATAGGTGCCTACCCCCATTAAATAGCGGGGTTTGTGATCGGGCAGGTAGGGGGCCGTAGCCTTAACGATGGTCTCGATTAACTCGGGTGGTTCTCCCACACTGACTCCCCCAATGGCGTAGCCTGGCAGGTCTAGTTGAGCCAGTTGCAGGGCGGCTTGTTGACGGATTTCAGGGTAAACACCCCCCTGGACAATGCCAAACAGAGCCTGATCCTGTCGCTGGTGGGCAGCTACACAGCGTAACAGCCAGCGCCAGGTGCGATCGGTAGAAGCCTGCATAGCCTCCTGACTGGAGGGATAGGGAGGGCATTCGTCAAAGGCCATAATGACATCAGCCCCCAGGGCATTTTGAATCTGGATGGAAGTTTCTGGTTGGAGGGTAATTAAATGACCATCCCGGGGTGATTTAAAGACCACCCCCGCCTCCGTAATGGTCCGAATTTGACTCAGGCTAAACACCTGGAACCCGCCTGAGTCGGTCAGCATGGGCCCTTGCCAACCCATAAAGCGGTGTAGCCCCCCGGCCTCAGCCACAATTTCTTCCCCTGGTTGCAGGTGTAGGTGGTAGGTATTAGCCAGGACCATTTGGGCACCAGTAGTTGCCAGTTGGTCGGGAGTAACGGTTTTAACATTAGCCAGGGTGCCGACTGGCATAAAGCGAGGGGTTTGGACTGGTCCGTGGGGCGTATGGAAAATACCCGCCCTGGCCTGGGTATGGCGGCAGCGCGCCTGACAGTCAAAGGCGAAGGGAGAATTCAAGGCCTGGGAAGTTGTTTGCAAAGTTCAAAGATAATCTTAATTTAGGTTGAGTTTAAAGGGACAACCCCAGAATTTTACTGCTATAACTTTTGAAAAGACTGATGATCTAAACCGATTATCCTCAATTGAGTCCTTAATTTTAGGATGCTTGCCCTCTCTCCTGTCCTTTCACAATCAAGCCTTTACGGTCATGGTTCTTCCCGACGCCCCGCCTGCCTTGCTGGTGTTAGCCGATGGCTCTGTTTTCCCTGGTTGGTCCTTTGGCGCTCCCGGTACGGTGATGGGAGAGGTGGTCTTCAATACTGGTATGACCGGTTATCAAGAAGTCATGACCGATCCCAGCTATGCTGGCCAGTTGGTTGCCTTTACCTATCCTGAGCTGGGTAACACCGGCGTTAACCCTGAGGACGAAGAGTCCAGCCGTCCCCATATTAAGGCGGCGATCGCCCGTAACATTTGCTCCATCCCCAGCAACTGGCGGTCTACCCAGTCCCTACCTAATTACCTCAAAACCTATAAGATTCCGGGTATTTTTGGTATTGACACCCGCGCCCTAACCCGCCGTATACGCACTGCGGGAGCCATGAATGGGGCTGTTTCGACCCAGGTATTAGACCCCAGCGAACTACTACGCCAGTTGCAGGATGCTCCATCTATGGCTGGTCTTAATTTGGTTGACCAGGTTACGACCCCAGAGGTCTACGAATGGACCGAAACCACTTCTCCCGCCTGGGAGTATAGTAGCCCTTCCGTTCCACCCAGGGAAAAGCCCCTGACGGTGGTAGCTGTTGACTTTGGGGTTAAACGCAATATTCTCCGGCGGCTGGCCAGCTATGGTTGTCGAATCATTGTGGTGCCAGCTCGTAGTTCCCCTGAATTAATCATGAGCTACAACCCCGATGGTATTTTCCTCTCCAATGGGCCAGGGGATCCTGCTGCCGTCACCTACGCTCCCTCCCTGGTCCAGGCTTTACTCAACTATGAACGGCCTACCTTTGGGATTTGCATGGGACATCAAATTCTAGGCTTATCCCTGGGGGCCTCCACCTTTAAGCTCAAATTTGGTCATCGGGGTCTGAACCAGCCTTGTGGCTTGCAACGGCAAGTAGAAATCACTAGCCAGAACCATGGTTTTGCCCTGGATGTTGACTCCATTCCGGCGGATCGAGTAGCCATTACCCATTTCAACTTAAACGATCAAACTGTGGCTGGTCTGGCCCACAGAACACTGCCTGTATTTTCTGTCCAGTATCACCCTGAAGCCAGTCCTGGCCCCCACGATGCCGATTATCTATTCCTTAAGTTTGTCGAAACCATGCAAGACTATCGCCTTCAATCGGCGACCGCCTAGCAAGATAGGGTAATTTACCCCTTGCAGACATATCTATCGTGACCTATATTTAACAGTCGAACTGGAGCACTTGGGAGGTTTGCTATCGCTGAAGCTCTATCCCTCACCGTAAGTTTACGAGGCACACGGGATGTACAGGGTAATTATCAATTATTTCGCCTCAATGGTTTGCTGGACGCCTTCTCAGTGGCTAATTTCACTAAGGTGATGGCCAGTTATGTGGAAAGCGGTCCGCCCCACATTATTCTCGATTTATCTGCCATAGATTTCGTTGATAGCTCTGGCTTAGGAGCCCTGGTGCAGCTGGTTAAGAAGGCCGCCAATCACGATAAAACCTTGCAGGTGGTCGCTAACGCTCGGGTTACCCAAACCGTTAAGCTGGTGCGTCTGGAGACGTTTTTGTCACTTCAGGCCACTGTCGAGGCTGCGATCGCAAAAATAGACCCTAAGGCGGATTCTTCTAAACCTGAATCAGAGAGTTCTACTAGTTAGACCTCTATTGCCTTGTAAGCCTGGATGACCTGCAAACTACCGCCCCCATAGTAGTGGCATTGTATGGCTTGGAAGTCCAGGGCCGCCAGTTCTGCCGTCAGAACTGCCCGTAACATTTGCCAGGCGGTGTGGGTTTCGAACAGCCATAGAAAGACAGCCAATCCAGGCCAGAAGAGAGGATTATGGGGTTGATGAAAATCAACCAGGGTAAATACTCCCCCTGGCTTTAGAACTCGCCAGACCTCCATAAAAATCTTTTGCCGCTGGTCGGTTTCCATTTCATGGATAGCAGCACTACTATGCACTACATCGAAGCACCTATCGGGCAGGGGCATGGCCTCGGCCCAACCTTCTATAAAAGTTGCTTCAGGCACATTAGCTCTGGCCCTCTGAAGCGATCGCGGAGAAGCATCCAGACCGGTAACATGGTCGCTGTAGTGTTTTAGAAAGCGAGTGGTTTGGCCGCTACCGCAGCAGAGATCCAGTATCGCCGTGGTGCGGGAAATGGTTAATCCCTCCAGGGCCAGGGTTCGAAACCGATGTTCACCACCAACGGTGAGGGCGGCGGTACGGGAAATAGTGTCGTATAACCACTGGTAGCGGTAGCTCAGGGGGCGCAGTAGGGTAGCCACGATATCGCTTCTAGAACTAATGGATCAAACCGGCAATCATAGGTAGACCATCCAGTCCACCCAGCAGAGCATCAGCGGCCCTCTCGGGGTGAGGCATGAGTCCCAGCACGTTGCCGGGGCGGTTGCAAATACCAGCGATATTGTGCAGCGAGCCGTTGGGATTAGAGATCTGGTCTGGTTGCCCTGTAGCATTACAATAGCGCAGTACGACCTGACCATGGGTTTCTAACTCTGCCAGGGTAGAGGCATCGGCGTAGTAGCAACCTTCTCCGTGGGCAATCGGTAAGGTAATCATCTGGTGAGGGCTGTAGGCCTGAGTCCAGGGCAGATCGGTCCGTTCTACCCGCAGCCTGACTTGGTCGCAGATAAACCGCATACCCTGGTTACGTACCAGGGCTCCTGGTAGTAGTCCCGCTTCCGTTAGAATTTGAAAGCCATTACAAATACCAATTACCAGTTTGCCCTGTTGGGCATGGCGGATAGTGGCTTGTAGGGCCGGAGAAAAACGGGCGATCGCCCCGCAGCGCAGGTAATCACCGTAACTAAACCCCCCTGGCACCACCACCACATCCAGGTCGCTGAGGTCTCCATCTTCATGCCAGACCATGCGGGTGGGTTGATGCAGTAGATCGCGGGTCAGGTAGGCCACATCGCGATCGCAGTTAGCACCCGGGAAAACAATTACACCAAATTTCATGGCTAGTACTGACAGGGCAACGGCAAACTGACTACTATTAAACACGGAATTCAGCCCTGGTTGAGGCCATTCTCCTAAAACCCTCGTTTTCTGGCCTCAGACTGGGGATTTTGGCCATGGGTAAGGGGCAGAATGAAAGTTGGAAGTTATGCTGAAAGTAGCATCTTAAGGACGAATAGAGTCCAGGAGGTTAGGGATGATTACCTTACGGCCAGGGGCAGAACGGGGGGGCGCCAATCGTGGCTGGTTAGATAGCCGCCATAGCTTTTCCTTTAGCAACTACTACGATCCCAACCACATGGGGTTTGCCTCCCTGCGGGTCATCAACGAGGATATAATCAGCCCTGGCGGCGGCTTCCCTACCCACGGTCACCAGGATATGGAAATCCTTACCTATGTGCTTCAAGGGGCGCTGGAGCATAGGGATAGCCTGGGGAATGGATCGGTGATTCGGCCTGGGGATATCCAACGTATGTCTGCCGGAACGGGCATTTTCCACAGTGAGTTTAATGCCTCTAATCGCGAGCCCGTGCACCTGCTACAAATTTGGTTACTACCGGCCAGTCAAGGCATTCAACCAGGTTACGAGCAAATTTACGTGGCTCCAGAGCAGAAACAGGGACAGTTACGACTGGTAGGATCCAGCGACGGTCGCCAGGGATCGGTCACTATTCATCAACAGGTGGATCTTTACGCCACCATCTTAAAAGCTGGTGATCAAGTTGATTATCCCCTGGCTTCAGGCCATGTGGTCTGGATTCAGGTGGCTCAGGGAGCCCTTACGTTGAATAGTCAGAACCTTATTGCGGGAGACGGGGCCGCCATCTCTGAGGAGAAACTCCTGACCCTGATTGGCTTGGCTCCTGAGTCAGAGTTTTTGCTCTTTGACATGGTGACTGAGGGCCATGGTGTCTAAGCCACCACGGCCAGGGACTCTATTTTCTCGACTCTATAGCCTAGCGAAACATGCTACTGACAGAGCTTTCTTCGTGAATACGCCAGATCGCTTCACCCAATAGGTTAGCCATAGATAATACCGTGAGCTGCTTGAATTCACGACTGGGGGTCATGGGAATGGTGTTGGTTACAATCACCTCTTCAAATAGACCGCTGGATAAGCGCTCAATGGCTGGGGTGGAGAATACTGGATGGGTCGCGCAGGCATAAACCTGGCGAGCCCCCTGCTGTTTCAGCAGTCGCGCTCCTTCGCAGATGGTACCGGCGGTATCAATTAAATCATCGACCAGGACAGCGTTTTTACCCCGCACATCCCCCACCACATTCATTACTTCAGCTACATTATGGGCTTGGCGACGCTTGTCAATGATAGCCAGAGGAGCGTCGTTGAGTTTTTTAGCAAAGGCCCGGGCCCGGGCTACCCCGCCCACATCTGGGGAAACCACCACCAGGTCTGACAGATTTTTACTGGCAATATAGTCAGTTAATACGGGACTACCATAAACATGGTCACAGGGAATATCAAAATAGCCCTGAATTTGAGCTGAGTGCAGATCGATAGCTAGTACCCGACTAGCACCGGCGGTTGTAATCTGGTTAGCGACCAACTTAGCTGTGATCGACTCGCGACCAGCGGTTTTGCGATCGGCCCGGGCATAGCCATAGTAGGGAATCACGGCGGTAATCTGACGAGCCGAGGCCCGACGGCAAGCGTCGATCATAATCAACAGTTCCATCAGGTTGTCATTCACCGGATAGCAGGTGGGCTGAATCAGGTAGACATCGCAGCCCCGAATCGACTCCTGAACCTGAATATAAATTTCCCCATCGGCAAATCGCTTCCGTACCATTGGACCTAGATCGATGCCAAGATAACGGGCTACTTCTCTGGAAAGTTCCACATTGGCGGAACCGGAAAAGAGCTTTAGACGGTTGTTGTCACCTAAGGAAGGTAACAGGGGAGTCAGTAGCGGCAAGGTGGCAGAACGGATCACAGCAAGCACTCTCAGGATTTTCACCAAGCAAATCCTAACACTTCGAATTAAAAACTTTCTGAGCATTTATTCTTATTACTGTCAGGAATTTTCAGCATTCATGGCAATTGCAACCGCCTGTCCTTGCTTTTCTACCCTGGTGATAATCAACCAAAGGTAGGCCCATTGCCTGGGCAATCATCGACCAATTAGGATCAACTCGGGAGCCTATTTATTAGGGTCTAATGATTAGGGGCTAAAGTTCAGCGCCCGGAATGGAATGCTGGGTTAGAGCTGGTGGGTGGGGAGGTCTAACCAGCCCCGTAACGAGAAAGGTTAATCATGATAGAAGAAGAGGAAGAATTCCCACAAATGCTGGGTGCTATACCAAGTTAATGGGACCAGACTGCCTATAATGTAGCCTTAAAAATCGGCTCTGGCGGTTTTGTTATTTGTGACTATAGCTATAAAAGGGAGTTGAGCGTGTCTACTACGGCAAGGCCTTCTATTGCCTATCTTCTGGTTTTCCATGGCAGTCGGGACCCTCGACCGGCTCAGGCAATGGAGCGCTTGAGCCAATTTGTGCGATCGCAAATCGCCCCTTTCTGCCCAGCCTCCGGGGCGGCCCTGTCTCAAGATGCCAGGCCCACCCCAGCCTTTGAACCTGAACCCTCCCAAAGCCGGCTCCCTCGCCTTGCGCCTGGTTCTCTGGTGGGTATCGCCAGCCTGGACGCCAGTACTTTTCCCCTCCATGAACAAATTGTTCACTTTGGTCGGCGGGCCCAGGCTATGGGGGTTGAAACTCTCCTGGTGATACCTTTATTTCTAGGACAGGGTACCCACGTTATGGAAGACATTCCCGCTGCCCTCTGCATGGCCCAGCGGGAGCTACCGGCCTTAGCCTTAAATTTGACTCCCCATCTAGGGGTCCATCCTGGCCTGCAAACCTTACTCCACCGCCGACTGGAGACTACCTCCAGCCACAGTTGGATACTGCTGGCCCATGGTAGTCGGCGAAGAGCAAGTAACGCGGCCATTGAGACCTTGGCTAAATCCCTGGGGGGTACAGCCGCCTATTGGAGCCATGCGCCCAGTCTGGAAACCCGGATTATTCAGCTACTACAATCAGGGGTACAGCAGTTAGCTATTTTTCCCTATTTTCTATTTACGGGTACCACCACCGACGCCATTATTCGAACAACAGAGGCCCTGGCAGAGCGATTTCCCCAGGTCAGAATACACCTACTGCCTCCCCTGGGACCCACTGCTGATCTGGCTCAACTCGTAATTGATCTAGCCCTTAATCAGATGCCTCCGATTCCCCAGCCCCGGGTGAAGCCCCTGCAGAGAATCGCCTTTAGTCAGGCGGTTTAATTCCCTGTAACTGATACCACGCCAGGGTTTTATCCTTAATGGCGGCTTGCTCTACAGGATCAATGCGGTCCAGGTTTTTCAGTACCAAACCCATTCTTCCCTGGGATTTGAGCTTGTCGCGATGGCGTTGGAGAAAGTCCCAGTAAAAGAAATTAAAGGGGCAGGCATCATCACCGGTGCGAGTCTTGGGATTAAAGGCACAGTGCCGACAATAATCACTCATGCGATTAATGTAATTGGCCGATGCCGCGTAGGGCTTAGAGGCCAACCATCCACCATCAGCAAATAAGCCCATACCAATTACATTGGGCTGCATGACCCAGTCATAGGCGTCAATAAATACAGCATGAAACCACTGCTCCACGGCCTGGGGATCAAACCCAGCAATTAGGGCAAAGTTACTGAGAATCATCAACCGCTGGATATGGTGGGCGTAACCGGTACGATCAATCTGGCTAATCACCTGCTGTAAACAGTGCATTTCCACCTGGCCAGTCCAAAAAAAATCCGGTAGGGGATGGTGATGGTTAAACCAGTTTTGCTGACCGTAGTCGCTGGCCCCGTAGCTATAGACGCCCCGCATGTATTCTCGCCAGCCCAGCACCTGACGAATAAAGCCTTCAACGCTATTGAGAGGTAGGTTAGCCTGGTGGTAAGCGGTTTCCACCCGCTCGATCACCTCCCAGGGATGGAGCAGACCCAGGTTCAGATAGGGAGAGATCAGAGCGTGCCATAGGCTATCCTGACCTGTAACCATAGCGTCTTGGTAGGGACCAAAGCTTTCCAAGCGGGTAGTAATGAAGTTCTCTAGGGCGGTTTGGGCCTGTAAACGAGTGACAGCCCAGGGAAAGGGGGTACTCTGGCCGAAGGTGGGATAGGGTAAGCGATCCACCTGGTCGATCACAGCCTGGGTTAGGGCATCGGGTTGGAACTCCTGGACTTGGGGCGATCGCTGATGACGTCCTGGGGGTTTGCGATTATCCCGATCGAAGTTCCATTCATCGCCGATTGGCTGGGTCCCCTCCATCAACACACTGAACCGACGGCGGCCTTCTCGATAAAAAGCTTCCATTAGTAAGGTTTTACGACCCTGTGCCCAGGCGCTGAAGGTTGGGGCTGACCAGAGAAAGTGATTGTTTTCCAGCAGGGTGAGTTTGCAGGGCAAATTTAACCCCCGTAGCCAGGCCAGAAAAGGATGATCGACTGGATCCATGATTCGCAGCTCAGTGATCTGATGGCTCTGAATCCACTCCTCTAAAGCTGGGGCTGTTTCTGAGGCAAGGGTATAGGTAACGGGCCAACCATCAACTTCCAGTTCTTGGGCGAAGTGACGCATGGCGGACCAGACCAGTATCAATTTTTGCTTATGGTAACGCCGTTCCCTGGCCAGTTGATGGGACTCAATCAACAGCACGGGAGTAGTCTGGCGATGGTGGCTGCAACTGGCCAGGGCGGCCTGGTCCTGCCAGAGTTGATTACCCAGTACCCAAATACCGATAGTCATGGTAATGCAGTGAATGACGGGCGACTTGGTCGTAGATAGGGGCGAGCGATCGCCCGGTAACAGATTAAAACTTCTCTATTAATTCAGGACTTTGATAAAACCCTTGGTTAATCTTAGAGCTGATTTGACCAGGGTAACCAAACCACTCTAAAGCGAGGAGAGCTCTCAATGGAGCCATCACTCTGCTAAAGGGACGAAGTCTAAGCTTAACCCTAACCAATCAGTGATTGTTCGAAAAGTTAAGGAGAGTCTCAAACCATACCGATTGAGTAGGGCGATCACCGCAAGATGCCGTATTTTGGCGGCCTCTTGACGGCAAAATATACCTGGGACAAGCCTTTTCAAACAACCTCTTAATCCGGTAGTTAGTCCTTTGGCAGAGCCATATCCTGGGTTTGACCGATTCTCCAGTTCTGTAGTTCTTTAGGAGTATATAGATGACCAGCTTTAATGTCGACTTGGTTAATCGAGACTACGAGTTTAAAATGGGTCAGTACTTTAGTCGGGGTTGGCAAATTTTCACAGCCTATGGCTGGCAATTTGTTCTGTTTACCCTAATCTACCTGGGTCTTAGTTTAGCCGTTAGTCAGGTTTTTCCTGAGACTTTAGCCGTCATTTTTAACAATATTATTACCCCAGTCCTGGGGGTAGGTTACCTTTGCGTAGCCTTTCAAATCGCCCGTGGCCGACCCAAAACCTTTGCAGATTTTTTCGGCGGCTTTCGGAAATTTTTGCCAGTACTTCTGACATCTTTAGTATCGAGTCTGCTGATTTGTCTAGGGTTGATTTTATTGGTTATACCGGGTATTTATCTGGCAGTTGCCTATGTATTTGCCCAGCCATTGGTAATTGATAAACACCTGGATTTCTGGTCCGCTATGGAAACTAGCCGCCGAATTATCACCAAGAAGTGGTTTTCCTTTTTTGGTTTGGGTCTGCTACTGTTTTTACTGATTTTGGTAAGTCTTATGGCGTTGGGCGTAGGTATTTTAGTCGGTGCTCCCCTAGCCAGTTGTATTATAGCGGCGGCCTACGAAGATATTGTCGGCCTTAATTCCGTTGCTGAACCCTAATCCTTACTATGGCAGCTATCCTATCCCCCTCCCATACCCCGGTTCTCCCAGGTACAGTCTACCTGGTGGGGGCTGGGCCTGGGGATCCAGGGTTACTTACCCTCAAAGGTAAGTCGCTGCTGGAAGTCGCTGAGGTGGTGATCCACGACGCCCTGGTCAGTCCCCCCATCCTGGCTATGGTTAATCCCCAAGCCGAGGTGATCAACGCTGGTAAACGACGGGGTCGCCATTCTATGGATCAGGCCGATATTACTCGCTTGATCATCGCCAAGGCTAAAAAGCATGGCCTGGTGGTGCGTCTTAAGGGGGAGATCCCTTTATCTTTGGACGGGGTGGCGAGGAAATGGCGGATTTAAGGCAGGCAGGAATAACTGTAGAGGTGGTGCCAGGGGTTACGGCGGGGGTGGCGGCCCCAGCCTATGCCGGTATTCCTGTCACCCATCGAGACCATAGCTCCAGTGTGGCCTTTGTAACCGGCCACGAGGCGGCGGGTAAATACCGACCCCAGGTAAACTGGCGGGCTCTGGCCCAGGGGGTGGAAACCATTGTGGTATATATGGGCCTCCACAACCTGGAAACCATTACCCAAGAACTTTTAGCCGCTGGCCTCGATCCTGAGACTCCAGTCGCTCTCATCCGCTGGGGTACCTATCCCCAGCAACAAACCCTGGTGGCTCCCCTCAATAGGGTGGTTAGTCGGGCTCAAGCAACAGAATTTGAGGCTCCTGCCCTGGTAGTCATTGGTCAGGTTGTCACCTGGTCCTCTCTGATTGAACAACGCCAGTGGAAAGTCTGGCCTCACTCAGTTGCCGAGGACGACGGGCCTCGCTCTGGGCAATAATAGTTTGTTCCAGTACTTGAACTGCTTTCAGGTATTGAATATCGGCTTTGGTGCCCAGTTGGGAGGGATCACTAAAGAGTTGACTGCGCTGTACATCTGTCAATTCGATGGGCACATCAGGGGCGATGCCGCGACGACTGATGTCAGTGCCATTGGGGGTAAAGTAATGGGCTACAGTGACCGTTAGGCCTGACCCATCGGAAAGGCCATGAAGGGACTGCACCAGGGCTTTACCAAAGGTAGAGGCACCCACAATGGTAGCCCGATTGTGATCCCGCAGGGCTCCAGTGAGAATCTCGCTAGAACTGGCAGATCGTCTATCCACCAAAATTGTCAGGGGTAGTTGGGTAAGGGCAGTGCGGTTAGCAGAAATGGTATCATCGGTACCGTTGCGGTCTTGAGTACGCACAATTGGGCCATGCTGTAACCACATCCGACCAATGTCAATGCTGGACATTAGAAGTCCACCAGGGTTACCCCGCAAGTCTAGAACAAACCCTTTCACTCCCTGAGCCGTGAGGCTACGAATAGCCTTTTCCATTTGCTGAGCCGCTTGGGCATTAAATTCAATCAGCCGAATATAGCCAATGGTCTGTTGACCAGACGTTTTTAGGGCATACTCAACCGTAGGAATTTCCAGTCGAGAACGGGTCACCATTAGGCTGCGAGGACTGTCGCCGTTACGAGAAATAGTTACCATTACCTGGGAGCCGTTGGTGCCCCGCAGTCGCTGGGAAACCGAATCGACAGTCAGGTGATCGGTGCTTTCTCCATCCACTAAAAGGATGCGATCTCCCACCACCAATCCTGCGCTTTGGGCCGAAGAATCCGCTAGTATTTCGCTGATCACTACCCCTCGGGTTTGACTATCATACTGTAGCCGCACCCCGATACCGGAGACTTCCCCCGAGGTTTGATCGGTTAGGTCGGCGTATTCTGCGGGAGAAAGAAAGCGGGTATAGGGGTCATTCAATTGCCGTAGAGCCAGGCGAAGGGCTGCATAGGCCGCTTCTGAAGAGGTATACTCTCGACCCAGAAGTTCCTGGCGGGTAACCTGCCAATCAACCTGATTAAAGGTGTTGTCAACGTATTCCTGGTTGACAATTTGCCAGGCTTCATCCAGAACTGCCTTAGGGCTGTCTTTAAAGCTAGCCATTTCTGTTGCTGCCTGGGTCTTGATTGGGCTAGCCAGCCCCAAAAGGCTAGCTATCACCAGAGAAGATAAGGCTAGCGTCCTAATCTGGGGGGCAGGGGAGAAAAGGAAAAAAGGGTCATAGGGTCAGTCTGGGCGGCAAATTAGGAATATCTGTATTTTGTCTGATCATTTAGAGTTTTGACCAGATCCCATGGAAGAATTTCGGCTAATTTTGCTAAAAAAGCAGAAATCCCATTCCCCTGATCTTTTGGTTCAGGTCATAGATAAAATCATACATTTTCTAATCTTTTCTATGCACGGCGACGGCGATCGCTGCGGTAGCGCAGGTATTCAGCCATAGCTGAAATCAGAGCTGATCCACCCATTAAGACCACGCTCAGGGCATTGATGTCGGGTTTAACCCCCGTACGTACCCGGCTAAAAATCTCCAGGGGCAGGGGATTTGCCCCACCGCCAGCCGTAAAACTAGAAATTAGCAGATCATCCATACTCAAAACAAAGGCCAGGAGACAACCGGCTAAAATCCCTGGAGCCAGTTGGGGAATCAATACCCGAATTAAAGCTTGCAGGGGAGTCGCCCCCAGGTCCAGGGCTGCTTCCTCCAGGTTAGGATTTAGGCTTTGTAGACGACTGCCCACAACCACGGCAATATAGGCCAGACAAAAGACAATGTGAGCAGCAATTATGGTGCCCAGGCTGAGGGGAATGGCCAGGGTGGTAAGAAATACCAGGGTGGCTACAGCCATGGCGATATCGGGAATAATTAAAGGCAGGTAGGCCATGCCCTGGTATAGTCCCTTGCCCCAAAATTGATGGCGGGCCAGGCCAATGGCCATAAGAGTTCCTAAAATAGCCGCGATCGCCACGGCCACTAGAGCAATGGTTAAACTATCGCGGAGAGCCGCAAAAATTCGACTATCGTTGAAGAGACTTCCATACCACTTGAGGCTAAAGCCTTCCCAACGGGCACTATAGCGGGAGCCGTTAAAGCTATAGACCGCTAGTACCAGGATAGGAAAATACATAAAGCCGTACATCACTGCGCTGAACAGGCTCTGCCAGCTGGCTTTGGGAAAGGAAAGGGGCATAGACGGTCAGGGTTAAGGAAATTCTGCGGATCAGGTTCATGGCCAGAGAGCTTTAGGAGTAATATTAGGGCTTAACCAGGGGGCTGACCAACCGCAAGGGTAGCCTGAATTTCTTGGCGCAGGCGAGCCAGGGTGGCGGTTCGGTCAGTTTGTTGTAAGACAGTAGTTAGGGTAGTACTAATACCCTCGGGTCCCCAGCTACAGCCCCGTTCTAAATAGATTTTGGCCGCCTTGCCAACCGTATAGGAACCGTAGCCAGCGGTACTGGCCTGAGCCATCATGGCTCCTGCCAGGGCGGTGACCCCAGAGGCGCTGTCAACCAAACTCACCAGGGCAGCAGTGGTTTTACCCGCTCCCAGTAGGCCGCTGCCCAACTCACCTAAAAGTAAAGCACCTGAACTTTTCAGGATAGCTTTCCAGAGTTGTCCCGCCTGGTGACTGGTAATAGGAAACCCATAGACCCGAGCCAGCTGGCGAATCATCACTAAATCGCTCAGGATTCCCCCAATAGGTCCAGACCGGCAATGGGGTTAAGGGCTACCACTAGGGCCTTATAGCGAGCAAATCGCCAGATAATAGCATCGGCTTCTGGGCTATGGGCCTGACTGACATGGCTGACCATATCTCCTTCAACTCGACGAGCGCTGTTGAGAGCGTTAAGGGCTACCAGGATAGAACCCTCTTGCTCCACCAGAGTTAGCAAGACTTGCCGTAGGGGCTCAATCTGGGGAGGGGGAATTCCCAGGTTTCTTCTATGCGACCGTCGGGCCATTCTATCCGGACTGGCCAGGGGGCTGGGCGGGCGGCTACCATCACGACTCCATCGGTAACCGCTGCTGGCCCCTGACTTTCCCCTAACTGACGCTGGAGATGGCGGAGATTGGCGACAATAGTTTCTTGATCAATGGTTGGATAGAGGTCAATTTTATTAAACACCAGCAGCAGGGGCTTGTGCTGTCGCCAGAGTTCCAGCAGGGCCAGGTATTCGGGCTGGGTAATTTCCCCAGCCGCTACAAATAAAATTAAATCTGCCTGACTAGCAACCACTTCGGCCATGTCGGCACGACCATGGCCGTCGACTTCATCCAATCCAGGGGTGTCAATCAGTTCGATTTGCCAGGGGGAAAACCGGGTTCTGGGGAGAGGGGGACTTGCCAGTAAAGTGATCGCGGCCAACGGGTAACGCCATGGAGCGGTCCGGTTTCCAGCAGAGATTCTCCCACTAAAGCATTTATTACCGCTGATTTACCTCGACTAACCAGGCCAAAGACGGCTACTTTCAGGCAGCGAGATGCCAACCTGGCTTGAAGATCTTCAATCTGTCCTAACCCGGTTTGAAGGGCGGTTACGTACTGGCTGTCACTCCCCTTGCTCAAGGATGTTGAATAGCGACTAAAAAGCTGACTGAGGCTTTGGCGAGTGAGGCTAATCAGAGAGGAGGAAGGGGTCACAGCGAAAGAAAAACTAGAGATGGTTGGATTTTAAGTTGAGATAGCCTTATGGTGTAAGGCTTTTTCCATGGGAAATCGGGCGCAGGGGAAAGGAAACTTAGTCAGATCGGATATTAAAGGTGAGCCCTATCCTACAGTGTACTACCCAAAACAAAGCGCCCCCCGAGGAGGGCGCTTTGCTAACAAATCACGGAGCTAAAATCTAGCCGATGATTTCAGGAGCCTGAGCCGCAGCCAGGTCCAGAGGGAAGTTGTGAGCATTGCGCTCGTGCATCACTTCCATACCCAGGTTCGCCCGGTTGATAACATCAGCCCAGGTACCAATCACCCGACCCTGAGAATCCAGAATCGATTGATTGAAGTTGAACCCATTCAGGTTGAAGGCCATGGTGCTGATGCCCAGGGCGGTGAACCAAATCCCTACCACAGGCCAGGCACCCAAGAAAAAGTGCAGGCTGCGGCTATTGTTGAAGCTGGCATATTGGAAGATCAACCGACCAAAGTAGCCGTGGGCCGCCACAATGTTGTAGGTCTCTTCTTCTTGGCCAAACCGATAACCATAGTTCTGAGACTCAGTCTCGGTGGTCTCACGCACCAGAGAAGAGGTCACCAGGGAGCCGTGCATGGCGGAAAACAAGCTACCACCGAACACTGCCGCCACACCCAGCATGTGGAAGGGGTGCATCAGAATGTTGTGCTCAGCCTGGAACACCAACATGAAGTTGAAGGTCCCAGAAATACCCAGAGGCATACCATCGGAGAAGGAACCTTGACCAATGGGGTAAATCAGAAATACAGCGGTAGCAGCAGCCACAGGCGCAGAGTAAGCTACGCAAATCCAGGGACGCATACCTAAGCGGTAGCTCAGTTCCCATTCCCGACCCATGTAGCAGAACACACCGATCAAGAAGTGGAAAATCACCAACTGGTAAGGACCACCGTTGTACAGCCACTCATCCAGGGAAGCCGCTTCCCAGATGGGGTAGAAGTGCAGACCAATGGCGTTGGAGGAAGGAACTACGGCACCAGAAATAATGTTGTTGCCGTACATGAGGGAGCCAGCTACGGGCTCACGAATACCGTCGATGTCCACAGGGGGAGCAGCGACGAAGGCGATGACGTAGCAAGCGGTGGCAGCTAGCAGAGTAGGAATCATCAGCACGCCGAACCAGCCAATATAAAGGCGATTTTCGGTGCTGGTTACCCACTGACAGAACTGCTCCCACAGGGAAGCGCTCCGTTGTTGTTGCAGAGTCGTTGTCATGATAGTAAAAAGTGCGAGTTTGAGTTTACAAGAATGATCATCGGAGGCGAAATAGCCATGGATGACCGGGTATGTATATTCCTACCTTAACCGAACCGTTACGGTTTGTAAAGAAAACAGTGTAAAGAAAATGACCGAGACTAAACACCTTAAAAGCCCAGGATAGGCCGTGGCCTATCCTGGGCTTAAGACAAAAGTAAAACTAAGTCGTCAGCTCAGAAGACTAACCCTGAAGCTTTAGACTAAACGCTCGCTACAGCAGCAGTCTTAGCATCCAATTCGCCCTTGGCGTACTTGGCGGCATAGACCTCTACCGAGGACTGCTTAATCTTACTGGCATTGCCTGCGGTGCCAAAGGCGGTGTAGCGCTCTGCACAGACCTCGGTCATGTACTTAATCGAGGGTTTCATAAAGTGACGAGGATCAAAGTTGGATGGATCCTTGAAGGCCGCTTCCCGAATTGCAGCGGTAATAGCCAGGCGATTATCGGTGTCGATATTCACCTTGCGCACACCACTCTTAATACCCTTTTGAATTTCTTCGATGGGTACACCATAGGTTTCTGGGATTTGACCGCCGTACTCGTTAATCATATCCAACCACTTTTGGGGTACGGAGGAAGATCCGTGCATTACCAAGTGGGTATTGGGCAGACGTCGGTGAATTTCTTCAATGCGGCTGATGGCCAGAATTTCACCGGTGGGCTTACGGGTGAACTTATAGGCACCGTGGCTGGTACCGATCGCTACCGCCAGGGCGTCTACCTGGGTGGCTTCTACAAACTGAACCGCCTCATCGGGATCGGTTAATAATTGATCGTGACTGAGGGTACCCTCAAAGCCATGACCATCTTCCTTGTCACCCTGACCTGTTTCCAGAGAACCCAAGCAGCCCAGTTCCCCTTCGACGCTACAGCCAATGGCATGGGCAACACTTACCACTTCGCGGGTAACGGCAACGTTATACTCAAAGCTGGCGGGAGTTTTAGCATCGGTTTCCAGGGAGCCGTCCATCATCACACTGGTAAACCCATTGCGTAGGGCCGAGTAACAGGTGGCGGGGGAGTTACCGTGGTCCTGGTGCATAACCACCGGAATATGGGGATAGGTTTCCACTGCTGCGACCACCAAGTGCCGCAGAAAATTTTCCCCAGCGTAGGTGCGCGCACCCCGAGAGGCCTGCAGAATTACAGGACTATCGGTTTCATCAGCGGCTTTCATAATAGCCAGAATCTGTTCCAGATTATTTACGTTGTAGGCTGGAATGCCGTAACCATTCTCAGCTGCATGATCTAGCAGCAGCCTCATTGGGACAAGCGCCATAAAATTCCTCCTAGTGTGTTCTCGCCGTCAGGCCATCAAGATAGTTAATTAAATAGCCCTACCCAATTCATCTTAGGACAGATCGTTGATGTATGACGAAATGTCTGGAGAACCTAAAGAAAAGTTGAAGACAAAACAGAAAATGTTTTAATAATGGGTCGCCTGGGATTCGAACCCAAGACCAATCGGTTAAAAGCCGAGTGCTCTACCGCTGAGCTAGCGACCCCTTTAATTAGTTCCATGTCGATTAACGAACACGGTTAAATATAGTAACACACCAGAAGGTTTCCCCTTGCCGAAGTTTAAAAGCTCTGCAAAAAACAGTTGGCCCTTGACTCCACACCGAAAATAGCTGAACTGACCCAGTTAATTAAGGAACGTAACCAGGCGCTTGTGTTGAGGCTAGAATCAGGGTTTAGTGTGTTAAATATCTTAACCCGTACTATGGGGTCGCTTCCCCCCTCGCCTATGTTTCCTATTCATCGTCCTCGTCGTCTGCGCCAGCATCCTCAGCTCCGTCGTATGGTGCAGGAAAACTTGCTTACCCAGGCCGATCTGGTTTATCCGCTCTTTGCCGTACCTGGTGACCAGGTGGCTCGCGAAGTCAGTTCTATGCCAGGGGTCTACCAACTTTCCGTTGACAAAATTGTGGAGGAAGCCAGAGAAGTCTACGACTTGGGAATCCCAGGGATTATTCTTTTTGGCATTCCCGCCGATAAGGATGGTGAGGCTACGGGTGCCTGGCATGACTGCGGTATTGTACAAAAGGCTACCACTGCCGTTAAAGAGGCGGTCCCCGATCTAGTAGTGATGGTGGATACCTGTCTCTGTGAGTACACCTCCCATGGTCACTGTGGCTACCTGGAGGTGGGGGACTTGAGTGGCCGGGTGCTGAATGATCCCACCCTGGAATTGCTCCAGAAAACCGCTGTGTCTCAGGTGCGGGCTGGGGCCGACGTAATTGCTCCCTCTGGCATGATGGATGGGTTTGTGCAGGCTATTCGATTGGGCCTGGATGAGCAGGGCTTCACCGACACCCCCATTCTTTCCTATGCTGCCAAGTATGCCTCAGCCTACTACGGGCCTTTCCGGGATGCCGCTGAGTCGGCTCCCCAGTTTGGCGATTGCCGTACTTACCAAATGGACCCTGCCAACGGCACCGAGGCCTTAAAGGAAATCGCCCTGGACATCGCTGAAGGGGCGGATATGCTGATGGTCAAACCGGCCCTGGCCTACATGGATATTATCTGGCGGGTGAAGCAGGCTACCCAACTGCCCGTAGCCGCCTACAACGTCTCCGGTGAGTACGCCATGGTTAAGGCTGCGGCTCTGAATGGCTGGATTGATGAACAAAGGGTGGTAATGGAAACCATGACCGGGTTTAAGCGGGCTGGTGCAGATCTGATCCTGACTTACCATGCTAAGGATGTAGCTCGTTGGTTAAGTTAGTTCAAGGAAGATCACTGCTATCCCTGGCGACTGGACTACCAAGTGGGGTCGCTGTAGAGATTAATTCTCAGGTAATCTGTTCCTGCGGGAATAACATTAATACAGGCGCAGATGGGATCGGTCTCTCCCTCCAGTTCTACTTCACAGGCATGGCAAGATCCCATTAAACATCCTGTGGGAATGGTAATTCCAGCTCGGGCGGCCACCTGCAATAGAGGCTCTCCTGCCTCTGCTGAGACGGTAACCCCCTCCGGCAAAAACTCAACTAGAACAGCCATAGCTAAGCTTAAGGATGATTTTTAGCAGTTCTTAGCATGGCTACCAGGGTCTGATGGGCGTCCTCAGCGCCTGTCAGACGATGGTCAAAGGGCACCCGTAGGGAGGTCGCTTGCCCTGCTACGGTTACCTCCAGAGTCATGCCTTCCGGGTCGATGGCCGTCATGGCGGCGGTGGTGGCGGCGGGTTGGTTACCGTAGACGGTGGCATAGAACAGCACTGCATCGCCATGGTCTTTATTCATGTGGCGGCAGATGCGATCGCTAACGGCGACAGTAATTGGTTCAGCCATAAAAAATCTCGTACACTACATCAGTAATTTGATAATTTCCCTGGGAGAATGAAACGTCTATCCAGACCCAACCTTTAGATGGCTCCACCCCATTCTAAGGGTGCTTACCGAACCTATCTTTTCCCACCCAGCCCACAAGCCGCTAGCTCCATGATACCTCCCCTATCTGAGAATATCGAACATCCCTGGCCGACCGGATATATTTTTCAGAGTCCGGGAGCCCACCTCACCTATCGAGTGATTGGTCCCTGCTGCCGGTTATTTGATCGAGAACAACTGCCCTGGCCCTGCTGTCGGATTCAGTGGCGTGGCAAGGAACCCAGCTGGCGACGCATTGGTAAGCGGTTGATTGCTGATATAGCCACCCGGCGATCGCCCTCCTACTGTGTTGAAATTGTCGGCCAGGCTTACCATGGGGAGCCTTTTGTCACCACCCTCTACACCGTCCGCTTTGATCAAGAGCTGCAAAACTGGTGGTATACCAAGACTGCTCATTTGCAGGCCAGTAATTCATCCAGTTCACGGTAGTCAGGCAGGGTAGAGTCAATGGCTCGGCCCCGGCGTAATACGATGCGATCGGCCTGGGGTCGGGATAGCATCTCATTAAAGGTTCGAGCCTTAAACAAAACCAGGTCAGCGTTACGCCCCAGGCCCAGCATACCGATGTCCTGCAAGCCCATAATAGTCGCTGGTCTTTGGGTAATAGCCTGGGGCCAATTCCCCAGGGGTGATCCAAATGACCAATACGCACCGCCTGGGTAAATACCTCCACCATGTCATGATCACCGTAGGCAAAAAAGGGATCGCGACAATTATCACTTGCCAGGGCTACGGTCGCACCCCTCTGGTTCAGCTCATTGACCAGGGTCACACCTCGATAACGGGGAGTTTGCCCCGGCCGCCGATCTTGCAGGTAGAGATTACACATGGGTAAACTGACTACCGCGATCCCAGCCCGGCTCACCAGGTCAATGGTTTCCTGGGCTTTTGACTCTGGCTGCACCGAAAGACTACAGCAGTGACCACAGGTGACCTGACCAGTAAACTCTAGATTTAACCGGGTCTGGGCTACCAGATGTAAACCTTCAGCCTCTGGATCTAAACTCTCGTCAGCATGGAAGTCTAAATCCAGGCCCCTTGCCTGGGCTAAACGGAAGATTCCTTCTATTTTTTCCCTCAGTCCTGGTTGGGGATAGAGGACAGCCCCAAGAATGCCACCATGATCAGCCACCAGATCTGCCAGCTTCAGGCTTTCAGGGCGATCGTAGTAGTCAATTGCCACCAGGGGAACTCCCTGTAAAGTAATTTTATCGGCCCATTCTGCCTGTAGGTCCCGTAGCAGGGCAAAGCTGGTTTTTTCCTGCCCCTCACCACAGTCCAGATGGGTGCGCAGGGCTTGGGTGCCATGGGCATAGCTACAGCGTAGGGCAAAGGACATGCGCGGATAGAGATCCTCCCTGGTCCAGTGCCGGCGGCGATCGCTGACTACAGAGTCAAGGGCAGCCTCGAAAGTACCATGGGGATTAGGCTGGCGTGGCCAGATATGCCCCTTATCCAGGTGGGTATGCATATCTACAAAACAGGGCCAAACCATGCCCTGGCTTAAGTCCCAGATTGGTTGGTTAGGATCGAGTGCTTGATTAGCTGGCAGTATGGTGGTAATTTTTCCGACTTCAACTCTCACATGAGCCTCTATCAGTGGCTCTGTCAGGGAGGGACCCATCGAGGTTGGAATCGTTGATGCCCAGGGGATGGAGTCATCTAAACAGGCCAGCGGTAACCGGACATTTTGGAGCCAGTAGCTGGGGGTTATTTCTGTAACAAAGTTAGGAATCGGCATGGGAATTGGCTTGCACTGGCTCAGATGAATGTGTTAGGTTTAACTACCGACGGACGTATAGCTCAGTTGGTTAGAGCACCACGTTGACATCGTGGGGGTCACTGGTTCGAGTCCAGTTACGTCCATAGCTTGAAACGTAAGCATTACAAGGTTTTCAGCCATTGCTACTATAGGGCAATGGCTAATTTTTTGTTATACCGCCTACGGCTATCTGTAGCGAAGTCCCTGGAGGTTGTTACTAATCATTTAGGGCTTGGCTTTACCTGAATTTATTTCAAGATCGTGTGAATTTAGACGGATTTCATGCTCTAAGGACATAATAGATACGCTTACTATACCTTTTGAAACGAAGCGTACGCACTTCCTAGATGACCCTCTCAAATCCTGCTCAAAACATCCTGCAATACGAGTCTACGATTTGGTCTACGGCTGACCTGTTGCGGGGCTGTGGCATCAAGGAATCCGAATGGCCGTCTTACATGATGCCGTTCTTTGCCCTGGTGATGATTGAGAGCCGTTTGTTGAGGATGTTTGATGAGCTAAAGGCGGAACTAGGCGAAGGTACCCTCGATGAGATTGAGCCGGATGACCTGATCGAACTGATTCAGGATAAGGGGCAAGGCTACAACGCCTATATCTTTGAGAAGCATCAGACCCTTAAGGATATCTGCCAGAACGACAAAGCCTTTGATGTGGACTTTGATGCTTACCTGAAAGGGTATGACGGGGAAACCAAAGACCTACTGGGGGTGGATGCCTCTGAGGGGGAAAAGTTTCTCGATATCAAGGGGGTAATTGCCAAGCTGAAGGCAAAACGGGTGTTGTTTAGCTATGTCAAGGCGTGGAGCGGCATTGACCTGAAGCCGTTTAACAACTCTGACATCACCACCCTGGAAGAACACATCAAACGCCGCTGGGCGGATATTTCCGCAGAGACAGCGGGGGAACAGTACACGCCGGATGATGTGATCGCCCTGATTGCCGAAATTATCGCCTCCAAGATTGAGGACTCTGACCGCCTGCTGAAAGTCTATGACTGTACCTGTGGGGGCGGGAACCTGCTGTTTGGGGTGGAAGACCGCATTAAAGAAAAGGTCAACCGTCTGACTCAGACCTTTGGGCAAGACTGGAATGATGCCCTTTACGCCCTAGCCAAAATTGAAAGTCGGTTTCGGGTGGATTCTAAAATCGAGCATGGCAACACCCTGACGGATGACAAGTTTTTTGCGGATGAGTTTGATGTAGTGGTGGCCAATCCGCCCTATGGGGTGGACTGGAAAGGCTTTCAAAAGGATATCCAGAACGATAAGACCCAGCGGTTTCACCATTTGCCTGCGGTAGGGGATGGGCAGTTGTTGTTTATGCAACACCTGATTTCCAAGATGAATGCCACGGGTATGGGGGTGGTGGTTCACAATGGCTCCACCCTGTTTAGTGGCGATGCCGGATCGGGGGAAAGTAATATCCGTAAGTGGATGCTGGATCACGATTTGGTGGAAGCGGTGATCCAGTTGCCGACGGATGAGTTTTTTAACACCGGCATCTATACTTACCTGTGGGTGCTGAATAAGCAGAAACCCGATGAGCGGCAGGATCGGGTGATGTTGATCAATGCTAGTGAGAAGTTTAAGCCCCTGAAGAAAAATAAAGGCTCGAAGCGGAAAGAAGTAGATGCGGCCAACCGCTTAGCGATTGTGGCGACGTTGGCGCAGTGGGCCGATAACGACTATGCCAGGGTGTTTGATAAGGAGTTTTTCTATTTTAATAAGCAGGCGATCATGCTCACGAATGTGGATGGGCAGGGCAGAACCTTTGCCGATCGTTTGAAAGATGGGAAAAAGAGCCTAAAGCTGAACCCTGTAAAGCTAGACAACGGGGAACGGACGTTAACGGAATTTACGATTTTGAGTTCTCCGAACCTTGAACTTGAAGAGGGGATAGATAACGAGAAAGCCTTAGCGGTGTATCACGAACTGGATATTAAGCCGTTTGTGAGTTCGCTAGACTATAAAGAACAGCCATTGGTAGTGACAACTGATAAGGAACAATATAGCTTTGATGGGGATCAAGAAACGCTGATTAAAGAGTCATTGGGCAAGCGGGAAGCGTTAGGCTGTGGAAAGATTGTAGTCAAGTCTGCATTTAAGAAAAAGACAAAAACCAAGGCAGAATGTATCGAAATTACGGTAGAGCTAACGCCGGATTATTTGAAGGATTATGAGATTATTGCCTATCACCGCGATCCGGATGAGAATTGGGCAGCAATTGACGCATTCATGGCGAAGTACATCACGAAACCGTTTGAGTATTTGGAAAATGTGGTGGGGGTGGAAATTAACTTTAACAAGGTGTTTTACAAGCCTGAGCGGTTGAGAAGTGTGGAAGAAATTTTAGATGATATTTCTGAGTTAGATAAAGAACTGAAAGAGCTTGAGCAGTCTTTATCGTTATGAAAACGCTGGAGGAGATTAAACGTCAATTACAGGCGGGGAAGTTTGAATTTACCCGTCATGCCTTTAAAAGGGCGATCGAACGCAACATCAGCGAGTTGGAGATTAAAGCAGCCAGTGTCACAATGGAAGTGATTGAAGATTATCCAGACGACAAGTATTCCCCCAGTTGCCTGTTGCTTGGGTTTACGTTGGCAAACCGAGCTTTACATCTTCAGGTTTCAAGAATTGAATCTGAGAATGTAAAGATCGTCACCTTGTATGAACCTGATCCAATGCAATGGATTGATTATCGAAGGAGGAAAACTTAATGTTTAAGTGTCATGTTTGTGGTTCAGAAGAGGCTCATTCAGAGTCTATCAGCGAAGTTTTTAAGATTCAGGGAAAGTTTTATTTAGTGGAAAACATTCCGGCTATGGTTTGTTCTCGCTGTGGTGAAGAGGTCTTTAGTCGAGAAACGACGGAGCAAGTTCGAGTGATGTTGCAGGAACCGAAGCAACCGAGTCGATCGATTCCTTTGGATGTTTTCTCCTATAGCGGTTTGAATTGAGAATGGAGAATTAACAATGAATAATTATCAATTGTCAATTAACAATTATCCATTAACTCATCTGCCTGAGCAGTTGCGAAGTGTGGAAGAAATCTTAGGTGAGATAGAATCACTGGATAATGAACTGAAAGAGCTTGAAAAGGAATTGGCATTATGAAAACTGATTCTTATCAAGCATATACAGAAACAGAAGTTAGCTGGCTTCAGCAAATCCCTGAACATTGGGGTATCTCTAGAATTAAATGCCTCACTCAGACAAAATCAGGCACAACACCTAAGAGCGGAAGCGAGGAATACTACGAAAATGGGAAATACTTTTGGGTTAGAACTGCTGATCTCAACGGTGGAAAGCTTTATTCCTCAGAGTTCAAAGTCACAAATCTAGCAATCAAACACTATAATTTAGTTTTCATTCAACCTGGCAGTATTTTACTAGCAATGTACGGCGGAATGGGGACAATTGGGAAAAACTCATTGCTTGAAGTCGAAACAACTATCAATCAGTCAGTCTGTTCGATTTTCCCGAATCCTAAAAGATTCGACTCTCAATATTTGTGGTACTATATAAAATTCTTTAAGCCCAACTGGGAACTTTTTGCTGATAGTGCTCGAAAAGATCCAAACATTAATCAAGAGGCAATTAAAAGGTTATGGGTTCTACTTCCGCCAATTTCTGAGCAGAAAGCGATCGCCCACTACCTCGACACCAAAACCGCCCAGATCGATCGCAAAATTGACTTGCTCACCCAAAAAGCCCAACGCTATGAGGAATTGAAGCGATTGCTCATCAACGAAACCGTCACACGGGGTCTTGATAAGTCTGTGCCGATGAAAGATAGCGCGATCGATTGGATAGACGATATTCCTAAGCATTGGAAAGTTAAGCATTTCAAGCAATTCTCAACCATGAAAGGTCGGATTGGATGGCAAGGACTTAAGCACTCAGAGTTTATTGATGAAGGTCCGTTTCTAATTACGGGAATGAATTTCAAAGATGGCAAAATAAGATGGAATGAAGTTTATCACATAACTGAAGAACGCTATCAACAAGCTCCTGAGATTCAATTAAGAGAAGATGACATCTTGATGACTAAAGATGGCACTATCGGAAAGCTACTTTATGTAGATGAAATACCAGTGCCTTATAAAGCATCTTTGAATAGTCATCTTTTGGTTTTTCGTCCAATTAGAAAAAGCTACTTCCCACGATATTTATACTATCAACTCGATGCCTATGTATTTCAAAGCTATGTAGAGATCGCTAAAACTGGTACAACCTTTTTTGGTATATCTCAATCAGCCGTAGGTCGGTACATCGCTATTTTGCCACCGATGTCTGAGCAGAAAGCGATCGCCCACTACCTCGATACCAAAACCGCCCAAATTGACCAAATCATCCAAACCATCAACACCCAGATCGAAAAACTCCAAGAACTCCGCAAAACCCTGATCAACGATGTCGTCACAGGTAAAATCAAAGTAACTGATAACTAAACAAGGAGAAATAGACAATGGACTATCGAGAACGAATCACGATCGAACCTGGCAAACGCAGTGGCAAACCCTGCATTCGTGGAATGCGAATCACCGTTTATGATGTGCTGTCCTACCTTGCCTCCGGCATGACCTACCATGAAATCTTAGACGACTTCCCCTACCTCACCCAAGAAGATATTTTGGCTTGTCTGAGTTATGCCGCCGATCGCGAACACCAAACCCTACTGGTGCAAGCATGAAGCTGCTGTTCGATCACAACCTCTCACCCAAACTGGTGCAGCGGCTTGCAGATTTATTCCCAGACTCAGCCCATATATATGCCCTGGGGCTAGATGAAGCCGACGATCGCGAAGTTTGGGACTATGCTCAACGCCATGACTTCCTCATCGTCACCAAAGACAGCGACTACAACGAACTGCTTACCTTTAGGGGCTTTCCGCCCAAAATCATTTGGATTCGTCGCGGCAACTGCTCTACCAATGACATTGAGTCCATTCTGCGAACCCACGCAACCGATATCCAAACTCTAACCAATGACCCCACCCTCGGCATTTTGACCCTCTACTAGCAATTGAGAATGAAAAATTGACAATTATTAATTATTAATTATTAATTATGAGTGAACTACACCTGCAAGACAAATTCCTCGTTCCCTTTATCAAGACAGAGTTAGGCTACCGGGAAGTCAAACCCAACACCGTTACCAACTCCCTCATCATTGAGGAAGATCTACAAGAATTCATTTCCACCACCACCCTCAACCAAAAACCCTACGAAACCCTACTGAGAAAATACAACGGCGATGCCAGAGCACTGCTAGCTGAACTAATCGAACTCATCCAAGAACGGATCGCCAGCAGTCGGAATATGGCGCTGTTCATCAATGCCAACAAATCCGTCACCCTGCGCGGCGTTAAGCTCCATCTGTTCTACACCGACGACAGCGTTATTCACGATAGCGACCTATTCAGGCAGAATATTTTCTCCGTCATCCAGGAGCTACCCTACAAATACGAATACCAAAACAAAAAAATCTTTTCCTTTCGCCCTGACCTCACCTTCTTTGTTAACGGTCTTTATCTGGGTTACAGCGAACTTAAAGCCAACTTTAGCAACCAAACCGCCAAGAAAAACGGACGGGGCAAAGTTGCCAAAGACTACTTTGAAGGCGTTAGAAAATATTACGAAGTCTTTGAGCAAAACCCCCACCTTAGCGATGCCGAAAAAGAACGCTACCGCAGAGACTTCCTGAAAATCTTTGAGAAGGCGATTCACATCACTACCACCGACATTGCCGAAACCTACGTTATCCGCACCATCGATCAATTCTTTGATGAAGCCTTAGCGACCTGTAAAGCAGGAAAATTCGATCGCGAAGACTACACCCAAAAAGTGCTCCAGGTCTTTAAACCCTACCCCCTGCTTAACCCCGAGGCTGACCAAAAAGACAAGCTCAAGGAGCTTTTCATCGCTCACTACGGCAAAAGCTTTATTGAAAAAGAAATTCTCTACTACAACTTCATTGAGCGGGAAGTCTATACCGTCAACGGTCGCAAAGAACTCAAAGATGAGAAAGGGCAACTCATCTGCCCCCGTCCCAAACAAAAGTTTGGCACCGATAAGATCCTGGCAAAAATTGACGAATTTCTAGAACATGAAACCGAAGATGATTATTTCATTCACCAGCTAGAGCAACAGCTTGCCCACGTTGCCCCCGCCAAACGCGCCGAACTGATCGAAAAGCGCAAAGCCTACGCCAACAATAAAAACGTCTATTCCCTACTGCTGCAATATGCCGCGGGGTTTGGCAAATCCAACATTATCGGCTGGACAGCCCTCCAACTTAAAGACCTGCGCCGCAATGGTCAGTATGTTTACGATAAGGTCATGATTGTGGTCGATCGCCTACAACTCCGTAGCCAGATTGACGCCAAAATGCGGAACATGAACATTGAAAACTCCATGTTCCTTGAGGCTCACGATAAAAAGACCTTCCTCGAAGCCCTCACCTCCGATAAGCGCTTAGTCATCATCAACCTGCAAAAGTTTCAGGATGTGCGGAAGATCCTCGATGCTGACACCCTGCAACGACTGGCTGACCTCCGCATCGTCTTTCTGATTGACGAGATTCACCGCTCCAACAGTGGCAGCCAACACGAAGAAATGGTCAATATCTTCGATGAGTTACAAACCCCCTTTGATGCCAACACTACCTATAACCAAATCCGCACGAAGAAAAACCTAATCATCGGCTTCACCGCCACCCCCGATGACAACACCCTGGCAAGGTTTGGTGAGTTCAGCGGCTATGCCGAAAGTGAAAAGCTGTGGGTGCCCTTTGATGCCTACACCATGAATGAGGCCATCAAAGACGGCTTCATCCTCAACCCCATCAAGAATATTGTGCCGGTTGCCTCTAAAATGCTGTTCGGCATGCCTAGCAATGACCTAGAGGGCTTTGCGGAACCCAACTACAAAGACGCGGATAAAAAGCAAATCTACGAAGAACCCGAACGGATAGACGCGATCGCCAAATACATCGCTGATTTGCTCGTCAAAGATGTCTATCGGCAAATCAGAGGCACAGGTAAGGCCATGCTAGCGGTGTACTCCATTAAAGCCGCAATTCTCTACGCAGAGGCCATCAAGCGCCACTTTAGGGAAATCACACAAGACTCTAAATATGCTAAGTACGCCAGCGCCCCCATCTATGTGGTCTATTCCAGCAGTCAAGATCAGCAAAGCGCTACCGGGTTGAATGATGGACTCAGCGAAGAAAAGGTCTTAGAAAACTTTGCCCTGAGAAAAAACGGCTTAATCATCGTCGTTGCCAAACTGCAAACCGGATTCGATGAAAGGCGACTACACACCCTATTCCTCGATAAAGAAATCAGAGGCATTGCCGCCATTCAAGCCATTTCCAGGGTTGACCGTACCGCCAAATACAAAAACGACTGCAAGATCATTGACTTTTCCTATAACAACGTCAATGTTCAAAACATCACCGATGCCTTCGAGCATTTCTCTGATGTAGTGGTGAGTGATTTTGACCCATTCAGCGATCTACGGGTGCTAGACATCCTATTCACCGAACTCAAGAAGTCTGGAGTCTATACCCAATTCTTTGACACCTTCCTGCAAATCTTCAACGACGATGCCAAACGCAACAATCCAGAAAGCTACCTGGATTTAGAAAGCAGCATCGAGAAGCACATCTCCGCGAACCCTCAACATACGGCTGATGCCAAGGCGAAAGCAGCTCAATACTTTACCATTCTCAACCGCATCGAGTATGTCATCACCCTAGACGACAAATACAAAGAACACAGCTTTCTCGCCTTCCTACGCCTGTTCAACCGACTCTATAACCAACTGCATCGCACCGATGACGTCAAAGACCCCATCGAAGTCTACTTTGACAACCAAATCGGCATTGTGGAAGTTGAAACCCAAGAAACCGAACCCAAGAAAAAACGAGAAACCAAAGTTGCCACCTCTACCGGAACTTACAAAGTCCATCAATTTGACATCCTGGCAGTCATCGAAGCCCGCAACGAACAAGAAGACCTCAAGGCCGAACGCATCAAAGAGTTTGAGGCCAAGATTCAAGACTTATTCCAATACGTCAGGGACTCTGATGAGGGCAATCGCTTGATCGTCAAAATCAACTCTGATGTACCAGAAGACGAGATTTATGATGACTTCGCCAAAATCTACCGCAAATACAAGATTTTGAACCGTAAGACCGTAGGAGACTATTTCTTCAAAGAAATGGAAGACCTGGTCAACAAACTCTGTGACGATTTTGAGCATACAGTTCGTCACTCTAGGGAATAAGTAACGGCATAACAAATCGTTGCAGCGGCGAAATAATATGGTCGGTGGGGATGCAGAAGAGTGATCAGAATTTTGTGTAAATCATGCTTCCGGCAAGGAGAAATGAATGGTTCCAGCCTGATCTAGCACGGTTTTCTGAACACTCCCAGAGCAGAGACCCTATCCATCCCTGGGACTGGATTAGTCTTCGGGCAAAATCCACTTCGGCGGTTGGGATGCCCGCTCAAGCATCTTTCGGCGTACCGCCTGGTCGGCCATCTCTAGCATTTGATCGAGAGAAGTATCGGCAATAAAACGGGTTGCCTTAGCTGTGTGTGCCAGGTTAGGACAGCGATCGCCTAAAACGCAGCCAGCCTGACAATCTACCGCACAGTTAATATCGGTGGTTTGCTGATTCATATCCACAACTTGATTCCCTTGGTTATACATTACCCCTGGTTGACTGACAAAACATTGGCTTACGGTGGTTCAAACCGCTGCTATCCAGACGAAGTCGGCCTTCGCCGACTGACCCAAAACCCGCGTAGGCGGGTTTTGCCTGGCTAGGCGCGGCTTCTAGCCGCCAGCGTTGAGAGTTTTGTCAGTCAACCAACTCACCATCTCCTTGGCTTAAAAACTATAATATTTATTTTTCAGGGCTAGAAAGCGACTACCTGGATTGGCGTGCTAGGCTTCAGGGCAGAGCTGTTTAAGTTGCCCTCATTCCCCAGCATGGGCTGTCTATGTTTGAGTACCTGCCTCCCCTTAATAATCACAACCTTCCCTATCCCGATACTATTCACCCTATCGTGGTGCATTTTGTTATTGCCATGGCTCTCTTTGCCTTTGTCTGCGATGTGGTGGGGTCGGTGAGCAAAAATCCTCGCTATTTTGAGGTGAGCTGGTGGAATATGGCCTTCGCCACCGTGTCTATTTTTATTGCGGTGATCTTTGGCCAGGTAGAGGCGGGGCTGGCGGAGCCCTACAGCGCTCCTGCCGAAGCGACCCTTAACCTGCATACGATTCTGGGCTGGTCCCTGTCGGGGATCATCGCCGCCATTACCGGCTGGCGCTACGTGCTGCGATCGCGGGATAGCCAAACCCTACCCCTAGCCTACCTGGGGGCGGGTGCCCTGCTCACCGGCCTGGTGTTTTTCCAGACCTACCTGGGGGACAAGCTGATGTGGATCTATGGTCTCCACACCGTCGAGGTGGTGAAAGCCTTGCGCAATGGAGTGCTGTAATGAGTCCCGATCTAATTAACCAGTTGGGGGATAGCTTGGGGATGAACGGCCTGCCCTACCCCATCCCCATCCACCCTAACCTGGTCCACCTCACCCTGGGATTGTTTATTGTCGCCATTGGTTTTGATCTGGTGGGGGCTCTGTTTCCCTTAGAAAAACGAGTCTTTCGATTTTTAGCGATTCCCGCCAACCGCTCTAATTTTTTTGATGTGGGTTGGTTCAATATGGTGGCGGCGGCCATTGTTACGTTCCCGACGGTGGCGGCTGGATTTTACGAAATGCTTCTGGCCCAGCCCCCCAGCGATGAGGTCAGTGCTTGGGGGCTGACCAGTCTGCCCACGATGATCTGGCATGGAGTCGGCGGAGTAGTCCTGCTTGCCCTGATGGTGGGCATGGCTGTCTGGAGGGGCTTTCAGCGTTACCGGTGGCGGCAAGACCGGGCTCGCCAGGTACAGTGGTCCTACCTGGGGGCAGGCCTGGCTATCTTTGCTTTGATGTTTGTCCATGGCACCCTGGGAGCCCAGTTGGCCGCGGAATTTGGGGTTCATATCAGCGCCGATCGCCTGCTCCGTTCTGCCCAGGATCTATCGCTGCTGAATTTGATAGTGCCCCCTGTGGGAGGCTGGATTCAACCATGAAAATTTCCCTGGTGGTGCAGTTAGGATTGGTGGCCCTGGGTTTGGCCGGAATCAGCCTTTGGATTGGCCAGCAGGCCTACGGCTGGATGCCAGTAGCCGCCTCAATCGAGGCCCTGCTAGTGGACGATCTGTTTAGTTTTCTAACCACCCTGGGGGCCTTTATTTTCCTTGGTGTGGTCGGCACCCTGCTGTACTCCGTGGTGTTTCAACGGGCGGGCAAGTACGATGATGGGGACGGCCCTGCGATCGAAGGCAACCTCACCCTGGAGGTGGTTTGGACCCTGATTCCCCTCTGTCTGGTGCTCTGGATCGCTGTTTACAGCTATCGGGTTTACGACCAGATGGCCATTCTGGGACCGATGGAGCACGGCCATGGCGCCATGGGCGAGGCGATCGCGGCTTCCCTCCAATCTGAACTAAATCCACCGGAAACCATCGAGGTCCATGCCCGCCAGTGGGCCTGGGAATTTTACTATCCCCAAGAGCAGGTTGCCAGCAGTGAACTGCACCTGCCCAATAACCGGCGGATTAACCTGGTCCTGACCTCCGCAGATGTTCTCCATGGCTTGTATATCCCTGCCTTTCGCCTGAAGCAGGATATTATTCCTGGGCGCTCCATTGATTTCCAATTTACCCCCATCCGGGAAGGCACCTACCGCCTCCGCGATTCCCAGTACAGCGGTACCTACTTCGCCGCTATGCAAACTAACGTGGTGGTAGAGTCCGCCTCGACCTACCAGCAGTGGCTCCAGCAGGCCGCCCGCCAACCCCGCCGGCCTGCTCCCAACCCCGCCTACCAGGAATACCAGACCAGCCTGGAGAAGGGGGTTCGCCCCGGATGGAAAACCATTGTGCCGGCTCCCCCACCCCAGGTGAATGACCCTGGTAGTTCCTAGTAATAGGGGCTGCTTCGAGGAGTGCATCCCAGTTTTGCAAGTTTGCCCTCATCCCCCAGCCCCTTCTCCCTTTTTGGGAGAAGGGGAGCCGGATTCAAAGTCCCTCTCCCGCCTTGGGAGAGGGATTTAGGGTGAGGGCTACAAAAGTGGGATGCACCCGCTTCGAGGGGGGTAGGGCTGAGCACGGGGTGTCTCACTCTGCTGTTTCTAGCCATGCCTGTTTGGCGATTTCTACTTCCTGGAGGACTTCAGTCGGGGTTGCTAGAGAGGGCTCCTGATTACTGATCGCTGATTACTGACTCCTGGATTACTGTTTCTTTTGCCGGGGGAATGGCGATTTCCCCCGGACCCCCTCGCCCAGGGCGTGCCGCCGCCCTGGACCCGACGGAAGGGGTTAAAGGGTGGGTGGCCGATCGCGCTTCGCTTTGCTCTCAGCTTGTAGACCTGGGGGAGGGGGCTACAGGCGCAGGGCGCAAGGCGGATAGAGAAGTCTATCTAAGGGTGAGGGAGTTGGTGGCCAGGGCTTCTGACTACTGACCACTGATCACTGACCACTCACTTCGCTGATTACTGTTTTTAGGGCAATTTGCCCTAAAAACCCTAAGGTTTCATCTATGCATATATCGATCACCATTAAGCGCATTCTAAACACACGCGTGCAACTATTGTTGTAGTCTATGTGCATAAAGATCACCATTGAGCGCATCCTAAACACAGGGGTGTGATCGTTAAAAAAGCGCCAAAAACCACTGTTGTGATCTATGTGTATGGCGATCACCATTGAGTGCATGCTAAACACAGGCCTGTGATCGATGTTTGCACGCGTGTGATCGTTATACACACCTGTGTGATCGATGTTTGCACCGGTGTGATCGTTATACACACCCCTGTGATCGATGTTTGCATGGGTGTGATCGTTATACACACCGGTGTGATCGATGTTTGCACGCGTGTGATCGTTATACACACCTGTGTGATCGATAGTTGCATGGGTGTGATCGTCAAACACAGGGGTGAGATCGATAGTTGCATGGGTGTGATCGTTAAGCACAGCCGTGTGATCGATATGCGCAGCGGTGTGATTGCAGTTGTCGGGGGTGCGATCGCGGTTGTTTGGGGTGAAATCGGTGTGTACAGCCCTGCGATCGCGGTTGGTCACCTTCTGAGGAGTGTTGTTCTGCCTCAATGCTGAGCTTGGGGGTAAAAGCTTAGATACAGAGGTCTCCTAATCACAGCGGGGTAGGATGGGCAAAGGGCCTGAGCCCGTGCCCATCACCTGAGAGTGATCAGGCCAGGTTAAACCCTGACCTGGAGCTGGGCAGATCCTGGCTGCGATCGCTATGGGCCGGGGGGACATGGATGAAGCCATGGGGGAGACTACTCTTCCCGGCCCCTATAGGGTGTTGTCTGGCTTTAAGCTTGAAGGGTGGATGCTTGAGCAGAAGCTTTCTATGGGTGGGAATCTCGATACAGAGGACTCCTGATGACTGACCGCTGACTACTCATTTTTTCTACCGGGGGAATGGCGATTTCCCCCGGACCCCCTCGCCCAGGGCGTTCCGCCGCCCTGGACCCGACGGAAGGGGTTAAAGGGTGGGTGGCCGATCGCGCTTCGCTTTGCTCTCAGCCTGTAGACCCCGGTTGCTTGAGGAGCAATTTTCTAATAGTGAGGGAGTCGGTAGAAAGGGCTTCTGATCACTGACTACTGATTCCTGACTACTCACTTCATCGCCCTCCAGCTTACCCCACATCCAGGGGACTCTGTACCCCGCGCCCACCCCGATTGAGAACGTGAGTGTAAATCATCGTGGTCTTCACATCCTTGTGGCCCAGTAATTCCTGCACCGTGCGAATGTCGTAGCCATTTTGCAGCAGATGAGTAGCAAAGCTGTGGCGGAAGGTATGGCAGGATACCCGTCGCTGAATTCCAGCGTCGCGCACCGCCTGTTTCACCGCTTTTTGCAATCCGCTCTCATGGAGATGGTGACGACGACAAATGCCTGTACGAGGGTCAATGGATCGGCGATCTGCCGGAAAGACATACTGCCAGATCCACTCTCGCTCAGCCCGAGGATATTTCCGCTCTAGGGCAAAGGGCAAATAAACCGATCCATAGCCTTGCGCCAAATCCTGTTGATGAAGCTGCCGTACACCCTGTAAATGGTGCGCTAATGTATCCATCAACGAGCTGGGCAGTACCGTTACCCGACTTTCGCGACCTTTGGCATCTCGAATCATCAGTTGATGCTGGCTAAAATCTACATCTTTGACCCTGAGCTTTAGCCCTTCTGTTAGCCGCAACCCGCTACCGTAAAGCAGTTTCGCTACCAGCAAGTAAACACCAGATAAATGCCTGAGTACGGCTTGCACCTCCTCCGGGGAGAGCACCGTTGGTAAGTAGCGCGTTGGCCTTGCCCTCACAGCATTTAAGCCCCAATCTGTATCCTGCCCATAAACCTCTCGATACAAAAAGATGAGGGCACTAAGAGCCTGATTTTGCGTGGAGGGTGCTACCTTTAACTCAACGGCAAGATAGGTTAAGAACGCTTCTACCTCGGCAGCACCCATCTCCCTTGGTGGCTTCATCTGGTGAAAAGCAATAAAGCGCTTAATCCAGTGGATGTAGCTTTTCTCGGTTTCGTAGGAGTAATGCCTGACCCGAAGCACCTGACGGACTTGATCAAACAACTTAGGAGAGGGAAACATGCTAGGACTGATGTACTGAGATCAGCGATGTTATTCATAGTACATCCTTACGTAGTCAGATTTTAAATTTTCTCGGAAGATTTCCGCATAATTGCCCAACTCAGGCGTACTATGCGGAAGCTGTCGGTATAACTCCCCGCCTAGGGGTATTTATATCGATACAGTCGGTATAAATACCTTGTAGAGGGCAGTTACACGGAAAGTGTCAGTATAATAAGTTGTTAGCCTTCATACTTTAGCAACCGAGACATCACACCTTAATTTTCTGTGAAACTGTGCAGGGGTCAACCATTAGGAAGTATGTGACATTATAGATGGGTGGAGCGGTCAACTGTTGAGGTCAGGATAATGAACTCGAAGACAAAAAATTATGCAACTGGAGAAAAGCCTATCGACTATGTGAAGTTAGTCAATAGCGCTTCCTTCCAAAGATTTCTGCTAAGTGTGATTGTTTTAGCTTACTCAGTTATTACATTCTTTGAGTTTGGAATTCCAGATCCATTAATACAGAAATTGAAAGCGCAAATACCCTCATTGACATTAACCTTCATAGCTTTGGTGACCACCATCGAAATCTCTGATAGGATCAGGCAGGAGAAAACGGAAAAAGAAACTAGAAGAAAACTAGATAAGCTTAGTGATGTTGAAGAAGGTTTAATATCACGATGTGCTATTGAAATAGAGGGAGAGTGTCCAACCAGTTCATTCCTAGAAGGAACGTGGCTTTCTCTGTATCAAGATCAAGATGCTCGTGAGCACTTGGAAAATAGAGTGAAGTGGGGAACAGAAATTATTGAGATCATAGAATTAGGTAGTGTTTTATATCTAAGCAGTAAAGCAGATGAACAGCAGAAAATGATTCAGGCGTTAGGAAGACATATTAAAGATGGAGTGATACTTGGACACTGGATAAATTGTGGTGCAGTTCACTGCAAGCAGGGAGAATTCTTGCTCGAAATTTCACACAATGATAACTATCTTTTTGGCTATTATAATCGTCCTAACACTGAGTATAAGCATTTTTATAAGTGGATCTTGATAAAAGCTACTGATAGAGATAAAGCTACGATCTTAGATCAACTTGATAGGTATCTTGATGAAGCTTGGGGAAAACTGAAGCAACTGAAGGAAGACGATATAACGAGTGATTACAATAACCAGGAACAAGGAGGCCCAAGGTATGACGGTCTTGCAAGTAAATTTGAGAAACTGATTGCCACTATACCTGTAGTTGATTAGCGGCTAACACTACGCTGCACTCGGATCGGCAAGCCAATATGCTATGTTTATTCCGAGAGGTGTCTTGCCGACCAGTGAGCTCTCCCGTTATGAGAGTGATCAGAATTTTGTGTAAGCGGTCTAGAATCCAACCCATAGATTAAGGAGACCGCTTTATGCCCCGACGTAGAAGAGACGTGACCATTCCCGACGAATTGGTCGATGAGCTGTTAAAGGATTACCGTGAACCGGCAGATTTACTGGGAGAGTCTGGGATCATTCAACAGATGACTCAACGATTGGTGGAACGAGCACTAGCAGGGGAATTGACCCACCACCTGAAGCGAGAGGCCGAGGCCGAGGAGGGCGATGACATGACCTCACCGGGGCCTCGTAATAGCCGCAACGGCTACTCTAAAAAGACCGTCCAGGGGGACAAAGGCACTGTAGAGCTGGCGATCCCTCGGGACCGCAACGGTGATTTTGAGCCGATTTTGGTCCCTAAACACCAGCGACGCCTAGCCGGCCTGGATGAAAAGATCATCGCGATGTACGCCCGGGGCTTGAGTCTGCGAGACATCAGCGCCCAGTTGCAAGAGCTATACGGGGTGGAGGTTTCAGCCTCGCTGATTAGCGAAGTGACGGATACGGTGCTAGAGGAGGTGAAAGCCTGGCAGAGCCGGCCCTTAGAGACGGTTTATCCAGTGGTTTACCTCGATGCTCTCTACGTCAACATCAAGGTGTCGGGGCGCATCAGTAAGCGAGCGGTGTATTTGGTCTTAGCTATTACCCCCGAGGGCCAGAAGGAACTGCTGGGGCTATGGATAGGGGAAGCCGAAGCCGAAGGCGCTAAATTCTGGTTGAAGGTGCTGACAGACCTGAAAAACCGAGGTCTGCAGGATATTTTGATTGCCTGTGTCGATGGCCTAACCGGCTTTCCCCAGGCGATTGCCGCCGTCTACCCCCAGGCCAAGGTACAGCTCTGCATTGTCCATCTGCTGCGTAATTGTCTGCGCTACGTGCCCTGGAAGGAGAGCCGTGCTGTGCTGGCCGACCTCAAGCCCATTTATCAAGCCGCCACCCTGGCCGAGGCGGAGGCGGCCCTGGATGCCTTTGCCGCCAAGTGGGACAAGGCCTATCCAGCCATTAGCCAGATTTGGATCCGCCATTGGGAACACATTATTCCGATTTTTGAGTTTCCCATGGAAATTCGCAAAGTGATCTACACCACCAATGCCATTGAATCCCTCAATCGCTCTCTGCGTAAGGTGATCAAGACCAAAGCCGTGTTCCCCGATGAAGAGTCCGTTTTCAAGCTAATGTATTTGGCCCTCAACAATATTTCTAAACGCTGGCGCCAACCTGTTTTATGTCTCGTAACCTGAGACAAGCTTGTCAGTTACGAGACATAAAAATTCGAGATTGGAAGGCAGCTGTTTCCCATTTTGCTATCCTATTTCCAGGACGTTTCAATTTCTGACCAAATTCCCGTTTACACAAAAATCCGAACAGTCCCATCAGGCTGAAACCATTGATTTTTCGTCGCTAAAACCAGAGTTTACACAAAATTCTGATCACTCTCCGTTCTTTACTCCCGCCCATCCCATTTGTGGGACTGTTTTCACCTCATAGCCAACAAACTCTCGTGCCAGTTTGCGATCAATACACTCGTCCAACAGGAGCTTCATGCTATGCCGCCATACCAATAACTCGCTTCCCAGCCTCTTCAAGTAAGGCGATGACCTGCTCTCTGGTCACAGTTGGAAATCCATCTAAGAAATCGTCTATGGATTCTCCCGCCTTGAGATAGTCGAGCAGCGTTTCAGCAGGAACTCTAGTACCAATAAATACTGGAGTGCCACCCATAATGTCAGGGGATGTGCTAATGATTGGAGAGTTCTTGAACATGGGTTTTTAACCTTCAGGTTATGCCTTAATATTTTATCAATTCTTTCAAAACAACGTTGATCAGGAGTAGCCACAGATTCTGCAAAGCCCCTGAGAACAGCACGGTCTAACATAGTCCCTGAGGTCGACGGGCAAAGGTGACCTGTGATGTCTCAAAAGCCCACCTGGGGCTTCCCCCAATTCGCACCCACTCTCGAGGCTAAGGATGAAACTGGTGTGGGCAGGAGGTAGGAGACTTAAGATGGCAGAAGCAGGGCTATTCTAATCCCCTCTCGACCTGGATCAGCCATGAGTGAGTATCAATACTACGAGTTTCAGTCAATTGATCGGCCCCTTACCCTTGAGGAGCAGGCGGAAGTACAGCGTCTGTCTAGCCGGGTGAAGCTGAGTTCCACCCAGGCGGTTTTTGTCTATAACTATGGCGACTTCCGGGCCAATCCAGAACAGGTGTTGACCCGGTACTTTGACATGATGTTTTACATCACCAATTGGGGCACCCGCCAAGTTCTATTTCGCTTACCGCTGACCTTAGTAGATCCGACTTGGTTTCAGCCCTATTGTCTCCGGGATGCGATCGCCACAGGCATCACCCCAGACTATCTGATTCTCGACATCACTATTCGGGAAGAAGAGAGCATGACCCCCTGGGTTGAGGGAGAAGGCTGGCTGCCCAGGCTATTGCCCCTGCGCGACGATCTGTTGCGTGGTGATCTGCGCCTGCTATACCTGAGCTGGTTAAGAGGCGCTCAGCATCTGGCAGGAGTTCACCTGCCAGCCGACCCCCTGGAGCCGCCGGTCCCCCCAATCTGGATCAACTGTCTCCATCGCTGAAAACCTTTATCGAGCTGGTTGAGCTAGATACGGACCTGGTGACCGCCGCCGCTCAGGCCAGTGGCCAACAGCAGCCTGAGGCCGAAGTGCGCCTGGAGGAGTGGCTATCCGCCCTTTCGGAGGCCGAAGTTCAGGATTTTCTGCTCAAGTTGGTGCGGCGTGAGCCCCACGTCGATCTCCAGCTAATCAACCGTCTTAAGGAACTGGCCCAGGCCGATGGGTCAGCGGCATTTGCAGCGGCTGCCGAGCAACGACCCCTGTCGGAGCTGGTTGCAACCGCTGCCATACTCAAGCAACAGCGCCAGCAGCAAGAACAAGCCGCGGCCAGGGCAAAGCGCCAGCGTCAGCTAGAGATCCTGGCACCGAAAGCCGCCCAAACCTGGGATCGAATTCACCAACTGATTGCCCTCAAGCAAGCCAAAGCCTACGGCGAGGCGGTTGCTTTGCTGCAAGACCTGCGGGATCTGGCCGAGTTACAGGGTTGCTTGCCCCAATTTAGACAGCAACTGCAAGCCCTCAAATCGAACTACAGGAATCGACCCGCCCTGCTTCAACGTCTGCAATCTACAAAACTGTCTGGAACCCTTACCTAATAAATTTTTACCCTGCTTTTCAGAGGCCCTAGCCACCGGCCAGTGGCCCCTCGGCAGGCGGTAAATCTCCCCAGATGATTCCTCAGATGCTGCCTAAAGGCGATTGGGCTTGCTATGCTGTAGGCTAAGTTGCCTGGCAGCCTTGGCGATGTTCGATGACATCCTCCCCACCTTCCATGACCAACACCTACCTACAAACCCTCGCCCCCAACTGGATCGAACCCCAGCCCGGGGAGCCTGAGTCCTGGCGTCGTTTTTTTGGCTTTAGCACCGACCATAAGGTGATTGGCATTCAGTATATTGTCACTGCCTTTATTTTCTTTTTAATTGGAGGCTTCTTGGCCATGGTAATGCGGGGGGAACTGATTACCCCCGAGGCCGACCTGGTGGATCGCACTGTGTACAATGCCATGTTCACCATGCATGGCACGGTAATGTTATTCCTCTGGACCTTTCCCGTCTTAAATGGTCTGGCCAACTACCTGGTGCCTTTGATGATTGGGGCGCGGGACATGGCCTTTCCCCGCCTGAATGCGGTGGCCTTTTGGTTAGTGCCGGTGTTTGGGGTGATCCTGATGGTCAGCTTTTGGGTGCCCGGTGGCCCCTCCCAGTCGGGTTGGTGGGCCTACCCGCCGGTCAGTTTGCAAAACCCAACGGGCAATTTAATTAATGGCCAGTCCCTCTGGTTACTGGCGGTGGCCCTGTCAGGGGTGTCCTCAATTATGGGGGCGGTGAATATTGTCACCACCATTGTGCGGATGCGGGCCCCCGGCATGACCTTCTTTCGCATGCCGGTGTTCTGTTGGACGGTGATGGCGGCCCAAATTATTCAGTTGTTTGGCCTCCCCGCCTTAACCGCTGGTGCCGTCATGCTGCTGTTTGATCTGACCCTTGGCACCAGTTTTTTTAATCCGGCTAAGGGGGGTGACCCGGTCCTTTATCAACATTTCTTCTGGTTCTATTCCCACCCGGCAGTTTACGTGATTATTCTGCCGATTTTTGGAGTGTTTTCTGAGATTTTTCCGGTCTATGCCCGCAAGCCCCTGTTTGGCTATAAAGTGGTGGCTATTTCTTCCTTTATTATTACCGGCTTAAGTGGCATCGTCTGGGTTCACCACATGTTTGCCAGTGGCACCCCCGGTTGGATGCGGATGATCTTTATGGCCACCACGATGCTGATTTCGGTGCCAACAGGCATCAAGATCTTTGCCTGGGTGGCTACGGTGTGGGGTGGCAAGATTCGCCTCACCACCCCCATGCTCTTCGCCCTGGGGGGGTTGGTGATGTTTTTGTTCGCGGGTATCACGGGTATTATGCTGGCGGCGGTACCCTTCGATATCCACGTCAACAATACCTACTTTGTGGTGGGTCATTTTCACTATGTGATCTACGGAGCTGTGGTGATGGGGGTCTACGCTGCCATCTACCATTGGTTTCCGAAAATGACCGGGCGCATGTATTACGAGGGTTTGGGTAAGTTGCACTTTATTCTTACCCTGATTGGGGCCAACCTTAATTTCTTCCCCATGCATCCCGCGGGGCTGATGGGGATGCCCCGCCGGGTAGCCTCCTACGATCCTGAATTTGCCTTCTGGAATGTGCTGGCTAGCCTGGGAGCCTTTTTACTGGGGGTCTCTACCCTGCCCTTTTTACTCAATATGATCAGCGCCTGGATTCAGGGGAAAAGGCCCCGGCTAACCCCTGGCGGGCGATCGGTTTGGAGTGGCTGGTGGCCTCACCGCCCCCCACGAAAACTTTGACGTGATTCCCACCGTGGTGGCAGAGCCCTACGGCTACGGTAAAAATGAACCCCTGATCGCCCCCTACCCCGTTAATCCATGAGCTCAGTTAACCTTGATTCCCAGGTGGACCTTGCCACTCACCATGACCACGGGGAAGCCGATCATAGCCTCTTCGGCTTTATCGTCTTTTTGCTGTCGGAGAGCGTGATCTTTTTCAGTTTCTTCGTTGGTTACATTGTCTATAAAACCACTGCCCTGGACTGGCTACCGCCTGGGGTAGGGGGACTGGAGGTGCGGGAGCCCCTGATCAATACCATTGTCCTGGTCTCCAGTAGCTTGGTGATTTATCTGGCGGAGCGGTTTCTGCGGGCTAAGAATTTCTGGGGCTTTCGAACCTTTTGGTTGATCACCATGGCCATGGGTAGCTTTTTTATCTATGGCCAGGTGGTGGAGTGGCGGGGGCTCACCTTTGGCTTTACCGACGGTGTGTTTGGCGGTACTTTCTACCTGCTCACGGGCTTTCACGGACTCCATGTGATCACTGGCGTACTCTTGCAGGGGATTATGCTGGTCAAGTCCTTTATCCCAGGCAACTATGACAATGGGGAGGTGGGGGTGGTCGCCACCTCTCTGTTCTGGCATTTTGTCGATGTGATCTGGATTATCCTGTTTATACTGATCTATTTGTGGCAGTAGATATAGGCTTTGGTCGGAACCCTGAGGACTCGTAGGTGCTGTTCCCTGCGATCGCTGCACCCTAGTTATCCAATTCCCTGGAAGGTATCCATAACTGGCCCATGATTATTGATGACCAACACTACGATGTAATTATTGTCGGCACCGGGGCAGGAGGGGGCACCCTGGCCCAGAAGCTGGCTCCCTCTGGCAAGCGGATCCTAGTGTTGGAACGGGGAGAGGCCATGCCCCTGGTGGATCAAAATATTAATACCGTCGATATTTTTCAAAAGCAGCGCTACCATGCCCCCGAAAACTGGTACGACGAGGCTGGCGAACCCTTTACTCCCCAGACGAAATATACCCTGGGCGGTAATACCAAAATTTATGGGGCGGTTCTTCAGCGGCTGCGGCAAAGGGATTTTGAGGCGGTTACCCTGCAGACTGGGGTTTCTCCCGAGTGGTGTGTTAAGTATGCCGATTTTGAACCCTACTACACCCAGGCTGAGATACTTTACCAAGTGCATGGTGAGGCGGGTGGCGATCCTACCGATCCCCCCGCAGCGCCCCTTACCCTTACCCAGTGGCCGATCATCCGGGGATTATGGCACCCATTCTGGCGGATCTGGTGCGCCAGGGCTGCCATCCCTACGCCTTGCCCCTTTCCCAGTCCCTCCGCCCCGAGGATCCCACCGGCGACGCGGAAATATTTGGGGTGGAACCAGCCCTGAAATTTGCCAACCTTACCCTCAAGACCTCGGCTTTGGTTACCTTGGTGTTAACCAATCCCGCTGGAACGGCCGCCCGGGGAGTACAGGCGACGATCCACGGACAGGTTTATATCTTTACCGCCGATCTGGTTGTGCTAGCCTGTGGTGCCATCAATTCCGCTGTGTTGCTGCTGAAATCTGCCAACGAAAGGCATCCCCAGGGTCTGGCGAATGGCTCAGGGCAGGTAGGACGCAATCTGATGAAACTACAGATGACCTCCATCGTGCAGGTAACGGCCGAGCCTAACCCGGCTACCTTTCCCCGATCTCTGGGTCTCAACGACTACTATTGGGGCGATCGCCAGTTCGCCTATCCCATGGGTCACATTGAGAACATGGGAGGAGTCTTACAGGATGCAATTTTTGCCGAGTCACCCCCTGTCCTCTCCCTGGTGACTCGACTCATGCCGAACGCAGGTCTACAACAACTGGCCACCCATTCCATCGCCTGGTGGCTGATGAGCGAGGTGCTGCCTGACCCCGCCAATCGGGTGGAGGTGAAGAAGGACAAAATCCAGGTCTACTTTACCCCCAATAACACCGAAGCCCACGATCGCCTGGTGTACCGCTGGTTAGATAGCCTTAAGGAGATGGAGAAGCACGGTTCCCGCTTTACCCGGTCCCAGATCCATCCCCGTGGGCAAACCCCCTGCCGGTGGTGGCTAACCAGTGTGGAACTTGCCGAATGGGCACCGATCCTCGTACTTCCGTCCTCGATCCCGACTGCCGTACCCACGAACTGGATAACCTTTACGTGGTGGATAGTAGTTTCTTTGCCTCCAGTTCCAGCCTGGGACCTGCCCTTACCGTCATTGCCAACGCCCTGCGAGTGGGGGATCACCTGCTGCAAAGGCTAGGCTAGATGGGTTTTTAGTCCGGGACCCTGAATCTTCGCCAGCCCTGAGCCAGCATTTGCAGACCAAACAACAGAATAAATTGGGGATTGTTGATCAGGTAGCGCCTCCACAACCGACCAGGCTCCTGACTGAGGCGATAGACCCACTCCAATCCCAACGCCATCATCCAGCCAGGGGCCTGGGAAACCTCTCCACTCAAAAAGTCAAAGGCCGCTCCTACCCCAATCATTACCGTCTGTAGTTGGTTTACCTGCCGATACATCCATTGCTCTTGCTTGGGGCACCCTAAACCCACGAACACCACTGCCGCACCAGATCGCTGAATTCGCTCTACATCTATGGCTTCTTCCTCAGGGCTGAGGGCCCTAAAGGGGGGGCATGGCTACCGCTAATCACCAGGCCTGGAAAGTGCTGTTTTAAATAGGCGGTGAGCCGATCGAGCCGATCCACTGTGCCGCCATAAAGATAGATAGGCAGTCTCAGCTTGGCGGCTCGTTCACACCAGGCCAGCATTAGATCGGGACCATAAACCCGGGGCTGGTGGCTGACCCCTAACCAGCGCAGTCCCCAAACCAGGGGCATGCCGTCGGGAGTGACGAGGGCAGCGTGGCTAAGGATAGTTTGATAGCAGGGGTCTCGATAGGCGGTCATCACCACATGGACATTGGCCGCCACTACATAGCCAGAAGCACCAGCTTCAACCCAGGCCTGAATGCGATCGCAGGCATCGGTGTAGCTGGTGCAGTCAACTCGAGTCTTAAGAATATAGCGATTGTGATGCAACTGGAAAGACAACCTCAGTAAGCACCCTTATTGTCAAAAATCACCAGGAAGGTTTTGACAATAATTTTAATATCATGCCAGGGAGACCAGAATCTTTGATAATGAAGATCGAGTTTGACAATTTCCTCAAAATCTTTAACATTAGATCGACCGCTTACCTGCCACTGCCCAGTTAGGCCAGGCTTGACATCCAACCTGCGCCAGTGATAATCACTGTAGCGAGCTACCTCATCCCCCGTAGGTGGGCGGGTTCCCACCAGACTCATGTCCCCCTTTAATACGTTGAGAAATTGGGGAAATTCATCCAGACTGGTTTTCCGTAGCACTTTGCCGATGCGGGTAACCCGGGGATCACTTTCATTTTTAAAGATAATTCCCTGGGCCTGGTTGGGTACGGTGGCCTTTAGGGCGTCGGCATTGGCCACCATGGAACGAAACTTCCAGATCTTGAAGGGCTTACCCTTAAGGCCGTAGCGAACTTGGGAGTAAAAAATCGGACCGGGGCTATCTAGCTTAATTAGAATGGCCAGGGGAACCAAAATAGCGATCAAGAAGGTAAGCCCGACCAGGGAACCGGTAATGTCGGTAACTCGCTTTAAGGAGGAGTTGACGGAAGGATGGTGAAGAGAATCTGTGCTTGCAATAGGCCCACCGGGATTGGCACACTGACTGTTGTCGAAAGATAGCATCATAGCAGCTCTAAATAAGGAGGGAGGAGATTACAACAACGCAATAACTGACAAAGCTGATATCAGTACCGCTTTCAGCAGGTACATAATTAACCAGCAAAAAGGTAATTAATGAGGGGCTCTAAACTCTAGTTAGGAAGCTCTAGCTGCCTGTCAACGGGCTATGGGTAGCTAGCGGATTGGGGACTAGTAAGATCAAAAAATGATTGTATAAAACCATAGGTCTGGAGTTGCTATACCCTGTTGTCCTTACCTTAGGGCTTTCCTCCTGACCTGTCTTGGTTCCAGGGGGGATTCTCTAAAACTTTGGCTAATTTCTAGCCAGTATGAATTTTCTGTAAAGTAAGACCTTGGTCTTGAGATTACGGTTGGACTAAGTTGATCCGCGGTAAGGTCACTGTTTGCCAGGTGTTGTCGCCAACCTCCCTGGCCCTCTGATAGTCTCAGCTCCAGCATCTTGCCGGATTCTGCCAGGGGCATAGCCGCCTTCATCAATGGTTAAGTAGGGGGGTGCCAATAGCGATAGGCGCTGTAGGCCATGGTGATGACCCCAGTGGCGATCGCCGCTTCATTGACTTCAAACTTAGGATGGTGCAGGGGATAGTTGGTGGCCCGGTCGGTAAACCCGACCCCCAGGCGAAACATGGTGCCCGGAGCGTGCTCCAGATAGAGGGAAAAATCCTCCAATCCCAGGGAGGGCTCATGGATTAATTGCAAGACCTCATTCCCCAGGGCCTCGCTGGCGCAGCGAGCGGTGAGCTCGGTCAGGCCGGGATCATTCACCACCGGCGGCACCCCCCGCCGGTAGTGGACCTCGTAGCGGGCGCCGTAGGATTGACAAACCCCCGCCACAATTTTCTCAATCCATGCCGGTAGATGATTGCGACTGTCGGGGTGGAGCGATCGCACCGTCCCCAATAATTTCACCCGGTCAGCAATCACATTGGCGGCCCGCCCACCGCCGATCTGGCCGATGGTGAGAACGACGGGATGGAGTGGATTCTGGGTACGGCTAATGGCCTGTTGCAGGGTAGTGACCACCTGGGCGGCAATCCAAATGGCGTCGATCGCCTCGTGGGGCCGGGCCCCATGGCCTGACTCGCCGATGATGATGATTTCTAAGTCATCGGCGGCAGCAGTCAACACACCGTAGCGAATACCGACAGTGCGGGCTGGTAAGTTGGGGTAGGCGTGCAAACCCAGCATGGCCGAAACTCCTGCCATAGCCCCCGCCTCAATCATCCAGCGGGCGCCCTGGGCGGTTTCTTCGGCGGGCTGAAATAAAAACCGGGTTACACCTGGCAGAGGGCTGGGTAATTTTGCCAGCACCATGGCCGTACCCACCCCGACGGTGGTATGAACATCGTGACCACAGGCGTGCATTAACCCCGGCTGGGTGGAGGCAAAATCCAGGTCTACTCGCTCTGTCAAGGGTAGGCCGTCCATATCGGCTCTAATGCCCAGGATGCGGGGATCATTCCTACCGGGTAATTCCCCGATCACCCCGGTTTTACCCACCAGTTCCTGGACCCGGAGTCCACTGGAAGAAAGCACCCCAGCCACATAGGCGGCGGTTTTGTACTCCTGACCGCTGAGTTCAGGATGGCTGTGCAGGTGGCGACGAATTTCCAGAAGTCGGGGAGTGAGCTCCTCGACCAGGGCATAGATCTGACGCAGCATAGGGGGGAATGGTAGGGTTCAGGAGAGCAGCTAGTAGTCTAGGGTGGGTTGGCATCTTGATCGGCGTTAGCTGGATGGGGGTCTGGCTCTCTCCAGCCCCTGACATCTGGCCAGGGATCTATACTAAACATCCTGTAAGGGTAAAAATACCGTTAGCACTTCTCCCGCCTGGGGCCGTTGGCGAACGATTAGCTTACCGCCCAGGGCCTGGAAAAGATTTTTAGTCGCCTTCAAATTCAAACTTACCCCACCGGTTTCAGGCTGGAATATTAATAGCTGCCCCAGGGCTTTAAAGGGGGAGGTGAGAAAACCATCAATCTCGCCTAACTCCTGGGAGGGGTGATGATCGAAGGGATGGGATTGAAACTGTAGTTTTAACTGATGACCCGCCAGGCTCACAGTCAATTGAATGTGGCTGTAGGGAGGTAGGCTGTGGGTGAATCGATCCACCAGGCCGGTTAAAACCTGGTTCAGCATAATTGGATCGCTGGTTACCCTGGGTAAATGGGGAGGAATGCTGACTGTCAGGGTCAGATTACGCCGACTCACCTGTTGTTGCCACAGGGGAATAGACTCTTGGAATAACTGATGCAGAGAAATGGCCGCCAGGGGGGACTTGATGGTGGGAGTGGTTTCGGTTTCTAACTCGACGGCGGTAAAAATCAGGTTAAAGCGATCGATTTGCTGGGTGCATTCCCGATCAATAGAGCTAAGCCGCTTAGCGACTTCCTCCGCCAAATCCTTTCGTTTTAGCAGCAATCGCACCAGGGTTCGAATGGTGGTTAGGGGTGTGCGGATTTCATGGGCCATGGCCTTGAGAAATTCCGTATCTGTATTGGGGGAGTGGGACTCCACTTCCCCGGCCGGGGATGCCTTTGAACGCCGTGAACCAGCATAGGACTTAGAGGCTAAGGGCCTTAGGGTTGACCAGCCCTGGCCATTGGGCCTCGATCGGTCCTTGGTGTTCAGGTTGATCCCCGAGTCAGCCGTGCCAGATGGGGCTGCCAATAGAGTAGATGGGGGACGCATTTGCTGCAACAACAGGTGACTGTAATGAGTTACCAAGCGGTAGTCCGGTGACACCGGCGGAAACCATCCCACCACCTGGTCGATTCCCGCTAGTAGATGGGGCCGAACCGCCTCGATGCGATCGCGCAATTGTTGCCAAACCGAATGGATGCTGTCGGGATCAAAAGAGAACTGAAACCGGATTTGACCCGCTGTCCCTTCCCCTAGCAGCAGCAATAAACTGAAAGTTTTGGTTAGTACCAGACAGAATCGCTCACGGGCCATTGGATCGGTGAGGCTGAGGGGAATCAGGGTCAGATCGGCGGCCACCCCCACCCCCTCTGGTTGCCCCTGACCTGGTAAGAGGGGCTGACCACTACTCAACATTTGAGCCAGTGGCTCGGGAACCAGCAACCACTGACTCAGGGATTGGCCTAACAACTGATTGGGCAAAACTGGAAAGGGTCCAGATAAGACCACCCCCAGGGGTGGGGTAGGGCCATACTCCGCCGGGTTGCTCTCCAGTTGCTGTTCCAGTAGCAAGGTGGTTAGAGCCGTGATTCCCCCCAACCATTCTTGCTCAGCCTGGTTTTGGGCCCAACCTGAGGGCAAGGGGGCTGTAGCCATGGCCATAGCATGGAGAGGCCGCTCAGGAATTGTCAATCGAAAATCTTCCCCGACGTTAACTTCGCCTGGTTGCTGCCTTGGGAGTTCCTGCCCTACTGGTTGCTGCTCTAAGAGTTGACTGAGAGAAACGATCGGCTGTTTCAAAGTTCTACCTGCCTGGCGGCTGCCCTACCCGTATCCGCTGGTAGGATCGGCTGACGCTGACCACCCTGGATACCCTATAGGCTATTCACCTACTAAGAGCCTACGTCCTTAGGACAAATTGGCCTATGGGTAGAACCGAACTTCTTCAGGTGGAAATCGGCTCTATGGTCAGATTATGGCCTGGGTCGCAGACTTTGAACCGCCCTTGCCCGGTTTTATCAGGTACTTTTACCCAAACCAGTTAGAGGCTTTACCGCTAGTCTCTAAGGATTCGGCGATCGTGGCCAACTCCTGGGCGATGGGATCCATAAGAAGGGCTTGAAGACCTTGATCGATCAACTGATCAATCTGAGCCTGCTGCTCCGCCGAGTAGCAACTGGCGGAGCAGTGATCCAGAGAGCTGGCCAGATCCCGTTCCATGGTCACATACACAACGGGTAAACGGCGAATCACGTAGGTTACCAGTTTCTGTTGCAGATCGGCAGAGGTGGGGGTGGCCTGATCGTCAGGTATGGCTAGAGCACTTAAAACTCGATCAATTTTAGCCGTGACAATTGGTAAGGTTAAGTTGACAATAGTTTGAGCCATTTTGGACACCTCAGTTTAGTTTTTATCTACGGGAAACTGCTTAAATTCAAGTTCTACATTTCAAGTTCTACACTCAAGAATTTAGTTCGTGGCCCTCACTGTACTCCAAGGGTTCCTGCCCAGGGGCTGATCAGCAGGGTATGATAATCTCATCTGCCTGGATCAGGGCCAGGGATGGATTTCTTTACTTTTCTGCCTGTAGGCGGTCAGTTAGACTCTCCCAAACTTTCTCCTCAAGGTTTTGGGGAACCTGGCGATAAGAATCAAAAAAATCTACAGCATCTGGGCAGGATTAAATAGCCCCTACAGCGATCGCCCTGACCAGGAGTCCTACCCATCCCTGACTTTGATTGATCAACTTTGTTTTAATGGATCAAATCAAGAAAATGAATCAAACTAAGCTATAGTCTTCAAGCTAATAAAAAAGACTAAATTAGTCTACTATCTAAAACCTAAAAGAAATTCCCCTGGATTTGGACAAATCGTTGAAAATCTACAGAAAATGATTTACTTCTCAATAATTGCCAGTCAATTCTTGCAAATATCGCCTGGCAGCAGGAGTGACAAGTTGGTAAGCCAGGGCAATGTATGGTAGCCCAATCCATTGCCCTGGTGGTGTGTGGGGGGTTCCATGATCCCCAGGAAACAGAGGGGATTTTTCGCCTAATTCGGGCAGATGCACGACTGAGTCAACTACCTCTCAAATCCTTTCCAGTGGCTGACCGGTGGGCTGTACTGTCTGGATCATCCCTGCGGGACCGGCTGACTGACCTTAATACTGGGGAGACCCCAGAGCAACTGCTGATTTGGGCCTTCAGCGCTGGCTGCCTTGGAGCTGCGGCTCTAGCTAACTATTGGCAGCATTGCCGTGGCCGGGTGCTGGCTCTGTTCATGGTAGATGGCTGGGGGGTGGCCTGGAGTCAGGCCGCACCCCTGCACCGACTCAGCCATGATGGCTTTACCCACACCACCAGTAATTACCTGGGAGCAGGAGTGGTTAACTTTGTCGCCCATCCGGCAGTAGACCACCGTCAACTCTGGCGATCGCCCCAGGTGGTAACAGGTCACCAAATCATAACTCAACAGCCTCATTTGTTGCAGCGCTGGCTGCCGGAACTCAATGGTTCGCCACCATCCCCTGGGGCGACTGCGGCTGATTTTCTCTGCACCTGGTCCCGCTATCATTTAGTACGAGCAGTTGGTGACTACTGCTAGAATTGAAGCTATAAAAATGTTATCTAATTAACAGCTTTCCTCCCTTCGTCGCCATGACTACCCCTGTCGCTACCCAACCTGATTTACTGATTCGTCGGGCCTCTGGGGCCTTTGCTTTGCTCGATAGCCTTAAGCGCCACGGAGTTAAGCATATCTTTGGGTATCCGGGGGAGCGATCCTACCCATTTATGACGAGCTCTACCGGGCCGAAGCGGTCGGAGACCTCACCCATATTCTGGTGCGCCACGAGCAGGGGGCAGCCCATGCCGCCGATGGCTATGCCCGGGCAACGGGACAGGTAGGGGTTTGCTTTGGCACCTCTGGGCCAGGGGCCACCAACCTGGTGACGGGCATTGCTACAGCCCAAATGGACTCCATTCCCCTGGTGGTAATTACCGGCCAGGTGCCCAGTCACGCGATTGGAACCGATGCCTTTCAGGAAACCGACATCTTTGGTATTACCCTACCGATTGTCAAGCATTCCTATGTAGCCCGTTCGCCGGAGCAAATTGCTCGAATTGTGGCTGAAGCCTTTTATATCGCTCAAACCGGGCGGCCCGGTCCAGTGTTGATTGATATTCCTAAGGATATCGGCCTGCAAGAATTTGATTACCTGCCGGTAGAGCCTAACCAGGTTAACCTGCCGGGCTATAAACCTACTGTTAAGGGCAATCCTCGCCAGGTTAGCCACGCCATTCAACTGATTCGCCAGAGTGAGCGCCCCCTGTTGTACGTCGGTGGTGGTGCCATTACCGCTGGAGCCCATCGAGAAATTAATCGACTGGCAGAATATTTCCAAATTCCAGTCACGACTACCTTAATGGGTAAGGGAATTTTTGACGAGCATCATTCTCTTGCCCTGGGAATGCTGGGAATGCATGGCACAGCCTATGCCAATTTTGCCGTGAGTGAATGCGATCTACTGATTGCCGTTGGAGCTCGATTTGATGATCGGGTGACCGGTAAGTTAGACGAATTTGCCTCTCGGGCTCAAGTGATTCACATTGATATTGATCCGGCGGAAGTCGGCAAAAACCGGGCTCCCCAGGTGCCCATCGTCGGCGATGTGCGCCAGGTGTTGATCAACCTGCTCAACCGGTTGGAAGAAGACTCCCAGCTACCCCCTCCCAATCAAACCCTGGCTTGGCGAGACCGCATTGATCGCTGGAAGCGTGATTATCCTCTGGTGGTGCCGACCTACGAGGACGTGCTGGCTCCCCAGGAGGTGATTACTGAACTGGGTCGCCAGGCACCTCATGCCTACTACACCACCGATGTTGGGCAGCATCAGATGTGGGCAGCTCAGTTTCTCAAAAATGGGCCGCGCCACTGGGTTTCCAGTGCGGGGCTGGGGACCATGGGTTTTGGTATGCCCGCTGCTATGGGTGTACAGGTGGCCTTACCCGATCAGCCAGTTATTTGTATTAGTGGCGATGCCAGTTTTCAAATGAATTTGCAGGAACTGGGGACCCTGGCCCAGTACGATATTCCGGTGAAAACCGTGATTATTAATAATGGCTGGCAGGGCATGGTGCGACAGTGGCAGCAGGCTTTCCATGGGGAACGCTATTCCTCCTCCAATATGGAAATCGGTATGCCTAACTTTGAGTTGTTGGCTCAGGCCTATGGCATTAAGGGGATGGTGGTGGACGATCGCTCTCAACTGGTTGAAGCTGTAGCGGCCATGCTAGCCCACAATGGTCCTGTCTTGATGGATGTGCGGGTGCGCCGAGATGAGAACTGCTATCCCATGGTGGCCCCTGGCAAGAGTAATCATCAAATGTTGGGTTTGCCCGTGGTGAGCTCCCGCGATCGCCCCCATCTCGCTCACTGTATAAGTTGTGGTCACGATAATTCTGGAGATAGTAATTTTTGTTCCCACTGTGGTACTAAACTTTAGGCAAATGGCTCACTTTTGAGAGAATAGAGTATCCTAACCACAGTTATATCTGTGAACTAGGCTGTTTATGTCTGCTGCCCTAAAATCCTACGTTCCCCAGCCACTGCCTGCCGGTCGGGGAACCCCCATGAAAGACCCTAGGGTAGTACCGCTGCCCACCCCTCAGGTAAGGGTTGCAAGTCGGGGCCATGCCAGCTTAAAGCAGCCTATTCTCCTTCGACCCCCAACTCCTAGTCCTGCCCTTACCCTGCTACACCGGTTGCAGGCGGCTGCTTCAGTATTAACTGCAAGCCTGGTGACCCTATCTCTGGTGAGCTACGGTGCTTCTGTCTACCTGGATCAACAGCTAAGCCAGGCCACCAGGCAGTTGGGCCGACTTCAGCGTAATGAACAACAGCTTGCCACCTTTAGTGCCGTGCTAAAAAGTCATATGGGCGACCAAGCTACCCACCTGGCTAAAGATTTGCAACCCCCCAAGCCCAATCAGGTAATCTTCCTAAAACCCGCCCCTCTGCGGACAAATTCTACCCCCACCCCTTCTTCCCAGGGTTCTTTTCTGACCCAGTGGCTGGGTCACTCCCCCTTAGGATACTAATACTTCGTGACATCGGTTTGGCAGTGCTTCAGGCTGGACAAACCCTCTGGCGTTGTTACCCAAGTGTTTTATGGCTAGTGTTCCTTCTGTTTTTACCCGTAAACAGTCTCGCCATGGGGTTAGGGCTAAAGACAGGCGCCTACCCTGGAATCGCCGGGTGATTTTGGTGTGGATATTGTTAATGCTGGCCATCGGGGCGCTGATGATTCGCCTACTATGGCTCCAGGTAGTACAGGGTAACCATCTGGAGAAAATTGCTCAAGAACAGCGGATGGTGCCCAGTCAACCCTATCCCATTCGCTATCCCATCAGCGATCGCCAGGGTAATTTGTTAGCCATTGATCGCACCGTTTATACCCTTTACGCCCATCCCCGGCTATTTCGCCAGCCCATTCCCCAGGTGGCGATCGCCCTGAGCCCGATTTTAGAGAAAGTCGAGGGGGAACTGGTGAGCCAGTTAAATCAGAAACCTACGGGTATTCGTCTGGCCGATCGGGTAACGGCAGAAGTGGCGGATCGTCTACGTAAACTCAGACTTGATGGCCTGGAATTGATCCCTCGCCAGGAGCGATTTTACCCCGAAGGTCAGTTATTTGCCCCCGTGCTGGGTTTTGTTAATTGGGATGGCAAGGCCCAGGCTGGTCTGGAAATGGCCCAGCAGGAACAATTGCAAATTCCTGCCATCGATAAAACTAACCGGGCCCAGGGTATGGCCGACTTTGAGGCGGCTAAGGCCACACTGCGCCTCACCTTAGATAGTCGCCTTCAGCGCCTTGCCCAGCAGAGCCTGGAGGCGGTGGTGGCTAAACACGGTGCTAAACGAGGCACCGTCATGGCCATGGAGGTCAATAGCGGTGAGCTGTTGGCCCTGGCTACTGTGCCTACCTACGATCCCAATTATTATTACAAAGCTGATATGGCGGCCTTCAAGAATTGGGCCGTTAGCGATCTCTACGAACCTGGATCCACCTTTAAGCCGGTCAACGTAGCGATCGCCCTGGAGAACCGGGCCATTACCGCCCATGACATGGTTAACGATAGTGGTCAGATCCGCTTTGGTCGGTGGACTATTAAGAACCATGACTACGCTGCCGTGGGTGCCCGAGGCCCGATTTCCATCACCGATGTCCTGAGATACTCCAGTAACGTGGGGATGGTGCGGATTATGCAAAAACTCTCTCCGGCCACCTATCTGGGATGGCTAGAGAAACTGGGTTTAGAAAAACCATCGGGAATTGACCTGCCTAACGAAGCCGCCGGCCATGGCAAGAATCGGGAAGAATTCTTGCGTAGTCAGGTGGAACCCGCCACCACTGCCTTTGGCCAGGGTTTTTCCCTGACTCCCCTCAAACTATTACAACTGCATGGAGCCCTGGCCAATGGTGGTAGGTTAATTACTCCCCATGTGATTGATGGGCTGGTGGCCTCAGCTGATAAAACCCTATGGCGTCCTCCCCTTTCTCCCCCGCTAGAGTGTTTTCTGCCCAAACCAGTCAAGCTGTAATGACGATGATGGAAGCAGTGGTCCAGGATGGTACTGGTAGTCCCGCCAAGGTGGCCGGCTACCGGATTGGGGGTAAAACTGGTACAGCCCAAAAAGCCCTGGCGACAGGGGGATACGGTAAGGGCCGGATTACCAGTTTTGTCGGAATCTTACCGGTAGAAGCCCCCCGCTACGCGATTTTAGCGGTGATCGATGAACCCCAGGGCGACAATGCCTATGGTTCTACGGTGGCCGCTCCCCTGGTGAAAGAGGTGATGGAGGCTTTGGTGGTGTTACAGGGTCTTCCCCCAGAAACCATTGACAAAAATCCATCGAGCAAGCCGATTATGGAGAATTCAGCCAGGTAACGCGGTAGTTTAAAGACTGGCTTCGGCAGTTTCGCTCCTATGCTCTGGTCTAATCCAGGGTTGCGATTATCCTTCTTGTTTCTGCTTCGGCCTGGCCTGGTAGCTTTGCTGAGCTAACTATCCTGGCCATTTTCCTTCCGATCCCTCCTTCCCTTTATCCCCAACCGTCGTGGCCTACGTCGCAATCGAAAATCTCTATAAAACCTTTCCTAAATCCCGTCCGGCCAAGGGGGCGGATGATCTAGCGTTATTGGTTAGCCCCGACCCTCCAGGAGAAGCGGCAGCGGTTCTGAAACGGATCAACCTGACCATTAAGGATGGAGAATTTATGGTTTTGGTGGGGCCGTCGGGCTGCGGTAAGAGTACTCTGCTGCGGTTAATTGCTGGGCTAGAGTCGATCACGGCGGGTAATATCTGGGTGGGCGATCGCAAGGTCAATGACTTGCCCCCAAGCAACGAGATACGGCTATGGTGTTCCAGAGCTATGCCCTTTATCCCCACCTCAGGGTCTACGATAACCTGGCCTTTGGGCTACGACGCATGGGAATAGACTTAAGCCAGGTGCTACCGCTGTCCCCAGGGGAGAGGGGTACTGAACCCTTACCAAGCCCAGGGACCGAAGCTAGTCAGCAGCTGGGACAGATGCTATACCAGCCCCACCCCTGGTCAACTCTGTTGGCGGCCCTGACCCGGCCATTACCGCCGGGATTACGGTACCGATCGCCAGCGGAGCAGTTCATTGATCAGCGGGTTCAGGCGGTGGCAAAAATGTTGCAGATCGAAACCTTGCTGAGCCGCTATCCCCGGCAATTGTCGGGGGGGCAGAAGCAGCGGGTGGCCCTGGGACGAGCCATGGCCCGTAACCCCCAGGTGTTTTTGATGGATGAACCCCTTTCTAACCTGGATGCTAAATTACGCCTGGAAACTCGCGCCCAGATTGTTAATCTACAACGACAGTTGGGAATTACCACCATTTATGTTACCCATGACCAGGTTGAAGCCATGACCATGGGTCACCGCATTGCCGTCATGTATCAGGGCCAGATTCAACAGGTAGCCCCTCCTCTAGAACTTTACAATGCCCCGGCCAACCGGTTTGTGGCCGAGTTTATTGGTTCTCCGGCCATGAATTTTATTCCTGTGCAGGTGCAGGCACCCTATCTGGTGGTGCACGAGGAATTTCGGTTGGCTCTGCCCAGCCATTGGGAAGATCGACTCTGGCCCTACGATCGCCATTCTCTCTGGTTAGGAATTCGGCCAGAGCATCTGGGCCTGGGCTTGCCGGCCCCCAAAATATTTGCGGTCAGGTGGTCCATCAAGAGGCCCTGGGCAGTGAAACCTACCTGACGGTCAAAACCCCTAGCCTCACCCTACAGGCCAGGGTGCCCCCAGACCAGGCCGTGGCCATAGGTGCAGAGGTGTGGTTGGCGATCGCTCCCGATCAGCTCCATCTGTTTGACCCCAGTACCAATCGTTCCCTGGTCCAGGCTTAGACCGGACTGGTTAGTTCCTCCAGGGTAAAGCAAGAGGCCAGTACCTGATTAGAAAATAAAAAGCCCTCTGGCGTACTCAGGCGTAGAACTTCCAGGTCGGCCCAGGACTGGCCCTCGACCACCACCCAGCCCCGCTGAATATGAGGTTGAAGGATGCTGTGGAGACTTTGCCAGGTGGCTTCGTCACAGAGCGATCGCAGTCGGGATCCCGGCAGGCCCTGGTGAAGTCGCAACCCCAGCATCAGGGTTTCCAGCAAGGGGTCGAGGCCCGAGGTAGCCGGATCGTGGTGGCGGCCCCCCTGGCGCTGAAATGCCTCGACCCAGTCAGCGTAGCTGGCCTGGGTGCGAGGCCGACTCACCCGTTGCTGCTGGGTGTAGCTGGTGGCCCCCAAACCAAAGCCATAGTAGGGCTGGTTATGCCAGTAGGTGAGATTGTGGCGGCACTCATGACCGGGCCGGGCGTAATTGGACACCTCGTAGTGGTGGTAGCCGCGATCGCCCAGGTAGCTATGGGCCATCCGATACATGGTGGCGGTTTGATCATCACTGGGCAGGGGGGTGAGGCCAGGCCGATAACGCTTGGCAAAAACCGTCTGGGGTTCCAGGCTGAGGTCATAGAGGGAGAGGTGGTGGCAACCCAGAGCCACGGCTTGTTCCAGTCCCAACTGCCAGGACTCCAGGGTTTGGTGGGGTAGGCCAGAGATTAAATCCAGACTCCAATTGTCCATTCCCACCTGGTGCAGCCACTCCACCGCTTCGTACACTTGAGCCACCCGATGGTAACGGCCACAGCTTTCCAGTAGGGAGTCATCCAGAGCCTGGACCCCTAGGCTAATGCGGTTTATCCCCGCCTTCAGGTAGCCCCGCAGATGGGCCAGGTCAAAGGTGCCAGGGTCCATTTCCATGGAGATTTCCACCTGGGAATCTAGACCAAAGCGCTGTTCCAGTTGGGCTAGAATCCCTTCCACCTGGGCTACCGCCAGCAGGGAAGGGGTGCCGCCACCGAAGAAAATCGTTTGTAGGGGTTGGGAACCGGCGGGGGTGGCATTGATTTCTGTCGCCAGCAGCTTCAGGTAACGATCTACAGCGCCAGAGGTTTCCCCCGTCCTTGATGGCCCAGGACCGCGATGGGAAAATCGCAGTAAAAGCACCGACGGCGACAAAAGGGAATATGGACATAGGCGGAACCGGGATCGGTAACCATAGCCAACCTGCGTAGTAAGAATGTTAAACTCTTTGAGCCTGCCCCGCCAAACTTACGGAAACCCGATCCCCAGGGGGCAGAACCTGGTCTGATAGCCGTCGGGAATTAGCGGTATACTTTTGCCAGTTTAGCCTTCCACCATCCTTCCAAGGGCAGATCACCATGCTAGACACTCTGATTGTAGTTTCATGCATCCTGGCGGGGGCGGGGATCGGTTTTTATAGTGTTGATTTACTACCCAACTCTATCCTTTCCCAGGTCACTAATCTGGAGGGGCTGGGGACGGTGACCGCTGTCTTCGGCGGCCTGATTGGCACTGGTTTGGGACTGGTGATGCAAACCAGCTATCGACGCCTGGAACGCCAAATTAAGGAGCTTCCTGCCGATCGCCTATTAACTCGGGCAGTGGGGTTAGTGCTGGGCTTACTGATTGCCAATTTAATGCTGGCGCCCCTATTCCTCCTACCCATTCCCGTTGAGTTTGGTTTTATTAAGCCCCTGACTGCGGTTATGGGCAGTGTGCTCTTTGCCGTGTCGGGTATGAATTTGGCCGATACCCATGGTCGCTCCCTACTGCGGCTGATTAGCCCCAGTACCCTGGAGTCTACCCTGGTGGCAGAGGGTACCCTCAAACCTTCTAAAACTAAAATTCTCGATACCAGTTGCATTATTGATGGCCGCATTGAAGGTCTCTTAGAGACTGGCTTTTTAGAGGGGCAAATGCTGGTACCCCAATTTATTCTCCAGGAACTACAGCAGGTAGCCGATGCCTCTAATGATCAAAAGCGGGGGCGGGGTCGCCGGGGTCTAGACGTGCTCAACCGCATTCGCGAAGCCCATCCTAACCGGGTTTTAATTAACTCTGAAGACTACGAGGAAATTGCCACCGTTGACGCCAAGCTGGTGAAGCTAGCCCAGGAACTCAACGCTGCCCTGCTAACCAACGACTACAACCTGAATAAGGTGGCTAGTTTTCAAAATGTTGAGGTGCTTAATATTAACGACCTGGCCCAGGCTATTCGCCCTACCTACCTGCCGGGGGATGCTATGGACTTAAAGATCCTCAAGGAGGGCAAGGAACCGTCCCAGGGGGTAGGTTACCTGAATGACGGCACCATGGTGGTGGTGGAAGAAGCTCGGGAATATATTGGTGAAGATTTAGAGGTGGTGGTCACCGGTGCTCTGCAAACCTCCGCCGGTCGGATGATCTTCGCCCGTCCTAAAACCTCCGTGGTCACCTCCTAGGGCCGTTATCGGTGCCGGCACCACAATGTAACCCTGTTGTCGGTCTCCCAGCACCCAGTTACGACTTTCTCCCCAGTACCACCAGTGAGCCGCCACATAGGCACAGATGAGGCTATCTAACTGGTCTTCCACTGCCTTCATAGCTGCTCCAGTGGTGGGTATGGCGGGAAGTTCGCTAGGGGAAATCCCTAAAGCCGGGGTCAGTTGGGGTAAAACCGTCAGCTGGTAGTGGCGTAATTTTTCTAGTTGGGGGCGGCGTTCCCCCAGTCTCCCCTTTTTGTATTTGAGAATGCGCTGCAAATTAAACAGATGCACCGTGGCTGGATGGGGAAACACCTCTAACTGAAACCGCCCCTGGGGCTGGGCCGGACTGTGGGGAGAGTGGGCAAAGCCCAGGGCCTCCAGAGCTCTGCCAAAGGCCACCAGCCTGGCGGCGAAGGGACGACCCTGGTTGGCCGGATAGCAGCCCGCATCGTATTGACCAAAGTACTGATGGGCCAGGCGATCGGCCAGCCGCATACCAGTCTGATTGGGAATCAGGGTGGGGGCATCTACGGCCACCACAGCGGTCTGGGAGGGCCGGCTGTACTCCTCCACCCAGGCCAGGATTGATTCTATGGATTGCAGCCGGGTGAGGCACTTGAGAATCAGGCGATCGCCCTCCAGACTCAGACAGCACAGCCCTGAGGCTCCAGACTGCCAGCCCAGATCAATGCCAAGAAACTGAGGAGACGGGAGGGTCATAGGGCTACCGCATAAGTCAAAACAACTGGCATCGGTTGAACTAATCCAGGCCTGGGCTGGAATCAATGGGGTTGACAGGGGTAAAACCCTACCGCACCATAGACGGGTATAGTTTTCCTTGCTCCTATGACTGTTGCTCCCCTGTCTTGGGAAGACTTGGTCCGCTTAGATACCTACACCCTTGATCGGGTTAATGGGCCTACCAATGCCCAGGCTAACCTGCGCCTATTTGGTCAACCGGAATCAGCGGTGCAGGTGACTCTCTACCGCGATCGCCATGGCTGGTGTCCCTACTGTCAAAAGGTTTGGCTCTGGCTAGAAGAAAAACAAATACCTTATCAGATTGATAAGGTTACCATGTTCTGCTACGGCGAAAAGGAAACCTGGTATAAACGCAAGGTCCCCTCTGGGATGCTGCCGGCCCTGGAACTGGACGGTCGTCTGCTTACCGAGAGCGACGATATTTTAATGGCTTTAGAGCATCGTTTTGGTCCTCTCACCCTGGCCATGACCGATCCCCAGGTGCTTCCCCTTCGGCAATTGGAACGAATATTATTTCGGGCTTGGTGTCTGTGGCTATGCCAATTTCATCGATCAGAGCGGGAAGAACGCCGGGCTCAGGAACAATTTACTGGGGTGGTGAGTCGGGTGGAAGCAGCCCTGGCGGCGACCCCTGGGCCCTACTTTTTGGGGGAATTTAGCACCGCCGATCTGGTTTTTATTCCCTATGTCGAGCGGATGAATGCCAGCCTGTATTACTACAAAGGGTATTCTCTGCGGCAGGCCAACCCAGGATTAGCAGCCTGGTTTACCGCCCTCGAATGCCGCTCCACCTATCGGGGCACCCAGAGTGATTTCCATACCCATGTCCACGACTTGCCACCCCAGATGGGAGGCTGCTATGGCAATGACTTACCCCAAACTGCCCTACACCAGCAGCGGGTGAACCACGGTCCCTGGCAGGATTTACCAGAGGTGGGCTATCCCGAACCAGAAACAGCTCCCTGGGAGGCTCTGCATCGGGTGCTCAAGCATCGCCATAATATTAGTCGGGTGAATCCGGCGGACTCCGCCCTGGTGGATCAAGCCCTACGCTGTGCCCTTACCCATCTGGTTACGGGGGAACTCTGCCCACCCCCCGATGGGGCCGACCTGGCCCTGCGCTATCTGCGCGATCGCATCAGTGTGCCCCGGGATATGTCCGCCTACGCGGCTCGCCGCCTGCGAACCAGTCTAGAAGCCACTGCGGCCCTGGCGGGTACCGGTCAACCCCCAGCCCTGCCTACCCAGCACCGCCGGGACCAAAATCCCGCTAATTTTCTGGCAGTCGGTCAGGTTGTCTAGGGGTAGCCCTCCATTCCTGGATGGGTAATCTCTGTTACCAGGTCTAGATGCCAAACCCTACTAAAGCGAGAGTGACCCTTATAACCATGACCTCATCCTTTACGCCTCTGGTGGTGGAAAATCTCCTAAATCGGGCGATCACCCCCGATCAATTACCCTGGCAACCGCTGCGATCGGGGGTCGATATTTGCTCCCTACATCAGGATGGCGAGACTGGCTACCATTGGGCTTTGCTACGCTATCAACCGGGAGCCAGCGTACCTTTACACCACCATCCGGGTTATGAGCAGATTTTGGTACTATCGGGACAGCAAAAGGACGATCGCGGTACCTACGGGCCTGGTAGCCTGATTATTAATCTTCCGGGCAGCCAGCATCAAGTCACCAGTGCAGAGGGGTGCGTGGTATTGATTTTCTGGCAGCAGCCAGTGGTGTTTAATGAACCCTGACCAACCTCCCATCGAGTTCTGGACTTTCACTCCCATGTCCTATCTACCTAACCCTAGGGGTCTAGCTGCTATGTTAAGGCGAAGAGTTGCCCTCAGAGGCATGGGGGCTTTTCTGGTGGCAGGGCTGGTTAACACCTGTAGCCCTGATTAACCCCAGGCCAGTCCCAGCCTTAGTTATCCAGCTCAATTAGCCCATCACCTGACTGCAACCGGTAGCCTCATGTACGGAGCTTACTGGTGTCCCCATTGTGCTGATCAAAAGGCCCTATTTGGAGATGCCGTTAGCCAGATACCCTACGTTGAATGCGCCACCGATGGTGAAAATGCCCAACCCCAACGCTGCCGACAGCGGGGAATTAAGGGCTATCCCACCTGGGAAATTAGGGGACAGCTTTACCCCGGCGTACAATCTCTAGAGCAGTTGGCTACCCTATCGGGCTACCAACTGCCTCGCTAAGCGCTATCATGGCACTGAATTGCCTTGGTCCGTTGCAACTTCAGGTATAAGGGTTAGCGGCATAACCGACGTGGTTGAGACTCAAAAACTTTTCACCCAATTGTTCCATTGCACAACTCTGAATTCCATTCCCAAGCTCCCGATTCCGCCAGTAGGGTTGCCCACCCCCAGGATGGCCATATCCACGATCCTGAGTCCCTGCAACAAATTTTGAACCGTCTGGCTCGGATTGAAGGCCATATTCGGGGATCAAAACCATGGTGCAGGAAAGTCGTCCCTGTCCAGACGTGCTGGTGCAAATTGCCGCTGTGCGGGGGGCCCTTGATCGGGTAGCCCGCATTATTCTTGACGACCATTTAACCGAATGTATTACTCGGGCCGCCTTGGTGGGCAATATTGATCGAGAAATGGCTGAACTCAAGGCAGCCCTGGACCGCTTCTTGACCTGAGCAGCGTTTAAGTGGATAGTTCTGAAGTTATGACTGAGACAGTAAGTTCTAGTACAGAATCCCAGGCTTAGGTCCGCTGGCATCGACGTGGAACTCAAGCAGGTAGTTAAATTTTTTAATCAGGACCCGGCTATCTCTAATTTAAACCTACAGGTGCGCCAGGGAGAGTTTTTCAGTATTCTGGGTCCCTCGGGCTGCGGTAAAACCACTACGCTCCGCTTAATTGGAGGATTTGAACCTCCCACCTCTGGTCAGATCCTAATCCAGGGAATCAATATGGAATCCAGGCCAGCCTATCGTCGGCCTGTCAACACCGTATTTCAGAGCTATGCCCTCTTTGATCACATGACAGTGGGGGATAATATCGCCTTTGGCTTGAAGATAAAACGCATGTCCCACGGTCAGATACGGGATCGGGTATCAGAGGCCTTACACCTGGTCAGAATGGAAGACTTCAGGGATCGCCGCCCGGCTCAACTATCGGGGGGACAGCAACAGCGGGTAGCTCTGGCTAGGGCCCTGGTTAATCGACCAGCGGTGATGCTATTGGACGAACCCCTGGGAGCCCTTGATTTAAAGCTACGCAAACAAATGCAGCTCGAGCTGGCTAACCTGCATAGGCAATTGGGTATAACCTTTATCATGGTCACCCACGATCAGGAAGAAGCCCTATGTTTATCCGATCGCATTGCCGTTATGAATCGGGGGCAGCTTGAACAGGTGGGCACCCCCCAGGAGATCTACGACCACCCTGCCACTGCCTTTGTAGCGGATTTTATTGGCGATACTAACCTGCTCCCAGGACGAGTTGAAAGCCAGCAGGGCAGCTCTGTGCAGGTGGTCACCCCCACTGGCTTGAAGATTCAGGTCCAGGCTCCGGCAGGGATGAATCTTGAGACTCAAACTCCGATTCGCAGTTAGCATCCGACCAGAGAAAATCTATCTCAGCCTTGATCTGTCCGAATCTGGGGATAACTTCTACCGCGGCCACATCAGCCGGGGCATGTATCTGGGTAGTCATGTCCATTGGGAAGTAAGCTTATTATCAGGAGAAACCCTCAGGGTGCTAGAACCAAACCGCGGTAACACTGGCATAACGGTGGATACAGCGGTATATCTGAGCTGGCAGGCTGACGACTGCCGTCTATTGCAGGGGCCTGTCCCTTAGAGACCGATCCTTTAGATAATCGAGAAGGAGAAAACCTTGCCGTCTAAGCACCCTCGTCATCCCTACCCATTCTCTACAACTCACCATAGTCGGCGGCGCTTCTTAAAGACCTCAACCGCCGCCCTGACTGGTCTGGCCCTGACTAATTGTCATCGTAATATTACCGCTGGGGGAGCAGCAGGCAGTGGTCAGAATACCTTGTATATCTACACCTGGGCCAACTATGCCGACCAGGAGATGACCAAGCTGTTTACCCAACGCACCGGCATCCAGGTCATTTTTGATGTCTTTGATTCCAACGAGGTGATGTTGACTAAATTGCAGTCGGGGGAGGGAAGGTCTACAGTATTATCTACCCTACCGACTACATGGTTTCCCAAATGACCGGTCTGGGTATGCTAACCAAGCTTGATCCCGACCGGTTAACGGGTTTGCAAAATCTCCGATCGCGATGGACTGATCCCCCTACGATCGCCATAACGCCCATAGTGTTCCCTTTAGTACTGGTACCACCGGCCTACTCTATAACCGTGACACCGGTATTGGCCAGCCCGAGGACTGGGATTTTCTCTGGGACAACCGCCAGACCCTTTCCCGACGAATCACCCTGATTGACGATATGCGAGAAGTGGTGGGGGCAGCCCTCAAGTCCCTGGGGTATTCCTACAACACCAATGACCCGGGCCAGATTAAGGCAGCCTATCGTAAATTGCTGGAACTGAAGCCCCATATTGCCGCATTTAAAACCAATGGCTTTGAGGATGAGATTCTATCGGGGGACCTGGAGGTTTCTATGGCCTACTCCATTGACGCCATTCCCCTGATCCGGGCTAACAATCGATTGGAATACCTGATTCCCCGTAGTGGCACATCGATCTGGACCGATACCATGGCCATTCCCACCTCGGCCCCCAATGGGGATGCCGCCTACCAGTGGATTAACTTTATGCTAGAACCAGAGATAGCCAGGGTGATGACAGAGCGATTTTTCCTTGGCACAGTTAACCAGGCAGCCCTCGATCGCCTATCCCCTGAATTGAAGAACAATCGGAGTTTATACCCCAAGGCCGAGACCCTCGCCAACAGCGAAACTATTCAACCTCTGACCACCGCCAGTAATGACCTGTTTGATCGACTATGGACAGAAATGACCAACTCCTAGACTATGGCTACCATAGATACCTTAAAAGATAAGCTCCGTCCCTCCCGCTGGTTATGGCCTCTGACCTTACTGGGGCCAGCCGGGCTGTGGCTGCTGTTGTTGCTGGTTATACCCAGCTTTTTAATTCTGGACCTTAGTCTTACCCCTGGTTTGCGGCTGGGTCAGCCAGCCGGGGGCTATGGGCTTGGCAACTATCTGCAAATCCTGGAGCCGGTTTATCTGGCAGTGATGGTGCGGTCCCTACTGTTTGCCCTGGGGGCCACCCTGCTTTGTCTGGGGTTGGGGTTTCCGGTGGCTTACTGGCTGGCTTTAATGGCCCCCCAGCGCTGGCGCAATCTTTTGGTGGTGGCCTTTATTCTGCCCCTCTGGACCTCTTCTCTGCTACGGGCCTATGCCTGGATTACGATTCTTCGACCCAGTGGTCTTTTGAATGAGCTATTGGCCTATCTGGGATTACCGCCTCAGGCCTGGTTAAATACGCCAACGGCGGTATTAATTGGTCTGACCTATAGCTTTCTACCCTATATGGTCTTGATTCTTTATGCCTCTCTAGAAAAACTTGATCGACGATTGCTAGAGGCTGCCGCTGACCTGGGGGCTACACCCCATCAGCAATTCTGGAAGGTGACCGTACCTAAAACTTCACCGGGAATTGCGGCTAGTTGTCTACTGGTGTTTATTGCTTGTTTGGGAGATTTTGCTGTGCCTACCCTACTGGGGGGAGCCTCTTCTATGAATATTAGTCGATTAATTTATAATCAATTTTTGGGACCAACCCGGGCCTGGGGATTTGGGTCGGCCCTGAGCATGGTGTTAATTCTGGCGGTCAGCCTGGCTATTGTATTGCTGATCAAGTACGGGGATTTTAATTTACGCAACGCTTCCCGAAGCTAGGAACAGTGGTCATTCGGCGACAACCCAAACAATCAACCATGGGTCTGGTTGGCCATGGATAACGAGAGCCGAGAAATTATTGGCTTAGACTAGTAAGCCAATCAGGAGCGAGCGATTGGCCAGAGCAAGAACTGCTGGGTGGGCTCAATACTGACATGCTTAAACCCAGCTTTGGCAAAGACGTAATCTTTATTTTGCCAGAGAGGAATATAGGGCACATCCTTAACGGCCAGATCCTGCAACTGACCCAGCAATGCGGCTCGGGCGGCAGGTTCCTGCTCCCCCTGCTGCTGAATCACCAGTTTGTTAGCCTGGGGATTGTAATAGAATGACCCATTGGCCTGGGATGCCCCTTGCTTGCAGCCCGTCGCTCCATCTCCAGATTGACAGCTTAAAAAGGGCTGAATAAAGGTGTCAGGGTCGTAGTAATCGGGATACCAATTAGACAGCACAATAGGGTAAATGCCTTTACCAATGTTATCCCAGAGGGTGGCTCCTTCCGTATTCTGCACACTCACCGTAACCAGGCCGGGCAAACCCCTCTCAATCGATTCCTTAAGGGTATTGGCGACCACGCTACGGGTAGTAGAAGCAGAAGGATACCAGACTTCGACGGTGAGGGGATTACTTTCGGAAAAACCAGCCTGTTTCAACAGGTCCCTGGCTTTGTCAAAATTACCATCACCGTAGACCTGCTTAAATACCGGCTTGGCCACATTAAAACTGGGAGGAATCAAGCTATAGAGAGGTTCTGCCTGGCCCTTAAAGACTCGTTGATTGAGTAAGGGCCGATCCACCATAGCCGCGATCGCCTGACGCACTCTGACGTCATCCAGGGGCTTGCTGGTACGGTTGAGAGACATGTAATTAATCACATTAGTACCGGCCTGAATTACCTGCCAGCCCCCTTTCTGACTGTCTCTCTCCAGGCTGGCAATCTGCTCTGGGTCGAGGGTCTGGTAAGCGATGTCAAGACTACCGGTTTAAAGCTGTTATAGAGGTTGGCAGGACTGGTGAAAATTTGAATATCAATGCCCTGATTAGCGGCAGCCTTGCCCCAGTAAGCCGGATTAGCATCCAATTTAATCGCATCGCTGGTAAAGCTAGCTAGTTTGTAAGGCCCCGTACCGACAAAACTATCGGGTTTAAATTTACCCGTACCAATTTCGTAACTGGCCGGAGACACCGGGGTAACGCCAGAAAAACTGAGCAAAGCGGGAAAAGCCGCAAAGGGTGCCTTTAAGGTAATGGTGAGCTGGTTTTCACCAGTGGCTTTAACAGACTTGATTTTTTCTGCTAGCAAAAAGGCTGGACGACCACCATTTTCCATAAAACGGCGGAGAGAAAAGGCCATAACTTCGGCGTTAAAGGCTGTGCCATCATGGAGCTTAACCCCCTGCCTTAGGCTAATGGTATAGGTGAGACCATCGGAGCTAACCTGGGGTAGGGCCGTGGCCAACTGGGGAACCAGTTCCGTGGTGCCAGGGGTATAGGTGTAAAGGCGATCGCCCAGGTTATAAAGCAGAATACCAGGGAAGGTTTCGTAGGCGTCAGCGGGGTCAAGGGTACGGGCTGTCAGAGTAGTGCCCAGGGTAATTCGGTCGGCTTGATTACCACTGACAGGGGCTTTGGTGCGGGAACCAGGCTTACCGTTGCAACCGGCCACCACCACCAGGCAAACCGTAAACAGGCTCAGAAACTGCAAAATGCGCCGCCGTTGCTGAGCTTTCCAGTTTTTTTAGCCCGATCAAGCCAGGATGCCAAAGTCATCATATGTTTCTACCACAACAGCAACCCCCCACTCTTGACCCGAATCAAGGGTTTGCATAGTTGTATCACCCTTTGCCGCCCGTCTGTCAACCCCGGCAATTGTCATGGTTTCTAGAGCGATGAGAAGTTATGATAGGGACTAATTGATATTTCTTAATATTTTCCTCTGGCCTATCTATGGCTCTGTCCTCTTCCTCTAGCCCTATCAAAGGGTTCATCGAAACCTACATACTCCAGGGTCAGCCCCTCACTTCTGAACTCATGGCGATTTTACTCGTCTACTTTGTTCAGGGAGTTTTGGGTCTGGCACGACTGGCCGTGAGTTTTTTCCTGAAAGATGATTTAGGCCTAAGCCCGGCATCAGTAGCAGCCCTGACTGGTATCGCCGCCCTGCCCTGGACGATTAAGCCCCTGTTTGGCATGATGTCCGATGGCCTGCCGGTGCTGGGTTACCGGCGACGGCCCTGACCTGATCATATCGGGGCTGATCGGTGTGATGGCCTGGCTAGCTTTGGCGACGGTGGTTAACTCCACCTGGGCAGCCATCCTGGCGATGACCTGTACCTCCCTCTCGGTGGCAGTGGGGGACGTAATTGTCGATTCTATGGTAGTAGAACGAGCCCGGGGAGAATCCCAGGCCAATGCCGGCACCCTACAGTCCCTGTGCTGGGGAGCGACGGCGATAGGGGGTATATTTACTGCTTACCTGGGAGGGCTGTTGCTAGAACAGTTCGATAGTCGAGTGGTGTTTGCTATTACCGCCAGCTTTCCTTTGTTAATTACCCTAGTGGCTGGCTTAATTGCAGAAGAGCCGGTTACTGAATCATCGCCCTGGTCTGTGCTGCACTCCCAGGTGGGGCAACTATGGGCAGCGGTGCGGCAGCGACCAATCTGGATGCCCTCTCTATTTATATTTTTTTGGCAGGCGACTCCCAGTGCTGAGGCGGCTTTCTTCTTTTTCACCACCAACGACCTGGGGTTTGAGCCCGAATTTCTTGGGCGGGTACGGCTGGTTAGCAGCCTGGCGGCCCTGATCGGTATTTGGGTATTTCAACGGTTTTTGCGCAATGTACCCTTCCGTCAGATTTTTGGCTGGTCTACCGTACTTTCCTGTCTGGTGGGCATGACCATGCTAATTTTGGTGACCCACGCTAATCGTAGCCTTGGTATTGACGATCGCTGGTTTAGCCTGGGAGACAGCCTGGTCCTAACGGTTATGGGGCAAATTGCCTTCATGCCAGTGCTGGTGCTCTCAGCCCGCCTTTGTCCTGCCGGCGTAGAAGCTACCCTGTTCGCCGTGCTGATGTCCGTTCTTAACCTGGCAGGGTTAACCTCCCATGAATTAGGAGCTTTGCTAACCGGCTGGTTAGGTGTGACCGAAACTAACTTTGACCATCTCTGGCAACTGGTGCTGATAACTAACTTAACCACCCTACTGCCCCTTCCCCTACTGTTTCTGTTACCCTCTGCCTCCGCCCAGGGAACCACTGTTACCGCAGCTGAAGAAACTCCCCTGACTCCCTCCGGCCTCAATCTTGACCCCGTGGCGATCACTGTTTCTACCCTCGAGTCTGACTGCTAACCCGCCCCCCACTGTTGTCCTAGAGTTCGATCATGACTACTACCTCAGTCCAACCGACCCAAGCCGCCTATTCCCTGGAAGATTGGTGTAGCGGCTATCGATCCCAGCCTGAAGAATATAGTTACCCGATTACCGACATTGAAGGGACGATTCCTGCCGATCTATCAGGCACTCTATTTCGTAATGGTCCGGGCCTCCTAGAGGTCTATGGTCAGCCGGTTAAACATCCCTTCGATGGCGATGGCATGATCTCCAGCATTAGCTTTAACCAGGGTCAGGCCTACTTTCGTAATCGTTACATCCGCACGGCCGGTTACCTGGCCGAGCAACAGGCTCAAAAGCCCTTGTATCGTGGTGTTTTTGGTAGTCAAAAGCCTGGTGGTCCTCTGGCCAATGCCTTTGACCTAAGGCTTAAAAATATTGCTAATACCCATGTCATCTACTGGGCTGATAAGCTACTCGCCCTCTGGGAAGCCGCCCAACCCCATCGGATTGACCCAGCCACCCTGGAAACCCTGGGCCTGGATGATCTCAATGGCCTGATTCCCTCCGGCGGGTCCTTTACCGCCCACCCTAAGGTTGACCCCGGCCACCATGGCCAGCCCCGTCTGGTGGGTTTTTCTGCCAAACCTGGCCTTTCCACAAAGATTACCCTCTACGAGTTTGACCTCACCGGTTCGGTGATCACTCAGCATAGCCACAGTATTCCTGGCTTTGCCTTTCTCCACGACTTTGCCCTCACCCCCAACTACGCCATCTTTTTCCAAAATCCGGTTAGTTTTGGGCCTCTGCCCTTTTTACTGGGGCTGAAGGGAGCGGCGGAATGTATTAACTTCAATCCCCACCAGCCCACTAAAATTATTCTGATGCCTCGGCGGGGCGATGCCCCGGTACAGGTAATCGATACCACTCCCTGCTTTGTTTTCCACCATGGCAATGCCTATGAAGACCATGGCCAGGTAGTGGTGGATTCGGTCTGTTACCAGGAATTTCCCCGTCTGGAGGGGGGTGTTGACTATACTGCCGTCGACTTTGACCGCCTACCAGAGGGTCAACTCTGGCGCTTCCGGCTCGACCTTGAAACCGGCACTGCCCAATCAGAGCCCCTTATCAACCGTTGTGTAGAGTTTCCTACCCTCCATCCTGATCGGGTGGGCCAGCCCTATCGCTACCTATTTATTGGGGCAGCCCATGCCCCCAGGGCAATGCCCCGTTGCAAGCCCTACTCAAGTTCGACACCCATAGTCGTCGCAGCCAGGTGTGGAGCGCTGCCCCCCGAGGTTTTATGGGAGAACCTCTGTTCATTCCCCGACCCCAAGCCCAAGCCGAAGACGACGGCTGGATAGTTGGGATGCTCTATAGCGGGGAACGTCGCTGTTCTGATGTGGTGATTCTGGATGGCCAGGATATAGCCGCCGGTCCCCTGGCTAGATTGAAGCTACCCCACCATGTTCCCTATGGTTTACACGGTAGCTTTGTACCCCAGGTTTTTTAGGGGCTGATCCAGATTTATCCCCCGGTGTGGCCCCTACTCTAGCCCTACCGGGGGGGCTGGTGCTAGAAGACTTCAATATTCTCGCTGCTGATTTTTGAGTAGTGATTCTTGCTTCCTCGGATTGGGCTTTTCTAGCCAGCGCCAAGAGTCAAGGGCGAAACTTTCTAAAGCTGGGAAAGTGGCCAGGGTAAATCCCGGACTTCTGCTTGAGTCAAGTACGGGTACCTAGCTTGGTACCGATCCCTCCCCCAATCTCCGGTGATGGTTGTGGTTCATGGTTAACCAGTACAGTAGTAGAACTAATCCCAACACACCCAGTTCGGTGCAGAGATAGAGACTGTCGTGATAGGTCAAGGTTAGAGCTAGCATAGGGATATCCTCCTGCCCGATGACCAGGGGCAAACCACTTCTGGAGCGGGTACTCACCCTGCTCTCTACTTTTATTGTGCCTCTTGTCCCTGGGTTTAAACTAGAGCTGCAATCAAGTGATATACAGGCTCTGCCCACCACCTCAGGGTTCTGTTCACACTTTGGAAAAACTACAGAGCTTTACGCTAGAGTTTGCTCAGGTATAAAACGGGGTAGATATGACTACAAAGAACCTGGGTAAAGGGCGGTTGGGCATTGGTCAGTTAACGGCGATCGCCCTGGCCAGCCTGCTACCCCTGACCTCCCCGGCCCGGGCTCAGTCCACTTCCCTGGGACCCCAGGGGATCGATGCTCTGCGCCTGCACCAACCACCCTACGATTTAACGGGGAAAAAGATTGCCATCGGTCAGGTAGAAATGGGCCGACCCAGTCAATTTGGGGTGGATAAAATGGCCTACGAGAGCATGCCGGTGGTGGTGCGGCGGGTGTTACGGTTGACCGGTTGGGCACCGCCCGATGAAGACGTAGACAGCCATGCCACCAACGTAGCGGGTCTTATGATTAGCCAGGATAAACGTTATCCTGGGGTTGCTCCTGGGGCGATGCTGTATTCCAGCGCAATTGGCCCGAGAGCAAATGGGAATGCCCAACCCGAGGAATGTCTAGCAGCCCAGGCTGTAGCCCTCCAGAATGGTGGCGATGTGCGTGCCATTAACTTTAGCTTTGGTGAACCCCTCAGCCAGGATCCCCGTCCCCAGCCCCTGCTGGATGGCAATGCCCTACTGACCCAATGTATTGACTGGTTGTCTCGAGTTCATCATACCCTCTACGTCATTGCCGGTAACCAGGGCCAGGGGGGTATTCCGATTCCCACCGACAACTTCAATGGCATTAACGTCGCCTATTCTCGCCGTATCGGGGGAATTTTTTCTCGGGTTGACTTCGCTAACCTCAGCAGTGAACCGATCCTGCGATCGCCCCAGTCTCCTGGTCCCGAGAAGGATGAAGGGGCGCGTAGATCGATTAACCTGGTAGCCCCTGGTAGCCAGATTTCCCTGCTAGACCCCGATGGTCGAGTAGAAGTGGCCAGTGGTACCAGTTTTGCCGCCCCCCACGTAGTTGGCACCATCGCCCTGCTGCAACAACTGGTTGATCGGCAGTTTCGAGCCGGGGTAGCCCACTGGTCTCTGATGGGCCGCCATCCCATGGTGATGAAGGCCGTGCTATTGAACTCCGCCGATAAACTCCAAGATGCAGGTGATGGCCTGCGCCTGGGAATGAGCCGCACCCTCCTGGATAGCCACAATCAGACCTGGTTGGAGTCTGACGCCTATCGCGATCGCGCCATTCCCCTCCATCGGGATCTGGGGACCGGTCATCTGAATGCCTATCGGGCCTATCAGCAGCTGGTGGCAGGAGCCTTTGCCCCAGGCTTCGTGCCTGTCATTGGCTGGAATTTTAACCAGTTACAAGGGGAAGCAATCGAGCCTGGGCAGGACTATATCTTCAGTACGCCTTTACAGGCAGGCAGCTATGTGGCCGCCACCCTGGCCTGGGAACGCACCGTTGAACTGGTGGATAGTAACGGTAACGGCCTCTACGACCAGGGTGAAAGCTTTACAGACAAGGGACTGAATAATCTCGATCTTTACCTTTTACCCGTCGATACAGACGATATCCGCGAAAGTATCTGGTCATCAGAGAGTCAGGCAGATAGTGTTGAGCATATTTTCTATCAAATTCCCAAAACCGGGAGATATAAACTAAGGGTGGTGTATCATCAGCCAGGTAACGGGTCGACCATGCAATCCTATGCCCTGGCATGGTGGGCCGTAGCTGCCCATCCCTGAGGTTAATGCGTGCTCAAATACTATGACCAACGTTCTTAAAGCTCCCCCATCTCAGTCCGTCGCCTCGTCCCCTGCCCTGCTGCGGTTTTACCGATCGCCGATTGGTAGAAAGTTCATTTCCGGGCTGACGGGCCTGCTACTGGTGACCTTTGTAGTAGTTCACCTGGTAGGTAATCTATGGTTGTTGGCCAGTCCCCAAGCCTACAACGCCTACGCCCACCATCTGGAAAGCTGGGGCTGGGTTTTGCGGACCCTAGAGCTAGGCCTGGCGGTGGTCCTACTGTTTCACGTTGCCGTGGGTATAACCATTTTTCTAAATCGGTGGCGCTCCCGACCAGACAGCTACCAGCAATACCAATCGGTGGGTGCTAACAGCTACCAATCCCTGAGTTCCCGTACCATGGTCTTAACCGGTGGGGGCCTGGCTGTGTTTCTGGTGAGCCATTTGATTACCTTTAAACTGGGCCCTTACTACTCTACCCAGGTTCAGGGAGAAACCATGCGGGATCTGGCCCGACTGGTTATTCAGGTCTTTCAGCGTCCCCTCTACCCCATAGCCTATTCCCTGGTATTAGTGGCCCTGGGTTTTCATCTACGCCATGGCCTCTGGAGTGGCTTGCAGTCCATTGGCCTCCTCCAGGGTAAGGTTAGGTCTCTGGCCTACACCGCCAGTCTGGTGGTGGCCGTCGCCCTGGCATTGGGTTTTCTGGTATTGCCCTGGGGCATTTATCTGGGGGCGATCGCCTGACCCTGATCCCTTGCTACCATAGAGTCATAGCGATCGATAGTGTTTTCTGAAGCACAGCTTCAGTTTCAACCATGGCTCAATATCTTAAACGCTGGGAATCTCCCCGTTGTGCTGGTCGTAATCTCAAAGGACGGGGCGGATCGGCCCGGCAACGGCAGCTACGAAAGCGACAGCAAACCCTCCGCCAACAGCTAAAAAAGCACGACCCACCCCCTAACCTGAAAATTCAGGGCAGCACCATAACCGGAAGGACTACTCCCCTTCCGGTTATTTTTTGCCTTCTGGTGCCGCCAGACCACCCGATCTGAATTCCGAAATACTGATCAAAAAATCGCCCTGGGGTCTTAACCCACGATCGCAGACGAACCTGGAAAAACCCAGAGAGTAACCCTCGCCACACCGCCGCAGGGGGGACGGAAAAGGTCGCTCACCCTTGGAGAAATTGCCTCTGGTAGACCAAATCTTCTTTTTCAGTTTCGATCCTTAAGTTAGAACGGGGGTAGGCTACACAGAGCAAAGCATAGCCTTCGGCCTGAAGTTCAGGGCTGACTCCCATGCCATCGGTCTGGTCTACCTGACCCTCTAAAATCAGGGCGGCACAGGTGGTGCAAACCCCGGCTCCACAGGAATAGGGAAGATCTAGGCCAGCCGTTTGAGCGGCTGCCAGGATAGTTTGATCCGGGGGTACGGTGAGGACCTGAGTGGTTCCCTGATGGTAAATTTCAACGCTATAACCGGTGGTCATGATTACTGTTAGTGAGGGGAATAAAGTCGATGGGGTGGCTACTGGGCCGGAAATGTCCGGTCAAATTCCTCTAGCAGATCATCCATTTCCTCCAGGGCCTGGTTGACATCAATACGTAGGGTGCCAAGGTCGGGCTGTTCCAGTAGACGAATTAGGGCTTCTCGTTTGCTTTTAAGGGTGGCGATGCGATCGCAAATAACTTGAGCTTCCATGGGGATTACCTAAAAAGTTTTCATAGCCAGCATAGACAACTTTGCCTTCCTCTGGGCTCTTAGGGGATAATAATTGATCTGTGGTGCTTCAGCCAAACTTGGGCTTATACCCTAAGACCGGCAAAGGGCATCATAGAAATCATTGATTTACACACTGGAGATTATGCTGGGCCGAATTAATTTAAGTTTAGTGCTACTAGGGGTCGGCGGCATTCTTACCATAATTGGTTTTATTGCCTACTTTCAGGACAACGCCACCTTGAATCTGGCGGGTTTTTTCTATGGGATTCCCATCCTACTGGGAGGTCTGGCCCTCAGAGCAGCGGAACTAGAACCTGTAGCCTATAGCCAGCCCACCTCCGCAGCGGTGATTCAACTGCGGAATACCCTGGCCACCCCTACCCAAAACCAGGTCCGTCAAGACGTAACCCGCTATCGCTATGGTCAGGAGGCCCATCTGGATGTAGCCTTGCAAAAACTGGGGCTGAGTCCTTCCGGGGATGAATGTCCAGAACTCCAGGGAATCCGAGAGATAGAGATGGATGGTAGCTATGCCTTGGTTTTGGAGTTTGACTCTGCTACCGTGCCCCCTTCGTTGTGGGTTGACAAGAAAGCCAAGATTGAGAGCTTCTTTGGTCCTGGCATTCGAGCTGACCTTAACTTTCCCCAGGACGGAAAGGTTGAAGTGGCCCTGATAACGGTTTTAACTCCCGTTGCTGTATCACCAGCCTGAACTTTGAGAGCAAAAAATATTCCTGGCTCCTGATTACTTCTTAAGCAGCTGAAGCAATGGGGGCAACCTTCGTCCTCTGGGTCTGGCTATGATGCCAGTCCAGACGGGCTGCTATCGGTAACTCTGTGAGGAGCTATTGGAGCCATTAAATATTTTATGGGTATTTCCTGGGTATAAATACTCAAGCTTCTCCCTAAAGGCCAGTGCCAATTGCTATAGTTACAATAAAAGTTAACGGCTTGTTGGCGGCATGGTTGGCTGAGGTTGCCGTATTGGTCTTAAGTTCTTTTATATATCAGGCCCTAGGAGTGTAGATATGGTAACCATTACCCCACCTCAACAGAAGCGTTTAACCGTTCAGGTTGACTCTCTGGCTGCCGATACTACCACCATTCGCTCTTTAGATTGGGAGCGAGACCGTTTTGATATTGAATTTGGTCTTCAAAATGGTACCACCTATAATTCCTTTATAATTCAAGGCGATCGCAGGGCGCTGATAGACACCTCCCACGCTAAGTTTCGGGAGTTGTATTTGCAAACTTTGACAGGTCAGATAGATCCCCAGACCATTGACTATATTGTGATCAGTCACACCGAACCAGACCACAGCGGTTTGGTTAGAGATGTGCTAAATCTTGCACCTCAAGCTACGGTGGTGGGAGCAAAGATCGCTATTGCCTTCCTCGAAGACCTGGTTCATCGCCCCTTTCAGCGACTAATTGTTAAAAATGGCGATACCTTAGATTTGGGCCAGGGCCATACCCTCGAGTTTATCAGCGCACCTAATCTTCACTGGCCTGACACTATTTTTACCTACGATCACAAGACTGGCGTTCTATATACCTGTGACGCCTTTGGTATGCACTTTTGCAGTGATGCCATCTACGATGAAAATCTAGAAGTCATCTCTCCTGACTTTCGTTTTTACTACGAATGTTTAATGGCTCCCAATGCTCGCTCAGTCCTGGCGGCAATGAAGCGAATGCAGTCCCTACCATCGGTGCAATTGATCGCAACCGGTCATGGTCCTCTACTGCGCTATAACGTGGCGGAGTTGACCGGTCGCTATCAGCGCTGGAGTCAGGAAAAGACCAGTAACGAGGCCCTGGTAGCGGTATTTTATATTTCTGATTATGGCTATAGCGATCGGCTTTCCCAAGCCATTGCCCACGGTATTGTTAAAACTTCTGTGGCGGTGGAAATGATGGATCTGCGATCGGCCGATGCCCAGGAAGCCACCGAATTGGTCAGTCGGTCCAAAGCGGTGATTCTGGGTCTGCCCCCAGCCTCCGGCCATGGTGCAGAGCAAACCCAGGCAATTTTAGGTACGATTCTGGCCGCGGTGACTGGTAAACAAAGCGTTGGTCTGTTTGAGTCCTACGGTGGCAATGACGAGCCAATTGATCCTTTGGTTAGTCGGTTCCAGGAGTTGGGCGCGGCTCAAGCCTTTAAGCCGCTCCGCATTAAGGACATCCCCAGCGAGGCTACCTACCAGACCTGTGAAGAGGCTGGCACGGATCTGGGTCAGAGCCTCAGCCAGGCTGGCAAAGTTAAGCAATTGAAGGCCCTGGATGCAGATCTAGAGAAAGCCTTAGGGCGTATCAGCAGCGGACTTTATATCATTACGGCGAAAAAGGGCGAGCTTTCCAGCGCCATGTTAGCCTCCTGGGTAGCCCAGGCCAGCTTTCAGCCCCTTGGCTTTACCGTAGCGGTGGCTAAGGATCGGGCTATTGAGTCCCTGATGCAGGTGGGAGACCAATTCGTTCTCAATATCCTGGAGGAGGGTAAGCACTTACCACTAATGAAGCATTTCCTCAAGCGCTTTCCCCCAGGGGCCGATCGCTTTGCAGGTATTCGCACCCGTCCTGCCAATAATGGCTCACCCCTATTAGCCGATGCTCTGGCCTATCTGGAGTGCGCAGTCACCAGCCGAATGGAGGTTAGTGATCATTGGATTGTTTATTGTACCGTTCAGGACGGTAAGGTTTCCCATCCCGATGGGGTAACCGCTGTACACCATCGTAAGCTGGGTAACTATTATTAGATTTTCGTTAACGGGTTTACCTCGAACAAGTCTCCATTGCAAAAACTTATTGCAAAAATCAACGAACCCTATCAAGTGATAAAGCTTCTTTCTCGATTGAACCTACTGCAGCCGGTCTGACCCAAAATAGTGGGTGTATTGCCAGGAGCAATTGCCGGGCAAGCTTTAACTAATGGTTACAAGCAATCACTGAGGTAAATCCATGACTACTCCAAAAGAGGTCTTTGACCATCTAAAACAGCTTGAAGAGGTAGATACGGTACAGAGTGCATCTTACCGGGAGGAAGCTCAGTCAGTTCTAGCCGATGATGGCGTCAGTTTGAAATGGCGGCAGGCGATTGCCGATCGTCTCAACCAGGCTAACCACGACCTGGCTCTCCATACTGTGGGTAACGAAGACAGCTACTAGCTACTGAAGCAGTTAGGAACGGTTCGGAACCACCAGTCCGGATGGAAAGCTATGGGTGACCTGGGATTCGAACCCAGAACCAGCGGATTAAGAGTCCGATGCGCTACCATTGCGCCAGTCACCCTTTTCAGGTTTTTTAAACCCCCAGCATTTATACCATACCGCAGAGCAGTTCTGATGATGTCGTTAATTAGTTTCTAACCAGGCGATTACCTGATTCCCCAGACAGGTTTGGTTGAGGCGATCGATCTCCCGTACCCCAGTGGGACTGGTGACATTGACTTCTGTCAGGTAACCACCAATGACATCGATGCCGACAAAATACAAACCATCTCCCTGTAGGGTAGGGGCCAGTTGGTGGCAAATTTCTCGCTCTCGATCGGTAATTTCGGTGGCGGCTACCCGCCCGCCCACCGCCATATTGCCCCGAAACTCGCTGCCGGTGGGAATACGATTAACGGCACCAATGGGCTCTCCATTGAGCAGAATAATACGCTTGTCTCCCTCCCTGGCAGCGGGCAGATAGGTCTGAATCATTACCGGCTCCTGACCCTGGCGGGTGCTGATTTCTACCATGGAGTTAAGATTGCGATCGCTGGCCTGCAAAAACAAAATTCCCTCTCCGGCTTTACCACCCAGGGGTTTGAGTACTGCCGTCCCCCACTGCTCCACGGTGTCTCGAATCAAGGCCTTGTTCTGGCTAACGATGGTTTTAGGAATCGCCTCGGTAAATTGCAGGGCATACATTTTTTCGTTAGCCTGTCGTAGTCCTCGGGGGGCGTTAATCACCCTGGTTTTAGTCCCGACATAGTCCAAAATATAGGTGGCGTATAGATAGGGTACGGTCACCGGCGGATCTGTACGCATAAACACCGCATCCATGGCATCCAGAGGCAATTGTTCCACCTGATCTACCTCGTACCAGAATTCCTCGGCCACCCAATGACCATCCACCAGTTGGACTGGGGTTAGCTCCACCCGCCGCAGCAGCCCCCAAGCCCGCCCGGCCACCACACTCAGCAGTGGGGCTTCGGTAATCCACACCTGATGGCCCCGCTGCTGGGCCGCCTCCATCAGAGCCACGCTGGTATCGTGACCGGGGTCAAGGCGCTTAATCGGATCGATAATAAAAGCAATTTTCACAGTACTTTTCCTCCAGGGCTGGGCTCAGACCCCAACCCTGGGTAGTTTAAGCCTCAACCATTTACCATACCTGAGCAGGGGCAACTATGATCCAGGTTCTACAGTTAAAACCACTTTCCCTGGTAGCATTGCTGCTGGGTTCTCAGCCCCAGCTACCCCTAACCTTTACCCCTTTGATGCTGACAACGGTTACCCTTGAAAATCTTGCCTATCCTCCTTTTTTAATCCAGGCGCAAACCGCTGATCGCTACCGTCAGCAGGGCCTGGATGCTCGCCAACGGGGTGACCTGGGTCGGGCCGTTGCTACCCTTAAAATTGCTGTTGCCCTCGACCCCCATAACCCCACTGGTTATACTATTCTGGGCTGGACCCAGCACCTGGCAGGGGACCGGGTTGAGGCGATTACAACCCTGCAGCAGGCCCTTGACCAGACTCCCGACTTTGTACCCGCCCTCAATGCTTTAGGAATTGTCTACCTGGTAGAGGGAGACCTGACAGCAGCGATTCGTAACCATAATCGTGCCGTCAGCCTGGAAGCAGATAACGAAATCGCCCACTATAACCTGGCTTTGGCCCACCAGCGGCTGGGGCAGGGGGATTGGGCGATCGCCCATGGTCAAGCTGCCACTCGACTAGAACCCGGTAATCCTCACCCCTGGCTAGCCCTGGCTCTGGCCTACAGGAGCGTAGGGGACCTCAACCAGGCCCGCTCAGCCTATCGTCAAGCCCTAACCCTGGATCGCCGTTATGGTCAGCCCACCTACTTGAACCACCTAGATCGGGCTGGTTTTAGCCCCGATCAGACTGCCGCGATCGCCATACTGGCCAAAGCTTCTCTTTAGCCTGACAGCCAAAGGCGGTACTCAGAAAATATTCAAAGAAAGCTCCTAAATCAGGCTGGGGCCTTTAATTTTTGGTTCTCCGAATCAGAAATTAGTCAAAATTGTGATTACGCCGTGCATGGAATATCAACGACGATGGCGGCTGGGAAAGTCATCACCGCCACCATTACCCTCCGTAGAGTTGTTATCCATTAAAGTGGCCAACCCCTCCGTCAAAAGCTTGGGGTCCATAAAAACCACCTTGGAGTTTTTGCTTTCCCCAAGTTTTTGGTTGGCCTCAACGTAATCCTGAGCAATCAGAAACTGCAAAATACTGGCACCTTCAGGACGTTGGCTAAGGGCGTCGGAAAGCATCTGAATTGATCGGACCGTAGCCTCAGTTCGCTTAATGGCAGACTGTTGTTCACCATCGGCCTTAAGCACCATGGCCCGCCGCTCCAGTTCGGCTGCCCGCTCCATTTCCATTGACTTATGAACTTTCTCAGGAGGATTAATATCCTGAAGCTCGACCCGGGTTACCTTTACCCCCCAGGGTTCAGTAGCGTCGTCCAATTGAGACAGGAGGGCTCGATTCAACTCATCCCGAGATGATAGGGTTTTCTCAAATTCCATCCGGCCAATTTCAGACCGCAGGGTGGTGATCACCAGTTCTCCGATGGCCTGCTCCACATCCTCAATCGCGTAGTAGGTAAGTTCTACATCGAGAATGCGCCAGAATAGTACGGCGTCTACCTCGAGAAAAACATTGTCTTTAGTAATGGCGTTTTGCTTGGCTACATCCAGAATGCGCTCTCGCAAACTAGTTTTATAGGCAACATAATCAAGGGCAGGAACAATAAAATTCAAACCCGGCTGGAGTTTGCGATGGAAACGACCCAGGCGCTCTACCAGGGCTTCGTCTCCCTCTTTAATAATGCGAACCGAACTAACGGTATAGCCAACAATAAGGAGAGCTAGAACACCAATAATGGAAGACACAGGCGGGTTTTATCCACGGGGGATTAGCTAGGATTTTCAAGCAAGCGAACCACCATCACCTAAAATTGAATACCCATACCTCCTTGCACAGAAACAGCCATATTGCCGCTACCTCGATAGGCATCAAAGGCAAAAATAGCGTTGCCAAAGGCAACCAGGTTGCTATTGGGAAACATATAGTCAATGCCGGGCTGTAATACAAAGGCGGTTTTATTCCCAACTACCGTGGGACTATTACCACTAGGTAGGGAAATACCAGCCCCCAAGTAGGCATCCATATTCCAGGTGAGGGGCACATCATAGGAAACCGTAGGAACAACGGCAAAGTCATTACCAAAGAGAAAGGCCTGTGCCCGTAAAGATATTGGCATGGTTAAAAATCGATAACGACCGGCCAATACTCCCTGTAAGCTACCCCCCTGACCAGTGGTGGCATCCTTAGTAAGGCCAGCGGCGGCACCAATACCGACGTAGCTGCCGTAGGCAACCTGAGCCTTTGCCATCCCCGGAGCCATAGCCCCACTAGCAGCGGCTGTGGCGGTTGCTAACAGGGCAATCAGGACCTTGTGTCCGATCCAACGCTCTACGCTTTTCATCTCTTCCAATCCTCGGGGTTGAACGTTTTCAGGTTAGGGGAACTATCGATCACCCAGATACCCTAAAACCTGACCATAAGCTTACTCCATGGTCAGAATTTCGACACATTGGATTTTCCTGGCTGACTGATGCTCCATCCTAATCTTAAAGATCTCTAAGAATCGGACCTGTGATCCCCTGACTATATCCTAATCTTAAAAGATCTCTAAGAATCGGACCTGTGATCCCCTGACTATGGTTGCCTGGAGAATATAGCTAGTTAGGAGCGGAAGCAACCCGTGCCCTCGATCGCCGACACTCTGCCCGACTATGAACGACATCTGTTAATGGCCCTGGCTGTTTTCCTGGGCCGTGATCCCGAAGCGCAGGCCCGCGCCTGTCTATGTATGTACCTGCGGCAGGCGGAACCTCGAATTATGGCCCAAGTCAACTACTACGCCCATCGGTATGGGGTAGTCACAGGAGAAGCCATAAACGGTTACGATCTCCTGGCTCTAATGGCTCACTCACCCCAGGCTCTAAGACAGGTGTTGCCCGATTTAGGACAGGTACACAGGGCTGAACAGCCGGATATTTTTGACCCTCCCGGGGTGGCGGGGCCAGTGTCATCCCAGCCTTAAGGTTGGGGGAATGGATTCCAGGAAGTTTCTCAGGATAGACTTGCCCACCTGGGTAAGAATGCTCTCTGGGTGAAACTGTACCCCTTGCAGGTGAGGATAGTGGCGGTGACGTACCCCCATAATGGTGCCGTCCTCTACCCAAGCGGTAATTTCTAAGACCTCAGGGCAGCTGGGGCGATCGATCACTAAACTGTGGTACCGGGTGGCCTGGAATGGACTCTCTAAACCGGCAAAAACCCCTTCACCCCGGTGATAAATAGGGGATGTTTTGCCGTGCATAAGTTGTGGTGCAGGTACAACCCGACCGCCCCAGGCCTGGCCAATGCTTTGGTGTCCCAGGCAGACTCCTAGAATGGGTATGGTGGGACCTAGCTGGGTAATCACCTGCAAAGAAATGCCAGCATCATCGGGACAGCCAGGCCCCGGAGAAATGACAATACCTGCAGGGGCAAGGCGAATTATGTCCTCCACATTTAACTGATCGTTGCGAAAAACCTCAAGGCTGCTAGCCAGAGGAATTGATTGACCCAGCTCCCCCAAGTATTGCACCAGGTTGTAGGTAAAACTGTCGTAATTATCAATAACCAGAATCATAATCCTTGAACCAAATGCCAGAGCGGAGGCACTAGCAGGCAGACTGCTACAAAAACCGAAATTAGAGCCGAGAGCAAAACCGCTGCAGCGGCACAATCCTTAGCGATTTTAGCGAGTTCGTGGTAAGTCTGCTGCACCGTTAAGTCTACCACTGACTCTAAAGCGGTATTAATCAGTTCCATGGTCATTACCGCTCCACAGGTCAAACTGATGATGGCTACTTCCATAGGGCTGAGCCGCAACCCTAGAGCTAATCCCACCGCCAGGGTGCCAATCACTACATGAATACGAAAATTGCGTTGGCTGCGAAAGGCATAGCTCACCCCCTGCCAGGCATATCTGAAACTAACCAAGAGATTAGTGGCTACCTGCCAGGATAGGCTGCGATTAATCGGCGGCAGGGATGGTTCTGCCACCTTCTTCATGGATTGGGAGTTTTCGCTATAGATGGCCATACATAAAAAAGAATAATATCGAAATATTAAGCCCTGAATAGGGCTTTGAAAAGGGTAGCAACCAATAACCTGATGGGATCTACTGACCATAGCTTCTGGTCTTTAGGATTCTCGCCAGAGTTATAAGACTACGGTGACTACTGCTGGCCAGATCCAAGGAAGCGAGGTTGGAGTCCAACCCTGGTCTCTGACAACAATAGCTTCACTGGAGGGGCGAGGGCTGGTACTAAGCCGAGGCGGATTGTTGAAGTAACCAGAACCCCTCAAACTGGTCACTGTCAGGAGTGGTTTGTACACCGATGAAATGCACCTGGTTAGCCCTAGCTTTAGCAGCTTCAAAGACTTGAGCTTCCTGAAGCAGCGCGGAAGTTGTTAGGGGCGCTAAAACCCAACTGTCAGTAGCTCCGGTCTCTAAAACTAATTGGGGCTTTTTACCTGTTTCCACCCACCAGTAGGCCAGTTCCAGCCCCGATAGCCAGGCGGCCAGGGCGGTGGCCCGGGGAGAGAAAATCAGCAGGCCAGGAACGGGGGTGGAGGGGTCTATTCCTTGCAGAGGAAAGGATTCCCCAAAACCGATGGGCCACTCTGGTAAGTCTTCAAAGTTACTAGCCTCCAAACTGACGAAGGCCCAACGTTGACCAATTAGAGCGTCGGGTAGGAGACGAGGGGTCGGGGGGGAGCCGCAACGGTGGGGGAGGGTACGGTGGTATAGCCTGGCTGGTTAGGGTAGAAGCACTGCTGGCGGTCTTCAATCCACTGCTGCAAGGCTAGGGTACGGCGACTGGCAACCGCAGGAATACCCAGTTGGTCGCAAGCCCGCTGAATCATGTTCTGCATCTGATAACGGAAATAGCGGATACGACCAGGCGGGGTGGAAGCCTGAGCGATCGCCTCCTCAATGGCAGTCTGAAGATTGAGAGAATTAACCTCAGTATTGCTCAAAAATTTACTGTAGCGAAACAACTGATCAGGCTGGCTATGAACATCTACAAAGCCTTCACAGATGAGCACTTCCCATTGCCTTTTCTGGTTTTCGTCCAGTAGCGGACGGGAGTAAAAATCCAGTTCCCAAACCGATCCCATAGTTTGATCCTAGACCTCGCTGGCGGCCAGTAGCTGACCCACATCGGCAACCCGATTTTCAGCGTCAGCCATGAGGGTATCGGGTTCCTTAAGAAATTCTCCTGGATATTTTTCCAGAACCTTGGTGGAAAGAGAAATGCGGTTGCGATCGCTATCGAGGGCAACCACCACGGCCTTAATCGGCTGTCCTACCTGCAGCACTGTAGACAGAGCATCAATGTAGGTTTTACTGATTTGCTTGATGTGCAGCAGCCCCGTAATCCCGTCAAAATCGACAAAGACACCAAAGGGCTTAAGACTGGCCACCTTACCTGTCACCAGTTGGCCTAAGGTGAGTTGCCCCATCACCTGGCTACGGGCGGCCAGGCGCTGAGACATGACCAGCTTGTTACTAGCTGGATTAACTTCTAAAAACCCCAGGCTAATTTTCTGACCCAGCCAGTCCTCCAGGGATTCGTAGGTGGAAGCCAGGTGGGATTTGGGTACAAACCCCCGCAACCCTTCTACATCAACAGTAACCCCGCCTTTATTGTGACCGGTCACCCTGGCCTCCACCACCGCTCCCTGTTCAGCCTGCTGGGCTAGATTGGCCCAGAGTTGCTTGACTTTAATCCGGCGAATAGACAGTAATACCTGACCATCTGCATCTTGATCGCGAATTACTTCAAATTGGTAGTCTTTGCCAATCTCGAGTACGCCATCGAGGGAACTTACTGCCTTGACCGCCGCCTCTCGAGTCGGCAGAAAAGCCGCCGACTTACCACCAATATCAACGGTAGCGCCGTCGCTGGCAAAGGCGACCACGGTACCCCGCACAGTACTGCCAACCTGAAAGGTATAATCGTGGGCCTCTAGGGCCCTGGCAAAATCTTCAGCGGAAAAGGTCAAATCGGGTCTCCTGAATCAAATCAAGCCTGGATTAATCCCTTACTATACACTGTCTCCACCTGGAACCGCACCTAAATCGCCAGGCCCAGACGCAGTCCCAGCACAGCGTGGACGACCATTAGGACCACGGCAATGCTACCCAGGTAGGCATGGGCGGTTCGTAAGCTCAATTGACCGCCGCCGAATTTACTAGCAGAAATAGCCCCATTAATGGCCAATAGACTGACCAGAGTTGTGCCTGTCCAAAAGTGGGGACTTTCAAAAATGGGTTGGTCTTGCATCACCAGAGATAGCACGCCACCGGTATAACCCAGACTAATGAAGGTAAACAGCCAGAGGGCCAGGCGCTTATGCATGGCGAGGTTTTCAGCTTTCTTCTCACCGTCCTGGCTGAGACGGCCCTGCCACCCGGCCCAGGCCGTAAAGCTCCCCATCACAAACAATACAATACCCATCATCAGGGGATGGCCCCAATGCACAATAGGAGCGGGGACGCCAAAGCCGGCGAACCAATCGGCAATGGGCTGTAAGACATTCCGGATTGTGGAAACCATGGTAAGCTGCCAAACTGCGCTAAACAACTACCTACTAAAGTGCCATATTTTCTGGCCATGGAGATTGGATATTTTCTGAAAGGATTGGCGCTGGGGTTGGCGATCGCCGCCCTGTAGGCCCAATTGGATGGCTGTGCATCAGTCGGACCCTCACCCAGGGGCCAACCATAGGGCTGGCTACTGGACTGGGGGCGGCCACCGCCGATGGTTTTTATGGCAGCATTGCCGCCTTTGGGCTGACAACCTTAGCCCAGTCTTTTATTCACCAAGCCCTCTGGCTTAGAATGGGGGGCGGTTTGGTCCTTTGTTATCTAGGAGTAACCACTCTCCGTTCTCCGCTAGGGAGACAAGCAAAACCAGGCCCTCGCATTAGTGGGTGGGTGGCCTACGGATTTACGTTTTTGTTAACGTTGAGCAACCCCGCCACTATGGTATCCTTCATGGTTATTTTTGCTAGCCTGGGTTTGGGTAACTCTAACCAGCCCTGGTGGTCGGCAGTGGCGATGGTGGCGGGAGTCTGGGGGGGGTCAGCCCTGTGGTGGCTTTGTTTGACCTGGGGAGTAACCTGGTTTAGTCCCTATCTGACTCCACCCCGCCTGGCTTGGTTAAACCGGGGGGCGGGTATGATTTTCCTGGCCTTCGGGATAGTAGCGGTAGTCAATCTCTAGGTTATCCAAAACCGATCCCCAGCTTGTTTCTGGTTAGAAATCCGATGATCCCTGGAAAATTCCTATTTCTTCCCTTTTTTACCTCCCGTCTTAGGGGCTGGCCCTGGCTGGCTCTGGTGAGTTTAGGGCTGGTGCTTTGTCTAACTCTGGCGGCGATCGCCCCAGCCCTGGCTTCCTTCTCTCCTCCCCGGCTGGTTAGTACCTCGATTAAAGAGCTGCGGCAGAAACAAAAAACCTTAAGTCAGGAGCGTCATCAAATTGATCGACAGCAGGAACAATTGCAAAATCGTCAGCATCATTCCGAAGTCAATCTAAAAAACCTGGAGCAGAACATTACCTATACCGATAATCAAATTTCTGAAACCGAAGATCGCCTAACCCAGGCCCAAGTCTCCTTGGATAGGTTTGAAAGCCAGCTCAAACAGGCGCAGCTCGATTACGAAAAAGCCCGTACTGCCACTGTCGGTCGCCTGCAATTTCTACAACGCCAGCAAGCCAGCGAAGGCTGGGCGGTGTTACTGCAAAGTCATGATTTGAATCAATTTCTAGATCGCCAGTACCAGTTAAAGCGGGTTTATGCCGCCGACCGCCAGGTACTTCAGGATATTAAGGTTAAGGCTGAAGCGATCCAAACTCAAAAGGCTGTCGTTGAAAACCAAAAAAATCAGGTGGCCCTGTTACGCCAACAACTGCTTTCCCAGAAACAGCAGTACCAGGCTGAGGCGGGGAAGAAAGGCAGCTGATTAATCGGTTACAGCAGCAGCGATCGGCCCTGGAGGCAGCTGAAGCTCAACTAATGCGGGATTCAGAACAACTAGCCAACCTGATCCGGCAAAAGCTGGCAGCCGAGTCCCAATCCAGCATCATTCGGGGCACCGGGCGCTTTATTCGGCCCTCCAGCGCCGCCCTCTCCAGCGGGTTTGGCTATCGTATGCACCCTATTTTAGGGTATCGGCGCTTCCATGCTGGAGTAGATTTCTCTGCGACCTATGGCAGTACGATTCGAGCCGCTGACTCGGGCCGGGTAATTTTCTCGGGCTGGTATGGCGGCTATGGGCAGGCGGTAATTATTGACCATGGCGGTGGCCTCACTACCCTTTACGCCCATACCAGTCGTCTATTTGTACGGGAAGGACAGGCTGTGCAGCAAGGTCAGCCGATCGCAGCGGTGGGCTCCAGCGGGCTTTCTACAGGCCCCCATTTGCACTTTGAAGTACGCCAGAACGGCAACCCAGTTAACCCTATGGGTTACCTTTAGGGAGTTAATTACAAATTTTCAACGGAAGCGGTGGGATTTGAACCCACGAGGGAAGGTTTACTCCCCTACCTCCTTAGCAGGGAGGCGCTTTCGACCACTCAGCCACGCTTCCAAGGATTAGTCTTTGGCTAGTGTAGCAGAGACTTAGACTCACTCACCAGATTTTTGTCGGAGTTGTATTAATTTCTGGCTTTCCCCAAAACGCAGGGCGAGGGTTTTGGTAGGATACAGAAGAACAAGGGGGAATTAGCTCAGCTGGTAGAGCGCTGCGATCGCACCGCAGAGGTCAGGAGTTCGAATCTCCTATTCTCCATCCTTTCCAGTGTGGACGGCGGTAGCGACGGCGCTGCGTTGGCGTAGCCTGGCCTAGGGCCAATCGCACCGCAGAGGTCAGGAGTATCTCCCAAAGGGAGAGGCTACGCCAACGAATCTCCTATTCTCCATCCTTTCCAGTGTGGACGGCGGTAGCGACGGCGCTGCGTTGGCGTAGCCTGGCCTAGGGCCAATCGCACCGCATCTGTAGTGCAACGCAGTGGCAGGTAAGTCAGGAGACCACCGTAGGAGAGTTGGAAAATTGCTGAGCATAGAACTGGGCATAACGGCTTTTGTGAGCCAGTAACTCGTCGTGGGTGCCTGATTCGATGATCTGTCCCTTTTCCAGCACTAGAATTCGATCTGCTCGCCGCACCGTGGCCAGACGATGGGCAATGATAAACACCGTTCGATCCTTCATCAGCCGCTCTAGAGCCTCCTGTACCAGGGTTTCGGACTCGGCGTCGAGGGCGGAGGTGGCTTCATCGAGAATTAAGATGCGGGGATTGAGGAGCACTGCCCGGGCGATCGCCACTCGCTGGCGTTGCCCCCCCGATAAATTCACACCTCGTTCCCCCATCCAGGTGTGGTAGCCCTGGGAAAACTGACTGATAAAAGTATGGGCATTGGCAATTCGGGCCGCCGCCTCTACCGCCTCCAGTTCAAACTGTTTCTGACCAAAGGCAATATTTTGAGCAATGGTGCCAGAAAACAAGGTGGTTTCCTGGGGCACAATCCCAATCTGGCGACGCAGACTACCCAAGCTGACGGTGGCAATATCCACATCATCAATCAGAATCTGGCCCATCTGGGGATCGTAGAACCGCGGTAGAAGATTTACCAGGGTTGACTTACCTGCCCCCGAAGCCCCCACCAGGGCAATTTTCTCTCCCGGCAAGGCCAGTAAGTCGAGGTCCCGCAAAACCGGTTCTCGAGGATCGTAGCTAAAGGTAACCTGGCGGTATTCTACCCGGCCGGTCACTGGGGGTAGATCGACGGCATTGGGCAACTCCCGTACTGCTGGTTGGATGTCTAAAAGCTCTACAATCCGATCAACCGAAGCTTCCCCTTGCTTAAACTCACCATAGTTGAGAATAAAGTGGTTCACCGGATCAATTAACATTAGGGCCGCGACTACATAACTGCCAAAGGAAGCCCCGGTGAGGTTGCCCTGGGCAATTTGCCAGGTTCCCATCAGTAAAATCAACATCACCACCAGGGCGTAGATAAATCCCACTACCGGGTACTGCACCGCCCTTAACCAGGCAGCTCGATACCTGGCTTGACGATTTTTCTCAGCTTCCTGGGTGAACCGATCAATCTCATAGTCCTCAGCGGCGAAGGCCCGCACCAGGCGGATGCCACTGAAGACTTCTGTCACTAAGGAGGACAAATCGGATACCAGGTTTTGACTGCGGCGGGAAAACTGCAACATTTGGTTGCCAAACCAACCCGCCAGTACCGCCAGAATCGGCACTAAAACCAGGGCGGTGAGGGTGAGCTGCCAGTTCAGGTAAACCATGTATCCCAACACCACCACCAGTTGCAGCATGGAGGGGATGAAGTCATGGAAGAGCTTTTCTACCACTTCTCCGATGCGATCGATGTCCTCCGTGAGTCGGTAGGCTAGGTCACCCGTTTGGCTGCGCTCAAAGTAGGCCAGACTGAGGCGATGGATATGGGTGTAGACATCCTTACGAACATTAAAGGCGACCGTCAGGGCGGCCTTAGCCATCAGGGCGTCTTGAATGTACTGACCCAGTTTCTGCAGGGCAAAGCCCCCCATGGTAATGGTAATTAGCCGACCTACCACCCCCACCTGGCCCGCCGCTAGGGAGGCTAGGACCTTACCTGACAACCAGGCCAGGATTGGCCAGTAGGTCACAAATATGAGGGTGCCCACCATGGCTTGCAGGATAGTTCGCCATTCTTGCCGTACGTAGGGAGCTAGGATCCAATAGTTTGAGCGTTTAGACTGGCGATGGTGGGTCAAGGACTAAAACCTTCATGAACGAGGCGGGCAGTAAAATCAGGGTGAGGGAGGATTTGATCAGGGTTTCTGGCAGTAGTCAAACGACCCTTAGGTCGATAAATCCCTTAAATATTCAAGGCTGTCAGCCAGGGGAGGGCATCAGCTAAACCCATCTTTAAGTTTTCCAATACCCTTTGGAATCATACCATTGGGGTAGATCGGAGCCTGATTCTGGGGAAGTTTGGGAGTGAGCAGGCGCAAATGGGAGATCGCTCTAGGCCATCTTACCCCGATAAATTCGGGCTGACTGTTCTGGGCTCAACCGATTAACCCCGGGCCAGTAGGGCTGCAGCGGCTCAGAAAACTGCGGATGAATGACCTCGGCAGGGTTTACCGAGAGGCCGCCGGGTTTAACTAAATGGCTGGCATCGGCCTGGGGAGAAATTTTACTGTGGGGGGCGACAAAGTCGTTGACCTCCTCATCGTAGGCCAGCATCTGGGCATTAGCGATGTTATAAATCCAACCATGAATAGAGAGCTGGTCCCTATGGAGGCGAGAATGGATAGAGGGATAGGTGCGCAGGTTATCAATTTGAGTTAATACGTTTTGGGCTACCAGTACATCTAATTTGGCTTTTTTATCCAGGTGGCTGTAGTGATCTTCTACTAACTTACGAGTTGCCTGGGTATGGTGCAACCAGTTGTACACCAGAGGCATTTTATCCTCTAATTCCCCCAGTTGTAGCAACCCCTTCATGGCACCACATTGGGTATGGCCGCAGATAATCACCTGATTAATATTGAGGGCTTCGATCGCGTATTCAATAGTAGCCCCCTCTCCTCCGTTGGTGGCCTCAAAGGGAGGAATAATATTACCCGCGTTACGAATTACAAATAAGTCCCCAATTTCTGCCTGGGTAATAATGGTGGGATCAACCCGGGAATCGGAACAGCCAATAAAGAGAACTCGGGGGTGTTGACCCTGGGCAAGTTGATGAATTAGCTCCTGGTGAACGGGAATATAGTGTTCTTGAAACTCACGCAGGCCGCGTAGCAACTTTTCCATAGGGCAGTATTCCTGTAGTGCTGGCAGGTGGGTCTAGCCCATCTACTACTACTGTTATCCCATATCTGAGGATCCTTGACTGAAAGGATTTAAGGATTTCCTGGACCAATCCCGGCGCTGCTCCACTGTCAAAACTTAAGGGCCGGAGAAGATGGCCGCCTGTAGATCCTGGCGACTGAGGGAGTACTTAAACACCCGCTGCACATCCTGACCATCAGCCCCGCCGTTAATATAGCGAACCACCAGAGAATCGGTATCTAAACTAATATCGGCCTGCCAGAGAGGGCGGCTAATGTGCCAGCGGTGAAGTACTTCCCGGTCCTGTACACAGCCCTGGCGCTGGAGCCAGGCTTCAATGTCAGGAAGGGGATGGTTGTAAAGCGGCGTATCGGGGGAGGGGAGAACCATGGGGAGAAGTTAGGGAAAGGTTGGTGGGCTGGAGGCTGGAGGTTGGGAGGGAAGAAGGGCTTCAACGGCATGGTTGAGCACTTCTGGGGTCGCGGGGCTAGCGGTAATTAAGGGATCGCCCCGGGTTAGCCCCACCGTCAGGACTAAGGCCAGACAGGCCATAAAGGTCAACCCGAGAATAAATAATGCAAAAATTTCCCCTGGCGACAGGGGCCGATCGCTGGGATCAAGGTAAAGGTTAGAAGGCTCCTTACGCACTGGTAGGTGAGAAGTTTTAGTCAGAGATTCCAGGGGCTGCATTACCGAAATGCGAGAATAGCCAGCCTGCTGATCATAGCGCCAGCGACGATCGGGATTGCTGAGGACACCGTAGGCTTCGTTCAACCGCTGAAATTTATCCGTTGCCTCTACCGCTGGTAGATCGGTGGTATCGGGGTGATAAAGTTTACTCAATTCCCGAAACGCTTGACGAATTTGCTGGGGACTGGCAGTTGGTTTAACCCCCAGTACATCGTAATGGCTTTGATCTCCAAGATGGCGGTCAGGCATCGACTTCAGGGGTAGGGGAGCGGGTATCAGGCAAAGGTAGACTGGGGCTCAAGACCCCGTAGCAGACGAATTTGGGCCAGGGAAAAGACAGCCGGAATCACCCGTCCATAGTTGGTTGCAATGGTTCGCCAGCCTAAATCCGCCAGGAACCAGGTCCATAGAGCTGGACCCAGCCAGGCCAGAGCTGTGCGGGTGACTCCATAGCGAGTAACGCCCAAGGCTAGATCCCGAGAAGCCACTCCCAGGGCCAGGGTGCCACCCCGCACCAGGGATGGCGGCCCCACCTCTTGAAGCAGCGCCGGCAGGAGGGTATTAACGGCGATCGCCGTACTGCCCTTAAGCCATAGCCTCGCTGTGTTTTCCCCGGTCCCGGCCCACCCCATTGGGGTTTGGGGTGGGCCGTTGAGTCCCTGGTTGATCTGGTTTTGTAAGCGATCGCGATGGGAGGCGGGTAATTGCTGCCAGGCCCGCTCTAACAGGTGCAAGAATATTTCCGATTCCAGATCGGCGGTAGACCAGCTATTGGCGTAGGCTAATTTCAAATATCGACAGATTCTGGAGTAGGACCTGGCGATAGGTGACCCCCTGACTCCGGCCGTGGAGTACGGTCAGGCCATCGGCAGCTAAAAAGCGGAAGCGCTGTTCCAACTGGCTAATCCACTGGTGTCGGGCACTACTCTGAACCGCGATCGGATCGGGGGTATAAAAATAGTCCAGGGGATTAAATTTAGGGCGAAACAAAATTTCAGTCAGGCCCTGGAGTTCTTCCTCCGTTGCCAACTCCAGGGCAGATCGCAGCTCATCCACCAGTTGTCACCGTCTTGCTGAAACACTGCCCCCTATTTTGACATAATTGTTCTTTAACAACATTAGTTTACCCAACCCAGGGCAGGACCAAATGTGGGATGTAGTGGTGATTGGGACTGGTTTAAGTGGTTTAACGGCAGCTCAAATTTTAGTCCAGAGGGGTTATACCGTCCTGGTACTGGAAAAATCTAGGGGGGTGGGTGGTCGCCTGGCCACCCGCCGGGTCAATGGCACGGTGCTGGACCACGGCTGTCCCTTTCTGGAACCCCTGGGGCCTTACCAGTCTGGCTTAATTGATCAAGGTTTGGCGGCGGGCCTGCTCCAGCCCTGGAATCCAGCGGTCTACGACCTCAGGGCTAAGCACCTCTACCCGCGGCCAGCTACCGGTTCTTACTATACGGCCAGAGCTGGCTTGAGTGTCCTGGCAAAGCAGTTGGCGGTGGGACTGAGGGTTGAAAAGCAAGCTCAGGTTAAGGAAATTACAGCCCTGGATCGGGGTTGGCAAATAGACCTGATTAACCCTGGTCTGGAACCCCTGAGGGCGAGATTGGTGGTGATGGCAATTCCAGCTCCCCAGATCAGTCCTCTCATCACCCAGATGGAAACGACTCTGGCAGAGATTAGGGACCTACAAACCCAACTAGAGCAAGTTTGCTTTATCCCAATCCTAACTGTTATGGCAGGATACGCAGCTAACCTGGGGATGGCGATATCGCCATCGGGAGCCACGCCGGAACTTACCCACGGCTGGGTAATCTGGGGTGACGACCAGTCCGATCTAGCCTGGATGACCCTGGATAGCAGTAAGCGGCAAGACCCATGTGAACCGGTTGTTGTGATCCACAGCCAAGCCAGTTTCGCCAGGTCCTACCTGGAGCAAACCGACCTCACCCCGGCAGGCCACCAACTGTTGACCCAAGGCAGTCAGGTGGTAGGAGCCTGGATCGCTAACCCAGCGTGGATGCAGGTTCATCGCTGGCGTTACGGACAGGTAAGTGAACCTTTGCCAGGCCTGCTTCTGAAAACAGACAAATTACCCAGCCTGGTAGGCTGCGGCGACTGGTGTGGCGGGGGTGGGGTGGAAGCGGCGATCGCCTCAGGGGAGCGGGCGGGTACCTGGATCACTGAGGTACTGGACTCCAAGGATGCCCTGTTAACAGAGTAAGGGTGGACTTTCCGGGCTAAAGTGCCGCAGCGGAGTAATCACTACTCTCTTTGCTCTCAGCTCCTTCGTCGTCTCCACCGCGACTATTACGCTTGAAGAAACGCTGATTACCAGCTCGTTTTTTACGAAACTTACGAGCATAGGCCTGATTGCGCAGGGCCTTTTCTTTTTTGGGATTACGACGTTTGGCCATACTACTACACCTCCAGGCCTCCACGGACCCTAAACCACAGCCAGAGGTTAACTCTAACATATTGTCAGGTTGCTTCAACCAATGGTGGGGAGGTTCTAGGAATTCTGAGTACCGGTCAGACCTTTCTCAACTGTTAGGTTGGGTCTAATTTAATCTATTTACACCTGTAGTCAAAGGGGGCAGGGGGCCTATACCAGACAGCATCAAGCTTGCTGTAGCAGCCATAGCCCAGTGTAGGTCATACCTGAGGAGTCAGGACGAACCAGTAAAAAATGGAGTCCCCGGCTTTCAGCTTTACGCTGTTCAAATACCTGGCCGCTAGTGCTGACTACCGGGTCCGTAAAGGTCGTGATAATCCAGCGGTCATTCAACCCAGCCTCCAGGACTAACCCGTCTGGCTCCCCCGCCTGGTACCGCAGCCAGGCAGGTTGAGCCCTTGTCAGCCAATGGCAAAGGGCCATGGCCTGAGGGCCGGCATCAATCACAACCCCTGGAATCGCCGTAGAGGGAGTCAGACCCAGAGCAGTTGGTAAGCGGTGCGGGGGTAGGCAACCCATGGGAATGGGTTCAAAGGGAAAGGTTTGTTCCAACTCTGCCGCCTTCAGCACCGTAAAGCCCCATTGCTGTCCCCAAAGGTTCTCTGCCAGAGGCACGGGGGGTGGTTGGTCCAGGTGTAGAGGGTTGTAGGCTAAGCCGGTAGCGTTGGCTAGAGAAGGGTACCCCTGCGATCGCTTCTGCAACCAGCGATGTAAGGCGGGGGTATGGCGGGTGGCCTCCACCCCAATCCCCAGGGGTTCGGCGCTGGTGCTGAGTAGGGAAAGGGCTTGGGGGCGAAACACCTGCAGGCGATTGGGGAGAGCCCCGGCCCGCCCACTGGCCTGCTGCAAATGTTCTCTGATCCAGGGGGGATTCACCTGTCCCTGGGGAGCCTGGGCGCTGTAGTTAAAGTTGAAATCAGGGGTGCAGAACAGAATTTCCCAAAGGGGGCTACCGTTGGAATCAACTAAAGGAGGACGATGTAAGTCAGCTTGCCAGAGCATCATCAGGGAATAGAAAAGGGCCCATGGAGAACAAACCCTGGTATTAGAATAGTAACCAATGCATCATCATTTATTCAGGAGCAGGTGGACAACAGCTTTGCTGAGAGGATTTGAGCGACCGGTGGAGAAGCCATGATTGGTTTAGCTATTCACACCTGTAGTGCAGAACTGGGCTTGGCCCTCAGTTGTTGGGATGGCGAGACTCGCTACCAAAGCTGGGATCTGGGCCGTGATTTGGCCGCCCACCTGCATTCCATCTTAATCGAGTTTATCCAGCCTCACCCATGGAGTGACTTGACTTTCCTTGGGGTAGCCCGGGGCCCTGGGGGTTTACCGGCACCCGCATCGGGGTGGTGGCAGCCCGGACCCTGGCTCAGCAACTGCATATTCCCCTGTATGGGGTTTCCACCCTGGCGGCGGTGGCCCAATTTAGCCTCGATCAAACCCCTACTACCGCTGCCCTGGCCGTAGCTATGCCGGCCCAGCGGGGGCTCTTGTTTACCGCCATTTACCAATCCACTCCCCAAGGTCTGGTGACTTACCAGGCGGAACAGGTGATCACTCCAGAGGAGTGGGATCGGATACTGGCTGCCTATCCGGCTGAGCTAATCCGCCTCAGTGCCCCTCCTGGCTTGGGGAACACGGCTCCCCAGGTGCTATCGCTGGCTTACCACCGCTGGTGCCAGGGAGATCGCCCTGGATGGGATGGGGTGTTGCCCTACTACGGCCAGCATCCAGTCACCGACAATCCTCAGCCCCCTAGCTGAACTGTCCACTTAGATCGGTCCAGGGCTGGCTCTAGGCTAAACTAGCCAGGGTAGCCAATTAAATACCAGGAAGGCTAATAGTATGAAACGGCGAAAGTTAATGGGATATGCAGGCTTGGGCCTGGCAACTGGTCTGGGCCTTGATCTACTGGCGACGGAGCAGGTGGTTCAGGCCCAGAGCGATCGCCTCACGATTCGCAGTCTTGGGCACACCGCCTTCCTATTCACTGGTGGAAGTCGCAAGATTTTAGTCAATCCCTTCCGGCGAGCCGGTTGTACCGCTGGTTTTCCCTCCCCCGCTCTAGCAGCCGATATCGTCATGGTCAGTAGTCGCCTGCTGGACGAGGGCTACCTGAATGATTTGCCTGGCCAACCTAAGGTACTCAGTGATCCGGGGGTCTATGACCTGGGTAGTCTTAGGATTCAGGGTATCCTCACCGCCCATGATCGCGACGGTGGGCGGCGTTTCGGTAGTAACGTGATCTGGAAATGGAACCAGGGGGGCATTACCCTGGTCCACATGGGCGGTGCGGCAGCACCTTTGCAGGTGGAGGAACAAATCCTCCTGGGTCGACCCGATATCCTGCTGATTCCTGTCGGCGGGGGTGATAAGGCCTATACCCCCACCGAGGCGGTACAGGCGATCCAACTGCTCAGGCCAAAGCTGGTGATTCCTACCCACTACCTGACCGCAGCGGCAGCCGATAGCTGCACCCTGAAACCCCTGGACCAGTTTTTGGGGCTGATGAAAGGCACACCCGTTAGCCGCGCCTCCGGTAGTAGCCTTTCCCTTCGCCCCGCCGATCTACCCGCCCAGGGAATGCGGATTCAGGTTTATCAGGCCCCCCTAGCCTAAGGAGCGGAAGAGATTCTCTAACCGCCACGGATAAGGGAGCGGACAGAGAGGGCTTTCTAGAGGGTTCTCAATCCTTGGCCACCAGCCAGCACGCCTCCCAGACCTCGCTTGCACCGATCCACGCTGTCCTCAGCCTTATGGCTAAAGCCATAATTTGCCTATGACCCTCTTGGATACCCTGGTGAGTCGTCGTCGCCGTCTGGCCGCCGCCTTTCCCCGGCCTGTGGTGCTCTGGTCGGGTCAGCCGGTGGCCCGTAACTTTCCGGCCAACACCTACTATTTTCGAGCCAACAGCCACTTTCTCTACCTGGTGGGAAGGTCCCTACCCCAGGCGGCGATCTATTTAGATGGGGAGCAATTGACCCTATTTATGGAGGATCCCCCAGCAGCAGCGGCTCTCTGGCATGGGGCCGAACCCCAGCGGCAGCAGATCGCGGCTGAGATTGGGGCGATCGCCGCCTACCCCTTGGCAGACTTATCCCCCTACCTGGTGGAAGCGGCTACCCTGCCCCTTCAGGACTGGCCCAGCCGTCTTCCTGCCCATGATCCGGCCTGGTGTCAGAGGCTGGCCCTGGCCCTGGTAGAAACCCGACTCTACCACGACTCCCTGGCCCTGACGGAGATGCAGGCCGCCACCACAGTTTCTATGGAGGCCCACCGGGCGGGTATGGCGGCGACCCTGGCGGCAAAAACCGAGGCCCAGATCCGGGCGGCTATGGAAGCCGTGATTATGGCCCACAATATGAGCTGCGCCTACAACAGTATTGTCACCATCCATGGCGAAGTGCTCCATAATCCCCACTACCACCATGCCCTCACCTCTGGCGATCTGCTGCTGGCCGATGTTGGGGCCGAGTCTGGGGCTGGCTGGGCGGCGGACATTACCCGTACCTGGCCGGTTTCGGGCCGGTTTTCCGGGCCTCAGGCAGACCTCTACGCTGTGGTACTAGCCGCCCATGACGCCTGCATCGAGGCGGCTAAACCGGGGGTGGAATATCGTCACCTGCACCAACTGGCCTGTCACCAACTAGCCAGCGGCTTGGTGGATTTGGGTATTCTGAAGGGGGCTGCCGATGATCTGGTGGAGCGCAATGTCCACGCTCTATTTTTCCCCCATGGGGTGGGCCATTTGCTGGGGTTAGATGTCCATGATATGGAAGATCTGGGGGACCTGGCGGGCTATGCACCGGGGCGTCGCCGAAGCGATCGCTTCGGTCTCTGTTTTTTACGCCTGGATCGGCCCCTAGCAGAGGGCATGGCAGTTACCATTGAACCAGGTTTTTACCAGGTCCCCGCCTTGCTGGAACCGGCCCGCCAGTCTGGTCAGTACGACGACGTCATTAACTGGGACCGACTGGTGGATTTCCGCTCTGTGCGGGGGATTCGGATTGAAGACGACGTTCTAATTACGGCGCAGGGTAACCAGGTGCTGACCGCTGATCTGCCCACCGCTATCCCCGCCATTGAAGCCCTGGTGCAGGGGCACTAGGATTCTGCTTTTGGTTGGGTATATAGTTCTTTAGTCCGTTGCTAGTAATTGATTATGTCCCTGGTCCCCCCGACCCCTGCCCTCAGTCAATTTGGCGAACAGATGTCTCACTTGACTGGGGTACGGGCGATTATGAAGGATATTATCGCCACCCTACGGGCTGATCAGGGCCGCCAATTCATTAACCTCAGTGCTGGCAACCCGGTGATTTTACCGGCGATCGAGCAACTCTGGCGCGACTGTACCCAGGCCTTGCTGGCCAGTCCTGAGTATGGCCAGGTGGTTTGTCGCTATGGCACCAGCCAGGGTTATGAACCCTTAATTGAAGCGGTTTGTAACGATTTTAATCAGCGCTACGGCCTGCTTCTGACCCCCCGCCATATTCTCATCACTCCCGGTAGTCAGGCCCTTTACTTTTTTGCCGCCAATGCCCTGGCGGGCTACACCCCAGATCGGCAGTTGCGGTCCATTGTCTTACCCCTGAGTCCTGACTATACGGGCTACGGCGGCATTTGTTTGGCCCCCGAAGCGGTGCGTGCCTATCTTCCCAGCCTGGAGGTGGAGGAAAACCAACACCGCTTTAAGTATCGGCCGGACTTCAACCAACTCGCCATTGGGCCAGATACCGGTTTTGTACTGTTTTCCCGTCCCTGTAACCCCACGGGCAATGTGGTTAGCGATGACGAAGCCAGGCAAATTGTCGCCCTGGCCGATCGCCACCAGGTGCCGGTACTGATTGATTCCGCCTATGCTCCCCCTTTTCCTGCCCTCAACTTTACCGAGATGACCCCCATCTTTGGGGCCAATGTTCTGCACTGTATGAGCCTTTCTAAGGCGGGTTTGCCGGGGGAACGACTGGGAATTGCCCTGGGTGATCCGGCCTTAATTGAGGTGCTGGAGTCTTTCCAGACTAATCTTTGTATTCACTCCTCCCGCTATGGCCAGGCGATTGCTGCTCGGGCGATCGCCTCTGGAGAGCTGGCTCGCCTCTCCCAAGAGGTGATCCGTCCTTACTATCAAGACCGCTTTGCCGTCTTAGAAAGCGCCCTGGACCGGGCCATGCCCAAAACCCTGCCCTGGTACCTGCACCGGGGAGAAGGGGCGATCTTTGCCTGGCTATGGTTCGATCAACTGCCAGTTAGCGATAGCCAGCTCTACCAGCAGCTCAAACAGCGGGGAGTGATTGTAGTGCCGGGGCATCCCTTTTTCCCTGGCTTACAGATGGACTGGCCCCATACTCGCCAGTGTCTGCGGCTAAGTCTCACGGTTTCTGCTGATGCACTGGTAACGGCGGTTCAGCGCCTAGCAGACCTGGTGGCCGAGATCTACCAGAGGGGTTAGGGCAATTCCACCGAAGTGGGCTTGGCAATATGGGGCAGCCCCCAGCCTAGTTTTTCTCGCAGGACTTGAAAGAATTCTGGCGATCGCAGTCGAATAAACCGGGCTACATAGGAAGATCTACAGGTACTGACCCGGTCTTCGGGCATTACGTAACAGCCCGCATTGCCATCCACAGTCATAACTAAGGGATCGGGGTTAGCCGCATGAATAACCACCCGCTCCTGGTCGGGAAACACTAAACCCCGGGAAGCCAGGGAATGGGGACAAATGGGAATCAGTTGGGTAACCGGCACCCCTGGGGTAATCACGGGCCCCCCAGCCGATAGGGAATAGGCGGTGGAGCCCGTAGGGGTAGAAATAATAATGCCATCGGCGGCAATATCTACGGGGGAGTGGCTGCCAATGGCCACCTCAAAATGACACATACTGGTTAGGGGCTCCCGGTGTAGAACCATCTCATTCAAACAAAGGGCCTCCCAAACCAGGCGTTGATCCTGAAAAAGCTGTACCGAAAGCATGGCCCGATCTTCGGTCTGGTAATCTCCCGCCAGTACCTGCTCCATGGCCTGGGGTAATCGATTTAAATAGGTTTCTGTTAAGAACCCCATGTGACCTGTATTCACCGTTAGCAGGGGCACACCCAAGGGAGCTAACTGACGACAGGCTGAAAGTACGGTACCATCGCCCCCCAGCACCAGCACAAACAACATACTGGCATCGAAGCGAGGCGGGACCAAGCTATCGATAGGAGTATGGCACAGGGGGCGTTCTGGTGTAGAGTAGCCCAAAATCCCGCCAATACCGGTTGCCAGACTAACTTCAAAACCCAGTGCCACCAGCTTTGAGTGCCATTCAAAAGCAATTTGGTGGGCAACTGGTTTAATGTCGTTATAAATAATGCCGACCTTGGGCACAGGCAGGTTCCGATGGGTAGCTAGAACATATAGGGTGAAAAGATGCCCTACCCCACAAGGGGGCCAAACATCCCTAGGCAAAAATACACCTTAATCCTAGGCTACCGTTTTTTCGTCGTTGGTTAAACTGTTCTTGAGTAATTATTCTTGAGGAAATGGCAGTATAGCTCCCGATCTTCATTGAGTTTTCCCCTAAGAGATTGTTTGAAAAGCCAAAGAGAGCCTCAAACTATACCTATGAGTAGGATAATCACCGCGAAATTAAGTACTTTGGCGGTCCCTTGACGGCAAACTACACCTGGGACAATCCTTCCCAGCAACCTCTAATTCAAACCTGGACTTGATTAACGCTGTGGCTAATTCCATTCCTGAAACAATTGCCTATGTTCGCATTACCCATCAATCCTGGACCCAGGGAAAAATCGAAGGGGAAGTCCGGGCCAGCAGCTATGAATGGCAATTTCAGTGGTGTTTTCGCCAGGGTTACCTGCGCGTTGAACCGTCTCTGGGAAGGGCCCTGATTACCGAGCCCTTGAGTCGGTTTTTGGAGCGGTTCGACTACCAATTAGAACCCGGTGGCGATTACTCCTTCACCATTCGAGCTAAAATTTAGCGGACTCTGGCAAATTAGTCAGCTGACCACTATCCTCTATAGAAGACACATCCGGTTGGCAACCATGGCCCCAGTCCCACAAAAATAGGACCACTGGGGGTCCTACCTAAACCATAATCCACAATTAAACGAGCTTGACCGACAACTACCGATCAAGCTAACCCCAAAACTACATCAGGCCAATTTGAGAAAGAATTCCCTGACCTGTCAACAATTCAGTAGCTATACCAATTACAAAACCTAACATGGCCAGACGACCATTCCAAGTTTCGGCAAAGGCCACAAAACCAAACTTATTTTCTTTGCTCTCCATGGTGGATAACTCCTTAATGGATAATCGGCAACAAAAATCAATAACCTGTAAATTAATGTAACACTATTTTCTGCTTTTGCCCAGGGGTTGGCGCTGGGGAGAGAAAAATCCTTGACAGTCGGGCCTTAAAGGGCTATGGCCTGACCCGTAGTGGCTGACCTTTGGGCAGCGTGGGCCACCCTGAGGCTGTAGAGGCTAGCTTCCGCCTGACTGTAGAGGGGGCTACCGGTGGTCAGGTGGTCCAAAACCATCTCCGTATCCCTGGCCAGCAGGCCCCGGCGGCTACCCAGGGGAATTGGGCGGCCAGGCTCAGAGGAGGTAATTAAACGGCCTTCGTTGCCCTCTAAAAGAATTTGGCCCTGGCTGCCCAGTAGTTCCAATCGCCGTTGTTCTAGCCAGACTATCTGGCCCTTGGCGTAGGTTACCTCGGCCAGCAAGCCAGAGGTAAAGGTAAGTTGGGCGGTACACACACAGGCGCTATAGCAGTTCAGTCCCGACTCTGTGGGGTGCAAATGATCGTAGCGGTTCTGACAATAAACTCGCTCGACTGGACCAAAGCTATGGACGAGACGGTGAATTCGAGATAGGGCCCCGACTAGGGGAAAGCCAAAGAGATCGGGACTATAGGTCCAAGCCGCGGGCGCAGGATGTTTGGGCTTATAGGTGAGGTAGCGCCCATAAATGGGCTGGCCAATAGCCTGTAGATGCTGCTGTAAAGCCTGGTGGGCAGGGCTCAACAGTTCAATATGTTCAACATGGAGGCAGAGCCCCCTGGCCCTGGCCAGGTTTAAATTTTCTCTGCCTCTTGTGGATCCAGAGCCAGGGGATACTCTACCACCACATGGCGATGGGCCTCTAAGGCGGCGATCGCTACGGAGCCATGACCGGCATTGATATGGCAAACCATTACCAAATCAAGAGTGGAATCCTTAATCAGATCCTGCCAGGTAGGATAGGGAACCGCCCCATAGGTGGCGGCAAAGGCCTGAGTCGCCCTCCAGTCATGACCAGCTACCGCCACCAGTTGCCCTTGCTGGCTTTCTATCAGGGCCCTGGCTCGCTCACGGGCGACAAAGCCGGTGCCCACTAAGCCAACCTTAATCATCGGGTTTGATCTAGAGGTGAGACCATCAAAGCACCCATTCCCTTGTCCGGTTCTGAATTCACGTTAAGATAGTACCTGTGTTCCCGCAGTAGGTATTGAAAGGAATAATTTTAGTGAGCCCAGGGCCATGACACCCATTCTCCTATCCAGCCCTTTTCCCCTACTCTGAGTATAGTTCTGGCGGATTAATCGATGGATTTATTTTCCCAGGCTGATCGATGTCGCATTGGCAAGGTGGTTAAGTCCACTTCCCACTGCGATTACGTAGTGCAGGTGGATGATCAACAGGATGTGCCCACTCCCCCTGCCCTGAAGACTGCGGTTTTGGTCAGTTTGTCAGCTTTGATAGTGAGAGTCGACACTGGGCAGTGGGGCTAGTTTATAATTCCCAGCTGTTTAATCCCCTATTTCTAAATAATGGTCCCCGTCTGTCCAGTGAGCCCGATCCCCTGTTTACCCCCGATTTAATTCAAGAAACCCGCACCTTGTTAGGGGTGGTGCTGGTGGGAGTGTTAGGTCAATCTAACGGCGATCGCTACGGTATTCACGGCGTTCCCAAAGTTGTAGTGCCAGCCAATACGCCGGTGTATAAAATGACCCCTGATCAGGTCTATCGTTTTCACCAGACCCAGGATGGGCGATCTCAATTTAGTTACTATACCCATCTGTTGCGGGCAGGGGGGCTATTTGCCAGCCAGTTAGCCCAGCAGGTACTGGCGGAATTGGTGGAAAGTAACCAGTTCCAGGATTGCGATCAAAAAGCCTTGATCGTGCTCAGCAGGGAGATTAGCTGGAAAAACTCCCTAGGAGCCCTACGCTAGGAGCAATAGGAACTATACCCAAGATCCTAGCGCCGGAAACCTGGATCAAAGGGTAAGACCCCTTGCTATTCTGAAGTAATCGACAACAAAGGTAGTCACCTTGAAGTCTAAAAGGTAGTATGGTGCTTTCTGGTTTCTTGCCTATCCTTACTGCCGATTACAGAGGCTGTTCCGCCATGGAGATTGATAATGGATTCCCATTATAGTCAACGCGACTCTCAGGTAGATCTCAGCCAAATTCGGCAAGCTTTTTTATTTAGAGGTTTATCCGAAGAGGCCATAGCCCAAGCCACCAGCCAGGTGGTGTGCCGCAGTCATCCGGCCAACCAGGTGATTTTGCTAGAAAATGACTGGGGTAGTTCGGTGTATTTTATTCTCAATGGTTGGGTTAAAATTCGCACCTATAACCTGGATGGCAAAGAAGTTACTCTAAATGTGTTGGGGCGAGGCGAACTCTTTGGTGAAATGGCGTCTTTGGAGGAAATTCCCCGATCCACCGATGTAATTACCCTGGTGCCCACCGTCATTGGCAGCATACCAGCAGGAGACTTTGTCTATCTGCTACAAACCTGCCCCCTGGCTGGAATTCGCCTATCTCAGCTGATGGCTCGACGGCTGCGTCAGGTAAACCGTCGCCTCCGATTGCGGGAATCCGATAGTACCTCCAGGGTGATAGATGTCCTTTTATTTCTTGCCGATGGTCAGGGGCAGAGCGGGACCGAAGGCATTGAAATTCCCAACCTATCTCACCGGGAACTAAGCAGCCTTAGTGGTCTGGCTCGAGAAACGGTCACCCGGGTGATTAGTAAGCTAGAAAAGAAAGGCCTGATTACCCGCGACAAGGAGGCTATGGTGATTCCCCAGCCTAACGCCCTTGAGCAATTGCTGGCTTAGGAGCACCATGACCGAAGATAAAAATTCGCCCCCTGGCATTTCCCAGTCTAATTTCACTGATGCGGAGGCGCAGGTTGCTGGCACCCCTGATGTTAACCAGACTGACTTTGAACAACTAGAAACCTATCTTGATCCAGTTACCACTAGCCCCTCCGGCTTAAATCGAAGTCCACAGACCCAGGCCCACTACCATAAAGCAGGCCCTCTGGTGATGGTAGAAACGGCCTTTTTAGCCAGCACTGCCGCCCTAATCTGGTTGGTCAATACCTACTTTCCACCGGGGCCAATTCTACGCATTCTATTTCCCTTACCGGTGGCCCTGGTCTACCTGCGCTGGGGTGCCAGGGCAGCCTGGATGACGGCTCTGGTGACCGGCCTGTTACTGGCGGTACTGATGGGTCCCCCCGCAGCCTCCTGTTTTTGATTCCCTACGCGCTGTTGGGGATACAACTGGGCTTCAACTGGGTCCGGGGAGCCAGTTGGTATGTCTCTATTTTGATTGGCTCCCTGATTGGTTCCCTGGGGTTTTTCTTTCGAATTTGGCTGATGTCAATTTTAGTAGGAGAGGACCTGTGGGTATACTTAACCACCCAGGCTACCCAGATGCTCAATTGGGGGCTTGATAAGCTGGTTAACTGGGGACTTTTAAGTATGGGTGTGCTGAGTCAGACCAACCTTGGGGCTATTCAGGTTTTTGCCCTGATGATGGTCTTTGTCAGCAATGTTGTTTACCTGTTTACAGTACACCTGGCGGCCTGGCTGTTGCTAGAACGGCTGGGCAGTCGCCTACCCGACCCGCCTGAGTGGGTGCAAAGTTTGCTGGAGGACTAGCCCGATGGCCAGTACCATGGTAGCGGTCTATACCCAATTCCAGCAAGGACAGCAGTGGCAGCAGCAGGTGCAGAGCCAACCGCCATTGTTAGTCCTAACCCTGGGGTTTACGGCCACCGCCTTGATTCCAGGTATTTCAGCGGCGGGGACAACCCCCAGAGATCGCGCCTATACCGCTTTGGCCGACGCCGAATTTATGGTCAATGGCCCCACGGCCCAGCCCCAATTTCCCCTACCGCCACTCCAGGCAGGAGCCTCCCCCGCCCTGATTTCCCGAGCGGTGATTAGGGAACAACAGATTCCACTGCGGGTGATTAATGCCGGCCTACGCCAGCCGCCCCCAGTTGATCACCTCACCCTGGGCACCCTACCGGCCCAATGCCTCACCACCGGTCAGGCCTTACCTCTAGAGCAGGTACATCAGCTCTGGCAAGCTGGTCTGAACTGGGGAGAACGGCTTGCGGCTGAGCCAGTGGGCTATTTAATTCTGGCCGAATGCGTGGTGGGGGGCACCACCACAGCCCTGGCCTTACTCAAGGGGCTGGGCATTGATGCCCTGGATTGGGTCAACAGTAGTCACCCGGTTTGCAACCACGCCCAAAAGCGCCAGGTGGTTTTACAGGGGCTGGCCAGGGCAGGATGGTCCCCGGCTGAGCTCGGACGCCATCCCCTGGCATGGGTAGCGGCGATCGGGATCCCATGCAGCCGGTGGTAGCGGGGATGGCCCTGGCCGCCAGTCGGACCAAGCCGGTGATGCTGGCAGGGGGAACCCAAATGCTGGCAGTCCACGCCCTGATGCAAAGACTGGCAGTGACAGAGGGCTATGACTGGCAGCCCGAACGGGTAGTGGTGGGTACCACCCGCTGGGTCGCGGAAGATCCCACCGGCGATACGGTGGGACTGGCCCAACTTACCCAATCCTGCCTCATGGCAACCCAGCTTTCCTTCCAGGCCTCCCGGTTTAAGGCCCTGCAAAGCTACGAACAGGGCTTTGTCAAAGAAGGGGTCGGAGCCGGAGCCTGCGCCATTGCCGCCACCCTGTACCAGGGCTGGGGTCAGGCGGAGATCCTGGCGGCTGTAGAGCGGCTCCTGACGGCAAAGACGGCAGCCGAAGCAAGGGACTTCCAGCCATAATCTCAACGGTAGTCAGGGTCACTGCCGGGGGAAGGCTCTAAACTAAAGTATCTCTACCTGCCCATGATTGTCTTTGAGGTGTTTATGACCAGTTCATCCTGCCCGACTGTAACTAACTGGGATGCCCTGGCGAAAGCCCTGGGGGATATGGAGGTGATTCGTGATCCTAACCAGGTGGAAAAACTCTCGAAGGATTATTACCACTTTAGCCCTATTCTGCAAGCTCAGTTAGGCGATCGGGTCGGAGACCTGGTGGTGCGACCAGCCACAGAGGCGGAGGTGTTGACCGTAGCCCAGGTCTGTGCTGCGGCTCGGGTACCAGTAACGGTGAGGGGGGCCGGCACGGGCAACTATGGTCAGTGTATTCCCCTAGCGGGCGGAGTGGTGCTGGATTTGAGTAAGCTTAACCAGGTTAAGTGGGTTAAGCCCGGTGTGGCCTGCCTGGAGGCAGGGGCGCGATTGGCCGCCATTGATCGGGTTACCCGGGAGTCGGGGTGGGAACTGCGAATGTATCCTTCCACCTACCGTACCGCCACCATTGGGGGATTTATTGCCGGTGGCAGCGGCGGCATTGGCTCCATTACCTACGGTCAACTGCGCGATCGCGGCAATCTTCAAGCTCTGCGGGTGGTCACCCTGGAAGACTCGCCCCAGATTCTGGAGTTGCGGGGAGATGCGGTACAACAGGTTAACCATGCCTACGGCACCAACGGCATTATTACCGCCCTGGAAGTACCCCTGGCCCCGGCCTATAGCTGGGCCGAGGTGATCGTTAGCTTTGATGATTTCATCGTCGCAGCTCGATTTGGTCAGATTCTCGGGGAGTCGGACGGCCTGATTAAGAAGTTGATTAGCGTTTTTGCCTGGCCCATTCCCGCTTACTTTGTTGCCCTCAAGCCCTACCTGCCGCAAGGACGGGCCGCCGTGCTGCTGATGATAGCCGAATCCAGTTTGGAACTACTGGAGGACCTGGTCAAGGAACTGGGCGGCGACATTACCTACCGCAAATCAGCCCAGGAAGCGAGCAAGGGAACGATGTTAGCGGAATTCACCTGGAACCATACGACCCTCCATGCCCGCAGTGCTGACCCCACCCTCACCTACCTGCAAACTGCCTTTGCCTACGATCCAGACCAGGAGGTACTACGCCATTTCTACGAACACTTTGGCGATGAAGTGCAAATGCATATTGAGTACGTTCGCATGGGGGGTAGGGTCCGTCCAGTCGGTTTGCAGATTGTGCGTTATACGACGCCAGAACGCTTAGAAGAGATTATCCAATACCACGAAGCCCAGGGGGCCTTGATTGCCAACCCCCATACCTACATCCTGGAGGATGGTGGCATGAAAGAAGTGAACCCGGCTCAGGTAGCCTTTAAAGGGGCGGTTGATCCCCATGGCTTACTCAACCCAGGTAAGATGCGGGGCTGGCTGGAGCAGACCGGTGCCCTGGTTAACGGGGATGCCTAAGGCGGAGCCATGGCTAAGGCTTGCTGGCGAGATTGAATTTCCAGGTATACCAGTAAGGCATTTACATCCGCCGGGTTAACCCCGCCCGTACGGGAAGCCTGACCAATGGTTAGAGGTTTTACCTGGGTAAGCTTTTCCCGGGCTTCTTTCGATAGGGTGGAGATCGCCCTATAATCAAGATCGGGGGGCAGCTTACGATTAGCATTCCTGGCAATTTGATCAATCTGGTTCTGTTGCCGCTTCAGGTAACCAGCGTATTTAATATCGATTTCTACCCCTTCCTTCTCTGCCCGACTCAGGTCCGGATTACCCAGGCCGTAGCGGTCCAAATCAACGCTATGGAAGCCCGGACGGCGCAGTAGATCCGCCAGGGTAATCGATCCCTTAATGCGCTCACCAGTATCGGTAGTAATTTGCTGTCCCAGGGGGGTTTGTTCCTTCAAGCGGGTGGTTTCCAGCCGTTGTTTTTCAGCGGCAATGTGCTGGTATTTTTGGCTAAATAGCTGCCAGCGGCGATCGTCAATCAGGCCAATCTGCCGGCCCAGGGGAGTTAGGCGCTGGTCAGCATTGTCCGATCGCAACAGGAGCCGGTATTCTGAGCGAGAAGTCAGCATCCGGTAGGGTTCCCGCAGGTCCTTCGTGCACAGATCATCCAACAGGGTACCGATATAGCTCTGTTCTCGGGGCAGCACCACCATCTCTTGGGCGGTCACAAAGCGAGCAGCGTTGATTCCCGCCACCAGGCCCTGGGCAGCGGCTTCTTCGTAACCGGTGGTGCCGTTAACCTGACCAGCACAAAAGAGACCGGCTACCCGCTTAGTCATCAGGGTTGGGTAACACTGGGTAGCGGGTAGATAGTCGTATTCCACGGCGTAGGCGGGTCGTAGCATGACACACTGCTCTAAACCGGGCAGGGTGCGTAACATGGCCAGTTGCAGTTTTTCTGGTAAGCCGGTGGAAAAGCCCTGTACGTAGATTTCTGGAATATCCCGGCCTTCGGGTTCCAGGAAGATCTGGTGACTATCCTTATCGGCAAAGCGGACAATTTTATCTTCGATACTGGGGCAATAGCGGGGTCCTCTGGCCTCTACCCAACCCCCGTAAATTGGCGATAGGTGGAGATTTTCCTGAATGAGCCGATGGGTGGCGGGGGTAGTGCGAGTCAGGTGACAGGGCATTTGCTGGCGCTCTACCCAGACCTCGGGGTCAAAACTAAACCAGCGCAGGTCCTGATCGCCGGGTTGGGGCTCAAGACCGTCAAAATTAATCGAACGGCGATCGACCCGGGCGGGAGTCCCAGTTTTTAACCGTCCAGTTTCAAACCCCAACTGGTTTAAGGTATGGGTCAGCCCCGTAGCGGCAAACTCCCCCGCCCGCCCTGCGGCCATAGATTGATCACCAATCCAGATGGTGCCCCCAAAAAGGTGCCAGTGGTGAGAATCACCGCCTGGCAGCGAAAGGCCATCCCGAAGTAGGTTTTTACCCCCACCACCTGGTCATCACGACCCAGGACTAGATCGGTCACCATGCCTTCGCGGATCACCAGATTGGGCTGGTTTTCGACGATCACCTTCATCACCGCCGCATACTCTCGTTTATCGGTTTGGGCCCGTAGAGCCCAAACCGCCGGCCCCCGGGAATGGTTCAGCAGGCGCTTCTGCAGGTAGGTGCGATCGGTGACTTTACCAATTTCGCCCCCCAGGGCATCAACCTCATGGGTAAGTTGGGATTTAGCCGGGCCACCCACCGCCGGATTACAGGGTTGCCAGGCAATTTTGTCCAGATTCAGAGTCATCATCAAGGTCCGACAGCCCAGCCGGGCACTGGCCAGGGCCGCTTCGCAACCAGCGTGGCCCCCGCCCACCACTACCACATCGTATTCGTCAAGGAACTCAGGAGCAGTTGAGATCACCAGTTGTTACCATTGAACATGGGCGATACTGGTTTCGAACCAGTGACCTCTTCCGTGTGAAGGAAGCGCGCTACCACTGTGCTAATCGCCCGTTTATACAATTAATCTAACCTAGTATAGCAGCGGTCAGTCCAGTTAGGGCAGGACCGCCGGGCTCCTATCCGGTAGCCCCTAGGGGAGCTCTAATCCCTGGTAACGGTAGGCTTTCTCGACGTAGCGTTTAAGCTGATAACCCATGCGCTGCATACCGGTTTTCTCGTCCTGGCGAATAAAGGGTAGAAACAGCCTGGCCAGCCCACCCGATAACCGCTCCTGATGGCCATACTGGGTGCGGTTAGGCCCCACATCCTTAAGCTCAAACACGTGTTCGCTACTAAAGCCTGGCCCCCGGTAAATCCATTGCAGACAGTGATTGGGCTGCACTACCACCAGCCGGGGCTGAAATTCCGTGCCGGCCTCTCCCTCCAGGCGGCGTAGGGCCAGGGCAATCTCTCCACCCTGACGCATCGGTCGGTCGGCATCACAATCGTAGAGAAAGGTATTCCAGCGATACCATTCTTCTTTACGAATCAGGGCATTCCAAACGGCAAACCGGGGGGCATCAATGGTGATTTCGCTGTAGAGGCTGGCCATGGCAGTAAACCCTGCACCAGTAACAAATTACTAATATGTATTTTTATATTCCCACAACCTGATACCCTCGTGAGAGGGCAGCGGCGGGGTTTGGGAAAGTTTCCGCTATCCCCCTGGGTCCCTCCCATCGCAACCACCGGAAGGATACTTTTTCTGGCTATCCGGTCCTACGTTTGAACTATTCGCCGCCGGCGATAGTACCTCCCCTGGCTTGATGATTGCGCCAGGACAACCACTTTTACAGGTTTTGCCATGGCCTATCTGACTCCCAGCTCCAGCTATAGCTTTAGCCTTCGCCTGAAGATTCCCAACCGGGCGGGTATGCTAGCCCGGGTTACCCAGGCGATCGCCGAAGCCGGGGGAAACCTGGGAGACTTCTCCCTAATCAGTCGCAATCGTTCTGAACTAATTCGATTAGTCAATATCGATGCCTCCAGCGCCGATCATATTCAAGCCATTGTTAATGCGGTCAAGGGGTTAAGGGATATTGAAGTTCTAGAAATTCGCGATCGCACCTTTCAACTCCATGAGGGGGGCAAAATCAGCGTTGAGAGTAAGCTAGCCCTAAATAACCAGGAGGATCTGGCCATGGCCTACACTCCTGGTGTGGGTCGTATTTGCTTGGAAATTGCCGAGCATCCTGATCGGGTCTTTGACCTCACCATTAAGGGCAACACCGTCGCCATTGTCACCGATGGTAGTGCGGTGCTGGGGCTGGGTAATCTGGGTCCCGAGGCGGCACTGCCGGTGATGGAAGGGAAGGCCCTACTGTTTAAGAAATTTGCCGGCCTGGACGCTTTTCCCATTTGTCTAGATACCCAGGATAGTCAAGCCATTATCACGGCGGTGAAACAACTGGCACCCGTCTTTGGTGGGGTTAACCTGGAGGACATCAGTGCCCCCCGCTGTTTCGATATTGAAGCCCAGCTACGGCAGGAACTGGATATTCCAGTTTTCCATGACGATCAGCATGGCACTGCCATTGTTAGCCTGGCGGCTTTGATCAATGCTCTAAAGCTGGTGAATAAGACCCTGGCCCAGGTAAAAATTGTCATCAATGGGGCGGGGGCCGCTGGCATCGCTATCGCCCAACTGCTCCAGAAAGCAGGCGCTCACCGCCTTGTAATCTGCGACTCCCAGGGAATTTTGTCCCACAATCGCACGGATTTGAATCCCCAAAAGCAACAGTTTGCCGTTGCCCAGGGGGGCACCCTGGCCGATGCCATGGTGGATAGCGATGTTTTTCTAGGAGTTAGCGCCCCTGGAGTAGTCTCCGTGGAGATGGTACGGTCTATGGCTGCCGATCCCATTGTCTTTGCCATGGCTAACCCAATTCCCGAAATTCAACCCGAACTGGTTAGCGATCAGGTGGCGGTCATGGCGACGGGCCGCAGTGATTACCCCAACCAGATTAATAATGTGCTGGCCTTTCCCGGAGTTTTACGGGGCGCCATTGACTGTCGGGCCCGGGAGATTACCCCCTCCATGTATATGCAGGCAGCCTTTGCGATCGCCGCCCTGGTCAGCCCCCAGGAACTTAATCCCCACCATATTATTCCATCGGTGTTCGACAACCGGGTTGCCAGTGCCGTTGCTTCAGCGGTCAAACATGCGGCGCGGGTAGAAGGAGTAGCCCGCCGGTAGAATCCCTAAGCCGGCGACATCAGCCCCACTGCCCATGGGGTGATCGGCTTTGCGTTACATAACTTTGTAAAGCGATCTTAACTTTAGTTGACCCATATCACAGCCTGACAGAAAAACCTCTGGTAGTAATTAGGAGGGAGGTTACTCCTGCTGTTAATCTGGGCAGCCTAAAATACCTGACTATTGTTACCATTCTTTATGATTATTACTGTAGCTACCTGGTGCGAGGCCCAGCCCCGTCTAAATTCCTATCCATCCTTTACTATTATCGCCCCATCCTGGCCCCGCCATTCTGGCCGAAACCATCCATTTTGGTGGCCACAACTTCCCTCTCCCGGCGCTGTTCCCATTGGGGGACAACATGTTTAACACTACGGAAATTTTAATTAACAGCTTTGTTGCCCACCTCAAGGCTGGATACCAGCGTAACTACGGCAGTCAAAACCCCCAATATCAAGAAATCATTGGTTGGGCCGGCAGTATGGCTCTGGAAAATATCGCCAATAGTGACGCTTTATACCACAACGTCGAACATACAATTTTAGTCACCCTGGTGGGGCAGGAAATGCTGTGGGGCAAGCATATTCGGGAAGGGGGCGTTAGTGGAAAAGACTGGCTACACGTCATCCTTTCTCTGGTATGCCATGATATCGGCTACATCAAGGGGGTTTGTCGCAGTGACCAGACCCAGCAAAACCTCTACGCCACAGGTCAAGGAGAGGACATGGTAAAGCTCTTACCTAGTAGCTCGGATGCGGCCCTGAATCCCTATCACGTGGATCGGGGTAAGCAGTTTATTAAAGAGCGCTTTGGCAACAATGATTTGATTGACGCTCAGCTAATTCAGCAAAACATCGAGTTAACTCGCTTTCCCGTGCCCCATCAGTCAGACCTGCCAGACACCCAAAGCTTTCCGGCCCTGGTCAGGGCGGCAGATTTAATTGGTCAGCTCAGTGATCCCCGTTATCTCAAAAAGGTGGCGGCTATATTTTATGAATTTGAGGAAACCGGCTTAAATCAGCAGTTAGGGTACCAGAACCCTGGCGATTTGCGCGCCCACTATCCTCAGTTTTACTGGAGTCGCGTGCATCCTTTTATTCAAGATGGTTTACGTTATCTTTCCCTAACCCAGCAGGGCAAACAAATCCTTGCCAACTTGTATTCCAATGTATTTATGGTAGAAAATCAAGAAACTTTGATCTATGCCTGAGGTCCTATGAATTGGTGGCGCAAATTAACAATCAATCCCCTGGCTCGCTGGGGTGCTTTTTTGCTTATTGTTTTCTACGCCATCTCTTTGGGAGCAGATTTTTTCGCTCCCTATAGTCCCTACGACACTCAGGCTAATGGTTCGCTGTTGCCCCCCACCCAGATTTACTGGCACGAGCAAGACGGGGATCGATTTTTTCCCCACGTGTATCCTGTTACCCAAGGACCGGTTGATTTAAAAACCGGCGATCGCCAGCTACGGGTAGACTATACCCAGCCCTCGGCGATCCGCCTGTTACATCGCGATTCAGAGGGTCATCTCCATCTTTTTGATACTAGTGGACCCGGCAAACTCAACCTGCTGGGCACCGACGAGCAGGCCCGAGACCAATTCAGCCGCCTTATCTATGGTAGTCGGGTTAGCCTCAGCGTAGGTCTGGTGGGTATTCTCATCTCCTTTCCCCTGGGCATGTTAGTGGGGGGACTGGCTGGCTACCTGGGGGGTGCCTTAGACGCTGTCTTAATGCGCCTGTTAGAAGTTGTGATGACCATTCCCAGTATTTACTTACTGGTGGCTCTGGCGGCGGTGTTGCCGGCAGGCTTAAGTAGCGCTCAGCGCTTTCTGTTAATTATTGCCATTACTTCTTTGGTGAGCTGGGCAGGTCAAGCTCGGGTAATTCGGGGGCAAGTGCTGGCTATTAAGGAACAAACCTTTGTTCAGGCCACCCAGGTGATGGGGGCCAGGGCTCTGTATATTATTATTCGCCACGTTCTACCTCAAACCGCCACCTATGGTATTATCTCCGCCACTTTAGCCATCCCTAGCTTTATTCTGGCGGAGGCCGTACTGAGTTTTATCGGTCTGGGCATTCAGCAGCCCGATGCCTCCTGGGGAAATATGCTAACCCTGGCTACCAATGCCTCCATTCTGGTATTGCAGCCCTGGTTAATCTGGCCTCCAGCCATTTTAATTGTAATGACATCGCTAGCCTTTAACCTGTTGGGAGATGGTTTACGAGATGCCCTGGACCCTCGTATTCTAAAACAATGAACTGGTGGCCTCAAAGGGTGTCAAGTAAATGGTTAAGTTGCTGGCCAGGCCAATTCTGAAAATACTGCTGGTGGTCATCCTTTGCCTGGGGCTGGGGAGTTGCGCCGGGGTAGGTTCTAAGCCCCCGGAGGCAGCGATCGCTACGGCGATCGCCCAGAAGTTGGAACGTACCCAGTCTCTGCTGGCCCGCCAGTTGTCCGTGAGCCAGACCACCCTGCCCCATCTCGAGGTTCACCGGGTAATTATCAGTCACTATCAGTGGACTACCCTGGATCGCCCCACTACAGGTCACCCCAGGGTAGTGCAGGTACAGGGCACCTACCAACTGAAAGGGGGTGGTTTGAGTCGGCGGCAGCAGCACCAGAATCGCCCCTTTAAACTCTACCTGGAACCACCAGCCAGCCAGGAGGGTAAGGACTGGGTAGGAATTGAGCTGGCTACGGCCCCCTCCGACCCCTAGTCCATGGGCTGGGCCGACTGGTCAACTCAGACGAGGGATCTGGCTGGGGGAGCGATCGCCGGTTCCCAGGGCTGCATCTAGCGACCACAGATCTTGCTCCAGGGTGTCGAACTCTGGTAAATCAACCGACTGGGACTGATTCGGGGTTTCTAAGTCATTGCTAAGGACCGAATCAACAAAGTCCAGCCGGGACGAATAGTTACAGAGATGTTTGATGAAGTGACCAACTACTTTGGGATCAGACCACTTCATCTGGGCCCGTTGTTGCAAAACCACCAGAGCCTCCTTATCACTCATGGAACTGCGCCATCCTTTACGCTGGCGGCAGGAAACCCAAACATTTAGGACCTGGAAAACCCGGGCCAGGTAATGCTCTGGAATCGCCCGTCGATAGTACTGATCCAGCACCAGGGCCACATCCCTAAGTCCTGCCTCTCGAGCCAGTTGAGCACTTTCCCTAAACAAACTTTCCATTTCCGTCAGTACCTGGCTACGGTCGCTAAAGGCCTGGGTCAAGCTGCTATCATCGAGAAAAATTGCTCCCAGATTTTTAAAGTGGGCTGCTAGAAATAGGGTTCGCTTCTCCTGGTCTGAAAGGCCTGCCAGAGTACCGTAGGCAAGGCATAGGTCGGCCAGTAAGGTTGATTCCTCCAGTAACCACCTTTGCTTGCGCTTAAGCAAGCCTCGCAGCGTTTTAATATAGCTGTGGAAGCTGGGGTAGCTCATGGGGAATTTGATCAGTTAAAGATCCTTACTGTATAACGCTAACAGCTAATCTAATAAGATCCCCATAGCTTTGAAAATAAAGTTCATCGGAAATTTATAGCCTGGGTTGCCATCTTTAAGATCCGGGTGATTGGTTAAAGTTAACCCAGGGGAGATTCGAGCTCGACTCCCTGCCTGGGTAGTTGGTTACGGTCATAGTTCCAGTTGTCTCTCAAAGATCCAGATTTAATCACAACTCTTCTATCTTGAGGTAAATTGTGGTCCCCCTCCGCGATGAAAATCCCATCCGTTCAACTCCCACGATCACCTACGGTATTATTGGCCTCAATATTGCGATTTTCCTATTTCAACGTGCCCTTACCCCCAAGGGATTAGATATTTTTCTCGATACCTGGGCAATTGTACCGGTTGAGCTGACCAGCAGTTTTCAGGGTATCCTCAAGTCTCCCCAGTCCGAATGGATTACCCTAATTTCATCCCAGTTTCTCCATGGAGGTTGGCTCCATTTGGGCGGTAATATGCTCTATCTGTGGGTATTTGGCAATAACATTGAAGACCAGCTGGGCCATTTTAAGTTTCTAGTCTTCTATTTAACCTGTGGTGTGATCGCCGGGTTAACCCAGTGGTTTTTCGATCCACTGGCCACGGTGCCGACCCTGGGGGCTAGTGGGGCGATCGCTGGGGTGATGGGGGCCTATATCCTGAGATTTCCCAGAGCCCATATTGTCACCCTGATTCCCATTCTGTTTTTCTTTACTACCGTACGTATACCGGCAGTTTTTTTTCTGGGTTTTTGGTTCCTGCAGCAAGCCCTATTCAGTCTATTTACCCTCAATACGGCTGCCTCTGGAATTGCCTATTGGGCCCATTCTGGTGGCTTTCTAGCCGGCATTGTTGTAGGTCCGCTGTTGGGCTTAATGGGGGAGTCGCAATCGGGCTTCAGAAAATAAGGGGACTGGCAAGCACTGGGTGAAAAAAAAATCAGAGCTGACTGCCGTCAGGGCACGATAAAAGGTTTTGCTATTTTCCTGGCTCTGATACATTGTCTATAGCTCTGTGGTTTGGGCAGGCTGGTACTGCTGACAACATTATTCTGGCAACATTTGGACTACACCCGTGTCTTCATCTACTTCTGTCCATCCTCAAGATTGGTCTGTTCTACTCCAGCAATTGATGGCGGGGCAATCCCTCAGTCAGTCTGAAGCTGAGATGCTAATGCAGGGATGGCTACAGGAATCCATTCCGCCAGCGGTTTCAGGAGCTTTACTGGTCGCCCTGCAGATTAAGGGGGTAGCGGCAGATGAGCTGGCGGGGATGGCCCGGGTGTTGCAGGGGCAGTCTCTGGGGGGAGGGCATCTTACTCCACGACAGTCCTTGTATTGATACCTGTGGTACCGGTGGAGACGGTTCCCAGACCTTTAATATTTCTACGGCGGTGGCTTTTGTCGCGGCTGCCGCCGGTATTCGGGTGGCCAAACATGGCAACCGTTCGGCCTCTAGTAAGGTGGGTTCCGCCGATGTTTTAGAAAGCTTGGGGGTGGATCTGGCCGCCAGTCCAGAGCGGGTCAGAGCCGCCCTGGAGGAAGTGGGGATTACCTTCCTTTTTGCCCGGGGCTGGCATCCGGCGATGAAGGCGATCGCGCCCCTCCGCAGTGAGTTAAAGATTCGTACCGTATTTAATCTGTTAGGCCCCTTAGTTAACCCCTTGCAGCCGACGGGGCAGGTAATTGGTGTTTATGACCCGGCTGTAGTTCCCATTATGGCCGCTGCCCTGAACCAATTGGGAAGGCCCCGAGCCATCGTTCTCCATGGTCGCGAACAGTTGGATGAAGCGGGACTGGGGGATAAAACTGACCTGGCGGTTTTGCAGGCAGGGTTGGTGACCCCAGCGGTACTCGATCCCCAATCCCTGGGCTTGGCCAGAGCCCCCCTCAGTGCCCTGCGGGGGGAGACCTGCAGGAAAATACCGCAATTTTAAGGGCGGTCCTGCAAGGCAAAGGAACTACTGCCCAACAAGACGTGGTGGCCTTGAATGCGGCCCTGGCCCTGAAGGTGGGAGAGGTCGTAGGCGCTTCTTCTCTGCAAGAAGAATTAGCCCAGGCACTGGGACTGGCCCGCAACATTCTCGCCAGTGGAGCCGCCTGGGATAAGCTCCAGGCTCTAGTGGCCTACCTGTCTTAGGGATTGGCTGAGGGGTTGTTTGAAAAGCCCAAGAGGCTCCCAAACATACCTATGGAGTCGGATAGTCTGCTCGGAATTCAGTCTTTGGAGGCCTGCTGGCGGCCAACTAGGCCTGGGGTATTTTTTTCCACCAACCGCTTAGGGGCGAAAGGGTTTTTATGACAGTTTCAGACTGGGTTGAAATCGGTCGAATTGTAGCTGCCCAGGGGCTCAAGGGTGAGGTCAGGGTTTATCCCAGTAGCGACTTCCCAGAGCGTTTCTTAGAGCCGGGTCTCCGCTGGTTGCGGTGTCCCCATAGTTCTACCCCCGAGCCGATCCAGTTACTCCAGGGGCGATTGCTGGAAGGCAGAGAAATCTACGTTTTGCGTTTGCAAGGGATTGGCGATCGCACCCAAGCCGAAGCCCTCAGGGGTTGCACCCTGCTAGTGTCGAGTCAAGAGCGGCCGGCGCTGGCGGAGGACGAATTTTATGTGGCCGATCTGATTGGTTTGCGAGTGCGGCTCCAGTCCAGCGGAGCAGAAATTGGTGAGGTTATCGATGTCTATACGGCGGGCAATGACTTATTAGAGGTCAGGCTATATCCATCCCTTGAGAAAACTGCCCGCCAGGTTTTGATTCCCTTTGTGCCTGCCATTGTTCCCCAGGTAAACCTGAACGCAGGCTATCTGACCGTTGACCCACCAGCGGGCCTGTTAGGTGAGCCGGGGAACCCGTGAATCTCCAGGTTCCCTGCAATCATCAGCTATAATTTTAAAGTCAATCAAACTTTCTTAGCCTTGAGCAGTTGCCACCGTCTCAGGGTCAAGATTAAAACTTGTTCCAGACTATTTCTATTTCCTTTATCCTAACCTGGTGCGGCCTATGTCTTTTCCCCTTGGTATAACCACCAGCCCTGGTCTACCCTTACCCTTTATCCTGGTGTATGCCGTGGGGTTTATTGCAGCGGTCACCATTGGCTCCATTGCCTGGTATAACTCTAAGCGCCCCCCGGGTGGGAAGATAAGCAAAAGCCCGACTTCATGCCGACTGTGAGTACCGAGGATGAAGACAGCCAGACCAATTAGCAGCCCATGGTAGGCAGCTAAGGATTAATTCCCTATGACACCCTGGGCACTGCTACAATCTGTTCCCCTGGTAGTCGGTTTTTCTCTGGGGACCTTGGTACTATCCCTACAGTGGCAGCAACTGCAAACCTTAAAGGCCCAAACCCCGGGCCAACAGAGTCTATTAGAGTTACAGCAGCAGCAACAGCGCGATCGCTTGCGCCTACTGGTGTTGAAGCATACCCCTGACCTGGGTTACGCCAACCTGGTAGCAGATTGGACCTTTCTCAACTTTCTCCAGTATTTTGGTGATGCCGCCTTACGTAACCGGGTAGGTTACCGGATTAGCCCTGAGTTTTTCGAAGTGATAGTGGAGAAAGATCCCCGGTTTATAGAACCCTACCTATTTCTTTCCGCCAGTACTTCGATCTTTGCCGGTGCACCAGAACGGTCTGTAGCCCTGATGACCAAAGGTAGCCAGGCGATGACACCGACTGTACCAGTGGGGAGCTACCGCCTCTGGCGCTACCGTGGCCTTGATCAGCTACTGTTTTTAGGCGATGGTCAGGGGGCTCGCCAGTCCTTTCAAATCGCCGCCGCCTGGGCCTCAGTTTCGCCTGAGCCAGAGGCCGTTGCTGTGGCCCAGACCTGTCGTCAGACGGCGGCTTTTCTGGCTACCAATCCGACTAGCCGGTCAGCTCAAATCAGTGCCTGGGTGCAGGTGATCAACCTGGCGGTAGATCCCCAGGTACGTAAGATTGCCGTAGACCGAATTCAAGCTCTGGGAGGGAAAATTCTAGTCATGGAATCCGGACGAGTAACCGTACAGTACCGAGCTGATTAAAAAGCGGGTAACGCGATTCGAACGCGCGACATTCACCTTGGCAAGGTGACGCTCTACCGCTGAGCTATACCCGCAGACACGGAAAGAAAAAGAATCAACTCCGACAAAAATCAGTATCGTTGTCTTTAGCTTTTTTAGCTTGTCAGAAACAGAAACTAATGTCAATACCTTTTACCTGGCTAGAGCCCAGCAATTCTCATTTTGGCAAAAAACTATCCAACGGCCAGGAATAGGGGTATGGTAATGCCATCTGAGAGAGCTAAGAGAGCCAGAGCTGTTGAAAAAGGCAGGTTTGTTTAACAGGCTAGTGGACTCGTTTCGCCAGCGTTTGTCGTCGCTACCGGACAAACGCAAGGGCAAGAATAGCCGCTACGGGATGGAAGATGCGGCGTTGAGCGCCTTTGGTGTGTTTTTCACCCAAACGCCGTCTTTTCTGGCCTATCAGCGGAAGATGGCGGACAGTAAGGGGAAAAGCAATGCCCAAAGCCTGTTTGGGGTTCATCAGATACCCAGTGACAACCACATCCGAGATTTATTGGATGGGGTTTCCCCTGAGCAGGTGTTTCCCATGTTCGAGGAAATCTTGCAGGGGTTAGAGGAGCAGGGACAGTTGAACAGCTTTCGGTGCTTAGGAGACCGGCTGTTGGTGGCCTTAGATGGAACCGAATACTTTAGTTCGACCCAAATTCACTGTTGCCAGTGCTCAACGCGCACCCTGAAGTCAGGGAAGATTCATTACTTCCATAGCGTCGTGACGCCGGTGATCGTTTGTCCGGGCAAGAGTCAGGTGATTCCGTTAGTGCCTGAATTTATTCGACCGCAAGATGGTCATGAAAAACAAGACTGCGAGAATGCCGCCGCCAAGCGGTGGTTGAGCCAGCATGGAGAGCGACTTAGGGGGCTGCGAGTGACGGTCCTAGGCGATGATCTCTATTGCCACCAACCCTTGTGTCAGCAGCTGTTAGACCAAGAGGTGGACTTCATCCTGGTCTGTCGAGAGGACTCCCACACCACCCTCTATGACCATCTGCAGGGGATGGCTTTACCCACGGTCACGACCCAACGCTGGACCGGCAAAGTAAACGAAACCTGGACCTATCGCTATCTCAATGGGGTGCCCTTACGGGATGGAGCCGATGCTTTGTTGGTCAATTGGTGCGAATTAACGGTCAGCCGCCCCAATGGTCAGGTGACCTACCACAATGCTTTTGCCACCAGTCATCGCATCAGCGATGACACCGTCGCTGAGATTGTTCGAGCCGGACGGGCCCGATGGAAGGTTGAGAATGAAAACAACAACACCCTCAAGACCAAGGGCTACAATCTGGAGCACAATTTCGGCCATGGCCAGCAGCATTTGGCCTCCTTCCTGGCCACCCTTAACATCCTGTCCTTGTTGTTCCACACCGCCCTGGAGCGGCTTGACCAGAAGTATGCTGTGCTGAGGGCCCACCTCCCCACTCGAAAAACCTTCTTTGATGATCTGCGGGCCTTAACTCGGTACCTGTATTTCGACAGTTGGGATCATCTGCTTACCTTCATGCTCGAGGGGCTAGAGCTAGAAATCCCTCCCAATAGCAGCTGATTCTTTAAAATGAGAATTGCTGGCTAGAGCCAGAGCATCCAGGTCAGCCAGGAGAAGGTTCCACCTCAACCTTTTCTGGTGCCACCTCCTGAAAGCGAATAATATCCTGGCGGGGGCTGGCATGACTGACCCGCACCTGTAACCGCTCTCCCAGAGAAACGGCCCGACTAAATCGCATCCCCAATTCCAGGCCCAGGTCTTCTACCATAATTAAACCCAGCCCCTCTTCTTCCCGTAGCCAGCGCAGCAGCATCACATCCCAAATTTCATCCTGATGGCGACGCAGGTATTCCAGTGCCCAGTAGCGCTTAGTTTGTCGCTCCACCAGGGTGGCTTCGTAGGCAGCTGAGCTCATGCCCTGGGCCAGTTCGGTTACCTGATCTGAGGAAAACGGTAGGGGATCACCCCGCAGGTGAGCCTTCAGTTGAAAGTGCACCAGCAGATCGAGATAGCGGCGAATGGGAGAGGTCACCTGACTATAGCTATCCAGGCCCAGGGTAGCATGACGACTGGGGATTACCCCCACTTCGCTGCGGGGCATACAACGACGAATAGCAGAGTCGCGCACCCAGCCCGTAGGCAGTTGCATTAACTCTTGATCGGAGGGCAGCTCGGGCTGGGGCTGGCTCCGAAAGGGAATGGCCAGCTCATGATCTTGCCCATAGCGGGCGGCTACCTCCCCAGCCAGAATCATCATTTCTGCTACTAGCTGACGGGCTGGAGAATCCTCCAACACCTCGATCACAATGTCATTGTTCTGATCGGCTATCACCTTAATACTGGTTTCTGGCATATTAATGCTGATGGCCCCCTGGTTGAGCCGCCACTGGCTCCGTACCTGGGCCCAGTGGGCCAATTCTTGCAGTTCAGACTCGGCGGTGATGCCTAGTTGCAACATCTCATCTACATCTTCGTAGGTAAGCCGGTAGGTGGGCTTAATTAGGCCAGGATGAATGGTGTAGTCCTGAATTTCTCCAGCTGCGGTGAGGGTAATGCCAAAGCTAAGGGAGCAGCAAACCTCTCCCTGCTTGAGACTCATCGGCCCAGTGGCTAGCTCAGCTGGAAACATGGGAATCATGCCCGTGGGCAGATAAACCGTGGTGCAACGCCGCCGCGCCTCCAGATCGAGGTCATCCCCTGGTAGCAACCAACGGGTTGGGTCAGCGATGTGGACCCAAAGGCGATGGCTATGGTTGGCGAGAATTTCCAGGCTGAGCCCATCGTCAATTTCCTGGGTGCTGGCGTCATCAACGGTATAGACCTTCAGGTGGGTTAGATCGTACCGTTCAACATCGAGATCGGGCGGGGGAGATTGCATTCGATGTTGGGCCATGGCTAGGAGTTCCTGAGGAAATTGGTGAGGGATCTGGCTCCGTCGCAAGGCCAAATTTTCGTGGATATCCCATACCTTCAGGGCCACCAGGGCGTCGAAGGCGGCGGCGGCGGTCGGGGGGTATTCCAGGGCGGCCAGCACTTCTACCGCTTGATGCCGTTGGCTACACTCATCACCCAATAGGGCAAAGCGCTCCAAGTATTCTAGCTTGGGGCGATCGCCCTTGGCCCAACTGACCGTTCCCCCCGCTAGGGCTTGCTGGGCCTTGTCCATAAAGGAACTCCATTCTTGCTGGCGCTGGGTTTCCCGTTCGACCTGGCGTAGTAGATCTTCAACCTGGGCAGGGGTACGGGGTTCGAAGCGATTGCCCTTCTGCTTAAAGAAGATGCGGTCCTCTATCAGTAGCCGGTAGGCGGCGTAGCATAGGGGTGGGCTTTGATCAGAAAAGAGCAATAGGGCCAGAGATGTGGGTTCTGCCGCCTCGCCAGTTTCCCGAAACAGTTCCCAGGCAACCTCAAGGCTGGAGGAATCGATATGGGCTTCGGCGGTCTGTAGAAAGCTTAAAATATCGCCGACGCTAAAGCTGGAACCAGACACTTGATAGGTAATATCGCGAGGATGAAGAATGTGGCTCTGGCCACGCTGGTCAATAACCACCCAGTTTTTCTTACCCTCAGGCCGCGCCACCACGGCTAGGCGGGGCTGTCCCTGGTGTTTAAACTCAATGAGTGTGCCCTTATCCACCAACCCTTACCCTGTCCTGTTTACCTTTCTAGCCTAGCCTAGATCCCTGGCCCGGACTCATTGATGCCGATGGCCCAATCCCCAGGATTATTTTATTATGGTTCTAGGAAGCAGCTAGCAGGGTTGTATGGCTAATCATTTAGGTAGTTTGTCGGGCAAGATTCGTAATTTAATTATTGCCGGCGTTGCGATCACTCTGACGGTTGTGGTTTTCTTGACCCTAGGCAACCAGTCTAGCCGCCCTTCCCTGCAACAGCTGGCGGCTGGGGCTGTTCCCTACGAGGTGGCCCAAACCAGCGGTAAGCCCTCCTTATTAGAATTCTACGCCGACTGGTGTACCACCTGCCAGGCCATGGCCGGTGACATGGCCCGTCTTAGGGCCACCTACGGCAACCAGGTAAACTTTGTCATGCTCAACGTTGACAACCACAAATGGTTACCAGAAATGCTTCAGTACAACGTCGACGGTATTCCTCATTTTGTTTACCTCAATGGCGATGGCGACGCTCTTAGCTATGCGATCGGTGAGCAACCCCGGTCGATTTTGGCTGATAATTTAACTGCCTTAGCCGCCGCTCAGCCCCTGCCCCATCAGCAATTTACCGGAGAACGGCTATCAGCCACTGAAGCTAGTTAGGAGATTCCTTGAAGGGGGCTATAAAGTTTAACAGAAAGGGGTGATTATTTTCTTGGATCGATAAGGAGGGCTGCCGGATGAGTGCTGACTTTGTCGACAATAAAACCTTTCAGATGCAATATGTGTGTCCAGAAGTCAAGTTTGGAATCCAATTCGGGCTTGCGGAAATATAAAATTCTGACTGACTAGAGTGGGGATGTAAAGATGCCATGCTCTCAAGAAAATGTCAGCTGAATAGTTTACATGGTTCAAGGTTTTCCGGTTAAGTTTCAATGCTTACACTGGCACCTGTAGCTTTTGCGGATCGACAATTGAATTAGACACACCATAGCCCCTGGAGGCTATCTATGACTAAACTGCAACCGTCCTCGCTTCTGACTGCGGCAGTTCTGGGTTTAGTGTTCTTCAATCCAGGAAATGCCCTCGCGATCGCCGCAATCAGACCCAATGTACCAACCCATCCGGCGTCTACTCCCTCATTCATGACTCAGGCTTCCGCCGATGAATACCTGGAGCAAGGTATCCGACTTTTTCAATCGGGAGATTTTCAGGGAGCTGAAGCCGCCTTTAGAAAAGCGATTCAACTCAACCCCAACGATGCAGAGGCCCACGATATTCTTGGGATAGTCCTCTTCGTCCAGCAAGGGAAATTAGAGGAGGCGATTACGGAGTTCCGCCAAACAATCCGCATTGATCCTAACGATGCAAATGCTCATAAGAACCTGGGGGCTGCCCTCTACAGGCAAGACAAATTAGAGGAGGCGATCGCCGAACTCAAACTCGCCAGAGTGCTCTTCATCGCTCAGGGGAAGACTCAAGAAGTGAGTCAGATTGACCAGTGGCTACGAGCAATGAATGCCCAGTAATGCTGCTGTAAGCAGCGAGATATGCTTTACTCATCACAGACAACAACTCCTTGCTGAAATTTCTGCCAATTTCGTTACTCAACCCTATGGTTATATCAAGCCACACCTGCTGCTGTTTCAGGTAGGCGTCCGGAATAATTAATCGTTGCAAATGTCATCCGCCCCTAGGTGCAACAGATCCAGAACAAAGTCACCCGTTATGGCATTTCTACCCATGCTCTGGCTAAGGCCATGGGTAGAAATGCCACAGCAGGATTTCCACCTAGCCCTGAGCTTTTATCCAGAGGTCACGAATCGAGAGCAATCCCTGTTGTGCTAACCATTCATTGGTCATTCCCGTCTACGTCGTCAACTTCCGCGATAACCGCCAATAACCCTTCCGGCTTAAGCTCGTCGAAATTCCATCGCCACCCGCCATCGTCCCGACATTAGCCCCTGGAAGCAGGGCTTGAAGTCCCGGAAGGCTCCCCTCCGGTATACTCCCGTACCGCCCCGGGCCTGGCGGGGTGAGCTATAATGGCCTGCAAAGATGAGGTAACCATGAGCCTATACGCTGAACTGCACCGCCACCTGGGGGGCTCCGTGGTGCCTCGGGTGCTGTGGCGTTACTTTCAACGCAATCGCCCGGATCTGTCCGATCAATTTGCCGACTATGGGGCCTTTGAGGCCTTTTACACCCGCCCCCGCCATAGCCTGGCGGAGTACCTGGAGCTGCACACCCTGGTGGAGAGCGTCCAGACCCGGGAGGCCCTGCCCTACTTTATCTACCGACTGATTCGGGGGGCCTATATTTTTGAAAACCTGGCCTACCTGGAGTTGCGCTACACCCCCTACCTTCGCACCCCCGATCACCTCTCCCAGGCCCAGCGCATCGAGGCCATGGCGGAGATTGTGGAGATTGTCGGTCGGGCCAGCCAGCAGCCCGAGTACCCTATCGTCACCCGCCAACTGCTCTGCCTCCACTCCCAACTGCCCCAGGCGGTGAACCAGGCCATCCTTGAGCTGGCGGCCCAGTATCCCCAGTACGTCTGCGGCATCGATGTGGCGGGGGGCGATCGCCAGTACGGCGATCGCCTGGAGGACTTTCTGCAACTCTACCAGCGGGCCCAGAGTCTGGGGCTGCACACCACTGGCCACCTCTACGAAACCCAGGATGGCTGCTACCCCCAGTTGCTCCCCTACCTGCAACGGATTGGCCACGGCATTCAAATTCCCCTGCATCACCCCGAGCTCCTGCCCCAGGTGGCGGCCCGGGGCCAATGTCTGGAGGTGTGCCCCACCACCTACCTGAAGACTGGCACCCTGCAGGAGATCCACCAGCTCAAGGCCGTCTTCGATCGCTGCTTTGAGGCGGGGGTGGACATCGCCATCTGCACCGACAATGCCGGTCTCCACAACGTTCGCCTGCCCTTTGAGTACGAAAATCTGCTGACCCACGACGTAATCGACTTTGCCGGGCTACAGCGCTGTCAGGAGGCGGCCTTTCGCCATGCCTTTGCCTGGCCCCATGGCCAACCCCCCAGCGCCCTGCTCACCGGCCTGCTCCAGGTGCCCGCCCTGGCCCGCCCCTGACCCTTGACCGCCCGGCCTCAACTGGGTAGCATAACCCCTTACCCCCTTGCCCTTAACTGCCGCCGTGACCGCCCTTCCCCTGCTGGCCGATCCCCCCACCCTAATGCTGGTGGATGGCCATTCCCTGGCCTTCCGCGCCTACTATGCCTTTGCCAAAAACGCTGAGGGGGGCTGCGCACCTCCACCGGCATTCCCACCAGTGTGTGCTACGGCTTTCTCAAGTCCCTGCTGGACATGATCGAGGCGGAAAAACCCCAGTATGCCGCGGTCGCCTTTGACCTGGCCCAGCCCACCTTTCGCCATGTGGCGGATGAGCGCTACAAGGATGGTCGTCCGGAGACTCCAGAGGGGTTTCTGGAGGATGTACACAATCTGCAGGAGCTGCTCACCGCCTTTGGGCTGAATCTCTACACCGCCCCGGGTTTCGAGGCCGATGACGTGATTGGTACCCTGGCTACCCGGGCCCGCCAGGCTGGCTTTCGGGTAAAAATCCTCAGCGGCGATCAGGATCTCTTCCAGCTAATCGATGACCAGGGCCAGGTGACGGTGCTGCACCTGGGCAATGCCTTCGCCAAGGGGGCAAAAATGGCCTGGCCCAGGAGTTTAGGCGACCGGAGGTGGAGGCCAAGTTAGCGATTGCCCCGGCCCAGGTGGTGGACTACAAGGCCCTCTGTGGCGATAGTTCCGACAATATCCCCGGTGTGCGGGGGATTGGGGCCAAAACGGCGGTGAAGCTACTGCAGGAATTTGGCGACCTGGACAGCCTCTACGCCAACCTGGACAAGATTAAGGGGGCCAACCAGAAAAAACTCCAGGAGGGGCGGGAGTCCGCCTACCATTCCCGCTTCATGGCCACCATTGTCACCGATGTGGATCTGGAGACCGACCTGGAGGGTTGCCGGTTGCAGGGTTTTGACCCCCAACGGGTGGTGCCAGCCTTGCAAAAGCTGGAGTTTCAGCACTTTATCCAGCGGCTGGATAAGTTACAGGTGGCCTTCGGCGGAGCGGTGAGCTCCACCACCGCCACCCAGAATGAGCCACCGGCAGCCAGCATGGCGGAGCCGGCCCCAAGCCTGCCAGCGGTAACCCTGACCCCCCAGATCATCACCACCGCAGCTCAGCTCTACGAGCTGCTGGACACCCTCTCCACCCACACCGATCCCACCCGGCCCGTGGCCTGGGATACGGAAACCACCAGCCTGGACCCGATGGCGGCGGCCCTGGTGGGGATTGGCTGTGCCTGGGGGCCGGGAGCGACGGAGGCAGCCTATATTCCGGTGGGTCACCAGCAGGGGGAACAACTGCCCCTGGCCCTGGTATTGGCAGCCCTGGCACCGGTGCTGGAGAGCGATCGCTACCCCAAGGCGCTCCAAAACGCCAAGTACGATCGCCTGGTGCTGCGCCAGCAGGGCCTGCACCTGCAGGGGTGGTGTTTGACCCGATGCTGGCCAGCTACGTGCTCAACCCGGAAACCAGCCACAACCTCACGGACCTGACCCAGCGCCACCTCCACCTCACCACCCCCAGCTACACTGACCTGGTGCCCAAGGGCCAGACCATCGCTGCCGTGGCCATCGCCGCCGCCGCCCACTACTGCGGTGCCGATGTTCACACCACCTACCGCCTGGTGACGATACTGCGGGCGGAGTTAGCCCAGGCCCCCACCCTCCAGGCCCTATTTGAGCAGGTGGAGCTACCCCTGGAGCCGGTGCTAGCGGCCATGGAATACCAGGGCATCGCCATTGACCGGGCCTACCTGGCCCGCTTTTCCCAACAACTGCAGGGGAATCTGGAGCGGTTGGAGCAGGCGGCCTACGCCGCCGCCGGGGAAACCTTTAACCTGGCCTCCCCGAAGCAACTGAGTGAGTTGTTATTTGACCGCCTCGGCCTGGATACCCGCAAGTCTCGCCGTAATAAGTCCGGCACCTACTCCACCGATGCCGCCACCCTGGAAAACCTACAGGGAGACCATCCGGTGGTGGATCTGGTGCTGGAGCACCGCACCCTGGCCAAGCTCAAGTCCACCTACGTGGATGCCCTACCGGCCCTGGTGCGGGCCGATACCCAGCGGGTCCACACCGACTTTAACCAGGCGGTGACCGCCACCGGGCGGCTGTCCTCCTCGAACCCCAACCTGCAAAACATTCCCATCCGCACCGCCTTTAGTCGCCAGATTCGAGCCGCCTTCATGCCGGCCCCAGGGTGGCACCTGGTGGCGGCGGACTATTCCCAGATTGAACTGCGCATCCTCGCCCACCTCAGCGGTGAGCCGGTGCTGGTGGAGGCCTACAACCACAACCAGGATGTCCACGCCCTCACCGCCCGGTTACTGCTAGACAAGGAGGATATTACCCCAGAGGAGCGCCGCCTGGGTAAGGTGATTAACTTTGGCATCATCTACGGCATGGGGGCGGTGCGCTTCGCCCGGGAGGTGGGGGTGAGTCGTAGTGAGGCCAAGGGCTTTATCGATCGCTACTACCAGCGCTATCCCAAGGTGTTTGCCTACCTGCAGCAGACCCAGCGACTGGCCCTGACCCAGGGCTACGTGGAAACCCTGCTGGGGCGGCGGCGGTACTTTAACTTTACCGATGGCAAGCTGCGATCGCTGCGGGGCCAGGACCCTGATACCATCGATCTAGACCGGCTCCGCTCCAATGGCTACGATGCCGGGCTGCTGCGGGCCGCCGCCAATGCGCCAATCCAGGGCTCCAGCGCCGACATTATTAAAATCGCCATGGTACGGCTTCACGATCAACTGCGGGGCTACGCCGCCAAACTACTCCTACAGGTGCACGACGAACTGGTATTAGAGGTGCCACCCACGGAATGGCCTGAACTCCAACCCCTGATTACCCAAACCATGGCCACCGCCGTTACCCTCACCGTGCCCCTGCAGGTGGAAGCCAAGGCCGGCCCCAACTGGATGGAGGCCAAGTGAAGAAACCGATGGTTCTATACTGACCTAAATAACAGTACCGGAAATAAATTGCTTGGCGATCTGTCACTGGCTCATCTGGCGATCTGCATGGATATCTTCAGCATCTTAATGATCTGGAATGTTTAGGCCTTTGGTAAGAAGATGGGGGATCGGTATTCAGGTGGCAGACAGCACTCAGTAAGGGCTAGTCCATGGTCAAGGGTTAAAGCCGTCAGGAATCTGTTTACTCCCGTGGGCTGGTTTGAAAGCGAAATTGAAGCACCTGCTGGTTTAAAGCCGCCATGTCAATGAGAAAGCCATCATGGCCGTGGGGAGACTGGAGCCAGCTCAGTTGTGCCCTGGGAATGAGGTTCACCAGCTCCTTCTGTTCGACGGGAGGGTAGAGGATGTCGGTGGCGATCGCCACCACCAGGGTAGGCTGGGTGATCTGACCCAGGGCCGCCCGATAGCGCTGATCCGGCGTGGGGCCCAGACTACCCTGGCCAGCGCCCACATCATGGTAATCCATGGCTCGGGTTAGGGTGACGTAGGTGTTGGCGTCGAAGCGACTGACCAGCTTGGCTCCCTGGTAGTGCAGGTAGTCGGTGATGGCGTAGGGGGGCGATCGCCCAGGCCTCGATCGGCTGCATTACGGGCAAACCGTTGTTGAAAACTGGCCCAGGACCGGTAGGTGCTCATAGCGATCATGCGAGCCACCGCCAATCCTTGAACCGGTGGAGCATCTGCCGAGTAGTAGCCCTCCCGCCACTGGGGATCGGTGTAGATAGCCTGACGTTGAGCTTCACTGAGCCCAATACACCAGGCCGAGTGGCGACCCGGGGCGGCAATCACCACCAAACTCTGAACCTGGTCGGGATACTGCAGCGCCCATTCCAGGGCCTGCATGCCCCCCAGGGAACCCCCAATCACCAGCCGCAGAGACCGTACCCCCAGGCCCGCCAGTAGTTGCCCCTGGACCCGCACCATGTCTCGCACCGTAATGGCGGGGAACTCAGGCCCGTAGGGCAGCCCCGTAGCCGGGTTGAGGCTGGTGGGGCCGGTGGTGCCATAGCAACTGCCGAGGATGTTACTGCAAACCACAAAATCTTTGCTGGGGTCAAGGCTCTGCCCCTCCCCCAGCAAAGGTTGCCACCAGTCCTCCAGATCGGCGTTACCGGTGAGGGCATGGCAGACTAAAACCCCGTTATCTCCAGCGGCATTCAGGGTTCCCCAGGTGCGGTAGGCCACCTGCACCTGGGGTAGGGTGCCCCCAACTCCAGATCCAGGGGGGTTGGCAAGTGATACACCCGAGTCAGGGGAGAAACCAAATCAAGGTAGGACACGCAGTCAAGCCGTTGACGGCCAGTAAAGGTCAGCCAGGGTTAGGCAAGTCCCTGCAAGGCTTGGGCAAAATCCTCCTGGATATCCTCGATGTGCTCAATGCCCACCGATACCCGCACCAGGTCAGGGGTCACCCCCGCCGATCGCTGCTCGGTCTCCGTCAGTTGCTGGTGGGTGGTGGAGGCGGGGTGGATCACCAGGGTTTTAGCATCCCCCACATTGGCCAGGTGGCTGGCCAGCTTCACCCGGTCAATGAACTGGCGCCCCGCCTCCAGTCCACCCCGAACCCCAAAGTTAAGCACCCCCCCAAAGCCATGGCTGAGGTAGTGGGTGGCCCGGCCATGGTAGGGATGATCGGGCAACCCCAGGTAATTTACCCAGGTCACCTGGGGCTGTTGTTGCAGCCACCGGGCCAGGGCCAGGGCATTGCTGGCATGACGCTCTACCCTCAGGGATAGGGTTTCCAAACCTTGTAATAGCAGGAAGGCATTGAAGGGGCTAAGGGCCGGGCCAAAGTCCCTCAGCCCCTCCACCCGGGCCCGGATGATAAAGGCGATATTGCCAAAGGGACCATCGGGGCCAAATACCTCAGAAAAATTTAGCCCATGGTAGCCCTCGGCGGGTTCAGTAAACAGGGGAAACTTACCATTACGCCAGTCAAACCGGCCGGAGTCGACAATCACCCCGCCGATCGCGGTGCCATGGCCGCCAATCCACTTGGTGGCCGACTGCACCACGATATCCGCCCCATGGTCAATGGGTCTAACCAGATAGCCCGCCGCCCCAAAGGTGTTATCCACCACCAGGGGAATGCCGTGGTCATGGGCGACCTGGGCCAGGGCGGCAAAGTCTGGCACATTAAACTGAGGGTTACCAATGCTTTCGACGTAGATCGCCTTGGTATGGTCATCGATGGCCTGGCGAAAGGCCTCTGGTTCATCCCCCTCGACAAACTTTACCCCAATCCCCAGCCGTGGCAAGGATACCTTGAACTGGTTGTAGGTCCCCCCGTAAAGATAGCTGGTGGAAACAATGTTGTCCCCCGCCTGGGCCAGGGTACTGAGGGCCAGAAACTGGGCCGCCTGCCCGCTGGCAGTGGCCAGGGCCGCCACTCCCCTCCAGGGCGGCGATGCGCTTTTCAAACACATCGGTGGTGGGGTTCATAATGCGGGTGTAGATGTTGCCAAATTCCTGCAGGGCAAACAGTCGGGCCCCGTGGTCAGCATCATTAAACAGGTAGGAGGTGGTTTGGTAAATCGGTACCGCCCGAGCATTAGTACCCGGAGCCGGTTCCTGGCCAGCATGCACCTGCAAGGTTTCAAAACGATGGGTCATGGTGAGATCTCAAAGGGAATGGGGCAGGGGGGCCGGGTTGGGTTCACCTCCCGCACCTGAGGCTAGGAGGGTGAACCTGGGAAACCAGCCGGAAACAGGGGTAAAACCACTTCGACCAGGGGGCAGTAAACCCGGTTAAACAGAGCTACAGCCCTACCGGCTGAACTGCAGGCGGGCAAGAATCAGGGTCAGCTTCAGGTGGTGGTGGAGAAAAACCAGGCCCAGGCTAGCCAAAACAATCGGGGTCAGTAGGGCAACGACAAGGTAACTACGTCCGTAACTCCAGCGTCGAGACCGCAGGCGATTAGCCTGGGGCAGCCTATGGACAGCGGGGGCTGGGGCGGAGGGAGAACCCCCAAAGGCGGGGTCAGCAACAACCAGGGGAGAAGAGATCATGGCAAAGAGGGAAAAATAGATCTGGGGACAAATGCAAGGTAGGGTCAGGGGCTTTAGCAGTACCAACCATCGCCATGGCAATGGCCCTTACCCCGGATGGTGATGGCGTGGCGCTCTAACTGTTGCAGCCAGCACTGCACCGCATGGATCGGCCCTGATAACTCCACATCCAGGGGATCGGTGCGGGTGAGTTGGCGCACGGCGAAGCTGGCCGCCCCCTCTTGCCGGGAAATCGATTGGATGACTACTCGACAACTATCCGCCAGTTCCTCCACCAAGGAGGGCAAGGAGAGGTGGGAAGAACTGTAGAGCCGAAGTCTCAGGTGAATGGGGGGGATGTCATAGCACTGTCACCAGGGGTGTCAAGGATGGTTAGCGGCACTGCCCCAGCCTGGGTTCCCTTCTTCAGCAATTGGATCAGGTAGGGAATAGGGTAGGGGAAGTATCGCCATTCATTGCATACACCGTAAACTTGACCGGTTTACCGATGTATTAGAATACTATGGCACGACCGGCGTCGAAATTCAATTCGATTTGAGATGTTTTTTATTTTAATTCATTCGCTGTGCTGTTTTAGTCCGCAGCCCTGGCATCAAAGCCATTGGCTAAAGCCACTGACAAGGGAGCGATAGCAAGGGTGATGCCGTTAGAAACTTTTGGAAAATGGGAAGGGGCAGTCTGGAGGAGCTCGCTAAAATTAACCTAACCCCTATGGCAGGTTTAGCGATGGCATCCCCCTTTCCAGGTATGGATCCTTACCTAGAACAAACTGGACTTTGGTCGGAGTTTCACAGCCGCTTAATCGTGGCGATCGCCGATGCCCTGGCCCCTAGCCTGCTGCCCCGATACTATATAGCCGTTGAAACTCGCACCTATCGAGATAGCCCCAATGCAGAGGTCTTAGTAGGGATTCCCGATGGGGTGGTCTTGTCTACCCCAGGGTCATCTGCCCAGGCTAAACCCCACCCCACTGGCCCTGGGGTGGCCACTACGGTGCGGCCCCAATCGGTGATTTTGCCCATGCCGCTGGAGGTGAAGGAACGCTATCTAGAGATTCGAGAGGCCGGTAGTGATGCGGTGATTACGGTGCTTGAGGTCCTGTCACCCACTAATAAGCGCCAGGGGGAGGGGTGCCACATTTATAATGCCAAACGCCAAACGATCCTGGGCAGTGCTGCTCACCTGGTGGAAATCGACTTGCTGCGGGCCTATGAGCCCATGGCCATGCACTCAGTCGCCGGGGATACTACCCCAACAGCGACGGATCGGTACCAGATTTTGGTCAGCCGCTCAGAGGAGCGTCCTCGGGCCGATCTGTACGAATTTACCCTACGGAAACCGATTCCTCCCTTTCCGTTACCGCTGAAAACCGCCAACGAAGAAGTGTGGGTTGATTTGCAGTCCGTAGTCAATGGTATTTATGAGCGCAGTGGCTACGGCATTCGGCTAGATTATCAAGCCCCCCCGCCGCCCCCCGCCCTATCGGCGGCGGATTAAGCCTGGGTAGATCAGCGATTGCCCAACCGCTAATCTAGGGTTAACCCTTTGGCCACCGAGGTAGAGGGCAGGTAGTTTTGCAGCAAAGCGGTGGGGGCTACCTGGACTGCCATCAGACCGCCTACGGCGGCCAATACCAGCAGGCTAAGCAGGGTAACCCAAAAGAGGTTGTGACTCTGGTTGGCAGACCGGGAGGCCGCCCCGGTTAGGTTTGTCTGTGACATAAAACGACACCTGAAAGCAACAATTCAAGAGAACTCCCTAACCGGGCTACCCTGGGGATGCAAAATCTGCTGCAGAATGCGTTGCTTGAGCACCGCTAATTCCGTTTGGGTCAGATCCCGGGGGCGGGGCAGGTTGATGGAAACATCCAGGTCGATGGTGCCCTGCCGAATCACCAGCACCCGATCGGCCAGGGTGACCGCCTCCTCCACATCGTGGGTCACCAGCAGGCTGGTAAACCGTTGTTCCTGCCAGAGTTGTTCAATCAGGCGTTGCATCTCCAGGCGGGTGAGGGCATCCAGCGCCCCCAGGGGCTCATCCAGCAGCAGCAGGCGGGGTTGGGTGACCAGGGCGCGGGCCAGGGCCACCCGCTGCTTTTGGCCACCGGAGAGAATGGTGGGCCAGTCGCGGGCCCGATGGTCTAGACCTACCTGCTGGAGGGCCCAGTGGCTGCGCGATCGCCCCTGCTGACCCAGGCCCAGGGCCACATTCTGCAAAACATTGCGCCAGGGCAGTAAACGGGGGTCTTGAAACATCACCCGGGCCAGGCTATTAATCCCCCGTAGGGGATGGCCATTTAAATGAATATCCCCCTGGCAGGGGGTTTCCAAGCCAGCCAGCAGGCGCAGCAGGGTGCTCTTGCCGCAGCCGCTTTTACCCACCACCGCCACAAATTCCCCTGGGCCGATTTCCAGAGTCAGGTTCTGAAGCACGGGCCGCTGATCAAACACCTTACTCAGGTTGTGGATGCGAATATGACTGCCGGTGGCGGTGGCCACTGGGGCCGGAGAGGTTTCGGTGGAGCTCATGGTGCAGGCAAGGCTAAGGGTTAGGAAAGATTTTGACTGGGGTGCCAGGCAATCCAGAGGCGTTCTAGCCAGCGCACGGCGGAGTCCGCCACTTTACCCAGCAGGGCGTAGAGTAAGATGGCCAGCACCACCACGTCGGTTTGCATAAACTCCCGGGCATTCATGGCCATGTAGCCAATGCCAGAACCGGCGGCAATGGTCTCCGCCACGATCAGGGTGAGCCACATAATCCCCAGGGCGTAGCGCAGGCCCACCAGAACGCTGGGCAGAGAACCGGGCAAAATAATTTGGAAGAAGAGCTGGCGGGGGCTGAGGCCGTAAACCTGACCCATCTCAATCAGGCCAGGATCAATCGCCCGAATCCCGTAGAAGGTATTCACATAGATGGGGAACAGCACCCCCAGCGCCACCAGAAAAATTCGGGCCTGGTCACCAATGCCAAACCAGAGGATCACCAGGGGAATCATGGCCAGGTGGGGAATGTTGCGGATCATTTGAATGGAACTATCCGCCAGCAACTCCGCCGGTCGAAAGACCCCATTCACCACCCCAAAGAAAAGCCCTAACCCGCCGCCGATTAAAAAGCCCACCGTTGCTCGCCAGGTACTGATGCTCAGGTGTTTCAGTAACTCGCCGCTGGTGGTCAGCCGTAGGGCCGCCTCCGCCACGGCGGTGGGGGCGGGTAGCACCCGACTATTAATTAACCCCCCCTGGGCCAGGAGTTGCCAAACCATCACCAGGGCCAGGGGCACTAACCAGGGAATCAGACGATCCCAGGGCAGTCGGGGCCAGCGCCCCAGGGTGGAGATAGACAATCGAGAGGTCATGGCAAAGGCGGCTAGGGGTCAGGGGCTAGGAACAGGGACGGGAAGGGCGGCCACCAGGCCCGCCAGGGCGGTGGTAAAGCGGTCCTCTAGATCGGGGTCGAGAAACTCGACCCCCTGATTGGCCCGTCGCTGAAACTGGCTATCCACCAGGTAGAGCCCCGGTCGAATCTGGGTGGATCCCAGCACCCCCAACACCGGGTTGAGGGCATAGTCGATCGCCAGCAGGTGGGCCAGGGTCCCCCCGGTGGCGATGGGTAAAATCGGCTTATTCACCAGGGCCTTTTGGGGCAGCAGGTCGAGGAAGGTCTTGAGCAGGCCGGTGTAGGCCGCCTTGTAGATCGGAGTAGAAATAATCACCGCCTGGGCCGCCGTCACCTGGGCGGCGGCGGTGACTATGGCGGGGTGGTCAAACTGGGCGTAGACCAGGGCTTCGGCGGGTAAATCCCGGACCTGAAGAATCTCCAGGCGAATACCCTGGTTAGCTAAAATCTCCTGGGCTGACTCCAGCACGGCGTAGGACCGCGAGGGATGGGAGGGACTACCGGCAATGGCAACAATCTGGGTCATGATAGGTCAGGGAAGAAAGAAGGGGTTTAAGCCAACCTCTAGGAATGGATACTGGCAATTAATTGCTGCCGCAGGTTAATAAAGTCGGGGGTGGTGCGTAATTCCGTGGGGCTGAGGTGGTCTAGAAATCCCCGAAAGGGATTGGCCAGCTGATCAACAATGCGACCCGGACGGGCGTGCATGACCACAATGCGGGTGGCTAAAATCAGGGCCTCCTCGACATCGTGGGTAATGAAAAAGATGGTTTTCTCGGTTTGCTGCCAGATGGCGCGCAGGTGCAACTGCATGGCTTCCCGGGTGAGGGCATCGAGGGCCCCAAAGGGCTCATCCATCAGCACCACCCGGGGGTTGGCGGCCAGGGTACGGGCGATCGCCGCCCGCTGTTGCATACCCCCAGAAAGCTGGTGGGGCAGCCGCCGCCTGGCTTCCGTCAGGCCCACCAGAATCCAGGTAATGATCGACCCGCTGCTGGCGTTCCGCCCCAGGCACCCCCTGCATTTTGGGGCCAAAGTCCACATTGTCAGCAATGGAAAGCCAGGGCAGCAGGTTGGGCCGCTGAAACACCACCCCCACCTGGGCGTTGGGGGCGGTGTGCACCTGACCATCCACATAGACCACTCCGTTGGTGGGGGCCTGGTAGCCGGCGATCACCCGCAACAGGGAGGTCTTGCCACAGCCCGATGACCCCAACACGCAGACAAAGTCCCCCAGGGCCAGGTCGAGATCGATGGTCCGCAACACTTCGAGGCGGTGCGGTCCCTGCCCCAGGTGAAGATCGATGTGGCGCAGGGTGACCACGGCATCACCCCCGGCCTGACTGGCTGGACCCAGATTTGGGGAAGAGGTCTGGAAGGGAGCGGTCATCGGCGGAACTCCTAGGATTTCAAAACATCATTACGGAGGTGCTGTTCAAAGGTGGAGAGATCGGCGGCCTTTTCGATCGCCTTCTGGCCCACCATAAAGTCCGCGGAACTTTTCAGCACCTTGGCAAAATCTCCCGGTTGACCGGGTTTACCCAGGTACTTCCCATCTGCCTGCTCGCTGGAGGTCAGCCAGATAATCCCCTCTGCCGCCTTCAGGGACTCCTCTGGGGAGAGGCCGAGTTCCTTCGAGAGGGCATCCGCCGCCGCCTTCGGGTCCTTACGGTAGAAGGCCGTCGCCTCATCCAAAACTGCTACGTATTGTTTCAGCGCCTCGGGATATTTCTGGGCAAAGTCCTTGCTGACCAGGCCAACGTCGGCGGTTAAGGCACCGCGCTTGGCCAGATCGGCGGAGGTGACCAGCACCTGGCCGCCCCCACTGGTTAACTTAGTCAGGTGAGGCTCCCAAACGTAGCCCGCATCAATGTCTCCCCGCTGCCAGGCGGCCACCAGATCCTTGGGCTGTAGATCCAGCAGGGTGACCTTACTGGCATCGACATTTTCCAGCTTCAGCAGGGCTAGCAGGCTGAAGTGGGTGGTCGACCCAAAGGGGGCCGCCACCTTCTTGCCCACCAGGTCCGCCACCTTACTAATCTCCTTACGGGCGGCCAGGGCTTCGGCGGCACCAATCACATCGTGAATGAAATAAACCTCGTAGGGGAGACCGCGGGAAATTCCCACGGAGACAGGTACCGAACCCGCCAGCCCCAGATCAATACCGTTGGCAGCAAAGGCGGTGTTAACATCCCGACCTGAGTCAAAGCTGGTGTACACCACCTTGGTATTGGGGAAGGCTTTGGTGGTGAGCCCCAGGGCCTTGGCCAGTAACTCAGCATTGGGAATCACCTGGTAGCCAATTCTCAGGGTAGCGGGGGTGGCACCTGCCCCAGGGGCTGGAGCTTCCCCCTGGGGGAGTCGGGGTGGACACTCCGCAACTGGCGGCAATCACAGGTAGGCTGAGACCGGCTAACCCGTAGACAAAATGGCGTCGTTTAATCAGAGACATTGGTAATTATTTCCTCTATTTCCTTCAATCAAATCAATGGGTGGTGGGCAGGGTTGGACCCCAGGCAGAAGGGGTCTACTCTCGCCCCACCCAAGTCAGGCGAGACCCCATAATCCAGCGCAGCAGACTATCCAGGGCGACGGCAACGCCCCCCATGATCACCACCCCGACAAAAATCACGTCACTGCGTAGAAATTTGCTGGCATCTAGCACCATCCAGCCAATGCCGGAAACCGCCGCCACCATCTCTGCCGCCACCAGGGTGGTGTAGGCAAAGCCAATGGCGGTGCGCAATCCGGTGAATAAATCCGGCAGGGCGGAGGGAAAGATGACGTGACGAAAAATTTGCCAGCGACTCGCCCCCAGGGATTGGGAACCGAGGATGCGATCGCGGGGCACCCGCTGCACCCCAGCCACCGCCGCAATATACAGGGGGGCAAAGGCGGCTAGAAATAGCAGGGCAATTTTGGAGGCATCCTCAATGCCCAGCCAGATCACCAGCAGGGTGTAGTAGGCCAGGGGGGCAGGGGGCGGTAGAACTCGATTAGGGGTTCAAACACCGCCCGCAGGGGCCGGTAGGCTCCACAGGCCATGCCCAGGGGAATGGCGGTAATCACCGCTAAAATCAGGGCGATCGCCAGCCGGTAGAGACTGTCGCCCAGGTGCGACAGCAGGGAGACCCCCTTATAGCCCTGGGTGAGAATCTCCCAGAAGGTCCGCAGAACCTGCTCTGGTTTAGGCAGAAACAAATCGCTAACCCACCCGGCATGGGTGGCCAGCCACCAGAGGGCTAACACCGCCGCCACGGTGGCCAGGGATATCCAGCCGTCCCCAGAGAAGCTGGGCCAGCGGGAGGTTCGAGAGGGGGAAGCAGTGGACTTTAGGGAGGTCATGGTGGCTACAGGGTTAGCTGGCGTTGGCAGGTATTTTCTCGTTGGCGATGATTTCCCCCAGGGGGCTGAGGTAACGGCTGGGGGCCGCCCTGGGCAAGCTTTCCAGCGGTAGCCGGGGAAAGACCAACTCGGCAAAGCGGTAGGCCTCCTCCAGGTGGGGGTAACCGGAGAAAATAAAGGTGTCGATGCCCAGGTCAATGTACTCCTGCATGCGGGCGGCCACGGTTTCAGGGTCACCCACCAAAGCCGTACCCGCGCCCCCCCGCACCAGGCCCACGCCGGCCCAGAGGTTGGGGCTCACCTCCAGGCGATCGCGACGGCCCCCGTGCAGGGCCAGCATGCGCTGCTGCCCCTCCGAGTCGGCTTGACTGAGGGCCTGTTGAGCCGCCGCCAGGGTGGCATCATCCAGGTAGCGGAGCAGATCGTTGGCGGCATCCCAGGCCTGGGCGGTGGTGTCCCGCACGATCACATGCAGACGAATACCAAACCGTAGGGTGCGGCCCTGCTGGGCCGCCAACTGGCGCACCTCGGCAGTTTCTCTGCCACCTGGGCCGGGGGCTCGCCCCAGGTCAGGTACAGATCCACCTGGCGGGCGGCCACCTGTTTGGCCAGGGGGGATGAGCCGCCAAAGTAGAGGGGGGATGGGGGCTCTGCACCGGCGGAAACAACAGTTTAGCCCCCCTCACCTGCAGGTAGTCCCCCGCCAGGTCCACCGTCTCCCCCGCCATCACCCCCCGCCACACCGTCAGAAACTCATCGGTGAGTTGGTAGCGCTGGTCCTTGGTCAGGTGCAGGCCATCCCCCGCCAGCTCGGCGCTGTCGCCCCCGGTCACTACGTTGACCAATAGCCGCCCACCGGAGAGGCGATCGAAGGTGGCGGCCATGCGGGCCGCCATCCCCGGCGAACTAATCCCCGGTCGAATCGCCACTAAAAACTTCATCCGCTGGGTTACCGCGATCAGGGAGGCGGCGGTAATCCAGGCGTCTTCGCAGGATTTGCCGGTGGGCAAGAGAGCCCCAGCGTAACCGAGCTGATCAATCGCTCCGGCCAACTGCCGCAGATACTCGGGGGTGACCGCCCGACCTCCGTAGGCGGTGCCCAGGTAGCGGCCATCGCCATGGGTGGGAATAAACCAGTGAATATCAAGGGTCATAACAAAACCAGCCTGGGGTACTAACCCTTCCAGATCGCGGTGGAAACATCAATTTTCTTGGGAATCAGCTTCAGGTCGTAGAACGCATCCGCCACCTGCTGCTGATAGGTCACTACGTCCTTGCTTAGGGGCTGAATGCCGTAGCCACGCCGACTTTCCGACAGCACCAGCACCTCCTCTGGAATGCCCAGGGCCAGGGAAAGGAACTTGGCCACACTGGGGGCATTGTCCTTGGCCCAATTACTCACGCTTTTCAGCTCTTCTAAAACCACCTTGAGGGTATCGGGCTGGCTATCGACAAAAGATTGGGTAGTCAGGTAGAAACCTCGATTAGCCACCAGCCCCTGGCCGTCTCTTAATATGCGGGCTCCCAGCTGTTTCTCCGCCGCTGCCTCGAAAGGATCCCAGATTACCCAGGCATCCACCGCCTTTTGCTCAAAGGCCGGTCGCGCATCCCCAGGGGGTAGAAAGGCCGTTTCAATGTCGGTGTATTTCAGCCCGGCATCCTCCAGGGCCTTAACCAGCAAGTAATGCACATTGGAGCCCTTATTCAGGGCCACCTTTTTGCCCTTTAAATCGGCTACGGTTTTAATGGGGGAATCTTTCTGCACCAGAATCGCCTCCGCCTGGGGGCCATTGGGCTCAAAGGCAAAGTAAAGCAGGGGAGCCCCCGCCGCCTGGGCAAACACGGGGGGCGTTTCCCCCGTGTAGGCAATGTCAATACTGCCGACGTTAAGGGCCTCCAGCATTTGGGGCCCCGCCACAAACTCGTTCCAGGTGACGGCGACGGAGTTATCACCAAACCGTTGCTCTAACTGCCTTCTATTTTTCAGCAGGTTCAAAATCGTCGAAGACTTTTGGTAACCAATGCGTAAAGCCTTGCTACTTGAAGCGGTTGGGGCAACCTCAGACTTGGGGGTAGAACCAGAGGGAGTACTTGTACCAGAACTACAGGCCCCCACCACACCAGCTAAAGCCATGCCACCAACGAAAAAACCGCCCTGGCGCAAAAATCGTCGCCGTGACCCCGCTAGGGCATTACCCCCTACCCTGGCCGAGTTTAAGTAGGCCCGCACTGAAGGAAATCGCTCAACGTTCATAAATCACTCGCTACTTCTCTGAAAACGGTTGCCTGGGACGGCAATAACAAAATTAGGAACCCCTTCAACAGCCTGGGACAAAAAAGGTCAGCATGATCTGTCCCGCCCACCAGGGGGCAAGAACAAACTAGACGACCTATCCAGGATGAGCTTGAACCAATCAACCCCGCCCTAGGGGTTTTGACCAGGGCCAGGTTGCAGTGATTTCACTGTGCTTTTGTCTGTGGCAGTATGGCACAGGGATAATTTGACTTCAAGTTAGTTGAATTACAATTGAAATTTATTTTTATGCCAATTTCTTTGCCTTTGCTGTTTCAGGGCCGGCTGCACTGGCTGACTTTCTGGACCTGATTACTGCCTACCAGGCTGCCTCGATGTAGAATTAATCCCTATTCAATCAGGAAAACCCCATGACCAGCCTGCAGCAGCGTGCCGCCCTACAACGCCAGATCTGGCAGATTGCCAATGATGTGCGGGGGGCTGTGGATGGCTGGGATTTTAAGCAATATGTCCTGGGTACCCTGTTTTACCGCTTTATCAGCGAAAACTTTGCCAGCTACATCGAAGCCGATGACGAGACCATTGACTACGCCAGGCTATCCGATCGCATCATCACCCCTGAGATCAAAGCGGACGCCATTAAAACCAAGGGCTACTTTATCTACCCCAGCCAGCTCTTCGTCACCGTTGCCGCCAGGGCCCACACCAACCCCAGCCTGAACACCGATCTGGCGGCCATCTTCACCGCGATCGAGGGTTCCGCCGGTGGCTATCCCTCCGAGGGCGATATTAAGGGGTTGTTTGCCGATTTTGACACCACCAGCAACCGCCTCGGCAATACCGTCAAAGACAAAAACAGCCGGCTTGCCGCCGTGCTCAAGGGGGTGGCCGGGCTGGATTTTGGGGATTTCCAGGGCAGCCAGATCGACCTGTTTGGCGATGCCTACGAGTTTCTAATCTCCAACTACGCCGCCAATGCCGGTAAATCTGGCGGGGAGTTTTTCACTCCGCCCCATGTCTCCAGGCTGATCGCCCAACTGGCCCTGCAGGGGCAAACCAGCGTTAACAAAATCTACGACCCCGCCGCTGGTTCCGGCTCATTGCTGTTGCAGGCCAAAAAGCAATTTGATGCCCATATTATTGAAGCAGGCTTCTTTGGTCAGGAGATCAACCACACCACCTACAACCTGGCCCGGATGAACATGTTCTTGCACAACATCAACTACGACAAGTTCAACATCCAGCTCGGCAATACCCTGATCGACCCCCATTTTGACGACGAGAAACCCTTTGATGCCATCGTCTCTAACCCGCCCTATTCGGTGAACTGGATTGGCAGCGACGACCCCACCCTGATTAACGATGAACGCTTTGCCCCCGCCGGGGTGCTGGCACCCAAGTCTAAGGCCGACCTTGCCTTTGTGCTACACGCCCTCAGTTACCTGTCTGGCAAGGGCCGCGCCGCCATTGTCTGCTTCCCTGGTATTTTTTATCGGGGCGGGGCTGAGCAAAAAATCAGAAAGTACCTGGTGGATAACAACTATGTGGAAACGGTGATCTCCCTGGCCCCCAACCTATTTTTTGGCACCACCATCGCGGTCAATATTCTGGTGCTCTCTAAACATAAGCCCGACACCACCACCCAATTTATTGACGCCAGTGGCCTGTTTAAGAAGGAGACCAATAACAACATCCTCACCGAGGATCACATCCACCAGATCATGGAGGTGTTTGAGAGTAAGGCCAAGGTGGATCACCTGGCCAAATCGGTGCCCTTTGAGCAGGTAGCCGCCAATGATTACACCCTGTCGGTCAGTAGCTATGTAGAGGCTAAGGACACCCGCGAAGTGGTGGATATTGGTAAGCTCAACGCCGAGCTGAAAACCACGGTGGCTAAGATCGACCAACTGCGGGCGAAGATTGAGGCGATCGTGGCGGAGATCGAAGCATGAGTCAATCAGAACAACCGATTGCTCAGTCCTACCCCCCAGCGCCTGGCCGTAGGAGTTTTACGCTATACCCCCCCTTGGCAAGGGGGGCAGGGGGGTGATCACATCGCCCTTCACCTGAGTGAACTCCGCCATATAAATTATTGGAATTCTTACCGGTTCCCTTACAAACTCAATTGCCCAGCACAGAAGAGATTGAATGGGATTTGACGGAGGTGCTCTATGATACTGGAAAACAAATTAAACATCACCGACCAAATCGAACTGGCCAGGGCGGAGGAAAAGATCAGTAAGGGAAAAGCCAGGCAACTGTTTGATTCGGGAGATATTAACACCGTCGAGGTGGGCAAATTTGCAGGGCTTTGTTTTATCCACGCCTATTTATTTGGAGATATTTATCCCTTCGCCGGCAAGGTTCGCACTGTCAACATCGCCAAGGGCAACTTTCGTTTTGCACCCTTGATGTATTTAGAGGCATCCCTAACCTATATCGACACCATGCCCCAGGGTACCTTTGAGGAAATCATTGAGAAGTATGTGGAGATGAATATTGCCCACCCCTTTCGCGAAGGCAATGGCCGCGCCACCCGCCTCTGGTTGGATCTGATGCTAAAGAAAGCAATTAAGCAAGTGGTGGATTGGAATTTGGTGGATAAGGATGAATACCTGTCGGCCATGCAGCGTAGTGTGGTTAAGGATGTTGAAATTAAGGTGTTGCTCAAACAGGCCTTAACTGACCAAATTGATGACCGGGCTTTGTTTATGAAGGGTATTGATGTTAGTTATTACTACGAAGGTTATGGTGAATTTAAGACGGAGGAGCTTTAGCTGTGGAGGGGATGAGCTTTTTGGAAAAGTTGCTGGATGGGGCTGAGGTGGAATGGAAGGCGTTGGGGGAGATTCTTATTCGTACCAAAGGCACAAAGATTACTGCTGCCCAGATGAGGACATTACATAAAGATGGTGCGCCACTGAAGGTTTTTGCTGGTGGCAGGACTGTTGCATTTGTCAATTTTGAGGACATACCGCCAAAAGATGTAAATAGGGAGCCTTCCATTATTGTCAAATCTCGTGGCGTTATTGAATTTGAGTATTATCAAGAACCGTTTACACATAAAAATGAGATGTGGTCATACCACTCAAAAAGTAACGAAATAAATATTAAATTTGTCTACCATTTTCTGAAATTGAATGAACCTTACTTTCAAAGTATTGGTGGCAAAATGCAGATGCCTCAAATTGCAACCCCTGACACTGATAAATTTAAAGTTCCTATCCCATGCCCGGATAACCCCGAAAAATCAGTTGCTATCCAAACCGAAATCGTCCGTATTTTAGACACCTTCACCGACCTGACCCGTGAACTGACCCGTGAACTGACCCGTGAACTGACTGCCCGTAAGAAACAATATCACTACTACCGCGACCTACTGTTTAATTTCCCACCCCCTCTAACTCCCCCTTAGCAAGGGGGAGGACATGAAATCTTGTCCCCTCCCCTGCTAAGGGGAGGGCTAGGGAGGGGTTAAGTTTTGCCAAGGGGAGAATTAGAAGAAAGACACAACAGGAGCTAAAAATGGGCAAAATCTTCAACAAAACAGAAGACGAATACTACCGCAATTTATTCCTAAGTTTCCCACCCCCTCTAACTCCCCCTTAGCAGGGGGAGGATCTGAGTCTCCCCTTTCTAAGGGGGGATTAAGGGGGTAAAAGCAGGCATTTACCCTCAATAGGAGACCTCTCCAACACCCTCTAACACCCTGGAAAAGCCCCATGGATAAAATCAGCCAAACAAAACAGCTTGTTAGCGAGATTAATCGTTTGCACTACGATTTCTCAAGGGATTATTTTGAAACAGGGCGGGTGGAGAAAATCAACCTTTCTAGAACCATCGCCCATGTACCCATCCCCCATATCTATAGGTATCGCCTGACCTTACACGAAAGCGTGAACGATTACCTGATGACGGCAGAGATCGACATCAGATATTTCTATCGGGTCAAAACCCGCGAAAGTATCGACGACAAAATTAAACGCTTCTCAACCCGCGAAGATCAATACCCCGTTAACAACTGGCTCAACGATATTTTTGGTGCCCGCATTATTTTGACGGCCTCAGAAATAGCCGCCGTTATGGATTTGCTCGATGACTGGCAAGATCAACTCAGCCTAAAAAACTGGTACTTGCGTCATACAAAAGGCTATAAAGGCTTGCATATTTACTTTAAAAATAAAAGTAACTTCTACTTCCCCTGGGAACTGCAAATTTGGGATGTAGAGGACATTCAAAGCAATATTAAAAACCACGAGAAATTTAAACGAACCTTTATGTAAGAAGCGATTCCAGAAAAAGGAGGCAGGGCCTAGGCAAAGGATGAAACGTTAATCAAACAGGGTGACCACATAACACTTATAGAGAAATAATCCATGACCGACTATAAAACCATCGCCGAGACCAACCATTTTATCGTGCTCGATTCATACACCAAGGCATCGCGGGCGGCTGAAAGCTACCAGAGCGAAGACGCCCTGGAGCGGGAGCTGGTTCAAGACTTAAAAAATCAAGGCTACGAACTTGTGCCCGGCTTAAACAACCCCGCCGCCCTGCTGGCCAATGTGCGCCTACAGCTACAGGCCCTGAATAATGTGCAGTTTAGCGATGGCGAGTGGCACAGGTTTGTCGAAACCTACCTGGATAAACCCAGCGATCGCATCGTCGATAAAACCCGCAAAATCCATGACGATTACATCCATGACTTTGTCTTTGACGATGGCCGCATTCAAAATATCTACCTGCTAGACAAAACCACCCTTGCCCGTAACAAGCTGCAGGTGATTCAGCAGTTTGAGCAAACCGGCAGCTATGCCAACCGTTACGATGTCACCATTTTGGTCAACGGCTTGCCCCTGGTGCACATTGAGCTCAAAAAGCGGGGGGTAGCCATTCGTGAAGCCTTTAATCAGGTGCATCGCTACAGCAAGGAGAGCTTTAACAGCGATCAGTCCCTCTATAAATATTTGCAGTTGTTCGTGATTTCCAACGGCACCGATACCCGTTATTTTGCCAACACCACCACCCGCAATAAAAACAGCTTCGACTTCACCATGAACTGGGCGAGGGCCGACAACAGCCTGATCAAAGACTTGAAGGACTTCACCGCCACCTTTTTTCAAAAAAACACCCTGCTGGAGGTGCTGCTGCACTATTCGGTGTTTGATGTCAGCAACACCCTGCTGGTGATGCGCCCCTACCAGATTGCCGCCACCGAGCGGATTTTGTGGAAGATCAAAAGCAGCTACCAGGCCAAAACCTGGAGCAAACCCGAAAGCGGTGGCTATATCTGGCATACCACCGGCTCTGGCAAAACCCTGACCAGCTTCAAAGCCGCCCGCCTGGCCACCCAGCTCGACTTTATCGACAAGGTGTTTTTCGTCGTCGACCGAAAGGACCTCGACTACCAGACCATGAAGGAGTACCAGCGCTTTTCCCCCGATAGCGTCAATGGCTCCGATAGCACCGCCGGCCTAAAGCGCAACCTGGATAGGGATGACAACAAAATTATCGTCACCACCATCCAGAAGCTCAACAACCTGATCAAAAGCGAGGCGGCCCTACCCATCTATCGCAAGCAGGTGGTGTTTATTTTCGATGAGTGCCACCGTAGTCAGTTTGGCGAAGCCCAGGATAACCTCAAAAAGACGTTTAAGCGGTTTTACCAGTTTGGCTTTACCGGCACCCCCATCTTTCCGCAAAACGCCCTGGGAGACAAAACCACCGCCAACGTGTTTGGCCGTGAGCTGCATGCCTACGTGATCACCGATGCCATCCGCGATGAAAAGGTGCTCAAGTTCAAGGTGGACTATAACGATGTGCGCCCCCAATTCAAAGCCCTTGAAACCGAGCAGGATGAGAAAAAACTCAGCGCGGCAGAAAACAAACAGGCCCTGTTACACCCAGAACGGATCCGCGAAATATCCCGGTACATTCTGAATACCTTCCGGCAGAAAACCCACCGCCTGCAGGCCGGTGGCCAAGGCTTTAATGCCATGTTTGCGGTGAGCAGCGTGGACGCCGCCAAGCTGTACTATCAAACCCTGAATCAACTACAAAAAGACCAGGATAAACCGCTGCAGATTGCCACCATCTTCTCCTTTGCTGCCAACGAAGAGCAGGATGCCCTGGGTAATATTCGGGACGAAAGTTTTGATGTCTCCGCCATGAACTCCAGCGATAAGGAGTTCCTCAGCGCGGCGATCGCCCACTACAACGCCTTCTTTAAAACCAACTTTAGCGTCGACAGCAACGGCTTCCAAAACTACTACCGCGACCTGGCCAAACGGGTTAAAACCAAAGAAATCGACCTGCTGATTGTGGTGGGCATGTTTCTCACCGGCTTTGACGCCCCCACCCTAAACACCCTGTTTGTCGATAAAAACCTGCGTTACCACGGCTTGATCCAGGCCTATTCCCGCACTAACCGCATCTACGACGCCACCAAAATCTTTGGCAATATCGTCACCTTCCGTGATTTAGAGCAGGCTACCGTAGACGCCATTACCCTATTTGGGGATAAAAACACCCGCAACGTGGTGCTAGAAAAGAGCTACCAGGAATACATGGAGGGCTTTACCGATGTGGTGACCGGTGAGGCCCGACGCGGTTTTGTGGAGGTGGTCAAGGAGTTAGAGCAGCGTTTTCCTGACCCCGCCGCCATTGAAAAAGAGTCTGACAAGAAGGCCTTCGTCAAACTCTTTGGCGAGTACCTGCGGGTTGAACATGTGTTACAAAACTATGACGAATTTGCCAGCCTGAAAGCCCTGCAAAATGTAGACCCCAGCGACCCGGCGGCGCTGGAGGCCTTTAAGGCCCAGCACTATTTGAGCGATCAGGACCTGGCTAGCCTGCAAACCACTAAAATCCCTCCCGAAGGGATCATTCAGGATTACCGTTCAACCTACAACGACATTCGCGACTGGCTGCGCCGCGAAAAGGCCGCCAAAAATCAGGAGCAATCCAGCCTCGATTGGGACGATGTGGTGTTCGAGGTGGATCTGTTGAAATCCCAGGAGATCAACCTGGATTACATCCTAGAACTGATTTTTGAGCACCATCAAGACACCAAAAGCAAAGCAGACCTGGTGGAGGAACTGCGGCGGGTGATCCGCGCCAGCCTCGGCAATCGCGCTAAGGAAAGCCTGCTGGTGGATTTTATCAATCAAACCGACCTGGACCCGATCGGTGATAAGGCCAGTGTGATCGAGGCCTTCTTCACCTTTGCCCAGGCCGAGCAACGGCGGGAGGCGGAGGAACTAATTAGCAGCGAAACCCTAAATCCAGTCGCCGCCAGGCGCTATCTGGCCACCTCCCTCAAGCGGGAGTTTGCCAGCGACAATGGCACCGAACTCAACGCCATTTTGCCTAAAATGAGCCCCTTAAACCCCCAGTACCTGATCAAAAAACAGACTGTGTTCCAAAAAATTGCGGCGTTTGTTGAGAAGTTCAAAGGAGTGGGCGGGGCGGTTTGAGGGGGTAGTTATCAGTCGTCAGTAGTCAGAAGCCCTGGCCACCAACTCCCTCACCCCGTCGATAGACTTCTCTATCCGCCCTGCGCCTGTAGCCCCCTCCCCCAGGTCTACAAGCTGAGAGCAAAGCGAAGCGCGATCGGCCGCCCACAGTTTAACCCCTTCCGTAGGGTCCAGGGCGGCGGCACGCCCTGGGCGAGGGGGTCCGGGGGAAATCGCCATTCCCCCGGCAAGAAAAACAGTAATCAGGGGTCAGTAATCAGTGATCAGGAGCCCTTGCCCGTAATAGATTAGACCTTACCACCCTTCCACCCCCAACTTAAGCATCAAGGCCCAACAATACCCCCTAGCCAGCGACCACCTGCGATCTCACCCCCGCCAACAGCGATCACAGCAGCCCCGTAGGATGGGCAAAGCGCAGCGTGCCCATCACACTGCCATCCTGCCCCAGGTCCTTTCCATCAATACGGGAAATGATCCTGATGGGCACGGGCTCAGGCCCTTTGCCCATCCTACCCCGCTGGCCCCTTGTCAAGGTAGGGAAGGAAGGGTGATCACACCCCACTTTACCCCAGTGAATCCGCTGTAACGACCACACCGCTGTGCATACCGATCACACCCCTGCACCTATCGATCACACCCCCGACAACTGAGATCGCACGGGTGTGTTTAAGGATCACACCCCTGCAACCATCGATCACACAGGTGTGTATAACGATCACACCCGCGCGCATATCGATCACACGGGTGTGTTTAACGATCACACCCGTGCGCACATCGATCACACAGGTGTGTTTAACGATCACACCCGTGCGCATATCGATCACACGGGTGTGTATAACGATCACACGCCTGCAAACATCGATCACAGGCCTGTGTTTAGCATGCACTCAATGGTGATCGTCATACACATAGACCACAACAATGGTTTTTCGCAAAATTTTAACGATCACAGGGGTGTGCTTAGGATGCGCTCAATGGTGATCTTTATGCACATAGACTACAACAATGGTTGCACGCGTGTGTTTAGAATGCGCTTAATGGTGATCGATATATGCATAGATGAGACCTTAGGGTTTTTAGGGCAAATTGCCCTAAAAACAGTAATCAGCGATCAGTGGTCAGAAGCCCTCGGGTGCATCGCACTTTTGTAGCCCTCACCCTAAAAGGGAAAAGAGGCTGGGGAATGAGGGCAAACTTGCAAAACTGGGATGCACTCGCGAGATGGGCATTGGTCGCGACCAGGGAAAAAGTCAGGGGGTAGTGAAAAGGCTCGCCCCATTGACGGCTTGGGTGATGCCGTTGAAGATGAAGGACAGGGACTACCTTGAGAGTCAACGAGTGTTCGTGCTTTCAAGCCTTTTCCAAATTACTCAGGTTTTCTACTTGCTACCATCTTTGACCCATGGGTTTTATTGAAGAATTAGGGCTACTGTTCAGGGCTCGTTACCCGGTGATTTACATCGCCACCCCCGAAGAGGAGCGAGCCGAAGCAGAAATCAGAGCTGGCGCCAGGATGCAGGGGGAACGACCCGTTTACACCTGGGACTTTGTAGATGGCTACCAGGGAAATCTCAATGACGCTGGTTTTGGTCGCCGTAATCCCCTGCAGGCTCTGGAACTCCTGGAAAAATTACCAACTTCTGCGGCTGGGGTATTTATTCTGCGAGACTTTGAGCGTTTCTTAGAGGATATTTCTATTTCTCGAAAGTTACGCAATCTGACTCGACTGTTAAAGTCCCAACCGAAAACCCTGGTGATTCTATCGGCCCAGTTGAAAATTCCCGAGGAGTTAGCGGAAACCATCACTGTACTGGAGTTTACCTGGCCCGACCCCAGAACTATTCGGCAGGAAATCCAGCTGCTCCTCAGTTCTACCCAGATAGCCCTGACTTCTCCCCTCCTGGATGACCTGGTACGGTCTTGTCAGGGCCTCTCCCTGGAGCGAATTCGGCGGGTCCTGGGTCGGGTTATTGCCAGCTACGGCGGCGTAGATGATCGGGCCTTAGACCTGGTATTAGAAGAAAAACGTCAAACAATTCGCCAGACGCAAATTCTTGATTATTATCCCGCCCGGGAACAAATCTCTGATATTGGTGGACTGGATAATCTTAAGGATTGGTTATTGAAACGGGGTACGGCCTTTTCTGAGCAGGCTCGCCAGTATGGCCTGCCCTACCCCCGGGGATTGCTCCTGATTGGCATTCAGGGAACAGGGAAATCTCTGACGGCCAAGGCGATCGCCCATCACTGGCATCTGCCCCTACTGCGGCTCGATGTCGGCCGACTTTTTGCTGGCCTGGTGGGGGAATCTGAGTCTCGCACCCGCCAGATGATTCAACTGGCCGAGGCCCTGGCTCCCTGTGTTCTATGGATTGATGAAATCGACAAGGCCTTTGGTGGCCTTGACAGTCGGGGCGACGCCGGCACCACCAGTCGAGTATTTGGCACCTTTATCACCTGGATGGCGGAAAAAACCTCACCGGTTTTCGTGGTTGCCACAGCTAACAACATCCAGGTATTGCCCCCCGAACTGCTACGTCGCGGTCGATTTGACGAAATTTTCTTCGTTGGGTTACCCAGTCAGTCAGAGCGTCAGGCCATTTTTGAAGTTCATTTAGCACGACTACGGTCCCACAGCCTGAAAAACTACGACATCAAACGTCTGGCCTATGAAACGCCAGATTTTTCTGGAGCTGAGATCGAACAGGCGATCGTTGAAGCTATGCACCTAGGGTTCAGCCAGGGACGGGATTTTACCACCGATGATATGCTCACCGCTGCCAGCCAGATGGTTCCCCTAGCCCGTACCGCCCGGGAGCAAATTGAGACCCTCCAGGCCTGGGCTGCCGCCGGGAAAGCACGTCTGGCTTCCCGGCGGGATGGGCTTGCCCCTGGGCTTAGCGCCAGTCTTGAAGATACTGATTGAAGCTACCTGCTATACCATTACAGGGCAGGCTTTGGAAACCCCATTCGTAACCTATGAGTAGATTTTTAGTTGCCCTGTCAAAACTGATACTGGGCCTGGCTGTTGCCATCATTCTGCTGTCTGTAGCCAGTATTGTAACCGTACGCTACTTTATGGGACGTCTAGCCGTCTTACCCCCCAAACCCCTGTACCCGAATGAATCAGTAGAGACCAAAGCGGCGGTTCCAACTACCGCTACTCCTGTGGCCGCCCCCCCACCCGTCCAGCCTCCCGCCACAGCGGCGGCGGCTCCCTCAACCACTGAAAATTACCCAGCGGTGGTAATTCAACCGATTGGCCTGGTACTGCGACAGGGGCCAGGTACCGATCGCCCCCAGGTGGGTGGCTTAGACTATAAAGAAGCTGTAGTGGTCATAGAGGAACCGCCCAATCAAGGCTGGGTTAAGGTTCGATCCGTTGCCAGTGGCAAAGAAGGTTGGATTAAATCGGGCAATCTGCGACGGGACCATAACTAATGCCCTAGGTGCCGTTTCAGGAGGTAAAATACTTCGCCTGGTGCTGGCCCCCTTAAGCCGACCCCAACCCCTGAAGGGCTTCCACATAGTTTCTGGTTAGGCTATCTATGCCGGTAATGGCGGTGCCCACCACCACGGCATAGGCCCCTAAATTTAGAGCCTGAAATGCTTGGGCTGGAGAAGCTACGCCACCCTCGCAAATAATAGGCACGGGACAGAGCTCCACCAGGGCAGCTAGCAAATCCAGGCCTGGTGGTTTTTGCTGTTGGGTGGCTTCAGTATAGCCAAACAGGGTGGTCCCGATGCAATCAGCCCCCGCCTCTACCGCCTTTAGAGCATTTTCCAGAGTATCAATGTCAGCCATCACCGGTCGGCCCAACTGCTGATGAATCTGATCAATCAGTTCCGGCAGGGTTTCTCCCCCTGGTCGAGGGCGATCGGTAGCATCAATCGCCACCAGGTCACTGCCTGCGGCCACTACCGCTGCCGCATGGTGAAACTGGGGAGTAATATACACTGGTGAAGGCGGCAACACCTGCTTCCAAAGGCCAATGATGGGCTGACTCAGTTGGGCTCGCACCGCCGCAATCTGGGCCGGGCTATCAATCCGTACCCCCACCGCCCCTCGCTGCACCGCCGCCGCCGCCATGGCGGCAATCACCAGGGGGTCGTACAGGGGAGAATCGCTGGGGGCCTGGCAGGAGACTACCAAGCCGCCCCGCAGACAGGCTAAGCTAGGATGAACCATGGGTTAACTTCCCTAAGCCGGGGAGAAAGAGTCGACGGAATCAAGGGGGTCCAGCATTAACCCTCGAGCGGCTTCCGCCAGGGCTGCTGGGGATGTAGCATCCTCCAGGTAGGGTAGCACCCCCAGCACTGGTACCTGGGTTAATCGACTAATCAGGGAGGCTGGAGCCCATTTCTCCACTTCCTGATCTGTGCAGGGTTGATGGCAGTTGAGAATAATACCCCTGAGATTAAGTCTTTCCTGTCGGGCCAGGGCTCCATTGGCTACCGCCTGGGCGATCGCCCCTAACTTTACTGCCACCACCAAGACCACCGGTAGTCGCCAGAGACCGGCCAGGGCAGCCAGGGTAAGATCGGCGGTGACCGGCGACCCCAATCCCCCCAATCCCTCCACCAACACCGAGTCATGGGCTTGGCACAGGCTGCCGAGGGTTTGCCAGACTCGATTCAGATCCACCTGGCGATTTTCCAGGGCGGCAGCCAGGGGCGGTGCCAAAGGGGCGGCAAAGGCTTGGGGTACAAGGTCAGAAATGGCCAGGTGGGGGAAAAAAAGCCGTTGGTACAGTTCTCCGTCTCCCACCCCCGACTGGATAGGCTTGAGCAAACCCAGCGATCGCTGGGGAAAGTAATGGCGATAGTAGGCCAAAAGGGCGCTGGTAACCACAGTTTTACCCACCTCTGTATCGGTACCAGCAATCAGCAAGGCATTTAAGTTTACCATCCTAATTGATTGTTACCTGAAGGGTGTAATCCGACGACCGAAGAGACGTCACATCGATAGTGTAATCCCCATCCTGGCCCAGTTGCCCCTGCCATGACAGCACCCTGGAGGCATCGGGGATTAATTCACCCCCAGGCCCCCGAATATCGAAGGTAACTGGCCCCGTTACCTTGGGTAACTCCAGAGCCATGGTCTGCCCTGCTCGGGCCTTAACCACGTAGCGCCGTACCTGTTCAGGGTTGACCTGACCAACCACCAAGACCCTGGTCTGACCTGGGGGATCTGCACCCGCTGCTCGGTAACGGTAGGCTTGGGAGCAGGGGTTGGTTTTGAGGTGCCATCGGTGGGGGCGTTAGTGGCAGGCTCCCCGGTTGGGTTATCCGGCTGGTTGGGTGGGGAAGGCGCTGGGTTCAGACTAGCCTCCAGTTGATAGTTGCTCTGACTCAGTCCCTGGACGGGCCGAAGTTGCACAGTGTACTCGCCCTGGTTGGGTAAAGCACCTTGCCAGCTCAAAACCCGCTGCGCTGCCCCATCCACTGGAGCCCCCTGACTATCTAAAACCGTTAGTAATACCCCTTCTCCCGTCAGCCCTAGCTTGAGGACCTGGCCAGCCTCTGCCTGTAATTTATAGTTCACCGTTTCATTACTGCGTAGAGAACCGGATAGAGTCTTACTTTGACCCAGGCTCAGCAGTAAGGTTTGATCGTAGTTCACCGGTTCCGTCGCTGGAGCTGGAGCCGGTGTGGTAGAAGGGGTGGGAGCAGCCTGATTAGGGTCAACACTAATTTCAGGGGTGGGGGTGGGCTTGTCCACCGGGCGACTTAATAAGGTGACCGTTAGCCAGCCGCCTAAACCCGCCAGCAGAGCGATTATACCGGCGATCGCTACCACCGCCCAGGGATTCTCCCAAATCGACGGGGGCTCTGGCGCTGGTTGGGGTATACCCCTGGCGCTGGCGGCGGTGGGGGGAGCCGTTACCTGGGTAGGCTGGTAGGCCCGCCCTACGGCTACGGTTTTGACCTGGGAAACCGGAGGAGCCGGAGGCCGGGCCAGGGGTTGGCTGGCGGTTACGGCTCCCAAGGCCTGGGCCATTTCACTAACTGACTGGTAGCGATCGCCGGGACGGTAGCTGATTGCCCGATTCAGCACCTGGGCCAGCCCTGGACTTACCCTGGCAAAGGACTCCCATTTCCAGGTCAGGTTAACATCGTCAAACAGAACCTGGGGTTCTTTACCTGTCAACAAAACCAGAGCGGTTACCGCCAGGGCATAGAGGTCGCTGCTGGGGTAGGCCCGCCCCGATTGCATTTGTTCACTGGGGGCATAGCCCAACTTGCCCACCGAGGTGGCATGGGTAGGGACGGCTAGCATCTGTACTCGACTAAAGACTTCCTTGACCACGCCAAAATCAATTAAGATCGGCAACTGATCGCCGTGGCGTTGCAAAATATTATCAGGACTAATATCTCGATGAATAATGCCCTTGCCATGAATATGGGCCAATACCGGGAGCATTTGCTGTAAAAACTGCCGCACCTCCGCCTCTGAAAAGGTCATTCCCTGGGCTAGACGCTGATTGAGCAGATCGCGGTAGCTGGTGCCATCGATGTAGTCCTGCACCAGAAAAAGGCGGTGGTTTTCTTCGAAGATGGCTTGAAATCTGGGAATTTGAGGATGGTCAATGTTGTAGAGGATAGTAGCCTCGCGCTGAAACAGCTGCAAAGACTTTTCCGTCATACCGTTTTCCTGTTGGGGTTCAAACTCCTTAATGGCGCAGGATTCGTTGAAGCGCCCCAGATCCTCGCCCCGGTAGGTACGGCCAAAGCCCCCCTGGCCCAGCAGTTGCAGGATGCGATAACGATTTTGCAGGGTGGTTCCAGCGAGAATAGAGGAAGACATGGCTTTACATCAGCGATGGCATGTTCATTTTACCGTACTGTCAATTCAGCACGGTGCAGACAAGGTGGTGGGAAGATGGGGAATCCACCCTGAAATCTGGGGTAGGGGTCTGTCACAATAGATCAGAACCCACAGCTTTTATTTATGGTCTCGGAGAGGGACTTAGCCATGGTGGTGAAACAGCCCATTTTAATTGGTGGCCTGGGGTTGTCAGTGGCCCTGGGATTACTACAAGTGACCCACGTTAATATTATAGATAGTTCTACTCTCCTCAGCGTTCTGGCCCTGGGAACAGGGGTATGGTGGTGGCGACGACGCGATCGCCCGCCTAGTTCCCCCGCCCCATTGCCCCCCCGTGGTAGACCGGCAGCGGGTAGAATCCGAAATCTCCCGCCTCCAACTGCTGATCCAAACCCTTGAGCAGGAAGCCGCCGCTCTCCCATCCCCCCGGCGGAACGCCCCCTACCCGTCAACTACCAGCAACAATGCCAGGCTATTCTGGCTGACTTAGAACGGCCACAGCTGCGGATAGCGGTGGTGGGCGATCGCCACAGCGGCAAGACCACCCTGGTGGAGGCCCTGATCAATCATCCGGCCCTGACAGAGTCAAACTTTCACTTTGAAGAAGTCAATTTCACCAGTGTCGGTTTTCCCCTTGACCAGTCCCCCTCCGATCAGATTGATCAAGATGCCATTTTGCTGGTCACCCCAACGGATCTAACCCAATCTACGTTAAGTTGGTTAAAGCAGCGCCTGTTATTGGGGCAGGCAGCAATTCTGGTATTCAGTAAAATCGACCACCATGGCCCTGGCGATCGCCAAACCCTGATCACCCAGTTACAACGGTGGACCGCCCAACTGCCCCTGCCGGTGCCGGTAGTGCCCGTTGCAGTCAACCCGCGCCCCACCAAAGTCCGACACCACCAGATCGATGGCACCCTGATAGAAAATCTGGAGCCAACTCCACCAATCCTCGAACCCCTACCCAGGGTACTGCAAGAAACCCTGGAGATCCGGTCTCTGGTAATGGCCACTAACCTGCGTCGTAGCCAACTCCTGGGGGAGCAGATTCAAACCGCCATCAACCAGGTGCGACGCCAGATAGCCCTGCCCCAGGTCGATCAACTGCAATGGATTGCAGGGGCAACCGCCTTTGCCAACCCCGTGGCCAGTCTAGACCTGCTGGCCACCCTGGCCATAAACGCCCAACTTATTATCAACCTGGGGAAAATTTATGGTTTTCACCTTTCTCTCCAGCAGGCCAGGGTAGCGGCCAGTAGCCTAGCCAACTTAACCGTGAAGCTGGGTTTGGTAGAACTATCCACCCAGGCCCTCAGCACCGTTCTGAAAAGTCACTTCGCCACCTATGTAGCAGGGGGCATGGTTCAGGGCTTAGGGGCTGCTTACCTAACCCGCATGGCTGGCCTTAGCTTAATCACCTATTTTGAGCAGGCAGCCCTGGCTGGCACCCCCACCTCAGCCCTGTCGTGGGAGGCGATCGCCCACCACCTCCAGGAAATGATTCTGCAAAATCGCCAGGTTAGCACCCTCCAGACCCTGATTAAACAGGGTCTGGCCATGCTGGGCAACGACTCTAGTCAGGCAACCCTGCCCAGCCCCAGAGGGCAAATGCCTACATCAATGAGCCTGGAACCGGAGATGGCAACGGTCAGCCCCATAGATGCCTGAACAAGAGCCAGAAATAATCTGGTTGTTTGAACAGAGGTGTCTCGGCTCTAGTACGCTGCCAAACAGTTAGCCAGATATTAATTCTGCCGAAATCATCCGACGCTACAGGTATAGGTTCAGACCCCCTTGGGCTTTTCAAACAACCTCATAAAACCAAACACCCATCAAAGCTTACTAATAAAAGAGTAAAAGCAGAAATACTTTTACCCGGCGATTGGGATTAAACCAGGTCTAACCCTCCGTGGGCTGTTCAAATTCAATATGGTTGATCAGGGTAGTCACAAAAGCAAATAGTAGAAAGGGTAGGGACAATACTAAGATCAGACCTACGGTAGCCAGGGCAAAGATGGGCTGACGAGCTCCCATCAGAGCTAGAGAGGCAGCCAGACTAATAAATAAAATGACTAGCCAGGCAAGGATTTGAGCGTAAATATCACCAAAGGTGAGGGTGCATCGAAAACGATATCGGGTGGCAGTCTCCATGGCTCACTCTCTTAGTAGAAATTGAAAGGAAATGGTAAATCTCAGCATATCGGTAGACTTTCTAACCCTGGCTTTTCTAAATATTTCCACAAGACTTGCAATAAAATGTTGCATTCCACCTTCTGGTTCTGGGCTCTCCCCGCTATCGAAACCACCGGGTAAAGGCAGCCTGGAAAACCTGCTTCTGAGGTTGTTTGAAAAGGCTTGTCCCAGGGCGATCGGCTCAGGGAAGAGCCATGGCACCAACCTGGCGAATCTGACTTCCAGGTTTTGACTCACAGCCGTAATGGACCGCAATGGGACAAGAAACACCTGTGGACTATCAATATTTACTTTTTTACAAGCCCTATAACGTTTTAAGTCAGTTTACTCCAGGCAGTTCTGGCTCAGGGGGTTTAACCCTGGGGGATTTTATTGCAGTGGCTGGGGTTTATCCCGTTGGTCGATTGGATCAAGATAGCGAAGGGCTAATGCTACTGACCAATGACGGCAGAGTGCAGCATCGCCTCAGTCATCCTCGTTACGGCCACAGCCGCACCTACTGGGTCCAGGTGGAGGGCATTCCCTCCAGTCAGGCCTTGGCAGAACTACGGCAGGGAGTAAGAATTAAGGACTATCAAACTCGCCCTTGCCAGGTCGCCCTGGGCCCTACCGATCCGCCCCTGCCACCCCGCGTACCACCGATTCGGTATCGCCAGCATATTCCTACGACCTGGTTAACCATCACCCTCCAGGAAGGCAAAAACCGGCAGGTGAGACGAATGACCGCCGCGGTGGGATACCCAACTCTCCGCCTGGTACGTCAGGCCATCGCTGGTTTAACCCTGGATCAACTATGCCCAGGTGATTGGCGCTATCTAACAGCCCGAGAACGAGCCCGGATCCAAAAGCTTTAGCTGCGCCCCTGGCCCCATGGCTGAACCAGGTAGTAGGCCCCTATGGGTTCGATCTGGACACCGATCCTCAGTGGGGATAGGGCGATCCCATGATTTACAGAGCAGGGCTCGTGTTTATAATTGTTTACATATAAGTTATTCAGATTCTGATCTCGTGTATTCCCAACCTCCCTATATTCTCCTTCTGGCTGGTTTTCTAGCCGCCGTCTCCTCTGGCTACGCCTTTAGTACCTCGTTGCAGCAATCCGTTCAAGAGTGGAACCGCAAACGCTCTACCCGAATTCTGGCCAGTTTGCGGGGCCCCCAACTCCAGGTACCCTTTGCCGGTATCTGCATTGGAGTGTGTGTGTTTCTAGCGTCTGGTATTCAACTATTTGGCTTTTCTGGTAAGGTCGCCTACGCCATGGGCGGCCCCCTCACCCTTTTAAGCGGCCTTTTGATTTGGACCCAATTGGGGCGAATCCTAACTCTGATTGAAGAGGGTGGGTCTAAGGCCCTTGATCTTGACTCCTTCTAGTTAGAACGCCCACTCTATGGCTGTCTACCAACACTCCTAACTATCGGATCCATTGCCGGCCCAGGGCCGACGCAGGTACAGGGGAAGATGGTTGCAGTCGTTAAAGCGGCGGACAAAGGGGCCGTAGTCCAATAATTCCACCAGGGACAGGGCGGTGACTGGCATCGCCAGGCGATCGCGATAGCGACCTACATCTACCCCTAGCAGGGTACAGAGCATGATGCGCAGAGTGGCTTTATGGGCAACGATTAGCACGTCACCGTCAGGGTGGCTCTCCTCAATTTCCGCCAGCACATTAGAGGTGCGGCGGGCTACCTGCATGGCATTTTCCCCCAGGGTAGGGCTGTTCCAGGCGGGGTCCGCAAGCCAGCGAATATAGTCGTCATGAAACTCCTGGTTAACTTCTTCGGGAGCCATTCCTTCCCACTTGCCAAAGCTGAGTTCTCGCAGCCCCTGCCGAGATTCAAAGCTTAGACCCGTGGCCTGGGTGAGGGGGCGAAGGGTTTCTACCGCATGGCTTAAGGGGCTACAAAATAATGCCTTCCAGTTGATCTTCTGGTAGGTCTGGGCGAAGAAATTAGCCATTTCCTGACCATGGGCCGTTAGGGGTACTCCATCTCGACTACAGTAGCGACCCGTACGACAGTAGTGGGTTTCGGCGTTGCGAAGCAGGTAAAGCCTCAAGGCCATAGGGTGGGTCCTCAGGTAGATGGTAGCGATCGCAACGCCTCACTCAGGTGGGAGCGATCGGCAATGGTATGGAATAGAGGTCCCCGTCGAGCTAGTTCAACAACGCTAACGGCAGCTACGGGCATATCCAGGCGATCGCGGTAACGACCGACATCAATACCCAGCAGGGTACACAGCATAATACGAATGGTGGCCTTGTGAGATACCACCAAAATATGGCCTGAGCTATGGGTATGTTCTATTTCATCCAACACCTGAGCCGATCGGCGGGCAATATCTACCGCCCGTTCTCCCCCAATCGGGGCATACCAGGCTGGATCAGTTAGCCAGGCTACGTACTCGTCATGGTGTTCCCGATCCACGGCGGTAGGGTGCATCCCCTCCCAGCGTCCATACATCACCTCCCGTAACCCTTCCCGTAATTGCATCTCCAACTGGCAGCGATGGCATAGGGGTTCAGCGGTTTCTACCGCCCGTCTGAGGGGACTAACATAGGCGGCAGTCCAGGGTAGGGTGGCATAGCTATCAGCGAACTCCCTAGCCATGGCCAGGCCCGCTGGCGTTAGACCAGGATCATTTTCGGGGGTACCGCAGTACCCACCGGTCAGGCTGTAGGCCGTTTGACCATGGCGTAGAAAGTAAAGAAAAACCCCCATCAGTTCTGGCCACAATGGCGTGAGAGAACAGCCCCAGACCGAGATCACCAGCCTATGCTTAATAATCCCTATTCTACGTTACAGGCTGGGGGGGCAAACGTCGGAGGGAATTTATCGCTTTGGCTAGAACGGCTATAGTTAATCCTTTAATCCTATTGTGCGGGGACTGATTGGTGACAGAATTGCCCTCCCCACCCCTGACCCGGCTATGGGTCATTGGCGGCACCGGTGAGGCCGTTAAGCTGGCTAGAGCTCTGGCGGATCTCCAGATTCCCTGTCTGGTGACAGTAACCACCCCAGCCGCCAGTCAGGCCTACCCATGCCAACCTGGTTTGCAGGTGCAGGTAGGTAGCTTAGCCCTAGATACCCTGCCAGAATTTATCCAGGAGCAGGGGATTGGGGCGATTTTAGATGCTTCCCATCCCTTTGCCGTGGAGATTACCCAGGGGGCGATCGCCGCTGCCCAGCAACGGCAGATTCCCTACTGGCGCTATGAACGACCTACTCCCCGTCTGGCTCCCCATCCCCTGGTACAGCCGGTAGCTGACTTGAGTCAGCTACTCAGGGCCGATCTGCTGGCTCAGCAACGGGTCCTACTCACCCTGGGCTATCGCTGGTTGTCAGCCTTTCAGCCCTGGCAGCAGCAATCCACCCTGTTTGCCCGGATTTTACCTTCCCCTACTGCCCTGGCCGCCGCCCTGGCCGCTGGCTTTACCGCCGATCGCCTGATCGCCCTACGCCCACCTGTCAGTGTCGCCCTGGAACTGGCTCTGTGGCAGCACTGGCAGATTACCATGGTGATTACCAAGGCTTCCGGCCAGGCGGGAGGAGAAGTTACCAAACAAAGAGTCTGCCAACGCCTGGGTATTCCCCTTTGGATCATCGATCGTCCGACCCTAACCTATCCCTTCGTCAGCCAGGACCTGAAGGAATTGGTGACCATTAGTCATCAATGGTGGGCATCTGAAAAAAACTCAGTCAATTTAGAATTCATCCGCTAAAATGTCCCCAGTCTTGTTTTGAATCCTTAGAAGTATAGGTTAAGGCACAACCTAAAACCCCTTAACTCCTTTAGATTCAATTCCTCTGCATCCTAGTTTAGTGGTTAAGAAGGCCTCCACTGCCTTAAATCAACTCTATAAAACTACCGCTTTAATCAGGCTTTCCGGCTTGCCCCAACCCTGGGGATGTTCTTAATAATTTAACGGCTTGTAAATTGTCTATGACCGCTGTTCCTCTTCCGTCAGGACCTTCTCCATCCTTTGAACCATCTGGTAACATCGGCTTGCCAGAGGGTTCTCCGGTGTTTGCCCTGAAGGAACTGGTGGCCCGTCTACAGCGCGAGCAGTATAAAATTCAAGACCTGCTCAGTTCCCTTGGGTTTGCTCTCCGCAGTTTGAATAACCTCAATCAACTGCTCGAGCTAATTCCCATGATTGCCACCCGAGTTACCGATGCCACTGGCGGGGCACTGGTGTTGTTTCGGGCCGATGGCCAGGTAAAACTAGAGCAAATTTATTGCCATAACGAAGATCAGTATCAAAATATCCGATCTGCCCTGGAAGCCGCCACCCGTCAGGTAACAGCCAGTTTTCAAGCCGCTCCTGAAAGCAGCCTCATGTCCATGGCCCGTAGTGCCATGCTATCCCTCGATCGCCAGGTGAATCGCTATCTGGCTAATGACTTTCAGCTGTTTGGCACCGCCATTATCATTCAGAATGTAGAACGCGGTCGTCTCTATATCTTTAGCCGGGACCCCGACTACAGCTGGACCGACACTCGTCAGAAACTGGTGCGATTGGTAGCCGATCAAACCTCTGTGGCGATCGAAAATAACGAACTAACCATTGCCCTGCGTAAGAAAGAACGTCTGGATCGGGAAATGGAAATTGGCGCTGAGATCCAACTCCAGCTCCTCCCCCGGCAATGTCCTGTGATTGAAGGCATAGACCTGGCGGCCCGGTGTAAAACCGCCCAGCGAGTAGGGGGAGACTACTACGACTTTATTCCCACCAGCTACGATCAACTACGTCATCCAGGCTCCCATCGGTCAGCGGCCTCCGCCTGGAGTTTCGCCATTGGTGATGTGATGGGTAAGGGGGTGCCTGCTGGTTTAATTATGACTATGATGCGGGGTATGCTACGGGCAGAGGTGCTGAACGGCCACTCGCCATCCCAAATTCTGCAAAACCTGAACTTTGTCATGCATACCGACCTGGAAAGTTCTAACCGTTTTGTTACCCTTTTCTACGCAGAATATAACCCTAAGATCCGGGAACTAGCCTACGGTAACGCTGCCCATAATCCTCCCTTTCTCTGGCAGGCCGCCACCAACACCATTACCCGCTTGGATACGGTGGGCATGTTACTCGGGCTAGATATGACCACCCAATATCACGAAGCCAAGGTGACCCTGCAACCGGGAGATACCTTGATTTTCTACACCGATGGTTTTACGGAGGCGGCCAATCAACGGGGAGAACGCTTTGAGGAGGAAAACCTGGAACGAGCTTTGCAATGGGCCTGTCGTAATTGCACCTCAGCGGAAGATATTTTGAATTACACCTTTGCCCTGATCTCCCGGTTTATTGGTGACGATAACAGCAATGAGGATGATATGACCCTGGTGGTGATGCGGGTTAAACCAGAATTACAGCTCAGTCTGTTTCCCTAAGAGGCCCTGCGATTGAGCAGCTCGCCGCAACTATCGAGAAGGGGTGGTAGAGGTATTTAAAGACTCTAAACGTCAAGAAAAGGCAGCCTCCACCCGGCGAGGCTGGCCCCAGATCACGATTTCTTGTTTGTAAATCACCATGCCGGGGCGGGCACCCCGAGGTTTGTAGAGATGGCGAGGCTGGGTATAAACGACGGGGACCTGGTCAGCCTGCCGGGCTCGGCTAAAGTAAGCGGCCAGATCGGCGGCGTACTGGCGATCGCGATCGCTGGCCACCTGCCCCGGATCTACCCTTAACAACACGTGGCTACCAGGAATTTCCTGGCTGTGGAACCAGAGATCGTAGTCAGTGGCAATACTGGAAACCAGTTGGTCATTCTGACGATTATTACGACCAATCAACACGGTTAAGCCATCTGGGCTAAGACAGTGGCGAAATGCTTCGGTTTTTCCAGGCCGCTGATGGCCAGAACCATAATCGGGAGCCGCCAGGTAATTTTGTTGAATCAACTCATTACGGATATCGGTGAGAATTTCCAAATCGGCAGGTTCTGTATAATCGGTGAGTTCAGTCAGGGCAGCCTCAACCTGTTGCAGGTAATCTAGCTCCGCTTTCACCTCGGCTAATAGGGGAGCAATGGCCGTCCTGGCTCGGTTAAGTTTTTGATGCTGCTTGTAGAATCGTTGAGCCTGCTGAATGGCGGTTTTGTCCGGGTCAATGGCAATTGCTACTGCTTCGCCAGTAATAAAGTCTTCCAGCACCATCTGGGTCAAGCCCGGCTGCCACTGGTGGCCGTAGGCCATCAGAAGATCGGCCTGGCGGCGATACTGGTCTGCCTGGTTCGACTCCTGCAAGCGCTGGTCAAATACACTAATCTTTTGCTGAAGTTTGGTCAGGCTGCCCTTAAGCCTTTGCTGAAGTTGATTCTTCAGTTGCTTAAACTGCTGCCGGTTAAGCTGATCCCCATAGTACTGGTGCAATACCTGGTGAATGGTCATGCCAGTTGGCTGGTCCCCGCCTAACATGGTGTAGCCATCGGGGGTTAAAGCCGGATGGAAATTTCCCGTTTCCAGGGTTAACAGCCAGTGCTGCCAAACCGCAAAGAGGCGGTTCCAGTCAGCCTGGCGGAGGTGATCGGAAAAGGGGTCCGTCTCCAGTTCGGCCTTGGCCAGAAGCGATCGCACCAGGGCCGAACTCAAACCAGCGTAGCTTTGCATCAACATCTGAGATAACCGGTTTGGTATCAGGGTAAGCCGGTCCTGCCAGGCCTGCTGAGATTCCTGGCGGCTGGGTAGGCCCCCCATTAGGGCAGGGGGAACCCTATAGATATCTCCGGTTTGAATCGGTCGAACTCGAGACTGCTGTTCACTCACCTGGTGGGCAGCGGTTACAATCTGATTCTGGGCATTCACCAGAATGACGTTACTGTACTTGCCCATAATTTCTACGTACAGATGCCATTGGGGCTGATCGCCAGGACGAGGACCAAATTGCAGATCTAAAACCCGCTCCCAAGGCGCGATCGGTTCAATAGCCACCAAAGCCAGTTGGTTGAGCTGGTGTTTGAGCTGGCGACTAAAGGTAAAGGTATCTTGACCCCGCGGGGGAGCCTCTCCCAAATGCAGGCGGGCCGCTTGGGGATGCCAGGACAGGGTGAGCCACACCTGCTGGTTCAGAGTTCTTAGAGCTAAGGCCAAACTGGTGGTGTCCCACTGCACTACCTGCTCACAGCGAGAAGGCATCCAGTGGTTCCTGAGATCCTGAACTACGGCTATGAGAGTAGTAAAGTCAAAAGGTTGCATAGGGTTTGGGTCTAGCCCCGGACCCCAAAGTATAGATCGCTGTAGGTACAGATTTGCATCAGCTTCAGTGGCTAGGGGCCCGAAGGTTTGGCCTTAGTCTTCCCTTAACCCCAGCTAGAACCCGATTCTGCAATATTATAGTGTCACCCTTAGCAGTTCTGTGGTCAGGTTACGCGCCTGTTCCAGGTGATACATCATACTTCTGCTATCTTCTTCGACCTTAGTCCTTGGTAGCCCAATGTCCGATGCCAACGCCCCTAACTCCACCGATATTGCTCTGCGCACTGAGAATCTCCAGGTTTACTATGGAGCCAATCTGGCCGTTCGCAGTGTTGATTGAGAGATTCCTAAAAATCAAATAGTTGCCTTTATTGGTCCATCGGGTTGTGGTAAGAGCACCGTATTGCGATGTTTCAATCGCATGAATGATTTAATTTCTTCCTGTCGAGTAGAAGGGAGAATTACCTTTCATGGCAAAGATATCTATGCCAGTCAGGTAGATGCCGTGGAACTACGGCGAAAGATTGGTATGGTATTTCAAAAAGCCAACCCCTTTCCTAAATCAATTTATGAAAACATCGCCTGGGGTGCCCGTATTAACGGCTTCAGGGGAGATATGGATGAACTGGTGGAAACCTCCCTGCGTAAGGCAGCAGTCTGGGATGAGGTTAAGGACAAGCTCAAGGAAAGTGGGCTTTCCCTTTCTGGTGGGCAACAACAGCGACTTTGCATTGCCCGGGCGATTTCTATTCAGCCCGATATTGTATTAATGGATGAGCCCTGCTCTGCCCTGGATCCTGATTTCTACTATGAAAGTAGAGGAAACCATGAAGCAGCTGAAGCAAGACTATACCATTATTATTGTTACCCACAATATGCAGCAGGCTTCTCGGGTATCTGACCGTACCGCCTTTTTCAATGCAGAAGCCACCGATAGAGGCAGCAAGGTGGGCTACCTGGTGGAGTACGACAACACTGAGGTGATTTTCAATAATCCACGAGATCAATACACCCGAGACTACGTATCGGGTCGTTTTGGCTAAGCTTAGCTTAGCTAGATTCCTGAAGCACCGCAGTAGGCTTCTACACACCGGACAAACATCTCCACCCCCAGCATCAGGGCAGTTTCATCAAAGTCGAAGCGGGGATGGTGATGGGGATAGGCTAGGGCCTTTTCGGGGTTGGCAGCCCCCAGAAAAAATAACACCCTGGCACCTCCTGCAAGAAAAAGGCCATATCTTCACCCCCCATGGTATGGCACTCAGGTACTATCCCGGCAGGTGTTTCTACCACCGCCAGGGCCACCGATCGCACCAGATCGGCCATGGTTCCATCGTTAATCACCGGCGGATAGAGGGGGGTGTAATCGAGGTGATAATCAGCCCCATAGGACTGACAGATACCCGCTACGATTTGATCAATACGGTGGGCGAAGAAGTCCCGATAATCGGGATCAAAATAGCGTACCGTACCGCCGATATGAGCTACATCGGCCACCACATTGCGAGCAGTGCCGGCGTGGAACTCCCCACCGTAACCACAGCCGATTTAATCGGATCCACGTTGCGGGCAACAATTGATTGTAGGTTACCTACAATCTGGGCCCCCACCACAATGGCATCGACGGTTTGGTGGGGCAGGGCACCGTGCCCCCCTTGCCCTGAATCGTCAGGTTAAAGTTTTCCGTTGCCGCCATCAGCGCCCCAGCCCGTACCCCTACTGTACCCAAGGGAAGGTTATTCCAAAGATGCAGGCCGACCATCGCCTCTACCTGGGGATTAGTCAGTACCCCTGCCTGGATCATGGGTTTAGCGCCGCCGGGCCCTTCCTCCGCTGGCTGGAAGATGATTTTCACCGTGCCCTTAAAGCTGTGGCAATGCTGAGAGAGGTAGTAGGCCGTAGCCAGGGCAATGGCCACATGGCCGTCGTGGCCGCAGGCATGCATCACCCCATCATGCTGGGACCGGTAGGATACCAGGTTCTCTTCTTGAATCGGTAGGGCATCCATATCAGCCCGAATTCCTAGCACCGGCCCAGGCTGCTGCCCTGGGATCGTAGCTACCAAACCAGTACCAGCCACACCAGCCTGATAATCAATACCCCAACCCCGCAAGCGATCGGCAATAAAATCCGCCGTCAACAATTCCCTGAAGCCCAGTTCGGGTCGTTGGTGCAGGTATCGACGCCACTCGACTAGTTGGGGTTCAAGTACTTGAATTGCCGGTCTTAATCGGGCGCGGTTGATACCCAGGGGAGCAGCAGTGGTGGCAAACATTGGTAGGGTTTAGCAGATAATGACAGAGTTGCCTACAGCATAAACCAGAACTCCCGATTGGGGCCCTAATCCCATGACCAGGCTTGTCCGTACCAGCTTGTTTCTACTTCTTATAGCTACCAGCTTAACCAGTTGTGGTAAAAGTTTCAGGGCTAACCATGGCGCCGCCAAGGCCGATGCTCCGGCTGCACCGCCGATCTACGAAACCATTACCCGCCCAGGGGCGATTCGTGCACCTGATTACCATTCCAGACCCAGTGGCCTACCCGTTGCGAGTCGGAGTAGCCGATGGGCTAGCCCCAGTAAATCAAACTTTAGAGTATCTTTGTCGGGGCCAATCCTGTGGAATTGCGGCCATCAATGCCGGTTTCTTCGATCCCCACAATGGTCTGACCACCTCTGCCGTAGTAATTCAGGGTCGGTTAGTGGCAGACCCACGACAGAATCAGCGGCTGATGGGTAATCCCAACCTAGCTGCTTTCCTGGATAAAATTTTAAATCGCTCCGAGTTTCGTCGTTATCACTGCCATGGTCGGCCTGCCTACGCCATCAGCTCCCACCAGCAACCTGTACCCCCAGCTTGTAACCTGATAGATGCCGTTGCCGCCGGACCCCAACTTTTACCCCAGAATACCAGTGAGGCGGAAGGCTTTCTCGATACTCACCTGATTCCCCCGGGATGCCCTGGGTAGCCGCCAGGCCAACGCCCGGTCAGCGGTTGGCATTAGGGCTGATGGCAGCATTCTACTCATGATGGTGGCCCAAATACCCGGATTAGCTAATAGCGGCATGACCTTGGCAGAAGTGGCTGACTTGATGACTCAGCGGGGAGCTGTTCAGGCTTTGAACCTGGATGGTGGCAGCTCTTCTACCTTAATGTATGGCTCTACAACCTACTATGGTCGCCTGGACCCAAACGGCAAACCCCGGCAACGGTCGGTTAAGTCAATTTTATGGGTAAGTACCCCAGCATCTTCTATGTAGGTTGAACCACCTGCTTAGCCCATCGATTAACTTGAGAGGTTGTTTGAAAAGGGCTCGGGTCTAGTTCGTCGCCAACAGACCGCCAGAATACTAAATTCTGAAGCAATTATCCGACTCCATAAGCATAGTCTGAGACTCTCTTCGGCTGTTCAAGCAACCTCTGAGATAGACTGTCGGAGATCAGAGCCGAGCCCAGTAAAGTCAATGATTGCCTGGAACAGGTTGGTATGGTTAAGATTAGCTCCCACCAGATCAGCCCCTAATAAATTAGTGCCTTCCAGATTGGCTCCCTTCAAATTAGCATCGGCTAAACAGGCACCCCAGAGGTTAGCGCAGCTCAGATTAGCCCCCGCTAGATTGATACCCCGCAAATTCATGCCATTTAAGCGAGCTCCCCTGAGATCAATGCCCGGCAAAACAGCTCCTGGGGTCAGGTAATAGAGGCCTTCCCTGGCTGCAAAGCCTTCAGGAAAGAGGGTAGTATCAGAGTAGAGGGCTCCGCGCAGGTCAACTCCGGTGAGATTGCAGTCCTTTAGATTAGCGCCAATTAAATTAGCTTGACGCAAGTCGGCATGGGCCAGATTAGCTCCTCTCAAGTCTGCCAGCATCAGGGTAGCCTGACTCAGTTGGGTATAACTCAAATCGCTATGCACCATGAAACTGCCAAGGAAATTAGCTCGCTCCAGCCTGGCTCCTGAGAATTGACCGTGAGTTGCTAAAATCCCACTCAGATCGGAGTTAGATAAATTGGCCGAGGCTAAATTGTAACCCCGCAGATCCTGGGATGCTAGTAGGGTGCCTGGGGCAATTAGATAGAGCCCAGCCTGGGATGGAGAAAATTCTCTAGGGAAAACAGTTTGAGAATCGTATAGGGCTCCCTGCAAACGGGTGTCTTTTAAGATTGCTCCCTGCAAGCAGCTATGGCGTAAATCAGCCCGTCTTAAATCAGCTCGAGTCAGGTTGGCGTAGGTTAGCTTAGCGGCTTGCAGGTTAGCACCGCCCAAATGAATATCCATCAAGTTGGCTGCAATGAGTTGGGCCTGGCCAAAATCAATGCCAAAAAACTTACAATGGCTTAAATCGGCTTTACTCAGATCAACCCCGCGAAAGTTTCGTTCTCCAGAGGTAAAGGCCGCCCACAGCGCCTCTGAGGTCGTAATAGAAAACATAGGTACTTAACGATTTCAGGAAACAGACCCAGGATTGATCCCTATCACTCCTGGAATCCTGTAGAAAATGTTACAAAACAAGTCTGTAGAAATTCGTAAGGGAGGGGCAAAATCCTGTATTTTTTCCGTAAAGTTAAACGGTAGAGTTTTTCTGACATCAGCTATCCCGTTTGTGGTTTCCCGATCGCCTCAGATCAAGCCTCTTGTCTAGGGGTTCTGACTAGTCGCCAGAAACATTTAGAGGGTGCATCCCATTTTTTTAGCCCTCACCCTAAATCCCTCTCCCAAGGCGGGAGAGGGACTTTGAATCCGGCTCCCCTTCTCCCAAAAAGGGAGAAGGGGCTGGGGGATGAGGGCAAACTTGCAAAACTGGGATGCACTCCATTTAGACCCTTCGACAAGAGGCTTGAGTTTTTATTGCTTTGTCAAGCCAAGCTACCCTAAATACCTAACCCCTGGGAGACTGCCTGAGAATAGCTGGGCGAACCCTCAAAACTATGGATTAGGCGGGCCCGCAGGTGGACCCTTTGACCAACGGCAATCCCCAGATCGCGATACTGGTCTCGATTAATATGGGCAGTGATAGGGTGTCCATTATCGAGGGTTAGCTCAATCCGAATGGTCCAACCCAGATGAATAATATGGTTGATTGTAGCCGGAAGGCTGGCGTCTTGAGGGGTCAGAAAGATTTCAACATCATGGGGCCTGAGAAACACCTCAGCGGTGGTGGGCGCTTCCCGGTGGAGAGCTTGCCAGGTTTGATCGGGGGAAAGGACATTGACCGCCCCAACAAAACTCATAACAAAGGAACTAGCAGGCTGTTCATAGATCTCTGCAGGGGAACCCACCTGTTCTACCTTGCCATTGCTCATCACTACAATATCATTGGCGATTTCCATGGCTTCTTCCTGGTCGTGGGTGACAAAGACAGTAGTCACCTGTACCTCGTCGTGAAGCCGACGCAGCCAATCCCGCAAATCTTTGCGAACCTTGGCATCGAGGGCACCAAAGGGCTCATCTAACAGCAGGACCTGGGGCTCGATCGCCAGGGCGCGGGCCAGAGCTACCCGCTGGCGCTGACCGCCGGAGAGTTGGGCCGGGTAGCGATCGCCCAGACCAGTTAATTGCACTAGATTTAGCAAAGTATCGACCCGATGTTTAATCCGATCCTTGGGCCACTTTTGCAGTTCCAGGGCAAAGGCAATATTTTTACGGACGGTCAGATGTTTGAACAGGGCATAGTGCTGAAACACAAACCCAACGTGGCGGTCTTGAACCGATTTGTAGGTAGCATCCTGGGCCGAAATATAGATGCGCCCTGTATCGGGCTGCTCCAGTCCGGCGATCAGGCGCAACAGGGTTGACTTACCTGAACCGGAGGGGCCTAACAGGGCCACCAGAGAACCACTTTTAATCTCCAGGTCGATGGGCTCTAAGGCCTGGAAATCGCCAAACCGCTTTGAGACGTTTTCTACCTTAATTCCCACCGGCTATTCCCCAACTCAGTAATAGACTCAACCGAAGAAAAAATAACTCGCAATCCAGGCTGAATCGGTATTGAATAACTATAAACTAAAAACAAAGAATAGCCTATATATAGATTTCGTTTCAACTGGAATTCGGGTGGGAATTTTTATGATACAGTTTGTAACTGTAATTCCCTCGAATCCTGACAAGTTGTCATAGCCTTTAGAAGTTTTCCCTATGTCCTTAGCTCGTTCTTGCCACAATCAGGGGGTCTCCCTTCTGCAGACCCTACGATGCACTTGGAGAGGTAAACGCGGTAGGCTTTCCCGGCGCTCGGCCCTGTTGGGATTACTGGCTCTGACTACCACTGCCGCGATCGCCGCCTGTGGTGGCCAGGGCTCTGGCGACAACCAGGCGTCTGGCAAAAAGGTAGAGCTCACCCTGGTCAGCTACGCCGTTACCCAGGCGGCCTATGAACAGATCATTCCTAAGTTCGCCGCCGCCTGGAAGCAGAAAACCGGTCAGGAAGTATTGTTTAACCAGAGCTACGGTGGATCCGGTAGTCAAACCCGGGCCATTTTAGATGGCCTGGAGGCAGATGTGGCGGCCCTGGCCCTGGCGGGGGATACCAAAAAACTCCAGGAGGGCGGGCTAATTCAACCGGGATGGGAAAAGCAAGCCCCTAATAACGCGATCGTTCATAAATCGGTGGCGGTGCTGGTGGTTCGCAAAGGTAATCCTAAAAACATCAAGGGTTGGGATGACCTAGCTCGCGATGATGTCTCGGTTGTTACCGCCAACCCCAAAACCTCCGGTGGGGCCAAGTGGAACTTTCTGGCGGCCTGGGGCTATAAAACCCAGGGCGGCAAAAGTGAGGTAGAGGCCCTGAATTTTGTCACAAAGATTTATAAAAATGTCCCCGTCCTTCCCAAGGATGCCCGGGAAGCTACCGACGTTTTCTACACTCGGGAGCAGGGGGATGTGTTAATTAATTATGAAAATGAAGTGCTGCTGGCCAGTCAAAAAGGTGAGGTGCAGCCTTTCATTATTCCTGATGTGAATATATCTATCGACAATCCGGTCGCAGTGGTTGACGCTAATGTTGATAAGCACGGCACCAGAGAGGTGGCCGAGGCCTTTGTCCAGTTTCTGTTTACCCCTGAGGCTCAGCGGGAGTTTGCCAGGGTAGGTTTCCGCCCAGTTGACCCTACCGTAGCCAAGGAGTTTATCCAACAGTTTCCCCAGGTTAAAACTCTCTTTACTGTCACCGATCTGGGCGGTTGGAGTGAGGTCAATAAAAAGTTCTTTGCCGATGGGGCGATCTTTGACCAAATCCAAGCCAGGGTGGGTAAGTAACTATGACACCTTCTCCCCTGCAATCCCTCAGTAAAATTTCCTGGGCCTGGCAAATCACCTGGCTCTATTTAATTCTGTTTCTGTTTGTGCCATCCACCGCCCTGGTGCTCAAGGCTGTAACCTTGAGCCCTGCTAAAATCTGGCACATTGCCACCGATCCCGTGGCTCTATCTACCTACAACGTTACTTTCTTAACTGCTCTAGCGGCAGGGGTTCTGAACGGCTTCGCGGGGCTGATAACGGCTTGGGTGTTAGTCCGTTACGAGTTTCCGGGCAAGCGTTTACTGGATGCGGCCATTGACCTGCCCTTTGCCCTGCCTACAGCGGTGGCAGGGCTCACCCTATCCACTATCTACAGCAATAACGGCTGGATTGGTGGGCTGCTAGCTCCCTACGGCATTAAGGTTTCCTTTACTCGCCTGGGGGTATTGGTGGCGATGATTTTCATTTCTCTACCCTTTGTGGTGCGAACGGTGCAGCCAGTCTTGCAGGAACTGGGGATAGAGGGGGAGGAAGCCGCCTGGTCAATGGGAGCCTCCCGCTGGCAAACCTTCTGGCGAGTAATTCTACCTCCCCTCATGCCTGCGGTTTTGACCGGTGTAGCCCTGGGGTTTTCTCGAGCTGTGGGGGAATACGGGTCAGTAGTAATTATTGCCGGCAACATTCCCTTTAAAGACCTGATCGCTCCGGTACTGATTATTCAACGGCTGGAGCAATTTGACTACGCTGGAGCCACGGTGGTGGGAACGGTCCTGTTACTGATTTCATTGCTGGTTTTGTTGATTATTAACCTGATTCAAGCCCAGGGACGGCGTTACCTATGACCGCTGAATTACCAGAATCTAAACCTCAAGCTAGGGCTGGCATAGACTGGGTAAAGGGGGGATTAATAGCCTTCGTAGTGTTTTATCTGGCGTTGCTATTGTTTGTACCCGCTGCCAACGTTTTTTACCAGGCGATTCAGGGCGGTTGGCCTGGCATGGTGAAAGTGTTAACCAGTCGCTTCTTTCTAAATGCCCTCAAGCTAACCCTGATTGCTACGGCTATTAGCGTACCCCTGAATACGATCTTTGGGATCTGCGCCGCCCTGGCGATCGCCAACAAAAACTTTCGGGGCCGGACTTTGCTGCTCAGCATTATCGATCTACCCTTTTCGATTTCGCCGGTGGTAGCAGGGTTAATGCTGATTTTGCTCTACGGCAGTCGGGGATGGTTTGGGCCACTGCTGCAGGCTGGTGGTATCAAGATTATCTTTGCCCTGCCTGGCATTGTGATGGCGACAATTTTTGTCACCATGCCCTTTATTGCTCGAGAGGTGTTACCCGCCCTGGAGGAGAACGGCACCGAGCAGGAGGAAGCGGCTTTTACCCTGGGGGCCTCCTCCTGGCAAACCTTCTGGCGAGTGACCCTACCCTCGATTAAATGGAGTTTACTCTACGGTCTAATTCTCTGTAATGCCCGGGCGATGGGGGAATTTGGGGCCGTAGCGGTGGTATCTGGCAATATCACGGGTAAGACCCAAACCCTGCCCCTGTTTATTGAGGATTCTCACACCCAGTACGACAACCAGGCTGCCTATACTGCCGCCCTCCTGCTGGCTTGCCTGGCCATCGTCACTCTTGTCCTTAAATACCTGCTGGAACGCCATACTACTGTCCGTCGTACCTACAATTAAGGAGATATTGACTATGGGAACCCTATCGCCCCAGGTTAGCCTGGAGGAATTGCGTCTGCGATCGCTCCAGGGTCAAACCCAAATCCAGGTTCGTCTAAGAATTCCCAAGACCTACCACGGAGAACCTATAATTTCTAACCTCACCAGTCGCTACGGCTTACAGGTAAATATTGTGGCGGCTCTGTTGGGAGCCGATGGCGGAGAAGATGGTTGGTTTGATCTGGTCATCGATGGAGAAGCCTCTCTAATTCGGCAGGCCTTGATAGATCTGGTACAACTAGAGGCTGATATTTGGGTAGGCTCTGAACAAGAGGACTACACCTAGTCTTCTGTGGCCACTTCTCTTAACTCCCGACGGCTCAGGTCCCATTGCCTAGCCGAGGGCAAGGTAATTTCCCCCTTAGGGGTTAGCTCACCCTGCCCTTGAACCCTGGACAACAGCTGGATAAAGGTCAAAAAGCCTACTCAAAAAGATCAAACAGCTTTTCTTCGATGCTGTCTCGAATCAGTTGAAACTGCTCAGGAGTGACTATTTCCAGCTTGCCGCCATCGGTTCTGTGGGCAAAAATCAACAGAGGTTCGATGGGAGTGCATAGGGTATACTCCTCATCCCTATCGAAACAGGTAGCCAGAATTTGAAACTCTTCTGTGATCGGATTACCAGTTTCATCTAGCTCCTCCAGTTCCAGGGTAAGGCAGGCGTCTTCTTCAACGTCAGGAAGTTCCCCAGCGGCGGTTAGGGTGATAGCCGATCGTTGCAAAACCAGATTTTGCTCCGCCAAAACTGCTTTGGCGGTAGGAAAGATTACATCGATTTGTTCCTCTTCGATATCTACCAAAATCTCATCTTCGCTATCATCTGATTGCCAGACAAAGATTTCAATCGGAGCATCGATGGGCAATAATAATAGATATTCTTGATTGTTTATATCAAAACGTTGCTCAACCTGACAGGGGAGAAAGCGTCCGGCTTCGTCGGTAAGAACAACCGCTGATTCTTCAAAGGCTTGGATATCATCTGTCATGGATATTATGTCAGGCTGTAATTTAAAGAAACGACTGCTGCTGAAACATAGCAGCCTTACCAGAATAGCCTATTGTGATCCTTTGTTTACCGCTGATCTAACCAGCGCTGAAGAATAATGGCGGCGGCTTTGCGATCAATTAAGCCCTTGTCTTGATTGAGTTTACCGCCCTGTTCCCGAATCAACTCTTCAGCCTCTAAGGAGGAGAGTCGCTCGTCTACATAGACGACGGGTAAATCCAGGTGCTGACCCAAACGATTGGCTAAGCGCCTTACCTGCTGGGCTTGAGAGCCTTCTATACCAGCCATGGTGATAGGGAGGCCCACCACTAGAATTTCTACCCGACGAGCCCGCACTAATTCCTCCAGGGCCGACAAGAAGCAGGTATAGGGATACCGCCGCAGGGTGGTTAGGCCCGTAGCGATTAAACCGGTGCGATCGCAACCCGCCACCCCGATACGCTGGCGACCGATGTCAAGGCCGAGGGCTGAAACTTCTTTTCTCACAACCTCTAATTCCAGACACCGAGGTAGGCTAAAGTCCTAGCTGCTTCCACCATGATCAGCCAGGATTGATGCTGTGGAGAGTTTTTCGTCTCCACAGCATCAATCCTGTTGCCAAGCTTACCTCTGGCCCTTCGCTGCGGGAAAATTCTCCCCTTCCCTGGGTAGCCAGCCCATACGACCAGGAGCAGGCTTACCGACAGGTTGCAGCCCCGGCAGGACATCAGAAAGTTGTAAGCCTTCCAGGGAAAGGGATTTCCTTTCGCGCACCTTATGCCATACAGAACGAGACATCAACAGGGTATGGTAGCCAGGAGTCGCCTGCATTTGGGTCAGGCATTCTTCCCGCTCTGGCTGGTAGTCAAAGGAAACTAGGTGCAAAGCCTGGGACGGAAAGGGCTGCAAGATCTTCGCCATTTGCACAATCAACTCAGGATAAAGCCAGGTATAGGCTGGGTGAACAGTCAGCTCAACCCGATGGGGCTGACGCCCATCCCGGGCGATGGTTAATTTAAATTGACCAATGGCAGCCTTGCGCTGCTGCTCAAACACGTAGGTACTGACGGTTTCCAACCGATGGATCAGGCGATCCAGAGTGGCTGAGAATGTTCCCACCAGATTCACCTGAAAATCTTGAATCTGCTGATCAAAAACCTGCCGCACTTGGGGGGGCATAGCAGCGGTGTTCAACTGGTACAACAGCTGGGCGTCGGCATTGCTGATGGGCAGCAAATTAGGAAGGTCTGGATCCCGCTCAGCCAAATTAGCAATTTGATCGGCACTAAGGGACCAGTAAGTAGCCTGGGCCAGGGGTTGAAACCCATTAAAACGATAAAGACCGAGGGCGGATTTATCCTGTACATTAACTTCCAGGATCCAGTTTCTTGCTTCCCAGACGGCTTCGAAGCAATAACGCAATAACTTTGAACCCACATCAATAAAACTATTACTCAGTACCTTTGAAGCCATAGTCTGATTGACTACGATTTGCTCCACCTGCCAGGTACTACGAGTGCGATTAAAGGGAGCAACCTGAATAAAACCCACCACGAGGTTTTGGCACTCTGCAACAAAAACCAAGGGTCCCTGGGGCAGGGGCGAGGAAACCACTTGCGGACCTTAAGAAAGGCATACCAGCGATACTGATAATCCAACCAGGTGACGATCTCTGGCGAAGCTGCCTGGTTAGAGCCCGTATTTAAATCTTCGATGCACCATTGTTTCAGCTCATCTAGATCACGATACTGTAAGGGACGCACCGTTAACGTTGGGCTAGTTGTGATTGCACGCGCCATAGGCCAGTTGGTTAATATCCCAGAGCTACCTTTACTTTAACCGGTTTTCTCAATTTTCTGTGGTTTCCATAGCCATAGATCTGGCCTATGACAGCTCTATAGTGAATATAGACAGTTTAACTAGCCATTTCTGTAGCCAATCCCATTAATCTCAAAATTTTGGCCCATTAGGCGGGGCCACAGCACCAAGCCAAGTTAGGGAGTTGGAGCTTAGAGGCTGATCGAAAAGCCAAAGCGGGCTTAAACCATATCGGTGGATGAGGATCATCTCCGCAGCGGAATCCAGTATCTTAGCGGCCCCCTAGGGACCAACTATACCCAGGACAACCCTCTTTAAACAGCTCATCAAATTAATTTTAGCATTTTGACGGAATCACCCCCTATCGAGGGAAGCCAACAACACAACTATGATCACCAGCAATTCTCATTTTAAAGAATCAGCTGCTATTGGGAGGGATTTCTAGCTCTAGCCCCTCGAGCATGAAGGTAAGCAGATGATCCCAACTGTCGAAATACAGGTACCGAGTTAAGGCCCGCAGATCATCAAAGAAGGTTTTTCGAGTGGGGAGGTGGGCCCTCAGCACAGCATACTTCTGGTCAAGCCGCTCCAGGGCGGTGTGGAACAACAAGGACAGGATGTTAAGGGTGGCCAGGAAGGAGGCCAAATGCTGCTGGCCATGGCCGAAATTGTGCTCCAGATTGTAGCCCTTGGTCTTGAGGGTGTTGTTGTTTTCATTCTCAACCTTCCATCGGGCCCGTCCGGCTCGAACAATCTCAGCGACGGTGTCATCGCTGATGCGATGACTGGTGGCAAAAGCATTGTGGTAGGTCACCTGACCATTGGGGCGGCTGACCGTTAATTCGCACCAATTGACCAACAAAGCATCGGCTCCATCCCGTAAGGGCACCCCATTGAGATAGCGATAGGTCCAGGTTTCGTTTACTTTGCCGGTCCAGCGTTGGGTCGTGACCGTGGGTAAAGCCATCCCCTGCAGGTGGTCATAGAGGGTGGTGTGGGAGTCCTCTCGACAGACCAGGATGAAGTCCACCTCTTGGTCTAACAGCTGCTGACACAAGGGTTGGTGGCAATAGAGATCATCGCCTAGGACCGTCACTCGCAGCCCCCTAAGTCGCTCTCCATGCTGGCTCAACCACCGCTTTGGCGGCGGCATTCTCGCAGTCTTGTTTTTCATGACCATCTTGCGGTCGAATAAATTCAGGCACTAACGGAATCACCTGACTCTTGCCCGGACAAACGATCACCGGCGTCACGACGCTATGGAAGTAATGAATCTTCCCTGACTTCAGGGTGCGCGTTGAGCACTGGCAACAGTGAATTTGGGTCGAACTAAAGTATTCGGTTCCATCTAAGGCCACCAACAGCCGGTCTCCTAAGCACCGAAAGCTGTTCAACTGTCCCTGCTCCTCTAACCCCTGCAAGATTTCCTCGAACATGGGAAACACCTGCTCAGGGGAAACCCCATCCAATAAATCTCGGATGTGGTTGTCACTGGGTATCTGATGAACCCCAAACAGGCTTTGGGCATTGCTTTTCCCCTTACTGTCCGCCATCTTCCGCTGATAGGCCAGAAAAGACGGCGTTTGGGTGAAAAACACACCAAAGGCGCTCAACGCCGCATCTTCCATCCCGTAGCGGCTATTCTTGCCCTTGCGTTTGTCCGGTAGCGACGACAAACGCTGGCGAAACGAGTCCACTAGCCTGTTAAACAAACCTGCCTTTTTCAACAGCTCTGGCTCTCTTAGCTCTCTCAGATGGCATTACCATACCCCTATTCCTGGCCGTTGGATAGCTTTTTGCCAAAATGAGAATTGCTGCTATGATCACCCAGCTTGTTTACAAAACTTATGATTTAAGGCAGGATGTCATTAGCAAGCTAACCAGCCAAATGCTGAGTTAAGTTCAGGACTTGCTCAGCTAGCGGGGCACCTAAAAGGCTAAATCAGCGCTTCCTGGTGGGAGATTTCTGGGTGGGATGTTAAGTTATTTAAGCCACTGACTGAAGTTGAGCTCTGGGTTCGCTTTTGCCCCCTGCAAGCAGCATTTAGGATTTACCATGAGATACCTTTTGACCATTGAACGCTTTTGCTTGTACGGCCATTTAATTGCCATGGCCTTCGGCCTGGCAGGACTATTATGGGTGGTGCCCCATCCTGAAATCTTAAGTTTGTTGCCGGCTGGCCCACGATTGTTTGAGTGGAGCATGGCGGGCGGCGGTGTTGGTTATATTCTGTTGGGAGCCACCGCTGTTGGTCTTTATGGTTATCGTAGCCTGGGGGCCAGGGGCGTTGCCAGTTTTGCCCTGACTGCCATCGCTATTTCCCTGGCCAGCGAGTTATTGGGGACTAGTACGGGCTTTCCCTTTGGTCATTACAGCTATCTCAACGGTCTGGGTTATAAAATTGCTGGCTTAGTCCCCTTTACCATTCCCCTATCCTGGTTTTATCTGGGCCTATGTTCCCTGCTTCTGGCCCGCAGTGGCTTGGGGGTCAGCGATTCTAAATCGTGGCTACATGCCCTTACAGCTTTGGGCCTAGGTTCGATGTTGTTAACTTCTTGGGATTTTGTTTTAGATCCGGCTATGAGTCAAACCAGCCTGCCCTTCTGGTACTGGCATCAACCCGGTGATTTTTTTGGTATGCCCTATCAGAATTTTGCTGGTTGGCTAGGTACGGGTTTTTTGTTTATGGCCGTAGGTACTGCTATCTGGCGTCTGCTCAAAGTTAAGCCGGAATCCTCTGGTCAGTCCCTTAATCTCCCTTTAGTGGTCTATTTGGGTAATTTTGCCTTTGCCCTGGTGATGAGTTTGGCGGCAGGTTTTTACATTCCCATCGCTATGGGGATGATCACCGGAGCCGTTCCTGCTCTAGTTTGTTGGTGGTTATCTCGTCGAACCAGCATCGTTGCCAGTGCATCAGTGCTATCGCCTGAGCCATCTTTATCAGCCTTAGAGAGCTCTTTGCCCGAAGCCGGTGTGGTGCTTAAATAGCCTGATTTCGGGAGAGTATTGGTGCAATCATTATTAGCGTTTCCCTGGCTGAGTTTTGTGGGTTTGCTATGTCTAACCTTGCAGCTACCAATGGTTATGGTGCTACTGGTCCGTCTGCTTCCCGGTGCTTTGCGTCGATCAGCCCTGCATCCCCAGATAGCCCTGCCAGAGCAGTTAGGTACAGTTTCTGTAATTGTGCCCACCTTGAATGAAGCCAATCGATTGGAACCTTGTCTACAGGGACTCACTCGCCAAAGTTACGAATTGCGGGAAATCTTAATTGTTGATAGCCGCTCTACCGATGGCACTCAAGCATTGGTTGAAGCCTACCAAAGGCTCGATAGCCGGATTCACCTGCTCACCGATGAGCCCCTACCCCAGGGCTGGGTGGGTCGGCCGTGGGCTCTGGATTATGGATTTCGCCACAGTTCTGAAACCAGTCAGTGGATTTTAGGTATAGATGCTGATACCTATCCTCACCCAGCCCTGGCTAGCACTCTGGCCCAGGCGATGGTAGCCGAGGGCTATGACCTGGTTTCCCTGGCTCCTCAGTTCATTCTCAAAACCCCTGGAGAGTTTTGGTTACAACCAGCTTTGCTCATGACTCTGGTTTATCGATTTGGGGCGGCAGGAAGTAGACTAGACAACCCCAGTCGAGTCATGGCTAATGGGCAATGTTTTATGGTGAGGCGAACCCTATTGGAACAGCTAGGGGGATACCAGGTCGCCCAGTCATCCTTTTGTGATGATGTCACCCTGGCTCGCTATGCCGCTATTCAGGGGGCTAAGGTGGGTTTTTGGGATGGTTGCCATCTGCTGCGGGTGAGGATGTACGAAGGGATGGGGGAAACCTGGCGGGAATGGGGGCGATCGCTTGATCTCAAAGATGCGACTTCCAGGGCCGAACTGTGGGCAGATTTGGCTTTCCTGATTCTGGTGCAGGGCTTACCCTGGCTCTTACTGCTGCCGTTGATGGCTCTAAAGTTGGGGCTAGGTCAGGCACCATCTTTGACCCTAGATTTACTGCTGGCTACCAATATTCTGTTAGTAGCTATCCGGCTGGGTTTGCAGGTAGCGATCGTCTCCGCCTACGACTTTGAATTTCCGGCCGCCAGAGGACAGTGGGCCTTCTGGTTATCTCCTCTGGCCGACGTGGCAGCAGTTGTCCGGATTGGGCTCTCTGCTTGGCAGCGTCCCAGGCAGTGGCGAGGTAGACAGTATGGCAGCAAGTCACCATAGATTAAAGGGATAGTGAACTAGATTAGCATTCAGGTAACGGGGGTCGCCGGTAACTTCCTGACCCACCCAAGCGGGCAACTCAACCACCTGGTCAACGGTAGTTAGTTCTAACTCGGCCAGAACCAAGCCCTGGTTAGCCCCTAAAAATTCGTCCACTTCCCAAACCACCTCTCCCTGGGGTAGGTAATAGCGATATTTTTCAATCAAGGGACGCTGGCAGAGGGTTTCCAGCAAAGTTACCCCATCCAACAAAGGAATAGGATACTCAAATTCAGGCCGCATCAATCCCTGGGCCGGTCCCTTCAGGGTCAAATAGGCCTGGTCCCCTACCACCCTGACCCGTACCGTTACCCGATCGCGAGTGGGAAGATAGCCCTGGCGCATCAACAACCCCGTTGCCCCAGATCGCCAGGAGTCATCTTTCAGTAGAAACTTACGCTCAATTTCTGTAGCCATAGCCAGAATCCTCAGGGACTAGGGGAAGGATAAAGATACAAAAAGGCTTGCAGAGTAGAAGCATCAGGCTGGGCCGCCATAGCTCCTGGTTGGGTAGTGGTGAGAGCCCCAGCGGCGCAGGCGTAGCGCAGGGCTGTCCTGAGGGTGTGGCCACGGTCAATCAGCTCTAATCCCTGCAGGTAAAGTTGGTGTACAAAACCGGCCACAAAACTGTCTCCAGCTCCAGTGCTATCTTCGCACTCTACTGGAAAAGCAGGAATATGACCTTGCAGGGCGGTGGTGGCATAGCTACAACCCCTGGCTCCAGCGGTTACCAGTACCAGCCTGGGGCGCTGGAACTGGTTCAGGATTAGCTTTGGGTCAGCAGTCTGAAAGAGTAACTCCGCTTCACCATGACTCATTTTAAGAATATCCACCCGATGCAACCAATCCCTAATCATAGAAGGGGCTAGGTCAGGTTGAGGCCAGAAATCAGGCCGCCAGTTTACGTCTACTATCGTAGTCAGGCCATACTGCTGAGCCCAGACCAGGGCCTGCTCCATCGCCTCCCGGACAGGGCCATAGGCCAACCCTAGGGTACCCATTACCAGGTATTGAGCTCCTTCAAACCATTCCGATCTCAGATCCTTAAGCTGCAGATGGGCATCGGCAACACCGGCGGGATCGGCCTGGCTGAAACCCACAAAAAAACCTTCTCCCCCTGGTCACGACGGACCAGCACCACCCGGGTGGGCCAGGAATTCGATCTCTGCACAGCCAAGCAATCAACTCCAGCAGACTGCAGGGTAGATAGTAGCCCATCTCCCAACCAATCCTCACCCAAGCAACCAATAAACCTTACTCCAGTACCTAGGCGAGCCAGCCCTACCGCCACGTTGGCGGAAGCCCCCCTGGATAATCTACCCAGAAGGGAGTACTGGGATGATGAGGATCGTAGCGATGGAAAATCCGATCAATCAGGCACTCGCCCAGGCAAATAACCGGTGTAGTCATGATCTTGAGGAATTCCCACAGCCACTACCCATAACCAGAACCCATGGCCCTAGGATATCCGCCTTAAAACATAATCGACCATATCCCGTAGAGCTTGTTGAGCCTCGGAAGGGGGTAAACACTCTAAACCCGCGATCGCTGCCTGGGCCTGCTGGGCCGCCAGTTCCCGGGCTCTAGCAATACCGTTACTATGGTGGATGACATCAATAGCCTGATCAAAGTCTCCAGCCTGGGAGAACTCTCGATCAATTAAGGTAGCCAGCACAGGATGGTCGGCCATGGCGTAAAGAACAGGAGCGGTAAGATGACCATTTTTAAGGTCAGAACAGGCTGGTTTGCCTAAGATCTCATCAGAACCAGTAAAGTCCAGAATATCGTCCACCACCTGAAAAGCCAGGCCAAGATGGCGACCATAGGCATAGAGCTGGCTAATCGTAGTCTCAGGCAGGTTACTTAACACCCCTGTGGCCTTGGCACTATTGGCAATTAGGGAGGCGGTTTTAAAGTAACTTTTATCCAGATAGGCTTGCATAGAAAGACTACTGTCAAAACGGTTAAGCCCCTGTTGAATTTCCCCTTCAGCCAGATCCATAATCACCTGGGAAAGTAGTTTTACCACCCTGAGGTTGTCCAGGTTAGCTAGATACCAGGAGGATTGGGCAAACAGAAAGTCCCCGGCCAGAACCGCAATGCGATTACCAAAACTACTATGTACCGTTGGCACCCCCCGACGCACACTGGATTCATCAACCACATCATCGTGAACCAGACTAGCGGTGTGAATCATTTCCGTAATCTCCGCCAGTCGCCTGTGTTTAGCGGAAATTTCCTGGCCAGGGAGGGTTGCCTTCGCCAGCAGCAAAACAATGGCTGGCCGAAGGCGCTTACCCCCAGCCCCAAATAGGTGTTCGGCAGCGGCCGAGAGAATAGGATGCCGCGTTCCTACCAACCCCTTTAGGTTTTGAGTTAGCAGGTCAAGATCGGTCTCAACCGGCGCAAAAAGAGAAGTCACTGAAGTCATGGACAACCGGCAAAGGCGTTGTAAGTTACGTTTGTTTACATAGTCTATCGTTATTCTAAGCTAACCCCAGGACAAGTGTCGGTTTGGCCCGGTCTTTTTGCCAAGGTTATAACTCCAGGACCCGGCCCTAGGTAATCAGTTCCTTCCCCAGAAGTCTCTGTAGAAGGTTGTTTGAAAAGCCAAAGAGAGTTTCAGGCTATACCCAGGGAGTCGAATAATTACCGCAAAATTCAGTGTTTTAGCGGCCCTTAGTAGCGAGCTAGACCTGGGGCAATCCTTTTCAAATCGCTTCTGCTCCGGTCTATTTAGACGACTTCAGGCCCCATAGGCGTCAGAAGCTGAGATTGATAGGTCAAATAGAAACCCTCTGACTTGAGCCATATTATAGAAAATTATCAATTACCACTGAAAAATAAATTGGTCTAAATCAATCGAGCCCTTTTCTTTGGGTGCCGCCTCAGGTACACTCAAGGAAAGAGATAGGTTTAACTCTATCAAGTTTATCCAAGGATTGAAAATGATCAATTGAATCTATAGGATTCATCCAGGGGATCGGGTACACCTGAGCAGAGTTAACGCTGCCATTAAGGGACTTAAGTTCCTTGCCTACCCCCCTATTCAACTGAAATCTACTGTAGGGTTCTTGGCCCTAATCCTATCTATTTACCTTGGCTGTGCATCCTTATTCAATTTGTCGGTGTTGTCCAGGACCTGCCCTATGACCCCAATTCTGGCTCAAACTAGCTGGTTGATTCCCCTGTATCCCTTGCTTGGTGCCCTGTTAACCATTCCCTGGTTACCCACCATCACTCGTCTTACCGGTCCCCGTCCCGCCGGTTATGTCAATATTTTGACGACGGCTTTGGCTTTAATTCACAGCCTGATGGCATTAGTGGGTTTTGCCGGTAAATCCTCGCCCCAATTTTTCTTTACCCCATGGCTGCAGGCACCAGGGTTGGAGCTCACCATTCCCCTGGAGGCCTCGACTATTACCCTGGGGGCCTGTGTATTGATTACCAGTCTGAATCTGGTAGCCCAGATTTACGCCGTGGGTTACATGGAAATGGATTGGGGATGGGGACGGTTTTTCGCCATGATGGCCCTTTTTGAAGGTGGCATGTGCGCCCTGGCCCTATGCAATTCCCTCCTATTCGACTACATGCTGCTGGAGATTTTGACCCTGGGAACCTATCTGCTGGTGGGCTTTTGGTATAACCAGTCCCTGGTGGTAACCGGAGCTAGAGATGCTTTCTTAACCAAACGGATAGGAGATTCTGGTCTTACTCATGGGGGTACTGGCCATCTATCCCCTGGCTCACACCTGGGATTTTCGGGAGTTGGCCGCCTGGGCTCAGAACGCTGAGGTGAACCCGGCCCTGATGGCGTTAATTGGTATCGCTCTGATTGCTGGTCCTATGAGCAAGTGCGCCCAGTTTCCACTGCACCTGTGGCTGGATGAAGCCATGGAGGGACCTCTTCCCAGTACGATTTTGCGGAACAGTGTGGTGATTACCACCGGCATTTGGGTGCTGTTCAAACTGGAGCCGGTCATTTCCCTTTCCTCTACTGCCCTCAGCTTTGCTGTCGCCGTAGGGGCGGTTACAGCTATCGGGGCGACCTTAATTTCTGCTGCCCAGGTTGATATTAAGCGGGTGCTTTCCTATCTAGGCAGTGCCTACATGGGGTTGATGTTTATCGCTATTGGTACTCAACAACCTCAGGCCGCACTATTGTTAGGTCTTACCTATGGTTTGGCCATGGCCGCCCTGGTGATGGGTTCTGGCTCGATAGTTTTTACTATTATTACCCAAGACATAACTCAAATGGGAGGGCTGGCTAGTCGACGGCCGATTACCGGTCTGGCCATGGTAATTGGTGCCTTTGGCCTGGTGGCTCTGCCTCCCCTGGGTGGTTTTTGGGCAATGCTCTCCTTGGTTTCAGGTTTATGGCAAAGTCATCAGGTTGGTCTGGTGGCCATAGTCATACTGGTGAACTGGTTAGCAGCCTTTAGCCTGGCCCGATTGATGGGTCTGATTTTTGCTGGCAAGCCCCAGGCCATGACCACCCGGGCTCCCGAGCCAATCTGGTTAATTGTAGTACCTATGGCTGTTACAGCGGGATTTACCCTCCATTTACCCCTAGTTATGGCTCAGTTTAATTTATTGCCTGTCTGGGCTGAAGTTAATCAAGATATGGCCTTGCTATTGACCTGGTCCAGTATTTTGGGGGCTGGTATTGGCACACTTTTCTATATCAATCGATTAGTACAAAACCCGGCTAAATTGGTCCAGAAGTCGCTGCAAAACCTGTTGGCCTATGACTTTTACACCCCAAGATCTATCGCAATACCTTTGTTTTAGCTATTGATCTGTTGTCTAAAGCGACAGACTGGCTAGACCGCTATGTGGTTGATGGCCTGGTCAACCTGGTCGGGGTCGCCTCCCTATTTAGCGGCGAAACCCTCAAGTACGGTAATACGGGCCGTTTGCAATTCTATGTCCTAACCATTGCCCTGGGAGTAGCTCTGCTGGCTATAGTCATGACCTGGCAGTACCTGGGGGCTTTCCTTTAGAGGTTGTTTAAAGAGGATTGTCCCAGGTCTAGTTCGCCGCCAGGAGACCGCCAAAATGCTGAATCATGCGGTGATTATCCTCCTCCCTAGGTATAGCCTGAGACTCTCTTTGGCTTTCAAACAACCTTTTAGGTGGATTAGACCTCAGGTCTGGTCCCCAAAGATAGGCAACTTTAAGGAGCTTGACTGTCCCATTTGCTGACTTATTCATTTGTTTCCTAACCATGCTCACTTCCCTAATTCTCATTCCCCTTTTAGGTGCTCTGGTGATTGGTTGCTGGCCAGGCTCTCTTTCTGGCTCCCAAGCCCGCACTGGTGCCACCCTTAGTTCAGGTCTGGCGCTGCTCTGGACCCTCTGGCTATTCACCCAGTTTGACTTATCCCTGGGGGGATTCCAATTCCATGAGTTTGTGCCCTGGCTGCCGTTACTGGGCCTGAGTTACGAGCTCAGTTTAGATGGCCTGGCATTATTAATGGTGGCCTTAAATAGTTTGCTTACCCTGATTGCAGTTTTAAGCAGTTCCCGTGATACAAACCGCCCTCGGTTGTTTTACAGTTTGTTACTGCTGGTTAGTGCTGGGGTGGCCGGAGCCTTTCTGGCCCAAAATCTGCTGCTGTTCTTTTTGCTTTACGAAATTGAACTGATTCCTCTTTACCTGCTGATTGCCATCTGGGGGGTGGTAGAAAGACCTACGCCGCTACTAAATTCTTGATTTATACTGCCCTTTCGGGAGCTCTTATGCTGGCCAGTTTCCTGGGTATTACCTGGCTCAGTGGGGCTACCGACTTTAGTTACCAGGCAGTACTTAATCATAATTTGCCAGCTAGCTGGCAATTGATTCTGCTGGGGTTATTGTTGGTAGCCTTTGGAATCAAGATTCCCCTGGTACCCTTTCATACCTGGTTACCCGATACCTACGTGTCGGCCTCAACCCCGGTGGCCATGATGCTGGGAGGAGTTCTGGCTAAATTGGGCACCTATGGCCTGTTTCGCTTCGGTCTGGGGTTGTTTCCTGATATGTGGGCTGAGATTTCTCCCTATCTGGCGGTATGGGCAGCGATTAGTTTGATTTACGGGGCAATTACGGCGATCGCCCAAAAGGATATCAAACGTATGGTGGCCTACAGCTCTATTGGCCATATGGGTTACGTTCTATTGGGAGGGGCCGCCATGACCGATCTGGCCTTGACCGGCTCTGTGACTCAAATGGTTTCCCACGGCCTGATTTTGGCAATTTTGTTCCATCTGGTGGGTATCATCGAAGCCAAGGTGGGTACCCGCGAACTGGATGTGCTCAACGGTCTGATGAACCCGATTCGGGGGTTACCCATGGTCAGCGCCCTGCTGGTGCTGGGGGGCATGGCCAGTGCCGGTATTCCGGGCCTGGTAGGCTTTATTACGGAGTTTCTAGTGTTTCAGGGTAGCTATGCCACTTACCCCCTACAAACCCTGTTGGGGGTGTTCGGTACGGGTTTGACAGCGGTCTACTTTGTGATTCTGCTGAACCGTACTTGCTTTGGCAAACTGGATAATGCCATCGCCTATTTTCCCCAAGTGACCTTATCAGAAAAGGTGCCAGCCTACATGCTGGCGGTGTTAATTATCTTTTTTGGCATTCAACCTAACTGGTTGGTGAAATGGGCGCAACCCACAGCAACGGCTATGATTGCGGCCCTACCCCTGCCCCGCCAGCCCCAGGGAATAATGGATGGAATTACTGATCCGATTAGCCCCGATCAAATTTCCACCTACGCTCTGGCTAACACCGCCCCATCCCTTTGAAAATGGCGACTTATATCAGACTGGTGATCGCCTCTGGCACCAGGGTCACCCCCGCCATGGCTAATTCCTCCAGCGATCGCCAGTGGGCCTGAAACCGTCGTGTACCTTCCACCACTGTTAAGGTTTCCTGCTGATATAGGGATTGATCGACAAACTCGCCGTCGTAGACAAAGACAATCTCATGACCTGGTTTACCCTCGTAGTCAAAGATCGACTCCACCGTGGCCAGCAGTTTAACTGCGGTAATGGCGGCTCCCAGTTCCTCCTGAATCTCCCGCACCACCGCCTGCTGGCTGGTTTCGCCAAAGTCAATGCCTCCCCCAGGGGGCGGGCAAACCACCGCTGGTTAAGGGTGTCGTAGCCCTGATGGACCAAAATTCGCTGGTCTCGACGGAGCAAACACAGGGCGATCGCCCGAATACGCTGTTTTTTGGCCATGATCTAGTACCAGGTGGTGTAAATTAGATGCTCCCTCCAGCGGGGGACAGAAATCAGTGATCATCAGCCCAGCTACCTGGTCCCCGTCCTTCCCCGCTCCCTACCTCAAATCCTTCCCCTTAAATTCTCACCTTTAATACTGCCATGCCTACCCTCACCTCCACCCCAATTCCCCCCTCCACCCACCCCCACGCCGATGTTATCCACCGGCTGGAGGCGGGGGGTCGATGCTGCCGGATACGCCGGAAAATTTAATGCAGATCATTGGTATCTATAAGGCCTACGCCGTACCGATGGATTTTTACTGGCGCGATCTGCTCTACATCGCTGAGCGGGTGTTTCTTAACCCCCTGCCCGCCTTCAAGTACTTTTTACCCCAAGAATATCTGGATTTACCCAACCACTACGCCGGTGACACCGCCGATCTGCGAATCTGGCGAGGAGAAGCCAGCGCCCACCCCGAGCTGCTGGAGTTTATGGCCAAGGGGGAGCTGAAGATGAAGCTGCCCAAGCTGTTTCATCACCTCTGGCACGACCGGGTGAATATGGAGTTTGCCGAAGCCTGTATGCAGGCCATGCTCTGGCACCTAGAGATGGGGGGGCGGTTCAATGATTACCTCTACACCGACACCTACCGGCAAAACTGCGATCGCGCCATCCGCGCCTACTTTAAGCACAACCCCCTGATGCTGGGGCTGCACAAGTTATTCCCAGAGATGTTCTACGAAAAGTGTCGGGAACTCTCCTACTACGCCAACCTGGGGCTGTTCTGGGAGGTGATGGCACCGGTGTTTTTTGAAATGTCCGATATCTACGACGAGGGCGGCTTTAAGGGGGTGCCCGATGCCATGGACTTTTTGGTCAACGGCATCTTTGCCGTGGCGGGCCGGCCCATCTACCACCACGTCTACATTGGCGACGAATGCTTTGAGTTGATTCCCAAGTCCGAGGGCTTTACCTGGCTCTACGAAGCGGCCCTGCCCTACGTGGAGGCAGTGTTCTACCGCACCGCTCCCTTCCGAGGCACCAAGTCCTACAATGCCCAGGCCGGTCAGGTGCCCGACGATCAAAAGGACTTTCATTACGGCATTCTCTACGCCGATGTCTTTCCCGTGGGCAGCGCCGGTATTCCCCCCACGCTGCTGATGCAGGATATGCTGCACTTTTTACCCCCCTACCTGCTGGACTACTACCACCAGCACTGCCGGGGAGAGGACGATATTTTGATCCAGCTGGGAATTACCTTTCAGCGATCGATGTACAACGTTACCTCAGCGGTGATTCAGGCCCTGCGCACCGCCCTCCTCTACTCCCTGGATGACCCCAACCCCCGCCATCGCCTGGCCAATCGTCAATTTTTTGAGGCCCAAATGGATCGGTTCACCCGCCCTGAGGCCCGGTTACGGGATGTGCAAAGCCAGAACTACCGCTAGACAATAGCCCATGGACTTAGCTAAAGCGATAGCATCTTGAACTGGAGCTATCGCTTTAGCTCCCTATCCACCCTTGCAACAATCTCTATCTATATGGTTTTCAAGCCTGTTTCGGGTTAGGCTGCCTACAGTTGATTGATCCATCGAGTCACCAGAATTTAGCCCATGGTTACTAGCGTTAGTCTGACCCGCGCCCACTCTTACCAGGTTGAGGCACTAGAGCAAAAGCTGGTGCATTTGTTGAAACCCTTAGGAGGCATGTCCGCCTTCGTCAAGCCTGGTGATCGAATTTTACTCAAACCCAATTTACTCACCGGGGCCCGACCGACCAAGGAATGCACCACCCGTCCAGAAATAGTTTACTGTGTCGCCCGTCTGGTCAAAGCAGCAGGAGGTAAACCCTTTCTAGGAGACAGCCCCGCCTTTGGTAGCGCCTATGGTGTCGCTAAGGCTAACGGCCTCTTACCCCTGGCCCAAGCTCTCGATCTACCGATTGTAGAACTGCACAGCCACCGTTATCCCACCTCTAATACTGATTTTTCTTCCTTGCGGCTATCTAAGGAGGCCATGGAAGCTGACGGGGTGATTAACCTGCCTAAGCTCAAATCCCACATCCAGCTCACCATTACTCTTGGGGTTAAGAACCTGTTTGGCTGTGTGCCTGGCAAAATGAAGGCTTGGTGGCATATGGAAGCTGGCAAGGATGTGGATCGCTTCGGTGCCATGCTGGTGGAAACCGCCCGCATAATTGCCCCTAGCCTAACCATTATGGATGGCATTGTGGGCCACGAAGGTAATGGCCCCAGCAATGGCGAACCCCGAACTGTGGGGGTTTTGGCTGCCTCTGCTGACGTCTTTGCCCTGGATCGGGCCATGGTAAAAATTGTAGGGGTAGATCCCCAGCAGGTGCCAACGGTGGCCCAGTCAATTCGGTTAGGCTACTGCCCTGAACTGGATGACATTGCCTTCCCTCTGCTCAGGCCCGAAGAACTGGCTGTTGTTGATTGGCAAGTTCCTGGCCAACTGATGCCGATTGATTTTGGCATGCCGCGAGTAGTGCGATCCACCTTCAAGCATCTCTATGTGCGGTTTGTTAAAGAGCCCATGGGAGAACTAGGACTGCTATCCGAGACCTCTAAACCATAATCGGAGCAGTCAAGTTCGCCAGAATCTCCCCAGACTGAGCCTGGGGGAGATTCTATAAATGAATTTAGTGCCCGGGTTCCGATGACAGTGTTATTGTAAAGATATGCAAACACGGTCTCATGATTGATTGAGACGGAAATCCATTTCACCACCTAACTCCGATCGGATTTTTTCTGCTGGAGTTTTACCTCCTGGTCCTGACAGGTTTCAAGAGTGATAGATTGCCATGACATTCCAGACAGTAGTTACCGATCGCCTGCTCTACGTGCGCCTCCCCTGTAACCCAATTTTCCCGATTGGGGTTGTGTATCTGGCCGACCACGTCCATAAACTCTTTCCCCAGGTAGAACAACGTATTTTTGATTTAGGTGCCGTACCGCCCTTGGACTACGGGGTAGCCCTGGATCGGTGTATTGATGAGTTTCAACCCACTCTGCTGGTGTTCTCCTGGCGAGATATTCAAATCTTTGCTCCAGTGGGAGGGCGGGGTGGTAACCCACTGCAAAATGCCTTTGAATTTTTCTATGCTAACAATCCCCTACTGAAGCTACGGGGAGCCCTGGGGGGGCTACGCATGGCCACCACCTATCTGGCGGAGCTGTGGCGTAACCAGGGGCTGATTAAACGGGGGTTTAAACGGGCCTGCCGCCATTTTCCCCAGGTCAGGTTGGTAGTGGGGGGCGGAGCCGTTAGCGTGTTCTATGAGCAACTCAACCGTCGCCTGCCGGGAGGCACCATTATTTCTGTAGGGGAGGGGAAGTTCTGCTGGAGCGACTCCTGCGCCGGGAGGATTTTTCCGATCAACGCTGTTACATAGCAGGGCAAACCCAGCCCCGCGATCGCCTGATTCACGAAGAACCTATTCCGCTAGAGAAAACCGCCTGCAACTATAGCTATATCGAAACTATCTGGCCCGAGTTTTCCTACTATTTGCAAGACCAGGACTTTTATATTGGGGTGCAAACCAAGCGGGGTTGTCCCCATAATTGCTGTTACTGCGTCTACACCGTGGTGGAGGGTAAACAGGTGCGGATAAACCCCGCCGATGAAGTGGTGGCGGAAATGCGGCAACTTTATGATCGTGGTGTCCGCAACTTCTGGTTCACCGATGCCCAGTTTATTCCCGCCCGGCGGTTTATTGCCGATGCCGAGGAACTCCTGGAGAAGATTCTGGCTGCTGGCATGGACGATATTCATTGGGCCGCTTACATTCGTGCCGATAATCTGACCCCAGCACTCTGCCGCCTAATGGTCGCCACTGGCATGAACTATTTTGAGATTGGCATCACCAGTGGTTCCCAAGAGTTGGTGCGGAAAATGCGCATGGGCTACAACCTACGGACGGTGCTACAGAATTGTAAGGACCTGAAGGCCGCTGGATTTAATGACCTGGTTTCTGTCAATTATTCCTTTAATGTGATTGACGAACGGCCTGAGACCATTCGCCAAACCATTGCCTACCACCGTGCTCTGGAGGCTGTTTTTGGCCGGGATAAGGTTGAGCCTGCCATCTTCTTCATTGGGTTGCAGCCCCACACCCATTTAGAACAGTATGCCTTTGACCACAATCTACTCAAACCTGACTACAATCCCTTAGATATCCATTTACCCTGGGTTTCGAAGAAATTACTTTGGAACCCCGAGCCCCTGGGTTCTTTTTTTGGTGAGGTTTGTCTGACTGCCTGGCAGCGTAACCCCAATGATTTTGGCCGAGAGGTCATGGATATTTTAGAAGAACGGTTGGGATGCGCTCCCCTAGAAGAGGCCCTCAGCGCTCCCGTCACCGCCAGTTCACCAGCAAGGGCGGCCCTCCCAGTGGCGGTTTAAAGGCAACTCCAGGGATATAACCCAGTCACTTCTGACACTCATTCACAGTTGCCGCCACCGAAAAAAAGGTGACCGTTGGGGGCATTGTTCTGATAGCTGGCTACCCACAAGGACAGAGCCTGGCAACTCACCGGGAAAAGGTCGAGGGCGTTAGAATAAGAAAACTATTGTTACGATCAGGTTGGTTTATGTCGGTTATTGCTGCGATCGCAGTCATTGCTTTACTGGTAGCCGTTCATGAAGCGGGTCACTTTCTTGCCGCCCGCTGGCAGGGCATTCACGTCAATCGTTTCGCCCTCGGCTTCGGCCCGGTGCTATGGAAATATCAGGGACGGGAAACCGAGTATTCGTTGCGGGCCATTCCCCTAGGGGGATTTGTTGGTTTTCCCGATGATGATCCCGATAGTTCCATTCCCTCTGACGATCCAAACCTGTTGAAGAATCGTCCCATTCTCGACCGGGCGATTGTGATCAGTGCCGGAGTGATTGCCAATCTGATTTTCGCCTACCTGGTTTTTGTGGTCCAGTTTGCCACTGTGGGCATTCCTGAAACCTTCAATCCCCAACCGGGTATTCTAGTACCCCAGATTATTACAGAGACTTCCCCGCCGCCCGAGCTGGTATGCGGGCTGGCGATTTGCTCACCGCCGTCAACGGCCAAACCCTGGGCACCGGCCAAAACGCCATTCCAGATTTTGTCCAGGTAATCAAAGACAACCCCAATCGACCCGTGCAGATTACCGTGCAACGGGGCAATCGACAACTAAACCTAACAGTTACCCCCGAGGTGGGGGCTGAGGGTAAGGCCGTGATTGGGGTACAGCTTCAGCCCAATGGCAATTTTGGCTACCGACGCCCTCGCCATATTCTGGAAGTTTTTAGCCTGGCGGCTCAAGAGTTTCAGGAAATGGTGATGCGAACCCTGCGGGGCTTTTTGATGCTAGCCACTAACTTCAAGGAGATGGCCAGTCAGGTGGCGGGCCCTGTCAAAATTGTGGAGCAGGGGGCGGGCTTAGCCCAGTCCAGCCTGGCTATGCTATTTCCCTTTACCGCCATCATCAGTATTAATCTGGCCATCATTAATATTCTGCCTCTACCGGCCCTGGACGGAGGTCAATTGGCTTTTTTATTGGTAGAAGCTCTACGCGGTCGCCCTCTGCCGGAACGATTTCAGGAAAATGTCATGCAAACCGGTCTAGTACTGTTACTAGGACTGGGGGTGTTTCTAATTGTGCGGGACACCAGTCAACTGGAAATCTTTCAACGCTTGCGCCCCTAATGGCGCGGCAACGGCTTTCTAAGCCCAAACGAGCCCTGGAAGTTCTAACCCGGCTAAAACGCCTTTATCCCGACGCCACCTGCTCCCTGAACTACAGCAATACGCTAGAGTTACTGGTGGCTACCATCCTCTCGGCCCAGTGTACCGATGAGCGGGTAAACCAGGTAACTCCGGCCCTATTTCAGGCCTATCCCAATGTCTATGGTTTTGCTGAAGCTGACCTGGGTGAGCTGGAAAAGTTGGTGAAATCCACTGGTTTCTACCGTAACAAGGCAAAAAATATTCGGGGAGCCTGCCAAAAAATTGTGACCGATTTCCAGGGCCAGGTGCCTCAAACCATGGCGGCGCTGCTAACCCTGCCAGGGGTCGCTCGTAAAACCGCCAATGTGGTTCTGGCCCATGGTTACGGGATTAACGCTGGGGTAACGGTAGACACCCACGTAAAACGCCTGAGTCAGCGGTTAGGGCTAACCCAACACCATGATCCGGGTAAAATTGAACAGGATTTGATCAAACTCTTACCCCAGCCTGACTGGGAAAATTGGTCAATTCGCCTGATTTACCATGGTCGGGCCGTGTGCATGGCCCGTAACCCTAATTGCAGTGGCTGTGACCTGGCCGACCTTTGCCCCTCGGCCCCCTAGCTCAACAGGGAAGATGATAACCATGACCGATACTTTTCAGATTTGCGATCGCGACCTTTCCGCTGATCTTTTAGACTACTACCGGCGGGCCAGGGTGATCGCCTGCGACACCGAAACCATGGGCCTGCTGCCCCACCGCGATCGCCTATGTTTGGTACAATTGGCGGACCCAGAGGGGAATGTGGCCGTGGTCCGCATTCAGGCCGGTCAAAGCCAGGCCCCCCACCTGCAGGAATTGCTGGAGTCCCCCCATAGCCTTAAGGTATTTCACTTCGCTCGCTTTGATCTGGCTACCCTGCGCCACCACCTGGGTATTCAAGTAGTCCCGGTATTTTGCACTAAAATCGCCAGTAAACTAGCTCGCACCTATAGTTCCAGGCATGGCCTGAAGGACGTGGTTAAGGAACTGACAGGTATTGAGCTGGATAAGACTGCCCAGAGCTCCGACTGGGGCAATGCCATGCAACTTTCTGAAGAACAATTGCAGTACGCCGCCAACGATGTGCGCTATCTCCCTGGCATCCAGTCTACTCTGGCAGCTATGCTGGAGCGAGAAGGTCGTAGTCAACTGGCCCAGGCCTGCTTTAACGCCCTTCCTACCCTGGTTAACCTGGATTTACTCCAGTACACCGGTATTTTTGACCATTAAGATCGCCGTTCTATGGCAAGCTGAAGGGAGTTGTTTTAACCCTAGCAGCCATGGCAACCGTTGTCCTTGAAGATAGTCAGTATAAAACCTACCGCCTGTTGGATGAAAAGGATCAAGCCGAGGTCAGAGTCGTACCTGAACGGGGTGGCATTGTTACCCATTGGCAAGTACAGGGGGAAGAAATTTTTTATCTGGACGGGGAGCGGTTTAAAGACCCAAACCTATCGGTACGGGGCGGCATTCCCTTACTTTTTCCCATCTGCGGTAATTTGGTTAACGACACCTATACTGTTCAGGGACAACCCTATTGCCTACCTCAGCATGGTTTTGGCCGCAGCCTGCCTTGGACTGTCACCCACCAATCCGGCGGGGATAGGGCCAGCCTGACGGTTACCCTGACCAGCGACGCCAGTACTCGTGCGGTCTATCCCTTCGACTTTACCCTGGACTACACCTACACCCTCAAGGGTTCCAGCCTAGAGCTACGGCAGCGCCATAGCAATCAATCTTCCCAACCCATGCCTTTCTCTACCGGCATCCATCCCTACTTTCGGGTGGATGACAAATCTCAGCTGGCCATTGATCTGCCCTCGACCCAGTACCAGGTGAAGGGAGAGCCGAGAATACATAATTTTGATGGGAATTTTGACTTTGACCAGGAAGAGATTGACTTTGCCTTTATTAACCTGACCGGGAGATCGGCCACCGTTAGCGATCGGACTCGTCAGCTGCGCCTCAAGTTGGAGTTTGATCATCACTACTCCACCCTGGTGTTTTGGGCAGTCAAAGGCAAGGATTTCTATTGTTTGGAACCCTGGACTGGGCCCCGCAATGCCCTTAACACGGGTGCCCACCTACTTACCATCGCCCCTGGGGATAGCCTGGAAACCGTGATTACCATGACCGTTGAAAAGCTCTAGGTAGGGGCAAACCCTGACCAGGGGCGGCCTTACCGATACCCTCAAAACTATCGAGTTTGGGTAGTTTTGACCAACTATGAACCGCATCCCTAGCCTATGGTAAATCAATCCAAACCATTACCCATTTCCCGGCGCACGCTCTTAAAAGCTGGTACTAGATTAATGGGAGTCAGTACCCTGAGCGGTTGGTTGGGTTCTTTTCCCTTGCCACTCATGGTTCCAGGGGGTAATTCAGCCATTGCGGCTGAACTACCTGCAAGGGGCACTGACCTCACCCCTAACCAGGCTCTGCAAAAACTGTTAGATGGCAACCAGCGCTTTGTTCAACGCCAACGCCAAAACCCCCATCAAGACTTTAGTCGTTTAAAGAGGTGGCTCAGGACCAAAAGCCCTTTGCGGCAATTCTGAGCTGCGCCGACTCCCGGGTTACTCCGGAAATAATCTTTGATCAGGGTATTGGAGATCTATTTGTGGTGAGAGGGGCGGGTAATCTAGCCACCCCCCAGGGAATTGCCAGCCAGGAGTTTGGGGCCCTGATTCTGGGTGCCAGGGTATTAATGGTCTTAGGTCACAGTCGCTGTGGAGCAGTTAAGGCGGCCCTGGGCGGTGGGGATTTACCTGGCCTCATGGATGAGCTGGTTGAAGCGATTAAACCAGCTGTAGAGGACGCCAAGAATCAACCAGGCGATCGCCTGGATAACGCGATCAAAATGAATGTACAACGGCAAGTCAGAAAACTGGCGATTTCCCCAGTCCTTGCCAGCCTGGTTGAGCAGGGCCAGCTGAAGTTAGTCGGGGGGTACTACAACCTGGATACTGGCGAGGTAAAGGTGATTGGTTAACTGTCAGTTTATAGCTCTGGTAGAAGACTACCCTGACCCCCTAGAATACAAAGTCGGGGCCACAATACCCATCCAGGTTTTCCTGGTTGATGTCTGACTACCCCAGAGCAACTGATTGATGGTCCGGCCTTGAAGAGTCCCCTCAACTCTATGTTAAGGGTTGAGCCTGAAGCTTTCCTTAGGCCCCTGGCGAACATTTTTATTCCTTTATCCTTTGAAGTAGCATGGTAGACCTATCCCGCATTCCAGCCCAACCTGAACCCGGATTAATCAATGTTTTAATTGAAATCCCCGCCGGTAGTAAGAATAAGTACGAATTTGACAAGGACCTGAATGCCTTCATCCTGGATCGGGTGCTGTTTTCCTCGGTTCATTATCCCTGTGACTACGGCTTTGTCCCCAATACCCTGGCCGACGACGGCGATCCCCTGGATGGCATGGTGATCATGGACGAGCCCACCTTTCCAGGTTGTGTAATTGCAGCTCGCCCCATTGGCATGCTGGAAATGATTGATGGTGGTGATCGGGACGAAAAAATTCTCTGCGTTCCCACAGCCGACCCTCGTTATGCCAAGGTCAGGTCTCTGGATGACGTGGCCCCCCACCGGCTAGATGAAATAGCTGAGTTCTTTCGTTCCTATAAAACCTTAGAAAAGAAGGTAACTCAAATCCTGGGCTGGCAAAATGTTGATCGGGTTAAAGGGCTGGTAGACCAGTGCATTGCTGCCGCCCGTTAGGGCTGCCTACCTCTAGAGCCTGGGAGACCGGCGCAAGTTAGGCACAACTCAGGTGTTTTGCCCCATTGTCGGTCTTCCAGCCAGGGCTAGATCATCAGGCTTTCAGATGCGGACTCAAACCCATTTCTTTACCAATATGTTCAGATTTCTAAATAAAAGTTTGCATAAATAGGCCAAACTTGTTACATTGCCAGAGTTACCCTTTAAAACTCTTGTTATGAACCGCTGGCTTCGTTGGTTTTACAAGGCAGTTCCCCTGCGCCCCCTCTCTCGGGTCTATGACCTCAAGCAGCGGCTTGATTGGGGCGAGCCAGCTCTCACCATTGTGGATATTCGCGATCGCTACGAGTTCAACGCCAGCCATGTGATGGGAGCCATTTCTATCCCCGGAGAACTTTTACTGGAAACCGTAGAGCGCTGTTTTGAAGCGAATCGAGATCTTTACCTGTATGGTCATAGCGATAAAGAGGCTGAAAGCGCAGCGGTCCAACTGCGGGCAGCCGGTTATACTCGGGTTTCGGTGCTACGGGGGGAGTTGCCGCCTGGCGAGCAGTGGGTTTTCCCATAGAAACTATGGCTCCAGCCCAGATAGCGGGATAGGCGATTGCCATGGCGCTACTGTCTTAAATCAGCCATAGTGCTCACCGCTAAGTCATCAAAAATTCCTACTACAGCCGTAGAAAATAATTTGACGTTATCATTTAATTGCTCCGGGCCAGAGTTAAATTATCGGGGGCAAGGCCAGGAGACTCCCCAGCAATCCTAGCCAGATGGGGTCATTCCCCTGGGGAGCGATCGCTATTATATTCTAGGACATCCTTAATCCAGGCCTCCTCAATCCAGGTCTTGCTGATCACAGCCATAGGCAGAGCCAGAATTAAACCCAATGGTCCTAGAAAGGTGGCAAAAAAAATCTGAGCAATCAAGGTGGCGGCTGGCAGCAAAGAAACCTGTTTGTGCATGGCCATTGGAGTAAACCAGTAGCTTTCCAAATTTTGAATCAAAATATAGAGCACAACTACTACAGCAGCTTTGCCAGGGGACTGAAGGAACGCAACAAAGGTTGGGGAAGCGGCACTGAGGGTAGGTCCTAAATTGGGAATGAAATTTAACAAACCCGCCAGTACCGCATGGGCAAAGGCGTAGGGAACTCCCAGAATGGATAGACCGATAAAACTCAAGCTGGCTACGAACAGGGAACTAAAGGCTACCCCCCCAGCCAGGACAATAGGGCTACTTCACATTTTGTCAAAATTTCATCAGCTCGCCGCCGATAACTGGAGGGAAACAGGCGCAACAGTAAGCGGCGATAGGCAGCAGGATCACTTAGCATCATCATCGTCAGCACGATCAGCAGTAAGCCCTGCAGCACAATCACTACAAAACTAGAAAAGAAGGTTAGGAAATTACCAAACACTCGACTACCAATCGTAGCCATCTCCCGCAATATTTCCCCTAACCCTGGAATAAAGGTAAGTTCCGGATCGGGAAACCAGCCTGGCGGGTTAGATCGCACCAGATCAAACCATTGAACCAGTTTGGCAAAACCCCTGGGTAAAAGTTGGATAAGTTCGTGAAACTGACTCACAAAAAGGGGCAAGACCAACCATAGAAATAAAAAAATCCCTAATAAAATCAACCCTATGGTCACTAGCATGGCTCGACTACGCCGCCAACCATACAGCTGCACAAATTTGCGAATCAAACTATTAAGGACCGTCGTCAAAACTACAGCTGCGAAAATTAATAGAACAATTTGGCGAAATTGCCACAGAATGACCAACACCATGGCAATCAGGGCAAGATTAATCCAATCCGTTGGTTTCACTGGCCTGGATGATTGAAGAGAACAGCGGAGCAAAGAGCAAACAATCCTGATTATTAACTCTATAACTATTAGGTCAACGGAAGGCTTAAATAGGATATAAGTCTTATTGATTTAAAAGCCAGCTTCTATGACCCCCTCCCCTTCCCTCTCTATCCGTGATCAGCAGCACCCGATGATTCGAGATTTGGCTAACCAGATTGAAACCCTCTGGCAAACCCATCTAAATCTAAGGGATTATGCCCTGCCAGAGGATCTGGGCTATGTAGAGGGTCGTCTAGAGGGAGAACGATTAACCATCGAAAATAAATGCTATCAAACTCCTCAATTTCGTAAACTACACTTGGAGCTAGCCCGGGTAGGGCAAAACCTGGATATTCTACACTGCGTCATGTTTCCCCGACCAGACTATGCCCTGCCCATGTTTGGTTGCGACCTGGTAGGGGGACGAGGGCAAATTAGTGCAGCCATCGTTGATTTATCTCCGGTGTTGGGGAGCCTGTCCACCGAGTACGAACAGGCGATCGCAGCCTTACCCGCTGCTATTTTTACCGAAGAACGGGACCTACCAGCCTGGGGGACCATATTTTCCCCCATTGTCGATTTATCCGGCCTACTCAAGCTGAAGAAGAATCCAGGTTTGTGCAGCTAATTACCAACTATCTCCGCATCCACTGTCAAGCAGGCTCAGACTATGCCCCCCACTGCCGATACCATACCGGCGGTAATAGCTGGCCAACGCCGCTACTGTAGCCAACAGCAACAAAATGATAAAACCCGGCGGGTTCTGGAGAAAGCCTTTGGTGAAAGTTGGGCCGATCGCTACATGACCACAGTTTTATTTGATCTGCCAGACTATTCTGAATAGCCAACCCCCGTAGCTGTGCTGGCTAAGGCCGTCGATAACCCAGAGGTGATTAGATCAGACTCTAGCCATAGGTATAGCTTGCAAGCTTCTTTAGCTCTTCAAGCAACCTCTAAGACCGGGTAGAAAAGCCCCGGCGACCCCGCTTTAGCAAGGCTGGATCTAACTTAATCATCGCTTCTGTAAGAGGCAAAATTCTCTCTAAAGGTTCAAACACATTCACCTGATAAACCATCTGGTTATCCCAATCCAGAGCAGTTAGCCAACCACTGCGAGGATGGTAAACCCCTGTGTCAATGTCCAGCCAGCCGCAACCAGCCACAAGCTGACCAGGGTTTACGGTTGGGAAGGTAAAGGTAATAGTATGACCAGTAATAATCAGCTTATCCGAAAAAAAGGGGTCGCACTACTATGAAAAGTATCCCGAATCCAACATAGTTCATAGCTACTTTGAACGGCTAGGGGCAAAGCTGGATTAACCCCTGCATGAACCAACCAGAGATCACCCAAATCAATGTAGAGGGGTAGTTGACTTAACCACACCAGATGATCTTCTAGAACATCTGGACAATTAATATAGCTAGTTAAGGTAGCCTGACCACCACTATAAATCCACCCCTGCAAACTAGGTAGATTAATTTGTCCACCGGCAAAAGCATCCAAAATCAGTTGTTCATGATTACCGCGTACACAGCCGTGGGTATGGCGCCTGACAAAATTAACCACATCGGAACTCTGGGGGCCTCGATCAATCAGGTCACCGACAGCATAAACCCGGTCATCAGAGCCTGGGTCCATAATCTCCCAAAGCCTTTGCAGTCCGTCGTAATGACCGTGAATATCACCAATGAAGAAGCGTCGAGCCATGGAAAAAGTAGCCAATAGTAGGCACTTGCACAGGTAATGCAAGGAATGTGAAATTATTATGCCCTGAATTAAGCTTGGAATATCTTAGATAATACTGACCTGACCTGACTAAAAGTAATCAGACTTGACCGTAAAAACTCCTAATATTCTATAAATAGCTGTAACAATCTGACCATTTTCAGTCATAATTAGCCCCAATTCACGGTCCCGGCTCACAGTCTGGGCCCAAACTGTTCCCACCCCTACTGACCGGAGATCTGTATCATGACTTCCCTATCTCGGCGAGCCTTAAAACCAGAGACTAATGCTCACCCTCAATCGCGCCGTGTCGGTCAGGGCAGGACCGATCTCCAACTGACAAAGTTAACACCCCTCCTGGAGGTAGCAGCTCGCCTGGGTGTTAACGGTCTTCTAGTCCTGGTCAGCCTTAGTAGTTTGGGCCAGCTCGTCCCCTATATTTACAGTCAGGTCCACCATCTCAAAGATGTGAAGGGTGCTGTGAATGCGGCTCAAGCCTCGAACCTCCAACTCAAGCTAGACTTCAGTCGTTACTTTGATCCAGCCCAAACAGGGGATTTAATCGAAGAACAGAGTGGATACAAATATATTAATCAGCGCCCTGTTGTTTGGACCAACTCTCCTAAGCCCTAGGGGCTGAAGGGTGTGGTGTCGGCTAAGCCAAACTAACATCATTGCGACTCTTCTCAATCATCCATTGTCAATAATACTGTGAAGCAACTTCAGCCTCTGATCAGGGTTTTCCAAAGTCGAAAGATTGCTGCCCTTATGGTGTTGGGGTTTAGCTCAGGTCTCCCCTATGCCTTAATGGATGACGCCTTTCGAGGATGGATGACCAAAACCCAAATTGACCTTAAAACCATCGGTTGGTTTAGTCTAATTGGGTTTCCTTACTCCTTTAAGTTCCTCTGGTCACCCTTATTAGACCGATTTATGCCCCCTGCCTTAGGTCGCCGGCGGGGTTGGATCGCCCTGGCTCAGTTAGGCCTAATTCTAGGAGTTCTGCTATTGGCTTTGCAAATGGGCCATTTCCTGCCCGGTAGAGTCCTTAATCAAGATGCAACGCTATGGTTTAAGCTGCTGGCCTTTACCGCCCTGGCGGTTACCTTTCTAAGTGCTACCCAAGATATTGCCATCGATGCCTACCGTACCGATGTTTTAGAAACTCGGGAAGTTGGAGCCGGAGCCGCCATTTTTGTTCTTGGCTTTCGCATTGCTATTCTGGTTACCGGGGCTGTCAGCTTCATTCTCGCCGATCAGATCGGCTGGCCTGGGGTCTACATGCTGATGGCTGGTTTACTGGTGACCGGTTTGCTGGCCTCGATTTGGGCTCCAGAGCCAACCCAGACCGTGGTGCCACCCGAGTCATTACGTCAGGCCGTTATTTTACCCTTCGTAGAGTTTTTCAACCGTTTAGGGACGAGACGAGCTCTATCGGTCTTGTTGTTTATTCTGCTCTATAAGTTGGGAGATTACCTGGCTGCCAAGATGGCCATACCCTTTTTAGGTGATCAGGGTTTGGGGTTTAGTGATACCGACATTGGCACAATTCGTCAGGGTCTTGGCCTGGTAGCCACGATTGTGGGTACTCTAGTGGGGGGATCATTGGTCAGTCAGCTCGGTATTCATCGATCGCTATGGATCTTTGGCGGACTGCAAGCCCTGAGCAACCTGGGGTACTTAATACTGGCTATTGTCGGGAAGAATTACCTAACCCTGCTACTGGCGATTAACATCGAGAACTTCTGTGCTGGCCTGGGTACAGCTGGCTTCGTTGGCTTTCTCATGAGTCTCTGTAATCCCACCTTTTCGGCCACCCAATATGCCCTCTTGTCCAGCTTGATGGCGGTGGGGCGTGATCTGGCGGCTGGGCCTATGAGCGGAGAATTGGCCCAGTGGCTCAAAGAATTAGTGCAAACCAGTCCCCAGTTTCAGAACTGGCCCTATCTGGCCGGCAGTAGCCACCAGGGTTGGCCCCTATTTTTTGCCCTTACCCTACTAGCCGCCCTACCGGGTCTAGCCCTATTGCCCTGGTTTGCCCCCTGGCAATCCCCTCGACCAGAGGAGTGAAGGGGTCAGGTTTCTACCCTGCCGTATCGGGCCACTCCCGCTGGGCCATCGCTATCCAGGCTGACCAGCCAGGTCCACATTTGGTCCCCCAAAGAGAAATGCCACCACTCCTGGGGATGGCGACGAAAGCCAGCGGTAACCATAACCTGGTGAAGCAGTTGTCGGTGATAGTTAAAAACCTCAGCCTGAGGATGGTTAGTCTGGCTATAGTAATCGGGGAACGATTGGGGAGAAATTTCATCAATAGGAGATCCCATCGCCACAGGTTGTCCCCTGGCATCCACCAGGGTCAAGTCAATGGCCGCACCCGTGCTGTGGGGTGGGGGAGTTTCTGGGCAATCGCTGGGAGTTGCCCAAAATTGTTCTACCTCCGCCATCATCTGCTGGTACTGAGGAGGGGAAAGGGTTTCTGGTTGGAGCCGACGGTCCCGCACAAGAGCCTGAAAGGTGTGCTCCACCATAAATAGCTGTACCGCCAGGGGACGGTAGGCATCAAACACCTGTAGACACCAACCTGGCTGCCGCTGCTGGAGCAAAGACTGAGCCTTAATTAGAGCCGCCAAGACCCCAGACCTGAGGGAGAAAGGAGACTGGTGACCGTAGGGAGCTCCCAACTCTTGATAGGGATGGGGAATCACGGCCACCAACCGGTCTACCGCAGGTAAGGTAAGCGGAGGCAGATGCTCAAGCTGGGATGGTAAGCCTCCTTCATGTCCGGATTCAGCCCCATAGGATACAGGAAAGTTACTTAAGGGAATCGCCACCAAGGGCTCACCACAGTCCTGAATAGCAATGGCCTGGTAAGGTTTCACGGCGATCTCCCGATAGAGCCTCTGGATTACTCCCCATTATTATCCTGTTAGACTTGTCCTGACTAGATAAATCCCCGCACTCCTACTACCCGGTATAGAGGGGGCAAGGAGTTAGGGACTGGCGGGTACCCCCTGGTCCCCCAGGGAGCATAGAGATTTTCAGCGGTTTAGTCAAAGTTATGTATTATTCAAGCAGTAAGGGCTACTTTTGAGCTTACCTTGAGCTACCAAAAAACCAGTTGTATTCAGATTCCCAGCGATCCTACCGCCCTCAGGATCCCTGTTGACCTGGTTTAATCAATTTCAGGATTCCCCGATCCCCTATCGACTCTGGCTACAATGTCAGCTCGCCCTGGCGGAGGGCTTTACCAATGCTGTACGTCATGCCCATGCCCATCTGCCAGCCACTACCCTGATAGCGATTGAAATAGTGGTGTCCGACCGTACGATTGATATGCGTATTTGGGATCAAGGGCCCGGCTTCGACTTCAGTAAAGTCCTAGCAAACCAGGACTGCCATTGCGATCGCAGCGCCGAAAAAGGCAGGGGACTCATCATCCTCAGTCGAGTAGCCGATCAACTCAGCTACCATACATACTCGGGCAAAGGTAACTGTCTCCACCTGCACAAAGCCTACGGTGACTCCTAGGCCCAGCCATCCCCTGAAGTCATTGGCCAGGGGAGTAGGCGATTCTATATTGTCAAGCCCAAGGAGTGACTGCAACCAATGTTTTCCCTTTCTCTTTCCACCCTATGGTATGGCTGGTTTACGGCGATCGCCCTGAATACCCTGCTACTGATTCTGGCCTCAATTCTACCCAAGAAACTCCTGACGGCTGCTGGCTACCGGCACGCCTGGCTTTTAGGGGTGGTGATCTGGGGTGCCATGGGATGGCGTGGCTATGCCATAGTCATGGTTTATTTCCTACTGGGTTCCACCGTTACCCGGTTGGGAATGGGCCGTAAACAGGCTGCCGGTATAGCAGAAGGACGCTCTGGCCAGCGTGGACCTGAAAACGTCTGGGGTTCAGCCCTGACTGCCGGCCTTTGTGCCCTGGCCATAGCCAGCCTTAACAGTTGGCCACCCTCTGCCTTAACAGCCAGATGGTTACCCCTACTGGCTCTTGCCTATGTAAGTAGTTTTAGTACAAAACTATCGGATACCACCGCCAGCGAAATCGGTAAAGCCTATGGTCAACGCACCTTTCTAATTACTACCCTTAAACCCGTGCCTGCGGGCACCGAGGGAGCCGTTAGTCTAGAAGGCAGCCTGGCTGGTATCGGTGGATCGGCTGTAATCGCCAGTCTGGCCTGGGGAATCGGTTTAATTACCCCCTGGGGAGTGGTGATCTGTTTAGTGGCGGCCCTAGTCGCCACGACCGTCGAAAGCTGGATCGGTGCAACTTTACAGAATCAATTCCCCTGGTTCACCAACGAGTTGGTAAACATTATCAATACAACGGTAGGAGCCTTGTTAGCCCTGGGACTAGGCTATGGGCTGGGATAATTGCCTAGATTCTGGTTGCCAGTACGTAAAACTACGAAGGATTTTCTTTCCAGAAGGGGTAAAACACCCTATTTAAACTCCGAAAAATCATATTTAAGTCTGACCATACCCTACGAGATCGAGAATATTTACGGAAAGTTAACAGAAAAGACCAGGAAACTGGCCTTTATTCAGTGAATTTACCGAATCAAAAATTCCGTGTGTTCTCTGTCGATGATTCTCCTTTCTCTTGGCATTAATAGAACAGGGTTTCTGAAGAGTTTCGTAAAGTTCTGATTTTTTGTTGTTTAGGGAGCGTCTACTTCCAGCTGTAGCTTTATCAAGCCATCTGGGGTGTCACGATGAAAACTATGAAAGTATCGCTAGAAGGTCTGTTGTCTTCGTCTCGTTTTTTGTTTGCTATCGGTAGTTTATCCTTTGCCGCCATGCTGTTATTCCAGGCTTTTGGCAGCCACTCAATGGCTAGCGCCAGTAGCCGGGACGAATTTCCCAGTCGTCGTCAGGGAGGAGGAACCCATTGGATCCTAATTCCCGACACAACCCTTAACTAAGGGTAAGGGTTACCTCTGGCCACACCAGTGGCTTTTGACTGAGTTCCTGCCCCTTACTAACACGAGACGGTGATTCACTTACTACCATGCTGGCTAAAAAAGGAAAGCCCCACCTCAGGGGTTTTCCTTTTTTGAGATGAAGGAACAAATAAATCGAGGATCGGCTACCCATCTTGGCTATCCACTACAGGGCCTGAAGGGGTGACCGTCGGTACTTACCCTACCACTCCAAGCTTTGCAATACTGCTCAAGACTAATCGACCCGCGGCCATGCTCTTCAAAATATCGTTTTGCCTACCCAATCCCCCGTCAAGGTGGTTGGAAAAGCCAAAGAGGGCTCAACCTATACCCATGGAGTCGGATAATCTCCTCAGAATTCAATATTTGGGCCACCTCTTGCCGGTGCCCTAGACCTGGGACAATCCTTTTCAAACCGCTCTAATCTGAAGTGGCCCAGCAATTTTTGGAAAAGAGGGGTACGGCGATAGCTATCTTGAGGATTTTTGAGTTAGAAGAAAGATAGGTATCGCAACATTTATCCATGGCAGATCAATCCCAGTCTATTGTCATTCTTGGTGGTGGCTTTGGTGGCCTCTACGCCGCCCTGCGTTTGAGTCAATTTACCTGGCAGGGTAATCCACCTACCATTACCCTGGTTGACCACCGCGATCGCTTCCTCTTTTTACCCCTGCTCTACGAACTGGTGACCGCCGAACTGGAGGCCTGGGAGATCGCTCCGGCCTACCCAGAGTTATTGGCGGACACCCAGGTACAGTTTTGCCAGGCTGAAGTGGAAGCGATTGACCTGAAGGCAGAACGGGTGAAGCTGGTGGGGGGCAGGAGCTACCCTACCAGCGCCTGGTCCTGGCCCTGGGGGGAACCACTCCCCTGGATTGGGTCGCTGGGGTGGCAGACCACGCCCTGGCCTTTCGCACCCTGGAGGATGCCTATCGCCTGAAGGAACGCCTGCGATTATTGCTGGCTTCTACCAGGGAGAAAATTCGGGTAGTGGTGGTAGGGGGTGGTTATAGCGGCGTGGAACTGGCCTGCAAGGTAGCCGATCACCTGGGCGATCGGGGGCGGGTACGGTTGGTGGAACGTACGGACACCCTGCTCCGTACTTCTCCGGAGTACAATCGGCAGGTGGCGGAAAAGGCGCTCTCTGACCTGGGTATTTGGGTCGATCTGGAGACCAGCGTTGCTGAAGTTACCGCCGATACCATCAGTTTGACCTTTCGGGAGCAAACCGATATTTTGCCCGTGGATCTGGTGCTCTGGACCGTGGGGACCCAGGTGAATTCGGTGGTGGCAGAACTACCGGTGGCCCATAACGATCGCCAGCAGGTGGTGGTGGAACCCACCCTGGCCCTACCCGCCTATCCCCAGGTCTACGCCCTCGGCGATCTGGCCGATTGCCGGGATGCTGAAGGACAGCAAATGGCTGCCACCGCCCAGGTGGCCATTCAGCAGGCTGACTTCGTCGGCTGGAACATTTGGGCTTCCCTTAGCGATCGCCCCCTACTCCCCTTTCGTTACCAGCACTTGGGAGAAATGCTCACCCTGGGGCGAGATCGCGCCACCCTCACCGGCCTGGGCCTGCAACTGGACGGTGAGCTGGCCCATATCGCCCGGCGGCTGGCCTATCTTTACCGCATGCCCACCCTGGCTCACCAGGTGCGGGTAGGGCTTAACTGGATGATCAAGCCCCTCCAGCAGGCCATAATAGATGTTCAAAACCAGGTAGGGGATCGATAAAATATACCCCTACTCACCTGTTCCCATCACCCCAGCCTTAAATTTCTGCTATGGTTGCTTCCCCTCCCCAGGTGATCTTTCTTGATGCGGTTGGTACCCTATTTGGGGTAGCCGGTAGTGTTGGGGCTATCTACGCCGATCTGGCGGCCCAGCAAGGCATCGCCATTGACCCCGATCGCCTCAACCGGGCTTTTTTTCGATCCTTTAAAGCTGCCCCTCCCATGGTCTTTGGGGGAGTGATTGCCTCTCCATAGTCGATCAGGAGTACCAATGGTGGCGTCGGGTGGCCCAGCAGACCTATAGCAGTGCTGGCGCGATCGATGAATTCCCTAATTTTGATCGGTTCTTTGCCGATCTTTACGCCCACTTTGCCACCGCTACCCCCTGGGTCGTCTACGCCGATGTACCGGCTGCTTTGCAGCGCTGGCAGCGCCAGGGTATTGAGTTAGGTGTTATCTCTAATTTTGACTCTCGCCTGTACCGGGTGCTGGATGCCCTCCAACTGGCTCATTACTTTCAGTCTATTACCCTGGCGTCCGAAGCGGGGGTAGCCAAGCCCGATCCAGAGATTTTTCGCGTGGCGTTGCAGAAGCATGGCTGTGAAGCTGTCTCTGCCTGGCATGTGGGGGATAGCCAGGGGGATGACGTAGCAGGGGCCACTGCCGCCGGGTTACGCCCGATTTGGGTGCAGCGGTGAGTCTAGGGGGTGCTAGAGTCTTTTGGCTGGGTCTTGGCGTTATTCTGCAAAACCTTGGCCATCACACCTAATTCAATCTGGGCCATTATGATTCCCAATCTGGCTAGTTTTTGTCTGATTGCTCCTGCCGTTATTACCCTGTCTGCGACGGCACCAGGGATTGCCATCACCGCCCAGCCACCTAATCAAACGGATGATCTGGTGGTGCCGGGAACGCGTTTAGGGCCGGTCACCGCCAACACCAGCCGCCAGCAGTTGGCCCAGCTATACGGCGAAGCTAACCTCAAGGATGGTCAAATTCCGGTGGGGGAAGGCTTTACCGAGTTGGGCACCATCGTTGCCCAGGGCACTGACCACCAGTTCACCCTGCTGTGGCTCAACCAGCAACGTACCAAGCCCCTGTTGGCCCAGGATTTGGGCCCCGCATGGAAAACCCCGGAGGGGGTCGGCGTGGACCTACCCTATACCGATTTGCAGGCCATTTTGGGTAAGTTTGAAGTCTATGGCTTTGAGTGGGACTACGGCGGTACCGTTTCCCTGCAGGGTAGTCATCTGGAAAAGTACGCCAGGCAGTTGTTTCTCCGTTTGGTGGCCGACCCGGCGGCCATCGTCAGCCAGCCTCAGGCCTACCGGGCGGTAATGGGCGATCGCCTGTTTGCCAGCACCGACCCTAACCTGGCCCGGCTGAACCTAAAGGTGAAAACCATGATTGTCTATCTCAACAGTCCTCCCCAATAACATCAAGGGTTTTCAGGGCGCTCCTGTTTCTGGGCCAGGGCGGTGAGAATCTGCCGGTGGCGATCGCGGCTGATGGGGTAGCGGTAGGCAAAGATCAGGCTCAGCAGTAGCAGTAGTCCGGGCAACGGCCCGATCAACAACCGAATGGCCCAGAGAGCGCTGGGGGGCTGGGGACTAGCCTGGGCTATAAAGCCAGTCCAACTCAGGACCTGGCCCGAGACAAACAGAGCCAGGGCCAATCCCAATTTTTGTAGAAAAACCAGGGCGCTAAAGTAAAGCCCTTCCCGCCGTTGCCCGGTGTGGAGCTGATCTAGGTCTACCACATCGGGCAGCATGGCAAAGGGCATCATGTATAGGGTAGCCACCCCCATGCCGGCCACTATGGCCAGGCCATACATCCAGCCGATCTGACCGGGTTGCACCAGTCCCAAGCCAAACAGCGCCACCATGGCCAGCGGCGCCCCCAGTAAAAATACCGTGCGTTTATCACTATGGCGGGCCAGACGGTGCCAAACCCCCAGTAGCAGCATGGCGGTTCCCTGCACCGCCAGAGCCATTTGGGCAAAATGGAAGGCAGGCAAGCCCATCCAGTTGCCGACAAAGTAGGGCAGCATGGCGGCGGTCACCTGTACGGCCATCCAGGCGCAAAAATACAACCCCAGCACCTGGCGAAAGGCATAATTGTGAAACACACTGGCCAGGTCGCGCCAGAGGGGAACCTGGGCAGGAGAGCCAGGAGGGCGGCGCTTTTCTACCTGCCAGTAGCGCCTATAGGTGCCCGCCACACAGAGGCCCACCATCAGCACCGCCAGCACCGCCGAGACCCCCTAAAATTAGATACTGGCGGCGGGGGTCAGCCACCCAGGCAAACACCCCCTGGGCCAGCACCAGAGCTAGAATACCACCGCCAATCCCAAAGGCAGCCTTAAGGCCAATCAGGGTGGTGCGCTCATCGTAGTCGGGGGATAGCTCGGCAGCCAGGGCGGTGTAGGGCAGTTGCACCGCTGTAAAGGCGATAAAAGCAAAGAAGGAAAGCACCGCGTAGTAGGTAAAAATGGCCCACTGGCCGCTAAAGGGAGGCACGGTCCAGAGCAGCAAAGAGCACAGCGCCATCGGCCCCACGCCCCCCAGCATCCAGGGAAAGCGCCGCCCCCAGGGGGAAACAGTACGATCGCTGAGGCCTCCGATCAGAGGGTCATTAATGGCATCCCACAGTCGCCCCACCAAGATTACCCCACCCGCCAGGGCCGGACTCAGCCCCGCCACGGTGGTAAAAAAGTACAGGACAAAAAAGGCCGATAAACTGGCGGGCACCGCTGCCGCCAGCTCCCCTGCGCCGTAGGCCAGTTTCACCGCCAGAGAGAGGGGAGGCAGCTTGGACAAGGAGAAACCCCGATAAAACGACCAGATAGCACAACCATAACTTGACCCTAGCTGCGTTTCCCTAGCAATTGATCCCGTAGGGTTTTGATGCGATCGCGGTACTTGGCGGCTTCCTCGAAGTCGAGGTTTTTAGCCGCCTCCTTCATTTGTTTTTCCAGCTGACCGATCAGCTCCGGGATGTCCTCCAGGGGCAGGTCCTCCTTGTGGTCGTAGGCGGCCTCCAGCTCCTGGGCGCTGAGGCGGCGGGACACCTCCAGAAAGGAGAGAATCGAGTTGCTGTTACGGCGCTGGATGGGTTGGGGGGTAAGGCCATGTTTTTCGTTGTAGGCGATCTGAATCCGTCGCCGCCGTTCTGTTTCCTCGATCGCCCGGGCCATGCTATCGGTGAGATTGTCGGCGTAGAGGATGGCTTGGCCCCGCACATGGCGAGCCGCTCGACCGATGGTCTGAATCAGCGATCGCTCCGCCCGCAAAAAGCCCTCCTTATCCGCATCCAGGATGGCCACCAGGGATACCTCCGGCAGGTCCAGCCCCTCCCGCAGTAGATTTACCCCCACCAGCACATCGTAGTGACCGTTGCGCAGGTCTTGAATGATTTCAATACGCTCAATGGAGTGGATCTCGGAGTGCAGGTAGCGCACCCGGACCCCGTGCTCCTCCAGGTACTCCGTCAGGTCCTCCGCCATCCGCTTGGTCAGGGTGGTAATCAACACCCGTTCCTGGCGGCTGGCCCGATCGCGAATTTCCCCCAGTAGGTCATCCACCTGACCCTCCGTGGGGCGGACAAAGATTTCTGGGTCTAAAACCCCGGTGGGGCGAATAATCTGCTCCGCCACCCGCTGCTCTGAGATCTCCAGTTCCCAGTTACCGGGGGTGGCGGAGACAAAAATGCACTGGTTGACCTTGTCCCAGAATTCCTCCGCCTTCAGGGGGCGGTTGTCGGCGGCGCTGGGTAGGCGAAAGCCGTGGTCGATCAAGACGGTTTTGCGGGAGCGATCGCCGTTGTACATGCCCTGAATTTGGGGAATGGTGACGTGGGACTCGTCGATCACCAGCAGCCAATCCTTAGGGAAATAGTCGATCAGACACTCCGGTGGAGAGCCCGCGGCGCGACCGGCCAGGTGGCGGGCGTAGTTCTCCACGCCGTTACAGTAGCCCACCTCCCGAATCATTTCTAGATCGTAGCGGGTGCGTTGATCCAGGCGCTGAGCCTCCAGTAGTTTACCCTCCTTTTCCAGCTCCTCCAGCCGCTCCTTGAGCTCCCCTTGAATCTCGGCACAGGCGGCCTCCAGCCGCTCCTCCGGGGTGACAAAGTGCTTGGCCGGGTAGATACTCAGCCCCTCCAGGCTTTGCAGGGTAGCGCCGGTGATCGGGTCGACGTAGCGGATGGCATCGATCTCATCGCCAAAAAACTCCACCCGAATAATCCGGTCCTCGTAGGCGGGGCCAATTTCCAGTACATCCCCCTTGACCCGAAACCGCCCCCGGCCCAGATCCAGGTCGTTGCGCTCGTACTGCACCGAGGCCAGGTCCCGCAGCACCTGGCGCTGGTTTACCTCCATGCCCACCTGCAGGGGAATGGCCGCCTTCAGGTATTCCGCTGGGATGCCCAGGCCGTAGATGCAACTAATCGAGGCCACCACGATCACATCCCGCCGCTCAAACAGAGAGCGGGTGGCGGAGTGCCGTAGCATATCAATTTCGTCGTTGATGGAGGCGGTTTTGGCGATGTAGGTGTCGGTGACGGGGATGTAGGCCTCGGGCTGGTAGTAGTCGTAGTAGCTGATGAAATACTCCACCGCATTGTCGGGGAAAAACTCCCGCAGCTCATTACAGAGCTGGGCCGCCAGGGTTTTGTTATGGGCTAGCACCAGGGTGGGTTTGCCAATCTGGTCAATCACCCGGGCGATGGTGTGGGTTTTACCGGTGCCGGTGGCCCCCAGCAGCGTCTGGTAGCGGCTTTGCTGCTGGAGAAACTCCGTCAGGGCCGCGATCGCCCGGGGTTGATCCCCCTTCGGTTCAAAGGGAGCCTGAATATTGAAATCAGCCATGGAAGCCTCACCCTATGCCGGTAGTTTTTCTATGATGACTGATTTCCCTGGTTTTGGACTTCAGGCTCCAATTCCAGCCAGTAGTTGCCAGTCACCTATCCCCAAGGGGTGAGGGTAAAGCCAAGAAACCAGGCTGGGGGTGATAGGCCAACCCGATCTACTGGGTAGGCTAACCATAGGAGCTTACGACCCCATTGCTGCATCTAAGGAGATATTCAAGTATGCGAGTTTCCCTAATCCATCGGTTAGTTCAACAATTAGCAAGGAAAGAGCAAGAAACCGGCTTTACCCTGATTGAACTGTTGGTGGTGATTATTATTATTGGTATTCTGGCGGCGATCGCCCTACCGGCCTTTTTAAACCAGGCCAACAAAGCCCGCCAAAGCGAAGCTGTTACCTACGTAGGGTCCATTAACCGCGGTGAACAGGCCTATCGCCTGGAAAATCCCCAATTTTCAAATACGGTGGATACCCTTGCCCTGGGGATTAAAACCACAACAAAGTACTTTCAATATGGCGATGGCGTAGGCGCTGGTGGTGCACCCACTGGCACCGCAGGTAACACCAAGTCCCTGGAGAGTGCCGATTACAAAAAAGGGGTCGCTATCTTCGCTGCTCCTAAGGATAACGCCCTGCTGGGCTACACCGGTGCCACCTACACCCTGTTAGATAGCTCCAATAACGCCACCACCACAGCGATTTTGTGCAAAGGTAAGACCGTGGGCCAGGCTCCTGAGCTTGATACGGCTAGTGGCCTTGGTACAGCCGCTGCATCGGTGACTTCAACCGACGGTGAGTGCAACTAGAGATTAATCTATCTGTCTCTTCTGACTGTCTATTCTAAAATCGTGGCCGCTGAATTCTCAGGGGCTATCTTTCTGGTGGGGAAAATCGCCATTTCCCCCCATCTAGGGCCTATTTAAGGGGGGCTAAAAGTAAAGCTAATAAATTAAGCCAGGGGTGATATGAAAACTTGACCTTATGGGTAGCTTAAGCAAAGGAGCTTTACAATTTACATCGATTCACCTGAGGCAATATTTAGACATGAAACTTTCCCTGACCCACAAATTACTTCAGCATCTAGTCAAGAAAAAGCAAGAGGGTGGTTTTACCCTGATTGAACTGTTGGTGGTGATTATTATTATTGGTATTCTGGCGGCGATCGCCCTACCCGCCTTTTTGAACCAGGCCAACAAGGCCCGCCAAAGCGAAGCCGCCACCTACGTGGGGTCCATTAACCGGGGGCAGCAGGCTTACCGCTTGGAGAATACCCAGTTTTCAAATAAGGTAGATGCCCTTGCCCTGGGAATTAAAACTGGGACTAAGTATTTTCAATATGGCGATGGCATAGGAGCTAACGGAACACCCACCGGCAATGCAAATGGTGTATTAGATCTAGGAGGTGATACCTATAAGACGGGAGCCGCTGTTTATGCAGCTCCTAAGGACTCTGCCTTGCTGGGCTACGCCGGTGCCACCTACACCCTGTTGGATACCTCCAATAACGCCACCACCACGGCGATTTTATGTAAAGGTAAGACGGCTGGCAAGGCTCCTGTACTTGATACGGCTACCAACCTTGGTAAAGCAAATGCGTTGGTTAACTCAGGCGACGGTGATTGCAACTAACCAGGGTCTTTTAGTCTAGGGTTTGTGCTCTACCCCCACCCAATTCAGAGTGGGGGTAGTTTTGTTTTTTACCGAATCCCAGGCCCCTGCTGTACTAGGGCTCTGATCAGTCCTCAGGTCCCTAAACTACCAGCGCCTTTCCGCCAGGCCAAAGCTTGACCTGGTTCCCCTGCAAAGATAGGAGCCCGGCCCTCTGGCTAGGGCTATAATACCCTTAGGGTAGGGATAAACCCTACCCTAAGGCTCCCCCTACTTTGGAGGTCGCTATGGTAAAAAATCATGCCCATAGCCCCGAAACCCTACCCCCCGAGGGCTATGCTCCCCTCTGCCAGAGTCAGGCCCGGGTTGAAAGTCCGCTCTATCGCTGCCCGGTGGCCAACTGTCATCAAATCTGGCACCGTCACAGCCTTGATGAAGCCATTCCCCACTGCCCAATTCACGACTTAGTCCTGGTGCGAGCCAGTGTAGGGGACACCTTCTAGCCCAGCCAGGTTTTGTCCCCAGCCCCCTGGGGCACTCCAGTCTGAACCTGATTGAATAGGGTCCGCAGTAGGCTGGCCACCTAGTCGTTGTTGCTGCCTCTAGAGCCAAAGTAAAACCCCAGGGCGGTACCAATCAAACCGGTTTGGGCGGTGAGAATGAAGGTAACTAAATCCTTAACCAGGGCAGTGGTTTTATCAAAGGAAGCCGCCTTTTTCTCATTATCGACAAAACCGGACATCAGAATCAAAAGCATTACCAGGGCAAAGCTAACCCCCAGGGTGCCCGCCAGCATTTTGATCAAAAACATGGCCAGTTGGGACCGGGTTCTTTCCTGCCGTTCCTCCAGTCTGAGGCCCTTATCAACCTGGGAAGGGAGCAGGTTTCTAATGCCAATATCCTGGACTGGATTATAACGATCATCCGCCACTGGGGAACTTTGCTCTAGCTGGTTAGAGGACTCCAGCAGTCGATCTTGAGAATCAAAAGACATCGGCGCTAAACTGTCAGGACTCAATTCAGCACAATCTCACCAATGGATTTATCTTTGCGTTGAACCAGTAGGGTGCCTCCCTGGCTGGTGGTGATTTCATGGATATAGGCCGCAGTGGCAACGGCTTTTTTCAGAGCCAGCTCGGGGGTCAACCCCTGTTGTTGGGCTAACCAGGTGACCAGATTCAGAACTTCGGCATCGATGGTGATGGGGGTCGAGACTCTGGCCGTTGTCAGGGTTTCATCCGAGGGCCGGGTAGCAGCCGGAGTTACAAGCCCCTGGGAAACACTGTAAACCTTACTGCGAGAAGTATCCTTTAGGAAACTCGCATCAGAGGACGTTCCGTATTGTTGAAATTCCATGGTTTAAATTTGTTTCTCAACGTACCCTCTTTAATCATATCCTCCCCAGGATGGTTTGGAAAGAGTATAGCCCAGGCCAAACCATAGCACTTACCTGGTATTGGCTTACATTTTTCCACCAGTCCTTACCAGACTGGCGACTGCTATTCCTGGGGTCAAATAAATTCTAAGGGTTTGGGGCCTGGCCTGACTGGGGTTTTATGCTGAGGTCATCGATATCTGGGGGAAACAGGTTATGACTGGTTCAAAAAAGCGGTCTCAGCCAGACCGGTCAGGGGCAGAATACCAGGCATTGCGGGCCAGGACCACCGCCGATGGCTCCGCTGGGCCACCCCGGAGTTTGGCGGAGTTTAACTACAACAGTCCCGGTAGCCTGCCGGGCACCTTGAATATTCCCACGGATGCTCTGCCCACGGAACTGGTTTTGCTGGCCTATGGCCCTGAGGATATCAAGCACCAAACCCTGGATCACCTGGAGGAGTGCCGAGCTCTGACGACAACCCATGCGGTTCGATGGATCGATGCTCGGGGTCTGGGGAGTGAGGACAAGCTCTGGCAATTTACCCGGGTGTTTGCCATTCCGCCCCTGATGCTGGAGGATGTGGTGAATGTGCCCCACCGACCCAAGGTGGATTTTTACGATAATCAGATTCTGTTAATTATGCAGATGGTCAAACCCAAGCCATCGGGAACGGGGGTCGGTAGTGAGCAGGTGAGCCTGATTTTGGGTAAGGGATTTTTGGTCACCTTTCAGGAGGAACCCACCTGGGATTCCTTTGAACCAGTGCGCGATCGCATCCGCCGGGGCACTGGCAGCATTCGCAAACTGGACTCCGATTACCTGGCCTACGCCCTTTTAGACACCATTGTGGATAGCTTCTTTCCGGTCTTAGAGAAAATAGGCGAGACCCTAGAAGACCTGGAAAATGAGGTAATTGAATCCCCCAGTCAGGCCACCGTGGAGAAAATTTATCTGATGCGACGAGGGCTGATGAAACTGCGACGGCTAATCTGGCCCCAGCGCAATGTCATTAATAGTCTGATTCGCGATAGCGATGAGCTGATCAGCCCGGAGGTAAAGATCTATCTCCAGGATGTCTACGATCACATTGTTCAGGTGGTGGATATTCTGGAAAACTATCGGGAAACCGCCTCCAGCCTGGTGGATGTTTATCTGTCTTCCATCAGTAACCGCATGAACGAGGTGATGAAACTACTAACGGTAATTTCCTCGGTGTTTATTCCCCTCACCTTTATTGCCGGGGTCTACGGCATGAACTTTGATACCAGCAAGTCTCCCTGGAATATGCCGGAGCTGGAATGGTACTGGGGCTACGCCGCCTGTCTGGGGCTAATGGCGGTGGTGGCGGGGCTGCAAGTTTACCTGTTCTGGCGGCGGGGCTGGTTTCATAATTTCTCCATGACCCGGCGTTAAGGGTGCGGGTGGGGAAGCCTACCGTGGTAAAACTAGGGTGTTGGTGTTTCCTGGTGGGTTAAGGACACGGTGCTGACTGCCATTACCATTCTGCCGCCTGATGATGGGGCGACCATAGCCGCCACCCTGGCCCTGACCGCCCAGGATCGCCAGCGATCGCGCCATCGCTTCCTCAGCGAAGAAGGTCTTACCGTTTACCTGAACTTACCCAGGGGCACCGTACTGCGCCATCAGGATTTACTGCTGAGTGAAGATCAACAGTTGATTCGGGTGGTGGCCAGAGCCCAGGCGGTGATTGTGGTCAGGGCTGATTCTCCCCTGGATCTGTTACGGGCCGCCTATCACCTAGGCAATCGCCATGTGGCCCTGGAAGTTGGCGGCGATAGTCTCAAGTTTGAACCGGACCCGGTGTTAGAGGCCATGGTCAACCAGTTGGGTGGGCTCTACCAGCAGCGGGCGACCTTGCCCTTTGAACCAGAGGTAGGGGCTTACCGCCAGGGTCACCATGGCGGACCCCAGCAGGAGTCCTGACTTAAGGGCTGCCCCATAGCCCCAGACTACCCTGGGCCGATCTGGCTGCGCTGAAATCGGATTTTCCTGACCTGGACAACGGCTGGGGAATCCCAGCCCCTGACTAAGGTAACAGGGCCAGGGACTCTCGCCGAATTAGCCGCGCAGGCGCGTCTTCCAGCTGGCAGTAGGGACGACTATGGCTCAGGGGTAGTTCCAGTGCATGTCTCTGCAGAAAACCCTGATCGTTCAGTACGTGAGTCGTTGGTCCCTGGCGGACGATGCGGCCCTGACTTAAGACAATGGTGCGATCGCACAGTTCCAGGGCCAGGTCTAGATCGTGGGTAGCGATCAACTGAGTCATGGGCAGATGCTGCAACAGCTGAATCAACTGGCGGCGGGAGCGGGGGTCAAGTTGGCTAGTGGGTTCGTCGAACACCAGTACTTGGGGCTGCATGGCCAGTACCCCAGCGATCGCTACCCGCTGTTTCTCACCCCCGATAGGCGATCGGGGCTACGGTGTAGGTAGTCTGCCGGGTTCAGTCCTACCGCATGGAGACAGTGGTGACAGCGGTGCAATAGTTCCTTGCCTTGCAGACCCTGATTCATGGGTCCAAAGCTAATATCCTCCTCCACCGTCGGCATAAATAACTGATCGTCGGGGTTCTGAAACACCACCCCAACGAAATTACGAATAGCCTTAACATGGTCAGGCTGAAGGGGATATTCCCCACGGTGATGCGCCCCGACTGAGGCCAGAGAATACCATTCAGGTGCAGTAACAGGGTGGATTTGCCAGAGCCGTTGGCCCCCACCAGGGCTACCCGTTCACCAGCGGCAACGGCCAGGTTGATCTGACTGAGGGCAGTTGTGCCGTCCTCGTAGGCGTAGCTCAGGTTCTCAATGGTAATGGGGTTATGGTGCATTGCCTTAGCCTAAAAGAACATCTATCCCAACCAGCAGTACTGGATCAGTTGACCGATCGCCAGCCACCCGGCCATGGTTCCCAGGGCCAGACCATCCAGCCAGGTCAGGGGCAGGGAGGAACTACCCCTCAGGGTTCCCTGGTAACCCCGGGCCACCATGGCCTGGTAAATGCGATCGCCGCGATCGTAGGAACGCAGAAATAACGCCCCCATCATATGGCCAATTACCCGGCGCCGCCCCTGACGGCGAGCCATCAGGTTGCGAGCCAGGGCAGCCCGTCGCATGGCGGCGAATTCTCCGATTAGGACCCCACTGTAGCGATGCATCGCCGCTAAAATTGCCACCAGCAAGGGAGGGATTTTTAGCTGGGTAAGGCCCTGCAGCAGGGCTGGTAAGGGGGTGGTTAACACCAGCAGATTAATCATCCCCAGACATAGTAGGGTCTTTAAGGCAATACTGACCAACACCGTCAGGCCCACCGTGGTTACCTGTAAGCCCCCCCACTGCCACAGCACCGTACCCTCCTGACGGAACAGGGTGCCAACCAGCACCACCCCCACCAACCCCATCTCCACCGCCACCCGTTGCAGCAAAACCAGCAGACTCACCCGACTGATGGTAATCAGGCTAGCCAACCCCAGACCGTAGAGGCCCCATACCAGCCACTGCCCAGGGGGAGTCAGGGCGGTGGCGAAGACAAACATCAGGGCACAGAGAAGACGTACCTGGGGTCCCAGGAACTGCCAGGGGTAGGGCGATGACTATCTTGATCGAGGCGTATAGCCCCTATATGAAGCAGCATAGATTAATACTTCGCAGCATAAGTTCGACAACACTTGCAGGGGAGTCAGGAATCCAGCTTCAGTAGTCGGGAGACCTGTGCCAGAGTCCATAAATATGCTGGTTTGAAATCATCTAAAAATAATCTTAACCAGCATCCCGAGGGTCGATACCTTGGTCAAGGTTCAGGGGTCTTGGCCTCTTTCGAGTCTGCTTTTACCGTGATTTTACCCACTCCCCAGGCCAGGCTAAAGGTCACCAGAGTGCCAACTATACCCGCCAGGGGGGTAGCCAGGGATGCAGGGGCGGGCCGCAGGGCATAGCCATCAAACCACCCATAGAAAGGTAGTCGATGGCTGGGGGGATGGGGCTCAGCCCGATGGTCGAAACCGTGGTCCTGGGCGACCCGGTCCAGGCCATCGGGGTTGGAACTAGCAAAGGGGGAAAGTAACCCGGCAATCAGCAGGGCAGTCCCCAGGCCACCGAGCCATAGGAACGAGTACTTAGTAGGGCGGGAGGAGGAGCTCATATCGATCAGAAATACCTAAGAACGATTAAGAAAGTAGGGGGAGCGAGGGGTGGCGGGAGGGTCGAAAAGTAAATCCGGACGGGTGCGCCAAATATAGCTGATGGCCAGCAAAGTGATTAAAGCCTCCCCCACCCCAATGAGCAGATGCCAAACCAGCATGGCGGTGAGAGCCACCGTCAGAGGTACGGTGCCCGATAGGGCTAACTCCAAGGCACAAAACAGGGACCCGACCACGACGCTGGTCCAGGCGGTTATAGCCGTAGCGATCGCCATGGCTCGCCACGACTGAAACCCCAGGGCCAGGCGCAAAACCTTGTAAAGATAGTAACCACCAAAGGTGCCCACCAGCCCCATGTTAAAAATGTTTGCCCCCAGCACCGTTAAGCCGCCATCTTGAAACAGCAAAGCCTGCACCATAAAGACAACGGTCATCACCAGGGTGCCAGCCCAGGGCCCCAGCAATACCCCCGCCAGGGTGCCCCCCAGCAAATGGCCCGAAGTGCCGCCGGGAATGGGAAAATTAATCATCTGGGCAGCAAAAATAAAGGCGGCACAAACCCCCATCAGCGGTACGGCCCGGTCTTTATAGGTGGCTTTGACCCGATTCAGGGCCAGGGCCACCAGGGCGATCGCCAAACCCCAGGTACCCAAACTCACCGGTAGATTCAGAAACCCATCGGGAATGTGCATAGCCAGGTAAGGGATCAACCCCATCCCCCAGGCAAGAGATGACTGGGACGGGGCATGGAGGAGAACCATAGAAATCATCAAAGATATTAGGTGATGCGCGGTATGGCAGGTATTCCTGATCTGGAATCCTAATCCTAGTAGATAGGCTTACCGCAGGGATTACAATCCCTCCGGGGGGATAATGGTGGAAATTAAGAAAATCTACAGGAATTCTGACCAGCATGATTAGAGCCAGAATAGGGCCCTAATCGCCCTGGTCAGGCTGGGGGACAGCCCCAGGGGGTAACAAAACTTAAGCTATGCTGCCCCGCTTCCGGGTTTCTTTATAGGAGGCCCCAATGTTGGTTAGTCCCGCCCGAATCATTTCCTGTTCTAATAGCAGGAAAAAACGAGCCCAATCGGCTCCCCGCACCACCGCTTGATTGTGGGCCTCCGCTAGGGAGACGGGGTAGCCATAGCCCTTTTGCACCTGGGCCAGCACCATGGCCAGCACCTGCTGGCAGAGATCGTTATCTGCTACTACCCATTCAGGCATCTCTACCCGGGCCACCTCTACCCCAGCGTGAAGGTAACAAAAGTAAATAGCCTGGTCGCCATAGCGCTCAAGAATGGTGGCACCACTGCGCCAGAAAGGGCTACACTGCCCAGGGGTCAGTTGGGTGGCCCAGAAGGTAGCATCCCGGAGCGGTAGAAAACGACCACAGGGAGCCCTTTCGGTTGAACCTCCGCAATGCTGCTGACAGTCGGGGGTGGCAAAGGGACAGGCCGCCAAACGCAGAAAATTCATGGTCTCTGCACTGCGAGAAGCACTCAGGTAACCCACCAGCGGAATTCCCTGCTGTCGCAGTTGGTGCCAGGCCGCCAGAATCGGGGATAAAATCAGTTCCCGGGCGGGGTCGGGTAGGGATTCCAGAAACCAATAGATTAAAGAACCATCCACCAAAGCCAGAATCTGGGGAGAACTTCCCTCTGGGGTCGTCAGCTGGCTCACCGCTGCCCCCAGGTCCGCTAGGGCCAGGGCTTCTGCCACGGTGCGACGGTAACCCATCCAAGCCTCCGTAGGAATACCCCAGGGCCGTGAGATCGTCAGGTCCTCTGAACGAAACACCACTTCCGGCAGACTATCTAGTAGGGGAGCACGATTCTGGCCGTAGGGCAAAACCACCCGACCCACATTGATCAGGTAACAGTAGGCAATTTCGTGGTGGCTGGGGGCAATTTGAGAACCGTCGGTGGCAATTACCGTGTGAACGGGAGAGGCAGCAGACACCGTGGTGCGGCTGGTCAAGGATTGCCAGGGCTGGGGAACGGTAAAGGCCAGGCGATCGCCATGGCTGTGCATCTGGTCCACCAGCTCGACTTGCCGATTCACCGCCGCCGCCAGTAAAGTCTGGGCCACGGCAATCCGCCGTTGCACTGCCTGGGCTTCCTGGGCCAAATGCTGACTGATATCAGGCATTTGCTGAGAGAGTTTAACCAGATCAAGCATGATCTTTACGATGGTATATAAATACTATACCAGATGTATTAGGGATAGCCGGGGTCTCTCTAGGCTATGAAAGGGTCTCTACAGCCCTCCCACAAACCGGCCAGGGCTGAGGCGTCCCTGGGGATCAAACTCGGCCTTAACCTTCCCCATTAAGCCCAGGGCCTTACCCTGGTAGTCCCAAACATCGATCGCGGTCTTGATTTGGGGGCGAGCCAGGTGTAGGGTCAGGTAGCCACCCACCTGGTGACAGTGCGATCGCAGAGCCTGCACCCGCTCCATTTCCCCACCCTCTCCCTCCAGCCTGAGGGTGCCGATACCACTACCAGCGTGAAACCGAGCCAGAGGGTGGGGCAGCAGGTTGGTGAGGCTTTCTAACCAGGGCACCATGGCTGTAGGGGGAACTCCAACCTTAGCCAACAGCTCGGGGGGTTGGGCTGGGCTACCATAAAGGGCTGTACTCGCCCCCCTCCAAAACAGCTCTTCCTGGGTCTCGGTCAGTATTTCTAGATGGCACTCTGCCGACGCCATGGCCCGCAACAGGGCAATCTGCTCTTCCACCCCCGCCTCCAGGGATTGAAATCGCGCTGCCAAACCGTAGCCAGGGGGGAACCCCAGGGCCTGGATCAGTGGGGAGAAAATAGATCCAGAGCTACCGGAGTCAGGGGAGAAGATCTCACCTGGTGGGTGAGGCGGGTGAGATCCGCCGCTGCCGCCGTCACCACCACCGTTTTGGAGGTATCTGGAACGGGATAAAGGCGCAGGGTAAGCTGGGAAATCACACCCAGGGTACCGTAGGACCCGGTCATTAACTTCATCAGGTCGTAGCCCGCCACATTTTTAACCACCCGTCCCCCGGCCCGGGCAATCTGGCCGTCGTGACGCACCCAGGTAAGGCCAATCACCCGATCGCGCACACCGCCATAAGATTGGCGCAGGGCCCCGAGATCGGCGGTGGCCACCACTCCCCCCAGGGTGGCCAAATTGCCGTAGGCGGGATCCATAGCCAGCCACTGCTGCTGGTTTGCCAGGGGTGTCTCCAGGTCTGCTAACCGAGTCCCAGCCTGGACAGTCAGGGTCATATCCCCCACGGCGTGGTCAATCACCTGGTTTAACCGGGCCGTGCTGACCACCAAATCGATGGGTTTTAGCAGTCCTCCCCAATTTAATTTACTACCGCCGCCACAGGGCAAAATTCGCCACTGCTGCTGGTGGGCGCAGGCCATTACCGCCGCCAATTCTGCTTCGCTGTGGGGATAAACCAGAACGGGAGCCTGGCCCAATTGGGTCACCCAGGCCGGTAGCTGGTCTGCCCCAACCACCTGATCGGCAGCTAGCAGGGAAGTTAAGATGGTTGCCGGGTCAGTCATAGAGCTAGGGGAGACTAGTCAATACTAATGGGGGTGGGGCCAGTACCCTGACCTGAGTCCGACGGGCTATGGGTACGGCTACGCCGGAAGTTAGCATAGAGGCGATCGCGCCAGGTAAAGAAGGCCTCAGACTCCGGCACATCCGCCAGACCGGGCACCCCCTTGCCGCCAATGCCCTTAGGCAGGTTGAGATAGTCGCTGCTGGGAAACTTCAAATACAGGGTGGCGGCGGCTACAGCAAAGTCCGCCAGGGTTGGTTCTTCCCCCAGTAAATAGGAACTGTTCTGTAGCATCAAACTGAGGTCCTCCAGGGCCTGCTGGAGGGTATGGATAGCAGTTTTGACCTCCTCGGGACCAAACCCTACTCCTGTCCCTACCCAGTTCAGTAATTCCCCCGGTACAGACTCCACCAGGGTACGTAGTAGATTGGGGGTGGGGTCAGGCAACAGGGCGGCACGAAAATTGGGGTGGTGCTTCAGGGCTCCAACCATGGCTTTACGAGCATTGGGCACAATCACCTGATCGGCCCAATCCTCCAGGGCCAGACAAAGCCCTCGTTGTTTGGGGTCGCCGGGTAAGAGGGGGCGATCGGGGTAGGTCTGCTCCAGGTAGAGGGCAATGGCCGTAGAATCGGGAATCACCCGGTCACCATCCTTAAGCACAGGTACCTGGCGCTGTCCCGACAGTTGAAAAACCTGCAGTTGCCCTATCCCTGGGGTGACCTCTATGGCACGGTAGGATAGGTGTTTGTAATCAAGAATCAGGCGAACTTTCTCAGCAAAGGCAGAGGCTTCAAACTGGTAAAGGGCTAGCATAGCTCCTCCCTGGATAGATTAACTGGGCCTGTTGGCTACGGCTGACCCGGTATCACTGTATCGCTATTTGGGGGGGTTGCACAGGTGGACTGGTCGGGGGCCACCGTGGTTACGGTAACCGACTTAAACCCTGCCGTAGCCAGTAACTGCTCCACGGTCCCTTGAGCTCGTCGGTTGGCCTCCAACAGTAAGCCCTGGTTACAGGCTGCGGCCACGATGGTAGCGAGGGCCTGACGCTGGGCCTGCTGTTGTAACTCAGGAGCTTGATCGGGCCCCAGTCCTAAAAAGCCCCGGTCATAGTCGTAGACTCGGGAACGATTGAGGTCCAGTTTGCGAATCGAGAATTTGGGGGGAGGCAGGGTCAGGTGAATTGCCCCCTCTTCTCCTAGTTGCACATTGGTGGCGGTAATTTGAGATAGATCAACCCCAGCTCGCACCTCGCCGTAGGCAATATAAAGGAGCTTGGTGGAGCCAATCACGTAACCCGCCAGGGTGCGATCGCTGTGGCCTGGCACCACCGCCTCCATGGCAAAAATTGCCGTGGTCAGGTCGCTGGCCCCCCGTAGTTGCTGCACAATCAGCGATGGCACATCTACCTGGGGTGCGGAAGTGACGGGGGTTATCCAGCTTTTTACCTGATTAACCAGGGTGGGGGGGAAACCCAGAAACCCACTCCCACGCCTATGCCCAGTAAGACCGCCCCACCCAGCAGGGACTGACCCAGGGTTTGCAGGGCCGCCACCCAGATCGGGGGGCGGCGGACCAGGGGGCTCACCCCGGGCGGGGGAGCAGGGGATAGGGAACCCATGGCTGACCAGTGGAGAACAGTTATCCGATTCTAACAACTTGCTCCGGTGGTGAGCCAGGTCTAAAGCCGGGGATAATCGGTGTAACCCTCGGGACCAGGCGTGTAGAAAGTATCAGGCCGGGGCGGGTTAAGGGGAGCGCCAGCCTGAATCCGGGCAGGCAGGTCCGGATTAGCCAGAAAGCTGACTCCAAAGGCGACGGCATCCACCGCTGCTGCGGCAATGGCGGCCTCAGCCTCGGCAGCAGAATAGCCCAGGTTGGCCACCAGGTTACCGCTAAAATGCTGCCGTAGGGGGTGAGGACATCACCGTGTTGCTGTTCCAAGCGATCGGCCCGAATCACATGGAGATAGGCCAGCCCTAGAGGCGAGATGGCCTCAGCTAAATATCGGCAGAGTCCCACCGGGTCACTATCCACCATGCTGTTGTAGGAATTCAGGGGAGAGATTCGCAAGCCGGTGCGATCGGCACCCCACACCTCGATAACCGCCTCTAAAACCTCTAATAAAAACCGGCAGCGGTTAGCTACCGAACCACCGTAGGGGCCAGTCCGGTGGTTGGATCCATCCCGTAGAAAGGAATCAATCAAGTAGCCATTGGCTCCGTGGACTTCTACTCCGTCAAAGCCCGCTGCCTGGGCATTCACCGCCGCCTGGCGAAAACCCTCAACGATAGGGAGAATTTCGCTATCCGACAACTCCCGTGGAATCCCATGGGCGTGCTTACCCGTAGGGGTGTAGACCTCCTCACTGGTAATCGGGATGGGGCTGGGGGCCACCGGTTGGGCCCCGTTGTTGAACAGGGGATGGCAGGCCCGACCGCCATGCCAAATTTGTAGAAAGATATGACCCCCCTGGCGGTGAACCGCGTCGGTGACCAATCGCCAACCCTCGATCTGAGCCTGGTTGTAAATACCGGGTTCGGTGTAAAAGGCAGAGTTACCCTCCATGGCCATGGTGGCCTCGGCAATAATCAAGCCGGCACTAGCCCGCTGGCTGTAGTAGTCTGCCATCAGGGCCGTGGGGATATGATCGAGGGTGGCCCGACAGCGGGTCAAAGGGGCCATGAAGATGCGGTTAGGCAGAGATAGGGCTCCCAACTGTAGGGGAGAAAAGAGGCCGGTTGCAGCCATAGAACTATCCTAGTAAGGGGTGTAGAAACCAGAACGCCGGTCAGACCTGCCCTATTTGCAGCTACAGATCATCCTGGCCATGCAGGCCCATCTATCCTACCGCCATCCTAGGCCGCAAAAATCACCTGCTCAATCTGGTGCAGGGCATTTTCTAGTTGATCGTTAACAATTTGGACATCAAATTCTGAAGCTGCGGCGATTTCTTCCTGGGCTCGGGCTAGGCGGCGGGCGATCGCCGCCTCACTATCTTGACCGCGCTGACGAATGCGGTGCTCTAGTTCCGCCAGGGAGGGGGGCAGCAGAAACACCTGGAAGGCAGAGGGAAAACTCTGGCGCACCTGGCGAGCTCCCTCCAGTTCAATTTCCAGGATAACCGATTGGCCAGCCCGGATTTGTTCCAGTAGAGGCCCCTTAGGCGTGCCATAGTAGTTGCCAGCGAACTCTGCCCATTCCAGCAGGTCTCCCTGGGCAATCAGGTTCTCAAACTCTACCCGACTGACAAAGGTATAGTCTTTACCGGGGATTTCTCCGGGTCGAGGAGGTCGGGTAGTAGCAGAGACAGAAACATGAAGGTGGGGATAGCGATCGCAGAGAGCATGGAGCAAAGTCCCCTTACCCACGCCGCTGGGACCGGTAAACACAATCAATCGTCCAATCTGAGACATAGCCGCCTCCAGGGCGTCTCCAGGGGAGCCATCGAAGGGCGATCGGGAGAAATAGCTAACGGCCATGACAGTAAGATCGCAGGAGAAAAGTATCTTATTGTAACGAATCGCAATTTTCTGTCTACAGGGAATTGCTGGTCAATAGGGGCGACGCTCTGTGTTTTTATTCGTTACTTCTATTCATTGATGGACGGGGCAGATTAAGCTGGTTGACTGACAAAACATTAGCTTAGGGCGGTTCAAACCGCTGCTATCCAGACAAAGTCGGCCTTCGCCGACTGATCCATAACCCGCGTAGGCGGGTTTTGCCTGTCTAGGCGCGGCTTCTAGCCGCCAGCGTTGAGAGTTTTGTTAGTCAACCAACAGATTAAGAGTAACCGGGGCCAGAAGCCGGGGCTCACATTTTAGCAGCTTCTCCCCACAATCTTGTGGCTGGCGCTGCTACCCTTGATGCATAGCCCATTGCCTGGAGGTAGAAACCGTGTTGCATCAGTTTACCCGGATTGGATACCGGCGGTTAGCCTATATTGTCCTGGCCGCGGTGGTGGCCCTGACCATTGGCCTGACTACAGCAACCCCATCCCGGGCTGACTTACTGGACTTGCTTTTTCAGGGAATTCGCTATGTGGAATTGAGCAATCTTTCCGATCGCGAACGAGATTGCCCTGGGAAACCAGATTAACCAGCAGTTGCAAGCAGAGGGGGTGGTGTTCTACCAGGACAACCCTGCCCTTAGCCAATACGTTACGGCCATCGGGCAACGGCTGGTGGCCAGCAGCGATCGCCCCACCCTGCCCTATAGCTTTCAGGTGGTGAAGGACGATGGGATTAACGCCTTCGCCACGGTGGGAGGGTTTGTCTATATCCAAACTGGGTTGATTAAAGCAGCTAGCAACGAAGCTGAACTGGCCGGAGTCATGGCCCACGAAATCGGCCATATCGGCGGTCGCCACGTAATCGAGCGAATGCGCCAGGCAGCCCTGGCCAGTGGAATTGCCGGTGCCTTAGAGGTGAGCCAGGATACCCTGGTGAATCTGGGGGTACAACTGGCGCTGACCTTACCCAATAGCCGGGAAGCGGAATACGATGCTGACCGCCGGGGATTTGAAACCCTGGGTAAATCCGGTTACGATACCCGGGGCTTCATCACTTTTATGCAAAAGTTAGAGCGCCAGGGGAGATCCGCCGGAATTTCTTAGCACCCACCCCAATCCTGGCAACCGGGTCAACACCCTTCAGTCCATGAATGCCAGGGGTACCTACGCCCGTAATGCTGGGGTAGGTACCAATGCAGCCGCCTATAAAACTCGTATTCAGGCACTGAAATAGGGGGATGTCAGGTCAATGGGGGACGCTTGTTCCTGGCTGGCCCAGCGACAATGGCGTAGACCCCAAAACACCACATCGGGATCGTAGGTAATCTGACTGGCCAGGTCCCGGTCTTGGTGGTTGAGCCCGGCCAGTAGGGTAGGCCCATCCCCCCGGTAATCACCACCTGACCACCGGGAAAATCCTGCCACCAGTTGGTGATAAAGTCTGTCACCCCCGCCACCAGGCTATGGAGAATACCACTGGCCATGGCCTCAGCGGTGTTGCAGGCCCAGCGGCGAGGCCAGGCCAGGGGTTGGGCGGCTAACGGGGGCAGCTGATCGGTGGCTTCATGGAGCGATCTCAATTGTAGGGCGATACCGGGCACAATCGCTCCCCCCACCAGGCCGCCCTCTGCTCCAGCGGTAAAGGTTAGAGCCGTACCTCCATCAATGACCAGGACGGGCCAGCCATAGACTGCCCCAGCGCCTACCAGGGCTAGGGCTCAATCAATTCCCAGGGTAGGGTAGGTGTGGGTCAGGGGTACCTGGCTTAAGGTCACCAGGTGTAGCCCAGGGTAGTCCTGACAGACATCCCTAACCAGATCCGCCTGGGACTGCACCACGGAGGCCATCCAGAGCTGAGGGAAGGAAAGCCCAGGGATCTGGAGCGGGGTTGCTATGCCCAGCTCTTGCCACCGCGACGGCCCAAAGCTACCGCTCTTGAGTTGGGCCAGTTGGGCCCTGGACAGATAAGGGGTGTGCCAGCTACCCTGCCAGCGATCGCCGTTGAAGGCACCCCAGTGCAGGCGACTATTACCCACCACCAGGGCTAGCCAGGGATCAGCGGCGGCAGAGGATGATAAAGACAGCATTAGACAATAACGCAGGCCCCATTACGGCGGCGATCGCCCACCCCAGTGAAACGGCCATCGGCCTCCACGGCAACGGCATGGACCCCGCCGAAAAACATATTGGTGGCTTGCCACCAGGTGCAATTATCCGTTCCACCAATTCCCCTGGCCTCCAGGACAGGGCGATGATAGCCCGCCTCCAGATGCAGTGCTCCCCGTTCCCAGTGAAGGCGAGGGGCATGAACCGCCCTGTCGAGATCAAAGCCAAAGTCCAGGACGTTGGAGACCACCTGCAGGATCGCTGTACGAATCCGGTTAGATCCCCCTGAACCCAATACCAGAGAAGGCTTACCCTGATGTAGCACAATGGTGGGGGCCATCATTGAAGAAATCCGCTGGTGGGGTTGCCATTGATGGAAGCCCTGGGGATTCAGGTCCTCCTCCCCCAGCATATTGTTGACCATGATACCCGTACCTGGAATTACGTAGGAGGATCCTTCGCCATTGGAGGTGGTCATACTCACCGCGTTTCCCTCTCCGTCAATGGCGCTAATGTGGGTAGTGCTGCCCCACTTATTGACTCCCTGGAGTACGGACTGAAGTTGCTGTTCATAGGCATGGGTATGGGCCGGGCTGAGAAATTGGTCCGCAATCCCTGGCTGATAAAGGTGAGAGTCGTAGCCATCCTGACGAGCCAGGTTGGTTAACCGCATCACCTCCACCAGGGTGGCAACGTGATCAGCACTGCCGTGTTCCAGGTCCGGTACCAGAGCACCGGCCAGTAGCTTCAGGGCAAAGGCGATCAGGGTACCACCCGAACTGGGGGGCGGATTAGTCAGCAGTAGCCCCTCACCGTAGGGTAGGGTCAGGGGCGACCGGGCAATCACCCGGTAGGACTGGAGATCACAGAGACGCAGGTATCCACCCTGGGCCTGACAATCTGCCACCATCTGATCAGCCAGATCTCCCTGGTAAAAGAGATCGCTGCCCTGATTCACCAGGTCTTTCAGGAAACTGGCAAAGGCAGGTAAATAAAAGCGATCGCCCGAACCCAACAACTTGCCACCAGGAGCATAGATGGCCTGGGCCGCAGCACTGGCGGTCAGAATGGGGGCCAGAATTTCAAAGCAATAGGCCTGAAAAGCTCCTACCGTAGTACCGTGGCTTGCCCAATGCTGGGCTGGAGCCACAATGGTTTTGAGAGGTAAACGCCCCAGTTGGCGATGAATTTCAAGTAATCCGGCGACACTACCGGGGACCGCCATGGCCCCCAGACCAACATGGAATTCCTGGGTAGTATCGCCAAAATTAGCTTGAATGGGGAAAAAATCAAGCTGGGATGGGTGGGGTTTACCTTGGGGCGTCTGACAGAAAAAATCAAACAGAACATTTTGCCCCGCTGCTGTGTGGGCCAGCAAAAACCCTCCACCCCCTAGGGAGGTTAAAACCGATTCGGTAACACAGGCGGTAAAGGCGGCAGCGATGGCGGCGTCAAAGGCATTACCACCCTGGCGGAGCATTTCTGCACCCGCCTCGGCGGTGAGGGTATGGCCAGCCGCTACAGCCCCCCGCGGGGAAGAATGGGAAGAGACCATGGAATATTGGTTCGGCTATTCATGTCTGACCCTACCACAGGCTAACCGCCCCAGGCGCAATTTTGCCTGGACCTAACCTGCCCCATCCAGACCACTACAGGTTAACAGCGGGGGAGGTCGACTGGGAGGAGGGGGCCGGGGCGATCGGGACCGGAGAGGGCGGGGGTGCAGGAGTCACCGGATTGGCGGGAGCAACAGGGGGCTTGGTTTCGGTAGCCCCTGCCATTAATCGGGGCAACCGAGGCCAAACCTTGGGGGGTGGGGTGGCCTTATCGGTCACGGCAGGGTCAGGATTGGCCAGGGTTGGATCGGTAATAAGCTCAGGGGAAGAGGGCAGGGCAGGCGCTAGTGGCGGGTTAGCAGTCACCGCAGCCGGAGCCGGAACAGGGCTGATCAAGGCGGGGTGAGGGGTAGGAGCCAGGGGAGTACTGCCGTAATCGGGCCGTTGGGGAACGGGACGGGAAGAATTAGACCAATCGCCGGAGAAATCCTTGCCATTCCAGTCCGGTAGGGGGGAAAGGATTGACTCGGATTAAGGCGAGGCAGAGGCGAGACCGGTAGTTGCAATTCCCCTCCCTGGTGGAAACGGGCTTGAAGACCAAAGCCCAGCCCCCCGCCCCCGGCCACGATGGCCGTCAAGAGCAAACCCCAGGTTGGTCCAGTTTTAGACCACCAGGGTAGGGTCCTATCGGCGGTTGGTGACAGCGGCTGGCGGGGCAATATTACTTGGGTGCGAGGGGCGGCAGCGGCAACCAGGGCCGGCGGCGGGGTCGGAATCGGCAGCGGAGGAGAGGGCTGGGCTGCCGGATTCAAAGTCGGTACCTGGGGCAAAGAAGAGCTGTGGTCACGGGTTTTGGGTAGAGGAGCCGGGGGTAGGTCTTTCCACTGGGGTAAGCTATCCACCCAGGCCGCCAGGGAAAGGCAGGAAGAATCCTGAGTATCTGGAGCCGGGCGTTGCAGTGCCCGATCCAGGTTTACCTGGAGATCGGGCCGACGATGGCGCAGATCAACCTCAAGGGGGGCTCGGGTGCTTTCGGCTCGCTGACCCGTTAGCAGAAAATATAAGAGCTGGCGCAAACCTTCAACCAGGCTAGCTGTCTGACTATCAGGGGAGGGCAGGGGACTGGCGGGCAGGTCAAACCCGATAAAGCTGAGCTGGTTGGTCTCCGAATCTCCACCACAGCTGATCCGGCTCTAACCGTAGTCCGGCCCAACCTAAAGGTTGAATCGCCTGCAGGGTGTCCGCCAGTTTGTGCACCAGGGTGAGGCTTTGGGGCAGAGATAGGGGGCAATCGCTAGATACCAGTTGGGTCAGAGGACTACCCACCGGTTGGGCCAGTACCTGGTAACAGACCCCTTCTTCTTCAAAACACTGAATAGATGAGGGCAGAACCGCCAGGGCTAGATTATCCAGGCTCTGCAAATAGTCATAGAATGCTAGCCGCTCTGACTCGGGAGGAATGGCCCCAGGGTGACGACTACCCAGATCCGGAGCAGTCGCGATCGCCCTCGGGGAATATAGGTGGCCAGATACACTGGACCAACACTATCCTCAAGGCCCAGGGCATCGATGACGTAGTTACCGTATTGCAGGGCCGTACCAATGGCTAGGGTCATGGGGAGAATCAAAAGAAGTGCCGTATTTTTATATTACTTTAATGTTTCTCAGGGCGAGGGAGTAGATTCTAAGGGATAGTGGCAGGCCAGAAACTCCAGGGCCTGATCCTGACTATGAACCAGCCCGTCTAGCTGGGCTGCCAGTATAGCTTCTAGCATCCAGCGAAAGTTGGGCCCTGGTTTATAACCCAGGGATTTGAGCACCTCCCCATTCACCAGGGGAGTCAGATCCAACCATTGAGTTAGATAGCGCCAGATGGAGGGACCCAGGGCACGGGGATGGCGATTACTAATCAGCAGCAACATCGGTAAGTCTACCGGACGAAAAAGTCGATACAGCTGACTGGGCAGCAATGAATCAGTGACTTGACGCTGCCAACTGGCTTCCAGACCCTCCAGTTGGTCCAGGCGCCCAATAGCCTCATCGGTTAGCTGTAACCCGGCGGCGATGGGGCGGCGATCGGCGGCAGGGATAGCCGCAATCAGGATTTCCAGGCGCATTTCCCAGGCGACGCAGGACGCCCCCAGGGGAATCGTTGCAGCCAGCGATTGAGGCGGCGTAACTGATGCCAGAGCAGCGGAGTGATCACCAGGTCGGCATGGAGGCAGCGCAGCCCCTGTAGTTGATCCAGCAGGGTAAGGGCCGCTTCCCAGTAGGGAGCCTGAAGAATAGAACGCAGCTCGTTTTTCAACCTTACCTGCAACGAGGGTAAGGGTTTCCCCTGGTGCTGTAGCTGGGTGTAAATACCACTGTCAATCGCGTGGCGAATACAGGCAGCGGTTTGACTATCCAGGCGAAAACCCAGCCGCACGGCAAATCTGACCGCCCGGAAGATCCGCGTCGGGTCTTCAATAAAACTATTGGGGTGGAGAACTCGAATCATCCCTTGACGCAAATCCATCAGCCCTCCGAAGTAGTCCAGTAACTCCCCCTCCCCGGGGGAGGTCAAACGCAGGGCCAGGGCGTTGACGGTGAAGTCTCGCCGGTAAAGATCCTGTTGGATAGAACTGGCCTCCACCTCGGGGTTAGCGGCCGGGTAGGGATAGAACTCGGTTCGAGCTGTGGCAATGTCGATCATTAAGGCGGCCAGGGGATGATTCAGATGACGGCTCCACACCAGGGAAGCGGTCTGAAACTGGCCATGGATCTGGATATCTATCTCTGGATGACGGGTCTGAAACTGCTCGGCCAGTTCGGCGGCGGCTCCCACCGGAACGGGCTGATGGCAACTGTCTACCACCAGATCAAGATCGATCCAGTCCACCTCATCCCCAGGGGGTAAGAGCAGGTCCCGCACCACTCCTCCCACCAGGTAAAGGTGCCAACCTCGCGATTGGGCAACGGCCGCCATCTGCCCCAGCACCTGCTGTAGTTCTGGCCCTAGACGGACTGCCATATTTTTTGGAGATCTGGGGCTACATCGACCTGAGTGGGTGGCAGGGTTCTCCGCCTCCAACCATTGGCAACCAGGTTCTGATGCAGATGACGCAATAGGTCAGTCCGGGTAACTATGCCCACCAGAGATCCCTGGTGGATCACCGGTAAACGACCAATGTCATAGGTAACCATTAACTCTTCTATTTCACTGAGAGGGGTTTGAGGGTTAATGGTTTTCAGGTTGGTAGCCATATATCCCTTCACCGGAGCATGGCTCAAACCATGGTGCAGAGCTAAATCTAAATCACGGCGGGCGATCATTCCCACCAATTTACCGGTACCATCCACCACTGACAGCCCGGCATGGCCGTAGCGCAGCAGCACCCGCTGGGCTTCCGCCATGGTGGTCTCAGGTCGAATGGTGCGGACCGGAGAAGACATCAGATCCTGGGCCGTAGGGGGACGGGGTAACTGCGATCGCGCCTGGGTCAACACCTGGTCCACCACCTCGGCAGGGCTGTCGGTGGTCAGGGTAACGGCGGCGGCAGCGGCATGACCACCGCCGCCCAGGGGAGTAAAAATTACCCCCCAGTCAATGCCCTGCCTGGGCGGGCGGGCAGTAACGCGCCCCTGGGCCCGACCCACCAGCAACAGCCTCTGGGAGGGGGGAGCGCCCGTCTCCTTACCAGGATAGTGGGCAGCAAACAGGAGCAAATCTACATCGGCCAGGGAGATCAGCCGTTCGGCAATGCCCGACAACCCAGCAATATAGTGATTAACGGCCAGCACTACCCAGGCCAGACTGTAGCCCTGCACCGTTTCCAGGTTTAGTCTAGCCATGGCGACAGTTAACAGGTTTTGCAACTGGGGAGATAGACCCGGTTCGACAAACTCGGCAATCACCTGCAGGTTAGCCCCCTGTTCCATCAACCAGGTTAGGGCCTGAGCGTCCCGCAGAGTGGTTTGCTCAAAGACCAAGGATCCGGTATCAACATGGATACCCAGGGCCATGACGGTGGCCTCCGCCAGGGTGGGGCGAATCCCCTGCCGTTGCATAGCCTCCACCACCAGGGTGGTAGCCGCACCTACCGGTTCAATGACTCCGGCGGCAAGGGGCTGACTTCCTGGGGCATAGGGATGGTGGTCGTACACCCGGATCGGGGGAGGCTGAGGCTGGGTCATCCATTGGGCTGCCGCCCCAAAGCGATCGGGTTGCTGGGCATCCACCAGGGTAAGGGAGCGAATTTGCCTGGAATCAACGGCCCGCCGCTCAATCAGGGGATACTCATCCCGGTGGAGAGCCAGAAATCGCTGCACCGTGGGATGACACCCTCCTGTCAAGACAATTCGAGATCCGGGCTGCAGGCGGGCTAACCCAACCGCCGCCCCCAGGGTATCAAAATCAGCGGTAGTGTGGCAAAGAATCAAATCCATGGCTAGACGCTAACACGAGAAAGGTAAGAAAGCCCCCTTCCACCCAACCAGCCCGAATTGAGCTGAGAATCACTTTCCCAAGGGGCTCTCTTTCTGATAGGTTACTAAGGAGTCACTAAAATAGTTCACCCTCTTGAATCGAGGGCTTGAGGCGCTTTACTGGAATACCATCCCCCAGACTAGGGAGAGCGCCTTCGCTATGCCCCGGTCCAAAGCTAGGGTGGTCTGCTCTGCTGGTGTGCTGCTTCCCTACTGTGTTTGAGAGAGAAGTCGATGGTCATTCTGTTTCAGCTTGCTCTGTTTGCTCTGGTTTTAATGTCTTTTGTATTAGTGGTGTACGTACCCGTTGCCTACGCCTCTCCACAGAATTGGGACCAGTCTAAGAAGTTGATTCTACTGGGTTCCATTATCTGGGGAGTGCTGGTCGTGGTGGTGGGTAGCCTCAATTATTTTGTGGCTTAAGAAAAAAACTGGTACGGTGAATTAAAGCTATGACGGTATTTGAGGGCAGCTTTGCATCTATAGAGTCCTTTCATTTTGCTATTGTAATTGGTCGATTCAATGACTTGATTACGGGTAAGTTGTTAGAAGGCTGTCAAGACTGTCTCAAACGTCATGGAGTTGATGTGAGGGCCGAAGGAACCCAGGTGGACTATGTCTGGGTTCCTGGCAGTTTTGAAATTCCCATGGTAGCTCGTCAACTGGCCCTGACCGGGCGCTATAACGCTATTATTTGCTTGGGGGCTGTGATTCGGGGCCAAACGCCTCACTTCGATTACGTAGCCGCGGAGGTTGCTAAGGGGGTGGCGGCGGCTAGTTTTCAAACCGGCATTCCCATTGTCTTTGGTGTACTCACCACCGACACCTTACAGCAGGCCCTGGAACGGGCCGGTATTAAGGCTAATCACGGTTGGGACTATGCCATGAATGCTCTAGAAATGGCCAGTTTAATGGGTCAATTACCACGGGAGCGTAGTAATATCTACAATCCTGAGGCTAATGCCCTCAACCCAATTCTGACCGGGCAACCCGTTCGGGTGATTACCGCCGAGTCTCAACCCTAGATAGCCAATGGGGTTACAGAGGCTGCAACCAGGGTGAAAAGAACCAGCCACCGTCGCTTAATTCACTCCAGTTACCGGATACCTTGCCAGTAACGCGAACCACCGTACCATTGGCCAGGGTTTTAACCAGGTTGTACTCTGGACCGGGGCCATCGTAAACTATACCCTCCTGCCCATCGGTAGAGACGCGCATTTGCTGGCCGCCCTTAACGGGAGCCGGTGTGGGCCCGACTAAAGCAGAGCCGGGCTGACTGGCATTGTAGAGGAGTCGCCAGGTATTGGCATCTACCAGGCCAGTCACCGCTAATCCATTGACCCGCTGGAATTCCCTAACAGCAGCCTGGGTAACCTGATCGTAAACTCCAGTAATGGTAAAGCTAGCTGGTAGGAAATTAAGTTTTTGCAGGCGTTTTTGCAAATCGACGATATCAATATCGCGATTGAGGATCGGATTCAGGTTCGGCTGGTTCAGCCCCACCTTTAGAAAGGTGCTATCGACCCAATAGCCATTGGTAAGCTCTACCCAGTTACCCCTGGCCTGCCCCGTTAAGCCAACTCGAGTGTTGTTCAGGTACTGACCAATCCGATTAAAATTAGCACCAGGGCCGGTGCGAATGTTGAGGGCGTAACCCGCTGGGGTAGAAACGATAGCGATGTTTTGGGGAGTCGCTGTGGGGCAACTAACCTGGGCGATCGCTGACTGACTAACAAAACTAGCCGCCACCCAGGTGCCATTGGTCAGCTCTAACCAGCCATTACGCTTGGTTCCCGACAATTCCAGAGGGCATCCCCGGCTGATTTTGGTGTGAACCCCGTAGCCTACACCAGGCCCCCAGCGAATGTTGAGGACGTATCCCGGAGGGGTATTAACGTAGACCACAGGTTTAACCCGGAAGGCATCGGCTCGTACCCCAGGGGGCCAGGCTGCCGTCATCAGCCAAATCCCAGCACAAACCTGGACAACCCGGTCGAGTGGCCCCTTGACCTTAAAAATAGTTGCCTCACCAATTGCGACACAAGGGGGACGAAGCCAATCATGACCCGGCTTCCAGTAGATATGGTTAACTAAGTAACTAATAATAATGCTTACTGCCCTTTTGGTTCTGTGCAGTTAATTAATTTTCCTTTCCCCTCCAGGTTTTTTACCTATGGCCCGTATTGCTCTCTTTGGCACCAGTGCCGACCCTCCCCATCGAGGCCATGCGGCGGTTGTCACCTGGCTAGCTAGGCAATTTGACTACGTGGCCGTGTGGGCAGCTGAAAATCCCTTTAAAACAGGGCAAACTCCCCTAAAACAGCGATTCCGTATGTTGGAGCTGATGCTGACAGAACTACCTTTGCCGGAGGGTAAAGTCGGACTGCATCCGGAACTTAGTCATCGGCGATCGCTGGTGAGTATCCACAGAGCCCAGGAGCAATGGCCCGGATCCCAATTAGTACTGGTAATAGGTTCCGATCTGGTCACTCAATTATTGAGTTGGTATCGGGCTGAAGAGATTTTTGCCGCTGTAGATATTTTGATTTTTCCCCGGCCCGGTTACCCAATTACCCTGGAAGGACTGGCAGCCTTAAGGCAATACACCCAGGTAGAGGTGGCCGACATTACCGAACGGGTAGAGGCCGCTTCCTCTAGTTATCGTTTGACTAGTGGTTACGAAGACCTAACCCCAGCGGTACAGGCCTACATTAGTGAGCACCATCTTTATCCTACCCCCAGACCTCAGTTTGAGAGGTTGCCCCCTAGTTTTTGAGGCTCACCCAGGTGGCGATCGCCAGTATGGTGGGAACGCCCAGTGTGACCTGCACCACCGTAGCGGTAGTAAGCTGCGCAAGCCCCCTCAGAGGAGACCATACAGGCTCCCAGGGGGGTTGCGGGCGTGCAGGCTGTACCAAATACCTGACAATTCCAGGGTTTTTTCACACCTCTCAGAATGTCTCCACAGGCACAGGCCCGATGATCGGCCACCTGACGACCAGGTAAGTCAAATTGTACTTCAGCATCGTAGGCGGCCAGGCATGATCGCAGCTTCAAACCCGATGCGGGTATGACACCCAAGCCTCGCCACTCAAAACTGTGGCGCACCTCAAACACCTCAGCCACCGCCTGCTGGGCAACCCGGTTACCCTGGCTTTGAACCAGACGAGTGTACTGGTTCTCCACCTGGCAGCGGTCCTCCACCAGTTGTTTCAGTACCATCCACACCGATTGCAAAATGTCTAAGGGCTCAAAACCCGATATCACCATCGGTTTACCGTAGCGATGGGGAATAATTTGGTAAGGTTCGGTGCCCGTAACCACACTCACATGTCCTGGTCCAATCAAACCGTCCAAGCGTAGATTGGGGTTGGCCAGCAAGGACTCTAAAGCTGGCAGTACCAACACATGATTACTAAATAGAAAAAAATTGGTGATGCTCTGGTCACGAGCCTGGAGTAGGGTGAGGGCCGTACTGGGAGCAGTGGTTTCAAACCCAATGGCGAAGAAGATCACCGGGCGATCGGGATGGGCCTGGGCCAGGTTCAGGGCATCCAGGGGAGAATAGACCAGGCGAATATCTGCCCCTCGGGCCCTGGCCTCTAGCAGGTTGAATCGACTGCCTGGAACCCGCATAGCATCCCCAAAGCTAGCCAGAATCACCTGGGGATGCTGGGCCAGAGCAATGGCATCGTCCAGGCGGCCTCTGGACATAATGCATACGGGGCAGCCGGGGCCGTGAATCAGCTCTATGGTAGAAGGCAGCAGCCGTTCCAAACCAAATTTAAAGATGGCATGGGTATGGCCGCCACAGATTTCCATAATTTTCAAGGGCTCTGAACGGCCCTGGCAAAGTCGGTTTGCCAGGCGGTCAATCGCCTGAAGCAAAGCCTGGGCTCGCTGAGGATCGCGGAATTCATCAACGTATTGCATTGCTGGGTTCCTCTATTAAATCCAATTGCTCCAGCAGGGCCAGGGTGGCGGCCGCTTCCTCTGGATCAAGGCGGTTGAGGGCAAAACCCACATGTACCAGTACCCAGGCTCCAACGTACTGCTCCACAGCTTGGTCAGCGTCCATAATGCAACTAATATTCACCGGGCGTTGCACACCGCCAATATCTACTATGGCCAGATGGCGCGTCGCATCACTGATGGCTTGAATCTGGCCGGGAACACCAAGACACATAGGGTTTATCCTTGTAGTTGTGATTAGGAGATCAGGCCTCGGGCGGCGGCCACCAGGGCCTGCCCCAGGCATAGGCCGCCATCGTTAGCTGGCACTTGACTATGGCTCAACACCTTAAGACCGGCGATCTGGAGTTTTTGCCGCACCAGGGTCAGGAGTATTTGGTTTTGCCAAACGCCACCGGAAAGTGCCACCATTGTCAGGTTCTGGTGCCGGGCCAGGTGGATCGCCAGCTCTGCGATCGCCCCCGCCAAACCCAGGTGAAACCGGGCTGCCATCAGGGCCAGGGGGAGCTGATGCTGCAAGTCCCTGAGCAAGGCCCGCCACATCGGAGTGGGATCCAACACCAACGGATAGACAGGCCGATCGGCAAGCTCTACTGCAAAACCGTAGCCCGTCCCATCGGCGGCGGCCAGGTCAGCTGTAGTCACCAGAGCTGCCAGCTCTGCCGCCGCCTGACCTTCGTAACTAATCTCCTGGCGGCAAATTCCCAGGGCCGCCGCCACCGCATCAAAGAGTCGCCCGGCGGAGGAGCTCAGGGGTGAGTTTATCCCCTGGGTAATCAGGGCATCCAGCAGCGATCGGGGCTGGTGCTCTAAAAAAGTCACCAGGGATAGATCCCCAAAGGCCCTTTGAAGATTGGTCCAACTACCCAGAGCCGCAATCAAATGGGCGTAGGTACTGCGCCAGGGTTGGCGAATAGCCTGACTACCCCCCAGCAAGGGAACCGGCTTAAGGTGGGCCAGGCGACGGTAATGGCAGTAATCGGCCAGGAGAAATTCGCCGCCCCAGAGCTGACCGGCCTCGCCATAGCCCAAACCATCCAGGGCGATTCCCAGCACCGGGGCTGTCTGCAGCGGCAGGCTGTTATCGGCCAGACAGGCAGCAATATGGGCATGGTGATGTTGCACCCGGGTTACCACCAGGCCCTGACGATCGCCCCACTCCTGACCGAGCTTGGTGGATAGGTAGTCAGGATGGCAATCTACCGCTAATGCCTGGGGCTGGTACTGGAATAGCTCCAGATAACGCTGCAGAGTCTGCCGGTAATCCTGATAAACGGCGGCATTTTCCAGGTCTCCCAAATGGGGCGACAAAATCGCTTGGCCAGCCCTGAGTAGACAAAAGGTGTTTTTTAGCTGTCCTCCCAGGGCCAGAATCGCAGCGGTGGATGAGAACCCTGACGGCAGGGTAATGGGGGTTGGTGCGTACCCTCGAGATCGGCGCACCATCTCCACCTGGCCAGCGGTTACTTGCACCACTGAATCCTCTACCCGGTTCACAATCGGACGATTATGGAGCAGAAAACAGTGGGCGATAGCGCCCAATTGTTCCCGCGCTGCCTGATTTTCAATACACTGGGGCCGCCCCTGGTAATTACCACTGGTCATCACCAGGGGGCGGTCTAAATGGTCAAAAATTAAATGGTGTAGGGGCGTGTGGGGCAACATCACCCCCAACCTGGAAACACCGGGAGCCAGGTCAGGGGGTAGGGCAGGCAGAGATCCGGGGGGCTCTTTTCTGGTTAATAGCACAATGGGAGCCGCCGGGCTGGTGAGTAGAGCCGCCTCCTCGGGACTAACCTCGCAGTAAGGAGCAATTGCAGCTAAATCTCGAATCATCACAGCAAAGGGCTTATGGCCCCGCCCCTTGGCCCGGCGCAGATGCTGAAGGGAGACGGGGTTAGTAGCATCACAGGCCAGATGCATCCCCCCAGGCCCTTGATAGCCACCACTTCCCCGGCCTGTAGCCGAGCCCGGACCGCCTCAATTGGGTCGGTTGGGCTGGCGGCTGGCAAGCTCTGGTCAGGGGCAGCCTCCAGCCACACTTGAGGACCACAAGCTGGACAGGCTACGGGCTGGGCATGGAAACGGCGCTGGCCCGGATCCGCGTATTCTGCCCTACAGGCGGGGCAGAGGGAAAACCCGGCCATGGCCGTATTGGAGCGATCGTAGGGAAGGTTGACGATGATACTGAGCCGGGGACCGCAGCGGGTACAGTTAGTAAAGGGGTAGCGAAAGAAACGACTTTGGCGATCGCCAATGTCCGCCAGACAGTCCCCACAGCTAGCCCCATCGGCAGCGACAGCGGTGTTGACCGGAGTCATTTGGCTATCCAAAATCCGAAAATGGCTGGAGGCAGCTTGCACCCCAGCCAGAGGATAGCGCTCTATTTGGGTAACCCTGGCCAGGGGAGGCAGGTCCTCTGGCAAACGATTCACCAACTGATCGATTTGGCACTGGGGACCCCATAGGCGAATCAGCACCCCCTGACCATCGTTGTAGACCTCTCCTCCCAGACCTAGAGCGGTGGCCAGACGATAAACCATGGGACGAAAACCAACTCCCTGAACGGTTCCCGACACCCGCACCAGTTCACCAGTCTCAACCCTGGTCTCGGAAAGCTGAGGAGAAGTCTTCAGATCGATGGTTTCTGATCTAATTGGTAGTGCCATAGCTCACCTTCGGCCTCTAGAGACCGTGATGTTGACCATAGCCTCGAACTATACCTGGGATAAGCCTTTTCAAACAACCTCTAAGCCAGGTCTTCCCGTTCTATATAGAGGAATAAAAAGGCCATGAGAGCCGCTGGCATGACAATTCCCACCAGAGGCACCAGAATAGATGGTAAGAAAGCAGCAGGCATAGTGGTTTTCTCCCTATAAATCAGGTGAATTTAAGTATGACCATAAGCCTACTCTGATTCGAACCGCTCTATGTCCTTTTCGTTACAAACTGTTTTATAGCCCCTGGGCCTCAAAATTGTCCCCGCGATCGCCCTAGAGCGGCAGGCAGTCCTTCCGGTCTGGGGCCGATCAATGGGACTGAGCAAGGAATTGGTCAATCGCCTGGAGCAACTGCTGAATTTCTGTTTCCAGGGTTAAGTAATGGGTACAAGCCCGCAGGCAGGCAGGTGAGGCCAGGCTCCTTAACAAAAAGCCCTGCTGTTCTAAACGGTCGATCAATTGAGCCTGGAGTAGGATAGCGGGTTCTCCCTGGTATAACAGCCGAAAGGAGACCAGACCCGAGTCCGGTGGAGTCGGTCTCAAGCACTGCACCTGGTAATTCGGGGAGGAAAGTTGCTGGAGGCCGTTCCAGAGTTGCTGACTGAGCTGACAAAGCCTTTGGTAACGCTGTTCTCCCGTACCCCACTGGTTTTGTATGGCAATGGCTGTTTGCAAACCCTGATAAAGACTATAGTCAGAGGTCGCAATTTCAAAGCGCTGGCCACCGGGTTTCCAACCCGTGGGGTTGGCATCGGCGTCGGTGGTAATACTACGCCAGCCAATAAAGGTAGGATGCACATTGTCCAAGGCCCTGGGATTGACGTAAAGGCCCCCCAACCCCGCCGGGCCACACCACCATTTGTGGCCGGTAAAAGCATAGAAATCGATCTCCAGTTGCCCCAGATCAAGGGGCATCATGCCTACGGCCTGGGCCGCGTCCACCAACACCTGGACCGGTTGAGGACTGTGGCTATGACAGAGTTGGGCGATCGCCTGAAGGGGCAGCACCTGACCAGTATTCCAGAAAATATGGCTGATGACTAACAGACGCGTAGTGGGCCGTAAATGCCGGGCGATCGCCGCTATTCCCTCCCCTCCATCCCCGGTGCTGATCAGGGGACAAAGGCTATAGGTCACCTGAAAACGCCGACAAACTTCCTGTACGGCGGCCACCACCCCGGGATGCTCACAATCTGATAAAAGAATATGATCCCCAGATTGCCAGGCCAGCCCCCAGAGCACAATGTTACAACCGACGGTCACATCCTCCGTCAAGCTCAGGGTATCAGGGGCAACTCCCAGTTCCGTCGCCATGAGCGATCGGGTGGCCGCCGCCGTCCTACCAATCCACTGGTTAATGGCGGTGGAAAAGGGGCCATGGCGTTGTCCATAGCGTTGGGCCTCCTCCATGGCCTCCAGGGTAGCGGCAGCCATTGGTCCCTGGCCGCCATAGTTAAAGTATCGGGCCCACCCTAAGGTGGGAAATTGCTGCCGGTGCAGCAGCAGGGAATCAGCGGCAGAGTTTGCCATGGCTAGGGTTTGACCATCTGAGAAGTTGTTTGAAAAGGCTGGTCCCAGGTATAGTTCGCCGCCAGGGGCCGCCAAAACACTGGATTTTGGGGTAATTATCCGACTCCATAGCTATAGTCCGAGACTTGCTTTGGCTTTTCAAACAACCCCTGCGGGGGATAGGTTAGGGCGAGGCCGCAGCATCCGGTCTGCCAATTACCTGATCTAGAAAACCGGTACAGGCATCCATTAGCAGGTCAATCACGTAGGTAAACCCCTCCGGCCCCCCGTAGTAGGGATCGGGCACTTCCTGGTCCGAATAAGAACGACAATAATCACACATCATGCGGACCTTATTACCGTAGCGCCGACCGATATCTAAGGCCTGAATATCCCGGTAGTTTTGTTGATCCATGGCCAAAATCCAGTCAAAACGCTCGAAGTCTATAGCTTCGAACTGCCGGGCCTGCCCACGTAGGGTAATACCGTAACCCCGGGCCGCCGCCGTCATGCGGCGATCGGGAGGGCTACCAATGTGGTAACTGGCGGTTCCAGCTGAATCACAGATCACTTGGTCATGCCATTGTCGTTGACCTACCAGGTGATTCATAATGCCTTCGGCAGAGGGCGATCGACAAATGTTACCAAGACAAACAAAGAGAACGCGAGTGGCCATGGTAATAGAAAAAGGGAGAATCGGCACAGTGGAATTGACTAGAAGCCAGGTAGACTTAGGCCTCCGGTTAGCTCTTCCATGCGATCGCGCATAGTGGCGGTTGACTTCTCGTAGGCGTCCTTCATGGCTACGGCAACTAAATCAGAGAGAACATCCGCCCCCTCCGTCAAAGCCTCGGGAGCAATAGCAACGCTACGGGGCTCCTGGTTACCACTGAGAACCACCTTCACCAAACCACCGCCCGCTTCCCCAACAATTTCCATTTGCTCCAGGTCTTCTTGCAGTTGCTTAGCCCCTTCCTGAATCTGCTGGGCCTTTTTGAAGGCTTCGGTCAGTTCCTTCATTTTGCCCAACCCAAACCCAAACCCTTGTTGTGTCATGTAGTTACGTCTCAAACGAAGATGAATTACAGCTGAGGTCAATAAAACGCCCGGCGTAGCTCTATAATTCTACCCCTCAGACGGCTACTCTCCGCCTAACTCCCCATCTCGACCGTAATTTTCAGAGCCGCTTAACCATGGCTCAAGGGCACAATAGCTCTATCAGTGGGTTTGTTATTCGAGTCTGTCTTTAAAGCATCAGCCTGGCTATAAGGTGCTAGGATAATTAGGACTCAAGGGCACGTAGCTCAGTGGATAGAGCACTAGATTCCGGTTCTAGGTGTCGGGGGTTCAAATCCCTCCGTGCTCGTTAAACCCATTCTTTTATCTTTGTTTAGCGGTCTACAGGTAAACAGCCAGTACAGATGGTCGTCGTCATGCAGGCTCTTCTACCCTTCACTCCTGGTAGCTGTCAAGGTTAGTCTTCGGCGGGGCGATCGTGAATCTTCAGAATGGGGAGACGACGACCCTGCAAAATTTGTTCGCTCAGATAGCCCAGTTGGTCCAACCCCTCTGCCAGGACATTGCCAGCCAGAAGACCCAGCAAATAGGCGGGGACCAGGGCTGCGGTAATCATATCTGCTGATCCCAGAGGCAACTTCGGTAAAATACCTTGCCTTGATGGGCACAATAGGCCGGTGGAATTGTTCATAGATTTAAATCATAGCCTACCCCTAATGTACTCGACTTTACCAGGGGACATCAACGGCGGACCTCCATCAGACCGATCACCTCACGGTGTTATTGAAGAACCGGGCTATCAAGGAGCTCAAAAGATTGAGGGAATGGTGAGACCAAATTGGCAGATTGCGGTATGCTTCAATCCTATACCGGGTGCTATCCTGAGGGTCGCAATATCTGAAGGAGTTGGGTATTGCGGAGTTGGCTTGCTGCCATTGCTTCTGGAGAGTAGACTTTTGCCCTACTAAACTATGGCTGTCCCTTTATCTCAATTTTATTCGATGACCAGTGCTCCGGCACCAAGCCTTTTAGGCTGGTTTAGAACGGCTTTGGGGCAACCCCAGGCCGTGTTTCACATCAAACTCAGGGGCAATATTTTGCATGTTTTGTGTGAAACCCCAGAGCCATTAGACCAGGCTACAGTATTGCTAAAGTTGGTGCGCTCCCTCCTGGATACCCAGCACTACTATGCCCTGCGTCGCTTTTATCCCCATATTTATCAACTTTACCTATACAGTCGCTCGGGAGCGGCAACCGAGCCCCAGTGGACAGCCCCCCTCTACCTCAACCGTTTAGAGCGTCACCTGGCTCAGCTGGTGCTGGAAAGTCAGGATGGGAAAGAGCTGCAAGCTTCCCAACTATTATTAGAGGATTATTCCCAGACCCACGGCGATCTGGTAAACGGGGGTAACGATAGCAGTCAGGCCATAGTTCTCTCTAATCTGAGTCTGGCACGCCGGGGTGATCTGGAGGCCATTGCCTGGTATTTGAGTGAAACTTTAAGTTCCCTGGATGTAGGGGTTTGGGTAAGTATTAAGGCTATTCCAGGCAAGGCGCGCCTGCACCGCTCTTCCCTGATGGGCCATCCTCTATCCTCCCCTATGCCCCATGGTCGTCACCTCGATGATCAGTCCGATGCCCAGACCGCCATGCCTCGCCTATGGATTTTATGTGAGGCCGCCTACAGCCCTGACCCAGCCCTGATTGCTCGACCGACAGCGGAACGGTTACGGCTATTGGGGCTAAATCAGTTTAAAGATGCGGTGATTCTACTCCAGGTACGGGGAGAAAGTAAGCCCGATTGGAGCCTGCGCATCGAATCTGACCCCAGCGGAGGAAATGCTGCGGGAGTGGGGACGTTGGGGTGATGTCGATGCCCTGGCAAAACTCCTCAACCTGCATCTGGAAAGCTATGGAATTACCGTTAACCTATCCTTGAGGGATTCCACCCTGCATGGGATTTGCACCCTACCTCCCCTCCAGGTGGGAGAGCGCCATCCCGAACTTTCGGCCACCCAGTCTAACCTGGTGACCAGTTTGGCCAATCTACTGGAGAATGTCGCTCCCCAGGGAATTCACCGGGCGGTTATCTACGGTCAACCCCAGGATGAGAGCCAGCCAGACTGGGTTCATTACCTCAATCTTCCGGCGGCAAACCATGCCGCCCTGGCCGACCCACCGGAGTACCTGGCTCAGACAGGAGACCTACCCGCCCTGGCCTTTCTACTAACCCGACAGTTGAACCCTAACCTGGAAGATCGTCTAGCTACTGGCGGCATGCGGGTGCAACTACTAATCCGGGACCGGCTTCTCCACGTTATGGTAGATAGCCCCCTGGTTCCCCAGCGACGGCTGATTGCTCCGGTCATTCGCAATTATCTGCAAAGTCTTTCTCCAGTAGATATTGAAGGGGTTCGCATCTATGGGCGCAGATCGGGACAATCCCAGCCGATCTGGAGCTATGGACGTAATTTTTTGGCGCGCGATCGCCTGGTGCCCGAGTCAGCCCCAGAGTTTACCGCCGCCCATGGCTATGTTAACGACCTCCTGGTGAGAACTGGCGAGACCATCAGCTCTCACCAGGAAGTGGTTGGCCCCCGGGGAGCCGGTAGAAGACTACGCCAGTGGTTGCTACAAACCCAGCTTTTTGTCAGTTCCACCGCCCCCAACCCCCTCAGCAGTCTCAGCGATGGCAGCTCAGCGGAAGGTGTGAAAATTGCCCTGGTATGGGCAGCGGTTGGAATTCTGGCAGCTTTTCAGGTGGATTGGTTAGTGGGCCAATTGCTAACCCCAACCACCGCTTCAGCCAGGGCTGAGGCAGTAGATGTCAACCCCTACGGCAAAGCTAACCAGGTAGTCACCGGTAGTTCGCCAAAGGGTCTAGCCAATGGCAGTAAAGCTAACCCGAGTCCCTTCCTTAAGGTTAAGAGCTTTATTGATGGTGCCAGCCCTGACCCGAATCAGCGGGCAGAAGCTGCCCCCCAGCCTTAAAACCATTGTTAGCCACCGATCCCCTATCCACCTTTAATAGTCAACAATTAAACGAAAAGTTAGCCCTCTATCGCCATCGGCTGGCCCAGTTTGGCCCCGCCGATGTGATGATTGTGGGGAGTTCTCGAGCTTTGCGAGGGGTAGATCCGGCTAACCTGCGAAAGGAGCTGGCGGATCTGGGCTATAGCCACGTCAGTATTTTTAATTTTGGCATTAACGGGGCTACGGCTCAGGTCGTAGACCTGGTGATTCGTCAGATTCTCGAACCCGATCAGTTACCTAAGCTCATCCTCTGGGCCGATGGGGCCCGGGCCTTCAACAGTGGTCGGGAGGACGTGACCTACAACGCCATTGTCGCTTCTCCAGGCTATCGCCAGTTACTGGCCAGGCAGGGGACGAACTCCAGGGGTGAGGTGGGCAGGGCCAGGGGTAACACCGCCGACTCTCCCTCCCTCCCTAATAGTTACGCCACCCTGGACCACTGGATCAGTGAGCAGATGGGACAACTATCAACGGTTTACCGCGATCGCGAGCACCTCAAGGGGCTGGTGAAGGATTGGCTGGTGGCCCTAACTCCTGGCTGGTCTCAACCAGCCACCCTGGGTCGAGAACGACTGGACGCCCCCATGCCAGCGGGTAGTGCTATCGACTTTGATGGTTTTCTACCCCTATCTATCCAATTCAACCCGGCCACCTATTACCAAACCTATGCCCGGGTGTCAGGTAACTACGATGGCGACTACGATGGTTTTCGTCTCGACGGCCAGCAAGCAGAGGCCTTTGCAGAGCTGCTGCGATTTACTCAAGGCAGAAAAATTCCCGTGGTATTTATTAATACGCCCCTAACGGATGAGTATTTAGATGACTATCGTCAGCAGGCCGAGGGGGAGTTTCTCCAGTATATGTTGAAGTTATCTTCCTCCCAGGTAGGGTTTCTATTTCGCGATCTAGGGCAAATCTGGCCCCAGCGCTACGATTATTTTTCCGATCCCAGCCACCTTAACCGCTATGGAGCCTACCAGGTTTCCTTACATTTAGCCCAGGATCCTCTGATTTCCTGGCCTGTGGTTTCCCCGTCCCCGTCATCGTCATCGTCATCGTCATCGTCGCCATGATTCTGCCTTCCCTGGTTTATCTGCTGTTTTTATTCAGTGTGATTGGCATTTTCTGGACTTTGCAGTCCCTCCAGGCGCGGATATGGCTATTAACAGTGGCGGGGTTGGTGTTCTATGCCTCCCTACAGGTTCAGTATCTAATGTTGATGGTGGCCCTGATGCTGGTCACCTTTTTCATTGGCCAAGCCATCGCAACGCCCCTGGACTGGCGAATTGCCAACTCTCGCTGGCAGGTGGCAGAGCAGGGTTGGAACCGTCGTCGCCTGCGTCTGCTGGGGGTGGGGGTGGCCACCAACATCTTGCTGTTACTGGGCTTTAAGTACCTGGAAGGAATTTTGCGCCTGCTGGGATGGTCAGTCCGGCAGGCATCCAGCCTGACTATCCCCAATCCCTTGGTGGATGTGGTTATGCCCCTGGGGTTAAGTTTTTTTTGCTTTGAGTGTATTGCCTACCTGGTCGATGTTTACCGTGGATCTCCAGCCGCCCTTAACTTTTCTGACTTCGGAGCCTACAAGTTCTTTTTCCCCAAGTTAATTTCTGGCCCCATTACTCGATTTCATCTGTTTATCGATCAAATTGAACAGAAAAAGGCTCCTGGCTTAGCCGGCACCGTTGAAGGTCTCTGGTTGATTGCCTATGGAGCGGTAAAAAAACTTTTAATCGCCGACCACATCGCTATTTTAGTTAACCTCAGCTTTAATAACCTGGAACGGGCCGGTAGCAACGATATCTGGCTGGCTCTCTGCGCCTATGGTCTACAACTCTACCTGGACTTCAGCGCCTATGTAGATATTGCCAGGGGTAGCGCCCTACTGCTGGGAATTCATCTACCAGAAAACTTCGACGCTCCCTATTTCAGCACCAGTCTGGCGGATTTTTGGCGGCGCTGGCACATAACCCTGGGGGATTGGCTGCGTAATTATCTCTACTTTCCCCTGGGGGGGTCCCGTCAAGGTTTGCCCCGCACCTGTCTGAATTTAATGGTGGTGATGCTGGTGGCCGGAATCTGGCATGGTAACAACTGGGGATTTTTAATCTGGGGAGCTCTGCATGGATTGGGGCTGGTGATACACCGCCTTACCCAAGCCATGCTTAAGGATTCCCCTGACCTTAAGTTCTTCTGGAAAACCCTGCCCGGAGTAGGGATAGCCTGGCTTCTTACCCAGGCCCTGGTGTTTTTTAGCTGGTTATTTTTCCGTCTACCCGATCCAAAACAGTTCACCCTGGCTTTGCAACGGCTTTGGGGGGTAGAAGCCGATCCCCAGTTTGTTCAGAAGGTCTACCTGGAGACCCTGGGCTTTTCCTACGGCCAGCTAGGGGCTTTACTACTGGGAGTACTGGGGGTAACCGCGATCGCCCATTTTTGTAAGCGCAACCTTAAACTAGAACTCAACTGGCCCCTGAAGCTATTGCTAATTCCCCTATTTAGCTGGCTTGCCTGGTTGCTAGCTCCCGCCCAGACCCTACCCTATATCTATTTTGATTTTTAGGGGTAGACCATCAATCTAACGGTCACTGATAAAGACCGGTCCCAGGTAAGCTACCCTTATGGGTGTAGCCATTACCCCCAAACCCTAGTCATGAGTGTAGATAGCGATAAGGTCAATCCTCAGGTTTTCTTTGACATCGCCATTGGTAACGTCCCCAGTGGTCGCATCGTCATGGAATTAACCGCAGATGTGACTCCCAAAACCGCCGACAATTTCCGTGCCCTCTGTACCGGTGAAAAGGGCACAGGGACCAACAACACCCCTTTACATTTCAAAAATTCCACCTTCCATCGCATTATTCCCGGCTTTATGTGTCAGGGTGGAGATTTTACCCGGGGTAATGGCACTGGGGGGAATCGATTTACGGCAACAAATTTAGCGATGAGAATTTTACCCTGCGCCACGATCGCCCCGGCCTGTTGAGCATGGCCAATGCCGGACCCAATACCAATGGCTCCCAGTTTTTTATTACCCTCGATGCCACCCCCTGGCTAGATGGCAAGCATGTGGTCTTTGGCAAGGTAATTGAGGGTATGGAGGTGGTCCAGGCCATCGCTGCAGCTGGTAGCTCCAGCGGCACACCAAAGCAGCCCGTCATCATCGCCGACTGCGGCCAGCTCAACTAAGCTGATTTTGGTGGCAGGACCGGCCCTCTTCTGGCCCGATCATTGATCCATTAGGGGAGCCTGGGGAAATTCCATGGCATCTAGCTCCAGGCGGAGGCGACGGCAGAGGAACCCCATCCGCTCCCTTGGTTTGCCCAACCCGACTGCGGGGGAGTCAGACCCACTCATAGGGAATGCTTTGTCTACATCAAATTAAATAAAAGCATTTCCTATGAATGGGTAATCGCAATTAGGGCAGACCAGGGCCTTTCTAGCCGACATATTGGCCCCACGAAATCAGCCGATCAGGTTTTTAAGTCAGGAGTGAGAGAATAGAGCAAAGGTCCTGATTAAACCCGAATTTACCCTTGGAAATCATGATAGAATTGCAAGCTGTGTGAAAAATCTGTATCCATGCCTAAATTAAAGTCTCGCAAAGCTGCCGCCAAGCGCTTTCAGCGCAGTGGCAGCGGTAAGATTATGCGTCGGAAAGCCTTCAAAAACCACCTGTTACAACACAAAGGCACCGATCGCAAAGCTCGTTTGTCCCGCATAGCTCTGGTATCTGAAGAAGATGCCCCTAACGTAGAGCTGATGCTACCCTACCTGTAGCCTCAGGCTTACCCTGGTGACTTTAGTCAATTGACCACGCTCAAGTATCCCTAAGGATTGTAAGGATCATGGCACGTGTTAAGCGCGGTAATGTTGCACGCAAACGCCGCAATAAGATTCTCAAATTAGCGAAAGGCTTTAGGGGGTCTCACTCTAAGTTATTTCGTACCGCTAACCAGCAGGTAATGAAAGCCCTGCGCTACGCCTACCGCGATCGTCGTAACCGTAAGCGGGATTTTCGTCGCCTCTGGATCACCCGGATTAATGCCGCTGCTCGTATCCACGGGTTAAGCTACAGTCAGTTAATTGGCCAGTTGAAAAAAGCCAACATTGATTTAAATCGTAAAATGCTGGCTCAAATGGCTGTTCTTGATCCCGATGGCTTTGCCAGAGTGGTTGAGGTGGCCGGCAAGGTCTAGGTCTAAACCCCGTGAAGGCTCATTGTGACCTGGTCATGCCCATAAAGCGGGCTTTATTGATGTTGGGCGTGCTACTGGGGATACAGGCCACTGTATCCCCAGTTTTTGCATCGGATCTGACCTCAATTAAGGCCCGTGGCTACCTGGTGGTAGCTGTCCGGGAAGGTTGGCGGCCCCTGAGTTTTCGCGATGGGACGGGAACCCTAAGGGGTCTGGAAGTTGATTTAGCCCACGAACTGGCTCGATTAATTTTTAATGATCCCAACGCCCTTACCCTACGGGTTGTCACCAATCAGGATCGGCTGGCAGCGGTTTTAGACGATCAAGCAGATCTGGCGATCGCTGGGTTGACCATAACCACAGCCCGCCGTCGTTTGATTAATTTTAGCCTGCCCTATTACCTGGATGGCCCCGGCTTTCTCCTGCAAGGGCAGAAAGTGCGCCATCTCAGAGATTTAGAACAAGGCTCCATCGGAGTTTTACAAGGCTCCAGCACCCTGGCGGTAATCCGCTACAGGTTACCCCGCAGCCAACTGGTGCCCCTATCCACCTATGAAGCAGGCTTGATAGCCCTTAACCATGGTCGTATTGATGCTCTGGCGGGAGATGTAACGGTGCTAACGGGAATCCAACAAGAGCAGCCCGGCTATGGACTTCTACCCAACCTGATGACAGCGGAGCCTTTAGGCATCGCTATTCCCAAGGGAAATCAGTTTAGTTCCTTAGAAACTCTGGTTAATCAGGCTGTGGCAGAATGGCACCAAAGCGGCTGGCTTCAGGAACGGGTAAACTTCTGGGGGCTACCTCAAGAGCCCTGACCGTAGTATGGTCAACAAACACAGCCCTAACCCAAAGAGGCCAGTCAGAAATTCAATTCAACTTGAATTGACCAATTAGAGCCTTAGCCCCCTAGTCGCCATCTACTCATCCGTAAAAATTTTTCCCCATGGAAAACAGCAACCTTCTGCTTATTTATCTGACGGTGCTCCTGGCCCTGCTAGGCGTTGCCGCCTTCTTTGTAACTCGCCAGGTGCTTAAAACCCGCCGCATTGAAAGCACCCTTTCCCGGCTACAGACCAAACTCACCAAAGCCAAGGGAACGGCCCAGGAATACTACGAATTGGGTAGTCTGCTGCTGGATAAAAAGCTATATACCCAGGCCGCTCTATACCTTCAACAGGCTCTTAAACAGATTGATCAAGGAGAACTGGAAAACTCCGCCCTGGTCCATAATGCCCTGGGTTATGCCTACTTTGCCCAGGAACAGTATGACCTGGCTATTCGCAACTATCGGGAAGCCCTCAAGATCGCCCCCACCTATGTGACGGCTTTAAATAACCTAGGCCATAGCTACGAGCGTAAACAATTAATGAAGCAAGCCCTAGAAGCCTATGACGAGGCTTTAGCCATTGAGCCCGGCAATTCCACCGCCAAGCGTCGGGCTGCCTCTTTGAAAAAGCGGTTTACCCCTGCTGTTTCCCCAGATCGGTAAACCGACTGGAGGCCAGGGCCCCATCCTGAAAGTCCTGATCTATACTAAAGATAAGAGTTTATCCAGGGGGCTGTAACGGTTTCGACGTTTTGACGAAAGTCACGCTGTGATTCAGGTCGAGAGGGAGTCTACTCTCGTTAATCCAGGCTCAAAACAAACGTAAATGCGAACAACATCGTTCCCTTTGCTCGTAAAGCTGCACCTGTTGCTGCTTAACTAAAACTCTTTTAGCGAGCGTTCATAACTTGACTCCGTTAAAAGTTATGGACAAACCCCAACGGATGCTTTAGCTGATTTTCTCTGGTTTGTCAGCTAATTAAGACTTAATCAGAGCATCCCATCGTTCGGGATAAGAACGATTCCCGCCCTGCGGATTAGAAGGGCTAAACCTGTGAATGAGTGGTGTGTTAATACTCAAAGCGGACACGGGTTCGACTCCCGTCAGCTCCATTCAATTGTCATCAGGGCCAGGTAGATATTTGCCGGCCACCCTACTTAATGATCTGATGTCTATGGTTGATATCCGGTGACCATAGGTTTATGTCAGGGTCTACCAGGGTTATAGCGTTTCTCATTCGAGTGAAGTACAGACAAGGGGCTTAAGCCCTTTGTTAGCAAGGATATCGTTTACCTCATCCGGTCAAGAATTGCTATAGGTTGTAGACCCCTAGCAGGGGAGGCAGACTCAAGATTGCCGCCATCAAATTCTTTGTGGTTTGCCCCTGGAAGATTTGGCCGTTAGGAAGCACCAGCCTTATCCACCAGGCAGGTCTTCAAGGTGGTGGCCAAAGCCATTCATAAACCATTTATAAACCAGTGTGTTTGATTATTAAATATCTTTCCAAAAATAGACCTGAACCCAGGTCTATTTTTTTATCTGCGTATACTAAAAGTAGTCTCTGGAGAAGATTCAAAGGTTTTGAATTTTGTTCGGCGATATTTCCGACACACCTGCTGTAGGGGTTGATAGTCAAGGGTTTTGAGACGATGCATTTTCCACTCTGGCCATACCTGAACCAACCTGTATTTAACCGCACCCACAGGGCCATCTACAATCCCTGGCGTTTCTCCCATGTTTACCACATCCGGTTCTTGGAGCGCTGCTGGCGCAAAGAGTATCGCTCTAGTAAGCCTTCCAATCCAGGATGACAGTGGTTGTCAACCGAGCTCTAACCAAGAAAATGAGTCAGGAACTGAGGGGACTGCCAGCCATAGATACATAGCTGGTGGCCCCTCTAATAATTTCTGTGGAGATTCAAGGGCAGGCTGGAGTTTAACGTGGATAAACGGTTAAATAAAGTTGTTTAAGGTGAACTGTTTCTCGACTTTCTAGCAGATATGATAAGCCGTTGAAACCAGGGAACCTTAGAAAACCTGATCTTATTGAGAGCCCGGACCGAATTTCAGTGGTTTTAGGCCCTCGAAATTCTCAATAGGCTCACTAATAAGGGGCGAAATATACGTAGAGGTAGGTAATGTTGTGATTGAGGGCTTGGTAAGCGGCTTGTTCGATGGCATTAGCATTGGCGCTGTGCTGTTGATCGTAGCCTTGGGGCTGGCTATTGTATTTGGTTTGATGGGGGTCATTAATTTGGCCCACGGCGAGTTAATGATGTTGGGGGCCTACACCACCTATGTAATTCAAAACGGGGCTAAGGCGATGGGCGGCTTCGCCCTTGAGACCTATATTTTTGTAGCTTTACCCTTTGCCTTTCTAGTGGCAGCTCTGGTGGGTCTCCTCATGGAACGGAGCGTCATTCGCTATCTCTACGGTCGTCCCCTGGAAACCTTGCTAGCAACCTGGGGAGTGAGTTTGATCTTGCGTCAGTTTGTTCGCAGTGTGAACTGGCCCATGACCATTGCCCTGATTATTTTTGGCCTTTTATTTGGTCTGGGTGGCTGGGTGCTACGTCGCTATAGCCAGTGGAAATCCTTGCCAGGTTGGGCTAATGTACTGTTTCTGAGTTTATCTGTGGCGATCGCGACCCTGGCTGGTGTGATTTTACAAAATAATACCGCTGCCAAGTTTAGTCGAGCCTGGTTTAGTGCCCGCAATGTTGATGTCACTCCCCCTTCCTGGCTGCGGAGTGGAATTTCCCTGGGCACCATGCAATTTCCCTACGCCCGTTTGTTTATTATTGCCATGACCATTGTCTGTCTGCTGGCAGTCTACTGGTTTCTCAACCGTACTGCCTGGGGGCTACGAATTCGGGCTGTCACCCAAAATCGCTCCATGAGTGCCTGTTTGGGCATTCCCACGGAGCGGGTCGATGCCCTTACCTTTGCCCTTGGTTCAGGGCTGGCTGGTATCGCTGGCTGTGCCGTGACTCTGTTGGGTTCGGTGGGACCCAACCTGGGGGCAACTATATTGTAGATGCCTTCATGGTTGTCGTCGTTGGGGGTGTGGGCAAACTGATAGGCAGCATTGTGGCCGCCCTGGTAATTGGCATTGCCACCTATTTAATTGGGTCTGGATCTCTGGCCCTGATGGTGCCCGGTGGAGAGATATTCAAGCCCCTGACCGATGTCTTTACTTTTTTTGCCACCACCAGTATGGCCAAGGTAATGGTCTTTGCCCTAATCATTACCTTTTTGCAGATTAGACCGGCGGGAATCTTTCCCCAGAAGGGTCGTTCGGTGGAGGTGTAGGGATGGATTTAACGATTAAGCCCCGGCGTCTGGCCCAAGCCCAGGGACGCAAAAAAATATGGTTGGAAATCGTCACAGTTATTGCTGTTGCCCTTTTTCTGCTGCTGGTTCTACCCCACCTGCTAACAGACTTTCGCCTGGGGCTGCTGGGTAGGTTTCTCTCCCTTGGTATTGTCGCCCTGGGGATTGATCTGATCTGGGGGTTTACGGGGTTACTCAGCCTGGGCCACGGCATTTTCTTCGCCCTCGGTGGTTATGGCCTGGCCATGTACCTCTCTCTGGTGTCCATTCCGGCTGGTCAGATACCAGAATTCTTTGGCCTTTACGGTGTTTCCTCCCTGCCCTGGTTCTGGCAACCCTTCTACAACTTTCCCTTCACCCTGGCGGCGATTCTGGTCATTCCAGCCCTGGTAGCCGGTTTATTGGGTTATCTGGTGTTTCGTAACCGCATTCGGGGAGTCTACTTCTCGATTTTGACCCAGGCCGCCCTGGTGGTGTTTTTTAACTTTTTTAATGGCCAACAAAAGTTAATTAATGGCACCAATGGCCTGAAAACCAACACCAGTATTTTAATGGGTAGGCAGGTCGGTACCCCAGAAACCCAGTTATTCCTCTACGGGGTGACGGTGGTTGTGCTGGTGCTTGTCTACGCCCTCTGCCGATGGCTCACTAGCGGCCGCTTTGGTCGGATGCTGGTGGCCATTCGGGATGACGAAAATCGGGTACGGTTTTCAGGCTATAACCCCACCGGTTTTAAGGTGCTGGTATTTTCTATTTCAGGGGCGATCGCAGGGATTTCTGGAGCTCTTTACACCGTCCAGTCCGGCATTATTTCTCCCCAAGCCATGGATATCGCCTTCTCGATCGAGATGGTGATCTGGGTGGCTGTGGGGGTAGGGCTACCCTGGTGGGGGCAATTTTGGGAGCAGTTTTAGTCAATATGGCCCGGAGTCTCCTAAGTGAGCGTTTTCCCAATGTTTGGCTGTTTTTCCAGGGTGCCCTCTTCCTACTGGTGGTAACCGCCCTCCCCGATGGTCTAATTGGCTGGGGGCGGCGGCAATTTGGTCCCATGGTCAGTCAAGCCCTTGGTCTGTCGGCCAGCCCCATTGCCTACGGGGAAGACGATCTAACCGCTGATACTCTGGCAGAGAAGGAAGGTTAACCCGAGTGAAAAGCAAAATTCTAGATATTCAGGACGTTACCGTTAGCTTTGACGGATTTAAGGCCCTTAATCACCTGAACTTTGCCATGGATGAGGGCGAACTGCGGGTGATCATTGGTCCTAATGGAGCCGGTAAAACCACCTTTCTGGACGTTATTACCGGTAAAGTACAACCCACGGAGGGGGTGGCCTACTTTAAGGGGGAAGACTTAGGTAAACGAAAGGAGCACGAAATTGCTTGTCTGGGTATTGGGCGCAAGTTTCAAACTCCCAGGGTATACCTTAATTTGAGCCCCGGGAGAATTTAGAACTCTCCTGTAACCGTCAGAAAAATGTTCTGGCTACTCTATTTAAGCAACCTTCCCCAGCCGAAAAACGAACCGTGGCAGGATTATTGGAAACCATTGGCCTGGACTATAGGGCCGATATCCCTGCGGCGCTGCTTTCCCACGGCGAAAAGCAATGGTTAGAGATTGGCATGCTGGTGGCCCAATCTCCGGATTTGCTCCTGGTGGATGAGCCGGTAGCCGGTCTTACCGATGAAGAAACGGCGAAAACTGGGCAATTACTGATGTCCCTAGCTGCTAGCCACTCCATTATCGTGATCGAGCACGATATGGAATTTGTTCGCCAGATTGCCCGCCAGGTTACGGTTTTGCACGAGGGTACCGTCCTCTGTGAAGGCACCATGGACCAGATCCAAAATGATCCCCGAGTCATTGAGGTGTATCTGGGCGAGGAATCAACCTGAGGCTTCGGTCTACCAAAAGAAAGCTACTCAATCGGCTCGCCGTCTCCCTTAGTCCCCTGGAAGAGTTGGCTTTACAGCCACTGGAAAAGACCCCCTAGAAACTGTCTCCAACTGCTCTGACCTTTTTCCCTGTTATTTTCATCTTTTCTCCCATGACCATTACCCAACCTTCCCCCACCTATCAGGATCCCCTGACGGCCCCCATGTTAAAGGTTTCGGGCCTCAACTTTTACTACGGCGAAAGTCATATTTTGCGGGATGTGGACCTAACCGTACCGAAGGGACAGATGGTCTGCCTGATTGGCCGCAACGGAGTCGGCAAGACCACTCTGCTGAAGAATATCATGGGTTTATTACAGCCGCGACGGGGAGAAATTCGCTATGAGGGTCAGCTAATCAATGGGCTCGCCCCCGATCGCCGGGCCTGCGGCGGCATTGGCTATGTACCCCAGGGTCGGGAAATTATTCCCAGATTGACGGTACGGGAAAACCTGATCATTGGTCAGGAAGCCCTGGGGAAGCGGGGTAAGGTCAGTCAAGATATTCCTGAATCGGTTTTTGAACTCTTTCCTGTCCTTAAAACCATGCTGGGACGCATGGGGGAGACCTGAGCGGTGGGCAGCAACAGCAACTGGCGATCGCGCGGGCAATTATGGGCCGCCCCAGGTTACTCCTACTGGACGAACCCACGGAGGGTATCCAGCCTTCTATCATTCTGGATATTGAGGCGGCGGTACGGCAGATTATTGCCACCACGGGCATTTCTGTTCTGCTGGTGGAACAACATCTGCACTTTGTCCGCCAGGCTGACTATTACTACGCCATGCAAAAGGGTGGAATCGTCGCCTCTGGCCCTACCCACGAACTTAGCAGCAGTGTGATTCAGGAGTTCCTGGCGGTTTAGTTAGTCGGGGTAGGAGTCAGGCCCAAGCCAGGGAGATTTCAAGCCGCTCCTAAGTTTGCTATACTCAAGCTTTAGGTTGATGGTGGCGACATAGCCAAGCGGTAAGGCAGAGGTCTGCAAAACCTCCATTCCCCGGTTCGAATCCGGGTGTCGCCTTTCATCCTGACTAGGGGGTAAGGTTTAGCCATTACCCCAGGGTGAAGTGGGTAGGGTACGGGGACCAATTTACCTTAACTTCCTTGGGAGATGGGCATAGGCCTATGGAAAGGACTGACTACCTCGCCCAGCTGCTGGTAGATGGCTATAACATGATTGGAGCCTGGCCAAGCCTGGTTAAGGTTCGCCAGCGCCATGGGTTTGAAGCCGCCCGGCAAGAGTTGATTGAGTTACTGGTTAACTATAGCGCTCGCAAAGGGCTAGACACCCAACTGGTGTTTGACGCCTACAGTGTGCGATCGCCCCAAAACCAAGCGGTGATTACTCCCAATTTATCTGTTTGTTATACGGCCTTCGGACAAACCGCCGATAGCTATATTGAGCGAGTCTGCGCCCAGATCCGTCATCCCTCCTCCGGCAAACAGCGGGTGATTGTAGCCACCTCTGACCGCAGTCACCAGCTTACGGTTATGGGCTACGGGGCAGAATGGATGTCAGCTAAACAGCTTCAGGGAGACGTCGATTTTACCCATCGCCAGGCGACACGGTCTTCCCACCGCCGGGTGCAACCCCGCTCCCTACTCAGTCAGCTCAACGAAGAAACCCGAGAAAAGTTAATCCGCCTTAGATTGGGCTAGCCCCGTGTTCAAGGATCCTGGCACCACTCCAGCCCAGCCAGGGAGGGTGCCGACAATAGTAGGGAAATCCTGGGTAAGGGTTGTCAAGGGGACCGGTTTATCGCTACTATGGCTTTGTAATCCTCAGTAGCTCAGTGGTAGAGCGGTCGGCTGTTAACCGATTGGTCGTAGGTTCGAATCCTACCTGGGGAGTTAGGGCGATCGCCAGTACGGTTCTGCTAAACCTCCAGTTCTAGGGGTTAAAAATCTAGAAACTATAGATTAAGGCTCAAGGTTTAACCTGGTGTCCTGGGCTAAATCATCACAGATCTATGAGTAACCCAATTACCCCTGACTGGTTGAGTCGTTCGGCCCTAGAGGTAGCTCCTAACCTGCTGGGCTGTCGCCTGGTCCGTCACTGGCCTGACGGTCGCCAGTTAACAGCCATGATTGTTGAGGTAGAAGCCTACACAGCTGAGGACCCAGCCTGTCATGCCTATCGTCGGCAAACCCCCCGGAATCGGGTTATGTTTGGCCCAGCCGGCTATAGCTACGTATATCTGATCTATGGCATCTACCACTGTTTTAATGTAGTCACCGATCTCGATCAAATACCCGGAGCCGTACTGGTACGAGCCATAGAATTAGTTACGATTCCCGACTGGCTACAGCATTACCGCCAGGAAAGCCCTAAACGCTGGGGAGCGGGACCCGGTAAACTTTGCCAGCTGATGGATATTGATCGCCGCCTTAGCGATCGGCTGCTCCAGCCCGCCAGCGGGCTGTGGTTAGAACCGCCCTGCACCGATGTTCAGCAACGCCTAAACAAGAATAATCAGATTCAAACTACCCGCATCGGCCTTACCCAGGGAACGGACCTACCCTGGCGCTGGTACCTAAAGGACTCTGGAGCCATTTCCCGACCTTAGCCAATCACCCCATAGCTAACACCAGGAAGCCTCCCCCACCGGATTATTACGAAATACGAATGGGGTCCACCAGGCTTAAAATCGGCGTTGACATCAGGGGAGAGTGATGGATGAGGGGAATCTTAACCGGTTACTAATCTACCCAGCCAATATCATCGTTAGAAATCATCGGATTCGGTTGACTGACCTGGGCGGGTTGGGACGGTACACCCCGTCGGTAGCCGGGCTGGGAGGAAGGCTGGGAGGGCGATCGGGGAATGATATCGACGCCGGAAATCCGAGTGGAGGATTTACTGGCCGCCGACCTGGCCACCGCAGGAGTAGCAGGAGCCTGGTTGGCTTGACTTAACTTCAGAATGGTTTGCTTAGCCTCCTGTAACTCTATCTGAGACTTATCCAGTTGGTCCTTCAGTTCAAACAGGCGCCCCTGCTGCGCCTCTCAGATCGGCCTGCAAAGCCTTTACGGTATTTGCCAGAGTCCCTTTCTCGGTTTCGAGACGGGCTATGACCTTCTCCAGGTCTGGCACGGTAGAGTCTACATCAGCTGGAGGAGTAGCTTCTACCGACGCTGGAGTCTGAATCTGGAGATGGGGCGATCGGGGTAGGCTGACTACTACTGCCGTGTAGGGCGGCAGCGGTGCCACGTCGCCGAGACAGGGGAGGACGGCTCTCGGGGGGATTCTGGATTGGATAAATCAGGGGAATCAGATTTACCAGCTTCTTCCTTCAACAGGTCAGAAAGGCGTTTCTTAGTCATAGGGGTTCCAGTCTTGCTCTATTTCTTCAGCAACTCGACAATAGTCAGAACGGGCTTCCTGAGCATTTTGACCATGCCAATGCAAAACAGGAACTCCCTCCAGCGCCGCCCGCTCATGGGCTTTATAGGTACGAATGAAGGCTTTACAGGCGGGTATATTTAAATCTAGCAGGGTCCTTTGTGCTTCGATCGCCTCCCCCACACTACGAGAGTCTACCTTTGTTAACAATACTCGATGGGGCACCCCCTGGGGCGACACCGCTTGGTTAACCGTAGTAATCAGAGCCGCTAAATCCATAGGGGCGGGTGGAGTAGGCAACAGCACATAGCTGGCCATTGGTATCACCAGGGTAAGCACTTGGGAGTGGAGAGCTGGTGGGGTATCTACAATAATCAGATCGTGTTGATGGACCTGGTTTAACTGTCCTAACTCAGATGGGTCTCCAGCCTGAACGATATCAAACCCCAAATCAATAGGGCTGCGCCCAGTCCACCAGAGAGCTGAACCCTGGGGATCGGCATCCACCAGCAGAACCGTTCGGGTTTCAGCAAAGATAGCCGCCAAATTAACCGCAGTGGTAGTTTTACCAACTCCACCTTTGCCATTAAGAATAACTAGGAGGATAGGCTGTCTTGAAGGTAGGGCCATGGTATAGCCTCCCAGGCTTCTATATCGATCATAACAAAATCGCTAATAGACTGTAGCGTAATTTTTCTCAGGGATCTATCCCCTCAAAAAAATACTTGCCAGGGAACCTGCTTCCCCTTCCGTAGAAGAAGCGGCCATAGTAGCGGTAAGCCACCCCAAGGTCGGTCGGTATCCATGATAAACCTGAGAATTGGCTAAACCTTTCCAGTCTGGAAGCTGAAGACTGGCCGTCGAGCCTGACGCTGAGAGTTTCCCCCAGTCGAAATGGCAGTTAACCTCAGATCACCTTCACCAACTTAAGGCTAAAGTACAGGCCCAGGGCCAGGCCAACCATCCCCGCCAAAAAAATCGTAAAGGCCAGAAACTCCATGAGTTTTCTCCACGTCGTCTACATCCCCTATTCAATCACGATAGGGGCACTCCTGAGCAGCTAAGCCGGGGTCGGGTATCGACGTTAAGCCGGAGATTAGGGGTCAGGAGCTATACTTTATCCGAGACTATCTGGTTCAATATGTCTGGAATTCCAGAACTTTTAGCTCCTGCCGGAAATTGGGACTGTGCGCGGGCAGCGGTAGAAAATGGGGCCGATGCCATTTACTTTGGCCTCGATCGCTATAATGCCCGACTCCGGGCCGATAACTTTACCGAAGCAGACCTGCCCAAGCTCATGGCCTTTCTCCATGGGCGGGGAGTCAAAGGCTACCTGACCCTGAATACCCTGGTGTTTGCCGCCGAGTTGGCGACGGCAGAGCAGTATCTGCGGACCGTAATCGGGGCGGGTGTAGATGGGGCGATCGTTCAAGATATTGGGCTTTGTCGATTAATTCGCCACCTCTCCCCCGACTTTCCCATCCATGCTTCCACCCAAATGACCATTACCAGTGCCGCTGGGGTGGCTTTTGCCCGACAACTGGGGTGTAACCTGGTGGTGCTGGCGCGGGAATGTTCGCTGTCAGAAATTAACCGCATTCAAACCCAAATTCAAGCCCAGAATCACAGCCTGCCCCTGGAGGTCTTTGTCCATGGGGCGTTGTGTGTGGCCTACTCGGGTCAATGTCTAACCAGTGAGGCTCTGGGGGGCGATCGGCCAATCGAGGGGAGTGCGCCCAAGCCTGTCGCATGCCCTACGATCTAATCGTGGATGGTAAGGCCATGGATTTGGGCGATCGCCACTATCTGCTCAGTCCTCAGGACCTCTGCGGTCTGGACCAAATTGGGGAGCTAATTCAGGCCGGAGTACAATCCCTCAAAATCGAAGGTCGCCTCAAGTCTCCAGAATACGTTGCCAGTGTGACGCGTATTTATCGTCAGGCCCTCGATCACAACCGCCGGGTCGACCCCACCAGGGACCGCTACGAACTCACCATGGCCTTTTCCCGGGGTTTATCCCCTGGCTGGCTGCCGGGTATCGATAACCAGACCCTGGTGCATGGTCGTTTTGGTAAAAAGCGGGGAGTTTACCTGGGACAGGTTAGTCGGGTCACTGCCACAGGCGTCTGGTTGCGACCCCAGGCCCCACTACAGCCGGGGGATGGGGTGGTCTTCGACCAGGGCAACCCGGCGGCGGCAGAGGCGGGAGGACGGATTTACCAGGTGATTTCCCACGGGGATCAGGTGGAATTGCAATTTGGGCACCGGCACCTGAAGCTAGGGCGGCTGCGGGTAGGGGATCGGCTGTGGAAAACTAGCGATCCGGAGCTGGAACGGGATCTACGCCGTAGCTTCAGTGGGGATCAGCCCCGCTTTAAGCGCCAGCTGCACCTGCAGGTGCATGGAGCAGCTGGACAACCCATGACGGTAACCGCCCAGGATGAAGCCGGCTCCAGTGCCCGGGTAAGCTCCCAGTCAGTGCTGGTGGAAGCCCATTCCCAACCCCTCAGCCCCAATCGCCTCAGGCAGCACCTGGGACGACTGGGAAACAGTCCCTTTCGACTGGGCACCCTGGACAACCGCCTGATCGGATCGGTGCTGCTGCCGGTCAGCGAACTCAACCAGATCCGGCGATCGCTGGTGGAGCAGATCCAGCTTCAGCGCTGCCAGCCTCGCCAGTGGCAGCTTTATCCCCAGGCTAGCCTGGCCCAACTACAAGTTTCAGGGGCGGGCCCTTCATCGCCGTCAGAACCACCCACCCTGACGGTTCTGGTTCGCCATCGCCGGCAGCTGGAAGCCGTAGTTGCTGCTAACCTGGAGACCATCTACTACGAAGCCGAAAACCCTGCCACCTACGGCGATGCGGTAGCCTGGTTCCGGGCCCACCGCCGCCACCCCCGACAATCCCTATGGGTGGCCCCTCCCCGCATCAGCAAACCCTTAGAAAACTATATTCTTGACCAGGTCAAGCGCTCCCAGGCAGACGGCTACCTGGTGCGTAACTATGACCACCTGGCCTATTTTGCCGATCAGCCCTGCCGGGGTGACTTTTCCTTGAATGTGGCCAACCCCCTTACGGCCCAATACCTGAAACACCACTACGGGCTGGAACGCCTGACCGCCTCCTACGATCTCAATATCGATCAGCTCAGGGATTTGCTGACGGCGGCCCCCCCCAATGGTTTGAGGTGACCCTGCACCAACACATGCCCCTCTTCCACATGGAGCACTGCGTCTTCTGCGCCTTTCTTTCCCAGGGTAAAGATTTTCGAGACTGTGGCCGCCCCTGCGAAAGCCATCAGGTACACCTGCGCGATCGGGTGGGCACCACCCACCTGCTTCGGGCCGATGCTGGCTGCCGTAACACCGTCTTTAATGGAGTTGCCCAAACCGGTGCCGAATATCTACAAAGCCTGATTAAATGGGGAGCCCGGTATTTTCGTCTGGAGTTTTTACAGGAATCTCCCCAACAGGTAACGGAGATGGTAACTCAGTATCAGCAACTGCTAATTGGGGAAATTACCGGTTCCCAGCTCTGGCGTCGCCTTAACCTACAAAGCCAACTGGGGGTAACCCGCGGCCCCCTGGATTCTAAATAGCCCTGGCAGTAGAAGCAGGGCTTTTAATGGCAAGCCAACCAGCCCTCAGCCCTTTAACCAAGGCTATACAATAGGAGAATTGAATTTATCGACTTTGTGGAGCGGTCTATGACCACTGCGGCCCCCGTTAAAACTGATTACGAAGCCATTATTGGCCTGGAAACCCATTGCCAGTTGTGTACAGAAACCAAGATTTTTTCCCCCGCTGCCGCCGCCTTTGGGGCCGATCCCAATACCCACATTGACCCGATTGTGTTGGGTATGCCTGGGGTGCTGCCAGTGCTGAATCAAACGGTGCTGGAATACGCTGTCAAGGCAGGGTTAGCCCTGAACTGTCAGATTGCTCCCTACTCAAAATTCGATCGCAAGCAGTACTTTTATCCCGACCTGCCGAAAAACTATCAGATCTCCCAGTACGATCTGCCCATTGCTGAGCATGGCTGGCTGGAAATTGAACTGGTGGATAAGAAAACCAAGGCCGCCAGTCGCAAGCGCATTGGCATTACCCGCCTGCACATGGAGGAAGACGCGGGTAAACTGGTCCATGGTGGTAGCGATCGCCTGGCCGGTTCCACCTATTCCCTGGTGGACTACAACCGGGCTGGGGTGCCGCTGATTGAAATTGTCTCAGAACCAGACCTACGGAGCGGCCAGGAAGCGGCAGAATACGCCCAGGAACTACGGCGAATCGTACGTTACCTGGGCATCAGCGACGGCAATATGCAGGAGGGTTCCCTGCGCTGCGATGTCAATATTTCTGTACGACCGGTGGGTCAATCCGTATTTGGCACCAAGGTGGAGATTAAAAATATGAACTCCTTCAATGCCATTCAGCGGGCGATCGACTACGAAATTAGTCGTCAAGTTAAGGCCATCCAGGCGGGAGAAAGGATTCGGCAGGAGACCCGCCTATGGGATGAAGGTAATCAATGCACCAAAAGCATGCGCTCCAAAGAGGGATCTAGTGACTACCGCTACTTCCCTGAGCCCGACCTACCCCCGATTGTGGTGTCCGTGGCCCAGCGCCAGACCTGGCAGGCAGAACTGCCGGAGTTACCAGCTCAAAAGCGCCATCGCTACGAAGACGAACTGGGCCTCTCCGCCTACGATGCCCGGGTGCTGAGCGATGAACCTGCCATTGCCGCCTATTTTGAGGCCACGGTAGAAGCTGGGGCCGACTGCAAACTGGCGGCCAACTGGATTACCCAGGACATTGCCGCCTACCTGAATACGGAAAAACGAGTGATCGCCAATCTGCCCCTCACCCCCGCCAGCCTGGCGGAATTGGTGCAGCTAATTAATGCGGGCACCATTAGCAACAAAATTGGTAAGGACCTGCTGCCGGAACTACTGACCCAGGGAGGGTCTCCCCAAGCCCTGGTGACGGAACGGGGGCTGAGTCAGATTTCCGATCCGGCCAAAATTGAGGCCCTGATTGAGCAGGTACTGGCGGCCCATCCCGAAGAGTTGGCAGCCTACCGAGGCGGTAAAACTAAACTCCAGGGATTTTTCGTCGGTCAACTGATGAAACAGAGTGGGGGCCGGGTGGATCCTAAGCTAAGCAATCAACTCTTGATTAAAAAGCTAAATGGATAAGTTTTCCACCTTTTAATTAGGAAAACTTAATGGGGGGTCTGACCCCCCATCCTTTATTTTTGTTACCATGCTGCTTAAGATGCACCCTGATGGTAGGGAGAGCTTGGTCGCTCTCCTTTTTTTGTCTTTTTTTCATTGGGCTCCTTCGCCAGGAAATAGAGTTGTTATAGTGATGGCTTGCCTCCAGATCAGGCCCTATTTCTCCATCTTGCATCCGCTATGGTTCAGAGTTTGCAGTTCGAATCCGTTAGCGATCGCCTGCCACCCCAAAATATCGAAGCCGAAGAAGCTATCTTGGGCGGCATTCTTTTAGATCCCGAGGCGATCGGGCGAGTTATGGAAATTCTTTCCCCCGAAGCCTTCTATATCGCGACCCATCGGGATATTTACCGCGCCGCCCTGGACTTAAATGGTCGCGGCCAACCCACCGATCTAATGACCATCACCCTGTGGCTGCGAGACCACAACAAACTGGATAAGGTCGGGGGGCAATCCCGTCTGGCCCAATTGGTAGACCGCACCGTTAGTGCGGCGAACATCGACCAGTACGCCACCCTGGTGATGGATAAGTACACCCGTCGCGTCCTGATTCAAACCGGCGGCGAGATTGCTCAACTGGGTTACGACACCGCCATTCCCCTGGAAAATGTCTTAGACCAATCAGAGCAAAAACTCTTTGGCATCACCCAGGTCAGACCCCAGGGCGGACTCACCGCCACCGCCGATATTTTAATTGACACCTTTTCTGAAATTGAGCAGCGTTCTCTGGGGGTGGTACTGCCGGGGGTACCCTGTGGTTTCTACGACCTGGATGCCATGACCCAAGGCTTCCAGCGATCGGACTTGATCATTGCCGCTGGTCGCCCCTCCATGGGCAAAACTAGTTTTGTTTTGAACATGGCTCGTAACATTGCCGCTTTACAAAAGCTTCCCGTGGCCATTTACAGCCTGGAAATGTCAAAACTCCAACTGGTGTACCGCTTGTTGTCCAGCGAAGTGGAGATGGAAAGTAGCCGCCTGCGTACCGGGCGCATTGCCCAGAATGAATGGGAAAAACTAGGCCACGCCATCAGTCTTCTGTCCCAGATGCCGATCTTTATTGACGACACCCCCAACATCTCAGTAACAGAAATGCGATCCAAGTGCCGTCGTTTGCAGGCGGAACAGGGGGGGCCCTGGGACTAATTTTGATTGATTATCTACAGCTCATGGAGGGCGGCAGCGATAACCGGGTGCAGGAATTATCTAAAATCACCCGTTCCCTCAAGGGGCTGGCCCGTGAGCTGAATGTTCCCATCATTGCCCTCTCCCAGCTTAGCCGTGGGGTTGAATCTCGTACCAATAAACGCCCGATGATGAGTGATCTACGGGAATCAGGCAGTATTGAGCAAGATGCCGACCTAATTATGATGCTCTACCGGGAGGAATACTACGAGCCCGATACCCCCGATCGCGGCATTGCTGAAGTGATTGTAACCAAACACCGGAATGGGCCGACGGGAACGGTCAAGCTCTTGTTTGAACCCCAGTTTACCCGCTTTCGCAATCTGGCTAGTCCTGGTCTTTAAAGACCAGAACCCAGTTTCTAGCAAGCCTAAATCTTCAGGAGCGGCGCAGCACACTGGCCTGGGACAACAGGGACTCGGCAAAGGCCAGGGCCTCCTGGTGGGTAGCCCCACCTGCCAGCTGGGCTAGTTCTTCCCGACGCTCGGGCCGGGAGAGGGAGGCAATACGGACAACGGTGCGAACCGCAGCGTCGGCGTTAGCGCTGGGTATGGCTGGGGTCTGCTGCTTACCCACGCGCCAGTGAATATCGGCGAGAGCCGCCACCATCGGCTGGTGGGTGACACACAGAACCTGGTGCCGACAACCCAATTGCCAGAGTTTTTCGGCGATCGCCTGGGCCACCCGACCCGATACCCCCACATCAATTTCATCAAACACCAGGGTATCCACCCCCTCTTCCCCTGAGAAACAGGTCTTGAGGGCCAGTAAAAACCGACTCATTTCCCCACCAGAGGCAGTAGCCGCCAGGGGTTGGAGGGGTTCACCGGGGTTAGGACTAAAGTAAAACTGCACCCAATCAGCCCCGCTGGGCCCCGGCGGCTGGGCAGCTAATTGCACCTGAAACTGGACCCGCTCCATGGCCAGGGGTTTCAATTCTGCTATTAAGCGGGCTTCCAAAGCTCGGGCACTGGCCTGGCGTAACTGACTGAGGCTGGCGCAGGCGGTCTGGAGTTGGCCATGGCAGCGCTGGGCCTCCGCTGCTAGGGCCGCTATGGACTGGCCTTCATCACTGAGGTCCGCCAGATTAGCCTCCAACTCATCCCTATAGGTGATCAGATCGGACAGCGATCGCCCATAGCGCCGCTCCAGTCCCTTCAGGTACCGCAACCGTTCCTCCACCTCCTCCAACCGTTGGGGATCGGCCTCCACACCGGCAGCGTAGGTATTAATTTCCCGGCTGGCCTCCTGAACCTGGGTGAGGGCTTCGCTAACCAGGGTTAAAATCGGCGTCAGGGCGCTATCGTAGGCCTCCATGGCGGTCAGAATACCTTCCACCTGTCCCAGTAAATCGGCACAGGCCATGCCCCCATCACCATCGTTCTCGTAGAGCATCTGGTAAACCTGGTAGCTCTGCTGTTGCAGATCCACACTATGGGTAAGGCGGTGTTGCTCCTGGGTAAGCTGGTCCAACTCCTCGGCATCTTCTAACTGGGCCTGGGTGAGTTCTTCGTAGTGCCGTTGCCAGAGGTCTAACTTTTCCTGGCGTTCCTGCTCTAGCTGCTGGCGTTGTTGCAGGCGACGCTGGATCTCAGTGGCAACCTGGTAAGCTTGGGCCACCTGCTGCCGCTGGCTCAACAGGGGGCACCGCCAAAGCCATCTAACCAGTCCCGCTGGCGATCGCCAGAACCCACCTGCAAGGTCTGACCCTGGGCGGTAATTTCCACCAGGCGCTGGCGTAGGGCCTCTAACTGCGATCGGGTAATGGGGCGGTTGTTAAGAAAGCATCGACTACGGACCGAAGCCTTAGCCAGAGTAATTTCTCGTTTACAGATTAAATCGCCCCCAGAGTAGGGTAAAAGCTCTTGCTCCAGCCAGGCTTGCAACCCTGAGGTCGGGGTAAAATGGGCCTCCAGAGTGGCCTTACTAGCACCAGAACGGACCAATCGGGGGCTAACCTTACCCCCCAAGACGGCATCCAGAGCATCGAGAATAATCGATTTACCCGCGCCAGTTTCTCCGGTGAGTACGGTCAACCCGCGCTCCAGTTGCAGCTCAAGGAGGTCAATCAGAGCAAAGTTCTCGATCCGCAGGGCCGTTAGCATAGGAATAGGCTCTAACCAGAGCGGGCTGATGGAGGGATTGGGGTAGGGTCCCCGGCTGATTTTAGTACAGACGCCCGGAAATTATCCACAAGTGGGTCAGCCAATACCCCAGAGTGGGGTCCTGTCCCGCTACAATACCCGTTACAATAATTCACAGAATCATTTTTTCCTGAACTTAAGCATGGTGGCTAATTTGACGGCAGAGGTCAGGCAATCCATTGATAACGGTTTGGAGACAGCGACTATCACCGTGACCAGTCAAGTGGTGGCAACTCCTGAAGATAGTTCTCCACCACCTCCCCTCTCGCCTCAACAGCGACGCCAGGATCCCTTTGAGGGTATGGGCTACGATCCGGCGACGATTTCCGCCCATTATCGTCGTCGACCATTCCAGGTAATCGCTCGCCTGTTCGCCATCTTTTTTCCCCTGGTGAGCTTCTACTGCCAACTCTGGCTCGATCAACGCCTTCATAGAACTAATCAGCAACAGCAGCGGGCGGTACAGCTCCGGCAACTACTGACTAACCTAGGCCCTGCCTACATCAAAATCGGCCAGGCCCTGTCTACCCGCCCTGACCTGGTACCGCCTCTCTACCTGGAGGAACTGACCCGCCTGCAGGACCAGTTACCCCCTTCTCCAATGAGCTGGCCTTCCATTTCATTGAAGTAGAGCTGGGGGCTGCTCCCAATCACATCTACGCCGAACTCTCGGACCACCCCGTAGCGGCTGCCTCCCTGGGGCAGGTGTACAAGGGTAAGCTAAAAACCGGTGAAACGGTCGCCGTTAAAGTTCAGCGACCCGGCTTAGCTAATCTTATTACCCTCGATCTCTATATTTTGCGGCGTCTGGCGGAGTTCGCCAACCGCCGCATTAGCCGTATTCGCAGTGACCTGGTGGCGATTATGGATGAGTTTGGCGAGCGCATCTTTGAGGAGATGGACTACGGCCAGGAGGGACGCAATGCCCAGCGTTTTGCTGAACTCTACGGCCATAATCCTGATATTTACGTGCCCCATATCTATCCCCAATACACGGCCCGACGAGTATTGACCATGGAGTGGATTGAGGGCATCAAACTCACCCGGACCGAGGAACTTAACCGGTTGGGAATCGATGCTACCCAACTGATAGAAATTGGGGTGCAGTGCTCCCTGCGACAACTGCTAGAGCATGGCTTTTTCCACGCCGATCCCCACCCTGGTAACCTGCTGGCCATGGGGGATGGGCGTCTGGCCTATCTAGACTTTGGCATGATGAGCCAGGTTAAACCCCAGCAGCGCTATGGCTTAATTGAGGCGGTGGTGCACATGGTTAACCGTGATTTTGAGGGGTTAGCCAATGATTACGTGAAGCTGGAGTTTCTCACCCCCGATACAGATTTAAGCCCAATTATTCCGGCCTTGGCGGAGGTCTTTAATAATGTTCTCGGAGCCAGCGTGGCCGAACTCAACTTTAAGAGTATTACCGATGAGTTTTCTGCTCTGATGTATGAGTATCCTTTTCGGGTGCCAGCTTACTATGCTCTGATTATTCGCTCCCTGGTTACCCTGGAGGGCATTGCCATTAACGTTGACCCTGACTTCAAGGTGCTGAGTAAGGCCTACCCCTACGTAGCCAAGCGTCTGCTCACCGATCCTGCTCCCCAATTGCGGTCCTCCTTACAGGATTTACTCTTTAAAGATGGAAGCTTTCGCTGGAATCGGCTGGAAAACCTGCTGCGTAATGCTCGAGACAATAGTGAATACGATTTAGACCTGGTATTGGATCAAACTTTGGAGTTTGTGTTTTCCGATCGCGGACTGTTCCTGCGCGATCGCATTGTTTCAGAACTGATCAATAGTCTTGATTTCCTGGGACAAAATAGCTTGCGATCAACAGCTACCTGGCTACAAAACCAACTGGGGCTTCGGGTAGAGGAACCTGCCCCCGATTCCACCAGTGACCTAACCCATCTGATCAGGATTCTGGAAATTATTAAAGATACCCAGGGGTTCGATACCATCAAGCTAGCCAGTCGCCTACCAGCCCTGCTGTTTAAGCCAGAGACCCAAACCATGGGACAACAGGTGATCTCAGGTCTGGTTCAACGGGGTCTGGCCAGGCTCATTCGCAGGTTGCTGATGGGAGAAGGGACAGAGCCACGGCTGCCGATAGCTGGACTACCGGGGGCTATCCCTATCCTCAACCCCTAGGGTGGGCCTCCATAAAAAACCCTGATTTAAGTTTCCTTAAATCAGGGCATAGGACTAAATGAAGACAGGAACCATTGCTCCTATTTCACAGTTACCGTAGCACCCGCTTCTTCCAGTTCCTTCTTGGCAGCCTCAGAATCATCCTTGGACACCCCTTCCTTGACGGGTTTAGGAGCGGCTTCCACCAGAATCCTTGGCTTCCTTCAGGCCCAAACCGGTAAGACTACGTACCACCTTAAGAACAGCAATTTTCTTGTCAGCAGGTACGCTTTCGAGAATGACATCAAATTGAGTTTTTTCTTCCTCGGGTTCGGCCGCCGCACCGCCCCCGGCTCCAGGTATCAAACCGGGAGCCATCATCATCATGCCGCCACCGCCAGCGGCAGAGGCATCAACGCCAAAGGCTTCTTCAATTTGTTTGACTAATTCGGAAGCTTCTAACAAAGATAATGACTTGAGCTGTTCAAGAATTTCATCGGTTTTAGCAGACATAACTTAATCCTTAATTCCTGGGGTAAACAAACAAAACAAACTTAATCCGTTACCAGTGGTAACCCTAGGCCGCATCGGGCCCTTGCTCGGAGACAGCCTTAATAGCGCGGGATAGGGAAGCAGGCACCTCTTTAATACCCACCGCCAGTTGAGTCGGTACAGCGTTGATACCCACCGCCACTCGAGTTGGCATAGCCTTAATAGCCCCTGCCAGACGAGCCATCAACTGTTCCTTCGAGGGCAAATCGGTAATCGCCTTAACCTGGTCTTCGGTGAGAGCCTGACCTTCCATCACCCCACCCCGCAGGGTGGTCTTTTTAGAATCCTTTTGGAAAGCCTGGTATTCCTTAATGGCCCCTCCCAGGTCTTCCTCCACCAGTACAAAGGCAGAGGATCCTTTAAGAAACTCAGTCATCGGTTGCCAGGCGCTATCACCTTCAACCGCGATCCGCATCAGGGTGTTCTTGGTGATCTTGCACACGGCCCCTTTGGGGCGCAGACGATTACGCAGATTAGTTATCTCCGCTACCGTCAAGCCCTGGTAATCAATCACCAGAGCTAGCTGAGCTTGCTTCAAAAGAGCTTGAAGTTCACCCACAATCTCCTGTTTATTCGCTAGGGTTCTCCCCATATCAATCTCACCTCCTTATTAGCGGGGATAGGAAACATTTGACTCACCCGGTCTCATTCTGAAAAACAAAACCCCGGCAGCAGAGCCGGGGTAAGACGGGGAAAAATCTGCCCTATCAGTCCTAAGGGCAATCGATCTTCCAGGTCAACCTCGGCAGGGCTTATGCATTTTTAACCATGCACCTGCTGTCTACGGTCGTTTATGCAATGATGAGTATTTGAAAAATCGATAGTTTCTCCGGGTTATAGTTTTAGGCTAGTCTACGGCTGTTTCAGTAGGGGCAACCCTAAAGAGCATCTGCCAACTTTAGGTCTCGCAGCGCATTGACATCAAGGCGAATAGCTGGACCCATGGTGGCTGCAACCGTAACAGTGCGCCAGTAGCGCCCCTTGGCCCCTGATGGACGATTGCGATCAATACATTCCTGCAACGCCTTCAAGTTAGCCAAAAGATCTTCGGTAGCAAAAGTAGCCTTGCCAAACATAACATGAACAATGCCCGTTTTGTCAGCTCGAAACTCTAACTTACCGGCCTTAAACTCAGCGATCGCCTGGGGCAGGTCGAAGGTAACAGTTCCCCCTTTAGGGGAAGGCATTAACCCTCTGGGACCTAATTGACGTCCTAACTTTGCCACCTGAGGCATGACATCGGGGGTAGCAATCAGGATATCAAAATCCATCATCCCCTTCTGAATCTCGTCAATCAGTTCTTCAGAACCTACCAGATCAGCCCCCGCAGCGGTTGCTTCAGCCACCTTCTCACCTTTAGCGATCACCGCCACCCGAATCGTTTGGCCGGTTCCCTTAGGTAAGATCACCGTAGTCCGTAATTGCTGATCGGTATACTTGGGGTCAATACCCAGACGAATATGGGCCTCAGCGGATTCTGGAAATTTAGCCGTGGCGGTTTCCCGCAGTAAACTCAAGGCTTCTAGAGGCTCATAAAAACGGTCCTCTACCTGAGCCTGGGCAGCTTGCAGTCGTTTTGAAACTTTCCTGGTCATTTTTTCTCCTCGGGGTGGTAACGAAGCCGGGCCTCTTCCCCAATCCTGAATGGTTTACAAAAAGCCAACTTTAACCTGGGTATTCAAAAACCTGGGTATTTCAAAGTTGAGTGATGAATCGAACCCTATCTCTCTGTCAACTCAGTTTAGTTGATAAACCTGAGATAACTCCGGACAAATCAGTCTAAAGCCTAATCTGAAATCGTTACCCCCATATTACGAGCTGTGCCTTCCACAATTCGCATAGCCGCCTCAACATCGTTAGCGTTGAGGTCTGGTAGTTTGGTTTCGGCGATTTCCCGTAATTGAGAGCGGGTAATAGAGCCAACCTTCTTAGACTGAGGTTCTCCAGAACCGGTTTCAATACCGGCAGCCTTTTTAATCAGCACCGAAGCGGGGGGTGTCTTAAGAATAAAGGTAAAGCTCCGGTCCTCAAAGACCGAGAATCTCTACCGGCACCACCAGGCCAACTTTGTCCTGGGTACGGGCGTTATACTCCTTGCAAAAGGCCATAATATTCACCCCGTGCTGACCCAGGGCAGGCCCAATCGGAGGAGCAGGATTAGCCTTGCCAGCAGGAATTGCCAGCTTAATCAACGCAACAACTTTCTTGGCCATTATCTAACTCTCTTTTTCCACTTGATTAAATTCCAGCTCAACTGGGGTATCTCGCCCAAAAATTGATAGCAGGGCTTTGAGTTTACTGCGTTCTGGGCTAACTTCTACCACTTCGCCCTCAAAGTCTTTGAAAGGACCCGATAGTACCGTGATTTTATCGCCTGGAGCCATATCAATTTTGACCACAGGTTTCTGCTCTTCAGTCCGTTTGAAAATACGCTTAACCTCGCCGGGACTAAGGGGCATGGGCTTAACATGACCCCGGCCCCGGCCGTAGGCGCGGCGCTGCTCAGCACCAACAAAATTAATTACATGGGGAGTATTTTTAACCACAGACCAGGTTTCATCGTCCATGTACATTTTCACTAGCACATAGCCCGGAAAAACCTTTTCTTCTATGTTTTGTCGACTACCGTCCTTACGCAATTTAATAGCTGGTGTTTGGGGAATCTCGATCTGAAAGATGCGGTTAATAACATCCAGGGTGCCCGCCCGTTGTTCCAGATCTAGCTTGACCCGTTTTTCGCAACCCGAAGCTACCTGAACAGCATACCAGCGAGATCGATTTTGAAAGAAACCAGCGGCCTGATCTTCGTTATCGGGCACCTCTGCGGCTGAGGCATGATCGAACTCGACAGACCCAAGCACATCAGAATCTGCCCCATCGTCTCCCAAGTTGTCAAAGGTCACCACCATTAGAACACCTGCTTTGAAACCCATGCAAAGAGCTGATCGACCAGATAAATGACAGTAGCAGAAAGAATCACCATCAGAATAACCGCCGCCGATTCACTGATCAGTTGCTGACGACCAGGCCATACCACCTTGCTGAACTCTTCTCTGGTTTCCTGTAGAAAACCACCTGGATTAAAACCATCACTGGCATCCTTAGTTTCCACAGTCTTGCGAGTAGACTCGGTTATCCCGTCTTTTTTAGCCACTGGTTTAGCTCCTGCTGAACTATGGTGCAATTCTGAGGGAACTGCCCTGGCGAATTGCCTACCCAACTACGATAGAAAAACAACCAACCACCTGACAACAGTAACTGAGAACCAGAAAACTGGGAAATAAACTGTTGCAGGTGGCTAGAATTAAACTCAGCGCGCCCTGGAGGACTCGAACCCCCGACATCGGGTTTTGGAGACCCGCGTTCTACCAACTGAACTAAGGACGCCTGGGATGGTAGCTGACTGACAAGAAAACCAGGCAAAAACCCAATATGTCAAGTTTACTTGATTGGACGATCAAATCGCTGCTTCAAGCGGGTTGCCTTACCCACCCGATCGCGCAGGTAGTAAAGCTTGGCTCGACGGGCCCGACCACGCCTGAGAACAGTGATATCCGCAACCTTGGGAGCATGAAGCAGAAACACCCGCTCTACCCCCACCCCTTGAAATATCTTGCGGACAGTAATAGTACGATTAATACCGCCATTGCGCATGGCGATGACCGTACCCTCATAGGGTTGGATCCGCTCCTTTCCACCTTCCTGAATACGCACGCCAACCCGAATGGTATCGCCCACGTAGATATCAGGCAGGTCTTGTTTTAATTGTTCCGCCTCAATGGAGCGGATAATTTGTTCTGCGTTCATAGAACCTGCAAATGTGCACGGCTTCTCATTATAGGTGATGAATCTGTACAAACACAAGCGATCGTCATTGACTCCAACGGTTCTCATTTTAAAGAATCAGCTGCTATTGGGAGGGATTTCCAGCTCTAGCCCCTCGAGCATGAAGGTAAGCAGATGATCCCAACTGTCGAAATATAGGTACCGAGTTAAGGCCCGCAGGTCATCAAAGAAGGTTTTTCGAGTGGGGAGGTGGGCCCTCAGCACAGCATACTTCTGGTCAAGCCGCTCCAGGGCGGTGTGGAACAACAAGGACAGGATGTTAAGGGTGGCCAGGAAGGAGGCCAAATGCTGCTGGCCATGGCCGAAATTGTGCTCCAGATTGTAGCCCTTGGTCTTGAGGGTGTTGTTGTTTTCATTCTCAACCTTCCGTCGGGTCCAGGGCGGCGGAACGCCCTGGGCGAGGGGGTCCGGGGGAAATCGCCATTCCCCCGGTAGAAAAAATGAGTAGTCAGTTATCAGTGGTCAGTAATCAGGAGCCCTCTGTATCTAGATTCCTATCCATAGAAAGCTTCTGCTCAAGCATCAACCCTTCAAGCTCAAAGCCAGACAACACCCTATGGGGGGCCGGGAAGAGTAGTCTTCCCCATGGCTTCATCCATGCCCCCCCGGCCCATAGCGATCGCAGCCAGGATTTGCCCAGCTCCAGGTCAGGGTTTAACCTGGCCTGATCACTCTCAGGTGATGGGCACGGGCTCAGGCCCTTTGCCCATCCTACCCCGCTGTGATTAGGAGACCTCTGTATCTAAGCTTTTACCCCCAAGCTCAGCATTGAGGCAGAACAACACTCCTCAGAAGGTGACCAACCGCGATCGCAGGGCTGTACACACCGATTTCACCCCTGCAACCATCGATCACACCGGTGCAACTAACGATCACACCGGTGCAAACATCGATCACACAGGTGTGTATAACGATCACACCGCTGCGCATATCGATCACACGGGTGTGTATAACGATCACACGCGTGCAAACATCGATCACAGGCCTGTGTTTAGCATGCACTCAATGGTGATCTTTATGCACATAGACTACAACAATGGTTGCACGCGTGTGTTTAGAATGCGCTTAATGGTGATCGACATATGCATAGACTAAACCTTAGGGATTTTGGCCCAATTTGCTCAAAAATCAGTAATCAGCGAAGTGAGTGGTCAGTGATCAGAAGCCCTTTTTACCGACTCCCTCACCATTAGGAAATTGCTCCTCAAGCAGCAGAGGTCTACAGGCTGAGAGCAAAGCGAAGCGCGATCTGCCACCCACCCTTTAACCCCGGCAAAAGAAATAGTAATCCAGTAGTCAGTAATCAGCGATCAGGAGCTCTTAACACGCAGATTTTCACCCACAGGAAGCTGCTCCTCAAGCAGCCAAGGTCTACAGGCTGAGAGCAGAGCGCAGCGCGATGGCAAATCCAAGGGGGCGGGGTTAGGTTAGGAGGAGAGAAAGTCGCCGATCCTGACCAACTGGTGGAAAACGCTGCTTTCTTAGGGGGTAAGGTGCTGCAGGTGGGCAAGAAAAAGTTTGTACGGTTGGTGATGTAATTTTTCTTGATTGATGGTAACTACTCAGGCTGTGGGAAGAGTGCTTGAGGATTGCCTACAAAGAGGTCAAGAAGAGCATCCAAGATATTGAGCCCCCGCTTTCGCAGAGTGGCCAGGTAGCCCCGAATGCGGCAAAACTGTCTAACGCCATCCTCAGAACGGAAGCAACCCGAGATTTTCTGCTTGAGCTTCATCATACGCAGGTCGCGTTCCGCTTGATTGTTATCAAAGGGGATGGTGAAGTCATGCATAAACCCCAGCACCGAGGCTGGGTGCTTTTGGAGTCGCTTCAACAAATTACGAGCAGGTGAGCCTTTCGGTCGTCCTCGGGATTTGGACCTCACTGCTGAAGGCGGCGGGGTGGGATTTTCAGCCCATCCCTGATCCAAAATAGCGGCATAACGGGCCTCCAAGGCCTCCAGTTCGAACTGGGACAAGGCCTCTTCTCCCCGGGCTTTAGCCGCCTCAACGGCCTGGTGAATGCTGACCAACAGCAGACTCATTTGAAAAGCCCACCCTTGTCCGTACTGCTCCCAAAGGTACTGTAACTCCCGTAAGTGATGGGCATTGCACAGGAAATGGGCGCAGGCATAACTCTGGTAGCTTTTCCACCCATCATGGATGGCCTTACCCACAAACTCTGGCAAAATTCCCATCTCGTTCATTGCCCCCTGACCCCGCTTGGGATGGGCAAAATAGTAGGTGAGCCCATCTGTGGACGCCACATGCAACCACCACAGCCGCTGATTCACCCGCAGACCGGTCTCATCAAAGTGGACTACCGCCGCCGCCTGAATCGATTGGTAAATCTCTTGCTCTATCGGTTCTAAACCCTCAAAACACTGCTTCCGTGTGGTGTAAAGGGTGCCTTCTGAAACCCTCACCCCCACTAGATCCGCCAATACCTCGCAGACCCGATGGCTGGGCAACAGTTGGCTTTCCATTAAATAGACCATCATCCCCTTGAGCCGTGGGCCGTACTGCACCAACGTCTTAGCCTCGGGCGGAAAGTTCCCTTGATTCAGTTGACCACAGTGGGGGCATCCTTTCACCTCTACCTGATGCTCTGTAACCCTTAGGGCGATGGGGGGCAGATCAAAGACTTGACGCGCAAAAACATCCTCAACCGCTACCGTCGCTAAGGACGCGCCACATCCTGAGCAGGTTTCTACTGGGTGTCGCTCAACTTCATCGGCTTCGCTTCGCCATTCCAGTGTTTGACCCGGATGACCCGCTTGCCCTCCCGAGGGCTGGTCACTCTTGCGGCGTAAGCTCCGGGTGTGTTTGCCAAACCCATCCCCAGAGGGTGGTTTACTACTATTGCGACTGTTCTTGCTTAATCGCCCTTTCAGCTCTTTGATTTCCGTTTCCAATTGATTCAGGCGTTCCAGTAACTGGGTCACTAGACTAACCACTGCCTCCTCGCCCTCGGCGTAGATGGCCCGGATATCGGCTTCACTCAGCTTTAGGTCAGACTTTGGCTGGCTCACGGCAAGGTTCTTTTGCACTATGGGCTTACAGTACTCGGTCCCTAAGACAGTCCTTGGAAAATAGAGATTGTCTTAAGCCTGAGTAGTTACGATTGATGGTAAAAGTTTGCCCGTCGAGCCTGCCCTATTTAATCAACCTCTGACCCTTCGGTTGGGGATAAATCGAGGGTTTTAACGGTTTGATGGCGGCGCTTTAGCCACACCCCAGCCCCTAAAAAGCTAAGACCAACCAGAAACGGTAGGGCGTCACTCTCAAAGGGCACCGGGGTTGCTGGAGTAAAGTCAAAGTTGCTAACGCTAAATACCCCGGATCCCCCATCATTACTCTGGGTTGAAACCCCAAAGCCAAAGGTATCGCCATTAGCTACGGTTAGGCTAATGGGAGACAAACTATTCTGGTCGGTACCGTCGTTGAAGGCCAATGGAACTGGTGTGCCATTCAACAGATAGAAGGCTGAGTCGTCGCCATTAACTGGGTCAAGGGGTTTATAGGACCAGTCAAAGCTAATGGTTCCGGCCCTGTCGGCGGTAATGGGAATCGTCCAGTCGATTGTGGCTGGCAAACCGGTGCCCAAATTATTAAAGGCATTATCGGGACTATAAAGAATAATGGTCCCCGGTGCACCACTCGTATCCAGGTCAGTGCCTGGAGCGCCTGCCCCGGAGGGCGTGGGGGTAAAGGTAAAGTTGCTGGGGTCATACACCCCTGTAAACCCAGTGATGGCCAGGGCGGCGGCGGGGGTGAGCAGGGCGATCGCGGTGGTTAAGCCGATCAAGGTAGGCAGGGCAGTCTTGGGTGTCATGGGTTAGGGCCTAGATAAATGGGTACAAAATAATGAGTACAAACTAAGTAGAAACTGGCTAGATAAAGTAATTGGCCGCGGTCAAGGCCCCCACCACAGAGGGGGCACCGACCATGCCCGTAACTTCCATCACTAAATCGCTATTGGGGTCAAAGGCGGCGGTGCCATCGTTGACCGACAGGTAGAGGCGCTGGGTGCGTCCAGAGCCGGTGGCAAAAAACACCGCTCCACGGGCGGCTAAGCCCCCCGCCCCCGCTGCGGCATAGGCGCTGCTGACGGCAGGGGCACTGATGGAGGCGGCCACACTGCCCCCATAGAAGACGGCGGTGGGAACGATCGGCAACTTAATCCGATCACCCTCGCCGGGATTAAAGCTGCGCAGGCTATCCCGGCCGCCCAGGAGGGAATCGGTCAAGGCGGTGTAGACAAAGGTATCGGCCCCGCCTTGACCATCCAGGATATCGGCCCCGGCCAGACCGGTGAGGGTGTCGTTGGTGGTGGAGCCGGTGAGGGTATCGGGGCCAGAGGTGCCGGTGAGCACCAGGCCGCCAACCCCATCGTCATTGATAATGGTGCCGATGGCCTGCCCCCTAGCGATGGTTACTCCGCCGGTGGCATTGGTAAGGTTCAAAAAGAAGGTTTCGTCCAATTCTGCGGTGGTATCTCCCAGGATAGGAACACTGACCACACCACTAGTAGCGCCGGGTTGGATGGTGAGGCTGCCGCTGGTACTGGTGTAGTCAGAGCCAGCAGTGGCGGTATTATTGGCGGTGGCGTAATCTACTGTAACCACCTGACCACTGGGGGCCGAGAGCGAAATCAGGAAATTCAGGTTCTTAGTACCGCTGTTACCTTCGGGGATACTGGCATCCGTCACCCTCACAGTAACAGGGAGATCATCGTCTTGAATAGTGCAAATACCTTGAGCATCAGCAATGGTCCCGTTGATGGCATTGCTTAGATTAACGCTAAAGGTTTCGTTTACTGGTTCGTAAATACTATCGTTATTGATGGTCACGGCGATGGTTTGGGTAGTAGCCCCACCACCGGTGAAGGTCAAGGTGCCACTGGTGGCAATGTAATCATAGGGAGAGGCAAAGGCCGTGCCGTTAGCAGTGGCGTAATTGACCGTGGCTGTCCCGGTGGCGATGGGGTCAATAGTGGTCACGGTAAAGTTAGCGGTTCCGGCGGCTTCACCAACAGTTACGTCATTGATAGTAAAGACAGCGCGATCGAGAACGCCGATTGTGAAATTTTTATCGTAGAATGCCCCGCTAGCATCGGTGACTCGAATCGAAACCTGATGGCTAGTATTGGTTTCGTAGTCCAGCAAACTACCGTTAGCAACTACCAACTGCGAACCATTGATAGCAAAACGTCCACCTGCATTGCTGTTAAGGCTGAAGATGAAGTTAGTCGTATCCGCTCCACCAGAATCGGTAGCCGTTAAGGTACCTAAAACAGTGCCATTACTGCTGTTTTCAGCAATAGTCGTACTACTCAAACCAATGTCTGTGGGTACTTGTAGTACCGTGTCGCTGCGAAGACTTAGGATTTGAATGCGCTGATCCTGGGCAGCACCAGTATCTGCAACGTTGTAGGCTGTTGTTGGGGTACTGTGAAAAGCTTGCAGGTAAGTCTGGAAGGATTTTTGTTCACCAAGGGCATTGACTGGGACGTTCGCCGCTGCAGTAAAGTCCAGGGATGAATTAATGGGGGCGCTGAGGGTACCGTCTGTTAGGAGGTAGCGGAAGTTAGTGGCATTTGCCTTAATCGGATAGCTATCTCCGCCATTGGCCGTAAAGTTCAAGCAAACCATGCTTATGGTGCTGGGTGCGGAAGCAAAGAATGAACCATTGCCATAAATGGCTTGGATAACATTACCTGCAGCATTAGTAAGGGCAATGCTTTTGACTTTACTGCCAGACGCACTAGACGGATCATAGGAAACTCGAATCCCACCAATCTGCATATAACCGCCAGACTGCTGGGAGAGATTAGAAGACAACCCCGCAGCAAATTCCAAGATGTTCTTTAAGCCCTGGGGAGTGGTATCAAATACCATCAACTTGTTATCGAAGCGGAGCGCATTTTCGATATCAAGGGTGGAAATTGCACCTGCTGCTTTGCTAGCGGCAGGGTTAGCAATCGGTGCAATCTTGTTGCCATTCTCATCAATGGAACCAATGGATGCCCGCAGACCGCCACCATTTTTGAGCGAGGTGAGAAAAACGCCATTGCCGAGTGCTTGGCGGGCAGCGTAGAGGTTAGCATCGGCGGTAATGTCGCCCAGGTTCACTTCCTGTACCCGGCCAAAGGCGCGATCGCCCTCTAGATAGACATTGGTATAACCCCAGACAGTACCATCCTTGCTGCTAACTACATTGTTAATGGCGGTGGTAATAGCTTGTACTTGAGAGCCAATCGTACTAGAGGCAATAATCTGGCTAGCGCTATTGGTTGTGTTGTAGGCCGTCTGAAGGGTTGCGACAGTCGATGCGTAAGCACCATTAATCGCTGGATTCAGGTTGGGGACAACGATATTACCATTTCCATCGAAATCGACAACCAAGCGACCAAGATAGGTATATTCAGTGTCGGTAGTAACAATCAATGTCGGTTTGCCATCTGCACCAGCCGTGACGATCGGGTACGCATCAGAAATGAAGTCAGCCGTATGACCGTTGAAGCCAACTGCGATATCCGTTGCATCACCCATCCGTTCGTGGCCGCCCCCTGCAACCATCACGTCGATACCAGAAACCAAGGGAGCGAGAGCTTTATTGCGATCAAGGGTGTCCAGTTGATCCACCATGATGATTTTGTTGATTCCCATTGCTTTTAAGGCATCAACAGACCCTTGAATGTAAGCGGCTACTTCTTGGAGATCGCTAGTGGAGGGGTTGTTATCATCTTTCGGAACTGTCCCATTGGGTGAAGACTTGCTGAGCAGATCGTAGGTGGTGGCACCGACAAGTCCAATTTTCTCGCCGCTCTTGGTGACTACTGCATAGGGTGCAATTTTGCCTTTGATGCTACTTGCTTCCTGACCTGCAAAGTTATTGGTTGAAGTACCACCAAGGGTTTTATCGGCAAGAGAACGCAGGGAAGAGTCTGCTGAGAAGTCAAGGTTAGCGGTGATTAGGGGGAACTGGGCACCTACCCAAGTACCAGATGCTTGGATGGCACTTTGTAAAACGGGGGAGCCTAGGTCAAATTCATGGTTGCCCAGGGCAGAGGCATTGGTGCCAAAGGCATTCATGATGGCAATATCGGGGCGACCCAAGGCAGTGCTGCCAATACCGGGCACGCCGTTGAGGGAAGGATCGGCACCACCGACTAACCAAGGGCCAGGAATATAGCTATCGCCTTCCCCTAAAATCAAGGTATTAGTGTACTGATCATCAAATTTGTCGATCAGTGCGCCCATGATGGGGGCAGTTTGAACACTAAGTAGCCCACTTTCCCCGTAGTAGTGCAGGAGTTGAAGCTGATAGTTTGCAGTTTTCCCAGGAGAGCCAATCTGCGTTGATGTTGTATCGGTAACACTATAAGCACCCTTAACTCCAGCAACACTTAAGGTAGAAACACTTGAAGCACCTGCGGAGTTGTCAAATGTCGCAAAGGGTGACGCGCCTGGGGATGAACCAAAGGTGACATTGGCTTTTAAGTTGCCACTGCCATCGTAGAGATTAACCGCATCACCCCCAGAGCCAAGACCAACCCCTGATCCTTGATAAGTACCAATTTGCAAGTTCGTGGGGGTATTGCCACCAAACCAAGTGTTCTTAAAGTTTTGGATGACTGTGGCGGCTGGGCTAGCAGTAGTACTTTCAATGAAAATCACCGACTCACCGGCAGCAATGCTAGTAATACCGCTTAAAGAAACGGCACTTGCAAAAGAATTGGAGTTGTCATCCATCTTCCAGCCAGTGATATTAATGGCGTTGGCACTGACGTTGGTGACTTCAAACCAGTCAGCTGCCACAGCGCTATTGCCGCTAGACCAAGGTGCGACTTCAGAGATAACCAAGGTAGGGGCTGGAGTTACAGAAAGGGTAAAGTTTCTAGTGGCATCAACAACACTGCCAACGGTGGGATCGTCTACGTTAACAGTAACGTTATAGCTACCCTTGGTTGTGGAATTAAGGCTGGTGCCAGCTTTCAGGAATAACTCAGGAACTGAGGTACTAGAGTTGATTTCAAAAGCACTAGCATCGGCTCCCGCTAAGGTCAGATTATTGGTTCCCTTGGCATCATCGCTGATGATAATGTTGGCTAGTTTGACTCGGTTGGTGGTGTTGGTATTCTCCACCAAGCTGGAGTTGATGACATTAAAACTAACCGAGAGAGGCGCTTGGTTGGTGTAGTTGTAGCTTGAGGGTGCGTAGATCCAAACTTGAGGATGGTTAATATCACCGCCACCATTCTCGCTGGTGACATAGAGTAATCCGTTCCGATCCATTGTCAGACCTTCAAACTGTTGGTTCGGGACTGATAAGGGATTGTTAGGATCAGAAACGATGGTGAGCGAACTGGAAATATTACCGCTGCGATCGCTGTTGACGATTTTGCCCGACTCTTGGCTGAGAATCAGAAGGTTATTGTATTGGCTTTGACCATTCAGGGTGGGCTGATTGGACAAAGCGTAAACATCAGAAAAATCACCAAGGCCAGCCAAGGCTGGATCAAACAGGTTGGTGGAGTTAACCGTAGTGGCGGAACCGTTGGTAGCAGTACCAGCAGCAAAATCAATGCCGGTTTGGAAGATACCAGAAGGACTGATTTCTTTAACCGCAATATAACCACCGGTGATGGGATCGTAGGAAATACCTTCAATGCCCACATTGCCGCTATCGGGTGTGGTGAGGGTGGCACCGAGTTTAACGGTTTGAACGTTATCTCTGGTGAGGGTGGTATTGGGAACGTAGGTAAATAGGTTGGCTCGGCGATCGCGCTCTTCGATTAAGACAAACTTGCCGCCACCAATGTAGGTCAATCCTTCTGTGTCATAGAATCCAGTGGTGCTATCTTGGGCACTGGCGGGTGTTAAGGTCATTGAGTCAATCAACTGACCTGTTTTGGACACTTGCACGATGGACGTGTTGCCATCACCCACGACAAATAAGGTATCGGTATCCCAGTTATAGGTAACTGCAGAAGTTTCTTGGGCAAGCACGCTACCTGTTGGGGCAGTGTCTCGTGAAGGCTCAGGCAGATTATAGCGACCGATGCGGACATAGTTCGACAAATCCACCCCAGTGAGATTGACCCCCAAGTTTAACCCGACCACGACAGGATCATGGTCTGAAGCACGATAGGGATCGCTGTTGTAAAGGCTAGTGACTTGATTAGTACTCTTAAAATCAGTGTTATAATCAAGGACAGCGGGTTCATCGGCGTTGATATGCCACTTGTCTGCACCTATTACTTGTGATGCTAGAGTGCTGGTCGCTAAGGCATGATCAAGGGAACCTACTTGACCATCAAATACATAGGAGTAGGAGGTATTGGGTAGTAAATTACTATATCCATTACTGGCTAAGGTTGTGATGGGATCTTCTTTGGAATAGGCGTTGAAGTCTCCCAATAATAAATAGTCGGCGTCATTTACGCCTGTAGGTTTAGTGGCTAACCAGGTGGCTAAATCCTGAGCTTGGCGAGTGCGGGTGCCATTGGATAATCCTTGACCATCTCCAGCATCTGCATCTCCAATAGCGCCTGCACTGGAACTTTTCGACTTAAAGTGATTGACAACAACGGTAAAGGTTGCGCCGTTGGAACTCTGAGCGAAAGTTTGAGCAAGGGGTTTGCGTCCTACTAAATCAAAGGCTCCACTACCATAGTCATTGGGCATGGTGGCGGCTGCCCCTACAGGGGTAACTTTACTTGGCTTATAAATTATGCCAACGGTGATGGCATCAGTGGAAATGCTTGTACCTGGATTGATAAACGTATAAGTTCCAGCCCCAGCTACGGCATTTAATCCATTAACAAGATCTTGAATCGCGCTGGTAGAACCAAAACCATTGTTTTCCAACTCCATCAAGCCCATCACATCTGCACCAGAGGTAACGATGACTTGGATGATTTTGTCGCGCTGGCGGGTAAACTCGGTGGAAGTATTAGCACCACGCGGCTCAAAGGTTAACCCATTGGGGGTGGTAATATTCGGACCATTGTTACTGCCTGGATTGGTATCGAGATCGTTAAAGTAATTCAGGACATTAAAGCTGGCAACCTTGAGAGTACCGCCGACAACAGGCGGGGTCACAGGACGTGGATTACTGGCTATAAAGTTGACAGGAGCGGTGGTCTGGATGCGATAGCCTTCAAAGCGCTCGTCTAAAATGCCGGTGATGCTAGCAACGGTATCGCCACTGCGAAGGGTATTGGTAGCACTGAGGGGATTTCCACCACGACCAAAGAGAATAGGATCAAGGTTTTGGGTGCTGCTACCGTCGTCTAGGTAAATCTTGCGCTTAGCAAGTTCGGCTTGATAGGCAGCATAGCCGCTAACATTAGGAGCATTGAATTGAGTGTATTGATCGAGTCGGGCATCAGTTCCTGCTTGATTACTGGCTCCATCAGCCGCAAGTACAACTTGCCCATATCGTCCTAATTGATAGTTTTCGGTAACAGTAAGGTTGCCGGTGGCTGCGCTAATATTCACCAACATACCTTCGTAACGTTCTAGGTTACTAGCGCTGGTGACTGGAAGTTGAACATTGACGGCTGTGGGAAGGGTACTGGCACCAAGATTAATAACTGAAGTCAGGGTATCGAGTTCCGTTAAACTACTAGTGTTGCCACCGGAAGTTGTTGTAAGTTCCTTGGCAGTTCCAGTTACACGAACTTTGTCGCCCACATTACCAGTAAATAATCCTGATGGGTCGTAAACAAAGATTGCTTCGGAGGTGGCGGCGTTACCATCGGAGTCGGCATCTTCTTCTTGAACGTAGAAGCCATTAAGTTTGGTAGATCCAGCAAAAACTCGTGTGACAATTCCTTCGATCGTCTGTACACCGGTCAAGGCTGCTGCCAAACCACTACCTTGAATGGCGCTAATTTTGGTGATGGCAACATCATTATCTGTAATGTTGACCGTAACACCAGCAACAGTAATACCGTTGTAGTTGCTGTCTGCACTAGAAACACTGTGGGTAATAGTACCTGTATGATTGCCTTCTACTACAGTGTCATCGACGGCTGTAACTGTTACGGTTTGGGCTTGGTTCCAGTTAGTGCTTGTGAAAGTTAGGGTTGAAGAATTGGTGGCAACTTGAGTACCAGCATTAATGGTGACAGTTACACTACCCGTAGGTTGTGTAGCAAGTGCAACAGTGTAGCCATCCGTGGCTCCGCCTTCAGTGACGTTAGTACTGCCACCCGATTCGGTAATGATAACGCCAGGATTATCATTATCAGCAATGGTAATGTTTTGCGTTGTGGTGCTACCGAGGGTAATGCCAGATGAGGGATTACTGATAGTGAGAAAGGCGGTCTCCGTGCCTTCAACAAGAGCATCATCAACAACGGTAAAGGTAACTGAACCTGTGGTTGAGCCGCTAGGAATGGTAATCGTTGTATTGCTGAGGGTGTAATCTCCTGTGGTAATGCCTGTACCAGTGACAGCCAAGTTAACGGTTTGGTTGCCAGAAACTGCACTAGAAGCAGTCGCAGTCACAGTAATTACTGTTTGCCCTGCTTCAGAGCCAGTAGTACTACTAACGGAAAGGTTGACGGTGGGAGTGGCTGAAGCCGAAGTGAGAGTAGTCAGGTCATATCGCGTCAAATCTCGTGCCGAGAAGTTGCTAGGGGTACTCAATGCAGTAATCGTTTGCGAGGCAACGTTGGCGGCATTAGTGAAAATAGCATTATCTAGGTTGCCAACATTAAGAACCTGCCCGCCAGCAATAGTCGGAATACTGGATGATTGTGCTGAGCCAGAACCATAGGGAGTGACACCGAAGCTAATAAACGCAATCAGTGTGGGTGTGCCAGTTAGGTGTGTCCCACCAGTCACCGTATACGCAGTGAGTGAATCACCGCTGGTAGAGAATGTAAAGTTGGTCGTAACGCTACTGCTGTTACCAAGAAGAGTTACGGTTCCGGCTGTGCCGCCCCCATTGAGTGAGACCGATGGACTGCTACCCCCACCACCGGTGATCAAGATGACGGTACCTGCGGCAATCCCTCCAGTTGGTGCAGTGTACTGAAGGAATCCCTCGGATGTACGGAAGTAAGCTGAAGCCGCGCCCGTGGTAGCCCCGGTGTAGCCTCCATCGGTGACATAGAACGTATCACCAGCCGCAATAGTGTTTAAGGCAAGAACTGCAAACTGATCTGGATCGGTAGCATTGACGCCAACAAAAGCTATATCACCAGCATTAATCGCCATAATGAATCCTTCTTATGAAGTAAAGCCTGACTGTTAAATACATCAACTAGAGGGTGGAATGGGGCTGCCAGACAAGGCCGCCGAGGATACCTTCAAGCAGTCGCGCACCTTACTCGTGGTAGGCAACACCGAATACGACCAATTAAAGCTACCGCCAGAGAACAGCAGGTACTTAAGTAAAGTTAATTCCAGTAGTTTCAGTAAATCTACTGAAACTAATATTAATAATAGCAGTAGGGTTTCGGGTTAAGCGCAGACTAAGAAGTGGATAGGATGAGGATAAGGAAAGGTCTTCCTTAGGCTCTAGCCTCGCCTTAGACATCGACTATCATCAGCAAATCTCCTAACTACTCAGGTCATAAGCAACACTTCTGGCTGATTAAAACCACCACCAATCGCCCCTGCACCCCATAGGTAGGAGCTTCCCAGAGGAGTGCTGCCTCGGGGTGGGAAAAGTCTTCAGGGGGGAGTAAGGCCGTATCAACGATGCGACACCAGCGTTCATGACAACTCAGACGAGGCACCTCAAAAGTCAACTCCTCCCAGTAGGCGTTGACCATGGCGTGGAGTTGCTCTCCAGCATCCGGATACCGCAGGGTAAAGGCCAGGCTATGGGACTGTTCGGACCAGTCCGGCTGACCCAGACGGCAACCGTGCCAGACCAGGTGGGGTTCGTGGTGCCAGGTAGGGGTAACCCGCAGTAGATGGTCAATACGAAATACCTTGAGATGCTGGATCACCTGAATCAGCCCCCGGGTAAATCGTAACAGGTGCTTTTCCCGTTCCAGGGCGGTCCAGTCAAACCAACTAATTTCGTTATTCTGGCAGTAGGCGTTGTTATTACCCCGCTGAGAACGGCGGACTTCATCCCCCATTAGCAGCATAGGGGTACCCTGGGAAATCAGTAGCAGGGTAAGACAGTTTTTAATCTGTTGGTAGCGTAAGGAATTAATCCCAGGATCACTGGTGGGTCCCTCCAGGCCGCAGTTCCAGCTATGGTTTATATCACTACCATCGTGGTTGAAATTGCCATTGGCACTATTGTCTTTATGGTTGTAAGAAACCAGGTCATTGAGGGTAAAACCATCATGACAGGTAATAAAGTGAATACTGCGGTTGGGCTCTCGGTTAGGCTTAGGATAAATATCTGGACTACCCAACAAGCGATTAGCTAGGGCGGGTACCATGCCCGCATCGCCTTTGACGAATTGCCGAATGTGATCGCGGTAGGGGCCATTCCACTCGGCGAAGCGATCGCCGATAAAGCTACCCACCTGGTACAAACCCGCTGCATCCCAGGCTTCGGCAATGAGTTTGGTGCCCGCCAGAATCGGGTCAGACTCAATACTCCAGAGAATGGGGGGATCCTTCAGGGGCTGACCGGCCATATCCCGGGATAGGACAGAGGCCAGGTCAAAGCGAAAGCCATCCACATGCATCTGGGAGACCCAGTAGCGTAAACTATCGAGAATCAGGCGGCCCACCACCGCATGGCTAGCCTTCAGGGTATTGCCACAGCCACTGTAGTTGGAGTAATAAATTGGGTTTTCCTCCAGGAGATAGTAGGTGGCGTTGTCAATTCCTCTAAAACTCAAGATCGGGCCTTCGTGGTTGCCCTCCGCTGAATGGTTAAACACCACGTCCAAAATCACCTCAATGCCGGCCCGATGAAGCATTTTCACCAGGTCACGAAACTCAGTCATGGGACCCAGAGGATCCTGGCGAGAACTGTAGGCATGGTGGGGCGCGAAAAAGCCCAGGGTGCTATAACCCCAGTAATTTTCCAGGCCAGGGCGGCTATCCTGGGGATCGAACTGGTGCACCGGCAATAGTTCTACGGCGGTTATGCCAAGGGACTTGAGGTAGGGAATTTTATCAATAATGCCGGCAAAGGTGCCCCGTTTTTCTGGAGCCAGACCCGAGGCAGGATGGCGGGTAAACCCACCCACATGCATTTCGTAGATGACGCTGGCGGCATAGGGAATATGGAGAGGGCGATCGCCCTCCCAGTCGTAGTTGCGATGATCAACTACCACCGCCTTCAGGGCGGTGGCGCAATTATCCCCAGGACCAATGGCGGCCCTGCGATCGTAGTCCTGCTGCCCGACAATGGCCCGGGCGTAGGGATCCAGGACTACCTTAGTGGCATCAAAGCGGTGACCCTGGGCAGGATTCCAGGGGCCATGGACACGAAAGCCGTAAACCTGACCAGCCCGTACACCTGGCACAAACCCGTGCCAGTAATAGGAAGTACGGTGCTTCTGGCTATCGAGACAAATCACCCGACTGGGCTGGCGAATATTTTCAGAGTCAAACAGCAGCAGATCGACCCCGGTGGCGTGTTTAGAGTACAGACAAAAGTTGGCCCCAGTGCCGTAGAGGGTCGCCCCGAGTGGATAACTTTGACCAGGCAGTACTTCTTGGTAATCCATAGGTTTATGGGGAAAGGGCGACCCAGGGGCCAGGTATCGGGTCACCCTCCCAGGTGGGTTATCTACCTAATTATGGTGATCTTAGGGGGGGTAATGGATTAGATTAATTCCACAGGGCCTAAGGGCTTCCCCCAGCGCTATAGTTATAGCCGTAGCTCCTGCTAAGGAAGAGCTCAGGGCGTTGCGGTTAGAGATTTTAGCCGGGTTGGCCAACTCCCTAGCCCTATTCTAGGGAAGGGGTTGCCCCGATTGTGGTCGAGCCACCTTTAACTTTAAAAGTTTTCTCACCCCCCTTACCATGGACAGTCCTCTCCCATCCCAGCTGCCTCTCTCCCCTACGGATCAGGTGGTTTACCGAATCTTAGATGCCAACCTGGATCGAAGCCGGGAGGGGCTACGAATTATCGAGGAGTGGTGCCGCTTTGGCTTGAATCACCCAGGCTATACCGATCAACTCAAGCACCTGCGCCAAACCTTGGGGCAGTGGCATAGCGCCGATCTGCGCCTGGCCAGGGATACCCCCAATGATCCGGGCACCGATCTCACCCACCCTCAGGAAGCAGAACGCACCAGCCTCCAGGCTGTACTACAGGCTAATTTTTGTCGCTTGCAGGAATCCCTACGGGTACTGGAGGAATACGGCAAACTCTATCGGACAGAATTTGCCTTAGCCTGCAAAGCCATGCGCTATCAGGTTTATAGCCTGGAAAGTCAGTTGATCGCTAGCGATCGCCGCCAACGCCTGCAACAAACCCTAACCTACCTGGTCACCTCGCCCCAGGAAAACCTGCTGGAGGTGGTAGAGGCGGCTTTACGGGGAGGAATTGGTCTGGTTCAGTACCGCGATAAACAAACCGAAGATGGCCTGCGGTTAGAATTAGCTCAGCAACTGAAGCACCTCTGCCATCGCTATAATGCTCTACTGCTGATTAACGACCGGGTCGATCTAGCCCTGGCGGTGGAGGCGGACGGCGTCCACCTGGGCCAAACCGATCTACCCATTGCCGTGGCCCGCCAACTATTAGGTAGTCAGCGCCTGATTGGCCGTTCTACCACCAACCCGGAGGAAATGGAACGGGCTTTATCAGAGGGGGCTGACTATATTGGGGTGGGGCCGGTGTATAGTACCCCCACTAAACCCGGTAAGGCTGCCGCCGGATTAGACTATGTCTGCTACGCCAGGGATCACGCTACCGTGCCCTGGTTCGCGATCGGGGGGATTAACGTCGATAACCTCGGGGAAGTCCTAGAGGCAGGAGCTGAGCGGGTAGCCGTAGTGCGAGCGGTAATGGCAGCGGAAAACCCCACCCTGATCGCCCAATACTTTGTCACCCAGACGGCCCACTACCATCGTTTCCACCGTTTTCCTGGACTCCCAGAGGCCTAGGGTCAGACCGCATAACTCAGTTTTTTCCCTTTTCTAATGCTTTTGCGACGGTGGCTATGGTTGATTCCAGTTTCGATAAAATTCCTATTCTGGTGAATGGCCAGGGTAAAACCTGTCGGTCTGGCACCTTGTTACCAGCCTTTTTAGAGTCTCTGGGCCTTAATCCCCGATTGATAGCAGTAGAGTACAATGGCGAAATTTTACACCGCCAACTGTGGGCTACCACCCGCCTCCATCCCCATGACAAGCTAGAAATTGTCACCATTGTGGGCGGCGGCTAAGAAGTGGTTTGAAAAGCCGAAGAGAGTCTACAACTATACCTAGGGAGTCGGATCATTACCGCAAAATTTATTATTTAGGCGGTCCCTTGACGGCGCACTATAGCTGAGCCCTTTTCAAATTACCTCTAAGGCAGAATGACTCAGACTTTTTCGGTAGGGGTTCGGTTTTCCCTCGGGCGATTGCCCCTTCCAGCCTCAGGGAAGATCGCGTTAAAGTGTTAGCTATGGTCAATTTTTATTCGTATTTACCCTCCCTCTTAGGATCGAAGGCAGCATAGAGCAATGGCGAAAAAAACTGGTGAACGGCTTCAACTCCTGGTCAAACCCCTAATTGCCCTGGGGTTAGTGATGGTGTTGTGGTTTGCTAACGCAGATGGTGCCTGGGCGGCCAGGTCAGGCGGTCGGATGGGAGGAGGTAGTTTCCGGGCTCCCAGTCGGCCCAGTATGCCGGCCCGAGGTTCCTACGGTCCCAGCGGCGGTGGTTACTATCCGGGCGGCGGGCTGGGGTTTCCCTTTTTGTTTCCCCTCTTCGGCTTTGGCGGTGGCTTTGGGGGCCTATTTACCCTGCTGTTGTTTATTGCCATTGCCAATTTCCTGGTGCGTAGTTTTCGATCGCCCAACGGGGAAAACTCCTACAACGATGCCGACTCCTCCACCAATCCGCCGGTGACCGTAGCCAAATTGCAGGTGGGTCTGCTTGCCAATGCCCGGGGGTTACAGGAGGACTTAAACCGAATTGCCCTGGATGCCAATACCAGTAGTACAGAGGGGTTGGTGAGGCTGCTACAGGAAACTACCCTGGCCCTGCTGCGCCATCCTGACTACTGGATGTACGGGGCCATGGACAATCGGCAAACCCGTTTATTGAGCGCTGAGCAGGAATTTAACCGGTTCACCCTGTCTACCCGCAGCCGCTTTACCCAGGAGACCCTATCCAATGTCAATCACCAACTCTTACAGGTAGAGTCCTCCGGGTTAGGGAGAGCCGCCGATGATCACCAGGCTCCAGGGGAATACATTATGGCAACCCTGGTGGTAGCGGTGCAGGGTAAGCTTGAACTACCCAATATTACTGACCCTGGCGATCTGCGCCAGGCCCTTAATCAAATTGGGGCGGTTTCCCGCGACCGGTTACTGGCGGTTGAGGTTCTGTGGACTCCCCAACAACCTGGAGAGACCCTGACCGCCGATGAGATGGTAGCTGAGTATCCCGAATTAAAACTTCTGTAAGAGGTTGCTGGGAAGGGTGCATCCCACTTGTTCAAGTTTGCCGCCAAGAGGTCCCTAAAATACTGAATTCTGAGGAGATTGTCCGACTCCATATAGTAATTCTTGACCGAATGAGGTGTACGGTATCCTTGCTAACAAGGGGCTTAAGCCCCTTGTTTTTACTTAACTCGAATGAGACCGCTATAGTAGGGCTGAACCCTCTTTAGCTTTTCAAACCACCTCTAAGGACAGGTTGGCTTGGGGTCAGGGGCCTTGGGCGTGGCAAAAGGTCCAATCCTCTATATTATCAAGGGGGCACCTGCGATTGGGTCCAGTTTCCCCCTTAATATCTGGCCATGGATTTCTTTTTGAACCTGCTCACCCGCCTTTTACTGTGGCTACTAATTGGCTATTTGATCTGGTGGGTGCTGAAAAAATTCATTCCTCCGGTCTTTCTTACCTGGCTGGGGGGGCTATTTTACTAATTCTGGTCGCTTCTTTCTTTGTTGCTCCTGGCAACAAAGCCGTTAGCACCCTCTGGCAGGTGGCCTCCTTTCCCCTCAAACCCCTGGGAGGGGTGATTACCCTTTTAGGGGTAGCCCTGGCCAATGGCATTAAAAAAATCGACGGGCGGCTGGTGCTGATTGCCCTGGGCATTTTACTGGTCAGCAGTACTCCCCTGGTAGCCCTGATCCTGGTTGATCAATCCGAACATGCTGTCCAGCGGGCCTACGAAAGTCAGAAAAAACTTTGCGACGATATTTGCAAAGTTGATCAAGTCCCCCTCACTCTGGCTAAATCTATGGTTATCCTGGGGGATAATGCGGACATGGGGTTAGCCAGTTCCCTACCCAGCCAGATCGACGCTGAGGTTGACCTAGATCCGATGTTGGTTTCCCGGCTCAACAGTGCGGCTGGCGTCTATCGGCGCATAGGCGGGGGCCAGGCCCTGGTCACCGTTACAGCAGGGGCCCTGGACAGCAACAATGAGCAAGGCAAAAAGCTCAACAATTTAATTCAGCAGCGGTTGGTGGCATCGGGTATTCCGGCGGAAAAGATTAAGGTGAACAGTACGGGTATGAACATGCTGCAGGTGATTCAAGATCAAAAAAATTCCTGCAAGCCCAGGGGCTCTTTACCCCACCGGCAGACAAACCAGATCGTCAGACGGAACGGGACAATCGAGAGGCCAATCGAGTGGTTTTGGTGGCCCCAGCCTTAACTATGCGCCGGGCCGCTCTATGCTTTGAAAACGCAGGGCTACAGGTGATTGCCTGGCCAACGGAACTCTATAGCACCCCTAACCTTAAAGGGCGAGACAAGCTGGCCCGGCTGGTGGATCTGGTGCCCAATGTGGCGGCCCTAAGGTTAACCACCCGCTACTGGGACGAACTGCTCACCTCAATCTACTACTACCTCAGGGGCTGGCTACCATCCTTCGGCGTGCAGTGGGACCAGGTGGTAGAAACCCTGCCCTAAGGGGCTCTACCACCGCAGTGGAAGACGGGGCGCACCAGATAATTATTTTTTATGCAGGGCAGGAGCTATGGCGCGATCGCAATTTCAAAAACTGGCTACCTATCTTAGGCCCCACTGGTCTACCGTAACCCTGGGGGTAGGGTCATTACTGGTGGTCAACCTGCTGGGGGTCTGGATTCCCCTGTTAATTCGAGATGGTATTGATGAGCTACAGGTCACTTTTAGCTATAGTCGGGTGATTTACTACGCCGCCATAGTACTGGTACTGGCGTCGATCATGTGGATAATTCGCATGGTTTCCAGAATCAGCCTGTTTGGGGTTGGCCGCCAGGTGGAATTTAATCTGAAACAACGCATCTTTGACCATTTACTCCAGATGGAACCGGCTTACTTTAGCCGCAATACTCCCGGAGAACTAATTAGCCGCGCCACCAGCGATGTAGATAATATTCGTCGACTGGTGGGCTTTGCCATTCTCAGCATAGCCAATACCCTGTTTGCCTATGCTCTCACTGTGCCGGTGATGATCAGTATTAACCTGCGGTTGACCTTTATTGCTCTGCTGGTGTATCCCTTAATGCTGGTGCTGGTGCAGATGTTTGGTAATCGTCTGCGACTAGAACAACTCAAGGTGCAAGAACGCCTGGCGGACCTGTCGGACCTGGTTCAGGAAGATATGAGTGGTATTGCTCTGATTAAAATTTACGGCCAGGAGGCTAACGAAGCTCGGGCCTTTGAGGAACTTAATCAGAACCTACTGAAGGCAAATCTAGCCCTGGCGAGTACCCGTAGTAGCCTATTTCCCCTGCTGGGAGGATTAGCCAGTATTAGTCTGCTGGCAGTTCTGGCCACCGGGGCCGGGGCGATCGCCGATGGCTACCTGACCATTGGGGACTTTGTGGCTCTATTAATTTACGTAGAGCGATTGGTGTTTCCCACGGCTTTGCTGGGCTTTACCATTACCGCCTACCAGCGCGGCGAGGTGAGTATTGATCGGGTAGAGACTATTTTGGAGGCTGAGCCTAAAATCAAAGATAATCCCACCGCCCTGGCCCTGCCCCTGAAACAGGTGAAGGGAACCATTGAAGCCCGCCATCTCACCTACACCTACCCTGACAACCCGGCTCCCGCCCTGGACCGGGTCAGCTTTACCATTCATGCAGGGGAACGGGTAGCGATTGTGGGACCGATTGGTTCCGGTAAGTCAACCCTGGCCAACGCCCTGCCGCGCCTGCTGGAAGTGAATCCAGGTCAACTCTGGCTAGATGGCATAGACATAACCCAAGTCCAGCTCCACGACCTGCGCCAAGCGATCGCCTACGTACCCCAGGATAGTTTCCTATTTAGCGCCACCATTAACAACAATATTCGCTACGGCCTACCCCAATTGGAGCCAGCCGAGGTTCACCACGCCGCTCAACAGGCCCAAATCGATAGCGAAATCGAAAACTTTCCCCGGCAGTACGAAACCCTGGTGGGAGAGCGAGGCATTACCCTATCGGGGGGACAACGGCAACGCACCGCCCTGGCCCGGGCCCTGGTGATTGATGCCCCGATTCTGGTCCTTGACGATGCCCTTTCCAGCGTTGACAACCGTACCGCTACAGCCATCTTAGACGCCTTGTCCACCGATACCCGGCAGAAAACCGTAGTATTTATCTCCCACCAAATGTCGGCGGCGGCCACCGCCGATCGCATCTTTGTCATGGATCGGGGGCAAATTGTCCAAATGGGCACCCACGCTGAACTGGTAGCCATGGCTGGACTATACCGGCGACTGTGGGATCAGCACCACCTGGAGGCAGTGCTGGAGTCTTAGGTGCATCCTCAGGCCAGGGTAATTGATCAACCCGCCAGCGATCGCTGAGTTGCCTCTGGGGGCGGGGGAATTCAGAGACCTGTCGAATGCCATGGGCCGTTTATTCTAGCCAGCTAGCTGCTCTGGAATCAGTCTAGGAGAGCAGTGGAGACCCCAGCCTCAGGCGGTGAAACTTTGACCCAGGCCCAGGGCCGCCAGCTTTTGTCGATAGCAAATGGAACTGCGATCGGCCCGAATATGCACCTCCTGGGATAGATTCAGGGGTAGATCCTGGGGGTATTGCTGTTCTACAATCTGCCGGTCTTCTTCAAAAACCTGGTGATTAAAGTCGAGGGTATCCTGTAATGGTGCCTGGCGATCAAAATTACGACAGATGGGCACAAACACCCGGGTCAGCCGGGCTGATACCGGACAGGCTGCATTGAGGATATGGAGTTGCCCCTGATGGGGAAAAAACACCGTTAACCGGGCGGTAAAGGGTAGAAACACTTCAAACAGTCGTCGCCATTGAAAACCAGGGGGATTGAGATGTTTAAGGTGAACCGGGTAGTTGCTGACCGTACTGATGTAGTCGGCCCGAAACCCTGTGGCGGTGGGTGTCACCGGATAGTCAGGCACCTCAGGGCTGCTGCCCTGGCCAAAGCTCTGGCGGTGAACAAAGGCAAAGTGACTAACATCTAAAAATCCCTCCACCTGTCGCCCGGCGGACGCTTTCAAGGTGACACTATCGGGCAGTACTTGCAAGTAATCGGGGTGATCCCACTCCTTAAACTCCGGCAAGGGTCTGGGGCCATCCTCCAGTAGACGCACCCAGATTAATCCGTAGTGTTCCTGTACGCCATAGGTACGCAGCTTGAGCCGGGCAGAAATGGTGGCCTGGGGATGGGAGGGAATACTAACACAGTGACCACCTGGGCCATAGCGCAAACCATGGTAAGCACACACCAGGTCATCTCCCTCTGTCCATCCCCGACTCAGGGGCACCCCCCGATGGGGACACAGATCCTGAGCCGCCGTTACCGCCCCGCTCGGCAGCCGATAAAGCACCAATCGTTGATCTAGCAGTTGGGCGGCAAAGGGGATATGGTCCACTTCATGGCTAAAGGCTACGGGGTACCAAAAGGGAGCCAGCGATCGCCAATCCGATGGAGTGAAGGTACAGTTGGGCGGCAACGGGGCAGCGACAAGATCATCTTTTTCCATAAAAGGCCTGGCTTTCCAGCCACTTCTTAGACAGCACGGCGGATCTTCACCATTACCAAGATCCAATTACCAAGGCAGGCTATGACCACTTCAGGTCACCCAAACTATAGCTGGAGCTGCCAATAACGGAGTAGAACGGATGTTTGCAAAAACAATTTGTTTTTGAGGGCCCTGACGACCACGGGCCAGGGAAGCAACGCTTTGTCAGGGTATTATGACATTATGTCCTCCTCCCTGCCGGGTTGGCCAAATTCTGGCTGGCCCTCCCTTGAATTAGGTGTGTCCTGTATCAGGTCAGTCAATGAAATTCTTTCTACCCCGTCAGCCCCATAGTCCAGGACCACCCCTCCGGATCCGACCTGGCCTGAGGCAAGCTGTCCGGCAATTGAGCCAGCACCTAGCCCCGCCATCTCGGGGTAGTACCATTCACCAACCCCAGTTTTCCTACCGGAGTGCATCCTGGTTTTGCAAGTTTGCCCTCATACCCCAGCCCCTTCTCCCTTTTTGGGAGAAGGGGAGCCGGATTCAAAGTCCCTCTCCCGCCTTGGGAGAGGGATTTAGGGTGAGGGCTACAAAAGTGGGATGCACCCTCCTACCGTCAGGTATTGTTCTCTGGCTTAGGCAGTTTTCTCGGTATTGGTTTGCTGGCTTATCTGTCAGTTGGTAGTGGCTATCCCCTAATTGCTGCCCCCTTTGGAGCCACCGCTGTGCTGGTTTTCGCTGTTCCCGAAAGTCCTCTGGCTCAACCCCGCAACGTGATTGGAGGAAACTGCATCGGAGCTTTAGTTTGTATCGCTCTAGTTCATTTCTTTGGTTTTGCACAGTTTTGTTTAACAACTTGGTGTCGGGTCGGCCCTATCCTAAACACTGGCTATAAATCATCCAGCCAGGCAGCAAATCAAACTTGCTGCCTGGCTGGGTAGGGAAGCGGTCCTATCCTAACTGGACTGGGGACGGCGGTAGTAAACACCCTGGTCTAGACCCTAAAACTAGGGATTGTAGACTTCAATCGCCAGCTCTTCGGAAAAACCGTTGGCAATGGCGGGGAAGGCGGTAGCTCCCACCCGCAGAACGGCGGCGATCTTATAGACCCGTTCGGCCGTCAGCAAACTAGAGGTGGCAGCGGCCACACTGAGGGTAACCGGATAGACAAAAACCCCAGGGGCGGTGCCAACAGTGGCACTACCCAGGGAGAGTTCACTGCCGGAACCAATGGACTCGGCGAAAAACTCCACCTTCACCGGAATCCCCAGGGGGACGATGGCAAGGGCACCGGCACCGCTGAAGGTTACGGTTACGGTCAGGTTAAAAGCCTCACCCCTTTTCAGTACGCTATCAGGATCAGGTCCTGTAGACAGAACCGAGATGGGACTAATGCTAATGCCCAGGGGTGCAATGTTAACTTGAGTAGACGAAGACATGATTAATTTCCCTAAATAGATTAACCTGTCGGAGCTAGCCCTGGCAGACCGTGCTGTTTGGAGCAAGTTGCCAATGGGGCTCCCTTCGACTCCTATAGAATGACTTAGGCCCTAGGGATGTGAACATTACCCGTAAGGGTGAATTTTCCTGGATTTTCCAATCTGGCCTTAGCGTGGGTGAAATCCCTCTACCGGCCCTTCAGGCGCCGGCATAGGCAATTAGTTGGAGCAGGCGATCGCGCAGTTTCTCCAGCCCCCAGCGTTCCGTTGCCGAGATAAACACCGCCTGGGGGTAGCGACTTTGGACCAGGGCCAGGGCGGCGGCATCAACCCGATCGCTTTTATTGAACACCAATAACATTGGGCCTGGGGTAACGGGCATAGACTTCAGAATCTCCATCACCCAGTTAATCTGATCGGGCCAGGCTGGATGGGAAATATCCACTACCTGGACCAGGGCATCGGCCTCGGTCACCTCCTCCAGGGTGGCGCGGAAGGCATCCATTAGGGAAGCCGGTAACTCCTCAATAAAACCAACCGTATCGGTAAGTACCAGGGAAATCGGCTGCTGGGTGACCGGATCGGGAATGGTGAGGCGGCGAGTGGTGGGGTCGAGGGTCGCAAATAGTTGGTCGGCGGCGTAGACCTGGGCGTTGGTGAGGGCATTCACCAAACTGGACTTGCCAGCGTTGGTATAGCCGACGATAGCAATGGAGGGCAGGTTGTCCGATTGCCGCTGCTGACGCAGCCGCGATCGATGGGCCTGCAGTTGATTCACCTCCTGCTGTAGCCTATTAATGCGGCGTTGAATCGTGCGCCGCTCGGTCTCCAGTTTGGTTTCCCCAGGTCCCCGGGTGCCAATGCCACCGCCCAAGCGCGACATCGTTCGGCCTCGACCGGTGAGGCGGGGCATTTGATATTCTAGCTGGGCCAGTTCTACCTGAAGTTTGCCCGCTCCGGTTCTGGCCCGTTGGGCAAAAATATCTAGAATCAGCTCCGTGCGGTCTACCACCCGCAACCCCATCAGGTTTTCCAGGTTCCGCACCTGGACTGGAGATAAATCCCGATCAAAGACCACCAGATTAGCGCCAGCCGTCTGGGCTACCAGAGCCACCTCCTGGACTTTGCCTGTACCCAACACCGTTTGGGGATGGGGACGGGGCCGCCGCTGATAAATGGTTTCTAAGACCTGACCACCGGCACTTTCCACTAGCCGGGCCAGTTCCTCAAAGCGCTGTAGAAAATGATCTGGAGTCATATTTTGGGTCAGCAACCCCACAATCACCACCCGATCGCTGTGCTGATCAACCTGACGGGCAGTAAAAACCCGGCGGAACTCTGCCTCTAGCCCCTCCACCAGGGCTAGAAAGTCCTGATCGCAGAGTTGCTCTAAAGCCATTGCTGCCACCGTCCAGGGCGGCTCTACCGTAGGAATCAAATGGGCCAGGTAGGTATTTTGAATGTAGCCACTCACCCGGCCGCCTCGCCCCCTGGAGCCAGACCCCGTCAGTACTATCACCCCTAGCAGGTCCAGGCGCTGTAGGGCCATGGTGGTCAGAATCGCCTGGGAGGGGGCCTCTGCCTCCATTTGGGTGGCAAGACAGCGTAGACCACAGAGGCGATCGTCGCCGTAACGGGGTAATTCCACCAGAGGAATTTGGGTCTGTCTCAGGGTACCAACGCCGACCCGAATTATCTGTCCTCGACGATTGATGTATACACAGAGGGGAAAATTAATATCGGTACTGATGGCCGCTAACCGTTGGGCAAACTCGGGGGTGACGATGCAACTTGCCGGTAAACGTAGATGATAGAGCCGCTGTAGCTGCTTTAGTTGACTGGGCTTGAGACCCTTCAAATTCCCGTAGATGGTTTCGATAGCGCTCACTCACTTTTTAGTGCAGCATGACAGTTAGATGCCAGCCCTGACTTTTACTCATTCTGGACCAGAAGTCAGTCAGGATCCTACTACCCCTAACCTGAGGTTGGCGAAGCAATTAATAACCTTTCCTTTACCTGAATCGGCTATCTAAAGTCTATGGTAGTTCTGTGCAGTTAGATTGAAGGTTGTCTCCAGATCGACTTAACCTGAGAATTTGATTGGATAAAACTATCAGGTTAACTAGAGCTGGCCTATAAGTCTGCTTTCAAGACCCGGACTGATTGCCTTACCGGTAAAGTTAACCGGGTGATTTGATCATGGAATTGAGGCCTTAGGCACTTTTAGTAGTGAATTGATTGGTTACACAACTATGTTTCAGAAACTTTCGAAATCAGGTATTAACCTCCGATTGACCGCATCAGTATTACTGCTGGCGGGGCTGACTGCCTGCGGTGGTGGTGCCACCAATACCGGAACTGGTACGAGCCCGACCTCCTCTGGGGGGATAAGGTGGCTTTGACTGGCGCCGGGGCCTCCTTCCCCGCCCCCCTGTATCAAAACTGGTTCATTGAGCTAAATAAGGTGAACCCCAATCTACAGGTCAACTACCAGTCCGTTGGTAGTGGCGCTGGGGTAGAGCAGTTCACCGCTGAGACCGTAGACTTTGGTGCCAGTGACACCGGCATGAAGGACGAAGAAATCGCCAAGGTTAAGCGTGGTGTAATTCTTCTGCCCATGACCGCCGGTAGCATCGTGCTGGCCTACAACCTGCCCGGGGTCAGCGATCTGAAGCTTGGTCGGCAAACCTACGCTGATATTGCCAGGGGCAAGATCACCAAATGGAATGATGCCAAAATTGCCGCAGATAATCCGGGGGTAAAACTACCCGACAAACCCATTACCTTTATTCATCGTTCCGATGGTAGTGGTACCACCAGTGTGTTCACCAAACACCTGGGCAAGGTTTCCCCCGACTTCGAGAAGGAGGTCGGCCATGGTAAGAGTGTGGAATGGCCCAAAACCGGTACCTTTGTGGGTGCTAAGGGCAACGAGGGAGTAACCGCCCAAATCCAGCAGACCGAAGGGTCCATTGGTTACATTGAGTATGGCTATGCCAAGCAAAATAACCTGACCTTTGCAGCCCTGCAAAACAAAGCCGGTAAGTTTATTGTTCCCTCCGATGAAACCGCCGCCGTCAGTCTGGGGTCGGCTAAAATGCCAGCGGACCTAAGGGTTTCCGTTACCGATCCAGAAGGAGCAGGTTCCTACCCCGTAGTCACCTACACCTGGATTCTGGCCTACAAGAGCTATCCAGACGCTGCTAAGGCCAAGGCCATAGAGGAGATGATCGAGTACGGCCTGAATGAGGGACAACAGGTAGCCAGCACCCTGGGCTACGTTCCCCTGCCTAAGGAAGTGCGGGAGAAAGTAGCGGCTGCCGCCGATGCGATTAGCCCAGACTATAGGATCAAGTTGAAGTAGACCTGGCGGCATGGGGAGAGTTAGCTTTCTCCATGCCGGTTTAGCGGATCCATAAGCGGCTTCATATTTTAGTAATCTCCTGACGAGGTCACCGTGACTGTTGGCACTCCCTCCCCTACTCCCCCAGCTCCCGTACCCGCTCAGCGATGGAAAAGGGGTTGGATCGTCTATTTGAGAACACCGCCCTGGCGTTTGCCCTGTTCATTCTGCTCCTGTTGGTGGCCATTGGCCTGCTGGTGCTGGTGCAGGCCTGGCCCGCCGTTCAGAAATACGGTTTAGGCTTCCTCTGGACCAGTGCCTGGAACCCGGTGGAGGGGCGGGAGGCCTTCGGGGTATTGCCGATGGTCTACGGGACCCTGCTAACCTCCGCCATCTCCCTACTGATAGCGGTGCCCCTGGGCCTGGGCACGGCTTTGTTTCTGAGTGAAAACTTTATTCCCCTGAAAATTCGCACCGTCCTGGTGTTTTTAGTGGAGCTGCTGGCGGCCATTCCCAGTGTGGTCTACGGTCTGTGGGGAATTTTTGTGCTGATTCCGGCCCTGAAGTGGTGCTTCGGTTTGGTTGGCATCAGTTTCACCGGACCCAGCATCCTGGCCGCCTCCCTGGTACTATCGGTGATGATTTTGCCGATTATTACCGCCATCTCCAGAGACTCCCTGGCGGCCCTACCGCCGGAGCTACGGCAGGGTTCCTACGGGCTGGGGGCCACCCGCTGGGGCACCATCTTTCGAGTCTTGATTCCCGCCGCCATCTCCGGCATTGTCGGCGGGGTGATGTTAGCCCTGGGGCGGGCCATGGGGGAAACCATGGCGGTGACCATGCTGGTGGGCAATGCCAACACCATTAACTCCTCCATTTTGCAGCCCGGCAATACCATCGCCTCCCTGCTGGCCAACCAGTTTGCCGAAGCCAAGGGCATTCAGGTGGGAGCCCTGATGTATGCCGCCTTTGTGCTGGTGATTCTAACCCTGATCGTCAATATTCTGGCGGACTGGATTGTTCGCAAGCTCCAGGCTAAGTACGACTAGTGGGGCGCGGCATAAATCCTGCAGCCCTTGAAAAGGTAGTCACTAGTCAGTAGTTCAGATTTTTCGTTGTAGGTGGATCCCATTCCCCACTCCCCATTCCCTACCTAACTACTCCCCATGGATAGTTTTAATAGCCAGAGTCTAAAAATCAACAAGGCCAGTCGCCGTAGTCTTTTTAATGCGGTCATGACCGGACTGGCGGGTCTTTGTATCCTGACCGCCATAGTGCCCCTGGTGCTGGTGCTGTTCTACGTCACCGTCAATGGGTTTAACCGGCTGGATCTGGCCCTGTTTACCCAACTGCCCCCGGCCCCTGGCCTGCAGGGGCGGCATTGCCAACGCCATCGTTGGTACCCTGATGGTGGTGGCGATCGCCACTTTGATTGCCGTCCCCATCGGCGTCCTCTGCGCCATCTGGCTGGCGGAGTTTGGCGGCGATGACACCTCCATTGACGAGTGGGTGCGGTTTGGGGTGAATATTCTGGCGGGGGTGCCCTCGATTATTTCTGGGGTGTTCATCTACGGTCTGATGGTGAAGCCGGCCCTGCCGGGCTACTCCGCCCTGGCAGGGGGGTGGCCCTGGCGGTGTTGATGTTACCCACCATCATTCGCACCACCGATGAAGCCCTCAAAATCGTACCCCAAGATATCCGCTGGGCCGCCCTGGGGGTGGGGGCCTCCAAGTATCAAATGGTGCTGAAGGTGGTGTTACCCGCCGCCGTTCCTGCCATTTTGACCGGAGTTACCCTGGCGGTGGCCCGGGCCGCTGGGGAAACCGCCCCCTTAATTTTCACCGCCCTGTTCTCCCCCTTCTGGCCCAACGGCATCACCAACCCGATCGCTAGCCTGGCGGTACTGGTGTATAACTTTGCCACCCTGCCCTTTAAGCCCCAGCAAGAGCTGGCCTGGGCCGCCTCCCTGATTCTGGTGTTGTTGGTACTGGCCGCTAGCATTACTGCCCGTTTGGTCACCCGTAAACGATGATAGAAGTTAGGTCCGCGTAGAATTCCGAGCAGAGCATAAATCCCATGGCAATTACTAACGATGTTGTCCTACGCGCTAGGGACTGTGACATCTACTACGGCTCCTACCGGGCCGTGCGGGATGTGTCCATCGACATTCCCCAGCGTCAGGTGACCGCCTTCATCGGCCCTTCCGGCTGCGGTAAGAGTACGGTGCTCAGATGCTTTAATCGTCTCAATGATTTAATCGAGAGCTTTCACCTGAAGGGCAAGATGACCTACCACGGTCAGGATCTCTACGCCCCGGATGTCGATCCGGTGGAGGTGCGGCGGCGGATTGGTATGGTGTTCCAAAAGCCCAACCCCTTCCCTAAAACCATCTACGACAACATCGCCTACGGCCCCCGCATCAGCAACTACCAGGGGAATATGGATGAGCTGGTGGAAACCTCCCTGCGCCGGGCCGCCCTCTGGGATGAGGTCAAGGATAAGCTGCAGGAGAGTGGCTTTTCCCTCTCCGGTGGACAGCAACAGCGCCTCTGCATTGCCCGCACCATTGCGGTGCAGCCGGAGGTGGTGCTGATGGATGAACCCTGCTCAGCTCTAGATCCTATCTCTACCCTGAAGGTGGAGGAGTTAATGAAGGAGTTAACCCAGGATTACACCATTATTATCGTTACCCACAATATGCAACAGGCCACCCGGGTAGCTGACTACACCGCCTTCTTTAATGCGCAGGTGGTGGAGGGGGCCGGCGGTAAGGTGGGTTACCTGGCGGAGTTTGACGAGACCCAGAAAATCTTCAGCGACCCCGCCCTGCCCGAAACCCGGGACTACGTTACCGGTCGGTTTGGTTAGCCTCCGGTTCCTACTACAGCCGGCTAAAGGCAGTACAGCGATGACCTGCTGCTGCCTCAGAAAGCTGGCTATCGCTCCTCCCATTGCTATCGATCATCGGTTGGCTGACCGCCAGGCATTTTGTCTAAGCCACTGGCCTTGGGTCAGTCAACCTTGCCATTAATGCTTCAAACCCCAGTGCTAAGAAACGTTGACTCACCCTTTGGGCTCCAGTCATTCATTTTATGATGATTTCATAGGCCCTCTGTTTTCAGGAGGCATTATGGAAAACCCTAGATCAACTCAGAAAACCGCCAAAGTTTGCACCTGCCAGGCCCACCGCCATGGCTTTCCCCAAATCGGCGAATATTGCCCCCACTGCGGTGAGAAGCTCACCTTTGAGTATTGTCAGCTCTGTAAGGGTACGGGGGACGCCGAATGCTTGAAATGTCACGGCGTCATTCACCGGGGCTGCTCGGTCTGTCAGGGTTCTGGCTTCAGGCCCAGTCATGACGATTGTTCCCATGCCCCTAGCCATGGATCAGGGAAAGGCCATGGGAGCTTTGCCATGGCTACCATGGCCAGGTCAGCAGACTCGGCAACCCAGCTATGTGCCTACTGCAATGGCACGGGTAAGGTCCCCGGCTCCTTCCTGGGAACCGCTGAGGACTGTCCCCTGTGCGGTGGTAAAGGGCAGATCGCTCCAGAACCGCCTCCCCAGAGCGGCGGCGGTGGATGGTTTTGGCTGATAGCCAGCCTTGCCTTCCTGGGGTTAATGTTTGGCTAACCCTTTAGTCTGGAAATATCTACACCGGCATCACCCCAGGCTTACCTGGGGGCCCCGACGGTGCAGGCCTTTCTTCAATGGGAATGCTCCTTAATCTCTAGATATTTCCTTTAATGAAAAATTAATCTCCTCCAGGTTAACCGCTTCCGAGTCAAAACTTCCCCACACCCATTCCAGCATTTCATCGTGTTCAGGATGGGCTGGGTCTTGAATTGCCTCCAGGAAACTCTGATAGCCCCAAACCCCACCGCAGTCTTCAGGTGGGCAAGCTCGCCGGGCCTTAAGGCAAATCGGGTAGCTGATTTCAGGATCCGCCTGTAGCACCTTCTCCACCAGGACCTCGTGCTCCCAGCTATCGCCAAAGTCATAAAGGTAGAAGAATTTAAAGGTTTCTCCTGAAATCACCTTGCTCAACTTGACCGACTGCTCATCCCGCAAGCCCACCTCATCGAAGCCAAATTCAGGCATGGGCACGCCATATTCAATGCCGCGAATGGTGAAGGAGTGGAGATGGGAGCTTCCCCATCCCATAGAACGCTGTATCACCCAGTGCAAATCCGCCAGGGTGCTATTGCTGCGCACCTGCACCCGTCGCCAGATCGGGGGCGACAGTGCTTGAGGGTAATTTTCAGTTGATAGATAGATTGAGCCTGGGTAGGTTTTCGAGCAGCCATTGAGAGTGAGTTGAATTAGGAACCAAGGTGAAGGTGTGATCACCCTTCACAATATCAGCCATGGAGATCTTGCTTTTCTCCCACTATTCCCCATAGTGTACTACCCTGATGGGCCCGGGCTATAGCTCTTTACCCGTCTTACTCGTTAGGCTAGATCAAGTCTTCCTAACTCAGCCAAGGTTGCAGGGTGGCCTGGAGGGCACTAGGGCGATCGCGATTACTCCACCAGTTTTTCTCTTTAAAGCTGAGGCGGGTAGTGAGCAACCACTGGCATCTACCACGCACTTGAGGGAGTGCATCCCAGTGTTGCAAGTTTGCCCTCATCCCCCAGCCCCTTCTCCCAAAAAGGGAGAAGGGGAGCCGGCATTCTAAATACCTCTCCCGCCTTGGGAGAGGTATTTAGGGTGAGGACTACAAAAGTGGGATGCACCCGATTTACTGGTTAGCTCAATCGCTAATGTGTCCGTCTCAGAAAAATATTGAATCTTCATTAGGGTGCTTCGCTTCAAAGTTTTAAGTTAAGATTTATCCTTTCAAGATCTGAATTATTTTTGCAATGACCTGATTAATTTTACTAGAAGTTAAGGTTCCTACTTTATAGGCAATAAGTTGATCATTCGCCGTGAACAATCGGTTAGCTTTAATATAGCTATCGCGATTAAGGCTTCCAGTTACAAAGTCATTGTTTGAAACTACAATGGTATATGGATCGCTGGTCAATTGACTAGTAATCAGGCAGAGAATGAGATCATTTCGAGTCAGCGTTGCGACGACTAAGGCAGGTCGCCTTTTAGCGTTTGTTAGATCCGAGAAGGGAAAAGGCACAACGACGACATCTCCTTTTACAAATGTTGCCATGCTTCATCCTCTTCAGGGGTTAACCAATCCTCTGCTAGCAGAGGTTCACTTAGTAGACTGATTTCTAGTTGCTCTTGTTGAGCTTCTTTGGCTTTAATAAATAACAAAAAATCTAAGACTTCTTTGAGGGTTGAATCTGAAGTCGTGTTAATTTCATTCAATAATTTTTGTTTGATATTGATCTTCATTGTGTCATCTCTTTTTAAGAATTCCGTTGAATCGGCATCCGGGGTGGGGCAGTGCGCCACATCAAATCGATACTCATCCTCTTATCTTGAGGTGGGGAAATCATAAAAAATTTCATTTATTTTACGTTTCCACTCATCTTCAAAAATAATCTTAAACTCAATCCGAGAGCCGAAGAATTCTTGCTTCAACTCTTGCCACTGCATCTGCTGACCGAGTTCATTACAAATTTCGAAAATGGTCTGCTTGTATTGGGTATCCTCATTTTTTAAGTGTAAGCCTTTGCTCTCCACAACGTAAACAGTCGCACAATCATCAGGGTTTTGCAGGTCGACTTCAGGTAAGATAAAATCAGGATAGATCTTTCCTCTCTTCCAGCCCTGAATACAGTAGTCCTTCCTAGAAACGTTTCTATACCAGAAGAGGAGTCTCTCCTGCTCATCTAAGTAAATTGCGATCGCCTTCTCCATATCATTGAAGTCTTCCTCGGGAACGTAATCAAATAGACTGCGTTGAATTGGGTCGTTATTATCTCTGGTAAGCTTGGGCGCATGCTTGTGAACGTTAATTCGTTTAGGGATATCTGGACTGCGATCAACTACCAGAAAGAAGCAAAGCTGATGGTTTTCTAGCAGATCTCGAAAGACCTGCTCTGCTAAACGATCACACTCTTTAGCTAAGAGTTTACGTAATTCCTCAATGATAAAAACCATATTACTTGCAATGACATCTTTTGTATTACCTGGAATTTCGGAGAGTTTTAAAGTGTACCCCGTTGTCTAGACAGTTAGGGTAGGAATTTAAAGTAGAGTCGCCATTTAGTTCATTTTCTTTCTCTACGTCTCTTTTTTACATCACTATCCTCCTGCTTACTGAAGTAGACACTGGCTGGCGGCCTATAGTTCAGTGACTGGTGTAGCCGCTCCTGGTTATAAAACCGAAAATAACGCTCCAGATTCTCAATGGCACTTGAAACACTGTCGTAGTCTTTGAGGTAGACCTCTTCGTACTTGACGGTACGCCACAGCCGTTCCACGAAAATGTTATCAAAAGCCCGGCCCTTGCCGTCTTGAGAAATTTGGATCGCTCGCCCCTCTAACGCCCCTGTAAAGGCCAGGCTGGTAAATTGACTGCCCTGATCTGAGTTAAAGATCGTAGGCTGACTGACCTGCAGCGCCTCCTCCAGGGCCACCAAACAAAAATGCACATCCATGGTATTCGATAGCTGCCAGGACAGTACATAACGGCTGTACCAGTCCATCACCGCTACCAAATACACAAACCCATTCGCCAGCCGAATATAGGTAATATCCGTGCTCCACACCAGATCGGGGCGGTCAATACACAGCCCCCTCAGCAAGTAGGGATACCGGCGAGCGTTGTCCCCAGCTATCGTTGTCCGGGGCTTCGGATAGATCGCCTGAATCCCCATCTGACGCATGATCCGCGCCACCCGCTTATGATTGACCGCCTCGCCCTGTTGTCTCAACCAGGCGGTCATTCGGCGCACCCCGTAAAACGGCGTCGCCGTGTATTGTTCGTCTATTCGTTCCATCAGATGTAACTCGTAAGGGTCAATCGCCACTGGTTCGTAGTACCAGCTAGACCGCGCCAGCTCTAGTAACTCACATTGTCGACGGATACTCAGCTGAGGATGCTCTGGCTCCACCAGCCGTCGTTTATTCGCCAGCGGTAAGGCCAGATTTTTTTTCAACCAGTCCACTTCTACCTTCAGTTGACCGATTTGTTGATAAAGTTGGGCGGTTAGCTCTTCCTGGTCTTTACGGCCCTGGGCTCGCCGTGACGAAAAAATGCCAGGAAGCTCATCGAGCACCTGCTTCTTCCATTGGTTGATCTGGCTGGCATGGACGCCATACTCACTCGATAGTTCGTTCACAGTTTTTAGCCCCTTGATGGCCTCTAGAGCCACCTTAGCCTTGAAGTCCGCACCATGTCGCTTGCGCTGCATTTCCCTGTTGATCTCCGTATAGCTACTGAATTGCTGGGCAGCGACTCTATCTTATTTCCCTGTACAGTTTCCGGGGTACATCATATTTCGAGAATACTTCTTCCGCAGTTTGGTAAGCAATCCAGGGGTTTGGAATAATGTCTAAAATCTGGCGCGTGACGTAGACTAAATCTAGCTTAACGCTTGCTTTTTGAATCTGGCTTTCCTTCTTTTCAATGACTTCCTGTTCGTACTGGCTTAATCCGATAGCAGAGGTTTCGTCCTTACCCTCTACTTTAGAGAGCGGTAGTTTCTTAATCTCATCTAGATTAATCAGCCCCCAATTTATTCGGCTCAAAATATCCATCTCATAGCTGAGTTCACGCCAGCCTTGGGGTTGCTGAATCACAAATCGAGGCAAATACAGCTTTCCCTCAAATTTCTTAAATTGTTGCCGGTAGCTCACTTCTACCTTTTCGTCATCCCCCGTATCTTGCACGATATTTCCAGCAATATCTCCCAAGCCTTCGTTTTGCAAGCCAGAGCGGATACTGCTAATTAACCCTTGTGCTTTTTGTTTGAAGCAAAAGACATAGCATTCATCCAATGCTTGAACTTTGGTTTTACGGGCGTAAGGTTGCCGAAGAATACGCCCCACCAACTGGGTAATCGCATTTTTTGAACTAGGGTTGGTCAAAACCGTTAACACGTAGGCAAAGGAGCAATCCCAGCCTTCTTGTAAGGCTTGCTTGGTAATGATGTAGCAGATAGGGCAGTCCTGACTGAAAAGATCGAAGCCTTCGATGTCGTCCTTCTCGCTGGACTTGATGGCGATCGCATCAGGGCTAATGCTACATTCTCTGATTAGAAAGTTTTTCGCGTCCTCTGCATGGATGTAGTGGATATCCCCCCGTTGATCTCTACCGGTTCGCTCAACCTGAATTAAACAAATAGGGCGAATATAGGTGCCGGTTCTAGCTTGATAATCCAGCGCCTGTCTGTGAAGTTCATCCCGTTTAGCGACACTATCTCGGAGACAATCCTTCCAGTCATAGCTAGCTTTATTGGTGAGGTGAATATCCAGCTTGATCATCTCCTCCCGGTTGAGTTCCTGTCCGCCAATGCTTACCAGCACATTGCTATTGGGTGGCGGAGTCGCCGATAGCTCGATGATAATGGCGGGATTGAAGTTACGGATCGTGTCTTAAGCATTTTGACTGTAGGCTTTGTGACCTTCATCAATCACGATGTAAAGTGTACCCCGTTGTCTAGACAGTTAGGGTAGGAATTTAAAGTAGAGTCGCCATTTAGTTCATTTTCTTTCTCTACGTCTCTTTTTTTACATCACTATCCTCCTGCTTACTGAAGTAGACACTGGCTGGCGGCCTATAGTTCAGTGACTGGTGTAGCCGCTCCTGGTTATAAAACCGAAAATAACGCTCCAGATTCTCAATGGCACTTGAAACACTGTCGTAGTCTTTGAGGTAGACCTCTTCGTACTTGACGGTACGCCACAGCCGTTCCACGAAAATGTTATCAAAAGCCCGGCCCTTGCCGTCTTGAGAAATTTGGATCGCTCGCCCCTCTAACGCCCCTGTAAAGGCCAGGCTGGTAAATTGACTGCCCTGATCTGAGTTAAAGATCGTAGGCTGACTGACCTGCAGCGCCTCCTCCAGGGCCACCAAACAAAAATGCACATCCATGGTATTCGATAGCTGCCAGGACAGTACATAACGGCTGTACCAGTCCATCACCGCTACCAAATACACAAACCCATTCGCCAGCCGAATATAGGTAATATCCGTGCTCCACACCAGATCGGGGCGGTCAATACACAGCCCCCTCAGCAAGTAGGGATACCGGCGAGCGTTGTCCCCAGCTATCGTTGTCCGGGGCTTCGGATAGATCGCCTGAATCCCCATCTGACGCATGATCCGCGCCACCCGCTTATGATTGACCGCCTCGCCCTGTTGTCTCAACCAGGCGGTCATTCGGCGCACCCCGTAAAACGGCGTCGCCGTGTATTGTTCGTCTATTCGTTCCATCAGATGTAACTCGTAAGGGTCAATCGCCACTGGTTCGTAGTACCAGCTAGACCGCGCCAGCTCTAGTAACTCACATTGTCGACGGATACTCAGCTGAGGATGCTCTGGCTCCACCAGCCGTCGTTTATTCGCCAGCGGTAAGGCCAGATTTTTTTTTCAACCAGTCCACTTCTACCTTCAGTTGACCGATTTGTTGATAAAGTTGGGCGGTTAGCTCTTCCTGGTCTTTACGGCCCTGGGCTCGCCGTGACGAAAAAATGCCAGGAAGCTCATCGAGCACCTGCTTCTTCCATTGGTTGATCTGGCTGGCATGGACGCCATACTCACTCGATAGTTCGTTCACAGTTTTTAGCCCCTTGATGGCCTCTAGAGCCACCTTAGCCTTGAAGTCCGCACCATGTCGCTTGCGCTGCATTTCCCTGTTGATCTCCGTATAGCTACTGAATTGCTGGGCAGCGACTCTATCTTATTTCCCTGTACAGTTTCCGGGGTACATCATAATGATGGGCTTGAGGATACGGAGGGTATTGCCGAGGGATGTTTGGATTTGCCCCCAAAAAGGGAATGTCGTTCTCCAAAACAGTCTAGATTGGGGAATCGTTCCAGTAATTTTTGGTGATCGGGAAGGCGATCGTCGGGTGGGAAAAAGGCATCAAATCCGGCGGAATCTTGGAAAATTTTCAAAGTTTCTTTGTTTTGCCGATTCGCAGAGGGCAACATCAGCAGCAAAACTACCAGGCTTTCTTGAATGTCAGCCGGGGTGAAGCGTTCGGTCTTCTCAACGATTTTGGTACGTCCCCCACTATTGAGATCCAAGACCTGACGATAGGGATGCTCACGGGTACGCAGGGCTTTCAGGGTTTGTCGATAGATTTGGTTGGTGGGGACAATCCACAACACCAAGCCCGTTTGCCTTTTTAGGTAGTGAGCATTGATCAAGCCGATGGTGTGGGTTGCTAACAGCGTTTTGCCACCCCCCGTGGGAACCTTGATGCAGAAGTTCGGGAGCGGCTCTCCTAATCCATTGGTCTTGTCATAGTGGATTGCTCCTTGAAAGGTGGTGCCCCCTTTCGCTTTTTCCCAGGCTTTTCGTGTAAAGTCGCCTGCCATGTCTGGATCGATGGCAAGAATCTTTTCATACTTGGCGCGGAATTCTGCCAAGTGCTCAAGGTAAACCTTGACCTCATTGATGCAGTGTTTTTGGTAGTCCTTGAGTTCCATTTTAATAATCAGGCAACAGCGCAAGCGATAGTGGGTTCAGGCAACGGTTCTCCAGACGCTTCGTATGCCATGACCAGAGATTCAAGGGCTTCAATGCCTTGGGCGACAGCTTCCTCATAGGTTGAGCCGTGAGTACGCCACTGCTGCCCCGGAAAATCAGGAAAACCGACTAGAAAACAATTGTCTTCGTCTGACCACTGGATCACCATTTGATACTTAAGGTTGCTCGTCATCTTGGTTTTTCTCTGCTGGCTGAATGACTCTTAAAATTTTTGGCACTCCCCTAAATTTCTTGCAATCATACGTTCATAATCTTTCATCAACGAGAACCGCTGTAGCTCAACGCTTTAACCTTTTGAATCGCACCCTCGACATCCGGCAAAGGTTGTCCACGTTTCTCTGCGGTTTCAATCCACAATTTTTCTACAATTTCTAGCTCCTCTAAGGTCTCAGGCAAAGTTTCCCCCTGAGCCAAACATCCTTTCAGGGCTGGAACTTCTGCAACATAACCCCCTTCATCACAGGGATAAATCACAATAGGATAGTTCATGGTTACTCCTCTTCTTCGGTTAGGTTTTCTGTTTGCTCAATCAGGTCGAGTACCCGCTTGACATAGATTGTTTTCACTTTGTTGTTATGAACTGGAACTACAAATGTTACTTCGTCTTTGGTGAAAATATGATGGCTTCCAGTAATGCGATCGAGTACAAATCCTTCCTGTTCTAAAAGAGTCCGAATATCTGAGAATGTCGCATTCTTTGGGTTATTCCTTAAACGTTCACGTAGCTTTTCTCGCTTGCTCATGGTGATGATACTCCGACTATTCCTTGAATTTGTAAATTTCAAAGGGAAGCTGGCAGTATTCAATGCGATACCGTTCTAAGGTATCGGTGTCCAGATATTTCATGGGAGCAAAGACCAACCGTTTCTTACAGTTAGGTTCAGGCAATCCTATTTTTTCCGCTTTATCTAAATCCAAGGCGGTAGACCTCAAATAATTGAGATCGGGCTGATACAGCAGGTAAACTTCAAATTCTTTAGTTTCACCAATAAAGTTTCGTTCTCGATTAACTTTAGTCAGATCAAATTCATCCCCTGTGGCGGTATAAAACACATACCTTGCCAAGTCTTCATAGGCAGGCAAACTATCCCCTTCCAAAATTGCCTGCATCTCAATGGGTTCACCCAACTCGAAAAATGAAAAATTTCCACCTAAGCCATTCTTCAGATTTTTATCTTTTGCCTTTGGAATGCCTTGAATCACTCGTCGAACCCGCTCTGCCGTGAGTGATTCAGCATAATCTTCCATCTCAATCAGAATAAATCTTCGATTTCCTCCATCTTCTTGATTTAAGGATAAAACAGCATGAGCAGTTGTGCCTGATCCAGCAAATGAGTCCAGAATAATAGAATCTTCATCACTTCCAATCTGGAGAACTCTTTTGAGTAATTTTGATGGTTTTGGGGTGATAAAGTCTGAATTTTCTTCCGCATCAGATAAGATTTCTCTGATTTCTTTTTTTGCCTCATCTGTGTGACCAGCAAACTCATATTGCCACCAAGTTGAAGGTACTATTTTCCCTTGATTTTTCAGTAGGTGCTTATATCGCTTAAGGGAAGGAACAGAGGATTTTCCATCTTTACCCCAGTAAAGTAAATCTCTTTCAATATGCTCTTGATGCTTTTCTTTTGAATAAGCCCAAACCCTTGATTTAGCTGGAAAAACTTCCTCTCCAGTATTTGGATTTTGTATTAAATAATAAAGATTTGGGCGTTCGTCTGCTGACTTATTGCACGTATAGTCGCTTATTCTAAAAATACCTTGTTCGTCTTTATATCTGTATTGATTATCATTCTTTTCTGTCCGAGGTAAAAGATTTCTTTTAAATTCATTGGTTTTACAGAAAATAACTAGATAGTCATGCATTGGAGCTATACCTTGATGGTCATTTGCAGTAGCATACTTCTTCTGCCAGATGACCGTAGCAACAAAATTTTCTTCTCCGAAAATCTCATCCATTAGCATTCGTAGATGATGGACTTCGTTGTCATCAATAGAGATAAAAATTACGCCATCATCCCGCAAAAGCTCTCGCAGCAACTTCAGACGGGGCATCATCATACAGAGCCATTTGTCATGGCGTGCCAGGTCTTCCTTATCAACTGGACTATTGGCTTTTAGCCACTCCTGCATCATGGGCGAGTTGACATTATCGTTATAGATCCAGCCCTCATTGCCTGTGTTGTAGGGTGGGTCAATATAGATACACTTCACCTTGCCTGCATAGGTCGGTAGCAGGGCCTTTAGTGCTAGCAGGTTATCTCCATGGATGATCAGGTTGTCGTGGAGGCTGATTCTGTCCGTCAGGCTGGCAGCAGGATTGGGCACCAAATGATGGTACTTAAGGGTCAGATGGTGATTTTGGACGTAGGACTTGCCCTTAAAGTGAACCGTTGCCATAGCCAGATAAAACCTCTCCAAGCTTTTAGGCTACAGGTAAATTTCGCCATTTGAGCCTATCAGGCGGTATTTCTTCAGATCATTTGACTGACAAAACTCTCAAGGCTGGCGGCTAGAAGCCGCGCCTAGACAGGCAAAACCCGCCTACGCGGGTTATGAATCAGTCGGCGCAGGCCGACTTCGTCTGTATAGTAGCGGTTTAAACCGCCGTCAGCCAATGTTTTATCAGTCAACCAAGCAAACACCTACTGGTTAGCAGCAAACACCTACTCGTTAACAGCAAACGCCTACTGGTTAACAGCAAACGCCTACTGGTTAACAGCAAACACCTACCCGTTAGCAGCAAACACCTACTTGTTTGTAACAAACGTGAACTCGTTTTCAGTAAACGCTTTCTGGTTAGCAGCAAACGCCTTCTGGTTGGCAACTAATCCAAACCGGCCTAAGCCCCTCGGAAATTAGCTTTCAGCCCTTCGTCCCTGGCCCACCGTCAGTTTTTGTCCCCAGGTGAAAATAATACAGGCTTCAGCGCCCTAATCCGAAAAGATACTTAGATACCCTTGAGATTAATGCCAGAGATGAACTGGTGGCAGGGTCTGGGCGAAGGGCGATCGCCTCACCCACGAGTTACTTGCCGCCCTACCCTGGCCAGGCCCCTCAAGACCTCTCCATTTGAGCCAGCAGGTGTTTAACCAGGGGATGATCGGAGAGTTGATCGGTTTGGTGGGCCCCAACAACCCCCTGCAGAAAGGCAACAAGGTTGCCAAGGACGGTTTGGGCGTTGGGATGATCGGTTCCCACCGCTTCGGCCAGAATCGCTAGAGCTTCCAGGTACAGAGGTTCGGCAGCCTTGTAACGCCCCTGGACGCGGTAAAGCTCGGCCAGATTATTAAGGCTGGTGGCAACATCGGGATGGCGATCGCCCAACAGCTCCCGGTATAGGTCCAGGGCCTGGCAGTAGAGCGGTTCCGCCAACCCGTAGTGCCCCTGGGAGTGGTAGAGGTTGGCCAGATTTTTGAAGCTGGTGGCGACATCGGGATGGCGATCGCCCAAGAGCTCTTGCCGCAGCTCCAGGGCCTGGCGGTAGAGGGGTTCCGCCTCGTCGTAGCGCCCCTGAGAGGCGTAGAGTGCAGCCAGGTTGTTAAGGCTGGTGGCGACCTGGGGATGGCGCTCCCCCAACAACTCCCGGCTCAGCTCCAGGGCCTGTTGGTAGAGGGGTTCGGCGGCCTCGTAGCGCCCCTGAGCGTAGTAGAGTCCGGCCAGATTGTTGAGGCTGGTGGCGACATCGGGATGGCGATCGCCCAAGAGCTCCTGCCTCAGCTCCAGGGCCTGTTGGTAGAGGGGTTCCGCCTCGTCGTAGCGCTCCTGAGAGGCGTAGAGTGCAGCCAGGTTGTTGAGGCTGGTGGCGACCTGGGGATGGCGCTCTCCCAACAGCTCTCGGCTCAGCTCCAGGGCCTGGCGGTAGAGGGGTTCGGCGGCCTCGTAGCGCCCCTGAGACTCGTAGACTGCGGCCAGGTTATTAAGGCTGGTGGCAACATCGGGATGGCGATCGCCCAACAGCTCCCGCCGCAGGTCCAGGGCCTGGCGGTAGAGGGGTTCGGCGGCTTCGTAGCGCCCCTGAGACTCATAGACTGCGGCCAGGTTGTTGAGGCTGGTGGCAACCTGGGGATGGCGATCGCCCAACAGCTCCCGGCTCAGCTCCAGGGCCTGTTGGTAGAGGGGTTCGGCGGCTTCGTAGCGCCCCTGAGACTCGTAGACTGCGGCCAGGTTGTTGAGGCTGGTGGCAACATCGGGATGGCGATCGCCCAACAGCTCCCGCCGCAGGTCCAAGGCCTGTTGGTATAGCGGTTCTGCCTCGCTGTAGCGGCCCTGAGCGTCGTAAAGCCCAGCCAGATTGTTGAGGCTTTGGGCAACAGCGGGATGGCGATCGCCCAATACCTCTCGCCACAGCTCCAGGGCCTGGTGGTACAGCGGTTCCGCCGCTTCGTAGCGGCCCTGAGCGCAGTAAAGCAAGGCCAAATTGTTGAGGCTGCTGGCAACAGCGGGATGGCGTTCACGCCGTGTCTCCGCAGGAGAATCGCCCAGTCGTGAACGGGCAGCACTTAGACAACCTTGGTACCAGGGCTCTGCCTGGGCATAGGCTCCCTGCCCTTGATAAAACCGACCCAACCCCACAAAAGGCCAGATCAAGTCTTCCTGACTCAGCCAGGGTTGCAGGGTAGTGGCAGCCTCCGCCACATGGGATACCAGGGGAGTAAAGTCAGTAACCTGGTCCTGAGTCGGAGTCTGGGGAAACTGTTGGGCTATCCGGGCCATTTGCTGGCAGAAGTGCTGTTTTAACTGATCCGCCTGGGGCCACTGTTCCACCTTTGCCCGAAAAAACTCCCGAATCAGTTGGTGTAGTTGATAGGTATCCTGATCGATTCGTTGCAATAGACTGCGATGGACTAAACCCAAATCCCGCCAATCTTCTAAATCCTCTTCATGCTCAGGGGCAAAGCAGGGAGTCACTGCACTCCAGGGGATGGGGGCCAGGGCAAACAAGCTTAGCAGATAGGCCAGGGATTGCTGCGCTTCGGTTAACTCCTGCCAGCTCAACTCAAATGTTGAGGCTACACCTAAGCCCGCAGTCATTCCCACTTCAGGTCGCGCTAAGGCTTGTGCGGCCAAAGGTTGAGTTTGCAGCCGGTCTAACAAATCTGCTATTGAGAGACTTGGTTCCCTGACGAGATATCGTGCTACTAATTCCAACGCTAGCGGTAAATAGCCCAAAAATGCACACAATGCTTGCGCATGCTCCAACTGGCCGTCAATGCGCTCTTTCCCAACAATAGACCTTAGAAACTCTAAAGCTGCTATTTCTGGTAGTACGTCCAGACTCAACTGATTCAAGGGTCTTGCCAGGCGCAGTCTTGTCGTTAGCAACACCTTAAATCGTGGATCGGCTGGTGGTAAAAACGGTTGAATAGTCGTGTCATTCAGAACATCATCAAAGATAAGTAGAACCTCTCCTGGAGGCCAGTGACGCCAACAATAGGCAACCTGTTCCGATAGGTCCAGGTTGTCGGGGATAGGCAGCCCCAGGGTCGATCGGGCAAATCCTAAAATCTGCGTCCCTACGTCTTGCCGTGCTCCTACCCAGCAGATACCGCCAGGATAGGTTTGTAAACTCAGATGTTGATAGGCGTACTGCAGTGCTAATTCTGTCTTGCCAACACCTCCCAATCCCGCAATAGCAAAAATCGAAATAGGATCATTACCTTGAAGCTGTTCGTGCAACTGTGCCAACTCTGCTTCTCGTCCGATAAATCGGGGATTTCCGCCATAGGGTAGGTTATTTGGAATGCTTAATGACTTAAACCTGAATACATCCTTTCTCCAACTCCAGAAGTCAGGAGCCCTGCGACTTAGTTCTGTGAGTAGTGGATTAGTCAGCCATAGAATAATTGGATAAGGGTACTCCCGGAGGCTTTCTCTTGTCCACTGCAAGTAACCAAAAAATATTTCCTTCTCTGACCGTTCTTCTCCTAATCTGCGAGATACTAGCTGATCAGCACCTATGACGGTTATTACTGCCCTACCACCTGACTGTAGGTATGAATCTTTCTTCACTACTTCAGCGATTGCTTCGCGCAAACTCGGTTCCTTTCGGTATAACAAAACTTGATAGGGACGAATTTTTGGCTGAAGTTCCGCACTATATCGTTGAATAATCTGGTCTTGTAACTGTGGCTCGTCGCACACAGCCAGCAGCAAACTTAGCACCCCATCACTGGCTTCCACTGCCACAATGAGATTATCGTATACCTTTTGGTTGTCTTCACCGAGATTGATCGACTTAATTGCTAGCATTGATCAATCCTTTGCGCTGCAATAAGTCCATCACAATTGGATGAAGGTCGTACCAAACCTCGCTATTGCGATACTCTAATACATCTAAACCATGAAGCAAGTCTAGAAAAGCTTGCTCTTTGGGATCTTCTGGTAGAAACTTTTCGTAGGTTTCCTTGAGAATCTTATAGTCTGTTTTACCTAAAGTAGTTTCAAAATCAAGCCTTAAATCCTTGATTGCTTCCTCTAGTACGACAGAATTAACTTTAAAGCTCGTCTGCCCAGGAGAACGTCGGATTTCCCGTAAACAAATTCGACAACATCGATTGGAAATCCGCATCAGTTCTCGTAACACACCTCCGCTGTAGAGCGTCATCTGCCTTGCCACATCTGGTTCCAAGATTTCTTCTGGAATGCGCTTGTGCAAAATCTTACATAAAGTTTCAATGGCATTATCCTGGTAATCAGGATTTGTTTTGCGACACTCTTTTTTTGACAAAAGCTTTGAGACCGGCATAATTACAATTTGATCGTCAGCTTCTGTCCGCAAAGTTGCAGACAGGGAAATATCCCGAAGAGAGGATATAGGAATTGTATAAACAATACTAAAACCTGGTAAAAATAAAGCTTTTATATGCTCTTGAAAAATACTTCTGACAACTGCCAAATCAAGTTTATCTAAGTCATCAATTATAACCAAAATCTCTTTCTTGCTAGCACCTTGGATAGCTGCTGCAATCTCATTTAGCTTAGCCACCAAATCAGAAATATTCCGCTCAAATTCTCGCTTAAGTTCATTTCGAATAGATGCTTCTGTCCTTAACTTACCAGTAATAATTTTAAACAGGTCAAATCCTACTGAAAATTCTGCACTTTTAGGAGTCTCGACTTCAATTTGTGTTCGCTTCGCGAACCATTTATAAAACTCGTTTTTGATAGATTCGGAAATATTAATCTGTTCCTGCTCTGCTCTCGACATTAAGTTGATAGCGATCGCAAACAAAATATTGATGTGATTCACGTCAGACATTTTCAATTGTCTCAGCAATAGAGAAGAATGCTACAAAATAGCGATCGCTGAGATTTCTGCCAAACTCTGCTAATAATGTTGATTTTCCACAACCACGATGCCCGGAAAAGATAATTTTTGCATCACGAGACGCATTGTCTTCGACGAGTTGAACCAATTCTTCTAATGAAGCATTCCCATATTCGACCCAAAACTTAGCTAATTGCTCAGGCTCAAGTAAGGGAGTCAGATCCGTATTCTGATAAGACTTTTGAAATATTTTTAACAGGGAATCATCAGGCATACTAGGATCTACACCGTGCTTATGACGCTTCTCTATAATCTTACCTGCCATATTAAGAAACTCGACGTTACGGCACTCTAGCTTGGGATAGATATCGATCAAACAGCAAAGCGCTGGGGGTGAACCTGAGGAGATTGGTAGGCAGGGGGGCAGTAGTCAGGTTTATCCTGGCCAGGCCCCTCAAGCCACCCCGATTTGAGCCAGCAGGTGTTTAACCAGGGGATGATCGGAGAGTTGATCGGTTTGGTTAGCCCCAACAACCCCCTGCAGAAAGGCAACAAAGTTGCCAAAGACGGTTTGAAAGTTGGGGTGATCGGTGCCCACCGCCTGGGCCAGCATAGCCAGAGCTTCCAGGTACAGCGGTTCCGCCTCGTCGTAGCGCCCCTGGGACTCGTAGAGTCCGGCCAGATTGTTGAGGCTGGTGGCAACCTGGGGATGGCGCTCCCCCAAGAGCTCCCGCCTCAGCTCCAGGGCCTGGCGGTACAGCGGTTCCGCCTCGTCGTAGCGCCCCTGGGACTGGTAGAGATAGGCCAGATTATTAAGGCTGCCAGCAACCTGGGGATGGCGCTCCCCCAAGAGCTCCCGGCTCAGCTCCAGGGCCTGGCGGTACAGCGGTTCCGCCTCGTCGTAGCGCCCCTGGGACTGGTAGAGATAGGCCAGATTATTAAGGCTGGTGGCAACATCGGGATGGCGCTCCCCAAGAGCTCCCGGCTCAGCTCCAGGGCCTGGCGGTACAGCGGTTCCGCCTCGTCGTAGCGCCCCTGGGACTGGTAGAGATAGGCCAGATTATTAAGGCTGGTGGCAACATCGGGATGGCGCTCCCCCAAGAGCTCCCGGCTCAGCTCCAGGGCCTGGCGGTACAGCGGTTCCGCCTCGTCGTAGCGCCCCTGTGCACGGTAGAGTCCGGCCAGATTATTAAGGCTGGTGGCGACATCGGGATGGCGCTCCCCCAAGAGCTCCCGCCTCAGCTCCAGGGCCTGGCGGTACAGCGGTTCCGCCTCGTCGTAGCGCCCCTGTGCACGGTAGAGTCCGGCCAGATTATTAAGGCTGGTGGCAACATCGGGATGGCGCTCCCCAAGAGCTCCCGCCTCAGCTCCAGGGCCTGGCGGCACAGCGGTTCCGCCTCGTCGTAGCGCCCCTGGGACTGGTAGAGATAGGCCAGATTATTAAGGCTGCCAGCAACCTGGGGATGGCGCTCCCCAAGAGCTCCCGGCTCAGCTCCAGGGCCTGGCGGTACAGCGGTTCCGCCTCGTCGTAGCGCCCCTGGGACTGGTAGAGATAGGCCAGATTATTAAGGCTGGTGGCAACATCGGGATGGCGCTCCCCAAGAGCTCCCGGCTCAGCTCCAGGGCCTGGCGGTACAGCGGTTCCGCCTCGTCGTAGCGCCCCTGGGACTGGTAGAGATAGGCCAGATTATTAAGGCTGCCAGCAACCTGGGGATGGCGCTCCCCAAGAGCTCCCGGCTCAGCTCCAGGGCCTGGCGGTACAGCGGTTCCGCCTCGTCGTAGCGCCCCTGGGACTGGTAGAGATAGGCCAGATTATTAAGGCTGGTGGCAACATCGGGATGGCGCTCCCCAAGAGCTCCCGGCTCAGCTCCAGGGCCTGGCGGTACAGCGGTTCCGCCTCGTCGTAGCGCCCCTGTGCACGGTAGAGTCCGGCCAGATTATTAAGGCTGGTGGCGACATCGGGATGGCGCTCCCCCAAGAGCTCCCGCCTCAGCTCCAGGGCCTGGCGGTACAGCGGTTCCGCCTCGTCGTAGCGCCCCTGAGCTTGTAAATAGGAGGCCGTCTGATTTAAGAGTCTGGCAAGGGCTTCTGACCCATCGCCCTGAGCGTTTGCCTGCTGGATCACCCTGAGGGCATGGGGCAGCAACTGGTCACACACCACCCAGGTTTGGAACTCCACGGCAGGGAAGGTGGCATCAAGGGCCCTGACAGCTCGCGTCACCCAGAGTTGCCGGGTCTCTTGGGTCAGGCCATCTTGCACAACCGCCTGCACCATCCGGTGCATACTGTATTGTGCTTGCTCCGGCTCCCACTGAATCAGGGAGTATTGGCTTAGGGGGGTTAGCACTTCCGAAACTGCCATCACCGCTTCAGCCTCATCTTCAGCCTGGAGGGATAGGGCCAGTTGGTCACCCAGATGGGCCGCTCCCTGAAGCAATAGGCGATAGGGAATAGCGTCTGGTGCCACCACTGCACTCAGTCGCAACACTTCTGCCGAGGCGGCATTGGCTGTCTCCACCGCCTGAAAGTTTAAGGACCAGGTGGTTAACACAGAAGCGGGATATTTGCCCGTTTGGGGTTTTACCTTTTCTAGTTGTTGTAGGCGGCGTTTGCGATAAGTACTTAGATAGGTCTGAAACGAAAGCTTCTGCCGCAAAATAAAGGCCCCGGCCTGTTCCAGGGCCAGCGGCAGATTGCCCAGTTCTGTTGCCAGGTAGATCGCGGCTTGTTGCTCCGGTGCAGTGGGGTCTCGACCGACCCGCTTAAACAAAAAATCAACGGCTTCTTGATTGCTTAGGGCATCGAGAGTGAGGGGGTTAGCAATCCCCACCTGGTCAAACACATCGGCCCGGGAGGTTAGTAGCACACACCCCTGAGACCGGTTCGGTAGGAACGGCTGCAACCATTCCGGGGTATCGGCGTTATCAAAAATCAGTAGCCAACGATCGTGGGTGGCCAGCCACTGCTGTACCGCTGGGATTTGCTCCTCCGGTTTCAAGTGGGCAGCCGGTAACTGCAACTGGGTGGCCAGAGCGGCAAAGTCGCTGATCAGGTTCGCTTCCGTATCGGCTCTGACCCACAACACCCAATCGTAGGGACGGGGGCGCTGTCATAGCAGCGATAGGCATACTCCACGGCAGTCTGGGTTTTGCCAATCCCCCCAATCCGCTGATGGCCTGTATCTGATTAATGGCAACTGTTCGATTCTGGTTGAGTTGCTGCTGCAACTGATTGAGGGTCTCTTCCCGTCCGGTAAAATAGGGATTGCGGGGATAGGACACACCAAAGAACGTTGTCAGGGCTGGAGCCGTTGGGGGAGCCGGTTGATGGATGTGCACTTCACCCTGCACAGTATTGATTGCTGTCCCGCCTCTCATCTCGGCAATCACCTGGTTCTGGTTGCCACTCACCGTCTGTTGAACTTGAGGAGCGGCTGCTTTCACAGCTTGCTGAATCGCCTCCACGATCGCTTGAAGGGCGTCGTCATTGATGTCCCCATAGGTGCGATCGCCAATCTGAATGTCGTGCCCTTCGCCGATCTGGATGTTGTATTTGCCAAGCTGAGTCAGGCGCTGGGGGGCAGCCAGTAAGAGCTGACGCAGGGTTGAATAATCCGCATCAGTGGCCACGCCCGCTGCAATCCGCTCCAGCAAAGCACTCACACTGGCTGTAGTTATTTCAGGTAGGTCGTCTGGTTGGTTCACTATCGTCTCGTTCTAGGGGGGCGATGGCCATTCCAGGGGACTCTGTTTGATACAGGGTCAGCAACAGACGTTTCGGAAGCCCAGTACTTAAATAGCTGAGGTTAGCTTGATTTTATCAGGAAAAAATCGGGGGGAGTGTTCTCTTCATCAATGGATCAACCACCTACACTGCTTGCATTGAAGCGGGTGGGGCGATCTCTCTGCTCAGGCGATCGGGTCTGTGGTTAAATCAATTGCACACAATGGCTAAAATCAGGCGGATTTATGCCACAACAGAAGCAGCTTCCTGTTCTTCCTGGAGAATTGACCGATGGATATTGCCCTTCTGACCGCCTTTCTCGCGCCCTTTCTGCCAGCGTTAATGAAGCTGGGTGAAAAGGCTTCTGAAAAAGTGGCTGAGAAATTTGGTGAAGATGCCTGGAACAAAGCCAAAGCACTCTGGAGCAAGCTACAACCTGAAGTGGACGCTAAATCGGATGTCAAGATTGCAGCGGAGCAAGTGGCGGCCAAACCGGACAGTCAGACCCGCCAGGCGGTGTTGCAAGAGGAACTGGAAACCCTGATCAACGAAAACGCAGACTTAGCCAGGGCGATCGCTCAGCTTCTGCAAGCAGATGCACCCAATGGCATACCCGGCACCCAAATTATCCAGACGGTCACTGGCAACCAAAACCAGGTGATTGGTAAGGTATCGGGGGGCCAGGTCTTTGGCACCGTGACCGGCACCGTCATCATTGGTGGGGTGGCCAGTCCGGCAATTCCACCGGCACCGACTCCAGATTCCACAGCAAAGGAGACGCCCGCTGCCGTCAAAACCATTTTGGTGTTAGCCGCCAACCCCAAGGGTAGCCACCCCCTACGCCTGGGGGAGGAGGTGCGGAAAATTCAGACCGGATTAGAGCGATCGCAACACCGCGATCGCTTCCGGCTAGAGCAACGCTGGGCCGTGACCCCCACCGACGTGCGCCGCGCCCTGCTCGACTACCAGCCCCAAATTGTGCATTTCTCCGGCCATGGCCTTGGCACCGAGGTTGCCGAGGCGGAACCGGCAGCGGCTCGTAAGTTGACTGGGGTGGCAGCCCCCGCCCCCCGCCCGAGGGCCTGGTGTTTGAGGATGACCTGGGCCAGCCCCAGCTGGTAACCGCCGCCGCCCTGGCCAACCTGTTTTCCCTGTTTGCCGACCAGGTGGAGTGCGTGGTGTTGAATGCCTGCTACTCCGCCACTCAGGCCGAGGCGATCGCCCAACAAATTCCCTTTGTGGTGGGCATGAAACGGGCAATCGGCGATCGGGCGGCAATTGAGTTTGCGATCGGCTTTTATGATGCCCTGCTAGCGGGGCGAGATTCCGAGTTTGCCTACAAGGTAGGCTGTAACGCCATTCAATTAGAAGGGCTGGGGGAGGAGTTGACGCCGGTGTTGAAGCGGAAATTAGGTTGATCCCTTTCCTTACTTCTATGATATTCAGGAGACCCTATTCAACCGCTAACTATGTCAGAGCCACCTGCGCCTCAGCCCGCTGATGCCGCTGACCCCTCCCTAAGCCTTCAGCAGAATCTGTCCGGCGATCGCCATCAGGCGATTGGTCAGGTCTATGGCGGTATTGTGCTCTACCTCAGTGGTGGGCAGGCCATCATCAACCCAGCTCCCAGTCAGCCCCCCCAGCCTGAGACGCAGACACAGCCCGCCGCAATTGGCCCTAACCCCTACAAAGGCTTGCTGGCCTTCCATGAGGCTGACAGTGCCTTTTACTTCGGGCGATCGCGGGAAATTCAAGCCCTTGGGGAGAAGTTTCGGGCCTTGCATGGGCCGGACTCCGCCCTGCGGCTGCTGCCGATCTACGGCCCCTCCGGGTCTGGTAAATCCTCCCTGGCGAGAGCCGGTCTGATTCCGGAACTGGGCCACCATCCCCTACCGGGGCGAGACCGGGCCAGGGTGGCGGTGCTGATGCCTGGGACCCAACCCCTGCAGGCCCTGGCGGCGATTTTGGCCCGCATTGCTGAAAATGACCTCACCCCCGTGAAGAAGACCCGGGAGTTTGCGGAGGAGCTGGCTCTTCCTAACAAAGAAGGTGAGTACGATGGCCTCCAACGGATTGCCAGCCTGCTGCCGGAGATCGCCACGTTTCCGCTGATTGTGCTGGTAGACCAGTTCGAGGAAGTCTACTCCCTCTGTAAGCAGGATGGGGAGCGGGATATCTTTATTAAAAACCTGCTGCAGGCCACAGGCGATTGCAGCCACTATGTGTCAGTTATCCTGACGATGCGGAGTGACTTTCTGGGGAAACCCAAAAGCACCCAACCCTGAATCGGCTATTCTCCACCCAGGGCTTTTTGGTGCCCACCATGGATGAGGCGGCCCTGCGGGAGGCGATCAGCAAACCGGCAGAGCTGGCCGGGGCTCCCCTGGATAGGGCGATCGTCGACCTGCTAATTGAGCAGACCGAGGGCCGGGAGGGCGCCCTGCCCCTGCTGCAGTTTGCCCTCACCCGCCTCTGGGAAGGGCTGCGGCAGGGCGTGGCCCCCGCCGACACCCTAAACCAGATCGGCGGGGTGGGCGGCGCCCTGGCGGGGGAAGCCCAGCGGGTCTATGACAGCCTTAGCCCAGAGGAGCAGGCGATCGCCCGTCGGGTGTTTTTGGGCCTGGTACAGTTGGGGGAGGATGTGAGGGACACCCGCCGCCGGGCCCACCTGTCAGAACTGATTGCCAGCGACAGCGAAGCGTCTCGGGTACGAGGGATTATCGCCCGCTTCGCCGCCAACGATGCCCGCTTTTTGACAACTTCTCAAAACCAACAGTACGGCGAAACCGTTGAGGTGACCCATGAGGCCCTGATCCGCAGTTGGAGTCAACTGGGCGACTGGCTCAACGAAAATCGAGAAGCCCTGCGCCAGAAACACAAAATTGAGCAGGCCGCAGAGGAGTGGGTCAGTCAAGGTAAGTCCAAAGATTATTTGTTGCAGGGGCGTCCTTTGCGAGATGCCAGGGAGTTTATGAAAACTGCCCAGGGGGAAACTACTCTATCGAGCTTATCAACGGAGTTTGTCAAAGCAAGTCAAAGGAAACAAAGACAGAATTACATCAAATCTGTGATGGGTGCTTCAATTCTTCCAATAATTGGAACGTTAATGCTCCTCCACTTTTGGACTGTAGATACCGCAGGGAAACAGCTATACGATCCCAAAAGAAATCTTCGGATAAATTTTTTAATCCAATACCTGTGGCTAGCTGGGCGCTCAGGAAGTCTTCGAGGAGTCAATCTTTCCTATGAAAATCTATCTAGAGTCTATCTTCCAAAATCAAGTTTTAGTGACGCCGATCTTTCTTATGTGGACTTTTCCTCCGCAAACTTAAGAGGTGTTATTTTTTAAATGTAAATCTTCAAAACGCTGATTTGATATCAGCTAATTTGAAAGGTGCTCTTATAAGTAAAGCAAGCCTCGAAAATGTAAATCTTGCAAATGCAGATTTGCAAGGGGCAACTATTAGAAATAGTAGTCTTAAGGGTGCTGTACTCTATGGCGCTGATCTCAAAGATGCCAACCTAGAAAATCTCAACCTAAATGAGATTAAAAATGCAAGTAAATTCAAGAAAGATCAGCTAGAAAAGGTAGCAAGTCTTTGTAATGTTCAACTTCCTGATCATATTAAAATAAATACAAAATCAAGCTGCACATCTCGTGGCAAGTAGGCGAATTAAATCAAATGTAAGATGACTTTGTCTGGAACCCTTACGGTGATTGAAAGTTATTGAAAGTTTAATTGCACCTGCCTACTTACTAAGAATTGACAGAGAAATGCCTTGATGAATCGATGATAAAATAGATTGATACTAGGATGCTAGTATCAATCATCTAGAACTTCTCTACTGTCAGATTGGAATCCAATTCCCATTCTCTTGAAGCTGCAACCGAAGGAACCCTTTACCATTGCCGTCGCATACTGCTATTCCTTTTTCTCTATCCTCCCATAGGCAATTTCCATATGGCTTAATGCTAAAATTGAATTCTTCAGTTTTGGCTGGGAAAATCTCTACATATTGTAAGTCATTATTTATTGAATATTTAGTTATCTTAGTGCTAAATTCTCCCAAGGCTTTAGTAGAAGTTTCCGAAATTTCATCATCAGAACTTTCTATTGCCGCAATCAGAACCCGTGTTGCCAGCTCTTGATGACTTTGAATCTTAAGCAGACTTCTAGCCGCCAGGACATGTTTTTTCTTAATTTCATCAACTTCCGTTTTGATTTTTTTGTCAGTAGTTCTTTTATTTGCGACTTTCAAGCTTTTCAGAGAGTCAACGAGTGCCAGTACAATATTGGTTTCGGGTGAACGAGGAACAAAATTCTCTTCCGAAATAGACAATCTAACTTCTTCGATTTCATCCTTTGAAATCTTATCCCTTAAAATTTCTTCGAATTCGCACAGAATTTCATCTAGCTTAGCGCTGAGTTTGGGGTAATTATTAGAAGACATGTTAGGTTTTCTCCTGGGTGAAATAACAATTCTGGGTAAAGCTGGCTTTACCAAAGACGATTGAAATGCAACAGCGGATCCTTTATTGCTATCGACCTCTAGGGTCGAGCAACTACCAACTCCTGTTTTAAGCGTTTGAATAGCCCTGGCGGCATCAGCCAGACCATAGCCTGTGGCTGGGTCTGGGCCCTGGATTGCCCGATGCCCGCCTGTCTGGCGGCTACAGGCTCCTGCCATGACATCGATCGCGGTTTGCCGCAAGATTTCCTTTGCCTGGGCCGGAGACAACCCCGGATCAAGCTGTTTCATCAAGGCGCAAATCCCAGCGATTTGGGGTGCGGCGGCGGAGGTGCCGCTAAAGGCGGCCCATCCATCGGTTGGGTCAGTTCCATCCCCCAGAGAGCAACCCCAATCGACTGGACTGCCAGGAGGGATGGGCAACAGGATATAAGCTGCCCGGGGAAGCTGCCCGACCAAGCCACAAACATCGGGCACCACCCGACCCGGATAAACCGGGCTGATAAAGCCGCTGGCGTAACTGCTGGCCTCTAGCTGTCCCTTTAATGGACCCTCTAGATGTCGATAAACACCCCCTGCGGCGATCACATCCGGGTGTTGGGCGGGGAAGCCCAAATGCCCATTGCCGGCAGAGAAAATCACGATGATCCCCCGGCGAACCGCATCGGCAACCACCGCCCCCAGGGCCCTGGTATAGGGCGAGAGTTGATGACTTCTCTGGTCAGACCCCCAACTGCAGGAGATGATATCGGGGCGCAGGTCAACAGCGCGTTTAAAGGCGGCAATGGAGTTAACATTTCGCGATTTGCCGTCAAGTGCCACATCCGCCTTCACCACCGTCAGCTCCACATGGGGAGCAACCGCAAACAAATTGGCAGATTCACCCGTACCATGGCCGTGGTCATCTGCCTCAGCATCGGTTGAACCGGGGGCTAAAACAACCCGCCCCTGGTAATTATTTTGGCTGAAAAAGGGATGGCGATACCAGCCGGTATCAACCATAACCACTTTAACGCCGTCGCCCTTAAGACCTTGTTGATGAACCGCCTTTGCGTTGAGTCCTTCAGCAATTTGGTCTGGCACCGATAAATAGGTCTGCCGTGTCTGGGGAGGCAGACCTGAGGGAGTCTCCTCGGTACGGAAGTAGTAGGCTGGTTCGTTAATCGCAATCCCTGCGAGTACAGAGGTCCAATGGGTGTGGGATAGATCAATCTCACCAAAGGGCTTATTATCCAGGGAGTTGATAAATGTGGCCGTAGTTTGTTCCGCGAACTCTTTGATGACAGGGCATTCAAATGCCTTCAGGGTAGTTTGGAAGGCTCGCTGGTAAATATGGGGTTCAGCCGCAATACTGATGGATGTGTTGCCGACGGCTAGAACCTCGAAACCCTCGGCACGCAAGCGGTCTGCTGTTGCATAGAGTACGGCTGGGTCTGCATAAAACCGACTGACCGTCTGACTTGTCACAGGTGCTAAAGCTGATAACAACGACTCCCCACCGCCGGAACGGGCGATCGCTTCAGCGTAAACCTTCGAGGGCAGTTTTGGTTGTGCGGGGCTACTCATGACTCCACTCCACCTTCAGCCTTGTTGGCACTCTTTCCGATCTGAATTGCTATGGCAATTAGAGGGTATAAATCTAATGACATATCCTTTAATCTTAAGATTCTATCCATAGATTTGGTTATTTCTATTTCATGTACCATGCAGATCGACGCCCTGGGGACCACCCTCAATAAACCGCCTCTTGCCTGCCCCAAGCCCAGCCAAGCCGCAGCGGGCTCTGGATTTTGTCCGTATAGGGCGTCATGGGTCACCTTGTTAGCTCCTTGATTTGCCATCTCTGCTCAGGGCTAGGGAGAGTGGGGTATTACCTGGCCTTTGCCAAACAGTTGATGGGGCCCGTAGCCCAGGTAGGTGAAGGCTAGCCAGCCCAGGGTAAACCCTAGCAGGATAAACTTCACCGTAGCTGAGGCGGTGGCTGGCCAGGCGAACTGTAGGTTTGAGGGAGACAACAGGATTTGGAAGAGGAAATAATTTTCCAGGGCATCTGCGGCGCCAGCCAGCCATGCAGCTGCAGCAGCCCCCAGGGTAAGACGGCGCAAACCTGGCGGTACAGGATCCGCCATCATCAACAGGCCAAGGAAGAGGGTGGCGGAGTATGCCACCATGAATAGATAATCCACCCCGAGGCTAAGGGCCGCCTTGAGTTGAACAGAGCTATTCCAGCTTTGAACAATGGCCGTGCAGGAGGAACCATAGGCACACAGTTCAAAGGAAAGAATGCCCCAGGGAGTTTGGGAGTTAGTCAGGGGAGCCCCCATGGCCGTCAGTGCCAGGGAGGATAGAACCGTGACCACTAAACTAAGGTAGAAAAGCTGTTTACGTGCCATAGCGATTGCAAATCTTCTGAGAGAGGGCCGTTTTGGTCAGAACCCTGAGGCCAGGGTGGATCGATAAAATTAAGGCTGGGTGGAGGTCTGGCGGGCTTCCGCCCCCTTGCGGGTGTCTATCCAGTTTGCCCGAGGGCTGAGGAGCCGGAGTAGGACTCTGGTCCTCAGCCTTGAAAGGCCATTCTGTTCTGGCTCGACTAAGGAGTGCTATAAACCTTCTTGTCTGGCACCTAGCGTGGAGGTATACTAGCCTCTGCTAAGCGCTGAGCGAGCCCTTTTCTGGTTTGATCCTGGAGGAGCTTGTCACACGATTCATTCAGGCTTTCCTCCTCCTGCTCGATCAGTCGTGTGCCCCGTTTACTCAGGTATTCAAGATTTTCAGGGCTGGCATTGTCCATCTGATCGTGCTGATCATCATTGGTCAGGGGCATTTGAAAACGGTAATAATTACGGTGCTTCCCTTCAGACATCATTAAGTCGTTCAGTTGATAGGCGATGCCTTCACTCTGTCCATCCATAACAATGTTTAGGATAGGGAGTGCCCACTGAATTTGTCCCCAGTTTTTTGCCTTTTTATAGCTGTACTGCCTGGTCAGCGAACCAGTACCTAAGGAAACCACCAGGGTTTCTGTTCTCAATAGTTCCTTAGATTTCTCCCGTTTGTAGGAGATCATCGCCTCCATCATGGCCAGGGAGGCAGGGTTGTTAACAAACACCCCACCATCCACCAAGGCGTAGTACCCCTCAGCCGTGTAATGGGCGGTATCGAGTTTGTAGGGGGAAGAAGGTCGGTGCCGCAGAGGTGGCCATCGCTGCTTCCACCATCGTGAACCCTGTACATATCTTGCGGCCAGAATACCCCTTAGGTTTTTCTGCCTGGGGATTGCTGGTGAAAAAGATAGGCTCTCTTAACTCGATATCGTAGCTGGGGATCAGAACTTCCCGGAGGGCATCTTCGATTTTCGCCTCACCCAGAAGGTTTTCTAGAACCTCCTGCCGCCCTTCCTGACTGTACTTGGGTCGGATGTAATCATCGATCGCCGTTGGAATGGATTCCGTAAAAATTCTCCTACCGTACCTATGGTAAAAATCCACCAGTTCCGCAGCGGTATACTCTGGTTCGTGACTGAGGGGATAATCTGAATTTCGCTTGGTTAGGCCCAGGGCCAGGATTCCTCCTGTGGATGTGCCTGCGATAAAGTCAAACAGATCCGCTATGCGCTTACCGGTTCTATCCTCAATATAGTGAAGCACCATGGCAGGAATAATTCCTCGAATACCACCCCCATCAATGGCTAAAACTTTCCGTTTGTATTGAGTCGTCATAGTCTGTCTTCCTTTTGGCTGTAAATAGCCAGTACAGATTGCTATAGGCTCTGGGTTGAGGACTTACAGTTAGAGGGTTGGGAAATATAGCTTTGACCAGCCCACCTAGACCCCGGTTAATGGGTTAGTTTCCTATTTCCTAAAGACAGGCGGCCTGTCAGTGACAAAATAGGAAAAAGCTAATACTGGGTAGACCCACCTACGCCCCTTTGCCGGAGGCTAGGGCTATACTGAGCATGATGGAGACATGACTAGCACGGGCGTCTAGTCAAAGCAAATGAGTCAGCGACCTTGCCCGGTCTTTGATTCCTCAAATGTTTTCTACTAATTTTCTGCTAATCAGTTAGATGCACTGTTGTGGAGTGACTGAAATAAAACTTCGTGCAAAATCAATCAGGAACTCAAGACTTGTAACCAGGTATTTCTACCAATGTTTTTAGCTTATCCTAAGTGTCTCCCGAAGAAGACCGTTCCTTAAAAAAATACAACACTTAGGACAATCTGAAATAAACAACTTCTAAGTTGCCAAAATAGCTAAGTCAGACGTTACTTTCTCCCGGATTTTTTCTGTGGCCAGCTTAACCTGCTTGTTGCATTGTGTTGTGGCAAGTCGCGGGTATGCCATCCGCCGCTTGATAGGGAATGAAAGATGGGGGTGCTCTAGCCCGACCATCCTTTGATGATCCATCGCTAACCATCGATGATCAGCGACAAACCTTTGAACGTTAACGACAAACCTTTAAGCGTTCGTTACATACCTTCAAAGGTTAGCGATAAACCTTTAAGTATTCGTTGTAAACCTTTAAAGGTTAGCGACAAACCTTTGAACTGCATAACCCGATGGTTATGGATCCGTCGCAAAGCCTTCAGCAAGCATTGCTAAAGTTTGAGGTGCATCACCAAATGATTATACAGCGCTCCCTATCCCTCACCCCAGGGCCAGTCAAGATCCACCCTCAACCCCTCTGGCTCCAGGGTGGGTCGCGGTCCCCAACCCTGAGATTCCCAGGGCCTAATGGGATCGGTGCCAGCTTCCAAGGCGGGGCGATCGCCCCTTGAGGTAAAGGCGATCACACAGGTGTGTTTAACGATCGCACCCCTGCAACCAACGATCACACCCATGCAAACATCGATCACAAGCCTATGTTTAGCATGCGCTTAATGGTGATCGACATATGCATAGATGAAACCTTACTGTTCTTAGGGCAATTTGTCCTAAAAACAGTAATCAGTGGTCAGCGATCAGAAGCCCTTTTTCCCGACTCCCTCACCCTTAGATAGACTTCTCTATCCGCCTTGCGCCCTGCGCCTGTAGCCCCCTCCCCCAAGGTCTACAGGCTGAGAAAAAGCGAAGTGCGATCGACTGCGTAGCCAGCAGGATAGTTATTTTAATTCTAGCCAGAAGAGCGGGAAAGAATTAGAGGCGCTGTTATCGCTGTAGTCTATCTGCCCTCTTTTTAGGTTATTCTCCCTTTCCCTCGTAACCGTTCAGGGGGAAGGTATGGTCTTAGTAGGCTTCAGCTAAGGAGCACCATAAAAAAGTAGGCCAGATTGTAGAATCTCGTCGCATCGCCACCCTGGTTTTAGTACTGACGATGTTCATTAGTTTTGCCCTACCCATACCCAATCGAATTTCCCTTTTTGTCATTCCCCTGTTAATGATTTTCGAGGTAGAAATTGTCCATTTAGTATCACAAACCTGGAGACGGCTACGGTAGTAAACCCATCAGGTTAGTCAGCAGGATTGGTCAAAGGAACCGATGAAAAAACTAAAAAGCTAATCATGCATTTCAATAGCTTTTTGCCAAAATTGGAAATTCCTCTACTGGCCCTGGCTGAGACGACCCCTAGCGGCTAAAGTTATAGATGGCCCCTAGCTATAGCCTTAGCCCTGTCCCTAGGATATCAACCCTAGGGACAGGGCTGATCGGTTTTCCCTATGCACCAGTTTCGCGCCAGTCAACAGCTCAACCTCCGGGTGCCCAATGAAGCCCTACCCATTGAGCACTACTTACGGCAACCCCAACGATTAGTAACAGCCATCACCGATCCTGACTACATAGAACTTTTAGAAGACGGTATCTACCGTCTCACCTTACGCCCCCTGCAATTTTTAGGGATTAGTGTTGAACCTACCGCCGATTTAGAGGTATGGGTCTTAACCGATGGCACCCTGTGCTTACAGTCTGTCAATTGTAAAGTGCATGGCCCAACCTATTGGAATTACGTCAGCCAATCCTTTGAGATGGTGTTAAGGGGTAGCCTCCGACCGCAACGCTATCTTCCCTACACTGAACTCCAGGGCCAGGCCGATTTAACGGTGCAACTAGAATTACCCTCTGCCTTGAGGGTTATGCCCGACCCCATGATCGCCATGGCCGGGCGTAAGTTGCTGGGAGGAATTTTAGCTACAGTTAAAGGCCGCATCGAACGGCAGTTGGTGGATGACTATCGCGCCTGGGTGGCTCAGAACTCTGGTTCTTCAGCCCTTTTAGACCTGAAGCCATCAATTCAAGAGCAACGCAGCTTAGCCCAATAACCTGAAGCCAACAGGATACTTGGACAGCACTAATTGACCACCAGGCGAGATAGACTCGTACCGGGATAATAATTACCCAAAATGTCGGTATAACTATAACCTCGAGTCGCCAGGTCCATCGCCCCTGACTGACTCATACCATTGCCATTGTGAATCGTATCCACAATAGTGTCAGAAGCTGCGTACAGCGATTCGACAATGCCACCCTTGTAACTAATAAACTCTCCTCGAGTAGCTACCACCGCTGCCTGGGTGGTGTTAGTTTCTTTAGCAATGCCCAAATAGGCTTGATAGCGTTGAGTATTGTCCAGATCGTAGGGACGGCTGGCATTGCGAACATGGTGAACCAGAGCATAGGAACGGGCTGCCACAGCCTGAGCCTTAAGGGCTTCCAGGGGCCAGTGGGCATACATTTCACTACCCACCACACTACTCAGGTAATCCTTTAACAGCACAAAATTAATAGCCGTCAGACCACGATTAGAGGCCATAATCAAAACCCGGCCCCGATACCAGCGGTCATTGACGTATACGTATCCTCCCTGACCGGGCTCAATCCAGGCGCTATTACTAAGTTGACAATTATCCATCCCCATACCATTGGAGTTGGAAGAAAGGACAAAACTAATTTGGGCCTTCAAACTACAGTAATTCTGGCCATTCAAATCAGTTAGGTAGGCATTAGTGGAACTGGCTATCTCTAGACTGGGGGTTTGTGTCGCCAGGGCTACTCGCATCTCTAGCATGGTATCAATCGCCTTACCCTGCTTAACCCGAGGCGCCACCTGGGGTTGAGCCAGGGAGGAACTGGGGCGGTTGGCTTCAGCCTGGGGTAAGGAGGACGGAGATGGGGCCCCGGCAACTGACTCTAAAGTATCTGCATCGGTAGCCTGGGAGGTTTGACTACCGGGGGAAGATAGGGAGGTTTGAGCCTGGTTAGTCGACGCTGGTTGCAAGAGAAACCGCTGGGCCTGGTCAAGATTAACTAGAGATTGTCGAACCGAACCCGTGGTTTTCCAGAGAGAGGAATCGAGTAGAGTTGGACCAGCCCCTCTGGACCAATTCGATAGGGAAAAAGCCGACAAATAGGTTAGGACGGCTCCTGAAACCACCACTCCCCCGACCAGTTTCAACCTCAAAACCGTCTGCGGGGATAGTTTGCCCTCAGTCACAGAAAAGTTGCGCAGCCACCAGGCAACTAAGGGTAAAGGCTTGAGCCTAACCACCCTGGCCTGGGGAAATTTAAGTCTGGGTAATGACCCCTTCAACAAAGTTTTCATTAATCTATAGTTGATCTACAGTTGCAACCCATTAGGTTTAGTTATAAAAAAATATATTTTGTAATCATAGGTCTAGATGGTGCCAAAGTACAACCGTAGTCTCCTTTGACGGGGGGCGGGCCAGGTAAAAGGCGCTACATAAAAAACCACCCCACCCCTAAGAGCCCTGATCATGCCTGGAGTTACCTGTGGTAGAGGCTGACCAGGGCTCTGGTCCTTAACGGAAAGCCGGGATTAGAGATTAAAACTTTCCTTTTTCAACAGTTCGAAAGGCCCCATCGCTGGTCCCCAGGTGAACTGACCTGTGTCTGGATTAACCCCCCAATCGCAGAGTCTCAGCAGCATTGTCCCCCCTGGTCAGGTCCCACTTCAAACCCCAGGCGGACGTAACTGGTTTGGTCCTGGTAAGTAAAACTACACAGGGTATGGGCGGGGGGCTGGGCTCGATACCAACCGTTACTGGCATCGAGCTCAATCATCAGACCGCAGGTGGGGAGGGGGACCAGGTCCTGGGGTGTGAGTGCGGACAGACGTTGGGGGCGGCTGGCCTCACCGCGCCAGGCCAGGGGATCTTGTAGTCCATAGTACTGGCCCCATAGGCCCCCATCTTTCAGGCCCAGATGTAGGACCCGCTGACGGTAGGGGGGTAGCTGCGGCTACACTGATCTGTTCGATAAAAAAGCTATGACCCTGATCAAAGAGAGATGGGGTAGGGGACGTAGCCACAAACGCAGGTGCAAATACCAGACCGGGTCCCTTAGGGATTGCTGACGGTTGTCGAATTCTCCGCCCAGGTAATGGGCTAATTGGGTGAGCTGATCGCTGAGTAGGAGGGAAGCAGAAACCATGGTCAGGGATTAGGGAAAGGCAGCCAGCCACTGAAGGGACCGGCAAATTGATCCAGCGATAGGCTGTGGAAGGCGGGGGTCTGGCGGGCCAGGCTGCGATCGCCGGAAGTATTGTAGCCCCACTCGGCCAGAAATAATTGAATATTTCCTAAATCTTCCTGCCGCCGTACCCCTGCAGAGCTTGCAGGCGGTCTTCCACAAACCAAATGGGACCAGCCCCGGCCTGACTCAGCTGGCGCAGAGTTTCGTACTTAGGGCGTTGGACCTCCTTGCCAAGGATCTGTTCAGGAGCAAGCCTCACCCCCTGGCGATCGAGTAATTGTTGAATAAACCGACCTTCCTTGGTGGAAATAATTATGGTCCTCACCCCTGCCGCAGTCACCTGGCCCAGACGCTCAATCACCCCTGGATAGAATCGGTGTAAACCCAACCAGCCATCCAGGTCTGTCTGCATCCAACTATCTCGCACCCCGTCCACCGCTGCGGCCCATTCCCCCGCCTGCAAACCGGTCTCCGCCAGCAGGGTAGACACCATCCCGGACCAGTTAGTGAGAATTTCTGCATCGGCGACTCCCCTTAATAGGGCCCTTAGCACCAGGGGCATTTCCCATCCTGACTCAACCACAGGGCGGAGGGGATAGAAGCGATCGGCCAGCCCCGCCGGCGGCGGCGTAAGCTCTCCATTAAACACCTGGCAAGTAGGCTCGCCAGGCGGTTTCAAAGTATTCCAGCAGGCCATCGCAGAGGACACCGTCAAAGTCGAGGGCCAGGGTTTGGGGAGCACTCATGGCGGGCAGAGGGAAAATAGCTATCCCCTGAATTTTAAGGGAATGGGGAGACGAACAAGGGGGCAAAGTCTAAGGGATCTGAGAATTCCGCTAAACTGCCTTACCATGGCGACATGTATTTTAATCGGACCTTATGAGTCTCTGTATTAACCCGCGCTGCCCCCAATCCAACCATCCCGATAACGGTAGCCAGGCTCACTGCGCCGCCTGTGGCTCTAGTTTGTTGCTCCAGGGACGCTATCGGGTTATGCGGCTGATCAGCCAGCAGACTGGCTTCGGTGAAATCTATGAAGCCTACGATCAAAATGTACCGAAGATTTTGAAGGTCCTGAAGCAAAGCTACAACCGCAATCAGAAGGTGGTCGATCTATTTCAACGGGAGGCCCAGGTCCTCAGTCACCTCAGCCATCCCGGCGTACCCCGGGTAGAACCCCGGGCTATTTTCACTACTTTCCCCAGGGTAGTACGGAACCCTGTCACTGTCTGGTGATGGAGAAAATCGATGGTCCCAACCTGAAACAGTGGATGGTGCAGCAGGGCAACCATCCCATTAGCGAAAAACAAGCCATCCTCTGGCTTACTCAACTCACCGATGTACTGCACCTGATTCACCGGCAGAATTACTTTCACCGTGACATCAAACCCGACAACATTATGCTGCGGTCTTCTGGCCAATTGGTGTTGGTAGACTTTGGGGCGGCTCGGGAAATGACCCAAACCTACCTGGCCCAGTTGGGAGACAGCGGTATTACCACCGTTAGTTCGGCAGGCTATACCCCTCCCGAACAGGAACAGGGCCAGGCGGTGCCCCAGTCGGATTTCTATGCCATGGGCCGCACTCTGATTTACCTGATCACCGCCAGGGCTCCCAATGACCCCGCTATCTATGACTCCCGCACTAATCAATTTAACTGGCGTCCCTACGCTCCCCAGATTTCTCCGGCCCTGGGGGATCTAATCGACCAGCTCACCGCCACCGCCGCCGCCAGTCGTCCCCAGAGCACCCAGGCGATTCTAACTGCCCTGGCCCAGGTGCGATCGCGCTCAACCAGCACCATCCCCCCGCCCCCGCTAGGGACTGGCCCGTCACCAACCTTAATGCTAAGACCCCCAGCTTTCGTCGCCCCCCGACCTGGGCGATCGCTGGATTAGCCAGCCTAGCTGTAGTCCTGCCCCTGGGCTGGTATACCCTCAGTCGCCGGGGAACTCCGCCCCTCTGTTCTCTGCCCAACAACGCCAGTCCCCTGATGGTGACCGCCGCCGGGGAACTGACTGGTCCCCAGGGAGGAATTACAGACCTGAAACTCTGGCGTCAGGGCCAGATGTTAATTACCGCCGGCGAAGACCGAACCATTCGGTTCTGGGATCTAACGACCAGGCAACCAATCCGGTCCCTGATGCAACACACCAATACGATTCGAGCTCTAGCCCTAACCCCAGACCAGAATAGTCTGATCAGCGCCGATGATGACCGCACCATTCGCCTCTGGTCTCTGCCCGGTGGCAAGGCCCTGGGGCGAATTGCCAATGCCCATGGGAGTACCATCAATGCCCTGGAGGTTAGTCATAACAATAAATTTCTGGCTAGCGCCGATGGTAGTGGCACCATTAAACTCTGGGCCCTACCCCTGGGGCAGCAATCGGCAGCCCGTTTTACCCTCCAAGCCGAGGGCCCTGTTAACGATCTGCTATTCAGTCGCGATTCCAGTCTTTTAGTCAGCGGTGGTAAGAGCTTACAACTCTGGGATCTCACCAGCCTAGAGCAGCCCACCCCGGCACCGGGTCTGACCTCAATTACCCTAAAGAGCTCTGGTAAGACGATTAATTACCTGGCTATCAGCGACGACGATCAGACCTTGGTGACCGGGGCGGTGGACCAAACCGTTACCCTTTGGGACCGGGCCTCTCGATCGCAAAAGGCTATCTTAAATGGCAACCAGGGGATCATCAACAGCCTGGAAGTAGAATCCGGTGGCCAGGACCAGCTCTGGAGTAGCGGCGTTCTGCCCACCATGGTGCGCTGGCACCTGGGAGATTTAAGGTCCCAGCCCTGCCCCGGCGCTGACCAGATCCAGGGCTTTGCCGGTGATATCTGGCGATTCGCCCTCTTACCCGATCGACAAGAGGTGGTCACTATTGGCGGTCGTCCATCCCGGATTCAGCTATGGCACATTCCTAAACTCAAGCCCTAAGACGCTTTCCCCCTCAACCGAGGGAAGACAGGACCCGACGGTGGTTGAGATCAAAGCGATCGCCATGGGCCAGTAGGTGAACCCGCAGACCGTGAATACCAATCGGATCCTCTGGCCCTACCTCCGTAGCATTAGTATGGGTAATGGCTTCTGCGTCCACCACCGCCACCACTCCCTTACCGATCACCTGAAAACTACCATTGCCTTCAAACAGGGCGCAGGTATCTTCGTCGATCCCCAGGCCCAGGCGATCGGGTTGCATGGCAATGGCACTCATCAACCGGGCCATGCGATTACGGTTATGGAAATGTTGATCCACAATCACCTCTGGAACAAACCCCAACCCCATGGCCATATCCACCAGGGAGCGATGGGGAGTTTCACCGCTGCCGCCACCGGCAATCATGTGCTGGCCCATGACCGCTGCTCCCGCACTGGTGCCGGCTAGAGTCAGTTGGCCCAATTGGGCCCGCTGCCGGATAGCCTCGATCAGGGGCGTATCGGCCAACAGTCCACACAGGCGCACCTGGTCGCCACCGGTAATAAATACCCCGGTGCAGGACTCCAGAACAGTTTTCCAGGTGGGGTCTTCCCCCTGAGCCCGATCGCGAATGTCCATAATGGCGATCTGGGTAACCCCCATGGCCGTAAAGATTTGCTCATAGCGTCCAGAAATCGCCACCGGATCCCTGGAAGCACAGGGAATAATGCCAATGTGGGCCGTTGATCCACCGGCTCGCTCAAAGAAGGTGTGCAGAATTTCCTTGCCGTGGACTTTATCTTCTGCACCACCAACGACTAATATGGCATGTTGCATGACAGGGGACATGGATTACTTAACCAAAGGACTCAGGAATAGGGCCTGGGCTGTCTTGCTGCATGATAGACAAGATTTGAACTTTAAGATCATCCTACTCTTAGGAAGCCAGCCATGAACCCCAGCGTCGACGGGCTATCGTCCCTCAGGTTTGATGTGATTACCCTGTTTCCAGACTTTTTCACCTCTCCCCTGGCGTCAGGCCTGATTGGTAAAGCCCTGGATCGCCGAATCGCCGAAATTTATCTTACCAACCCGCGAGACTTTACTACGGATAAACACCACCGAGTTGATGACGAGCCCTACGGCGGTGGGGTTGGCATGGTGATGAAGCCCGACCCTATTTTTGCAGCGGTGGAGGCCCTGCCCCAAAGGCCTCAACGGGAAGTAATTTTATTTAGCCCCCAGGGAGAACAAATGGACCAGGCTCTCTTGCACCACCTGGCCAGGAATTGTGATCAGGTGGTGTTAATTTGTGGCCACTACGAGGGGGTGGATGAGCGGGTCACCCACCTACTCACCCGGGAGGTCTCCCTGGGGGATTTTGTTTTAACCTGTGGAGAAGTGCCCGCCCTGGCCCTGCTGAATGGAGTAATTCGGCTGTTACCAGGCACCGTAGGTAAGGTTGACTCCCTGGTCCAGGATAGCTTTCAAAGTCTGTTACTGGACTATCCCCATTACACCCGGCCGGCTCTATTTCGCGGCTGGGAGGTGCCCGCTGTGCTGAGATCGGGCAACCACCGGGCGATCGAGGCCTGGCGCCGACAACAGCAGATCGATCGCACCCGGGTGCGCCGTCCCGACCTATACCAGCGCTGGCAACAACAGCAGGACTTAGAGTAGCTTATACATCACCAGGGCATCGACGTAGCCGTAGCGACGGTGGTTAAAGGCGGCGGGTAGGGTGCCCACCACCGTAAAGCCCAGCTTTTGCCATAGATAAACGGCCCCATGGTTGGTCGATACCACCAGATTAAACTGCATCGCCCGAAACCCCGCTGCCCTGGCCTGGGCCTGGGAATGGTGGCAAAGGGCGGTGCCAATGCCCTGCCCCCAAGCCACCTCGGCCACTACATAGCCAGCATTGCAGACATGGGACCCCAAACCGGGCTGATTGGGTTTGAGGTAATAGCTGCCCACAATTTCAGCCTGGCTATTTTCTGCCACAAAGGTGAGGGCAGGGGTATCTACCCAAATTGCCTGGGCTGCCGCCGGCGAAATGTCTGGATCGAAAACGTAGGTTTCGCCAGCCCTAAAAATGGGTTCCAGAATTGACCAGAGTTGGGGCCAGTCCTCTGATCTGTAAGGACGAATCGGTATCATAGTAATGGCATAGATTAAGGGAGGGCCGCTGAAGTTATGTTACTAAAGCCATGGGTATTAGTAGGGATGGGGGCTACAGCTCTAGGGTCTCTCTATAGCCCTGCAGCGATCGCCAGCACCATTGAGCTACAAGTTTCCCAGCTGCTTTCCCCCGCCGTCAGCTCCACCCTGGTCTGCCCAACCACACTCACGGTCAAAGAAACTTACCAACCCTATCGGGAAGGTAGTTACGGCATCGATGGCATGGCCAATCTGACAGCGATCGCCAGTAATTTTACCATTGGCGAAAGGACTCCCTTCAGCGTCACCTGGGTGGGTCTGCTCAAACCCCCATACCGTCTTTGCCGGGCTGCCGCCGGCATGGTTAAGGTGGATGGTGAGACCTACCAGGGGCACTCCTATATTCGTCTGCGCTTGATGGGGGAAAAGTTTACCTGATTTTAGATATGACTGGACTACGGGATCCTAACAACTACACAACTGTGATTACCCAGGCTACCGTGGAGGCTAATCGACTCACCTGGAGTTGGGGTGGGTCAGACTAGAGCACCCGCTCCTGAATGGCGGCCATCCCTTGAGTCAGGGGTAAAAAGCCGGGGTAAGAACTGGGTGTATAGTCGATTTCATCCTTACCACAGGGAATAGGGTACCCTAAAGCCCAGGCCATCTTTTTAAGCTATACAGCTAGTTTTTATGCCGACTTAACAGGTAAAAGGCTAAGCTTATTGAGGGTGGGCATCTAACCATTTGCTTAGCGTTTTCCCTGGCGTTATTGTTGAGCTTTCGTGGTGATTTCCCAATTAAGTCCGTATCTAGCCCTGAGTACTGCCTCTGGCCAGCGTTATTTACCGTTACAGGATGTTCATTACTGGACCGTTGGCCGCAGTGATGACAATAACCTGGTGTTACCCGATCGCTGGATCTCTCGTAACCATGCCATGTTCCAGGCGATCGATAACGGCCAGTTTTACCTGATCGATCTGGGTAGCCGCAACGGTAGCTTTGTCAATGGCCGGCGAGTAACGGTTCCAGTCATTCTTAAGGATGGTGACCTGATTGTTTTTGGGCAAACCGAGTTGCAATTCTTTTGCCCCAAACTGATTGACCCCGCTTCCTCCAGGTTACAGGCCCATCGGGAAAAGCTTTCCCTACCCACCGCCATGCTCCATGTCCGCCGTTTAATTTCGGTGATGGTCGTAGATATTCGCGACTTCACCGTAATGGCCCGCCAGCTAGATGAAAAGATCCTGGCGGAGGCGATCGGCACCTGGTTCCGGCGGGCTGGGGAAATCATCGGCCAGCACGGCAGCGGTATTGATAAGTATATTGGCGATGCGGTGATGGCGGTGTGGGTCCACAGTTCGGAAGATTCAACCGCTACCGCCGTAGAGATTCATCGCATCCTGGAGGCGGTTAGCGCCCTGGCCCAGATGAGCAACCATCTCCATCAACAGTTTCCCCTGCCTTTTCCGCTGCGAATTGGGGCTGGTCTGAACACCGGCTACGCCATGGTGGGCAACACTGGCTCCGGCGACCACCCTGACTACACCCCCATCGGAGATGCAGTCAATGCTGCTTTTCGCCTGGAGTCTTCCACCAAAACCTCGGGTTTAGATATTGCTATTGGCGAAAGCACCTACGAACGCATGCAGGCCCTGGGGGTGAGTGAATCTATCTTTCAGCCCCATAGCCTACTCCTAAAGGGCTATGAAACCCCCATGGTGGTGCACAGCAGTACCTTTACCACCCTTAACCAGTGGCTAACCAGCCTGGGCAATGATCAGGCTTGAGGTTGGGGAAGTGACCAAGGGTTTTGCTTACAGCCCTAAGCTGGGGGCAGTAAGCTAGCGCTGATTAACCCCACTACCGCTCCCCCTGGGATCAATTTCCAGGTTGGCTGACGCCAGCCCACCAGGGCCAACAAGGCTAACAGGGCAATCGTTATCGCTACCCCAGTACGGGCCCAGGTGCCGTGGATTAAAGCAGTCTGGGCCAGGGGTAAGACCGCCGCCGCCAGCACCCCCAGCACGGCTGGCATCACCCCTTTCAGAAAGCTCTTTACCCAGAGTTTCTGGCGCAGCCACCGGAGAAAGGGAGTGGCGACCATAATGAAGGTAAAGGATGGGGCAAAAATGCCCACTGTGGCCGCCAGAGCCCCCAGCGCCCCCGCCACCTTATAGCCCACAAAGGCGGCGGTAATTACCACGGGTCCGGGAGTAATACTGCCCAGGGCAACGCCATCAATAAATTCGCTGTGGGTCAGCCAGTGAAAGTTATTAACTACCGTGGCCTCTAGTAAGGGAATGATCACCAGGCCACCACCAAAAACTAACGCCCCCACCTGAATGAAAAAGCCCGTCAGGGGTATCAGGTAGGTTTGAATTCGCTCCAGTCCCCAAAAGCTGGCTACCGGTAGGGTTTCTACCGGCAAAGTAGCCATTACCCCAGTCAGTTGCATCAGGCTCGGTAGGGGCAGCCACCAAACCTGGTGATGGACGGTTGGTTTAGGACCAGAACGGGAGGGAGGATAGATCGCCAGGCCTACTATCCCCGCTAGTAAGAATAGAATCAGCACAGGGGTTTGAAAGTACCAATGCAGCAGGCCCACGGTGGTAGCGATCGCCACCGCTGCTCGATCCCGAAGCACCTTCTGGCCCTGCTTCCAGCAAAAGGCCAGAATAATGGCAATCACAACGGGAGAAACCCCAAAAAAGAGGGCCGTAATTTGGGGCACCCCTTGAAAGCGAAAATAGGCCCAAGCAAGGGTGAGGACAATGATAAAGGCTGGCAAAATAAAGCAGACGCCGGCCACCAGTGCCCCCAGGGGACCGGCCCGCAGATAACCAGTGTAGATGCCTGTTTGGGTCGAGGCGGGACCCGGCAGCATTTCGCAGACCGCCACCCCTTCTAAAAATTGGGCCTCCTCTAGCCAACCCCGGCGTACCACGGCCTCATCGTGAATCATGGCGATGTGGGCCTGGGGACCACCAAAGCCGATCACCCCCAAGCGCAGAAACAGCCGGGCAATTTCCCCCAGGCGACCAGGGCCTAGGCCGGGTTCCCTATCACTGGCATGGTTCATGGTTCCATGGCACTCGTCAAGGCTAATATATCGAAATCTACCAATGCTGCTCTATATCTCGCAATACAATTCGCCATGGCCTGCGATATTCTGATTCTTTCCAATGGTCCCGGCGAGATCTCCACCTGGGTGCGACCAGCGGTGGCGGCGCTGCGGGCCGTTGCCGCCGATGTTGTTGTTCGCATTTCTGTGGTGCTGTCTCCCTGCGCCAATGCCTCTGGCCGAGAGGCCGCCATTGCCGCCGCCTTGCCGGGGGTCGATCGGGTACAGGCAGCGGCGGATTTTTTCCCCTTTTTGTTGAGGGGTAGGACGGCTGCCAATTGGGACTGGCATCCCCAGGGAGTGGTGCTGTTTTTAGGCGGTGATCAAATCTACCCGGTGCTGATCGGCAAACGGCTGGGTTACCCTATCGTGGTTTACGCCGAATGGGAAGGGCGTTGGCCCCGGTGGGTGGATTACTTTGCCTGCATGAACAGTCAGGCGGTGGCCAAGGCTGCGGTCCGCTGGCGATCTAAATACCAGGTAATTGGGGATCTAATGGCAGATATTGCCATCGATCCAACCCTGACCCAGTCAGTCCGCCATCGCCTGGGTCTCAGCCCCGATCAGGAATTAATTGGCTTAATGCCAGGTTCAAAGCCAGCTAAATTAAGTCTGGGCCTACCCTTTTGTCTGGCCACCGCTACCGCTATCCATAGCCAGCGGCCCCAAACCGCCTTTGTGATTCCCGTCGCCCCAATGCTGGCCCTGGAGACCCTGGCCGGGTTTGCCGATCCAGATCAGAATCCCGACACCGCCCTGTTTGAGGGCTGTACCACAGCAGAGTTAATCGATTCTGCTGATCGCTTACCCCACTTGCGTACTGCCACAGGCCTGGAGATCTGGCTGTGGCCAAGCCAACCAGCCTACGATCTGATGAGTCAGTTTCAGCTTTGTCTCACCACGGTGGGTGCCAATACGGCGGAACTGGGGGCTCTGGCCATACCCATGATGGTTTTATTACCCACACAAAAATTGGAGGTGATGAAGGCCTGGGATGGTTTACCGGGGTTACTGGCCAATCTCCCCCTGGTGGGTAATGGAGTGGCACGGGGCATTAATCGCCTGGTCCTGAGTCAGATTTACCGACAGGGACGACTTTTTGCCTGGCCCAATCTCTGGGCTGGTCGGGCAGTTGTACCAGAGTTGATCGGTCCCATCCGGCCTCAGCAGGTGGCCCACCAGGTGATCGCCTACTTGAGCCATCCCGAAGAGCTGGCGGCCATCGCCCAGGATCTGCGATCGCTACGGGGAGAAGGGGGAGCCGCCGCCCGGCTAGCGACTGTGGTCATGGCCGCCCTTGACCATCATCACCACAATGGTCTATCAAGACGCCATTCAGAGGTTGGTTGACAAGGGCTCCGGTGTAGTTCGCCACCAGCGGGGTTCCCGATCGTCTAAGAGGTTGCTTGAAAAGTCAGAGACAGTCTCAAATTATACCTATGAAGTAGGATGATCACCCCAAAATTCAGTATTTTAGCGACCCCTTGGCGGCGCACTATATTTGAGACAACTCTTTTCAAACAACCTCTAACCCCGGTCTCGATCCTAAGTTATAGCTGACCCCATCGATGCTTCGCTAAGATCACCCTAGTCCATCTCCTCCGTTTATGGAAATCCGCCTATGCACATATTGCTAATCCACGGCCTGGCCAGGACCTCCCTATCCCTGCTGAACCTGGAACGGTCCCTGCAACAGCTAGGCCATACCACCGAACAGTTTAGCTACTTTGCCTTTGCCGAAACCTTTGATGCGATCGCTAATCGCTTGAGACAACAGCTACAGCGACTGGGCCACCAAGGTTCCTACGCCGTTGTGGCCCACTCCCTGGGGGGCTGCTGACCCGGGCGGCCCTGGGCCAGGGCGATGTCCCCCAGCCCTACCATGTGGTGATGCTGGGTACGCCCAATCAGCCCCCCCGTCTGGCCAGGCTGGCCTGGCAATTACTTCCCTTTCAGTGGTTTACCGGTCAGTGCGGCCTTAATCTCACCAGCACCAGCTTCTACGCCCAATTGCCCCACCTACCCCAGCCCTACACCATTGTGGCTGGCACCAGTGGCCCCCGAGGCAGCCTCAGCCCCTTTGGTGACGAGGTTAACGACGGTATTGTTGCCCTTTCCGAAACCACCATCATCGGTCCCGAAGAGGTACTTCAGATACCGGCCTGGCATACTTTTATGATGAACCATCCTCAGGCACAGAAAATTGTAAAGGAGTGCTTAAAGAGGTGATAAAAAGCCCAGCCAGGTTAACATCTGTTAACCAATAGGGGGTACCATGTAAACAATTTAAAACAATTCTGGGCTCCGGCCTGGTTTTTTGCTTTTTATCCCCACTTGGCCTGCATGTTAGCCATTCCCGCTAGTGTTTCCCCTAGTTCCCCCAGTCTAAAGGCAACTCACCCTCAAAAAGTTGTAGCGATTGGCGATAGTTCGGTCTACGGCTTTGGCGATCCGGAGGGAGGCGGCTGGGTGGAACGGTTACGGCGACTCTCCATGGCTCCTGGATCTTCGGGAGCCGTATTTTATAACCTGGGAGTGCGGGGTGACCGGGTACAGCAGGTGCGATCGCGGCTAGATCAGGAGTTTCGGTACCGGGGCGAAATTCGTAATCGGCTCCCCGATTTAATTATTCTGTCGGTAGGAATTAACGACTCCGCCCGCATTGGCCGACCCCTGGGGCGTAACTACACGGAATTTGGGGAATTCGAAGAAAATATGCTGGCCCTGCTAATTCAGGCTCGCCAACTTTGTCCAGTGCTGTTTGTGGGCATGCCCCCGGTCAATGAAGCCGCCATGCCCTTCTCTGAGGTACTTTACTACTCCCACTCCGAACAATGGCGCTACAAGGAGGCTACTCGTCTAGCCTGCCAAAGTCTGAATATTCCCTACCTGGATGTACTGGAGCAGTGGCGGGGGCGGGGGCAGCAGTGGTGGAGCGATCGGCTTACCAGTGATGGACTGCACCCCAATAGTCTGGGTTACCAGGCCCTAGTGCAGGATCTAAGCAATTGGGATGCCTTCCAGGTTGCTGTTGAGCTACCCCAGGGCTAGGGCTGGAACTAATCCTTCAAGGTCCGCCGAACTGCTATTTCCCCACTGCGGCCTAAGTTAATGACTGGAACGACAGGTTAAAACCGCATTTAGGGGGGCAAAGCCCTCCCCATCGGCATAGCCCACCAGTTCTGTATAATAATTCGGCTCGTGCAGCATCAGTTGCCTTGCCTGTTCCAGGCTGACGTTATAGAAAACTAACTGACGGGTAAGGGCCAGGGTAGCGGCTACCTTCACCTGGTGGTAGGTAACCAGGGTGGGAAATTGTTCAAATAAAAAAGTGGTATTTCCTTCTGCTTCAGTAATAGTTACGTAGGCTCTCATGCCCAGGGGGTTGGGCAAACCGCGATCGGGATCGAAGGCACAGACTCGGGAAGGGAGAGCCGGGGTCACTGTGGCCTCAGGTTTCAGACTCGCTACGGCAGCGGCAGCATGAGCTGCAGCCGAACCACAATTCAGGGCTAGTAAGGCGGTTAAAACTGGACACCAGGCCAGAATCGGGGCAAGGGGAGGCAAGACAGGCTGACTGCAGACAGCAGTAGCCGGACCTGACAAGTTAGTTGAAATCGTAGGCATAGCGAGACTTCAGCAGCCGCTTAACGATTTGGGTTTCGTAGCGGATCATACCTTTGATGGCCGTAAGTTTGTCGAAAAATCTGAGCAAATCCTCCTGTGCATCAAAGGTGACGTTTACCACTATGTTGTACCCTCCTGTCACGATGGATAGAAATTGCACCTCCTCCATCTGGGCCAGTTGGGCTGCCACATAGTTGACTTGACCGTTTTCTACAAATAAGTGCATGATGGCGGCCTGGACCGGTCCCAGATATTTAGGGTTTGCCCAGGTCTCAACGTTAATCATCCCTGAGCTGAGCAGCCTCTGCACCCGGTAGCGAGCGGTAGCTTCGGGAATTGCCATGCGGGTGGAAACATCTTTATAGCTGATCCGCCCATTTACCTTCATCAGGTTAATAATGCTGAGATCCAACTCATCCACATTAGGGTTGGTAGGTTGGTCAAGGCTTTCCATAGAAAAAACCAAAGAAAAGTATAGAGAAGTAATAATAAAACATTTTGACAAAATAATTAGGCAAATGTCGAGTTGTATTCATAGTCCTGGGTGGCTACAACGGCATGACCACTTACACAAAAGACTAGTCATTGCCACAGCAGCCCATAACAGCCGAGAAACCTGGCCAGGACAAGAATCTACGGATAGCCACTACTCTCGACGCTCTTGCCTATTGCGCAAGAATTTACGCCTATCTGCATGGAAAAGTAGAGCCAGATTGGGTAATTTTTAGTCGGTAATTAACCCAGACATAATCACAAGGTTCTATAATTCAATTAATTAAAAAAAGAGTTATTTATAATAATTTTTCTGCAAAATTTATAGTTTTTTATTTTAAGAAAGTCGAGGCAAGGGAGCTCATATTTTTACCATGTATAGACAAAGAATTTTGCTTTTTATCGACTTTCTATAGTTATTTTTTAGATTTAAATCTGTTTTAGAGATACCCTAAAAAGGGTTGCTCTAGCTATAGTTAGACACCAATAGACTACCAATTTACTCAATTTTGAAGTAATTACTTTATCCCCAGGTATGATTTGAGGCCCTTTTTGACCTCTCAAATATTCTTATAAGCGATCATAAAATTTAGACAGTTTTTAATACAAAAGCCTTTTATTTTTTAGAAATTTAATATGAATTTTATATGCAAAAAAATATTTTTATGGAGTTTTTTGTTTTTATTCATTCTAGAATATTAGAATATTAGAATATTAGAATATTAGAATATTTTTGACTAAGAAGTTAAGTAGCCCCGCTAAACCAAGGAGACCCATGTTCATGCCTAACCGCAGAAATATAATTTATTCGATTCTTAGTGGATTGCTGATGTTAGCCTTGATTATCTTGCCGGGTAGCATCGGTCATGCTGCTTCGTCACCAATGCCTTTTTCAGTAGCTCTCATCGGTGACATGCCCTACGATGCCAAGGGCCAGACCCAGACCCCAGCCGTCATCAATGAAATTAATCAAAGTGAGATTCAGTTTACGCTCTTTGACGGAGATACGATGAGTGGCAAAGGGGATAAGTGTACCGACGACAACTACACTCGCATTAAGAGTGATTTCTTTGATAAGTTTTCCCGGCAAATTTTTTACTCCATTGGTGACAACGAGTGGACTGATTGCGATCGGGCGGTGAAGGGAGCATTTAACCCTAGTGAGCGCCTTGCAAAGGTGCGTTCGATGTTCTTCCGCAATTCCGGTGGATATATCAAGCTTGGGCAGCGTCCCCTGATCACCCAGGTTATCCACGATGCCCTGTATCCTGAGCTGCAAATGTTTAGCTTTAGGGGGATAACCGTGATTATTCCTCACGTTGTTGGTTCGGCTAACAACGCTGCCGTCGCCCGGCCTGCCTATCGCACCTACAATGACGCGCCAACGGATGGGGATGACGCTGAGTACAAACTCCGGGATGCTGCCAATGTTGCCTGGATTAAAAAGGGATTTGACAAGGCCATTGCCGATCGCTCCCTGGGAGTGATTGTAGTGGTGCAGGCTGATATGGACTGGCAGGGGTATAACCGCAAGGCGGCCTCTCCAGATAACGAGTTTACCCAGGCCTTTGATAATACCAAGCAGGCCCTGCTAACCAACGCTATCAAGTTCAAAAAGCCAGTGCTACTGCAAAACGGCGATGCCCACTGGTATCAGGTAGACCAACCCATGAATGAAACGGGTGGCAAGATTGTGGAAGGAGACAAGGGGTCGCTGATGGAGAACTTTACTCGCATCCAAACCTTTGGTTCTGGCTTCAACCACTGGGTGCAGTTGGTAGTTAATCCTCAAGATCCCAAGCTGTTTTCCTTTGTGCCCCACATCGTCAAGGCCAATGTTGACGTTCATACCGCCCTGAATTAAAGGATAAAGGCTTAGGGAGGGCACACAGCTCTGTAACTGTTGAATGCCCTGTAACTGCGAAACTGACCGGTTGCCAGCCGGTCAGTTTCGTTTCAGGAGGTGGACCTCAGGCGCTAAAGTACTTAGCGGCCGGGTGGTAGGCAATGATGGCGGTGGTGGACTGTTCGGGGTAGAGCTGGTCGCTTTCGTCAATGGTCATGGCGATGCGATCGCTGCCCAACAGATCTAACTGGATTGGCTGATCGGCCATGTTGGGGCAGGCGGGATAGCCGAAGCTATAGCGGGATCCCTGATAGCGCTGTTGCAGCACCTCCCGCAGGGTGGCGGGCTCTAACTCGCCAAAGCCCAGTTCCCGCCGGATGCGGGCATGGCACCATTCCGCCAGGGCCTCCGCCGTTTGCACCGACAGACCGTAGTAGTACAGGTAGTCGGTGTACTGGTCCGCCTGGAAGAGTTTCTGGGCGTACTCCGTGGCAATTTCCCCCACGGTCACCGCCTGCATGGGAAACACATCGAACTGCCCGGGCTGGGCCAGCTCTCGGGGCAAAAAGAAGTCGGCAATGCACAACCGGCGCATAGACTTCTGCCGGGGGAAGGTGAAGGTGGCGACGGGGTCGGGGGGGTGGGTCGGTGCGGTCCCTCCCGCCATGAGGGCGGGATCGTAGAGGTGCAGGGAGTTGCCCTCCGCCAGGCAGGGGAAATAGCCGTAGACAATCTGGGGATGGAGGATATTTTCCGCCAGTACCCGCCCCCGCCAGTGCTCTAGAATCGGGTGCACCGTTTCCTGCAGGAAGGCGTCATACTCCGGTCGCGACTGCTCCTGGGCCTTTCGAAACTGCCACTGACCCACAAATAGGGCCTGTAGATCCAGGTACCAAAACACCTCCGCCAGATCAATGTCCGCCGGGGTCAGCACCCGGGTACCCCAAAAGGGAGGGGTGGGCCGGGCAATGGTGGGATCAACCGCCTCCGATCGGGTGGTATCAACGGTAGCTGGGGCCTCCAGGGTATCTTTAGGCTGGGCAAACTCCCCAATCTCCGACGCTCCATCCCCTGTTCCCTGGGCCCTGGGCTCGGGGCCCAGCCCTGACTCCTGCCCCAAAAACCCCTGCCGGTCATCCCAATTGCCCGCCGCCTTAGCGGGCATCAGCTGATCCATAAAGTGCAGATCAGAAAAGGCGTCCTTACCGTAGACCACCTGGCCCTTATAGGTGCGCTGACAATCTTCGTTGACGAACTTGGGGGTGAGGGCCGCCCCCCCAGGATCACCGGCACCGTGATCCCCTCTGCGTTGAAGGTCTCCAGGTTGTCCTTCATGAAGGCGGTGGATTTCACCAGCAGCCCACTCATGGCGATGCAATCGGCCTGGTGCTCCCGGTAGGCCTGAATGATGGTTTCCACCGGCTGTTTAATGCCCAGGTTAATCACCCGGTAGCCATTGTTGGAGAGGATGATATCCACCAGGTTTTTGCCAATGTCGTGGACATCCCCCTTCACGGTGGCGATGATAAAGGTGCCCTTACCACTGCCATTGCTATCACTTTTTCCATGAAGGGCTCCAGGTAGGCCACCGCCGCCTTCATGGTTTGGGCCGATTGCAGCACAAAGGGTAACTGCATCTGGCCGGAGCCAAACAGCTCCCCTACCACCTTCATGCCATCCAGCAAAAAGGTATTGATGATCTCCAGGGGCGGGTAGGTCCCCAGGGCGGTGGCCAGGGCCTCCTCTAGACCAATGCGCTCGCCGTCGATGATGTGTTGCTTGAGGCGGTCTGCGATCGGGAGGTCCTTAGCGATCGCCTGCTTTTGCTTCAGGCTCTTGCCCTCAAACAGGGTGGTGAGCTGGGTGAGGGGGTCGTAGGTGACAATGTCGCCATCGTACTGGCGGCGATCGTAGATCAGGTCTCGACAGACCTGCTGGTGTTCTGGGTCAATCTTGGCCAGGGGCAGGATCTTGGCGGCACTGACGATGGCCCCATCCAGCCCCACCTGCATGGCCTCGTGGAGAAACACCGAATTGAGGGTGACCCGGGCGACGGGGTTGAGGCCAAAGGAAACGTTGGACACCCCCAGCATGATGTGGCACCCGGGCAGATGCTCCCGGATCATCCGGATTGATTCGATGGTTTCCCGACCGTTGACCCGGTCCTCCTCAATGCCAGTGGAGATCGGCAGGGCCAGGGTATCGAAGAACAGCTCCCGGGCAGGGATGCCGTACTCCAGGGCATCCCGGTAGGCCCGCTGGGCAATCTGAAACTTTTTCTCGGCGCTGCGGGCCATGCCCTCCTCATCGATGGTGCCTACCACCACCCCGGCCCCGTACTTTTTGGCCAGCTCCAGCACCTTAAAGAAGCGTTCGTCACCGTCTTCGTAGTTGGTGGAGTTCAGGATACACTTGCCTCCCGCCACCTTCAGCCCCGCCTCCATCTTCTGCCACTCGGTGGAGTCCAGCATCAGGGGCAGGGTGACATTGGTAACCAGGCGAGACACCAACTCGTGCATATCCCGCTCGCCATCGCGCCCCACATAGTCGACATTGACATCCAGCACATGGGCCCCCTCCTTCACCTGGGAGCGGGCCAGGGCCACCAGCCCATCCCAGTCTTCGGCGTTGAGCAGCTCCCGGCACATTTTCGAGCCGCTGGCGTTGAGCCGTTCCCCCACGATCAAAAAGGAGTTGTCCTGGTCGTAGGGCTGGGGGCTGTAGATGGAGGCGGCGGCGGCGCTGTAGTGGAGGGCAGGGCGGGGATTGGTGCCGCTGACAGCGGCGGAACATCGCACGGGCCGGGGTTTGGGATGGAGATCTTGAGCCAATTCCGCCAGTTGGGCGATGTGCTCGGGGCGGGTGCCACAACAGCCGCCAATCACCTGCACTCCCAGGTCCTCCACAAAGTGCATCAGGGCCAGCCGCAATTCCATCGGGGTGAGACGATATACCGCCTGTCCCCCACGTTTTCTGGTAGTCCGGCGTTGGGGATACAGGAAATCACAAAGGGAGACTGCTCCGCCAGGTGTTTGATGTGGTCCTTCATCAGGTCGGGGCCGGTGGCGCAATTAAGCCCCAGGATATCGATCGGGTAAGGCTCCAGGATAGCCAGGGCTGCTGCCATTTCCGTCCCCACCAGCATGGTACCCTGCTGTTCCATGGTGACGGAGACCATCAAGGGTAGCCGTTTACCGGCCTGGCTAAAGGCCGCCTCGATCGCATTCAGGGCCGCCTTGATCTGCAGCACGTCCTGACAGGTCTCCACCAGCAGCAGATCAGCGCCTCCGTCGATCAGCCCCAGGGCCTGTTCCACGTAGGCCGCCTTCAGGCTGTCGAAGTCGATGTGACCAAGGGTGGGCAACTTGGTGCCCGGCCCCATGGACCCGGCCACAAACCGGGGTTTCTCTGGGGTGGAATATTGGTCCGCCAGGCGACGGGCCAGGCTGGCAGCGGTTTTGTTGAGTTCGTAGGCCCGCTCCCCCAGGTCGTACTCCGCCAGCACCAGGCTGGTGCCGCCAAAGGTGTCGGTTTCAATTACATCGGCACCGGCCTCTAGAAAGGCCCGATGGACATTTTCCACCGCCTGGGGATTGGTCACCACCAGGTATTCGTTACAGCCTTCGTACTCAGGACCGCCAAAGTCAGCGGCGGTGAGGTTTTGCACCTGCAGGTTGGTGCCCATGGCACCGTCGAAGACAATCACCGGGCGGTCAGGGCTGTGGAGTCGATCCAAAAAGGAGGTGACCATAGTTTAGATATAAATAGAAATAAGAAAAAATTAGGAATAAATTTTCTTAAAGCTTAATCATGGCACTTAAAACTAGTTTACATATTTTACCCTAAGGAATCCAGCTGTAGTAGGGGAGCCAGACCATCGCGATTATTCAGACGTTACCTGAGCGGGGTAGGAGCATGGCGATTAAGAAAAACCCCAGTTGGGTAGCCACGATACTGGGACCAGAGGGTAGGTTCAAGGCCGCAGAAATAACCATCCCCACCACCGCACTCAACCCTCCTAACCCGGCTGATAGCAGCACGTAGTTGATAAAGGTGCGACTTAATAGCCGAGCGGCGCAGGCCGGAATTACCACGAAGGCGCTCACCAATAACACCCCGATCGCCTTAATGGAAATGCCTACCGCTAGAGATAGCAGCACAATAAAGGCGGTGCGATGGGCCGATACCGCTACTCCCCGGGCGATCGCCAACGGCTCATGGAGGGTAATTAACATTTGGGTACGCAGGGTTAACCCCAGAAAGACCCCAGCAATAATCAACAACCCTCCACTTAAGATCAGGTCCACGGGTTGAACCGCCAGAATATCTCCGAACAGTAGATTATTCAGGCCGCCTTTATACTGACCGACATAGGTCAGAACGATGATGGCGATCGCCAGAGAGGAGGAATAAATGATATTTAGCAACGCATCGGTCCATAGCCGGGTTCGCTCCAGCAGGTAGGTAACCCCCAGGGCAAAAAGCACCGCAAAGGGTAACAACACCACCGCAGGATTAAGACCTAGCAACAGGCCAATGCTGATGCCCAGAAGGGCGGAATGCCCCAGGGCGTCGCTAAAAAAGGATAACTGCCGGAGGATGGTGAAACTTCCCAGCAGGCCCCCCATAAAACCGGTAAATATACCGCCCACCAGGGCCCGCTGCATGAAAGGCAGGGGGAAGAGTTCAATAATACGGGTGATTTCAGTAGCCATAGGTGGGTTAATGATCGTGGCGATAGCGGACAAACTCAGAGCCATAGGCAACGGCGAGGTTATCGGGGGACAGGGCCACCTCTGGGGTACCCTGACAGAGTAAGGTACGGTTTAAGCAAAGGACCCGATCACAATGGCGGCGGACCATATCCAGGTCATGGGAAATCTGTAAAATTCCCCAGTTTTGCTCCTGTTTAAGCTCATATAGCAACTGGTAGAACTCCGCCTCTCCCCGGACATCCAACCCGGCGGGAGCCTCATCTAGAATCAGCAGACGGCGGGGATACACCAAACAATAGGCCAGCAGCACCCGCTTGGTTTCTCCGCCCGAAAGGCCACTAACCAGGTGGTACTGGAGATGACCGGCATTTACCCGAGCCAGAGCCTCTTGCACCGCCAGACGACGGTTGCGGCGGTTAGCCCAGGGCAACTGCAAGCCTAATCGATCCCAGCCCAGACCCACCAATTCTTCTACGGTCATGGGAATCCGGCGATCGAAAAGGAACCGCTGGGGCAGGTAAGCAACCTGCTGACGTACCCGGGCCGGCAGGTAGCCCTTGGGGGTGAGGCGGTGTCCCAGAATTAAAACCTCTCCCGACTGACGGGGCAAAATTCCCAAAATTGCTTGAGCTAGAGTGGTTTTACCAGCTCCATTAGGACCCACCACCGCTGTATCGGTGCCGCTTTCCAGGCTGAAAGAGACATTCTCAACAATGGGATGGCGATCGCGATAGACCGTTAAGCCCTCCACCGCCAGTACCGTTTTTCTGTTGGTCATGGCTTCAGTCATCCCCATGTTTCCTCAAGTGGGTGGGCTAACCCTGGGACCCAGTAGGGTGGTTCAGGGCCTGAAAAATTCCATAGTTTGATCAAAGCCAGGGCTGGGTTAGGGTCCTGCCTCGCCATCCAGAGAGTTAGCAGGCCTTGATCAGCCGTCTGGGGTTGAACCGCTTGGGGCGACAGCCCTGAAAAGGCCTGGACCAGGTTCCTGACGTTTTCTGCCATCACCCCCAGGTAGTAATCCGGCTGGTTACCTGAGGGCCCGCTGGTTTCCAGGGAGTCAAACCGGCTTACCTGGATATTTAAATCTTTGGCCAGGGCAGAAAATTGACCGGCCGCCGCCTGGGGTTCGCTCAAGAGGGTTTTTAAGTCTGACTGCCGCACCGCCGCCATCACCCGCTGAATATCCCCCGGTGCCGGATTTTGCTCGGGAATATCCACCAGAAACTGGGTTTTTAAGTGATAGCTTTGGGCGAAATAGGCGGCAAAGTCATGGTAAGTGACAAAGGTTTTACCGGCAAAGGGCTGGAGTTGGCTGGTAAACTGGCGGTCTAACTGCTGCAGTCGGCCAATATAGGCAGCGGCGTTAGCCTCATAAATGGCCTTTCCTGCAGGGTCGGCGGCAATCAAGCCATCTCGAATATTGGCTACCTGTTGCATAGCCCGCTTTGGATCTAGATAAATATGGGGATTGGGTTGACCCTGATGCTGGTGAGTCAGACCAGGGTTCTTCCCCTGCTGCTGTCCCGCCGTTCCCACTATGCCCGTGGTGATCCCTTGACTGGAGTCCACAACTCTTAACTTGGGTCGGCTCGCATTTTGTATCAGCTCCGTCAAAAAGTCCTCCATGCCCAGGCCGTTTTTCACCAGTACATCGGCTCGGGCTAGCTTGCCGGCGTCCTCAGGTCTGGCCTGGTAGTCGTGGGGACCAACGTTATCGGGTAAGAGTTGGGTGACCTCGGCCCGATTGCCCGCCACCGCCTGGGTGAAGTTAGTGATGGGCACAAAGGTCGTAACCACCACCAATCGTCCCGTTGCAGTAGGGGTAGAGGGGTGGGTTGTACAGCCAGCGTTAGGGACAATGGCCATAACCACCAGAGCCCATCGCCAGAACGCTGCAGGGCTTAGCTTTGCCTGGATTCGCCCAAGGGCCATGCCAACCTCATCGTGAGAATGATTATCGTTTTGGCATGATAGCCTACTCGTTTAAAAACATCGCCCTGTTGCGAAAACGTAAACTGCGCCTAAGCTAAGGGGCAGGCTCTGGTTTCAGGGGAGCGCCACACTGTTTACAGAATCGGGCATCTTGATCGTGGATAGCCAGGTCGCAACCGCCACAAGCCACCTGCTGGCTATCGGTAACCTTCACCAGATAGCGAATCAGACTACTGATCTGGGTGGGAATCAGGGCAATGCCGGTCAGAATCATCATCAGGGTGAGGGCTCGCCCGGTTTCTGAGAGGGGAATAATGTCGCCGAAACCCACCGTAGTCATGGTGACAATGGCAAAGTAGAGGGCGTCTAGAAAGGTGCGGAAACCCTGGGGATTGCGGGGATGTTCCACCTGGAAAATCAGACCAGCGTAGATAAACACAATGGCCCCCAGGGTAAAGATAATCTGAATTAAAATCAAGCTGTCGGCGCTGGTGAACTTACCAAACCACACCCGATTACTAAGGATGCGGGCCAGCCGTAAAATCCGCAGCGACCGAAAGAACCGCAGAAAGCGCACATCCACCACTCCGACCCAGAAGGGCAGAATGGAGAGTAGGTCAATCAGGCCGTAGAGGCTGACCAGGTAGCGCCAGGGCCGCTCCGCCACCCACAGCCGGACGCCGTACTCCAGGGTGAAGATCACCACGATCAGCCAGTCGAGGGTTTCCAGGGTTGACCGTAGCCCCTCGTCGATGGGGTAGGTTTGAATTACAAAAATAATGGCGGAGAGAAAAATCAGGCCGGCAATCGCACCGTTACAAATCCACCCCCCAAGCTGTCGGTAGTGTCCAGATAGTTGCGCAGGCGTTCCCGGATGGCCATGGTGATAGCGAATAAATTAGCTGGGTTGCTTTTAAACTGATTACAATAATGACTACAGACCATATTAGAGGTCTTCCCTACCAATGGAACTGATGGCATGGAACTGGCAATCTGGCTGGTAATGGTGATCACTATCCTGGGGGTGGGGATGGGGTCTATGATTTGGGCCTACCGTCGCCCCCTGGGGCCAACACCTTTATTTGAGATGGCCATCACTCCATCTTCCCTGCCCCTTAGCGATCGGGCCCGGCAACAGTTTGAACAGGGCTGCCAGGCCTTTGGCCAGGGCCATTATGTCACCGCTCTCACCGCCTTTAACCGTACCCTGGAGTGGGAACCGGGTTGCGGCGAGGCCTGGCATAATAGGGGCCGCTGTCAGGCTAACCTGGGTCAGGATGGGCTGGCGGTGGAGGCTTTTCTACAGGCTAGCGATCGCTACGACCACCAGGGGACTCGCCCCGGTTTAGAGACGGTTAAACAGGATCTAGAGGCCCTGGCTCGGCGCCAGGGTCGGGTGGTTGCCAGTGGCGGCTAAGGAACGGCTAGACCGGCTGCTGGTGGAACGAGGCCTGTGTGAATCACGGCAGCAGGCCCAGCGGTTGATTCAAGCTGGGGCGGTGCAGGTTGACCAGCGGGTGATCGATAAGCCCGGCACAGTAATTGTCTCTACCGCTAGTTTGCAGGTCAAAGCGCGCTCTGCTTTTGTTTCTCGGGGTGGCGAAAAACTAGCCCGAGCCCTGGTGCAGTTTGATCTTCAAGTAGAGGGGCGAGTTGCCCTGGACGGCGGCATTTCCACGGGGGGCTTTACCGATTGCTTGCTGCAGGCGGGGTGCAACGGGTTTACGGAATTGATGTGGGTTACGGCCAGGTAGCCTGGTGTCTGCGTCAAGACCCGCGGGTGGTTTTACGCGAGCGTACCAACCTCAGAAATCTGACCCCGGATGACCTCTATGGTCCCGCCGATCTGCGCCCCGACTTAGGGGTGATGGATCTCTCCTTTATTTCCCTCACCAGGGTTTTACCGGCCCTCTGGCAACTGCTGATTGCTCCCCGAGAGGTGGTGCTGCTGGTCAAACCCCAGTTCGAGGTGGGCCGCGATCGGGTTGGCAAGAAGGGGTGGTACGCGATTCCCGGGACCAGGCCCTAGCGATCGCCACAGTACTCCAGAGCGCCCTGAATCTGGGCTGGTATTACCAGGGGTTGACCTGGTCCCCCTTGGTGGGGCCAGCCGGTAATCTGGAGTATCTGCTCTGGCTGACAGCAGGTCAGGCGTCTCTGCCTGCCCCCGCCCTAGAGGATCTCCAAGCTCTGACCATGGCCGCCCGGACTCACCTGAGCCCACCCCAAGCCCAAACCCAAGGTTAATTCAAGGGCATCTCCCTAAACCATGCCGACCTTTATTTTTCCTCGAGGCCGGTCTATTTAAGTAGATTTATCTCCTTGAGTAGAAATCTCTATTCTCCCCCACCTTCATAAATGTTACAGTTGTTAACATCTGGTTTTATAAAAGGTAAATTTAAATGAATTTTGTTGAAATAACCTGGACTTTAGTGGCAGGTGCGGTGGTGGCAGGGGTTGTAGTAGCCAAGAGCCGAGAGTCTTCTGTTCAAGCCGACCCCATACCTGTACGGGTGAATCGACCAGAGTCTCGGGGTTTTAAGTCCTAGGTGGGGATTGCTCTTGACATGGCCGTTATCAGTACGGTTAGGACAAGACTGTAATGCCACGCTACGGGCTCAGCCTGAGGCCTTAGTCCAAGATTTACTTTACTTGTCCTGGTTTAAGTGCTTAAAGTTACGAAGCTTTTTGCTAATCATTTTCTCCCCTGTCGGGGAGCTACCCCCCTGAAGGTTCTCGATCTAAGTTCCACCAGGCTTTACCCAGACCGTTGATGGGTTTTGCCGATTAAGGCATTATCTTTCCACCCTGTAACAGGTAGGTTTTGGAAATCAAAATTCTGGCATCCATACAGACCTCCTAAGTTGTTCAAGTTTACTTTTCCCATGGCCTCCGGGAGGATGATATTAAGTTATGAGAACTTTGCAGAATTCTAACGATTTAGTTCGTAGCTACTTAAAAGAAATTGGTCGAGTTCCCCTACTCACCCACGAAGAGGAAATTGTTCTGGGTAAGCAGGTGCAACAGCTCTATCGACTACAATTGCAGCAGCACAGCTTGCAGGCAGAGCTAGGCCGGGTGCCAACCCTGGCGGAGTGGGCTGATGCAGCCGCCCTGACTTTGCCTGAGTTGGAAAGAATGATTCAAGCTGGAGAATTAGCTAAGCGGAGAATGGTGGAGGCCAATTTGCGCTTGGTGGTGTCTGTAGCTAAAAAGTATATTAAGCGTAATGTTGATCTTTTAGATTTAATTCAAGAAGGCACGATTGGAATGCAGCGGGGGGTGGAAAAGTTTGATCCCACCAAGGGCTATCGTTTTTCAACCTACGCCTATTGGTGGATTCGTCAGGCCATTACCCGGGCGATCGCAGAGAAAAGTCGAACCATTCGCCTGCCCATTCACATTACCGAAAAGCTAAATAAATTGAAGAAGGCTCAGCGTCAGCTATCTCAGCGTCACGGGCGGGCGGCCACCATGGCAGAGTTGGCCACCGAATGTGATCTAACCATTAAGCAGGTGAGAGACTATTTAGAAAAGGCTCGCCATCCTCTTTCCCTGGACCTGAAGGTGGGAGATAACCAGGACACCGAACTGGTGGAACTATTGGAGGACAGTGGTCCTTCCCCCGAGGAGTTTGCCGCCCAGACTGGGCTACGGCAAGACCTGGAGCGATTAATGGGGGATCTAACTCCGCAACAACAAGAGGTGATTTGTCTGCGTTTTGGCCTCGCCGATGGTCAGCCCATGACCCTGGCTAAGATTGGCGATAGGCTTTCTATTAGCCGGGAACGGGTGCGCCAAATAGAGCGAGAGGCCTTAACTAAACTGCGTAAGCGTCAGGTAGATATGCGGGAATACCTGGCCAGTTAGGAACCCGATTTGATAATAATCTATAGGCTTAAGGCCAGATGGGAACCAGTTGCGGTTTTAGTGACGTCAATGCGGGCTTGAAAAGCTTCTCGAAAATGGGGGACATGGGTGACTGCCAAAATGCAGGCAAAGTCGCTGGCGATCGCATTAATGGCGGCAATCAGGCGATCGCAACCAGCCTGATCTTGAGTTCCAAATCCTTCGTCAATAATTAGCAATTGTAAAGCCATGCCCGATCGCTGAGCCAACAACCGGGCCAGGGCCAAACGCAGCGCAAAGTTAACCCGAAAGGCTTCACCGCCTGAGTAGGTTTCGTAGGGTCGGGTTCCCCGATCATCGGCAATCAAAATATCCAGAGTATCGACGGGCTTTTGATGCCGCCCCTTGCCGGGTCGCTGGGTAGCAAAGCGGACGTGCATCTGGTGGTTACTGAGACGGCCAAGAATTTGATTGGTTTCAGTTTCCAGTTGGGGCAACAGATTTTCGATCATTAAGGATTGCAGGCCATCCCGGCCAAAAGCTTGGGCCAACTCGTGGTAAATTTGATGGCGCTGCTGCACCTGCTCTAATTCCTGTTGTTGCTGTTGGTACTGGCTTTGTAGATGATCCAGATGGGTACAGGCCTGACCCATTGCTCCCAGTTGGGCCAGCAGCTCTTCCCGTTGCTGTTGCTGCTGTTGTAGCTGGCTTTCCAGATTGGCCAGGCGCTCTGGAGTAGGAAGATCAAGCTCCAGTTCTGTCTGTAGATGGGCGATCTCCTGAATTACCTGGTCCAGTTCCTGCTGTTGATCAGTAGAACGCGCCTCTAATCCCTGTTGCTGTAAGGCTAGCAAGGGTTGTTGCTGCTCAGCCCAGTCTAGTTGCTGTTGCCGCTGTTGCCAGCCTCGGGTAGCCTGGCGGCGACTGCGAAGTTGCCGATGGTGATCAACCCCATAATTTAATGCTTCCAGATCTGCATCTAGCTGGTCGATGGATTGCTTTAAGGGAGACCGTTGCAGAGCCACCTCTGCAGCTTCCAGGCTGGTGACCTGATCCAGTAGTTGTTGCCGTTGATCTAGTAGTCGTTTCTGCCGTCGTTGCCCCTGGGTGAGTTCATGGTGCTTAATATCGGCCCAGCGCAGACGATTTACCTGTCCTCGTACCAGGGCATGGTCACGATCATCGTAGGCTAGTTGCCCCAGGGTTTGCTGAATCTGCCTGAGCTCCATCTGCAGATCGGGGGCGTAGCGATCGTGCTCCAGGCACTGTTCTAGCTCCCAGATTTCTGCCTCGACCTGCTGTAGTTGCTGCTGCACGGTCAATTGGGAAGCCATTTGAGCAGCAATTTGCCCCTGCTGGTGAAGTGTGGGGCCATAGGCTTCCAGTTCTACTTCGACGGCTCTATACTCCTGACGCAGTACCTGAATTTCTCGCTCAGAGACCGCCAGTTGTTCTCCAATTACCCAAATTTGTTCCTGGAGGTCCTGCTGCTCGAGGCGATGGCGATCTTCGACTAAACGGCGATGATGATCATCCAGGGGAGATCGCAGACTGGACAGGCAGCCTCAGGATAGCTGAGCAGATGGAGCTTTTGGGTCACTGACGCCATCTGGCTTTGACAGCTCCGCTGGTTAGCTTGCAAAGATTCTACAAAGCTACGGCGTTCCTGTCCTTTCTCCCGCACCTGTTCCTGGTAAGCCCGCCGCCGTTGCAATTGACTCATAGTTTGCCCCAGCACCTGGGCAGAGACAACCAACTGGGGTTGATGGGTCTGTTGCTGTTGTAGCTGCTGAGCAAGGGCGCTTAGATCGTTGATACGGGTTTGCAGTCGGGTTTGCTCCTGGCTTAACTGGGCCTGGATCTGGCGTTGCCGCTGCCATAGGGGACCCGTTTGCAGTTCTAAAGCATCCAGGTGCTTAAGGCGAGCTTTGGCGATGGCAAGCTGCTGACTGGCCACCTTAACTTCTTGCGCCTGATGAAGTATCTGGTTGACCTCTTGCAGTTGACTATCCAGGTTGTCAAGTCTGTCCTGGCAGCGTTGCCGCTGTCTCCCCAGGTTCTGGAGTTGGTTTACATAATCGGCCTGAAGCACCTGCCGTTGCTGCTGCCAGCCCTGGTATTGCTCAAATTGCTGGTTCAGTTGTTCCTCTTCTTGCTCCAGAGCTTGCAGTTCTTCCATACCAGCGGCGATCGCCGCGGCTTCTGCCAAGACCTGCTGACAGTGCTGGGTTTGCAGGGTCAGATCCGCCAGGGCAGAGGCGGTTTGCTGCTGGGCTTCCATCAGATAGTCGCGGCGCTGCTGAAGCAGTTGCAACCGTTGTTGGTGGTGATAATAGGTATGTTCTAATTGCCTGGCCTGGCGCAGTTGTTCTTGCCCCAGATCTTGAACCTGTTCCAGGAACGCCAGTTGGCTTTGCAACTCGGTTTGACGTTGCCGGCTAGCGGTGTAATCTTTAAATGGGCTGTCAATTCCTTAATCTGAGCCTGGCGGACCAGCACCTCGGCCCTGGCCTGATGAGCCTGCTCTCGAGCTCGCTCCGCCAGACTATCGTAGCGATCAAGTTTGAGCAGAGCCGCTAAAATATTTTTGCGCTCAGCAGGACGCTTCAACATAAAGTCGTCAGCTCGCCCCTGGCGCAAGTAGGCTGAATTAATGAAGGTTTCATAATCCAGCTTTAAAGAACGACAAATCAGCCGTTGGGTTGGCCGTACTCCGCCCTGGGTTAAAACCCGGTAACCGATTTCTGTCTTGATCTGAAATTCTAAACCAGTCCCCTGGACCCGATGGCGACTGCGAATAATTCGATAAATTTCTCCCGCCTGCTCAAATACAAAAGTAACTCGAGCCTCTTCAGCCCCCTGATGGATGACATGATCGTCGTTAGCAACGCGACTCTGGCCCCAAATGACCCAACTAATGGCCTCTAACAAAGAGGACTTACCCGCCCCATTAGGCCCGGCAATGCAAGCGACATGGAGACCGCCAAAGTCGAGACTGGCCTGACGGTAGCTGAGAAAATCGGTCAGGGTGATGTGCTTAGGGACCATGGATACAGGAGCATCACTACCCTAAGCTTACAGTACATTAGAACCGTAAGTACAGATGACCTGCAAAAGACTTTGCCATAGCTTTGACCAGAGCGCTGAGGACAGGATTAACTCCCCAGCATAATGGCTCGTAATTGACCAGCAGGGCTGAACTTACAAGCCATTAAACAGAGCAGTAGAATAGTCTAGGATTAACCCAGGGCATTGGCTCCTGAGACAACCTCCAGAATTTCTTGGGTGATCGCCGCCTGACGGGCTTTGTTATAGGTCAAATTCAGAGACTTTGCCAGTTCCTTGGCATTATCGCTGGCATTATTCATGGCGGTCATTCTGGCCGCCAATTCGCTGGCAGCAGACTCCTGGAGAGCTCTCAGAATTTGATTATTCAGGTACAAGGGTAAAAGAGCATCCAGAATTTGAACCGGATCCTGTTCGAAGATCATATCCTGGGGAAAAGCCTCAGGAGTGGCTCGGGTAACCTTTTCCCGGGTAACTTCAAACTCCCCTTCTCGAGTTGTGAGTCGGAAAATTTCGTCATCGGCAGCTTCCAGGCCCTGGGTGTCAAAGGGCAACAGGGTCTGAACCACGGGACGAGAACTAACCAGAGAAACAAAGCGAGTGTAAATTAGTTCAATCCGATCCACTTGATCCGATAAAAACAAAGCCAGAAGTTCGTCGGCAATGCGGGACGCTTCCTCAGCGTTGGGGATTTGCTCCAGTCCAGTAAAACTGGCTTCAATCGGCTGATTGCGGCGTTTAAAGTATTGATTAGCCTTACGGCCTACCAAAACGTACTGATAATTAACCCCTTCAGCGGTTAATTCCTGAGCTCGAATTTCAGCCCGGCGAATAACATTACTGTTGTAACCGCCGCATAATCCCCGATCTCCGGAGATGACCAGAATGGCAACCCGACTTACCTGGCGTTGTTTCAGTAGGGCCAGGTCAACATCTTCAAACTTGAGCCGACTCTGTAGGCCGTAGAGCACCTGGGCCAGGCGATCAGCAAAGGGGCGGGTGGCAATCACCTGTTCCTGAGCACGTCTCACCTTAGCGGCGGCCACCAGGCGCATAGCCTCAGTAATTTTGCGGGTATTTTTAACGGACTTGATGCGATCGCGAATAGCTTTCAGGTTAGGCATAGGTATGTCCTTAGCAGTGTCAAGGGGGCCTACCTTCCTGAACTAATACCAGGAAGGTAGGAGGTCGAGACCTAAACAGCAGTGGCAAAGGCTTGCTTAGCCTCGTTAATACCTTCCTTAAGAAGGGCTTCACTCTCATCGGAGAGCTTCTTATCACTACGCACCAACTCGGCATACTTGGGCTTGTTATTGCGCAGGTAATCCCGTAGGGTGCGGGCAAAGGCCACCACCTGATTAGCCGGCACATCATCCATGTAACCGTTAATGCCAGCGTAGATAATTGCCACCTGTTCCTCTACTGGCAAGGGAGAGTACTGGGGCTGTTTCAGTAACTCCCGCAGCCGCTGACCCCGAGCCAGTTGCTTCTGGGTGGAAGCGTCCAGGTCGGAAGCAAACTGGGAAAAAGCTTGTAGTTCGTCAAACTGAGCCAGTTCCAGCTTCACCTTACCGGCCACCTGTTTCATGGCCTTAATTTGAGCTGCAGAACCCACCCGAGATACGGAAATACCAGCGTTAATGGCAGGCCGCAAACCGGAGTTGAACAAATCAGAGGAGAGGAAGATCTGGCCGTCGGTGATGGAAATCACGTTGGTGGGAATGTAGGCGGAAACGTCACCGGCCTGGGTCTCAATCACCGGTAGGGCGGTCATACTACCCTCTCCCAGTTCGGGACTGAGTTTGGCGGCCCGCTCCAGCAAACGAGAGTGAAGATAGAATACATCACCTGGGTAAGCTTCCCGACCGGGGGGACGACGCAGCAAGAGGGACATTTGGCGATAGGCCTGGGCTTGCTTAGTGAGGTCATCGTAAACCACCAGGGTAGCCTTGCCCTTGTACATAAAGTACTCCGCTAGAGCTGCACCAGTGTAGGGAGCCAGGTATTGTAGGGGTGCCGGATCGTTAGCATTAGCCGCCACCACAATGGTGTAGTCGAGGGCACCCCGTTCCCGCAGCACATCCACTACCTGGGCAACGGAAGCGGCCTTTTGGCCGATCGCTACGTAGACACAAACCACATCTTCGGATTTCTGATTTAGGATCGTATCAATGGCGATGGCAGTCTTGCCAGTTTGCCGGTCACCAATGATCAGTTCCCGTTGACCCCGACCAATGGGAATCATCGCGTCGATGGCTGTAATTCCAGTTTGTAGAGGCTCGTACACCGACTTACGGGCAATAATACCGGGGGCAGCGGAGTCAATTAAACGAGATTCGGTGGTAACAATATCGCCTTTACCATCAATGGGGCGAGCCAGGGCATCCACCACCCGGCCCAGCATGGCGTCTCCCACTGGCACTGAAGCAATTTTGCCGGTGGTAGAAACGGGGCTACCTTCGCGGACGTTGATGCCGTCCCCCATGAGTACCGCCCCGACGTTATCTTCCTCCAGGTTGAGGGCAATGCCCACGGTGCCGTCTTCAAACTCCAGCAGTTCACTGGCCATGACATTTTCCAGGCCATAGATCCGAGCAATACCATCACCTACCTGAAGCACGGTACCCACGTTGGATACCTTAACTTGCTGGTTGTACTGCTCAATCTGCTGCTTAATAATGCTGCTAATTTCGTCGGGTCTGATACTAACCATAGGATTTGCTCTGGTAAACCTACACAAGAAAACGAGATGGCAAAAAAAGATGACTGGTAAAACCTGATCAGGCAACAGTGGCCAACTGTATAGCAATGCGACGTAGTTGGGTGCGCAGACTGGCGTCAATAACTTGAGAACCCACCTTAATAATTAAGCCCCCCAGCAGAGATGGATCAATGCCTACGGATAGCTCTACATTTCTGGCACCAGTAAAGTTAATGACCTGGTCTTTGATCTGCGATCGCTGCTGATCCGATAGCTCTATGGCGGCGGTGACATCAGCCAGCACCGTTTGATTCAGATCTCTGAGAAGAGCCTGATACTGACGTAGAGCAGAGTCAAGAAAAGCAATACGATTACGGTCCACCAGGACCATCAAAAAATTCAACAGGATAGGATTTACCTGTTCTCCAACTACCTGGCGCAGTACGGACTTTTTAGCCTCCGGGTTAAGCAGGGGATTAGCCAAAAATTCCCTTAAATCCTGGGAGCCTTCCAGGCCACTTAAAAGATCACCGACTTCCGCACCAATCTGATCAACCACCTGACTAGCCTGGGCTACCTCAATCAAGGCCTGGGCGTAGGGCATGGTAATTGAGGTAGTCGTGGTGGTATCTTTCATCCCTGACCTCCTGAAAGCATGGCAATACTGGCATCAACTAAATTATGCTGCAACTCATCATTGAGGCGCTGGGGCAACTCCGCCTCGGTACGGGCGATCGCCAAAGCAGCAATTCGCTGCTGTAACTCCCGCATTACCCTGGCTTCCTGAGTGCTTAAATCCTGAGCTGCCGTAGCCCGCAAACGATCAACATCAGCCTGCGCCTGGGCCAAAATAGTTTCTCGAGAACGTTGGGCGGCAACTTCGGCGTCAGCCAAAATTCGCCTGGCCTCATCCTGAGCCTGGGCCAACTTTTGTTGCTGCTCAGCCAGGGCAGCAGCAGCTTGTTTTTTAAGTTGTTCCGCTTCCACAATGGCTGTTTCAATACCAGCTTTGCGGGTAGACAGGGTCTTGCCCAGAAACTTACCGCCGAAATAAACCAGGACTCCAATAATAATGACTAGATTGATGAGATTGGTCTCAAGAATATCGAAATTAAGACCAATACCTCCCTCTTCTGTGGCTAGCAACCAACCCATAATTAAATCTCTCTTTCCGTCAATAACGCTGGGCCATACCCTGGCCTGAGTTTAACCATCTTCAGGAAGCCACGGAACTCAATAACTTATCCAAAATTTGATGACTTAACCCATCCACCTGCTGTTCCAGGGAGGCAAGAGCTAGACGTTTTTGCTCGTCCAGTTCCTGTTGTACCTGTTCTCGCTGAGCTTGGGCCTGTTGTTGAGCCTCCGCCAAAGTCTGAGCTGCCAATTTCTGAGCAGCCGCCTGAGCTTCAGTAATTACAGTTTGAGCCTGACGGCGGGTATCCGCCAGCCCCTGCTGATAGGCCTTAGTGGTTTGTTCGACTTTGGCTAAACGCTCTGCCGCTTCCACCTTATTCTTTCTGATATAGTCATCTCTCTCATCAATTGCCTGACCTAAAGGCTTATAGAACAAAGCATTCAGAACAACCGCTAAGAGAATAAATTGTATGGCCATTAAGGGCAGCGTGGCATCTAAATCAAACAGACCACCACTAGCTTCCTCAGCGGCCTCCACCGCTAACCACCAGATTGAATTACTCACCATCCGCTTAGTTCCCCTCCACAGTACTGAGGCCTATGACCCGATCATATAGGTACGAACATACTCAAGCCCCTGAGCCGGAGCCCAGGCTATATCAGTTAATAGCAGGGAAAGGAAAAGTATCCCCTCCCTGCTTAACTGTCTTAGCTAAAGGGGTTGGCGAAAAGGAGTACCAGAGCTACCACCAGACCATAAATGGTTAGAGCTTCCATGAAAGCGAGGCTGAGTAGCAAGGTGCCGCGAATTTTACCTTCGGCCTCGGGCTGACGGGCAATACCTTCTACAGCTTGACCAGCGGCGTTACCTTGACCAATACCAGGGCCAATGGCTGCCAGACCAACAGCTAGAGCGGCAGCCAATACGGAAGCGCCTGCAACAATAGGATCCATGTCTTTACCTCGATTTAGATTAGACAATTAACAACAGGGGAATCAGGTGATAGACAACGCCCAAGTGGCGTTTCTGAATTGGCGACTTTTGGGGTCGCCCCATCGATTAACAGAACCTGACCTGTCAATCGATGGAAACTGAGTGCCTCTAGGCAAGGTCACTCATGCTCTTCGCCACCGTGCCCATGCCCTTCAATGGCTTCGCCAATGTAAGCAGCTGCCAGGGTGGCAAAGATCAGGGCCTGAATAGCACTGGTAAACAACCCTAGAATCATTACTGGCAATGGAACGAAGAGAGGCACCAGTAAGACCAACACAGCAACCACCAACTCATCAGCAAGAATGTTTCCAAATAGCCGGAAACTCAGGGATAGGGGCTTGGTGAAATCTTCTAAAATATTGATAGGTAAAAGAATGGGCGTAGGTTCAATATATTTAGCAAAGTAACTTAAACCACGCTTGCTAAAACCAGCATAAAAGTAAGCCAGAGAAGTCAGCAAAGCCAGAGCAACGGTAGTATTAATATCGTTGGTAGGAGCCGCCAGTTCTCCGGCTGGCAAATGGATTAACTTCCAGGGAACCAGAGCCCCAGACCAGTTAGAGACAAAAATGAACAGAAACAAGGTGCCAACAAAGGGAATCCAGGGTCGGTATTCCTTTTCACCGATTTGATTTTTAGCCAGGTCGCGAATAAATTCCAGGGCGTATTCCATTACATTCTGGATGCCAGAGGGAATGCGCTGAATGTTGCGACTAGCTAAGAAGGACACCAGGAGCAATAGGCCAATCACAAACCAGGAGGTCAAAAAAACCTGACCATGGAGTTTCAGGCCGCCAATTTGCCAGTAAAGATGCTGGCCAACTTCCAACTTCGCCAGAGTTAAGGGATAAAACATAGACATACTCAGGGCCATTGCTAACGAATTCACACTTTTTGAGCCCAACCGAAGAGCCGTGCCAGGCTAATGAGCCATTCTTTGTGACATATTTGGTGGACTAAGACTGGTTAGGCAGTACCGCTGTCCACAACGTATAGGCAATCAGCGCTGCCTTATAGGTCAAAAAACCTAAAAAAACAGGGACTACCTGTAACTGTTGCCACTGGGTCGCGACTAGAATCAAACCTACAACAATGGCCAAGCGACCACTACCTAACTTCTGTTGCCCCCGTCCTAGACCAGCAACATTTTTAGCCAACATTCTCAAGTAAACCACACCACCGCACGCTCCAAGTAAATAATTCAGAGCAATGGGAAGGGAATACACTAGCCAAACGCAAACAAAGATGAAACCGGTGAAGGCCAGGGTACAGAGCAAAAGATTTTGCTGAAGCTGGTAGTATTCTCCCATAGCAGAATCTACGGGAGGAGGAAGGATGCCTGCCTCAACTGTCGCTACAGTATCTTGGGCTATGATGTCGCTTTGGTCAGAAGAAGTCGGGGTCACGCCAGCACTAACCTTTAGGCCATGGTGTCTCTGGCTTGATTAATCAAGCCGTAAACGATCATATCACGGCAATAATACTTAATCTGTACCACCACAGGGAAAACCGGTTTTTTCCCTTAAAGTTATTCATCTGCTTGAGAAAGTTGTAATAGTATGAGAAATTTTGCTTGCATCTGGCGAATATCCGCCAGGGTAGCTTGGGTTTGGGCCATGATGGTGGCAACAGTAGGGCTTGTAGACTGGTTGCGATCGCAGCTTTGCAGCACCTCGAATTCCACTGTGGATAGGGACACAATCTCGTAGTTGTGGTCAAAAATACTCTGACTGGGCCAACCCACCATACAGGGATTACGCTCCACCAGGGCCGCTAACAACTGTTCGTCCTGACTCCAGTCATGGTGAGTACGGGGAGGCTTAGCTAAAAACCACTCAAAGTGGGTAATTTCCGGGTCTAGTAGCTCCACCAGTCGATAGCGATCCTGGCCGTCAAGGGCCTGAGTGCGCTGCAGTAATTCTGGATCGTTGGCCAACAACCGCTCCAACCGCCATACCGCCGGGTTTGAGAAGCCCACAAACTCCAGCCCCGAAGCCTGGATCAACTCAAACAAGCTATCAATGGTGTAGTCCACCTCCTGGGGATGAACATACATATCGGCAAAACATTCATCTCGTTGGTTTTCCAGGGACCAGCGTTCCTGTTCTCGCCGTTTCAGGCGATTTCCCTCTGGCAAGCAGGCAAAGATCTGACGACCCACCTGCACTCCATCCCGGTAGTCACCGCGGCGATCGCCCTGAACCAGACCAATGGCGCGCTGCATTAGGGAGATTTCCCAACGACCGATGGCAGCATAGACAAATAAATGGATTAAACCACCGGGAGCCAGTTTGCCAGCCAGGGCCTGGAGGCCAGCCAGGGGGTCGGGTAGGTGGTGGAGTACCCCAACGCAGTTAATCCACTCAAACTGACCTGGAATTTGGTCCACATCATAAAGACTAAGTTGGTGAAAAGTGGCGTTGGTGGCCTGGGATCGCCGACAACGCTCCGTCGCTGTGGCCAGAGCCTGCTGGCTTAGATCAATACCCAGTACCGTAGCCTCGGGGTTAAGGTGGGCCAGGTACTCGGTACTAACCCCCGTGCCACAGCCCGCATCCAGCACTCGCACCTGGTTATTCGCCGGTTTAGCCCCAGTACAGAAACTATGGACTGTGGGCCAATACCAGCGCCAGTTATATCCCGGTGGTGGTTCGTCCAGGAGTGGTTCGGGAGGAAAGGGATAGGTGTTATAGAGGTGGGCCACCGCCGCCGTCACCTGCTGAACCTGGTTAGGGGGCAGATTATCCATAGGTTACTTCTCACCATAATTAAGGTTGGGCCGGTCAAAAGCCAGGTGCCTGAGCACCATGGCAAAAGCTATCGCCCTGCGGGTAAGGACCTGGCCATTTTCTATGATGGCCGAAGACATTCTTGGAAAAGAATGCGACACAGTTTTTAACAAACCGGATTGCGGTTCTGAAACGGTTTACTCTGAATTCAGGTTTGTTTAATTTTTAATGCACTGATAGTCCGCATAGGGAGCCTTTGAATACGCATGAGTGTTAAAGCAAGTGGTGGCAGTGTCCTGGCGCGGCCCCAACTCTACCAAACCCTGCCGGTCGCAACCATTTCCCAGGCCGAGCAACAAGACCGCTATATGGCCCGTGGTGAGCTGGAAGAACTGTCCAGCTTTTTCAACTCCGGCCTTAAACGAGTACTAATTGCTGAAACTCTGACTCGTTATTCAGAGTTAATCGTCTCCCAGGCGGCCAACCGCATCTTTACTGGGGGTTCGCCCCTGGCCTACCTGGAACGTCCAGCAGATGAGACTCCCCTGGAAAAAACCAGAGCGGGTACCGTCCTGGATGATCAGGAGGCCGCCAAACTGGGCACCGCTACCTTTATTGAGAGTAGTGGGGGAGGGGGATTCTTTAGTGGCCTGTTTAGTTCTACACCCTCTGGGCCTATTCCCCCAGGGTTCCGTCCCATCAACGTATCCCGTTACGGGGCCAGCAACATGAAGAAATCCCTGCGGGATTTGAGCTGGTTTCTGCGCTATGTCACCTACGCTATCGTGGCGGGCGACCCTAACATTATTGCGGTGAACGTGCGCGGACTGCGGGAAATCATTGAGCGGGTATGCTCCTCTGCAGCCACCATTGTGGCTATTCAAACCATGCAGCAGGCGGCCCTCCGCTATGTCAACAGCGACCCTGAAGCTCGGGAGATTGTCGCCCAGTACTTTGGTGTGCTGCTGAGCGAGTTTAAGGCTCCTACCCCTTCGGATAAACTACGCCAACGCCCCTCCTCTGATTTGCAGGGGCTGAGCTTACCGCAGATTTACTACAACGCGGCAGAACGGCGACCCAAATACGCTATGAAACCCGGTCTGTCGGCGGTAGAGAAAAACGATGTGATCAAAGCGGCCTATCGCCAGGTGTTTGAACGGGATATTACCCGGGCCTACTCCCTTTCCGTATCCGATCTGGAGTCGAAGGTGAAGAACGGCGAAATCTCCATGAAGGAGTTTATCCGTCGTCTCTGTAAAAGTCCTCTCTACCGCAAAAACTTCTTCGACCGCTACATCAATAGTCGCGCCCTGGAACTGGCTTTCCGCCATATTCTAGGCCGTGCCCCCAGTTCCCGAGAAGAAGTGCGGAACTATTTTTCCATAGTATCTAGTGGTGGTCTGGCCGCCCTGGTGGATGCCCTGGTAGATTCTAAAGAATACGGTGACTATTTTGGGAAGAAACCGTGCCCTATCTGCGGGGTCTGGGGCAGGAAGCCCAAGAGTGCCGTAACTGGGGACCCCAGTTTGACCTGTTTAACTACAGTGCTCCTTTCCGCAAGACACCCCAGTTCATTACCCTGTTTGCCGCCTACGAGCAGCCCCTGCCCGATCAGCATCCCTACGGCTCGGGTAATGACCCTCTAGAAATTCAATTCGGGGCAATCTTCCCCAAAGAAACCCGCAACCCCAGCGCTACCCCCGCCTTCTTTAATAAGGATACCCGCCGCATTTTAATTCACCGCGGCCCGGGGATTAATAACCAATTGAGTAATCCAGCCGCTCGGGGACAAAAGCCTGGATCCCTGGGAGCCAAAGTATTTAAGCTGGATCAGGTGCCCGCCACCGGTAACACCCGGGCCAGTGTGCGCTACTCTGAGAGCTCTACCCAGGCTGTAATCAAGGCAGCCTATCGGCAGGTGTTTGGGCGGGAGGTCTATTCCGGCCAGCGATCGCAGGTGGCGGAAATCAAGCTGGAAAACGGTGAGATTGCGGTGAAGGATTTTATTCGGGCGATCGCCAAGTCCGAAGCCTTCCGCAAAACCTACTGGTCTTCTCTGTACATCATGAAGGCCGTAGAATATATCCACCGACGGCTACTGGGGCGTCCTACCTATGGACGTAACGAAACCAATCGCTACTTTGATATCTGCGCCAAGCAAGGCTTCTACGCCCTGGTTGATGCCATTCTGGACAGTCAGGAATATAACGAAGCCTTTGGGGAAGATACCGTACCCTACGAACGTTACCTCACTCCCAAGGGGTTAGCCCTCCGCAGTCTAAGGGCTGGCACCCTGGCCGAGAAAGGATTGACACCGGTTACCGACACTACTCCGCCTCGCTTTGTGCAACTGGGTAGTGTTGGCCCTGAACGGTCCATTCCCGAGGTGCGGCAACGGATTGGTCAGGGGGTTAGTCCTCAACGTCAACAGACTAAGGTATTTAAGCTTACTTCCCTGGCGGATAAGCCTAACCTGACCCTGGTGACCGCCGCTGCCTACCGGCAGATTTTCGAGCGGGATATCGCTCCCTACGTCGTTAAAAGTGAATTCACCGCCCTGGAAAGTAAACTGGGTAATGGGGAAATTACCTTGAAGGAGTTCATTGAAGCCGTCGGCTGCTCCAGTCTTTATGTGAAGGAGTTCTACGCTCCCTATCCCAACACTCAGGTGATTGAGTACGGCACCAAACACTTTTTAGGTCGGGCTCCCCTGAATCAGGGAGAAATTCGCAAGTACAACCAGATCCTGGCTAGCGAAGGCATCCGTGGCTTTATTCGGGCCCTGCTGGCTACTCCTGAGTACGCTGAAAACTTCGGTGAGGACACAGTGCCCTACCGGCGTTTCCCCACCCTACCGGCGGCTAACTTCCCCAATACAGAGAAGCTTTATAACCGCCTTACCAAGCAAACTCGAGACCTGGTGGTACCCAGTTTTATCCCGGCTCAATCCGCCATTGATGTGGCTAACCTGCCCCTGTTGGCGGAAGCCGTCACTGTTCAAGCTGAAACCACCAGTGCTCTAGTTGGTAGTCTTGGCCGCACCTCGCAGGACTGGCCAGGGCCGGAGGTGTCTCCCGCCAGTCGAATCTATCGCTGGCAGTCGGACGCTGGGGAGGAGCAGAAGCAGACGGTGCTAGGGGCAATTTATGCCCAAATCATGGTGGCTGACCCTGATTTGGTAGACCCAGCCTGGCGTCTACCGGCCGCCGAACAGGAGCTGGGCCAGGGAAGGTTAACGGTCAGGGAATTTATCGCCGAGCTGATGGCAACGTCGGCTTACCAGCAACGATTTGTTAACGCCTATCCCTTATCTAAATTGGTAGGTATTCTTGGTCGGCAGTTATTGGGACGAGATTTGGAAGGCACGGCGGACCATGCTTCCTATCTGACCATGGCCACAACCCAGGGATGGATGGCGGTGGTGGTAGCCATGCAGGTATCGGCGGAGTACCGGCGCTACTTTGGCGACCAGGGCGTGCCCTACCGTCGTAGTTAGAGTAATCCAACCGCCAGCGCAGAAGAATCTACGCCGGCGGTTGGGCCTACAGTCTTGCGGCGAAATAGTAAGTCAGATCCCTTTCTCGCCTGAATCCTTCAAACGCCTTCTGAACGAGCCACCGAGAAACTGACGGGAGACTATTACAAAATATTTCAACGCTTTTAAGAAGGCGATCGCGATACTGGACAATAAATCGGGAAGGGCGTCGAGTCATGAGCCTAAGCTAATCGGAGTTGAACTGCCCGGGTGTTATCACCCGCAGTTAGGTTAGCCTTCTCAGACTCCAGGCTATTACCCCATCAATGCCAGTTTCACAGATGTCTGGTTATATCTTTTTCGGAGGAATCCATCAATGAGTATTGTCACGAAGTCAATCGTGAATGCAGATGCTGAGGCTCGTTACCTGAGCCCCGGCGAACTAGATCGGATCAAGGGCTTTGTTAGCTCCGGTGATCGTCGTCTGCGCATTGCCCAGGTGTTGACCGAGTCTCGCGAACGCATCGTCAAGGAAGCCGGCAACCAGCTGTTTCAAAAGCGCCCTGACATTGTGTCTCCCGGTGGTAACGCCTACGGTGAAGAAATGACCGCCACCTGCCTGCGGGACATGGACTATTACCTGCGCCTGATCACCTACGGTGTGGTTTCCGGCGATGTCACCCCCATTGAAGAAATTGGTCTGGTGGGTGTACGGGAAATGTACAACTCTCTGGGTACTCCCATTCCCGCCGTAGCAGAAGCCGTGCGCTCCATGAAGGGGGTCGCCACCTCCCTGCTGTCCAGTGAAGATGCGGCTGAAGCAGCCTCTTACTTCGACTATGTGGTTGGCGCCATGCAGTAGCTGGGGCTACCCTATTTCGTCAATTCGTTGTTGAGATTACGTCAGTTTTAAGGAAGCTTCACCATGCAAGATGCCATTACCTCTGTTATTAATTCTTCCGATGTGCAGGGCAAGTACCTGGATGGTTCCGCCCTCAATAAGCTAAAAGCCTACTTCCAAACCGGTGAACTGCGGGTACGAGCCGCTACCACCATTAGCGCCAATGCCGCTGAAATCGTTAAGGAAGCAGTAGCCAAGTCCCTGCTGTACTCTGACGTTACCCGTCCCGGTGGCAACATGTACACCACCCGTCGCTATGCGGCTTGTATTCGTGACCTGGACTATTATCTGCGCTACTCCACCTACGCCATGTTGGCTGGCGACCCCTCCATTCTGGACGAACGGGTGCTGAATGGCCTGAAGGAAACCTACAACTCTCTGGGTGTTCCCATCGGTTCTACCGTTAGCGCCATTCAAGCCATGAAGGAAGTCACCGCCAGCCTGGTGGGTGCCGACGCTGGCAAGGAAATGGGCGTATACTTTGATTACATCAGCTCCGGCTTGAGCTAATCAAGTCCGATCGCCCTGGCCTGATGGTTAGGGCAACCCTGAGCCAGAGTCAGGAGCGAGTGTTCAGGACAATGGGTTGGCTGGAGTGTCTGCCCGATGTCCCCTACATTGGCTTTAGACTCTGGTTTTTCAGCAGATTTAGGGCACCTGGGTCGTTGCTCCCATTCACCCCAAGCCTGATCTAATTTTAGTAAGACCTTAGGAGATCGGTTAGCCATGCGCATGTTTAAGATTACGGCCTGTGTTCCCAGTCAAACTCGAATTCGCACCCAACGGGAGTTGCAAAATACCTTCTTTACCAAGCTGGTACCCTACGACAATTGGTTTAAGGAACAGCAGCGGATTCAAAAGATGGGTGGCAAGATCGTTAAGGTGCAACTGGCCACCGGTCGGCAGGGTGCCAATACGGGTCTACTCTAGAAACCTTTGGCGATCGCCCATCAGCATTCAATTATCCTCACCAAATTGAAGAGGAGTAAGGCGAAGACTTTACTCCTCTTTTTTATATGGTTCTGGAATAGCACAAATGTATTGAAAAGTTATCAAACTAAGCTAGGATAACCCTGTATCGTGACTGCATCCAGGCTACTTTCTTAGCAGTCCCTACCAGGCCCTTAACGGGCCCTGTTTCCACCAGACAGGTTCACCAGACAGGTTCACTATGGTCAACAAGCAACCTCTGGGCTCCGTAGTGCAGGGGTCCCTCAGTCAGGGCTTGGAAGTTCGTCTCCACGCTGATGTTTCGGTTGAAGAGATGCGGGTCGGCAAATTTCTGGTGGTGCAGGGGCGGCGATCGCAATTTTTTTGCATGCTCACAGATGTCGCCCTGGGCACCGGTAGCGCCCGCCTGCTGGTCCATCCACCCGAGCCAGAAAATCAGTTCCTTCAGGAGGTACTGGCGGGGACTGGTACCTACGGCACCATCAGCCTGATTCCCATGCTGATGTTTACTGAAAACCTGGAGCCTACAGGTCAGTCCCCCGGGGTCAAAGACTCGGACCGATCCAGCCGCTATGGGGCCCTACAGGTGCAGAGTAGTGCGGAGGTAGAACTGCTGCCGGTAAAAACCATTCCAGCCCACTTTAGTCAGGTCTACGAAGCCAGCGATCGCGACTTCCGGATAATTTTTGGTTGGGAAGACGATCCCCATCGGCGCAACTTTGCCATGGGTCAGCCCATTGACATGGAGGTGCCAGTCTGTCTCGATCTGGACCGATTTGTAGAACGCAGTAATGGTATTTTCGGTAAATCCGGCACGGGTAAATCCTTCCTGACCCGACTCCTACTGGCGGGTACAATTCAGCGCCAGGCGGCGGTAAATTTAATTTTCGACATGCACTCCGAGTATGGCTGGGAAGCGGTCCAGGAGGGCAAGCACTTCAGTACCGTTAAGGGCTTACGGCAGTTATTCCCAGGGCAAGTTGAAATTTTTAGTCTCGACCCTGAATCTACCCAGCGGCGAGGGGTAAGCGATAGTCAAGAGCTGTTCATCAGCTTCGATCAGATTGAAGTAGAAGATTTGGCCCTGGTGCGAGGAGAGCTCAATCTTTCCGAAGCCAGCCTGGAGAATGCCATCATTCTCCGCAATGAGTTTGGTAAGAGCTGGATTAATCGTCTGCTGAGCCTCAATAACGAAGAGATTCAAGAGTTTTGCGAGACCAAAATGGGTAGTAAGTCCTCAATTATGGCGCTACAACGGAAACTCACCCGATTGACGGATTTAAAGTACCTGCGTCCCACCGGTAAGACCAACTACGTGGCCAAAATCCTGACCGCCCTGGAGGAGGGCAAACATGTAGTAGTTGAGTTTGGCTCCCAGTCCACCATGCTGGCCTATATGTTGGCCACTAACATCATTGCTCGCCGCATTCACGCCAGCTATGTTCACAAGGCCGATCGCTTTTTGCAAACCAAGAATCCCCTAGACCGCCCCCGCCAGTTGATGATTACCATCGAAGAGGCGCACCGCTTTCTTGACCCGGCTACTGCTCGGCAAACCATTTTTGGTACCATCGCCCGGGAAATGCGCAAGTACTTTGTCACCCTGCTGGTGGTGGATCAGCGCCCCTCCGGTATTGATAACGAGGTGATGTCTCAAATTGGCACCCGTATCACCGCCCTACTCAACGACGAAAAGGATATTGATGCTATTTTTACCGGTGTTTCTGGCGGCTATCATCTGCGATCAGTGCTGGCCAAGCTGGACTCCAAGCAACAGGCCCTGGTGTTAGGTCATGCTGTGCCGATGCCGGTGGTGGTGCGAACTCGCCCCTATGACAGTAACTTTTATCGCCAGGTTGGTAGCGCCAGCTGGGGAGAAGCCGCCGATGAAATAGTTTTTAAGGCCGCTGAAGCCGCCCGTAGTGATTTGGGGTTTTAGCCCTGGTGATATAGATTGAAACCCCAGATGTCCTAGCATCTGGGGTAAGAGACTAGAGGCACCCTACCTGGTTATCAGGGATGAAGGCGGGCTCACCATAGCGGTTTTTAAGGTGGAATGGTTCTGTAGCATAGGGGTCTGGGTTACCGCCTGATTTGCCAGGGTAAACAGAGGATTAGAGATAATCCCTGCTAGAGAGGTAGCCACCAGCATCAAAATCAGGCTGACCTGCATAGGACGCAGTCCTGGTAAATCCCAGCGGATAGGGGGATAGTTTTTCACCACTTCGGACATGTCCTGGGGCTCTTTAACTACCATCATCTTAATGACTCGAATGTAGTAGTAAATAGAAATGACGCTGGTTACCAGCCCCACCAGCACCAATCCGTAGGCTCCTGCCTGCCAACCGGCCCAAAAAATGTAGATTTTCCCAAAGAAACCAGCTAGAGGTGGAATTCCCCCAGGGATAACAGGCAAATACTTAACCCTAAGGTCAGAAGAGGATCCTTCTGATACAAGCCACTATATTCACTAATCTGGTCTGTACCGGTACGCAGGGCAAAGAGAATCACACAGGTAAAGGCCCCCAGGTTCATAAATAAATAAACCAGCAGATAGTAAATCATACTGGCATAGCCGGCATCCGTACCTACCACCAGACCAATCATCAGAAAACCAGCCTGACCAATGGAGGAGTAGGCCAGTAGCCGTTTCATACTGGTTTGGGCTAGAGCTACCACGTTGCCCAACACCATACTGAGAATAGCCAGGGCCGTAAATACAAAGTGCCATTGCTCTGACACCAGGGGAAAAGCCGTCACCAAAAGGCGAATGGCCAGGGCAAAACCAGCGGTTTTAGAACCTACAGAAAGAAAGGCAACTACGGGGGTAGGAGACCCCTCGTAAACGTCGGGAGTCCACTGATGAAAGGGTACCGCTGCAATTTTAAAGGCAATACCCGCAATCACAAATACCAGAGATATCACCAAGCCAATGGCCGCCTGGTCCCCCTGACTAGCTAAATGATCAGCAATATCTGAGAGTCGGGTTTGGCCTCCCGACAGACCGTAAAGTAGCGAAGATCCGTAGAGAAAAATGGCTGAACTGGCGGCACCAATTAGCAAATACTTAAGGGCCGCTTCGTTGGAGCGAGGGTCCCGCTTCATGTACCCAGTCAGCAGGTAGGAAGAAATACTGAGGGTTTCCAGGGCTACAAAAATCATGACCAACTCACTGGCCCCAGAGAGAAACATACCCCCAGGGTAGCGGTTAATAAAATCACTAAAAATTCCGCCAGGGCCGTACCCGATTGCTCAATGTAACGAATAGCCATAGGTACGGTAACGGCGGCAGAGAGCGCGATGATGCCTCTAAATACAATGCTGAGGCGATCGGCGTTAAAGGCTCCCAAGAAGCCCATCGTATCCACCTGATTCCACTGCCAGGCCAGAGTCACTACCGTCGCCAGACAGCCAGCGATCGCGGCGTAGGGCGTCCAGGCTGAGGAAGACCGGCCCTGGATAATATCTCCCACCAGAATTACCAGAATGGTGAGAATTAAAACGGCCTCTGGCCAGATAGTACCAGCATTAAATTGGGATCCAAGGCTTGCAAAATCCATAGGGGTATCCCCTCAATCATTCCACTATAGGCAATAACACGAATCCTAACGCTTGAGAGCCGGTTTGAAAAGGGTAATGGCTGGTTGACCGGTAAAACACCCACTATCCACCCCCAGAAAAGCGGCTTCGCCTCTACACCCCAATCCTTCGCCCACAAGGGGTGGGAGGGAAAGTGGGAGAAGGTCGTGAACTTTTGTCAGTCGCCCTTTATCAACCGCCTAAAAAACATTAAAAATATTTGAGAATCTCCTCGATCTGGACCATGATCAGTTTTTTCAACCCCTCTGAGGTTGACGAGTCCTACCGGTGCGGTAAATTGATTAGTACTCTGGAAAGGAAAGACCTACTCTTTTTTGAAATACGGCCCAGAAACCTCTCACCAGTCCTATGTCAACCCTTGTTATTGTTGAATCCCCCACTAAAGCTAAAACCATTCGCAATTACCTGCCGAGTGGTTATCGGGTAGAGGCCTCCATGGGTCATGTGCGAGATTTACCCCGCTCCGCTAGCGAAATTCCCGCCAGCGTTAAAGGCGAGAAGTGGGCCCAACTTGGGGTTAACCCAGAGGCTGATTTTGCCCCTTTGTACGTAATTCCGGGGGACAAGAAAAAGATTGTAAAAACCTTGAAGGATGCCCTTAAACAGGCCGACGAACTGGTTCTGGCCACGGACGAAGACCGGGAGGGGGAAAGTATTAGCTGGCACCTGATGCAGGTATTAAACCCTAAGGTGCCCACCAAGCGTATGGTTTTCCACGAAATTACGGAGGAAGCCATCCATGCCGCTTTAGAAAATTGCCGTGATATTGACAATCAACTGGTTCACGCTCAGGAAACCCGACGGATTTTAGACCGGCTAGTGGGATACACCCTCTCTCCCCTGTTATGGAAGAAAATCGCTGGAGGGCTTTCTGCCGGTAGGGTTCAGTCTGTAGCGGTGAAATTAGTCGTCAACCGGGAAAAGGAAAGGCGGGCTTTTCGTAAGGGAGACTATTGGGACCTTAAGGCCACTCTTCTCAAGGAAAAAGCTAGCTTTGAAGCCCGGCTCCATAGCCTGGAAGGAACTCGTCTGGCCACTGGCAGCGACTTTGACGAAGCCACTGGCCAGATTGTGGAGGGTCGCCGTGTCGTTTTGCTGGATGAGATCCAGGCACGGGAACTACAAACCCGCCTACAGACTGGAGTCTGGACCGTTAGTAATCTGGAGGAACGACCCTCGACTCGAAAGCCAGCCCCCCCTTCACCACCTCAACCCTGCAGCAAGAGGCTAACCGTAAATTGCGCCTGTCGGCCCGTGACACCATGCGAGTGGCCCAAAATCTTTATGAACAGGGCTACATTACCTATATGCGGACCGATTCCGTACATCTTTCCCAGCAGGCGATCGAGGCAGCCCGGTCCTGTGTTGAGACGCGCTATGGTCAGTCCTACCTGAGCCCCAAGCCTCGCCAGTATGCCACTAAGGCAAAGGGAGCTCAGGAGGCCCATGAGGCTATTCGACCGGCTGGCAGTACCTTTAGAAGCCCCAATGAAACTGGCCTGAGCGGACGGGAAGCGGCCCTATACGATCTAATTTGGAAGCGGACCATCGCCAGCCAAATGGCTGAGGCTCGACAAACCCATATCACCGCTTCAATTGAAGTTGAAACGGCCATATTTCGAGCTACCGGCAAACGAATTGATTTTCCTGGTTTTTTCCGGGCCTACGTAGAAGGATCGGATGATCCAGAGGCAGCTATTGAAGACCAGGAGATTTTACTCCCCCCTACGTACGGGAGATGGGGTGAGCTGTTCTAACCTGGAGGCGATCGGCCATGAAACCCAGCCACCGGCCCGCTACACCGAAGCTACTCTGGTGAAGGTGTTAGAAAGTGAAGGAATTGGCCGTCCCAGTACCTACGCCACAGTGATTGGCACCATTATTGATCGCGGTTATGTCCGACTAGTGAGCAATAGCCTGATTCCCACCTTTACGGCCTTTGCTGTCACCACCTTACTGGAACAGAATTTTCCCGATTTGGTAGACGTTCACTTTACGGCCCGTATGGAGCAAACCCTGGACGATATTTCTACCGGCGAGGCGGATTGGCTACCTTACCTGAAATCCTTTTATACTGGCGACCAGGGTCTGGAACACCAGGTCCAGGCTCGAGAAACCCAGATTGATGCTACGATAGCCCGTACTGTTTTTCTTAATGATCTTGCTGCCAGGGTTCGCATTGGCCGTTACGGTCCTTACATTGAGCTAGATAACGAGGGTGAATCTGTCCGGGCTTCAATTCCTCCAGATGTACCTCCTGCTGACCTAGACGATGATCAAATCGAGCGTATTATCAAGCAAAAGGTTGAGGGTCCCGATAAAGTAGGCCTTCATCCCGATACAGGCGAACCAATTTATCTACGTATTGGTCCCTACGGTCCCTACGTGCAACTAGGGGATAGCAGCGACGAAACCCCTAATCCCAAGCGAGCCTCCTTGCCCAAGGGGCTGGATCCTACCCAGGTCACCCTAAATTTGGCGGTAGGGTTATTAGCCCTACCGCGTCATCTGGGGCCACATCCCCAAACCGGAGCCCCCATCAAGGCGAGCCAGGGTAGGTTTGGGCCCTACATTGTTCACGATCAGGGCAAGGAAGGGCGAGATTATCGCTCTATTAAGGCAGAGGATGATGTCCTCACTATTACCCTGGAGCGAGCTCTGGAGTTACTAGACCAGCCTAAGACTGGACGCGGTCGCAAGAAGGTGGAATCTCTTAAGGATCTGGGTCCCCATCCCGAAGACCAGGAGCAAATCGGGGTATTTAATGGCCCCTATGGCCTCTACGTTAAACATGGCAAGGTCAACGCCTCGGTGCCAGAGGGCGTAGTTATCGAGCATATTACCCTGGAGCAGGCCCTGGGCTGGTTGAAGGCCAAAGCTAGCACCAAGGGCACAAAAACCTCCAAGACCCGGAGTAGCCGTTCTAAGAAACAGGAGGAGGCTACCGCCAAGGCGTCCCAACGGACTACAAAGACGGCAGCTGCTAGCAAAAAGACGGCGGCCACCAGTAAGAAAGCCACGGCGACCAATAAGGCAGCAGGGGCAGAAAAAACCCCTAGGGCTAAATCTACCCGGTCAAAGACTAGCCAGCCCTCCAGTGAGCCAGGAACTAAGCCATCAACCTAGTACCAGGTGGCGTCAACATACCTGACCCTTCCAAAGAGAGGTAAGGGTGAGGTATATTGACGCCGATGACGCCTGTAGAAATCAGTCGTTGACCTGGTCAGCCTGTTGGAGGTAAGCCGCCAGGGCATCGGCCATAACTTGCCCCAGGGATCGACCTTCTTGGTCGGCGGTAGCCTGCAAAGTCATGAATAAGTCATGGGAAATACTCAGACGATGACGTCCTTCTCGGGTATGGCTGGGCAGGTAACGTTCAGGGTCATAGGTGGTGGCAAACTGACGCAGAGCCTCAAAGCCCACCCGATCGCAAAAGTCTCCAAAGCTTTCACCAGCTTTGCGACCGTCCCGGAAAAAGATAAACAGGGGTTCCAGGGTAGTTTCCATGGCTCCGTCGGCCATCCGTTCCAGATAGGGCCGGGCTAAACGAGTTTGGTGGGGTGAACCTCCCAACCAAAGCTGGTAAGCCTCAGGGGCACTGCCCACAAAGCCCAACTCCGCCATATAGGGGCGGGCGCAGCCATTGGGGCAACCCGTCATCCGCACTACAAAATGTTCATCTTGTAAGCCCAACCGAGTTAACAGGCTACGCAGGCGATCGAGAATCGTAGGCATGATTCGCTCCGATTCCGTAATAGCCAAACCACAGAGGGGAAGAGCCGGACAGGCCATAGCATAGCGGACCAAAGGATCGATCTCAGTCTCTTTTTGAATCCCGTAACGAGTTAGAATTTCCCCTATGGCGGCCCTATCGTGAGGTTGAATGTCATAGAAAAGTACACTCTGGTTAGGGGTAACCCGCATAGATAGCTGGAATCTTTCCACAATTTCCCTGAGGGCGGTTTTAAGTTGTAACCCATCGCGGTCCAGAACTCGACCGTTGGCGATGGCAATACCAACAAACCAGTGCCCGTCTCCCTGCTCATGCCAGCCCAGATAGTCGTAGAATGTCCATTTCGGTAGTTTTTTAAAGGGCTTAAGGGGCTTGCCCAGGTAAGTTTCAACCTGTTGGCGAAAGCGAGCTACACCCCAATCGTGGATCAGGTACTTCATGCGGGCATGGCGGCGATTGTAGCGATCTCCGTAGTCCCGTTGGGTGGCCACGATCGCCTTAACCAGGTTAAAAACATCGTCCTTATCGACATAGCCAATTTCGTCGGCGACCCGGGCAAAGGTTTCCTCCTTGTTATGGGTACGCCCCAAACCGCCACCAGCCAACACGTTAAATCCCTTCAGTTTGCCAGCCCGATCGCAAATCACCACCAGGGTCACATCCTGGGTATAGGCATCGATAGAGTTATCTCCAGGCACGGTAACGGCGCACTTAAACTTGCGGGGCATGTAGTAGGTGCCGTAGATTGGTTCCTCGTTATTGGCAATCAGGGTGCCGTTACCATGGTGCTGTCGAGCCGCCACCACATCGGGATGTTCTTCAACCGAAAGAAACTTTTCCCCGTCCAGCCAGATCTCATAGTAGGCTCCGGTTTGGGGCCGCAATAAATCAGCGATACGGTTAGCGTAGTCCTGGGCTATTTGGTACTGAGGTCGGTCTTTAAAGGGAGCCGGTGGAGCCATAATATTGCGGTTCAGATCACCACAGGCTCCCAGGGTAGAGCCCAGACTACGCACGATAGCACCGATAGTTGCCTTCAGGTCTTTCTTGAGAATGCCATGGAGTTGAAATCCCTGCCGAGTTGTAGCCCGTAGGGTATGGTTACCGTACTGATCCGCCAGGCGATCGAGGGTAAGGTAAAGCTCTGGAGGAATAAAGCCGCCGGGATTACGGGTACGAAGCATCATCTGGTATTGCTTTTCCTCTCCCCGAGTGCGGTTGTCCCGATTATCTTGTTGGTAAGAACCGTGGAACTTCAAAATTTGAACCGCCGACTCGGAAAAATAGGTCGTATCTGTAAGCAGCTCACTAGCCAAAGGTTCCCGTAGAAAGTGACTATTTTCTTTAATCGTTTCAACCTTTGAGCGTTTTTGTTCACCAGGTTCAGAGGCAGGATGGGGAGACTTCAGAGGAGTTTGAACCATAGCAGCAAGACGTTCTACCATATACAAGAGCAAGAGACTACCTGTGGTCCCTCTACCGCCAAAAACCAGAGTTTTAGGGAGCATTTAAACCCCGGTAAGTCGGTCGGGATTCAGGCATAATTGCATTCATATTATCATTGGATCCATGGGAAATCGTCATTTCCCTACAGAAGTTAACGGAGTGCCCCATGCCTGACGCAATTATGTACCAGGGAGACACCTATGTGCTGCTGACCCCTGGACAGCCGGAGGAGTTTGTTTCTCCCCAGGAGTTATTAAATCGCCTGACCACCCTACTGATTGATTACCAGGGTGCCCTGACCCCCGACTTACAACGGCGGTCCTCCGTTATCGAGCAGGCCAGGCACTTGCGCGACACCGCCTGTGAATTCACCCTGGAGTCGGGTGCCAGGCTGCAATGGTATCTGGTGCGCATGGAAAAAAGCTAATAAGCAGCTAATTCCTGCCTGACCCTTGGCCTTGTCTTAACTTAAACAATTCTCCAACAAGCTTTGCCCAGTCTTTACCAAGAGCAGGGAAAAAGTCCTGATTCTCAGGTAAAGTTATAGAGAGAGAATAGGGAAAATGTAATGATATAACCTTTTAAAATTTATATTGAATTTATATAAAGACTCATAGCTTACTAGTAAACTTCGCTTCCCTTCAACTCTAAAGTCTGCCACACCCTAGAGGAGGCAGTCTACGACCTCTGGGAAAACAGCCGGAGAGAGGGCACAGAGCTACGGTTAGCTATATTAATTTGGCTTAGAGGTAAATAGTGAACCGATAAAACTAATTGAATTTTTAATCATTGTTAATTTCAACTGACCGTCTCTGACTATTTATAGAGTCTAGCTAAACTTCCAGAAGCGCTGTACCCATCCAAGTCTTTGTTACCATCCTATCCATTCTGATTCAAGATTCCTCATTAGCATAAATCAATTGTATTTATAAGTGAGCAGATTATTTTCAGGAGTAGACTAAATTGAACTTTAACGACTTACGTGACTTCAAAAATGGTTCATTTTTTCAGGCAAATCTTTGCATTATTGGCAGTGGACCTGCCGGATTGTCGATTGCAAAAGAGTTTATTGGGACAAAGATTAACGTATTAGTTGTAGAAAGCGGAGGGCGGGAAGAGGAAGCTGATACCCAATCTCTATATGATATTGAAAATGTAGGGGCATCTCGATATATTCAACAAGATCAGGTTCGTAACCGTATTTTCGGGGGAACTTCCCATACCTGGACAGGAAAATGCGCTCCCTTCAATGCCATTGACTTTCAAAAGCGGGATTGGATACCTCACTCTGGTTGGCCTATTCAACCGTCCAATCTAGAAGACTACTTAGACCGGGCTAGAGAGAATCTGAGACTTGGCTCTAGTTGCTATGATGAAAGACTGTGGAGAATTTTTAAGATTCCTTCACCCTATAAATTTAATTCAAAATCACTCAAATCTCAGTTCTGGCAATACAGTAAAGTTTCTAAGCAAGATAGACAGCCTATGCGATTTGGGCCCTATCTAATTAAAGACGCCACTAATGTCAATGTTCTACTGCATGCTAATGTAACTCATTTAAATACAGATGAGCAGGGCACTAAACTGGAATCCGTTGAGATTAGTACTCTAGACAAACGGGTGTCTTTAATCAGAGCTAAAGTAGTCATTCTATGTTGTGGCGGCGTAGAAAATGCTCGACTACTTCTTGCTTCTAACCGTATTTTAAAAATGGAGTTGGCAATACAAATGATATGGTAGGACGTTTTTTGATGGATCATCCTGGTAGCCTTTTAGGCACCTTTAATCCTAAAAAATCTCAGATAATATCAAGACGATTCGGAAGCTATTTTCTGAAGAGTGCTAATGATTATAACGTTTACCAGCATGGAATTGCTCTGGCTCCAGAATTGCAGGAAAAAGAACAACTCTTAAATGCTGCAGCCTTTTTAATAGAGGTTGCAGCACAGAATAATCCCTGGGATTCATTCAAACGTTTAAAGACAGTCTTGAGGCAAAAGAAGTTAACCAGATCAGCTTACCTGGATATATTAAATATTCTGCGCCATCTCCCCTTTGTTTTATCTGGACTCTATCGCTTTTTGATCCAAGGTCAATCCCCTATTTCCAAGGTTGACGAGATGCTCCTATACTCATTAGTCGAACAGCCTCCCGATCCTGAGAGCCGGGTTACCCTCTCGGATCAAAAGGATCTCTTAGGCATGCCAATCTCCAAAATCAACTGGAAGATCAGTGATCTTGAAAGACGTACAGTTTCCAGATTAGCCCATCTGATTGCACAGGAGTTTGATCGCCTTAACTTGCCCCAGCTTAAACTTGCCGACTGGCTCAATCAAGATGGAGACTGGCGCTCTAATTTTATTGATAGAGCCCACCCAACTGGAACAACTCGCATGTCTAAGCAGCCACAAGATGGGGTCGTGGATCCTAACGGGCAGGTTCATGGGGTCGAAGGTCTTTTCATTGCCGGTAGTTCGGTGTTTCCTACCACCAGTCATGTCAATCCAACCCTGATGATTGTAGCCATGGCAATTCGCCTGGCGGATTGGTTAAAAACAACTACCTTTTCTGAACAGGAAAAACTAGAGTTTACGATGGCTAGTTCCCAAGTCAAGCCTCAACCATAAGGTCAGTGGCGGAATTTTGATAAGTTCGGTTAATCACCTGCATCCAAGCCTATTTCCCTAGCTATTAAATTATGAATATTAAAGATTTTTTTGATCGCATTTATATTGTTAATCTTCCCAGTCGAGCCGATCGACGTAGATGGATTACCTCTGAATTGAAAAGAGTCGGATTAGAGTTGACCCCAGGCAAAATTGAGATTTTCCCTGCTATTCGCCCCGACCATCCTGGAGGATTCACCAGCATTGGGGCCAGAGGTTGCTTTCTTAGCCATCTGGAGATTCTCAAAAAAGCCCGCCAGGAGAGACTGGCTAATGTGCTGGTGATCGAAGATGATCTGGCCATATCCAATCTCCTTAAAAGCCACGAGGAAGCCTTAGTTGAAAAACTTCAGGAGAGTGATTGGGGTTTTCTTTACCTCGGACACTGCCATGAGTTCGAAAAACAGCCAGAACAGGGAGTTAGGCTAGAACCCTTTATCGGTGAACTGCAAACAACCCATTTTTATGGGGTTAACGGACCAATCGTGCCTGAATTAATTGAATTTCTAGAGCAAATTCTAGAACGACCCCCGGGCCATCCTGATGGTGGTCCCATGCATGTTGATGGAGCCTACAGCAGATTTCGAGAAAAACATGCAGCAGATATAGTTACCTTAATAACGTCCCCCAGTTTAGGGTCTCAAGCTATTTACCGTAGCGATATTACAACTAGTTGGACGGATGAGGCTTTTATCCTTAAGGACCTTCGTAATGCCGCTAGAAAAGTCAGATTACACCTGCGAGATCTGAAAAGAACCATTGCAGGCTAGTGCTACGAGACTAGGATCAGGTAAGACAGCCCCATCAGACACCCTTTTCCCTATCTGATGGGGTTTAATATTAATCTTTCTCTCCATTGACCAGGTAAAAACCGCTGCCATAGTAATTATGACAGCGGCAACAAAAATTTATACTGAAGCGGGATTCGAAAGCCCTCAGCCTTACCCTAGCAACGCCTGGGCGCGGGCAACAACATTATCTACGGTATAACCGAACTTCTCCATCACCAGGTCGCCGGGGGCAGAAGCACCAAAGCGATCGACGCTAACCACGTCACCCTGAGAGCCAACATAACGGCACCAGCCCATGGAAATACCAGCCTCGACCGCCAGACGCTTGGTAACCTCAGCTGGCAGTACAGACTCCTGGTAGCTGGTGGACTGAGCATCAAACAGTTCCCAGGAGGGCATGGATACCACCCGCACCTGGGCTCCACTCGACCGTAGTTGCTCCGCCGCCTTCACACAGAGGCTAACTTCACTACCCGTACCAATCAGAATTAGGTCGGGAACGCCAGCACAGTCATCGACGATATAGGCCCCTTTGGCCACACCCTCAACGGAAGCACCGGGCAGATTGGGCAGGTTTTGACGACTGAGGGCGATCAGGGTTGGGGTTTTACGATGCTCAACCGCCACCTTGTAGGCTGCAGAGGTTTCCGTCCCATCGGCAGGACGAATGACAATCAGGTTAGGAATGGCGCGCAGGGAGGCAATGGTTTCCACCGGTTGGTGGGTAGGTCCATCCTCTCCAAGGCCAATGGAATCATGGGTCATGACGTAGATTACGCCAGCCTGAGCCAGGGCCGACAGCCGGATAGCCGCCCGCATATAGTCGGCAAATACCAGGAAGGTTGCACAGTAGGGAATTAACCCGGAATTATGCAGGGCAATGCCATTACAGATAGCACCCATGCCATGTTCCCGCACTCCAAAGCGCAGGTTCCGATTTTCGTATTGACCCTTTTGAAAACTGCCGGAAATTTTTAGTTCCGTCAAGTTGGAGTGGGTCAAGTCGGCGGATCCGCCAATCAATTCAGGTAGAACGGGGGCCAGGGCATTCAGGGTGATCTCAGAATTTTTGCGGGTAGCCAGAGCCTTGTCAGCGGGAGTATAGGTGGGTAAGGCATCAGCCCAACCGCTGGGCAACTGTCCAGCCAGCATGCGCTCAAACTCAGCGGCTTCGACGCCGTATTGGGTGCGGTAGGTGGCCAGGGTCGCCTCCCATTCAGCCTGCAAACTGGCCCCCCGCTCTACGGCCTGGCGCATATGGCTAAGGGCATCGGCGGGAATTTCAAACTCGCCATAGTTCCAGCCTAGATTGGCGCGGGTAGCCTTAATTTCTTCTGCTCCCAGAGCCGCACCGTGGATACCAGCGGTATTTTGCCGATTAGGGGAACCATAGCCAATGGTGGTGGTGACCTTGATGAGAGAAGGACGATCCGTGACCGCCTTGGCCGCTGCGATCGCACTGGCAATCCCCGCCAAGTCAGTATTACCGTTTTCCACGTGCTGCACATGCCAGCCGTAGGCTTCAAAGCGTTTGGCTACATCTTCGGTGAAGGAAATATCGGTAGAGCCGTCAATGGAAATGTGGTTGTCATCGTAGAGGGCAATTAGCTTACCCAAGCCCAGGTGACCCGCCAGGGAGCAAGCTTCCCCTGAAACCCCCTCCATATTGCAGCCATCTCCAAGAATCACGTAGGTGTAGTGATCCACCAGGGTACAGTCAGGCTTGTTAAAGCGAGCCGCCAGATGGGCCTCCGCCATGGCCAGGCCGACCCCATTGGCAATGCCCTGTCCCAGGGGACCGGTGGTGACTTCTACCCCGGGGGTCTCAAAGTTTTCGGGGTGTCCGGGGGTACGAGCGCCCCACTGACGGAATTGCTTGATATCTTCCAGGGTGACGCTGTCGTAGCCAGTCAGATAAAGCAGGGCGTACTGCAACATACAACCGTGACCCGCTGAAAGCACGAAGCGATCGCGGTTAAACCAGTGGGGATTTTTAGGATTAAACCGCATGAACTGGTCCCACAGGACAAAGGCCATGGGAGCAGCGCCCATAGGCAAGCCAGGATGACCAGACTTAGCCTTTTCAACCGCATCAATGGCTAAAAAGCGAATCGCGTTAATACAGAGTTCTTCCAGGGTTTGGGTTGCAACAGCCATAGTTTTAACAACTTCAAAATAGGTTAATGACGATCAGTGGCAAGTAGCTACAGGGGGAAAGGAAGGCACAGGACCATACTATGCAAAACCGCTAAACAGGCGTGGATCACCCACCTTTGAGCCAAGCTACTGAGCCGATACTGGTTAGTACCTTTGACGGTGTAACCTAAAAAAGCTAATACCCCACCCCTAGCGTTAAACCCATTATAGGGCTACAACTGCAGCTCTAAGGACGATACTTACGAAACACCAGGGTGACATTATGCCCCCCAAAACCAAAGGAGTTAGACAGGGCTACCTCAATGGCCATGGGCCGACTGTGATTAGGAATGTAATCTAAATCGCAGTCGGGATCGGGATTGGCCAGGTTGATGGTGGGAGGAGCAATATCGTTGGCGATCGCCAGGCAGGTGGCCACGGCCTCAATGCCCCCCGAACCCCCTAACAAATGACCTGTCATTGATTTTGTCGAACTCACGGCCACCTGCCTGGCGACGTCACCCAGAGCGGTTTTAATGGCCTGGGTTTCGGTTGGGTCGTTAGCGGCTGTGCTGGTACCGTGGGCATTGATATAACTCACCTGGGCTGGGGTCAGCCCCGCGTCTTTGAGGGCAAGCCGGATGCAACGGGCTGCGCCTTCACCGCCAGGAACCGGGGCCGTCATGTGGTAGGCATCACAGGTCATGCCGTAGCCCACAATTTCAGCGTATATGGTGGCCCCTCGGCTAAGGGCATGGTCTAGCTCTTCCAGAACCAAAATGCCAGAGCCTTCGCCAATCACAAAGCCGTCGCGATCGCGATCAAAGGGGCGACTGGCCCGGCTTGGTTCATCATTGCGGGTAGACAGGGCCCGAGCGGCAGCAAAACCAGCGACTCCTAAGGGAGTGACGGCTGCTTCCGTCCCCCCACAAATCATCGCCTGGGCGTAGCCGGTTTGAATTAACCGAAAGGCATCGCCTATGGCATTGGAACCCGCTGCACAAGCCGTTACCGCACAGGTACTAGGTCCCTTAGCACCCGTATGAATGGCGGTCAAACCCGCTGCCATATTGGCAATCATCATGGGGATCATGAAGGGGCTACAGCGACTGGGACCGCGGTTTAAGTAGATCTCCTGTTGGTCTTCTAGAACCTTGAGCCCGCCGACCCCAGAACCGATGCAGGTACCGACCTGCTCGGCATTCAGGTCGGTAATAGCCAGACCCGAATGGGATAAAGCCCTTTGCCCAGCAATTACGGCAAACTGGGCAAAGCGATCCATGCGCTTCGCTTCTTTTTTATCCAGAAAGTCTTCGGGATTGAAATCCTTAACTTCCCCCGCAATTTGGGAGGCATGGTTGCTGGCGTCAAAGGCCCTAATTTTTTCGATGCCACTGCGTCCAGCCACTAACCCAGTCCAGTAGTCGGCCAGACTATTACCAATTGGGGTAATAGCATCCATGCCTGTGACAACAACGCGTTTAAAGTCAGGATTAGCCATAGCCGGGGAAGTAGGTAATTGTCTGTTGCAAAATTACCGATGGATCAGAAAGAATCTGGACCAACGGTGGAATTGAGGAGTGTAAAAGCACAGAAGCTTAGAAAAACTGAATAATTCCTGGAGCGATTACTCGGCAGCGTTTTGTTGCTTCTCAATAAACTCAACTGCATCCTGAACGGTCAGAATCTTTTCGGCAGCATCGTCAGGGATTTCAATATCGAATTCTTCTTCTAATGCCATGACCAGTTCCACAGTGTCGAGGGAATCGGCCCCCAGGTCATTAACAAAATTAGATGCTGGCGTAACTTTGTCGGCGTCTTCTACCGAGAGTTGCTCAACTACGATCTTTTTAACTGTATCAAAATCTACCTGAGCCATAGGTCTGCTGTACCTCATTAACTTCCTGGAACTTCCTTCAAAAAAGCCTAAACCCCTGGAAACAACCATAGGAGATAACCCCAATGCCATGGGCCGGGGTTACAGTGGCTTTATTTTGAACATCTCCCCATACTATCGGAAAGCGTCCCCCTGAGTTTAAACCATGGCATATCATTCCCTGATTTCTGATCCGACTTAGTTAACAGCGCCAGGCAAAGTCGGCAAGACTTAAAGAGAGATCTTTACTGGGTTGCTGCCTCAATTCTTTACCCGTTGCTGGATCGTAGCTGAGCTAGGATTACTACGGAATTAACCCTGCCCCCTCTCCATTAAAGGATCATGGCACTAGTCAGTCTGACCCAGGGACACTTACAATTGCTGGAATTGTGTCCTCGACGTTTTCAGTACACCTATCTGGAGCAGTTAACCGTACCCACCGATCCTGCTACTCTACAAAGTCAGGAGTGGGGGAGTCGTTTCCACCTGATTATGCACCAGCAGCAATTAGGGCTAGAGATTCGCTCCCCTGCTGGCCCAGGACTCAGCCCTTCAGACTGCCGTTAATAGCTTACTCGCCATCGCGCCAGAACTTTTCCAACCCCAGGATGAATACCATAGTTTGAGTGAACATCGTCGCAGTTTGCGATTTAATGACTATAGTTTCACGGTTGTTTACGATCTTTTACGCATAGGACCCACCCAAGTTCAAATCATTGACTGGAAAACCTATCAGTACCGTCCTGGCCTGACTCAGCTCCAACAAAACTGGCAAACTCGACTTTATCTTTACCTCCTCCAGGAAACTACAAACCACTTGCCAGAGAACTTATCTATGACTTACTGGTTTGTGCCACCCCCTACCCAAACCAATCAGACTAGACCAGGCTACCTGACTATCCCCTACAGTGCTAGCGACCATGGGCGCACCCGCACTGATTTGTACCGCCTTACCGATTATTTAACTACCCTGCTGGCCAGTGCCCAACCCATGCCCCAGGTGGCAGAGGAGCAGGGACATTGTCTCTCCTGTCCTTTCGCCCCGCGATGTCAGCGCTACCCCCGCGATCGCAGTAGCAGGCCTGAGGAATTAGTCATCCCCACGATTGAGGAGATTCCAGAATTCAGGCCAGGGGCATAACCATGATCGCTGAGATGGAGTTATAGCCCTAGCTCCAGGATGGTAAAAACCCAACTTCTAACCAAACCTGTAGTTTTTAATGTCTCGCGACGGCCTAGCCCAGCACCGAGGCAGGCGTTGGGGCTTGCAGACCCTCTATAACAAGCAACTCAGCTGACTGGTGCGTTGGGTAAACAACAGATTTTCTCGATAGTCAACCGGACAATCTATGACCGCCGGTACCGGGTCTTCCAAAGCCTTTTGCAAAGTTGGCACTAGGTCCTCTGTAGACCCTACCCGGTAACCCTTAAGTCCCATGCTTTCTGCCAGTTTGACAAAATCAGGATTGCTAAAGTGAATAAAGGAAGACTCCCCGTAGTAGTTCATCTGCTTCCACTCAATTAAGCCGTAGGCACCGTCATTAAAAATAATTGTGACAAAGGGAGTGCCGATTCTCAGGGCGGTTTCTAACTCCTGGCAGTTCATCATAAATCCCCCATCGCCCGTAGCTGCAATCACCTTGCGACTGGGATTAACTAACTTAGCAGCCAGGGCTCCCGGAATGGCAATGCCCATCGCGGCAAAGCCATTGGAAATCAAGCAGGTATTGGGGCGCAAACAATGGTAATTGCGGGCAATCCACATTTTGTGAGCCCCTACGTCAGAAATTAAAATGTCTTCAGCGCCAAGGACCTGGCGCAGGTCGTAGATGAGTTTTTGGGGCTTAACCGGAAAACCATAATCATCAGCATACTGTTCGTAGTCGGCTCGAATCTCCTCCCGAATTTTGAGGGCCGTTGGCTCGGGTCTACCCTGACGTTTCACCCGATTCAGAATTTCCGTGAGGGAATCGGCGATATCGCCAATCACCTCCACTTTTGGAATATAGCTACTGTCGATTTCGGCCTGGGTTAAATTGATATGTAGTATAGGAAGGCTACCATCGGGATTCCACCGTTTGGGGGAATATTCCACCAGGTCATAACCAACGGCAATGATCAAATCCGCCTGCTCCATGGCACAGGTGATAAAGTCCCGCTGCTGTAGACCAAAGGTCCATAGCGCCAGGGGATGGGTATAGGGAATTACCCCCTTACCCATAAAGGTGTTGGCTACAGGAATATTCAACTGGCTAGCGAAATCGGTAAGAATTTCACTGGCGCGGGCGCGTATGGCGCCGTTACCGACCAAAATCATCGGGTTCGTAGCCTGGGAAATGGCTACTGCGGCCTGTTGAATACTTTGTAGAGAGGCATAGGTTTTTTCCTGACTATCCTTCCGCAGGGCCACCCCCTTCACATCCATATCGGCAATATTTTCGGGCAGATCAATATGCACAGCCCCTGGTTTTTCTGATTGGGCAAGCTTAAAGGCCTTACGTACAATTTCAGGGGTATTGGTGGGTCGAACGATCTGGGCATTCCACTTAGTTACCGGTGCGAACATCGCCACCAGGTCCAGGTACTGGTGGGATTCAATATGCATGCGATCCGTACCTACCTGCCCGGTAATGGCCACCAGAGGGGCTCGATCCAGGGTAGCATCGGCCACTCCCGTCATCAGGTTGGTGGCCCCAGGCCCCAGGGTTGATAGGCATACCCCCGCCTTACCGGTGAGACGGCCGTAGACATCAGCCATAAAGGCTGCTCCCTGTTCGTGGCGGGTGGTAATAAATTGAATCGATGAGCGTCTTAGGGCCTGAAGTAGTTGCAGGTTTTCTTCCCCAGGTAGGCCAAAGATATACTCAACCCCTTCATTTTCAAGGCACTGGACTAACAATTCAGCGGTGTTCATAGGTGTATTGGATAGGAAAAACTTAAATAGAACCAGCCTTAACCAATGGCATGGAGGGATAGGTCAAAACCTGAATCAGGCAGCCTCTGACTATAGAAGTAGAGACCGATCGGGAGAGGACAAAGGGTAAAACCCCAGCCAGGCCCCGAAGCCGGCTATTGAACCCAAACCGTTTTGATATTAACGAATTCGTGGATTCCCTCTCGACCTAACTCCCGGCCGTAGCCCGATCGCTTAATGCCCCCAAAGGGCAAGCGGGGATCGGATTTAACCAAACTGTTAATAAAAACGGCCCCAGCTTCTAACTCCTGAATCAGACGGTTCTGCTCATCGGGGTCCTGGCTCCAGGCGCTGGCCCCCAGTCCCAAGGGGGTTCCATTGGCGATCTGAATCGCCTGGTCTAAATCCTTAACGGCAAAGACCAGGGCTACGGGACCAAAGAATTCCTCGTGATCGGCTGGAGTTCCGGCTGGAATCTGGGTCAGGATGGTGGGGGGAAACCAATTACCACCCTGAAGGGCGGGGGGAAGTTGGGCCCTAAAGGCAGCCACATCACCCCCCAGCAGAGCGATCGCCCCCTGATCCAGACAGGCATTCACCTGCTGAGTTAGGTCTGCCACAATGGTGGGAGTCGCTAACGGACCAAGGGTAGTGGTTTCTAGCATGGGGTCACCCGCCTGCAAAGCCATCAACCGATGCTTTAACCCCTGCAGAAATGGCTCCAGAATGGTTTCCTGCACCAGGAACCGCTTAGCCGCAATACAGGACTGCCCGTTATTGAGCATACGGGCTGTAGCCGCACTACTGATAGCTGCCTCTAAATCTGCACTAGGCATAACGATAAAGGGGTCCGTTCCCCCCAGTTCCAGTACAGTTTTTTTAATCTGGTGACCACAGGCGACCGCCAAACTCGCCCCCGCCGCCTCACTACCGGTTAAGGTAGCTGCCTTAATGCGGTCATCGGCCACTAAACTAGCTACCCGGGCCGCGCCCATTAAAAGGGTTTGAAACACCCCAGGGGAAATCCGGCCTTCGCAAAAACCTCTTCAATGGCCAGGGCGCATTGGGGCACATTGGAGGCATGTTTGAGCAGACCCACATTACCCGCCATCAGAGCTGGGGCCGCAAACCGAAACACTTGCCAAAAGGGAAAATTCCAGGGCATGACCGCGAGAATCGGCCCCAGGGGCTGGTAGCGAAGGAAGCTCCGGCTGGCATCGGTAGGAATAGCCACATCGGCTAAAAAACCAGCTCCGTGATCGGCATAGAAACGACAGACCCAGGCGCTTTTCTCTACCTCTGCGATCGCTGCCCCCAGGGGTTTACCCATCTCCGCAGTAATTAACTGACCATAGTGCTGCTTGTTTTCCTCCAGCACCTGGGCAGTTAGGGTTAACCAGTGAGCCCGTTGCTCCAGACTGCTATGGCGATAATGGTCAAAGCTAACCGCTGCCCTGGCCAGGTGACCTTCCAGTGCCCTATCGGTAAGCTCATCAAAGACCTGTAGCGTTGTCCCGGTGGCTGGATTAATACTAGCAATGACCACGGTTAAGTCTCCTGGAATAGGTTAATGGTCCACGCTTCCCTTAAGCTAAAAGGCTAACGGTAGGGGTATCTGACCATGACTGAGCCTGTCACTGGTTGATGCCGTGTCCGAAAACCCACACTCCTCCAATCAATCCTATAACTCCGGCAACGGTGATGGTCCGATTGATGTTAGGTAACGATAACCCACCACCCCTGGAGTTCGGCCTGAATAGGGCCGCTCCCCTAGCCCTGTTTCCTCTCCGTCATCCTTAATCCTACTAAGGAAATCTGGCAGCCAGAACTGGCAATCGAACAATTAGAAGCCCACCGACCTGGTGGTGGCTAGCTTCTGACCAGTTGGTTATCACCGTGGCCCGGTTTAAGTTGATACTCCCTGGTCAAGCAAGGGACAAATTAGTCTGGCAGCTGGTACTGACTCACAATCTGTTGAGCGAACTCCGGCACATGGGCCTGGAGTTTTTCAGGATGGTGACGTTTAAGGTAAAGGTAATTACGGGTGAAGTGGGAATCGATGGAAAAACGGGCATACTCCAGTCCCTTAGGGCCAAGGCGCTCAATCAACACCCCCATCAGGCGGGCCGCCCACATCGGTAGGGTGACGCCTTGATCGTAGGCAGGAATACTTTGTTGCACTGCCTGGTGGCGATCGCCCTGACTGTTTACCGGTTGCCTTTCCAGTTGATCTAGCACCAGGTCCAGCATCTTCTGGCCCCTGGGGTTACGCACCACCACCCACTGCCACCCAAAAGGAGCCCCCATATAGCCCACCACCAGATCGGCTAAACCATTGACATAGTCAAAACAACTCATACAGGAGGGGGCGAACACATCCTTGAGCTGGTTAGTCTTTAAACCAAAGAAGGGAACGGTTTCAGTGGAGCCATCTTCATGCTTAAAATGCACTCGAAAGTCCTGCATAAACTCGTAGTGCACCACGGTATCGGGAGAACGACTGGTGGTTTCTAGAAATTTTTGCAACCCCGCCCGGTTAACGTTATCTACACAGGGAGTACCCAGCACGTAGAGTTGCTCCAGGCCGAGTTTGTCCTGCACCGATCGTAGGGCTTGAATCTGGCAGCCTACCCCAATCACCAGCAGGCGTTTCAGCCCCGATCGCTCAATTTCTTCCAGCACTGATAGATTGGGAGAAAGGGTTGGCTTATTTACCCGGGCCGCCAGAATTTGCTCTGGGGTAGTGGCCAAAATCGGCTGAGGTTGAAAGCGATCGGTATCGCTGTTTTGTACACAGACCACCCCCTCTACCAGGCCCTGGGTGAGCATGGTGGTGGCAATGGTGGTGACGATACCAGTCCATTGGGCACCGGCGATCGGCTCTCGCTTACGAGCTGCGATCATATCTTCGTGAACGCCAAAATACAGTTCCCGCTCCTGATCTAAATGGCGACACCGACCATGACTTTGCTCCTCTAGCTGGGGAAACTGTTGGTGCAAGAAGGCGCAGGCTTCGCGCACGTAGTGAATGTAGTAGGTGTCGCACAGTCCGCAGTCGCTGCACAGCTCTCGGGCGGGTCGAAGGACACCCCGAGGCAGCGCCCTGGCTTTGTGATGGGGAGGCTGGGCCAGAGTCATGGGCTCAATCCTGATAACGAAGACTTCTCCAACCATATCGCAAGACCCGACGGGAATCCACACCCTGCCATTTGCCCCTTGCCATAGCAGTACGCATGAATTATAGTTGGTTCATGTGTACCCATGGGGACGGATGGTTCCACTTTTGTTCCCATTCTTCCTTACTCATTACCAATTTGCTATGACCACTACTACCCCCAATCCTGCTACCAAGGGTCGTGCCAATGGGGCGGCGGCCAAGGCCCGTACCCGGGTGACCGTTCCGGCCAGTGTCAATACCCGCGTATTGGCCCTGGATGCGGGTAACTACGACCTCAAGTTTTATAGTGGTAATGGCCATCCCAAAGCCATTCGATCGGTGCGCTACCAGCTACCCCAGGGCCGGGACGCCGTTAGTTATTCCGACGCCTCCCCCTGATTGAATTACCCGATGGCCGTCGTTACCACTTTGGTGCTCAATCTTACAAGTATCGCCGCCAGCAACAAACTGTGATTGAGAATAAAGTTGAACTGGCTCGTCTCCACCTTTACGCCTGTCTGGAGCCCCTGGCTGGAGAAGTGGCCGATTACGGGTTAAATCTACTGGTATCTACCCCCGATCCCGGTCGCCACGGTGAGGCCATTAAGGAGCAGATGCTAGGCTCCCACGAGTTTATCCGTAACGATATTGAGTTTCGGATCAGGGTGGAATCGGTCGCAGTAGAACGGGAAGGTATGGGAGCCTACCACTATGCCAGAAGTCAGGGACTGATTCCGGGCAATGGCTACACCATTGTCATCGATATTGGAGGAGGCACCTGGCTGACCCGATTGGTGGATGCGGCCGAAGAAGTCATCGATGAAAATATTATGGATCGCGGTGGTACCTACGAATTGGCTACCGCCATTAGTTTCGATCGCCGCCTCACCGATCACCTGGGCAATAGCGCCGATCCCTGTATTGTCATGGATGGCTTTCGAGTTGACCATGTCTATGCGGATACGGGTTTAGCCTGGGGAGACTGGTTGGATGAATACCTGGAACCCTGGTTTAAGGGCATTTTTCAAACCGTTAAAGCCCAGTACACTCCCTATATGCCTCGGGTTACTCGCTTTCTGGTGACCGGTGGTGGCTCCCACCTAATCTCGGAACGATTGCAGGGTCATCCTTTATTTACCGTTATGGGAGATCCGCAATTTGCCAATGTTCGTGGTTTGTTTTTGATGACCAGTGATAACCAACTATGTATGACAACAAAGTAAGACTCAGTCACGATGTCTTAGAGAAAGCTGATCGCATTGCCCAGGAGTGGGGCTTAAAAAACGCCCGAGCTGCAGTGGAAGCGGTGTTCCGTCGCTATTGTGACGACTATCTCTATGGTCGGCCAACGGTAACCAGTTCAGAGTCGAGCCGGTTTTCTGCCTTTGAGCCATCCCCATCAACTAGACTACCCCCCGTAGTGGGCACCTCTGCCTGCGAGGCGATCGCAGCTCTCGACCAGTTGCTGGCTCTTTAAGGTTGATCGGTGTAATCCAAAGAGCTCTAGCGACCCCATCAACCACGCCTGGCAATTGGCTGGAATCGACCAAGACATTTCCGCAGGGAAAACTGTCTTCAAAGGTTAAAATGAACTCATCGGGAGAGGTGGCAGAGCGGTTGAATGCGGCAGACTCGAAATCTGTTTTGAGGTCAAACTCAACGGGGGTTCGAATCCCCCTCTCCGTTGATTTCAAGGGTTTCAGCGATTTAGCCAAAACGCTAACCAGTACAGATAAACCAGGTTTTTGATCTAATTCTGAGCCAATTAACCGGTAAATTGGATCAATTTGGGATCAGGTTTGGAGTACCTATGGCCACGGTCGACGAGTTGATCAGGCAAGCAAACCAGACCCTGGACCGGGTCAAAATTCTTAGGCGCGATCGTAAACTGCCAATGGTGTTGAGAGTGACGAAGATTTTGTGAGGCTGTTCGGATTTTCGTCTAAACTTTGGTTCTGTAAAGGATGAATCAATAATTTCAGCTTCATCTATAGCAATTCTTGACCGGATGAGGTACGTGGTATCCCTGCCAACAAGGGGCTTAAGCCCCTTGTCTGTACTTCACTCGAATGGGAAGCGCTGTAGCACGGTTCTCTGAACACTCCCTAGAGCGAACTCCTAATATCTGATCCCTGGTACTAAAGTGCAGTTTACTTCTCGAAAGGTAGGCTTTTCTAAAAAACCTTACAGCCTATTAAATTGTAAAAGAGAATACTAAAACTCTAGGGCGATCGCCGGATAGTGGGAAGGGCAGAAAGGGAATTGCCCCGCCAATTAGCCAGAGTGATTAGCCAGACTGAGTTACATGACTTCATCCACAATTGTGCGCCAGCAAGTTTGGGACAAGCTACGGCAAGTAGCCTATCCGGACTCGCGGTTTCACTATAACCTTGCCGAATACATTCCCGATTTTGTTGGTAGCGCTGATGCCCTGGCCCAGTTTGTTGCCTTACCGCTCTACCAAAACTCCCACTATCTCTTTATTACCCCAGATAACTGTTTGACGGCGTTGCGAGAACAGGCCCTGAGGGACGGCAAAACCCTAGTGGTTTCCACCTACGGCATCTATCGGGGCTTGATTTTACTAGAGCCAGATCGCATCCCACCCGCCGAAATGCGCTTCGCCAGCTGGCTAGATGGTATGGAGAGCTACGGTCGTTCCATTACCCTGACCGAGATGGCCCAGGGTCGGCCCTTCGATGCCCTGGTGACAGGAGCTTCGGCGGTTTCCTTAGAGGGACTGCGGTTTGGTAAAGGACACGGTTTTTTTGATTTGGAGTGGGGCATGTTTTCCGCCATTGGAGTAGTGGTTGAATCAACCCCGATCGCGGCTTTTGTCCACGATGTGCAGGTGGTTGAGGCCCCACTCACCCCGGGACGAACCGATGTGGCCGTTGATTGGATTATTACCCCAACTCAGGTGCGATCGCTGCAACGTAATCAGCCCAGACCTCAGGGCATTCAATGGGATCTACTAACCGCTGAGGCGATCCATAATACGCCCCCCTGCAAGAACTGCAGCGGCAACAGCCCACCACACCCCTGCCCCGAGCGGATGAAAAGCCTGGCTAGTCACCAGTTGCCGGAATTTCACCGCCAATCATGTTTGCTTGAATTTTGATTATTTAGGATCCTAACAACCCATGACCCCTGATACACCCTCCAACTTTACCCGCGCCCGTTCCAAAACCGGTTTATTCGTTGCTTCGGCGATTTGGGCAGCAGCCACTATTGTTTCCGCCTATATCTGCTCCATGCTGCTTTCTATCCCCGGTGCGGCGGGAGCCAGCTTTTTCTGGTTACCTCAAATCTTCATGGTGACAGCGGCGATCTGGTTTGGCTGGCGAGGTTGGGTGGCGGCGGCGGTGGGAACCTTTCTTGGCGGTGCCCTGGCGGGCAATCCCCTGGCTATCAACATTGCTCAGAATCCCATTCCAGCCTTTCTTGCCAATACCTTTTTGCTCTGGGTGATGTTTAAAACGATGGGAATTCGGCTACCAGAGCATGGCCGCGATTTATCGAGGGGAATGCTGGTGAAGGTGTTGTTGGCGATCGCCGGTATTATCGCCCTGGCCATGGCGGTTGGCTACGTACTCAATCCCCTCATTGGTCAATGGGGCTACCTGGTGGTGCTGGCCGTCACCCTGCTGGGCTTTTATGTATTTAATGCCAGTGGGCTGGGCTCCCGGGTCGATAAACATTTGATCAATGCCGTGCTGGCGGTAGTTGTCACCAGCATTATCAGCGCCGTCATGGGTGCCGTTGCCTGGGCTACCATCGGCGAAATGGGAGCGTCGGCCTATTCCATCGTACTGCCCGGTTGGGCCATGGGCGATATTGTGGCGGGCATTCTGGGGCTGGCGGTGCTGTGGGGCTTAACGGCAGAAATGCGCCGCCGGGGGCTATCGGTTTATTAAGCCATGGTACAGACCATGACTCGCCGGGGACTGGCAGGATTATCGCCAGTCCCGCGTTTTTGTATCTTTGTGCTGCTGAGTGCAATCACCACGGTCTGCACCTATAGCTGGTGGGGACTGGCCATGTCTGCCGCCATTGTGGTTGGGCTTTTGCTGGGGGGCACCTACCCCCGTCTGGGCATGCTCTCTGCCCTGGTGGCGGGGTTACTCACCTTTTTGGGAAATTTATTTCTGCGCCATCAGGGGGAGGTGCTGGTTCAGTTGGGCCTTTTGCAGATTACTAGCGGCAGCTTGGAGCGATCGCTGCTGTTAGGGTTACGGATGATGGTGATGATCTTGCTGGCGATCGCCTACATTGCCGTTACCCCCAATGAGGACCTGCTGCTGACGGCCCGAGGCCTAAAACTACCTAAAGTCGGCGAAATCTATTTGATGATCGTCCTGCGCTACATCGATATTCTCCAGCAGGAATTCACCACCGCCATGCAATCCATGGCCATCCGCGGGGTTCGCTGGGATGGGTCCATCAGCGATCGAATTCAGGGTTTAAGTCGGCTGCCCATGCCGATAATTTACCGCCTGGTGGGCCATATCTATGCCCAGACCCTGGCCCTTGATAGCCGGGGCGGGGTGCTGGTCAGAGCTGGGGCCCAACCGCCCCCCGATCCGGCGATCGCCCTGCAACTAAGGGATGCCGCCGTGACTTACCACCCCGGCGAGGATGTCAATCCGCATCATCTGGTTCTCCATGCCATCAATTTATCGGTGAAGCGGGGGAAAGTTTACACCTGTGGGGCCGCACCGGTTCCGGTCGCAGCACCCTATTGCTGCTGGCCGCCGGCCTGATTCCCCACAGTACCGGTCGGATGTCGGGCCAGACCAACATCTTTGGCTACGATACCCGCACGACGACCATGGGCAGCCTGGCCCAGCAGGTGAGAATCGTATTCCCCAGCGCGGTGCATGGCCTGATCGGTGTGACCGTGCGGGACGAACTAGCCCTCAGTTTACGGACCCGCCACCTTAACCCTGAGGTTCACCCCGAAACATTAATGGTGCAGACACTGCGACAGGTTGGTCTGGGGGAGTCATTTCTCCACCGTAAAACCCTGGAGCTCTCGGGCGGTGAGATGCAGCGAGTAGCCCTGGCCTCGGCCCTGGTGAGTCAGCCGCCGATGTTGCTATTGGATGATGTTACAGGGCAGTTGGATCCGGTTGGGCGAGAGGAGGTGCGGCAAGCCCTTGAGCAAATTAGCGGCCAAATCACCCTGTTGGTGGCTGATGCCAATATCGATCCATCGGCCCAGGGGCGTAACCTGTCCCTGGGGCAGGGACAGGTTAGGGAGCTACCCCAACACTGGCAGCAGCAGCTAACTGAGTTTTCAAACCATGGGGTGCGGGTACCGCCGCTGACCCAGCTAGCCGCCGTTCTCGGCCAGCCCCAGATGGCTGAGGGTCTAGAAACCGCCGCCGCCCTACTGCGGCCCTACCGGTTGATGGCGGTGTCGCCAACCCCCTGGTCTGCTGCGGCCAGCCCAGTTCTAGAGGCAGAGGATTTGAGCTTTGCCTATCGCCCTCACCAGTGGGCTTTACAGGAAATCAATACAACCTTCTATCAGGGGCAGTTGACGGCGATTTTGGGAGCCAATGGCTCCGGTAAAACCACCCTGAGTCTACTGCTGGCCAGGGCCTTAAAACCAACCAGAGGTCAGATTCGCACCACACCAGATCTGAGGGTCGGTTATGTTTTTCAAGAACCCACCCTGCAAATGCTGGCCACCTCTGTTGCCGATGAAATCGCCTTTGCCCCACGGCAATTAGGCTGGTCGCCCAGGGCAGTGGCCGCCGCTGTAGAGCGGGAACTGACCCGATTCAAGCTGCCGCCCGATGAGAATCCGATTAATTTGCCCCCCGCCCAGGCAAGACTACTGGCGATCGCGGCGATTCTAGCCATGGATGCCCAGGTAGTGATTTTAGACGAGCCCACCAATGGCCTGGACGAAATCGAAATTCAGTCCCTTATGCAACACCTAATCGAGCTACAGCAGCAGGGGTTAGCCCTAATTCTGGTCACCCACGATGTTGAAATTGCCTGCACCTACGCCCAGCGATTGCTGGTGATGGCGGCGGGGCAGATCCAACTGGACGGTAATCCAAATCAACTCATGGCGGAGGCTCAGATTCTACGGCAGGCAAAGGTAACCCCCCGACCATAGCCCAACTGTGTTCCAGGCTTTGGCCCGATCAATTACCTGCCGTCACCGTTGAGGAACTGGTCAAGCGATTACAACTACCTTAGAGGTTGAGCGATCGTAATTTATGGCCAAACTCTAATTAGAATTGCCATTAGCTGACCTGAGACAAAATTCAGTTAACTTTCGTCGTGGCTTTTGTCTCGGAGTAGTGATTAATCGTTTGCCGCCAAAATTCAGCAGGTTCTCCATCAAAGAAATAGCGACTGATATAGGCGTGAGCATTATGGGCGATATTATCTCGCAAGGCAGCATCTTCCAGCTCAAGCAAACATTTTGCTGCAGCTTCGGGCGTTTCGGCAGTCATGGCTGTTTTGCCATGTTCCATATAGAAGTTCCCGCCACTAGCGGTCTTACCAACCACTACAATACCGGATGCCATCGACTCTTGAGGTGGCAGAGCACATCCGTCCACTTCGGCAGAAGCTAAAAACACCTGGGGACGGCGGAATTCCTTGGCTAATTCATGAATTGACAAGCCATCAATCAATTCAAACCGCCAGTAGGTGCCTCCCAACTTCTGATACCAATCTTTAGTGGCGGCAATAAACTCTGGACCTTTTCGGGGAAAGGCAAAAACTACTCCTGGTTGTCGCTGTGCTTGGGGAATAAATGGAAACTGATGGGGATCGATAATGTTGGGAACAATGGGTATCTCCTTACCCGGATAAGCATTCTGGCAAATTCCTAACATAAAAGGAGAATCTGTCCATAACGCCACCCGCTCATCCCGATAATTAAAATCGACGCGAGTATGGAACGGCGACTGTAAGTAAAGAATAACTTGGCCTATTACTTCATCTACCAATTGACTGGAGAAATCAGGAATCATGCAAATATCATCAGGACGACGATCGGCCCAGCGAATATAGGGTAGCCCAGACAATCCCCAATCTCCATAGGTATCTTTTCCACTAATAGTGGCCATGACGGCGTCTGCCCCCTGATTTCTGGCCACCAGGCAGTGACGCATAATGTTTAATGAGCCGCCAGATACCTGCCATACCCGTAGATACCTGTACCGAGTGAAATTATCAAAGAGTTTAAAGCGAGAAAGTTTGCTAGCTACCTCATGAAGGATCTTCCAAGACCTACTTGTGTCCAAATCAGGAACTAAGAATACAAAACGCATAATCTCTCCGTTGGAAGTTCCTATAGCGGATTTGATTGGGGTGAAGTGCGACGAGAGCATCCCCCCTTGTCAAAGCGGGATAATCGTTAAACTCAAACAGCCAGGTACCGGGGGTAGGACTGAGCAATTTGGTATTTAACTCTATCAAAAACCGCTTCAAGTAAAAATATGTCTATAGTTAAAGAATAGCAGAGAGTGTTCGAACCCCCATTCGGTCTTTGTATTTCTCTGAAATTTCTTTGTAAGAAGATGAAGATTATCCAGGGCTCAGGTCACAAGGCAGCTCTAAGGATTTAGAACCTCAGTATTTATATTGAAGTAACGGCATCGCCAACGACTGTAATTCTCCCTACCCCGCTACTACCAGATTCGGGTTGCCGTTCAATTGGGTGCCCTGTCTAGTGGAAAGATACAAGTAGTGGGAGCCTATAGCGATGACTTTTCCTGCTGCCCTGCCCATCGATTCAAATTCAGCTATCATTATAAATTCCCGGAATTCCAGCCCAAGGGCTCTGCCTGGGTTGAATTACTCCCTGAATGAATACAGCCATGTCCTCGGTCCCCGAACGTATTAAGGCCTTCAACCAAGGCCGCGATCCCCAGCGTCTTGCGATGAAATATGCAGTGATGGCGAGGGATCCCTTTGCCTTCCTGCGGGGAACCTGCCATCTCTTCTATGAAGACTGGCCCCAGGATTCATCCTTGAATGCCACTCCCACCGCCTGGATTAGTGGCGATTTGCACCTGCAGAACTTTGGCAGCTATAAGGGGAATAACCGGCTGGTCTACTTCGATATCAACGATTTCGATGAGGCCGCCAAGGCCCCCGCCGCCTGGGATTTGGCCCGTATTCTGGCCAGCCTGTGGACAGCCCGAAAAGGGTTCCAGTTGAATCAGGGGCAGGCGGAATCCCTAAGTCAAATCTTTTTGGATGCCTATGGGGAGGAGTTGTGCCTGGGGAAGGCACGATGGCTGGAACGCGCCACCGCCGAAGGTATGATCCGCGACCTGCTGAAAAGCTTAAAAAGCGCTCCCGTCTGGGTTTTATCAAAGAACGCACAGAACCAGGTGGCGATCGCCTGCGCATTGACGGTAAGCGGACCTTGGTCGCCGAAGAAGATAGCCAAGCCAGGGTGCGAGGGATTCTAGCTCAGGTGAAGGCGATGCATGAAAAGGCCAGCTTCTTCAAAGTGCTAGACGTGGCCCGCCGCATTGCCGGGGTTGGCAGTTTGGGTCTGGAGCGCTATGTCATTTTGGTAGAGGGCAGGGGAAAAATGGCGGGACACTTTCTGCTGGACCTGAAGGTGCAGCCCGGATTTAGCCTGAAGCCCTATCTGCCCCTTGGCCAACCCCCCTGGCCCAGCGAGGCGGCGCGGGTAGTGGGGGTGCAGAGCCAGGGTCAGGCCATCGCCCCCGCCTTTGTCACCCCCGTGGTCTATGGCGGTATGTCCTACGTCCTGCGAGAACTCATGCCCACTTCCGATAGTCTGATCCTGGAAAACTGGAACGGCAAGATTTCTCACCTGGAAGTTGTTTTGGCCTCCATGGGCCGTCTGGTGGCATGGAGCCACTTGCGCAGTGCCAGCTGGCAAGGCGCAGCTATTCTGGATGAATGGATTGATTTTGGCCACCAGCAAGCGTGGCGACCGGCACTGCTGGACTATGCCCGGAGCTATGCCAAGCAGGTAGAAAAAGATTGGCAGGAGTTCACCAAGGCCTATGGGAGGGGTGAGTTTCATTAGGAGAAAGGTTTTTTCTAGTTCCAGGGGTATCGACTAGGGAATTGAGTGACCAAACACGTCCTACCCACCCTAGAAAAGCGACCTGGCCTCCACGACCTTTAACCCCTATCCCTGTTTGATTGTAGAAGTCCTCTCAGACCGCACAGAGGCCTTTGACCGGGGGGATAAATTCACCGACTACCGGCACCTGGCCAGCTTGCAAGAATAGGTGGTGGTCTGCCAAAGCCGCCCCCAGGTGGAGGTGTTTCGCGGCAATGCCGAAGGGTTGTGGGTGCTAGATGGAACTGTTCGGATTTTTGTGTAAACCCCGGTTTTGGTAACCAGAAATCAATGGTTCCGGCCTGATTTAGCACGGTTTTCTGAACACTCCCCGGCCTACCCGCCACAGCCCATCCCGTTCGGGGAAAATCCCTATTCCCACGGCAGAAGAAATTGAGTGATCAGCAATCAGGAGCCCTCTCTACCCACATTTCTACCCCCACCTTAAGCATCAAGTCCCAACAACACCCCCCAGCCGGCGACCAATCGCGATCGCAGGGCTGTACATACCGATCACACCGGTGCAAACATCGATCACAGGCCTGTACATACCGATCACACCGGTGCAAACATCGATCACAGGGGTGTGTATAACGATCACACCCGTGCACATATCGATCACAGGGGTGTGTATAACGATCACACCGGTGCAAACATCGATCACAGGCCTGTGTTTAGCATGCACTCAATGGTGATCGCCATACACATAGATCACAACAGTGGTTTTTGGCGTATTTTTAACGATCACACCCCTGTGTTTAGGATGCGCTCAATGGTGATCTTTATGCACATAGACTACAACAATGGTTGCACGCGTGTGTTTAGAATGTGCTTAATGGTGATCGATATGTGCATAGATAAAACCTTAGGAATTTTGGGGCAATTTGCCCTAAAAACAGTAATCAGGAGCCCTGGCCACCGACGCCCTCATCCTTAGGAAGCTTCTGCTCTACCAACCCAGGTCCACACGCTGAGAGCTATGGGAAGCGCGATCGGCCCTTGTTATCTTCGATACTGACCTGTCAATAGTTCTACGATTACAATCAATTAACATACTAATCCCTACTCCCTGAAAGAAAGTAATGAAGCGAATAGGTAAGATCGCTAGTTTCATGGTCCCACTTGCGATCGCTGGCCTAGCCCTTGCCGTCTTAGGTAGCGGCCAAACAAGCGCGGCACCAGCTCCTACCAACTGCGGCGAGTGGGGAGTTGCGATGCACCCGTGGGTGGGCTACACTGCCTCTGCGCAGGTGCTCAGTGACGTGGCCCGCAAGAAGCTTGGCTGCATTATCAAGCAAACCCAGCTTGAGGAGGCGGGCGCGACCTACGACGCCATGGCAGCGGGCTTGGTCGACGTCATCATCGAAGACTGGGGCGGCGGTCGCTGGCAGCAGTGGGTCGATCGTGGTGCCATCGTCGAGGTGGGTTACAACGGCAACGTCGGCCTGATCGGCATGTACGTGCCGCAGTGGATGTGCGATCAGAACCCTGGTATCACTGACGGCACCAAGCTCAATAACTACGCTAACCTATTCAAGACCCCCGATTCGGGCAACAAGGGTGTCTGGCTGGAAGGCCCACCCGGATACACAACAATCGGCAAAAAGCTGATCGAGGCCTACAATCTCAACTACAAAATTATCAATACAGAATCAGAAACGGCGCTGATCGAAGCCTTCACCAGGGGCAGCGAAGAGAAAAAACCGGTGCTCGGTTACTTCTACGAGCCACAGAACTTTCTAGCGAAAGTGTCGCTGTGCCGCATCAATTTCCCGGCCAACGACTGGACCGACTCAACCAAGGCCAGCGGCCTCACCGACTACCCGCAGACCCCACTGGTAAAGCTTGCCACGGTTAAGCTGATGAAGTCTGGCAGTCCCTTCGCGGTGCTGGTCCAGAACTTCGAGTGGACCAACGAGGATCAAAATCGGGTTGCCCTCGACATCGAAAGCGGCATGTCACCGGCAGCAGCGGCGAAAAAGTGGATCGATGCCCATCCAGACATCGTTGCCAAGTGGCTGAAGGGCACCGGAGGGTTCTAACCTAGTCGGGGATGAACCCGGCCTAGAGGTTGTTTGAAAAAGGTTGTCCCAGGTATGTTTCGCCGTCAACAGGCCACCAAAATACCGATGAATTGCTCTACCCGATCATGGGGCCAGTCATCAAGTGGCCTGACGGCCCCATCTCCATTCTCTCGCCATAGAGAGGCTTGAACCGCATCAAGACACTGTTGAGACCCACCGACATTGCCCAAATTTTCTATGAGTAAGATGCGGGAAAGTTGTTGGTATTATCCGGGCAGACCGCCGGGGACGGAAATGACCACCGGTCAAATATTACGACCTATCATCATGGGGGCTGGCAAAATTAGCCCTATCCCTTACACTGGGGATACCCTATCACCCCATCACCATGGCTCCCCTGCCCCGCCATCGCCCCCACCAGCTTTCCCTGGGGCCCTTAGAACGTGAGATTTTAGAAATTATCTGGGCTCAGGGCGGCGCTACGGTGAGGGAAATCCATGATCAGATCCTGGCGGATCCGAATCGTGACCTGAGTCAGGCGTCGGTGACCACGGTGCTGCAGCGGCTGGTAAAAAAGGGCTGGCTACAGCGGCAATCTAAGGGCAAGGGGGAGGAGGGAGGGGTGATTACATCGCACTTCACCCAAATAAAATCCGCTATAGATGGTTCATCCAAAGTTAGCTATGCCTTATCACATCGGGGTCGACGCCACGATTTGGTCAGCCAAGCCTCGTGGGCATTCGCTCTATACCATGAGCCTTTGCAGAGAATTGAGCAAGTTATTACCTAACACCCGATTTACAGCCTATAGCCAGAAGCTGATTAACTTGAACGACTCTTCGGGCAAGTGGAGACAGGTTACCGGTCACGCACCCTGGCTACCACCGGTTCTATGGAGTAAGTGGGTGTTAGGGCAATTATGCAAAAAGGACAAGATCGACCTTTTTTGGTCCCCATACTCGTTTCTTCCGCCTCTGGAACCAAGAGTTCGCTCCTTGGTGACTATCTACGATTTTACTAACAAGATTTCTCCATCATCCTTTTCACCCATGCATCGATTGGCACATCGGTTATTCGCATTTAGTGATGCACGTCGTGCCGATTCCATTTTGACGATCTCCCAGGGAACTAGACAGCAAATCTATAGACGGTTTGGACGTGATGCCTTGGTAGTGACTCCAGCAGTAGATAATATTTTTACTGTTCAAGCTGCAACTCGCGTCAACCAAGTCCTCTCTGAGTACGGAGTTCAAGCACCTTACCTACTCAATGTAGCCACCTGGGAACCAAGAAAGAACGTAGCTGCCTTAGTCAAAGCATTCCTGAGCCTCAAGCAGTGCGGAAAACTACCCCAGCACTCGCTTGTTCTAGCCGGACACCCTGGGCGTGCCTCGACCGAAGTGATGGGACTTGTTCAGTCAGCCGGTAATCACGTCAAAGTCCTTGGCTATGTGCCCCGAGAGGATCTACCTTGTCTATTCAGTGGTGCTGATGCCTTTGTGTTTCCTTCTCTTTACGAAGGATTTGGTATGCCAGTAGCCGAAGCCTTGGCCTGCGGTACACGGGTAGTGACAACAGATTCGATGGAACTACGCGAAGCCGGTGGGGACCGATGTATCTACATTGAGCCAAGCGAGGCGGGAATCAAACTGGGAATTGAATTAGCATGTTGCCAACCCTTTGAGCAGTCCAGACCCAATCCACAATACACTTGGAGCGATGGTGCAGCAGTCTTGGCAATGGAAATCAATCGATTGCTAAAATAATTCTCTTGATTCTCTCTTTGGTTATATCCCTCACCCCCAATGCCTGTTTGACAGGGCGAGGGAAGCCATAGAAATATTCTGGGATTTTAATAATTATCCCCATTCTCCTGCCCATCTGGGAGTTAACTGCGCGGGCTGGTCCGCTGGGCGTCTGATCTGGGTATGACGAGCTATATATTCAAAGAAGCGCTCTCGCAGGCTAGGACTGACCAGGGTATTGTCAATGTAGTGAAAGCCAATGGCGTAGGCTTTTTCAATCACCTGCTGGGGAGTCAGGCGCTCAGCAATGGCGGTGCTGAGCAGGGCGATCGCGGTGGATCGCATGCCAGCGGCACAATGTACCAAAATAGGCTTGGGCATCTGATCAAGCTGACGCAAAATTTGAGCAATAACCGCTTCTTCCAGTTGTTCGAGTCGCAAAGGCATGTGCACATAATTCAGCCCCAGGGATTCTGCTATGGTTTGCTCATCACTCCAAAAGCCCAACTCGCTGGCCACCCGGAGATTGAGGACCGACTTAAATCCTTCCTCTGCCGCTTGCTGTAGTTGCTCTGCTCGCACCTGTCCCATGGTGGTCAGGCTATCTGTTACTTTGGTTCCGTATTCCATGTATCTATCCTGTTTAAAGTCTGCAAGAGCATCAGGCAGTTTGTCGCCCCTAATCTAATTTTTCTGGGATTTTTCATATATTTATGGCCAGCCATAGTAGTCGCCAGTCCAGTCAGGACAAGACTACAGTGCCATTAATTATGGACTCAGACCCAGAGCTTTACTGGGTCAACCCAAACTAAATGACTATAGTTCTAGAGGCCATTCAACAGTTAATATTCCAGAAAATTTACGGCAAATCAACAAGCCTTAGAAAGCCTTCGGAGCATCCAAAGGCTAATAAGCCATGACCATTAGTCTATAGAATTAAAAGCCAGAAACCCGATTCAATTAAATTGACATAAAAATATTCAATTGTCTACAAAAGAATGAACAATTAAGTAAAATTAATTTGACTACATAACTTACTAAAGCATACTTACAACTATAGATAAGGTTAACTCGAGGCGGTCTAATAAACTGTTGCCAGAAAAACAATTTATTAAATTTATAGGTTAATTAAATGTGACCTGAGCAACATTTAGACCACCAAAGCCTCTAATAGGGTCGATATTAATATGTTTCTCGGGTAATCTATTTTAGGTAATATGCCTAAATGGCATCTAAAGCTAGAGTAGCTTGGATGAATTTAAATTCTTTAGTCAATTGTTTTCTGGTTAACAATTCGAATTTTCTGGTGAGGGTTAATTTGCCTTGATTTAAGAATTTGTTGAGGGCGATCGGGTATGTTAATCTAAATTAGCGATTGTTGTTTTTTCTGTTTGTCTGTAGAAAAGTTAATCTTTCCAGACTTTATGGATCTTTGGGCTAAAGCCAAAGATTAATTGGCTTTCTGGCTATTGGTTAAGTATGGGTTGACCATTAATGCCATAACCTACCTCTAAAGTAGTTGTTCGAATTCATCTTAGGAGTAACTGTTAATGAGCACTGTTAGTTTGATCGCTCGTGATTTGGTGATTAAGCCCCTGGGTGGACGACTGGGGGCTGTGGTGGAAGGGGTTAATTTAGGTGACTCCCTAGATGCCGCTACGATCGCTCACCTGCGTCGGCTTTTGTTGCAACACAAAGTCCTATTTTTTCGCCACCAATCCTTGGATGACCAGAGTCAGGTGGCTTTTACCCGCCACTTTGGTACCCTTACCAGTGCCCATCCCACGGTAGCCCCACCAACGGACCATCCTGCTGTGCTTGACATCGACTATGGTCGCAGTCCATCCCGCACCAACTTCTGGCATACCGACGTTAGCTTTGTCGATCGTCCACCCCTGGGTTCAGTGTTGCGGGCCCTAGAGTTACCTCCCATCGGTGGTGATACCCTCTGGGCCAATACGGTAACGGCTTACCAGGACTTGCCCCTCTGCCTGCGGGGGCTGGCGGATCAGGCCTGGGCTATCCACAGTAATGCCTACGACTATGCTGGGACCTCGCAATCCCTCTCCGCTGAAGCCAGGGCTTTTCAAGAAAAATTCTCTGCCATTCCCTATGAAACCCTGCATCCAGTGGTGCGGGTACATCCTGAAACCCAGGAAAGGGGGCTATTTTTGGGAGGGTTTGTCCGCCACATCCGTGGCCTTTCCAGCGCTGAATCAGCCGATGTGCTACGCCTGTTGCAAAGCTATATCACCCGGCCTGAAAATACTATTCGCTGGCGTTGGCAGACGGGGGATGTGGCCTTTTGGGATAATCGGGTAACCCAGCACTACGGTGTTTACGATTACGAGGGCCAGCCTCGTCGGGTCCGCCGGGTAACCCTGGCGGGGGATATACCCGTCAGCATAGAGGGTGTCTCCAGTCAGGGATTTCAGGGTGATTCCTCCGCCTATACGCCGCCAGCCTAAGAGGTTGCTTGAAAAGCCACAGAGAGTCTCAAACTATACCCATGGAGTCGGATAATCACCGTGAAATTCAGTATTTTGGCGACTCCCTGGCGGCGAATTATACCTGGGCCCTTTTCAAACAACCTCTAAGGGCAGTAGAAATTCTCTAAAGGCTATGCCGATTCCTGCTCCGCGGTTGCCGTTGTGGCAATATTGGCTTGATCACCCTCCATCAGGATGGCTTCAAACTCTCGAGAAATGCGGGTTCGGAACCGTCTTTTGTGTCTTACCAGAATGACCGGTTGGGTCATTTCGTAGACACGCTGGGGCTGCTCAAGCTGATCAACCACTGGCAAGGCCTTCAGCGCTCCGGACCTGAGCTCCAATCGCACGGTGGATTGGGGTAGGGCGGCGGCGCCAAGCCCCCCTCAACCACCGCTTTAATCATTTCGCTAGTGGTCAAAATTAGGCTAATGGCCAACTGGCTAGGATCGATTCCCCAGCCCTGGAGGGTTTGTTCAAACATATGGCGAGAGCCCGACCCCGACTCTCGCATCACCCAGGGGGTGGTGGTCAGGTCCGCCAGGGTAATGCGATCGCGCTGAAACCAGGCATGGGCCTGACCAACCACGATGGTAACCAGATCTTGGGCAATCACCTCCGCTACCAAAGACTGCCCCAAGGAGGGACTGACCTCTCCGGTGACCAGACCTAAATCAAAGGAACCATTGACAATCCCAGAGAAAATTTCCTCTGCGTTAGCCAGGGTACAGTTAATATCAATGCCGGGGTATTGCTGTTTGAAGTAGCTGATTTTGCTAGGTAACCAGTAGTTGCCCACGGTTAAACTACTACCAATTTTCAACTCTCCTCGTTGCAGATTATTCAATTCTCGCAAATTTTGAGCCGTCAGTTCCACAAGTTCTAAAATTTTTTGAGCCTCAACTTGCAAAAGTTCTCCAGCATCAGTGAGTTTAACCTGGCGACCAATTCGATGAAATAACTTAACTCCGTATTGCTCCTCTAGGCTTTGAATCGCCGCACTAACCGCAGGTTGGGTAAGATAGAGAGAATCTGCGGCTTTAGTGAAGTGTAAATGCTCCGCTACAGCCAGAAAAATTCGCAGTTGGTCGATCTTCATGGAGATAATTAAGGTGATTATTCTTAATGGCTAAAACCCGAAGAATAAACAATTTATTATTGCATAAATCTTGTTTATTAAAGCCAGAAGAATTAGTGTTTGACTGATTTATTAGGAGAACCTACTGTGGATTTTAGTTTCAATCTAGAGCTGCGGTCATGATCACCAATCTCCTAGCTATTCTGGCTCGTAGTGCCATGGCCTTTACCGTCACTAACCTGGACGATATTCTGCTGCTGATATTGTTCTTTTCCCAAGTTGGGCCTAGCCTTAGTAAACGGCACATCGTGGTAGGGCAATATCTGGGTTTTGCCATTTTGGTTGTGCTTAGCCTACCGGGGTTTCTGGGTGGCCTGCTGCTACCTCGCCCCTGGATTGGTCTGTTGGGAGTAGTGCCCATTTTAATCGGTCTCAGTCAGTTGCTACAGGCTGAGACCGATGTCGAAACCGAGTCGGTGGGAGAGATTATCGATGGTGCAGCGGGTCGGCGCTGGGGTGGGTTGTCTCGCCAAACCACCACCATTGCCGCCATTACCCTGGCCAACGGGGGCGACAATGTGGGGGTTTATATGCCTATGTTTGCCAGTAGCAGTGGGTTAGGCCTGGCCGTTACCCTGGCGGTGTTTTTTACTCTGGTGGGAGCCTGGTGCCTGGTGGCCCATCGGTTAGCAACCCTGGGGGCGATCGCAGCCTTGCTGACTGGCTACGGATCTAAGCTTGTTCCCTTTTTGCTGATGGTCCTGGGGGGATTGATCCTGATCGATAGTCACACCCTAGAATACCGGGGGTTAACCGCCCTGGCCTTAGCAATTATAGCGATCGGCACTCTGCACCTATTGCCTTAAGCCCTGCGGCCAGTTGCCCTGGCCCCCGTTCAATGCCACCCCCACCACCCTGGCTATCTACGGCTACGATTCGGAGATCAAAAATGTCGCCCCTGGGTTGCGGGAATTAATCTGCTTTACCTAGAGCAGCGGCTACAGCCGACCAGTGTAGGTTAGATCACTCCGGGTGGCAGACCTCCTCTACTGCGGTGGTGAGGGCCTGGGCCAGATGGGGAGAGGCCATCGCCATGACCCCCAACTCCTGCCAGGCATCGTTGGTCAACCGCCGTTGCCAAAAATAATCGGCCCGTTGTTCGATCAGGGTGGTGACGGTTTGGTCATGGGTGACCGCCGCCAAGGTGAGGGATTCCAGGTCCTGATCCACCGTTCGGCGAGCCGCACCGGCGAGGATGCGAAACTCCAGCCTATGGGGGTCGGTGTTGGGGAAACGGAAGTCATAAAGTAGCAGTGCATAGGTTTTGCCCGGTTGCAGCTCGGGTCCATCGTACTGGGCCATGGTGAGGGGGTTGGCGGTTGAGCTAGACGGGTAACGGGGAAGCCGGTGATGACCGGTCCCCTCCAGCAACGGCGACAATACCAAACTCCCCCTTTGTCAATTCCCTCCTACCCCGACAATGGCATCTCCACAGTCGGAGGGTGGGCAATCGCTTGTTACCCCGAACGGATATCAACGCCCTGGCCGCCTGGCAGCACAGTAACCGGGGGCAGAATAGCGTGGTGGCGGTGATCGATAGCCTGATCCAATGGGATCATCCGGACCTGGTGGAAAATCTCTATCGGTTACCCACCGACGCCACCGATCGCCTGCCGGGGGAGGTGCATGGCTGGGATTTCTCCAGTACTGCGGAGACCTGCGACCCAGCGGAGACAGGTAATTGTGCCCTGGGCGACCCCGATACCCGGATCAGCGCCGAGGAGTTAGACGCTCTGCGGCCCCATTTACACCATACCCTGACCCTATCGGACGGCGATCTGTTGGCCGCATACCCCCGCCTGGATGCTGAGTTGGTGGAATATAACCCCGAACTAACAGAGTCGCAACGGGCCAGGATGATCCGCCGCTGGATTCAGGGGGCGATCGCCAGTGAGTTTCATGGCACCTGGTCGGCCGGGGTGATTGCTGCTAATCCGCAGGATCGGCCCGGGGTAGTTGGGATTGCACCGGCGGCTAAGGTGTTACCGGTGCGGGTATTTGGCCTGGGCGGTGAGATTACCGGGGCAGCCCTAATCGAGGCGATGGGCTACGCGGCGGCCCGGCATGCGGATGTGATTAATCTGAGTCTGGGCAGTCTGCTACCGGATCAGGAGCTAACCGCCCAAGTCTTTACCCTGCTTGACCAGCATCCTGACCTGGTAATCATTGCCGCTGCTGGCAATGAAAGTTTAGACGGGGTGTCCTTTCCGGCGGCGATTCCGGGGGTGATTGCGGTGGGGGCCACCAACATCGGCGGCAACCGTGCCTTCTACAGCAGCTTTGGGGCCGGGCTAGACCTGGTGGCACCCGGCGGTGAGACCACCCTGCAGGGTGGGGCTGGCATCTTAACCACCGGCGGCACCTGGATCAAGGATCTCTGGACCGGCCTGACTCCCCCAATCGCCCCTGGGGGCCTAACCTTGATTCCCTGGGGCAGTACGTACAGGTGCAGGGAACCTCCTTCTCAGCACCCATGGTCGCGGGGGTAATGGCCCTGCTCAAAGGTCAAGACCCTGAAGGACGGCTAGACCGGCAGCAGCTCACCCAAATCTTGGCAACTACCGCCCACTATTATCCCCTGCGACTCACCCAGGCCGATACCAACCATTACCGCCTCCAGGCCAGCCTGGGGTTTGGCACGGTGTTGGATTTTCCCTTCGCTCGCCCCTCCGGCATTACGGGGCGGATCGAGCCAATTTCCCCTGAGCAGTACTTCTTTGGCCAGGGGTTAGTAGATGCCGCCGCCGCCGTAGAGGCGGTCAACCAAAGTCTAGCCCAACCCTAGGGCTGGGTCAGACCCTGGGGCCTGGTCAGATTGACTACTCACTTGAATCTTGCTAGACCACTGTAGACTCTTGGTTGACTGACAAAACTCTCAACGCTGGCGGCTAGAAGCCGCGCCTAGACAGGCAAAACCCGCGTAGGCGGGTTTTGGGTCAGTCGGCGAAGGCCCACTTCGTCTTGATAGCAGCGGTTTGAACCGCCGTAAGCCAATGTTTGCCAGTCAACCAGGGTAGACTCTGGCATAAATAAACCTGTACTGATTACTGCCCCCTTGGGCTGCGGAGCTAGAACGATAAAGCGGGTTTATCAGTTCCACAAAAAGGAACATTTGATCTGGTTTTTCCCAACCCCTAGATTGGAAATGTTATCCCTGGGGGTTAATTATGGACTGGATACTATCTACGCTGTGCCTGGGCATGGCCATCGCCACCGCCACCACCTTTGACGACAATATTTACCTCACCTTGTTCTTTAGCAAAACCAATCACCTGTTTCGCCCCCGCCATGTGATTGTAGGAGAGTTGATTGGCTTTACCGGCTTAGTGCTGATTAGCTTGGGGGGGCTCCTGGCAGGCCTGATGATTGATCACGCTTGGATTGGCCTGCTGGGGTTACTGCCCCTGGCCCTGGGGGTGAATGCCCTGATCAGCCGCACCCCCGACCAGCAGGAGCCCCTCCCCGAAGTGAGGGTAGCTAACCCTGACCATCTGCCCTACCGTCAAGTACGGTCGCGATCGCTGCTTCCGACCCTGATAGATGCTCAAACCTACAAGGTATCCGCCGTCACCCTGGCCAACGGGGGCAACAATCTGGCCATCTATATTCCTCTGTTTGCCAGCACCAGCCTCCCCCGGCTCAGCCTGATTTTAGCCACCTGCTACGGGGCGATTGGGCTCTGGCTCTGGCTCTCCTACCACTTGACCCGACAACCCGCCCTGACGGTGGTCATGTCTCGCTACGTGCGCCGGGCCTTTCCCTTCGTACTGATCTGGTTGGGGGCGGACATCATGATTGAGAATGGTAGTTACCAGTTAGTCTATGCTCTGCTTCCGGGTTTCTAGGATTACCCAGGCAGGGATCAGTAGTCAGTGGTCAGTGGTCAGAGTTTAGCCTACAGCTCTCCCCTGCTCCCCCTCTTCCCTGCTCCCTCTCTCCCCCTGCTTCCCGTTCTTACCCCTGGAGCCAGTCGGGCAAGAATGCCGTGAGTTGAGCCAGCACATCACCCTGGAGGAAATCAGGGGTTTCAATCAGATGGAACTGGAGGAGAAGGGCGATCGCCAGGGTATACAGGGTGGAGGTTATCAGGCCATGGCGCAGGGTGCGGTTAGGCTGCTCCTGGGGCTTTTGTAGGGCGGTGAGGGTGCCCTGTTGCATCAGCATAAACCCTACCACGTTGGTGAGCCAGTACCCCAGGATGGTTAGGGGCACCAGGGCGTCAGGAAACGGGCGACTGGTCAGGTAGCCAAAGGCCAGGGCCAGGGGTAGGTTAATGGCCAAGTCATTCCACCAGCAGAGGGGGAGAGCAGGTAGCCCACCACCACCAGGGTTCCTCCCCAAAGCCGGCGCCCCAGGGATAGGGGCAACCCTGCCCCCGGTTCAGAGGGCTGAGCCTGGGATTGGTCGATCAACCCTGGGTCGGGGGAGGCCGGCTGACCGGCCATCGACTCTAGGGGCAAGGGGGTTGCAGCCACGGGAGATGTATGCATAGCAATACTCATAGAAGGTTTTCGGTTATAAAAATAGAAAATTTATTGGCATAGCCTTGGCCAGGGTCAAATAGTCTCTCCTAACGATGAACTTAACCCGGTAGGGGTAGGGCGGAAAGGTCCGCCACATTCACCGGGGGTAGGTCTCGGAATAATAGGGTGCTGAGATAGCGTTCACCAAAACTGGGTTGAATCACCACAATGGTTTTGTCCTTATTCTCAGGTCGTTGCCCCACCTGGATGGCAGCGGCTAGGGCGGCCCCGGCTGAGATACCGGATAGGAGGCCCTCTTCCCGGGCTAATCGACGGCTGTACTCAATGGCGGTTTCACTATTAATCTGGATGATTTCGTCCAGCAGGTCCAGATCTAACACCTCAGGAATAAAACCTGCCCCAATGCCCTGAATCTTATGGGGTCCGGGGGCACCGCCGGATAGGACATGACTTTCCACCGGCTCTACAGCGATCGCCTGAAAGGAGGGCTTACGATATTTGATCACCTCCGCCACCCCAGTGATAGTGCCCCCGGTGCCCACCCCAGAAATGAGAATATCAATGGCACCGTGGGTATCGTTCCAGAGTTCAATGGCGGTGGTTTCCCGGTGACTTTGGGGATTGGCTGGATTACTAAACTGCTGCAACATAAAGGCATTGGGCAGGAAGTTGGTGATGTCCACCGCCCGCTGAATGGCTCCGGTCATGCCCTGGCTACCAGGGGTGAGCTCCACCTGAGCCCCGTAGGCCTGTAGCATGGCCCGACGTTCCAGGCTCATGGTATCGGGCATGGTCAGAATCAACCGGTACCCCTTAGCGGCGGCGATCATGGCCAGGGCAATGCCCGTATTGCCCGACGTGGGTTCCACCAAAATGGTGAGATCGGGGCTGATCAGCCCCGCTTCCTCGGCGGCTTCAACCATGCTCACCCCAATCCGGTCCTTAACGGAAGCTGTTGGGTTGAAGCTTTCTAGCTTTAGCAGAATTTGGGCGACAACCCCCTCCCTGGCGGGAATCCGCTGGAGACGGACCATAGGAGTCCGGCCAATTAATTCAGTAATCGTGTTAGAGAGCATGGTCGTCGAAGCTACCCATCCAAGGCCTAAGTCACTCGATACCCCTAAAACCCTACGGCTTTACCGGAATATTATTTCTTACTATGTCATAGTATCCGATCGAATTCAATCCGGGTTGCCGTTAGATCAAAGAAAAAAAGTAATCCCTGTGAATATAATTTGGACTTCACTCGCGATCCTTTCGTCCCTCAAAGGCCTATATCTATTGGCAGGAAAGCGGCTGTTTTATCAAATCCTTAAATCGTCCTTTGGCAGTCTGGGGTGAGGGTTAGCCCGCGATAGACATGCTCGATCGCAAAACTCAAGCCAATACTGCTTAACTCGATGGTATCGCCGGGTTGATAATTGATGATCACCCAATCATCGGCCTGAGTTTTATGGTACAAATCCATCTCGATTTTGGTGGAGCTGATCAACAAGTAATCCTGTAGGACTGGGTTTTGACGATAGAGCCTGAACTTGCCCCGATCATAGGCTTCCGTACCCGCTGACAAGACCTCAACAACCAAGCAGGGATAGGTAATGTATTGGGGCGTTTGTTGGTCGCGATCGTCGCAGGTCACGCTGGCATCGGGGTAGGTATAGTTTTGGGCTGCCGCAATCTTGACCTTGATGTCGGAGTTGCCGGTGATGCGATCGCTGCCCTCTAGATGGGTATCCAAGAGAGTGGTTAACCGAAGGGCAATGCGACCATGATTCACACTGCCACCGCTCATGGCATAGACCCGGCCATCGATATACTCATGTTTGTCTGGCTGGGTTTCTTCCCAAACCAGATATTGTTCGGGGGTAAGGCGAGCAGCGTTATCGTTGGCGGCAATCATACATCTAGGCCAGGGAAGCGCTGGAAAGACTTAAAGCAGGCGCAGCCAGGTAGCCAAGCCGCTTAACCCGATTCTAACAATTATCCCCCAGCAATTCTCATTTTAGAAGCCTTGCCAGGGTTGGCAGAGTTTTGCCACTACGTCCTGCGGCACGACCTCAAAGGCGCTAGTAGGTTGCTCTAGAGTTACCATAAACTGCTCAAAGGCATCTGTTGGTATTTTGCCCCGCTCCATCAGATAGACCATTTCAACCAGGGAAATAGAGGCAATATAGATAGACAGACCCGCTTGGATTGCACTATCCATTGCTGTAGCGGCATGATCCGAAAGCTGGTTACTGTTCTTCAAAAACCAGACAATAGCATGGGTATCGGCCACCACAGCAGTCATGCTATATCCCTCGGGAAGTTGCCCCACATCTCTTGACGGGCGACGGCAATATCGTCTTCTGTAATATCAATATCGAAGTTGGCCCACAGCCCCTTAATGTTGCGTCTCAATACTGGGGAAGAGGGGCCATGCTCCAAAACCTCAGTTTCAGTCATGGCTTCTAACCGAGCTGAATCGGTAACTTTGGTTCGCTTGAATTTTAGAAAATCTAGAAAGTCAGCGGCCAGCAATAAGAGGTCAAAGGGGGAGCTGATCAATCTGCTGGTGAAGTTGATGGCGTATTTCAGTTGGGGTCATGCTTAAATATCTCCTGAATAACCATAGCTGGGGATGATTAGCACTAAAGGTGTACCCCGTTGTCTAGTTCGCGGTCGGGCCGATCGCAGAGCCGTCGCCACCTCCAGTTCCTTTACTTTACCCAACTGGGCAATAACCGGAAGCTGACCGTCTAACCCCTAGTGGCTTGGCGATGCTGCTGGGGAGCCAGGGCGTAAGGGCCAGTCACCCTGCCTGGGAGCCATAGCGCCAGTCGGTGAGAAAGCCCTGGTTAGCGACCAGGGTAATCAGGGGGGCAGGGTTTTGTCGGGGTCTTTGAATTGCACTACGGGGGCTTCCACCACCAGGGCGAGGGCATCGAGCTGTTGGGCGATTTTGTCTTGGCTACCGAAGGACAGTTTGAAGGATAAGCTGTACCCCGTTAGTTAAAGGACTCCGGTGGAGAGGCTGTGGATGGCCTGGACAGCCTGGTGGAGGAGGGTGGCGGTGGGGTGTAGGTCGCTATCGAGGATGGGGCTGGGTAGGCCCATGGCGCGGAGGACCTGGAAGGGGGCTTCGATGCCTGAGGTGGAGGCGGAGCCGGGGGTGTGATCGAGGCTACTGGCGTTGCCAAAGTCTGTGGGGGAGTGTTCAGAAAACCAGTTTAAACCGGACTGAAACCATTAATTTCTAGTTGCAAAACCAGGGTTCATCCAAAACTCTGATCACTCGGGAGTGTTCAGAAAACGGTGCCAGATCAGGCTGAAACCATTGATTTCTCGTCGCTAAAACCAGGGTTTACACAAAATTCTGATCACTCTCATCACTCTCCCAAATACTGAAACCCTCTTTCATTCTTTAACTTGCTATCGAAGCTTATGGTTTCTGTACAACCGGACTGTCGAGCTACTGCTCCAATCAGATAATCAGAGAAATCAGCTTTACCTTGCTTATACCTTTGCAGAGCCTGGTCCACTATTGAGCGGTTTTCAAACTCAAAAGCTACGCTGTGTAACATAGGCTCCATAACACCAATGATTTCCTCTTTACGAAAACTGTAGGTTGGTCCCCTCAGCACCCAAACCAGTTCACACAGAACGATATTGGTGATAAAGCAAGGCTGACTCTGCTGAATGACAGCAGCAGCTTGCCGCCACTGTTGCTCATCGTCGCGGGTGAGGTAGCGAACCAGGATATTGGTATCAAGTCCAATCATTCGCTGCCTCAGAGATGGCTGATTCCATATCCTCGAGGGATGCTGGTCGCATGCCAGGCCGATGGAGGATGCCGGATAGGGTATCTACGGCGACGTTGAGGGGAAAGATTTTGACCTGACCGGTTTCGTCGATTACAAACTCGACTCGGCTGCCGCTCACCAGCCTGAGGTGCTGCCGAATTTCGTCGGGCAGAGTAATTTGTCCGGTATCGGTGACAGTGGTGCTGAGCATAACTATGATTAAGATGGCGGCAACTGAGTTATATCAAGATTTTAACCAGTGGCGAGAGGCTCGGTAAGATGTACCCGGTTGTCTCAACAGTTAGGGGACTCCGGTGGTGAGGCTGTGGATGGCCTGGATGGCTTGGTGAAGGAGGGTGGCGGTCTGGTGCAGGTCACTGTCGCTGCAGAATTTGCCCAGGCTGAGGCGGAGGGCGCTGTCGAGGATGGGGCTGGGTAGGCCCATGGCGCGGAGGACGTGGGAGGGGGCTTCGGTGCCTGAGGTGCAGGCGGAGCCGGTGGCGATTCTCCTACGGAGACACGTTGTAAACGCCAGTTGGTGGCGAACCCGGGCGATGATGGCGCTATTGGGGATGCCGGGAATGGCGATGTGCAAATTGCCGGCCAGGCGGTTGTGTTGATCGCCGTTGATCACTAGTTGGGGAATCTGGCTTTGCAGTAGGGTCTGCAGACGATTCCCCTTGGGACGCTAACGCGAACGCGCTTCTGGGCAATCTGGGGTTCATCGGTGGCCATTTCCTGGGGGTACAGGTGGCTTAACGGCTATAGGGTTGCTCCAGGCTCAGGCCTGAGATAACTTGGTAATGCTTCACATTAAAGGTGCAGAGGGTAAAACCGCGTCCAACAGCACAGGACGCAATCAAGGCATCGATGAGGCCAATTTTATGGGATAAATGATAAGCCGTAAAGTCAGATAGGGCGCGAGCACAGTCAGTCTCGGTGGGCCAGGTAATGGGTAATGGTGCTACAAGCTGTAGAACCTGACGCACCTGTTGCTTGTTCTGAGCATCCTGGATTAACTCAATTACCACAAAGCCAGGAACACTTGGCAGCTCTGAAAGAGATGCAAACCAAGCCAATGCTGGCTCAAAACCTCGCTGAATGTCAATTATGATATCAGTATCGACTAAGTACATTAGTTACCTAGGATTGTTCACGATGTCCAGCCTGATTACGCAACCTACGGGCATATTCCTGGCTGTCAGCGATATCGGGTCGAGAGTTGATTACCCCAGCAGTTTCCCAGTAAGCAACGAGATCTAGCCCGGTTTGGGGGAGATTTTGCAAAAAAGGACGAAAGGAGAGAACGCGAAGAATATAGTCTACTAGAGGCAATTTAAGCTGGGATGCCTCGGCAGAGAGTTCATTTTCCAGATCAGAGGGTAGCTCTATACTGACGTTCACTATTCCCTTCTACATTCATGCTTTGGTTTAACTGATCATAGCGGATGAATACGTAAGCCGTACCGCGTTGTTTAGACAGTTAGAGATCGGACCAATCGCAGAGCCGTCGCCACCTCCAGTTCCTTTACTTTACCCAACTGGGCAATAACCGGAAGCTGACCGTCTAACCCCTGGTGGCTTGGCGATGCTGCTGGGGAGCCAGGGCGTAAGGGCCAGTCACCCTGCCTGGGAGCCATAGCGCCAGGTCGGTGAGAAAGCCCTGGTTAGCGACCAGGGTAATCAGGGGGGAGTAAGGGGGGGCCGTCCGCACCAACGCAGCGTTAGCCTGGGGCGGTAGACACCAAGTTGTCACGACTCTTCGTCAAAGTTCATCGCTTCAAACCCCAGCCAGAGAAGTAAGACCTCTTCAACCTGGGATAGCTGCCCTGAATCCAATTCACCTAATTTTCTCAATAGTTTGGCATAGGGAATAGTAACAAGATTCTGAACATCAAAAGCTCCTGGTTTCAAAAACCTTACTTTGACATCGACCTCGAAACGGGAGCCTCTTGGGCTTGTGGTATGAGGAATCAGCGTCGCCAGAGCTCAATCTTGAATTAGAGCTGAAATGCTAATCACCAGACAGGGTCTAACTTTCGCTACATAACCCAAATCAACAAGCCAAACTTCACCACGAGCTGGACTACTCATGATTCTGACTCTTGTTGATCTAGCTCCAAAAACAGTTCCTCAGCATTTAAGACTAAGTCCTCATCATCCAAGGGAGAGAAATCAAAATGAATGATCCGCTTCAGTATTGCCAGCGCAACCTCGATTTGATCTGAGTCAGGCAACTCATCAAAAGTCTTAAGGATTTCCTGAGTGATAGCAGTCATAACTTCAAACCAGTGCCATATCGGTAAATGATATTATACTCAACCATTTTTTCTAGGTTATTAGTACTAAGCTCACCACACTGGCTATTTACCTGTGACCTCACTCTCATGGGAGGGCGTCGAGTGGCTGGGCGATTCTGCTGGGGAGCCAGGGCGTGACAACCACTCACCCTGCCTGGGAGCCCTAGTGCCAGTCGGACAGCGTCATCACCAAGCGATCTCCAGACTTCTCGGAGTTCTAGAACCATGGTTTCCTCTTCCGGTTTAATAGTTACTTGAGTTATTGGTAATCCCTTTAGGAGCAGTTGCTATGGATTCAAACTAATTCAGTTGGAAGGCAAATTTCAACGCTTTATTTAGTCGTTGTAGTTGCTGCTGACCCAGCCCACCTAACCGTCGCTGTAAGAGGCGACGTTCTAGGGTGATTATTCTGGCGACTCTGATTTTGGAGGCTACCTTAAGCCCTGTTTGAGCAAATTCTGGGTCATCTGTCACCAGGATCAACTCATCGGAGGTTGTGTAGTCTAGTTTTTGGGAGGAGATGAAACAAAGCGTGATGTCTTGCCCCTGGGGATCAACCCAAAGGACTACCGCTGGTCGGAGCTTGGTGTGGCTAAGATCGGTGAAGGGGAATGGAACCAGCACAATATCACCTTTTGCTAGGGACATAGAATAGGTTCTCCATCAGTAAGACTATAGAGATCTGGTTCATCATTCAAGAACTCGAAACTGCCACCTTGTAGGGCAAGGGTGATGAGATCTGGGGTAGATGGGTAAGCAAAATCAAAGAAAAGCCTTTCTTCCACCATGGCCTGTTCCTCTAGAGACAGTGACCGAATGAGCTGAATCACAGATTCGATTAACTGGGTGTTCATGGTTTAACTCCTTTAGGATTTCTCTGGATTTTCTATGGCTCCGTGGTTATATCACCCCAGGGGCAGGGAGGTTAGGGCAAGTTGGTTTAATGGAGTCGCGGGTGGTTATCTCTGAGGCTAACCGACGGATTTCGGGCCGGGCAATCGCTGCTTGGGCTAACCGTTGCGATCGCCCAAGCTATAAAGCCGGCAGACCGGATCACGGGCTATTTTACCCCTTCCTTCTAGTTTAACCAACACTGTAGGGGTACCCAGGGGTTACAGCGGCTCAGAGGCAGGGGATACATATCGTGGCGATCGCCGGTCTGAGCAGGGTTTTGTCGGGATCTTTGAACTGCACTACGGGGGCTTCCACCACCAGGGCTAGGGCATCGAGCTGTTGGGCGATTTTGTCTTGACTACCGAAGGACAGTTTGAAGTAGCTATGGGGAAACCAGGCATTGGCCAGCATCTCGATGATTAAATCCTGGAAGGGGATGGGGGCGGTGATTTGGAACTGGTGACGGCGGAGAATATCTAGCAGGGAGAGAAAGAAGAGGTATTTGTAGGAGTTGGTGGTGTCGTTAAAACTGCTTTGCTAAATATTCTAGCTGCCATAATTGAGGAGATGAAATAATCAAACTCCGGAGCGGTAATAGTGGAACCTATAACTACTATTTTTGGATATATTGTCGCTGAGTGGTAAAGGTGCTGTGGGCAGTGGAGGTAACATAAAACTGAAGTCTGAAACCTTGCCTGAAGATAAAATCAAGACATTTTGCCAGAAGTGGAAGATCATAGAGCTTTCGCTGTTTGGTTCTGTGTTACGGGAGGATTTTCGGGCTGATAGCGATCTGGATGTGCTAGTGACGTTTGCGCCTAATGCCCCCTGGACGATTATTGACCTGGTGACGATGGAGCAGGAGTTGGCAAGCTTAGCAGGCCGAGAAGTAGATTTGGTAGAACGGCGGGTGATTGAAAAAAGCCAAAATCCTATCCGTCGTGCGGAGATCTTAAACTCTGCCCAATTACTCTACCCCAGGGTCAAAGCTAATGAATCAGCGTGATCGGGCCTCGCTTTTAGACATTATGCAAGCGGCTCAACGGGCTCAGTTATTTGTCGAAAATGTGTCTTGGGAGGCGTTTGTCGTTGACTTTAAACTCAGTCAGCGGTGCTGTATCAGATTGCGATTTTGGGAGAAGCCGTTAAGCGGCTTTCGCCGCAGTTGCGAAGCCAGTACCCTGGCATCCCTTGGGCAGCAATGGCGGGAATGCGCGATAAGCTGATTCATGATTACGAAGGGGTGGATGTAGAACGGGTTTGGCTGACATTGAAAACCAGTATTCCCGACCTGATGCAGGCGATTACCCCCCTTTTAGAGCAGGATTAGTTAGAGCCCTAGGATGACCCCGCAGCAAAGGCTAGAACTAACCTGGATTGGCAAAGAGCACCAGCCCAAGCTGGAACTAAAGGTGTACCCCGTTGTCTAGTTCGCGGTCGGGCCGATCGCAGAGCCGTCGCTACCCTCAGTTCCTTTAGTTTACCCAACCGGGCAATAACCGGAAGCTGACCGTCTGACCCCTGATGGCTGGGCGATGCCGCCGGGGAGCCAGGGTATGACAGCCAGTCACCCTGCCTGGGAGCCATAGTGCCAGTCGGTGAGAAAGCCCTGGTTAGCGGCCAGGGTGATCAGGGGAGGCAGGGTTTTGCCAGCCCACTTGGCAAACCGTCTCTAGTTCTCTAATCACGATGGACTTCTGAATTGGGGCTCTAGGGGATATCAGTAATGAGGAGAAGCTACCAGAGAAGTTGGCAATCATAACGTTGAAAAATAGGGTCGCGGCTGACGATCTCAGTATCCCTATCCCACCAGATAAAGGCATGGGTATCGAGTAAAAGTTTCATAGCTCTTCACCGAGCCAAAACTCATCGGGCAGCGAATCGTCAAAATCATCGGCCATCCAATAGGGGTCATCTTGGTGAAGCCCAGCGATTCGGGCCTTGGGGGCAGGTTGAGGCAGTTTTTGACGCAGAAAGGCGGCGAAGTCTAGGACTGCTTGCTGTTGAGCGGGGTTGAGGGCACGAACTTGCTCTAGTAGGGCTTGCTCGATGGTGGCCTGTTCCATCCGTGTAGAGTCCTCTTGAGGTTGGGTTACTGGTTCAATTATGGGCTAAGTTCGTGGGCGACGACTTAAGGTGTACCCCGTTGTCTAGTTCGCTGTCGGGCCAATCACAGGGCGTCGCTACCCCCAGGGACCCTCCTTTAGTTTAACCAACCGGGCAGTAACCTGGATCTGACCGTCTGACCCGGGGTGGCTGGGCGGTTCTGCTGGGGAGACAGGGCGTAAGGGCCAGTTACCCTGCCTGGGAGCCATAGTGCCAGTCGGTGAGAAAGCCCTGGTTCGCAGCCAGGGTGATTAGGGAGGACAGGGTTTTGTCGTAGGCGTTGCGCAGATGCTCCAGGTTGAGCAGGTGGTGGAATTACCGGCCAGGCGGAGGTAGTGGTCGCCGTTGATCGCCCATTGGGAGATGGGTAGGGAGTCACAGCCAGGACTCCACGGGCAAGGGATGAATGGGTTGAAGGCGCTGAAAGTCTTGGTCAGCGGATACAACAGTAAGGCCGTAACAAATGGCAGTAGCGCCGATCCAGAGGTCGTTGTCGCTAAAGCCTAATCCTTGAACAGTGGTTTTACGACGTTGAGCTTTGTCCCTTGGCCCCAATTGATTGATAATGTCACCTTTCAGTTGGCCATAAACATCGGCAACAGCCGCATTGATGGGGTACAGGGCAATCCTTTGTAAAAAGGCATTGACGACTTGCAGGTTTTCTCCCTGCCGTTGAGATTTGCACACCATAAAGCGCAGCTCACCCCGGACGATGACACTGGTAGCTATACCATCTTCTAAATGAGCCTGTAGCTGCTGGATAAGGGGGAGATCTCCCGCAATGATGCGGCTACAGTGGTTGGTATCGAGTAAATACATGGTTAGAACTGGGCGGGAGATCGGGTTTCATAGACGGATTGCAAGCACTGTTCAAAATCATCCCCCTGCCATGTACCAGAAAATTGAAGTAAATCTGCCCCCGTTGAGCCCGTTAGAATCGGCTCATCACTATCAGCGGTAGGTCGAGAGAATTGAGCCAATGCTTCAGTTGAGTCACTTGCTTTGGTTCGCTTGAATTTCAGAAAATCTAGAAAGTCAGCGGCCAGCAATAAGAGGTCAAAGGGGGAGCTGATCAATCTGCTGGTGAAGTTTATGACGTATTTCAGTTGGGGTCATCCTTAAATATCTCCTGAATAACCATAGCTGGGGATGATTAGCACTAAAGGTGTACCCCGTTGTCTAGTTCGCGGTCGGGCCGATCGCAGAGCCGTCGCTACCTCCAGTTCCTTTAGTTTACCCAACTGGGCAATAACCGGAAGCTGACCGTCTGACCCGTGGTGGCTTGGCGATGCTGCTGGGGAGCCAGGGCGTGACAGCCAGTCACCCTGCCTGGGAGTCATAGTGCCAGTCGGTGAGAAAGCCCTGGTTAGCGGCCAGGGCGATCGCCTGTCTGAGCAGGGTTTTGTCGGGGTCTTTGAACTGCACCACGGGGGCTTCCACCACCAGGGCGAGGGCGTCGAGTGGCTGGGCGATGTTGTCTTGACTACCGAAGGATAGTTTGAAGGAAAGGTGTACCCCGTTAGTTAAAGGACTCTGGTAGAGAGACTGTGGATGGCCTGGACAGCCTGGTGGAGGAGGGTGGCGGTGGGCTGCAGGTCGCTATCGAGGATGGGGCTGGGTAGGCCCATAGCGCGGAGGACCTGGAAGGGGGCTTCGATGCCTGAGGTGCAGGCGGAGCTGGGGGTGTGATCGAGGCTACTGGCGTTGCCAAAGTCTGTGGTCATGGCCTGTAGCACTGCCTGGGCGACTCTGGGATCGACAGGGGTAGTGGCGTGGTAATCCACCGTTAAGGCTAGAGTGAGGGTTAGCGAAGGCTCAGGGCAGATTCCAGGAGGCCCTGCATTGCCTTGACCTTGGGGTAGTTGGGCAGGATGATCAGCAGGTGCTCCAGATATTGGATGGCCTCTTTGAGAACATTTGTGGGGGCTTCTCGGGTCAGGGCATTTTGATACAATAGTTTGGCTTTTTCGGGCTGGCGGGCAACCAGATAGTAAAGGGCCAGATTAAAGGTGTTGCGATGGTTATTGGGGTCTTTGTCATAGTTGGGTTGGGCCCGTTGCACGGCCTGGGTGAGATCGGCCTTGGCGCTGTCAAATTGTTTCAGGCCAATATGGGCCAGGGCTCGGTGGAAATGTGACCAGTCGTTTGTATTTATTTCGATGGCTATTGTGAAATCTGCCAGGGCGTCATGGTATTGATGTAGTAACAAATAGGTCTCCCCACGACGGGCGATCGCCCAGTCATATTGGGGGTCGAGGTCGATAGCTCGGTCGAGATCTATCAAGGCTTCGGGGTAGCGTCCCATGAGTCGGTAGGTCTCGCCACGACCGGCGATCGCCGAGGCATATTGGGGGTCGAGGTCAATGGCGCGGTCAAAATCTGCTAGAGCTTCGGGGTAGCGTTGTATAAATCGGTAGGTCTTCCCACGCTGGGCGATCGCCCAGGTATCTTGGGGATTGAGTTCTATGGCGTGGTCAAAGTCTGCCAGGGCTTCGGGGTAGCGTTCCATGAGTCGGTAGGTCTCCCCACGCTGGGCGATCGCCCAGGCATATTGGGGATCAATCTCGATGGCGCGGTCAAAATCTGCCAGAGCTTCGGGGTAGCGTTCCATGAGTCGGTAGGTTTCCCCACGACTGGCGATCACACCTTTATTTTGTGGGTTAAGTTCAATGGCGTGGTCGAAGTCTGCCAGGGCCTCAGGGTAGCATTCCATGAGTCGGGCGATCGCCTCCTTATCTTGGGGGTCGAGGTCGATGACGCAGGCAAAGTCTACCAAGGCTTCGGGGTAGCGTCCCATTAATCGGTAGATCTCGCCACGCTGTGAGATTGCCCATACGCATTGGGGGTCGATCTCGATAGCGCGGTCAAAGTCTGCCAGGGCTTCGGGGTAGCATTCCATGAGTCGGTAGATCTCGCCACGCTGTGAGATTGCCCATATGCATTGGGGGTCGAGATCGATAGCGCGGTCGAAGTCTGCCAGGGCTTCGGGGTAGCGTCTCATTAATCGGTAGGTAATACCACGATTTGAGATCGCCTCTTTATATTGGGGATTGAGTTCAATGGCTCGGTCGAGATCTTCCAAGGCTTCGGGGTAGCGTCTCATTAATCGGTAGGTAATACCACGATTTGAGATCGCCTCTTTATCTTGAGGGTTAAGTTCAATGAGTTGAGTGAAGTCTTTGAGGGCCGAAGCGTAACATCCATTTAATTGGTAGGTTTTACCACGATTTGAGATCGCCTCTTTATATTGGGGTTCGAGCTCAATGGCTCGGTTGAAGTCTGCCAGGGCCTCATGGTAGCGTTCCGTCCATCGGTAGGTAATGCCACGACGGAAGATTGCCCACTTGTTTTGGGGATCGAGGTCAATGGCTTGGTGGAGGTCTTCGAGGGCTGCGGGATAGCGTTCCTTTAATTGGTAGCTCTCGTTAAGACAGAAAATTGCCCAGTCATCTTGCGGGTCAAACGCAATGGGTAGGATGAAATCTGCCAGGGCTTCGGTGTAGCGGTCGAAATTTGCCAGGGCTTGGGTGTAGCGTTTCTTTAATTGGTAGCTCTCGTTAAGACAGAAAATCGCCCAGTCATCTTGCGGGTCAAGTTCAATGGCTTGGTCAAGATCTATCAGGGCTTCCATTAATTGATAAATCCGCTCACGCTCTGTGATCGCCCACTTATATTGGGGGTCGATCTCGATAGCGCGGTCAAGGTCTGCCAGGGCTTCGCGGTAGCGTCCCATGAGTAGGTGGGTCTCGCCGCGACGGGCGATCGCCCACTTATCTTGCGGGTTAAATTCAATAAGTTGAGTGAAGTCGACTAGGGCTTCTGGATAGCGTCCCATTAATCGGTAGGTTTCCCCACGATGGTAGATTGCCCACTTATATTGGGGGTCTAGGTCAATAGCGCGATCGAAATTCGCCAGGGCTTCGGGGTAGCGTTTTATTAATAGGCAGGTCCTGCCACGATAGGCGATCGCCTCCTTATATTGGGGGTCGAGGTCGATAGCGCGGTCAAAGTCTGCCAAGGCTTCGGGGTAGCGTCCCATGAGTCGGTAGGTCTCGCCACGACCGGCGATCGCCGAGGCATATTGGGGGTCGAGGTCAATGGCGCGGTCAAAGTTTGTCAGAGCTTCGGGGTAGCGTCCCATGAGTCGGTAGGTCTCCCCACGACGGGCGATCGCCCATACGCATTGGGGGTCGAGGTCAATGGCGCAGTCGAAGTCTGCCAGGGCTTCGGGGTAGCGTCCCATGAGTCGGTAGGTCTCGCCACGACCGGCGATCGCCTCCTTATCTTGGGGGTCGAGGTCGATGGCGCAGGCAAAGTCTACCAAGGCTTCGGGGTAGCGTCCCATTAATCGGTAGATCTCGCCACGCTGTGAGATTGCCCATACGCATTGGGGGTCGAGGTCAATGGCGCAGTCGAAGTCTGCCAGGGCTTCGGGGTAGCGTCTCATTAATCGGTAAATCTCGCCACGACCGGCGATCGCCTCCTTATATTGGGGGTCGAGGTTAATGGCGCGGTCAAAGTCTGCCAGGGCTTCGGGGTAGCGTTTCATGCGTTGGTAGGTCTGCCCACGATTTAAGATCGCCCGCTTATCTTGGGGGTCAAGCTCAATGGCTCGGTTAAGGTTTGCCAGGATTTCGGCATAGCGTTGGTGTTCAAAAACCTCGGAAGTTGCAGGAACCAATACTGGCGCATGTAAAGACGGAATAGCTTCCAATGCCTTTTTCATTTCAGAGGCACTAAGAAATCGTTTATTTCGCCTCGGTTGAACTGCCTTCAGCAAAAAGGCTGCAAATTCCTGGCTAATGCCACATTCAGGAGCGATAACCAGAGGATCATAGGGTTCACCATTGCCAGGTGTGTTGTTGGCGTAGGGATGTCGATGGGTGATAAGTTCGTAGAGAACTACTCCGAAGGAAAAGAGATCGTCGGTAGGTGCCCATAAGGGTTGTCCCCTATCTGGTGCCCAATAACGGGGCGTACCCCCACCTCCCACAGCTTGATCAGCGGCAACAGAAATATTGAAATCGATCAGCTTTGGATTTTTGTGATTGTCTAACAGAATGTTGCCTGGCTTGATGTCTCGATGTAGTATGCCGCTTTTTCTGAGGTGATTAAGCTCATCGGCTTCTTCCTCAGTACAGGTCTTATTTTGTAACTCTTGAATACGTTTTGTTTTGGGATGAATAGTTTCGAGTGCATCCAAGAGGGCTAGTGCAATCGGTTTCATCTCAGAAAGTGATAGTACCTTGGTCCCTTCGCAATAGTCTGTAAGCTTTTCACCTTCAACATACTCGGACAGAATATAGGGAGTATTGTCAGGTGGCGGAAGTCTATTCAGCCACTTGATAGCTGCAATGTTAGGGTGGGGGGGTAGTTGATCACCTGTCCCAAACTCGTTGAATATCATGTCGGCTTGTTCTGGGTCTTTCAGTACTTTCATGGCGTAGTACTTGCCTTGAACGATCTGCTCAACCTTATAAACTATTGAGAAATTTCCGTCTCCAATCTTTTTTTCAACTTTTAGTCCCCCTGGTAAAAGGCTACCCTCGTCGAAAGACAGAGGCTCTGGTGCTGGCCTGGGCTCAGCATTTGTTGCTTTACTGAGTACTTGACGGAGAATACTAAGTACTTCGTGAGCAGGAGGACGAGCATTGAAGTCATCTACTCGAAGTAAATCAAGAACAAGTTGGTCAATCTCCTGTGAAATGTTGGCCTCGAAACCGGAGGGTAATTTTGCCGGACAGCCCTCTTTGGAGACTGCCTCTGATGCATCTTGAAAAGGAACTACACCCGTCAATAACTCGTATAAGAGAACTCCAAAGCAAAACATATCCGCAGTGGAGGTAAAATCGTAATCTTCAGGGTCGGATAATTCGGGTGGTACGTAGGCCGAATTACGGGGTTCGATTGCAGCAAACACCGTAGCCGCCTTATCTTGTTTAATATAAGCGCGATCAAAATCCGTTAGATGAGGCTGAAGATCAAAGTCAATCAAAATGGTTTCTGGACAAATATTGCGGTGAATAATTCTTTTACTATGAATAACGACAAGAGCGTTGGCAATACCCGCTGCAATTTCTAGCCGCTCGCGAATTGTGAGTTGTGGCCGAGAGGAATTGCGGATGTAGCCGTGGAGTGTCCCAAACTCAGACCACTCCGTTACCTCAAAGAAACCTGGTTCATTGGGCAACTCATCGAACTGTAGAATGCGTAGCAAATTTGGATGAGAGCCAATTTGCGCGACTGCCTCGGTGGGGCGACGAATAACGTTAAGACGCTCTTTGAGTTCTGCTTCAGGTAGAGTGGATGAAAAGGTCCAAACCCTGACTCGGTAAAGATTGGGATCGCTAATCAGAGACTTTCGGGCGAGGTAGGTTGTTAGGCCTTCTTGCTGATTTTGGTAAAGTGGTTCTAGCAAGTCATAGGCACTGACTTTCTTGCGTGGCCCACGAAGACGTTGCCCCCAACTGCCCTGAATTAAGTGAATGAAGGTCTGATGCTGAGGGCGAATGTCAGCATTATGAATGCCAATTTTGGAAGCATTTTGTAAAAAGGAAACCGCATCAGAAACGGTGTTACAATGACCCGCCCAGGATCCACTGAGTTGAATTCTAGTGTCATCGGGAACGACCAATACGGGTTCTACCCGAAACCGCTGTCCGGCTGTTCTTAAGAATGACTTGAGTACTTTGCATTTGTACTCTGTCATATTCATGGGCCATGGCTTGGGGGTGCGATCGTTCAAAAGCCACTCGGTGTCATCTCCAGTAATGCACCCACGCCATTCCTTGCACTCCACAACATAAATGGCATGGGTTGCCATCACCACAATATCTAGCTCTAGCGCATTCTGATGAGGAGATGGCTTCAGAATGAAGTTGGGCAAAAGTTGATAGTCATGCGGCAATGACTGAAGAAAGGTTTTTATCACCAACTGCTCAAAGGCATTCTCACTTAAGGGAGTTCCTCCAGGGGGGCTTAGTATCAAGCGAGCCATTTTTATACACTTCCTTTATTCCTCTTAAATGAGGAAATTTGCCTATAATCCGCTTATCCGCTAAAACGGCAGCGACTCTATCATTTCTCTCGTTAAATATAAATTCTGACGAAGCACTGCTAACTCAGGTGGACTACAAAGAGTTAGCGCTCTTACAAAGATGCAAACCTGATATTCTAATTATTCTAAACATAAAACGCAGTAATAAAATTTAGGGTTCTTAATGTAAGCAGCACCCCCTCATTGATATATGAGGGCAATTAGAGGCTGGACAAATCGCAGGCCGTCGCTACCCCCAGAGACCCTCCTTTAGTTTACCCAACCGGATAGCAACCTGGATCTGACCGTCTGACCCCTGATGGCTGGGCGATGCTGCTGGGGAGCCAGGGTATGACAACCACTCACCCTGCCTGGGAACCATAGTGCCAGTCGGTGAGAAAGCCCTGGTTAGCGGCCAGGGTGATCAGGGGGGGCAGGGTTTTGTCGTAGGCGTTGCGGAGATGCTCCAGGTTGAGCAGGTCGTGGGGGTTGGCCAGGTGGAGGTGGCTGAGGTAGGGTTCAACCTGTTTGCTCCACTGGGTGGGGGGTAGGGTGGCGTGGGTGATGGTGAGGCCCTGGTGTTGGAGGCGATGGAAATGGGCCAGGTGGCTGGGGGCGGGGATTTTGTTGGATTTGGCGGAGTTGACCTCCGGCAGGGTGGGAATCAGGTTCCAGAGTTGGTCGTGGGCGACGAAGGACCAGGGCAGGTAGTGGTCGAGGGAGAAGCGTTGGGGGGGATGGGTTGGCCTGAGTAGATGCAGTGTAACTGCTGGTGGGTGAGCACCTGGCTCCAGTAGTTGGTTTGGCTTTTGAGGGAGTCACGTTTGCTGGGCATGAACAGTTTGCTGGCGATCGCGGGGGTGCTGGGGTTACGTTTTTGCATGTAGGTGAGCCATTCCCAGGCGGCCCAGCGGCGGATGATGGGGTCGTGCTGTTGCAGGTAGTGGAGCCAGTCGGGGTGGGGGATGATGCCCTGGCAGGTTTTGTACTCGGTGCTGTCGAAGCGGTAGAGGGGGCGGCGGCAGTCAAAGTGGCGGTCGGCGATGGCGGGCATGGCCACATCCAGTTGGTTGCCCTTGCCCCGGCTGACCTGCCCTAGGTCGGCTGCGAGGAAGGGGATGATCAGGCGGAAGGGGACGTAGCGGCGCAGGTGGGTAATAGTGTCTTTTAGGTCCTGGCGGGCGATCGCCTGTCTGAGCAGGGTTTTGTCGGGGTCTTTGAATTGCACCACGGGGGCTTCCACCACCAGGGCTAGGGCGTCAAGTTGCTGGGCGATTTTGTCTTGACTGCCGAAGGACAATTTGAAGTAGCTATGGGGAAACCAGGCATTGGCCAGCATTTCGACGATCAGGTCGAAAAAGGCGATGGGGCTGGTGGGTTGGAAGTGGTGACGGCGGAGGATATCTAGCAGGGAGAGGAAGAAGAGGTATTTGTAGGAATTGGTGGTGTCGTTGAATAACCGGGCCAGGGCGGGGATGTTGAGGGAGTCGCTGGGGGGTAGGGGGGTGGGGGAGAAACTGGGAGGGTTGGCCTCCTCCAGGTAACGCTGGATAACGTCTTCGGCGGCCTGGGGGTTGAGGTGATGCAAGGTGCTAATCAGGGCGGCCAGGCGATCGGCGGGGGGTCGATATGCCCCTGGAGCCAGGCGGTGAAGGTAGTGGTGGGGATCTGGAGGGCGGTGGTAAGTTGGGCGGGGGTGATGGGGTAGGTGGTGAGGATGTGGTGGAGGGCGGTGCTTGCTTTTGTCATGGGGGGTTGGGGGTGTTCAGGAAACCGTGCTGGGTCAGGCTGAAACTATTGATTTCTCGTTGCCAAAACCAGGGTTTACGGAAAATTCTGATCACTCTTTAGCAGTTAAAACGAGGCGAGATAACGGTTCGCTTGAGCGGCTGCAATTGGCCTCAAACTCAGCACCAGCAGCTTTCTTCAGTCCGCTCCAAGCGAATTGTTATGCCATCGCTTAGTAAGCTTTATACTCTTTATTTGCTGAAAACGATATCAACTAACAATATTGTCAAGTAATCCATCATTGGTTTCCTACAAGTTGGAATATATCTGAATGACTCCGGCATCATCATAGCCCATGATTATTTTTCGCTGGTGGATATCTTTGACTTCTACAAGTACAGACACGCGGTAGAGTCCCTTGCTTATAGATCTTCCGTCTATTTTCACTCTAAGCGCATATCGATATTGATTGGGCGTGAGCGTCTGTTTGCCCGACCATTGTGTTTCTGAGCTAACTCCACCGCCATAAGCTTCCAAGTACACATTTAAGCTAAGCGTTTGACTGTCTTCAGGTATGTACTCGAACTCGAGATCTAATGTGACATACCAATCCTCTCCCTCTTCTACTATGCTACTAGAAATGCCAGCGCTATCCGTTATTGTTAGGATAGCCATCTTGATTGCATTCTGATCTAATCCTTCGAATTGCATTAAGACCTTCCTAAATCTTCCAAAGATTGAAGTGTTTTTTGTGGGCTGATGTAAGATATTTTCCAGTGATTTACAGGTAAATCCTTCTCAACAATTCTTTTATGATAGTTACTGAGTTTTACTAAACCACTCTCACTGTTCTCAATTCCGCGCAGAGCTAACGCGTAGATCTTCTTAAATTCTTCGAATGTTAACAGTTTATCCTTTTGGATTGTAAATTCCAATTCATCAAATTGGTCGGACAAACGCTTGTATGCTTCAAAAAGCGTTCTGTTTGCATCGAATCTTTTCAGACAAGCGGATAATTGGTTGGAGTACCCCAAGAATCGCAGTAATTGCTGCGGCAAAAGCGGTAACGATCGTAACTCCCGATTGAGATAACAATAAGCCCCAAAGAGGCTGGCTTATGACCGAGGTTGAGGTAAATGCTAGAATAACTTCGAGCAACATATTAATACGTTTGAATGCGTTCATTTTCGCTTCATAATAATACTTTCTACCGAGTGCCAATCTACGGCTATCGTGCATTTTTTTGAGCCAATCATCAGGGATAGCTTCTGGAAGCGTCATAATAATAGGTAAAGTAATTAAAGATTACTCAGCTTACTCTGAAAAGCAATGTATGAAAATTTCTATCTTTTCGAACATCTTTATAGTGAGAAGAAGTTATCATAGCTAATTCCTCGTTAAAAATATGTGAAAATTTAGAAAAGTATAGAGTCTTCAAAAATCAAGTACTTCAGTAATTAGTGTTGCACAACATAGAGGCATTTAGGAATTTCAGAGCTTATTTTCCAACAACTCTATTCAGTGCTGATAGATAAGCATCCCGCACAACGGGTGCATCCCAGTTTTGCAATAAGTACAAATGCGCAGCCATCAACTCTACGAGAATTAAGGGCTTTGAACGGTGTCTCATCCTAGACTTGCAAGACTGGGATGCGCCCCGCACAACTTCCACTTAAGGACTAAGGCGGCATAACTACTAAATAGAGGGAAATTTTCCGTCTAATACCCCTATAGGGATCTTAGGTAGAAATCTGTCCGCCTAAACACCCCTGGAGGGATCTTAGGTGGAAAAAATTCAGCCTAAATACCGAATAGGGGATCTTAGGTGGAAAGTTTCAGTATAAATACCCCATCGCTTGACTACCCTGAAACTTAAGATTTCTTTATTGATGGTACGGATTTAATCATGGATACATTATCTCCTCCGCCCAAGCGATTACTTGATCAAGTGCGTGATGCGATTCGGCTGAAGCATTATTCCTACCGTACAGAGCAGACCTACGTGCAGTGGATCCGTCGATATATTCTATTTCACAACAAGCGCCATCCGAATCAACTCGGGGTAACCGAAATTGAGGCGTTTTTGACCCATTTAGCTGTACAAGAGCACGTAGCTGCCTCTACGCAAAATCAGGCTTTAAGCGCACTACTGTTTTTGTATCGAGAGGTCCTTTGCTTGCCCTTAGATGCACGCATTGATGCCGTGCGGGCAAAGCCATCCCGTAAATTGCCCACGGTTTTAACTAAGGATGAGGTGCGCTCGGTGATCGTCAATATGACCGGAGTGCATCGACTGATCGTACAAACTCTTTATGGCAGTGGGCTACGACTGCGAGAGGCAATGCAGCTACGAGTTAAGGATTTAGACTTTGCTCAGTATCAAATTGTTGTACGGGATGCCAAGGGGCATGATAGCCGCGTGACCATGCTTCCTGTTAGTTTGGTAGAACCATTACAAGGACATCTCGAAGGAGTTCAACGGCTGCATCAACAGGATTTGGAACAGGGCTATGGGACGACAATTTTACCCTTTGCGTTGGCACGTAAATATCCCAATGCGAACCGTCAGTGGCACTGGCAGTTTGTGTTTCCGTCGTTGAGCCGCTGTCAAGATCCACGCAGCGGGATAATAGTTCGCTACCATTTGCATGAAAGCGGAGTGCAAAAGGCTCTGAAGCAAGCGGTATGCCGTTCAGGGATTCAAAAACGGGTGGGTTGCCATACATTTCGCCATAGCTTTGCCACCCATCTGCTCCAAAGTGGTTACGACATCCGTACCATTCAAGAGCTACTGGGCCACAAGGATGTCAAAACCACCATGATCTATACCCATGTACTCAATCGAGGAGGGCGCGGGGTACAGAGTCCCCTGGATGGGGGGTAAGCTGGAGGGCGATCGCCCGGGTCACCGCCTCAAAACCCGTGCGCCTGGCGGTCGAAGCGGGTCTTTTCTGCCCTGGCACCACCTACTTCGACTATGGCTGTGGCCACGGTGCCGACATCGACTACCTGCAGCGCCTGGGCTTCACCAGCAGCGGCTGGGACCCCCACTTTCGCCCCGACCAGCCCCAGGTGCCCGCCGATGTGGTGAATATCGGCTACGTCATCAACGTCATTGAAGACACCGCCGAACGCCGCCAGGCCCTGCTCAACGCCTGGAGCCTGACCCAAAAGGTGCTGATTGTCGCCGCCCAGGTGCTAATCGATGACCCCCATGGCGGGGCGATCGCCTACGGCGACGGCATCATCACCCGCCGCCACACCTTCCAAAAATATTTTCAGCAGGAAGAACTGAAGCTCTACATTGACCAGGTCCTGGCGGTAGATGCCATCCCCATCGCCCTGGGCATCTATGTCGTCTTTCGCGATCAAAGTCAGGCAGAAACCTTCCGGTCCTGCCGGTTTCGCTCCCGAGCTACAGCCCCCCCGATTCGCCTCAAGGTCAACCAGTTCGAGCAGCACCGGGCCCGACTACAACCCCTGATCGACTTCTACACCGAGCGGGGTCGGCTGCCAGCACCCCCAGAGATGGAGGATGAAACCTGGGCAGACCTGCAATCCCAATTTGGCAGCCTCAAACGAGCCTTTCAGATCATCCTCCAGGCCACCAGCCCAGAGGCCTGGGCCGACATCGCCGACAAACGTCGCCAGGACCTATTGGTCTACCTGGCCCTCAGCCAGTTTGGCCAACGACCCAAATTCAAACACCTATCTGCCCCCTGCAGGCCGATGTCAAGGCCCTATTTGGCAGCTACCCCCAAGCTTGCACCGCCGCTGACCTGATGTTGATCAGCCTGGGCCAACCCGCCCTACTGGCAGACCGCTGTCGGCAAAGCCCCATCGGCCAGCAAAGGCCCCAATCCCTCTGGGTACATGTATCAGCCCTAGACCAGCTTGACCCCTTACTGCGGCTCTACGAAGGCTGCGCCGCCCGCACCATCGGTCGCCCCGAGCAAACAACCCTCATCAAGTTTCACCTGCAAAAACCCCAGATCACCTACCTGTTCTACCCCGACTTTGATCAAGACCCCCACCCCGCCCTCCACACCAGCATGGCGATCGGGCTGAGAGACCTGCAGGTGCGTTATCGCGACTACGACCCCGACAACCCGCCCCTCCTCCATCAAAAGCACCAAACCCTCACCCCCGATTACCCTGGCTACGCCAAGTTTCTCAAACTCAGCCAGCAGGAAGACCGCTGGGGCCTACTGGAAGACATGGCCGCCATCCTTGACCGACGCGGCTGGCAACACTGTCTCCGCCGCCACGGCACCGAGCTACGGGGGCACCGCCTGGTCCGGCAAACACAAAAACCCCAAGGCTAAAATCCCAGGCCGCCCCTAAGCGGGAACGGGGGGCAGGGGTCAGTAATCAGGAGTCAGGAGTCAGGGGTCAGTGATCAGGAGTCCTTACCACCGACTCCCTCACCCTTAGATAGACTTCTCTATCCGCCCTGCGCCTGCAGCCCCCTCCCCCAGGCCTACAAGGTGGAGAGCAAAGCGCAGCGCGATCGCTAACGTAGCTGAGGACAATTGTCCTGATGGGCACTGGCTCAGGCCCTTTGCCTATCCTACTTCCCTACCACGCCTGACCACTCCCTACTGCCCCCGACAAAACGCCCTCACCGCCTGAATCACCCGTAAATCAGTCCCCTGCTCTCGCAGGTTAACCCAAGCCTGGATCTGCTCCGCCGCAATGGTAGGAAAGGCCAGACTATACTCGACCAACTGCGCCTGGCTGCCACGCAAATCAAAAATACTCACCCTGCCACCACTATAGACCCACAATTCTGGCACCCTCAGGGCCTGATAAATGCCTCGCTTATGGCCCGAACCACCGGCAATATCCACCTCGATCACCAAATCCGGGGGCAAATTGGGGGAATCTCTGGATTCAGCCCCTGCACCAGGGCGGCGTGGTACACATAGAAACAACTATCCGGTTCAATCCCCTGGTCCAAATCCTCCCGGTTCCAGGTCATCGACCCCAAATCTACCAGCTCTAACCCCAGCTCCTCCGCCAGGGCAAACACAATTTTGCTGAGCAGTCGATTGACAATTTCATGGAGCTTACCAGGCATGCGCACCTCCAAAACCCCCTGGCGATAGGCCAACCGGGTAGGGCGATCGTCCCCAGTTCCGTCAGCAGCAATTGATAGTGGGGCCAGCTCAACCCCGTCACCGTCATGGCACTGCCAGGCGCCAACAAAATCTGACTGAGGGGAGCGGCCAGGGCAACGGACATGGGTAAATAACCATCAGTACTAGGGTTTATTTTAGGATAACTTCAGTGGAGGGGGCAGGGGTCAGTCATCAGGAGCCCTCTCTACCCCCTGGGAGATTGGCTGGGGTATGGGAGTTGTGGAAAGAACTTACACCCTACAGTAGCTACACGAGGGCGGTCTCACTGAATTAAGGAGATGGGCTTTGATACAATTGGGGTTAGGTCCATAGTTGTGGTTAGACGGTGATGCCAGAGGTTGCCCGGTTCTATGGAATTGTGATTAAGGTGTTCTTTGGTGATCACCCTCCCCCTCACTTCCATGCAATCTATGGTGAGTTCAATGCATTGGTTAGTATTGAATCTCTGCAAATCATTGAGGGAGATCTGCCCAGTCGTGCTCAGCAACTAGTTGTAGAGTGGGCAACCCTGTACCAGCAAGATCTTTTGCAGATGTGGAACATGCAGGAGTTTCGTAAACTACCGCCTCTCAAGTAGGGTCAAACTTGTATGAAATACCCTCGCATTTTAAAAGCTCAAGCCGTTGACGACCACACCCTGATGATTGAATTCACCAATCAAGAAGTCAAGGTATACGATATTCGCCATCTTTTAGAAAACCCCATGTTTGCTCCACTTCGTCAACCCCTATTTTTCAGGACCTTTCAAGTTGAACCAGGGGGCTACGGAATTGTTTGGAATGACAATATTGATCTGAGTGAGTACGAACTTTGGCAAAACAGTGTGACGATGATTGAACCTACCCCACGTGTAGCCCCGTAGGATGGGCAAAGCGCAGCGTGCCCATCACACTGCCATCCTGCCCCAGGTCCTTTCCATCAATACGGGAAATGATCCTGATGGGCACGGGCTCAGGCCCTTTGCCCATCCTACCCCGTTGGCCCCTTGGCAAGGTGGGGAAGGAAGGGTGATCACACCCTACTTTACCCCAGTGAATCCGCTGTAACGATCGCAACCCCGCCAACCGCGATCTCAGGGCTGTACACACCAATTTCACCCCCAACAACCGCGATCGCAGCCTTATGTTTAACGATCACACCCATGCAAACATCGATCACAAGGCTGTGTTTAACGATCACACCCATGCAAACATCGATCACAAGGCTGTGTTTAACGATCACACCCGTGCGCATATCGATCACAGGGGTGTGTATAACGATCACACCGCTGCGCACATCGATCACACCGGTGTGTATAACGATCACACCCGTGCGCACATCGATCACACCGGTGTGTATAACGATCACACGCGTGCAAACATCGATCACAGGCCTGTGTTTAGCATGCACTCAATGGTGATCGCTATACACATAGATCACAACAGTGGTTTTTGGCGCTTTTTTAACGATCACACCCCTGTGTTTAGGATGCGCTCAATGGTGATCTTTATGCACATAGACTACAACAATAGTTGCACGCGTGTGTTTAGAATGCGCTTAATGGTGATCGATATGTGCATAGATTAAACCTTAGGGTTTTTAGGGCAGTTTGCCCTAAAAACAGTAATCAGCGATCAGTGGTCAGTGATCAGAAGCCCTTATTTACCGACTCCCTCACCCTTAGGAAGTTTCTCCTCAAGCAACCGGGGTCTACAAGCTGAGAGCAAAGCGAAGCGCGATCGGCCGCCCACCCTTTAACCCCTTCCGTCGGGTCCAGGGCGGCGGAACGCCCTGGGCGAGGGGGTCCGGGGGAAATCGCCATTCCCCCGGCAAAAGAAACAGTAATCCAGTAGTCAGTAATCAGCGATCAGGAGCTCTTAACACGCAGATTTTCACCCACAGGAAGCTGCTCCTCAAGCAGCCAAGGTCTACAAGCCGAGAGCAAAGCGCAGCGAGATCGCTAACCCCTTTCCATAGCCGAGGACAATTGTCTGCCACCGCCCACGGCATAGACCCGGCCATCGATATACTCATGGTCTTCTACCTTTCGTGCCTTAGTAGAGGCCAACCAGCAACTGTTCTGTGGCAGTACGTAGGGCAGCAGCGGCACCGGCACTCATATCCCGGGGAGTACAGATGCGGTTGCGCAAGTAAGCATAGGTAATGGCCCCGATCTCAGCGGTTGTTATAACCTGGGGCGTCGATGTCTCTGGCCCTCCAGTACTACAAACTCTGTTTCGAAGGCAATCCCTTTTTCCTCCAGGGCAAACCACACTCGCTCACAAAACGGACACCAGGAATTGCTGTCGCGATAGAGCAGCACCCGTGGCTTTTCTCCAACTGCAAGCCCGGTGGCAACCGGGACAGTGGAGGGGGTCTGCCCAGGACGACGCAGTCGCCGGGCCGGGGTGCGGGTGCGAGCGGCAGTCAAAACCTGATCCCAGGTGGGCAGATCGGGAGGTATAGCCATGGCAGGAAGGGGGAAGGTTGGACAAAAAAACCTGGAGTCCCACGCAGTGGGCAACTCCAGTAGGTTTGAAGGATTTAAAGAGAGAGAACCTGGAGAACACAGCATAACCATACAACTATGGTTACACAGTCAACCTAGAATTCATGTGAATTAAGTTACAATCATAATCTATTTTAATTTTAAATTCGTGTATAGGGTAGTGGGTCTGGTTTGAGATCCTAATCAGTTAGGCCCCCGGCTAATTTGTAGGTATTGCCAAGGTTGTTCCTAGGTTGAGGTTCGCCCCCATGGTTTTTTCTTCCTCTTCTACCCCCATCATTGCCATTGTGGGGGCTGGTTTGAGTGGGTCGCTGGTAGCGGCCCACCTGCTCAAAACCGCCCAGCGCCCTCTGGCCATCAAGCTAGTAGAGCGTCGCCCCGAGGTCGGGCCGGGAGTGGCCTACAGCACCCCCAACTACCGCCACCTGCTGAATGTCTCGGCGGGCAACATGAGCGCCTTCCCCGACCAGCCCGGGCACCTGCTGCGCTGGCTCAACTACAACCGCAGCGCCCTGGCCGGGTTCTTCCCCGAGGGGTTCGGAGCCAGCTCCTTTATTCCCCGTCGGGTGTTTGGGCTCTACATCCAGTCCATTCTGGAAGAGGCCGAGGCCTCGGCCCCCAGCACGCTGCGACTGGAGCGGATTGAGGGTGAAGTCGTGGGGGCAACCCCCCAGGGGCAGGGGGTACAGGTGTCCCTGGGGGGTGGGCAGTGCTTCAGCGCCGATCGCCTGGTGCTGGCCCTGGGCAATGCCCCTGACCGCATCCCCGCCGACCCGCCCGCCTACCGGCGCCACGCCTGGACTTGGGATGCCCTGGAGGACCTTGATACCCATGCCCCGGTGCTGCTGGTGGGCACCGGGCTGACCATGGTGGATATGGTGATTTCCCTGTACAGCCGCCGCCACCAGGGACCGATAGTGGCCCTCTCCCGCCGGGGACTGACCCCGTTGCCCCACCGATCGGCCCCGCCCTACCCCACCTTTTTAACCCCAGAAACCGCCCCCACCACCGCCCGTTTGCTGACCCGACGACTGCGCCAGGAGGTGAATAGGGCGACGGCCTTGGGCCATGACTGGCGATCGGTGGTGGATGCCTTGCGGCCAATCACCCCGGCCCTCTGGCAACAACTGCCACCCCCTGAGCAGCGCCGCTTTCTGCACCACCTCACCCCCTACTGGGATGTGCACCGCCACCGCATTGCCCCAGAGATTGGTGCGGTGATTCAGTCTTTGATCGATGGGGGCCAGTTGCGGATTCTGGCGGGGCGCATTCTCAACTACGAGCCTACCTCGACGGGGGTGATCGTTACCTATTGCCCCCGCCACACCCAGACCCCTGAGGCCCTGACCGTCAGTCGGGTGGTTCAGTGTACGGGAGCCCAGGCGGACTACCGCCGCTCCTCCCATCCCCTGATTGTCGGTCTGCGGGATCAGGGTCTGATTCGCCCCTGTGCTCTAGGTCTGGGCCTCGACACCGCCAGCGATGGGGCTGTACTGGATGCCCAGGGCCAGCGATCGCCCTGGTTGTATACCCTGGGCACCCCCCGCAAGGGCCAACTCTGGGAAACCGTTGCCGTACCCGAGCTGCGCCAGCAGTCCCTGGACCTGGCCGCCACCGTGTTGCAATCCCTGCCGGTGCGGGTGCGTCCGCTGCCCACCCGCCTCTACCCCCTGCCCCAGGAGGAGCCGGTCGGCCTTGCCCAGGACTGGGGTGATCCGGTTCCTGGTCTAGCCCCAGCGGCGCTGATCTTCCGCCAGTTTTTTGACCCAGAGTCGAGTACCTACACCTACCTGGTGGCCGATCGCCAGACCCGCCAGGCCGCCCTGGTAGATACGGTGCTGGAAAAGGGCGATCGGGACCTCCAGGTGCTCAGCGACCTGGGCCTCACCCTGCTCTACTGTCTAGAAACCCACATCCACGCCGACCACATCACCGGGGCGGGCAAACTGCGCCAGCAGACCGGTTGCCAGGTGTTGGTGCCCCAAAACGCCGCGGCCCGCTCCGCCGACCTCAATCTTGCCGACGGCGAAGTTCTTAGCCTGGGGGCGGTGCAGATTGAGGCGATCGCCACCCCCGGCCACACCAGCGGCCACCTGGCCTACCTGGTTAACGGCACCCATTTGCTAAGCGGCGACGCCCTGCTGATTCGGGGCTGCGGTCGCACCGACCTGCAAGGGGGGACGCGGGCACCCTCTACGACACCGTGACCCAGCGTCTGTTTACCCTGCCTGACCATACCCTGGTCTACCCCGCCCACGACTACCAGGGCCGCACCGTCTCCACCATCGCTGAGGAAAAACGGCTGAATCCTCGCTTTGCCGATGGCCAGGGCTCCGCCTCCGGCTACCGTAGTCGAGACCAGTTCATCACCCTGATGGCCCACCTGGGCCTCAGCTATCCTAAAAAGATGCACCAAGCCGTACCCGCCAACGAGTACTGCGGCGACTTTATTCCCCCCGATCATCAAGAACCAGCGGCGAAACTGCCCACAGAACAGGACCAAACGGAGCAGAATGTGGCGGCCAATGCGGAGATTTTTGAGAGTTATTTTGCCATGTATATTTAGATGTGAGGGCGGTAGGAAGGGTCGAGAAATTAAAGTGTACCCCGCTGTCTATAGCGTTTCCCATTCGAGTGAAGTATAGACAAGGGGCTTAAGCCCCTTGTTAGCAGGGATACTCCATCCGGTCAAAAATTGCTATAGACAGCTAGGTAGGAATTTAAAGTAGAGTCGCCGTTTAGTCTGGGCAACGCCCCTATCCTATTCTCCTGTAAAGTTTTCAGGGTACATCATAGACTTTCCTCAAGGGTTGTTGACAGAAAGGTTTCGAGGGGAGATGCAGCCATAGTTAGCGATGGTGGGGCAGGGAAGAAACAATAAAAAATTGGAGCCGCGATCGCTCAACGACTCCAGGGTTTAAGAAAAACCTTTAATTTAGGAGATTTAAAGGTCAAACTCAGCTGACTAATAATCCCATAATCAAGGATATTTGTATGTGAATCGAGATACATTTACAATTCAAGTGCACCTTAAAGGTAACTGCTTCTGCAGGGATCAACTAGATCGATGGATAAAAGTCGAACTGGCCACCGCTATCGGTCCAAATTTCTGGGTCGGTGCTCTGGGACTGCGTCAGGGGGTTATTTGGATTTTCAAACTGGTTGGGTCGAAAGGCACCTGGGATTTCTTTGGCCAGCCGGTCGGCGACGCCGTTGTAGCTGTCGGGGGAATCGGGGTAGAAGGGTAGGGTGGCTTTGCAGTTTTTATTAGGAGCCGTAGAACACCAGTGTGCGCACTTCCAGGCTTTCTCGCGGCGGCGCAGTCAAGCTGGCGGTGGGGTCGGTAAAGGCGGTGTGGGCGGTAAACCGGGCCACTCCGTCGAGGGCGGAGTCAAAACACTTAAAGGCTAGTGCCTCATGGCGCTCCATGCGGGGAAAGTAAAACCATTGGTGGGCCGGATTATAGGTGACGGCATAGGTCTTGCCGATGCGATCGCGATAGATCAGTTGCCGTGTCACCAGGTCAGTGGGGGCGAGGGTTTGGGCATGGCAAAGGGCCAGGGGCGATCGCACCACCGGTTCACCAATCGGCCGCCACAGGTTGACAATGGCAAACCGCTGCCGTAGCAGCGCCGTGGCCGAAATACCCAGGCGCTCCAGCTCCAGGCGAGCCCGACCGTAGCCAGAAATGGCGGTAAAGTCGTTGTGTATTCGCTCAACGGGCGGTTGCAGGTCCATACGTCCCGATTTCGCCCAAAAGCTATGGCGCCAATTGTGATCAAAAACAATCACTGTCTGGGCACCGGTTAGGGCCCGTACCACCTGTTCAGCCTCAGGGTAATAGCGCCGCTGTAACTCCTCTTCATCATAGAAATCGGCCATGGCGCTGGGCTGTTGCACCAGTTGAAATCCCTCCTGGTCTAAAGACAATTGCCCATGGAGGGGGCGGGCATTGTAGACCGGTAACCGATGGTTTTCGTAACAGGCATCATCTTGGCATGCTCCTGGCGGCGGCTCAATCAGGTAAAAAACTGGATTTTTTACCCCAGGGTCAAGGTAGGTCAGGTCAGCTGTAACCGCCGAGAGCGCAGGAGGAGGGCATAAGGTAGGAGAAGCAATAGACATGGGGAGCAGGGGGCGAGGAGGTGATCAGGGCATGAATCTCAAAGCTTTTGAGCAGATCTGGGTTGGATTTCATGGTTGTGGGTCAGGTGTCCTGTAGCTTCACCGGTCAGATCTAAAATGTACAAACAACAATAATGTACAAACAACAATCGCAACCCCGACCAGAGGCTAACCAGACTACCCCTAACCAGGGGCTCGTAGGGGCGAGTGTCACCGGGGCAAAGACCATACCAGTCGGGGGATGGCCCATCAATGTGCTCAACCATTTCGCGCTCGAGCTGATCAAAGACCATAGAATTCTTCCCTGGGGTTGGGTTGGGGCAGGAATCTAAAGGGAGGGTCAGGGGTGCTGACTGAAGTGCGTTAATGCTCTCACAGTGATTCCAGATATTCAGTAAATCGAATTACAACTGAAATCAAATTCAATCTAAACCTGCCCCGTGCTATTTGCCCTGAAGGGTAGCCTGTGGCCCTATCACCGGAATTCTGGCCATCACCCTGGCGATCAGGGCAGTGGATATTAGCGGTTAACCCCTTAGCCCCTGGGCATAAAAGCGCCAGAGCCGCCCTGCCAACATCGCCATTCTATCTATCAAAAGCTAAAGTGACCGCTGACCAATCACAGTTTAGTTGAAGAAAAATCTCAATTAACTTGAATATCATTTACACTTCAGATACAATTCTTTCCTGATTGACAACAAGGTTTGCCCATGGCAGATATTTCTCCCGTGCTTAGTGCTGTGCTAGCAGACAACCAGATCTACGCCAGTGATTTCGGCGATAGGGGTAGCCTGCCTCTGCCCCCAGCCCGGCGCTTTGCAATTCTGACCTGTATGGATGCTCGCCTGGATCCCGCTAAGTTTGCTGGCCTTCAGGAGGGTGACGCCCACGTCATCCGTAATGCGGGGGGTCGGGCCAGCGATGACGCGATTCGCTCCCTGGTGATTTCCTATAAATTGCTGGGTACCCGAGAGTGGTTTGTCATCCATCACAGCGACTGCGGCATGGAAACCTTTACCGATGCCGTTATACGTGGGTTGTTAGCCCATAGCCTGGAGACCGCCCAAATTACCCCCGAGGGCTGGCGAGACCTGGGCCAGGGCCCCGGATCTGAGGAAGCTGACTTTATCAGTTGGCTCACCATTTCCGATCTAGCCCAGAGTGTGGTTGAGGATGTGCATCGCATCCGTCACCATCCCCTGGTTCCCCCCTCTATTCCCATCTACGGGTACATCTACGACGTTAGGACCGGTCAGTTAGTACCGGTACCCGCCGCTTCGGCGATCGGGGCCGCCCATTCGGGGTAGCCGCCTGTTTTGTTCTTCCATCCTTTGGATTGAGCTGTAGTTGAGATTTAGTCGAGATCTAGATGTTTTCCATTACTAACTAAGAAGGAGCCCCCATGGTGAAGTTTCTAAAACGCTGGAAAATCCAGCTTCTATCCTTACTGGCAGTGGTTGTCGCCGTTACCCTTGGCCCTGGCCTGGTTACCCCCGCCGCCGCCACCACCACGATTGATTTTGTCACTCCCCAATGGCTGGTAGACCATGCTCAGGATAAAAATTTGCGGGTTCTAGACGTCCGCATTAATCCCCTTGACTACATTGGCGGCCATGTTCCTGGGGCGGTTAATATCGCTGACAATGCCTTCCGGGGCCCCAACGGTCGTCTACCGGTGCAGTATTGGGAGCAGCAGAAGATTGAGGCTTTGTTCCGGGCCGCCGGAGTTAATAACGATAGCCACGTGGTGATTTATTCCGATGGCAACAGTATCTTAGGGGCCAGTATGGTAGCCTACCTGCTGGAACGCAGTGGTAAAGAGGGCCAGGTCTCGATTTTGAATGGGGGTTACAAGGGCTATAAGGAGGCTGGCTTACCGGTCACCAAGGAGTTTCCCCAGTATGCCACCGGCAGCTTTACCTTAAAGGATAATCCGACCATTCGGGTGGGCCTCAATCAGGTGCGGAGCTTTATCGGTAAGCCCGGTGTCACTTTGATTGACCCCCGTCCCCCCGCCCTATTTGCCGGCGAAGAAAATCTGTTCATTCGCAATGGCCATATTCCGGGGGCTAATAACATTCCCTGGCCCACCTTCACCGTGGGAGAATCCAACTTCCACCAGTTGAAATCTCTTGACGAAATTCGATCGCTGCTGGCCCGGCGGAGCATTACCCCCCAAGACGACATTGTCGTTACCTGTAGCACTGGTCGGGAAGCAACCTTGCAGTACGTGGTCTTAAAGCATCTATTGGGCTATCCCAAGGTCCGCATTTATGAGGGCTCCTGGACCGAGTACTCGGCTCAGCCGAACCTGCCGATAGCAACCGGACGGGACCCTAAAGCTTAGGTAAGTCTGTAACGGTGACCAACTACGGGGTGATTGGCAATAGGTAACTATCCGATCACCCCATCTGTTTTAAGAAAACGGTGAATTGCCATGCTCTCTCCATTCCTTCGGCGATTTTTTGGCCGATATTTTTGGCTGACCGGGGCGATCGCCCTGGCCATGGTTTTGCTACCCCTGGATGGAAGGGTTTCCCCCAATGGGACTGGACTTGCCTGCGAACCCAGTCCTCCTTCCAGTCCCAGTCCTACCCCTAACCCCAGTAGTCCCCAAACCCCACCGGGCTAACCCTGATCCATGGGGTGGCCTAATCTCAGAATTTGCCATGAAAATTTTGATCATTGCCCTACTGTTGCTGTTCCTGGGAGATTTTCTATCTACCTTTGGCTACCACATTCCCGAGCATGTCTTTGGCCGTCTGCACTTGACCACCCACCATGCCGGACACCAGAGCTTTAGCCATTACGCTGTTTTAAGGGCAAATCTGGCGGTCTTGATGGATGGCTGGTTAGGCGCTTTGCCCTACCTGCTACTGGCTTTAGGCCTGGGCTACATTTCCCCCTGGGGGCAGGTTTGGGCCTGCTGATCGGGCAACTCCATGTATGGTGGCGTCATACTACCGCCCTGGGCTGGCAAACTCCCCCGTCCCTACAGTGGTTGTGCGATCGCCTGGGCATTGTTACCCCCGAAGGTCACTGGCAACATCATCAAAAAGTAGCGATCGGCTACGGTGATATCTTTACCCTTTTTGATCAGCCAGGCCAGCAATGGTTACGTTGGCTACGCTGGCTCAGACGAGAATATCGCGGCCTGCTGTGGCGGCGGCGGCCCCAGTCCGGCAACGAAGGTATGCATTAAGGGATCAGCCCAGATCATCACATCAGGTCCGGGGGAGGCTGTACCGGCTCCGGTCAAAATCCCCTATAATCTGATTTAAATTTGTCGTAGATTTAGATTCAAATTTAATTTGTATTTAAAAAGTACTTGATATTTTTTCGGTTGTATGGAACCCTTAGTTAAAGCCTAATCAACGGTAGTCAAATCGGAATACCGCTGATTCTTTTGTCTACAAGTTTTTACCTGATTCCATGAACCACCTATCTCTTTCTCCCCTTTCCCTCAGCCAGGTTGTAAGCGGTTACCTGGCTAATGTCCAGGCTACTGTCACCGCCTCCCTACCCCAGGCCTCGGCGGTACTACTGGCGGCAGGTATTGGTTTGAGCACCCTGCTACCGGCACCGGTGCTGGCTAAAACCACCCAGTCCACTCCTCCCAGTCAAGATCAAGAACTGCTCAGCCAGAAGCCCGCTACCCTCGAGCTCACCCTGGTTACCTATGCGGTGACCAAGGCCGCCTTCGACAAAATCATTCCCCAATTTGTCGAGCAGTGGAAGCGGCAAAACAATGGTCAAGAGGTGATTATCAACGGCAGCTACGGTGGCTCTGGTAGTCAAACCCGGGCCGTCATCGATGGCCTGGAGGCTGACATCGTCGCCCTGGCCCTGGCTGGCGACGTTAGTAAAATTCAAGAGGCGGGGCTGATCGACCCGGGCTGGGAAAAGGAATATCCCAATAGCTCGATTATCACCAACTCGGTGGTGGCCCTGGTGACCCGAGAAGGTAATCCGAAAGGAATTCGTACCTGGAGCGACCTGGCCAAGCCCGGGATAGAGGTAATTACAGCCAACCCCAAAACCTCTGGGGGAGCCCGGTGGAACTTCCTTGGTCTCTGGGGTTCGGTGACCCGCACCGGTGGCACCGAGGATCAAGCCCGGGCCCTGTTGCAGAAGGTCTATGGTAATACCCAGGTGTTACCCAAGGATGCCCGGGAATCCAGCGATGTTTTCTTTACCCGTGGACAGGGAGATGTGCTGCTGAACTACGAAAACGAAGTAATTCTGGCGGCCCAACAGGGTCAAAAGGGCTTCTTCTCGGTTATTCCCCCGGTAAATATTAAAATCGAAGGGCCGGTGGCTGTGGTGGACAAAAATGCCGATAAGCATGGCACCCGCGCCGTAGCCGATGCCTTTATCAAGTTCTTGTTTACCGCTGCCGCCCAGCGGGAATTTGCCAAGGTAGGTTTTCGCCCCACTGACCCGAACGTAGCCAAGGATTTTGCCAGCCAGTTTCCCACGGTGAGCCAGCTCTACACCGTAGCTGAATTCGGCGGATGGACTTCAGTCGGCTTAAAGTTCTTCTCCGATGGGGCGCTGTTTGATCGAATCTACAACGGCAGATAGGAGCATCGGGCCGAGACCTAGATGTCTATCCTCTCGGTCCAGCCACCCAGGTCATCGGTACTTGTACCCTGGCCTGGGTTTAGCTATCTGTCAAGGTCGGTCTTTTTTAATTAACCCTTGTTCTTGTTGTTTTTGGCTACTGTGATTACATCCACCGTTGTGACCAACCCTATGCCACCCGGGGATGTCCCGGCCCAATCCTTATCTGGCGATCGCCAGGAGCCAGGCCTGGATTCACCAAACTCTGCTACCTGGCTCCCCAAACGACCAGCGCCCAAAAACCTTCTGGGTCTGTTATTGCTGGCTTCCCTCGGGCTCCATGGGCTATTGCTAGTCTTTCCCCTAACCGAGAAAAAGGCCCCGGAAGCCCCTCCTCCGGTGGAGAAGTCCACCCGCATTACCCAGCTTTCCGGACCAGTCTCGAAGGGAGTCAAGGTCACCAGCCCGGTCCAGCCAGTCGCCAAACCCGCTGCCCCCCAAGTCCTTAACCGGATTGCAGCGGTTCCCCCGCTTCGGTCTACCCAGCCGCCGCCGCCCGCGGCTGTTGCCCCGAGCCCAGCTACAGCAGCGGCGACAGCCGCGCCAGGAGCCATGGAGGGCAATCCCTGGGAAGACTTTCCCCAATATCCCCAGGCCCAACCCGGCTGCTACAACCTCTCCTCCTGTATGCAAACCGGTAAACCCTTGGCGGAGGTGGGGGCTTTCTTTGGCAAAGAATTACCGGCCAGAAAGTATGCCGCCAAGCTCACCCTGGATGAGCCTAACCGCAAGGTTTATCAGGTTTCCAGGGATGGCCTGAGCCAGTACCTGAGTTTACTCTACGCACCAGGTAAGGGGACGGTGTACGTCATCTCCGACGCCCCGCAATCGCTGGCGGATCTGGCCCAGGCGATCGAGGTGCCGGCAGCAGTGGCCAGTGTGTTATCTAACCTGGCAGGGCAGGAAGCCAGTCCGGCTATGTTTGCCCAACCCCAGGCCTTTTTTAAGGGGTCTGAGCGCCGCCCCGAGGTGGGAGACATCCAATTGGTAACGGGGGAACAGGCCAGTACCTTTTTTGACGTTTACTTCAGAAATAATCTAGTCAATAATGGATTTAAGCCTGGGGTAACTCCCCAGAGCTACGGCGGAGGCCTGGTTTATCAGGTTACTAAAGACAACTTGACCCTCTATATCAATCTGGTACCGACGGTAGATGGCACCGGCACCCTGGTGGTGGTGTTGAAAAAGTTACCTAGATAGGGTCTAGATGTTCTAGGGGGTTGAACTAACACACTGCGGTTAATCCTATGAACACTGTTTACCATGAAGTCGCCAAAGGTGGCCCCTTGATGGTGCCCCTGTTAGCCCTTTCGGTTTTTGTTCTAGCCTGCGCCATGGAAAGAGCCTGGTTTTGGTACCAGCTTTTAAGTCAAGAGAGTAGAATCGTCCATGATGTGCTAGACGCCGCCCATGAGGATTTAGCTCGGGCTCTGGAAATTGCCCAACGGGCTGAAAGCCTTCCAATTGGCCGCTTCCTTCTGGCCCCCCTGAAGTTAAAATCTCCTACCCCAGATTCCTTTCGCCTGGCCCTCGAAACAGCGGGAGATCGGGAGTTTATTGAAATGCGTCGGGGCGATAAACTGTTTGAAAGCGCCATTGGCATTGCACCGTTGCTAGGGTTGCTGGGGACGGTGACTGGCCTAATTGCCACCTTTAATAACCTCAATGTGGGGGGAGGTGGCACCATGGAAGATACCACTAGAGCGGCGGCGGGGATTGGCGAGGCCCTCACCACCACCGCTGGTGGCATGGTGGTCGCTCTGATTGCCCTGAGTATTTTTCGGGTACTGGTGAGTTTACAGGCAAAACAGTTTGAATATTTTTCCGTGGTGGGGGGCGAGTTGGAGTTAATCTACCGCCAGGTCTGGTACGAACCTAGCCAAAACCTCTACCAGGGCACTCTTCAGGCTCAAGTAGCCAACCCCTTCACCCTGGTCAGGCCAGAGTAGGCCCTTACCCCTAAGTTGCTGCCAGTTATGTGATGTTGTGATAGGCCGCCATGAACTTTAAAACCTACCAGAATTCATCCACCCAGGTCTCTGAAATCAACCTGGTACCGATGATGGATGTATTAATGACGATTTTGACCTTTTTCATCATTGTTTCCATGACCCTTTCCGGTCAGCAACGGTCCCTCAATGTTACCCTCCCCAGTACCCAGGCTCCAGGCACTCCCCTGGATGCCCCCGATCCCCTGGTGGTTTCCCTCAGTGTGGCCGGACAAATTGGGGTCAACAGCGAAATCGTCAACGAGGCCCAACTGGCTAATGCCATATCCAGCTATGTAGGCAAAAATCAGCAAGGAACGATATTGCTCAAGGCTGACCGCCAGGTATCCTACGAGCAACTAGCCCAGTTGTTGAGCAAAATGCAAGCCGTTGGGGGCGATCGCATCTCCCTGGCGATCGCCCCTGAGTAGCCTATCCCTCTTGCCGTTCCCGATTAATGACCTCCCTGTCTACCCCTCCCAGCGAACCCAGCACCGACCCAGCCATCGCCGCCAAAGCGAAACCAGTCTCTCGCACCCGAGACCACCTGGCCAACGAACGTACCTACCTGGCCTGGATGCGCACAGCGATCGCCCTGATTGGCTTTGGGGTGTTGATCGCCCGCCTGCGCTACCTGGTTTCGCCCCAGGTGCCCGGCACCGGTCAGGGCTGGTTATTGGGGTTGGGGCTGGCCTGCATTGGCTTAATTACGGTGCTACTCTCCACCTGGCATTATTTTGCGGTGCTGACGGCGATCGAGACCAATACCTACGAGCCCAATAGTCGCTGGGTGATTCTATTTAGTCTGGTGGTCACCCTGCTAGGGGCGGGGGTGCTCTATGTACTCTTTTCAGCACCGGCCACCGTTAAGGGCTGGGCGGTTTTGTAGAGGCAAACTGGTTAACTAACAAAACCAGTTGGGTCATAGACTGGCAGCAAGGGAGCAACCAGGGGCAGGACCATTTTAGGCATGTAAATCACCCAGGGGAAGCCAATCCTATCGGCTATAATAGGCGGCAGGGTTCAGGGGTTGAGGCCCGATCCGGTCAGGCAGGCTGCCGTTTCTCCGCCCCTTAATTTCCGGTTGTGGCAGCAAACAGTCATAACCATGCTTGAGCTAGTCATATCAACAATAGAAATCGATGAGGCTTGACCTATGGAGAGTTTAATCGGCTTTTTGGTGGTGGTAGTTTTGGGTGGATCGGTAGCCGCTAAATCCGTCAGAATCATTAATCAGAGCGATGAAGCTCTAGTAGAAACCCTGGGTAAGTACACCGGCAAAAAACTAACTCCCGGCTTGAATTTCATTGTTCCTTTCCTCGACAATGTGGTTTTTAAGCAGACCATCCGAGAGCGGGTTCTAGACATTCCTCCCCAACAGTGTATTACCCGAGACAATGTGTCGATTACCGTAGATGCGGTAGTGTACTGGCAGATTGTGGACTTAGAAAAGGCCTACTACAAAGTCGAAAACCTCCAGTCGGCTATGGTGAATCTGGTGCTCACCCAAATTCGCGCCGAGATGGGCAAACTGGAGCTAGATGAAACCTTCACCGCCCGCTCTGAGATTAATGAAACTTTGCTGCGGGAATTAGATATTTCCACCGATCCCTGGGGCGTCAAGGTAACTCGGGTAGAATTGCGGGATATTGTTCCCTCCAAGGCGGTGCAGGAGTCGATGGAGCTGCAAATGGCGGCGGAGCGCAAGAAACGGGCGGCAGTGCTGACCTCAGAAGGGGAACGGGAGGCGGCGGTAAACTCGGCTCGTGGTCGGGCAGAATCGGCGGTGTTAGACGCGGAGGCCCGGCAGAAAGCCGCTATTTTGGATGCGGAGGCGGCCCAAAAAACTATCCTTCTGAAGGCCGAAGCCTTCAAACAAGAACAGGTGTTGCGGGCCCAGGGAACCAGTGAATCCATGGCCATCATTGCCCATAGCCTGGCTACCGACCCAGATAGGAAGGCGGCCCTGGAGTTCCTAATAGCTCAGCATTACCTAGAAATGGGCTTGAAGATTGGCAGCAGTGAGAGTAGCAAGGTGATGTTCATGGACCCCCGCAGTATTCCCGCCACCCTGGAGGGTCTGCGGGCCATAGTGGGGGAATAACTCCTTACTCCTCGGGGGCATCCCTGTTGTACGCTAAGCACAAATACTCGACATTGGAGAGCGATTCAGTCAGGCTATTGCTAGCCTGACAATTTAAGGAGCATTCTCGATCCTCCATTGGGCCCCAGTAACTTTAACCCGTTTACCGATCTGCTTAACGAGGGACTCAACTTCACCCTGAACCAACACACCATCCCTCCGTTTAATAGGCTCCATTGTTGGGTAACCGGTGACGGTGCTTCTCTAAATAGGGTCGGCAGCAATACTGGCGTAGCTGGAGACCGTTTGGCTTTCCGCCAAGGGAAGGCGGTCCGACTCACCAGGTGATGTAGGGTACTGTGGCCTATAGAACTCGACGGTAATTTACCACAATGCCCCAGCAGTTGCACTCACCGCAAAAGCGGGATGCCCCACGAAATCTTTAAGTGATTTTACTCATTGTAAAGAGAAAAGATTCCCTGGTAGTGTTATATTGTACGTAGTATAATTAGTATTTTAGTAATTAATTTTTATTATCTATAGTAATTCAAGCTGATAGCTTCTAAGTGTAGTGAGACTGTCTTCGGTGCAAGGCCAGGCATTAGATCTCAAGTTTTCTCAAAGTCAAATTGGTATATTTTGAATTATTGTTGGAATAATTAAGTTCATGACAGCTCTTCATAATGATCTCCCGATTGAAGTTCAACAGCCTTCTGTTTTGAATGATGCTTCCCAGAAGCTAAAAATATTTATCTTTGCTGACAATGCCTCAATGAATATGGGCGGTGAAGCCGTCCTAGCGCTTTATTATTTTGATCGTTTAAGAGAAAGAAATCATGATGTTTGGATGGTTTGCCATGCGAGAGTAAAGTCAGAACTACATAGCCGCTACGATCAAAATACCTATAATCGTATTTCCTTTATAGAAGATTCCAGTCTACAGAAATTTAGTTATCCCCTTACTAAACGGTTACCCACAACAGTTCGAGATGGCATAATTGGTCAAATTTCAAATTTGATTACCCAGTTAAAGGGTCGGTCAATTGTCAAGAAATTTGTCAAAGAGCAGGGAATAGACATAGTTTTCGCTCCTTCTGTTATATCTCCAAAGGCTATTAGTTGCCTGTACAACTTAGAGGCTCCTGTAGTTATCGGTCCAATGTGTGGAGGCATCGATTTCCCTCCTTGTTTTCAGAACCTGGAATCTACCTTCACTCGCCTATATACCTATCTGGGTCGCTCTTCCGCCTATGTGCTAAATACTATCTTTCCTGGCAAGCTTAAGGCGGCAGCTCTGCTGGTAGCTAATCAGCAAACAGCTCGAGCCTTACCTCCAAATTGTACCGGTAGAATTTATGAGGTGGTGGAAGCCGGGGTAGACTTATCTATTTGGCAGCCAGCAAAGTCGCCTGAAAGAGATCCAAACCAGCCAATTAGATTTGTTTATATGGCCCGGTTTGTTGAACATAAAGGAATCCCTTTTTTGATTGAAGCCTTCAGTCGGGTAGCTCAACGCATCAATGCCACCCTAGATCTAATTGGTAATGGTGAATTATTCGACAGTATAAAGGCTCGAGTTAAGGAGTTTAATCTTCAAGACCAGGTAGTTTTCCATGGTCGATTGGCTTTAAAAGATGCGGCTGAAGTGATTCAGCAATGCGATGTTTATCTGGTTCCATCCATTCGCGAATGTGGCGGTTGTGCCACGTTAGAAGCTATGGCCATGGGTTTGCCGGTAATTGCTGCTAACTGGGCGGGGCCAGGGGCCTACATTGATGACAAAAGTGGCATTAGAGTTGATGTTCCTAGCCGAGAAGCCTTTGTGCAAGGACTAGCAGAGGCCATGGTTAAGCTGGCCACTTCAGCGACTTTGCGAGAACAACTGGGCCAAGGTAGCCTGCAACGGGTGCGAGAAAACTACTTTGACTGGGATAGCAAGGTAGACCGAATAGTGGAAATATTTCATGAGGTGTTACGGGAAACCAAGCAGCGGACCATAGCTCCAGCAAACCGCCTAAAAAGTCGCCGTGGAAGCCAGAAAACCTTTAGAAGTTAACCTAAGAGTCTTGACCTGCTTCAACCCCATCTCCACACAACGGACAAAAATGTAAAGAGATGCTTAAGAAGCCATGGTTTATGAAAATAAGTTTACATTTATTTATATTATGATTTTATATGCCAGGAGGCGGCTGAAAAGCTTTTGGCCAAAGATGTTTTAGTGCTGTCGCCATAACCTCAGGACAATATCTAGGGTTTGCAAAGTTTCTCGGGATTTCTCAAGTTGGCTGTAAACCCTGGCTTTGGCCTGGATTGGGCGATGCCAGGTGGGGCCAATTGAGCAAGGTTTTCGACCCTACTTTCGTAACTTCTGGAGAATTGCGCCATTTTTGTCAGTTTGTAGTAGTATTTTTGCTCCACAAAGGGATTGTAACCAAGTTGTGGTCAAGAGCATTGTTGAGGGAGATGATATACGCCATGTCCGGCGATCGCTTAATTCAGTTTCTACGAGAAGAAATGGCCGTGCCAGGGCCAGCCATCGAATTAGCCTGGCGTAGTTGTAGCCAGGTACCCAGTCTCCTGCCCGTAACCCTATGGCAGTACGGTGTAATTGACCTAAATCAATTTGGGCAAGTCTTAGACTGGCAGTTAGAGCGATTTGAGCAATCCTCAGATAATGCCTGATTCCAGGCTGACCAACTTTCCCAAGGGATTTTAGCGATCCCAAACCCATCTCAGGGTATATGATGATGCTGATTATTCAGCCTTAAACCCCATCAAGGGTTGGGGGCCCTATTGGTGAAGTTAGAGAAAGCCGATGTTTCAATCCATGCCAGGTGTGTTTATTACCCTGACCATCATCCTACTGATGGGGGTGATTATTGGCTTCTATCTTCGTCAAGCCAGAATCAATCAATTGACTGAAGCCCTTAAACGTAGTCAACAGCGTCAGGATGAACTACAGAGCGATCACCAACAGCGGCTTCAGGAGGCAACTCGTCAGCTCCAGCAGGATTACGCGGCCCAACTCGCTGAGAAAATAGAAATTTATCAGCAAAAACATCAAGATCAGATCAATCGACTAGAGGCTGAATACCAGTCCCGTCGGGCTTTAACCCCTTCCCAGGGGTTAAACGAACCCCTGCTTAAAGGTATTGCCGCCGTTGCTGGAGACGGGACCACGGTTGTGGAGGCACCCGTGGAAGTTGAGACCCAGATCCGCCATCAGTACGAAATCCGACTACGGGAAGTGGCCGCTAAAATTCAAGGGGCTTATGAACAACAGCTGCGGGTGAAGCTGGCAGAATCCCGGGATAGCTACCATCAAGAGTATGAGAAGCGTCTGGCGGAGAAAATCGAGCACTATCAGGATCAACTCACCCGTCGCACCCAGGAGCTAGAACAGGAGTTTGAAAACCGCCTACAATTTTTGCAGCGATCGACTACTGAAGCTGAGCCCCTATCCCCTCTGAGTCTGGCCAAAATTTAGAGGATTTAATTAACGCCGCCATTGATAGTGCCAATGGTGACGAGAATCCCTTGACGGCCCAGGCTCACCCCCAACCCGAAAACCCCACCAATCTTACAGAGTTACCTCCCCTATGAGCCTTTGGCAGTGGTCTGACTGGAACGGCCAGGCCTACCTTACCTGTAGTCTGCTACAACCCTGGGCCCATGGTTTCTTTACCCGCGCCTCCTGGCCCCAGCTCCCCAATCGCCTGACAGCGGCCCTTGACCCAGTTGCCTCCGTGCAACGGGTTCAGCAGGTACATGGCAATCGGGTGATTACTCCCACCGATATTACGATGGTCTCTTCGACAGACCATCGTCCACTGGTAGAAGCCGATGCCCTGGTCAGCGATGGCCTACCCCAGGCCCTATGGGTTTGCTCCGCCGACTGTAATCCAATTCTAATGGGCGATCGCCGATCGGGTAGGGTGGCCGCCATCCATGCCGGTTGGCGGGGTACGGCCCAAAAAATTGGGCCCGAGACGGTGGCTAGAATGGCCGCCACAGGTAGCCAGATTGAGGATTTAGTGGTAGCCATTGGCCCCGCCATTTCTGGAGAAGTGTACCAGGTATCCCAGTCGGTGGCGGAGGAGGTAGGCCGCACCCTGGTGGCGGAGGCCGATCTAAAGACGGAGAATTTAATCAGCCATTTACAAAACCTAGGGCCGCAACCGATATTACCAGACCAGGAACCCGGAAAAGTCCGACTCGATGTGCGTCTGGTTAATTTCTGGCAGTTAACCCATCTGGGCTTAGACCCTCACCAAATTGCGATCGCTCCCCATTGCACCTTCCAGGAACCCGATCGGTTTTTCTCCTACCGCCGTACCGGAGAAAAGCAAGTACAGTGGTCAGGCATTGTCAGTCGCCAGCCAGGCTAAGAAATGGATACTTTAGCTATCCATGACCCCGGTCCAGCCCTTAACTTTGCTCTTGTCGGGCCAATTGGTCTAATTCCAGGTTGATCATCTCTTCAGGTTCAGGGCGATCCAAGCTGGGGGCCGATACCGGAGCGGCGGTGGTCATCACCTTGGTGCGACTCTGGGACTTCCAAAAGTCATAGTCTAGGAGCGGAAAGGTCGCTACCCGGCGAGCCATAGCCCAGAAGAACAGATAACTGGCCAGTAGCCGTTGCAGAGCATGGAAGCGAGACTCTCGGAGAGTTATCACCAAGTCACTGGTCAGAGGCGATTGACCTGAAGCTGCCCCAGCCGCAGAAGGCAGGCTGGGTAACACCAGGGCGGTTGAAAATTTTTGATGGGCAATGAGGGGATTGGATCCGTAGAGCTACAATCTCAGGACCAACTCCCAGGTTACGGATACCGTTAGCCTGGCGTGCCGAAAGCATCACCGCATTTTCTTCACTTTGCTGTTGCTGACTACAGCGTCCATCGGGAACCCCAAGAAACAGTAAGGTACCCCGTACCACTCGATGGGCAAAGCCATGCACCAGTTCATCCTGGGGATTAGCCCCGTGCACCTCTAAACTGGCAATCCCGTAGCTGAGGGAAAAGAGCTTACTGACGTAGTTTTCCAGGGTTTTTCTGACCCAGGGCCGATCTCCCAAGACCAGGGTGCGTTTACCGGTGCGGGCCAGCAGGGTACGTTTTTGCACAAACCGCAGACCCAGGGTCCAGAACCAGGGACCAAAAATATAAATGATGATATCGTCTACCTCAAAGAAATTTTCCAGGACCGCTGCCAGTCCAGTCTCTGCCGATAGGCCTAAAACCTTTAGGATACCTTGGTATAGGGTTTGGGCCAGGGGAATAGAATAGCCAAACACCGTAGCCCAGCCCACCGTAATCGCTATATAAAGGGCATGGATACCCCAGGCCAGGGGACTTTCAATAATATGCAGTCCCCATCGTTGGCCCGCTTCTACAATTTGTCGCCGTAGGCGGGAGGAGTGGCTACCGTGGGGGTGGTTCATCCCCAGCATATCTGCCGCGGTCTGTAATAAAAACTGGTTATCGATATCCACCAGGCCCGCTAAGCTATCGGGGCAAAGGCTCAGCCCCAGGGGCTGCTGGTGGGGAAAGGCGATCTGTAGTTGGCGGGTCAGGTAGAACAATAACTCCGTCAGGGTTTGGTGGGTAGCGGCCACCGAGATGGTGGCGGGCTCCGCCACGCGCCGCCCACTGCCATTGGTAAACAGGCGACGGCTAAAGGGCTCCCCGGCAAAGGTGGGGGGCAGCAGGGATGAACCCAAAAAGCTAGTGGGCTCCCCGGTGAGCACAAAGAACTCCCGCATCACCCCCTGGCGCACCAGTAGATCGCAGGCCTCTAGCACCTGACGGGTGGGAAAGGTCTGGCCAGACTGGGTGATGGCTAACACCAGGGACTGTTTAGCCAGGCCCAGACTGGAAAAATCGTACTGCAGGTTTTGCAAGATTTGGTTAGCAGACAGCACCTTGATGGAAAGCAGGGGAAAAAGTTTTGCTAAATCTCTGGCGAATTGTTCCCCCACCCACAGACTGTTCTCTACGCCCGTCACCAACAGATCAACATGGTTAGATTTAGCTAGGGACGGATCCAAACCCAGAGTTGTGAGCTGTTCCTGCTTTTGCTGTAGGTAGTGGGCCTTGGCGATCAAAAAATTGGCTAAATATTCTGCACTTTGGCGGTTACCCGAGGCGGGGTTCAGCCAGGTATCTTTAATCTGGCGCAATAGGTCAGGAATATCCTGTAAATCCTGGGCCACCGGATCTGAGGCGGTGGTTCCGTCTTGAGCAAGGATAGGGTAGGTCAACCGTCGTTGAAACAGCTCTGTGTCCGCGAGCTCACGATTTTCTGACATGGAGTAGACGGTCACCACATTGGCCTTGAGCACCGCTATTTCTCCCGTATTTTGGTTGAGATCAAGGCGGTAGGCTCCCGATCTTTTAGCCAGGACTCCATCTACAGCAGCGGGTTCGGAGGCATACACGGCATAGCCCTGATTAGGATCAAATCCCAGACTAATGGGTTGCCCCAGGCTACTGAGGATGATTTGGTCTGGACTGAGGGTAGATAACACCGCTAACCCAAAGCTACCTCGAGCCTTTTGCATAAACAGGCGAGTGGCCCCATACAGATCGTTCCGCAGGAACACCTCCAGGGTGCTATCAATAAAGGCGCTGAGCTGATCAGGGAGAACTCCCCCAGGTGATCATCCTGGCCCAGGGTGGTGACCAGGGACTGGTGCAACCATCGCTGACCCGGCAGGTTAGGCAACTGCTCCGCTGAGGGCAGGGTTTTGCAATGGCTGACAAAGGCCGCCTCACAGCGATCGGCCCAATTTTGCAGTTGATCGGGGCTGGGGGCGTTGGAGGGAGCGGCCTTAGCCGGGGCCTGACCACCAAAGGCCGCCCTGAGATCGGTGGCCAGGGTCATCTGGTAGGCCAACCGCAGGGAGGGTAACCACATTCCCTGGGTCACCAGCAGGTCAATCATGGCGGCAATTTTGGGAGAATCCCCCACGGTTTGGTTGGGTACATGGAGTACCCGTTCTAACCACAGCCCCAGACTGACGTAATCCACCAGTTGGTCAAACAATAGCCAACCATCAAAGTCACCGTTATGGGTGATGCGATGGCTAACTAACTGGCGTCTCACCTGCCAGTGCCCGTTGCCTAAGGCCCAAACCGGTTGCAGCCGGGCGGGGCTCCATTCGTGCCAGTGGGTTTCCAGGACGGAGGGTGGGCCACTGGTGCCAAACCGGTAGTGCCAGGCCCCTACCGTGGTTACCGGCATCGGGCGAAGGCCCGATCTACGAGCCTCCTGGCGGATGCGGGTAAAGCTGCTAGCCAGGGTGGTGGTTAACTTTCCCCGTTTAGCCTTGACTAACTTGTGGCCAACAAAATGGGTGTAACCCAACAGATCGCGGGCAAACACCAGGCCCCCTCCCGCCTGTTCCCCCCGCACTTCGGTCTCCTGCCCCATAATGGCAAACAACTTGCCACCATGCTCAGAGAATCAAATCCCCCGCTTTGGCCCCTTCACCCTGGCTGATGAAGCCAAAATTACCACAATAAAGTCGATCGCCCTGACCGCTAACCAGGCTGAGCCAGTCGGACTGACTGGTGATCAGCAGTACCCCGTTGGCCAGGGCGAAGCCATAGCCCGCTAGCCCCAGTCCCAGCAGCCCAACCCGGAGGCCATGGACGCCGGCCCAGAGGCCCAACCCCAGCCCCAGCAGGTTAAACAGGGGCCCAGCAACGGCCTTGAGCCGTACCTTCCAGGGGGCGCGATCGCCCACCCCTAACCAGGGCAAACCGCTACCTGCCAGAGCAGGGGGGACAGGGGCCAGAGGCTGGCCAACACCTGCCCGGGGGACCGCTGTTCCAGGATATTGGTCAGGTTCAAGGCCGAGGCCTGGCGATCCACCAGGGCCCGGCCCAGACTATGGCCCAACCCGTGGAGCAGCATCGCCCCCTGCCAGCTACAGCGCAGCATCAAGGAGAGGCCCACCATCCACCCCAGCCCCTCGGATAGAGAGGCGGCCCCAGAGCTGGCCAGGAGGATCCACAGCCCCAGGGCCAGAAGCTCGGATAAGAACCATGGTCCGACGGGGTGGGTTGAGGGCAACGAAGAGGGCGGCTGGGGATCGCCTTGGCCAGGCTCGGCCAAAGCTAATGGGGATCGGGCCTGATGGCTAGCCTGTGGTTGCTTAAGCAGGGGCCAGGCGATCGCAGAGCCATTACTCAAGTCATACCCCAGTCCACCCTTGAACCAGGGCCGCAGAAAAAATATCTGATTAAGTTGAAATTGAAATCGATCAACTGCTGCTTCATACACGCAAAGTATCATAATTAGATTAAAATAAGAATAAATAATGTCGCGACAAATTAAGCATTAGCAATGCTTTACTGCTGACACAAGTTCAATGGTCAAATTAAATCAGCTGTCAGACTCCCGTTACTGAGGCCAACAATTTGGTGGATAAAGGATTTTAAAGAATCGAGCTATCAGGCTTAATGAAATCTATACCTTAAAAGGTTATGTAGCTTATGTAACCATAGATTACCTGAAAGGACAATGGCTTAAATCGGCTGAGCTATGATAAAAATCAATAAAAACCATTAAAAGCTCATAGGACTGAGGCATAGTCCCTTAAGATCTTTTGGTTGGAATCGTTGCTCGATATATCTTTGCTCTACTTAATGCAAGCAAGAGATGCAAGTAAGATATTGAGACTGTGTCCATCCCACTTTGTAGCCCTCACCCAAAGTAGCCCTCACCCAAAAAGGGAGAAGGGGCTGGGGGATGAGGGCAAACTTGCAAAACTGGGATGCACTCATGGATCGGGCTGTACTTGCTGTGCCAAACCTCTGATGGCGCAAGGCGTTGAGCACGTGGGCGTTGGGAGAGTGAGAAACCAGGCAACTTGTCCTATGGAGTGCAAAAGTTGGGCTCTTCCAACCTGACTATAGGAGAGAGAAAGCCCAAAAGATCTGAAACCGTTTCACAACAATGCTTACAAGCTTTTTTATCGAAAACGGTCGCCAAAATCTTACTTTTGCACTAAAAGGCTTACGTAGCAGTAACTTCAGCTTAGGTTCAGGGTGGTCAGCCGTAATTAAGCCGGAAGAGTCGAAAGTTACTACGATATTGACATTTTATCACCCTGCTAGGGTCCTTCTCCGACATAGCAGAGACGCTGACGACTTCCCCCCGAACGAGTGTAGGAAGAGCGATCGCCGCAGGTGCGCCCGGCATTATCTACATCGTAGGGGCAATCGCAACGACCCCGTTGGGGGTCCCGCAGAGGCACCGGAGCAGTAGGGTCCGGCAAGGGAGGACTGCTGGTCAGACCCTGGCGGTAGTCCCAGGGCATCAGGGGGTTGGGCTGGTTCCAAAAATTCAGCCGGGCCTGACGGGCCTGGCCTTCGGCCTGCAATAAAGCAGCGCGGCTGTCGGGACAGCCACTCAGGTACTGCCGATAGACCACCGCTTGTCCTTCCTTGACCAGTTGCAGGTTAACCGATAGACTAACCGACCCGGCTGCCCCTGTACCCTGGGCTGGGGACTCTGGAGTGTAGATCTCCGCCACCAAACGTCCGTAGCGATCGCGATCGACCTCGCGAAACCCCACTACCGTTGTTCTGGGTAGCAGCTCTCGTAGGCGGTTAGCCGCCGCAGGACCATAGGGAACCTGACTAATTTCTGGGGCATCAACACAGGCCAAACGTACCGTCAACAGCTTGCCCTGATAAGCCATGCGAAAGGTGTCCCCATCCGCTATGGAACTAACCATACCAGTGGGTAAGGAGGCAACGGAGGCCACTGAGGTAGAGGGCTGGGGTGGCGCAACGGGCACCCCAGGGGTGCCATCGGCCATGGCCCGGTTGGTTAGCAATGGGCCCAAAATCAGCAGGCCCAGGATTACATACCTAATTTGAATCATTTCTAAAGTTGCCGACAAAACTATATACGCAGTGAAGGGATAGTCAGTAAAGCTATCCCATGCCTGGTCCAGTGTAGGGGTTGTTGGATCAAGACTTCAACTCCGGGTCACAATACCAGGGGAGATTCTATAGCAGTGGGGGGAGGGGCGCAGAAGTGAAAATTTAGGCGCTAAAATACAGAAACTTGAAACCTGACCACCTGCCGATCCTCAGTTGCTCCATGGCGGGCCGATGTTTGACCCCCAGATTAAGAGAAAAATTCCTACCAGTAGTTTGACTTTGCGTTGTTTCCCCCATCCCCCTATGCCCTGGTTTGTCAAAATAGAAAAAGGTATTGTTGATAAAGCCACCTTTGATCAATACGTACCGGCCCATGCGGCCTATGTGCGGCATTTGATTGACCGGGGCTACCAGGCTAAAACCGGTTACTGGGCAGAATACGGGGGTGGTATGCTGGTTTTTCAAGCTAATTCTCGAGCCGAGGCAGAGGCGATCGTGGCTGCTGACCCGTTAATTGAGCATCGCTGCGTAGACTACGAACTTCATGAGTGGCGGGTAGTGGTGGAGTAAGAAAAATCTATGGCCGATTCAAGTAATGGGTATAAGGTAGTTAGCGATAACCGCCAGGTCCGGCATGAGTACGAAATTTTAGAAACCTACGAAGCCGGGGTTGAACTGTTGGGGTCCGAGGTCAAGTCGATTCGCCAGGGCAAGGTGAACCTGCGAGATGGCTATGCCCAACTGCAAGAGGGGGAGTTGTGGCTGCATAATGTCCACATTTCGCCCTATACCATGACCAACAAAGCCTACAACCATGAGGCTAAGCGTCCCCGTCGACTGTTACTCCATCGCGACGAAATTCGCAAGTTAATTGGCAAGGTAGAACAAAAGGGACTGACCCTGGTGCCTGTGAAGATGTATCTAAAGGGAGGCTGGATTAAGGTGAGTATTGCCCTGGCTCGGGGCAAAAAGCTGCACGATAAGCGAGAAGCCTTAAAGCAAAAGCAGGAAAAACGGGAAACCGATCGCGCCTTGAGCGGGCGGGGCTAATTTCCCTATGGTAAGACCAGCGCTGGTCTTCTGTTTTACTTCAGTCGCTGTTTAATAAAGGTGAGAACCTTAGCCAACTGTCCCTTGAGCTGTACCACCTCGGCCTGTAGCTGCTGGACCTGAACCTGTAGAGCTTGAAACTCCGCAGAACTAACGCTCGGTTGCTCAGCTCTCAAGATGGGGCTAGGCACCCCCAAGGGCGGAACCATAGTAACAGCAGGAGTCAGGCGGGGCTTACGCGCCTTAACCATAGCCGCCTTAATGGCTTCGATCAACTCCTTTTGTTCAAAGGGTTTCTGGATAAATTCAAAATATTCGAAGGGCTCGGTCATCTTTTCCGTCACCTCTTCCTTCCGCCCAGACATCAGTACCAGGGGAATGCGCTGTAAGTCAGGATTAGCCTGGATTTCCTGAAATACTTCCCAACCGCTCATACGGGGTAACAGGAAATCGAGCATGATCAGGTTAGGACGCTGGTTACGAATTGCATCCATACCTTCGACCCCATCCTGAGCCTCGATGATTTCAAAGTTACCCTGGGGCAGCATATCTTTAACCCGCATACGAATAACTCGACTATCATCAATCACCAAAATCTTATGATTCGCCACTATTTTCTCCTCCTGAATCTTACGTATAAAAAAGTCCCTAAACCAAGTCCACGGAGAGAACCGTAGTTGGGCCCCATCCCCAACACCTCTGCTCTCGACAGCAGGATTTAGGGTAAGGACAACTTCAAACTTGAAATTAGACCAGGTTTATAGATAATCGATGCCATCCATCATAGGTTAGTTTTACCCAGGTTATAGATTGGATCAAAGAGTGGGATGCGCCCTAATCAGGACTATGATTTGGAGGGCCCTTGAATCATGGCGTAACAGGTCTCCACAGCAGTGCGATCGGCCATGGCCTGCACCAGGGCATCATAGGTAGAACGATGCTGACTTAACAGATTGGTAACTTGTAAGGTGGCCCAACGCTCCTTGGTCATAGCTTCTGCCCTGGGACATCCCACTGCTTGCCAGAATAGCCGCAGGGCGTAGATGTCACTCGCGCCCCCAGGGCATCCCCATAGATCAGCTGCTCGGCTGCGATACCAGCCATCCAGACCTGACAATAGCGATCTATCCATTGGGGAGCTCGCAGTTGTAATTGGCTCTGTAATTCCTCTTCTGGCCAGCCAAACACCACACCGCCCTGTCCTGGTAAGCCTTGTCTCCAGTTTTCCCAGCTATTTAGGCTGTAGGCTTGGACTGGAATCTCTAGCAAAACCGCCGCCAGAAAATGACCAGCCTCGTGGTGTAATACCCGCTGTCGGTGGGCCGGAGATAGCCAGGCCAGGGAATTTCCCACCAGGTCCCTGAAGCGCCCCTGGAAGTTAAGTTGATCAAGGGCGAAAAAGGCTAAGCCGATGCCCACGATTGTGGCTATTGGTCCCGGGGATAGATTCACCAGCGGACCTAGCAAACTGGCCAGGGTAAGGGCAAAAACCATCAGGGCGATCGCGTTCAGGGTAGGATCGGACATAGGTAATCAATTAGCCTACTGACGATAAAAGGTTTCCAGACTTTTGCGATCGCCCACAAAGCGCCAATGCCAGGGCTCAAAGGCAACTCCCTGGGGGTTATCGGCCGGAAAAGATAACTCAAAACCAAAACTCACAGCATTGGTTTTCATCCATTCATAGGCTGAGGTCTGGAGAAAGGTTTGATCCAGATTGGTACCTGGTTGGGCCCCATCGCCAATATCAATGGCGTAGCCCGTGTGGTGTTCACTATAACCGGGGGAGCACTCACCTCTGCCCGCGTTTGGACCGTCTGATGGCGGGCCGTCTGCAATCCAAAGAAAACCTTTTCTTGATCCACGTAGGAGCGGTAACCAGAGAGGGGTACCAGATTTATACCGGCCCTGGCAGCAGCCAGAGTCATGGCTTCAAAGCCAGCAGCGGCTGGGGGTCGCAGGCGGATACTGGGATGACGCCTGAGACTCACCAACTCAGCTTCCGTTGCCTGATCATAGGCGTGATGACCCAACAAGGTGGGGGTGGGCTCCGTCGGGGCTGAGGTAGATGTACCGTTACCTGATCCAGAGGAGATGGCGGCACCAGAGGGCTCTGCTTTTTTTTCAACTGGTTGAGGGGGTTGAGCCATGGAAGCACCCCGATGATTGGTGGTCTGATACCAGGCCATAAGGCCCCCCGCCCCCAGGGCTAAAATAGCGGCCATTGTAGTGATGACTAGCCGTGGAGACAATCTGAACAGAGACCAGGAATCCCGTTCAGGGGAAAGGACCGTACCCAGGGGCAGATCTCGAGTAGCTTCGGGAATATCATCCAGGGGAGACATGGCGAGAATTCTGGCAGAAGGGGCGCGATATGATCAACGGAACTCTATCTATTATGACTCTGAGCAAGGAGAGAAATGGATACTCAGCTTAATCGTTTCAGGACTTAAAACCTTAATTCTGACTTTAACTTTACCTGTCACCCTACTTAGACCTTTAAAGACCTATTCTATCTAAGGTCGTCCATGGCAGGAGGGCAATCTTGCTGAACTCTTGAAGTCAAGGAAAAAAAGAGGCCTGATCGGCTATGGAAGAGCCAACCAATTTATCAGTTTGAAGATTAACCTAAATACCTGATTAAAAGTAGAAGAAAGATGGTTCTACCCCCAGACATGCTACTACGGTTATACCTGCCGATTGGGGCAGTAATAGGCACGGGTATGGGGCTGGGGTGGCTGTTGATGCGCCTGGAGCAATCCCAAAGAGGTAGCAGCAGTAAGCTCCACCAGCGCCTACCTCAAACCCTTGGCAAAGGCCTATTTTGGATTGGGTTACCGCTTAGCGTAGTAGGTTTTATGGGGCGCATTGACCTGACTGGTCACCTCTATCTGGCTCCTCTGGTGGCCTGGATGGCGATGCTCTTGGGTTGGTTGGGCAGCTATTTATGGATGGGTATTCAGCCTCGGGCCTGGTCCCGCGCCAGTCGAGTTAGTTTTTCCCTGGCGTCAATGCTGGGTAATACCGGCTTCATTGGCTATCCGGTGGTGTTGCTGTTGCCCCAGTTAGGTCTGCCCCTGTTTGGCTGGGCCCTATTTTATGATGCCCTGGGCACTTTACCAGGCTCCTACGGATTGGGAGCCATTCTGGCTAGCCGCCAGGGCGACGGCTTTCAGCCTCCAGGCAGTCAAAGCTGGCGACAATGGCCCGGACAAATCGGCCGTAACCCGGTGATTGTGGCCTTTGGCCTGGGATTAGTACTTAAACAGGTGATGCTTCCCACCTGGCTCACGTCCCTGCTCTATGGGATTGCCTGGTTAGTGGTGGGCCTGTCCCTATTGCTGATGGGCCTGCGAATTCAGCAACTTACCACCCCGGATCATTTACCGAGAGCAGCCGTTGCGATCGCCATTAAAATGCTATTAATTCCCGTGATTGTGGGTTTGGGGCTAACAGCCCTGGGTATAGGTGGACCCATTCGTCTGACCCTAGTTTTACAAACAGGCATGCCCAGCGCCTTCGCCAACTTAATTCTGGCGGAAACCTATAACCTAGATCGAGATCTGTCGGTCACCTGTGTCGGTCTCAGTTCCCTTAGCCTGCTGATTACCTTACCGGTCTGGCTCTGGCTATTCGCTCCTTGATACAGATAGAATCAAAGGCTCAGGAACCATCGGAAAAACCCCGTTCAAGGCAGACCATAGAATCTTAGCCTAGGCCTGGGGTACCGCCCTGGTTCTCTAGCAACCTTAACCCTTGCCAGGGGTGTTTAAAAAATAGGCATGGGAAAACCTTATTTTTCAAACACCCCGCCCAACCCATCCTATTTAGATATCTTCTATCCAGGTGGTCAGAGTAGATTTTGGAGACAAGTCAGGGCTGAACTCTACCAGCGAGAAAACTCTCGATTAGTTTTACCACCACTGTGGCCAGTCGACCTCCTCTCCCTAGTTTCCTTAGGACGAGCTTTATTAACCCGCAGGTCACGACCCATCCATTCTGCTCCGTCTAGGGCTTCGATCGCTGCGTTTTCCTCAGCTTCCTTTTCCATCTCGACAAAGGCAAAACCCCGAGGACGGTTGGTGTCTCGGTCCGTAGGCACCGATACCTGCTTAACTACACCGTACTCAGAGAAAACCTGTTTAATATCGTCCTCTGTAGCGCCGTAGGCTAAATTTCCTACATAAATCGACATAGTACAACTCCAAATGAAACATAGACGTAGACAAGTTCGATTCGGAGTGGTACTCACCCGCTACCCGAAAATTGAGATCAGACTGTGACTAACCAGCCCACCGAAAGCAAAACATGTTACCCGCTTACTCTAACATAAGGGGTCTGGCATCAGGGGTCTGGTAATAAATCATCGCTATTCTTGTGGAGAGAGTTATAAATCATAATGACCAGATCTATAGCTAACGGCGACCATAGAAGGAAACCTCTACATCAGCGCACCAGCCGGCAGACAGATTCTCGTAAAGAAAAACTCGCTCCACCCGGTAATATACACCGTCACGGAACACACAATCGCCAATGCGGGGAATAATTGGGTAGGTAGCAAACCACAATCCATCCTTAATAGGAGCATTGGGATTAACATTACGACCAGCCAGGTAAAACACCTGCACCCTAAACCCCTGAGAGCCCAAAACGGTTGAAGTAACATGGGAGGAAGCGGAGTCAGCTTTACGGATAGTTTTGGCAGGCGGTTTCTTAGGAGCCACAACGTCTAAGACAATTTCTTCATATTGCAGTAAAGCCTTACATCCCTTCACAGGTGCAACTGACAACCTATGGTAAAGCATAAATAGCCGCTATGACCGCAGCGGGGTTGGGGAAAATGATTTTTGCCTAGCCCCTCGACCAGAACCTGGAGATGGTAAAAACTCAGTGGTCATAGGTTCAACAGACTCTCTACCCTAATTTACAGACGGGCTACGGGTGGTAGTTAAAATTTTGAAGACAACTTTAGTTCTTCAAGGCTGGGTAGACCCTAAAGGGGTCAGGCAGGCGGGGTGGATAGCCCCCTGATGACAAATGTAATCTAACTGAAGTGAATCAAGGTTAATTGCCTCAGAAAAATCTACTCCCTGGAGATTATCCCCTGGTTGATGGGTCAAAATTGTTGTAATAAACTTGTCAGGCTGACGTTTCTCGGCCACAAAGAAGATCGCCCCTGCCAGGTTTGCGCCCCTCAGTCGAGCGCCCCGTAACAAAGCTCCAGTCAGGTTAGCGTTTTGTAAATTGGCATTTTCCAGGTTAGCGTTACTTAAATCGCTGTCCTTCAACTGACTATGGTTCAGATTGACCTGACTCAGGTTAGCTTCTCTCAAGTTAGCCGTGGTGAAATCGGTCTCCATCAAATCAGAACGACTCAGGTTCGCCTTTGTCAAGTTAACTCCCACTAAGGTGGCATGGTCTAAACGGGCGGCTAAAAAGCTTGCCTCCTGCAGTTGGGCGGCGGTTAGATCGGCCCCCACCAGGTTGGTCTGGTTAAACTGGCCATGGTTGACTATGGCTGCAATCAACCAGGCACTACTGGCATTGGCACCAGAAAAATCAGCATAATCAGCCTGGCTATTGCTTAGATTAGCTCCCAGAAGATGACTACGGCGAAATAGGGCTGAGGTCAGTCGGGCTGCGACAAAACTAGCTTCCGTTAGATCAGCGTCGCTAAAATCCGCCACCCAATCATCAAAGCTCTGGGGCCGTCCATCCTCTCCAGCGTCAAAGAAAATAGCCTTACGAAACCGGGCGCCCCCTAGCTGGGCACCGCGCCAGATTGTACCCGCTAGCTTTTGTTGCTCTAACACCAGGGTGAATTGTCCAGGATTCTCCACCTGTTGAGCCAGATTAATCCCACTCAGATCCAACTGATTCAGTTGACCATTGGCCAAAATCAGTATTTTGGTTAAGGTTTGCTTAACCACTTGTTGCTGCAAACCAACCCGGTCGACCTGGTGAGCGGCCAGAGGGAACAGATCCTCAGCTAGTCTTCGATTTAAGAGTTTTAGGGGGGAATGGCAGGGGTGCCTATAGTGATCAAGGAGGCAGTCCTAGGGGTCGGGCGATCGCGGATTGCACCCAATCAGCCACCGGATTCAGGGGCACCAGATCAGCCGGCGATCGCTGGCGCAGTAATTCCCCTAGCCCCCAGGGTAGAACCATACTCCCTGCGATTAAGCTGACCTCCAGGCTCCAGGCCAGTAATCGTCTCAGGGGTAAACCGTAGAGGGTTTTCTCCACCCGGGAGGTTGATACCTGAGCCGTCAACGGTTGGTCGCGGAACGTTTGAGCCATAGTCGATGCCTTTTAAGGATAGGGCTAACAATAAAAGCCCCAAGGGAGCCCACGATGGCCACAAAGTATACCGCTGGTTAGATAAACTGGGCTGGATGAGTGGCAAAAGAGGGATGCGCCCAGGAAAACACTCCGAAAACTGTCACATCATCTGTCACAATCCCTGGTCCCTCTGGTTAGGATAAAAGGGTTAGAACATTTCCATACTGATTCTTCAGAGAGTGTGGCTGCCATGAAACCTCTACTATCGATTCTGAGTTTACCAGTTCTGGTTTTTAGCCTGGCGACAGGAACCGGGGCAGCCCTGGCCCAACCCATAGCCCAAACTCCCCTCTCTTCGCCCCTCCAGGTGAGTGGAGCGGTCAATCCCCAGCAGCACTCCAGTTGTGGGTTCCTGTCCCAACCTGCGATACAGGTGTTGCAGGTAGATCAGGACTTTGTTTCTTTGGATATTACAGTTACCGGTAGCCCGGGCCTAACCCTATTGGTTCAAGGGGCTAAGGGTTTTAGTGAATGTCATAGTGCTAGTGGATCCAATGGCTCAATCAACGCCCCTGGACTTTTAAATCGGGATACCTACTCCTTCTATATTGGTAATACTAATCCGACCCAAACCAGTTATACCCTGCGGCTAACCCAGAATTAACCTGGGGGTACGCGGTTTACAGGTCATCCCACTCTGACTGGAATCAAGACCCATGGCAAATCAATGGCAACGCCTGCTGAGGAATCAGGGCACCTGGGTAGGCTCCTTTACCCAATTGGATCCTCTGGGTACAATCCTGCAGGATACCCCCAGTCAGGTATCCCTTCTACCCCTCCAGGGGGGCGAACTAATGCGGCAGGAAATTCGCCTGACAACAGCGGGTGAATCTCCGCGAGAAACGGTTCTGGAGTACAGGTCGCTGGGACGGGGGGTGCTTTTTTGTGAGAATGGGGCCTTTTCCCAGGGGGCGATACAGTGGAGCCCGGTTAGCGAGTTTGGCGCTGAGTTGGGGTTAAGGGAGGGCAGCGATCGCCTCCGCCTGGTGCTCCTGTTTCCCCGTCAGCCCCACCTGGGTAGCCTCACCCTAATTCGGGAACACCAACAGGGAACCACTCCCCTCCAACGCAGACCCCTCACCCTCGACCAATTGGTGGGAACCTGGGCAGGCCAGGCGGTCACCGTTTACCCCGATTGGCAGCCCGAGAAAAGCTGTTCAACCCGTTTGGTGATCAAAAGGCAGGGGACCGATCGTCTGCTACAGTCCCTTTACCTGGATGGCGGTCAAGTAATCGAGTCCCAAGCCAGGGTAGAGGGTTCCATACTGGCCTTTGACCAGGGCTGCCAACCGGTTAATGTGCTGTTGTTGCCAGATGGAGCTTCGGCCACCTTTCCCCGCTCGATTCAACCCGGCCAGCCCTTCTTTTTAGAAGCGGGTTGGTTGGTTACCCCGACTTTACGTCATCGTCTGGTACGCCACTACAATGCCCAGGGAACCTGGATAAGCCTCACCCTGGTGATTGAAGAGAAGCTGGCGGAATTCCCTGAAGGTTAACCTAGGGTTGCCGATAGACCTCCCGTACCACCTCGCCGTTGGCTGCCACCAGTTGAATATGCAGGGGCATCTGGCCGGCGGCATGGGTAGAGCAGGAAAGGCAGGGATCGTAGCAGCGAATGCCCGCCTCTACCCGGTTGAGGAAACCTTCAGCAATATCTTCTCCATGGATGTAGTGCCTGGCGATTTGGGCTACGGTTTTATTCATGGCCAGGTTGTTCTGACCGGTGGCAATAATCAGGTTGACCTTTTCGATTAAGCCCTTAGCATCTACCCGGTAGTGGTGGAATAGGGTGCCCCGGGGGGCTTCACTGACCCCCACCGCCTCCAGGGCGTTGACTCCCGCCTGGGCTCGCACCCGGGTAGAGAGAATCTCTGGGTCCTCCAGGAGGATTTGAATGTGCTCGAGACAGGCGAGAATTTCGATTAGCCGGGCGTAGTGGTAAAGAAAGGAGGAGGTGGGCACCCCACCGGCATAGTTCCGCAGGGCCTGGAGTTCGGCGTCGGCCTCGGGGGTGCCGATGCGATCGCACACATTCAGTCGGGCTAGAGGCCCCACCCGGTAAATCCCCTCTGGGTAGCCCAGGGGCTTGTAGTAGGGAAACTTCAGGTAAGACCAGGGTTCTACCGCTTCCCCCAGAAATTGTTGGTAGTCGTCTTCCCCCAGGCCATCGGCGACGATCTGGCGATGGTGATCAACAAAGCGCAGCTGGCCGCCGTAGTGTTCCCAGTTACCCTCGGCACTAACCAGGCCCATAAACAGTGAGGGAAACTCACCAAATACCTGGACTTCCTGGCCTAGGGGGCCGTGGATTAAGTCTTTAAAGAGGGTCAGGGCCTGGCGGGTGGTGGTTAGGCTTTCCGGCAGTCGATTGAGAATCCATTGGCGACCCTCGAAGGTCAGGGGTTCCCGTACACCGCCGGGGACAGTCCAGGCAGCGTGAATCTTGCGACCGCCGAGGATCTCGATTACCCGCTGACCAAACTGGCGCAGGCGAATACCCGAGCGGGCCAGGTCGGGATGGTTGGCAATCAATCCAAACACATTACGCTTGGCTGGGTCGCTATCCCACCCTAAAAGAAAGTCGGGGCTACTCAGGTGGAAGAAAGAAAGGGCATGGGACTGGGTCAACTGAGCTAGATTCATCAGTCGCCGCAGCTTATCGGCGGTGGGGGGAATGGTGACCGCCAGAAGCTTATCGCCGGTCTTGGCTGAGCAGATCAGGTGACTGACGGGGCAAATCCCGCAGATGCGAGCAGTAATCCCCGCCATTTCGGTGTAGGGACGGCCCTCACAGAATTTTTCAAAACCTCGGTACTCCACCACATGGAAGCGGGCATCCCTGACTTCCCCGCCATCATCGAGGAAGATGGAAATCTTAGCGTGACCCTCGATGCGGGTCACCGGATCGATGACTACGGTTTTAGCCATGGTTGCTCTCCAGGGGAGTTACGGAGGGGGACTTGGGGAGTGGGAGACGGGGGGAGGGGGAGGTAGTATCTTGGGTCACCCCGTCTCCCCATTACGCTTCAGGTGTCGTACATCAGGCCTTCGATCGCCTCAGGATGATCCTCCAGATACTGGTCAAAAGCAGTTTTCTTCGGTCCCTGGTGTTGGTGAGAAACTTCCGCCCGCATTTCCTCTACCACATCCCAGGCGGCGGCGGCCTCAGGGGAGGTTCCCCCTTTTTCGTCAGTGACCTGATGGGCGTAGTCGATGGCCGCTTGTAATTCCTGGTTAAATTTAGCGCTATCTACACTCATAGTTATATTCTCCTCAGATAAGCTAACTAATACTTAGTTTACCCCTATCCGAATTTAATCATGTCCCGTCCAGCCATGGTTGGGGTTTGGCCCTGGAGCAAGGGCTCCAGGGTGGCTCGAATGCGATCGGCGGAGGGGGACAACCGGGCATGAAAATATCTATCGGTACAATTTCGTGCAAGGGGGTAACCCGTTCCATTAACTCCGGCACAATACCAGGAGCGTAGGGCCGTTGGGGATTGGTATCCGCCAGTTCCAGGTAGCCCCGGTCCAGCACTCCAGCAGCACTCTCACTGAGGCGATTACGCAGGGCCGGCACGTTGGCGGTAACGGCGCAGTCGCCAAAGGAAATGAGTAGTCGAGTCTTACGTCGCACCTCGTAGAGCAGGTCCAGGTTATCCTGGTTGGCCACGGCTCCCTCCACCAGGCAAACATCGACATTGTCGGGGTAGTGCTTTAGGTCACAGGCCACGGGACTGTAGACGACCTCTATCAGGTCTGCCAGATCGATTAGAAATTCGTCTAAGTCCAGAAATGACATATGGCAGCCCGAACAACCCGCCAGCCAAACCGTGGCAAACCTTATCTTGTCCATTGGTGTTTCTCCCGAGCGGTGGATAAAAATTCTAGCTTGGCGGTGTCGGCGTGTTTCTCGCCCGTGGTACTGCCCTGCTTAAAGATGGCACCGGTGGGGCAGGCATCTACGCATTTACCGCAGGAGGTGCAGGCCTCCACCTCGCCCCAGGGCTGATTTAACCCCGAGACAATGTAACAATCGGGACCCCGCTGGGCCACGTCCCACACATGGGCGCCTTCGATCTCGTCGCAGACCCGTACACAGCGGGTGCAGAGGATGCAGCGGTTATGGTCGATGGCGAAGAGGGGATGGGAAAGGTCGATAGCGCGATCGGGAAACCGGTAGGGAAAGCGGCTATGGTCCATCCCTACCTGAATGGCGGCATCCTGCAGTTCACAATCACCATTGGCCACACAGATAGCGCAAACATGGTTGCCCTCCGCAAAGATTAGCTCCACCGTCATTCGGCGGTACTCCTGTAATTTGGCGGTTTGGGTGTGGATCACCATACCTTCTACCGCTTCCGTAACACAGGCGGGTAGCAGCTTATTCAGCCCCTCGACTTCCACCAGGCAGAGGCGACAGGCCCCCACCGGTGTTACCCCCTCCAGGTGACAGAGTCGGGGAATCGGTACTCCCGCCTGCTGGGCCGCCTCCAGAATACTGGTGCCCGCCTCTACCGCCAGTTCCTTATCATCAATTTTTAGGGTTCTCACCGCCATGGTTAGGTTCCTTCTAGCTGGGAATCAGGGACTGAAGCCAGGGCTGAAAAGGGCTGGTGGAGCACCTGGACGGGCTTAACTAGCAGGGCCTCGTACTCCTGCCGGAAATACTGGAGGGTACTGAGGACCGGGTTGGGAGCGGTTTGGCCCAGGCCACAGAGGCTGGTATCCCGCACCATGGCACAGAGAGCCTCCAATTGGGCTAGATTGGCGGTAGTAGCCTGGCGTTCTAATAGCTTGGTCAACAGAGCGTAAAGTTGCACCGTGCCAGTGCGACAGGGAACGCACTTACCGCAGGTTTCCTCACGACAAAAGTCCATATAAAACTGGGCAATTTCCACCATGCTGGTGCTTTGATCCATCACCACCATACCGCCGGACCCCATGATCGATCCCACCTGTCGCAGGGAGTCGTAGTCTACCGGGGTGTCCAGCAATGAGGCGGGAATACAGCCACCGGAGGGACCACCGGTTTGGATGGCCTTCACTTCGCCACCCGGTACCCCACCCCCCATCTCCTCTACGATTTCCCGCAGGGTAATGCCCATGGGAACTTCGATCAGGCCGTTGTTACGAATCTTACCGGTGAGGGCAAAGATTTTAGTACCCTTGCTGGTTTCCGTGCCAATGCCAGCGTACCAGGGGGCCCCATGGCGAATAATGGCGGTAATATTGGCCATGGTTTCGACATTGTTAATCAGGGTGGGACACTGGTAAAGCCCCCGCTCCGCCGGGTAGGGGCGCGGCACCGGATTACCCCGTCCCCCCTCAATGGAGTGAATCAGGGCGGTTTCTTCGCCACAAACAAAGGCCCCGGCCCCAATCCGAATGTCGATCTTAAAATCAAAGGCAGAGTCAAAAATCTGACTCCCCAGCAGACCGTAGCGCTTAGCCTGTTGAATGCCCTTTTGCAGACGATCAATGGCCAGGGGATACTCGGCTCGAACGTAGATGTAGCCGTGGTTAGCCCCCACCGCGTAACCGGCGATCGCCATGCCCTCCAATACCAGGTGAGGATCACTTTCGAGAATGCTACGGTCCATAAAGGCACCGGGGTCCCCCTCATCGCCGTTACAGATCACGTATTTCTGACCCCCAGGCATCTTAGCCACCGTGGCCCACTTCAAACCGGTGGGGTAGCCGCCGCCGCCGCGACCGCGCAGACCGCTACGGGAAATTTCCTCCACCACCTGGGCCGGAGTCATCTCATAGAGGGCTCGATAGAGACTTTGGTAGCCCCCCACCGCGATGTATTCCTCAATCCGCTCTGGGTCGATTTTACCGCTGTATTCCCTCACCACTGGCATCTGGCGGGTAAAGAAGGGATGGTGAACATTACCCCGCTGGGGTTGGGCCTCCCCCCTGCAAGGCCGCAATAATGCTGGCGGCCTGATCCGGTACCACCTCCTGATAAAGCAAATTGTCAGGGTCTACCTGCACCAATGGACCCCGACCACAGAAGCCCATGCAGCCTACTCCCACCACCTCTACCTGGTCCTGCAGATGGCGTTGTTGGATCGCCCCCTCCAGGGTCTCGATAATCTCCAGGGCCGCCGCCGCTCGACAACCGGTGGAGGTACAGCAGTAGATACGCACCGGTTTTTGCCGGGCGCGCTCCTGATTGGCGATGTTTTCTAGGGTTTGAAGTTCCATAGGGGTGGGAAAGAATTAGGCCTGGGCTGGTTGCTGTAGGGCTTGAACTCTAGCGATCGCCGCTGCAGGATCTAACTTGCCGAGCACCTCCCCATCCAGTACAACCGCAGGAGCAATACCGCAGGCTCCCAGACAGCGGGCCGCCGTCAGGGAAACCTGGCCATCGGCGGTGGTTTCTCCCACCTGAATAGCTAACTCAGCCTGCAAACCCTCCAGAATTTGGCTACTACCTTTGACATAGCAGGCGGTACCCATACAGACAACGCAGCTATGGACCCCCAAAGGCTTGAGAGAAAACAGGTGATAAAAGGTGGCGACCCCGTAGACCTTACTAAGGGGTAACCTTAACCCATGGGCAACGTAGGCCAGTACACCCGCCTCCAGAAAACCAAAGATTTCTTGGGCGACGTGGAGCACTTCAATTAAGGCGTCAGGTCGATACTGATGCCGTTTCATGGCGATATCTAAGCGTTTGAAGCGGAGGTCTGGGTGGGATGCTGGAGATGGTGAGGGAGTGGATGCAATGGTAGTTGCCATAGTCTACTTACCCCCAGATGCTTGACTAAACTAAGACTGAGTAAAAAGCGATCGGCTTAACCAATGCTTAAAATTGGAACGAATTAATTGCTTGATGTAGTTTTACCCTAGCCGATCCCCAACTAAAATCTAAAACTACGTTACAGAACTCAACCTCAGCAGTCTAGCTACAGCAAATCTGTGCAATAGAAAAGCCCTGGAGATATCTCCAGGGCTTCACTGTTTATTGAGCCAAAATCACCAATTCAACTAGCCAAAGCGACTAGAGGTAGAGGCAATTAGGAAGGCGGCATAGGTGACAATGTAGCCGACAGTAAAGTGGGCCAGCCCCACCACCCGGGCCTGCACAATGGAAAGGGCCACAGGCTTATCCTTCCACCGCACCAAGTTAGCCAGGGGAGTGCGCTCATGGGCCCAAACAATGGTCTCAATCAATTCCTGCCAGTAGCCCCGCCAGGAAATCAAGAACATAAAGCCCGTCGCCCAAATCAGGTGGCCAAACAGGAACATCCAGGCCCAAACCGCCAGGTTATTCATACCATAGGGGTTGTAGCCATTAATCAACTGGGAGGAGTTGAGCCACAGGTAATCCCGTAGCCACCCCATCAGGTAGGTGGAACTCTCATTGAATTGAGCCACATTCCCTCCCCAGATCGACAGATGCTTCCAGTGCCAGTAGAAGGTCACCCACCCAATCGTGTTCAGCATCCAGAACATCGCCAGGTAGAAGGCATCCCAGGCAGAAATGTCGCAGGTGCCACCCCGGCCCGGGCCATCGCAGGGGAAGCTATAGCCAAAGTCCTTCTTATCCGGCATCAACTTAGAACCCCGCGCATCCAACGCTCCCTTCACCAAAATCAGGGTGGTGGTATGCAGCCCCAGGGCAATGGCGTGGTGCACCAAAAAGTCCCCCGGCCCAATCGTCAAAAACAGCGAGTTGGTGCCACTGTTAATCGCTTCAAACCACCCCGGCAGCCACACCGCATTAGCCGTCTGCGTAATGCTGTCCGGATTCGATAACAACGTATCAAAGCCGTAGAGCATCTTACCCGAGGCCGCCTGCACCCACTGGGCAAAGACTGGTTCCACCAGAATTTGCTTCTCGGGGGTACCAAAGGCCACCACCACATCGTTGTGCACGTACAGCCCCAGGGTATGGAAGCCCAGGAACAGCGACACCCAACTCAGGTGGGAAATAATCGCTTCCTTATGCTGCAACACCCGGTCCAGGACGTTGTTCTTATTCGCCGCCGGGTCGTAGTCCCGAATCAGGAAAATCGCCCCATGGGCAAAGGCCCCCACCATGATGAAGCCCGCAATGTACTGGTGGTGGGTATAGAGCGCCGCCATGGTGGTGTAATCCTTGGCGATAAACGCATAGGGCGGCAGCGCATACATGTGCTGGGCCACCAAGGAGGTCACCACCCCTAGACTAGCCAGCGCCAACGCCAGTTGGAAGTGCAGGGAGTTATTCAAGGTGTCGTACAGTCCCTTGTGGCCCTCTCCTAAGCCACCCTTCGGCGGCTTGTGGGCATTCAAGATCTCCTTGATGCTGTGGCCAATGCCGAAGTTGGTCCGGTACATGTGCCCCGCAATGATGAAAATCACCGCGATCGCCAGGTGGTGGTGGGCCATATCCGTCAACCACAGCGACTCGGTTTGGGGATGGAATCCACCTAAAAAGGTCAGAATCGCTGAACCCGACCCCGTCGCCGTACCAAAAATATGGCCACTGGTGTCCGGAGCCTGGGCATAGACTCCCCAGTTCCCCGTAAAGAAGGGCAGCAACCCTTCCGGGTGCGGCTTCACCGACAAAAAGTTATCCCAGCCCACGTGCACACCCCGCGATTCCGGGATGGCCACATGCACCAGGTGCCCCGTCCAGGCCAGAGAACTGACCCCAAACAATCCCGCCAGGTGGTGGTTCAGCCGCGATTCCGCGTTCTTAAACCACGATAGGCTGGGCCGAAACTTCGGCTGTAAATGCAGCCAACCCGCAAATAAAAACACCGCTGACAAAATCAGCAAAAATACCGCACCGCTATACAGGTCCACATTGGTGCGCATCCCAATCGTGTACCACCAGTGGTACACCCCAGAAAAGGAAATGTTCACCGGAAAGCTCGAACCCGCCTGGGAAAATGCATCCACCGCAGGCTGCCCAAATTGGGGGTCCCAAATGGCGTGGGCGATGGGTTTTACATTCAGCGGGTCCTTTATCCACTGCTCAAAGTTGCCTTGCCAGGCCACATGGAACAGGTTGCCCGAGGTCCACAGAAAAATGATCGCTAGGTGGCCAAAGTGCGAAGCGAAAATCTTTTGATAAAGATTCTCCTCCGTCATGCCATCGTGGCTTTCAAAGTCGTGGGCGGTGGCAATCCCGTACCAGATCCGCCGCGTGGTCGGATCCGCTGCCAATTCCTGGCTGAATTTAGGGAATTTAGTTGCCATGAATCAAAACGAATTTACTACAACATTTGAGTCATGATTTTTGATATCCATTCCAGGAAAAATCCCGGCCTGTACTATCAATTCGATGGGTTAAGGGTAAAAACCCCGCGGCTTTTACCCCCAGGAGATTCCATGACCAGAAACCTACCCCACCGCAATAATTCGAGCCAGGAAGAAGGCCCAGGTGGTGGCAATACCCCCCAACAAATAATGGGCCACTCCCACCGCCCGGCCCTGGGTAATACTCAGGGCGCGGGGTTGAATCGCTGGGGCCACCTTCAATTTGTTGTGGGCCCACACAATCGATTCAATCAGTTCCTGCCAGTAGCCACGGCCACTGAACAAAAACATCAGACTAAAGGCCCACACAAAGTGTGCCCCCAAAAACATCAACCCGTAGGCCGATAACGCTGACCCGTAGGAGCCAATTACCTGGGAGGCCTGGGCCCATAAAAAGTCCCGCAGCCAGCCATTAATCGTAATCGCGCTCTGGGCAAAGTTGCCACCGGTAATGTGGCTGACGCTGCCGTCCGCCGATACCGTACCCCACACGTCCGATTGCATCTTCCAGCTAAAGTGGAAAATCACAATCGACAGCGAGTTGTACATCCAAAATAGACCCAAAAATACATGGTCCCATCCCGATACCTGGCAGGTGCCACCCCGGCCTGGTCCGTCGCAGGGGAAGCGGAAACCCAACTCGCCCTTGTCCGGAATCAACCGCGAACTGCGGGCGTACAGCACTCCCTTCAGCAGAATTAACACCGTCACGTGGATGGTAAACGCATGGATATGGTGCACCATGAAGTCCGCCGTACCCAGGGGAATGGCCGACATCGCTACCTTACCCCCCACCGCTAACACCTCTCCGTTGAACACCGGGCTCACCCCCGCCAAGGCGTGGGGCGCCGTATTGCCCGCCGCCGCCGCGTGGATGCCCTGCACCCATTGGGCAAAGACTGGTTGCAGCTTAATCGCCGTATCCGAAAACATGTCCTGGGGTCGGCCCAGGGCCCGCATCGTGTCGTTGTGGATGTATAACCCAAAGCTATGGAAGCCTAGGAAAATACACACCCAGTTCAGGTGGGAAATAATCGCATCCCGGTGCCGCAATACCCGGTCTAACAGGTTATTCACATGGGTGGCTGGCTCGTAGTCCCGCACCATGAAAATCGCCGCGTGGGCCCCAGCACCCACCACCAAAAAGCCCCCTATCCACATGTGGTGGGTAAATAGGGACAGTTGGGTGGGATAGTCCGTGGCAATGTACGGATAGGGCGGCATGGCGTACATGTGATGGGCCACAATAATCGTGACTGACCCCAGCATCGCCAGGTTCAGCGCTAATTGGGCGTGCCACGAGGTGGTAAACACTTCGTACAGTCCCTTGTGCCCTTCCCCGGTGAAGGGGCCTTTGTGGGCTTCCAACACTTCCTTGAAGCTGTGGCCTATCCCCCAGTTGGTCCGGTAGAAATGGCCCGCTACGATAAACAGTACCGCCAGCGCCAGGTGATGGTGGGCCGTATCCGACAGCCATAAACCCCCAGTCTGAGGATTTAAACCCCCCTTGAAGGTTAAAAAGTCGGCGTATGCTCCCCAGTTCAGCGTGAAAAACGGCTTTAACCCCAACCCAAAGCTCGGGTATAGTTCCGCCATTAACTCCCGGTTGAACAACCACTCGTGGGGCAACGGAATCGCACTCACCGTGTCAATCACCCGGCCACCTAAACTCAGGGGCTTACCCGCATCAATCGCGTCTAAACACGCATTAATCGGCAGCGACACGTGGATCTGCTGCCCCGCATAGCCCAAACACCCCAGCCCCAATAGCCCCGCCAGGTGGTGGTTCATCATCGATTCTACGTTCTGGAACCATTCCAGCTTCGGGGCTGCCTTGTGATAATGAAACCACCCCGCAAATAGCATTAACCCCGCCATCACTAACGCCCCGATCGCTGTACAGTACAGCTCGTAGCCATTCGTAATGCCGTTGGCTCGCCACAACTGGAATAACCCAGAGGTAATCTGGATCCCTCGAAACCCTCCGCCTACATCGGCGTTCAATATCTCCTGGCCAAAAATTGGCCACACTACCTGCGCACTCGGTTTGATCCCCGTCGGGTTCGTTAGCCACGCTTCGTAGTTCGAAAACTTCGCGCCGTGAAAATACATGCCACTTAGCCAGATGAAAATCACCGCCAAATGACCAAAATGCGCACTGAATATCTTGCGCGATACATCCTCTAAGTCACTGGTGTGACTGTCAAAATCGTGAGCATCGGCGTGCAGGTTCCAAATCCATGTCGTCGTCTTTGGTCCCTTCGCTAAGGTCCGGTCAAAGTGACCCGGTTTCCCCCACTTCTCAAACGAAGTCGGCACCGGATCCCGATCCACTACTACCTTCACTTTCGCCTCCCGCTCCCGGGGGGTAGTTGTCATGGAGACTCTCCTCTCTCTAGACAAAGCAACAGCAACCATCAAAGCCGTGGTGAGGATCCTACTCTTAGAAGAGCCGCAAAGGCCTCAAGAGATGGATTCATCCCACAGCTATGATGACTTTGTCAGCATTATAATCTTGAGATTTGACGGTTTTTGACGAAGGTTAACAATAATTCAAGCTGCGATAATCTTTGCTTGGCAAGGGTTTTGGAAATATTCTGGAGAACCAGATCGAACTAAAAGGGAGATTTCATTCACAAAACTCAATGCTTTGGATGGGGTAAATGGTTAGACTTTGCCCTGGCATACTTGCAGTTGGAGTCCAGAAGCTGGGCCTGTGGTAGTTTTGAAGGGAGCTTGCTTTTAGATATGGCTATAACGATCGCGATCGCTCTAAGAGAGCGTTTCCTGAGGTGGCGCTACTGGCGTACCCTACTGCTTTATTTAGTATTACTGACCATAGCTGTAATGATGTTGTTTCCTATGCTGTGGCTCCTCAGTACTTCCCTCAAGGGACCAGGGGAAAACCTGCTAGCCTCCCCTCCCCAACTGATTCCCTCATCCTTCACCCTGGCTAACTACTATAAGGTTTGGCAAACCAATCCCCTAGGGAAATATTTTGTCAATAGTACGGTTGTAGCGGGATTAACCGTACTTCTCAATCTTCTAATTTGCTCCCTGGCGGCCTATCCCCTGGCCCGCTTAGAGTTTGCCGGGCGAGATCTGATTCTGGCCTTAATTGTGGCTACCATCATGATTCCGTTCCAGGTAGTGATGATTCCCCTCTACATACTGGCGGTTAACCTGGGTCTACGCAACACCTACCTGGGTCTGGTGTTGCCCTACCTGGCCTCTGCCTTTGGAATTTTTCTAATGCGACAAGCTTTTCAAACCGTTCCTAAGGAACTGGAGGAGGCTGCCCGTCTGGATGGCTGCTCCGATCTGGGAGTTTGGTGGAATGTGATGATTCCTGCCACCCAGCCGGCCCTGGTAACCCTGGGTATTTTTGTCTTCATTGGCACCTGGAGCGAATTTCTCTGGCCCTTAATTTTACTCGATCGCCCAGAGCGCTATACCCTACCCCTGGGGGTGGCCCAATTATCTGGTAGTTTTTCCCTGGACTGGCGTCTAATTGCCGCCGGCTCTATTTTATCGGTGCTACCGGCGGTCCTGGTGTTTATCCTACTGCAACGATACATTATCCCTAGCCAAACCGCCAGTGGCATTAAGGGCTAGGGATGGAACACTAAACCGCCATCTGCAGAGAGGGTTCTACAGCACCGGCCAGCTGGCGCAGCATAGTAGCAGTGGTTTCAAAATCAACGCAGGCATCGGTAATACTCTGGCCATAGGTTAACTCCCGCAGATTTTTGGGGATCGATTGATTGCCCGCCTCCAAATGGCTTTCTATCATCAACCCGAGAATATGACGAGAGCCCTGTTGAACCTGGGCTGCCACATCTTGCAGAACATAGATTTGACGGGTGTGGTCCTTGTTGGCGTTGGCATGGCTACAATCAACCATCAGCCGAGGATTAAGGTTGAGTTTAGTCATTTCTTCCGCTGCCTTAGCAACATGGTGGGCGCTAAAGTTAGGTCCCTCCTTACCACCACGGAGAACTAGATGGCAGTCCGGATTTCCCGTAGTGGTGACAATACTGGCTAAACCATGGTGATTAATCCCCAAAAAATGATGGGGTTGACTAGCCGCTACCATGGCGTTAATGGCGGCCTGCAAGCTACCATCGGTACTATTTTTAAAGCCAATCGGCATCGAGAGACCCGACGCCATTTCCCGATGGGTTTGGCTTTCAGTAGTGCGGGCACCGATGGCAGTCCAGGAGATTAAATCGGCAATGTATTGGGGAGTAACCGGATCTAGCAACTCTGTGGCGGCGGGCAGACCCAGATGGGCCAGGTCCAGAAGTAGCTTACGAGCCAGGCGTAAGCCGGTGTTGATATCGTAGCTGCCATCCAGGTGGGGATCATTGATTAAACCTTTCCACCCCACATTAGTGCGAGGTTTTTCAAAATAAACCCGCATTAAAATCTCCAGTTGGCCGGAGAGTTCATGGCGCAAATTCACCAGTTTCTGGCCGTACTCGTAGGCAGCGTCAATGTCGTGTACCGAACAGGGGCCCACGATTACCAGCAGGCGTCGGTCTTCGTTGTAGAGAATGTGACGAATGCGATCGCGAACCTGGGAAACCAGCCTGGCCGCTTCTGGAGTAATGGCAAACTCGTGGTGAAGTAGGGCAGGGCTAACCAGGGGTCGAGTTTCAACAACGTGAAGATCGTGAGTTTGCTGCATGGACCGGAGCCAATCAAAGGATAAGGAATAAAAAACTTGAGAAAATACTAGGGTAACCGACCTGAGACAGTGAAGGGTAAAAATTGATCACACTTCACGCCGACATTCTCCATCAACTAAGGCAGGCTCAGACCGGACCAGGCTGGGCAGAGGTTCTAGCTTAGAACCGTAAAGCACCATAGTGGTAGAGGAATTCTCTTCAAAGCCAATACGTTGATAAAATCCCTGCTGATTAGTAGTCATTAAATAGGTGCGCTCTACGCGACTCATATGGGGGTGACTAACCAGAGTTTCTACCATTTTACGACCCAGCCCACTACCCTGGTAATGGGGATCAATCACCACATCCCAAATCGTAGCCCGAAAAACCCCATCGGAAGTAGCCCTGGCAAAGCCAATCAACCTTTCCCGGTCCCAGGCCGTCACCACCGGGTAGCTATGGGCAATGGCCGTAGCCATGTCCTGGGCAGAGCGATCGCAAGCCCAAAAAGCTGCCGACTTAAATAGGCTAATCAGCTGGGCAAGATCGCTCTGAGAAACCTGATCGACATATTTGAATTGAATCGTACTGCAGTTCATCGGTGACCTGTGGTACAGGAGAATAGGGCTGAGCTCAGGAGGAAGAAATCTGTTGAGGTGCGCCGGCATCTAATCTGGCACAAACTCGCTATTGACAAAAAGTAATTCGATCATACCCTGTCTACCCTTTCTCCGGTAGAACCTATGGGTTTTCCCTGACAGATTTTAGAATCTATTGATCGGGCTATCCACCTGATTGCCCCCAAGGGATTGGTGCAAAGCCAAACAGGGTCTCAAACTATAGCCATGGAGTCGGCTCAGCTCACCCCATTCAGGATTTTAACGGCCTCTTGCCGGCCTCTGGGCGACGAACTATAGGTGGGACAACCCTTTTCAAGCCGCCTCTAACGTTGGTGACGACCTTGACGGTAGATAACCCAGCCCAGTCCAGCCGCCAGAGCCATGGTGGTGGGACTAACCATAGCCGCCGCCAAATAGGGTCGATGCCGGGTGGAGTCAAAAACAATACCTTTTTCTACGATGGTTCCCCGGCTATCAACCGGGATAGTCCAATAGTCGCCATGGCTTTTGGCGGCATCTTCAATTTTCACCTGCCAATTACCAGGAATCGATGCATCGGGTAAGAAAGCAAAACGACCCTGGCTATCGGTGGTCAGGGTTTTCCAGGGTTGATCGGGATGATTGGGAGCATAGATGGTTACCTGGGCACCGACGAAGGGCTCGCCGGTACTAAAGGTAGACTGAAACTCTAATTGATTGCCCAGGGTATAGTTAGTTTCCACCTGGTGAGCCCAGGCCTGGGCCGGGAAACCCACCAGGGCCAAACCGATAGCCAGCACAATTAAGAAAGATTTCATCGTGAACCGGTTTTTTTAATTACTCTGCCTATTGTAATCAGCCCATGGTTTTTTAGCGGTGGTTGGCGGTGGTTTAATAGTGGATGATGGCCTCCCATGGTAATTGGGTCCAGGGGTGGGGGGCTGGGACTCTCAGTGATACCTGGCCCCAGAATTGAGCCGGAGCAACAGCAAGGCATGGGACAATCCAGGTTAATCCCACTGGTTTTAAGGCTATGGCTACTAGTCCTGGCTGTTTGTTTGATCACTCTAAAACCCTCCCCATCCTCCTCTCTACCCCCCAACCCTATGGTTGCCAGCCATCAGCTATTGACCAATCCTTTCTGCAGTACCCCACCGCCGATTCAGTCCAGGTCGTCTGGTTTACTGAATTTGCCGGTCAGAATCATCAAGTTTACTGGGGTGATGGCGGGTCCTCCAGCGGGTCTGGAGTGGTTTCACTACCCCATCAGGCGATCGCCCTGACTACCCGTCTCAGTCATACCCGAGAAGATTCCCAATCCCACCTGGTCCATCCTGATTTTGAGAATTTACAGGGCACCGTACCCCGACCAATCTGGCGACACCAGGCTACGGTTACCAACCTAACCCCTGGACGGCGAGTACCCTATCGAGTCAGCAGTACCCGTGGAGATGGCCAATCAATTCAGAGTGATATTTTTACCCTGGCGCCGACTCCCCAGCCTGACCACCCTTTAAAGTCTTGTTAACCTCCGATCATCAGACCATGCCCATGACCGCCGCCAACTTGCAAAAGGTGGAGGAAACCATCGGCGCGGTTGATGGGGTTTTTCTGGCGGGGGATCTGGTGAATGTTCCTGATCGCGCCTCCGAGTGGTTTGATGACAGTCGGGGAAATGCCTTTTTCCCCTGTCTCCAGGGGCGGGCCAATTATCGTCTGGAGTGGCAGGGGCAGAGTACCCTCTATCGAGGCGGAGCAATTATTCAACATGCTCCTTTGTTTACCGCCATCGGTAACCACGAAGTCATGGGGCGCTTTTCTCACACCGCCTCCCTCCAGGATCAGTTTAACTCCCCCGCCCCGCCGCCGTGGCCCTTCAGGAGTATAACGCTCAGGTCCAGCTCTTCAATCCCCAGGACGATGAAACTGTACGCCGTCAGTGGCTAATCGATAACTCCTTTAATAGCCACACCTACGATCAGATTTTTAGCCTGCCCCTCACCCCCCTGGCTGAGAGCAACCCGCCCCAATCTACCTCCCACTACTATGCTCTGAGCCTGGGAGATGTCCGATTAGTCAGTCTTTACGTGACTCAGATCTGGCGATCCTACAGCCGCGCCGCTACGGTGAGAGGACGCTATCAGGAACGGGAGGCCGATGTGGATACCCCCACCAACTGGGGCTACGGCCAGCACATTTTCGAACCCATTGAACGGGGTAGTCTGCAATACCAGTGGTTAGAGCAAGAACTGGCAAGCCCAGCCTTTCGCCAAGCGAAGTATAGGGTGGTGATGTTGCACCATCCGCCCCATACCCTGGGAGACAACATTGTGCCGCCCTTTACCACCCCCGTTCCCCTCTACGATCGCGATTCCAGAGGGCGACTACAGGGGGTACGCTACGACTATCCCCTAGCTGCCGACCACATCAACCGTGACCTGATCCCGCTGTTAGAATCGGCCGGTGTTAACCTGGTGTTCTACGGCCACTCCCACCTGTGGAACCGCTTCGTTTCCCCCAGCGGCACCCACTACCTGGAAAGCTCTAACGTTGGCAACTCCTACGGAGCCTTCTGGCGCGATCGCCAGCGCCCGGTTCCGCCTACTGACCACGGCGCTCCCGAGCATTACGTAGCCCAGGGGATCCAAACGGCTTAGCACCAATTCCTCCCACCCTGGCATCTCCCCAGCTAGATCACCAGGGGCAGCCCCTACCTTACCTGGCCAGTAATGAGATTACCGCCTTCAGCATTTTAGAAATGCCTGAGGGTGTGGTTAGCAGCTATTACTTTGATACCCGCCAGCCCACATCTAGGGTGATCAAATTTGATCAATTCTCCTTGGGATCACCCCTAGGGCAACTCAATGATTTAGCCAGTTCCAGCCAACCAGAGTTAGCATCACCACCACAGTTCCCGTTAGCCAGCCGACTCGACCCCGCAGAGCGTTAATTTCAGCCGCCTGTTGCAAAACCAGGGGAGGTAGGCTGGGTCTAATGGGGGTAACGTCAATCACGGGGGTATGGTCCAGGCCAGAAGGGGCAGGACTGTCTCCCAACTTTGCATACTTAAATAGCCACTCCGTAATCAGCCAGGGACAATTTTTCTTAAACCAGCGCAGGGCAAAGATGCGAAACACGGGCTTGCTACAGCGGGCCATCCCCTTCAGGGGCAATCTCAAGGCTCTGACCGCTACCTTTTGGTCAATTAAACCCGTAGCACCGGCTTCATAGAGGCAGTCCAGAATTGATCGGGCGGTGGCTTCCTCTCGCTGAAACAGATTATCAAGGAGTAAAGCCACCCTTTGCATTTGTTCAAGTTCAGACTGACTTACCGGCCTGGATGCTGGAGATGGGTAGGTCTGAAGATGTTGCATGGTGACCTTGCAGAGGGAGACGATAGGGGGCAAAATCGGGCTTCAGGGTTCTTGGCCAATATAGTATCGGAAAAGCTCCTGGAGACCAAACCCTGGCAGAGGCTGGCGATCGCCCTTGGCATCTAGAACCAATGGACTTTTTACCCGGTTTAGGGCGGAACAGCTTTGATACAATTTTTAAGACTCTGGATCAATTCGCCGACAGGTATCTTTGAAAATCATTCTGGATAATGTACAGAAAACCTACGGTAAACGGCAGGTAGTTAATCGGGTCAGCCTCTCCGTAGCCCAGGGAGAAATCGTGGGGCTACTGGGGCCCAATGGCGCTGGTAAGACCACCACCTTTTACATGGCTACCGGCCTGGAACGGCCTGACCAGGGTCGAGTTTGTCTAGACCAAATCGATATTACTGACCTACCCATGCATCAACGGGCCAGGTTGGGTATTGGTTATCTGGCCCAGGAAGCCAGTATCTTCCGTAACCTTTCGGTGGCCGATAACCTGTTACTGGTAATGGAGCAAACTCGAGTACCACCAGGTAGCTACGATCGCCGCCTGCGAGAGCTACTGAAGGAGTTTCGTCTGGAAAAGGTAGCCCACACCCTGGGTATGCAAGTCTCTGGAGGGGAACGACGGCGGACTGAACTGGCCCGGTCCCTGGCGGCAGGACCCGATGGCCCCAAGTTTTTATTTTTAGATGAGCCCTTTGCCGGGGTAGACCCGATTGCTGTTGCCGAAATTCAAGAAATAGTGGCCCAGTTGCGCGATCGAGACATGGGAATTTTAATTACCGATCACAACGTTCGAGAAACCCTACGAATTATTGACCGGGCCTATATTATGAGCGACGGCCAGATTCTCGCCTCTGGTAAAGCCGAAGATCTGTACCAAAATCCTCTGGTCCGGGAACATTACCTGGGCAAGGATTTCTCTATTTAAGCTGAGGATCAATGCTCCGATACGCCGTCTTTTTCCTGTTAAATTCCCCTCTATGGTGACCGTTTCCTCTCCCCCACCTCCCCTGCGGCTGCGGCAGTCAAGATCGTGGCTGCGCCTGTCTGTTATGGATCGCTATATCAGCCGAGAACTTACCCTACCGTTTCTATTTGGGGTCGGGGCCTTTTCCTCGATTGGTATTTCCATCGGGGCTCTGTTTGAACTGATCCGGCGCATCACCGAGTCGGGGCTGTCCATTACCCTGGCCGCTCAGATTTTTCTCCTCAAGTTACCAGCTTTCATTGTCCTGGCCTTCCCCATGTCTACCCTGCTGGCCACCATGATGACCTATAGCCGGTTTTCCAGCGATAGTGAGTTGGTTGCTTTGCAGGGGGTGGGGGTGAGTGTCAGGCGCATGATTACCCCGGCTTTAGTTTTAAGCTTGCTGGTGACTGGCTTAACCTTTCTATTCAACGAGCTGATTACCCCAGCTGCCAATTATCGGGCTGCCATTACCCTGGAGCAGGCCCTTCACTCTGATCGCCCGCCCTTTCAGGAGCGCAATATTTTTTACCAGGAGTTTCAACCCGCCGCCGACGATCCCACCGCCCAGGAACTTAAACGCCAGTTTTATGCCCGCCGCTTTGACGGTACCGCCATGCATGGCCTCACCATCCTTGATTTTTCCCAGGCAGGGCTGAATCAGGTGGTCAGCGCCGAATCAGCCACCTGGGATTTTAGTAAAAACACCTGGAATTTTTCCAACGGCACTATCTATGTTGTTGCCCCTGATGGATCTTTCCGTAACATTGTGACCTTTCAAACCCAGGAACTGAAACTGCCTCGCACACCCCTAGATCTGGCCAGTCGCACCAAGGATGATACGGAGATGAACATTGCCGAAGCCAATCAACAACTAGAGCTGGTGCGCCAGGGAGGGGATCAAAAGTTGATCCGGCGCTGGCAAATTCGTATTCAGCAAAAGTACGCCCTACCCTTTGTCTGCGTAGTTTTTGGTTTAGTCGGATCCTCCATTGGGGTATTGCCTCAGCGCACCAGTCGAGCCACGAGTTTCGGCATTAGCATTGTGATTATTTTCGGCTATTACCTGCTGTCCTTTATTACCAATGCCATGGGAGAAGTCGGAGCCCTATCGCCTCTGATGGCGGCCTGGTTACCTACCCTGATGGGATTATCGGTGGGGGGTATTTACTCCTGCGGGCCTCTCGTTAAGAACCCCAGGCCGACCCCGGGTGACCATAAAAAAATTCCCCAACCCGTGGGTCAGGGAATTAATCAGGGTGCATCTACCACTACATACTTCGGCGGATCTGAGGAAAATCCGGAAGGTTTTCAATTTTTTTTGAGGATCCTATCAGAGATAAGATAGATTCATACCTTGCTTTAAGGAGTAACTCTGGTGAGAATTGCGATCGCTGGTTGCGGTTTTGTTTCCGACTATTATCTAAAAACCCTCCCCCTCCACCCCGACCTCACCCTGGTGGGGTGTCTGGACCAGAACCCGCAGCGATCGCAGCGCCTGTCTAAGAACCAGGGGATTCGAGAATACGGTACCCTGGAGGAGATGCTGGCCGATCCCCAGGTCGACATAGTTCTTAACCTCACCAACCCTCGCGCCCATTATGGCCTCACCAGAGCCGCCCTGGAAGCTGGCAAGCACGTTTATTCAGAAAAACCCCTGGCCATGGAAATTTCTCAGGCTAAGGAATTAGTTAGCCTGGCCAACCAAAAAGGGTTGCAAATTGCCTCTGCTCCCTGTAGCTGCTTAAGTGAAACCGCCCAGACCCTATGGAAGGCCCTCAGGAAAGAGGTGGTGGGCAAGGTGCGTTTGGTCTACGCCGAAATGGATGACGGTCTGGTCCATAAAATGCCCTACGACCAGTGGGTCAGTAGTGAGGGCATTGCCTGGCCCTTTCAGGATGAGTTTGAGGTGGGCTGCACCCTGGAACACGCTGGCTATTACCTAACCTGGTTAACCATGTTTTTTGGTCCAGCGACTACGGTAACCGCCTTTTCCTCTTGCTTGATTCCGGCCGCAGATAAGCGTTCTGACGTGACCCTGAATCCCCCCGACGCCCCCGACTTTTCTGTGGCCTGTATTAAGTTTGCCTCTGGAGTAGTAGCCCGCCTTACCTGTAGTATCGTTGCTCCCCATGATCATTCCCTCCGCATCATTGGGGACGACGGCATTATGGGCATTAAGGATTGCTGGTACTACGGCGATCCTGTCTATACTCAGCGCATGATCAAGATTCGGCGCAAGGTATTGATGAGTCCCCTCAAGAGAAACTATCCCCTGGTTCGTAAAGCCCCCAAATTGAGCTATCGAGGGGCCCAGCAGATGGACTTTTGTCGGGGTGTGGCAGAGATGGCCGCCGCCATTCGAGAAGGCCGGCCCAATCGTCTCGGCAGTGACTTTTCCCTGCATAATAACGAACTAGCCATTGCCATTCAGCAGGCACTAGAAACTGGAGCCCCCTATCTGCTGACCACCAGCTTTGCCGCGGTTGAACCAATGCCCTGGGCGGTGTGAAGCCGATCGCCCCAGCCTGACCCTGTCAAGCCATAATAGGAAGAGATGTTACCTGCAGAGTTACGGTCATGGGTTCCCAGCGCACCGCCAAACCAAAACTAGGACGGCTTGAAAAGATCCATCCCGCTGACTATTGGCAAAATGGCGGTGATTTTTTGCATTGGCTGGAGGATCCTGACAATCTGGACCTTTTGGCTGAGGCTTTGGGGATCAGTCTAGCCCCTGTGAGCCTTGAAACCCCAGCTGACTACCGCCTGTTTCAAGGTACTGAAGGCCAGCATCGAGTGCTGGTAACGGCTCAGGCTGGGGTGAGCGAAGCTCACCACCTGGGAGACCTGCTGACCTGGGCCGCGGCAGAAGCTCCATCCATGGTGGTCTGGATAGCAGCAGAGTTCTCTCACCACCATCGTCAAACCCTCGCCTGGCTCAATAGCCTGAGTCAGGATAAGGTCAGCTTTTTAGCGGTCAGGGTAGAGTTGTGGCGAATTGGTAAAACCGCCATGGCGGTTAACTTTATTGACCTGGAGCAGGAATCAGAAATCGATGGGGAGGCTAATTCAGGGGATTCCTGCGAACCACAGAGCGGCCAGGATCAGCCGGTGGTGGTTCCCCTCAGCCCCAGAGAGCAGGCTAATCTGGCCTTCTGGAGCGGCCTTTGCAATCGCCTAAATCGGCAAGGAGGCCTGGTTAAGGCTGGCAACCCCACCCCGGAGGCAACCCTGGGCTTTGCCATTGCGCGAGCTGGCTTTCGACTGCACACCATTCTGGACCACAGCCACAATAGCCTCTACACCGAATTGCTGCTTTCTGGGGTAGATGCCCATCCCCACTTCTATCTGCTGGCTCAGGAGCGAGAGGCGATCGCAGATCAAATCGGCCTACCCCTAATCTGGGATGATGGCGGTGACCATAGCTGTGTCATTGCCAGCGTTTGGAGTGGCTTAGACCTGGATGATCAGCAGCGTTGGGCTGACTATCAGGCCTGGTTTTGTGACTGTTTAGAACGCTTTTACGAAGTTTTCTTCGAGCGCATTAAACACCTGGACGCCACCAGTTACCTGGCCCACCCGCCGGTAGCCCATCCCCCCTGAGCGATCTGCTGGTGCTTCCCGCCAGCCAGCGGGGTTAGTCGAGCGCCATTAGTTCAGTTTTATCCCCAGCCGTTTATTATCATCGGCGTCGGTTCTTGCGGCGCGATCGCCTGGCGGTTTTTTCTCCCATCTCCGATAGGTGATCCAAAATTACCAGCAGTCGTTGACGCCGTAGCAGTTTTTCCACCAGTTCTGGTGGAAAAGAATCCCCTGATTGGTCTGGGCACTCAGCACCCCTCGAATCTTGTCAATGAGGGTTCTGCCCTCTGTTAGCTCGCTCTCGATCAGCACCGGCAGCAACCGATGTTTGGTTAGCTGCTTTTCCCAACCCCACTGGGCAATCACTGGTTTTGACAGAGATTAAGGGGGTCTGGGTAAGCTAACAGTCTTGTAAGGTTGTTGAGATCGCCGGTTAAAACCCAGCTATGGCCGTGGCTAACCGGCGATAACCTACCCTAGGGGCAAGGAATGGGGCTGATGTCCTGGACTTGTCCATTGTTACTGGTTTGGACGACCCAGCCCAGGCTGCCGTCATAGATGGTCACCTGTAGCCAGGTGCGGCCGTCACCGGGTTTTCGTCGGGTTGGGGGGTTGGTAGAGGCATGGGCATTATCCCCGGTATTGTAGTTGGCGATAATGTTGCCACTGGTGGAGGGGCTACTTCTAACATGAAGGGAGTGGTTAACCCGAAAGCAAGCCTTACCTGTGGGCGGAGGGCTACCACCGCAGTTGGTTAAGAACCCGGCATTGACCCACCCCACGGGCTGAGATGGGGAAAGACCATTGAATTTGCCGGGCAGAAAAATTTGTGCGCGCCCCTGCATAATCACCCCCGTCAGACTCACCTTAGTGCCCGTGGGCAGTGTACCCAGGCGATTCTGTACCGGTCCCAGACTGGTATTGTCAAACACCTGGGCGGGCTGGTTGAGCTGGCGGCACTGGCGGACTAGCGCCCGGTTTTCTGATAGCCCTGGCCCACTCCCCTGGCCCAAAGCGATGGGGGCCAACCCCGGACCAACCGACAGCAGCGTGGCCAAACCGAAACTCAAACGGTACAACATAGATGACTTCATGGACCCTCTCTTGAACAACTAACTACTTAACTAACAAAGTATCGATCAAATTTTACGGATAAAAGTAGTGTATTTTAGCACGGGAGGGAGGTAATTATAGGATTACCAGCATCCATGGCTAACCAAATCTATGGTTTATGCTCCTGGTCTAATGATGATGGAGATGGGCCCTCTGGGTATCTTTAGGGTTCGCTATCCCTTGGCAACGGTGGGGGACTGGGCGTCAGTTTCTAGATTCATAGTCGCCTCTTTCTCGACGAGGGGCTAAACGGGCGCTGATTAGTCAGGAAGTTTGTCAGGGTGAGATAGCGGGTAGAGCGGACTCCTGATTACTGATACCAATCCCAATCAACTGTGAACTTATCTGCAGAAACAATAACCCCTGGCAATGGTAAGGAAATTTCCTTAAAACTCGCTAGATAATAGAGGTGGACTGACTACAGCCCCGGTGATTGGTTAGCTCCCTATAAACGTCAGTGTCAAGCCACGGTCAAAGCTACAGGGGTAGCAGTTAAGCTTTCTAGCTAACCCTTTAAAGTTACATCTTCTCCAATATTTTCTTAATTAAACCGGAGGGGTAAAAAGATGGCACACTCAAAGGTTACAGTGGGTTTGTTATTGGCTGTTAGCCTTCTGACTACAGGCCTCATCCCCGAGAAAATAGTGCTAGCTAATCATCGCTATACAGCTATGGGAGATCAGACTTTTCAACCTGCCAGCTTGCCTCTAAAAGCCGATGTTCTAGCTAGCACTCTTCTAGAAGAAGCCCTTCAGGTCTCTGCTGAAGATTTAGCCGAGAGTTATCTACGGATATCACAATTACTTAATTGGTTGCCCCTTGTGGCGTCTGGACTAACCATTCAGACTTCAGATATGCAGATTAATCCTGGCAACGTGGATGAGGTCAAGGCTGAGCTTACCTCGCGAGTGGCAACTTATGAGACTGCTATCAATCATCGGGGATACAAGTCCATTGGCGGATTCTATAAAGCCACCGCGACTTCATCCTGTGGGCGAACTAAAGTAGCGTGGGCATCTACTATTGCGACTGGCGAAGCGGGCCAGATTTCTATTGTGCAGAATGGTTTCCATTTTCAAATTGTTCACCGTTTTGAAGGGGAAAAACCCCTTGAAGTTAAGGTTCCTGGCATTATTGTTGAAACCAAGATGAGCTTTATGGATCCAATGAATAGTGATTTTGGCTTTACTGGTACAGTGACGCCTGATGGTATCACAGTTATTCCTAACACGGCCAGGAATCTAGCCGCCTGGCCTGATTGGGCTAATCCTCCGTTGCGAGAAGATTTAGATGCTTGTGTAGTCACCTTGAGGCCAGTCGAAAAATGAACTGAGCTGTTATCGCTTTCACCCGACCACGAAAGAAGCTGGGGATTGCTTGCCAGAGCCGGTTTTTTCACCTGAGTTCTTGGGTGGAAGGGCTGCTGTGAACTTATCTGCAGAAACAATAACCCCTGGCAATACTCGGGAGATTTGCTTAAAACTGACTCGATAATAGAGATGGGTACGAATACAGCCCTGGTAATTGGTTAGGCCCCTAGCCGCCTAAAACCCGCAGAGACCAGCAGAATAACCCTCCTGAGGTCCCGGATTTTAGTACGGCAGGTCTGGCAGGATACCGGGCAGATCCAACCCTTGGGTTCTCCATGGTGGGTATTCCGATGGCTACTCAAGTTATTTTCTGGCGATCGCAGGGCTCCCTGGCCTAAAAATTTAGGTGAATCCCTGCCGGGTTGGCTAAACTAAAGGAACCCGCCTGTCTGGCATTGGCGATCGCCCTGGGATCTACCTGGGTTTCTGCGGTTATTTCAATGGTTTCAAGTTTTGATTTTAAGCAATCCGCTCTAAATCCCTGGATCGAAAACAATGGTCGATCGCATTGTTGAAAGTTTCCAGCCGATACAAATCATCTTGTTTGGCTCCTATGCCAGGGGGGAAGCTACAGCCCACAGTGATGTTGACTTGCTGGTGGTGTTTCCGGAATTGTCAAGTAAACGGGAGATGACGATTTCCATTCGCAGAATTTTGGCAGATCTGCCGGTGGCTAAGGATATTGTTGTGACAACACCGGCAGAAATCAAGGACTATGGCGATCTGGTGGGTAGAGTTCTACGACCTGCCCTGAGAGAAGGTAAGGTGCTCTATGAGCGAGGCAAATAAGATTGTGGCTGAAACCCAACGTTGGTTGGCCTATGCCCGCAAAGATCTGACAGCAGCTCAAGCCTTGGCCGGTCAAGCCCAGAGTTTTTCTCAGCAAATTTGCTTTTTATTCCAGCAAGCTGCTAAAAAGAGTTTGAAGGCTGTCCTGATTTTTCTCCAGATTGAGTTTCCCTGGCGTCATGATCTGGAATTATTCAGAACATTGTTTCCAGAAGACTGGCAGTGTAGCCAATTGACTAACCTGGAGCAGCTAACAGAGTGGGCTGTCGAAGGTCGGTATCCAACCGATTCGCCCGATCCTTCTGATCAAGATGCCCAAATCGCCCTCCAACAGGCTGAGACCATTTTGGCTGTAGTGGAGCAAGATCTGATCCAACATGGATTCTCTCTATAGTTTGATCTAATCTATATTTCTCCGGACGGTTGGCTTTCAGGTTGGGCTTTTCTTGCCGGGGGAATGGCGATTTCCCCCGGACCGGGGCGTGCCGCTGCCGCGGTCCGGGGTAGAGGATGGGCAGAGATCGCGCTTCGCCTTGCTCTCAGCTTGTAGACCTTGGCTGATTAGTCAGGAAGTTTGTCAGGGTGAGATAGGGGGTAGAGAGGGCTCCTGATTACTGACTACAAATCCCAATCCCAATCAACCGCCACCGCCACCGCCAACATGTTGGTCCGGGTTTGTAACAGCCAGGGCTTGAGTGACCCCCAGCCCAATATGGGGCCGCTGGTGGTATTCACTGTTGGATTCGCCGGGTAGTTGGGGCAGGAAGCGTTTGGCGTTGGCTTTGGGGCTGATGGTGCCGTCGGCTTTGTAGTCTAGCCAGGCGCGATCTCCGTGGTAGACGGCGTCGAGCAGTTCCCACACGGGCAGTTGTTGCCGGTAGGCGTGGCACAGGTAGTCGATCTGGGGGGTATCGGGCACGATCCGGGCCAGGGGTTCGGGTTGCCCTTAAGGATAGTAGATAGTAGTACGGGTGAACTGGGGTGATGGAAGGTGGGGCTGGGAAGGGTTGGAGGGTGGGAGGTTTGGGCAAATTATAAAAAAGTTTCGCCTAGGGAAAGACCACAAAAACTAGCCCAGGGTAACAGTGTCTGCCTTGGGCTAATTGGCAGGCCCGTAATCAAAAAATCCAAGAGGTCGCCAAAACATTTGTTAAAGCCAATGCCCTTCATCCAGAGATGGCAGTAAGTATCCAATTTGACATAAAAATTAATGGCACTACTTAGAAAGTAGTCACCTAGGGTACCAGGTAATGAAATCCTGAACGTCTTGTTTTTTCGTCGTTAGTCGCTTTGCAATAAAACGTTAGAAGAGGCTGAAGCCCTTAAATGCTAAAGTCTACAGGGTTCCACAGGAAGGAAGATGCTCTCAAACGGACCCCTTAACCCCCCGGAGTCAGTATCTACCGCAAATATCCCAACCACCTCCCACCGCCCACCGCCAAGATCACCAGTTGGGGGTCCCACCGGAAGGTGTCCCATCGGGGCCGTAGCTGAGAAATTTAAACTTCCATAAGGCATCCACTGGTTATTCTGCAGCCAGCCCACTTGGTCCCCAAACTGCCTATAAATAGTTTCGTTATACTGCCCTGGCGTACCGCCCAGGCTCTTATAAATTTGCTGCTGAACGCTAAAGCCAAACTTACCATTACTGTGATCTAGCCAGAGCTGATCGATGATCTTCAGGTCGTCACAGGAAAAGTTTTTTCCATCCGCTTCCCGCAACGCCCCCTCGGCCTCTCGACCCGCAGCCCTGACCATTAAGTTAGCCGTGGTCTGATCCGCCAGTCGGTAGTCCCTGGCAACCAGGGCATCCTTTAGGGGCTGGTAGTTGACCCCCGTCGCCGCTGAAATCAATGTCGGCTCAGAGGGGCGGTTGTTGCTGGGTGGAGTAGATGGCGGCCGGGAAGATGAAAGTCTACAGAGTTCCACAGGAAGGAAGATGCTCTCAAACGGACCCTTAACCACCCCGGAGTCAGTATCTACCGCAAATATCCCAACCACCTCCCACCGCCCACCGCCAAGATCACCAGTTGGGGGTCCCACCGGAAGGTGTCCCATCGGGGCCGTAGCTGAGAAATTTAAACTTCCATAAGGCATCCACTGGTTATTCTGCAGCCAGCCCACTTGGTCCCCAAACTGCCTATAAATAGTTTCGTTATACTGCCCTGGCGTACCGCCCAGGCTCTTATAAATTTGCTGCTGAACGCTAAAGCCAAACTTACCATTACTGTGATCTAGCCAGAGCTGATCGATGATCTTCAGGTCGTCACAGGAAAAGTTTTTTCCATCCGCTTCCCGCAACGCCCCCTCGGCCTCTCGACCCGCAGCCCTGACCATTAAGTTAGCCGTGGTCTGATCCGCCAGTCGGTAGTCCCTGGCAACCAGGGCATCCTTTAGGGGCTGGTAGTTGACCCCCGTCGCCGCTGAAATCAATGTCGGCTCAGAGGGGCGGTTGTTGCTGGGTGGAGTAGATGGCGGCCGGGAAGATGGAGGATCAGGTTGGGGAGTGGGGCGAACCGCACTCGGTAAAAACGAAAAATTATACTCATTAGGACTACCTTCCCAAGCAGGTCTCTGATCCTGATTAGTGAGCGACAAAACCTCATCACGAACTCTATGGAGCATGTCATAAATCGTCATTCCAGAGCTGCCCAGATAGTTCAGCAAGCTGGCGGTAAAGGGAGATTTATCATCGCCATCATTGGCCACTTCACCTGGCTCAGCCGCATAGGCAATCATGGTACCCGCAGGAGGAGCTATAAGCGCTAGTCCTTGACTACCAGATCCCTTCGGTCGGCTCCAACGTCGGTAAAATGGAGTATTACGGCAAGCATCGATGATTAAAAAGTTAAAGTCACTGACAACGCTATACATCAGATTAGCGATGTAATCTAACCTGACCGCATTATAAGTAACATCAATTTCGACACTATCCTTAGCCAATCCCACTGGCAACAAGTAGTTTGCCCCGCCGATTTGTACCCCATGGCCAGAGTAATAAAAGATATTTGCTCCACCAGGACGCATGCGCCCGACAAAATCTCGCATGGCCTGTTCCATTTGCTGCTTGTTCGCGTTGGTGACTGGCGGTGGCACATCAAAGCCCATAGACTTAAGCTTTTCGTACATGGCCTCCGCATCTTGCCTGGGGCCAATTAGATCATCGTCACCACCGTAGGCGTAGTTAGCAATGATCAGGGCCGTACGCGGCTGCTGTTGTTGGGCTAGCTGAGGGGCCAGGGTGATGGTGGGTTGGGGGGTAGGGCAGGCCCTAGGGCCTTTGCCTGGGTGCTGGCCAGGGTGAATAGGCCTAGCCCTAGTCCCAGGCTCAGCAGGTAAAACCATTGGGGGGGGCGGGTAACCATAGTAAATCCTTCTATCTAGAGAGCCTGGAGGTTGTGGACGGACTAGGTGAGACCGATGGATAGATGATAGATGGTGGATGGGATGGTTTTCCCATCAATCCTGATTGCCCTAGGGCTTTTTTAGGGCCTTAACCCTGACATTCATGGTGGTGCGGTTGGCGGATTCAAATTCCATCTGGGTTAGGGCGTAGACCAGGGAGGGGTCAGCGGTTAGGCGGTTAAACTCGGCCTGGCTTAACACCCCTGCAGATTCAGGCTGGCCAGGCTAGGGCGACCTGACCAGGTGAGGGCGGTTACCGGTACGTCCGGTATAGGTTGGGAAACGCCTCGAATTCGAATCAGGGTTACTCTACCGTCGGGGTTGGCAATGGCGACCTGTCCCCGTAGCTCCAGGCGTTGTACCTCAGAGATCCCCAGGGTTTGGGATTGACCTGCGTTAGCGAGGGTGAGGCTGGTGGGGGTGAGGGCGGTCAGTTGACCACTACGAGACCCACCCCGGGTAAGTCTGACCGTGGCATTATCGCCAACGGCGACGGGTAACACGCGGTTGGTCTGGGCCGGGCTGGGGGTCAGGTCTAGAAGGATGGAGATCGCTAGGGATAGCACAAAGACCGCTGACAAAAACCGACGCTTCACCATAGGGAAGTCCCGTGAGTTAGCAAGCTACTTCTACTATAAACAACCCTTCCGTCCCACTTTCCCTAAACATTGCCAGATAATTAAAAGATTGATCACTGGCACAAAGCACCCCACCGTGACCTCCTCCCCTACCCCAACCATTAGCCCCCTGGGCCGTCTCCTAAGTTTGCTGGGTTTACTGGCGGCGGGGCTCTACTTTACCGGTTGGATCTATCGCTGGGCCTACTTTGGTTTCTTTAAGCTCCAGGTCACCAGCCTGGGGCTACCGGGGGAGTCTTTTTTCCTGGGGGCATTTCAAGCCCTCTGTGGCCATCCCCTGACCCTACTCAGGACCCTGGGGGCAGGGGTGATCATTGGCCTGGTCTGTGGGTTTCTGGTCACCCTGCGGCGGCGCTTGACCGGTCAGGTGGCCCGCCGCCTCAGTCGCCGCAGCCCCCTGGCCCAGTCGGGGATAGTCATGTTTCTAACCGGTCTGGCGGATGAGTTGATTATTGTGCTGGTGATTCTGACGGCCCTATTTTGGTTAGCCCGTTGGCAGGGCATTAATGATGCCTGGCAGGATGTGGTTAACCCTAGCTCTAGCCTACCGGTGGTGACCTTGGTGTTTGGGGATCAGGAGGCGGCCCTGGGTCGTAATCTGGATGATCCCTTTAGTAACCCCACGGATCTGAGACTGATGGGAGATCCAGAACTCTACAATCGTCTGTTGGGGCAGGAATTGACTAACACCGATGATCCAGACAATCCCCAGGTCTGGCGACTACTGTTACACCAGGATGGGATGTTCTACCTGTTCCAGGCCCTACCGACTAAGGATCGTTTTCTCAGTGTGCCGGTGCTATTGATTCAGTCAAGCAGCAGTCGGTTGACTATCCTAAGCCCCCGGGTGGCGGAGCCATGAACTTATCCCTAACCGGGTTTAAGCGTTTCCCTGGCGATCGCGGGTTGCCCTCCCCCGTTGGCCTTAAGGGGCGATAATCGGTCCAGTGCCTGCAGGGGGCAGGCTTAGCGCCTATCGGTATGGCATCTACCTCAGGGTTTGCGATTCGGTGGTTTTACTCAGAGGCAAGCACCATGGACCTAAAGATTCTCTACATCGACATGGACAATGTTCTGGTTGATTTTCTCTCTGGCATTGCCCGTATCTCCCCAGAGGTGGTGGATGAGTATGAGGACAGGTGCCATAACGTTCCCGGTATCTATTCCCTGATGGAGCCGCTGCCGGGGGCGGTTGAGTCCTTTGAGTTGTTGGCGGGTCTCTATGACACCTACATTTTGTCCACCGCCCCCTGGGAGAACCCCAGCGCCTGGTCAGATAAGCTGTTGTGGGTTAAGCGTTACCTGGGCCCGGCGGCCCATAAGCGGTTGATTCTGTCTCACCACAAAAATCTCAATGAGAGGTTGTTTGAAAAGGGTTGTCCCAGGTATATTTCTCCGCCAAGGGGCCGCCAAAATACTGAATTTTGCGATAATTGTCTCACTCCATAGGTATAGTCTGAGACTCTCTTTGGCTTTTCAAACAACCTCTGAGGGTGACTACCTCATAGACGATAGAACTAAGAATGGGGCCAATCGCTTTCGGGGGGAGCACATCCATTTTGGTCAGCCGCCCTTTCCCGATTGGCCAGCGGTGGTTGCCTATCTCAAGGAAAGGGCGTGATCATGGGGGTGTTGGTAGAGCTGGCGATCGACGGTCTCGATCACTACCACATCACTTCCCCTCTCCCCCAGATTCGCCATCGTAACCTTGCCCCCTACGCCCACCCTAGAGGTACCCCCGATGATTTTCCCCAACTGATTGCCACCCTCGACAAACTCCCTCCCCCCTCCAGGCCGAAATCCTCTACTATGCCGAATACCTGGCGGCTAAATACACCCCCTGCCCCAACCCGAAACCCCGCTCCAAATTTATCGCCAGGCCGGAACTATGAAAGGGGTGTTTAAGATGGCAGAGGACTTTGATACTCCCTTAGAAGATCTCAAAGGGTGCATCCCACTTTTGTAGCCCTCACCCTAAATCCCTCTCCCAAGGCGGGAGAGGGACTTTGAATCCGGCTCCCCTTCTCCCAAAAAGGGAGAAGGGGCTGGGGGATGAGGGCAAACTTGCAAAACTGGGACGCACTCTCAGAATGCCGATTAAATAGGGCTGAACCTTGTAAAAGTTAGCTCGAATACCCGGTTCAAACAGGGGATTGCTCAGCTTGTCTGGACTGGGTCATCCGGGTGGGCAACTCCCTGGTCTGGCTGTCTTACCTGACGGGTGTCGTGCCGCTGCCGATCTCTGCCTTGCTACGCGCTGAGTCAAGGCCATTTGGTTTAGTCGTTTGTTGATGTTGGTGAAACCTATGGGTTAACCACACTGGCTGCTAGGGTTTGTACCAGCTCTAGGGGCACCTGCTCAGCTCGAATCAAGGACAGGTTTGCCTTCAGGCTGGTGACCTCCCCAGCCCGGATTGCGAAGAATTCGCCCACCTGTTGATTGGCCAGCTTGCTAGTGACGTCTGTCTTGGCTTCGCTGAGCATGGGCTTGAGTTTTTTGAGGGCGGTGTTTTCCTTCACCTTGCCGACAAACCAGGAGGAGATTTGATCTCGACAGCGGTAGTCCAAATCGCCGGGGCTTTGGGTGGCGAGCAAAATGCCTAACCCGGCGGAGCGGGCACGCTTCAGCAGGCTTTCCATGGGTTCTTTGGTAGAGGGTTTACCCTGGGCAGGTAGGTACAGATCGGCCTCGTCAAACAAAACCACCGCCTGCAGCTGGCCAGACGGGTGCCGCTGGGCGTAGCGATTGAGGTTGAGCAAAAACTGCGATACCCAAAATAAAATGTTGGCGTTATCACCCAGGCTGCCCAGGTTGATCACCGATAAGCGGGTCTTCTGAAGGTGAGACGAGGCCAACAGCTGCTCGGTGGACAGTTGTTCGCCCTGAGGATTGAAAAGGTGCCCGGCCATCAAGCTGAGGGTCTGGAGGTCTTCCGCTAGCTTTTTGCAGTGCTTGGGGTCTAACACACCGATCGCATTCACCAGCAGCGGATCCTGCTCGGCGATAAATGAAATCAGCCGGTCAATACTCAGGGGGTTGTCGGTCTGGAGAGTGCTGAGCACGGTGATCGCCTGCCCCAAAACCGCCATCCGGGTTTTGTCCAGTCCCGATGGCTTGTAACCCATAATGCCTCCCAGGGCGGCGGCGCAGTAGTTGGCCATTTGCTGCCGCTCAGCGCTGGGCAGTTGCCCCAGGCCCGGCGGGGTGATGGCAATGCTCAGGGGTCGCCCGGCTTTGCCCAGGGTGCCAGGGGTGTAGACCGCGACATCGATGTGATCGCGCAGCAGTTGCCGGTAGGCCATCAGCCGAGGATCGTCGGTGGGCTTTTCCCAAGCCTCAGGGTTAGCGTAGCTGCACAGGTCGCCCTTGCGATTTAGCAAAATGGCGGGCACGCCCCGCAGTAGCAGTTGTTCGATCAAGGTCAGGGCCAGGGTGGTTTTGCCGCTGCCTGAGCCCCCTAGAAATGCGGCGTGGCGCACCAGCGCTTCCCGGGGTAGGTGAACCGGGGTTGGCACTGTGGCGCGAGTTTGACCCAGGGGAATGGCTGACGCTGGCTCAGGTAAGGTTGGTTCAGCCCCAAGGTAGGGAATTGGTTTTGGCGCGTCCTCAGGAGCATTATCCCCAGGCTTTGTGGCGGTTGGCTGAGGTTGGCTACCGGAGGTAGAGCCGGCGGCAATCTTCAGGTTGGCCAAATCCAAGATGCGCTGGAGTGAGGGCAATTGGGCCAGGGGTTTTTCGGCCTGGAGCCAGGCGGGATAGTCGGGGCGATCGCCGTACTGCTGCTCAAAACTCTGAATCGCCAGCATGGTGCGCCAATCAGAATCAACCACCTGGGCGCGACGGCCACCCTGACTGAGAAAGTCGCCAATCTGCTGGGCAATTTTTGTTTGAGGATTGCTGGGAAATTCGGTGGTACGCAGGGCTACGGGGATGTGGGTTCCAGCATGTTGCTGAAGTTCCCGAATTTGTTTGGCGAGGGAACCACCCATGGCGGGCTTTTGACACAGCCTCACTAGTAAAGAGTCCTGGGTGGCATTCGGCTCCAGGTGTAGATTGACAGTCAGGTAATCCCCATTGATTTGGGTAGCAAAGTGGCAGCCCTGGCCCAGTTCTTGTCCACAGCGCTGGATGCTATGGCCCATCAGGTGTAGGAGGTCGCGATCGTCGTCGGGCGGCTCAAAACTCTCCGCTAAATGGTCATTCCAATGCTGACTCAGTTCATAGTCCTCTGAAGGTGTTGCCCCGTTCTCAGGATCTGAAGGAGTAGTATCTAAGCCGGGTAATTGCCCTGTAGCGATGCTGAGTTCTCGCTGACGACGGCACCATTCCAACACGTCGCGAGTCGTTTTACCCGCCAGCTGCCCAGCGATCGCATCAGGGAAGGGATATAGCGCCTCGCTACTGTCAATTGGAATTTCAGCCAGTTCGTAGAGATGTTGCAGTCGTCGAGCGATGATTTGCCTGACCTCATCATCTGACCGGCGGGCCTTGAGACTGATGGGGGTTGGGTCTAGCTCCAGGCGATCGAGGTGAGGTTTTGGCAGGTGTTGTTTCAACAGATCGTAAAAGCTTTCCAGGCAAGAGAGTACGACGATGACATTGGGAATCTCAGCCAGGGTAACGATGGTCTGAACAGCTCGCCGGAAACGCTGGCCAGCCTCATCCATGCTGTGAATATCTTCTAACTGGTCTAAACAAACTACAAAGGCTCCGCCAGTTAATGCTTGAATTAGCAGGGCAAAGGACCGCAGCATACGCAGGGGATCATCATCGTGATCTCGGCCAACCACCCCACCTAACACCCTGCTGTCATAGGGTGTTAGGGGTTCGCACCGCAGCAGTTTAAGGACTTTAGCGCTGATCGCCGGTTGGCCGGATTGCAGGTATAGCAGCGCCCGAATCACGTCGATATCGATGCCATTAAACTGTTTTAAGGCAATCACCCGATCGGCGATTGGATAGATTAAATCGAGCAGTTCTTCCTGGGATAGATCGTCTTCTTTTAGCAGGGCCAGCTCATTGGGCGTAACGACGCCTGAACGTTCGGCGAGTGCATTAGAAAACTCAATCAGTCCAGTTTTTAGCCCAAAGGGTTCGTAGTAGGGTTTATCGAAGGAATCAATGGTATTTCGTAGAACATACCGAGCATAGTTCGACACCGCAGAGGTCATCTGCATGTAGCTGAAGAAGCCCTTTTGCTGTTCATGGGTTTGATTGCGAAAAAACCGCATCAAATGCGTTTTACCCGCCCCCGACTCTCCTAATAGCAACAGAATGCGGCCTGAATCGCTAGCGGCAGAACTATCGGCTCGATTGAGCAACCGCTCATAGGTTGAGCGAGCCTCTGGATGAATGGTCTCTACATCGTACAGGTCGGGCTGCCAGATTTGGTGCTGGTGGGTAACAGGATGAAAAACATCAAGCCCCTGGTGAGAACAAAAGGCCCCAAATCTCAGATCAGATCTCGGATCGGTAGTCATAGCAATTGGCTTTAGTCAAGACGAATAAAGTGAAACGTACTGTTTAGATGATTAATTTCGGAGGCTGATACATCATGGGCGTCCAAGGCGTAGGCTAGGTCAGCCCGACTTAAATCGAGCCTTCGCTGCTGATTAGCGGTTAGCAAACGCTGTTTGAAGTCTTCTAGACTGAGGGTTAGGTCTGGGTGCTGTTGCTGCAAGGTTGCCCACACCCGAGAGATAAATACTTTGGCATCTCCTAACCGGCCATCTTGAGTCGCTTTGGCCGCGTTGAGGGTCAGCTCAGCAAACGCCTCATCTGACAAGGGGGCTGGGGTGGTGTCGGTGCTTGGGGATGGCGATGCGGTGCTGGTCACAGCCTGACGCAAAATCGCCGTGCGCAGTTCATCGGGGCTGGTGCGCTTGGCGTGGGCGACTTTGGCCACCAGTTGCGACAGGGCTTTGTCCCAGGGCAGGGGCTTGGCGGTTTGAAGCGAATCATTCAGCAGAGCAGCCATGACGGTGCCCTGGTTAAATGCCTGCTGCCGCAGGTCGGGGAGCTGGGCCTGGAGGCGTTCAGCGGTTTGGGGATGGCACAGGTGCTGCCACAGCAGGGCATTGCGAGCCTGGGTGAGGGTGCCAAAGGGGGCAATGGGCAGGTCAAAGCCCTGCTGGAGGATGGCCGCTCGCAGTCCGTCAGCTTCCCCTAGCCGTTTGCGGGTCTCGGTGGAAAGAGCGGGCAGGGTGAGGGCGTGGGCGATCCAGTCAGTATTCTTCAGGGTTTGCCACTGGAGTCTGGGGGGCAGGGTCTTGAGGTTGAGAGCGTCGAGGATGTGCTGACCTCCCCGATCGCTCAGTTGGTAGCGGGACGAGCTGACAGGCTGGATGTAGCCTTGCTCCCTAAGGTTGGTCAAAGTCGTTTCGATTTGCTCGCCATAGGCGGTATTGGATAGCTGGCTACCGGCGATCGCCTTGAGCGCTGCCTTCAACTCGCTGACCGTCATACCCTTCTTATCGGCAAAGAGTAAGCGGCTCAACAGTAGGTCTGCCAGGGAAATAGGGCGCAGTGAAAGCATCATGGCTCCGAAGGGTGGGGGATTGCGGGGGGACGGGTCGCGAGGACCTGGTCAACGGCATCAAGAATGCCTTCGAGATCGCTGACCACATCTTCTGAGAGGAAGCGCAGCACCAGAAATCCCTGCTGCTGTAACAGCCGATCTTTACGGCGATCGCGGCGGTAGTTGTCGAGGCACTGGAAGTGATAGTGTCCGTCTAGCTCGATCACTATTTTAGCCGCGCTATCCAGAAAGTCCACCTCCATGGGGCGACCGCCAAAATCTATGTCCAACCGCGCATTCCCTTGAAATCGCCCCGTGGTGGTTGGTTTGGCCTCTAGATACTGAAACAAAAACCACTCCGCCTGACTGCGATAGGTGTCAGCCGCCTCTGGGGTCTCGGGCTGTTGAGCCGGGTCAAGAAGAGTCAGCGCTGTATCTAGCACCTCTGGGGTAGTGCCGTGGGTTTCGGCCAGATGCAGCAGAGACTGGATCCGCTCATCGTCCAGGTTGCCTTCGCTCAACCGCTGCCTAATGTGGCCCAGTTCAGGCGAGGGGACATCGATTAGGCCACCGCGCAGCATCGCCTTGGCCCGCGATTCGGGCAGCTGCTTTAGCAAGTACTGAACCTGGGCCACGGTGAGCGCCAGGGCCACCGGAATCTGGGGCACCGCCTCTACCAGTTGGGCGAGGGCGGTGAGGGCGACAGCGGCTCGATCATCCTCGGGCAGCAGCACCAACACCCCCGGCACCGCAGACGGCGGAAAGAGCCGCGCTATGGCAGCAAAGCTGGCCAGCACCGCAGGGGAGTCCGCTAGCGCCAGGGGCTTAGCTTGGGGCTGTGGGCCAGGGTAGGCCGAGAGCCAGTCAAGCATAGCTCGCAGCCGCTCCCCATCCTCTGAGAGGGGCGCTAGCTGTTGCCAAAACAGTTGACGCTGGTAGTCGCTGGTATGGGCTAACCAGGCGGTTAGTTCTGTTGCGGGGCGATTGGCCAGGGTAGCGACGTTTTGTAGGATCCGCGATCGCGAGATCATCGTACTGCGCCATGGTCGTTGGCGTAGCCGCCCCAGAGGGGCTAGACCGGCCCTGAAGGGCCATCCCGGCGAGCCAGGTTTCTAGAAGGGCGGCGATGGAGGTGTAAACCCCCACGCCTGTTGATCGCTCGGTCTGTTTTGACCACTGGGTCCAAAGTTGGCGGGCCGTAATAGCTTTTCCCTGCAAAACCGACAGCGTTGGAATCGCCTGACACCGTTGGGACTGATGTAGGGCCAGACGGGCGATCGCGGTCTTGCCTAGGATATTCATCGGGTTTACTCCAGTAAAAAACACGGGCGTCCCTGGTTAGTCACCTCCCAGGATTGGGGTTAGCGGGCGATCAGTCGTTCCCTGGCTTCATGGTATCGGCGGCTGAGGTTCTGCGGTGGTGGTGCCGACTTAGCGCAGTGCCGGCGTAGATAGGCTGAACCTGCCCAGCCCAGGTGGGATCGATCAACATAGCGGCGACGGTAAAAAGATCATCCGGTGTCACCGTAGCCGCGGGTCATTAAAGGACACTCCTTCGGCCTACTGGCGAATCTTGGTAACGGCGTCAGCCATGGCAAGGACGGGGATTGGCTAGTGGCTGGAGCTCAGGAGTTGTGTAGCCCAGCCAGCCCGATCAAAATTCTGGTTTGTCTCTGCAATTACCAGCCCATCGAAAGCCCCTGGGAGGAAATCGAGAGAGGGGTTTCAGTCGGTCAACTGTCTCTAGCGGCTTAGCTATGGGTGACCAGCGATCGCTGGCTCCTAGGGCAATACCACAGTTAAGGCGGCCCGTAACCCCCTTCGGCGGGCGATCGCAGGCCTGTCTCCCCATGACTTTAGGCGGACCTTCGTGGGTAACGATTGAGTTCAGCGGCGGCTAGTGAACCTTGCTTCGCAAATACCTATCTTTATTTCGCCGCTGCAACGATTTGTTAGCCATCGTCAGGCTCAAAACCGTTTTCATTTTCTACGTTAACTCAACTATATTCAAGGCGATCCTTCTTCACTGTCAGTTGGACCCTGCCCACTATAGTAAGTTTCTCGGAGGATTTTAAGCTCTGGCAGGTCAAATATTTCAGATGGATTGCCTTGAAGAGCAAGATCACGCGCGCTTACGAGCATAGGATCATTGGCATTGACAGAAAAATCTTGGACAGCATTAGGTTCAAATTGCCCCAAAATCAATAGGTAATTTTTCTCTAATCTGCTTGGTGGTGCTGGCTCAGAGCGAAGAGCAGTTTTTACCGCTTCAATATGCTGGTTTTGTTTGAAGTCGTTGTACTTGTGCCCTAAATACAGCCAAGTTTCAGTTGCCATAAGCTTTTCGGCTAGACTGACAGAATCATTTAGAGTAGTGGAAAATTGAACAATCAATTCCCATTCTTGAGTGTCAATGTCCGGCAGGAAGCGCATTGCCCGAATCGTAATCGCTTTAAGATACTCAGCAGGTTGCTCAAGGCTTTGATAATACACCAGTAAATTTCTGATTTCAGCATGATAGCCTTGTCGCGCTAAGTTTTCTAGAACATTTATGGGATCACGAATAATCCAAAAAGCTTCACGCAAAATCTCTATTAGAGTACTGATTATGTCCTCAAGACCTAAAATTGATAATCTATAGAGTGAAAAGCGAATATATCGTTTCAATTTACGCATCTCGTTTGGACTGCTTTCATCCAAATTGCGTAGTTCTTGCCAACTCTTCTGGAATAGCTCAACTAGTTCTTGGCGTAATTCGTTTCTATTGCTAATCCAAACATCGTTAGCACTAGTGAAAGAGTCAACCCACTGAAGAATTACGCTAGAGGAATCGTTATTGGGTGGCTGGGTAGACTTTAATTCACCTTCCAATCCAAAGATTTCTTTTTGTTTTGATAGATCTCTATCACGACTTTTTTCACTGAATAGGTACTTGTATATTTTGCGACTAAGATCTGTTTCATGTGTATGAATTTTTAATGCTTTTAGGCATTGCTGATACTGCCCGATATGATGCCACCAGAGTTCGTCATTGTGATAGGCACTTGCAAAGATAGCACGGTGTTCTGAGTTCAATATCCAAAGTGGATTCACAATGCTATCGAAACGATTCGCTCAATTTTTCTAGACATTCATCTTCATCAGATTGTTCTAGAAATGAAGTAATCTTATAAATCTTTTCTGTCTTAGACTCGTTGAGTTGTAGTCCTAAATTGTTTAACTCTTCCTTTAAAGTAATTTCAACCACATCTATGTCTTCGGGGTTTGGAATAATTAAAATCATGTCATCTACATATCGATGAAGCTCAACTCCCCACTCATTACCACTTCCAAATTTAGCATCCACTGAAGTTAGATAGACATTTGCATAGAAGCCTGAGCCGATGCTCCCCTGCGTAATACCCTGCCCTAATTCATGCTCATCAATTTCTTTGGAAAGTAATAGCCGAATTAGCCAACGCACACGTTCACTAACAGTTAACTCTCTAGAAAGCTCATTGCAAAGCTGATCTTGAATGATTTTGGTATAGAATGACTCAATATCTACTCTTAGGATCACACCATTCGGGTATCTACTAGCACTGTCCCGTGCTTTCTTCATATAATAGCAATACGCTTGAAACCAATATTCATATAGATACTCTGTGTCTCGAATACTCGGCTTTCCAGAAATTCTATATGCATAGCTACTCCCTCTTAACTGAGAAGCCTTGTCACCTAGTTTTTGAATAATTGCCACCGACAAAATTTCTTCTTCAATGCGCGAAAGTCCCTTAGGGCGAGAGCTGCTAAGGGATTTTGGCACTCTATATGAAATTATTTCATCTGTCAAAGCAACATCGCTAGCATAGGCACACAGTTGATCGTAACTACTCAGGCTGTGGGAAGAGTGCTTGAGGATTGCCTACAAAGAGGTCAAGAAGAGCATCCAAGATATTGAGCCCCCGCTTTCGCAGAGTGGCCAGGTAGCCCCGAATGCGGCAAAACTGTCTAACGCCATCCTCAGAACGGAAGCAACCCGAGATTTTCTGCTTGAGCTTCATCATACGCAGGTCGCGTTCCGCTTGATTGTTATCAAAGGGGATGGTGAAGTCATGCATAAACCCCAGCACCGAGGCTGGGTGCTTTTGGAGTCGCTTCAACAAATTACGAGCAGGTGAGCCTTTCGGTCGTCCTCGGGATTTGGACCTCACTGCTGAAGGCGGCGGGGTGGGATTTTCAGCCCATCCCTGATCCAAAATAGCGGCATAACGGGCCTCCAAGGCCTCCAGTTCGAACTGGGACAAGGCCTCTTCTCCCCGGGCTTTAGCCGCCTCAACGGCCTGGTGAATGCTGACCAACAGCAGACTCATTTGAAAAGCCCACCCTTGTCCGTACTGCTCCCAAAGGTACTGTAACTCCCGTAAGTGATGGGCATTGCACAGGAAATGGGCGCAGGCATAACTCTGGTAGCTTTTCCACCCATCATGGATGGCCTTACCCACAAACTCTGGCAAAATTCCCATCTCGTTCATTGCCCCCTGACCCCGCTTGGGATGGGCAAAATAGTAGGTGAGCCCATCTGTGGACGCCACATGCAACCACCACAGCCGCTGATTCACCCGCAGACCGGTCTCATCAAAGTGGACTACCGCCGCCGCCTGAATCGATTGGTAAATCTCTTGCTCTATCGGTTCTAAACCCTCAAAACACTGCTTCCGTGTGGTGTAAAGGGTGCCTTCTGAAACCCTCACCCCCACTAGATCCGCCAATACCTCGCAGACCCGATGGCTGGGCAACAGTTGGCTTTCCATTAAATCGACCATCATCCCCTTGAGCCGTGGGCCGTACTGCACCAACGTCTTAGCCTCGGGCGGAAAGTTCCCTTGATTCAGTTGACCACAGTGGGGGCATCCTTTCACCTCTACCTGATGCTCTGTAACCCTTAGGGCGATGGGGGGCAGATCAAAGACTTGACGCGCAAAAACATCCTCAACCGCTACCGTCGCTAAGGACGCGCCACATCCTGAGCAGGTTTCTACTGGGTGTCGCTCAACTTCATCGGCTTCGCTTCGCCATTCCAGTGTTTGACCCGGATGACCCGCTTGCCCTCCCGAGGGCTGGTCACTCTTGCGGCGTAAGCTCCGGGTGTGTTTGCCAAACCCATCCCCAGAGGGTGGTTTACTACTATTGCGACTGTTCTTGCTTAATCGCCCTTTCAGCTCTTTGATTTCCGTTTCCAATTGATTCAGGCGTTCCAGTAACTGGGTCACTAGACTAACCACTGCCTCCTCGCCCTCGGCGTAGATGGCCCGGATATCGGCTTCACTCAGCTTTAGGTCAGACTTTGGCTGGCTCACGGCAAGGTTCTTTTGCACTATGGGCTTACAGTACTCGGTCCCTAAGACAGTCCTTGGAAAATAGAGATTGTCTTAAGCCTGAGTAGTTACAATGACTTCATCTGGCTCAGATCCTCTCCACTCATAAATAGTCTGATCCAGATCCCCAATCATTGCCAGGTTGCCGCTGTTAGCAGCCAGGTGCTTAACAATGCCATATTCTGACAAGTGAGTGTCCTGAACTTCATCAACTTGAACGAAATCAAACTTATCTGCCCAACGTTGGTTTATCTCCGATTCATGCTGTAGCATAACCCGAAGATAAAATACAAGATCAGCGAAATCTAGAGCATGACGCTTTTGAAGGATTGCTTGATATTGAGCGGCACATAGAGCATTTTTACCGCCTAATGACGGGTATAGATTTTCGGCTAGATTGTGCAAAGATAATTGGGAACCTTCAGCTTTAACTTTGCAGTTCGCTAAGTCAAAGAATAATTGCTGAGCCTCACGATGATTCGATAAATTGAAAACTTCCTTGACTAGTTCAATAGAGTCGGCATCGTCATAAATTACAAAGTCTGCGGGCAACCCAAACTGACGAGCTTCAATCCGCAGTATGGAAGCACATAAACCATGAAAAGTATTAATCGTCAGATATTGCAATTGATCCGGGCAGTACTTCGATAACCGCTCTCTCATTTCCTTGGCGGCTCGATTTGTAAACGTTAGACAGAGAATCCGTTTAGAGGAGATGCCCTTATGAATCGCATGTAGAACTCGCTCTGCTAGTACACGAGTCTTGCCTGTCCCAACCGGAGCAAGGACTAGAATTGCGCCTTCTATGTGGCTAGCAATAGCAGTTTGCTCAAGGTTAAGCCCGTTACTAAGCATAGAGAGGAAAAAACTTTAACGACCGATCATAGCTATAGGCATTCGGCGATGTCTTCAGTAAGCTTTAAAATTTCACGAAATTTGATGTTGTACTGACGATCCGGCTCTAGTGGCTAGTTTTTAAACAGCCAATCTGTGGATCCTATATATTTTCTGGCAGCAAAAGCCTCAACAAGCAACTCAGAGGGCTAACGCTCACCATCAACTGGCCGCATATAGCATCGCGCAACGGGGACTAACTTGCGGTGGCGGCTCAGGTGCATGGTGGTGTTAGGCACCCTTGCTGGACATAGCAGGCACATCAATCTCCTTGATACAGGTTTGGCGGGATAAGCACAAAACGCAGTCGATAATCATAAGTAGATCTTTAAGCAGAATCGCATCTGTGGCGGGAGCTCCAATCTCTGCCAGGTCCGAGAGAACCTCTGGAGTTCCCACATTACCTGGATTGATCACTGTCACAGACATCCGGTCAGGCCGAAGCTCTTCACGCAGTGAGTGCACCACGCCTCGCAGTCCAAACTTCGAAGCAGAATTTGCGACCTCTCTGCTGGGAAAGTTGTCACGCCCGGAAAGAGCTCCCATGAAGATGATCTTGGGATTGCTGGACTTTCTCAAAGCAGGCAGCAGTGCCTTTACGATTCTGATGGGCGCCAAGAGATTTACATTTAGAACTCTAGTAATGTCCTCATCAGAGCAACTTGTAAATGAGTATGATGACGTAAAGGCATTTGTCTCCCAAGTGCCTCCCATGTAGAGAAGAGAATCTAGAACTCCTTCCCCAGCAGCTTCTGCAACCGTATTGACTCCCTCAAGAGTCGAGACATCAGCCTTAATCCACTCGCCATACTTTGAGGCAGAGCGCGACACAGACAATACTCGTTCTGACTTGGCAACGAGGTGTCGCGCAACAGCCTCTCCAATCCCTCTGCTGCCTCCAATGATTACGACGTTTGCCATGTCAGGATTTTCAGGTGTGCCCAACTACTAAATAGAGGGAAATTTTCCGTCTAATACCCCTATAGGGGATCTTAGGTGGAAATCTGTCCGCCTAAACACCCCTGGAGGGATCTTAGGTGAAAAAAATTCAGCCTAAATACCGAATAGGAGATCTTAGGTGGAAAGTTTCAGTATAAATACCCCCGCGCCCTGGCTGCTCTGTAACTCAAGATTTCTTTAGCAATGGTACGGGTTTGCTCATGGATGCGTCATTCTTGAGTAAGAACTGGGCATCTGATCAACTGGTGTCCGGCCCAATATAACTAGCCCCCCAACCATTGCCCTTAGCTCGACCCTAGTCGCGGGTTCTATAGGGTGAATCCCTGGCCACCGACCCCCTCACCGTTAGATAGACTTCTCTATCCGCCTTGCGCCCTGCGCCCTGCGCCTGTAGCCCCCTCCCCCAGGCCTACAAGCTGAGAGCAAAGCGAAGCGCGAATCGACCGCCCACCCTTTAACCCCTTCCGCCGCGGCGGCACGCCCTGGGCGAGGGGGTCCGGGGAAATCGCCATTCCCCCGGCAGAAAAAATGAGTAGTCAGTAGTCAGCGGTCAGTCATCAGGAGTCCTCTGTATCGAGATTCCCACCCATAGAAAGCTTCTGCTCAAGCATCCACCCTTCAAGCTCAAAGCCAGACAACACCCTATAGGGGCCGGGAAGAGTAGTCTCCCCATGGCTTCATCCATGTCCCCCCGGCCCATAGCGATCGCATCCAGGATCTGCCCAGCTCCAGGTCAGGGTTTAACCTGGCCTGATCACTCTCAGGTGATGGGCACGGGCTCAGGCCCTTTGCCCATCCTACCCCGCTGTGATTAGGAGACCTCTGTATCTAAGCTTTTACCCCCAAGCTCAGCATTGAGGCAGAACAACACTCCTCAGAAGGTGACCAACCGCGATCGCAGGGCTGTACACACCGATTTCACTCCCAACAACCGCGATTGCAGAGCTGCACATGCCGATCACACCCCTGCAACCATCGATCACAGGGGTGTGTATAACGATCACACGCGTGCGCACATCGATCACACCGGCGTGTATAACGATCACACCCGTGCGCATATCGATCACACGCCTGTGTATAACGATCACACCGCTGCGCACATCGATCACAGGGGTGTGTATAACGATCACAGGCGTGCAAACATCGATCACAGGCCTGTGTTTAGCATGCACTCAATGGTGATCGCTATACACATAGATCACAACAGTGGTTTTTGGCGCATTTTTAACGATCACACCCCTGTGCTTAGGATGCGCTCAATGGTGATCTTTATGCACATAGACTACAACAATGGTTGCACGCGTGTGTTTAGAATGCGCTTAATGGTGATCGATATATGCATAGATGAAACCTTGGGTATTTGGGGGCGATTTGCCCTAAAAACATTAATCAGCGAAGTGAGTGGTCAGTTATCAGTGGTCAGTAGTCAGAAGCCCTGGCCACCAACTCCCTCACCCTTAGATAGACTTCTCTATCCGCCTTGCGCCCTGCGCCTGTAGCCCCCTCCCCCAGGTCTACAAGCTGAGACCAAAGCGAAGCGCCATCCACAGGTTAGATTACTGATAAACGGTATTGTCACCCGTCAGTTGTAGCATTCCCTGAAAGCTCTAGCCACCTGTCGGGCTTCTTTCTCATCCATCAATATCTTGTCAGCAGAGCATTCAACCGCCAGGGCAATTGCTTCAGATGGGTGCATCCCACTTTTGTAGCCCTCACCCTAAATCCCTCTCCCAAGGCGGGAGAGGGCCTTTGAATCCGGCTCCCCTTCTCCCTTTTTGGGAGAAGGGGCTGGGGGATGAGGGCAAACTTGCAAAACTGGGATGCACTCCCCAGCAGGGCCATAACTCCTATCCTTTGAAACAGTGAAACCCCCCATTACTGGGAGGTTTCAGCCTATCGGAGCGGCGGGATTTGAACCCACGACCCCCACTACCCCAAAGTGGTGCGCTACCAAGCTGCGCTACGCCCCGCCGTTATTTAATTAAACATACCATAAGCCCTGGCATGTTAGTGCCTAAACTCAGAGGGGTTACTACGGCCATCCTTAACTTGGGCCTGAACTAGCTCTGGTTTAAGGTAAATGATGCGGGGGAGCCTTCTGGAGATCGGGGTCAGGAACTGGGTCATAGCCCCCTGGGTGAAAGGGATGGCAGCGACTAAGGCGTTGCAAAGCCAACCAGCTACCCCGCCATGGCCCAAATTTCTCCACCGCCGTCAGTGCATACTGGGAACAGGAGGGGGTAAAGCGACAGGTAGGGGGCGTGAGGGGCGAAAGGAACTGACGATAGCCACGAATTAAGGTTAAAAGCAAAACTTTCATGGCATTAAAAATCAACCCCTCGTTTTAAGTCAATCCCTTTTTCGGCGTAGTGTTTATGGTTAAAAACCTCCGAATGGGTGCTGGCCAGTTCAAAGTAGGCCGGAGGTACTTTGCAACGACCGGTAATAATCACTTCCGTATCTCTAGGCTTACGCAAAAGAGCCTGGACAATGGGTTCTTCTGGGAGTAGTTCCAGATCAACGGTGGGATTTAACTCGTCTAAGATAATAGTCTTGTAGAGTCCAGAGGCAATCGCTGTATGGGCGATTTCCCAGCCCCGCTCCGCCTCAACATAGTCAATGGGTTGTTGCTGGCCTCGCCAGACAATCGCATCCCGGCCACAGCGCTGGTGATCCACCAAGTTAGGGTAGATTTTACGTAAAGCCGAAATGGCGGCGTCTTCTGTGTATCCCTTCCCTCCCTTCAGCCATTGAATAATCAATACCCGGTGGGAGAGATCCTGGCTAATACCCCGCCCGATCGCTTGCAGAGCCTTACCCAGGGCACTGGTAGATTTGCCCTTGCCAGCCCCGGTATAAATTTCAATACCCTGGAGCCCTGGAATAGCACTCTGGTGGGGTTGGGGTTTCATCTCTGAGTGCAGATCAGCAATATCAAGCAGGGGACCAGGGGCACCTCGTCCCGTAGCGATAATTTCTAGATGGGGAGGTTTTTGGCCCAGGGTTTTGACCACCTCATCGATGGGCAGTAACCCCAGGTCGAGCACCGGATTAATTTCGTCTAAGACAACCACGGAATAAAGCCCTGAAGCGATTGCCCCTTTGGCCACATCCCAACCCCGCTGGGCTTCCTGTTTATCGAATCGGGTAATTTCGCCAACTCCAAAAAACTCAGCTCGCCCTGTACGAACCTGGTCAATCAAATGGGGAAAGCCTCGCTGCAGGGCCTCAATGGCTGCATCTTCGTCGTAGGTACGACCAGGCCCCTTAAGGAACCGCAGTAATAAAACCCGACTCTCTAAAAAGTTTTGAATGCCCAGGCCAATGGATCGCAACACTACCCCCAGGGCCACCTGGGACTTACCCTTGCCTTCCCCATCGTAAACATGGATTTGTCCGGTGAGACGTTGATTGGTTTCTTGAGCTGTGCGAATACCAATGCCAGTTCTAGCCATAGGTTAACCAAAAGCAGAGTTTATTGCCGTAGGTAGAGGAGGTTGGTGGTCCATAGCCAAGGGGTGGCGCTAAGCCCCTTAACAGTTGCCAATGGTAAGATCGATCTCCCCTGCCTACCCCTCACCCTTACCCAGAACTCCCAAACATTTTAACCGAATCATTTTAACCAAACCCAGGGTTTCAGTGCCCCTAATTGCCGTCCTGGCGCTATCCTTAAACCACCTCTGAGGTAATCTGTTCATGCCCATTGCTGACCTGTTAGCCGATCTTGGTTTGATGCCCCTGCGGGCGGTGGTTTTTCAAACCATGCTGCTGATGGTAGCGATTGCCCTGGAAGCCATGGTCCTGCGTCAGCATTTACGATTAGGCTACCAAACCAGTGTACATTATGCCGCCAGCCTCAACCTGCTGGCTACCAGTCTGGGTTGGCTAGCTTTTTTAGCCATGGAGGCAATACTACCCTCGGGGTTGCAGCAACAGGTGATCAGCTACGTTTTATTCAACCATTTATACGTCAATGAGTTGTCGCCCAATCTCCCGATGATGGTGGTGATGACGGCAATGGGAGTTTTCTTTCTCACCTACTGGGTAAAGTTACAGGGGCTAAACGCCCTGACCCGCTTGTTGGGCGTCCTGCCTGCGGTTGAGCCCCAAGCCAAAACCCAACGCCGTTTTTATCCGCGACCCCAACCCCAAAAGCCTGAGGGCGGATTGGAAAAATCCTCCCATGCCCTGGCCGTACTACACGCTAATGCCTTTAGTTTTACGGCTATTCTGCTTCTATTAATGCTTCGATTAGCCCTCCAGGTAGCCCCATGAAGTGGTTAGGCCAGACCCTTACAGCCCTTAAGTCCTTCCTCCTGCCAGATCGCTACTTTTCCTGGCAGACCATTCTATATTTAAGTATTTTTTCCTGGTTAATGTCTCTGCTGGGGCGGTTACTGGGGGCTAGTGGATTTACCGTGGGATTGTTAGCCAGCGGTAGCTGGATCTTTCTAGCCATAGGTTTGGGCTGGGCCGTAGAGCACAGCCATATTAAGCCCTTTGGTCTGACCATTGCCCCCTGGGTGTCAGGGGGAATTCTCTGCCTGTTTTTGTTTGGCTCCTGGCAGGGCTCGTGGCTACAAACCGCTCTGGTTTGCTGGCCCTTAATTTCCTTCTGTGTCGCAGCGGTACCCGAAGTGCTGACCTGGGATCTTCAGGTCAAAGGTCCTCCTCCCCTGGTGCGACAACGGTTAGTCCTATTGTTTTTGCTCAGTCTTTTGTTCAGTAGTTGGATACAATTCCACTTTCGTATTCAAAGCTGGTTAAAAGACTACCCTAGTTTGGCGGCTGATCGCTTTAACACCAGTAATTTTGTTTACCGCCTACCCGGACAATCGGTTCCCCCATCTGCTGGTATTGCCCATTTAATCAAGGCGGGGACATTTATTAGTGATCAAACCGATGGTCAACCCTGGTCTGCCGTAGAACGGTGGCTCTTAAACAGCGAAGGCCACCAGCAAACCCTTCAGGCCCAACTCCACAGCCAGCCCCAGCCATTGCCAGAGGATCAACTCTGGCAGATCCAACTATCTCAACCGGTGTCCCAGGGAGATGGCTATGAATTAAAAATTCTGGCGATCTGGACCGGGCCAACGGCTAACCCAACCAGTTACTATCTGGAAAGATCCTGTGCGCTGATGCCCGTGATTAAGCCCGCCAGCGATGGGGATCCGGCCCTATCAACCCCTTCCCGTTGGGCTAAAGTTGTCTGTGATCTAGAAACGCCCTCCCACCCTGGTCCTCCTCCCCCTGCCCAGACCCATGGCTAAAACTGGTTTACCTCGAATTTTGGCGGTTGCTGGCAATGTTTATCTCGAGATTCTGCGCGATCGCCTGCTCTACCTGGTAGCTTTATTTACCCTGCTAATGGTGGCCGCTGCCGTACTCTTACCGCCCATTGCTGCTGGCACAGAGCATAAGATATTTCTGGATTTAGGATTGGCGGCGATCCACTGGTTGAGTGGACTGGTTGCCCTATTGGTTGGCTCGGGGCTGATTAACCGGGAAGTGGATAAACGCACTATTCTGGTGGTACTCACCAAGCCAGTCAGTCGGGCCGAATGGGTGGTGGGTAAACACCTGGGGTTGGCCATGGTACTGGTGTTGCTGGTGGGAGCCCTGGGGTTAGTGTTACTACTACTGCTGATCTTGCAGGGGATAACCTTTGCCCTCAGTAGTTTGCTGTGGGCGATCGGATTTACCGCCCTGGAGGCCATTCTTCTGGCGGCGATCGCTCTATTTTTTGGTAGTTTTACCAGTTCTTTACTGGCCATGTTAATGGGCCTGGCGGTTTACCTAATGGGTCACCTGAGTCAGCATCTGGTTAACCTGGCCAGGTTGAGCCAGGACCCTGGCTTAACCCGCATCAGTAATTTTTTATATCTGGTCTTACCCGATTTGGAACGCCTCAACTTACGTAATCTGGCGGTCTATGGCCCCGAGGTGATGCCCCAGGGGTCTGTATTAATTAGCCATGGACTCTACGCCCTGGCCTATACCGCCATGTTGCTCAGTCTCACCAGTCTGATTATTTACCGCCGTCAATTCTAAACGGTTCCCTGGGGCTGATAATCTCTAGCGGTAGGGTATTCTTGAACATAAAGTGAATTAATCCATTTTTATATCTATATTTTTTATGAAACTTGCCTACTTAATGAACCAGCATCCCTACGCCAGTTGTACCTTTATTCGGCGAGAGATTTTAGAGTTAGAAGCCCAGGGAGTGGGGGTAAGTCGCTTTTCCATTCGCTACCCAGAGTTAACCATTACCGATCAGGGTGATCAACAGGAGCTAACTAAAACTCGCTTTATTCTGACCGAGGGCATAGCCAGGTTGGGGCTGGGCCTGGTCAAAACCTTTTGTACCCGTCCCCGGCGCTGGCTGCGCACCCTGGGACTGACCCTGAGCCTGGCTCGCCGATCCAATTGGGGCCTGGGGGTCAACCTGGCCTACCTGGCGGAGGCCTGTGTGCTGCTGCCATGGCTGCAGGAGGCTGGCATTACCCATGTACACTGCCACTTTGCCACTAATGCCACGGCGGTGGCGATGCTCTGCCACAGTTTGGGAGGGCCTAGCTATAGTTTTACGGTCCATGGACCCCACGAATTTGATCAGCCAGAGGCGATCGCCCTGGGGAGAAAATTACCCGTGCCGCCTTTGTGGTAGCTATTTCCTCCTTCACTAGAAGTCAACTGTTGCGTTGGTGCTCCTACCAACACTGGTCTAAAATTCATATCATTCACTGTGGGGTAGATCGCCTATTTTTAGCCCAACCCCCAACCCCCCTGCCCTCGACCCCGGTGTTTGTCTGTGTGGGGCGCATTAGTGAGCAAAAAGGCCACTTGATTTTGCTGGAGGCCGTGAGTCTTCTGGCCAATCAGCAACAGACCTTTAAGGTGGTGTTGGTGGGAGACGGCCCCCTGCGATCGGAGATCGAAGCCCTGATTGCCCAACTAAAGCTGCACGACTATATCGAAATTACTGGCTGGGCTACCAATGCCCAGGTACAGGAGCATATTCTCAGGGCCCAGGTGATGGTGGTGCCCAGCTTTGCCGAGGGTTTACCGGTGGTGGTAATGGAGTCCCTGGCCCTGGGACGACCGGTTTTGGCTACTTACATTGCCGGTATGGCTGAGTTGGTAGAACCTGGGGTCTGTGGCTGGCTGGTGCCCGCCGGATCAGCCGAGCAGTTAGCCCAGGCTATGGCCAAGGTGATTCACACCCCGACAGAGACCCTGACCCAGCTGGGCCAGGCGGGAGCCCAACGGGTAGCCCGAGACCACAGTGCAGCCCTTGAGGCCGGTAAGCTAAAGCAGCTTTTTACCCAATATAGCCCTGGTTCCAGGTAATTAAGAGCTAGGTCAGGGCTGGCCAAGTTTTTGTCGACTCAGGTTCATAGATTCAGGCGTCTTTCTGGGTAATGGCGGCCAGAGTGGCGCTGGTGGCCATGAGATAGTCCTGGGGCGATAACCACAGCATCAGTCCTCGCTTGCCCGCCGACACGGCAATTTGATCAAAATTGGTAATGCTCTCATCGGCGTACACCGGGTAGATCTTACGGGTGCCCAGGGCGGTTACCCCGCCTCTGATATAGCCAGTTAGGGGCTGAACCTGATGGAGTGGTACGGGCTGAATCCGGCGATCGCCCCTGAGCCGGGCCAGGGCCCTTAAATCTAGCTGGCTATGGGAGCCAATCGCCGCCAGGCAGACTCCCTGGTCAGAACCTCTGAGAATAAGGGTTTTGAACACCTGCTGGGGAGGCAAACCCAGTTTGTTGGCGGTAATCTCAGCCCTTAAATCCTCCGGGTCAACGGGGTAGGTAAGCATCTGGTAAGGCAGGTTAAGGCGGTCTAAGATTCTGGCAGCGTTAGTTTTTACCACAGCGGGTCCTCCAGATCCTCCTCTGGCATGGGGGCTTCCGATCCGGCCCCATGCTCATGGCGGGGCAGGCGGGCCGAATCCAGGGCCAGAAAATCGAATAGCTGACGATCCGCCAGTTGGGAGGCATCGATGTTCTGTAAACCGCGGAATAGGCTGTCGGTGCGGCCCGGCCACTGTCTTTCCCAATCCTGGAGCATTTGCTTGATCTGGACCCGCTGTAGATTGGGTTGGGACCCACAGAGACTACAGGGAATCAGAGGAAATTCTCGATAGCGAGCATAGCGGGCAATATCCTTCTCTGAGCAGTAGGCCAGGGGCCGAATCACTATGTGGCGGCGATCGTTAGTCAGTAGTTTGGGGGGCATAGCCTTTAGCCGCCCCCCGTGGAACAGGTTTAGAAATAGAGTTTCGACAATATCGTCACGGTGATGGCCCAGGGCAATTTTAGTGGCCCCTTCCTCCGCCGCCACCCGGTAAAGAATCCCCCGACGCAGGCGAGAACAGAGCCCACATAGGGTTTTACCCTCTGGAATCACCCGCTTAACGGTGCTGTAGGTATCTTGCTCCACAATCCGATAGGGGACTCCCACCGCCTCCAGGTAGGTGGGTAGCACATCGGCGGGAAACCCTGGCTGTTTTTGATCCAGGTTGACCGCCAGCAAGTCAAACTGAATGGGGGCGTGGCGCTGCAAATGTAGGAGCAAATCCAGTAGGGTATAGGAGTCCTTACCGCCAGACAGGCAAACCATGATGCGATCGCCCCTCTCGATCATGGCGTAGTCGTGGACGGCTTGACCGACTCGGGCTCGCAGGAAGGACTGGAGCTTTTAAAGCTAGAGGAGGAAGGCAGAGGGGTAACAACCATAGCTATGGGGAGAGAGGCTGCGGGTTTCCCAATCTTAACTACCCCTGCGGTCCGGGGCTAATGGCAGCCCAAGGGGAAGTCGGCAACCCAGATTCTCTGGGAGTTTCAAGAAAGCCCTAAAATAGTAGGGTATCACCTGGGAGATGGACGATTTTGGAGAATTTACAGTTATGGCTGTATCAACTTAGCCAGTGGGCCACCGATCTGGTTAATCACCAACTCACCCACCTGTCTCCCCTGACCCTGGTGGTGGTGGGTTTAGCGGGCCTATTGACCAGCCTCTCTCCCTGCCTGCTATCGATGTTGCCGATTATGGTGGGTTATATGGGCGGCTACGAGCCGGTGAATCGCCAGGAGGCGACCCTACGGTCTATAGGGTTTGGGCTAGGGTTGGCCACCACCCTGGCGATCTTGGGCCTGGTGGCGGGCTTGTTTGGCTATGTTTATGGTCAGGTGGCGATCGGCCTACCGATTGCCGTTAGCCTGCTCGCCATTGTCATGGGGCTGAATTTATTGGGGCTGCTACCGCTGAGTTTTCCGGTAGGGGCCGGGGTTGATCTAGAAAATTGGGCCCTACCCACCTGGTTAAAGGCCTATGGGCTGGGTTTAACCTTTGGTATCGTGGCATCCCCCTGTAGCACCCCTGTCTTAGCCACCTTACTGGCCTGGGTATCGGCCAGCCAAAAACCTCTGCTGGGGGGTGGCCTGTTACTCGCCTATGCAATTGGTTACGTCTTACCTCTAGTGCTGGCTGGTACCTTTACCACGGGCCTCAAGCGATTGCTAGAATTACGCCAGTGGTCAGGCTGGATTACTCCTACCAGTGGGGTCATTCTGTTAGTTTTTGGACTATTTTCCCTGCTAAATCGGTTGCTGCCCCTGGCCCTGGCCTAGGTTTCTCAGGATTAAACCTCTATGATACTGCCCGACTTATCCCGATCCTTACCATGAGTTCTTCCCAGGTTCCCCCATCAGGCTTACGGCCAGCCCTAACCCGTTACCTGCGGCAAGACCTGCTACCTCTGCTAGCCGACCTGAGATTGGCGATCGCCCTACTGCTGGTGATTGCCCTGGCCAGTACGACGGGAACCCTAATCGAGCAGGGACAGAGCCTCTCCTTTTATCAAACCAACTATCCCCAATCTCCAGCCCTATTGGGTTTCCTAACCTGGAGGATGATTCTAACGGTAGGCCTCGACCATGTTTATCGCACCTGGTGGTTTTTAACCCTGCTAATTTTATTTGGGTCCAGTCTTACCGCCTGTACCTTCACCCGCCAGTTTCCCGCTCTAGGGGCGGCCCAGCGTTGGCAGTACTACACCAAGGCCAGGCAATTCGAAAAGTTGGCCCTAAGTACGGAACTCAGTTCCATAGATTTATCCCTTCTAGAAACCAGCCTATTGCAGCGCCGCTATCGAGTTTTCCAACAGGATGGCAGCCTCTACGGGCGCAAAGGACTGGTGGGTCGGATTGGCCCGATTGTGGTACATGCCAGCATGCTATTAATTTTACTGGGGTCCATTTGGGGAGCCATGACCGGCTTTTTTGCCCAGGAACTGGCCATCAGCGGTGAAACCTTTCAAATTCAGAATATTTTTAGCGCCGGTCCCTGGTCTGCTGCCCAAATTCCCAAAGACTGGTCAGTGCGGGTTAACCGCTTCTGGATTGATTACACTTCAGCCGGGGCCATCGACCAATTTTATTCCGATCTTTCCGTCATAGATCAAACAGGTGCCGAAGTCACCCGCCGTACAATTTCCGTTAACCATCCCCTACACTATCGAGGCGTAAGCCTTTATCAGGCTGATTGGGGCATTGGCGCAGTACAGGTAAAGCTGAATAACAGCCCGGTATTACAACTACCAATGCGACGTTTAGAAAAGGAAGGATCTGGTTTCTGGGGTACCTGGGTACCCACCAAACCGGACCTGAGTACTGGGGTTACCCTACTGGCGCAGGATCTACAAGGCGCAGTGTTGATTTATAGCCAGGCCGGCCAGTTAATCGCGACGCTGCGATCGGGCATGGCCACTGAGGTGAATGGAATCACCCTGGCCCTGGTGGATGTGGTAGGCAGTACGGGCTTACAAATTAAGGCTGATCCCGGTATTCCTCTGGTATACGCAGGCTTTGGATTTTTAATGGCAGGGGTGATCATGAGTTATGTTTCCCACTCCCAGGTCTGGGCCCTAATAGAGGGGAATAAACTTTATTTAGGTGGACGCACCAATAGGGCACAGGTGGCCTTTGAACGAGAACTGCTGGAGCTTTAAAGATTTAGAAGCCGGGGTTATGGAGCAAGAGAAAGCGCTAAAGACCGTCTGAAACTACTGAGAGATCTTGCCAGGATTGGATTACCCAACGCCCCCCTGGCACTGGCGATCTTCCCCAGGCCTCAGAGACAGAAATAAAGGCCGCCGCCTCTGCTCTCTCCGCCAACCTCAGGTCAACCCAGCTATCCCCCACAATAACAGTGGCTTGGGGCTGCACCTGGAGGGCATTACAAAGTTGATAGAAGAGGGCAGGATCGGGTTTCGCTGGATCTTCTTTTTCCGTACCTCGCCAGCCATCTAGCCAGCTTGTTAGATGGTAAAACTCAAGAAAATCCTGGAGGTGAGCTGGACTATCGGAGGAAAGCACCCCGACTTTCAGGGAACTCTCGCTTAGTCGTCGGAGTAGATCCGCCGTACCTTGAAAGGGAGGGGTGGCACCAGTCTTGGGCGGCAACTGGCGATCGGCGGCCTGAAAAATATTGGCAACCCACTGATCAACTTGATCTCCAGGACCACCAACTTTAACCATCCACTCAGCGGTAGCCGTCTGGTTGGCATGACGACTACCGGTGGCTAATAACCCATCAGGATCAAGCTTCCCAGCCATTCCCAAAATCCCGTAGAGCTCTTGCTGAGAGGCCTGATTCAGAACAATACCTTTGATCTCTAGGGCATCAAAAGATAAATCGGCACGAAGCTGACCTAACTGCCGTAAAAAATTCCTAGAATCAGCCAGAGTCCCATCCTTATCGAAGATAACCGCCTGGATACCCGACAGGATAGAACCCTGAACCCGCAAATTAGTTCGACGGCAAGGGCGACTTCACTATCGTCGTAGACATCGCCACTGTCACCATCGACCTCTAAGTCATCAGCGGTCTTCTCAGCAGACTGCTTACGTAACTGTTCACGATACTTAGCAGCCATTTCCTCAGCTTTGTCATAAACCAGATCGGGATTTCTAACCATATCCCCTGGTTCAGGCTCAAGCTGCTTGGTGGAAAGGGAAATACGACCCCGCTCGGCATCAAGGTCGATAATCATCACCTTAATTTCGTCGTTAACGTTTAACACACTATGGGGTGTGTCAATGTGGTCGTGGGAAATTTCAGAAATGTGCAGTAGACCGCTGACACCACCAATGTCGATAAAAGCACCGTAGGGCTTCAATCCCCGCACGGCCCCCAGTACCACTTCACCCACCTGTAGACCATTCATTTTACGTTCCACCAGGGCGCGCCGATGACTGAGCACTAGACGATTACGCTCTTCATCAACTTCTAAAAACTTGAGGGGTAATTCTTCCCCCACCAGGTCTTCCTTAGGCTTGCGAGTACTGATATGGGATCCGGGAATAAACCCACGCAATCCTTCAATCCGTACCAGGGCACCACCCCGGTTAGTGGCAAATACACCAGAACGAACGGTAGCGTCTTCCTGCTTTAGTTGACGAACTCGTTCCCAGGCGCGCATGTACTCAATGCGGCGAATGGAGAGGGTGAGCTGACCATCTTCATTTTCATCGGTCAAAATAAAGAATTCTCGGGTTTCGTTCGATCTCAGAACTTCTTCAGGGTTATCAACCCGATTAATGGACATCTCCTGAATGGGCAGGAAAGCGGCAGTCTTGGCACCAATATCAATCAGGGCTCCCCTGGGTTCAAGGCTAAACACAGTGCCAGTGACCGTATCTCCTGGGTTGAAGTGATAGTCGTATTTATCCAGAAGTGCGGCAAAATCTTCGTGCGTAAACCCGATTCCAACGTTCTTTACGTCCTGATTGAGCATGCTGTGTTTCCCTATGATTTTCTCCGTTAAATACTGCGGTTTCTATGCCAAAATCCAAAACTACCGATTCAGTTATAGTTAGAAGTTAATGTGATAGTCACCTATCCCACTGCTTCAAGTTAGCCCGATAAACCCACAGAGTTAAAATTATAGCTGATTAGGCCGACTTGTTGAATAGCCTGGGCGAAGATTCAAGTAAATCAGCTATTGCACCCAATCTGGCGGCCTGCAGCCCTATGCTGTGATCAGAAAAACCTGGCATGGGCTCAACCCTCAGGGCGTGAGGGACACATCCTGGTAGTGGGGGGCCTGGCCATTACCGGAGCTTTCCCCCTCCGTCAGCAGGGGATCACCCTGAAGTTTTTTCAAGGTTTCAACAAAGTCTCGAATCCCTTGAAATTGGCGATATACAGAGGCGAAGCGAATAAAGGCTACCTCGCTAATGGGTTCCAGTTTGGCCAGTACAATCTCACCAATTTCGGCACTGGTAACTTCCCGGTTGCTGCGCTGCTGTAACTCGGCTTCGATATCATCAACCATGGCTTCAATCACCGGACCAGGAACAGGACTTTTCTCGCAGGCGCGGACAATCCCCTGGAGTAACTTGGACCGGTTAAACAGTTCCTGTTCCTGGCTACGTTTAATAACCGTGATGGGTATGTATTCAATACGTTCGTAGGTGGTAAAACGGCGATCGCAACTGAGGCATTCTCGCCGTCGCCGGATGCTACGCCCCGACTCAGCGGAACGGGACTCTAGAACGCGGTTATGAGGGTGCTGACAAAACGGACACTGCATTAAGAAACCCCTGGGGAGGACATTTACCTCCGATTCCCTACCCCTGACCAACTCAATCCTAAGGTGACTAAACCTCTAAATTAAACCTCAGGTAACCAGGTAGAACCTAGGGCTGGAGAATCAACGGTAATCATTGATTTTTCTTTTCTTGATCAGAAGATTTCCCGACCGGGAAAAGTAATAAACAATATTAATGATATTTGTAGAATTGGATTAAGTAGAAATAAATTTAATTTCTACAGGCGATTTTGGCCACCGAGTTTACAGTAATTAGACGGGAAAGCAGTAAAATCTCAGGGTTCAGAGAGTACGGAACAGGGTATCTGTAGGTAGCTAAAGCACTCTCAGGTTGGTCATTCCGGTTAAATATCCAGACTTCCAGGGATCGGGCAGTGATTGATTAGCGCTACTGAAAGTTCCCTAGCCGCCCAGACAGGATCGCTACCCAACAGGTATTTAGAGCCCAACCATGTTGCCACCGGAGAATGATTGTGAATAGTTTTAATGCCAAAACCCACCTGACCCTGGCCGATAAAACCTACGTGATTTACAGCTTGCCAGAGGCCGCTAAAACCCTAGGAGATATTAGCCGGTTGCCCTTTAGCCTGAAGGTACTGCTGGAGAATCTACTGCGCTACGAAGATGGGCGATCGGTGACGGCTACCGACGTGCAGGCGGTGGCTACCTGGCTACAAACCCAGACCTCCTCCCGAGAGATTGCCTATCGTCCTGCCCGGGTGCTGATGCAGGACTTTACCGGGGTACCAGCAGTGGTAGATTTGGCAGCCATGCGAGATGCCATGGTCAATCTTGGCGGTAACCCCGATCAGATTAATCCCCTTTCGCCAGTTGATCTGGTCATTGATCACTCTGTGATGGTAGACGCCTTTGGTAATAGTTCGGCTTTTGGCGAAAATGTTGATAAAGAGTTTGAACGTAACCACGAGCGCTACGCCTTTCTACGCTGGGGTCAGAGTGCCTTTGACAACTTTCGGGTCGTTCCTCCGGGGACGGGTATCTGCCACCAGGTAAACCTGGAGTACCTGGCCCAGGTGGTGTGGACCCGGGACTTGAATGGGGAGACCCTGGCTTACCCCGACACCCTGGTGGGTACCGATAGTCATACCACCATGATCAACGGCCTGGCGGTGCTGGGCTGGGGCGTTGGCGGCATCGAGGCGGAGGCCGCCATGTTAGGGCAGCCTATTTCTATGCTGATCCCTGAGGTGGTGGGCTTCAAACTAACAGGGCAGTTACCCGAAGGAGCTACGGCCACCGATCTGGTGCTCACCATCGTGCAGATGCTCCGTCAGAAGGGGGTGGTAGGTAAGTTTGTAGAATTTTATGGCGAAGGCTTAGATCACCTCAGCCTTGCCGATCGCGCCACCATTGCCAATATGGCTCCAGAGTATGGGGCGACCTGCGGGTTCTTCCCCATTGATGGAGAAACCATCCAGTATTTAAAGTTTTCTGGTCGCGATCCAGAGCGCATTGCCCTGGTGGAGGCCTACGCCAAGGCCCAGGGTCTATGGCGGGACGCGGCGGCCCCGATCCCATTTTTACCGACAGTCTTAGCCTTGATCTGGGTACCATCGAAACCTCCCTGGCCGGACCCAAACGTCCCCAGGACCGGGTTTGCCTGAAGGACATAGCCAGCCAGTTTAAACAGTCGATTTCCCTGGTTTTAGTGGTAGAAACTATGGCGACAAGCGATCTACGCCCGTAGTGGGTACGACCTATCAGCTCACCGATGGAGACGTGGTGATTGCCGCCATTACCAGTTGCACCAATACCTCAAATCCCTCGGTGATGATCGCTGCTGGTCTGCTGGCCCGTAAGGCCCGTCAACAGGGTTTGACGGTTAAACCCTGGGTGAAAACCTCTCTGGCCCCTGGTAGTCAGGTGGTTTCCGACTATCTAAACCAGGCCGGGCTGCAAACCGATTTAGATGCCCTCGGTTTTAACCTGGTGGGCTATGGCTGTACCACCTGTATTGGTAACTCTGGCCCCCTACCGGAGGCGATCGCCGCCGCCATCGACGCCCAGGATCTGGTGGTGGGTGCCGTACTCTCGGGTAACCGTAACTTTGAAGGCCGGGTCAGCCCCCATACCAAGGCTAATTACCTGGCATCGCCACCCCTGGTAGTGGCCTATGCGATCGCCGGTAGTCTAACCATCGATCTCAAGACCGATCCCCTGGGCCAGGATCAATCTGGCCGTCCAGTTTATCTCAAGGACATCTGGCCCTCCACCCAGGAGATTCAAACGGTGATGGCCGCCGCCTTAACCCCAGAGATGTTCCGCAGCCGCTACAGTAACGTGTTTACAGGAACCGATCGCTGGCAGGAAATTGTTCCCGTAGAAAGCAAAACCTATCCCTGGCAGGGTAGCAGCACCTACGTACAAAACCCACCCTATTTCGTGGGCATGGCCGCCACGGTTAATGGTCAAGCCTTTACCGACATTCTGGCAGCTAGACCCCTGGCCATTTTGGGGGATAGCATTACTACAGACCATATTTCTCCCGCTGGTTCAATTAAGGCTAACAGTCCAGCGGGCACCTACCTGACCGACCACCAGGTGGAATCCGCCGACTTTAATTCCTACGGATCCCGGCGAGGCAACCATGAGGTCATGATGCGCGGAACCTTCGCCAATATTCGCTTGAAGAATGAAATGGTGCCCGGTTCCTCCGGCGGGGTTACCAGGCACCAGCCGTCGGGGGAGGTTCTTTCCATCTACGATGCCGCCATTCAGTACGAGACAGAAGGGATACCCCTGGTGGTGATTGCCGGTAAGGAATACGGCACTGGCTCTTCCCGCGACTGGGCCGCCAAGGGGACACGCCTGCTGGGGGTAAGGGCAGTCATTGCAGAAAGTTTTGAGCGGATCCATCGGTCTAACCTGGTGGGCATGGGGGTTTTGCCCTTGCAGTTTCTGCCGGGTAGCCACCGCCACCTGCTGCAACTGGAGGGGTCAGAAACCTTCGACGTAGTGGGCCTCAAGGGTGGTATTCAACCGGCTATGACCCTGACTTTGCGAATTCATCGGGATTCTGAAATCACCGAGGTGCCCTTACTCTGCCGCATCGATACCCTGGATGAAGTGGAATACTTCCGGAATGGGGGGATTTTGCCCTACGTCCTGCGGCAATTGTTAGTAGCCTAGGGCAACCAGGCTTTCTGAGACAAGCTCCCCTAAGCCATCCACCCCCTTCTCCTTAAAGGAGAAGGGGGTAAATTAGACACGGAAAATACCCTTAGTCCACGGCCATAGCTACATTTGACGGCACGGAAGTAAATCAGAATACTTGCCCAGCCTTTACTGGCACCGATCAACTCTGTGCTACCCGTTCTGGTCCAAGTTATATGATCTGACTTCCCAACGCAGTAATATGAAGATAACTCAGATCCCCCACGAGTCGTCATTCTTAGGAATGCTGAGTTACCCATAACTGCATCTACTACCTTCTCAGTTTGCTGGTGTATTGTTTTTAGATAATGACTAAAGCCACAACTGAATCAACTGATAACCCAGGGTTAGAAGACGACCTGGTACTTTGCCTGAGTAACGTCTCAAAGAAGTTTTGTCGTAGTCTCAAGCGTTCGCTAGTTTACGGAGTTCAAGATATTGGTTTAGAGGTACTCAGCCTGCGACAAGAATGCGATTTCTTGCGACCTGGTGAGTTTTGGGCATTGAGAGATGTTAACTTAACGTTGCGTCGAGGCGAAGCCTTAGGTTTAGTTGGTGCTAACGGCAGCGGCAAGACAACCTTATTAAGAATTATCAGTGGTCTCATTAGACCTGATACTGGTAATGTCCAAATTCGCGGTCGTGTTGCTCCCTTAATTGCCTTGGGAGCGGGGTTTAACCCAGTGCTCACCGGCAGGGAAAATATCTATGCCAATATGGCGATTCTAGGTCTGTCTAAAACAGAAATCGATCAACGCTATGATGCGGTTGTCGAATTTGCAGAAGTTGGTGAGGCGATCGAGTCTCCTGTTCATAGCTATAGCTCTGGCATGGCGGCCCGTTTAGGGTTTGCCTGCGCCATTTATACTAATCCAGACATCCTTTTAATTGACGAAGTCCTAGCGGTGGGAGATATTCGGTTTCGATTAAAGTGCGATCGGGCTCTCCATGACTTGCGAGCCCAGGGCACATCCTTTATCGTGATTAGTCATTTCTTCCAGGGCATACTAAATATCTGCACAAAGGCTCTGTATTTATCTAGGGGGGAGGTGAAGGCCTATGGTGATGCCCGATCAATTATGGACAAGTACGATCTGGACTTGATTACAGTTGGCAACACCTCTCCAGGTCTGCCCTTTTTCCCTACGGCCAAGGAAGAACCACAGTCCTCTGGCGTAAGCATTACCGGAGTTTATTTTAGAAATAGTCAGAACACCATCATTGATTTACCCGCCAGCGGCGAAGAGGTCAGTTTTTGTGTCGCTTGTAATGTCTCTAGACAAATCGATCGGTTAGGGCTTTATCTCTATATTTATCAGCCTGCCCAGGACAACAGTCTAATGATTCATGTCAGTCAGGAGTATGACGGTAAAACCTTCAAGGTTTCAGCAGGGAAGTATGAACTGCGTCTTCATTGCCTGCCCCTAGCTCTATTAAGGGGCTCCTATACGGCCAAAGTCGCTCTCAAGGACGGCACTCTCTATTCATTAGACGCCTATGATTCCCTGTCCTTTGATGTTTCCAGTCATGAAGTCGTAAATCGCGGATTACTTTATCAAAAAAGGAAATGGACGATATCTTAGGAGTAAAATATAAGACATAAAATAAACTATCCAAGTCTATTCTATAGTTCTTGCTAGACGGATGAAACCTGTCCAGACTGAACCCAAGAAAAATCACAGGAAAATATACATTAAAAGCTGGCCGGACCCATGAGTGACAACCCATTTCAGAGGATATACCCTAGCGATGATAACCAACTCACAGGAAAATATTGATCTGTTTATATAGCTATAGCCATGAATGCATTAGTAGAAGAATAATTACATAGTCAATCTAATCTAAAATCTAAATATTCTTTCAGAAAAATTAGAATATCTGACCTACCAAATCTAGATTATTGATGTCAAACTACTAACCATCTAGCCTCTGATCACGAAGCGATAAATTAACAAATTAGATACGTCATCAGGGTTCTAACTAGTGCAAAAACACGATCGGGAGAGGTCTATTAAAGTGAATATCATCACTACCAACAGCGTAAAACTAGGGATATCCCTATTATTACTGAGCATCCTATATTTACTAATTCTTGATTTTGTCTATCTATTTTTTCCTAATTTTATGATGCACTTTTTATTAATTTTAGTCTTTTTTACGTTGGCTATAATGCAATTCTTGTATTATAAAAGAATTAGAAAATATGCGTTTTTAGATCGCGTTAATATTATAGATAGGCTCAACCATGAAAGTGGGGAAAGAGGAAAAGAATATTCTCAAATAGAATCTCTATTTTCTATATTTTCGCTTATTAAATTTAACCATCCGCTTCCCAGCATGCGAAACTGGGCAATTTCTCCTGACTTTGCTGTATTAATAATATCCTTGCTTGATCAGCATAAACCGAAAGTCGTATTGGAAGCTGGTAGTGGTGTATCGACAATCATTACTGGTTACCGCTTAAAAGCCCTAGGGCAAGGTAAAGTACTATCTTTAGATCATGAAGCTGAATTTAGTCAAAAGTCTCAAGATAACATTCAGCTTCATGACCTCCAAGATGTGGCCAGAGTTATTCACGCGCCACTAATTAATTTTGACATCCAGGGTAAAAGATGGCTGTGGTACGATACAGATAAACTCAAAGAATATCTAAATGAAAATATAGATTTTCTAATTATTGATGGTCCTCCTTATTTTATTCAGGATTTATCCAGGTATCCAGCCCTACCAATCCTCTTTCAAAGGTTAAGTGACAACGCTACTATTGTGTTGGATGATGCTAATCGGGCCATGGAAGAAAAAATTTTAGAACTATGGGTTAAAGAATTTAGATTTTCATCCGTAGAGAAGATTTTTACTGAGAAGGGAGCCTGTGTTCTTCGCCTGAATAAATAGGGATTTTTATCTCAGAGAATCAGGCACTAAAGCCGCAATTTCGATGCCATTGACCTAAGTTATAAATTCCATGTATAAGCTACTCCTGGTAACTGAGCAGTCCTTCTATCCTGAGGTTTCTGGTGGTAGCGAGATATCAACTGCCTATTTGCTTAGTGAACTTCATAGGAGAAACTGGCAAGTTGAAGTAATTTGTTCTAGCTCACTTAAAAATTCTAGTTGGAGCAAAAGTTGGTGGACAAAAATTAAAAGTCTAAGATTATTTCCACCGGCTTTTCGTGATTTAGAGCAAGGGTATACCGTTTGGAGAATACTTAGTAAGTTTACCCATGGAAAAAAGCTGATTCGCTTGCTTGAAAAAAAATTAATTAACTATCGCCCACAAGTCGTTCTAGGACTTGTAGATATTAACTGTTCCCTACTTAATCATGCTCTTAATCGTGGATATCACTGTTTTTATATAGCTCGGGTCGCTGAAATAATAGAAGGTGCTGAATACTTGCCTCCAGGACTAAATATAATTCCAAATTCTCCCTTTATCGCGTCATCTTTAAAGAGCCTTACAGATCAAAATCATGGATTTGTTTTACCTTTCGTCGAACCCACTAAGTGCAAAGTTCAGCATCATCAGAAAAAGTATGTGACCTTTATAAATCCAGTACCGCAAAAAGGTGTAGAAACAGTTGTTAAAGTTGCTCAAAATATGCCAGACGTCCAATTTCTTTTTGTTAAAGGAAACTGGTTTACCTATAAAAGCAACGAAGAATATTTTATTAAGGAAGCTCGCTTACTCCCTAATGTTGAAGTTTGGGAACATCAAGAGGATGTTCGGTCTATCTACGAAGTGACAGATATTCTTTTAGTTCCTTCTATCTTTAAAGAAACCTTTGGCAGAGTAATTTTAGAGGCCCATATTAATGGTATTCCGGTCATTGCTTCCAATGTCGGTGGAATTGATTATACCCTCGGATTAGGGGGAGTTTTAATTGACTCCTCTAGGGATTTTGAAGCCTATGTAGAAGCTATAAGAACGCTTAAAAGCGATTCGAAATTCTATTCAAATCTATCTAGACTAGCCTTCGAAAATAGTCAAAGACCAGAGTTTGATCCAGAATTTCAAATTAATAATTTTATTGCTATTATTAATGACTATCTGAAAAAATATCAGTAGGGCTATGAACCAGCCAATTGTTTCTGTACTAATGACAGCTTATAACGCGCAACGCTATATAGCCCTTGCTATCGAAAGTATTTTAGTGCAAACATTGACTGATTTTGAATTGATTATTATCGATGATGGTTCTAGGGACAGAACGGCTCAGGTGGTTTGTCATTATTTGAATCGGGATAGGCGGCTCAGTTTTATATCTGGTCAGCACCGAGGTATTGCAGCTGCTCGTAATGAGCTGCTATCGAGGGCAAAGGGAGAGTTACTGGCGGTTATGGACGCCGATGATATTGCTTTGCCAGAACGCCTGCAACTCCAGGTGGATTTTCTGGCTAACCATCCAGAGGTGGTTTGTGTGGGTAGCGCCCAACAATGGATTGATGAAGCTGGGCGTTATTTGTGGGTTCATCCAGAGCCTCAACTGGATAGGGATATTCAACCATCTTTACTGGTGGGCAAAACCTGCATTAATAATTCTTCGGCGATGATGCGGCGGGAAGCCGTTATCGACGCTGGTGGTTATGATGAGTCCCTGGCACAAGCGGAGGATCTCGATCTATTTCTTCGACTAGGAGAAATAGGTCAGCTGGCAAACCTATCTGACCCCTTAATTCAATACCGCCAGCATGCAAACTCCATCAGCGATCGCAGGCATTTAGAACATCTTCAACTCCAAAAGCTGGTATGTGAGCGAGCTTGGCAGCGCCGGGGCATTACTAGTTTAACTATGGAAAACAAACCCTGGCGACCGCTGGATCGGCGATCGCGGCACCGGTCCGTGACCCAATATGGTTGGTTATTTTTTAATCGTGGCGATCGCTCCGCCGCGATCGCTTACGGCTTTAAGGCTTTGGGAATTCTACCCTGGTCCCAGCAAAGCTGGGCCCTGCTGATTAGTGCCCTGGTTAAACCCCTACCCCCACCCCATGAGTTCCAGTCCTTTGATTTCCGTTAATCTGGCGGTGTACAATGCCGCTTCCTACCTGGCCGCCACCCTGGAGAGTATCCTGGTCCAAACCCTGGAGAATTTTGAATGCTTGATAGTAGATGACGGATCCACCGATGGTAGTCGTGCTATTCTGCAGCGCTATGTTGATCGGGACCCACGCCTACGCCTCTGGTGTAACCCCAACCAGGGTGTGTCGAAAAGCCGTAATCAATTACTGGCCGCCTCGCGAGGGGAGTTGATCGCGATCATGGATGCCGATGACATCGCCCTACCCCACCGCTTTGCCCTACAGGCAGCCTTTCTCCAGAGTCACCCTGACCATGTCTGTGTGGGTGGGGCCCATGACCTGATTGATCACCGAGGGCGCTATCTCACCTGTCTGCGGCTGCCAGAAACCAATGGCGAAATTCAATCCCTGGCTCTGGCGGGTCACGGCAGCATTTGCCACCCCTGTGCCATGGTGCGGAGATCGGCCCTGGAGGCAGTGGGAGGTTACGATGTCAGCCTGAGATCGGCCCATGACCTGGACCTGTGGTTAAAACTGGGAGAAATCGGTCAACTGGCGAATTTGCCAGATACCCTGTTACAGTATCGTCTACTAACCAATTCAGTGAGTGGGCGGAATCCCAGGGATCAGCGGGCAGAAGCACGATTAGCCTGCGAGGCGGCCTGGCGACGACGGGGTTTGGAGGGGCGATTCGAGGCCACTCAACCCTGGCGACCCACCGGCGATCGCTCCTCCCAGCACCACTTTATGTTGCAGTATGGGTGGTGGGCCTTTAACAGCCACCAGCAATGGACCGCCGCCATCTATGGGGGCAAAGCTATCCTGGCCCTACCCTGGAGCGGGGGAGGCTGGAAGCTGCTGATTCGGGCTCTGGTTAAATGGGGACTAGGCCCCCTGTCAAAGCCATCAACTGGGGGCTGGAATTAGGGATTGGGGTTGGCTTTTTACCGTTGCAGTGTTGGAAAATTGCGATGAATTTACCCCTGGTCACAATTTTAATGCCGATGCGGAATGCTGAGGCCTTTGTAGAGCAGGCCCTGAGGTCCCTACTCCGATCCCAGCGAGTGGCCCTGGAGGTGATTGTGATTGATAACCAATCTCGCGATCGCTCCATTAGCCGGGTAAAGAGTATTCAGGATCCCCGACTGCGCCTGGTAACGGCTCGGGGTACCATTGCTGATACCCTTAACAGCGGCCTGGGATTAGCGCGGGGGGCCTTCATCGGTCGCTGCGATGCTGACGATATCTATCCCCCAGACCGCCTGGCGTTCCAGACTGCCTGGTTAGGGCAACACCCGGAGTTTGCGGCCCTGGCAGGTAATTATGCCGCCATTGACCGGCGGGGCCGTCCCCTGATTCAGTTTCAGTGCGGCGACCAGGAAACCGACATTACCGAAGAGTTACGAACCGGCATCACCCGCACCCACCTGGGCACCTTTCTGGTGCGTACCCAAATTTTGCAGCAGTTGGGAGGATTTCGTCCCTATTTCACCACCGCTGAAGACATCGATCTGCAACTGCGCCTGGGGGACAGCTATCGAGTCGGTTACTGCCCCCAGGTGGCCTACTACTACCGCATCCACAGTCACTCCCTGACCCACAGGATTGCCTCGGACCAGCGCCAGTTTTTTGATCAGATTGCCCAGGTCTTTCAGCAGCAACGGCACCACACCGGCTGCGACGATCTAGATCGGGGTTGCCCGCCGGAGGTGCCGGCAGGCAGCACCCCTCCCCATAGGGCAACCGATCACATGCAAGAATTTCTTATCGGTCGGGCCTGGCAGGAACTGGAACAGGGTAAATCCTTGCGGGCTGTTGTTACCGGTCTACAAGCTGGGCTAACCGCCCCCCTAAACATTCCCGCCTGGCAATCTATTCTGGTCCTTTGGGGGAAGGGACTGGTCCAGCTTGTGGGAGGGCGGGGGCGGGGTTAACCTCCACGACCTAGTTTCCGGCCCAACTTCTGGCCCCACTGCTGTAACTTGAGCCGAGCCATTCGGGTTTTTCCCAGACCCGGTACGTTGGCCCCATGGATAGAACGATGATCAAAGAAATGGTTGAGTTCTTCCAGGATTACCTGCAGCCGGGGTATCAACTGGCTATCCCGGTAGGGTTCGAGATCCAGGGAGGCGACTGCCTGAGGGTAATGCTGCACGGCCCGAAGGATACGCTCTACATCGTAAGTAGTAGAGTAAACACCGATTTTCTGGCAGTTAAAGCCTGGATCAAGGTAATCGGCCAGGGCTCCGTTAAGACTGGAAAATACCTGGCAGCCACAGGCGATCGCCTCCATCGGGGGCAAGCCAAAGCCTTCGCTGACTCCACTCAAAGCCCAGTATTCGGCGGAGTCGTAAAGATAAACTCGACTGCGGTTAAATAAGCCAGCCAGGTCTTCTACAAAACTCTCCAGGCAAACCAAATGACACTGGGACTGCAAGGCTGGCACCAGGGTTTGCAGCAGGTACTCTGAGGATTTACGGGTCTGCACCAGTACGTCAATATCCCGAGGTTGGTGGCGGTTGGTAAAGTCCTCAGAAATGGAGTTGGGTAAATAAAAAAGCAGCCCATTGGGGCTACGCTGACCCCAGTATGCCAGGGAGTTGCGGCTGACCGTAATAATTGGCACATCGGCAGGTAGGGTAAAACCATAGCCAGTGCTGTGGGCATGGTAGACCACCTGGTGCGATCGCAACCGTCCCACTAGCCTGGGTACATGGAAGCCCCAACTCACTACAAAAATGCTGTCTGCCAGACTGGAGCTTTGCAGCAGGTCATCCAAAAACAGCCTATCGGGTTCACGCTGGGCATAGGTGACCACAGTCGCTGAGCAAATTTGTTGAGCTAATTGCAGGGTTTTAAGTTCAGCAAATAGGCCGCCACAGCTATAGCGTCGGTCCGTACCGGGAAGGAGAAAATAAAGATTACGCATGGTGGCATTTTAAGTCATCAGCGGTTGGAGTTATCTATGGCTTTGGCCAGAGTTAAGTAGTTAGAGCATCTCGGGGTTGCCTTTGGTCGACGGTAGGGCATAATGCCTGTAACCTTCGGTTTGCAATTAAGGTGAGCGGTGAAATACTTTTTTCTGTCTGATGGTTGGGTGACCGGACGGGTTTGGGAATTTGGTGGTTTGTGGAATGAGGCAGCCTGGCAACGACGACCCCACATCCGCCGCCTGAATCTATCCATTAATGAGCAGGGGGAAGTCCTCTGGCTTTACCAGGTAGAAGACTCGGTCCTGATGGTGGAGGTCAAACCCGAAGAGGTAATCCGGCAAGCGATTGGTCAGGTGGTTTTAAAACGATTGATTACAGCTGAACAGGTAATTGATCGGCTGTGTACAGCTTAGGCTGAACCGCAGTTATCGCAGTGGCCGCAGCGCCCCAGACTTTGGGCTGCGGCAGAAAAGCCAAAGGCGGTAAGCAGGGATTGCCAGCGACAGCCCCGGCTATGGAAAAACTGGTGCAGTTGGTGGCTGACAACGGTGGTTAAACCTGGAGCCTGGGGGGATGAGGAACGGAGTTGATAGTGAAAGGGATCCAACCACTCCAGTCGTCCTATGCTGTGCAGCCAGGATAGGGCGATCGCGCCATGTTTAAACTGCTGACTCACCTGGTTAACCGCCCCCGTGGGGGAATTTGGCTCACCAACTGCTGCGCTTTTTTCTGCAGGTCCAGGGTCTGATCCCTAAAGAATCTAGCCCGCTGGCGATCGCTGGGATCGATCCACCCCGTTGGTTCACTCACCAGGGTAAGGGCCTCTGCCCGCTTGCCATCTCGACCAGCTCGCCCCACCTCCTGAATGTATTCCGTTAAGGTAGAGGGTGCCTGGTAGTGAAAAACCCAGCGGGTAGAGGGTTTGTTAATACCAAGGCCAAAGGCTGAGGTACAGACTACAAATTGCAACTGATTATCCATCCAATTGCCTTCAATATGGCGACGATCTCGGCCCCCCAGCCCACCATGGTAGGGGGCGGTGCGATAGTGCTGAGCTACCAGCCGAGCGGCCAGGGTTTCGCTATCACGCCGGGTACGCACGTAAATTAACCCCGATTGATGGGAGTGGTGGCGCAGGTAGCGATCGAGGAGAAACTGCCGATGCCCCGGGCTGATCACCCGCTTGATCCCCAGGTACAGATTGGAACGATGGGGATTAACCTGAATGCATCGGGGGGATTGGAGTTGCAGTACCCGGCGCAAAACTTGTTGGGCCTGGGGATCGGCGGTGGCCGTAAAGGCCGCCAGGGGAATTGGGCGATCGGGCCTAACCGCGGCCAGCGCCTGGCGTACTGCCCCCAGGCGCTGATAGGCGGGACGAAAACTATCTCCCCACTGCACCAAACAGTGGGCTTCATCCAGGATTAACCCATTAATCTCCAGATCAGGATTTTGCAGCCGTTCCCAGACTGGCGGACTCAAAAGGGTTTCGGGAGAGAGATAGAGGAGTCTGATTTGGCCTTGATCCAAGGTCTGTAAAATTTGTTGCCGCTGCTGGCGGCTCATTTCGCTATGGAGGGCCGCCGCTGGCAGGTTTTTCTGCCGCAGTTCCTGCACCTGGTTTTCGATCAGCGCCAGCAAGGGGGATACCACCAGGGTTAGGCCTGATTGCATCAGCGCTGGTAGCTGAAAACACACAGATTTTCCTGCCCCAGTGGGTAACACCACCAACAGATCCTGGCGATCTAGGAGGGCCTTAACAATTTCCCCCTGGGGTGGACGAAAGTCGGCATAGCCCCAAATTTTCTGAAAAGCTCTAAGCACCTGATTCCAGGTCGGCGGAGTCATAGGGCTAAATTTTCAAAACTATCCTTCAGCATGCCCATCCCCAGATAAGAATCTCAATCTAACCAAAGGATATAAAAAACCTAAGTCTTTCTCGCCTGCCTACAACTCCGCCTTGATCTGCTCAATCAGCAGTTCCACCAGGGTTGGTAAAAGATGCTGATGCTTAGCATGTTCGCGGCCTTCGGTAAAGGCCACCAGGGTAAAGGGGTGGTAGCCAGGGATTTCAACATAGGCCGAATCATGGCGCACCTGACTGGTAAAACCAGCCTTGGAGTAGAGGGCGGCCTCAACCGGCAACCCTGCCCCAAAAAAACCCTTTATCTGGTCTTCTTCCTCCCCGAGCGATCGCGGTGCCTTCAGGTCCCGGGCCATGAGCGCCAGCATGGTCTGGGATCGGGCCGCTGATACCGCTACTCCTCCGGCAATACTATGAATTAGCCGAGCTACCCCATGGGTGGTCAAACGGTTGCGATTCTGGTAGGTTTCTCCCAGAAAGGCCCGTTCCCGTCCATAGGGTCCGTCTCCCCAGGTTTTCTGGTTCAGATTAACCGTGGTCAATTCTGGCCAGCCCAGGGACTGAAAGAAACGATTAATAAGATTACGCTGGTGCTGCCAGGTGGCAAAGGGACCGGCAGGTAAGTCAGGGCCACTGGTGGTGCCCGTTAGCAGGTCTATCACTAGACTGGTGGCGTCATTACTGGAGTCCACAATCATGTCTCGCAGAGCCCGGTTCAGTTCCGCTGAAGCGCTCACCATGCCTTGCTCCAACCATTCCTCAGCCGCCACCAGATAAAACAGTTTCACCACACTGGCGGGATAAATCAACTCCATGCCGCGATAACTGGCACCCCGGGGCCGATGTTGCCAAAAATCCAGGGCACTCAAAGCACCGCCGGTATTAGTGATGTAGGGCGGATCGTAAACCACCCAAGTGACCGCAATTTGGGTCGGGGCCAGGGTAGGAAAGTCCATCCAAAGTTGATCAAGGGCGCGGTTAAGGTGCTGTTCTAGAACTGGATCGGAGCTAAAAAATGTTTGCATGGCTGATGGGGCAGACTCATACCCTACTATAGCCGTAGCCACCGATCAGGGGGCAGGGGTGAGCTAGAACGCCTACCCTGGTCTTAGCATTTTTCCATAGCCAGCACGGCATTTTGTCCACCAAAGCCAAAGCTCAGGCAAAGTAGGCGCTGAATTAGAGCCGGTCGGCTATGGGTGATCAAGCCAGAGTAGATGGCTTCACCCCGAGTCAGGGGGTTAGGAGGTAGTTGCTGGTGACGAAGGGCCAGGCAACCCAGGGCCATCCCGATCGCCCCCGAGGCTCCCAGGGTATGGCCGGTGGCCCCCTTGGTAGAACTCAGGGGGGGCTGATGAGGCAGGACATCCCGAATTAGCTGGGCTTCGTGACTGTCGTTTGAAACCGTACCAGTACCATGGGCATGAACGTAGTCGATCTGCTCCGGGGCCCATTGGGCCTGGGCCAGACAGGCTAGTAGGGCTGATCGACTGGCAGTTTGCTGGGGATCGGGAGCGGTCAGGTGGTGAGCATCGGCTCTTAACCCCGCTGCCACAATTCGACCATAGGGTTCGACCCCAGGGCGATGGTGCAGGGCTGTCTCCGCCTCCAATAGTAGGATGGCGGCTCCCTCCCCCAAAACTAATCCTTGGCGCTGATCGGAAAAGGGATAGCAACCCTGACGAGCCAGGGCTCCTAGGCGTTCAAACCCAACCAGGGTGAGGGGGGTCAGGGGAGCTTCCACCGCTCCCACCAACACCCGATCGCACTGTCCTCGCCGAATTAACTCCCAGCCCTGGAAGATAGCCCAGAGACCGGTGGCGCAAGCGGCCATGGGGGCCTGCACCGGTCCGTGACTGCCAATGGTTTGAGCCGTTAGGGAGGCGGCCATGCCGGGTAAGCTACCTGGCCAGATTAAAGCATTCGGAGCATGGTGATGGGCCAGCCAGTCTCGGGCCAGTTCCTCCCAGGTGCCTTGGAAACTCCGGCTAGAACCAATCACCACGCCGCAGTCGGGTAAGGGTAGGTCGATACGGGCATCGGCGATCGCCTCGGTTAGGGCGGGCTGCAATAGACCGATGAGAGTGGCGGGAACCTGGCCCACCATGCCCAGAGGGAGGGAGGGTAAGTCGGCAAAAGGCTGCCGAAGTGTTAGAGCTGATTCGCCTACCAGTAATCGTTGCCAGGTACGACTACAACCGTAACCCAAACTGGTGACCAGCCCCACTCCGGTCACCAGAACCCCAGGGCTACTTGGTTTTGAGGTGATCAAGGCCCTCCAGCACCCGGGCTGATTCAATGCGATCGCCCTGTTGAATTTTATCTACCACCTCCATGCCCTGGGTGACATAGCCAAACACCGCATAACTACCATCCAGAAAGGGTAGATCGGCCAGGGTGATATAAAACTGGGCAGAGGCTGAATCTGGGGACTGGGAGCGAGCCATGGCCACGGCCCCCCGTTTATGGGTGAGGGCTGGAGCCTGATTAACCTTGGCTTCTTCAAAGGTCCGACTGTAGATGGGCTGGTCTGCTCCAGCGGGCTTAATTTCCAGGGGAATATAACGGGGTACTTGGGTGGTGGGGTCAATAAAACTGCCTGTACCCAACTGCTGCACTGGGAAAGCAGGGTCCTTACTCTGGGGATCTCCTCCCTGGACCACAAAGGGCTGGGGCTCCCTAACCACCCGGTGAAAGACCAGGCCGTTATAAACCCCTCGATTGACTAAATCGACAAAATTGCCTGCGGTAATTGGTGCCTGAGAGCCATCGACTTCAATCACAATCGGCGATCCCTTCACCTTGAGCTCGACCTTAGCGGTGCCCACCAGAGTCGGTAAACCTCCATTGGGGCGATCAGGACTGGTGGCAGCCACTGATTGGGCTGGCCCAGAACTAGCGCTAGTCTGACCAGTCTGATCAGAGCTACTTTTCAGGGGACTGCCAGAGGTGCAGCTCCCTAGCCAGACAACCAATAGGGTAACTAGAGTCAAGCTCAACAGACGCATATTAAGTGCCACGAATAGGGATCTCCTACTTCAAAACAATCCCAACAGTATTTCAAGGAAGAGACAGGTTCCAATACTGGGACATTCAGTATAGACAATCACAGAAACTATAACCCTTCTAAAGGTACCTGAAGAAAACGGGCCAACTCAGCCCCCTGATTTTCCAATTCCGACAGGGGAAGGGGTTGCCCTACCCGAGTCAGGGGAATATCGCCCCGTCCCTTGAGGCGAAGATAGAGGGCTCGCCTGGGATTCAGTCCCTCCTTGATATCCACCCGTAGGGCGGTGATATCCTCCAGCGGCTGCTGGATCTCAATCCGACGGTTTTTACCCAGAAAACCGTTGCGAACGATTCTGACCTGGTTGTTGACCTTATCAAATTCGTTGTATCCTCCCCCAACATTCAGGGCAATCACTAACCATAGGTAGGTAGCCATGATCAGAGCTGCCAGGCCATAAAAACCCATGGCAATACCCTGGGGAATGAAAACCAACTGGGTGGGATCGGAAAACCGCAGTAGGTTTACCTGGAAATAGCTGGAAAGACCAGCTAGCCAAAAACCCATACCCCCCAGGCTGAGTACCAGAGCCCAAAAAATATTACTGAAACGACGAGCCCCTAAAATGGAACGCCTTAAACATTGGAGCTGAGCAGATGGTTCGGAGGCAGTCATAGGCAATCGGGGATAAAGATCATGGAGTAAATTTATAGTAGAGATAGAAAATTCTCTTGCCTGAGAGATTACGTATCAGATTGTAAAAAAATGGAACACTCCTTATCATAAAGAGAAATCAACAGATTTTCCGAAGCCCTGCTTCGGAGACCATTAGGTTATTCTCGGGCAAATGTTAGATTTAGGGAGAAAATAAATCGTCTCTCTGGTTCTGATATCTGGAATACTTATACCTATAAACCTTGCCCTGAGACCTGATTTTTTGTTTCCAATTTGGATCCATTAAAATCTAACCTATATGGACTGGATGTCATATGAAGGTAAAGAGGATTTGACATGACCATAGCAATGGGGCGTCCGCAAGCCCAGCGAGGATGGTTCGACGTCCTTGATGACTGGCTTAAGCGCGATCGCTTTGTATTTGTTGGTTGGTCCGGTATTTTGCTATTTCCCTGCGCCTACCTGGCAGTAGGGGGATGGTTGACCGGTACCACCTTTGTAACCTCCTGGTACACCCACGGCCTGGCGTCGTCGTACCTGGAAGGTTGTAATTTTTTAACCGTATCGGTTTCTACCCCGGCTAACAGCATGGGTCACGCCCTGCTGCTGTTGTGGGGACCCGAAGCCCAGGGGGACTTTGTCCGCTGGTGCCAGATTGGGGGTTTGTGGAGTTTTGTGGCTCTCCATGGTGCCTTTGGTCTGATTGGCTTCATGCTGCGTCAGTTTGAGGTAGCCCGTCTGGTGGGTCTACGGCCCTACAACGCCATCGCCTTTTCGGGGCCAATTGCGGTGTTTGTCAGCGTATTTCTGATGTATCCCCTGGGGCAGTCGAGCTGGTTCTTTGCACCGAGCTTTGGGGTGGCATCGATTTTTCGCTTTTTGTTGTTTTTCCAGGGCTTCCATAACTGGACCTTAAATCCCTTCCACATGATGGGGGTTGCTGGGATTCTGGGGGAGCGCTGCTGTGCGCCATTCACGGTGCTACGGTAGAAAACACCCTGTTCAAGGACGGGGAGAATGCCAATACCTTCCGCGCCTTTGAGCCTACCCAGGCAGAAGAGACCTACTCGATGGTGACGGCCAATCGGTTCTGGTCTCAAATTTTTGGTATTGCCTTTTCCAACAAGCGCTGGCTGCACTTCTTTATGTTGTTTGTGCCGGTGACCGGACTGTGGATGAGTGCGGTAGGGGTCGTGGGTTTGGGATTGAACCTACGGGCCTATGATTTTGTTTCTCAGGAGCTTCGGGCGGCTGAAGACCCTGAGTTTGAGACCTTCTACACCAAGAATATTTTGTTGAACGAAGGTATTCGGGCCTGGATGGCACCCACCGACCAGCCCCATGAGAAGTTTGTATTCCCCGAAGAGGTACTGCCCCGTGGTAACGCTCTCTAGTAATTCTTTTATTGCCGGTCGTGATCAACCTTCCACAGGCTTTGCTTGGTGGTCTGGTAACGCCCGCTTAATCAATTTGTCTGGTAAGTTGCTGGGTGCTCACGTCGCCCATGCTGGCCTGATTGTCTTCTGGACTGGGGCTATGACTCTCTTTGAGGTGGCCCACTTTGTCCCCGATAAGCCTCTTTATGAGCAGGGCTTTATCCTGCTACCCCACCTGGCTACTTTGGGTTGGGGTGTAGGTCCCGGTGGTGAAGTGATCAATACTTTTCCCTACTTTGTTGTGGGTGTGTTGCACCTGATTTCCTCAGCTGTACTTGGCTTGGGCGGTGTTTATCATGCCCTTCGCGGACCTGAGATTTTAGAAGAGTATTCTTCCTTCTTCGGCTACGACTGGAAAGATAAGAATCAGATGACCAACATCATTGGTTATCACCTCATCTTGCTGGGTTGTGGTGCTCTCTTGTTAGTACTGAAGGCTTGTGTCTTCGGTGGTGTCTACGACACCTGGGCCCCCGGTGGTGGTGACGTGCGGGTGATTACCAACCCCACCCTCAACCCTGCTGTGATTTTCGGTTATCTGCTGCGCTCTCCCTTTGGGGGCGAAGGCTGGATCATCGGGGTCAACAATATGGAAGACATCATTGGTGGCCATATCTGGGTTGGTCTTATTTGTATCGCTGGTGGGGTTTGGCACATTCTTACCACTCCCTTTGGTTGGGCCCGACGGGCTTTAGTCTGGTCTGGTGAAGCTTACCTTTCCTACAGTTTGGGTGCCCTTTCTTTGATGGGCTTTATTGCCTCCTGCTACGTGTGGTTCAATAACACCGCCTATCCCTCTGAGTTCTACGGTCCTACTAACGCTGAATCCTCCCAGTCCCAGGCTATGACCTTCCTGGTGCGGGATATGCGCTTAGGGGCCAATATTGGTGCTGCCCAGGGACCTACCGGTTTAGGTAAGTACCTCATGCGTTCTCCTACCGGTGAGAATCATCTTTGGTGGTGAGACCATGCGTTTTTGGGACTTCCAAGGACCTTGGTTGGAGCCCCTGCGTGGTCCTAACGGTTTAGACCTGGATAAGCTCACTAATGATATTCAGGATTGGCAGGTGCGTCGGGCGGCTGAGTATATGACCCATGCTCCTAACGCTTCCATTAACTCGGTTGGGGGAGTTATTACTGAAATCAACTCCGTTAACTTTGTTAATCCTCGTCAGTGGCTTTCTACCTCTCACTTTGTCCTGGGCTTCTTCTTCCTGATTGGCCATCTCTGGCATGCAGGTCGGGCCCGAGCGGCTGAAGCGGGCTTTGAGAAAGGCATTGATCGAGAATCGGAACCCGTATTGGCTATGAGTGATCTTGATTAAGATTATCTGCCAATAAGGTCATGCACCTGCAAAAAGCTCCTGCCTTAAGGCAGGAGCTTTTTGCTTGATTCCCCTCCTAAGCCCCCTAAAAAGGTACGAGGGCAAACTAGACTAAAGACCCAACCCCAGGTTTCACCGAGGCACCCAATCTGCTGGGTTGTGGCCAAAGCTATACTAAAAATTACTGACGATAATCTTTTTACCGCCGATTATCTCCTGACTGAAAGGAGTCTACTATTTCCGACCAGACTAATTGGCCAAATCTTCCGATCGACAATGAGGATCATCTCAATATCGATCAAAATCTTACAATTCAACCTCTATCCCATCTGAATCTTTAACCAGATAGCTGCTGCCCAGGTAATTGATTCTACAGGTGCAGTGGTACGAGAATTGGTGGAAAATGCTCTAGATGCCCAGGCAACTCGTATTACTTTAGAACTCTGGCCGGAGATAGGGCGGTTACAACTGGTGGACAATGGGGTTGGCATAACCCAGGCTAACTTAACTCTGGCTGCCGCTGCCTATAGTACCAGTAAGATCCATAGTCAGGCAGATCTCTGGCAGATTCGTACCCTTGGCTTTCGGGGGCAGGCCCTCTATAGCCTGGCTCAGTTGGGACAACTAACCCTATGCAGTCGTCCTCAATCCTCTGATAATGGCTGGCAAGTAACCTACTCTAATCAGGGTGAGCCAACTCTGGTTAGTCCTATGGCTATGGCTCCGGGTACTATCGTTACGGTTGCTAAACTATTTCATCTCTGGTCTGATCGACAGCGACAGATGGTTGGTCAACTGCGTCAGGTTCAGCAGGTAATCTACTATGCTGCGCTTTGCCATCCCCAGGTTACCTGGAGGACTCGACTCAACGATCGCCCCTGGTTTTCCCTAACTCCGGGGCCATCGGCGAAGGCGATTCTGACCCAGATCCTATCCTCAGTGTCTCCCTCAGATCTGCGAGAGAATTCCGATCAAATTACTGGGTCCGATCTTTCCACTACCGCCACGCCCCCATCGACAGTCTCCTATTATGGGTTGATTGGTCTGCCCGATCGCAGTCATCGGCCTCGACCAGATTGGGTGAAGGTAGCTCTGAACGGTCGTATGGTGACCTTACCCGAACTGGAGCAGGTGCTGATTGACAGTTTTCGCCACACTCTACCCCGCCACCGTTATCCCCTTTGCCTTGTCCATCTTCGGGTTCCACCTGGTAATATCGACTGGCACCGCAGCCCCGATAAATCCAGAATTTATCTTCAGAGTTTAGATCTCTGGAGAGAAAAAATTCAAACCATAATTCAGTCTTTGATTGGAAGCCCTACCAGCGAAGATACCAGGATCTATCAGCCCCTTACCAACTGGATTAAAGCTAAACAGCCCGAGGGACTCTATCAACTTCCTCCGCAGGAAGACCTATCCTTTACCGATGAGAATAGGAAGCCCTCCCCCTATCCTGCCCTGGTGGCAATTGCCCAGGTTCATAACCGATATATTCTGGCAGAACAACCGGATGGACTGTGTCTAATCGAACAACACATTGCCCACGAACGGGTAATCTACGAACAGTTGCAGGATCACTGGCAGATAGTTCCCCTGATCGCGCCCCTAATTCTAGATAATTTAACTCCTGATCAGGTGCAGCAACTGCAACAACTAGGGCTAGCGGTGGAAGGGTTTGGTCCTCAACGCTGGGCAGTCCGCAGTGCCCCTGCCAGACTGGTGGACCGTCCGGACCTGAGCGACGCCCTGCTGGATATCAGTCGAGGTGGCGCTGTGGATAGAGCTATGGTAGCAGTAGCCTGTCGGACGGCAATTCGTAATGGTACACCGCTGACGCTGCCAGAAATGCAGACTCTATTAACAGACTGGCAGCGTACCCGCCAGCCTCGCACCTGTCCCCATGGTCGGCCTATTTGCCTAACCTTGAAGGAAACCAGTCTAGCTCGCTTCTTTAAGCGTCATTGGATGATTGGTAAAAGCCATGGCATTTAAGCTTCACCCTTCCCCTAGCTTTGCCTCTCAAGGCTTTGGGGACAAGCTCCGGTTCAGTCTTTTTCAATGTACTGACGCACGTCGTTGAGATCGATGTAGCGATCGGTAGCATTACGCAATTCTCGAGCAATCATACCCTCAGTGGATACTACGGTAATATGAGTACTTTTAGATCGTAGCAACTCAATGGCCCGCTCAAAGTCACCATCGCCACTAAAAAGCACAACCTGGTCGTACTGGTCAACGGTATTGAACATATCGATGGCAATTTCAATATCCAGGTTAGCTTTTTGGGAGTAGCGGCCAGAAGAATCGTCGTAATATTCTTTAAGAATTTTTGTGCGAACGGTGTAGCCGAGACTAATTAGAGCATCACGGAAGCCGCGCTGATCCTGAGGATCTTTCAAGCCAGTATACCAGAAGGCATTAACCAGGGTAGCTCCCCCCTCTATGGACAAGAAATATTCCAAAACTCGCTTGGGATCAAAAAACCAACCATTCTTTTGCTGGGCGTAAAACATATTGTTTCCATCGACAAAGATGGAAAGTCGCTTTGAACCATTTCTATAGTACATAAAGACTCAAGATTAAAAATTCAAATATGAAGTAATTTAGATGAACCAACGGGAGAAGAAACCTTACAGGAGTTCCAAAGAGTTATAAAACCTTTCGGGACTGGCCAAACACCTTTCGGAGAAAAACGGATGGGCTAAAAATGAATTTTCTACCAGTAGGTAACCTATATCGTCACATCCATTATTTATCTGACCGGATAAGGCTGTGTATAGCGATAGGTTATCAAGCCTAAGACTCTTAAGGTGAGTTGTTTCACCACACCAAATCAGAAATTAATCGGAGAAAATTTAAACCAGACCTAATTCGCTAATAAAGCACCAGGGAAACAGAAAGATCCGAAGATATCACCCTGGCCCATAGGTATAATTTGAGACTATCTTTGGCTTTTAAATCAACCTCTTTAAGTAATCAACCCAAATAGTATTCCCAATTAAGCCAGGTAAGGAGTAGAGCAGCCTGAATATTACATAGATTTTCTAGTTTAACTGTTCTTAATGAGAAAATCTAGTCTATAGCAAACATAATATTATTAAACTAACACATCAGGAAGAACCCATAGGGGCGAGCAAAATCATCCTCAATAGAAAAAGCTTTTCAGATTAATCCCCTCCAACTTTACTGACGACAATACAAACAGTGACAATACTTTCGAATTAAAATATGCCTTAAGGAAAACCCCTCAAGGGGCAAAACCCCAATCCATCATAAAAATAAAATCCATAAACATATATACAAATCTAATGGTTTTCCACAGATTTAATCAAAAATATAGCCTTGGCAATCAAGACCGCGATTGAGTCAAAACATAAAAGTTTGTATATATAAGTAAAAACTATGATTAATTCAATTTATATTCTATAAAACCCTAGTGATGAGATTTGAGAATTAATTTATACATGCTTACTTCTGTATTATATCCATTCCGCAGCCTATTGTGAGGACAATTTCAACTTTGTCTGTAAAGGTTGGGGAACATTGGTTAGAAAACGATACCCAGTGGCTATCTCAATGCGGTGGATGGAGGTTTGGTAGGTATGCCAGTCGGCACTAACTTGATTACTGTTGGGTATATCTACTGCAATCACCTGGCTATGGGCAGTCAGCCCTAGTCGGCCATTACTGAGGCGATTATAAACAATGATGATTTTCCATAGTCGAGAGGGTACGGACACCCTTGGCAGATGAGAGACTGTTTTTTTACCGTAGGCTCCAGCAAAGATATGTAAGCTGCGGTGACGATCATGCGCTAAATTTCGGGCATAGATTTCTAGTTCGCGCCACGGTCCTCGGTTGTTGGCGGGGGCCTGGGGGATAATATTGGTCATAACAAAGGTAGCGCTGTTGTCCAGGTTATTACGGGTGCGATCGCCGGAGGGTACCACATGGCCTCGATCATAGTGACTATGGCTATAGTCCTCCGGAGTCACCTGATAAAAGCTAGAGGGTAGCTTGGGATCGGGGCGAAAGTTTTCCTGGCGATCTACGGGGCCCAGCCAAGTGTTATCTAATTCCCAGCTGGCCCAGTTGGGAATTCCCTCATCGCGGTTGTAAGCCACCACATACTGCGATCGCTCCAATAGATAGTTATTGGGATTGTGGGTGCTGGCATGACTGGGGTTACCCAGGACCAGGTGAGGGTTTTTAGAGGCTAGAGGTTCGGGATCCATCGGTGCCATACGGGGAGGGAGACCATCACAGGCACGCCTATTACCGTCTTCATCCAGGCCATAGATATCCTTCGGAAAAGCCTCCAGCACCACCTGGGCCTGCTGTTGACTGATAAAATCTCCACAGTTGCAGTCGTCATTGACGCAGGGGGGTAGGTTGGTGGTGTCAACTTTGCCTCTGCCGAGGCCCGGGAGTTGTTTTAGTACACTGCAGCTGACCAGCAGTAAACTGAACAGCCCTAGCACCATCAACGGCTTTACTCGGAAAGGTTGCATAAGACCCCCAGTAGCTATAACAATGGAATAGTTTGTCATCCTATCCCTTCCCCCTGGGGATACTCCCTGATTTCGCCTTTACCTGGGAAAAATCGGGTGGGTTATGGGTTAGGTTGCCCATGGAGTTGAGTTCCTAACCGCTGATAGCCAATCAGAATCGGATTTGATCATGCTGAAACAAGTCATTTCTAAGTTCCAGGCCAAATTTCCTGCCCCCCTAGTCCATGCCCACTGCGATGGTCCCTGTGGGGTTTACGATCCTTCCTCAGCTCGGGTTGCTGCCGAGGCTGTGGTTTCTATGACTAAGAAAATCATTGATTTGCAACCACCCGCACCTGGGGATAAGGCTGCAACGGTTGCCTACAACAATACCCTGTCTCGCTATATTGCCATTAAGGAAGAACAGGCCCAACTGACCAAGGAAGAGTTATTGATCCTTTGGACTGATTACTTTAAGCCTGTTCACCTAGAGCAGTTTCCCGATTTACACGATACGTTTTGGAAGGCTGCTAAACTTTGCTCAGCCTGTAAAGTTGAGGTTAGTTCACAGCATGCCACGGAACTAATAGAGGCGATCCAGAAAATTCACGGTATCTTCTGGGCTACGAAAAATCGTGATATTCCCTGGTATACCGCCAGCTAACTCTGGAATTTTTCCAGCATTTGGCAGTGCAGGGTCTGCGCCTCCTTAATCGATAGCTTTAGCCAGCATGCTTACCCAATTAAGCATGCTGCTATAGTTTTTGACCTAGATTTATCCCATGACTGGAATGCCTACCTCACCGCCCCATCAGTTGCGGTTTAGTCAACTCCTGGACTTAATCCTCTGGCTTTTGGGTCGACGGCGGCGTCTGCGGGTGATAGGAGAGTCTATGGTACCCCTTTTGCAGCCAGGGGAGGAAGTTTTGGTTAACCCCCATGGCTATCACCGAACTCTGCCTCAGCCTGGAGACCTAGTGGTGGCCAGGCATCCCCAACGACCTGATTTGAAGTTGATCAAATGGGTAGTGTATGGCCAGGGCAATCGCTACTTTATTGCCGGTCTTAACCAGGCCGCCAGTACCGATAGCCGTAGCTTTGGCCTGGTACCTCGAGAAAACCTCCTGGGTAGGGTAGTCTGTCGCTTTCCCTAGAACTTTATCCTGTAGCTAAGAGTCAAAGATATAGGTTAAGGACTGGGAATAGCCCTATGCATAGGTATAGCTTGAAAAGTTGTTGGGATTGTTTTAGCGCCCTGCCAGGAGACTTATCACTTCTATCATTTTTTATAAAGCCTCTGATGCCCCCCAGTCTCCTATAATTAAAAAAGTATTGAGCTTTGTAATATAGCTTTGATACCTGGTTTAACCCATTGTTTTTCTAATTCTATTGCATAGTTTTCCCTGGCAGCCTCCCTTTGAGGGGTTTGCCTTTTGTGATAAGGACATACATCACCATGACGACCCCTAACGATATTCCTAACAGTAATTCTGAAGCTCCAGCCCCTGCTTCCTCTACCCGATCAAGTCGGACTAAACAAAATGCCCAAGCTGGTGGTGAGTTGGTTAAGGCGCAACACCATGGTGCAGTAATAGTCCTTGACGATAATACCCGGTTGGTAGAAACCGATACCCTGCCCAACCATCGTCCCATTGCTTTGAGTACATTTCAGGTGGTTGGCAGTCTTGATCGGGCCGGAGAGCGTCCTATTGCTGCCAATACCTTTAAAATCGCTACCACCGACACCCTGCCCGGTCATCGTCCTGTAGCGGTCAGCGATTTGCACATCGCCGATCTCCATGTCTTACCTGGCGATCGCCCCATCGCCCCTAACGATATAGTGGATCCTCCAGTCTCCATCTTAATGGGCTATCTTGACTAAGCCTCTCTGTCTCTGGTCTACAGACACCGATGGCGATGCTGGAACCATCACCAGACAATCATTATCAGGCAGAGCATATTCAGTATCTGCGCTTTAGCTTCCGTCACCGTTTGGGTCAGGACCTGGTTGATCCGGCTCTGACCCCACTGGAGGCTGCTAAAATTATTTATTATGCGCCCTACGTAGTCGTTTCCCATGGGACTGGGGTAGATCCCATATTTAATTATGGTAATCAGGCTGCCTTGAGGCTCTTCGCGATGGATTGGCTTGAGTTTACCCGTCTCCCTTCTCGTCAATCCGCTGAATTACCCAATCAGGCAGAACGGGCTGAGATTCTGTCCGCCGTAACCGCTCAAGGTTTTATTCAGAATTACACAGGCATTCGGATTAATCGCAACGGTAAACGTTTTCGAATTAGGGATGTAACAGTTTGGAACTTAGAAAATAACCAGCAGGTTAGTTACGGCCAAGCAGCTCTATAGCCAGTGGGAATATCTTTAGGTTACAGGTCAGGCTTCAGAACTTGTTAGACCTCAACATAAATAATCTTTCTAATTCTTTCAATTTCTATTTTAATGCCAGATGTACCTGATTACTGCTAGGCAATATTGACTATGTCACTTTCTAAATGACCCCGCAGTACTGTTTTAGGCTAAATCACCGATTTCCTAATAGTGGGTACTGGGATTATGATAGTCTAAGCTTTAAATATCTCTGGTTTCAATCCATCTTTGGATAAAGGTCAGCAAAAGACAGATTTTATTATTAGTTTTTATATCTAATTGCAGATATATCCCTATGGTTAAAAAATATATTTCTATCGGTTGTCTAGGATGCAGTTTTTCCCTAAGCATTTCAATGCTTGCCGCTGCTTGCCTCAGCGGGTCTTTACCTGTGGCCCGGGCTGATTCTTCCCAGGTTGCGATCCCGGTTGCTTCTAGAGTTGGTAGTAAATCTGGTAAGGAATTAACCGATGGCAAGGCTGGAGCGACCATCGAAGCCACCAATTTACAGATTTTTGATATCAAGACTAACCGTTTTTCTAAGCTGACTAATCAAGCTATGGTAGGGAGAGCTAATTCCTTCCAAGCCGTTCAAACGCCAGATCCCGATCCCAGTTTCCTTGCCCAATCTCTAGATCGTCAGATTGCTGATGGTCTATCTACCCCCTCCGGTAGGCCAACCCTGCCCACCGCTGATGAGCTACGACAGAACCTGCAAATACCACCCATCAATCTGGACACGGCCCAGTTTTATCATCCAGGTAGTGGTACTGGTATTCCAGAGGGATTTGGATCGGAGTGGGGCGATGTTTTTGTTACAGTTTTCGGATCCGGTACTGATAGAGTTCGTACAACCTACGTTGACAGTTCCATTAGTGTGGGTTTTGGTCTGGGGAACTCTCGTAATTTAGTCGGCCTGGAGCTTAACTACAATGTCTTAAGTACTCGTACCGCTTTTGCCCTCAATGGCTCCTTTGATGTTAAGCTTAATCGCTATATTTTTGAAAATGATCGGCTAGTAGTATCAGGGGCCGTAGGCGTTAATAACTTCATTGTATACGGTCCAGAAGCCGCTTTTAACGTACCTACCCTTTACGGTGTGGTGTCAGGGGCGACCTACTTACAGCCCGATAATCCTAATAATCCTATGCTCTTAACCGTCACCCTGGGGGCAGGAGGGGCACCTAACTATGCCACAGCAGGCACCGGATTGATTGCTGGAGCAGGGGTTGAGGTTAATCCCCAGTTGGGTATTGGTTCAGCCTGGAACGGAACAGGATTCAGCCTGGGGGCATCCTACGTGCCTTTTAGGAACATTCCCCTTACCTTAACGGCTCTTTATGAAGATATCTTTGATATGACCGAAGCTGGCCATAAACTGGTGATCGCAGTTGGTTTCAGCCAGAATCTTTGGTAGACATTGAATCCTTAGCGTTTCTCTTTATTCAGACTTGAAGTTTCAGCAATAGACCTCTGTAAATGTAATCGTTGAAACTTTATCTGCCACTTGCAGCAGACTTGTACTATAGCAACTCTTGACCGGATGAGGTGTACGATATTCTTGCTAATATCAAGTCCGCTTAATCGACCACACTATGGACTCAGAGTGGGATAGGGTTATCGGCCTATAATTCTTAGGTTAATTGGCCGGACTTGATATAACAAGGGGCTTAAGCCCCTTGTCTGTACTTCACTCGAATGAGAAACGCTATAACTTATCGAATACTGTTCTACGGTTCTGCTAGGTCCCAAATGTCAGGTCAGGTTTGATCGATTATGGGGCTTGGTAGTCAAAATTAGGCGCGGTCGATCGCTCCCTAGTTCCTCTGGCAGTTGGGGATGGACCCGTAAAATATATACCGCTTGCTCTGCCAGGGGGGCGGTAGTGTGGTGGGGAGTAGAGATGGGATACCAGTCCAGGGGAAAGCAATCCCGGCTATAAAGACTGAAGTAGAGACGATGGCTCTTGAGCAGATCGGCTGGAGCTTCCAGGGTAAGTTGTTCTCCCCGGTCCAGGGCACCATAGAAAAAGTGGGTTTCGGGATTGGGAACCGGTAGGAACACCTGCTTTACCCAAGCCTGGGGTAACCTCTGGCCCCAGCGCAGCAGGGGATAAACGTAGAAGTTGAGACCACTGTAAAGCCAGCCTCGGCGAGTTGGCAACTGGCGGTAGAACTGGTTAAAGTCTGGCGGGGCGGTGAGGGTTTTGGCCGCCAGAGTCGGGCTGCTGTCAACGGCGATCGCCGGTAGCTGCACCGGGTTTCTCCAGTCGTAGTGGCGTACCCCTACCAGGTAACGCCCTGCCGGTAGGGGAATGGTAACCTGGGTCTGAGAGGGGGGAACGGTCAGGGAACCGATGCTGGTGACGGTGCGGTAGCCCCGCAGGGTATAGACTACGGCTGTCCAACTGGGAGCTGATTGCCAAAGGGCGTCGGTGGCCAGGGTGAGCTCCCGGTTGACGGTGAAGGGGCCAGCAATAGCGATCAGGGCATGGAGATTCCATCGGGCTCGACTCATCACCCACAGTAACTTCAGGGGCGATCTTAGAAAATCGGCGTCGGTTACCTGCCAGTGGGGCAGTGCCTGGCGATCGGTGGGATTGTAATAGCGACTGACCAGGGTCAGACTGACCTTCACCAGACGAGCAAAACCAAAGGACAAAAGCCCCAAGGGTAGCTCCCACAGTAGGGCCAGGTTAGCAGGGGGGAACATTGGCAGCGGTCTCCAGCATCATATTATGAATAATCCGGGCCAGGGCCAGAGGGGCTTCGCTGGGCAAGTCATGCCCCCCAGCCAGGGTCAGGCACTGAGCCTGGGTCAGGTGAGTGGATAGAAACTGCCGGTCTTCAAAGCGGTTAAACTGACTCTGTTGACCCAATACCAGGGTAGTGGGCAGGGTAATCTGGTCCAGCATCTGGCCGTAACTATAGCGGTCTAGCCAGCCAGCTCCCAGGCTAAAGGGAGTGCGAGCCTGGAGGCGCGGATCCCAGCGCCAGATCAGACCCGTACCCTGGGGCACGGTGAGTCGTTTTGCAAGTTGCTCGGCGGCCAGGACCGACAATTGGGGTTTAAGGGCTTGGAACCGTTGCACAGCAACAGCCAGATTTTCCATCACCAGGGGAGATAGGGGAGTGGCCAGGTAATCCAGGTGGGTGATTAGCTGGCGGGCAGTAGTCGGGGATGAGTCAGGATCGGGTACTACCGGTTCCACCAGCACTAGACTGCGAAAACGCTGGGGTCGCAAACTGGCCAGCACAGCACTTAGTACCGCCCCCATGGAATGACCCACCAGCATCAAGGGGCGATCTCGGGCCAGAATTTGGCTCAACTGGTCAATATCCGCCAGAAAATCCAACAGTTGGTAGCCGCCATCTGGCCCAGCGTGGGCAGAGCGGCCATGACCCCGGAGGTCAGGAGCAATCACATGGTAGCCCTGGGTGGCCAGGGCAGCAGCGGTACCATCCCAACTGGCTCCCTGCTCCAGAATACCGTGGAGACAGAGAATCGTGGTCCCCTGGGGTGGTCCCCAGTGGCATAGACAGGTATCCCGTCCGCGCAATTGCAGGGTTTCTTCCCACAGATTGGCCAGGGGCTGGCGGGGAGAGAGCCTCTCGAAAAGATCAGAACTCTCCTGGGGAAGGGGATAGGCAAATTGCGCGGCGATCGCCTGACTGGCGGGGGTTAGGGACCGGGGCAACTGAACTGTCTGCCACACCTGAGCCAGATTGGCCTCAATCCGATCTCGCTGACGAAAGTTAGGGTCATCCACCGCCAGCGATCGAGCTCGCACCCCATCGGTCATGCGACGCCCCTCATAGGGACTCAAGAGGGCTGTATTAAAGGGCAGGTGGAGGAAGGTACACAGATCCTCCATCACTGGTTTTGGATCGGCAACCAGATCCTCGTAACGCAACACCTGGTAACGACTGGGGTCAACCCCCTGGAGAAAGGTGGTGATGTTGCGGTTGCTAGTTTGCCACACCTGTTCCGCCAAACCGTAGGGATCAGCGCTATCGAGATCAAAGATCTTATGCATGCGATTGCGTACAAAAGAGTCAATGACCGCGTAGGGATGGCGCACCAGGTGAATATAACGAGCACCGGCAAAAATTTGTTCCGCCCGTCTTAAAGTCTCCAAACTGAGACTATAGGTGGGGGATTTATCCACCAGACAACGGGGGGCCGCAGTTTGTTGTAGCTTGTCGTAGACTTCTGGAATCGTCAGATGGCAATGGCTCCACTCTGACAGTAGGGCCTCCGCCTGGTCCGCATCCAGCTGCAACAGCTCCATCACTGCCCGTTGCAGCCCCTCTTGCAGGTAGCTGCTGCCCAGGGCCAGTTGTTGGGCCTCCAGGGTGTTAAAGGGCAACAGGTGGAGTTCTGGTGGGCAAAACAGGTCGGGGTGACCGGCGAGCATCACCCGCAGTAGGGTAGAGCCGGACCGGGGGGCCGATAGTAAAAAAATCATACTATCGTTACGCCGCCGGGGAAGTGGATCTAGAGGGGTCAGGGCTTGCCAGGGGTGGTTAGGCAGGTCGCTGGACATCTCTGGTTCCATGACCTGGGTCTGGTCCACCTGAGGCGGTTCATCCCGTTCCAATTCTGCAGCCAGATACTGAGCCAGATCCGCCAGAGTTGGGTGGGCCAATACCTCCCGGGGATAGAGCAACAATTGCAGGTCCTGTTTACACAGGGCTAACAAGTCCATAGTCATGAGAGAATCCAGCCCCAGTTCTAATAGGGGCCGATCCAGGGGTAAGGCGGTTTGACTGCCCATCACCTCTGCTAGCTGAGTCTGTAAATAATGCTCCAGGGCCTTCACGCGTTCTGTCTTTGCCAGAGCCACCAGACGTAGGCGCATTGAGGTTGGGGCTGCCGTTGGAGAAATTACCGCCGATTCTAGCCCTGGGGCAGCCCCTGTTACCAGGGTAAACACCGGCGGCAGGGTAGGTAGATACCGCTGGAGTCGGGGCCAATCCAGGTTGGCGATGCCAAGCTGGGGATCCGTCGGGGGATCGAACAGTAACCTTCCCAACCAGGCCAGTCCTTCAGTCGCTGGCATCAGGGCCAGGCCCCGCTGTTGCCAGAGCTCTTGAGGCTGGGCTTGATCTACCGCCATTCCTGTTCCTTGCCATGGACCCCAATTGATACTGAGGGCCGGTAAATGTTGCTGCGATCGCCACCAGGCCAAACCATCCAAACCTGCATTGGCGGCGCTGTAGTTCCCCTGGCCAGGAGACCCCAAGAGGGAGGCCATCGAGGAAAATAGCACAAACCAGTCCAGCTTCAGATTTAGGGTAAGGTAGTGCAGATGCCAAGCCCCCAGGAGTTTAGCCGATAGTACAGAGTCAAAAGAATCTGGGGTTTGATGAATCAGGAAGCCATCCGCCAACACTCCGGCGGCGTGAAAAATACCCTTGAGGGGCGGCCCCTGGGCTTGCAGGCGAGCCAGCACCTCGGCCAGGGCAGCCCCATTGGCTACATCTACAGATTCTAGAGTAACCTTAGCCCCCTGGTCAGCCAGTACCATCAGCAGTGGCTGTAGATCTGAGGTATCCCCCCACGATTGATTAGAACCAGATGGCGGGCACCCTGGGCGACCAACCAGCGGGCCAGTTGCTGGCCCAGGGCACCAGTGCCCCCAGTGATCAGGTAGGTGGCGTTAGCTGTGATGGTAGGCTGCGGCGATCGCCCCAATTTCAGCTCAGGTATGGGATGCAGACGGGGAACCCAGCACTGGCCAGTCCGTAGGACCGCTTCATCCTCCTCGGTTTGTCCCTGGATGTGAGTAATCAAATCAGCCACTACAGCGGTGGGCGGGGCTGGAAACTCCAGGTCCACCAGACCTCCCCAAAGCTCAGGATGCTCCAGGCGCAGAGTCCGACCCAAGCCCCACAGTACAGTCTGGAGGGGAGCCTCAATCGGGTCCTGGGAACCAGTGGACTGAGCCCCAGTGGTCACCAGCCAGATTTTGGTTGTTACAGTCCCTTGGGCTAGGACCTGGATCAGACTGAGGATGGGTAGGAGGATATCCTCAGCCTCTGGATTGGGGTTTTCAGGGCCTAGATAAAGCACCTGACAGACCAGGTTGGTGACGGACAGGGCAGATAACAAGCTGGCCCAGGGCTGTTCTGCCTGGAGGTCTACCCGATAATGGGATGATTCATAGAGGTCGTCGTTACCCCAGGTAACTTGCATCGCTGTAGTCCCTAAGGCGGCCAGGGATTGCTGAAGAGCCTGCCTCAGATCCCTTTTGCCGCCCACCAGTAGCCACCGGACTGGAGCGGGGGAGACTAAAGGAGGTATGGAGTACCGTTGCCAGACCATTCGGTAGGCCTGACTTACCCCTGGCTCCGGCGTGGTCGGGGGCTGGGCCACCCGATCGATCCAATAGCGCTGACGCTGAAAGGGATAGGTGGGTAGGGCCAGCTTCTGACGCTGGTAGGGGCGATCGAAACCCTGCCAATCGATGGTCACTCCCTCTCGGTAGAGCTGGCTCAGGCTTTGACTCATAACGGTCCAATCCTGACGTTGTCGAGCCAGAGAAAATAGCCAGTAACAGGTATCCTGGGGCAGGCATTGGGGGCCCAGGCCAGAGAGTACCGGGTGGGGACCAATTTCCAAAAAGTGACGATAACCTTGCTCGTAAAGGCTGACGATACCCTCGGCAAAGCGCACTGGCTGACGGGCGTGGTGCCGCCAGTAGGTGGCGTCAGGAATCTCTCCCGCCAGGAAGAATCGGCCAGTGAGATTGGCCACCAGGGGAATTTGGGGGGGCTGAAAATCTACCTGACGGGCCACATGCTCAAATAGATTGAGAATAGGATCCATTTGGGCTGAATGAAAACCGTGGGAAACGGTCAGGGGCGTAACCCCAATCTGGCGAGCCTGGCAAACCTCCAGTAGGTCTTTGATGGCGGCTTGGTCACCGGCGATCGCCGTGTTGTAGGGACCATTGAGGGTGGCGATCGCTACGGCCTCTGCATAGGGAGCAATCAGGGCTGCCACCGTTTCCCCATCAGCCATCACCGCCGCCATCGTGCCCGTAGCTGGTAAAGACTGCATCAACTGCCCCCGTTGGGCAATCAGTTTCAGCCCCGCCTCCAGATCGAATACCCCAGCCACACAGGCCGCTACGTATTCCCCCACACTGTGGCCCATCACCGCCGCTGGTTCCACTCCCCAGGACCGCCAGAGTTGGGCCAGGGCATACTCCAGGGCAAACAGAGCCGGTTGGGTGTAGGCGGTTTGGTGTAGGCGCAAATCCTCTGGAGAATCAGGATAAATCGCCTTCAGCAGAGAATGTTCCAGGTCAGGCCGGAGAATTTCGTCACAGTGCTCCAGGGTAGCTCGAAAGACCGGTTGGGTTTCGTAGAGCTGGCGACCCATACCGGTATACTGACTACCCTGACCAGTAAATAGCCACACCAGGGGTGGGGATTCAGAACGGCTGGTGTGACTGATCGCCAACCCGGCACCATCTGTCCCCGTCGCCAGCGCCGCTAGGGACTCCGCCAGGCTGGCAGGATGCCTGACCCAGGTGGCCAGCCGGTAAGCAAAGGCAGTACGGCCACTATTGGCGGTGTAGCAGAGATCCCCCAGAGCCTTTGCTGGCAGGGCCCTAAGCACTTCACCATAGCGCTCTGCCAGCTGGCGCAGGGCGGTTTCACTACGAGCCGAAAGGGTAAACAGGTGGCCGGGTCGATCACTAGAGGACTCGACCGAATTTACGGGTAAGGGGGGGGGAGCCTGTAAAACCAGGTGGGCATTGGTGCCCCCAAAGCCAAAGGAACTAACCCCGGCGATCGCCTGGGGAGAAAAGTCTGGCCAGGGTTCTACCCTGGTTTGCACTTGCAGGGGCAATTGGTCGAAGGGAATGTAGGGATTGGGTTGGTGAAAGTGAAGACTCGGCACCCAGGTCTGATGCTGTAGACAGAGGGCGACCTTAATTAAGCCTGCCATGCCAGCGGCGGCCTCAGTGTGGCCAATGTTAGTTTTGACCGATCCAATCCGGAGGGGCTTAGAGGTATCATGGCTGGCGCTAAATACCTGCCCCAGAGCCATGGCTTCAATGGGATCCCCCAGTAGGGTGCCGGTACCATGGGCTTCGATGTAGCTGACCTGGGCCAGGGGTACCCGGGCCTGGCGGTAGGCCTGCCCCAGTACGGCCACCTGGGCTTCGCGATTAGGGGCAGTGAGACCATTGCTACGGCCATCCTGGTTGACTGCCCCGCCCCGGATGAGGGCGTAGATGCGATCGCCCTGGGCCAGGGCCTGGGTCAGGGGTTTTAACACCACTGCCCCCGCTCCCTCCGAACGCACAAATCCATTAGCATCGGCTGCAAAGGCCTTACAGCGCCCCTCTGGCGACAGGGCGGTAAGCTTGCTAAAGCCAATGGTGAGGGCAGGGGTGAGGATTAGGTTGACTCCAGCCGCCAGGGCCAGGGTCGATTCTCCTCGCCAGAGACTCTGACAGGCCAGGTGTACCGCCACCAGGCTAGAGGAGCAGGCCGTATCCACCGTCAGGCTGGGCCCCCGGAAGTTAAGCAGATAGGAAATCCGATTAGCCAGCATGGTGGAAGCCAGACCAGTGGTGGTGTAGGGACCAATCCGATCATCGCGCTGGAGTAAGATCTGACCATAGTCGAGGGTGGAGGCCCCAACAAACACCCCGGTTTGGCTACCGCTCAAGGCTTGGGGCAAGAGCGCACTATCCTCTAGGGCTTCCCACATCACCTCCAGCAACAGGCGCTGCTGAGGGTCCATATAGGGAGCTTCCCGGGGGGCAATACCAAAGAATTCTGGGTCAAACTGGTCGATATGCTGGAGAAAGCCCCCCTGGCGGCAATAGTGTTTACCGGCCTGGCTGGGGTCGGCACTGAAAAACTCCTCCAGGGACCAGCGATTGCCCGGAATATCCCCAATCCCATCCTGTCCCCGCCAGAGTAGTTGCCAGTAATCCGCCAGACTAGCCGCCCCAGGAAAGCGGCAGCCCATCCCCACAACGGCAATAGGTTCAGGTACGCCTTTACGTTCCCCCAGGCGTACCTCTAACAAACATCTTTGCTGAGGCGAAAGCTCCGAAATTTGTCGGGCCAGATCGTTCACAGGCCTACTCCCTAGTTCCATTGAATGCTTGGTGTGCCCAGCAGGGCTTGAATTTCCGCCCCTGAAAGCTGGGCGAGTTGATCGACCAATTGCTCCACCTGATCATCTCTGGGGAACTCCGCCAGGGACTCCAGCAGCGATCCGGTGGCTTGCTCCTGGGTCGCCATCAGGTAGGTGGATAGGGCCTCAATCGTGGGATATTCGTAGGCCAGGGTGGGGGATAGGGGCACCCCCAGGGAGGATTGCAGGGCTGCCGCCAACTCCACCGCGTTGAGGGAATCTAAGCCATATTCCGCTAAAGGCCGTTGTACATCAATGGCGGTAGTCGGTAGCTTCAGGGCTTGGGCTAACCAGTCTACCATCCATTCCATCAGCACCTGGCGAGAAGGGCCAATCTGGTTAGCAGTCACAGCTTCCCCCGCCAACCTGGGTCCCGTAGCCACAGACAGATTAGAGTTAACTGGTTCGGAGATAGAAGGAAGCTGGGTAGCGGCAACGATCGCCTCCAGTGGTTCAGAATTCGATTCCAGGGTTACCCCTGTAGACTCGGTATCTCTAGTGGGCCAGTAGTGCACCCAATCCAGTACACCAGCGAGAAAGTCAGCCTTACACTGATGGCGCTGAATCTTACCACTGGAGGTTTTAGCAATAGCGTTAGGCCGCAGCAGGGCGATCGCCCCAATCTGCACATCGTATTGCTCCGCCACCTGTCGCCGAATCGCCGTAAACACCGCTGCGGCATCCAGGCGACGCAGAGCGCTGCGCTCCAGCTCTTGTAAAATTACCAACTGTTCCTGGTGTTCCTGGGTCAGAGCAAAGGCCGCACAGGCTCCCTGGCGCAGAGCCGGATGGGCTTGTGCCACCGTCGCCTCAATATCTTGAGGATAGTAGTTGCGTCCCCGGATAATAATCAAGTCCTTGAGCCGACCTGTGACATAGAGGTTGCCCTGATATAGAAATCCCAGGTCACCGGTACGCAGAAAAGGTCCTACCTGGCTGTCCCCCAGCACCGCCTGAAAACTCTCCTGGGTGGCAGACTGGCGTTGCCAGTAGCCCTGAGCAATGCTGGGAGATGGCCCTACCCAGATTTCCCCTACCCGGTCGGGGAGACAGCGCTGGTGAGTCTTGGGATCCACAATGACGACTTGATCGACAAGGGCCGGTTGACCACAGCTAACAACTTTGACGTAGCGAGGGGCGATCGTGGTTAGACCTGGATCGGCGCTGGATTGATCCTCTCCCAGCCCATCAGGGTTAACAACAACTACCTGATTTTGCTCTAAACCAGAGCACTCCACCACCAGGTGGCTGGGTTTCTGACCCGGAGCGGTGCCAGTTACCATCAGCGTGGTTTCCGCCATGCCGTAGCAGGGATAGAAAGATTGCAGGCGAAAGCCACTGGGGGCAAAGGCAGAGGCAAAGGCGGTGAGGGTATCCTGGTGAATGGGCTCAGCACCAGTAAAGGCTAAATCCCAACTACTCAGGTCAATAGCCTGGCGTTGTTCAGGGGTGGTTTTCTGAACACAGAGGTCATAGGCAAAGTTAGGCCCGCCGCTGGTGGTAGCTCGATAGTGGGCGATCGCTTCTAACCAGCGAACCGGTCGCTGTAAAAAACTCACCGGTGACATCAGGGTCATTTCAGCTCCTACGTAGAGGGGTTGGAGGATTCCCCCCACCAGCCCCATATCATGGTAAGGGGGTAGCCAGGAAACCCCCCGACTACGAGCCGTATTACCAAAACATCGGCTAATCAAATCTGAGTTGTGGAGTAAGTTACCATGGCTGATCATCACTCCTTTAGGGGCGGCCGTTGACCCGGAGGTGTACTGCAAAATCGCCAGGGTTTCAGCCTTCAGGGCAGGCGGCCGCCAATTTTCCGCCAAACTGGTTTGAATGCCATCGGTGTTAAGGCAGTAGAGGGATTTTAGCTGGAGAGATTGAGTCAGTTGGTTTTGTGGCTTAGGGAAGCTGGCCCCATCGGTAAGGGCTACCCTGACACCGGTATCGGTGACAATAGCCTCAATCCGTTGCAAAGACCGGTTGGGTCGGGGTGGGTAGGCGGGTACGGCAATGGCTCCGGCATAGAGACAGCCGAAAAAAGCGGCAATATAGCTTAGACCTGGAGCATAGAGCAGCAGGACGGGTTGTTGCTGACAACCCAGGTCTTGCAGCAGAACCGCGATCGCCTGAGCTTGCTGATGCAGATCTAGATAGGTGCAGGTTTGCTCACAGAAGGGCTCACCCTCAGGTAGAAATCGATAGATCAGACGATGGGGACTTTGCTCGGTCCTCCCATGCAATAGATCTACAAAGGTTTGAGGCGAATTGATGGATTGGGGCATCTCCTGATTGACCATACCTAAAGCCTGACAAGAACTGGCCTAAGCCACTGGGGAAAGCCGACACTGGCTCGAAGCACCACCTAATAAACTACGTTGATATAGATATAACTACGTTGATATAGGTAGTTTGATTTACCCGCTCCCAGGGCATTTTCTCAGAATTAAGTATAGCTGCGGCCAAAACCCTGAGAGCCGCACTGGGGGCCAGACCAGACCTGAATAGGGATGTCGTTAGCGGTGGCTACAGCCATAAAGTCCATCGCCCCTAAACACTGTTCAAAAGATTTTCCCATAAACTGGGCGATAACCACCCACTCGACTGCATCGAAAGGGGAGCTGGTACCATATCACCTCGAAAATCTAAAATCTGCACCAGTAGCAGATATCCCAGGGCTAAGGCCAGGGAGATAACACCAGTAATCAGGGCAACAAGTTTAGAGCGATCCATAGGTTATTCAGAGATGAGCGGGGGTGGAAAAGCGAGCGAAACTAATCAATAGGCGGTTAACCCTTCTTTCAAATTCTAACCTGGGAGGCTGGTGGAAAAAGCTATTCTAGCCAGGCCAAACCCTCCATTAGGTTAGGAGGATACTACCCTAATGGAGGTTGAAGCTATGGCTGCGCTAAGATGGCCAGAGCATTCCTTTGTCAATCACCTCTCACTATGGGGCATGCATTATTAACTCAGGGGTCAAACCCCAGCTCTCCCTGGGTATTGCAAACCAGGGGGCTGGGCAAAGTGTATCGTAGTGGTTTCTGGCTTAATCAGCGAATTACGGCTCTCCAACCCTGTAGCTTGACGATTGCCGCGGGGGAAACCTTTGGTCTATTGGGGCCTAATGGAGCGGGTAAAACCACCCTACTGAAAATTCTGTTAGGGATAATTCGGCCCAGTTTTGGTGCTGGTACTCTGCTAGGCCATGCCATTGGCGATCGCGCCGTTAAGCAACGCTTGGGGTATTTACCCGAGCAGCCCCACTTCTACGACTTTTTAACCGGATGGGAATTTTTACGGTATACCGCTGGGTTATTTGGTCTTGCTTCAGCTGCTCAGGCCCAGCGTATTAGCGATCTGCTGGATTCAGTAGGGCTACCCCAGGCCCAGGTCGAAAACAAACAACTGCGCCAGTACTCGAAGGGGATGCTGCAGCGCATCGGTATTGCCCAGGCTCTGATCAATGACCCCGACCTGGTTTTTTTAGATGAACCCATGGGGGGGCTGGACCCGATTGGCCGCTTTCAGGTGCGGGAAATTATTCTGGCTTTAAAACAACAGGGCAAGACGATTTTCTTTAACAGCCATGTATTGTCCGACGTAGAAGTAATTTGCGATCGCATTGCTATCCTTGACCGGGGAGAATTAATCTGCGTCGGTCGCCTTGAAGAGCTGCTGGGTAGCGCTGATCGCTATATTGTCCAAGGGCAGGGGGAAAACCCGAAGATTTAGCACAATGGGTAGACTGTCTAATGGTGGAAGGCGGTCGCTGGCATGGTACTCTCAAGGGCGATCCCTACAGATTTATTCCCCATCTGGCGCACCTGGGTGCTCGATTGACAAGCCTGACCCAGTCTCGCCCCAGCCTAGAGGAGTTTTTTATTGATCAAATCCATCAGCACGATCGCCCCAGCCGCCCTGAGTGACTCCTATTAGGGCCCTTAGCTTAGGGGATACCCAGGAGAGGGGCCAGAATCAAGATGGGCTCCCACCCCATCGGCGAGGGAATTGAGCAGAGCTTCCCGCTGTTCACGGTAGTTAGGAATACCGGTAGGCAAAGATCCCAACCCCCGCTGCTGACGCAGGCGATTGAGCCAGGCGCGTCGCCAGGGACCATTGTCAAAAATACCGTGCAGGTAGGTGCCCCAAAGGGACTGGGTGCTGTCAACCACACCTAAGCTCCGATCTTCAAAAAGAAACTGAAACTTTCCCCCGGTTTGGGCTTCAGCCTCAGAAAGCACCAATTGAGTGCGGCCCTGATGTAACTCATAGCCCGATACCGGCAGTCCATCTTGAGGGTAGTGGGAACTAATGGTGCGCTGACGGGCAATTTTTTGTCGGGTAATAACCGTTCGCATGGGGAAAAGATTCATAGCTGGGAAGCGCCCTTCCTGTCCTTCAATACCTTCTGGGTCAGCTAGAAACTCTCCCATCATTTGAAAGCCTCCGCAGATGCCCATAACGGTGCCCCCGGCGGCAACATAATCTCGAATAGCCTCTGCCATACCGCTGCGCTGCAAAACCAGTAAATCGGTGATGGTGGTTTTGCTGCCCGGAATCACCACCGCATCAGGATAACCCAGATCGTCTTTAGGGTTCAGGTAAACCACCCGCACATTGGGTTCCGCCTCCAGGGGGTCAAAGTCTGTAAAATTGGAGATGCGGGGCAGCCGAATCACAGCAATAGTAATATCGGTGTGTTGCTTCGCCCGAGGCTGGCGATCGGTGAGGCTGAGAGAGTCTTCGGCGGGTAAGGCCTGGGTTAGCCAGGGTACTACCCCCAGTACTGGCAGACCTGTCCGTTCCGTCAGCCAGGCCAGCCCTGGTTCCAGCACCTCGAGTTGACCCCGAAATTTGTTGATAATGATCCCTTTCATCAGAGCTCGCTCCTCCGGGGTCATTAGGTCCAGGGTACCAACAATGTGGGCAAACACTCCCCCTCGCTCAATGTCTGCCACCAATACGGTGGCAGCTTGCAGGTGCTGAGCTACTCGCATATTGGTCAGATCCCGATGCTTAAGATTAATCTCCACCGGACTACCAGCCCCTTCACAGACCAGGACATCATACTCCTGACTAAGGCGATGGAGACTTTCTTGAATGGCTTGCCAGCCTTGATCAAAGAAGGTTTCGTAGTAATCGGTTGAGCTCAAGGTGGCGATCGCCTTACCCTGAAGAATCACCTGGGAGGTCATATCTCCCTGGGGTTTGAGTAAAATAGGATTCATATCGGTTTGGGGAGATACCCCTGCTGCCCAGGCTTGGACGGCTTGAGCATAACCAATCTCACCCCCGGTAGCAGTTACGTAGGAGTTCAGGGCCATATTCTGTCCCTTAAAAGGAGCCACGCGCCAATCCCGACGACTTAATAATCGACAGAGGGCAGTAGTAATCAGGGATTTACCCACGTGGGAAGCCGTTCCCACTACCATGATTGCTCTCATGGAACCTCACGAAGAAAGAATAGGGATGGCGATCGGCAAGGGCAGATATCAGGATCAATCAATCCAAGCATTGAGCGGGTAGGATCCTCTTCAGAATTTACTCAAAGTCTCAACTATAACAGTTAGCTCTGTAACCATCCCGGTAATCGCAACCATCGGCACCATGCATTATATAGCCGATCCCTCAGGGGCGGATGGAATTGACCTGAAGATAACTGTTCTAAATTATCAGCCACCTGACGCCCCAGGGGAGTCAATCTAAACCCATCGGTTAAGCCCTGACCGTCCACTTCTCGTCTCAGGAGGCCAACCGCAATCAGCCACAGCAGTTCTCCTTCGGCCCGCAGTTCCGAGAGCGATCGCCGAGTATACCCCCGCCGGATCCCCTCCTGGTCACAGATCTGGCGTAAAAGCACACTTTCCGATCGCATCGCCACCAGCACATCTAACCGCAGGGGAGAGCAGCGAAAGGCCCGTTCCGCCCGCTGTAAAGCCCGCGGGGAATAATAACTGGTAATAGATGGGCGATAGTTAGCTCGGGTCATACAATCGAACCGACATAGAAAAACAATATTCCCTATTCTAAGATGGCAGCCTCTGGCCTATCAAGGTTGAGACTACTGGATTTAGGCCCCATGGAGGGGTTGAAAAGGAAAGAAAAATTTAGCTTGACCGCCCCACCAATCTACCCCTTGACCCCAGTTATATTTCGCTATGATGGCGGCAGGTAGACCCTATCCTCAACCCTGAACCGCCATGCAATCTCCCTCCGATAAGTCCTTTCCCCAACTGTTCGCCGGCCTATTAACCCTGTCGGTGGCCCTGGTGATCAGTTCCCTGGTAGGAGCCACAGCTATTAGCAACTTTAAGCATGCTAACGATGTGCTAGTGGTGACCGGATCGGCAAAACGCACCATTCGTTCAGATTACATGATATGGGAATTCTCCGTATCCAGTCAGCGCCCCACCGCCCAAGCCGCCTACCAGGACTTGCAGGGCCAGAGTCAACGAGTCCTAGCCTACTTAAAAAACCAAAAGGTGCCGGAAAAAGTCCTTAACGTTGGTGCTATTACCACCGAATCCATTCCAGCGGTAGATGCCAATGGTCGGGAAACTGGACAAACTCTGGCCTATCGCTTGAGTCAGAAGTTTGAAATTCGCTCTGAAGAAATCGATCGCTACACCCAGCTGTCTCAACAAGCCTCTGAGCTAATCAACGAAGGGATTAACTTAGTGGCTCAGCCACCCCAGTACCTTTATACTAAACTTAGCCAGGTGCGAGTTGACATGATGGCGGCGGCTACAGAAGATGCTAAGGCCAGGGCCACCGCGATCGCTAAGAGTAGCGGCGATCAGGTCGGTTCTGTGCGAAGCGCCCAGGCTGGAGTTTTTCAGATTACCCCACGCAACTCCACCGATGTGAGTGACTACGGTATTTACGACACCACATCTATCGACAAAGATATTACTGCTGTCCTATCCATTACCTTTAGCATGCGCTAGCCAGTCTGGGGGCTCTTACCGTCCAAGCAGCATGGCAAAAAATCTCAAGAACAGTAGACAATTCCAAGGGGTGCCTCTATAATAAAGCTTGTGTGAGGAGCGAACCAGAGGAGATGCCGAGACGAAACACGGCCAGTCGTCGGCATCTCTTTTGTTTAAAGATTTTTTGATATCAGCTTCAGAGCTTGTTGGTAAATCGTACCTGTGGAACAGGATAGTCTCTCCAGAATTTAGTATTTTGGCGACCTCCTGGCAGCGATCCATACCTGAGATAACTGTTCTCCTCTAGGCGAGACGCACCGAAAGGTCGAGCAGTTAGGGTGCCGGAAGAGTCAGGCAGTTGACTAGAACCCTTGCAGACCTCTGACCTTAGGCTTGACCTCGAATCCAATCGATAAATTGACGAGCGGTTCGCCCCGATCGTCCGTTTTGCCGGGTTGCCCATTGCAGAGCTTGAGCCCTCAATTGGTCCGGTTCCAGGGTAATGGCCGCGGCTTGGGCCAGATGGTTAACAATGGTGAGATAGGTCTGCTGGTCTGCTGGTTCAAAGGTAAGGGTAAGACCAAAGCGATCGCTAAAGGAGAGCTTTTCCTGGAGGGTATCCCAGGGCTGTAGCTCATCCTGGTCTTGGGGCCGGGGGCGATCGCCAAAATACTCTGGCACCAAGTGACGTCGATTCGAAGTGGCGTAGACCACCACGTTGTTGGGACGAGCGGTAAGCCCCCCTTCCAAAACCACCTTTAGGGCTTTAAAGGCTGCATCATCGGTTTCAAAGGAAAGATCATCCACAAAAATAATAAACTTCTGGGGTAAGGGGCGTAGATACTCCATGATTTCAGGTAAATCCTGGAGCCCGCTCCGAGGCACCTCGATCAGCCGTAGTCCTTGACTGTAGTACTCATTCAATAAGGCTTTAACCAGAGAAGATTTGCCCGATCCACGACTGCCGTAGAGCAATATATTTAAAGCGGAGTGACCCCGCAGCAAGGCCAGAGTGTTGTGGATCAGGTCTTGCCGGGGGCGATCATAGGCGGTCAACTCGACCAATTGAATGGGATCGGGATGGGCAATACCCACCAAGCGGCAGCCCTGCCATCGTAGCGCCCGATACTGACCCATAACCCCTACCCCCTGCTGACGATAGTGGTGAGCTAGGGTTGTCAGGGCCTCTACCCAGGAGCGATCAGGGTCAAAAACAAAGGGTAGGGAAATTTGACCAACTTCCACCCAGGCCACGGGAAGGGTTGGCAAATCTGCGATCGCCTGTACCCAGGCACTCATCTCCCTAAGGTCGAGGTGGTAAAGATGCTGCAAATGTACTAAGTCAGAACAAACCGCCTGGATCAGGGCTGGAGGCAACTGCTCCAGGGACTGGGTTTGAATCTGACGAGTAAAGGGATTATCGGCATAGATTAACCGTCTCACCACATAGCTGGCCCAGGTTTCCTGGATGCTGGCCAGGCTTTGGAACCAATGGCCGTAAGCCCGCAGCGTAGCTGGGCCGCCAGCCTGGCTCAGGGCTGCCAGTAGACTACGAAAGGCTTGTCCCACTGGGTCGTCAAAGGTATCTCCATAAATTAACAGGGCATCAAGGTCCTGCTGATAGGATTGGATGGCAGGTAGGAGGGAAGATAGGGGCATAGGTTCAGGTCTTCACAAAAACCTCAAGGGGTAGCTGGAATTACCCTAACCGTACCCCTAATTTGAATATGATTGGGGGTAATCACAAACTGATCAATCTGGGTTTCTGACCCCAGATCAAAGGCAACTGTCTCCATGGGAATCGGATCACACCAGGCATTATCGACATAACGGCTAACCAGTGGCTGATGCAAGTACAACCAGCGCTGATCTCGCAACACCATGGCGGTTTCTAAGCGCAGTTGATGGGCCGATAGTTCAGCCTCACCCCAGGTCAGAGCCAGCCAGTTATGGCCAAGGGCAAGATGGGTTACTGCTGAAAGGCAGGGTAGGGTGACTGGATCCTCCTGAGGGGATGGTTTTAAAGGCTGTAATCGGCTTACCACATCCCCTAGCCCCTGAAGGATTAAAGGTGCCTGCAAGGAAGTTTGTAAATCTTCGATAGTGAGATATACCTCTCCCTTCACGGGAAAGGGCTGTAGCAGGCGCAGAGCCTTGCCCCGTAGCACCTGCCCCAGGTTTAGATAAATATCCCTGGCTACGATCTGGACATGCCGCACCCGCAGTCCTTGATAGGTAGCCTCTCTAGCCGATAAGGCTATCTGGGGTAAATAGCCCGATAAAATCTGGCGATCCTGGCCCATAATGCCAAAGTCCAACCCTTCTAAATTATCTATCTGGCTGTGTAACCAGAGGCGAATGGCGGGGGGCAGGAATCGGGCAATTAAACGACTACCTCGGGCAGAAGAGGTTTGCTCCGGTGATAAATAGGGCTCAGATTTATGATTCATAGCCATTGGGGGGACATCGATAAACCCTCAAGCCTGGGCAGGGAACAGATAAATGATATGACATAGCGCTGCTAACACACCTGCATCACCGTTAGTAGGTGCTATGGACATCGATTCTCTATGGGTGTCAGTCTACCAGAGTTAGCGCTAGAGATAACTCACCTGACTGACTACCCTTTTTCCGGTCTATCTCAACCAACTCTATGGGGAAAATCCTAGGTCTATCCCTGCCACCCCAGGTACCCAAACTAAATGGGGGATCGAATATCAATAAATGGTGACGTAGTTATACTTATTGGGATCAAAATGTCATGAAATCAAAATATTTTGATCCCAAAAGCCCTGATTTCTCGCGACGATAGCCAGAAAAGCCTTTTCAGTAGCTTGATCCCGGTGTTTATCTTTGTCATACTACCCATGCAAGCGTGATCCCCGATGCCGGTCCAACTCTGCCTTGTTATCTTTGCCCTGGTGCTTCTGGCTAAAGCTTTTCTGGCAGCAGTTTACCGATGGAGAGCGTCGCCCACGTTCAATTATGAGGAGGAAATTGGCCCATGTCTCAGCAGTATGCTTCCCTGGAAGATTTAACTCTGCGTCAACTGCGCAGGTTGGCGAGCGATTACGAAGTATCTCGTTACAGCCGTATGCGTAAGACCGAGTTGATTGATGCTATTCGTACAATTGATGCCCAGCGCGGTGAGATTCCTGCTCCATCTGTAATCACATCCGCGATGGCGGCTCAAACCCAAATGGAGGCCTCTAAGTATATGGCCGCTAACATTCCTCCCCTGGAAGCTTTAGTCTCTGTAGATGAAGGTCTGGCGGATTTGCCTGGCGGCTACGGCGAAAGCCGTATTGTCCTGATGCCCCGCGATCCTCAGTGGGCCTATGTCTACTGGGATGTGCCGGTGGAACATAAGGAAGATCTACGGCGTCAGGGCGGAGCCCGGTTGGCCCTAAGATTTTATGATGTTACCGATATTGATATCAGCTATCAGGCACCCCATAGTTTGCAGCAGTACGAGTGTGATGAGATGGCCCGGGACTGGTATTTGCCGATTCCCGTTAGCAATCGCGACTACGTTGCAGAAGTTGGTTACCTCTGCAACGATGGCCGCTGGCTAGTCTTGGCCCGCTCCCTTCCCGTCCACATTCCCCCCGTTTATCCCTCTGACTGGGTTGAGGATCACTTTGTAACCGTTGATTGGGAGTCTAACCTGCGCGGCAAGACCCTAATGACTCTGAAGCATCCCAGTCAGAAAGTTAGCGATAACGGTAATCCTATTTACGACAACATTTTTGCCCTGACCCAATCCGCTGAAGCCCAACGGGTAGCCGGTTCTTTATTTGGTTCCATGCACCATGTACCTGGTTCCATGGCCCCTGAACAAGCCATCAGTTCCTACGTCTTTCCCTCAGGGGCAGGACTTTGGGCTGTCCCCGGAGCCATTCCTGGTATGGTTCCCAATATGTCTGGCTTAACCATGTCTGGAGCTGGATTCTCAGCTTCCGCACCTCCGATTCGTCCCCGCAAGTTCTGGTTGATTGCCGATGCAGAGCTAATTGTCTACGGCGCTACCGAGCCCGATGCTACGGTTACCATTGGAGGTAAGCCGATTAAATTAAATTCAGACGGTACCTTCCGCTTCCAGATGTCCTTCCAGGATGGCAATATTGACTATCCGATTATGGCAGTAGCGGCTGATGGAGAACAGACCCGGTCTATTCACATGACCTTTGATCGAGCTACCCCCTCTCGTCACACCAATACTAAGGATGAGGCTGTGCTGGAGTGGTTATCTTAGTCCGATTTGCCTAATCCAAGAGGCTATAGCAGGAGCGTCTGAAGACGCTCCTTTTCTGCTTTTTTGTCTTGGATAAAAAAAGGCTTAAACAGGACCACTGCCAGCCTAAAATGAAAACTTGCCTTTTGCTACCCTTACCCCCGAGATCCTAAACCGTGAAGTTATTTCTCTACCATATTCCCGAAGAAGTGCCTAATGATACAACTCCAGACTGCGCTATTGCCATTGATGTACTACGGGCTACCTCAACTATGGCAGCGGCTCTTAATGCGGGAGTGGAGGCAATTCAAGTGTTTAGTGACATTGATGAATTGATCAAGGTCAGTGCAGCCTGGCCCACAGATAAGCGCTTACGGGCAGGGGAACGGGGTGGGGCGAAGGTGGACGGCTGCGAGCTGGGTAACTCTCCTCTTGATCACAGCCCTGAGTACTCCGGTGGTAAACGGCTATTCATGTCTACTACCAACGGTACTCGCTGTTTAAAGCGAATTGAACATGCGCCTACGGTAATTACCGCTGCCTTAATCACTCGTCAAGCGGTTGTGGATTTTTTAATTAAGCATAATCCTGCCGTTGTCTGGTTGGTGGGCTCTGGCTGGGAAGGCACCTACTCCCTGGAGGATACGGTCTGTGCAGGTGCTATTATCCAGGGAATTCTCAGCATTACAGGGCAAAGCCTGCCAGAACTGGCAGGTAACGACGCCGCGATCGCCGCTGTCAGTCTTTATCTGCAATGGCAGCATCAGTTGCTAACCCTGATTCATTACGCCAGTCACGGTCAGCGCCTGCTACGGTTAAATAACGAAACCGATTTGCAGTACTGCGCTCAGTTAGATGTACTGGACATTGTGCCAATTCAGCAATCTGCTGGCCTGCTTACCCTGTAGCACCAGGTGGCAGATGCTCTCCTCTCTACCTGGTAGAGGCAAAGAATCTGCCGCCTATTTTTCCTTGATGGGGTGTTTTTTCAGTTTTTTTTTTTCGAGAGGCAATCGTACCAAGGGAATTCTATTTGACTCTCGTATTTTTAGCGTGATACAATCGTAACTTGTGAAAAGATCAAGTCATTGTCTGTCTATCGCTTCTAAAGTTACTTAAGTATGCCCACGATTCAACAACTCATTCGGAGTGAGCGGGAGAAAACCGAGAAAAAGACCAAGTCGCCAGCTTTAAAGAGCTGCCCTCAACGCCGTGGGGTCTGTACTCGGGTTTATACGACTACGCCCAAAAAGCCCAATTCGGCTCTACGAAAAGTCGCCCGGGTTCGCCTGACTTCTGGTTTTGAGGTGACCGCCTACATACCTGGTATTGGCCACAACCTGCAAGAGCACTCCGTCGTTATGATTCGGGGCGGTCGGGTTAAGGATTTGCCTGGGGTGCGTTATCACATTATTCGTGGCACCTTGGATACTGCTGGAGTTAAGGATCGACGTCAGGGTCGTTCTAAGTATGGGGCCAAGCGACCGAAGTAGTAGGCTTGGAAAAAGTCATATTTTTTAACTTTGGCCACGCCAAAATTTTCAGCCCTTAAAAATTCGCCGCCAGGGTTTTGACCTCCTTTAATAATTTGTGGAAGCCTGATTATGTCTCGTCGTACCGTTATTCAAAAACGCCCAATTCCTGCTGATTCGGTTTACAACAGTCGCCTAATTACGATGATGAGTCGGCGACTGATGACCAGTGGTAAGAGATCGCTGGCTAACCGTATTATTTATAGCGCCTTTGCTGTAATTAAAGAACGGGGCGGTGCTGATCCTTTAGAGGTTTTTGAGCGAGCCGTTCGCAATGCGACTCCCCTGGTAGAAGTTAAAGCTCGTCGAGTCGGAGGGGCGACCTACCAAGTACCGATGGAAGTCAGGTCTGATCGGGGTGTTGCCCTGGCTTTGCGCTGGTTAACCCAGTTTTCTCGGCAACGGGCTGGGAAAACTATGGCCGTCAAGCTAGCCAACGAACTGATGGACGCCGCTAACGAGACCGGTGGCGCAGTCCGTAAGCGCGAAGAAACCCACCGTATGGCTGAAGCCAATAAAGCCTTTGCCCACTATCGATACTAAGCCCCTTGGGATTAGATTGCCCGATTTTCTTAACAGGGGTTCTGCTTAAGACCAGCATGATCAGGTAAGCATTCTTTCCGGGTTTAGAAACCATACTTTAGTCAGGGTCGACTGGCTAGAGGTTATCAGGAGGTCGCCATGGTTAGGACGATTCCACTAGAGCGAGTCAGAAATATTGGTATTGCCGCTCATATTGATGCGGGCAAAACCACTACTACAGAACGTATCCTCTATTACTCTGGTATTGTTCACAAAATTGGCGAAGTCCATGAAGGTACGGCTGTAACCGACTGGATGGAGCAGGAGCGGGAAAGAGGTATTACCATTACCGCCGCTGCCATTAGTACCAGCTGGCGCGATCATCAAATCAATATTATTGACACCCCAGGCCACGTTGATTTCACCATTGAGGTGGAACGCTCTATGCGGGTCTTAGATGGGGTAATCGCGGTGTTTTGTTCCGTCGGAGGTGTTCAACCCCAATCAGAAACCGTATGGCGGCAAGCTAACCGTTATAACGTACCCCGCATTGCCTTTATCAACAAAATGGATCGGACTGGAGCCAACTTCTTCAGGGTCTATCAGCAATTGCGCGATCGCCTGGGGGCCAACGCCGTCGCTATTCAGGTACCAATCGGAGCTGAAGCAGACTTTCAAGGAGTGGTGGACCTGGTATCTATGCGGGCTCGCATCTACCACGATGACCTGGGGGAAAAAATTGAAGACGCAGCAATTCCTCTAGAAATGGAAGGAACGGTAGAAGAGTATCGCACCAAACTTCTGGAGGCGATCGCTGAAACCGATGACACCCTGATGGAAAAGTACCTGGAGGGGGAGTTCATCTCTGCCGCTGAAATTACCCAGGCTCTGCGCCACAGCACTGTTACCGGTGATATTGTGCCAGTGCTATGTGGTTCTGCCTTTAAAAATCGGGGTGTTCAACTCCTACTAGATGCCGTAGTGGACTATCTCCCCGCCCCTATAGATGTTCCTCCCATTCAAGGCCATTTGCCGGGGGAGACCTGGCGGAACGTCAGGCCAGTGACGAGGTTCCCCTGGCCGCCCTGGCCTTTAAGATTATGGCCAATCCCTACGGTCGTCTTACCTTTGTACGAGTTTATTCTGGAGTCCTGAATAAAGGTACTTACATCTATAACGCCACCAAAGATAAAAAAGAGCGAATTTCTCGATTAATTATCCTAAAAGCCGACGATCGCATTGAAGTAGATGAGCTACGGGCCGGTGATCTGGGAGCTGTGATTGGACTGAGAGATACCTTTACCGGCGATACCATCTGTGATCCTCAAGATCCCATTGTACTGGAGTCCCTATTTGTTCCAGAACCGGTGATTTCGGTAGCAGTAGAGCCCAAAACTAAGCAGGACATGGATAAACTGGCCAAAGCTCTACAGTCCTTATCGGAGGAAGACCCCACCTTTAGGGTTAGTACTAACCCGGAAACTAACCAAACCGTGATTGCGGGTATGGGGGAACTGCACCTGGATATCCTGGTGGACCGCATGCTGCGGGAATTTAAAGTGGAGGCCAATATTGGTGCGCCCCAGGTAGCCTATCGGGAAACCATTCGTCAGACTACCACCGCCGAAGGGCGATTTATTCGCCAGAGTGGCGGTAAAGGTCAGTACGGTCATGTGGTGGTGGAGGTAGAGCCTACCCCTGAAGGAACAGGTTTTGAATTTGCGTCTAAAATTGTAGGAGGTACGATTCCCAAAGAATATATTCCTTCTGCTCAACAGGGCATGAAAGAAGCCTGCGAATCTGGTATCCTAGCTGGGTACCCGGTGATTGATTTAAAGGTTACCCTAACCGACGGCTCTTACCATGAGGTGGATTCTTCGGAAATGGCCTTTAAAATTGCTGGGTCCATGGCGATGAAAGAAGCCGTCCTGAAGGCATCTCCCGTCCTTCTTGAGCCCATTATGAAGGTCGAGGTTGAAGTTCCGGAAGACTTTCTGGGTGATGTCATGGGAGATTTAAACTCCCGACGTGGTCAAATCGAGGGCATGGGAACAGAGGCAACTATTGCAAAGGTGACTGCCGATGTTCCCCTAGCTGAGATGTTTGGTTATGCTACCGACATCCGCTCTAAAACGCAGGGTCGGGGCATTTTTTCGATGGAATTCAGTCATTATGGCGAGGTTCCTCGCAATGTGGCTGAGGTCATTATCTCTAAAAACAGTGGGAACGCTTAGAAAAGGAAAGGACACGTAACGTAAATGGCACGCGAAAAGTTTGAACGGACTAAACCACACGTCAACATTGGTACCATTGGTCACGTCGACCATGGTAAGACCACCCTTACGGCGGCAATCACCATGACTCTAGCGGCGGCCGGTTCGGCCAAAGCCCGTAAGTATGATGAAATTGATGCCGCCCCTGAGGAAAAGGCTCGGGGTATTACCATCAACACAGCCCACGTTGAGTATGAGACCAAAAGTCGTCACTACGCCCACGTGGACTGCCCCGGTCACGCCGACTACGTTAAAAACATGATTACCGGTGCGGCCCAGATGGATGGTGCCATTCTGGTATGTTCTGCGGCGGATGGTCCTATGCCCCAAACCCGAGAACATATTCTACTGGCCCGTCAGGTTGGTGTACCCAGTCTGGTAGTTTTCCTCAACAAGCAAGACATGGTAGACGACGAGGAATTACTAGAGCTGGTGGAATTGGAAGTGCGCGAACTGCTCAGTTCCTACGACTTTCCCGGTGATGATATTCCCATCACCCCTGGTTCTGCTCTGCAAGCCGTAGAGGCCTTGACTAAGAATCCAAAACTTACTCGCGGTGAAGACCCGTGGGTAGATAAAATTCACGCCCTGATGGATACCGTTGATACCTACATTCCCACTCCTGAGCGGGCTGTGGACCTACCCTTTTTAATGGCGGTGGAAGATGTGTTCTCCATCACCGGTCGGGGCACGGTGGCCACCGGTCGGATTGAGCGGGGCGTAGTCAAAGTTGGTGACACCGTTGAACTAGTGGGCATTAAGGCTACTCGCAGCCTGGTCGTCACCGGCATTGAAATGTTTAAGAAGAGTCTGGACGTTGGCGAAGCTGGGGATAACGCCGGCATACTTCTACGGGGTATTCAGAAAGAGGAAATTCTACGGGGCATGGTCCTGGCTAAGCCCAGTAGTATTACTCCTCACACTAACTTTGAAGGCGAGGTTTATGTCTTGACCGAGAAGGAAGGTGGCCGCAAAACTCCCTTCTTCCCAGGATACAAGCCCCAGTTCTACGTTCGTACTACGGATGTAACCGGTGTGATCAGTGCCTTTACCTCCGACGAGGGCGAAGAGTCTGAAATGGTCATGCCCGGCGATCGCATTAAAATGACCGTAGAGCTAATCCACCCCATCGCCATTGAGCAGGGTATGCGCTTTGCTATCCGCGAAGGGGGCCGTACTGTCGGGGCAGGGGTTGTGGCTAAAATTCTAGCTGATACTCCCGCCGTTGGTGATGGCAAAAAGACCGAGCCTAAAAAGACCGAGACCAAAAAGGGTAAAAAGTAAGCCCTGAGTAGGGGTTAACGGGGTAACCTGATTTTCGGTTACCCCTGATTTTTTTCTTGAACCTTGAAAATCTAATCAGGTAATTGATATGGCAACCATTCAGCAGCAGAAAATTCGGATTCGATTGAAGGCTTTTGATCGTCGTTTACTCGACACCTCCTGTGAAAAAATTGTAGACACCGCTAACCGGACCAATGCTACAGCCATTGGTCCTATTCCTTTACCCACCAAGCGACGAATTTATTGTGTGTTGCGCTCTCCCCACGTTGATAAGGATTCTCGGGAGCATTTTGAAAGCCGAACCCACCGCCGTATTATTGATATTTACCAACCTTCATCCAAAACCATTGATGCTTTAATGAAACTTGATCTTCCGGCTGGGGTCGATATTGAGGTGAAGTTGTAGGTCATATACCCTGGTTAAGTAGAAATAGGCTGGAGGTCGTTTGTCAAGGATATGCCTCGGTTACGGCCTCCTTTTTGTGTACTGGTTGGTTGCCTTAGCTTGGGCTGTTGTACCCCACCTGGGTTGATAGTTAGGTTACAATGATCATGTGTTAAAAAATGTTGCAATTGTAGTTGATAGCCCGGTCCAGCCTGGCTTTCTATAGGTAACCATGACATTCTCTGACCCTGTATCTGTAAGGGAATTACCAATTTTCCCTTTGCCTGAGCTGGTTCTATTTCCGGGGCGACACTTACCTCTTCATATTTTTGAGTTTCGTTATCGGATAATGATGAACACCATTCTCCAGGGCGATAAGCGCTTTGGCGTACTGATGTTCGACCCCAGCACAGGCAAGCCAGTGCAGATTGGTTGTTGTGCTGAGATTCTCCATCATCAGCGTTTGCCGGATGATCGCTTGAAAATCCTTACTCTGGGGCAGCAACGATTTCGGGTACTGAGCTACGTGCGGGAAAAGCCCTATCGAGTTGGATTGGTAGAGTGGTTAGAGGACCAGCCCTGCGATCGCGACCTTATGCCTCTAGCCGCCGACGTTGATCGGCTACTGCGAGACGTGGTGCGGTTGTCCGCTAAGTTGACCAGTCAGGACATTGAAATTCCCGACAATATTCCTGATGTGCCGATAGAGCTTTCCTATTGGGTGGCCAGTAACCTTTATGGGGTAGCCGACGAACAGCAGTCTTTGCTGGAAATGAATGATACTGGTGCTCGTTTAGAACGGGAAGTGGAAATTCTCACCTCTACCCGTAACCATTTGGCCGCTCGTACAGCCCTCAAGGATGTTTTAGAGTAGGGATTGCTTTTGCAGTTGGTCGTATCGGCTGCGGGCGGTCGTCAGATTCTGCTCCAGAGAAATCAGGGTATAGCTACCAAAATTAATCAAGCTTTCGGTACAGGTGGTCAGAGCCTGGATAGCTGTTCGAACCCGACTTTCGGCCATACTGGCCTCTAAATCCACAAAAAAGACGTATTCCCCCAGGGCTCGTTTGGCTGGACGAGATTCTATCCGACTCAGGTTAATGCCGTGCTCGGCAAACACCTGAAGTGGTTTCAGCAGGGCCCCTGGAGCATTGATAGGTAAACTAAAGGCCAGGGAGGTGTGAGTTGCCAGGCTAGGTAACTGGGGCATAGTTTGATTATTCTCAAGACCCAAAATCCAAAACCGGGTGCAATTGTCCCTATGGTCGTTAATGTTATGGGCCAAAACTGGTAGGTTATAGAGTTCTGCGGCCCAGGTAGAAGAGATAGCCGCGATGGTAGGGCTATCAGACAAATGTTGCAGGGGTTCAGCGGTAGAACTGGTGGGTACCAGGGTTGCCCAGGGCAGTTGTTGTTCCAGCCAGATCTGGCACTGAGATAGGGCCTGGGGATGGGAATAGACAACCTTAACCGCCTCCAGGCCAGGAGCATAGGACAATAGCCCGTGATTAATGGACATAATCATAGCCTGGTGAATCTTTAGTTTCTTAAGTTGCCAGAGAGTATCCAGGGTAGGGGTGACTCCCCCTTCAATGGAGTTTTCCACCGGCACAATAGTCAGGGTTGTAGTACCTTGGGCGGTGGCCTGTAGCGATTGAGGAATACTGGGAAAGGATTTTAAGATGGCACCTATTCCCAATTCTTTTTCTAACTCAATGCTATAGGCCAGAGCCGCAAGCTGGGAATAGGTGCCTTCGGGCCCCAGATAGGCAATTGTAGTAATCATGGGGGTGTACCTGGGATGAGCGGTTGCTTCTATGGTATGCCCCTCGAGACCGGGAAAGGTGAAAACTCTACCAATAGTTCCCGGTTAATTCAATCTTAATCTACTCTGGAGGTAGTTTTGGCTTTTAGAGGGTCTGTTCCTACTAGAATATATTGGGTTTAGTCACGGCTATGTCCATGGAACAACCTTCCAGGTCAGTTATGCGAAAAGTGCAACTATGGGCAAGGAATTAGGTCTAAAACGGTTTCGCCTTAAGCAATTAAAAACCCTTCTGGTTTTTGGCCTGGTTTCTTTCATTCTGGGTATTACCATTCCCCTGGCCGCTAGTTTCGCAGCCAAGGTTGATCAACTTCCCCGTCAGTTTAATGCTACCTTACAGGATTTAACAAATTTTTCTGGTCTGGAAGCCTTTCCTCTGGCTACCAGTAGCGCCAGATTATGTCAGCCGATCAGGCCTCCATCAGCCCAATCTGGTCAGGCTGAAAACCCAACCCAATTACTTTTCCATGCTGGATATTTAGGGCAAACGGCATCGATATTAAATCAGGCTGGGGTTACCCAGCTTGCCGTCGCACCCTGGCCCACCATCCATCCCCAAGCTGTCCAGGCCAGGGTACCGGTGTTGATGTATCACGATGTTTTAGAGACTCCCCAGGTTTCCTTTGATCTAGTGCCAGCCCAGTTTGAACATCAGTTGCAAACCCTAGCCGCCCATAGTTTTACACCAGTGAGTGTAGATCAGCTGGTACAACACCTGCGCACTGGCAAACCCCTCCCGGAAAAACCTGTAGTCCTTACCCTGGATGACGGGTACGCAGGCCACTTCCAGTATGTCTATCCGTTGCTAAAAAAGTATCGGGTACCGGCTTTGTTATCGGTCTTTCCCGACAAACTGGATGGAAAATAGTAGGGCGTTCCACCCTATCCTGGGAACAGCTTAAAACCATGGCAGCAGATCCGTTGATTACTATCGCTTCCCACAGTGTTACCCACCCTACCGACCTGCGTAAGCTGGACGATCAACAATTAGCCTACGAGATGACAGAATCAAAGCGTCGTCTGGAAGCGCAACTGGGTATTCCTATTCATTATTTTACCTATCCAGCTGGTCACTACGACGATCGCGTCGTCCAGGCCGTTGCCAAGGCAGGCTATTTAGCGGCCTTCACCATGCGAGATGACCATGAGCAGTTTGCCGGGGCTTCCCAATCCCTGCTAGAGATCGAACGGTTCGGCCAGTCTAATCTAGAAAGTTTGCTTACCCAAGCCTGGGGAGGCCCCCCCCTATCCCCAGCTTCCGCCAATATGGCTAATGCCCAACCCCTGCCAAAAGATCCCTGGTTTTGACTTTCATACTCCCATCACCGTAGAAAAACATCACCTAGATAATCAGTCTTTTACCTTAATCAAGGGTGGTCGACCCGTTACTATTCATGCCCGCACCCGGGCTCAGGTGCCCCAAATTCTCAGCGGTACTAACGCTATGGCGGCAGTTGACGGCGGTTTCTTTTCCCTTGAACAGCTGAACTCAAATGTAATGGTTGGCCCCGTTTTGAGTCAGAGTACACGGCAATTCACCCCTGGCAATCCCGTTGAGATTGCTCGCCTGAATAACCGTCCTCTGGTATTGATTGCTCCCGACCAGGTGACATTTGTACCCTTTGATGGCAATCGCCATAATAGCCTGGCGGGGTTTTACCAGACTTTACCAGGGGTTACCGATGGCTTTGTGGCCGCTGCCTGGCTGGTCAAGGATGGTCAGGCCCAGCCCGCCAGTACTTTTGGTACCTTGTTTGATTTCGATGCTCGCCGTCATCGCGCCTTTTGGGGTATTAACCAGGTAGGACAACCGGTGATTGGGGTTAGCCACACTATGGTAGACTCCATCCAATTAGGTCAGTTACTGCAAGAGTCTGGTTTACTGAATGCTGTAATGCTAGATTCTGGTGCCAGTACCTCTCTGACCTACCAGGGCAATTCTTTGGTAGGTTATCAACCCCGCCCCGTTCCCCACGTGGTGGCCCTTCTTCCCCCTGAAGCTAGCACAGGAATCTGTCCTCTAGTGGTGGACAATTCACCAGATGGTCTATCGGCTGGCAGCCCTTGAAGGACCGGCGATGTTGACGGCATGGCCCCAGGGTTTTCAAAGCCTGCCGATGGTAGTGGCTACCATAGCCTTTATTTTGAGCCAGACCGTAGCCTGGATAGCGGCGATCTAGACGGACCATCAAACGATCGCGCCACGCCTTAGCAAGAATACTGGCCGCCGCAATTTCAATATGCTGGCGATCGCCCTGGATTACCAGTTTTTGAGGAATATCCAGGTGGGGAATGGCTTGGTTGCCATCCACTAAACACAGCGCCGGCCTGACCGCTAATCGATCTACAGCCCGTTTCATTGCTAGTAGGGTAGCCTGTAAAATATTTAGCCGCTGGATTTCCTGAACCGAGGCTAAACCCAGGGCACAGCCAGTAGCCAGTTGGTGAATAGGTATAACCAAATTTTCCCGATGGCGAGGGCTGAGGGTTTTACTATCCGCCACCCCCAGTCCTCGCAGTTGTTCTTGGGCGGCCGCCGAAAGCACTACGGCCGCCGCCACCACTGGGCCAAATAAAGCCCCCCGCCCAACCTCGTCAATACCGGCGATCACCCCCATCTCCTAGGTTTCTGAGTCACTTGCCGATGGCCGACGCCGGCGCCGACGCCGGACCAGAGTTTCTCCCTCCGTTTCCTCTGGCAAATCCCCTACGGCATCAGGCGATGGGAATAGAGGAGTTGTCGGAGTTGTTATCTCCAGCGGTAACTGATCGGCCTCAAACTCCGGAACTGATAACGACTCTGCTAGGGGTTGAATCGGTAGAGCTGGGGGCTCCTGCTCCTCCTTGGGGATTTCCTGAGACCAGGGGGAAGGCGCTTCCCCCGCCTGACCTGGCTCTACCACCCGAATCACTACGTTACGTGGATCTGCAATTTCCTGGGAAGAAGCCAACACCAGGGGAGAAACTCCCATAACAGCATAAATGCGCTGTTCATCGGGGGTCATTTCCACCGTAACCGACTGAGGCGAGTTGGCTACTTTCCTATCAGAGCGACCGCTTGATCGACCTCGACCTGGTCGGGTGGAGGGTCTTTCCTCTTCCCTGATTGGTTCTAGAACCGGTTCTTCCCGGGCGGCAGGAAAGTTTGTCTGATCAGGCCTGATGTTGGCAAACTATCCCGGGGTATGGGAGTTTCCTTGCCATTGGTGCGGCCAGGCGGTACTTCCCGACGTCGACGCCGTCGACTACCCTTGCCGGATCGATCCTGATAACTGGGATGGTTAATCAGATCCAGTTCCTGTAGATCGGGTTGCATCTCCAGACCATCTAAGGCGGTATCTCGTAAGGCTGGAGTTAGATAACTCGCCTCCGGTAGAGGGACAGCCCCTATGCCACGGGGAACAGGACTGGCTTCTTCTGCAGCATCAGTTGGTAAATGCACCAGATGCCCCAGGCCACCACAGGTAGGACAGGGGCGACCGAATAATTCGTAAATATTCTGTCCCTGACGTTTACGGGTCAATTCCACCAAACCCAGCTCAGAAAGTTGGGAGATTTGGGGGCGAGCCTTGTCAGCTCGCAGAGCCTTACTAAAATGTTCCAGCACCTGAAGTTTGTCTCGCCGGGAGTCCATATCAATGAAATCAACAATAATGACTCCAGCGATATTTCGCAGACGTAGTTGACGAGCAATTTCTGTAGCCGCTTCGCAGTTAGTCCAGAGCACGGTTTCTCGGGCAGTGGCAGAACGGGTGAAGGATCCAGAGTTAACATCAATAACCGTCAGGGCCTCTGTGCGCTCGATAATAATATAGCCTCCTGAAGGTAAATCTACCCTGGGCTTGAGGGCCTCTCGAATGGCGGCATTAACCCTGAAGTACTCAAGAATAGAGATGCGATCGCGGTGCTGATCAATCAACACACCACCCGGTACCTGCCCCCCACTCCAATTAGCCAGGTGTTGCTTAACCCGTTTCAACCCCGTACTGGAGTCGGTAACAATGCGATTGACATCCGCACTGTAGACATCTCGTAGTACTCGCTGAATAAAATCATCATCACGATTGAGGAGGGCTGGCGGACGCGTCGATAGCGCCTGCTGCTGAATACTTTCCCATTGCCTTTGTAAAGCTTCTAAATCTTCAATAATGGCATTTTCACTGATACCCTCAGCTTCCGTCCGTACTAGCAAACCCATTCCCGCCGGCTTAATTAAAATTGCCAGGGCACGTAAACGGTTACGCTCATTCTCGTTACGAATCCGGCGAGACAGGTTAACCCCTCGTCCGTAGGGCATAAGCACCAGATAGCGACCAGGCAGAGTAATATTACCCGTCAGCCGTGGCCCCTTATTACCAGTTGGTTCCTTCATGATTTGAACCAACACTTTCTGTTGAGGAGCTACTAGCTCAGTAATTGAGCCCGCCATCCGTTTTAGCCGCAAAGGGCCCAGGTCAGAAACATGCATGAACCCGTTGCGTTCAGTATCACCAATATTGATAAAAGCCGCATCAATACCAGGCAAAACATTTTCTACCGTTCCCAGGTAAATATCACTTACCTGGTGGCTTCCGGTAGCTACAATTAGCTCTTCAATCTGGTCTTCCGAAAAAACCGCAGCAATACGATGCTGCTCAGCAATAACAATCTGCTTCGGCATTCACAATCCTCATACAATAATTACCAGGGGAGAGGGAGGTAAATATCCCTTCACAAGAGCAGGCTAAACAGGTAAGAAACTGTTCTAGACCCCTATGTATTAGCGAAAAAACGATCCTGATCAAGGTTTTTGCCCTAAGAATGGGGGCGCTAAGCCTCCATTCCTCAAATATTCCAGGCATATTCAGTCAATCAATTTAACAACCAATAAATTTTAGAAATCCTATCTTTCTGGGCTTAAATCCAACCACCAGATTTGGACAAGAATTCTTAATAACAGAGTTTGAAAGAGGGATAGAAGCCTCCAACACTATGGCAATGGGCTAATGATTCAAGCAATAATCGGGGAGGACCAAGAGAAATAGTAATTATTACAATCAGCTTGCCTGTTGTGATCAGTGCCCAAAGACTCTTACCTATGGCAACTGGTCCTACCGAACCGACTCAACTCTATTCAAATAGCTTCTAAGAGCACTCCAATTAACTACTACTTTTCGGCTCTTGGGCCATACCAATCAAGGTCAGTCAGCCTAATAGCCTGAACGCAAGTAATTTCAAATGGATGACTCTAGACAGTGTTGTAGGTAACTACCCATCCAGGATGAGGACCAGACCAGCTAAGCTAAATTGGTTTACCAACCTCAAAACAGCGGACAGTCTGGACGAAATACTCGGACGAACTTCGATTAAAAACTGTCTAAAATTTTGACTAATCTAGTAAAACTGAACCGGACGTCCAAAAAACTGCCGCCTTAAGGAAACAGTTTCAAGAACCTTAATCCCAGATGGATGCATTATAGCGCTAACCTACAGCCATAGCATATAATCACCTGAATTTGTAGCACAAGTACAAATCTAAGTACTACTGAAGATCTTCTCCAGGTCCATGGGGTTGTGCTTCTGTATTCGTAAGTCAGGTGTAACTTTTATCGGCCACTTGCTCCCAAGAGGGTCAAAGAGAATCTCAAGCCATACCCATGGAATAGGATAATCACCCCAAATTCGGTATTTTGGTACCCCCTTGGCGGCGAACTATACCTGGGACAACCTTTTTTCCAACCACCTCTAAGATAGAGCTACCGTAGATAAACTAGGCTGGACTGGTTGACTTTTAAGGGAGGGTAAATCGACTCCCTGTAGTAATAAAACCACCAGGGGATCTCGTCGATCCAGTTCACGACGAATCAGGCGACGCAGGTCCCTTTCCATCAGGTTCTTCAACCCATCCCAGTCAATCGCCGGTTGGCGACCGTGACCACTAACAATCAGTTCAGAACCGTGGGTGTTAAGGACTTCCACAACCACCTGTTTGACCGCTTTTTGAAAACGCTCAGCATTAAGGGCCTGAGCCACACCCCGAAACTGTAGAACCGGTTCGGTAACCAGTTGACCCCCAGCCCCAAGAGTTACCACAATGGTAATCACACCGTCTTCAGCCAGTTGCTGACGTTCTTTGAGAACATCGCCACCCACAATTCCTGTACGAGAAGAGTCCACCAGTTCAATGCCAGCGGTTACCTGACCAGCGATGCGAATACCATCAATTCCCACTTCAACCATATCGCCGTTTTGCACAATTACCATATGATCGGATGGAACACCCATGCTTTTAGCTGTCTCCGCATGGCGTACCAGCATGCGATGCTCTCCATGAACAGGTAAAAAATATTTAGGCCGGGTAAGGGCCAGCATAAGTTTTTGATCTTCCTGTGCACCGTGACCGGAAACATGAATACCTTTTTCTTTGCCGTAGACCACTCGGGCCCCCCGCATCATTAGCTTATCGATGGTATTGACAACCGCGATGGTATTACCGGGGATAGGGTTGGCAGAAAACACCACCGTATCACCGGTTTTAATTCTAATTTGTCGGTGGCCGTCCTCCGCGATTCGAGTCAGGGCAGCCATAGGCTCTCCCTGAGAACCGGTAGTTAGAATTAAAACGTTTTCGTCAGCCGTTTGAGCGAGACTACGTAAGGGTAGAAATAGGCTTTCCGGACACTTGATGTATCCTAAATCCCGGGCATGGGCAATCACATTCAGCATTGAACGACCCACTACAAATACCTTCCGGTTATGTTTTTGGGCCAGTTCTAAAATCATATTGACCCGGTGCACCGATGAGGAAAAGGTGGTCACAATTAAGCGCCCCTTAGCCTGAGCGAATTCCCGATCCAGGTTAGGAAATACCGATCGCTCAGAAGGAGTATGGCCAGACACCTCTGCGTTAGTAGAATCGCTAATCAAACACAGTACGCCCCGTTCTCCTGCTTCTGCCAGTCTTTGGATGTCAAAGGTTTCACCATCAACAGGGGTAAAGTCAAACTTAAAATCGCCAGTATGAACAACTACTCCCACAGGGGTGTGGATGATTACTGAACAACTATCTGCAATCGAGTGAGTATTGCGAATGTACTCTACCAGGAAGGAGTTACCTACTCGTACCGTTTCGCGCGGACGAACCCGACGTAGTTCAGTGCGATCGGCCACACCGGCTTCCTCTAATTTATCTTCGAGCAAAGCCATAGCCAATCGAGGACCATAAATAACAGGGATATCAAACTGCTTCAGATGAAAGGCAATACCCCCAATGTGGTCCTCATGACCGTGGGTAACCACCATACCCTTAATTTTGTCCCGATTTTCCCGTAGATAGGTGATATCAGGGAGAACGATATTTACTCCGTGCATACCATCAGTGGGAAAAGCCAGGCCTGCATCTAGCAGCATAATTTCATTATTGATTTCAAACACGCAGGTGTTCTTACCAATTTCGTGCAGTCCCCCAGGGGAATAACTTTAAGCGTCTGTTGAGAAAGATTACTGGTCATAGAAAAATGGTCTTTAGGTGAAAGATGTAAGAGTTGAAGGAAGAATCGCCCCTGATTACCCTGAGGGAGTGTCGATCAAAATCCCTGGTGCATACCTGAGATTTATAAAATTCCTATGGTTCAGAGGTTAAGTCGGAGAACGGGGTTGATCCGTGTAAGTCTTATTTCAGGAGTCTCTGAGACATCCGAATCGGTTCAGGGAAAGGGCATAGGGAAGAATTGGAACCACGACAGAACATAGTATTTAGGGATGGTAGTAAGAAAAAATCACAACAGGAAAAATCTGTGATTCAGGGGAGGTTAAGACGAATATTCAGTTGTGTAGAAAGGTAAAGTCAAAAATTTTAGGAAAACCACCGGATCAGGAGCAATGGAGAGCATCTGTCCAGGCTGATAGGGTTATGGGGTGGTCAAGAGACCGGTCTGCTCTAAGACTTGCTGAATCGTTTGCTGAGTAGAATCTTCGGGATAGCATAGGGGTAGGCGTACTGAACCCACCGGCCAGCCTTGCAAGGCTAAGGCAATTTTAACGGGTACGGGATTGGTCGTGACAAACAAAACCTTAAATAAAGACAACAGGTTCAGGTGAATTTGGGCGGCTACCTGGGGTTGACCAACGCCATAGGCCTGAATCATAGCTTGGATTTGATCTCCAACTAAATGACTGGCTACACTAACCACACCACACCCTCCTACCGACAGAATAGGCAAGGTAAGGGAATCATCACCAGAATAGATGGCAAAATCTGAAGGGGTCTGATGGCGAATTTGGCTGACCTGGTCTAAACTCCCACTGGCCTCTTTAATGGCAATAATATTCTCGATTTCAGCCAATCGAGTAACGGTTTCCACCGCCAGATTGCACCCTGTTCGGCCGGGAATGTTATAAAGCATCAGGGGTAGATCGGGCACGGCCTGGGCAATTTGGCTAAAATGCTGAAACAGCCCTTCCTGGGGAGGACGGTTGTAATAGGGCACAACCTGAAGTGCCCCGTCAAGGCCCAGGTGAAAAGCCTTACGAGTAGCCTCGATCGCCTCTTGGGTAGAATTAGAGCCTGTGCCGGCAATCACCTTGGCTCGGCCAGCCACGACGCCCTTAACCAACTTAAAGAGTTGATACTCTTCATCCCAAGTGAGAGTGGGAGACTCGCCCGTGGTACCACAAACAACTAAACCATCACTACCGTGGTTAACCAGATAATCTGCCAACTTTTCCACCACCCCGTAGTCCACCAAGCCATCTGGGGAGAAGGGTGTAATCATGGCAGTCAGCACTTTGCCAAAATATACCACGCGATCGCGATGTCCTTAGAAATAACTGATTCTACAAAATCTTGAGCTTGAGATAGGTAACACTTTTAAAGAGTATAACAACTCTCATCGGTAGGATGATAAAAGTTGAAAAGAAGAACTTCCTTCAAGCTTCCGGCAACTACCAATCAAATTATAAAACCGATTGGAATAGATGCTAGACCGGTAAAGAAGCTTCTTTGCTGGCATTAACTGCTAGCAATTCAGCAATTTGAACAGCATTAAGGGCAGCCCCCTTACGAATTTGATCCCCACTCAGCCATAGCTCTAAGCCATTGGGGTTAGAAATATCCTGGCGGATGCGACCTACCAGCACATCGTCCTGCCCGCTGGCCTCCATAGGCATGGGGAAGTAGTTACGATGCCAATCCTCTACCACTTTAACCCCTGGGGCTTGGGCGAGAATCTCTCTAGCCCTAGCCACCCCGAAAGGCTGGCCAAATTCTATATTAATGGCCTCAGAGTGGGCACGTAGTACGGGGACCCGTACACAGGTAGCGGTAATGCGTAGACTGGGAGCAGAAAAAATCTTACGGGTTTCATTCACCATTTTCATTTCTTCCTGGCAATATCCCAAATCATTTAAGGGAGAATTATGGGGAAACAAGTTAAAAGCCAGGGGATAGGGGAAGCTCTCAGCCACCGGAGTTTCACCAGCTAGAATAGCCTGGGCCTGTTGCTTTACCTCTTCCATGGCTCGGGCTCCTGCCCCACTAGCTGACTGGTAGGTAGCAACTACCAGTCGTTGAACCGGCTCAATCTGGTGTAAAGGCCAGACCGCTAAGGCCATTAAAATGGTGGTGCAGTTAGGATTGGCAATAATTCCCTGATGCTGGTAAACCGCTGTAGGGTTTACTTCAGGAATGATCAGGGGCACAGAGGGATCCATACGAAAGGCGCTAGAATTGTCGATCGCGATTGTTCCTGCGGCGACAACTTTGGGTAACCATTCCAGGGAGATGGACCCTCCCGCTGAGGCTAGGACCAGATCAATACCCTGGAAAGCGTCTTCGTGAAGGGCCTCAACCAGTAACGACTCACCCCTAAAGGTCAATCGAGTACCGGCAAATCGGGGGAAGCAAGCAATTTAAGGTTTCTGAGGGGAAAGGATCGCTCTTCCAGGAGAGTCAGAATTTCTACTCCCACCGCCCCAGTAGCCCCTAAAATTGCCACATTCAACCCGTTAGCCACAGCTTGGTCTCCGTCTGTAGAAATAAGATCTGTGTTGATAATAGCAACGGAGAGGATGGGACGATAGGGGGTGGGGCAATCCCGAAAAAACTAGTTTCCGATAGGTAGACTGATTTAGGTTATGCTTGTTAATTGGGTCAAAATTTGTTAGCCAAGATCGCTGTCGTTATTCCAATTGAATTAGTAGAGCCTCCATGAAAGTAACCCAGGAAGTACTGCCCGATAGTCAGGTAGGACTAGAAATCGAGATTCCGCCTGAACTTTCTCAGAAAACCTACGATCAGGTGCTGAGTAAGTTGATGAGCACCACGACCATTCCGGGGTTTCGTAAGGGCAAAGTACCAAAACCAGTGTTTTTGCAACGTATTGGGGTAACGCAGTTTAAAGCGGCGGTACTTGAAGAATTGTTGCAAACCGCCATCGATCAGGCCATTGCTCAGGAGCAGATTGAAGTTCTTGGCAACTATCAGTTAAAGTCTTCCTTTGATGAGCTAGTAACCCAATACCAGCCCAATCAATCTCTGACTATTCAAGCCGCGGTCGATGTCCCGCCCCGGGTCACCCTGAAGCAGTATCAAGGGCTAACCATCCAGGCTGAAGAAGTTCTACCCGATCTCGAACAGGTAGAAACAACCCTGGCCAACTATCAAAATAAGCGAGCCACCCTGGTGCCCATCGAAGATCGACCCGCCCAGATGGGAGATGTGGTGGTGGTTGACTTTGTTGGCAAGATTAAGAACGCAGCCGGAGAACTGGAAGAATTCGATGGGGGTTCTGGTAGCGACTACAGTATTGAGCTGGAAGCTGGACGTTTTATTCCTGGCTTTGTAGAGGGCATGGTGGGCATGGCCCTGGCAGAAAGTAAGGATTTGGAGATTGCCTTTCCCGAAGATTACGGCCAGGCTAGTTTGGCAGGTCAACCAGTGATCTTTGCCGTTACGATGAAAGAGATTAAGGAGAAAGAACTGCCCGAACTAGATAATGATTTTGCCCAGGATGTCAGTGAGTTCGAAACCCTTGAAGCATTGAGGCAGTCTCTGGTTGATCGCTATACCCAACAAGCGGAGGACGCCACCAGGAGTAATAAAGAAGCTGCTCTAATCAAAGCCCTGGTCGATAATCTGGAGGCGGAAATTCCTGAAACTCTGATCCACCAGGAAGTGGATTTTATTTTGCGACAAACCCTAATGCAGCTTAATCAGCAAGGGATTGATCTCAAGAAACTGTTTACCCCAGATTTAGCCAACTCCATGCGTCAGCAGGCGCGTCCCGATGCCATTGCCCGCCTGCGTAGCACTCTCGCTTTGGGAGAGGTGGCCAAACAGGAAAATCTAACGGTAGCTGAAGCTGACCTTCAAGCCAGATTTGATGAGGCTATGGCAGAAGACGATGCTGACGATGAAATCGATCCAGAGCGTTTGAAGCAGTTTTTGGAAGAGGAGCTTCTGCAAAAAACGATCTTTGACTGGCTGCTTGAAGCTAATCAGGTTGAGCTGGTTCCAGCAGGGACCCTGACGACTCAGCAATCGGAAGCCTTTGAGGCGGAAATCCTGGAGGAGGATACCAGCTTTGACGTAGAAGCAGTCACCATAGACGCCGATGCCACCTCCTTAGCTGCGGATACAGAAGAGGAATAGGTCCTAGAGCTAAGACCTAGGGTTGAGTGCCTGGTTCCATTATTCAGATCACCCAACCTTAGCCCCTAGGGCCAAACCACTTCAACCGGGGTCGAGACCTATGTATTGAGTTTCTGCAGGGTGGTTTCCGCCCCCGTTGCCATAAAATGTTTGGGCTGGGGCTGTTCCTCCCCAGATGGCCTAAGATTTTAGGGCATAATGTATAGATAGGAGCCTTGCGACTCGTCCAGAGTTGCTTAAATCTTGCTTTAACTCTAACGACTTAGGCTTTTGGTGGCGTAGATCTATATAGGTAGGCAGAAATCATCATGGTGAAGGTTGACTACCCTAACTCATTTACGTTTCGTTGAGATTATTCGAAACCCTTGAAATATTGGCCAAACCTACTATGATTGCATCGAACCCTATGCTCAGGTCAATTGTTAGTTTGAGTTCTACCGCCAGTCAGTTAAGTATGTCCAATGTGCTTCCGGTCGTCATAGAGCAATCGGGTTGCGGTGAGCGAGCCTTTGATATTTACTCTCGTCTGCTGCGGGAGCGTATTATTTTCTCGGAACTGCCATTGACGGCCAGGTAGCTGATTCTATTGTGGCTCAGCTACTCTATCTAGATGCTGAGGAGCCAGAAAAAGATGTGCAAATCTACATTAATTCCCCCGGTGGCTCAGTCACGGCCGGCATGGCCATCTATGACACCATCCAACAAATTCGCCCCGATGTAGTGACTATCTGTTTTGGTTTGGCAGCTAGTATGGGGGCTTTTTTGCTTTGTGCCGGTACTAAGGGTAAACGCCTTTCCCTGCCGAGCTCTCGTATTATGATTCACCAACCTCTGGGAGGTGCCCAGGGGCAAGCTGTTGATATCGCTATTCAGGCTAAAGAAATCCTGTATCACAAGAATCGTCTTAACCAACTGATCGCTCTCCATACTGGCCAACCCATAGAACGGGTGGAAGCGGACACCGAACGAGATTTTTATATGTCAGCCCAAGAGGCTAGAGACTACGGTCTCATTGATGATGTCATTGAGTACCATTCCCTTGCGGCCAATCCTGCCCTGACTGCACTTAATTAAGGTCATGTTATGTCAAAGTACGACTCCCATCTGAAGTGTTCCTTTTGTGGCAAGTCCCAGGAGCAGGTGCGAAAGCTGATCGCTGGACCTGGAGTCTACATCTGCGACGAATGTGTTGACTTGTGTAATGAAATTTTGGATGAGGAGTTATTTGATACCGGTACAGCGGTAGCGCAACCGGTGCCGCGCCGCGAGACAGTCCCTCCTGAGAGATCGCGCTCTACTGCGGTACCTATTTCCATGAGCCAATTACCTAAACCCAAGGAAATTAAAGACTACCTGGATGACCATGTGATTGGTCAGGACGAAGCTAAAAAAGTTCTTTCTGTGGCAGTTTACAATCATTACAAGCGGCTTAGTTATCTACAAAACCAGAATGAGGGTGCGGCTGAAGACTTAATTGAACTGCAAAAATCCAATATTTTACTCATTGGTCCAACTGGTTGCGGTAAAACCTTACTGGCTCAAACTTTAGCTCGTATCCTGGAAGTCCCCTTTGCCGTAGCTGATGCCACCACCCTGACAGAGGCTGGGTACGTGGGCGAAGATGTAGAAAATATTTTGCTACGTCTGCTACAGGTGGCCGACCTAGACGTGGAGGAAGCCCAGCGAGGTATTATCTACATCGATGAGATTGATAAAATTGCCCGTAAGAGTGAAAATCCCTCCATTACCAGGGATGTCTCCGGAGAAGGAGTGCAGCAAGCTCTATTAAAAATGCTGGAGGGCACCGTCGCCAATGTTCCACCCCAGGGTGGACGTAAGCATCCCTACCAGGACTGCATTCAAATCGATACCAGCAATATTTTATTCATCTGTGGTGGAGCCTTTGTCGGACTAGAAAAAATTGTTGAACAACGTATTGGCAGGAAATCCATTGGATTTGTCCAATCTGGCGAGAACCAGATGTCTCGTGAACAACGAGCCGCCGACGTTCTGCGTCATCTAGAGCCTGATGATCTGGTGAAGTTTGGCCTGATTCCAGAATTCATTGGCCGTATTCCAGCCACTTCAGTGGTAGAACCCCTGGATGAAGATTCTCTGATGGCGATCCTGACTGAGCCTAAAAATGCCCTGGTAAAGCAGTTCCAGAAGCTCATGCGAATGGATAATGTCCAGCTAGACTTTAAACCCGATGCCCTGCGGGCCATTGCCCGAGAAGCCTATCGTCGCAAAACTGGGGCTCGAGCTTTACGGGGAATTATCGAAGAATTGATGCTGGATGTTATGTATGAGCTGCCCTCCCGCAAAGATCTAAAACGCTGCACGATTACTCGAGAAATGGTTGAGCAGCGATCCACAGCGGATTTGCTAGTGCATCCCTCTTCCATGCCCAAACCTGAGTCTGCCTAGCCATGCCCTATCTACGGGTTAATCAGGTCGAGCATTATTACGAATGGGTTGGGACTGAAACTCCCCATTCCCCCAACTCTAGCCGACCGGTCCTGGTATTTATTCATGGTTGGGCCGGCTCTGCTCGCTACTGGGAAAGTACAGCCCGGGTCTTGGCCCCTCACTACGACTGCCTGCTCTACGATATGCGCGGCTTTGGCCGCTCCCAAATTGCGGATGACCAAGCTTCTTTAGTGGCGGAGCGGGGCTATGACTTGAGCACCTTTGCCGAAGATCTGGCCCAACTACTAGCCGCGCTAGGAATTTCTAAAGTAACTCTGAACGCCCACTCCATGGGGGCTTCGATCGCAGTTTTCTTTATAAACCGGTATTCTCACCTGGTGGATCGGGCCATTCTCACCTGTAATGGTATTTTTGAGTACGATCAGGCGGCCTTTGAAGCCTTTTACCGCTTTGGTGGTTATGTGGTGCGGTTTCGCCCGGCCTGGTTAGGGCGAATTCCGTTGATGCCCAGGTTCTTTATGACTCGGTTTTTACATCGACCAATTCCATCAGCAGAGAAGGTAGCCTTTCTGGAAGATTTCCTCAATGCCGACTACCAAACGGCTTTGGGTACAATTTTTACTTCTGTGAGCAAAGCTGCCACAGAAGTAATGCCCATTGAATTTAGCAAAATTTCTGTACCTACTTTGCTGATCTCCGGCGAGTATGATCAAATTACTCCGGCTGAGTTGGGACGCAAGGCAGCGGATTTAAATCCCTTAATTACCTATGCTCTAGTTAAGGCGACGGGCCATTTTCCCATGCTCGAAGACCCAACTACCTACCTCAACTGTGTGAAGGATTTTCTAGGGTATACATCCGCTCCTGAATAGGTACACTGCCTAAAGCTGTACCCGTGCCTTCCTGAATTAGGGGAGCACGGAAACCCCGGGCCTGATTAAGGGCCGCGTAGCACTGATGTAATTTGTCTACCAAAGTGGCTGCACAGCGATTATCCCCCAGGGCGCAGGCAATGGTGAGGTGATGTTGAAGATGGACAATGGCCCGGTTGTAGTCATGGACTGCCAGGGTGAGGGTGATCAAATGGTTAAGAATACGTCGAATAGTGTGGTTATCAACCACTCCTGAGGCCCAGTTGGACTTTTGGTTGGATTCCTGATGAAGCTTAAGAAAGCCTTCGTAGCACTTGATCGCCTGGCTATAGTGTTGCAAGCTTCTATAGGTGTTGCCAAGATTTTGTAAAACGTAAAGCTCTACTGTGACTTGATTAGTCTCCTGGGCAATCTCTAAACTGGCCTGGTAAAGCTGGGCCGCTTGATGGTTTTCTCCCCGAGCTCGATAAACCATGGCCAGGTTATTTAGAGCTCGCATGGTGGCTGGTTGATCCTTAATTTGATAGGCCAGATCAAGACTTTGTTGCATATAGTCAAGAGCCTGGGACAGATCCCCCAGGTGACGATAGCTGTTGCCCAGATGGTCAAGAACCTCCTGGAGCAGGGCTGGATTCTGTAAATTCTGGACTACCCCTAAGCACTGACGACCATAGTCTATCGCCCAGAGATAATCCGCCAGCCGATAGTAAAGAGCAGATAGGGCAAGGAGAACCCTCGCTACCCGTGGCTGGTTGTTCAGGCGCTGGTAGGCTAGCAATGATTGCTGAATTAAGGCCAGTGCCGGTGGAAAGCGCCCTTGCCGAAAATAGGCAATACCCTGGTGTAGCCATTGCTCGGCTTCACTATTTAAATATTGCCGATCGCGATCAGAAAAATCCGAAGCTTCTCCAGTATCAGAAATGGTAGATTGTGCCGCCAAAATTAAGGTTGGGCGTAGCGCCGGAGAAAGATAAGATTCCATCGGTCTACTCAGCCTTGCTACAGGGATATTTAGGTAGCCTGTCTGGGTTGATTCATCCTGGTTAGCTAGGCCTAAGCCTATGGTGATTTCCCCAGCCTGGTATGGAAATATCCTAACCAGACCGATGGTATTCACAACAGTTCAGAATAAAATCGGCACACAGGGACCCATTTCTAATCGTAGCTTCACAGTTCTATAAAGGGACTCCGTAAAAGTACATATTTAGGTTTTTAGATTTAGAACTGATCCTTTCGTTGCCGCAGTCGGGTAAAGGTTTGTACCGGTGTTTGACTCTGGACGGCTGCCTGTAGGGTGGGCTGATCCCAGCGGAGAAAGGGATTAGTTAGTTTTTCCAGGCCTAAATCACTAGGGACTGTGGGTTGATGCTGGGCGCGAAGGGCTTGTACTGTTGCTAAGCGATGACGCAGAGTGGAATTGGCGCCATCGACGCTCAGGGCGAACTCCAGGTTTTTCAGAGTATACTCGTGGGCACACCAAACCCGAGTGTGATCGGGAAGTTGCCTGAGTTTATTTAAAGAGTCAACCATCTGGCTGGGGGTACCTTCGAAAAGGCGACCACAGCCCCCTGCAAACAGGGTATCACCACAGAATAGTTCGCCCCAGATCTCTCCTTGCGGTGGCGGAAAGTAGTAGGCGATGTGGGCGCGGGTGTGACCCGGTACAAAGAGCACCTGGCCTGATCGTTCCCCCAGGCTAACCCCATCCCCCTCCTCTAAAAATACCTGTTGTCCGGGAATTCGATCCCGATCCTGGGAGCCACCGTAGACTACTACCTCGGGAAAATGTTCCAGCAGTAGTTGATTTCCCCCCACATGGTCGCTGTGGTGATGGGTATTAAAAATGGCTGCCAGGGTTGCCCCCAGTTCCCTCAAACAGTTGAGAACCGGTACCCCATCCCCTGGATCTACAACCGCTGCTATCTGTAGCTGGCGATCGTGGAGCAGGAAAATATAGTTGTCCCTGAAGGCAGGTAAGCGGTAAATATCCATGCCTAGCTAAATTTCTGGTTAGAAGTAGGCTCCAGATCAAATAGCATGTTCAGGGTTTGCATGGCCCGCTTACGGGCTTCGATATCCCGCTGCGCCCGTAGTTGTACCATGGGATCGTGGAGAATTTTATTGACAATGCCCCGGGTAAGGGCTTCAATCACCTCCTGATGTTTTTCGGCAAACTCGCTACCCAGGCGAGATAGGGCTTTTTCCAGTTCCTGTTCACGGATGGATTCCACCTTATTTCGCAAGCTACTAATTGTGCTAATGGTATCTAGCGATCGCCACCAGTCCATAAAGCTTTCTACCTCCTCATCTAGTAGTACCTGGGCCTCCATGGCTAGCCGTCGCCGGGTGGCCTGGTTTTGGGCTACCACCGCCTTCAGATCATCAACGTTAAAGACTTGCACATTATCTAGTTCATTGACATTACTGTGGACATTCAGAGGTACAGAAATATCAAACACCATCAGGGTTCGGCTAGACTCCAGGATAGGCATTAAATTCTCCCGGTGGAGTAAGGGCTCAATGGCAGAGGTACAGGTAAAAACTACATCAGAATTCTGTACGGTTTCCAGCATGGCGTCCATAGTACCGGTGTAAATAGTGGCGTCGCCAAACTGGCGAGCCAGTTCTTGGGCCCGGTCAATGGTGCGGTTAAGGATAGTAATAGGACAGGAGTCCTTGGCGATTAAGTGCTGCACCAGCAAGCGGGCCATCTTACCTGCCCCCAGAATACTCACCCGGCACTGACTCAGGTGGGGTACCTTGAGACGGGCTAATTCTACCGCTGCGGAACTGATGGAAACGGCCCCGGTACCAATGCTGGTTTCACTGCGAACTCGTTTACCTGCCGTCAGGGCCTGTTTTAATAGGCGATCTAGAACCCGGCCAATACTCTTATATTGTTGGCCAAGTTGGTGGGCGTGTTTAACCTGAGCTAGAATCTGCCCTTCCCCCAACACCAGGCTATCCAGTCCGGCCGCCACCCGCATCAGGTGATTAACGGCGTCTTGGTGAAGCAGGATAAACAGGTGAGGGCGCAATTCTGCCAGGGGCAAGCCACTGTGGTCCGACAAAAACTGGATGACTTCCCGGATTCCCTGCTCCGTGGCTTCGGTAACGATGTGAATTTCTAACCGATTACAGGTACTGAGGATGGAGACCTCGTTCAGGTGAGGACAATGGGTCAGGTGGGCGATCGCGTCTCCTGTCTGAGCCGTTGGAATACTAAGCTTTTCCCGAATCTGTACCGGTGCGGTTTTATGGCTCAGGCCAATTACGGCGATATTCATTCTTCCTCCACGGGTTTGGTTGATAGGGTGATTTGGGTGGCCGAGGTAGCTCCTGTTGCCATCTTCAGGTATAGATCGCCAGAGCCTCAGGGCCATGACGCCGGCCCCCTTAGGCCCTAGGTTGAACTTAGGGATAAATGGGGTTGGACTCAAGAAAACTCAACAAAAGTCCATGAAAAGGCGTTGACCACTAAAAAAGAGATGCGGTTACCCGCATCTCTAGCCTAAGTCTATTTCAACCCACAAAACGAGCTTAGCGAATTTGCAGGGTCTTGGGCTGCTCGAACATATGGATGGTGTCAACAAAGCGAGCCGTCTTCGACTGGCTGGAAATTACCAGAGATTGGGTGCGGGCACCGCCATGGAAGAACCGGACGCCATTCATCAGTTCACCGGAGGTAATACCAGTGGCGGCAAACAGCACGGTTTCACCGGAGGCCAGCTCGTGGGTATCGTAAACCCGGTCGATATCAGTAATGCCCATTTCATGTAGACGGGCAATGTTGGCTTCCTTGCTTTCGCCAATCAATCCAGTTTTCACCACGGCAGGATCGTAGATTAACTGCCCCTGGAAGTGTCCTCCCAGACAGCGCATAGCCGCCGCACTGATGACACCCTCGGGAGCTGCCCCGATTCCCATCAGGGCGTGGGTATTGGTACCAGAAAAGGCGCAGGCAATGGCCGCTGATACATCTCCATCGGAGATCAGCTTCACCCGGGCACCCGCATCACGAATCTCTTTGATTAGCTCGTTGTGGCGATCGCGCTTCATCACCACCACTACGAGTTCATCAATGGCCCGATTCAGACACTCGGCTAAAATTTTCAGGTTTTCGGTGGCAGACTTATTAATATCTACATGACCCTTAGCCTGGGGTGGAGCCGCCAGCTTTTTCATATAAAAGTCAGGAGCTGCAAACAGTCCGCCTTTTTCAGAGATCGCCAGCACCGCCATGGAGCCATTCTGACCGTAGGCTACCAGGTTAGTTCCTTCACAGGGGTCAACCGCAATGTCGATCTCTAGCAGTTCATCGGGGTTACAGTAATCCGTTGCGTTGGGCTGGGTGCAGATACCGACCTCTTCACCAATGTAGAGCATGGGAGCATCGTCCCGCTCCCCTTCGCCAATCACAATCCGACCGCGCATATGGATTTTATTCATCCGTTCCCGCATGGCTTCCACCGCCACCTGGTCAGCGATATTCTTCTCGCCCTTACCCATCCACCGGGAAGAGGCGATCGCTGCCTGCTCAACAACTTCAATAATTTCTAAACCGAGGGTACTTTCCACCGGGTCAATCCTCCAAACTGCTTGATTTAAGGGGTTTCAGGTTATTTATCTCACCATCATTAAGTTTATCAGACGCCGGGATCAAGACATAGATGAGGGTTGGGTGAATCCAGGAATGGGTGCCGGTGCGAGGAAAAATTGGTTGGTACGATTGCACCTATCCACCATCAAGGGTATGGTAATTCCATTAAGGATTACTAGGACAACAATGAAGATTCCTACTTTTTCCACCAGAACCATGGTGGCTGGAGTAGCTCTGATGCCTTTCCTCCTGGTTGGGCAGGGGGCTTCCCTAACTCTCCGATGGGATCCCTTCCCCACTTGGGGTCCCCAGATCCAGACTTCCCCCTTAACGGCTCCCCCCCTACCCCCCTGGCCTCTAGCGGTACCAGCCCCCGTTGATCCGCAGCTATCAGGCATTACGGGTTTGACGCCGACCTTGGAGGAGGACCTGGGTATGGGTCACCTACAGCCCCTGGAGGAATCCCCCCATAACTGGTCCCTGAGTCCCTTGGGCTATGCGCGATGGCTGCGACAGGTGGCCTTTCCTATCTATGCCCAACCTGGAGAGTCTCCCTGGGGCTGGTTAATTCATGGCTGGTTAATGATTGCGGGACAGAGTCCCATCGCCGTTGGTCGAGATGCTAATTTCGCTATGGTAGAGGCCGATCCCGGCCTCTATAGTTTTCCAGTGTTGGAAATGCGATCCGATGGCTGGCTCCGATTTCGTTATACAGCGGCAGGAACCGCCTGGACCCACCTGAGTTATTTACGCGGCAACCCCCTGCCTCTCACGGTAGAATCCTGGGCCGACCAACTCCGGCGATCGGCTCGGGTGCAGTTCCGCAAACCGGGCCTGTCCCAGGGGTTACGGATAGAGCCCGGAGAGTTTAGCCCTCTACGATCGCTGGTAACCGCCGACAGCCTGATTGAACCCCTGGAGGTAGAAGGAAATTGGGTACGAGTTCGGGTCACTCAGCCTGCCGAGGGCTGCCGACCTCTGCCGGGGTCCACCAGCCAGGAAGGCTGGCTAAAATGGCGAAACGACCAGCGACAATTACTGGTATGGTTTGGTCTTGACCCGGTTTGCCCCTAGAAACTGGTGGGCCAGCATCTCTTAAAAGCATCCTTCGGGCCAGCTAACGGCTGGGAACTGGCCAACCCGGTACTGCATGACCTGGCCTCGCTCATCGACTTCAAACACTAAGCGATAGAGATCTTCACCTTTATCGGTTGGGGTAAAGGTAATGGTTTTGCCCAGGGTGACGGGATTAGTGATGGCTTCCAGCTGATCCTTACCGTAATATTGAATTAAATCTGCCTCCTTGGATCCGATTTTTGCGCCACTACGAGTTGCCGTCAGGCTACCAGGCCATATATCAATTCGTAAAATTCGATCTTGAATAGCCATGAAACCAATGGGCTCACTTTGATCTTGAATTCGATAGTACTGACATTCGCCCTTGCCATTGTCTTCGATAGGTAGAAGTTTAAAGCCTAAGGCTTCCACCTCAGACCGGCTCATACCCAGGCGAATCGGACCCAAACCCCTGGTAGTAATGGGTGCCTTGAGTAAGGATAGGATGGGAATTTTACCCGCCTGGTTGTCTCCAGAGGAAGCGATCTGACGCTGCATCAGACGCAGCGATTTCAAAGGTGTCAGAGCTCCCGCTAACCAGGCAGAGGCTTGATGCTGACCAATGGTGGCGGCGCTTGATCGGGTTTGTTGCTGGGATAGAGAGCCACTATAGGTGATCACGGCTGCCATCAGGGCCAGGGCGGTACCAGCTAGAAAAACCTGTTGCCGTTGTTTTCCCATAGTATTTCTACCGATTGCACCATTACCAGGTTTTGCCGTTACCGCTGTTAACGATGCTCTTTAACTAAATAGATAGCTCTATTACAGCACGTCTATCGGGTTAGGTGAATACCATGGCAAAAACAACAGACGTAGACACCGAAGAAGACCACCACTCAGACATGACTTTGATTGACTAGTAGTTTAGGCAAAAAACCTGCCAGCTATCTCCAGCTTTTCTAACCCCGCTGCTTTAAGTTGCTAGATTGGCAGTCGGACAATAGGGGCATCGTTCTCAGGCATGGCTAAAAGAAGGTAAGGAAACCGGCGAGGCATCACCAGGACTGAGGCTAGGCAGTTCTAGTCGCTGACTACGACGGCTGCGCAGGGCTAAACGATAGGTCACGCTTTGTAGCTCAGCCTGGAGTTGGAGTTTTTCTCGCTGTAGGTCAACAACCCTTTGTTTAACCGATAACAGGCGATCGGCGAATTTCTGCCGGTAGACTTCAGGCAAGTCTTGAACCACCTGTTCTAACATGCGGGAGCGATCGGTCAAAGCCTCTACAGTTTGGCGAAGCTGACTGATCTCGACATCTTTTTCCGCCAGATGAGCCTGGTAAAAATCAATCTGTTTTTCAATGCCTCGAAGTTGCTCACGCAAGGCATTCATTTCGTTCTGATGTTCCGCCAGGTTTTCTGCTTGGGGCACAAAGCCAGCATTATTTTTAACCAGGCGAAAAAGTTCCTGGGAGAGCTGCTGTACGAGCTGATCTCGAATTTCTAGCTCGGCCTCAAGCCTGGATATTGCGGCCTGATGCTCATTCATATCGATACAGGAAGACTGAGTCACAGGACTATTCCCTCTACACAATAACAACAGGACCCCAACAAATCAGACCTGAAACCTGGGGCAATCGCAGGTGTAATTTCAACATTTTCTATCTATAACTAGACAGAAGCCTCAGGTCACCTGAATAAATAGATTGCTGCTAATTTAGCACCTGGCCACAAAAATGGCACAAAAATATCTGAAAGATAGCACTTTGCTCTGCCCGAAACCATGATCAACTGATTGATATAGCCCCGGCAAGTCTGACTTGATCAGACTGGCTCGAGGCGTTAGCCTTTTCTTGGCCAAGCCCTCGATCTTCTTCAGGCATGCTTATCTATATTTTTAAGTTTTGCCTGGCTTTAATCCATCTACCCCCACCCTATGTTTATGACCGTCTCGAGAACCATTTGCTTGGGTTTCCTAATGGTAATCAGTCTAGGTACACTGCTACTCATGACCCCTTTGGCCGTCAACCATGGTAATTGGGCTCACCCTCTCGTCGCTTTGTTTACTTCTACCTCAGCAGTATGCGTCACAGGTCTGGTGGTCGTCGATACCGGCACCTATTTCTCCGCCTTTGGGCAAGCTGTAATCGTGGCGCTAATCCAGATTGGCGGCTTGGGTTATATGACAGCCACCACCTTTTTGCTGCTGCTGTTGGGCCGGCGGCTTAAGCTAAAGGATCGAGTTGCCCTTCAGCAATCTATGGATCAAACCGAACTGGCTGGGGGTAAATCCCTAATTGGCTCAATTATAGCAATGACCCTAATGTTTGAGATCGCAGGCATCTTTTGCTTTTATCCAGTTTTTAGCCAGGAATACGGCTCCGTCCGTGGCCTGTGGCTAGCCCTCTTCCATAGCGTCAGTGCCTTTAATAATGCTGGGTTTAGCTTGTTTCCAGATAACATTATCGGTTACGCATTGCATCCCTGGATTAACCTGGTGATTGCCCTACTGATTATTTTCGGTGGCCTGGGCTACGAGGTAATTATAGAAATGCTCATAGCTTTCAAAGGGTATCTGCAACGCCGGGGTAGACGGCCTAGTTTTTCTCTCAACTATAAGGTGGTCACCAGTACCACTGGCACTTTATTGGGGTTAGGTACCCTGGCTCTGCTGGCTTCTGAATTTAATAATTCTGCAACCCTGGGAAATCTGTCTATTCCTTTTAAGGTTGTAGTGGCAGGGTTTCAGGCTGTAGTTACCCGTACGGCAGGATTTAATAGTGTGGATATTGGGGCGATGGGCAATGCCTCGTTATTTATCATGATCGCCCTCATGTTTGTTGGGGCTAGTCCAGGGGGAACGGGAGGAGGTATTAAAACAACTACCTTTCGAATTTTACTGGCCTCTAGCTGGACTGTTCTCCAGGGTAAGGAGGCGGTGGTCTGTTATGGGCGACAAATTCCTCCAGCGCGGGTTTTAAAGACAGTCGCGGTTGTAGTCGGGTCAGGACTGGTGGTGATTCTGGCCACCACCTTAATTACTATCTGCGATCCTGAACTAGATTTTATAGCGGTTTTCTTCGAAACCGTTTCAGCCTTTGCCACAGTAGGGTTATCCATGGGTATTACGGCAAAGCTATCGGCCTTTAGTCAGGGGGTAATTATTGCCACTATGTATTTAGGGCGGGTAGGAATACTACTATTTATGGCAGCCTTGGTGGGAGACCCTAAGCCCACGGCAATTCAGTACCCCCAAGAAGATTTACTGATCGGTTAGCCTAACCATGGTAAGAACACCGATTCGGTAAGAAGTACAGGAGGAATAATTTTCTCCTTCCTGCCTCTGCTGGCCTTACTAAAATTATTTAAAGTTTTTGGAGCCCTACAGGGAATTGGGCTGGTAGGCATCGAAATTTTGCCAATCCCCTTTTTTAACTGTAATAACGGTTTTGACGCCGCCTCTACGGGTAAAGTCTCCAATCACCCGAATTCCCCGGGGAGAAAGCTCCTTCCAGAGGCGATCGACAATTTGGTTGGTTACGTCTTCGTGACTGATGTAATCGTTACGAAAGGAATTAATAAATAGTTTGAAGGCTTTTAATTCTACTACCCATTCTTGGGGACAGTAATCTACAACAATGGTACCAAAATCAGGATAGCCCGAACGGGGACAGAGAGCTGTAAATTCGGGATGTTCCAGATGGATAGTGTAGTGGTTTGAGGAGGGACTGGGCCATTTTACCAGAGGGGCTTCACGGGTTTGGGTAATAGCCAGGTCACCGTAGAGGGGAGAGCTAGGGGGGTCGCCATAGGTGTAAGGGATCTGGAGAGTTCAGGTTAGAGGTGCTCAGACATAAGGGGATTGGGGGCTTCTTCCAGTTCCATCACCAAGGGTTCAACGGTGGTGGATGCCAGTGGAAGGGCTTCGGGTTCGGCAGTGACAACTTTAGTAGCCAGGGTTAGGGGTAGGCGCAGGGGCTGTTCTTCTTCCAGGTGGCTTTGGGGTAGGGAGGCTTCCAGATCGTCCAGAGGCCGAGGAATGACCATAACCGCGTGAAGTTCACCGATACGTTCGGCTTCATGCATACCAGCTTCAATGGCGATCGCAACGTTGGGGAGGGAACCCCGCACCAAAATAGTACACAAACCATCGCCGATCGCCTCGTGGGACATCAACTGGATATCGGCGGCCTTAGTCATGGCATCAGCCGCCCCTACCATAGCTGGAAATCCACGGGTTTCCAATAAACCAATGGCGTGGTTGCCTAGCTTACCACCCCCAGCCCGACGCAGTTCGTCCCAGCGGGCACAAATTGGCAACACCGCCTCTAGGTTGGGAAGGGGGCGAGGAATCAGGGTAGAAGAAATATACTGACCAAACTGTTGAGCTGTCTTGACCCCTGCCGTCACTGCCATACGAATATCGGCTATGCCACCCCGCACAATGGCAGTACAGTGACCACTACCAGTCTTTTCGTAACCCACTAAAAAAACGTCCGCCGCCTTCAACATAGCGTCAGCAGTACCCACTATGGCAGGGAAACTTTCCGTGGAAACCATGCCTAGGGCGGCCCCGCGATAGCGATCGCTCCGCCGTTGGGAGCCAGAAACTGACTCTAGTTTAGCGGTATTGAGGGATAGGGAGGGAGCCCGAGGAGTTGGTTGCAGATCGGACTGGGCGGCCCATTTACCATCGGTTTGCATAGACAACCTTTGTGAGTAGGGTCTGCTTCTCTATTCTAATCTAAGGGCTGGACCTAGTTCCGTGACCATTTAAGGGTTGGCGGTGAGGAAACAGGGTAGTCAGGAGTTGTTCGAGTTGAGCTTTGCCATAGACGTAAGGAAAGTCTCCCTCAGTATGGTTGGCATGAGATGGCCTGAAATCTACCGTAGTTGACAGATCGGCCTGACCTCCCAGAAATCCCGGCGCAATTACCTGACTGCTCGGCAGATCGGGGTCAATTAAGGTACTGTTGCTACCAATGCAACTGTGGGGCCCAATTCGGCCCTGCCCCAACACCAGCACCCCACTGCCCAGGTTAGCCCCGGTCTCAATCACCAAATTTCCCTTGCTGGCTCGCACCAGTACTCCACTGCCCAGACAAACTCCAGGGGCAATAACCAGGTGACAACCCAGATCAGCCACTAGAATCACCCCATCACCAATTGCTACCCCAGCCGCCAGACTCACCTGGCCATAGCATTGCACCCCACTTCCCTGGAAAGATGGTGGCATTGGTTCTACCATGGCCATGGTCAGGGGTGCGAACTCAGGGACGCTGAATTGTGGCTTCCAGCACCCGACGTTTTACCTTAGGATCGATACCGATCAGGCGAACGTACTCACCCCGGTGGGTTTGGAGCTGACTTTCGAGGGCCGCCAGTACCTCCGAAACCCGGCTACCGCTAAGGGCACTACCGGTTTGCCAGGCCCCACTATGGTAGCGCCGTTGATCAGCATGTTCCAGACTGAGACGATAGCCCTGATTAACCAGCTGATTGATCTGCTGCACCAAATCTTGAGATAGGGAAGGGCCACTGGCACCATTCCCACCATAGCTTGAACCCCTACTAAAAGATCCTGGGGAAGTGGTGGCGGGGCTAGCAGGGGTGGGCGTTTCACCTGGTCGTTGAACGACAATTTCAGTGCTGCGTCGTTTGGCACTGGGTTCAATACCAAAGATTCGTACGTATTCTCCTGGATGCTGGCTAATGCAGGCCGAGATCGCAGCGATTACATCCCCTTCTCGAGTTGAGGTAATGGCTGGACAGGTCTGCCACACATTGCTGCGATAACGACGCTGGTCAGCGTATTCCGCGCCAATGTGGTAACCCTGATTAAGTAATTGGCGTACCTGTTGGGTTAAATCACTGGAAAGCCCCGAAGCCTGGCTGGGGGCGGCTGCTGGCGGCAGTGGGGCTAGGCTGGGTGCTACCACTACCCTGAACCGATTGCCCATCGGGACGCTGAATTGTAATCGGAGCAATGCGCTGCTTCACTTTGGGATCGATACCAAATAAGCGCACGTATTCTCCCGCATGTTCGGCCAAACAGGTCTCGAGCGCCGCCAGCACCTCTCCCTCGCGAGTGGCCGTGATGGGGCTACAGGTTTGCCAAACATTACTACGATAGCGACGCTGGTCGGCATGCTCTGTGCCAATGCGATAGCCCTGGGCGAGATAGTGGCGAACTTGCTGGATGACTTCCGTAGAGAGGGCACCCTGGGCTACCGGAGTGGAACGGTAAGATTGAACTGGTACCCCTACAGTCCCATGACCACTAATCTCGACCACTTTACCATCAGGCCGCTGAATGGTAACAGGAGCCACCCGTTGCTTCAGCTTCGGGTCGATTCCAAACATACGAACGTACTCACCAGCATGTTCTGTCAGACAGGCCTCTAGGGCTTGCAGGGCTTCGCCTTCCCGACTAGCCTGAATGGGGCTACAGGTTTGCCAGACCCCACTGCGATAACGGCGAGAGTCAGCATGTTCAGTACCAATATGGAGTCCTTGAGCTAGATATTGGCGAATTCGCTGAACAATATCGGAGGAGAGTTGTTGGAGTTTCATAGCGCTTAATTGATTGGATTGGTTGACGGCTGGTCTGGTATCAGTTGGAAAAGATTGATCCGATAAAGAAGCTGGGAAATTCCCGTGGCCTAACATTTCTCTAACTAGGGCGAGGTCTGAAGAACGAACATCGGGAAGGCCATCGGCTTGCTCTTGCCGGGTGATGACAGAGCCAGAGGGCACCAGTTTACCTGGGGGAATATCGACATCCTGAACCAGAGCGTGCATCATGACAACGCAACCAGCGCCAAGACGAGCATTAAATATTGTTGATCTTAAGCCCACAAAGGTACCTGTACCCAGATAGGCCGGACCTTGAACTAAGACCTTGTGGGTCAGGGTGACCTGATTACCCAGCCAGACTGTATAGGGAAATTGATCATCCCCCAGAACCTTAGCCTGGGAAAAACCGTGGATGGTAGCTCCTTCTTGTAAAACCGTACCTTCACCGATCGCAAAATTAGCTCCTGCCTCGGCTCGCACGATCGCTCCCAAGGCGATCGCTACCCCTGGCCCACACTGTACATCACCACTGACCTCGGCCGCGTGATGAACCTGGGAAGGCCTAGCCCTATGGTTTGCTCTCGACCCTGGCTCCACCGTTGGAGTCACCCTCAAGGTGCCAACCGTCATGATCTAAATTCTCCAACCAACTTTTTCAACAAATGTCTTGCGAACGAACGTCTTACAGACAAACGTGCAGCAAGCAGATGGCTGGCAAACAATCGCTAAGGCGATTTCCTATGAATTCAATAATCCGTCCGAAGTCAGAGATATCAATTAATTCAACCCTGAATACCCGGACCCCGACGAATTATTAATTGGGAATGCCTTAACCAAAGTCATCTCGCTTGTTATAAAGGGCACCTGTATCGAGACTTACTGTATCCACAATAGCGATTACGGCAGCATCAACAGGCCGGTTGCCATAGCCTGGTTGCTGCCGGGCTCCGCTCCCCTGGGTAATCAGAACCCACTCTCCCGGCCCAGCGCCGACAACGTCCGCTGCCACAGCATAATCGGGTAGTAAGTCCCCAGCCTCGCTAATTAGCTGTACCAGCAAAAATTTTACCCCGTTTAAACTGGGTTCTTTGCAGGTACTAACCACGGTACCCCGCACCTTTGCCAGGAGCATAACCTACCTATCTACCGTAGGGCCGGATACCACTAACACTTTCCCGGAATTGCTCTACGGCCTCGGTATACCGAATGGGCAGAACAAATTCCAAGTTTTCATGGGGACGGGCAATGATATGGGTGGAGAGTACCTGACCCCCATTAACGCGCTTAACGTTTTCAACCCCTGCTGATACAGAAGCTTGAACTTCTGAAACATCGCCACGCACAATGACTGTTACCCGACCACTGCCGATTTTTTCGTAACCGACCAGGGTAACTCGAGCTGCCTTTACCATTGCGTCTGCGGCTTCAACTACGGCAGGAAACCCGAGGGTCTCGACCATACCGACTGCAATTGCCATGGGAGTAATCCTTTTTCTAAGTATAAATAAAGGTCCATGAATGGCTAAAAGCCAGACAAAAACTATCCACGTCTATGGACCAGGGACGCTTACACCGTCTTTCTTTACAAGCTACTCACACCCATTTAACTGGTTGGGCGATCGCAGCCGCTTAAAAACGAGATAGAAAATTAAGTACGAAATTGCTCAACAGCTTCGGTGTAGCGAATTGGCAGGACAAACTCAAGGTTTTCGTGGGGTCGAGCAATAATGTGGGTGGACAGTACTTCCCCACCATTGACCCGCTTGGCCGATTCAATTCCAGCAGAAACCGAAGCCTGTACCTCCGACACATCCCCCCGAACGATAACAGTTACCCGTCCACTCCCAATCTTTTCATAGCCTACCAGAGTGACTCGGGCAGCCTTCACCATCGCATCAGCCGCCTCAACCACGGCTGGAAAGCCCAGGGTTTCAATCATTCCAACAGCAATCGGCATTGTCGTAATCTCCTTGTGATTTCAGGCCCGACTTAAATCATCAATCATCTCAACCACTCCGCCAGGGTCTAGGCTATGGCAAAAAGCCACAAAAGAGCCTCACCCGGCCTACCTGAAAACGGGATGGGGGAAAATTATTGAAGACTCAGAAAAGACCTGACCTTGTTTTTTGATAACAAATTAAGCATAGGAGCCTGTAGGTACTTTTGCAATATAAGCTCTAATGATTGTTGCTAATGTTGAGTATTGTTAAAGCTTATGACTTAAAACTTTTCCTGCTGTTATGTTTTGAAAAAAACTTAGCCGTAATTACTCAATAGAAATGTCAATTTCTGAGATAATTATTTAAGCTTTTCAGGATTTGACCTGCCCTGAAGTAATTGACTTTCCCTGGTAATTTGTTTGGATTGGCTTGAATTATTGCGCCCTAAATAGCTATGCAGGGTGCTCTTAGGCTTTAATCGCCTTCGTCACCGGATAGGCCTATTTCATTAAAGAAAGGGCTATCCAGTAAACTGGTAAACACTAACGGATTGTTTAATCTGATAGTTGTGATTTGACAGCGGTTAATCGGCTCAAAGCCGTCATCCTCTGTTCATTCCCCTGGCCAGTCGCAGGGCGGGAATGATTTCTGTACTTTGCTGAGATCGCTGAAAATGAACCAGTTTTGGGTAGAGACAACATGGCTGCTGCCAATCTATGGACTGATAGGGGCAATGTTAGCCTTACCCTGGTCCACTGGGTTAGTCCGTCGTAGCGGTCCCCGACCCGCCGCCTACCTGAACATTGCCATGACCCTGGTGGCCTGGTTGCACGGATTACTAGCCTTTCGAAGTATCTGGAATCAGCCCATACAAGAAATAGTCTGGCCCTGGTTTAACTTTGCCGATTTACACCTTGATCTAGCTTTAGAGATCTCCGTACTCAACCTGGGGGTCCTGGAACTAATCACCTTTATGAGCTTGCTGGCTCAAATTTTCGCCCTTGGCTACCTTGAGAAAGACTGGGCTTTGGCCAGATTTTATTCACTTATGGGTTTTTTCGAAGCTGCCATGAGTGGGTTGGTATTGAGCGGATCTTTATTCTTATCCTATTCGCTGCTGGAAATGCTGACCCTGTCCACCTATCTGCTGGTGGGGTTCTGGTACGCCCAGCCCCTGGTGGTGACGGCGGCCCGAGACGCCTTTCTGACCAAACGTATTGGTGATGTGTTGCTGTTGATGGGGATGGTAACCCTGGCAGCCCTGGCAGGCAGCCTGAACTTCAATGATCTCTACAGTTGGGTTAAAACCGCAACCCTATCTCCCTGGGTAGAGACCCTCTTAGGTTTAGCTTTAATTGCCGGCCCAGCAGGTAAATGTGCTCAGTTTCCTCTCCACCTATGGTTGGACGAAGCTATGGAAGGCCCTAACCCGGCTTCAATTCTAAGAAATTCAGTGGTGGTTACCTGTGGTGCCTACGTCTTAATTCGTCTCCAGCCCATTGTAGTGTTGTCTCCCGTTGCCCTGGGTGTACTGATTAGCTTAGGAAGTATTACTGCCCTTGGCGCTTCCCTAGTAGCGATCGCTCAAATTGACCTCAAGCGGACTCTCTCTTATTCTACCAGCGCCTATCTAGGGTTGGTTTTTATTGCCATAGGGGCCGAGTGGCCTGGAGTAGCCCTGGCTCTCCTACTTACCCATGCCGTAGCTAAAGCCTTAATTTTCATGGCGGTGGGATCGATTATTACCACTACTAACGGTCAGAATCTGACGGAAATGGGAGGACTCTGGTCTAAAATGCCAGCAACCACCCTCGCCTACGCCATAGGTGCCCTGGGCATAGTGGGAGTGTTACCCTTAGGGTGTTTTTGGGGCATGGAGTTAGGAGTTGACGCCCTGAGTCAGGCAGATCCTCCTTTAGCCCTGGTGTTTTTGGTGGTAAATGGGCTGACCACCTTAAATCTAATGCGAGTGTTTCGCCTGGTCTTTCTAGGTCCCTCCCAACCCAAAACCCGTCGGGCTCCAGAGGTACCCTGGCCCATGGCAGTCCCTATGGTTACCCTATCCGTCGCTACCCTGCTAGTGCCCGTGATTATGAACAGGCTTTCCCTATTGCCAGCCTGGGAAACCCTGAATTGGGTTGCGATCCTGGCTGTAGCAGGTAGTGGACTGGTAGGGTTGGGGCTGGGAGCAGTGGTTCCCCTTTCCAGATCCCTGGCCCGGTCCTTAAACCGACCTCTCCGGCTGGTGCAGGATTTACTAGCCTACGACTTCTATACGGAACGAATCTACGATAAAACCATTGTCGCCGCTATCGGGGGTCTATCCCGATTAAGCAACTGGTTTGATCGTTATGTGGTTGATGGCCTGGTGAATGCTGTTGGCCTGGCCTCTTTATTGGGAGGAGAAAGCTTGAAATATAGTATGACCGGTCAATCTCAGCTTTACCTCTTAACTATTATCACCGGGGTAGGCCTGTTGGGAATTTTAATGACCTGGAGTCTGTGGTAAATCAAACTATGCTGAGTCTACTGATTCTCATCCCCCTGTTGGGTGGTCTGGTAATTGGGTTCTGGCCTGGCCAGATCACTACCTTTACCGCTAAGGCGATCGGCCATGTCGCCCTGGGCTTAACGCTGCTATGGCTGGGGGTGCTGGCCAGTCAGTTCAACCTTGCTAACCCCGACTTTCAGTTTGAGGAACTTCTGTCCTGGGTTGAACCTTTGGGGCTAAGTTATCGGCTAGGACTGGACGGTCTGTCTTTACCCCTACTGGTGATTAACAGTCTACTGGGAGTGGTAGCCCTTTACATAAGTTCCCCCCAACTCCATAGACCACGGCTCTACTATGCTTTGATGCTGGTGATGAATGGGGCGGTAGCAGGGGCTTTTCTTTCAGCCAATCTTCTATTATTTTTCATTTTCTACGAATTAGAGCTGATTCCCCTATATCTTCTGATCGCCATCTGGGGTGGAGCTCGCCGGGGCTATGCGGCTACCAAATTCCTAATTTATACAGCTGTGTCCGGAGTGCTAATTTTAGGGGCATTTTTAGGTCTGGTTTGGCTCTCTGGTAATGCCACCTTTGACTACGATCGCCAGATGGCCAGCGCCCTGCCCTTAATGCAGCAGACTATTTTACTGGTGGCATTGCTGATTGGGTTTGGCATTAAGGTTCCCCTGTTCCCCTTCCATACCTGGCTCCCCGATGCCCACGTAGAGGCCTCAACTCCAGTGTCAGTATTGCTGGCGGGGGTATTATTGAAACTCGGTACCTATGGGCTGGTGAGGTTTGGGCTGGGGCTGTTTCCCACCGCCTGGATGACCCTGGCTCCGGTATTGGCCACCTGGGCAGTGGTGAGCATTCTTTACGGTTCCCTGGCGGCTATTGCCCAGAATGATATGAAGAAAATGGTGGCCTATAGTTCCATTGGCCATATGGGTTACGTTTTACTGGCGGCGGCAGCTTCCACCCCCTCAGTATTGTGGGCACTGTCTTCCAGATGGTCAGCCATGGACTGATTTCTGCGTTACTGTTTTTACTGGTAGGGGTGGTTTATCAGATTACCGGTACGCGGGATTTAAATCTACTCAGAGGATTATTGAATCCTGAGCGCGGTCTTCCCTTTGTAGGTTCCCTGATGATTTTGGGGGTAATGGCCAGTGCCGGAATTCCCGGTATGGCCGGGTTTATCTCAGAGTTTCTGGTATTTCGAGGCAGCTTCTTGATCTTTCCGGTGCAAACCCTACTTGCTATGGTGGGATCGGGATTGACAGCGGTGTACTTTTTGCTCCTGGTCAACCGAGCTTTCTTTGGTCGCCTGGCGATTGCAGCGGTCAGCCAGACTCCCCAACTAGATATCGACTTGCCCTCGGTCACCTGGCGCGATCGCCTACCGGCCCTGGTACTGGCGGCCCTAATTGTGGTCCTTGGGTTGCAGCCAAACTGGCTGGCCCGCTGGAGTGAACACACTACCCTGGTCTTACATCAGCCCTACCAGATGCAAGCCAGTACCCGGCCCTTTAACCTTGTATCCTCCTCTCTGATTGCCGACACCCTGAAACCGCCACTGCCATGAGTTCTAGCCCCACTACCACACCCCATCCCCTGGAACCCTTTATCAGGCGTTTGCTGTCTGCCCAAGCTCTGCTACCCGATAGTGAGACTAATCTGTTAGAGGTGGTGGGAATTTTAAAGAGCTATGGAGTGGTCCTGGATGCCTACTCCCGTAACCTGATCTACATTGCCGATCATCAGTTTTTAGTGCTCTTTCCCTTCTTTAAATACTTTAACGGCGAAATCTCTCTCCTACGCTTGTTACAACACTGGGGGCATGATCGGATCAACTTTGAGTACGCTGAATACTGCATGAAAACCATGCTCTGGCACGGCGGCGGCCGGTTTGATCAGTACCTGGATTCCCAGGACTTTTTAGACCATTGCAGACGGGCCACAGCGGCCAAAACCAAAGGTAATTTCTTAATTCAGGGATTAAGTCAAGTATTTCCCGATTTTCTCCCGGAACAGGTGCGTCAACTGGCCTACTACAGTGCCCTGGGCCAATTCTGGCGGGTGATGAGTGATCTATTTATCGACCTCTCCGATCGCTACGATCAGGGTAAAATTTCTACCATTCCCCAGGTAGTTGCCCACATCAAAGCCGGCCTGGTAGCTGCCGCCGCTCTACCCATTACCTACGCGGTCACCATTGACGGTGTGGTTTACGATCTGGTGCCCAAGTCCGCTGGCATAACCTTCTTAATGGATGTGGCGGTTCCCTACGTTGAAGCGGTGTTTTTTCGGGGAACGCCCTTTTTGGGTACGGTTTCCTATAACGCCCAGGCCTATCAGATTCCCAATGAGCAGGATCAATTTGAGTATGGCGCTCTCTATGCTGACCCTGTTCCCGTAGGCGGGGCGGGCATTCCTCCCACCCTCTTGATGCAGGATATGCGTCACTTTTTACCCGATTACCTGACCACTTTCTATGCATCCCAGGGGCGGGGACTGGCGGATGTGCGCGTGAAAATTTGTCAGAGTTTTCAAAAGTCAATGTTTTGTGTTACCAGTGCGGCCTTGCAGGGCTTGCTACCCTACCCTGCCGAGACTCAAGACCAGGCGGAGTGTCAGGCTAACTATGAGTTTCTGACTGTCTGGATGAATCGCCTGGCCACTTCCCGGCTAGCGATCGTACAACTTTAGGATAACCACCCTCACCGGTAGGGGCAATCTGTCGACAAGGTTGGGAAAAACTGATTCACCGTCAATCTTGGTTAGGATTCTGGGGGGCGGTAATGCTGACCCTATCTTCTGCCGATTCTGCCTGGGGATGAAAGTACTCATCAGATCTGTTGAGCCAGCTGGGGACCAATGCCCGGCACGGTTTGTAGTTGGTCGGGGGTGGCTACGCGAATGTAGTCAATGGAACGAAAGCTGGCCAGCAGTTGTTTTTGTCGATGGTGACCAAGACCAGGAATATCTGCCAGGCGAGATCGCCGCATGCGATCGCTGCGTTGCTGGCGGTGAAAACTAACGGCAAAGCGGTGGGCCTCATCCCTGAGACGGCGCAACAACTGTAGTCCGGGTTGTTCAGGCTCGGTGGCGAGGGGTTGGGAAGCTCCTGGCAGAAAAATTTCTTCTCGCTTTTTAGCCAGGCTCACTACCTGTACATCCTCCATTAGATTCATGTCCTTCAGCACTTCTACCACCGCTGAAAGCTGTCCTTTGCCGCCGTCAATCATGATCAAGTCGGGCCAGTCGGGGTTGTCCAGGCGGGATTGGTCGGGTGCTTCCCCGTAGCGGCGAAAACGGCGGCGAATTACCTCGGCCATGCTGGCAAAGTCGTTGGAGTGACCAGCTCGTACCTGAGGATTTTTGATTTTATAGTGGCGGTAGTGCTGTTTCGCCGGTAGCCCCTCCATAAACACCACCTGGGAGGCCACCGCATCCGACCCCTGAATATGGGAAATATCGTAGCCCTCAATGCGCTTGGGCAGATCCGGTAAATCCAGAATTACTGCCAGGTCCTGAAGAGCCTGGAGCTGGCGATCGGCCACCGCCTGGGTACGTACCAGTTCGTATTCAGCGTTACGCTCCACCATCTCAATTAAATCAGCCTTACTCTGGCGTTGGGGCACCTCAATGGTGACCTTACGACCCCGTCGCTGACTGAGGTACTCTGACAAAATTTCCGTTTCCGGCAAAGTGTGCTGGGCCAGAATCACCGCCGGAATTTCTACTGCTTCCACGGTTTGGTAGTGATCCTCCAGGACTCGCTGTAATATCGCCCCGGCCGTACCTGACTCGGCATCGGCGACAAAACCTAGCCTTCCCACCAGTCGGCCAGCTCGCACCTGGAAGATTTGAACACAGGCATGTTTTTCATCGGCGGCTAAGGCAATCACATCCCGGGAAACCGTATCGTCCGGTAGGGCCACCTTCTGATCGGCGCAGAGCCTCTCCAGTCCTCTAATCTGGTCTCGGAATCGGGCGGCCTGTTCAAATCGAAGGTCTGCGGCCGCCTTCTCCATTTGTTGAGTAAGCAGGTCCACCAATTCTGTTGTCCGCCCCTGAAATACCATCACTACCCGTTGCAGGGTTTTGTGGTACTCCTCGGGAGATACTAACTGCTGACATACACCGGGGCAACGACCAATATCATAATTTAAACAGGCACGATCCTTGAATAGCGGTTGGGGTCGCTGGCGCAGGGGAAAAGTGCGCTTCACCAGGTTCACCGTACTGCGTAGTAGACCGACATCAACGTAGGGACCATAGTACCTATCCCTGGCACTCTGACGACGCTTGCGGGTAATTAACAGACGGGGATAAGGCTCGGACCAGGTTACACAAAGGTAGGGATATTTCTTATCATCCCGCAGCAGCACATTAAAGTAGGGCTGGTGCTGCTTAATCAAGTTGGCTTCCAGGGCCAGGGCTTCAGCCTCTGTGTCCGTGACGATAAACTCAATCTCCACCACCTGCATCACCATCACCATGGTGCGCGACATGTGGTGCTGGCGATCGCGAAAGTCAGGACCGCACCCGGGTCCGCAAACATTTGGACTTGCCAATATAGAGAATTTGATCCTGACCATCCTTCATAAAATACACCCCTGGCTCCCGAGGAATTTCCCCCAGGCGCAGCTCTAAGCGTTCAGAATCGTTAACCAGAGGGCCAGGTACCACCGTTAGGATGAGCTCCAGAACTTTTCCTTAATCAGCATAACGGTAAATTCCGGGGGATGGCTAAGGGCTTTCTGGTGGCAAGAGTGGGGAATAGGGCTGAGAATTAGGATCTTGAGCAGTTCTATGCTGGCCCTTAACCGCTTCAGATTGAGCGGCAAAATTCAGGCGAAGAACGGCTTGAATCGACTCAATTAATTCTTTCAAATGGACGGGCTTCACCAGATAGCAGCTGATGCCTAGACGCCGGGCCCGTTCCTGCTCTGCCGGAAAGGCGTAGCCCGACACCACAATAACAGCCATGTGACCCCATTCAGGGGAAGCCCTCAGGATAGTCAGCAATCCATAGCCATCAATGTCAGGCAAACCCAGATCAAGCAGTATCAAGTCGGGTTGAAACTCTTGTAAATGGTTGATAAGATTGGCACCGCCAGGCAAGGCGAGAACGACAAAGCCAGCGTAGGTTAGGTAATCGGTAAAAACTAAGCGATTGGCATCATCGTCTTCTATGATCAAAATGCGGCCCTGATGACTTGCCGCCCGCACAGGAAATGTCCCCATCAATCACTGATCCTAGGTGCAATAGTTCAAGGGTTGACGACTTCATGGAACTAAACACCTCATAGCCGTAATTCTACTGATAGAAATAATTTTTGCAAGGTTTTCTATTATCAGATAGGCCTCATTTGATTCATCTGCGTCCCCTTAGCGGTAGGTACAGCTATTATTTCTATTCAGCACGGATTCAGGATTTAACCCATTTATCTACCAGAGGTATTCCCATGGTTGCCCCGAGCTTAGGAAAGGACTTACTTGCCCTTTTGCAGATCTACGATCAGGTCTATGGCTTACCTACCGCCCCAGAGCAATTACAGGGGGTGGCGGCAACCCTGCTGCGACTGACGATGGCTAATCAACCAGCGATTCCAGGCCTGGGAAACCCCACTGAAGTGGTTAATCAGGTGATTCAGGCCTGGCAGTCAGGGGAGATCGCGCCAGCTATTCTGAATCAGGGTCAGCACCTGTTGGCGACCCAGGCCCATGAATGGCAGGCCAACCTGGGCCAGCAGGTAACGGATCTGCTGGCCACCTATATCCAGCACTATGCTCCTGGCTTAGACATCCATGGGGTACGGGACACAATCCTGACGGCCCTACCCTTGATTACCCAGAACGGTATTACTAGCCAGGAGGTCAACGGCCTGGTAGGTAAGGTGATGGAGGGTTTTGATCTCGAGAAAGCCTTAGCCAATCAGATTAATCCGGGGATCACCGGTCTGGTTAAGCACCTGGTGACAGCCTGTAGTCAAAAACCTCTAGAAAACGCTGTTAGTGAAACCGTTACGGCCTATCTTCAGCAGTTTGCCCCTAGCCTGGAGAAAATTGGCGAAGGCTTGATTGAGCAGACCTTGAGCAAGGTTTTGCATAAAACCGTCGACTTTGACTTAAATATGGATTTAAATCTGGTAGATCATCAGCTATTGATTCAGCAGGTTAGCTTCAAACTCAATATTATGAAGCAATCTCCTCCTCCCTCTAAAACCGCTCGACAAATAGCAACCGAGCTAAGGGACGAAATCGCCAATCTGCGGCAAGAACGCCAGCAATCCCTGGGCACAGGCGATATTACCCAGGGATTAATCAGTGCTGATGGTTTAACCATTGCCAGCAGCTTAACCTCCCAGTCCAAACCCTCCTGAGGATAGCAATGCTAGGGAAGAGGCTTGAGGTTGGAGGCAGGAGTCATAAATCTTGTCTCACAGGTTGTTTCAAAAGCCAAAGAAAGCCTCAGCTATACCTGTAGAGTCGGATAATTTTCTCAGAATTCACTATTTTGGCGGTCTCATGGCGACTAACTACAGCTGGAACAACCCTTATTAAACAACCCTCTCTAAATCTAATTGAGGGATGACTGATTGGCTCGCAGGTCTTGAATCACCTGGGTGAGTTGATCAATGTTAATGCGGTAGACCTGGTTACAAAAATGACAGGTAGCTTCGGCTCCCTTGTCCTTTTCCAGCATATCCTTAAGCTCAGCCTCCCCAAGAATTTGCAGGGCAGCCATCATGCGATCGAGGGAACAAGGACAATGGAACTGCACCATTTGACTGCCGGACAAAAGATCCAGGTCCATATCCCCCAGCAGGTCCTGAAAAATTTGGGGTAGGGTTTTATTGGCCCGAATCAAAGGGGTAAATCCACCCATGGAGGCAAAGCGACTTTCTAGAGTAGCCACAATTTCCTGATCTTCGGCAGCCCGGGGCAGAATTTGCAGTAAGAGCCCTCCCGCGGCCTCCACCCCATTTGCTCCCATGAATACTCCAAGCACCAGGGCAGAAGGAATTTGTTCCGACGTAGCCAGATAATGGGTAATGTCTTCGCCAATCTCGCCAGAAACCAGGTCTATAGTACTGGAGTAGGGATAGCCATAGCCCACATCTCGCCCCACGTAGACGTAACCTTGAGAGCCAACAGCTGCGCCCACATCTGGTTTACCCAAAGGACTGAGGGGTAATTCAACACCAGGGTTATCAACGTAACCTCGCACTGTGCCATCGAGACCGGCATCTACCACCATGGTTCCCAGGGGACCATTACCCCGAATGCGAATATTAACCCGGGAGGGCGATCGCTTCATGCTAGAGGCCAACAGCAGTCCCGCTGCCATAGTTCGCCCCAGCGCCGCCGTGGCCACGTCGGAAAGACCATGGCGCTGGCGAGCCACCTCCGTCAGCCGGGTGGTAACTACCCCCACCACCCGAATTCCACCATCGGCGGCGGTAGCCCGCATCAGTTGATCTACCATAGTGACTCCGCATCCCTTAACAATTCTTATTGCCTTCTATTGTAAATTGGTTTCGCCTGAGGTAGTTGTTCTCCCCAGACCTGTAGAACAGTTTTGGCATACTGGTAAGCAGTTACTCTTTGCCGCCTCCTGCTATGTTTGGCACTTTCCAACAAACCTGTCTACGCATCGAAGTTAAAGCTTCTCAAGATGAAATTCGATCGGCTTTGTTAAAACCAGAGCAGTTCCGCCAATGGCTTTGGCCCCAAAGTTTTGCCCCCGGTCTGCCAGCGGAACTCACAGTCGATTTAACCTTTACCAGCCACCTGGGGCCTCTAGAAATTCAGCACCAAGTTACCGAGGTGAGTGACAATCATCTGATTATGCTCTTGTCTGGGGGCATTAATGGCTTCCATGAATGGTACTGGGGAGATCGCTGGGTACAGGCGCGTCTGGAGGGCGTCTCTGTCTTACCTTTGAACCTGGGGCAAAATCTGGCTATGGTGCGGTTGCAACAGACTTTGGAAAAACCAGCCGCTAGTCAGCCAGCTTAGGAATGGCTGGTGCCACCACTGCCCATACCCGATCTAGTAAATCGACGGCCTCGGCATCAAACCACTGCACCTGAGCCCGGTGACGAAACCAGGTGCGCTGGCGTTTGGCAAGTTGGCGGGTGTGGGTAATAATGGCGGCGATCGCCTGATCCAGGCTCCAGTCCCCCCGCAGATGGTTGAGGATTTCGCCGTAACCCAGGGTTTGCAAGAGGGGTAGATCGGCACCGTAGCGCTGGGCCAGAGTACTGACCTCCTGGGACAGCCCCGCCGCCACCATGGCCTGGGTTCGGGCGGCGATCCGTCGGTCCAGACTGACGCGATCGCAGTCCAGCCCTAGATAGAGCGTCGGGTAGGGGGTGGCGCTTCCCCCTGCAGGCTGGATAGGGGCAGCCCACTGACGTAAAACACCTCTAGGGCCCGCAGGGTTCTGACCCGATCTTGGGGTTGAATGCGCTGGGCCGCCTGGGGGTCGAGGCTTTGTAAAAGGGCATAGCAATGGGGTTGGCCCAGATCCGCCAGTTGCTGCCGTAGCTGGAACTGGGGAGCTACCGGAGGGATTTTCAATCCCTTTACTATGGCCTCAATATAAAGACCTGTTCCCCCTACCAGCAGGGGAACTCGCCTACCCGCACTATGGATTTGGGCAATCAGGGCCTGAGCCTGCTGTTGATACTGGGCCAGGGTAAGGGTCTCTTGAGGATGACAAATGTCAATCAGGTGGTGGGGAACTCGGCAGCGATTGACCTGGGTAGGCTTGGCCGTACCGATATCAAATTCCCGGTACACCTGGCGCGAATCAGCACCCAGAATAACGGCGGCGAAGCGATCGGCCAGGGCTAAAGCCAGGCTAGACTTGCCCGTGGCGGTAGCTCCCCCAATTACCACCAGGGGTAGTTTTCCTGTACTATAAAAAAGACCAGGATAGTGAATGGGGGGTTCCACCCCTAATCGGTTCTTCATCTCAGTCAGCTTTAGAGTCCTCCCTGGCGGCTTTGTGTTATAATTTCAAGGCATTTTGACCTGTTTCCTATCTGGACGGCCTGAGGCCGTTTCCTGGAGCGTATAGTATGACAACCGACTATGGTGCTGAGCAGATTCAGGTACTGGAGGGACTGGAGCCGGTACGCAAGCGTCCCGGCATGTACATTGGTAGTACGGGACCACGGGGCCTGCATCACCTGGTTTATGAGGTTGTCGACAACTCCGTTGACGAGGCCCTGGCGGGGTACTGTCAACACATTGATATCTCCCTTAATGCCGATGGTTCGGTAACGGTAACCGACGATGGGCGAGGTATTCCCACCGATATTCATCCTCGCACAGGTCGATCAGCCCTGGAAACGGTGATGACCGTACTCCATGCTGGGGGTAAGTTCGGCGGCGGCGGTTATAAGGTGTCTGGAGGGCTACATGGTGTAGGGATTTCCGTAGTGAATGCCCTTTCAGAATGGGTTGAGGTGACGGTCTGGCGAGAAGGTAAGGAGCACCGGCAGCGCTACGAACGGGGTATTCCCATCGGTGATCTAGCGGTTACACCTTTGGCCGTCAAGCGCCAGGGTACCCAGGTTTGTTTTCTACCAGATATCGAGATCTTTGCCACCGGAATTGAATTTGAGTACGATCTATTGGCGGGTCGGCTACGGGAACTGGCCTACCTGAATGCGGGTATTGAAATTATCTTCACTGACTACCGGCTGGCGGTGATCAAGGCCGATCAACCCCGTTGTTCTACCTATCACTATGCCGGCGGCATTAGTGAATACATTCGTTATATCAATAGTGACAAGCAGCCTATCCACGATGAGGTGATCCATATTGCCGCTGAGCGGGATGGGGTCCAGGTAGAAGCCGCTTTGCAGTGGTGTGTGGATGCCTATTCTGACAACCTACTGGGCTTTGCCAACAACATTCGTACCATTGATGGCGGCACTCACCTGGAGGGGTTAAAAGCGGTCCTCACCCGCACCCTGAATAACTTTGCCCGCAAACGTAACAAGCGCAAAGATGCTGAATCTAACCTGGCGGGGAGAATATCCGCGAAGGTTTAACCGCCATTGTCTCGGTGAAGGTACCCGATCCAGAATTCGAGGGTCAGACTAAGACCAAGTTGGGTAACACGGAGGTGCGGGGTATCGTTGATTCACTGGTGGGAGAGGCCCTGACCGAATATCTTGATTTCCATCCTGGGGTGGCCGATGCCATTCTGGAAAAGGCCATTCAAGCCTTTAATGCAGCAGAAGCGGCTCGACGGGCCCGAGAACTGGTACGCCGTAAGTCGGTACTGGAGTCCTCTACTCTACCGGGTAAGCTGGCGGATTGCAGTAGCCGCGATCCGGGTGAGTCAGAAATTTTTATTGTGGAAGGAGATTCCGCTGGTGGTAGCGCCAAGCAGGGCCGCGATCGCCGTTTTCAGGCGATTTTGCCCCTGCGGGTAAGATTCTCAACATCGAGAAAACCGACGACTCGAAAATTTATAAAAACACCGAAATTCAGGCTCTGATTACAGCTCTGGGCCTGGGTATCAAAGGGGAAGAGTTTGATCCTTCCCAATTACGCTATCATCGCATTTGCTTAATGACCGATGCCGATGTGGATGGGGCCCACATCCGTACCCTCCTGCTAACCTTTTTCTACCGTTACCAGCGCAATCTGGTGGCCCAGGGTTATGTCTACATTGCCTGTCCACCCCTTTATAAGGTAGAACGGGGGCGTAATCACTGGTACTGCTACAACGAGCGAGAGTTGCATAGTCTGGTAGCGGAGCAATTTCCCGGCAACGCCAATTACACTGTGCAACGCTTTAAAGGTCTGGGGGAAATGATGCCGGCCCAGCTTTGGGAAACCACCATGAATCCCGAAACCCGTACCATGAAGCGGGTAGAAATTGAGGATGCGGCTGAAGCCGATCGCATCTTTACCATTCTTATGGGCGATCGGGTGGCTCCCCGCCGGGAATTCATTGAAACCTATGGTCCCCGCATGAAATTAGAAGACCTGGATATTTAGACCCAGCCCTCCCTTCGCACGACAGGAACCTTTAGATGCAATGAAATGGGATCTGGGTTGGGCGCTGCCCCTGAGTAGTTTAGTTTTAATCCATGGGGGAATGGCTAGGGCTGAATTAAGGGTGGTTTATCCCCCCGCCAATCACCAGACCACCGCCGATCGCATTTTTTTGTGGGCTCCGCCAGTCCCGACTCCCCGGTGCTGATCAACGGGGTCCCGATTGAAGATCGTAGCGCCTCTGGTTATTTCGCCCCCAGCTTGCCTTTGCAGCCAGGCTCCAACCACTTTATCTTTACCCAGGGCGATGACCACTTTGATCTAACGGTTGTTCGCCTGCCGGCCATCCCTACCCTGCCCCACCCCCCAACTTTCTGCCCGCCTCCCTGCAGCCCTCGGTAGATCTGGCCCGTCTGCCTGGAGAGCCGATCTGCCTGGCGGCCATGGCCCCGGCCCCGGCTCGGGTTACGGCTACCCTGGGGGGCGTACCTATAGCCTCCGTCCCCAACCCCAGACGCCCCATCTACGCGGCAATGATGGGGTGCTGACTCACCAGGTTACCCCCCTATCAGGGCAAGTTGAGCCGAGCCTGTACCAAACCTGCCTGATTGGCGATCGTCCCGGCAATTTGGGTCAGCCCACCTATAGCCTGGCCTACCGTGGTCACATCATCACGGCCACTGCACCTGGCACCATCACTATCCTACCCAGGGATACATGGCAGGTAGCTACGGTTACCGCTGCCGCTGGGGTAGCTCGCACCGGCCCCAGCACCGACTATTCTCGGTTGACACCCCTACCCCAGGGAACTCGCGCTACGGTGACGGGGCGCGAGGGGGAATGGCTACGACTCGACTATGGTGGTTGGATCCGGGCTAGTGAAACTACTATTCTGGCCTCTGGGGTACCGTCCCGTTCCCTGATTCGGGGTATTACTTCCCGGGTAGTGGGTAACTGGACAGAGGTGTATTTTCCGCTCCAGACCCCTGTACCCCTGGCGGTGAATCAAACCCAGGACGCCCTTACCCTCACCCTTTATAACACCATCCCCCAAACCGATACCATCTTTACGGCGGCAGACGGCTTGATTGATCGGCTAGACTGGCAGACCCCTGCTCCCAACCAGGTGCAGTACCAGTTTCACTTCAAAACTCGGCAGCAGTGGGGCTATCGACTCCGTTATCAGGGCTCTACCCTGGTGCTTGCCCTCAAACATCCGCCCCAGTTGGGGGAGAGTTGCCCCTCCAGGGAACGACTATCTTGCTAGATCCCGGCCATGGTGGCAATGAACCTGGGGCTACAGGCCCCGATAGCACACCGGAGAAAATCCTTACCCTGGCGGTGGCAACCCGGCTTAAGGCCAATCTGGAGGCTCGGGGAGCCACGGTAGTACTCACCCGCACAGGTGATATTAGCCGGCGTCCTGGCGATCGCGCCGACCAGATTATGGACCAGTCGCCCACCCTGGCCCTGAGCCTGCACTATAATGCCCTGCCCGACAATGGCGATGCTCTCCACACCGCCGGTATCGGAGCCTTTTGGTTTCAGACCCAAGCCCATGATCTGGCCCGATTCCTCCACGATTATCTGGTACGGGAACTAGATCGCCCCAGCTACGGGGTTTACTGGAATAACCTCGCCCTCACCCGTCCTACTGCGGCCCCCGCAGTGCTGCTGGAGCTGGGGTTTATGACCAATCCGGTGGAGTTTGAATGGGCCAGAGATAGCCAGGCCCAGGCAGAACTGGCGGAAACCCTAGCGGCAGCCATTACGGCTTGGGTTACCCAGACGACTAACTAGGCTGGATCCCGACCACAGGGTAGAGTGTAGGCAATGGCTGCGATCGGGAAGGACCGCACTATTCTAGAGGGCAGCGCCGCAGCAGGAAAAAGAAAGGTTGGGGGATTGGCTTAAAGTCCATAATTCCTAGGACGGTATGGTTATCTACCTTACGAAAGGAGTCGTTAATCGGTAAATAGTCGTAGATCATGGTGGCGGTTGGCTTACCCCGATGCACCATCATCCGCAGGCGAGCCTGACTACGGTTGGTTTGCAATAACCTGGTGCCCAAGCCCAGGGCGGGTTTAAAGAAGGCATGTTTGAGCATGGGCGATCGCAGCGCCCAAAGCATTAGACGAGGATGGGGGGCGACTTTAATAATGCTTCCCTGGCCCGAACGAAATAACAGGGGATGTACCTGCTCTGCATCGATAAACTCTTTGCCGTACCAATTCGAGGCCTTTAACCAGCCATCCATGGGATGGGAGGTGGGCAACTCCGAACCTTGCCAGCGTCCGATCATAAACTCCAAATCTACGGCATCCAGGCTATCAAAAAGCTCTAGAGCCTGGGCTGTGGTTGCCTGCCCGAGGGCCAGGATAGATGTAGGGTCAAGGGTTTCGTTTTTCATTTAAAGAAATCCAGGCTTGATTACTCCTATTGTTGCTACAGTCTATAGGCAAACTAAAGGGATAACCAGGGCTAGACCATCGCCATCGAACACCGTTCCAGTTCCTATGAACTAACCGGGCTCATAGGGGTCAGGTAAGCATTGGCTATTTTGGCTTTAGATTTAGATCCAACAGAGAAAAGTAGTACCGTAGCGGTGCTTGAAGGAAGGGCATATGGACGCATGGCAGCAGGGGGAAACCCTGGAACTGACGATTACTGACCTGACCAGTAGTGGCGATGGCTTGGGTCGGTACCAGGAACGGGTGGTGTTCGTGCCAGACACCGTGCCGGGAGATCGGGTGCGGGCCCGCCTGGTGCAAGCCAGACCTAACTTTGGTCGCGGCCAGGTCAGGGAAATCCTCAGTCCCTCCTCTGAGCGGATCCGGCCAGCCTGTATGGTGGCGGATAAGTGTGGCGGTTGCCAGTGGCAGTCGGTGGGTTATAGTGCCCAACTGGTGGCAAAACAGCAACAGGTGGTTGATGCCTTAACCCGCATTGGTAAATTTGATCATCCCCCTATCGATCCGATCACCGCTGCCCCTGCCCCCCTGGGCTATCGTAACAAGGCCACCTACCCTCTGGAACGATCAGCCCAGGGCCAGGTCAAGGCGGGTTACTTTCGCCGGGGTAGTCACAAACTGGTCAACCTGAATCAGTGCCCAGTTCAGGATGAACGACTCAATCCCCTACTGGCCGCCATCAAACAGGATATTCAGGAACGGGGTTGGTCGATCTATAACGAAAGTCGGCACCAGGGGCGGTTGCGCCATCTGGGTCTGCGGGTCGGTCGCCGCACCGGCCAGCAGTTAATAGTTTTAGTGTCTACCGATCCCAGGCTTAAGGATATAGAGTTACAAGCTCAAACCTGGATGGAACGCTATCCCAGTCTGGTAGGGGTATGCCTGAACCTGAATAGTGCCAAAACCAACGCCATCTTTGGCCCTGAGACCCTGGTAATTGATGGTTTGCCCTACCTGGAGGAAATCTTTGCCGATCTGCGTTTTCGCATCCATGCCACCAGCTTTTTCCAGATTAATACGGAACAGGCCGAGGCCCTGCTTACCATCCTGCTATCAGAGTTGGCTCTAACGGGCGAGGAAACCATTATTGACGCCTACTGCGGGGTGGGAGCCCTCACCCTACCCCTGGCCCAGAGAGCTAAACGAGTGGTGGGGCTGGAGGTTCAGCCGGAGGCCGTCGAGCAGGCCCTGGCTAATGCTGGTCTGAATGGCATTGACAATGTAGAATTTCGGGCCGGCGAGGTGGGCACCCTGTTGCCCCTGGTGGCCGATTCCCTGAGCCAGACAGTAGATGTGGTGGTGCTGGATCCGCCTCGCAAGGGTTGCGAATCGCCCGGTTTTAGAAGCCCTAATCACCCTCAAACCGCCTCGCATCGTTTATGTGAGCTGCGACCCCGCCACCCTGGCCCGAGACCTAGAAATTTTGCGCGATGAAGGGGGCTATACCCTAACCCGAGTACAACCCGCCGACTTCTTTCCCCAGACCCCCCACGTTGAGTGTGTCGCCTTTCTGGTAGCGTAAAAGCGGACCTGTGATTCCACGTTTATACCCATCCTATGAAATTCAGCACTATTGCCGAGGCCATTGGCATTACCAGCGCCTCTAGCTTAACGGTAAACCCTGACTATGACCCTGAGATTAATGGGGTCGCGGCGGTGGATCAGGCCACCGCCGGTAGCCTTAGCTACGTAGAGGGGGAAAAGTTTGCCCGGTTAATTCAGACCACCGCAGCCAGTGCCCTGATTCTACCCGTTGATCAGACTCTCCAGCAGCAGGCCAGCGATCGGGGCATTGCCTGGCTCAGCACCACCGATCCTCGCCTGGGGTTTGCCCGGGCCATTGCCCTGTTCTATACCCCCTATCGTCCCCAACCGGGCATCCACTCCACCGCCGTCCTTGACCCTAGTGTGCGCTACGGGGCTGAGGTGAGTATTGGTGCCCATGTGGTCATCGGGGCGGGCGTTACCCTCGGCAATGGGGTCTGTCTTCACCCTAACGTGGTGATTTACCCAGGGGTCCAGGTGGGCAATCGCACCGTGCTCCATGCCAATTGTGTGATCCATGAGCGCACTCAAATTGGAGCCGATTGTGCTATTCATAGCGGTGCTGTAATTGGGGCCGAGGGCTTTGGTTTCGTACCCACCACCGCTGGTTGGGAAAAAATGGAGCAGTCGGGGCTGGTGGTGATTGAAGATGGCGTGCGGGTGGGCAGTAACACCACCGTAGATCGCCCCGCTGTGGGTACCACCCGCCTGGGTCGGGGCACCAAGCTGGACAACCTGGTCCACATTGCCCATGGCTGTCAGATAGGCGAAGGGGTGGTAATGGCAGCCCAGGTGGGGATGGCGGGTGGGGTCATTATTGGCAACCGGGTAATTCTAGCCGGACAGGTGGGTATTGCTAACCAGGCCACCATTGGCGAAGGGGCGATCGCCACTGCTAAGGCGGGTATCCATAGCGACGTTGCCCCAGGGGAAATTGTCACTGGCATTCCTGCCCTTCCCCACAAGGTCTTCTTAAAGGCATCAGCCATTTACCGCCGCCTGCCCGAAATGTACAAAACTCTACAACGCTTGCAAAAATAGCTTTTCCCACCACCGATGGTTTTATCCCTCCCTGAAAATGCCTTTATCCATCCCTACGGTCATAATCAACAGCAAATTGCGTCTCTCTTCAAGGCTACCGCCAATCAAATCCTCGAGTATCTCACCAGGGCTGCTACCCATGTTCCTATGCCAGGGCTCAATCCCCTACCTCTAGCCACCATTCCAGAAAAATCAGGCGATCTAGCCCAGCTCCTAGCTCCCCTCCAAAGGTTCATGACCCAGTCCATGAACCCAGCCCACCCGGGCTGTATCGGTCACATGGATCCCCTACCCACCACGGCTTCCCTCTTGGGGGATTGGGTGGCCGCCGCCCTGAACAACAATATGCTCAGTGTGGAGATGTCCCCTGCCCTGTCCCGGCTGGAGCCCCAACTGATGGCGGAGATCGCCCAGATGTTTGGCCTTGGCGAGCGATCGGGAGGACTGTTGGTAAGCGGTGGCAGTCTAGCTAACCTGCAGGCCCTCACCGTGGCTCGCAACCTCAAGTTGAACTGTTTAGATCAAGGTCTGACTGGTCAAGCTCCACCAGTGATCCTGGCCTCCGAAATGGCCCACACTTCGATTCAAAAGGCCGCCATGGTGCTGGGGTTAGGACGCCAGGGGGTGATACCGGTAGCCGCTGATGCCCAGGGGCAAATGCACCCTGAAGCCCTAGAGAATAGTCTACAAGCCTGCCTCAGAGCAGGTCAGCGCCCCTTTGCGGTGGTGGCTACCGCCGGTACCACCGTCACCGGCAGTATTGATCCCCTAATAGAGATTCACCGGTTAGCCCGCACCTACGATCTCTGGTTCCACGTCGATGCCGCCTACGGCGGGGCGCTGATTTTTTCCCCTGTTCAGAGTTATCGGCTAGAGGGCATCCACCTGGCCGATTCCATTACCTTCAACCCGCAAAAGTGGTTGTACGTGACTAAAACCTGCGCCTCTGTTCTGTTTCGAGATATAACCTGCCTGCAGGATCACTTTCGGATTAGCGCTCCCTATATGAATCAACCAGCCGACTGGACTAACCTGGGGGAAATCGCTCTCCAGGGCACCCGCCATGGTGATAGTCTCAAGCTGTGGCTGGCGCTACAACATCTGGGCAAAGCGGGATACGCCGCGTTGATCGAAATCAGCTACGCCCTGACCCAGGTGATGGTGGATTGCATCAATCAGCGTTCTCACCTGACCCTAGCCTGCCCTCCGGCAATGAACCTGGTTTGCTTTCGTAGTTGCCCTACCTCCTTGCCTGAATCCCAATGGGACGACTGGAACAGCTATTTACAGAAAGAACTACTAGCAAAAGGAGAGGTCTTCTTCTCTCTGCCCTGGTGGCGGGGGCAGCGCTGGCTCAAGGCGGTCCTACTTAATCCCTACACTACAGAGGAGCATATCAAGCACTGGTTTGCCCTGCTGGATAGTCTGTCGGAACTGACTTAAAGGTAGAGCAATCGTAAAAAAGCTGGCCAGTATAAATGATTTTGGTTAGAACCTGCAAGACAGGACTAATTGAACGAAACCAACATCGGCCAAGAATTTAGAGCAAGAATGGCTAAGCCACTCAACTGCTAGGCCCTGGTCCAAGAAATTCAATAAAAAGCCATCTGGTGCCGGCACCCTACATCCAGATTAATTCGCTATCCCTAAGATGGGCCCGAAAAGGTCGCTTCGCCCCTGCCACCTGAAACTCAACCTGGATGGGGAAGTTAGCACTAATTGGACGCCCTCGATAATCCCGCAGAATAGCCACTACCACTCCTTCTAAGCCCTGGGCGTTAAAGCCGGTGTTTCGATGGAGAGGGTGGTGGTAGAAAACTACCGGCTCCTTAACTTTGACACAATCACCTAAGTTCATAAGGGACTCTTGCACTTATTCAGGTTCAGAAAAACTAGCTTAGTAGCCAGCTTGCATTTGTTATCTTCCTATCTTGACACAGCATCGCTCCTTCCTAACCAAGGCAGCACCAGAGGTCGGGTGCATCCCACTTTTGTAGCCCTCACCCTAAGTCCCTCTCCCAAGGCGGGAGAGGGATTTAGGGTGAGGGCTCCCCTTCTCCCAAAAAGGGATAAGGGGCTGGGGGATGAGGGCAAACTTGCAAAACTGGGATGCACTCCAGAGGTCTTTGGGCTCCTACTGTTAGAGGCTGCGCTTAGGTTATATCAAGCCTTTACCCTGGACCAGAGTAGTAAGACCCAATCAAACCCACTGCTCTCAACTTCCTTGCCGGCTAGAACCCTAACACCCGGGGACCCTTTGCCCATCCCTAGCGGATTTTCCCAGCCAAAATTCCTGGAAAATAATCTACAAAGAAACATTAACCCTGTTCGTGTGCTATGATGAAGTCAATTTAGTGATATATTTCCTAATCAGTGCATTTACTCGATAAATTTATCCTTTGAGGTTTATAGAGACTTTAAGGTTAAGATTCAACTATTTTATTCCGTCTTTAGTCTAGTTAAAGCTTTATTCTGAATTTCAGTTTAGGGTTTCTTTTGAGTCATCTCTAGATTTATTATGAATAGTAATTCTTCCCCCATTTTTTTCTTTGCTAATTTAGTTACTAAGTCAAAGCATTTTTCTTTTGCTCCCAAGTTCTCCACAGTAACTTGTTTGACACTTAGTTGTTTCTGTATTTCGGCAACTTCGATTCTTCCGGTGAGTGCTCAGGCTGGCTCTAGCAATACTGGAGTGGCTGCGGCTAAGATTCCTACTCCTGTTCCGCAATCAACTCCCAATGATGCCTATATTCTAGGTAGAAGTGATGAGATAGGCATCAAGATTTATGGAGTTCCCGATGACTTTTTCGGTGTTAAGAGTTTCATTATTCCCGTAGATGGTCGTTTAAACTTGCCCTGGATTGGTCAAATTGTTCTAGATGGTCTAACTATTGAAGAGGCGCAGGCGAAAATTGCCAGTAGTTATGCCTCTTTTATTAAGAATCCTCAGGTTACGGTTTCTCTGGTAAGTCCACGTTCTTTACGGGTAACAGTTGCTGGTCAAGTGCAGCGACCTGGTTCCTATACTCTCACCCCTCGAGAGAAGGGGGTTAATGCTGGCTTAGTGCAAGTTGGTGGTAATCCTAACGATTGGCCTTCTGTGGTGACGGCTATTCAAGCAGCGGGGGGATTACAGCAACAAGCCGATCTTCGTAACGTCGAATTAAGGCGCCGGAACTCAGACGGAAGCATCCAGAGTATGGGGGTTGATCTTTGGGCTTTACTCCAGGGTGGTGGTTTCTCCCAAGATATTTCTTTACGAGATGGTGATACCATCTTAGTGCCTTTATCTAAGGCACTCAATCCTGCAGAAGCCCAGCAAATAGCTGCCGCCAACTTTTCCCCTGACACCATTGCAATTAATGTTGCTGGAGAAGTAAAAACTCCAGGAGCGGTTAAGATTAAGCCAAATTCTTCTTTAAACCAAGCTATTTTAGCTGCAGGCGGTTTCAATGATCCAAGGGCTGATACTGGCTACGCCAACTTAATTCGCCTGAATGCTGATGGTAGCGTTGTTAACCGCATCATCAAGGTTGATTACTCTAATCCCCTCAACGAGGAAACTAATCCTCCCCTTCGCAACGATGATATTGTGCTTATTTCTCGTCGAGATTTGGCTCAAACATCAGATTTTCTAGGCCTTGTTGGCAATGTTGTACTTGGAGTTGCCAATCCCATAAATGGGGTTTTGAACATTTTCAGGCAAGTTGGTGTTTATGCACCTTAATTTTATATTTTAGAATTTTGCATCGAATTAATTCGATGTCTGTATTGCTCAGATGTTTACTTATCAATCAGACAGTATGACTTTAGCTTTTTGGGGGTTTTAGTGGTTCACTTCAGTCTTCTATAACGTTACTTCTATACTTACCTTACCCATACCCATTAGATAGATACTCAGATGAAAACCATACAAGATTCTCAAGCTACAGCAGCAGGTCAACAGGCTGAGGCTGGCTCGTTACCAGCCTCAGAAACAAATTACCAGCCAACCGGTCAAGGTATCATTAATCTGAATTCTCTCCTGCGAACCATGCGGCGTAATGCCCTATTAATTGGCGCTACTACTGCCCTAGGAGGAGCATTAGCCTACGGATTAAGCTTAAGTATTCCCCCTGTCTACGAAGCTAACTTTAGATTATTGGTCGAAGCCGCCACTCCTGAAGCAAGCCAAGCCGATCCAGCCGCGGTAGCTCGGGGGCAGGTACGGCCTCGGGCTACCGCAGGGGACTATGCTACCCAAATTGTTATTCTTCAGGGTTCTAAACTCTTATCTGATATTGCTGACAAGGTTAAGGCGGTCTACCCTGGCTTCGAAACGGACAACTTGCGAAGGTCATTAAAGGTTTCCCAATGTTGCTCTGGGGATGGCCTTGGCTTAGCTGGTTTCGGTCCCACTCAAACCAGCATTTTAGAAGTTAAGTACGCGGATCGTAATCCAAAGCGGGCTGAACTAGTTTTGGAAGAAGCCGCTAATAGATTTTTGCGGTATAGTCTGGAAGAGCGGAAAAGTCGTATTAGCGAAGGGGTTAAGTTCATTGACGAGCAGGTTCCTCCCCTCGAGAGTCGCGTAGCTTCTTTACAGTCTCAAATTCAGGCTCTGCAGGAACAATATTTAATTACCGATCCAGATACTCAGGCAGAACGCTTCTCGACCCAATTATCCGACTTGTCAAATAAGCGCTTAGATGCTGAGTCTGCCTTAAGAGAGAAGATTGCTCTTTATCAAAATTTACAGAAGCAATTGGGTATGGGACCAAGCCAGGGGTTGGCTTCTTCTACCTTAAGTCAGGATGCTGGCTACCAGGCTCTCCTGAGACAACGAGAAGATGTTGAGAGTAAAATAGCCGTTCAATCAGCTCTTTATAATGAGAGCAGTCCGATTATTCAGTCATTGCGAGAGCAAGAGGGTAAGTTAACCGATCTTCAAGCTAAGCGGGCTCAAGATGTCCTCGGACCTGCCTTTAAGTCTATTGATAATACTCAAATGCGGTCCTTTCAAAACACCATTAGTACTGAGCTGATTGGTCAGATGGTGAATACTCTTAATGAAATCCAAGTATTACAATCACGATCTAACACTTTAGGCCAAGCCGCCAATTCTATTGATCAGAAGCTACGTCAATTTCCGGCTATTTCTCGTCAGTATGCTGACTTAAAACGTGAATTGGATTTAGCTACCCAAACCCTTGATCAACTTCTGACTCAACGGGAAACCCTTAAGGTTGAGGCCGCTCAAAGTCAGTTTCCCTGGGAACTAGTTTCCAATCCCTCAGTTCCAAAAGACGACAAAGGTAACCCTATTCCAGGAAAAAGTAAACTCCCCAGGAACCTTATTCTCGGTTTAATAGCAGGCTTTGCAGCTGGAACAGCCGCAGCAAGTTTAAGAGAAAGAAGCAAGGATACATTTTTCAGTCTCGAAGATTTACGAGAGGCTATACCCTTGCCCCTGCTTGTAACCGTACCCTACGATCAAGACGTTAGTCGCGGTGAGTTAATCAGTTCAGGTCTTGGCTCACCCGTCAATTCCTACCCATTCGTCAACTCCTTTAATAATCTTTATACTAGTCTTCGCCTTTCTCCCACCGGCGATAGGATTAACTCTGTGGCTATAGGATCACCGTCTCCTGATGACGGTAAATCTACAGTGGCTGTCAATTTAGCCACTGCTGCAGCTATGGCTAATCAGCGAGTTTTATTAGTGGATACTAATTTCCAAGATCCTCAGATTCATCATCTTGCCGGTCTTTCTAATACTAAGGGGCTGAGTGATGTGTTATCTAGAAAGGTTAGCCTGGAAGAAGCAATTTCAGCTGTAAAAGGTAATTCTAATCTTTATGTTTTAACAGCTGGTCAATCTCTAGCAAGTAGTTCTAAGTTACTGGCCTCGGCTTACATGAAAGAGCTGACTGATCAACTTAAGACTAGTTTTGATTTGGTTATTTACGATAGCCCTAGCTTTGATGAAAGTTCGGATGTTGGGTTTATTGCATCCTATGCTTCTAGCCTGGTGGTAGTGGTAGGCTTACGAAAAACCAGTAAGGTATCAACTACTGAAATGCTAGAGAATATGGAAAGTTTCAATCTTCCCTGTGTTGGTTTTGTAGCTAACTACGCCTAGATATTAGTTCAAAAGGGTTGGTAAAAGTATGACTTTTTTAACCTTCTTGAGCTATAGCGGACTTCACTTAGATGGAGTGTGGTGTTAGTATTTCTGTGCCCTCTTAATAAGGGGGCGCAGAAATACTGATTTGGTATTTGATATCAAGTCCGACTAATCACCCTTAGAATGGTGAAGTTGCAAGGCGAGGATCAGGGTGATGGGACGTCGTCTTACCCTAGTGTCACATTTGAGCACCGAGGAACTGGAACAGCGCTATAAATCGACTAAGAGCGCGATTGAACGGGGACATTATCAGCTGATCTGGCTATTGCAATCGGGCAAGAGCACCGCTGAAGTCTCTGAGGTTACCGGCTACAGCCGAGCCTGGATTTATGAAGTGGTCAGAAGCTATAACCGCCAAGGCCCAGCAGCGCTTGGTGACCAACGGCAGCATAATCCAGGCCACGGGCAGGTCATTCTCGATGATGAGATGCAAGCTTTACTGTACCAAGCCTTGCAAGAGGAGCCCCCAGATGGCGGTTTTTGGAATGGACGCAAGGTGGCCGACTGGCTCAGTCAGCGCCTAGGCCGTTCGGTTCACCGCCAACGGGGTTGGGAGATTCTCAGACACATGGAGTTTTCCCTCAAAGTGCCTCGCCCCGAGCATCAGTACGCCGCCACCGACGAAGAGCAGGGGGTGTGGGAAAAAAATCTGCACGCTCAACTGACAGAGATCAAAGCCGCCCACCCCGACGCCGACGTTCAACTGTGGGCCATGGATGAACATCGCTTAGGGCTGCATCCTGATTCTGCGCCGAGTGTGGGTCGATAACTGGCTTGGATCGCTCAGTGCTCCCGTCCACTGTCGCTACGACTGGTTTTGGCTTTATGGCTTTGTCCATCCCCGCAGTGGACAAACCTATTGGTGGCTGTTGCCTCGGGTCAATATCGACCTGTTTAATCGGGCCTTAGCTGATTTTGCCGAACACTTTGGCATTGGCCCCCAGCACCGAGTGGTACTAGTCGTGGATCAAGCCGGGTGGCACACCTCCGAGCAAGTAGTCGTACCAGAAGGCCTACACTTGGTCTTTCTGCCACCGTACTCCCCGCATATGCAACCCGCTGAGCGACTTTGGCCGATTCTTAACGAAGCCTTAGCCAACCGGGTCTTTGAGACATTGGATAACCTCTTAGAGCAGGTCGAGCAGCGCTGTGTACAACTCCTGAACCTCACCGACTTTATCTCAGGCTTGACCCAGTTTCACTGGTGGAGGACGTTTCAGTGCTAAGTGTGGTTAATTAAGCGGACTTGGTATGAGAGGTTGTTTGAAAAGCCCATACCTCATATCCCACGCTGCTCCCCTGGGGCGCCGTCGTTTTGTAGGAGTGCATCCCAGTTTTGCAAGTTTGCCCTCATCCCCCAGCCCCTTCTCCCAAAAAGGGAGAAGGGGAGCCGGATTCAAAGGCCCTCTCCCGCCTTGGGAGAAGGATTTAGGGTGAGGGCTACAAAAGTGGGATGCACCCTTTTGTAGTCTAGCCAGGCCGAGTGTCTATTTAGAGCCCCATCAGTAGGGCCGGGGGTATCCCCCTAGTGCTTACCAGAGACCACCTAATGGAGAAAGTGCCTCACGCCGGTTAATACCATGATTAAACCCAGCTCATTAGCCGCCTGGATAGATTCTTGATTCGCGACGACTCCCCCCTGGTTGCACAATCGCCCGAATCCCAGCGGCGGCGGCGGCACGAACTGAGTCAGCAAAGGGAAAGAAGCCATCACTGGCCAGGATCGCTCCCTGAGCTCGATCGCCAGCCTGGGCCAGGGCAATCTGCACCGACCCCACCCGATTCATCTGACCGGCCCCAATGCCCAGGGTTTGGTACTGATGAGTAACCACGATGGCGTTAGATTTCACCTGCTGAACTACCCGCCAGGCAAACATCAGTTCCGCCAGGTCGGTGGCAGTAGGCTGGGCAGTGGTCGCCCAATCCCAGGTATCCAGCTGGTCCCCCTGACTATCGGGGGTTTGTAGTAAAAATCCACCGGCGATCGCCTTGATTTCCTGTTCCGGACCAGAATATAGATCCTTCAGTAACAATAGTCGCAGGTTGGGCTTTTGAGCCAGAATTTCCTGGGCCAGAGGATCGCAGCCGGGAGCAACGATACATTCTAAAAAAGTACCGCTTAATTCTCGAGCTGTCTCGGCGTCAATGGTGCGATTTAGGGCCACGATTCCGCCAAAGGCGGAAACCGGGTCAGCTCCGTAGGCTCGTTGGTAGGCGCTAACCAGGGTCTGGCCCAGAGCCACTCCACAGGGGTTGGTGTGTTTCAGGACCGCCGCCGCTGGTTGGTCGGGGGAAAGGTAGCGATCAGTCGTCGGGCGGCCTCCAGATCCACCAGGTTGTTGTAGCTGAGTTCTTTGCCCTGTACCTGTAGGGCACCTGCCCAGCCCGTGGGGGTTGGGGTAGTACCATACCAAGCGGCCGACTGGTGGGGGTTTTCGCCGTAGCGCAGACTGGCGTGACGCTGACCTACCAGGCTCCACTGGGCTGGCATAGTGGCGGTATCTCGATCTGCTACAGCCAAATTAGCGCTCAGGTAGGTGGAGATCGCCTGGTCGTAGGCGGCGGTGTGGGCAAAGGCTGCCCGGGCGCATGCCTGACGAAAGGCCGGGGGAACCTGCCCCTGATGGGTCTCCAGGGCCTTCAGGTAGGAATCATACTGGGCCGGTTGACAGAGAACGGTAACATGGCTGTGATTCTTCGCCGCCGCCCGTACCAAGGTAGGCCCACCAATGTCAATTTGCTTAACGGCCTCCGGTAGACTAACCCCAGGCCGGGCGATGGTTGCTTCAAAGGGGTACAGATTAACCACCACCAGATCGAAGGGACGCAAATGGTTAGCCTCCAGATCAGCCAGATCGGCGGGCACATCGAGCCGGGCTAGAATGCCACCATGAATACGGGGGTGGAGAGTTTTTACTCGACCCCCTAAAATCTCTGGAGAACCGGTGTACTCTGACACTCGGGTCACCGCTATACCAGCCTCCGCCAGGGTATGAGCGGTCCCGCCACTGCTAAGAATTTCAAAGTCAAACTGGTTAACCAGAGTTCGAGCTAATTCCACCAGTCCGGTTTTATCGGATACGCTCAACAGTGCCAGTCGGGTCATAACTCTTTATCCATCGGGATTGCAAGACCTTACTATAGCGGATTTCCCTCGGGTAAAGTGGGTTGGGGGTAGTGGCCTGGCTCCCTGGTTAAAGGGAGTAGAGGGTTAAGCTGAGGTAGCCAGGTGCTGAGGGGTTAGGACTGAGAAATTGTGTATCTGACTCTATCGAAAACCCCTCAAGCTATTTTCCTTAAAAGGGCAGTTTCTTCTTCTTCGCTTTATCTCGATCGTAATCCAGCTCCTTGAGCTTCTTCATAATGCGGCTAAAGTACTCTTGCAGGTAGCCCTCCAGGGTAGTAATTTCCTCTGGATCAATACCAAATACTTGATAAACTTCTGCCATCGGGGCATCCAGGGGTTGGCTACCGGCGCTAACTTCTACAAAGGCCAGACGATCGGCAAAGTTCCATGCCCACTGAAAGAAATAGGCCAAACGACGAATGGCCCGCAGTAGTTCCAGAGAGATACGGGAAACCTTGGCATCCTGCCCACACTTACGCTCGCAGAGACGAATGATTTCATAGGCTCCCCAGGCCCGGGGGCCAGCCAGGGGAAAGCTGCGTCGAAGAGTGGCAGGCTCCGTCAGAGCCCGAAGCACAAACTTAGCAATGTCCTGGGTATCCATATAGGCAATGGGAGCCGCTTCTCCCATCACCCAGATGGCTTGTTTTTCTAGAATAGGGATGGCGTATTGCCCAATTAGTCCCTGGAGAAAACCACAGGGCTGGAAAATCGTATAGTCTAAATCTGACTCCGCCAGCAATTTCTCGGTGCAATGCTTGACGTTCATTAAAGGCACGTGGGGAAAGCGATCGGCATTCAGTATAGAAATAAAAATAAAGCGCTTAATTGCCGCTGCTTGAACAGCCGAAACTAGATTAATCTTACCTTGCCAATCCACCTCCATGACCGATTCTGAGGGCCGAGCTGTAGACGCATCAATGACGGCGTCAATGCCTTCCAGAGCTGGAGGAAGAGTATCGGGCCTGGTTATATTGCCTCGTACCAGCTCGACCCCCCATTCCCGTAAAAAAGATGCTCGTTGAGCACTCCTCACCAGACATCGAACTTCGTGACCTTCATCCAGGGCACGGCGTACGATTTGCCTTCCCAGGGTGCCGGTAGCACCAACCACTAATAGTTTCATGAGGGGGTGATACAAAACTTAACTTTAATTAAGGATATCAGATCTCTTCCCCCTAAAGCTGATCTCCTGGAAATCTACTCTTCTCCCCCTGCACCCGCAGCATTAAAAACCCTACCCCTAGACCTACAAGGGTGAGGGTGAAAATAATAATACTGGTGCTAAAAATCTCGCCGCCCATAGGTTCTCCTCAAAACAAGAATATAATTCAGGTATGGAGTTGCTTTAGCCTTTGAAAAGCTACAACAGCCTTTATTTTAGACCAGTTTGGTGACGCTCCTGACCTCTCCATGGCCACTCTTGCCTCTTCTTCTGCCCCCCGACCGCGTCTAGCCCTAACCCTGGGTGACCCCGCCGGCATTGGTCCTGAGGTGGTGTTTAAGGCTCTAGTCCATCAAGATTGGTCAGCTCAGGCGGACATCACTGTTTTTGGTACAGCTGCTCTTTGGCGACAAAACCTGGACTGGCTATCTTCCCATCACGAAGACCCCTTCCAGTCTGGAAGCAATACCCTGCGGTGGTTTGAAGTACCCCCTCCCTTACCTTTGCCACGCCTGACTCCAGGCCTGGGCCATAGGGTTACGGGAGCAGCCAGCTTTAGCTACTTGAACCAAGCGATTGCCCAAACCCTGGCGGGTAATTTTGACGCCATTGTCACCGGTCCCATTGCTAAATCAGCCTGGCATGCGGCTGGCCATAGCTACCCAGGACAAACGGAACTACTGGCGGAAAAGGCTGGCATCAGGAGATTTGCCATGGGATTTGTGGCTCGTTCTCCCCATACCAACTGGGTATTACGGACGATCCTGGCCACCACCCATATTCCTCTGAATCAGGTATCTAGAACCCTTACTCCTGAATTGCTGACGGAAAAACTCCAACTTTTGATTCATAGTCTAGAGCGGGACTTTGGTCTTACCCAGCCTAGAATCGCCGTGGCTGGACTCAATCCCCATAGTGGCGAAGGTGGGCAACTGGGGCGGGAGGAGAAAGACCTGATCATGCCCTGGCTAGAGCAGCAGCGACAGCGTTATACCCAGGCGCAGATTGATGGTCCAGTGCCAGCCGATACCCTCTGGGTCTCACCGGGTCAGGCCTGGTTTGGTCATCCAGCCCAGGTCCAGGCCCACGATGCCTATCTGGCTTTGTACCACGATCAGGGATTGATTCCAGTAAAGTTAATGGCCTTTGACCGGGCTGTTAACTTCACCCTCGGCCTGCCTTTTATTCGGACTTCTCCCGATCATGGTACCGCTTTTAATATTGCTGGCCAGGGTATCGCCGATCCCAGTAGCCTGGTGTCCGCCCTCAGCCTGGCGGTGGAACTCACCCAACAGCGAATCAACCACCTCACCAGTTAGCCCTCTGTAGCTGCCATTACGGTTCTGTAATCCATAGAGAGGGCGCAACCCCCACAAAATAAAACATTAGTTAATGTTTTTTAGGACAGATTAAGAGGAGAATAAGAAGCAATACGATAGCCAAGAACTAAAAAATATCAGTAAACTGAGATACTAAATCCAGGCAATTATGTCAGGATTTATAGCTTTGACTAAAATCACCTAGGATAGGGTTTAGGGGTTAAGGCCGGGTTGGGCAGGTATTTTTCTTTATCTTTGCCTTCTCAGCATTACCATGGCTATCTTTAGCCTTTCTCATGCCATAGTTTCTTGATCGTTATCGAGTTTAGCCATGCTGCAGTCCCTCCACTATTCCATCGACCTGATTCGTGATGAGGCTCGTCATCTGGTGCAAAAGGGTGCCATTGACCGCCATCAGCCGATCTATACTCTCTGCCGCCATATCCCTGCCCGGGAATGGATGTTGGTAGAAGCAGAGCTAGAGTCTTCTGGCTTCTTGCTCCGTGATTGCGTCGCTGACCTGATGGGTCGCGAAGATTGGGATAACGATTAGTATTTTTTCTCCCCCAGTCGCTGGGCCGTTCGCAAAATCTGTCCAGCCAGTACGGCTGCTCCAAATCCATTGTCAATATTGACAACTCCAATGCCGGCGGCGCAGGAGTTTAGCATGGTAAGTAGGGCGGCTAATCCCTGAAAACTGGCTCCGTAGCCAATGCTGGTGGGGACGGCAATGATCGGGCGATCGCTCAGACCAGCCACCACACTGGGCAGGGCACCCTCCATGCCAGCCACCACGATTAGCACATCTACCGCTCGAATTAATTGTTGATGCCGTAGCAGCCGGTGCAAACCCGCCACCCCCACATCCCACAGCCGTTGTACCTGAAAGCCTGATAGTTCGGCGGTCACAGCGGCTTCCTCGGCTACCGGTAGGTCGGCAGTCCCCGCGGTGAGAATACCGATTTTACCTGGATACTCGGGAGTCAAGTTCAGAGGACGCAGGGCGCAAATGCGTGCCAGATCGTAGTAGAGAGCGGCGGGTATCTGTTGTCGAATCTGGTCGTAGACCCCCGGCTCAATGCGGGTAGCCATGACCACTCCATGGTGTTGGTGTAAGGTGGTCATAATTTGGACAATCTGACTCACGGTTTTACCCGGTCCCCAAATCACCTCTGGAAAGCCAGTACGTAGGGAGCGATGGTGATCTACTTTGGCAAAGTTTTCTACCGGCTCAAATTCAAGGTATTTCAATTGGTCCAGGGCGTTGTCTGGGGGAATTTCTCCTCGAGCCACGGCTTCCAGTATAGAACGCAGAGTGGTGGGCTGGGTCACAGGGCTTTACCTAGGGGAAATCAACGAATTATATTTACAGACTTGACACCAGCAATTGCGGCTATCGATTCAGGGATCGGCTAACCTAAGGCCTAGCTCTTGAGGCCTCACCCCCCGTCATGCCAGGTATTTATCTGGCGCATTTATTGTAACTAGAAAAGGGTTGATCGGAATTTTCAGGGTTAAAGGGTGGTGGAAAAGACGATTCCATGGTTTTATAACCATTTCTCAGGTAAAAGCAACCGGACGCCTAGAATGCCTTGGTTTTAGTCCAACGGCTTAAGCTTGAAGCAGAAAGTGGCTGGCTGTAATTGACGGAGTCTCCCTCAGGATAGCGAACTGCCCCCCCGTACCCAGACCTGGGGCAGCCCCATTGGGGTTGTAAAATAACCCGCCTGTACTGCTGTCATAGACAATCAGGGCGGCACTGGTGGCTACCGCCGACCCAGAACTAACGGAAGCAAACTCAGTCGCCAAGCTAAAACCGTTACCTGATGAGCTCTTTAAAGCGGTAAAGGTGGTTTTGGCGAGCACAATAAAATCACCAGTTGGCTGGAAATCGAGAATGGTATCGATGCCCAGGGCCGTTGCTGTAAAAGCTGCCTTAGTGTCATAAACAAAGCGATCGCGACCAGCCCCCCCATTAGCATATCGTCTCCCCCATCTCCCATGAGGCTGTCATTACCCTCGCCACCCAGAAGAGTATCGTTACCAGCTCCCCCTCGCAGCGTGTCATCCCCTGCTAGACCATTGATCAAATCATCCCCATTAGTTCCACTCAATGTGTCAGCCTGACTGGTGCCTAAAAGCGGGGTAGTCAAGATCAGAGAGGCCAGGTTGACGCTGGCCGCCGCACTACTAGTGTTATCTCCCAAAAACAGAAAATTAGCGGTGTTGTAGGGATTGAAGGGCAAGCCCCTAGCCTTGGCCTGGGCATCGGAGTAGGCTGTATAATCTTGCAAATTTCCTACCAGAATTAGTTGGTTGTTGGCCGTCAGATAGTAACTGTCACCGGCCACCAAAAGGTCATAGTTGGCCATAGCCGTGGTGGCATAGGTAGCCCTCTGCCGAGGATTCTGGGTAAACAGGCTGCTACCTGTGCCGCCTTGTTGGCCCCAAATTAGATTAGACCAGAATCCCAACTCAATTCCCCGCTTATCGCTACTGAGCACAGTTAGGGATAGACCTGCCCGGTCATTGCGACTGTGGCTTTCACTGTTTAGCTGTAGTCGAAAGCTGAGCCTATAGCTATTGGTGCGATCGAGGGTGGGGAAATTGGCGTTCTTGAACCTATCATAGGTGGGTTGATAGTTGCTATACCCCGCTATGCCGGCGCCTAGGGAGGTTAAGGTGGTGTACCCGGGAGCCGAGGCTTGGGTAGCGCTGGGAAACGCACCATAGCTAAGCCAGTCTTGAGTGGCCGGCAGAGAGGTCTTACCGGCAACAGGAGAGCCATTGTAGAGAACTATTGAGGGCACGATTTAAACCCACTGTATTAAAACCCTAGGAGAGTTCTGACCGGTCGTCTCCCAGTTGTTGCCCAGCCAACAGGGCAATCTTCCATGCTGCCGATCCTGTATGCTGGGTATAGAAAGCTACTCTCCCATCCCAGGATAGCCCAGTCTTAGGTTAGCTGCAACCATGGCATCCTTCAGCTTAAACCTGCCCGGTCCTGGTAAGTGAAGATCCCAAGGGGCAACCGCACAGAGGGGTCAAGAGCTAATCTAGGGGATCGGTCGCTGCTATCTAAGGTTACAGGTTACCTATTAGGACCTCTGAAAAGATTGGATCAAGGCCTCCGATTGGCTGACAAAGCCAAAACATTGGCTAACGTTATAGAGAGTGGCTTGGGTGCAGTAGGGCGGAGAGGTGGTGGCACTACAATCCTCCAGCAGGATGCAATCATAGCCCAGAAAATTTGCATCTTGTAAGGTGGCCATGACGCATTGGTCCATATTCACCCCGGCAAAAAGTAGGGTGGTTTTACCTAAATTACGCAGAATGCTGTCTAAAGGGGTGTCCCAAAACCCACTCATTCGGTACTTATCTACCCGGATGTCCTTGGCATCAACGACCAGTTCCTCCACCACCGCTGCCGCCCAACTACCCTGGGTCAAAACCGCTGATCCGTTGCTGGGTAGGGGGTCCCCCAGACCTACCCCCGTACCTGTGGGATTATATACATGGCGGAGGGCAGGACTAATATTCAGCAGGTCAGGACGATTACCCCAGTTAACCCACAAGATCGGTACCTGCATCGCCCTGAGTTGGGGTAGAAGGTTCTGCAAAGGGGCAATCGGGGCTCGAGCTGGAGTAACATCTACCCCCAGGCTGGCCAGCCACCCCTGGGGATGGCAGAAATCATTTTGCATGTCGATAACCAGACATGCCGAGCGATTTAGATCAAGGCGTAAATCTTTGGTTTCTGTAGCCAGATTAACCAGACGAGGGGCGATCGCAGGTCTGCTCAGGTCTGCCTTAGCCTCGTTAACCCACCAGGCATTGGGCCGATAACCGAGGGGGTGGAGTCGTTCACTATTCATAGAATATCCAGTCAGGAGAGACCTAAACCAGAGTAAAAGCCATACCCGCCAGTAGGGCCACCACTCCATAGGCCATGGCTACAACCTGAATTTCAGACCAACCACACAGCTCAAAATGATGGTGTAAGGGAGCCATTTTAAAGAAACGTTTACCTACTCCATCTGGTCCTTTGGTGACTTTGAAGTAAAGTACCTGAATAATGACGGAAAGGGTTTCAGCAAAGAACAGCAGGGTAATGATCAGTAGAGCAAAGAGATTGCCGCTGAGAATACCGACAGCGGCCATCGCTCCTCCTAAGGCCAGGGATCCTGTATCCCCCATAAAAACTCGAGCTGGATTGCGATTATGGAGCAAAAACCCTAAACAGGCACCTGCCATAGCTGCGGAAAAGATCATCAAATCAGGATGGCTAGGCGATACCACCACCGCCAGACCCAGGAAAGTAATAGCCCCCGTGCCCCCCATCAGACCATCCAAACCATCCGTCAGGTTGGTGGCATTACTCTCTGCCACCAATACAAAACCCGCTAGGGGCCACAATAGGGCTCCCAGGGGTAACACTAAACCGAGGGGCAAGGTGAGGGTAGTCAGGGTGAGGGGCTGGGTAGAACGCATCCACAGGCAAAAGAGAATCGCTACGCCAATCTGTAGGAGCAACTTAGCGCGAGGAGAAATACCCTTATTGGATCGATAGCGCAGTACTTGCCAGTCATCTAACCAACCAATCGCTCCGTAGGCAAGGGTGAGACAGGCTACTGCGAGAACCGAATTGGAGAAACCCGTGGCAACTAAGGCTACTATCAAGGCGACTGGAATAAAAAAAACTCCTCCCATGGTGGGAGTACCTGCCTTCTTGAGATGTCCCTGGGGACCTTCCTGTCGAATAAATTGACCGGTTTTTAAGGCTCGGAGCAGGGGAACAACCCAAAAACCCAGCAGACTACTAACCAGGGCCGCCACTACAAAAGGAATGGTAATAGACGTACCCAGAAGCAGAGAATGGCCTAGGGCTAAATCACTAATTATTGCGCTGCACCCCAGACAACCAGCCAAAAGCCTGAACAGGCTTTTACCGCTTAGACCAAATCGCTTCGATGCTAAAAACTTTGCATCCACAATGGTTCCTCAACTGCATCACACCACACGACTGGGAACGGACCTATAAAGACTTTCCCGGCCAGAACTAATGACAGCAAACAGCCAAAAAGTCTATAGGCATAATCTCACATTTGGCGGCTGATGCAACAAGACTTAATAGTTTTATCTTGCTAGTCTTCGTCCTCCAGGTCCAGACTATCGTCGTCATCGTCATCAAAGCTATCGTCACCCCCCATCAAATCCGAGATTTCTTCACTTTCAGCCTCATCGGGGAAGCTTTCCATGGCGTCACGGCTACGCAGTCGACCAATGCGCTCAAGCCAGACCAGAATTGAGGCTTCCCCCGAGGAGGGAAGAATGGGAGCCTTGGCGCTACGGGGCACCTGTTGTAGGGAAGGATTATAAATTTCTGAACTCATGTCTGAACTCATGGTGTAGTTGGAGAACGGGAAGAAACTGACTATCGATCAACTGTATTTAGAGATTAAATTCTAACAGCCGTTGCTAGCCGCGAACCAGGTTGATAGCTTAACTTCGGCTCGATCGCCCATGCCAGGCTGGCAAAATGATCATCGTGATGACGGCATGTTGGCGGTCTTTGGTTTTCCCCAACCCCAGTCCTGGCAGCGATCTCTGGCCATCCAGACCCTGCACTGGCGGAGCTACCTGTTACGCTATCTACCCCCGCGGCAAACCTCCCGCTTCTACAGCGAGGAACCCCAACGCAGCTATTTCCAGGGTTATCACCTCTCAGACTTGGGCCCCCCTGGCCTTCTACCCCAGTTAAATCGACCCACCAAACCCTAGCCTTAGCCAAACGGCCCTAGCGAGGATGGAATGGATATTGTTTGGTGGTCGAGGATGGATATTTAAGGCAGTATTTCCAAGGGTTGATCCTAGGCAACGGTGTCGAGGGCTGATTATCGGTTTTATTGGCCTGATTGGTACTCGTTATAGGGCCCAAGAAAATGTTCCCCATTAAAATGAATCAGATGTGACGGCGAATCCGCCATCCATACTTCAGTCTCCCATGCGATCTCACCCAGGTAGCGACCCATGCTAGTCCGGTTTGGGAAAGCAGTTACATAGACAAGGCCGGCACTCGATCCGGAAAACAGCTTGGCAAGCTCGGCGTGCCGTTTGCCATCAACCGGCCCGTGACTGGTTACAGACTCAACCAGTAGCAGCCAATTTTTCGCCGTGTAATGCAGTACCACATCAGGCATTTTGCCGTGGGCATCCCCATCGACACCCAACCCAGCCAGCAGAATCGCGTCGAAGTAGCCCCACTTCTCACCCGTATCGCCGACATAGACCAGCACGCTACCTGGTGCGAATCGCGGAGCGAATTCCTCGATGATGGCCCGGATCAATTTGCTGTGTTCCCCTGGGCTGAGGGTGATTTGCTGGTTGGGTGCAATCTCAACCGGGATACGGCTCTGTTCCCGTTCCTTGGCGTACATGGCAACCAGCGTTTCACGCTCGCTCAGATAGATGGCGAGGTTGTCATGCCACACTAGAGTGCCAAAGGTGCGCAGCAGAGCCAGGGCTGCGGGTTCGATCTGATAGACCGCTTTCGGGCTATTCACCGGACGGTCAGGTTCGTCCGGGTTATACAGAGCTACACCAGCGTCGCAGAACTGGTGCATGGTTTGACGGCGTATCGTCTCTCGGGTGTTCGGCGCATATTCCTTGTCATAGTTCGCTCGCGCCCAATCCATGATTGGAGTGATGCCGATAAGCGGATTTTCTGCATCGGCCCATGCTTTGCCTGGTGTCAAATTGAGCAGGGCCAACAGGCAAAGAGCGGAACGCTCGTTCTGTTGTGATCGGGGCAAGCCTAAAGAAACAATGATCTGTTGCGCTGCCTCAATGTAGTCGTTTTTGTCATTCATGCAATCAGGGTTCTTAGCTTTTCGTCGATCAGGTCTTGTGTGAGCATTTCTTGTCTAGCAGCCCACTGACCAAGCTGAATCAGGGTGAAACGCGAGGGATACTTGATTAACTTAAGGTCGGTTGCGTTGACTTGTGTATGGCCATTGAAGCGTCGAAATAGCTCATCTACTGCGGTCGTATTTAGGAACACGGCCAGCCCACGGGCTAAGGGCTCAGGTAGGCTGCTCTTATTCTCATGGAAAAGATTAAGATGGTTCTCGAAACCCAACATAGTTACCTTACCAAATGTCCTTGGTTCAACCACACTCGCCACGATTCGGCGTTTTTCTTCCTTAGACGAGAAGCGCCGAACCACACAGTAGAAGCCGTTTGGGTACAGCCATTTTTCGGTGTCGTTGTTACGTTCGATGGCGTTGGGTTTCTTCATACCCTCGATGGGCCATGTGGTGCCGCCGCTGCCGAAATGGCCAGGATACAACAGCGGAACAGTGCCCTCCCCTGGCATATCGCGTAGGTGCTCTTTCATCCGGAAATCGACCACTGGCCCGGTCGATACCTTAATACCCAAGTCAGCCAATGTGTAGCGGATCGCCTGGGATAGTTCGATGGCGTTTTTTCTGAAGACGTAGGAACGTGAATGAACCGCTGTGGATCATCCGGGAACACAATCCGGTCAAAGGCGTGTTCATAGGTGACAAGATTAGCGAAGCTATCATCGGTTGATGTCGAAACTGTCACCGCTCCCTGCTGGCCATCTCGCTCCAATCGGATAATGATATTCTCTTGAAGAACCTCGTCATCCTTAAATGCCTTGTTGCGCGACTCAAACAGGTGGATGTGACGGAGGGCGGCTCGTTCAAAGATAAAGTCGCGGAATGGCCGGTAATAGGGGCCATTGCAGAAACTGCGTGGAATAATAGCCACAACCTGACCGCCTGGCACGGCCTGGGCAACGGCCAGTGCAACGAAGGCGCTATACAAGTTGACTGTCTCAATGCCGACACGGCGCAAGGCTAGCCGGTGTGCGGAACTGCTATTGATCTTTTTGTATGGCGGATTAAGGATCGCGTGGGTGTAATGTACCAAGGGCCTAGAAAATAGATGACCGGACAGTGAATCAGCCGCAGCATGGATGAAATCTTCCCCATAGATATTGGCTGAGAAATTAGCTTGATGGCTATATTTGTTTAGGGTTTTTGATAGGTCTTCAGTTAGGGCGCGATCCAGCTCAAAAGCATTTACCTCGACTCCTTGAAAGTCAAAACCTCCATTCCCCCATCTATCTAGAAAAGCCGCAGATAATGAGCCGATCCCAGCTCCCGCGTCTAAAAGACGACAAAATCCACTCCCATTTGGGAAAAGGTTCGCCATAAATACTGCGGTTCTTTCTGGCGTAAGAAACTGACCCCAATTCGCCTTCTTCTGGGCTTCAGTACTCTTCGAAAGCTGCAGTCTTCTCTGTTCAACCGTTGGTAGCAAAATAATGCCTCCTTACCTGCGCCCTAGCTCATTATAACCACCTTTACTCTAAAATAGTTCAAATGTATTGATTGGCGGCGCTAACTATAAAGTTCTTTTAGCTGAAGGATAGCCCATGGCTTTATTTTGCCGTTAGAGGTTGATTGAAAAGTCAAAGAGAGTCTGAAACTATGCCTATAGAGTCGAACAACCGCCGCAAAATTCAGTATTTTGGCGGTTCCCTGGCGACGAACTAGACCTGGGACAACTCTGCTCAAATAACCTCTGAGCTGAATCCGTTAGAGTCATGGAACCCTAGATTTCTCAGCACCTTGAGTAGGGCTCTAACCAGGTTCCATTTGAATTGCCTATAGGTTGTTTTTGACATTGATATTTTACAAATCCAGAAGGACAGAGCATCATAGATTTAAATAAATTAACAGTTTATCAAGGATAGAAAAAATATATGGTTGAATTGATGCCTGCCCGACGGGATACGGATATGGCCCGCCGTTTGACCCTGCAAACCGCCACCATCGCTAGTCACTCTAGGGCGATTCGGTGCCTGGATTGGGACCGCGATCGCTTTGATATCGAGTTTGAGCTCCAGCACGGCACCACCTATAACTCCTTTCTAATTGAGGCTGATCAGGTGGCCTTGGTGGACACCTCCCACCAAAAGTTTGGCGAGCTTTACCTGGAGGCGCTGCAGCGGTTAATTGACCCGACCCAAATTGATTATCTGGTGGTTAACCACACCGAACCCGATCACAGTGGGCTGGTGGAAAACCTCCTGGCCCTGGCCCCTGACATAACCGTGGTGGGATCTAAGGTGGCTCTGCAGTTCCTGCAAAACCAGATCCACCGTCCCTTCAATAGCCGGACGGTCAAAAGTGGTGACAGCCTAGACCTGGGCCAGGGCCATTGTCTGGAATTTATTGCGGCCCCTAATTTGCACTGGCCCGACACAATCCTGACCTACGATCGCGGCACCGGGGTACTGTACACCTGTGATGTGTTTGGCATGCACTACTGCGACGATGCCCTCTATGACGAAGCGCCCAACCTCCTGGAGGCTGATTTCCAGTATTACTACGACTGCCTGATGGGCCCTAACGCTCGGTCAGTACTGGGGGCCCTCAAGCGGATCGACCCCCTGGAGATTAACCTGGTGGCCACGGGCCATGGGCCCTTGCTACGGCATCACCGGCAAGACTGGATGGAGCGCTACCGCACCTGGAGCGAAACCCAAGCCAAGGCAGAACCCTTTGTGGCCCTGTTTTACCTGGAGGATTATGGGTTTAGCCCCCGCCTTGGCCAGGCCATCGCCCAGGGCATTACTAAAACCGGTACCGCCGTGGAATTGATCAATGTCGCCGAGGCCGACCCCCACGAGGTGCGGGAGTTGGTCCATGAGGCCGCTGGATTGGTGGTGGGGATGCCGCCCCAGGAGGAAAACAGTCGGTTGCACCCCGTCCTCAGTACGATTTTGGCGGCCGCCAATCGTAAGCAAGCAATTGGCCTGTTTGAAGCCGGCGGTGGCCATGACGAACCCATCTATCCCCTGCGCAACCGCTTTCAGGAATTGGGGTTGACCGAAGCCTTCGCCCCCATCCTGGTCAAGGAGGCCCCCGTCGCCGCCACCGATAAGCTCTGCGAAGAGGCTGGCACCGATCTGGGCCAGTGGTTAAGCCGCGATCGCCAGGAAAAGAAGGTCCATCTGGAGGCTAGCCTCGACCAGTCCCTGGGTCGGATTAGCAGCGGACTCTACCTGCTAACCGCCCGACGGGGGAGGTAACCGGAGCCATGGTGGCCTCCTGGGTGATCCAGGCCAGCTTCCAGCCCCTAGGGGTGGCGATCGCTGTAGCCAAGGACCGCGCGATCGAATCCCTAATGCAGGTGGGGGACAGCTTTGTGCTGAATATTCTGCAGGAAGGTAACTACTACCGCCTGGTCAAGCATTTCCTCAAGCGGTTTCCCCCGGAGCCGACCGTTTCTCCGGTATCGCCACCTACGAAGCTAGCAATGGCTCCCCCATTCTGGCGGAGGCCCTGGCCTACCTGGAGTGCACCGTAGCCCACCGCCTGGAAGCCAGCGACCATTGGATTATCTATTGCACCGCTGGGGCTGGACGGGTGGCTAATACCGATGGCCTAACCGCGGTACATCATCGTAAAGTCGGTAACCATTACTAATCCCATGACCTACTCCATTACTCCCCCCGCTATTGATTGGCAAACCGCCAGCCGACCCCGCGATGTACAGGTGGCGGAAATTGGCCAACATACCCTGGTGCTGCGCTCCCGTACCTGGGAACGGCTCAAGTTCGAAGTGGAATACGGCCGCCGTCGAGGTACCACCGCTAACTCCTATCTGATTCGGGCGGATAAGACCCTAGTGATCGATCCCCGGGGGAATCCTTCACCGCCATTTACTTAGAAGAATTACAACGTCACCTGGACTTGCATAACCTTGACTACATTGTCACCAGCCATGTCAACTCCAACCGGTTGGCTACCCTGGAGCAACTGCGTAATCTAGCTCCCCAGGCAACCATCCTCTGCTCTCGGCCAGCGGCCAATGTCTTTAAAAGTAGCCTGATCGCCTGGAACGATGACCTTTGTCCTGTCCGGTCTGGGGATAGGGTAGACCTGGGCCAGGGCCATTGCCTGGAGTTTTTCCAAGCCCCCACTCCGCGCTGGCCCGATGGCCTGTGTACCTACGACCCGGCCACCCAAACCCTGTTCAGCGATAAGCTATTTGGGGCGCACATCTGTGATGACGCCCTTTGGGATGAGCACTGGCGCCAGCTAGGGGACGATCGCCGTTACTACTTTGATTGCCTGCAGGCTCCCCAGGCCAAACAGGTGCAATCCATTCTCCAGCAGTTTGAACCTCTGGCCCTCACCTGTCTGGCCCCTGGCCACGGCCCCCTGGCCCGGTTTAGCCAGAGCCGACTACGGCAGGACTATGGCGATTGGTGTCAGCAACAGACCCAACGCCACCTGCGGGTGGCGCTGCTCTATACCTCGGCCTATGGTAATACGGCCAGGGTGGCGGATGCCATTACCCGGGGGCTGATGGCGGCCGAGGTGGCGGTGGAGTCCTTCAATTGTGAGGAGACCCCAGCCGAAGCCATCGCCGAGGCCGTGACCGCCTGTGATGGATTTATCATCGGTTCTCCTACCCTGGGAGGTCATGCTCCGGTACAGATTCAAACGGCCCTGGGGGCGATTTTGGCCAATGTTCCCAAAACTAAGCTGGCCGGTATCTTTGGCTCCTTTGGTTGGAGTGGTGAAGCCATTGACCTGCTAGAGCAAAAGCTGCGGGATGCCGGTTACCAATTGGGCTTCGAACCGATTCGGGTGCGGTTTAGCCCCGATGGCGATACCCTGGCCGCCTGCGAAGCGGCGGGAACCCAGTTCGCCCAACAGCTCCGCCGTCGTTCAAAACAGCAGGTCCCCCGGCAGGTCGCCAATGATGCCCAAGCCGATCGCACCGCCCAGGCCATGGGGCGTATCGTTGGATCCCTGTGTGTGGCCACCGTCCGCCAGGGGAATGGGCATTGTGGTATCCTGACCGCCTGGGTTACCCAGGCCAGCTTCCACCCCCCGGCCTGATGCTAGCCCTACCGGTTGAAGAGTCGGTTTTTAGCCAGCTTTCTCCGGGAACGTCCTTTGTCCTTAACATTTTGAAGGAGGGGCGGGCCGTGCGTCGCCATTTCTCCTTTCAGGAGTCGACCCCGAGGGCCTTTGCCGCCCTGGAAACCCAGGCCGCTGAAAATGGCTGCCTGATTCTCACCGATGCCCTCGCCTACCTGGAATGTACCATTCAAGACCAGCTGGCGGCGGGTGACCATCAACTGATCTACGCCAGGGTAAATCATGGCCACCTGCTCGCCCAGGAGGGGGTGACGGCCATTCAACATCGCAAATCCGGTAGTCAGTATTGATGGGAGTTCAGGAGGCTCACCCGGATTGGCTGAGTCTCCTGAGCACTCTGGTTAATGATGAAAAGCCTCCCAAGCCCTCCAGATGATGATTTTGCCTGGCTGAAGTCAAGATTAACGAGAAGGAATTACCCCAAACCCCCGCCGATGACCTGCGCTACGTGCTGGACCTGGGGCTGTGCAGTCAGGACTAACGAGGGGGCATCCAGATCGCCAACCCCATCTACCGGGAGGTGATTCCCACGGTGCTGGCCACCAATGCCATCGCCTCCCTCCTGACTACTGACTACTGATTCCCCTACTCCACTCGATCTGGGTCAATTCCCAGTTCCCTTAGCTTAGCCGCCAAGCGATCGGCCCGTTGCCGCTCCTGTTGCTTAGCCCGGCGTTCCTGTTCGGTTTCGGTCAATACCCAGTTACCCTCTTGATCACACCACCGCAGCCACTGCCCCGGGGTGCGCTGAAACTCCCCCGACCAGATCCCCAGGCCCAGGTGGAGCTCCGGCAACCAGATCAGGGGGGGCTGGGGGGCCAGGGGCTGCTCTTGGTAGCGCCCCGCCACCAGCTTAAAGTACCGTAGGGTCTGGCTATAGCGGCTGTAGACAATGTAGTGGGGCACCTGTAGGTAGCGCTCGTAAACCTCCAGTTTTCCCGGTGGCGAAGTAGGGGCGGGTAGAGGCTGCACCGTTGACAGGGCATCCCCAGGGCGAAAGAACCGGCCCAGGTCCTCCCGTTCCGTCCCCGGCGAGAGAAACTCCACCACCACCTCTGGCCCCTTGCCCTCCTGCCAGGTCACATAGCTCAGCCGCAGGTCCTGGCCGCCGTAGAGCCAGGGCACCCCCACCGACAACATCCAATCCGGCCGCTTGTGCCAGAGGGGATGCTCAGAATCGTAGTAAAGATTCAGGTCCGAGGCATCGCAGTAGTTGTCACTGCCGTAGTCCACCAGTCGTAGGGTCTGACTCAGCAGTTGGGGTTGCAAATCGTGGAATACGTCAGGCAAACCCGGCTCCTCAGGAAACTCACTGGGCAGGTCGTACATGGTGGGCAGCCCCGGTTGCAAGGGAGAGACTGCCAGGGGTTTGGGTCGGGGCAAGGGGGTCATGGTTCAGCCACCCGCAACATGGCTCTATTTTAGTACTCGGAAGCAGATCTACATTATGCTGGGGCTTACTAACAAAATAGGGTGCGACCGCCATCCACCGTAATCACCTGTCCAGTAATATAGGTGGCCTCCTGAGCCAGAAATAGAACCGTTTTGGCAATTTCTATTGGTTCCCCCATGCGAGATAGACAGGTTTTGTTCTCCATGCGACTGGCGGTTTCTCCATCCATAGTTTGCCCGTCGGGTAACAGGATCAACCCAGGGGCAATGGCATTGACCCTTACCTTTGGTCCCAGTTCCTTGGCCAGTACTTTGGTCACCATTACCAGGCTGGCCTTGGAAATACTATAGATGGGGTAACGGCGCAGGGGGATAGTGGCGTAGATATCACAGAGATTAATCATAAATCGAAAGGATTCTGGAAACTCCTGGCAGGCCAGTTGGGCCAGAAAAAAGGGAGTTTTACTATGGCAGTTCTGAAGCTTTTCCCACTGCTGTGAAAGGTCCTCCAGGCTAGAGTCCACCAGGGAAGTTGGTTCAAACAACGAGGCATTATGGACGATGCCCTCCAGTTGACCCCCATGGGCATGCACCAACTCCATAAGCTGCCGGGCCGCCAGGGTTTGGGTCAGATCGGCGGCCAGGGCGTAGGCAGACCCCGATCGCTGCTGGTTGAGCTGTTCCACCAGGGCCTCCGCCTCTGACTGGGAGGAATGGAAGTGAATCGCTAGATTAAAACCATGGTTATGGAGAAGCTCGGCCGTTGTCCTACCAATTCGCCTGGCCCCTCCCGTAATTAACACCACAGGGTTTGCCGACAGGGATAGGCCCATTTCTCCACCTCTTCTTCTAGTATCTGCAAGTTTAGCAACTCCATGATTGTGGTCATCTATGGGAAGGCCGGCGATCGGTAGGCAGCATCAATTCCTCTCTTTTACCTCAGTCGGTGACGATACTCTGGCGGCATCGTCCCAAGGTGGTTGCAGGATTGTCAGGCCCACAGGGCCAGGGCCTTGACTCCCTCATATTTCAACAAACATTAAGAAATAGCTCGGATGGCGGAAAGATCCTTAACACTAAGAAACTATAGATTTGGCTAGAGCCCTGGGGGTCCGATTAGTTGGCCCGATCGCGGTTATTGATGCGCAGGCCTGGGTCGCCTGGGGCTCGGCTGGAGTGTAAATGAATGTAATTGATTAAGTAAGTTAAGCAAGGTTGTCTGGCTATGGAACAGCAAAAAACCGTCATGATTACCGGCGCTTCCTCTGGGGTGGGGCTCAATGCCGCCAGGGCTTTGGCCGATCAAGGCTGGCATGTGGTGATGGCCTGTCGAGACCTGGGCAAGGCGGAACGGGCAGCCCAGGCGATCGCCATGCCAGCCGGTAGCTACAGCCTACTGCCGCTGGATCTGGCCAGCCTGGCCAGTGTGCGTCAGGCGGTGGCTGATTTTCGGGCCCTGGGGCGATCGCTGGAAGCTTTGGTATGTAATGCTGCTGTCTACTATCCCCTGGAAAAGCAACCGCTTTACAGTACCGATGGCTATGAAATTAGTGTGGCCACCAACCATCTGGGACATTTTTTGCTGGCCAACTTGCTATTGCCAGACCTGCAAGCCTCCCCAGCGGCAGACAAGCGCCTGGTTATTTTGGGCACAGTGACGGCTAATCCTAAGGAACTGGGAGGTAAGATTCCTATTCCTGCCCCCCAGATCTGGGAAATTTGCAAGGGTTTGAAGCTGGCTTTAAGGCTCCCATCGCCATGATTAACGGCAAGCAGTTTAAGCCGGGCAAAGCCTACAAAGATAGTAAACTCTGCAACGTTCTTACCATGCGGGAGTTACACCGTCGCTACCACCAATCTACGGGCCTGATCTTCAGCTCTCTCTATCCTGGCTGTGTTGCCGATACCCCTCTCTTCCGCCATCACTTCAAAGCCTTTCAAACCATCTTTCCCTGGTTCCAGAAAAATATTACCGGTGGTTACGTCACCCAAAAGTTGGCAGGGGAACGAGTAGCGGCCGCAGTGGCTGATCCAGCCCTGGCGGAGTCAGGTATTTATTGGAGCTGGGGTAATCGCCAGCAACCAGGACGGCGGTCCTTCGCTCAGGAAATTTCTAACGAAGCCCAGGATGACGCCAAAGCCCGTAAGCTTTGGGATCTGAGCGCCAAGCTGGTAGGGCTGGATCATCCCCCTCCCAACCGTTGCCAGCCACAGCCGCGTCCCTTGAGGATTAACCCTGGGTATAGTTTTGTCTGGTCTTCGCTCCCCTGCCTCTAGGGATTAGTCTGGATTAGTCTTTAAAGAAGACAACGATGGCTGCCCATAGGCCGGGGGATAGGGTAAGAATTCTTAAAAAGCGATTCAGACTGGTGAGTTAAAATTGAGGGCATTATGCCAGCACCGCTTGCTCTTGTGACCCTTAGTTCTTCCCCTGGCCATCGTCAAATTTCTAGGCGGCGTCAACGCCGGTACCGGGGGAGGCAACGGCTACCCTTGGCTATTCTGGCCGGCTTAGGTCTGCTGCTCATGGTTTGGTTGCCCCGATCGCTACCGCTCCCCCTCTGGTACAAACTACAGCACAGCCTGGGAATTGACCATCCCCAACCCCTGGTAATGAAGGGAGGCGATCCCTGATATTCGAGCCTTAATGCGGACTATTTCGGCGGCTGAATCTAACGTTCCCCAACCCTATCAGGTGCTTTATGGGGGCCAGTCCTTTCAGTCTCTGCGCCAACACCCCAATATTTGTGTTGAAATTGTGGCCGGTCCCCACACTGGTCAATGCACTACTGCGGCTGGGCGATACCAGTTTCTTACCCAGACGTGGAAGGAAAAAGCCAGTCAATATCATCCCCATCCCCAGACCTGGTATAAAGTGTGGCAAGACTACAGTTTTGATGCCGAATCCCAGGACTGGGTCATGTATCAGTGGCTCAAAGACTCCTCTGCCTGGGATTTAGATATTGCCACGGCCCTGCGTCAAGGACAACTACAACAGGTACTACGGCGGCTATCGACTACCTGGACCAGTCTGGGCTACGGCATTGAATCGAATACCATGACCGCCCGTCTACCGCGTCTCTATCAAAATCTTCTGCAGGAAGAATTAAAAAATGTTTCCTCCAGTTCTTTGTCAACCCAAAGGGGATAGACAGCCCATAGTAGTTAAACCCTAGACTCCGGTTCCCTTTACCTTCTCTAACCATGGTCTAACAGCGTTATGGTTGCAGACCGAATGCAGACGAGGATCGCGGCAAATCACCGGTAGCCATAGACAGCGATCGCGCCAACTCTGGGCCAGAATGGCCCCGGTGGCCTCCCCATCCCCCAGGGCGGCCGCCACGGGAGCGAAAAAACTACGACAGGGTAGTTCTTCTGGGGCCAGGGCCCGCGCTATGACCGGTGCCACCTGCTGGCCATGGCCAGATTGGGCCTGGGCATAGGCATAGACAGCCAGTCCTAGGGGTAAACCAGGGGCTAACTCCATCACCCGTTGACCCGCTTCCAGGGCTGTCCCCAGGTCGCCCTGGGTAGCCGCTGCCAGGCAGAGGTATCCCAGGCAGACAACACTGTCTGCATCTAACTCCAGAGATCGATGGGCCGCCGCCACACTGGCGGCCCCTTGCCCTGCAAAGTGCAGGGCAAAGCTATAGAAACCATGGGTCAGGGGAGAGAGGGGATCGAGATCAACCACCCGCTCCATTACCTGAACGGCTTCCTTGACCTGGCCAGAGGCGATTAAATGGCGAGCATAGAGCAGTAAACTCTGCCCATCGTTGACGGAATCCTGGAGGACGGCCTGAAACAGAGCTTCGGCCTGGTCAAACTGCCAGTCTAGAACGCTGAGCATGGCGGGCTGCATCACCTTTAGGCCCGGTGTTTGGGGGTCTAAGGCAGCCGCTTGGGCAAGAGCCGCGGTAATCAGAGGCTTGCCCTGACTCAGGGGTAGGGCTGACCAACTCACCAGAAAGCCATAGCAATCCGCCAGGCCCACATAGGCCGGAGCAAAGGTTGGATCCCAGGCCAGGGCCTGCTGGTAGAGGGCGATGGCCCGTTGTACTCGGGCGGTATTGCGTTGCCGAAAGAGATAACGGGCTTCCAGGTAGGCTTCATAGACCCGGGGTTCGGTCTGAGCCGCCTGCCGGAGACGAGGGTTGGACCGCAGCCCAGCCAGGGCAGAGGCCGCAGCGGCAACCTGCACTGGGGCATTAAGTCGGTAGCCCCTACCGTAAAGGGTTTGGATATAGTTGGTACCAGGGCGATCGCCCCTGAGGCAGCGGCGCAGATCGTGGATACAGCGGGTCAAACTACTGTCGCCAATCTCTTCCTTGTGCCAAACCCGTTCCAAAATCTCATCCTTTGTGACCACCTGCCCCTGGGCCTCCACCAGCACCCTCAGCAGCTCCTGTTGCTTGGGACTAAGGGAAATAGAACACCCCTGCCTGAACAACTGGCCATCGGCCTGTAGATGAAAAGGACCGAAATAAAACTCCTGGCCTAGGGGGTGGGAAGGGTGGGAGAGAAGAACCATCTGGTCGAAAAGATCCTCAACAAAGTAAGGGAAGGAAGTAATAATCTGGTAAGGATTATTTTAGCCTTAACGTCGTATTCTAAGCTTGAAACCAGCAATCGCCCCCTAAGCCGAGGACAATCCTGCCGTTGGGGCACCGCCCTGAGGGGTAGCCTGATAATGAGATAGGTTAGAGCTCAAAACCACCGCCCTCTATGGTCCACGGAGATTTAAGCAGTTTTTGTATAGAATTATTATCCATCAAGATCAACGATGGTAAAGTTACAAAAAACAGTCCCAGGCAAGTCTATCAGTCATCGAAAACAATTAAGTGAGCAAAAGTTAGAAATTAGACGAGCAAAGGTGGTCTTTTTATGGATAAAGAATTTCAGGGGGAATATCGTTGAAACCTTAATTGGCCCCAGGATCGCCCCTGCCCTGGGGCTAAGCCGAATATTGATGTTTTTTGGGTTTTGGGTATGGATGGTAACGATTATCAAGGCACCCCTGGGAATCTAGCTGACCTTAAGGTTTTTACTGCCAGTCCTACCCCGCCTACCCCCATCTGTTTGGGGCGCGATCTGATCATGTCTCGCTATGAGAGCTTGCCGCCAGGCAACTTACCAGAGTTTGTTCTGGCTGATTATCATGCTCTGGCGGTTATAGACCTGGACAGCGCCGCTATCTTCGAGGAGAAAATAGGTAATATCTGCTATCCCCGTCAACTTAAAGGTTATGGCAGTTGCACCCTGGTACCGGCTGGGATCAGTCATCAGGTTTCCTGGGAACAGCCTATTAACTTGACGACCTATTACCTCCACACATCCCTCTTTAGTCAGATGGCTACAGAACGGCTGCACTCTGGTGATCTGACCCTGATGCCAAAGTCCCAAACTAAAGATCCCAGTCTTTATTACCTGGCCATGGCACTGCAGAACTCATTGTTAAATCCTTCTTCTCAGTCCTCACCGTCTGCCTATCATCAAATGCTAATGACCAGCCTGGTCTTACGGTTACTGACCCATCACTCTAGCTGCCCTCCAGTTTCTGCTTTGCCTTACCGAGAACTACCCCTGACACCCTAAACAGGGTGCTGGAATACATTAATACCTACCTGGAGACAGAGATTCAGGTCAGGCATCTGGCCGAGTTGGTTAACCTAGGTGAGGTGGACCTATGTCAAGGCTTTGAGGTGGCCATGGGCCTGAGTCTTCCCCAATATCTACAGCAGCAGCGATTTCAACGCCTACAACGTCTGCTGCAAATTATGGAAGTGGGTACATCGGCTGATCTTGTTACCAAGGTTACTGCCACAGCTGCCGCCCCAATTCGATCCTTTGAGTCCACCCTGAACTGGCTCAATAATCTGATTCAAAAGGAAACGGGGCGTTCCCTGACCGATACCCAGACCCGAATCTTAACCGGTGTTCTCAAAGGGCAACAGTATAGTCAAATCGCTACCCAGCATCAGCAATCAGAAGGGCACCTTAAGACCGTAGCAGCTGAACTCTGGCAGGTTCTTTCCCAAGCGATCGGGGAACCGATTCGAAAATCTAATCTGCGATCCTACTTACAACGTCAGGGTTTGCTGGAGGATTAAGGGGGATGTTCTCGGGGAATAGGGCTTAGTATATTGGCATAATTGCCTAGGAATTTAGGGTTTTAGCAGCCTTCTGGCGGCGAACTATACCTGGGATAACCCTTTTCAAGCCATCTTCTCAGGTAGACTTCGGGGTGCTGCCCTGCCTGGAGGGTTACTCGTTTACGCCGGCTGGCAATAATCTCATCACCCACTGTAAACTTTATTAAAAAAATTAATCACGACTTTTTTATCCTTAAGGTTTCGACTACAATAACGAGCCAAAAGCCCGTTCCCAGGGTTTAGCGCCTTTTTAGGCGTTCTGCCCCATGATCGGAGTCCAGTCCAGTTAGGAAATCCCATGACCTCAGTTCTATCTCTCTCCACCGATGACCGACCCCGGCAGGGCTTGCCAGAAGAGGTCCGGAGTCGGTTACAGGACCGCTTTCAGTTGGTGGTCCCGGCTGCCGGAGGGTCGCCTGAACAGCCAGCCAGTGCTACAGATAAAACTAACCCCAGGGAGAACCCTAAGCCGGCTCGAGCCATTGTCAGTTTGACTGAAGTTGAGAAGATCTACCCTAACGGTAGTGCTGCCTTGAAGGAAGCAACCTTAACCGTTAATCAGGGAGATTTTCTATTTGTAACCGGTCCCTCTGGTTCGGGTAAATCGACCCTACTAAAACTCCTCTACGGTCACGAACGTCCCACTGCTGGCGAGATTCTGGTAGATAACGAACCCATTGCCCAGCTCCAGGGTAACCGTCTGGCGATGATGCGCCGCCGCATCGGCATTGTATTTCAGGACTATAAGCTAATTCCCCGGCGCACCGTTGCCGAAAACGTGGCCTTTGTACTCTGGGCTCAGGGTTTTACCCGTAAAGAAATTCATCGTCGCCTCTGGCCCACATTAAAGATGGTAGGGCTGCAAGCCAAGGCCCAGTGTTTTCCCGACGAACTATCGGGGGAGAACAGCAACGGGTTAGTATTGCCCGAGCGGTGGTGAATACCCCACCTTTGTTACTGGCGGACGAACCCACAGGCAACCTGGATAGTGACAATTCCTTACAGGTCATTAAGATTCTGAAAAAGCTTAATTCCATTGGTATTACTGTAATTGTTACTACCCACGATGAACACCTGGTGAGAATATCCAACCATCCGGTAGTGCAAATCAAAAATGGTCGGATCCATCATCTCTGGCGCTAAGGTTACATTGCTCAACATTGCTCAACTCTTTCCCCCGCGCCGTAGCATAATAAACGATTGATTCAAGACCGTCAGAGGAACCTACTTTGGTCAGTGCAACGCCCTTAAACACATCCAAATCGCAGGAAATTTTTGCTGCCGCTCAAACCTTAATGCCAGGGGGAGTGAGTTCTCCGGTACGGGCTTTTAAGTCGGTGGGTGGGCAACCGATTGTTTTTGATCGGGTCAAGGGGGCCTACATCTGGGATGTAGATGGAAACCAGTACATTGACTATGTGGGTACCTGGGGTCCAGCGATTTGTGGTCATGCCCACCCCGAAGTATTGACCGCCCTGGCTACGGCCCTGGAAAAGGGCACTAGCTTTGGTGCTCCCTGCTATCTTGAGAACGTGCTGGCGGAAATGGTAATTGATGCCGTCCCCAGTATTGAAATGGTGCGTTTTGTGAACTCGGGTACAGAGGCTTGCATGGCCGTACTGCGCCTAATGCGAGCCTACACCCAGCGCGATAAGGTGATTAAGTTTTCTGGCTGCTACCACGGTCATGCCGATATGTTCCTGGTACAGGCCGGTTCTGGGGTCGCTACCCTGGGCCTACCGGATTCTCCGGGGGTACCCAAAGCTGCTACCAGCGCTACCTTGACCGCTCCCTACAATGACCTGGAGGCAGTGAAAGCTTTATTTGCCCAAAATCCAGGGGAAATCGCCGGGGTAATTCTGGAGCCTGTGGTCGGTAATTCTGGTTTTATTCCTCCTCTGCCGGGCTTTCTAGAGGGCCTGCGAGAGCTGACCCAGCAGAACAACGCCCTCCTGGTATTTGATGAGGTGATGACGGGCTTTCGTATTGCCTACGGTGGAGCCCAGGCTAAGTTTCAAATTACCCCGGACCTGACTACCCTGGGTAAGGTAATTGGTGGTGGCTTACCCGTAGGGGCCTATGGTGGTCGTCGCGAGATTATGGAGTTGATTGCCCCGGCCGGACCGGTGTATCAGGCCGGTACCCTGTCTGGTAATCCTCTAGCTATGACCGCCGGAATTAAAACCCTGGAATTACTGCAACGACCCGGTACCTACGAGGAGTTAGATCGGCTTACCGGTCGATTAATTACAGGTTTATTAGAGGTTGCTGATCAGGCTGGTCATAGGGTTTGTGGCGGTCATATTAGCGCTATGTTTGGTTTGTTCTTCCAACCTGGGCCAGTAACCAGTTACGAAGAGGCCAAGCAGTCTGACCTGGATAAGTTTAGCCGTTTTCATCGGGCCCTGTTAGAACGTGGTGTTTACCTCGCCCCTTCTCAGTTTGAGGCGGGCTTTACCTCCCTAGCTCACACCGATGCCGATATTGATCACACCATTGCCATGGCTGCTGAGGTGTTTACCTCTCTTTAGGGGCATAGAGCTAGGCGATCGCAGACCAAGGGCAACCAGGGGAGGCCAATCAACATGGTAGTCAGCACTCTAAAAGCACTCCTCTATCGCTATTACCAATCAGGAGCTCGCGATCTCCACGATCTCGATTTTCAGGGCCTGGATCTGAAACAGGTCCATCTGGCTGAAGCCGATCTACATCGGTGTAACTTCACCAAGGCCCAACTGGTTCAGGCCGATTTAACCCATATCAATGGGTATCAAATCATCTTAGTTCGGGCCAATTTGCAGGAGGCAACTCTGGCGGCTGCGATCTTAGTTCAGGCCGATTTACGTAAAGCCTGTTGCTATCGGGCTACCCTAGTAAATGCAGATCTGCGGGAAAGTGGGCTGATGGGGACTGACTTCAGCCATGCCAATCTAGAAGGTGCTAATCTGGCAGGGGCCGATCTGAGCCGCGCCTGTCTATACTGGGCTAACCTGCGCCAGGCTAACTTACAGGGAGCCAATCTCCACAGTGCCGACTTAACTGGGGCAAAGTTCGATCAAACCATCATGCCCGATGGCCATCTCCAGTCTTGAGGCCTGATCATGGCTACTCCCTCTAATCTTTTGGTTAAGCTCAGTCGTCGCCTCTTTGATACGCCAGGGGAGCAGACCGCCTTTCTAGAAGCCCTCACCAGACCGGCTTGCCTATCCCCTGCTCTGGTGTGGATGGCACCACGACCTGAGGCCATGCCCTTTAACCGAGAAGAGCCTCTGCCCTGGCAGCCGACCTGGGTCGATCGCCTCAGCCCCGGTCAACGTCCAGGTCAGCATTCCCTTCATGGTGAAGGCGCTTACTACTGCCTAGATCTGGCTTCGGTCTTTACCTCAACGGTGCTAACCGCCCTTGAGTCTCCTGTCCAGTTGATTTTAGATCTGTGTGCGGCTCCCGGGGGTAAGAGTTTGCTGGCCCGTCAGATGCTGCAGCCACAGCATTTATGGTGTAACGAGGCTGTTGGCAAGCGGGTCAAGATTCTGATCGCCAACCTGAAACGTTGTGGGGTTACCGAAGCTCGGGTCTTCAACTTAAATCCTGAAATTTGGGCGGCCCAGGCGGCCCACGCCCTACCCCTGGTGATTGTCGATGCCCCCTGCAGTGGCCAATCTTTGCTGGCCAAAGGTACTCGGGTAGAGGGCTGTTTCCATCCCGTTACCATTCGTAAAAACGCCCAGCGTCAACGGCGAATTCTGGCTCAGGCCACCCAACTAATTGCCGCTGACGGCTATCTGGCCTATATGACCTGCACCTTTTCTCCAGAAGAAAATGAAGCCATCGGTAGCTGGCTATTAAAAACCTTTCCCCAGTTTGAGGCGGTAGCAGTTCCTGCCTTAGAGGCCTATACCTCCACCCTGGCCGACTTTCCCTGCTACCGCCTATGGCCCCAAACTGGCTGGGGGGCGGGGGGATTTACAGCTCTATTTCGTAATCGGGGTCAGGCCCAGGGAGGGGTAGGGCCTGAATTTCTCAACAGGCAGGGGATGAGAATTTACGATTCTGGTTTAAGTTCTGGGGATAAACTTAAACCAGCCCCTAGGGATAGGTGAAACATACCCTTCAATCAACAGATCAACCAGCCCGAATCTCGGGGAAAGCAATCTCGACTACCTTTTTGACAATTAGCCTGACCAGTGGTGTAGAGGCCCAGTGGTTGAGGCGATAGCCAGACCGAACTAGGGGACTGACCCGGCTGAGGAGTAGCCAGGGAGATGATTAGGGCATGGAATAGGACCAGAGGTAGGGCATAAATCATGGTGGGCATCCTTAATCAAACTGACATGATGAAAAACTAAGACCATGGCTAAACTAGCCGCGTCACAGCCTAGACAACCCTGCTGTAACAATCGAAACACAGAACGTAAAAATTTCGCTTTTAGATTAACGATTATTTAACCATTGGTTCCTGCTAGGGTCGATAGCATGCTGGTCAAACCCTCCAGAACTGGCTGGGATCTGGTTGGCCCCGACGGGTTTACAGCGATTAAGGGGGCTCAAGTTTTTCCCGAAGCGCCCCATAGAAGGATAAAATCCAGAAATTAGTTTTCTCCTTTGCCATGGCTTTGTACTCACTCCTGGCGGCCGCCAAAGTTAATCTTTATTTGGAAATTGTGGGCGATCGCCCCGATGGTTTCCACGAGTTAATCATGGTCATGCAAAGCATTAGCCTGGCGGATCGGGTGACGGTAAGAAGTATTGGCCTGGATACCATTCGCCTGGTGTGCCACCATCCCCTGGTGCCGGCGGACGAGACCAATTTAGCCTACCGGGCGGCAGCCCTGCTGGCCCAGCGTTTTCCAGGGGTGATGACCCACCGGGGCGGGGTCGAAATCACCCTGGACAAGCAGATTCCGGTGGGAGCCGGGTTAGCCGGGGGGTCCAGCAACGCGGCAGCGGTGTTGGTGGGCCTGGATCTGCTGTGGAATCTGGGGCTCACCCAGGGGGAGTTACAGGAGTTGGGGGCGGAGTTGGGATCGGATGTTCCCTTTGCGATCGCCGGTGGCACCATGTTTGCGACCGGGCGAGGGGAGCAGCTCGATCCCCTACCGGGCTTACACCATCTCTGGGTGGTTCTGGCGAAGTATGGAACGGAGATGGTTTCTACCCCTGGGCCTATCGTACCTACCGGGCTGAATTTGGCCATAGCTACAGGACTGAGTTCGCGGTGCGGCGATCGCAGGTCAAAGCGGGTCCCATGCTGGCCGCCATTAGCCATCATCAAAGCAGCGACATTGGCCGCCATCTTTATAACGATCTAGAAAAGGTGGTTTTACCAGCCCACGACAAAACCGCTGAGCTGAAGGCCACCATGGCCAGCCTGGGGGGGCTGGGTACGTTGATGTCTGGCTCAGGACCGACGGTCTTTACCCTGGTCAATAGCCAGGCGGAGGCGGAAAAACTGATGGAACAAATCAGTATGGCCTTGCCCGATCCCGATTTGGGCCTGTGGACGGCCCAGTGCGTTCCTACCGGTGTACAGTTAGTGGAAAGTTAACATGGTTGAACCTTCATCCCCCGGCCCGGCTCCGCAGCCCGCCTCGCTTCGCCAGATCCTGCAATGCTTTACAGGGACCATCATAGCCGGCACTATCGCCCTACTGGCCTACCAATTAACCACCGCGATCGCCACCTCTTTCGCCCATAAACCCGTCCTCTCTGCTAACCCGACTGTGGTTAATCTAACCGCTGCGGTGCGTACCCTGGTGGTGGGCATCACCGCCCTGGCCACCGGGGTATTTGCCATTGCAGCCCTGGGTTTATTTTTGCTGGGTATACAATGGCTGATCCAGCGTCTGACCCCGAGTAAAGAATCCGGAGCCAGTTAGTCTATCCTGAATTAGCTTTCTGGCCGGTGGTTAGGGCATTGTACCCGCAGCGGCCAGCCCTATCTGAAGTGCATTGCTGTTGGCAATTCTAGGTCAGAAGCGTAGCTCCAGCGGCGCTCACCCCCGCTCCTGGGGAATAATGGCTGTAGCCAAGATGCTGGAGGGTCGCTTCCAGGGCCGCTACGGCGGTGAGAATGTCGCGATCGCAGACAAACCCCAGATGGCCAATCCGAAAGATTTTTCCCTTGAGATGGTCCTGACCACCTGCCAAGGCAATATCGAAGCGCTTCTTCATCACCAATCGCACCTGTTCTGCATCCACCTGATCGGGCATAACCGCTGTAATTGCCGGGCTGGCGCAAGTATCGCTGCCAAACAGCGGTAGGTTAAGGGCGGCCATGGCGGCCCGAGTGGCGCGGCGCTGGCGATCGTGGCGGGCAAAAATAGCCTCTAATCCCTCGCTCCGCATCATTTTGAGAGCAGCCTGGAGGGCAAAGAACAAATTGACTGGCGGCGTAAAGGGAGTGGTGTGCTTGGCACCATCCTTACGATAGGGACCTAGATCGAGGTAGAACCGGGGTAGGTTAGCGGTAGGGTAGGCAGACCAGGCCTTGGGGCTAACGCTAACAAAGGCTAGCCCTGGGGGAATCATATAGCCTTTCTGGGATCCCGAAGCCACTACGTCTAAACCCCACTCATCTACGGGTACGCTGCAAGCCCCCAGGCTGGTGACAGCGTCCACTATAATCAGGGCGTCGCCGTGGGCCTTAACATAACGGTTAATGGTTTCCAGGTCATTGAGCACGCCCGTGGAAGTTTCACTGTGGGTAACAATGACTGCCTTGATTTGTTTGTCGATATCTGCCTCCAGTGCCGCTTTAAAGGCTTCAGGAGGAAGGGGCTGCCCCCACTCAGCGGTAATTTCCTCCACGGCCAACCCGTAGGTGCGAGCTAGCTTACCCCACCGCTCACCAAATTTACCGTTATTACCCACCAGCACCCGATCGCCCTGGCGTAGAAAGTTAATAATCCCCGCTTCCATTGCCCCAGTACCGCTAGCAGCCAGAATCAACACATCGTTTTGGGTCTGGTGCAGCCACTTGAGATTTTCAGTCACCTCGGCCATTAGGGTACTGAATTCACCGCTACGATGCCCCATGGGATGCTTGGCCATGGCCAAAAGTACCTGTTCTGGTACCGGTGTAGGGCCAGGAATCATCAGCATTAATTTGTTATCCATAACCGGTTACGTGTCCTGAAAGGGTTGGGAGAAGGATTAGGGGTCGTTCCTTGCCTATTCCTTCAATATCTTAGATTTGAATGTCCCAGGGTAGGCCATATCCCCAGACTTTCTTTGGGCTCGATTTCCTAACCTCAGATTTAGGCACGGTAGACCGGCAAGGTGAAATAGAAGGCGCTACCTTCCTGGGGCACTGAATCCACCCAAATATTACCGTAGTGAGCCCGGATAATTCGCTGGCACAGAGCTAAGCCCAAACCATAGCCTTCCTGACTGCGATCGCGCTGGAGGCGAAAACTCTCTTCAAACACCCGGTCTTGATTCTCGAGGGGAATACCAGGGCCCGTGTCTACTACTCCTACCTGGACCTTTTGGGTGGTTCGATGGAGGGCGGTTAAGGCTACCCGGCCGCCCTCAGGGGTATATTTAATGGCATTGTCCAGCAGGTTGGTAATCACCCGTTTGAGCTGGACCCCATCGGCATAAACCGTCGGCAGGTCCTTGGGAATTTCTGTAACTAATTGCTGGTTTTTAGTCTTGAGATGATCTTGAAAGCTACTGGCCACCTCAAGACACAGGTAAGCCAGATCCAATTCCTGGGGATTCAACTGTAATTCAATGGAGGCTCCCCGGGCGGTTTTGAGAATGTCGGTAATCATACGATTAATGGTACGCACCTGGGTTTTGGCATGGTTAAGCAGTTGCCCGGTGAGCTCAGAGCTCAGGGTCAGGCGACGGCTCTGATCAGGGGCATAGCCTAATTCCAGGGTCTCAATAGCGATCGAGGCGGCGGTCAAGGGATTTCTTAAGTCGTGGGCCATCATGGCAATAATGCGATCTTTAAAGCGCAATTGAGCCTCCAGTTTTTCCTGGGTTTGATTTAAGCGAAAGATCTCATCGGAAAGCCGAATTAACTCCGCTGAATGGGCGATGGTACTCTGGCTGCCATCGCTCTGGGCAGGGGCTGCCCCATCTGCCCCTGAGGGAACGGAGTAGGTCAGGGTGGCCAGATACTCCTGTTGCCATTTCGGCCACCAATAATCTAATTGGCCAACAATGTCCCCCCGCCAGCATTTGCTGCGGTAGGGGCAATCTTAATCAGGGCGGGACTGGCGACTAACTTATAGTGTTCAGCCAGGTAAGGCTGCTCACCAATATCGACCACATCTAGGTGGAATTGAAACTGTTCCTCTACTGTTTTTAAGTACTGACGAATTTGCTGGACCTGCTGGGTCAGGCTGGGACGTTTGTCAATGAACAGTAACAGTTTGATCGGTACTCGAATCTTTTCAAGTTCGGAGTCAACCTCCATAGTGGCTCCTGGTATCAACGACAAACTCGAAACGGTAGATGGGTCCTGGACTATAGATTAAGTTTATACTCTGGCTAGCCTGAAGCTATGGAATTGTTATCGGACCCTGGGCCGTGGTCACGATAATGGAGGCACCGGGCTAGAAATCTACGGGCAAAATCTGGGCACCCCCCCAGTGCAGATGCAGGTAAGAGGCATGGGCGGCTTGAATTTGCCAGCCTTCCCGACTATGGATAGAGGAGGTCTGGTAGCGACGCAAGGCATAGACCGGTAGTTCAGGGGAGTGACTGACCTGAGAATGGTGAAATTCGTGGCCCCATACCTGCTGTCCGGGAGGCAAGAGGCCCTGGGGAGACAGACCTGTCGCCTGGCGATAGCCCAAAGTTAAGGGAGCTTCCATCGTCACCCTGGTGGGCAACACTCCCACCAAGGGCCAGGTCTGCCCCTGAAAATCCACCAGGGTTTGGGCCAGATACATCAGCCCACCACATTCTGCATAAACCGGTAACCCCGCCTCAATGCTCTGGCGCAGCTGCTGACATCCCCGCTGATTAGCGGCCAGGGTGGCCGCAAGCATCTCGGGGAAGCCACCTCCCAGGTAAAGCCCATCGATGGCCTTGGGCAGATTTTCCTCCGCCAGGGGGCTCCAGGGAATAAGTTCGACGCCCCATCGGGTGAGCATCTGCAGGGCGTCAGGATAGTAAAAACTAAAAGCTTGATCCTGGGCTAGAGCCAGCCGCACCGGATAGGAGCCAGCCGCCGGTAAGGCAATGGCATTAGAGGTAGGCATGGGAGTCAGACGCACCAGAGGCTCTAATCTAGGCCAGTCAAAGCTGTACTCACCCAGGTGGCCCAGTTGGTCTAGTCGATCGGGCAACGCTGGGATCTCGATGGCGGGCACCAGCCCCAGGTGGCGATCGGGAAGGGTGATCTGAGGCTGCCGCCGCAGCATCCCTAAAATCGGTAAATCTATGGAGGCCAAAGCGGTTTCCAGTAGATCCAGATGGCGATCGCTGCCCACCCGATTTAGGACCACTCCCGCCAGCTTTAGAGTGGGCTCCAGACTACGAAAGCCATGGACAATGGCCAGCACCGATCGGGCCAAACGACTACAATCCACCACCAGCAGCACCGGTAGATTTAAGAGCCGGGCCACATGGGCCGTACTGGCGACATCCGAAGCTCCACTAGCACCATCAAACAAACCCATCACCCCTTCTACCAGGGCAAACTCCGCATCCTGACAATGGCTAGTAAAGCAATGCTGCAGGTAGGGAATGGAGGTGAGAATCGGATCAAGATTGTAGCAGGGGCGTCCTGTCACCCGTTGGTGAAACATGGGATCGATATAATCAGGCCCCACTTTAAAGGACTGTACCCGCCGCGATCGCTGGCCCAGGGCCGCCAGCAAAGCCAGGGTAACGGTGGTTTTGCCTACTCCGCTGCGCTCCCCAGCCACCACCAGCCCACCCCGATAGGGTAGTAAGGACTGCTGTTCAGAGGTCAAGGTAGGCAGCCCCCCCGCACCCGATAAGCCGATAGCGCCATCTATCCCTGCCAGAATTTTTCATAGCAATCCAACGGCAAATTATTAGACCATGCCTGGGGCTTTATCAATGTTAAATTTATTAAACAGTGTTTTACTTTCTGTCTCCTGATGCCCAAGCCCGATGGTTCTGCCAGACAATTCGCAACCTCGTCTCAGGGGGAATTGGCCTCACCAGAAACGGGGCTGGCCCATCACCATAGTGCGCTGAAAGATAATGTCATCCGGATTCGGGGAGCCCGTCAACATAATCTCAAAAACCTGGACCTGGAAATTCCCCGTAATCAATTAATCGTCTTTACGGGGGTATCGGGGTCGGGCAAGTCTTCCCTGGCCTTCGACACAATTTTTGCCGAGGGCCAGCGGCGCTACGTCGAATCTCTCAGTGCCTACGCCCGTCAGTTTTTGGGCCAGGTCGATAAGCCCGACGTGGACGCCATTGAGGGCCTCAGTCCGGCAATTTCCATTGATCAAAAGTCCACCTCCCATAACCCTCAATCCACCGTCGGTACAGTGACGGAAATCTACGACTACCTGCGTTTGCTCTACGGTCGAGCTGGGGACCCCTATTGTCCCCACTCCGATCGCAGCATCGCTCCCCAAACCATTGACCAGATGATCGATCAGGTGATGGCCTTTGCCGATCGTACCCGGTTTCAGGTTCTAGCCCCGGTGGTGCGGGGTAAAAAGGGTACCCATAAGAAATTGTTGTCCAGTCTGGCGGCAGAAGGGTTTGTGCGGGTCCGGGTGAATGGGGAAATTCGCGAGCTCACCGACAATATTGAACTGGAAAAAAACCATAGCCACCATGTTGAAGTGGTGGTTGATCGCCTGGTGAAAAAGGAAGGTTTGCAGGAACGCCTGGCGGACTCCCTGACCACCTGTTTGAAGCGATCGGAGGGCATTGCCATCATTAATATTCTGGCGGAGCCTGGAGCTGAAGCAGAGGCTGGGGTGACGGCAGAGACCGGTGGGCAGGTGGTTTCCCTTTCCGATCGACTGCCCCAGGCCGCCGAGTCTGGTGGGGGCTATGGCCTTGCCAGGGACCTGGTATTTTCCGAAAACTTTGCCTGCCCAGAACATGGCGCGGTGATGGAGGAACTCTCCCCCGGCTATTTTCCTTCAATTCTCCCTACGGTGCCTGCCCCCACTGCCATGGTTTAGGTAGTCTACGCACCTTTTCTGCCGAGCTGGTGGTTCCCGACCCTAAACTACCGGTGTACGCTGCCATTGCCCCCTGGTCAGAAAAAGATAATACCTATTATTTTTCTCTGCTTTATAGTGTTGGTCAGGCCTTTGGCTTTGAAATTCAGGCTCGTTGGGACCAGCTCACCCCGGAGCAACAACAGATCCTACTCCACGGCAGCCAAGAGGAAATTTATATAGAGTCCGACTCCCGTTATCGCGATCGCCAGGGCTACTATCGCCGCTACGAAGGGGTTCTACCCATGCTAGACCGGCAATACCGGGAAACCACCTCGGAGGTCTATAAGCAAAAATTGGAAAAATACCTGGTGGACCAAACCTGCCAGGTTTGCCAGGGCACCCGGCTGAAGCCCGAGTCTAATGCTGTCCGGATTGGTCCCTACGCCATCCACGACCTCACCAATGTTTCCATTCGCGAATGCCTGCTACGGATCCAAACTCTGGTGGGGGCTGGAGAAGGTGGTCCAAAGTTATCGGCCCGGCAGATGCAAATTGGTGCCCTGGTACTACGGGAAATCCGCGCCCGCCTCCAGTTTATGCTAGATGTGGGCCTAGACTATCTAACCCTGCACCGCACGGCGATGACCCTCTCGGGGGAGAAGCCCAGCGCATCCGTCTGGCCACCCAGATTGGCTCTGGGCTGACTGGGGTGCTCTACGTGCTGGACGAGCCCAGCATCGGTCTACACCAGCGAGATAACGATCGCCTGCTCCATACCCTCACCCGCCTGCGGGACCTGGGTAACACCTTGATCGTGGTGGAACACGATGAAGACACCATTCGGGCCGCCGATCACCTGGTAGATATTGGTCCCGGGGCCGGTATCCACGGCGGTAACATTGTGGCCCAAGGCCACCTTAAGGATCTACTGATCGCCCCAGACTCCCTCACCGGAGCCTACCTATCTGGTCGCTGCACTATTCCCACCCCCAGCCAGCGGCGGCCCGGTAACGGGCGCAGCCTGGTGCTGAGAAATGCTTGCCGCAATAACCTCAAAGATCTAGACGTCGAGTTACCCCTGGGTAAACTGGTGTGCATCACTGGAGTATCTGGATCGGGTAAATCCACCCTGGTTAACGAACTGCTCTACCCCGCCCTACAGCACCACTTTGGCAGCAAGGTGCCCTTCCCTAAGCAGCTAGAGGCCCTGGAAGGACTCCATGTCCTGGATAAGGTGATTGTGATTGATCAATCCCCGATTGGGCGCACCCCCCAATCCAACCCCGCCACCTACACTGGGGTATTCGATGTGATTCGCAACCTGTTTACCGAAACTATCGAGGCCAAGGCTCGGGGTTATAAGGCCGGCCAGTTTTCCTTTAACGTTAAGGGAGGGCGCTGTGAAGCCTGTGGCGGCCAGGGGGTGAACGTGATTGAAATGAACTTTCTCCCCGATGTTTACGTGCAATGTGAGGTGTGCAAGGGAGCCCGCTACAACCGGGAAACCCTCCAGGTCACCTACAAGGGCAAGACCATCGCCGATGTGCTGAATATGACCTCTGAAGAGGCCCTAGGCTTTTTTGAAAACATTCCCCAGGCGGCAGCCCGACTACAAACCATGGTAGATGTGGGCTTGGGTTATATTCGTCTGGGCCAAACCGCCCCCACCCTCTCGGGGGGAGGCCCAACGGATGAAGCTGGCCTCAGAACTGGCCCGCCGCTCTACGGGTAAAACCCTCTACCTGATTGATGAACCCACCACCGGCCTTTCCTTCTACGATGTTCATAAACTACTAGATGTGGTACAACGGCTGGTAGATAAGGGCAACTCGGTGCTGATGATTGAGCACAATCTGGACGTCATCCGCTGTGCCGACTGGGTGGTTGACCTGGGTCCCGAGGGGGCGATCGGGGCGGTGAATTAATTGCCCAGGGCACCCCCGAGCAGGTTGCCCTGGTCCCCCAATCCTATACAGGGCAGTACCTGGCGCGAGTGCTACAGCAGCATCCTCCCATCCCCCTGGCTTCCCCAGCTGTTTAGGGCCAGTTGAACAACTTTTGCTATGGTTAATCCCCACCCCCAATCTATCCGTCGCGTTGGTGTCATTGGCGGTGGTCAACTGGCCTGGATGATGGCTCCCGCTGCCCAGGCCTTAGGTTTGGAGTTAGTGATACAAACCCCAAAGGCAGATGACCCGGCAGTAGCGATCGCCGCTGCCACCGTTCTGGCAGAGGTAGGGGATGGGGAGGCGACCGCTTCCCTGGCAGCCCAGTGCGATGTGATTACCTTTGAAAACGAATTTATTGATTGCGCTGGGTTACAAGGCCTGGTGAATCGAGGGGTGGTTTTTCGTCCCAGCCTGGCGGTCCTCGATTTAGTACTGGATAAGGCCCGCCAGCGCCAATATTTTGACCGCATTGGTTTGGCTAATCCCCGTTATACCGTCCTCGAAGCTGGGGAGGACCTCACCACCCGGGCCGAGGCGCTGGGCTTTCCCCTGGTGATAAAAAATCGCCGTCTCGGTTACGACGGTTACGGTACGGCGATGGTGTCCAGTCCTGACCAACTTATTCCCCTCTGGGAAAAATTAGGTCGCAGGCCAGTACTGTTGGAGGAGTTTGTCCCCTTTAAGCAGGAACTAGCGGTGATGGTGGCCCGTTCTAAACAGGGAGAAATCGCTGTTTATCCCACCGTCGAAACCCAACAGGTGAACCAGATCTGTCGGCGAGTGTTCGTTCCCGCTCCCATTAGCCCTGCGATCGCCGCTACCATGGACAACCTGGCCCGTACCCTGGCAGCCAGCTTGGATCTGGTCGGCATCCTTGGGATTGAATGCTTCCTCACCCAGGACGATCGGGTCCTGATCAACGAAATTGCCCCCCGCACCCACAACTCTGGCCACTATAGTTTGGATGCCTGTCGTACCTCTCAATTTGAGCAACAATTGCGGGCCGTCAGCGATCGCCCCCTGGGTTCCACCGAACTCATCTGTCCCCAGGCGATAATGATTAACTTGCTAGGGCTAGAACAGTCTCAGTCAGCCCACCATGATAAGATTCACACCCTTAAAACTATTCCCAATAGCCATCTCTACTGGTATGAAAAAGCTATTCGCCCCGGTCGTAAGCTAGGTCATATAACCCTTTGCCCCCCCTCTAACGACGACCCGGTAGCCCTCAGCCGCAGTATCGAAAATCTCTGGTATACCTAGTGCTATCATGGCCTATACCCTGAATCAAATTAACCAGATGACTCAGGAGCAGTTCATTACGGCTCTGGGACCTACCTTTGAGCAAACCCCAGAGATTGCCGCCCAGGTCTGGAACTACCGCCCCTTCACCAACCTTGAGGATCTCCATCACCATCTGGTTAAAGTTTTACGCAGCCTGAGCCGAGATCAACAACTCACTCTGATTCGCGCCCATCCCGACCTAGGAGCCAGGGTTGCTATGGCAGACGCCTCGGTTAGGGAGCAAAACCAGGCTGGCTTAACCCATCTCAGCCCGACAGCCTACCACCAACTTCAAGACCTTAATCGAATCTATCAAAAAAACTTTGGATTTCCCTTTATTTTGGCAGTAGCTGGCCATAGCCAGGAGTCAGTGGTAGCCAACATCAAGCAACGAATAACCAATTCAGTTGAAGTAGAATTTAATCAGGCCCTAAAGGAAATAGAAAGCATAGCCCATCTGCGCCTACAACGATGGATCAGTGAATTCTAATCATAAACAAGTAAAACTTTAGTCTTTTCAGAAATCAAGGAATAAAATTAGGGGATATAAGACCTGATGGTTTTCAGCAAATCTCTGACTTCTAGAAAGGATTGATTTTGAGATAGACTTAAAACGACTGGATCAGAGCTGTCTCTCAGAACCTGATTATAAATTTCAACAGCATCTTTCAATCTATTCAGATCGACCTCATATTTTGGTTCTGAATCAAGGGGATCGAAAGTCAATATACCAACTATGCTGCCCAGAAGTTGATCAACTGAGCTATAGTTAAGACCAGTCTGGGCCATGGAGGCTCCAGCCTCGGCCTGATTAGCCGGCATTTCTTTACAGATAGCCACTCCTAAAAAAGCAGCTGTATTAGCAATAATCTCAAGACTCCCTTCCAGAGGTATAGATACTTTACCGATATCAGCTTCTAAGGATGGGACGGTAGTAGTTCCTAAGGTCGAAGGTAATACTGATTGGTCGGTAGTCGGCTTAGACAAAGTGTAGTTCACCATAGTAGTGAACTGACCATTATCCTTTTTCAAGGGATCAGAGAAAACCAAATAGCCACTAGCAACTTTAATAGTGATCCCCTTACTTTGAAGTATCGCTGACTGAGCCAGTTTGCCTGCTTCTTCTGGACTTAACTCTTGATTCGGATTCAGAGGATTTTTCAAATCCGTAGAGTTTTGTAACATTTTGATGGCTTGAAGCATATACGACGGAGAACGGATAGCCAACAACAGCAGAAGTCAATAAGTAAATTGGCAACAGATAAAAGATCTTGAAGATGGACATGCTTTTAAAATAAAAATAATTATTATAGCAGATTAGAGTATAAAACCGAAGTAAACAAAATTTTAATGTTTTCTACCAAGAGATTCTCGAAAAACTTAGAGTAGAAAAATCTTCTCAAAATTAAAGATCTTTAGGAGTATTTTGATGGCTCAGTACAACTCTTTTAAAACAATCTCTAAACTTTGCCTAGTTTGAAGCCAAAGATATATCTGATTCAAAATTCATCTCCCTCAGGAGATGAATTTTGAATGCCTTTTCCCTGCTTTTTCAGCCCTGGGGCAAGAAAAACTGATGCTAAATGTATCCCTAAGTTCTTGGCTTAGCAACTTGAAATCTAACAATGGGATTGACCGGAGGACGAACGGCGGGAGGAGTAGGGACTGGACTTGGAATAGGAGCAGGACTATAAGTAAAACTACCTCCAACTACCGTAGATGAGGGAAACTGGAAAGTTAAAGGAGGGGTCGCTGTCTGCGGTCTCGTACCTGCTCCACAAGTAGGGCAAGGACGGGTTCCGGCCTGAACTGGGTGAGACATAAAAGTTAAAAGGGTTAGGCCTAATGAAACACTGGCTGTATGCTTTAAAAATTAGTCATTGAATTTCCTGGGGAATGGTGAATCTTATGAAGCCAAAAAACGCAACAATCATTAAAGGTAATTTTTAACTTTAATGATTAACCTGAACCAACTCGAAAGGCACTAATTTAATTTATCAACAAGTAAAATCAATACCAGGCAGGGAATCAATCTAAAGCAGTATATACTTATACCCAACTACTGATGTGATTACTTTATCTTTATAAGTAATTACCCTGAGAGTGTCAAGTCTGATCTGTTGAAGTCAGTAATTTTAACGATGGACTTTTCAAGCAAATTTATGGACAAACGCTTCAATAAGGGCGGCTATTGAAAATAGGCCCAAAAAGAGGCTGGCTATAGCAAGTTACATTAGTCATCTCAGTATAATGTTGACTATGGTCGTCGGTCAAAGGTAGGTTCCATAAGTCAGGGTTTCTGGTGGAGGATAAATCCCTTGCTGTTTTGAGGTCGCGCCACTACAAGGACGAGTCGACCAAGGGTCATGGCTCAGGGCAAAAACTTGTAGCTATTATAGCCGCTATCGACCGCAATCAGGTAGTTACGATTCATGGTCTGGGCTGAATGCCGTTTAGAGGGGCGTGTCCAGGCCCACCGTTGAGCTTAAAAGCGTTGCCAACAGATTGAACTTTGTAACCCTGGGGTCAGGAACGATTAGTCGCCACAATTTCCTCCAGAATAGCCTGGGCTCCCTGGGCCCGTAGACGCTGGGCTAGCTCTATACCCATAGCTTCAGCGGCCTCGGGGGCGCCCACAAGGGTATCTTTGATCAACTGCTGACCGTCTAAACTGGCGATTAAACCAGTAAGGGTAAGAGTATGGTCTACCAGGCTAGTGTTAACTCCAATGGGGACCTGGCAGCCCCCCTCTAACTCCCGCAGAAAGGACCGTTCGGCCAGACAGCGTACTGTAGTGGCATGATCGGAAAGAACCTTTAATAAAGCCAGAATTTCTTCGTCACCCTCCCGGCATTCAATGCCCAGAGCCCCCTGGCCAACCGCATGGAGAGAAATAGAGGAGGATAAAACAGCATGGATGCGATCGCCCATATTCATGCGCAAGAGACCGGCTGCCGCCAGAATAATCGCATCGTAGCCACCCTCGTCAAGTTTCTGCAGACGAGTGTTGAGATTACCGCGAATATCTTTAAAGACCAGATGGGGATAATGGTGACGTAGCTGGGCTAAACGCCGTAAAGAAGATGTACCGATCACCGCTCCCTCCGGTAGGGTCGCCAGAGTCTTCTGGCGATGGCGAGAGTGCATAACCAGAGCATCAGCGGGGTCTTGCCGTTCGGTAATGCAGCCCAACATCAGCCCTGCCGGTAAACGGGTGGGTAAATCCTTCAGGGAGTGTACGGCAAAATCACTATCTCCCCTAAGCATGGAATCTTCCAATTCCTGGGTAAAAAGTCCCTTGTCGCCAATTTTCGAAAGCGAGACATCCAGCACCTTATCCCCCTGGGTGTCCATGGTCACCACCTCAAAACCCAAATCGGGAAAGTGGCGCTGTAGCTCATCCCGTACCCAGTGGGTTTGAATTAAAGCCAGCTGGCTTTTCCGGGAAACTATGCGAATGGTGCGGACTGAAGATGGGGTCAGGGGAGATGGACTGGTTTGCATAGTCTGGTGCAGAGACTAATAATTGACGATAGGGACAGGATCTTTAGATTACAGTAAGGGGTACCTCCCTAGAGTAAGCTCTGACCAGATGTTAAGGGGTTGTTACCCTGGGGCAGCTAACCGGTTCTGGAGCCGGAGCGATCAAGTTATGATCAAAAGACTGAGCATGAGGTGAAGGGTTTGCGGTATCCCCGTAGTTATCATCAAAGGTCAGGGACCCGGCCGTTGTCCATGGTCATGGCCCTTGTCCTGCCCCCCCTGCTATGGTTTGGACAGGCCTCTCTGGCTCCGGCCCAAACCCTCGCCCCTGGGCTCAGAAATGATTTTCTGGCCAATCCCCTCAAGGATCAACCCCGGGATTCGCTGTTACCCAATCTACTCCTGCCCCGTCCCCTCAGTCCCCTAGAAAAACGAGCCCTGGGGCAGGCTCTGGACCAGCTGGCAAATCAACTGGTTAACCTTAGTGCTCAGGACAGAAGCGAAGTCACCATTCAACTATGGCTGCGGTGGCTACGCCTGAGTCGCCTACTGGGAACGGATCGGGAAATTCAGGCCCTGGAACAGACCGTCAGACAGATGCGGGATTGGAATGCCACCCAACCTTTGCAGTTGCTGGCGGTGCGTCTGGGGTTGATCGTAACCGACCTGGATGGTACCGATGCCGCCTATGGGGCCCGAGTTGAAGCCCTGGCTCGGATCGCCGGGCTGATGGGTAACCTGGAGGCAGCGGTGAATTTGCGGCGGACTCTGGCGACCCTGGCCTTGAATCGGGGCGATCGCCCTGGTTACCAGGCTCAGCTAGAAACCCTGGCTAACCTCTATGAAGAGTGGTTCGAGTTTGAGAAAGCAGCAGCCCTTTACGGAGAATTGCTACAGCTAGTGGCAACCAAGCCGAACCAAGCCGATCAAACCCGTTTTTGGCAACATCGTATTGATAATCTAGAACAGGCTCAGGACCTGACCGCCGCGATCGCGGCTCAGCAACAGCTCCTCACCCTGTACCGCCAGCAAGAGGAAAGCTGGCCTCGGGTAGCTGAAGTTCAGACTGCCATGGCTAAAAACTATGAGCGCCTGGGTTCCCTCAACCTTGCTTCCCGCCAGTACCAAACCGCCTACACCAACGCCATAAGCGCCCAACAATTAGACCTGGCCGCTACCATATTGCGGCATATGGCAGTCCTCTACCAAAGGCAGCAACGGTGGTCCGATGTGATCTATCTGGAACAACAACTGCTGCGGGTAGCCCAGCGCGCCAGCAACACCTATGGCCAGATGGATAGCTTTGATCGCCTGGGGCAGGCCTATGAACATGGCGGTGATATCCCCCTAGCCCGCCAAGCCTACGGCCAGGGCCTGGTGCTGGCCAGGATACTGGGTGTGCGTCAGGACTATTTTCAGGCTCAAGTCAATCGACTCCAGCCATAGCTACCATAGCCAACGGGGACAATGGAGCGGGGACAAGCCCAGGATCATGGCAGAACACCTTACCCACTTGAGATTGGCTAATAACCTTCTAGTCACCGCTATAAAACCAGGAAACCCTGACTTGAAGGGCCTGCGCCTAAAGAAAATCTTTGGGAGCAGAGCCTTTCCAGGAAAGTTGTTTACTCTGTTGACAGGTTCACTACCATCGGCTTGAGCTTAACCTCTCCCTATTAGCCGATCGCCTATAGCCCCAGCCACGGGTAGCGGGACGGCAAGGGTGTTTGACCAGGTAATTCAGTCTTTTTCCAGGAAGACATTTACCGGGGTTTTCAAACTCTCCTTGAGGCCAATCAGCAGGCCCAACCAGGTCTGGTTTTGACTGCTTAACCCCATCCCCAGCAGGTTCGCTATAGTTTCAGGTCAGTAAACCGGATGAGGATTAAGGGGGGTGGTTTATGCCCCTTGCCAGCTTCATTCCCGTGCTCCGAAGACCCATTTTCGAGTCAACAGTTTTCCAGCCAACAGTTACCGAGAGAATCCTATGGCACAGAGTTTTGGTGTAATCGGTCTTGCCGTGATGGGTGAGAATCTAGCCCTGAATGTGGAACGCAATGGTTTCCCCGTGGCGGTATACAACCGCACCGCCGAGGTCACCCAGCGATTTATGGAGCGTCGCGCCCAGGGCAAAAACGTCAAACCCACCTATAGTTTAGAGGAATTTGTTGCCTCCCTGGAACGACCCCGCCGGATTTTGGTGATGGTGAAGGCGGGGGCACCGGTGGACGCGGTGATTGCCCAACTCCGGCCCCTGCTAGAGGAGGGTGACATGATCATGGACGGGGGTAATTCCCTCTACGAAGACACGGAACGGCGCACCAAGGAACTGGAGTCCACGGGTCTACGGTTCATCGGCATGGGGGTTAGCGGCGGTGAAGAGGGCGCCCTGAACGGCCCCAGTCTCATGCCCGGGGGCACTCGGGCCGCCTACGACTCGATCGAACCCATTGTCAAAAAAATTGCCGCCCAGGTGGATGACGGCCCCTGTGTCACCTACATTGGCCCCCGGGGGGCTGGTCATTACGTCAAAATGGTGCACAACGGCATCGAATACGGCGACATGCAATTGATTGCCGAGGCCTACGATCTGATGAAAAGTGTGCTGGGGTTGGATCACCACCAACTCTACGAGGTGTTTGCCAATTGGAATCAGACCGACGAGCTGAACTCCTTCTTAATCGAGATCACCACCGATATCTTTACCAACCTGGATGGGGAAACCGGTCAACCCCTGGTGGAGCTGATTGTAGATGCGGCGGGTCAGAAGGGCACCGGTCGCTGGACGGTGATGAGCGCCCTGGATCTGGGGGTCGGCATTCCCACCATTACGGCGGCGGTGAATGCCCGCATCATGTCCTCCATTAAGGCGGAGCGGCTGGCGGCGACCCAGCAGTTGGTGGGGCCCAGTGCCAGCTTCAACGGCGACGTCAAGGCCATGGTGGACAAAATCCGAGATGCCCTCTACTGCTCTAAGATTTGTTCCTACGCCCAGGGCATGGCCTTGATTGGCACCGCCTCCAAGGCCTTTGACTACGACATCAACCTGGGGGAAACCGCTCGTATTTGGAAGGGGGGATGCATTATTCGAGCGGGCTTTTTGAACAAGATCAAACACGCCTACGATGAGCACCCCGACCTGGCTAACCTGCTCCTGGCCCCGGAATTCAAACAAACCATCCTGGACCGCCAGGCGGCCTGGCGGGAGGTGATTGCCCTGGCGGCCCACTCCGGTATCCCGGTGCCAGCCTTTAGTGCCTCCCTCGACTACTTTGATAGCTACCGCCGCGATCGCCTGCCCCAAAACCTGACCCAGGCCCAGCGAGACTACTTCGGTGCCCACACCTACGAACGTATCGACCGGGAGGGGGTCTTCCACACCGAGTGGACCAAGGCTCCGGTGCTGGTTTAACGATCCTGCGCCAGGATTCGTCTAACCACGGTTTGGGCAGAGTAACTCACCCCGGCGGTACCCTCGCCGGGGTGGGTGCAATCCCCCGTCAGCCAGAGCCCCTGCACTGGGGTGCGGTTGGCAAAACCAAAGGGACCATAGCTATTCACCCGCATGCCCAGCCCCCCACCATGCCCTGGTGGCGACCGGTAAAGTGGGCAAAGCTGCGGGGGGTGGCTGCCTCCAGGTGCAGAATATGGTCTGACCTGAGGTCAAAATAACCCCCCAGGCGTTTCAGGGCTGCCTGGCTATAGCGTTGCTTTAGGGCCGGGTAGTCCTCGGTTTGCCACCAGGGCTCCACCGCCGTAAAGGAAGAGGCCACAATGGTGGCTTGGCCCTGGGGGGCGCGGCCATCGCCGGGGCGACTGACGGAGACAAACAGGGAATTATTTTCCCCCATCGGGCCGTCGTAGTCGTAGAAAAACTGCAGATGGGGCGGGCAGTCGGGGGGAATGGCCGCCGCCGCCACCCCCAGGTAGATCACAAAGGCACCACTGGCGGGGGGTAAGCTCTCCACCCGCCGCCGGTAGCCCCGGGGTGCCCCCTCCCCCAGTAGGGTAACCAGATTTTGCACCGTAACATTGGCCACCACCTGGTCCGCCGGCTCCACCCAGGTCTGACCGGTTTTTTGGTCCTGCACCCTGACCCCCTGCACCCGCCCCCGGTGGCTATGGATAGCGGTGACCGTGTGGCGCAGCTGCAGCAGGCCGCCGTGGCTGACCAGGGCTTTTTCCAGGCGATCGCTGAGCTCCTGCATACTCCCCTGCAAGTGGAACAGACCGTAGGGTGCCTGGGATATCCTCAGGGCGGTGGCGGCGTAGAGCAGGGCGGTTTCCTCCCCATCCACCTGGGAGTAGAGCTTGAGCTGTAGGTCCAGGAAGGTTTTCAGGCGGCGATCGCCCGCCAGGCCCAGCGATCGCAGGGCCTGGCCCACAGTGCGGAAGGTATGGGGCAGGGTCACCAGAGTATCGGGGCGTAAAGCCCGCAGCAATTGCCCCAGGTCCCAGGGGTGACGGGGGGCAGCACCGGCCCCCGCCCCTGAAACCGCCAGCTGGGTTCAAACAGTTGCTCCAACAGCTGCCAGAAGGGTTCACTGCCGGGAAATTGCCGTTGTCGTTCTAAGCGCCAGGCGACAGGGTCCCGCCAGACGGAGATCGGCGCGGTCTCCCCCGGCAGAAAGACGGCGCAGGCGGGGTCACAGTCGGTGGCTGGGGGCAGATCCACCCCCAGCTCCTGAAAAATCTGGTGATGAATGCCCCCTGGCTCCAGCCCAGCTACCTGGGTCGCCCCCACATCAAAGGTAAACCCCCGCCGCCTGAAGGTGGAGGCACAGCCCCCCGCCACCAGGGCCTGATCAAACACCCGCACCGGGTAACCATGGCGGGCCAGCAGAGCCGCCGCCGTCAGACCCCCCACCCCGGCCCCAATCACCACCACCCGGGGTCGAGATCTAGTCAGGGGAGAGGCCATGGGAATTGCCTTACATTTCTTAACATCACCTTTAGTCTATCCCATTCCTACCGCCCGCCACCTCAGGCCATCGGCGAGGCAAAGGCTTACCTCTGCTGTGCTATAACTGAACCCGAGTTTTGCCCACCCCGCCCCATGGTTAGCCCGTCCCCAACCGCCGAAGACGCCCAAATTAATGCCCTGCTCGACAGCCTTGGACCCTTTGGGGTGGATTCTCAGCCTCCATCGCATGGATCGATTGCTGGGGGCCATGGGTAATCCCCAGCGGCGGGTACCAATTATTCACGTGGCGGGCAGCAACGGCAAGGGATTGGTCTGTGCCTACCTGGCTTCAATGCTGACCCAGGCCGGTTACCGGGTGGGACGCTATACCTCGCCTCACCTGGTCAGCTGGCGGGAGCGAATTGAGGTGAATGGCAGGGCGATCGCGGCCCTAGACCTGCGCCAGGGCTTGGAACGGGTGATGGCCAGAATCGATAGCAGCCAGCCCAGCCCCACCCAGTTTGAGGTATTTACCGCCGTGGCCTGGCAGTACTTTGCCGACAGTGCAGTGGATGTGGCGGTGATGGAGGTGGGACTAGGGGGCCGCCTGGATGCCACCAACGTGGTGGCCGATCCCCTGGTCACCATCCTGACCTCCCTGAGCCGGGAGCACTGGCAGCGGCTGGGCCCTACCCTGGCGGACATTGCTGGGGAAAAGGCCGGTATTCTCAAGCCTGGCTGCCCCGCGGTAATCGGCCCCCTGCCGCCGGAAGCAGAGGCAGTGGTAAAGCAGCAACTCCAGCACCTGGGGTGTCCCGTATGGTGGCCGACACCAGCGGTGCGCCGGGGGGAGGGGATGGCCTGTTTGACCCTGGCAGAGAAGCAAATTACCTACCCCCTCCCCCTGCTGGGGGATCACCAGTTGGTTAATTCCGCTCTGGCGATCGCCGCTCTCCTGCTGCTACGGCAACGGGGCTGGCAGATTACCGATCAGGCGATCCAGCAGGGCATGGCCCTGGCCCGATGGCCAGGCCGCCTGCAGTGGGTGGAATGGCTAGATGCCAATCACCAGCGCCACCCCCTGCTGCTGGATGGGGCCCATAACCCCGGCGCAGCCCTGGAGCTACGCCGCTACGTAGATCGGTGGTGGGCCCAACGGGGGGAGCCAGCCGGAGCTACCCAATGGCTAATGGGCATGCTGGCCACCAAGGACCACAGCGATATTTTTAAGGCCCTGCTACGGCCTGGGGATGACCTTTACCTGGTGCCAGTACCAGGTCACCAAACCGCCGATCCGAAAGTCCTGGCGGCGATCGCCCACCAGAGTTGTTCTGCCCTCAGCCATTGTCAGAGCTACTCCGATTTAACTACGGGACTCAGGGCGATGGTTGAAAAACCTAGCAGCCTTAAGGTTGTTTGTGGTTCTCTGTATTTAATCGGTAACTTTTTTGCTTCTTCCGGCAGTTGCCTCAAGCTTTTCTGACCTGGGGGGGCGTCAGGGTTACCCCAGAGCCCCCCATCCCCCTACCATCAACTTGATTAGAGCTGTATGATTTAAGCAGTATAAATATTTTAAAGGGAATTCCTGTATGCGAATTTTAGTTACAGGGGGAGCCGGTTTTATCGGCTCGCACCTGATCGACCGTCTGATGACTGCTGGTCATGAGGTGGTCTGTGTAGATAATTTTTACACTGGCCATAAGCGTAACCTACTGCGCTGGTTAGATAACCCCTACTTTGAATTGATTCGCCACGACATCACCGAGCCGATTCGCCTAGAAGTTGACCAAATTTATCATTTAGCCTGTCCAGCCTCGCCGGTACACTATCAGTACAACCCGGTCAAAACCATTAAAACCAACGTTATGGGCACCCTCAATATGTTGGGGCTAGCCAAACGGGTTAAGGCCAGGTTCCTACTCGCCTCCACCTCCGAGGTCTACGGTGACCCCCAGGTCCATCCCCAGTCAGAAGACTATTGGGGCAATGTCAACACTATTGGCATTCGTAGCTGCTATGACGAAGGTAAGCGGGTAGCTGAAACCCTTGCCTTTGATTACCATCGGCAAAATAATGTGGATATTCGGGTGGCCCGGATTTTCAACACCTATGGTCCCCGCATGTTAGAAAACGACGGTCGGGTCGTCAGTAACTTTGTGGTCCAGGCCCTGCAGGGAATTCCTCTGACAATTTACGGTGATGGCAGCCAAACCCGTAGTTTTTGCTACGTATCAGACCTGGTGGAAGGGCTGATACGCCTGATGAATGGCGACTACATCGGTCCGATTAATCTGGGCAACCCAGATGAATACACCATTCTTCAACTGGCCCAAACCGTACAGACCATGATTAATCCAGAAGTTGATCTAATCTACAAACCCCTACCCCAGGACGACCCCCAGCGGCGTAAACCTGACATTAGTAGAGCTCAAAATTTTCTCCAGTGGAATTCCACTATTCCTCTTCAGGAGGGGTTAGGCCTAACCATCGATGATTTTCGCCTACGGTTAGACCAAGGGGTAGGCAGCCAGGTGCCCGATCGCCAGATGGCCGCCCCCCCATCCAGATAGGGAGAATAAATCGATCGTAATTTCCTCCTTGGGACTGGGCTAGGACTTTCTAAAGTGGCCCAGCATAGTTAACTAGTTGGATCTGCCAGTTTTATTAGGTTTATCTAAGGACACTTTTATATGCTGCGAGTATGTGTAATTGGTACGGGCTACGTCGGCCTGGTGACTGGAGTCTGTCTGGCCCACATCGGCCATGAGGTGATCTGTATTGACGTTAACGAAGAGAAAGTTAAACTGATGCAGTCGGGCCAATCCCCGATTTTTGAGCCGGGTCTATCCGAACTGATGAAGTCCGCCATGGCAGCGGGCAAGCTAGAATTTTCCACCAGCCTGGAGCAGGGGGTTAACCACGGTGAAGTCCTATTTGTTGCCGTGGGTACTCCGGCCCTCCCCAATGGGGAAAGTGACACCCGCTATGTGGAAGCCGTTGCCAAAGGTATTGGCAGCCACCTGAACGGCGGCTATAAGGTGATCGTCAACAAATCCACCGTTCCCATCGGTTCTGGGGACTGGGTGCGGATGATTGTTATGGATGGCATCGCTGAACGTCAGAAGGTGCCGGTGGCCGCTGGTGCTGGACCCGCGCCTGCCCATCCAGAGGTGGTGGCAGACTTTGATGTGGTCAGCAATCCCGAGTTTCTACGAGAGGGCTCGGCGATCTACGATACCTTTAATCCCGATCGCATTGTCCTGGGCAGCAATAGTGCCCGGGCCATTGCCCTGATGCAAGAGCTCTATGCCCCCATTGTTGAGGGGCACCACCGCGAGCAACCTGGTGGGGAGCCAGTGCCCGTACTGTTTACCGATCTGAGTTCAGCGGAAATGGTGAAATACGCCGCCAACTCCTTTCTGGCCACCAAGATCAGCTTTATCAATGAAATTGCCAATATCTGCGATCGGGTGGGGGCCGACGTCACCCAGGTGGCAGCGGGCATCGGCCTGGATTCCCGGATTGGTAAGAAGTTCCTACAGGCCGGAATTGGCTGGGGTGGGTCCTGTTTTCCCAAGGATGTGGCAGCCCTAATCCACACCGCCGATGATTACGGCTATGAGGCTCAGCTGCTGAAGGCGGCGGTGGAGGTCAACGATCGCCAACGGCAAATTACCCTAGAGAAGCTCCAGCAGGTGCTGAAAATTCTCAAGGGCAAAACCGTTGGGTTGCTGGGATTAACCTTCAAGCCTGATACCGACGACCTGCGGGATGCCCCGGCTTTGATCTTAATTGAGCAGCTGAATCGTTTAGGGGCTAAGGTTAAGGCCTACGATCCCATCGTTTCCCAAAGTGGGCTACGCCATGGCCTCACCGGTGTGATCGTGGAAACCGACCCCAGTCATCTGGCGGATGGCTGCGATGCCCTGGTGCTGGTGACGGAGTGGCAGCAATTCCGAGACCTGGACTATAGGGCCATGGCCCAACGCATGCACAGCCCGATTTTGATTGATGGTCGTAACTGTTTGGATCGGGAGGTCCTAGTACGGGCGGGCTTCCAATACCTGGGGATTGGCCGCTAGGAGGGCGACATTATATCCCTCTTTTATCCAACTGGGGTAACCCCTGCCTGGTTGCCTGAGCTGGAAATAACGCAATTGGGCTTAAAAATCTAACGGTGACAGAAGAGGGATACAACTGTAGCTATGGAATTCAGGACCATTTTGGTTTGCTTTCTGGCGGGAGCTATAGCTGAAAAGGAAAGGGACCATAGGTACCGGTCACCGCCATGGCCTCCGGATCGGAGCCATGGAAGGTAATGATGACACCGCGGGACTGACCGCTATAGCCATCCAGGTACCAGGTTCCCTTCAGGGTATTGAACTTCAAGTAAACGGCCCCCGCCTGGTCCGGTAGGGTCAAGATAGCGTTCACCCCTAGGAGTCCCAGGTATTGCGCCATAGCGCGCCGGGCTTGCTCCAGGTCGTCAGCGCAGACGCCCAGGGTCTGGTAGTCCGATAAGCGATTCAGCAGTTCCAGGTCGGCCCGTAGCTGTTGGGCTGATTCAGGGTTTAAGGGGGGTGGGGTGGTCAGGGCGCTAAATTGCTTTAGGCGTTGGCGGAGAGCCACCAAGTTCTGGGGGCCAGGGAGAAATGTCATAGTCACCTGGAGGAGATGGGTAGGGCGACAGGCGTCTGGATCAACCATAGCACCGCTTGAGCCCATCCCGACTGTAGGCATAGGTTCCATGAATTGGCGGATTTCCCTGAGCGGGGGCTTGCGAGGGGAGCCCTGTCCCTTGACTTTTGGGTTCACTAGGGAAGGCTGACCTGACGAACTAGACCCCATGACTTACCACCTGCGAATAACCGATATACCCTGCGGCGATCGCCCCCGGGAACGCCTGCTAACTCATGGGGCCAAGAGTCTCTCCACCGCTGAGCTGCTGGCTATCCTACTGGGCACTGGCCAGGGGCCAGGGAAGCTATCGGCGGTGGGTCTGGGTCAACTGATTCTGCAGACCATGGGGGAAGATCAGCGGGATCCCCTCAATTCCCTGCGGGATGTGTCCGCCCATGATTTAATCCAGATTTCTGGGGTAGGCCCAGCGAAGGCCACCAGTATTCTGGCGGCGATCGAACTAGGTAAGCGGGTGTTACAGGCAATTCCACCGGAAAAAACCATTGTGGATGACCCCGCCATCGCCGCGGCGGCCCTCAGCCATGACCTGATGTGGCAGAGCCAGGAACGCTTTGCCATCGTACTACTGGATATTCGGCACCGCCTACTGGGCACTAAGGTAATCACCATTGGCACCGCCACCGAGACCCTGGCCCACCCCCGGGAGATTTTTAAAGAGGTGATTCGCCACGGTGGGGTGCGCTGTATTGTGGCCCACAACCATCCCAGTGGCAACCTGGACCCCAGCCCCGAGGACCTCTCCCTCACCCGCCAGCTGCTGCAGGGGGCCCAGATTTTAGGTATGCCGGTGTTGGATCATTTAATTATTGGCAACGGTGACTACCGCAGCCTGCGCCAGACCACCCAACTCTGGCAGGAAACCCCCCAGGGAGTGTAAGACTGGCAACCGGGCGATCGCCAGTAGGTTGACTCAAGCTCGCCATTTAAGTTGCTGAGTTTTCACAGGGGTATTAAATTCCCGATCATCCACCTGACAGCGTTGATATTCTTTTTTCAGCTGGTAATACCAACGAGCCAGGGTATCAGAATCTTTAATTAACCGTAAAACCGATTCATACTTAAGTCCCTGCTGCTGTTTCATCACCACATCCCGGTCCTGTCCCAAGAAGGATTGAATTAACCGGGGCAAAATTGGCTTTAGCAGATTTCCCCAGGGTAGATCCCAATACAGTTCGAAGGTGACATCGGTTTCATGGTCCGTTAAGGGGGTTACCGTAGTCAGATTCACTACTCGATGTTTAGCCGTCGTGGTTTCCTCTGTCCGCACCCCCGGCAGATAAAAAATAATTTCATTATCGGGAACTCCCCAATTAGCCAGTAGCCCCGCCCCATATTAGCCATGTGGTGACGGCGCATGGTAAAGCCGTAGGGAGAAGGATCAAACCACTTAATCTCTTCGTTGAGGGTACCGCCCCGCCACCACCAGGACCGATGGACAAAGGGAGAATGGGCCGGATCCATCAAGCCCACAACGGCATGGTCAATATAGCAGGGAAACCGCATCCTGTAGGTCAGTTGGGGCTGCACCTGGTCGTCAAAACCAGGCACCCTGGGTACATCAAACCGGGGCGGCTGAACCTGACGACTCTCTGGATCGGCCATATAAATCCAGAGATTACCCTGTACTTCTTTAACCTCGTAACGATGCAGGTCGAAGCGGCTTAAGTCCATCGCCTGTTCTGGTAACAGGGAGGGAATTTCAATGCATTTACCCTTTTCGTCAAAGCGCCAACCGTGGTAGCAGCACTGGACTGCTTCGCCGTCATACCAGCCACAGCTGAGGGGAACCGCTCGATGGGGACAGATATCTCGTAGGGCAAAGGCCTGACCCTGGTTAGTACGCCCCCATAGAATGGGCTCATTGAGTAGGGTCTTAGCTACCATCTTGCCCGGCTTCAGCTCGTGGCTGGGCATGGCATGGTACCAGATGTTGCGGAGAAAATAGATATCGTTGACAGCGACCACAGAATTTAGCCGGGTGGAATACTTAGCATTCAATACTTTAACAGAGGGCGTACTTCCCCATGACTTCTTCAGCAATGGTTTTAACTGGAAAGTAGACTGGCTGGTGGGCCAGGGGTGAAGAAGAGATCAGGAAAAAGAGTACACCTGAAATCAATCCTTCGACTTACCCCCACCAGTGTGGTCAGTCGTCAAAGAGTCAAAGTACCTTGATGGCTTTAAATCCATCCTAGCCAGGACAAAATTCCTTTACCCGTAATTAATTCAATCAAAATAATGGCAATGAACGCGACCATAGCGGCCCGGCCATTTAACCGCTCGGCATAATCATTAAATCCCATACGGGGACGATGAATGTTGGGGGTTACCGGTTGCTTAATGTTTGCCATAACGAATGATTTAGCTTTAAAAATCTATTATAGCCGTAGCCAGGGATCAGGAAATGGCCAGGGCGGAGGCAAAGACAGGACCATTCCTGTCGCTGCTGCGCTGTGCCTGATCTCGAGCCAGCCGACCTCAGGCACAGCGCAAGACCCTGGGCCAGGGAGCCACTGCCTGGTGTAACTCCAGTCCCTGGGCAAAGATTCTGATCAATAGCCAGCATTTCTCCCGTTGTGGTCATGAATTGGTGATCGGGGGTAGCCCGAATAATGGTACCGTCATCCAGGCAATACTCAAATACCTCCCGATCGCCCCGGTGGTGCCACTGGGCAATAGGTTGGGTATAAACATAACCCTGCTCATCAACGCTAAACACCCGACAGGGAATACGTTTAAGGACAATTTCACCAATGGTTAAAGGACCATATTCCAGGGTTAGCACTGAGGTGTCAGCACTGAGACAGTATTCGGCAAACTTCACCATCTGGTCCCAGAGTTCCGTCGCCACCCCTTGGTCTACCCCCCTGGCCACGGCCCCAGCCACAAAGTTTTCCTGGTGCTTGAGCATTTCCGACATCTTTTTCTTGCCCATGGCCCGCCGCAGCAGGTCCGCCTGCCCCAGGGAGTAGCCCCCCATGTCCTGGGCAATTTTCATGATTCTGCTCCTGGTAGACCATGATGCCGTAGGTTTCACTGAGGATGGGCTTGAGGATTTCGTGGGCAAAGTCAATTTTTTCCCGCCCGTGTTTGCGGTTAATGAACTTGGGGATCAGCCCGGCATCCAGGGGGCCGGGGCGATAGAGGGCCAGTACGGAGGAAATATCTTCGAGACCGTCGGGTTTGAGGTCCCGCACAATCTGGCGCATACCGGAGGACTCCAACTGGAAGACGCCCCCCAGGTCCCCCCGTTCCAGGAGTTTGTAGGTGGCCGGATCATCCATGGGTAGGTCGTCGGGGTCCAGGGTTTCACCGTGGTTGACCTCAATGAGCTCCAGGGTTTTCTGGATCATGGTGAGGTTCCGCAGCCCCAGAAAGTCCATCTTTAATAGGCCAATCGCCTCCACATCCTCCATGTAGTACTGGGTGATCACCTGGCCGTCATTGTTGCGCTGCAGGGGGACAATTTCATCCAGGGGATCCTTAGAAATCACCACCCCAGCGGCGTGCATGCCGAAGGTTTTATTGGTGCCCTCAATCCGCAGGGCCATGTCCACCCAACGTCGGGTTTGGGGATCGGTGTCGTACTTTTCCTTGAACTCCGGGGCGGGGGTTTCGTCGGAGATCATTACCTTCAGCTTGGTGGGCTTGCCCCGGGCCACCGGAATCAGTTTGGCCATCCGGTCTGACTCGGCGTAGGGAATATCCAGCACTCGGGCTACATCCTTGAGCACCGCCTTGGAGGTCATGCGGTTGAAGGTAATGATCTGGGCCACCCGGTCTTCGCCGTAGCGCCGGGTGACGTACTTAATCACCTCATCCCGCCGTTCAATGCAGAAGTCGGTGTCAATATCTGGCATGGACTTGCGTTCCGGGTTGAGGAAGCGCTCGAATAGCAGGCCGTGGTGCACCGGATCAATGTTGGTGATGCCCATGGCGTAGGCCACCAGGGACCCCGCCGCCGAACCCCGGCCCGGCCCCACCGGAATCTGGTTCTCCCGGGCGAAGCGGATGTAGTCCCACACCACCAGAAAGTAGGTGGGAAACCCCATCTGGATCATCATCTCGATTTCGTAGTCCAGGCGATCGCGGTAGTCCTGGGCAATGTCCCCGTAGCTGGCCACCTTCATCCGTTGCACCAGCCCCTCCCGGGCCACCGCCGCCATGTAGGCCCCAGCATCGGTAAACCCCTCCGGTAGGGGAAAGTCAGGAATACGGGGTTGCCCCAGAATGCCGGTATACTCCTCCACCTTATCGGCCACCGCCAGGGTATTGGCGATCGCCTCCTCGATCACCGCCGGTTCTAGATGATCGCGAAATAGTCGCCGCATCTCATCAGCAGACTTCAGGTACTCAGTACCGCTGTAGCGCAGGCGCTTGTCCTCCGTCAGTAGCTTGCCGGTTTGGATGCAGAGCAGGGCGTCGTGGGCCTCTACGTCGTTACAGGAAATGTAGTGGGAGTCGTTGGTGCAGATAATGGGAATGGCTAGCTCCCGGGCGATCGCCAGAATCTCCACATTCACCACCCGGTCCTCTGGCGAGCCATGATCCTGGATTTCCAGGTAATAGTCGTCGCCAAATAAATCCTTGTACCACTGGGCCACCCGGCGAGCTACATCGGGCCGCTTTTGCAAAATTGCCTGGGGCACCTCGCCCCCCAGACAGGCGCTGGTAACCATCAGCCCTTCATGGTACTGCTCCAGTAAGTCTTTGTTGATGCAGGGCCGGGAGAAAATTCCCTTACCCTGGACCCCCTGGAGATGGGAGAGGGTAGTAAGCTTTACCAGGTTCTTGTAGCCCTGGGTATTTTTAGCCAGCACCACCTGATGGTAACGGGGGCGGCGCTGCTGCTGGGTGATGTCACCATTGATGATGTACATCTCATTGCCAATGATGGGCTTGATGCCAGCGGCGGTACAAACCTTGATCAGCTCGATCGCCCCGTACATTACCCCATGGTCGGTGAGGGCCAGGGCCGGCATATCCAACTCCTTAGCCCGGGCCACCAGCTGGGGCAATTGGCTGGCGCCGTCCAGCAGACTGTAGTTGCTATGGATATGAAGGCCAACAAAGGGCATAGGACAATTGGCATTGAGTACAAGATTACTGGATTCAACCCCTGGCTACCAGGGCAATCTAACTGTTTTTTGCTGGTCAGGGTCAGGTCAGGAATTTAATCTACATCTAGTAGATTTTAGAAGAATATTTTACTGGCCGACCCTATATTTAGACGAATAATTTAGGGGAATGGTCTTAAGATTTGTCTTAAAATCAAAGCTTTTTATCAGACTCCTCTGATCTCGTGGCCTGGGTCACTGGCACAACTGGCCCAGGGATAAACGGTTAAGAACAGAATTTAGCGGCTCTGGAGTAGGGGTAGATCCCTCCTGGGGGACAGCAAGATCAGGCAAAAAGGTAGTTAATGGCGTAGCCAAAACTGGGTCTGAGTATCATCCACTACAGAAAGTGTCCTGGGGACTGCCTCGGTCTCTTTCTCCCCTGGATAAAACAGGACTATAGGGGCGACCGATACCTGAGGATCAGGTTCTACCCCCTTATCTACCTTAGTCACACCATCCTGTGTTAGGAGACATATCATGAAAACTCGTTTTATCGCTGCGATCGCTCTGGGTTTAACCACCGCTACTCTGGTTAGTCTACCCCTGACTGCCCGAGCCGATGACAAAACCACTGACTATAATTACGTCGGTCTGGGGGTCGGCTTAGGTCAGTTGGGTAGCAACGATCTGGGGCTGTCCATTAACGGCAAAATTACCCTGGCTGACCATGTTTCCTTACGCCCTGGAGTAATCACCGCCTTTAATTCCAGCAGTACAGGGCAAACCCTGGTGCTGGCGCCGATTACCTACGATATTGGTGGAGCCTCCAGTGACGGCCGTCTGGTCCCCTTTGTGGGGGCTGGGGTATCGGTATCCACCAAGGGAGCGGGAGCGGTTGGCCCTCTCCTGACCGCTGGGGCAGACTACCGTCTTACTGACAAGGTGGTGGCCAATGGCGCAGTACACTGGTCCCTGTTTGGAGATAGCCAGGTCAATGGCTCCATTGGTTTGGGTTATGCCTTCTAGCCAGAGGGCAGGCAGTTGAGTTCCAATCGCAGGCCAGAAGATTTAGCCAGATTCACTTTTTGATGTCTCGTAAGCCGGGACCGGTCTCTTAGCTACGAGACATCAAATCATCCCATCCGTTCTGGCCCCAGCTATAGGCTGGGTAACCTAGACCCCAGGGGGCAGTCGTTCACCAGTCAGGCTAAAGGGGCGCACCTCCCTAATGGTCACGGCTACGGTTTGCCCCTTCAGGTCAGTCAACTCCCCTGGTAGAAAGGTCAGACGGTTAGAACGGGTACGCCCCATTACCTGGGTAGGGTCCTTGGGGTTAAGGGCCTCCACCAGCACCTCTTCGACACGTCCCTGGTAACGTTGGGAGCGATCGCTGGCCTTAACGGCCACCAGATGATTAAGGCGTTGTAAGCGATTGGCCTTGACTTCCTCGGTAATCTGGTTTTCCCACTGGGCGGCTGGGGTGCCCGGGCGGGGGGAATAGGCTGCCGTATTCAGTTGATCGAAGGCAATATCCTTCACCAAATCCAAAGTACTCTGAAACTGCTCCTCGGTTTCTCCCGGAAAACCTACAATAGCATCGGCGCTAATGGCAGCATCGGGCATGTAGGAGCGAATAGTCTGGATAATTCGTCGGTATTTTTCCTGGCTATAGCCCCGAGCCATAGCCTTGAGTATCTGGTTATCTCCAGACTGAAACGGAATGTGAAAGTGCTCACACACTTTAGGTAATTCGGCACAGGCGCGAATCAAACGCTCAGTAAAATAACGAGGGTGGCTGGTGGCAAAGCGGAAGCGCTCAATACCTGGGACATCATGAATGTAATAGAGTAAATCAGTAAAGGTATGCTGGTGACGTCCATCAATGGTGCTACCGGGTAGGTCCCGGCCATAGGCATCAATGTTTTGCCCCAAAAGGGTGACTTCCTTAAAGCCTTGGCGACCGAGTTCCTCGATTTCTGCTCGAATGGACTCCGGTGTACGAGATTGCTCTACCCCTCGCACACCGGGTACAACACAGTAGGTACAACGCTCGTTACAGCCGTAAATCACATTCACCCAGGCGGTTACCTGACTATCCCGACGGGGCTTGGTGATGTCTTCCATAATATCGACGGCATCGGTAGCCACCACCTGATTACCGGCTAGCACCTGATCTAACAGATCTTCTAGACGATTGGCATGCTGGGGACCCATCACCAGATCTAACTCGGGCACCCGCCGAAGCAAAGCTTGCCCTTCCTGTTGGGCCACACAGCCAGCCACCACCAGGGTTAAGTCAGGTCTTTGCCGTTTTCGCTTGGCTTGCCGTCCCAGATAGGAATAAACTTTTTGCTCGGCATTGTCGCGAATGGTGCAGGTGTTGTAAAGCACCAGATCAGCCTGGTAAGGGTCGTCGGTCCAGAGAAAACCCATGTGATCAAGGACACCCGCCATACGTTCGGAGTCGGCCTTATTCATCTGGCAGCCGAAGGTGGTAATGTGATACCGACGGGGGGAAAGGCTCATGGGTAAGTGTCAGATAGGCTGGGTGGCGTTTATTTCTTCCTAAGACGGTAGGTAATCCGCCCCTTGGTCAAATCATAGGGAGTTAATTCTACCTTGACCCGATCGCCTGGCAAAATCCTGATGTAATTACGACGAATTTTCCCAGAGATATGGGCCAGCACGTTAAAGCCGTTATCTAAATCAACCCGAAACATAGCATTAGGCAGGGATTCGGTTACCGTGCCTTCCATTTCAATCAGGTCTTGTTTCGACAAACTAATCCTCCCTAAAATCCATCACTGGCTAACCAATAATCACCTGTTGTAGACTCCCGTGTACTGCCTCCATGGTTTGATTACCATCGACAGAAACAAGTTGCTGGCGAGCTCTATAAAACTCAATCAGGGGCTCAGTTTGCTGCCGATAAACCTCTAGACGATTACGAATCACCTTCTCTTCGTCATCCTGGCGGCCTCGATTCAGGAGGCGAGCCACAATAATTTCATCCTCTACATCCAGGTTAATCACAAAATCTGCTGGTTGGGAAATCTGATCCAATAAATGGGTCAGGAATTCAGCTTGGGGAACATTCCGGGGAAATCCATCCAAAATCCAACCCACCTGGGCATCGACCTGATCTAAACGTTCTCGAATTAAGTCGAGAATCAGTTCATCGGGGACTAGTTCTCCAGCCTTCATGTAACCTTCTGCCTGTTTACCCAGGTCACTCCCGGCTATCACCGCTGCCCGGAGAATATCTCCGGTAGAAATATGGGGTACGGCACAATCATCAGAAAGCATTTTGGCCTGTGTACCCTTGCCTGCCCCAGGTGGCCCCAGAAAAATCAATCGAGTCACTATTGCTTCACCATCCCTTCATAGCGCTGGGAAATCACATAGGTTTGGATCTGCTTAGCGGTGTCAATAGCCACCCCGACGAGAATCAAGAGAGAAGTGGCTCCAAGCCCCCGAAAGGTTGGTACCCGGGTCAGGTTTTCTACAGCACTAGGAATAACCGCCACCAGACCCAGGAAAATTGCCCCAAGAAAGGTTAAACGACCCAGAATGCGGCTAATGTAGTCGGTGGTCGCCTTGCCTGGTCGTATTCCAGGAATACTGGCTCCCATTTTTTTTAAGTTGCGGGATAGATCCTCGGGATTAATTACCAGAGAAGAATAGAAATAACTGAAAAACAAAATTAGCAACAGCTCAGTGCCGATATAAATCAAGGAACTGGGACTCAGGTATTTGCCTACCACCTGGTTAAAGGTGGGATTAGAAATATAGGAACTGAGGGAAAGAGGTAAAACTAGCACGGCGGAGGCGAAAATAATCGGCATTACTCCCCCTGGTTTAAACGCAAAGGTAAATAATTACTTTGCTCAAGATAAAGCTTACGTCCCACCTGACGTCGAGCTGAGATAATTGGAATTCGGCGAGTTCCTTCCTGAACAAAAACGATGCCGACGATCATTACCAGGAAGACCAACATTAAAATGACAATACCGCCGACGATACCGCGATCGCCGCTCTGAGCTAATTCCACCGTCTGCCCCAGGGACCGAGGTAGGGAAGAGACGATATTCAGAAAAATAAGTAACGAAGCCCCATTACCAATTCCTCGCTCCGTAATTAACTCACTGACCCACATCACAAACATGGAACCAGCGGTGAGGGCAACGGTTACCTGAACTACGAAAAGAGGCCCAGGATGCTCAGCAAAACGAGACAAAATAAAGGATGACAGTAGGCTGCCCTGAAGAATAGCCCACCCCAGAGCAACGTAGCGGGTAATCTGGGATATCTTCCGTCGTCCAGCCTCGCCTTCGTTCTTTTGCAAATCTTCCAGGGAAGGAATTGCTGCCGTCAACAGCTGCAAAATGATTGAGGCATTGATAAAGGGTAAAATGCCCAGGGCAAAGATGCCCAAAGCCGACAAACCGCCACCCGCAAAAACATCTAGAAAGCCTAAGACTCCACCCCCGCTCTTAATAGACTCGGAGAAGGCGGCCCGATTAATTCCTGGAATTGGAATAAAGATTCCCAGTCTGACCAATATTAACAACCCCAGGGTTACCAGCAGACGACTTCTCAAGCCAGCCGCCTGAGCCATCTGCATAAATGTTTCCTGAGCACTTGGAGTCTTGCCCCGATTTACAACCATGGGATATTTCCTCGAACCTTACTTTCGCCGATTATTCGACGCTGAGCACCTAGCTATAGTCTAAAGGAGGACCGTAGCATCTGGCTAATTGGCAACCTCACAGGTGCCTCCGGCTGCTTCGATTTTAGCTCTAGCCGACTGGGTAAAGGCCGCGGCAGTCACCTTTAGAGATACTGTGATTTCCCCATTTCCCAGAACCTTCAGGGGGCCTTTGCTAGCGGTGAGAATTCCGTTCTCCAGTAAGGATTCCAGGGAGACCTCTGTGCCTTCTGGTAGTTCCGCCAGGTTCTTCAGATTAATAATTGTATAAACCTTTTGGTTTACTAGGGGAAAATGCTTCAACTTGGGAATACGTCGATAGAGAGGCATTTGACCTCCCTCAAAGCCAGGACGGGTACTACGGCCAGAGCGAGATTTTTGTCCACGCATACCAAAGCCACAACTGGCACCCTGACCAGCAGAAATGCCTCGGCCGACTCGACGGCGACGGTGCTTAGAACCAGATTGAGGTTGTAGATCGTTTAGTCTCATAACCCAGGAAAGGTAAAGGAGTAATTAACTGTAAAGCTTTTCTATGGAAATGTCCCGTTCCTCAGCGACTTCTGCCAGGGTGCGCAGGGCAGCCAGGGCAGAGGCAGCGGCACGGGCGTTGTTAAGGGGATTGTTAGACCCTAGCTGCTTGGCCAATACGTTACGAACTCCCGCCAGTTCTAAAACTGTCCGCACTGCTCCCCCAGCAATTACCCCTGTTCCAGGAGCTGCAGGACGCATAAAGACTTTAGAACCTCCCCCTAGACCAGTAGAGGGATGGGGAATCGAGGCTGAGCGGGTAAGGGGAACATCCACTAGATGTTTTTTGCCATCAGCCACACCCTTTTTAACTGCGCCAATAACGTCACTGGCCTTGCCCACACCAACGCCAACTTGACCTTTCTCGTTACCAATTACAACGATGGCGCGAAAGCTCAACTTTTTGCCGCCCTTCACCACCTTGGTGACCCGACGAATTTGAACGACACGTTCCTGCCAGTCAGTTTTCTTTTCCTTTGTGCGGGCTTCTTTACGACGGTTTGCCATGATTTTTTCAGTGGATCTACATTAAGGTTAATCAGCTGCTCTCTAAACCTGAATCAATGAACAGAAATGATTGTGTTCTAAAGTTCTAAGCCAGCTTCTCGAGCCGCCTCCGCCAGGGCCGCCACCCGGCCATGGTAAAGCTTGCCACCCCGGTCAAAGACCACCTTCGTGATACCTGCCGCCAGAGCCCGCTGAGCCACCAATCTACCAACAACGGTAGCAGCTTCCTGGGTCGCAGTTGCCTCAGGCTGAATATCGGTATCACTCTCCAAGCTTGAGGCGGCAACCAGGGTATGGTGCGCCGTATCATCGATCACCTGGGCATAAATATGCTGATTAGAGCGAAAAACAGCCAAACGAGGCCGATCTGGTGTACCAAAAACTCGCCGACGGATGCGAATGTGGCGACGACGAGTGAGTTCCTTCCGACTTGCTTTCATGACTTATTTCTTCCCTGACTTCCCAGCCTTACGTCGAACCTGCTCACCGGCATAGCGTACCCCTTTGCCCTTATAGGGTTCCGGTGGTCGACTGGCGCGAATACTGGCAGCAGTGTTGCCCACTAATTCTTTGTCAATACCACTGACAATCACATTGGTATTGTTCTCAACCGCAAATTCGATGCCCGCTGGGGGTTCAAAGACAACGGGATGGCTATACCCCAAGCTCATGTTGAGATTGCGACCCTGGACCTGGGCCCGGTAACCAATTCCTTGAATTTCCAGGCGTTTTTGGTAGCCGTTAGAAACTCCCTCCACCATATTAGCCACCAGAGTACGGCAAAGACCGTGACGCTCTCTGGCCAGACGGGAATCATCGCGACGCTTAACCAAAACCGTATCCCCCTCCAGAACCACGGTTACCCCCGTAGGAAGGTTACGAACCAACTCACCTTTGGGCCCCTTTACCTGAACTTCCTGGCCAGTAATGGTGACTACCACCTTGGCTGGAATTGGAATTGGCCGCTTGCCAATACGTGACATGATGCAGTACTCCTAAACCCTTATCAGTTATAACGCTTCACCCCTACAACCCGTTGTCTTACCAGACGTAACAGAGCACTTCACCTCCAACCCCCTGACGGCGAGCGTCTCGATCGGTCATGATGCCGCTAGAGGTAGAAATAATGGCAATGCCGATACCCCCCAAGACCCGGGGTAGTTCTTTACGGTTGGAATATACCCGTAGTCCGGGCTTGCTAACACGCGTCAGATTCCTAATAATGGGCTGGCGGGTTTTACCCTTGTACTTCAAGGCAATCAGTAGTTGGGGCCGACCGGTTTCGGCAGCTTCGGAAAAGTCAGTAATAAAACCCTCTTCCTTCAAAACCTCGGCAATACTGCGGGTCATTCGAGTAGAAGGAATACTGACAGTTTGGTGCCGCGCCAGGTTCGCATTCCGAATGCGAGTCAGCATATCCGCAATTGTGTCGTTAGCAGCCATAGTCCTAGTTACGCGTATAAACCTGTATTAATTGTCACGGAATGGCATACCCAATGCCTTGAGTAGCGCTCGCCCCTCTTCATCGGTATTGGCCGTAGTAACGATGGTGATGTCCATACCACGAATTTGATCAATACCGTCGTAGTCAATCTCAGGAAAAATTAACTGTTCTCGCAAGCCCAGGGTGTAGTTGCCCCGGCCATCAAAGCTCTTCGGGCTAATCCCCCGAAAGTCTCGAATACGAGGCAAAGCCAGATTAATCAGGCGGTTTAAAAAGGCATACATGCGATCAGAGCGAAGGGTTACCGTCACACCGACAGGCATACCCTGACGAATTTTGAAACCAGCGATCGCCTTTTTAGCACGAGTGACTACGGGACGCTGGCCAGTGACCAGGCCTAACTCATTGAGGGAGGATTCCAGGGCTTTAGCGTTTTGAGACGCTTCCCCCAGCCCCCGGTTAACCGTGACCTTTATCACCTTAGGAACCTGGTGGACATTGGTGTACTTAAACTGATCAATCAGTTTGGGTACAACGGTTTCTTTGTAGAGGGTTTTTAGTTGATCTGTCATGATTCTTGTTAATTTCCTGGGCTTGGTCAGGAATAGGCAATAGAGCAGGAGAGGGTAGATGGCATGGAATTAGTCAATAATCTCGCCAGTTTTCTTGAGCATACGCACCTTACGGCCATCTTCAGTAAAGGTGTAAGCAATCCGGCTGGCTACTTTTTCCTTTTCGGAATAGAGCATAACGTTAGAGCTGTGAATGGCTGCTTCCTGAGTAACAATCTGACCAGACTCGCCTTCCTGGGTTGGTTTAACGTGTTTGGTACGAATATTGACTCCCTTAACAACTACCTGACTCTTCTTGGGATTAACCGATAGAATTTCTCCTACTTTGCCGCGATCACGACCCGCGATTACCTGGACCGTATCACCCTTGCGGACATGCATTTTGTAGCGACTGGGTCGCTTAGTGGTAGCTGTTGCCATTAAAGTACCTCCGGCGCCAGAGAAACAATCTTGGTGAAGTTCTTATCACGAAGCTCACGCGCTACCGGGCCAAATACCCGAGTGCCGCGAGGGTTACCATCATTGTTAATAATTACAGCGGCATTATCATCAAAACGAATACTCATACCGCTAGATCGACGTAGTCCTTTTTTAGTACGGACAATCACCGCCTTAACCACGTCAGATTTCTTCACCGCCATATTGGGTATGGCATCTTTAACTACGGCGACAATCACATCACCCACCCCAGCGTAACGCCGGTTGCCTCCCAGAACCCGAATACACATGAGCTTACGAGCACCACTGTTATCGGCCACATTTAAATAGGTTTCTTGTTGAATCATGACTTTTCTGCCTAGGCTTCCGCCACCCGATTAACAATGTCTGCCACAACCCAGCGCTTGGTTCGACTCAAGGGACGGGTTTCTAGAATGCGAACGCGATCGCCCTCCTGACAGCTATTTTCTTCATCATGCGCCTTATAGCGCTTGGTTCGCACCACAATCTTGCCGTACTTAGGATGGGAGGTACGACTTTCCACCGCAACAACAACAGTTTTATCCATTTTGTTGCTTACCACTAAGCCCACTCGTTCTTTAACCGCCATCTCAATTTTCTCGCTCCTACTATGCTGATGTGGATTCTACTTCTGCATCGACCTCAGGGTTGGTCAGGGAAGCTAGTTCCCGTTCCCGCTGTACAGTCATCAGTTGGGCTAAACGATGCCGGGCGTGTTTAAACTGATGAACTTCCTTACTCAGCTGTCGGGTAGCCTGTTTAAACGTAGTTGGAATAACTCCTGTTTAACCTCAACAATAGCTTCGACTAATTCTTCATCATTGAGTTGACGGGCTGATTCGATCTTAGACAGGGCCATAACCCTAGACCTCCTTACTATCTTTGAGAATAAACTTGGTCTTAAAGGGTAGCTTAAAGGAAGCTAGGCGCATGGCTTCACGAGCTGTTTCTTCAGGTACTCCAGCGATTTCAAAAACAATCCGACCAGGCTTGATCACCGCCACCCAAAACTCAGGATTGCCCTTACCAGAGCCCATCCGGGTTTCTGCCGGACGCTGGGTGACAGGCTTATCAGGAAAGACCCGAATCCAGATCTTGCCGCCCCGACGAATATACCGGGTCATGGCCCGTCGTGCTGCCTCAATCTGGCGAGAAGTTAACCAGCAAGGCTCGATGGCCTGGAGGGCAAAATCCCCAAAGCTGATGTCACTACCTCGCTGAGCCATCCCGCGCATACGCCCGCGATGCTGCTTGCGAAATTTAGTTCGTTTTGGACTAAGCATGGATCGGCACTCGTGAACTCAGAAATTAAATAAAATCGAGAAAGGTTAAGCTTCGTTAGAACGATCTTCAAACTGCTGGCGACGCCGAGGTTGGCGACGTTTTGGCTGGGCGTTAGGAGCGACAGAAGGTTCCTCCTGCCCCGGAATAATCTCACCTTTAAATATCCAGACCTTGACACCCAAAATACCGTAGGTAGTTTGGGCCGTGGTGTAGGCATAATCGACGTCAGCGCGCAGGGTATGGAGCGGTACCCGTCCCTCCCGAGTCCATTCTGTACGAGCAATTTCAGCCCCGTTCAGACGACCACTCACCTGAATTTTGATGCCTTCAATGCCAGCCCGTTGAGCCCGTTGAATCGCCTGGCGCACCACCCGACGGAAGGAAACCCGGCGTTCTAACTGTTGAATAATATATTCTGCAACCAGAGCTGCCTCGGCATCCACCCGATTGACTTCCACCACATTCACCCGAATCTGGCGATTGGGATCCTTTAAAGCCTTTTGTAAACCACTGCGTAGAGATTCAATACCGGCTCCACCGCGACCTACTACGACGCCAGGGCGAGCAGTACGTAGTTCTAAATCAATCTGGTCAACCTTACGCTGAATACGAATATCAGCAATACCAGCATTGTTAAGGGTTTTACGAACATACTCGCGAATACAATGATCTTCTTGGAGTAGCTCGGCATAGCGCATACCTTCGGCAAACCAAAGGGAGCGGTGCTCCTGCACAACTCCAAGGCGAAAACCGGTTGGATGAATTTTATGTCCCACAAACAAACCCTCTAGAAAATGCTAGCTAACTAACAACAGCGCAACTGAACAAAACCAAGGCAAAACTAAAACCTGGACTAATCTTCCTCTGGAGCCACAGCAATAGTAATATGACAGGTTGGCTTACGAATCTGAAAGGCCCGCCCCTGGGCTCTGGGTCGAAATCGCTTCAAAACCGCTCCTCCATCTGCGTAGGCTTCGCTAACCACTAAGCCTAAGGGATCGAGGCCGTTATTATGTTCGGCATTAGCTACAGCGGAGCGCAAAACCTTAATAACCGGCTCACAAGCCTTGTAGGGCATAAACTCCAGAATAATCAGGGCCTCTCGATAACTTTTTCCCCGAATCTGATCGAGCACCCGTCTCACCTTACGAGGTGACATACGAATATTACGGGCCACGGCCTTGACCTGATTTACGGTACGTACAGCCATTTTTCTCCAGTCCTCTCCCTAACGACGGGCTTTCTTATCACTTTTAGCGTGGCCCCGGAAGGTACGGGTCGGGGCAAATTCCCCCAGTTTGTGTCCTACCATTTGTTCTGTCACGTAAACGGGCACATGTTGTCGACCATTGTGGACTGCGATGGTGTGACCAATCATTTGGGGCAAAATAGTTGAGGCTCGCGACCAGGTTTTAATCACCTGCTTATCTCCTCGAGTATTGAGGGCCTCAATTTTTGTCATTAGGTGATCGGCCACAAAAGGCCCTTTTTTTAGTGAACGTGACATAACAACCTTTTACCTATAACCAGACAGCAAATTTCTATCAACATTAGAATTCTAAGCATTACGACCGCCGCGTCCTCGCTTGGATACCCGCCGCCGCCGCCGCACCACGTACTTATCGCTATCCTTTTTCTTGCTCCGGGTTTTGTAGCCCAAGGCCGGCTTACCCCAGGGAGTCACAGGTCCAGATCGACCGATAGGAGCACGACCCTCCCCACCACCATGGGGGTGATCTACCGGGTTCATGACACTACCCCTTACCTCGGGGCGGCGGCCCAGCCAACGCTTGCGCCCAGCCTTACCAAGACTGACGTTGCGAATATCGGCATTACCCACTTGGCCAATGGTGGCATAACACTCTCGCCGCACCATTCGGACTTCCGTAGAGGGCAGCTTCAGGGTGACATAATCTCCTTCCTTAGCCACCACCTGAGCCCCAGCCCCGGCAGAGCGAACCATTTGACCGCCTTTACCAGGCAGCATTTCAATATTGTGAACGGTGGTACCCAAAGGAATTTTATATAGGGGCAGGGCATTGCCCACTTCCAAGGGAGAATCGGGACCAGAAATAACGGTGGTACCGACGGTTAAACCAGCTGGACAAAGAATGTAGCGCTTTTCTCCATCTTCGTAATGAAGTAGAGAAATACGAGCATTACGATTGGGATCGTATTCTATGGTGGCAACCCGGGCGGGTACGCCAAGCTTGTCCCGGCGAAAATCAATTACTCGGTAGAGGCGCTTGTGGCCACCGCCCCGATGGCGACAGGTGATGACTCCACGGTTATTCCGCCCCTTTGGACGATGCTGGGAGTGAACTAAGGACTTTTCAGGCTCACTACAGGTAATTTCGGCAAACTCAGAAACGGTTCGCTCGCGAGTACCGGGAGTATAGGGTCGGTAGGAACGGATGCCCATGGCAATACTGGCTGGCTACTGGATGAAATAACGAAAGGGAAAAAGAAAGCTAAGCCTGCGGAGGCACTAAAGATCAGGAAATAGGGGAATGGAGTCTCCTGCCGCCAGGGTGACGATCGCTCGCTTATAGTGAGCTCGATGGCCCACAAAGCGTCCCATACGGCGCTTTTTCTTAGGTGGATTAAAGGTATTGACCGCTACTACTCTGACATCAAACAGTTCTTCAATCGCCGCTTTGATTTGTAGTTTGTTAGCGTCGGGCACCACCTCGAAAACGTACTGGTTGTTTTCGAGTAATAGGGTGGCTTTTTCCGTCAAGAGGGGACGACGAATTAAATCCGCCAGGGTTGGAATAACGACCTTAGTCACAATAAACCTCCTGAATAGTCTCAAGGGCGGTAGAAGTTATGACCAGTTGGTCAGCCGCCAGTAAATCGTAGATGTTTAAACCGTTAGCCGTAATTAACTTGACATTTTCAACATTGCGAGCCGAAAGGTAGATAACCTCTTGTTTTTCGGCAATCACCAACAATACTTTACTCTGGGAGTCTACCCCCCAACGGCCAAGGGCCTCGATTAAATCCTTGGTTTTGGGCCGATCAAACTTGTCAGCAAAGGACTCCACTAGAATTAGATCGTCTACCCGACTCTGTAGAGCAGTCCGCAAGGCTAAACGGCGCTCTTTGCGGTTCATTTTCAGGCTGTAATCCCGTGGCTTGGGACCAAAAATGACCCCACCGCCCCGCCATAGGGGCGACCGATTAGAACCTGCCCGAGCCCTACCAGTCCCCTTTTGGCGCCAGGGCTTACGCCCTCCTCCCCGAACCTCAGCTCGTGTTTTAGTCGAAACCGTACCCTGCCGAGCGTTGGCCATTTGGCGAACCAGAGCACGATGGACAATATGGTCGGCTGTAGATTCGTCAGCAACCCTAAGGTCTAAGGTGGCGCTGCCAGTCTCTTTGCCATCCCAGTTTTTAATGGCGCAATTTACCATGATCTTGACCTATCTCTAAAACTCTGCAAGTCCTGTTCTAAGCCCATGTCAGCTGTTAATAGGCTAGGATTTAACCCACTTGGCTGGGGTTACACTCACCAAGCCCCCCGGCTTTCCAGGGATGGCTCCCTTAATCAACAATAGATTGCGATCGCTATCTACCCTGATCACTTCTAGCTTACGAATAGTTACCTGACTATCACCCAAGTGACCTGCCATCCGCTTACCCGGGTAAACACGACCTGGGGTGGTACCAGCGCCCGTAGAACCGGGCAATCGATGATTTTTAGAGCCGTGAGCCATAGGCCCTCGACGAAAATTGTGGCGCTTTTGGTAACCAGCAAAACCTCTACCAATACTCTTGCCCCTGACATCGACCAGTTGACCCACCGTGAAGGTATCCGCCGTAATCGCCTGTCCCAGTTCATAGTCTGCGGCTGTCTCGACCCGGTACTCCTTTAAGTGGCGCAATGGGGCACTACCAGAACGGTTCAGATGGCCTAACTTGGGTCGGTTCAGAGACTTTTCCGTAGTTTCTTCAAAGCCTACCTGAATAGCGGCATAACCATCCGTATCCGGCGTCTTAACCTGGGTGACCACACAGGGGCCAGCCTGAATCACGGTAACGGGAATAGCCCTACCTGCTTCATCGAATATTTGGGTCATACCCAGCTTTTTGCCGAGGATACCGAGTGCCACAGCTTTGTCTCCCTAGGATCACACTACCAAGAACCGTTTCCTTAGACCTTTAACAGTCTCAGAAACTGGAACCACATCAACTCTCGAACGTCACATAAAAGTGAGGAGGGAATTCCAGGCTAGGAATCCATCCCCGCAAATCATCACTATTCAAAAGAAAACTGGCTCCCTATAGTCGCTAAAGACCGGCATTACTTGGCCTGCCATCTTTAGAACTACAATAACCATTGCCAGGACTTGAGGAGTATTATCTCTTCAGTATCCTTTTTCATCGGCAATTTCTAATGGTACATCTTCCTTTGAAAGATGTCTATTGTTATCAGCGTTTTTTTTCGACACTCCCAGTTGGCAGCATCAAATTAAACCGATTCAGCCATATGACTGAACTGCGCCGATCAGCTATGGTCCACTCTGGTCAGTTGGGCAAGCTAGAGTTAACGGGACTTCCGCTGCCAACCCCTGCGATCGATATTTTCCTTCGAACCTTGGGGGTGGCAGCTTTTTATTGGCAGAATTGGATCAAGTGAGCCGATGAGATTCTTTACTTTGGTGTAAAAATCCAGCGAAGTTACTCTTTTTTCAGCCAAATGGCGCACCATCAGAGACCCTTCATCAGGCAATACTGAGAAGGTCAGTCCAATTGGGCTAGACACTCCCTAAAAAGAGAAACCCATATAGCGGTCTGGCAAGTTGCTGGACCGTTTTTTATAGGGAACAACAGACTAACGGCTTCTCTAGGAGGAGTATTTATGTTGGATTGCCCTAAAACTCTTTACCCATGCCCTCTGAGAGTATTCTTAAATCTATGCCCTACAGGCAAATCCGGTGGCGAACTCCTGGCCCTGGTAGAGCCTGTTAGCTTTAGAGGTAAATACAGTTCATGGGAAATCGCCATTACCGTTGGTCAGGCTATGGATGGATTGGGGCTTTGATCTTGAGTTTGATGGTTGGCCTATCGGGTTTATCCAGGCCGGTTCAGGCCCAATTGCCAAATCCCTTGGACAGCAACAGTAATAGCCCTCCCATGAGAGTCCAGCGGATTGGGGTGCTGGAAGTCACCCCCGTTACCCTGGATGGTAGGAACCTGTTTGAAATTGCTTCTCCGGTTGTTTTTAATCGCAATCAGCCGGGTCAGCAGATACCGGTTGAGCTGCGAGCTAAACAAGTTGAAATCAATCTCAATCAGGTTGTGGTCCAGGCTTTTAATTATCTTGAAATCAATCCAACTGAATCGCAGACCCAGTCGTCTAGGGCTGAATTAATTCAGGTCAGAATTGATCAGATTAACAATTTACCCGTATTGTTAGCCCGCATTGGTAAGTTTTCAGAACCCAGGGTATTACTTACTGTAACCGACAACGACGCCCAATACCACGGTCTATCCAGCCCTCTTCTGGCTCAGCAATGGCAGCACCAACTGCAAGGGGCGCTAGTGCAAGCCCTGCTAAGTCGTCAACCCGCAGCCCTTAAGATTCAGATTAGGACAGCGTTATTAATTCTACTGGGCAGTCTATGTTTGACTTTGGCGCTGGTAGGTAGTTGGCAGCTTTTGGGCTGGCAGAGGCGTACTTTAGAGAATAAACATAACCGGGAACCTCTCCTTACAGATGCTGCTACCAGTGCTGAATCGGCTCCAGTTTCCCGGTATCAGATTTCTACCCTACAGCGTCTCCAGTTGATAGCTTTTTTTCGCTGGTTAATCTTCTGGGGTATTGCCTTTGTCTGGATTGCAGGTCTGGCCGGTGCTATGCATCTTTTTCCCCAGACTCGTCGTTATGCTTCCGATCTGTTTAAGGTTCCAATTTTATTTCTGCTGACCTGGTTTACCAGTGGATTAGTAAACCGATTGGCTAATCTTGGGCTTGATAGCTTTGCCCAGGCTTGGGAAAAAAATGATTTGGGCAGCGGTAGCAATGGAGAACACCGCTCTATGCGCATCTCAACCATTATTAATGCGGCTAAGGGCTTTAAAACCGTTGTCATTTATCTTTTGGCAGTGTTACTGCTGCTACAGGCTTTGAAGTTAGCTCCCGTATCGGTTTTTGCTCTGGGGCGATCGCCGCCTTGGCCCTTTCCTTTGCAGCCCAGAATTTAGTTAAAGATCTGGTGAATGGGGTGCTCATTCTTCTGGAAGACCAGTATGCCATTGGCGATCTGGTGTCTACCGGAACAACAACTGGAATTGTGGAGAACCTCAATCTTCGGATTACCCAAATTCGCGGTGAGGATGGCCGCTTGGTCACCCTACCCAATAGTCTGATTACCCAGGTGGCTAACCTCAGTCGGCACTGGTCACGGGCCGTAATCACCATTGACGTAGCCTATGATACGGATGTTGATAGGGCTCTGGAAGTACTTCAACAAACCGCCCAAAAAATGGCTCAGGATCCAATCTGGCGGCCTGGTATTATTAATCCTATTGAAAACCTGGGAGTGAATGGGGTTACCCATGCTGGCCTGACGTTGTTGCTCTGGATTCGGACCCAGCCTCTAAAACAGTATGGGGTGGCCAGAGAGTTTCGTCGTCGACTACGGTTAGCCTTTGAAGCAGAGGGAATTGCGATCGGGATTCCGCAGCAAGAGTTGACTCAATTACCTGAAGAGAAAACGCCGGAGCACCACCCTAAACCCCATACCCTGGAGATTGACTCAGCTTCCTAACAACGGATATAAGAGGTTGTTGGAAAAGCCAAAGGGAGCTTCAGACTATACCCATGGAGTAGGATGATCACCGCAAAATTCCGTATTTTGTCGTTCTCTTGGGGACGAACTATACGTGAGATAACCCTTGTCAAACAGCTCTAAGCTAGGTCCATGCTGACAACTCTGGTTTTACCCAAGCCTGCCCCCAGAGGGCCTAGCTTACTGCCCGCCAGGTGGCAAACTCTTTAGAGTCTCTTGATCAGATCCTATCGCTGGAAGATTTACCCAGGAAAACTTCACCGATTTGCCCTTTGATCAGAGCTCTGATCAAAGCTATAAAAGGCGATCAAAACCCTACTTTAGGGAGGCTTAGCCGTCCATGGCCTTAACTGTAACCTTAGCCTGGGGGTACCTGATTACCGGCAGAGGCTGGACCACCGGGAGAGGTAGAAGGTTGGGAGGGGACTGACAGCTGGCCAGAGGTATCGGGAAGCTGAGGGGAAGAGGGCACGGCCAGGTTGGTATCGGTAGGGGCCGGTGAGACACCATCGTTACCGGGGGGCCGACCGACTGGGACGATGGGTTGGTTGAGTTCTTTTTGAGTAGCTTCGGCTATGCGACGAATTAATTCACTGGCTCGACCATCGTTGTCGGGGCGCTGTACCAGAATGGCCAGCACATAACGCCTACCATTGGCCGTATCAACCAGAGCTATATCCCCTAGAGACGTAGCAATGTCTCCTGTCTTATTCGCAACAATCGAGCCACTATCAGCCCCTATGCCCTTGGGAATCAAGTTACGACTGGCGGTCCGTTCCATAATACTGAGCATGCGATCGCGGGAACGGGGAGACAATAGCCCTCCCTGGTCAATCAGAGCCATCAGCAAAGCTAGATTGTGGGCGCTAGTAGTATTGGTGCCTTCCAGGTCGGGCAAGGAGTTGTGCAGTACCGTAGAATCCAGGCCCCAATCAGCGAAGCGCTGGTTCAGGGCTTGCTGTCCTCCCAGGGCTTCAATCAACATATTCGTGGCTGTATTATCGCTATTAATAATCATGCGGGTAGCCACTTCCAGGGCACTATACTGGGTCCCTACTGGATCGTTGGCCATGGAACCCGAACCATTGGCTACCTGGTTCTCTTTTAAAACCAGGGTCTGGTTTAAGCTCATGGTTCCCCCATCTACTTGCTGTAAAAAGGCAACCAGAATGGGCACCTTAATAGTGCTGGCAGCTGCCATTGCCTGACGACCCTTGAGGTCAATATAGTGACCAGAGTCAAGATCCATGGCAAATAAGGTGGGAGTAAGACCAGGGGTAAGGGTTGCCAGTTGTTCAACCTGAGCCTTAAAGCGAGTTAGCTCATCGGTCAACTTCAGATCGCTCACCCGACCGGGTGCGGCTGATCCGCGGGCACTAACTCCAGAAGCAGCTGGCTCCAAGGTCACCACACCCTGGGAGGATGGGCTGGTAGAGTTGGCCTGTCTGGCTGGGCTTAAGGCAGCTAGTAGAGTGCCGGCGATCGCGGCAATACCGACCCCAAGAATAATCAGCCGAATTAAGTACAGGAGGGGGAGAGGAGGCTTGGGTAGGTTGGGTCCGCCGCCTCGGCCACGCCGAGATCGCAAGGGTGGGCGTCCGTCTGAAGAAGTCCCTGGAGCTTCTAGTTGGGCCTTAGGGGAGTGATTAAGGGTTTTGGGTGAAAACTCGGTAGTGGGGGTAGAGGGACGTGGTTGAACCCTCCCCCGCGAAGGCACAGGCCTGGGTAGGCCTCTCTGGTTATCCCCAGCCGGTGGGGTAGGGACGGCTAAGGGGCGGCTAGCCCTGGGTTCTGGGGCTCGGGAGGTTAGTGGCGATCGCGTCGGCAAGACTGGCATTCTCAAAAACCTGGCCTCAGGATTATCCAGCCTTTTTTGAGGTGATACATCCACCCCACTAGCTTCTAACCTGGGCTCATAGTCGTGTTTCATATGCTTATACTGACGCCATTGATTGCGACGACGGGAAACCAGGGAAGGGCGAAACAACCCCTCTGCTTCCAAGGCTTTAGGGTCTCCATCAGTTGCCGAATTAACCCGGGAGTGAAGTTCCGATGGGCTGAACCTGCCCGCCCGGCCTGGAAGCCCCTGACCCTGGTCAGGACGTTCTCTGGGGATAAAACCCTCAGAGGAAGAAGAGGAAGCCGGATTGGAATCACCAAACTGTGCCATGGAAATACTACTCAGCTACTAGATCGGTACCATCTTCAGAAGCCAGGACGCTCCCCTGGTGAATGGGGCTGAGATCAGTCCTGGTGGGCTTTTAAAGCCCAGTTCATCTGTCTCAAGACCCCCCTCAGCATCGCTAATTCGTTTTGATTGGGGCCAGCTCGATTCAGCAATTGCCGCAGCTTTGCCATGCGAGGAGAGGCGGTATGGGGGTAAAGATAACCGATCCTGAGTAAAATGGCTTCTAAATCTTGATAAAAATCTTCCACTTGACTTAAGTTGGCCTGGGGATGGATGGGCTCAGGTTCACGATCTCCGCCCTCAGTCATCTCCAAGGCCAACCGACGCAGCAGGTAACTACAGACCCCTACCGCCTGGCCCAGGTTCAAGGAAGCATAGGTCTCGCTAGTTGGAATTCGTATCCAGCGTTGAGCATGGATTAGCTCTTCATTACTTAACCCCCGGTCCTCAGGCCCAAAAATTAAGGCCCCTGCCCAGTTTGCTGGGGGCAGGGCAGGGAGCAACCAGGGCAAAGCCGTTTCAGGAGATTCTAAGGGTTGGTCCTGGGGTTGCAGGCGACCCGTGGTGGCCACCGCTCGTTGGCAGTCTGCCAGGGCTTCCATCAGGCTGCCAGTCACACTGGCAGCCGCCAGAACATCATCGGCATGAACGGCCATCTGCCGGGCCAGAGGATCCTGGGGATCACAGCGGGGATTCACCAACACCAGACGATGTAAACCCATATTTTTCATAATTCGGGCCGTTGCCCCCAGGTTCAAGGGCCCGGCTGGTTCTACCAGCACAATTCGAATTGGGTCTAAGGGCCATAGCTGCACAACTCAGGACTCCACTAGAGATTGGGCTTATCCAGCCTGGACAAGGGCCTGTTTTTGGGGGATTGGCTCTGATTCTCGTAGGTTTCGTAGGCGGCCACAATCTTCTGTACTAGAGGATGACGCACCACATCTCCTTGTCCCAGACGGCAGAAGGCAATTCCTTCTACCCGGTGCAGAATTTGCTGAGCCACTGCTAGACCAGAGCTTTGATAGCTAGGCAGATCGGTTTGGGTGGTATCACCCGTAACTACCATACGGGAGTGGAACCCTAGCCGGGTAAGTACCATTTTCATTTGAGCAGCCGTGGTATTTTGGGCTTCATCTAAAATTACAAAGGCGTTACTCAGGGTCCGTCCCCGCATGTAGGCCAGCGGTGCCACTTCGATAATTCCCCGATCCATCAGACTGGTGGTTTTCTCTGGGTCTATCAGCTCATGTAGGGCGTCGTAGAGAGGACGCAGGTAGGGATTCACCTTTTGTTGTAAGTCGCCCGGTAAAAATCCTAGACGCTCCCCTGCTTCTACCGCCGGACGGGTAAGAATCAGGCGTTCGTATTCGTTATTTAACAGAGCTTGTAGGCCCACCAGGGTGGCCAGGTAGGTCTTGCCCGTACCGGCAGGCCCGGCACAGAAAATTAAATCCTGTGTTCTTAAAGCTTTAAGGTATTGTTTCTGTCGAAAGGTTTTGGGCCGAATCACCTCACCCCGTCGGGTGCGAGCCACAATATCTTGATGAATGGCCTGGAGTTCCTCCAGGCGATCGCTGCCCAGGGCCTGCCGAGCAGTAATGATATCAGCGTTGGTAATGGTTTGACCCTGACTCCACAGAGGCTGTAAAGCTTCCACCAGACGCTGAGCCAGTTGGGTAGTAGCTTCAGTCCCTGAAATCAACAGTTCCTGGCCCCGTAACACCAGGGTGGCACCGGTTTGCTGTCCCAGGAGCTTTAGACTTTCATGCCGGTACCCCGACAACGCCATGGCCGCATCGGTACTGGAAATTTCAATCCGAACCAGAGCAGGCATCAGATCAAGTTCAGGATTTAGGACGAAGCTGAGGTTTGGACCGGGGAGCAGGTTTGGCAGCGGGTCGGGGACTGGTCGGGCCGGAAGAGCCATCCTGTTCCGAGACACCGTAGACATCAAAGTAGGCTAGCCATCCCCACAGGGCAGCAGTGGCTCTAATCACACTGCGAATAGCCTGAATATTGCGCCCTCCCCGACCAAACACCTTACCCCGATCATCCCCATCAAAGGCAATTCTGATCCAAACCTTAGCTTGACCAGGATTAGTCTCACAGTCAACTCGCAAAGAACTGGGTGAGTCTAAAAAAGGCTCTACTAAAAACTTAACCAGGCTTGAGAAGTCAGGGATACTCATGACCAAGACAAGCAATTTAAATCAAGATCAGGCGGAGGGAGAAATACCCGTCTTGAGTTGCTCAAAGACGTTGGCTTTCTCTAAAATACGATGAACAGTTTTAGTAGGTTGGGCACCTTGTTGTAAACGCTGGATAATAGCCGGAATCTCGAGACGAGTCTCGTCCGTGCGGGGATTATAAAACCCTAATTCTTCTAAGGGACGGCCATCACGACGGGCATCGCTGTTGATGGCGACAATCCGGTAGCTGACTTCTCGCTTCTTCCCAAAACGCTTCAATCGGAGCTTAATCATAAAACCACTGCGGCAAAGTCTGAAGGGCAATCATTACAGGCAGACGTCTTAAAGACGAGTCTATCATCATAGCAGGATAGAAGTCTCAGACCAATCATTTTGACTAGATTTTGTCCGAAAGTTTTGGCCTGGCTTCCGGTAATGGAGGGCTGCATCCTCGCTGAAGCTGCCCAGTAAAGTAGAACCCACCCATGGCCAGGTGATTTAGGGGTCCAGTAATCAGCAGATAACCAGGCTTCTCAGTGCTGCTCCGGTCCCGACAAGTATCCCAAGGTTTGCTCCTTACTCCTGCTGTAATATTCCTTTGTGCTTGATTCTTTACCCCATGACCAATCGTACGCTGAACCTGACCCCTGACCTCTACCAGTACCTGATCCACCACTCCGTGCAGGAACCTGAGATTTTACTGGCTCTCCGCCAGGAAACCGCCTGCCATCCCCTAGCAGCCATGCAGATCGCCCCCGAACAGGGGCAGTTTATGGCCCTGCTGGTACAACTACTAGGAGTGAAGAAGGCTCTGGAAATAGGAGTTTTTACAGGCTACAGCGCTCTTCGTGTTGCCCTTGCCCTGCCCCCTGAGGGCAGGTTGGTGGCCTGTGATATTGATCGTGACTATACCACGATCGCCCAACGCTACTGGGCAGCGGCTGGTGTTAGCGATCGCATCCTATTACGGTTAGGTCCAGCCCTGGATACCCTGGATCAAATGATTCAGGCAGGGGAAAACAATAGCTTTGACTTTGCCTTTATCGATGCAGATAAAAGTAACTATCCTCACTACTATGAACGAGTCCTGCAGTTGGTACGACCGGGCGGACTGATTGCGATCGATAATGTACTGTGGTCAGGGCGTGTCGCCGATCCAACGGTGCAGGATCGGCGCACCCAGGTGCTCCGCCATTTTAATCAGGCCCTTTATCAGGATGATCGGATTAGCCTGAGCCTGGTGCCGATCGCTGATGGTTTGACCTTAGCCATGAAAAAATAGACTATCCGACTACGGCTATTGTCGCCCCTACCATTTACCTAAAGTCGCGAACCATTCCCTTGGAGATACTCTAAGATACCCTGGGCGATCGCCTGGGCCATCTGAGCCTGCCACTGTAAATTTCGTAGCTGAGGAGCATCAGTAGCACCGGTTACGAAGCCAATCTCAATCAGAGCAGAAGGCATAGAGGTGCGGCGCAATACAAAAAAACGGGCCTGGCGAACTCCGCGATCGTTCATTCTCAAACTCCCCAGCACCCGTCGATGCAGCAGGTTGGCCAGGGGCAAGCTGTGATCAGAAAAGTAATAGGTTTCGACCCCATTCACCTCAGGCCGTTGCATATTAACAGCGTTGGCATGAATACTGACAAACAGGCTGGCCCTGGCGGTTTCTGCCAGATCAACTCGAGACTGTAAATCCACAGTTTGGTCCTGATCACGGCTCATTTCCACCGTAATTCCCCGTTGCCGGAGAATAGCCCTGACCTGGTGGGCCACTGACAAAACTACACCTTTTTCTTCTAACCCTTCAATACCGACGGCTCCCGGATCGGCCCCGCCGTGGCCTGGATCTAGCATCACCAGGACTGAGTTACGATTGGGCAGCGATTGATCAGAAGCGGTGGTAGGGCTAATCCGGTTACTCACGGGCGGCGGAGCTTTGGCGGGCTGAATTACCGGCAATAAAACCGTCGTGCCAGGATGGGGAATCTGGCTAGCGGCAACTCCAATTGGAATCAGGCGAATTCCTGTGGAACTTAGAATAACCTGCCAGTCCGGGCTCACCGAATTCAGATTAAGGGTAATGCGCACGGCTGGAGGAGCGGTAGCGAACTGAGTCAGGCTCCAGCGATCGACCCCATAACGATTATCCGGCAAGATTCCGGCCCCAAGTTCAGGGGCAATGGCCGCATCGAGCACATCAATGACCAACTGGCGGTTATAGTTAACATCGCGGGTACGATAAATATGTACCTGGGGCGTAGTTCCCAGGGTAGATAACCAAAATCCTTCAGCGGTAGTCTGTACAGCACTAATCATTGTGGCCGTAGGGGGCACCGCTGCATAGCTAACCTGATTAGGGTGCAGTCGGGGAGATAGGGAAATGGGGGGATGACCCTGGGCTGAAAAACCTACCGCCTTAGACCGACTCCCACCGCTGGCGGCAATTAGGGCAGTTGGGTCGGGTAACTGCACGATCCATTCTTGATCGGTTAATCCCCACACCTTTACCTGTTTAGGATCCAGGGTAAAGGCAGAATTTAGTTCCAGCACCATACGACTGGTGTGGGCATCAACCTGCATTACCTTAACGGCTTTAACAGCACCGCCAATAAAGGAATCAGCCCTGGTCTCATCGGTGACAATATCAGGTAAATCAATCACTAAACGGCTGGGATTAGGGAGAAGACTAACTCGGGGCTTGACTCCAGCTTCTGTAGTAAATCGCAGGCGATTTTGGTTGGCATCAAACTGCCAGGTTTGCAGCCGCGAAGTTGCCTTAGCTGGCAAACTGCCTAATAGGCCAATACCAACAACACCAATCACTCCAGTCACCAGTCTCTTGATCTGCAAACCTGAGTGTCTCCTCTAACCTAATCGCCTGAACCTAGCCCTACCAGCAAGCTCAACAGGACCGTCTCTTGCTTTGAAAGATCCTGCCTACTGCCTGAATCGGCTTAGATATTAGCTCAGTTTGAAGATTTCAGGACAGGGGTAAAGACATCGATAGGTCTGGAGCAAAAGCCCTAACCCTGTTGACTGAGGCGAATACGGCTAACCTTAAGGAGATGGCCTCAGCTAAACCGCTGCTTTACAAAAGCTTCTAATCGATCCATACCCTCTAAAATTGCCTCCATAGAAGTGGCATAGGAAAGGCGAATCGTTCCCTCGGTGCCGAAGGCAATACCTGGAATAGCGGCTACGTACTTATCGACTAACAGCTGAGTACAAAATTCTAGGGAAGATATCCCCAGGGGTTCAATATCGACATACAGATAAAAAGCCCCATCAGGTGTACCGCAACTTAGACCAGGAATCTGGCGACAGCGCTCTAGAATTACCTGGCGTCGCTCTGCAAAGGCTCGCCCCATGGTTGTTACACAATCCTGTGGTCCTTCCAGAGCCGCGATCGCGCCGTACTGGGCAAAGGTACACACATTAGATGTACTATGGCCTTGAATTGTACTGACCGCTTCAATCAACTTCTGCGGTCCAGCCAGGTAGCCTACCCGCCAGCCGGTCATCGAATAGCCCTTGGCAAACCCATTACTGATGATGGTGCGATCGAAGGCTTGAGCAGACACCGCCCCAATACTCAGGTGGGTAGCCCCATCGTAGAGAATTTTTTCGTAAATTTCGTCTGAAACTACCCAGATATCGGCGTTAACAACTACCTCAGCCAGGGCTCGAATCTCTTCCGGCGAGTAGACCATACCCGTAGGATTGGAAGGGGAATTTAAAACAAAGAGCTTAGTTTTAGGGGTAATGGCCTGCCGCAGTTGATCGGGGAGATGCGGTAGTTTTGTTCAGGGCTGGTGGGTAGTAAAACTGGGGTTCCCCCCGCTAGTTTGACCATTTCTGGGTAGCTTACCCAGTAGGGAGAGGGAATAATGACCTCGTCACCCGTCTCAATTAGGGCCATAATTAGCCCATAGAGAGAGTGTTTGCCGCCATTGGTCACAATCACGTTTTCTGGACCGTAGCAGAGATTGTTATCCTGCCGTAGCTTATTGGCGATCGCCAGCCGCAGGGCCGGTTCTCCAGCCGCAGGGCCATAGCGAGTCTTACCTTGATCCAGAGCTAACTTGGCGGCTGCCTTAATGTGATCGGGAGTATCAAAATCTGGCTCCCCTGCGCTAAAACTGCACACTGGTAGACCTTCAGCCTTCATTGCTTTAGCTTTAGCTGCAATGGCTAGGGTAATGGAAGGGGTAACGCGATTCACCCGACTGGCTAGAGAAAGGGAGGGCATAGGAGTCCCACAAAACCGACATGACACCTAGAGTAGATCTTTCTGAGCCCCCCGATCAGCTTTTTCATGACATCCCGACATTTTGACTGGGCTATGTCCTCAGATCAGGGGTTCCAGCATCGTGGCTGGTAGCCCTAGACCAGGCTAACCAGATCAAAGGTTGTTCGAAAAGAGTTGTCCCAGGTATAGTTCGCCCCTAGGAGGCCGCCAAAATACTAAATTCTGCGGAGATTATCCTCCTAGATAGTGTCAGACCCTCTTTGGCTTTTCAAACAACCTCTAAAGAGTTTTTCTCCAAACCTCAGGGATTTATGCCCCAGAATCTATACAGAATTGCCAAAATCTTGGCAAAGAGGGGCATCACCATTGATCCCATAAATCGAAAATTCTCTTAAGGTAGATTGTTCCTGAACGCTCACTGTGTTTGCTCATGAAAACTCTTGAAAAAAGAGGGGCATGACCATACACCCCATAAATGGAAATTCCTTTTAGGGTAGATCGTGTCCATACACCTGGTAAGTGCGTTCATGACATCTTGCAATTCTGTGATGCCCTGGCAAGGGACTGGCTATTTGCAAAATATCCCCAAAAGTGTCCTCAACGGTTGGCTGCCATTTTCCCTTGCGGAGGGCAGCACCTATGGGGCAAGCCAATCGTCACAAAAATTAATCTTCCCCCTGGGCTTTTTGGGCAGGGGCATCAGAATTGTGTGGGTCATCTTCAGGGCTGTCCTGGAGTTGCCAAAAACCAGAAAATCCCTGAGAAATTGCCACTTTCCTTCGTCAATCGCTGGGACTGTTCTGGCTGCGCCAGGACTCCTTAGCCCGGGAATTGGAAAAATCCGTAGGACTACGGAGGAATTCCTTCCTGATTGCGGTCGATGACCTCTGTATATAGGACTAGATGCGCTGAGAACTTTAAAAACCTATGCACCTTTCTTCCATTTTCTCCAAGAACACTGTTTTGGCTTCCCTGACTGGGGTTAGTTTGCTGGTGGCAGCGGCTGCACCTCTGGCGGGGCAAATTTCCTGGTTAAAGACAGGCACGGTAATTCAAGCCCTGCGGTCTACCGATCAAGATCGGGGTAGCGGCCGTCTGGTGGCTGACTCTCCCAATTTACAGGCTGTTATGACTGGCTGGCGTGGCAGTGGCCGTATTAACGACGATCCTACTACCTAGCTTGAGTTCTATCTCCGTTGACTGCATAAAGGTTCTGCTACGGTTTAATCACTAAAAGCACAATCTCAGCGGATGTAGTCAATATCAGAGATGGTCTGCCTCTCTTGGGTTTGGCTATGTCGCTCGTAAGAGCCTTCATAGTACAACGTTGGTCACAGTGCTGAGAGCACCACTGGTTGGTCTATTACCGATTAGTCAATCTGGTAACTCCTGGCTGGCAGAGTAACTTTGGGTTTCTATAGATTAATCTCTGGCGATTAAGCGCGGAGCCGAAACAAGTTTCTCTATTGGCTTCTCGGAGGCTGTGACTATTCACTTTCACTGGTCTGTCCAGCGATGGTTTTTCCTTGGGGTAGACCGTTGTCTGGACGGACTGCTTTTTCGGCAGTTTTAAGGCTGTTCAGAAATTTTTCTATAGCTTATCTGAATTTTGGGCGACCCCGTCCAAAGTATTTTCCTAACCTGTGGCCACCAGCTTTAAGGGGTGGTTGTTCCTTCCTTTGGTTACAGCTAAAGCCCCTGTCTTGAGCAGGGCTTGATTTTTTTATACCTGATTCGTCTAACTGGCTATTATGACTAACCCTCTTTTACAGATATTTCCCCTATCGACCCTGGCTGAGGATGACGAAATTATTCGTCGCTTAAGTCCCAGTGCTATTGATCAAATTTTAATTTATATCGCCTTCAGCGCCATGCGTAGGGGAGGGCATCGCCATGGTGCCTTTTTAGATGCGGCGGCAACCGCAGCTAAGTGTGCTGTTTACATGACCTACATTGAGCAGGGTGAAAATTTGCGGATGACGGGCCATCTGCACCATATTGAACCTAAGCGGGTCAAGGCCATTGTTGAAGAAATGCGCCAGGCTCTGGCGCAGGGCAAGCTAATGAAACTGCTGGGTGCCCAGGAGCCACGCTATTTGATTCAATTTCCCTATCACTGGTTGCGGTGTTACGCCTGGCAACCGGGTCAGTCCCGAGTAGCAGATCGGGGCTTGTCTCCTGAGGAAAAGAACTACCTGGTCAACAAATTGCCCGCTGATTGCCCTGACGCTAAAATTATTAGTTCCTTACAGTTCTTAGACTTAATTGAGGGACTCCACCATAAGTCTCAAGATAGCTTTCCCCAAGATCAGCGTACTCCGTTGAGTGAAGCCCTGGCGGAACATATTCGTCGTCGGCTGATCTACTCTGGTACGGTGGTACGCATAGATGCCTTTTGGGATCGGCTTATTATGGCTTACTCCGTTCCTCCTATTCGCCGTCTGACCCAGAGGAACGGATGTACGCGATGGTTGAAGACACGGCTCAGTATTTTCGTATGATGCGGGAGTGGGCCAGCCATGTGTCGGGTACTATGCGGGTCTTAGAAGAATTGGATATTCCTGTCGAGAAACGAGATATTGCCTTTAAGGAGTTAGACGAAGTCCTCAGGATTTGGGCTGATAAGTACCACCAGGCCGGGGGGAACCCACCCTATTGCAGATGGCGATTGGTCCCCAACTTAAGTAGGTTGGCAGTAGGGGACCGGGTAGGGACCTCGCACAAGGACAGTGAGTTAACCCCCCAGTTTCTCAATGGGAACGATGACGCCCAAAGCTGGGTAGTTGGACTGCGGCTAAAGAGCCGATTTTCTTGGGCGATCGCAGAGGATAAACCAGAGGAGACGGGGACCCCTTAGTTTCAGTCGCCGGGATGGTAGGCTGCTGTTGCAGGGAAGCAGGGTAGGCTGGAGTTAGCTGTTCGGTCTGCCGCGGGGCGGTAGCCACTGCCGCCAGGGAGGGCTGATCATCAGCCATGACCGGGGTTACTGTTGGGCTGGGGGAGAACCCCAGGGGGAGGGTTCGGTGAAACCTGAGGTTTTGGGTTGGGTAGCGGCGATTTGCCAGGGTTCTGGATTTGTTTCCGGTCCGGGGTCACAAATCGTTGCGGCTGGCGGCACTGAGACCGGAACGGGTAGGTCAGGGGCTTGATGCGTTAAAGCAATGGCTGGATCGGTGGTTGACTGGGCCAGGGTGGTTTCCGGATTGGCGGGGGCTAGCGATTGACTTAGGGGTTCCCTCTCCTTGAGGCTACGGAACAAACTCTGAAGATGGGATTGTTTCTCTGCTTGGCCCGGTAGCGCTGACCAGGGTCTGATCTGGCCAGACTTGGGCATTACACCGGAGGGGGCTGGAGTGGACGGTACAGGGGAGCTGGTATTTTGATCGGTATTCAGGCATTTTTCTAGAGCCGCTTTGAACTGAAGAGTATAGTGCTGCTGGCGATGGAGGCGAGATTTTAGATCGCGGCAATTTTCTTCGGCCTGAAGCAGGGCGGCACTTTTCTCGCTGAAGCGTTGTTGTAAAAGGGTAAATTCCCGCTCTAGTTGGGCAATACGTTGTTGACCGGCGGTTAACTCTGCCTGCAAAGTCTGGTTGTGGATAGTGGCACGACGCAGCCCATCGTTAGCCAGGTCTAGCTCTTGCAATAACTGAGCCATGGAGGCTGAACCAACTCCAGCCTGGTGAGTTGGGCTCTGGCTGCGCTCCAGTTCAGATTGCAGGGCTGTTTGCGATCGCTCCAGATACTCTTCTAGTTCACCTACTCTAGCCAGTAGTGCATCATTACACTGGTTCAAGTCTTGAATCAGGGTAATCAGCTCCTGAGGGTTGCCAGCAAAAGTGTTGGTAGCTTCTGGGCTGGCGTCGGTGGCTAACCAGCCTGGAACTGAACTGACCGGCAGTTCCTCTGCTTCTATGAACAGTTGATCGGGAAAGTTCACTGTTTCCCATGGTTCCCCCAGCCCTTTAGCGTCGGTATCAGGGCCATGGCTGCCGGGGGTAATGTAAGTCTAATCTGGCAGGTTGAAAGTTGGCTGAGCTGAATTGTTATCGGTCATAGTCTTACCGGGTCCTGATCGCCTAGATTTAAGGTGAATTCTGATGGCTGGTAGCCCTTGATTAGTTGAGAACAGGGGAAATACTATCCCTGAACTGATCTCTATACCTGGGGGTTAGTAATGTCTTCGATGATATTTAGATAATAATCTGACCTTTGGCTGGGCAAGATTCTTTTTAAGAAATAAGGGTAGCCGACTTTTGTAATTTATTCATCTTTTTTACGGTTATTTATCAAATTACTTATCTCAGTGGAAGTTATTTTAGTGAAATCACCGGGATGAGCAAATCGGAAAGAGGGCAGGGCAGGTCTTAGAGCATGGCCTTAGTTCTTGTCAGCATCTGGAATCATCGGCAGTTAGAGACTTGACCCTTTTCTGGGGTCTTCTTAACCATTGGATTAAGTTGGCGCGATAGCATAAAGTCATCGTAAACAATAGAAATGCGCCAGGGGTATGACGGTCATGGAGTCTGGACAACAGCCGCTTAACTTAGACGATACCCGCTACTATATCAACCGTGAACTGAGCTGGTTGGGCTTTAATCAACGGGTACTCCACGAAGCTCTCGACCCTCGCACTCCCCTACTTGAGCGGTTGAAGTTTCTGGCCATCTACAGCTCTAATCTGGATGAGTTTTTTATGGTGCGTATTTCTGGGGTGATTGAGCAGGTCGATGCCGCCGTGCAAGCGATCGCCCCTGACGGCCTATCTCCTACCCAACAGTTGGCTGCAATTCGGACCTTACTTTTACAAGATATTCAACTACAACAGCAAACCTTTCAACAGATTTTACGCCCGGCTTTGGCCGACCATGGCGTTTACCTGGTGAACTATGGGCAGCTCAACCCGGAGCAAAGTACCTACTTAAAAGACTACTTTGAAAAGCGGATCTTTCCTGTTCTTACTCCCCTCAGTGTTGACCCCTCCCATCCCTTTCCCCGCATGTCTAATTTAAGTTTAAACCTGGCGGTGCGGGTAGTTAATCCTGAAAATGGTAACGAAAAATTTGCTCGGGTTAAGGTTCCCAGTAGTTTACCCCGTTTTATCCCTATGCCCGGTTCCCTGGCCACCATGGAGGGAAAGCAGTGTCTATGGATCGGGGTACCTCTGGAACAGGTGATTGCTGAACATCTAGACTATTTATTCCCGGGGATGGTGATTGCCGGACATCATGTTTTCCGGATTACTCGCGATGCGGATTTTCCGATTTTAGAAGATGAAGCGGATGACCTGTTAATAGCGATCGAGCAGGAAATTAGCAAACGCCGCCTGGAGGGCTTTGTTTGCCGCCTGGAGTGGGAAAGCTCCATGCCAGAGGATTTACAACAGTCGATCAGGCGCGAACTGAAGGTTAATGAGGACCGGGTTTATGCCATTGATGGTTTGATTAACCTCAAGGACCTATTCTTTTTCTCATCCTTACCCTTACCCCATCTCAAGGATGCGCCCTGGATTCCCCTGGTGCCTCCCCGACTGAAGCCAGTGATTGATGTGGATGACGAGGGTTATAGGGAACAGACGCCGGATATCTTTGCCGTTATTCGTCAGGGTGATATTTTGGTTCATCATCCCTACGAGTCCTTTACCGCCTCGGTCCAGGAGTTTATCACCCAGGCGGCCACCGATCCCCAGGTGCTTGCCATTAAGATGACTCTCTACCGCACTTCGGGAGATTCTCCTATTGTTAAAGCCCTGATTACAGCGGCGGAAAATCGGAAACAGGTGGTAGCCCTGGTGGAGCTGAAGGCCCGGTTTGATGAAGCTAACAATATTATCTGGGCCAAAAAGCTGGAGGATGCAGGGGTACATGTGGTCTATGGAATTGTAGGTTTGAAGACCCACACTAAAACTACCCTGGTGGTGCGGGAGGAAGGAGATGAGATTCGTCGTTATGTTCATATTGGTACGGGTAACTATAACCCTAAGACCTCTACCCTCTATACCGATCTGGGGCTATTTAGTTGCCGTGAAGACCTGGCGGCAGACCTGACGGATTTGTTTAACTTTCTTACAGGGTATTCTCGACAGAGCGCCTATCGTAAAATTTTGGTGGCTCCCTTAACCTTGCGCGATCGCATAGAGGCCCTGATTCGACGGGAGATCGATCACGCTCGCCAGGGTCGTCGCGGAAAAATCATTGCCAAAATGAACTCCCTGGTAGACCCTGCCATTATCAAATTGCTATACCAGGCTTCCCAAAGTGGGGTTGAAATCGATTTAATCATTCGAGGTATTTGCTGCCTGCGCCCGGGCCTACCCGGTGTGAGTGAACATATCCGGGTCATGAGTGTAATCGGTCGTTTTTTAGAACACTCGCGCATCTTCTGTTTTCATAACGATGGCCAGCTTGAATACTATATGGGTAGTGCCGATTGGATGACCCGTAACCTGGATCGTCGGGTAGAGGCGGTTACCCCCGTCGAAGACCCATCCCTAATTGCAGAATTACAGGAGATTTTAGTCACCCTACTGGCGGACCATCGCCAGGCCTGGGATATGGCTGGGGATGGTAGCTTTACCCAACGCCGACCGCCCGGCGATGAACCTGGGCAAAGCACCCATGCAACCCTGATGGCTCGGGCCCTAAAGCGAGATCGGGAACTTTAGTAGGGATAGTAACTGAAGTCGAGACCCACCGATGGGCCAGGAGAAGGCAAGAGCAGAGTAGCATGAAGGGCTATAGCCCTTCACCATCCGCAGCAGGGGCTGGCAATACAGAAGCTTTACTCGACCGTTACCGACTTGGCCAGGTTGCGAGGTTGATCCACATCCAGGCCCCGCCGAGCGGCAATGTGATAGGCCAGAAGTTGTAGGGGAATCACCGCCACAATGGGGGATAGCAACTCGTCTACGGGGGGTACTGGTAGGACCTTGTCAAACACCTCTCCAGCCTCGCGATCCTCGGTAGACACCACGCCAATCAGTAGGGCATCCCTGGCCTTGGCTTCCTGGGCGTTGGACAGTACCTTATCGTAAACCCCGCCGGGCATAGCCACCGCCACCACTGGTACCCGGGCGTCTAATAGGGCAATGGGGCCATGTTTCATTTCCCCAGCCGGATAGCCCTCTGCGTGGATATAGCTAATTTCTTTAAGTTTAAGGGCTCCCTCCAGGGCAATGGGGAAGTTAATGCCCCGCCCCAGGTAAATAAAATCCTGGGTGTCACTAAAGTCGTGGGCCAGTTCTTCAATGTAGCGTTCCTGACTTTCCAGCACCTGCTCAATCTGGGCCGGTAGCTGGTGCAGCCCTGTGAGAATGGTGTCCATCGCTTCAGGGGATAGGGTCTGGCGACCATAGGCCAGATCCAGCGCCAGAAAATAAAAGGCCATCACCTGGGCAGTAAAGGTTTTGGTGGCAGCCACGCCAATCTCTAAGCCCGCATGGGTGTCAATAATGGCTGGTACTAACCGGGCCAGGGAGCTTTCTGGTCGGTTGGTAATTCCTAATAAGCGAGGGGCAAAGGCCGGATCCTGGCGATCGCGGCAACGATTTTGCTCCATCTCCAGGGCTGCCAGGGTATCGGCGGTTTCACCGGACTGGGTAACCCCAATGGTGAGGGTATGACGGGTCAGGGGAGTAGGGGAGTAGCGAAACTCGGAGGCATACTGCACCAGAGTAGGCACACCGGCTACCTGCTCAATTAAATACTTGCCCACCAAGCCGGCATGCCAGCTGGTACCACAGGCCACAATCTGCACCTGTTCCAGATCCCTGAGTAGGGTGGAGGGCAGGTTAAGCTTAATCGGGCTACCGTTATTATGGCTGGGACTCCAACTATTATCAATGTAGGTTTCCAGGGCGGTGCGCACCACCCCTGGTTGCTCGTAGATTTCCTTCAACATAAAGTGGCGAAAACCCTGTTTTTCCACCATGATGGGGTTCCAGTTGAGGGTTAGGGGATGTTTGCGCAGGCGATCGCCATTAAAGCTATAGATCTCCACCCCCAGGGGAGTCAGGCTAGCCAGTTCCCCATTTTCTAGAGGCAACACCGCTCGGGTATAGGGAACAATGGCAGGGGTATCAGAAGCGCAGAAGAATTCTCCCTGGCCGAAACCAATCACCAGGGGAGCCTGCTGGCGCACCACCACCAGTTCATCGGGAAAGTCAGTGCTAACCACGGCCAGGGCAAAGGCACCCTGCAAATCTTGGGAAGCTAACCGCACGGCTTCTAGCAAGACGGACCGGCCAGGTAGACTGACGGCATTCTGTTCTAGCTGATGGAGATAGGAGGCGATCAAGTGGGGGACCACCTCGGTGTCGGTATCGGACAGGAAGCGATGGCCTTCTTCTTTGAGGGTTTCTCGCAGATCCCGGTAGTTTTCGATAATACCGTTTTGTACCACGGCTACCCGTTTCTGGTTATCCATATGGGGATGGGCGTTATACTCCTCGGGTTTACCATGGGTAGCCCAGCGGGTATGGCCGATACCCAGGCGGGCTGGATTCTCCATGCCATCCAGCTTATCCTGAAGGTTTTGTAGCTTACCCTTAGCTCGTATACAAAGAATTTCCCCTGCCAAGACGGTGGCAATACCGGCGGAATCGTAACCGCGATACTCTAGTTTACGCAAACCCTCCATGAGAATATCGGTTGCTGCCCGAGTGCCAATATATCCGACAATGCCACACATAGCCTTGATCCCCAATTTCTAGAACTTTGAGCGCCGCCATTTCGGTTGTCGAATACCACTCCTGGGAGTTGGACCGACACTCTTACCTGTCAGCCCTATAAAAAGGCTGGAAAATTTCTATTCTGCACTATATAGCTTATATAGAAACATTCCATGGGTCAGGGCGCAGGGGGCAAGTTTCTTCTCCAGCTCCAAGGGAGGGTAAGGGAATTAACCACTACGGCTACCGAGCTAAAGGCCATTAGGCCTGCGGCTAAAACTGGGCTCAGACTGACCCCCAGGGTAGGAAGCATGAATCCGGCTGCCAGGGGAAGCATCACCAGGTTATAGGTAAAGGCCCAGGCCAGATTCTGCCGAATTTTACTGACGGTGGCCCGGCTTAACTCCAGGGCATCTAGTAAGCTGGCGAGGCGATTGGTTATTAAAATAACATCAGCTGTTTCTACTGCCAGGTCGGTACCTGAGGAGAAGCTAATGCCCACATCAGCCTGGGCCAGGGCAGGGGCGTCGTTAATACCATCGCCCACCACAGCAACGATGTGGCCCTGCTGCTGAAGCTGGCGCACAACTTCCACCTTAGCTTGGGGTAACATCTCTGCTTGAACTGCCGATGATGGTAGACAGATCTGATCGGCGATCGCCGTGGCTACAGCGGTTCGGTCCCCCGTTAGAACCATCACCCCCAGACCCCGTTGCTGAAGGATTTGGACTACCTGATTGGTATCTTCTCGCAAGGGATCGGTCACCACTAACAGGCCCAGCAGTTGTCCCGCCAGACTGATATAAACTACTGTCTGCCCTAGAGCGGCCAGAGCTTCAGCTTGGTTTTGGGCCGTTGTCGTCAGCTTGGTCCCTTGGCGATCCATCCACAGGTCATTACCCAGGGCGCAGGTCAAGGTGCTATCTTGCCAGGTGACCTCGGCCTTGACCCCCAGGCCAGGATGACTCTCAAACTCTGTGGCGGGTAATAAAGACAGTGCTTGGGCCTGGGCAGCAGCTTGAATAGCCAGGGCCAGAGGGTGGCTGGCACCGGTTTCCACGGTGGCCGCTAAGCGTAAAAGATCCCTGGCTTCGATGGCCGGAGTCAGGCTTTCCACCTGGGTAAGATGGGGTTGCCCCAAGGTAAGGGTACCGGTTTTGTCAAAGATGATCCAGTCTACCCGGTGCAGGGTCTCTAAGATATCTCCCCACGAATTAGAAGTCCCCGTTCTGCCCCTACTCCCGACCCGACCAGGATGGCGGTGGGGGTAGCCAACCCCAGAGCACAGGGACAGGCTACAACCATGACCGCGATCGCCAGTTTTAAGCTAGCTAGTAGAGGCGATGGCATAGGGGGCGTGGCCTGACCGTGGTGGACCATACCCTGTACCATCATTACCAGTTCCGGCCAATGGGGAAAACCCAGTAGATACCAGAAGAGAAAGGTTAAACTGGCCAACGCCAGTACCCCGTAAGTAAAATAGCCCGAAATTTGATCCGCCAGTCCTTGTAGGGGAGCTTTGCGGCTCTGGGCTGTTTCCACCAGTTCTACCATTTGGGCCAGGAGGGTATGCTGACCTGCTTGGGTCACCTGAACCGCCAATTTACCATTTTGGTTGAGGGTGCCAGCCGCCACCAGGTCGCCGGGGTGTTTCGAAACCGGTGTCGATTCCCCCGTTAGCATTGATTCATCGACGCTGGATTGGCCCCACCCCACCCGACCATCGGCGGGAAACTTTTCCCCTGGTAACACCTGCAGCCAGTCGCCGGGTTGCACCCAATGGGTCGGCACCTCAATCCCAGTTTGACTGACGGGGTTAACCTGGGGATCGGCAATTAATCGAGCTACGGTGGGTTGGAGTTCCACCAGCGATCGCAGGGCCGTCATAGCCCGAAACCGGGCCCGTTGTTCTAAGGTGCGGCCCAGCAAGATAAAGCTAAGGAGCATTACCGGTTCATCAAAAAAACACTCCCAACCCAGTTGGGGCAAAGCCAGGGCGATCAGGCTGGTCAGGTAGGCCGTGCCACTGCCCAGGGCTACCAGGGTATTCATGGTTGGGGCTAGGTGTCGCATACCGTTCCACCCCTCGACAAAAATCTGGCGGGCTGGCCCCAATAGGGCCAGGGTTGCTAGCAGGGCATGAAACCAGAGATCGCTAAGGATTGGTATAGTTACCCAATCAGAATGTTGCAGATGGCCCAGGGTAGAGAACAATAAAAGGGCGATCGCTCCAGCTAACCGGCGTCCTTGTTGCCGCTGTTCAGTCCGCAATCGGTCAACCCAGTGTTGTCGTTCGATCAGGCTATCCCTGCCATCTGGGGTCCTGCAAGTAGCTGTAAAGCCAGCCTGGTTGATGGCTTCTACCAGATCTTGAGAACTGATCTGGTTACCGCTAATGACAACTACCACCACCTCAGTTACCAGGTTGACCGTAGCCTTGACGACTCCCGCCAGGGCGGTTAGTCGATTTTCGACCATTCGTACGCAACCAGCACACTTCATGCCCCTGATATCCAGCACCAGGGTAGAGTAGTCCTGACCCGAGGTTAGTTGTTCAGGAGGGGATGGAGTGACTCGATTTAAAACCGCCATAGCCATGGCTCTAGTAATCCTTCAGGTTCAGCCTAGCAAGGGAATGGGTAATTAGCATAGGGGTAGGGAAATTGCCCACCGGCTCCCAGAAATGGCGATCAACGTTATTAAGAAGTGGTTTGAAAAGGGTTGCCCCAGGTATAGTTCCTCGCCAAAAGGCCGCCAAATGCCAAATCAGGAGGAGATTACCCTACTTCATGGGTATAGCTGGAGACCCTCTTTGACTTTTCGAATAACCTCTAAGGGTTATTCAAGGCTATATTCAAGAAGATGGCGTCCATTTAAGTCCATAAAACAGGCATACTTAACGGAGTAGTATAGTCATTACTTATTTATCACTAAGGTGGCGGAGGTAGTCCGTAAACCTACTCGAGCTAAGTTTGGAGTACTCAGGATAGTATTTATCATCGATAGATTTCGATCCAGCTATTTATACAGTTAAAGGGCACAGGTTGATTCCAAGTACGGCAAAACAATGGTTGTTAAAAGGCTATTGGATGGGCGATTTCAGTTCATTCGAGCAGTAAGTACCAAGCGCTATATCAAAACCTACCTGATGCTGGATCAAAACGACCCGGCAAAGGGTAAGTGTATTGTTAAGCGTTTACAGTTGCCGGATCAAACCCCTGCAACTCTGAAGGTACTTCGTAGTTTATTGGATAAGCGCCTGCAGGCTTTAGATAATCTTAAAGAGGATGATGGCCTAGAAAGAAAGTTGGCCTTGGTTTGGGAAGGTAAGGATCTTTATTGGATTCGGAGTTATGTGCCAGGTCAATCCTTTGGACAGGAATTAGCTAATGGTCAGACTGAACCTGAGGCGGTGGTTCGGAAGTTTTTAATTGATACTTTAACAATTTTAGATAGGCTACAAAATCAGGGTATTGTCCATCAAAATTTGCATCCTAATAATCTGATTCGTCACCATCCTGGGGGTCAGTTTGTTTTAGTAGACTTTGGTCTGATTCAGGCGGTTTCTCTCCCCAGGCCAGGTGCGAATGGTCTGAGTAATGGCCATAGCCAAAGGTCCGACTCCAGTAAAATGGGATTTTACCAACCTGTAGTCAACGATACCGCTAATCCTTTTCCACCTTTCCATTCAGACCATTTTGCCCTGGGTATAATGGCTTTGCAATTGGCTACGGGGTTATCCCAAGAAGCCTTGCCCCAGGCCCACCAGGCTGACTTTTCTGATCAGGTCAGGTTGCAATTGGATGAATGTTCTGCCCTGGGGGCTGGGTTAAAGGCTACTCTGGTAAAAATGATCGCCCCTACCCCTGGTAGGGAGTTCCCCAGAGCTCGAGATATTTTGGCGGTGCTAAGCTTGCCCCAGGGATCGGTTCCAGGTGCTTTTGATCTGGCGGCCCAGCCTTCCATCTCCGAGCAGAAAACCGCCGTTGGGGATTTATCGGCGGCACCCCTGATCCCAGATGCCCTTGATCAAGATTCCAATACCTCAACCAATAAATTTACCTGGAGTACCCCTTGGCTTTTTCTCCGTCGCCTGCCTGGTCGGTCAGTTGGGCTGCTGGCCGCTGGGTTATTGACTATTCCCCTGGTGCTGGTGGCTCTAGGGTTGGGTTTACAGCTTCCCCAGCGCTGGGGTGCGATGCGTCTATCTCAGGGAGCTCACCAGGCGGAGGAGAATGGCGATATCAAAGCCGCGATCGCCAACCTCGATAAAATCATTCAACAGCAGCCTAATCATACTTCCACCCTGGTCTATCGTTCCCATCTATTACAGAAAAGCGGTCAGTTAGAAAAGGCTCTCATCGATCTAAACCAGGCCCTTCAGGTGGAGCCCAATTCCCCTAAACTTTATTTTCTGCGGGGCAACCTACAATTGGATCTGGGGGACCAGCAGGGGGCTATAGGGGATTATAGTAAGGCCCTGGAGTTAGATCCCAACTATAGCGATGCCTATCTAAACCGGGGTAATGCCAGAGCCGATCTGGGGGATGAAAGTGGTGCCGTCGAAGATTACACTACCGTTTAAACCGGACAGACAATTCTAAAACCAAGGCTTTAGCCCACATGAACCGCTGCCTGTCCCGATCTAATTTGGGGGATCACTCTGGAGCTATGGCAGATTGCTCTGCTGCTATTAACTTGCAGCCAGGTAATGGTCTGGCCTACGGTAACCGGGGGCTGGTGAAGCGGCGGTTAGAGGACTTCAAGGGAGCTCTACAAGACTTTACCATTGCCATTCAACTCAACCCCGATAATTCCGAACCTTACTATAATCGGGGTTTGACCCGCCAGGGGCTGGGAGATTTCAGGGGAGCTATGGTTGATTTTAATCAAACTATTAAAATCAACCCTAACCATCCCTTTGCCTACTATGACAGAGGCCTGTTGCATGCTGCCCTGGGAGAAACCCAAGAGGCTATTGCCGATTTTGAAAAGGTCGCCAGTAGATGCCTAAATTTGGGCCGTACCGACTGTTTTAAGGATGCCCAATATCAGCTTCAGCAGCTTCAGCAGACCCCGGCTAACAAACCTTAGGAAATTCGAGGACGATGGCCGCTGCCTGCCCTTCGCCGCCCCATATCAATCAAGCGATTATAGTCTGAATTAGCCAGACGGAAGCTAGCGGTATGGTGGTCCGGTAGGGTCAGGGCTATAGGCACTATTGGCTGTGGTTGGGATGGAACATTCGCCAACCCAACCACCATGAGGGTAATTAAACAGGTAGAAAAACGTTGCATTAACATAGGGGAATTCCAAACAGGATACTTACTTATTCCTGGATACTGGCAACGCTTCAGGCTAGTTTTGGTAATTCCCTATGAGAATTTGATTAATTCCTATCTTGTTATTTAAAGGTACGGTATCGACATTGAGAGGTCCTGATTACCCGGCTTGTGGCGATCGCTCTTGAGGCTTTGCCCTAACCCCAGGGCCAGGGCTGTTGATTGTCATCAGGGTAATTCCCTAACCCAGGTAACGAGCGTGGCCATAGGGCTGAAGCCGGGAACCGTGGCCGTTTTTAAGCCTTTTAGTCATGTTCGGCTTGACTTTCTCTGGGATATTACGGAAATTTCCCCAGGTGTCCAGGTAAGGTATCGGTAAAGACTGGCAGAGCATTAGGAGAAGAGCGGGGAATGTATAACCTGAAGGTAGTTATTATCGGCGCTGGCATTGGTGGCTTGACCGCTGCCATCGCCATGGAACAGGCGGGCTATCGGGTCGAGGTGTACGATCGGGTTCAACAGTTGCGGCCGGTGGGGGCGGGTATTTCTCTCTGGTCGAACGGAGTCAAGGTTCTGAATCGCCTGGGTTTAGGCGATCAGTTGGCTACCATTGGTGGTTCCATGAATACTATGGAGTATCGCAGTCACCGTGATCAGAGCCTTAGCTATATTGACCTGCAACCCCTCTTTGAGCAGGTGGGGCAACGGCCCTATCCGGTGGCTCGAGCCGACTTACAGGCTATTTTACTGAAGGCCTGTGGTCCTGACCGGCTACAGCTAGGTATGACCTGTGTGGCGATCGACCAGGATGCCCACTCGGCTACGGCTATCTTTGCCAATGGTCATCGAGCCACGGGTGACCTTGTGATTGTGGCTGATGGGGCCCGCTCAACGCTACGCAACCAGATCCTGGAGCAACCGGTAGAGCGCCGTTATGCGGGTTACGTTAACTGGAATGGACTGGTGCCAGCGACGGCCGATCTCTGCCCCAGGGACCGATGGGTAATTTACGTGGGGGATAGTAAGCGGGCCTCCATGATGCCCGTGGGTGGCGATCGCTTTTACTTCTTTTTTGGTGCTCCCATGGTCGCTGGTACCCAGGTGAGCCCTGGCAATTTACGCCAGGAACTAGCTCAGCTCTTTCAGGGCTGGCCCCTGGCCGTAGAACGGTTAATTCAGCGACTTGATCCAGAAACCACCAACCGCCTGGACATCAGTGACCTGGACCCCCTAGAAAGTTGGGTTAAGGGGCGGATTGCCCTATTAGGAGATGCCGCCCATGCCAGTACTCCCACCCTGGGACAGGGGGGATGCCAGGCTCTGGAAGACGTAGAGGTGTTAAGCCGCTATTTACTCACTACCAATATTGGGGTAGCCGATGCCTTGCAACGTTACCAGCAGGCCCGCCAGGATCGCACCGCCCAGCTGGTACTTAAGGCCCGTAAACGGGCTGCTACAATCTATGGCCACGATCCGGTGATAACCCAACAATGGTATGTGGATCTCAGTCAGGAACCGCCTGCCGCCGTGATTAAGGCCCTGGCCACAACGATTTTAGCCGGACCACTGGGATAGCTCTGGCCCCACCCGCTGCTGCCATGGTTTGAAAGGGGATGAAGACCCTATGATCGGTTCAGAATGTTTCCACTTAGGTTGCTCTGCCGATGGTCTTCCCTATTGATCCGACGGTAATCACCGATCCAACTTACCTGCGCCATTGCCGTTGGATGGGCCGCGCTTTGGAATTGGCAGAGATGGCAGGAGCCCGGGGAGATGTACCGGTGGGTGCCCTGGTGGTAGGGCCAGGGGATAGGCTGTTAGCGGAAGCTGGGAATAGACGAGAGCAAGACCAGGATCCAACAGCCCATGCGGAAATTCTGGCTTTGCGCCAGGCCAGCCAGCGGTTGGGCAATTGGCATCTGCACCAGTGCACCCTTTACGTCACGCTGGAACCCTGTCCTATGTGTGCCGGAGCGATTCTCCTCAGCCGCCTGGGACTGCTGGTCTACGGAGCCGATGATGCTAAAGCTGGAGCCCTGGGATCGGTGATTAATCTGCCAGCCAGCCCCTGTAGTTACCACCGCCTATCGATTCTAGCGGGGATTCTAGCTACCCCCTGTCAGCAGCAGTTACAGCGGTGGTTTCAGCAAAGACGAGGACATAGACGGGTGGATGCTTCAGAACTCTGAAGGCCTAGGTGAGCCCGCTGAGGTCTTCTGGACGTAGGTGGGCATTGATCACCTGACCATCTTTGAACCACAGGATACGCTGGCTAGTGCGGGCTACATTCAATTCGTGGGTGACCATTACAATGGTAATGCCCTGGCTATGGAGGGTAGCGAAGATTGTCAGAATTTCCTCGGTGGTGTGGCTGTCCAGGGCTCCGGTAGGCTCATCGGCAAGCAGTAGCAGGGGCTGATTGACGATGGCCCGGGCGATCGCAACCCGCTGCTGTTGCCCCCCCGATAACTGGGAGGGGCGGTTCTGCAGACGGTCTCCCAAACCCACCTGTTGGAGGGCTGTGATCGCTCGTTCCTGGCGCTCCGATCGGCCCACACCCCCATAGATCATGGGTAATTCCACATTTTCCTGGGCACTTAATTGGGGCAGAAGATGAAACTGCTGGAACACAAAGCCGATTTTTTGATTGCGGATATGGGCCAGGGTGCGATCGTCCAGGTTGGCAACATTTTGGCGATCGAAATAGTAATCCCCGTGGGTAGGTCGATCCAGACAACCAATCATATTCATAGCGGTAGATTTTCCCGACCCCGATGGCCCCATAATGGCGCAGTACTCCCCTGTGACGATGGTTAAATTCACATCCCATAGGGCTTTAACTTCGGTGTTGCCACTACCGTAGGTCTTGTGCAGGTGATCAAATTCAATTAGAGCGTCTGCCATAGCTATTGGGGTAGTCGTGATCCTCAGGCCATATCTACCCTAGCCCATGATTGTTTCACCCGGGCGCCAGGGTGGCCTTAAAATATGGACTCGCTGTGAACAATTCTTTATACTAAGAATAATTAAGATGATAACTTGGGCAGCTATCCCTGTAGTCTATTGCCGTAGTTCAAAGTAGGGGGGTATTAATAGTGACTAATCTTCAGGCCAACTGGCAAGTTGATTTACTCTACGATGGCGATTGCCCCCTATGTTTGCGGGAGGTGGATTTTCTTCGCCGTCAGGATCGGGGAAGGGGCTTAGTACGGTTTACTAACATTGCCGACCACGACTATGACGCTGAGCATCACGGAGGGGTAGACTATGCCCGCGCCATGGGTCGTATCCATGGAGTTCTTGCCGATGGTAGGGTGATTCAGAATATCGAGGTATTTCGCCAGGTCTACGAGGTTTTGGGCATAGGTTGGATTTACGCCCCCACGGGTTGGCCCCTCCTAGCCCCCCTGGTAGATTGGCTCTATGGTCGGTGGGCTGACTGGCGACTAGCCCTAACCGGTCGACCGAGTCTGGCAGCTCTGCTGGCTGAACGGCAGGGCAAGGAATGTGGCGATCGCTGTCAAACCACCCCAAAATCCTAGCTTTTCTGCCCCAGTTAACGGGTTTAGTTAAGGGGCAGAAAAGTCCTGTAGGGTGCGTAGCTAGTGCCCCTGGCTCTGATCTTTATTAACTGGTCAACACCCATTCCACCAGGGTGCGTACCCCAAAGCCCGTACCGCCAGCATTGTTATAACCACTTTCTTTCTCGGTCCAGACTGGCCCGGCTACATCCAGGTGCACCCAGGGAGTTTCTTTGACAAATTGCTTCAAGAAAAGGGCCGCCGTAATCGAACCGCCAGCTCGGGGACCCGTATTTTTCATATCCGCCACAATGGATTTAAGTCCGTCAAAGTACCTGTCTTCCATGGGTAAACGCCAAAACTTTTCACCGGCAACTTCTGCCGCATAGATCAGGGTGGTAGCCAGCTCCTCGTTTTCCGTAAATAGACCAGCGATATCATCTCCTAAGGCGACGATACAGGCACCGGTAAGGGTAGCCAGGTCAACAATGGCATCTACCTTGAGATTTTCGGCAAATACCAGGGCATCGGCCAGAGTTAACCGACCCTCTGCATCTGTATTGTTAACCTCAATGGTCTTACCATTAGAGGCGGTCAGAATATCTCCAGGGCGTAGAGCTTTACCGCTGATCATATTCTCGGTAGCTGCGGTGATGAAGTGTACCTCAACCCCAGGCTTGATCTGCCCAAGGGCTTGGGCGGCTCCCAGAGTAGCAGCTGCTCCACCCATATCGACCTTCATCATTTCAATGCCACTACCGGCCCCTTTGATGTTAAGACCCCCGGAATCAAAGGTTAGTCCCTTACCCACGATCGCCAACTTACGGCTAGGGGGACTGGCGGGACGGTAGGTAAGATGAATAAATTTTGGGGGTAAATCTGAAGCCCTGGCTACCCCTAAATAAGCCCCCATGCCCAGAGCCTCGCACTGGTCACGGTCTAAAATTTCTACCTCTAGACCGTAGCGGTCTCCAATTTCTAGAGCAGTCTGGGCCAAAAATTCTGGGGTCACCACATTGGCAGGTGCAGAAACCAGTTCTCGGGCTAAAATCACCCCAGAACAAATGGCTTGGGCGATCGCAAGACTAGCTTGCTGATCCGCCAAATCTAGCAGGTCAATGTGGTTAAGCTTAACTTTGCCATTGTCCCGTTCTTCGGACTTAAAACGAGTATCTTGATGTAGCGCTAGAATCACTCCCTCTGCCAAGGCTTGGGCGGTTAGGGCAGGGTTTGCTGATAAAACCGGAAAATAAAGTCCTAAGCTAGAGCATTTTTCCTTTTTGCCCAGGCGAGCTGCCGTTGCGCTAGCCCGTCGTAGAGCATCAAAACTAATCCCGTCACCGGGACCAAGACCCACCAGTGCCAGCTTGCGCACCAATCCCGGTGCGCCTATACGAATGACCGCCGTAGATCCTTCCTTACCAGTAAACTCTGCTTCATCAATTAACTCCTGCAGTAGTCCTGACACCTGAGTATTTAAATCCGCCAGAATGCCCTCTAAAGGCAGTAACGCCTCTGACACACCTATAACTAAACAGTCTCCTGTCCAATGGAGACAGGTTTGATCAGATACTTGAACCTGCATTATGCTCTTTACCCAGAAAATAGATTTTTAGCCGCATTCACTAGCAATTATAGTCTCCCAGTTCATCGTTATCGGTAGAGGTAGGCAAGGGGTAATGATTTCTGGGGGCACCCACAGCCATGGCTGGGAAAAACCTCCTAGGGATTTTTTCAAGACTAGACAGAAGTTGACTCCCTTGGTACAATTGTTCTGTAAACCATTGCGGTCTCCTTGCCTAAGCTGTCTATGGAATCCTTAACTCCTGCTCAACAAGAACTCTACGATTGGCTGGTGGACTATCTGCGCACCAATCAGCATGCTCCTTCTATTCGTCAAATGATGGGGGCCATGCACCTGAAGTCTCCAGCACCGATTCAGAGCCGCCTAGAGCATCTCAAAAACAAAGGCTATATTGAGTGGACCGAAGGTAAGGCTCGCACCATTAGGGTTCGAGAAGATCTGCGGGGAGTGCCGATTTTAGGAACCATTGCCGCTGGTTTTGTGAATGAAGTCTTTACCGACGATGTTGAGCGTCTTGATTTGAATGGTTTACCCCTCAAGACTGGGGATTACGCCCTCAGGGTAACAGGAGACAGTATGGTAGACGCCATGATTCTGGAAGGAGATGTGGTAATCATGCGTCCCGTGAAAGATCCCCAATCGGTACGGGAAGGTACTATCGTAGCCGCCAGGGTTGAAAGTGGTACAACTCTCAAGTCCTTCTATCGCAATGGCAATCAGGTGAAGTTAAAGCCAGCCAATCCCAACTATCCAGTCATGGAGTTTCCTGCGGATATGGTAGATATCCAGGGTCGGTTAATTGCGGTTTGGCGGGGTATCGATCCTGAATTCAACTTTTAATTCCTAGGGCTTGACCACGAGTACCGTACAAGGAGCTTGCTCCACTACCTGACTACTCACCGATTGGGCCAAAATACGATCAACACCAGTAAGACCACGGGTTCCTAGGATAATCAAGTTCGCCTGGTAGATGTTGGCCAATCGAATAATTTCCGTTTCCACGTCTCCTTCTACCATTTCAAAGATCGGATCAAGGCCTGGTAGTTCCTGACCTATTTTTCTCAGGTACTCTTCAATCTGATGATTAGTTAAATCCTCTGCTGTAGATAGGGGACGGGAAGCATCGCGATCGCGGTTTTCCTGGGAAACCGAGAGCACATGAACCAAAACCAGCTTACTCAGGGAAGGCAAAATTAAATATTTGGCCGTCGCTATCACTCTGGCATCCAGGGATGAATGGTTCAGCGCAATTAAAACTGTTTCAAACATAGGTATTCAGGGGTGGGTGCGTCGTTTAACCGATTCACCGTGGGAGGGTAGCCCTTCCGCAGTGGTTAGTATATCAATGGCATCTGCCACTGATGCCAGGGCTGAGGCCGAATACTGAATTAAGCTGGAGTGCTTCATGAAGGTTTCGGTGGATAGGGGAGACGCATAGCGAGAGGCTCCAGAGGTAGGGAGGGTATGATTGGGTCCAGCCAGGTAGTCGCCAACTGCCTCAGGGGTAGAATGGCCTATAAAGATAGCTCCTGCGTGGCGAATTTGCTTCAGCCAGTCCCAGGGATCGGCTACTTCTAGTTGCAGATGCTCTGGAGCAAATTGATTAGAGAGTTCACAGGCCACTTCCAGGTTTTCAACCACGATCGCCAGACCGTAGTTGGCAATGGACTTTTCCGTCAAGGTTTGGCGAGGATGGCCTGCCAGTTGATGGTCAACCTCTGCGGCCACAGTGGTGGCCAGGTCGGCACTGGTGGTCAATAGAATCGCCGCCGCCATGGGATCATGTTCAGCCTGGGCCAACAAATCCGCCGCTATATGCTCTGGATTACCGGTGTGGTCGGCAATTACCAGAACCTCTGAAGGCCCAGCCAGAGAGTCAATACCTACCCGTCCAAAGACCAACTGCTTTGCCAGGGTGACATAGATATTCCCCGGGCCAGTAATGATGTCAACCGCTGGTATGGTTTCGGTACCGTAGGCCAGGGCAGCGATCGCTTGGGCTCCGCCGACCCGATAAATTTCCGCAATGCCGGCCACCTGAGCCGCCACCAGTACGGCTGGATTCATGGCCAACCCTGCCCCTGGAGGAGTAACCATGACAATTCGGGATACTCCTGCTACCCGGGCCGGTATCGCATTCATCAAAACCGTACTGGGATAGGCAGCCCGACCGCCGGGAACGTAGATACCCGCCCGGTCTACGGGGGTGTAGCGTTTACCTAACACCACTCCGCTGCCATTAAATTCAACCCAACTTTGGGGAATTCGTTGACGATGGAAAGCCTCAATGTTCTGGCAAGCCAGGTGAATTGCATCCAGCAGGGGCTTACTCACCTGTTGATAGGCCGCATCCAATTCTGCCCCAGAAACCCGCAGACTATCTGGATTTAAGGTGACCTGGTCAAAGTCTGCTGTGTACTGAATCAAAGCTTGATCCCCCTGGCGTTTAACCGCGTGGAGAATTTCTCGAACAGTGGCTTCTTTATGAACCATCTGATCGTCATGGGTGCGATCGCAGACGCGCTGTAATTCTGTCTTGGCCTCGGTTAGCTGATGGATGATGCGCAGCATGGGGGCAGGGCTGTCCAAATAAACCAGCGGTAAAAAATTATTTCCAGCCTAAATTAGGGCTGGAAACATCAGGCGGAGCGCTTGGGAGTCAGAAAGATAGAAATTTCAAGTATTACAGACAACTGTTTTCCCAGTGCCCCTTATTCTAGTTAATTTAATCATAGCTTGCTTCTGAAGAGGTTTGAAAAGGGGATTGGGGGAGGCGGCTGTATAGTGGAGCTAAAACCCCTGAGTTACGATTACTGGGCCACTCTTTTCAACCTAGTTCTCAAACCAACCCATTGAATAGACCCGCCGAACAAACTAGTTGTGTTTTCCAAAGGGTGTTATGATATTTTATTCAGGTCAAGTAATCTTGTTAAACTAGGGTAAGCTGTGGCAAACATTAAGTCTGCGCTTAAGCGTATTGAGGTGACGGAACGTAATCGCCTTCACAATCGTTCCTACAAATCTGCGGTTAAAACATTAAGTAAACGTTACCTGGCGACCGTTGAGGCCTACCATGCCGATCCCAATCCTGATAGTTTAGCTGCTGCTACCGCTAGCATAGCGGTAGCCTACAGCAAAATTGATAAGGCTATTAAGCGAGGAGTCCTGCATCCTAATACTGGTGCTCGCAAAAAGTCGCGCCTGGCCAGGGTACTAAAAACTGTAGAGGCTCAAGTATCCCCTTCCCCATCCCAGGACGGTTGAACTTTTTCTCTGGTTATCTGCCCGGTTTCTTCTAATTTGCTGTCATCCTGCCTATGCCGTTGGTTGATACCCATGTCCACTTAAATTTTGAGGTATTTGCCCCAGATCTTGATCGGCTGGCTCAAGCTTGGCGACAGGTTGATGTGGTCCGGCTGATCCATGCCTGTGTTTTACCTGAGGAGTTTCCAGGCATGCAGGCTATCGCTGATCGATTTCCAGAGCTTTATCTGGCGGTGGGATTGCATCCCCTCGATGCTGACCAGTGGAGTTCGGCCATGGCCAAACAGATGACTGCAATGGCTAGGGCTGACCAACGAGTCGTTGCCATTGGTGAAACCGGATTAGACTTTTATAAAGCTGAGAACGGCGATCTCCAGAGGCAGGTTTTCTGGACCCAGATGACCATTGCCCACGACTTGGGACTGCCAGTGATTATACACTGCCGCAACGCTGCCTCCGAAACTGCTGAAATGATCAGATCCTTCCATCACACCGTTGGTCCACTGCGGGGAGTCATGCATTGCTGGGCCGGAACCCCCGAGGAAACCCGCTGGTTTCTGGATTTAGGTTTCTATATTAGCTTTAGTGGCATTGTTACCTTTAAAAATGCTGATCAAATCAAGGCTTCGGCTCAACTGGTTCCCGATCATCGATTACTAATTGAAACCGATTGCCCTTTTCTGTCTCCCGAACCAAAGCGCAAGGAGCGTCCTAATCAACCTGCTTTTGTTCAGCATGTGGCTACCTGTCTGGCTGATTTGCGCCAGATTAGTTTTGTCGATCTGGCCAACCTTACTACCCATAATGCTTGGGATTTGTTCAGGTTGCCCGGGCCGATTCCAGGATAGGGCTAGTGTCTATCTGGATCTTTCCTTGATTGGCTGTCTGACTTTTTTGTCTATTTGTTGATCCGTACCACCCCAAGGCTAGGGCCTGACTTGCTTTAGGATACCCATGACTGAAACTACCACCTACACCACTTCTAACTTTGTTTTGCCTGATTTAGTTGAAATTCAGAGATCGAGTTTTCGCTGGTTTCTTGAGGAGGGCCTGATTGAGGAGTTAGAGAGTTTTTCTCCCATTACCGACTACACAGGTAAGCTAGAGCTGCATTTTTTGGGCAAGCACTATAAGCTGAAAAGCCCCAAGTACGATGTGGATGAAGCTAAGCGACGGGATGCCACCTATGCCGTACAGATGTACGTGCCAACTCGCTTAATCAACAAAGAAACTGGGGAAATTAAGGAACAGGAGGTATTCATTGGTGATCTGCCATTGATGACCGATCGGGGCACCTTTATTATCAACGGGGCGGAGCGAGTCATTGTTAACCAGATTGTGCGCAGCCCTGGGGTTTACTACAAAGCCGAAACCGATAAAAATGGCCGCCGCACCTATAACGCTAATCTGATTCCCAACCGGGGGGCCTGGCTTAAGTTTGAAACTGATAAAAATGATCTGGTGTGGGTACGGATTGACAAGACCCGTAAGCTCTCGGCTCAGGTTTTACTTAAGGCCTTGGGGCTGACCGATAACGAAGTCTTTGACTCTTTACGTAACCCTGAGTACTATCAAAAAACCATTGAAAAGGAAGGTCAGTTTAGCGAAGAGGAAGCGCTACTGGAGCTGTACCGCAAGCTGCGTCCAGGGGAACCACCAACGGTGGCTGGAGGCGAGCAGTTGCTTTACTCTCGTTTTCATGATCCCAAGCGCTACGATCTGGGCCGGGTGGGGCGCTATAAATTGAATCGTAAGTTGCGGTTGAATGTGCCCGATACCACTCGGGTATTAACGCCAGTCGACATCTTAACGGCGATTGATTACCTAATTAATCTGGAATTTGACATTGGCAGTGTGGATGATATCGATCACCTGGGTAACCGTCGGGTGCGATCGGTAGGGGAACTGCTGCAAAATCAGGTGCGGGTGGGTTTGAACCGTTTGGAACGCATTATTCGAGAACGGATGACCGTTTCCGATGCCGATGCCCTTACCCCTGCCTCTCTCGTCAACCCCAAGCCCCTAGTGGCGGCTATTAAGGAGTTTTTTGGCTCCAGTCAGTTGTCCCAATTTATGGATCAAACCAATCCTCTGGCAGAACTGACCCACAAACGCCGCATCAGTGCTCTGGGGCCAGGTGGACTCACCCGGGAGCGGGCGGGTTTTGCTGTGCGGGATATTCATCCTTCTCACTATGGTCGTATTTGTCCAATCGAGACTCCGGAAGGTCCTAACGCTGGGTTAATTGGTTCCCTGGCCACCCATGCCCGGGTAAATCAGTTTGGTTTTATTGAAACGCCCTTTTTTAAGGCGGAAAATGGCCGGGTCAGAAAGGACCAAAAGCCTATATATATGACCGCCGACGAAGAGGATGACCTGAGGGTGGCTCCCGGAGATATTGCCACCGACGCAGAAGGCTATATTCTTGGTAGCACTGTACCGGTGCGTTATCGTCAAGACTTTACCACTACCGATTCGAGCGAAGTAGACTACGTAGCGGTTTCCCCTGTACAGATTATTTCAGTGGCGACCTCTCTGATTCCCTTCCTGGAACATGATGACGCTAACCGGGCTTTGATGGGATCCAACATGCAGCGTCAAGCGGTGCCGCTACTAAAGCCTGAGCGGCCCCTGGTGGGCACCGGATTAGAGGCCCAGGCCGCCCGTGACTCCGGTATGGTAATTATCAGCCGCAGTGACGGTATAGTGGAATCCCTGGATGCAGACTGGATTAAGGTGCGGGATCCCCAGGGGGCTCTGCACGAGTACGAATTGCAAAAGTACCAACGTTCTAACCAGGATACCTGCCTGAATCAGCGCCCCATCGTATTTCCAGGTGATCAGGTTCAGAGTGGTCAGATTTTGGCCGATGGCTCTGCCACCGAAGGAGGTGAATTAGCCCTGGGTCAAAACGTCTTGGTGGCCTATATGCCCTGGGAAGGCTATAACTACGAAGATGCGATTTTGCTTAGTGAGCGCTTAGTCTACGACGATGTATATACATCTATTCACATCGAAAAGTTTGAAATTGAAGCGCGTCAAACCAAGCTGGGGCCAGAAGAGATCACCAGGGAAATTCCCAACGTGGGGGAAGATGCTCTGCGTCACCTGGATGAAAGCGGAATTATTCGGATTGGGGCCTGGGTAGAATCTGGCGATATTTTAGTGGGTAAGGTTACTCCTAAAGGGGAGGCGGATCAGCCTCCCGAAGAAAAGTTACTGCGGGCTATCTTCGGTGAAAAGGCTCGAGATGTGCGAGACAATTCCTTGCGGGTACCCAACGGCGAAAAGGGCCGGGTAGTGGATGTGCGGGTATTTACCCGGGAACAGGGAGACGAACTACCGCCAGGGGCCAACATGGTGGTGCGGGTTTACGTTGCCCAGAAACGGAAAATCCAGGTGGGTGATAAGATGGCTGGACGCCACGGTAACAAAGGCATCATCTCCCGGATTTTACCGATTGAGGACATGCCCTACCTGCCGGACGGTACACCGATGGATATTGTGCTTAACCCTCTCGGGGTGCCCTCCCGTATGAACGTGGGCCAGGTGTTCGAGTGCTTACTAGGTTGGGCTGCGGAGAACCTGAATGCTCGCTTTAAGGTGATCCCCTTTGATGAGATGTATGGTGAAGAGGCCTCCCGCAACTCTACCCACGGCAAACTGATGGAGGCCCGCCAGGTGACAGGTGAAGACTGGATCTTCAATCCTCAGGATCCGGGTAAAATCCAGGTCTTTGACGGCCGGACTGGTGAGCCCTTCGATCGCGCGGTGACTGTCGGTAAAGCCTATATGCTGAAGCTAGTGCACTTGGTGGACGATAAAATTCACGCTCGCTCTACCGGTCCTTACTCTCTGGTTACCCAGCAGCCCTTGGGGGGCAAAGCTCAGCAAGGTGGTCAGCGTTTCGGGGAAATGGAGGTGTGGGCCTTGGAAGCCTTTGGAGCAGCCTACACCCTGCAAGAACTACTGACGGTGAAGTCTGACGATATGCAAGGGCGTAACGAAGCTCTCAATGCCATTGTTAAGGGTAAGTCTATTCCTCGCCCCGGTACCCCTGAGTCCTTTAAGGTGTTGATGCGGGAATTGCAATCTCTGTGTTTAGACATTGCTGTCCGTAAGGTAGAAACCCGCGAAGATGGCACCAGTCGAGATGTTGAGGTAGATTTGATGGCCGATGTAAATGTTCGTCGGGCTCCTTCTCGTCCCACCTACGAGTCTATTGCTAGGGAGGATGGCGAAGATATTGATGAATAGGGTTGGTGAATCACCCTATCTGCCATGACTTGAAGCGGATACTTGAGAGAACCGGGTTTCTCCACCGTCCCCATCCGATTCTTTGAATTATTCTACCCAGTTGATTGCGCCCTCCTATAAGGAAGACACCCAGCATGCCCAAGCTAGAACAGCGATTTGACTACGTCAAAATTGGATTAGCATCCCCAGAACGGATTCGTCAGTGGGGTGAACGTACCCTACCCAATGGTCAGGTGGTGGGGGAGGTGACCAAACCCGAAACCATTAACTACCGTACGCTGAAGCCAGAAATGGATGGTCTTTTCTGTGAGCGTATTTTTGGTCCTGCTAAGGACTGGGAATGCCATTGCGGTAAATATAAGCGGGTGCGTCATCGCGGTATTGTCTGTGAGCGCTGCGGTGTAGAGGTAACGGAATCCCGAGTGCGCCGTCATCGCATGGGTTATATCAAGCTAGCCGCTCCCGTTGCCCATGTCTGGTACCTGAAGGGAATTCCCAGCTATATTGCCATTCTGCTGGACATGCCCCTGCGGGATGTGGAACAGATTGTTTACTTTAATGCCTACGTAGTATTGGATCCGGGTAATGCCGAGAATCTTACTTACAAGCAACTGCTGACCGAAGATCAGTGGATTGAAATTGAGGACCAGCTCTACGATGAGGATACTGAACTGGCCGGTATCGAAGTGGGGATTGGTGCTGAGGCCTTGCAGCAATTGCTCAAGGATATGGACTTAGATACTGTGGCGGAAAAGCTACGGGAGGACATTGCTAATTCCAAGGGCCAGAAGCGGGCTAAGTTAATTAAGCGGTTGCGGGTAATCGATAATTTTATTGCCACTGGTTCCAAAACCGAGTGGATGGTGCTGGATATCATTCCAGTTATTCCTCCCGATTTGCGGCCTATGGTGCAGCTGGATGGCGGGCGTTTTGCGACTTCAGATCTTAACGATCTTTATCGTCGGGTGATTAACCGTAATAATCGTCTGGCTCGTTTGCAGGAGATCCTGGCACCAGAAATTATTGTCCGCAATGAAAAGCGGATGCTGCAGGAGGCGGTGGACGCCTTAATTGATAACGGTCGTCGGGGTCGAACCGTAGTGGGGCAAATAACCGTCCGCTTAAATCCCTCTCCGACATTATTGAAGGTAAGCAGGGACGCTTTCGCCAAAATCTATTAGGTAAACGGGTCGATTATTCCGGTCGTTCTGTGATTGTGGTAGGACCCAAACTGCAAATACATCAGTGTGGTTTACCCCGGGAAATGGCAATTGAGCTGTTTCAACCCTTTGTAATTCATCGTTTAATTCGCCAGGGGCTGGTCAATAACATTAAGGCAGCCAAGAAAATGATTCTCAACCAGGAACCCAGTGTATGGGATGTTCTGGAAGAGGTGATTGAAAGCCATCCGGTTATGTTGAACCGGGCTCCCACCCTACACCGGCTAGGTATTCAGGCCTTTGAACCGATTCTGGTGGAGGGTCGCGCTATTCAACTCCATCCCCTGGTCTGTCCGGCCTTTAACGCTGACTTTGACGGGGATCAAATGGCTGTGCATGTGCCCCTTTCCCTGGAGGCCCAGGCGGAAGCCAGACTCTTGATGTTGGCTTCTAATAATGTATTGTCGCCAGCGACGGGGCAACCAATTATTACCCCCAGTCAGGACATGGTGTTGGGCTGTTATTATCTGACGGCTGAAAATCCCAATGCTACCAAGGGGGAAGGTCGCTACTTCGCCAGCCTGGATGATGCCATTATGGCCTTTGAACAGGGATTGGTGGATCTCCATGCCCAGGTGTGGCTGCGCTTTGATGGACAGGTGGAGTCCGATAAACCCAGCTCTACCGTGGCAGAGCGGACTGAAGCCGAAGATGGGACGGTGACCGAAGTCTACTCCGATCGCCGGATTCGACTGGATGCTCAGGGTAATTTGATTTCCCAGTACATTAAAACGACTCCAGGCCGAATTATCTACAACAAGGCAGTATTAGAGGCGATCGCTGGCTAGATAAAGGCCAGCCAACTGGCAGGACACAGGTAAGGCAGAGCAACACATCACAGAAGGGCAAAACCTATGGCGGAACACGGGTCGACTCAATCTTCAATGATTTTTCGCAATCGTATTATCGATAAAAAGCAGCTAAAGAAGCTAATTTCCTGGTCCTTTACCCATTACGGTACCGCTCGTACCGCTCAAATGGCTAACCGTATTAAGGACCTGGGTTTTAAGTACGCCACCCGGGCGGGGGTATCGATTAGCGTGGAAGATCTGCAGGTGCCCCAGGAAAAGCGCCAACTCCTAGCGGCGGCGGAGGAAGATATTCGGGCCACGGAAGAACGCTATACCCGGGGTGAAATCACCGAAGTGGAGCGCCTCACTAAGGTAATTGACACCTGGAATGACACCAGTGAAGAACTCAAGGACCAAGTGGTTCGCAATTTCAAGGAAAATAATCCTCTCAACTCCGTTTACATGATGGCCTTTTCTGGGGCCCGTGGTAATATCTCTCAGGTCCGTCAGTTGGTGGGCATGCGGGGGTTAATGGCCAATCCCCAAGGGGAAATTATTGACCTGCCGATCAAAACCAACTTCCGGGAAGGGTTGACGGTGACTGAGTACGTAATTTCTTCCTATGGCGCCCGAAAGGGACTGGTGGATACGGCGCTGCGCACGGCAGACTCGGGATATTTAACCCGCCGTCTGGTGGATGTATCCCAGGATGTGATTATTCGAGAACAGGATTGCGGTACTACTCGAGGGATTCCCCTGCGCAGTATGACCGATGGAGAGCGGGTGTTGATTCCCCTGGAAAGTCGGCTGCTGGGTCGGGTAGTCGGTAAGGATGTGATCCATCCTGAAACCGGTGAAGTTTTGCTGGAGAAGAATCAGGCGATTTCCCCGGAGATTGCTGAGGCTCTGGTTAAGGCTGGGGTGGAAGAGGTACTGGTGCGATCGCCTCTGACCTGTGAGGCTACCCGCTCCGTCTGTCGGCTGTGCTACGGCTGGAGTCTGGCTCACTCAGAACTGGTCGATCTGGGAGAAGCGGTGGGCATTATCGCCGCCCAGTCCATCGGCGAGCCCGGTACTCAGATGACCATGCGAACCTTTCACACTGGGGGCACCTTCACCGGTGAAATAGCGCCCCGGATCAAGGCTGGCAAAAGCGGCGTGGTCCGTATGTCTAAACGCTTCAAGACCCGTCCCTTTCGGACTCGCTACGGTGAAGACGCGCTGATGCTAGAGTCTAACGCTGACCTGGTGATTGAAGGTAGCGGTAAAAACCAAAGCGAAAGTCTGCCCCAGGGTACTATTTTATTCGTTAATGATGGTGACACCGTTAGCAAGGAACAACTGTTGGCAGAGCTGCCCTCCGCAGGTCGTACCCGTAAAGTTACCGAAAAAGCCACCAAAGACGTTACCTCTGACCTGGCTGGCGAAGTTAAATTTGACGGTCTAGTGCAGGAAGAACGTACCGATCGCCAGGGTAACACCACCCGCCTGGCCCAACGGGGAGGCCTGCTGTGGGTTCTGTCAGGGGATGTGTATAACCTCCTGCCTGGAGCTGAACCCGTTGTTAGCAATGGAGATTACGTTCAGGCAGGTGATACCCTGGCGGCCACTAAACTGACCACAGAGCGGGGTGGTTTAGTGCGACTGCCCGGTTCAGAGGATGACAAGGGTAGTCGGGAGGTGGAAATTATTACCGCTTCCGTTATCCTTGACCAGGCCCATGTGCGTAAGGAACAGGGACAGGGACGGGAACACTATTTCATTGAGACCGCCTATGGCCAACGGTTTTCCCTAATTGCTACCCCTGGGGCCAAGGTCACCAGCGGCCAAGTAATTGCTGAACTAGAGGACGACCACTATCAAACCCAAACCGGAGGAATTGTCAAATTCTCGGGTATAGAGGTGGCTAAAAAGGGTAAGGGTAAGCAGGGCTACGAAGTCGTTCAGGGCGGTACCCTGCTGTGGATTCCCGAGGAAGCCCATGAGGTCAACAAAGATATTTCTCTGTTGATCGTGGAGGATGGTCAGTACGTCGAAGCTGGCACAGAAATTGTCAAAGATATTTTCTGTCAAAACAGTGGCGTTGTTGAAGTTACTCAGAAAAATGACATTTTACGGGAGATTCTGATTAAACCTGGGGAAATCCATATGGTGGATGGACCAGAGGAAGTGATGGAGCGCGACGGTACAATTGTCACCGCTGGTGAAGACGTCATGCCTGGCTTGACAGCTACCGCTCTGCGCTATGTCGAATATGTTGAGACTCCGGAAGGACCGGCTATTTTGCTGCGTCCGGTGGAAGAATATACCGTACCTGACGAGCCGTCGGTACCCAGTCAGGGCTCCTCAGCGGACGCCATTAGTTCTATTAAACTACGGGCTGTTCAACGGGTTTCCTTTAAAGATGGGGAACGGGTTAAGTCAGTAGATGGAGTAGAGTTATTGCGTACCCAGTTGGTGCTCGATATTGAAGACGAAGCCCCCCATGTGGTAGCGGACATTGAGCTGGTACCCGATGAGACCGATGCTGAACTGATGCGTCTGCAAATGGTTGTTCTGGAAACCCAGGTGGTTCGTCGCGATGTGGCGGCTGACCAAACCCAAGGTAGTACGGTTACTAGCCTGTTGGTGGAAGATGGTCAGCAGATCGCCCCGGGGGCTATTCTGGCCCGCACCGAAATTAAGTGTAAAGAATCAGGTGAGGTGCGGGGAATTCGGTCCGGCCAGGAAGCAGCTCGACGCTTACTGGTGGTGCGGCAGTCCGATCGCATCCAGGTAGCATTGCAGGGGCAGTCCTCTTCCCTCCAAGTGGGGGATCTGGTGGTCGCAGAGAACGAATTGGCACCTGGCATTATCTGTGATGAGTCGGGAGAAGTCACGGCCATCGACTCCAGTAGTGTGACACTCCGCCTAGCCCGTCCCTATCGGGTCTCTACCGGAGCCGTTCTCCATATTGAGGATGGAGACCTGGTGCAACGGGGGGATAACCTGGTGTTACTAGTGTTTGAGCGGGCTAAAACCGGCGATATTATTCAGGGGTTACCCCGGATTGAAGAACTGCTAGAGGCCCGTAAGCCCAAGGAAGCCTGTGTGTTAGCTCGCCGCCCAGGTACAGCCCAGGTGGTTTACGGAGAGGATGAGACTGTAGAAGTTAAGGTAATTGAAGAAGACGGTGTGGTGACTGATTATCCCATCAGTCCTGGTCAGAATGTAATTGTGTCCGATGGTCAGGTGGTGAGCACCGCCGAGCATCTGACCGATGGCCCCGCTAATCCCCACGAGATTTTGGAGGTGTTTTTTGACTATCATCTCAGTCTGGGCCAGGGTATTCACGATGCGGCCATGGCCAGTCTGCAACAGGTACAGTCTTTCCTGGTGAATGAGGTGCAGTCGGTGTACCAGTCCCAAGGGATTGATATTTCCGACAAGCATACGGAAGTAATCGTCCGCCAGATGTCTTCAAAGTGCCGCATTGATGATGGCGGTGACACTATTATGTTGCCAGGGGAATTGGTGGAAATTTACCAGGTTGAGCAGGTGAACGAGGCTATGTCCATTACCGGCGGTGCTCCGGCTCAGTATACGCCCGTTTTGTTGGGGATTACCAAGGCATCCTTAAACACCGATAGCTTTATTTCGGCGGCTAGTTTCCAGGAAACCACCCGGGTGCTGACCGAAGCTGCCATTGAGGGTAAGTCTGACTGGCTGCGGGGCCTAAAGGAAAACGTGATTATCGGACGGTTGATTCCAGCCGGTACGGGCTACAATGCCTACGAAGATTCCCCTGCCCTAGAAGTTGATCCGGCTTACGACTCAGCCATCCTGGATGACGATATGATGCTCCAGGATGTAGTGCTAGATGATCGCACCGCTCGTACCTACGATATGGAATCGGGGCTGAGTATGCTCGCTGATGATGAAATGATTGGTGGTCTATCTATTGAGGAGCGCGAGGATCACCGATCCACCGCCGCCGCCGAGGAAGAAGATGACTTTTCCGTCATGGCGGAGGAATTGGCGATGTTGGACATGGACGATGATCTGTTGATTGATGACCAGACCGAGGCTCCCTAGGCAGAGGTAAGCACCTGGCTGGGAGGTAAGCTCTGACCTTCCAGCCAATGCTGAAACGGCGGTCTCTCCGGCATAGCAGTTTGGGCCCCTGGTTGGGTAACTGTGTAGGCTGCTAGGGCAGTAGCAAAGCTGACCGCCTCTATCAGGGGCTTACCCTCCGCCAGGGCTACCGCCAGACCCCCATTGAAGGCATCTCCTGCCGCCACCGTATCGACTACGTTTACAGCTAGAGCGGGTTGGTAAAAGTCGATTTCCTGGCTGGCTACCACCACTCCGCCTTCCCCGAGTTTGACGATGGCCGTTTCCACCCCCCGCTGCTGTAAGGCTCGGGCTGCCTGGAGGGCGCTACCTGGATCCTGCACTGACCATCCTACCAACTGGCTGGCTTCAGTTTGATTTGGGGTAATCAGATGCAGCTCAGCATAGAAGTGTTCCGGCAGATTAGTCGGAGCTGGCGCTGGATCCAGCATAACCCGTATACCCCGCCGCCGACCCAAGGCTGCTGCCGCTGTCACCGTTTGCAGTGGAATCTCTAACTGCAGAAGGAGTAAATCTCCAGGTTGCAGCCGATCTGCGAGGATCTGTAACTCTAGCTCTCCGACCTCACCATTGGCACCGGGAACTACTACTATTTGGTTTTGTCCTTGCTGGTCTACCACAACAGTAGCTACCCCAGTGGGCCTGTGATGATCTTGATTTATCCCCTGGCAGTTAACACCAGCGGTCCTGGCAGCCTCAATCAGGCGATCGCCAAAGTTATCCCGGCCTACCCGACCCACCAGATAGGTAGCCACACCCAGACGGGCAGCAGCTACAGCCTGGTTTGCCCCCTTACCTCCTGGCAAGGTTTCAAACTGGCTACCTAAAATAGTTTCCCCTGGTTGGGGCAAACGAGGGCTGTAGCAAACCAGGTCCATATTCAGGCTACCCAGCACATGGATGGCGGCCATCGCTACTGTTCCTGATATTCTGGATTGCTGGAGTAGGTGGGCGGGCGATCGCTACTCCAGGCCCACCAGGCGGTTTGACACTGGCCACAGAGGTAAAACTCCTGCCATTGACGGCCCTGTCCTTCACGGTAGACTGGGGCTCTACGATTGATCCAAACAGCTACTGCTTGACCACTGGCAGCACCGCAGCCAGGACAGCAAAACTGCAGGGTATGGTTGGCCCGATCAGTCCACTCAGGAGGAATCGGAGAAAAGGCTTCCATAGCTATCCTAAAACTTTTCCAGTTGGTCCAGACGCAGCCAGATATTGGAGGTAGGGACATAACCAAACTTTACCAGGGCGTAGTCTTCGCGAATATCCATAATTTCTCCCCGGGTTTCGAACAAATAGGAGGGCAGGCGACTATCGCTAGCCTTGGCTTCCAGGCTGTTTTCCAGCCTGTCCCGAAGAGCCCGTACCAGATCACCCCGTTTCAGCGCTACAGCCATAGTTTTCCCTTAGTTAACTACAAATGCTATTATCCTAGCGGTCTTGAGTCTAGGGCTCAACCCTAGCGTTGACAATGGGGGCAGTAGTGGGCCGATCGCCCAGCCAACTTTAACCGTCGAATTAGAGTTTGACATATCCGGCAGGGTAAGCCTTCCCGGTCGTAGACCCAGGCCACACCTCCATAGTTGCCGTTAACGCCGTAAATGTCGCGGTAGTCACTAAAACTGGTGCCGCCTGACTGAATGCTGGTGGTTAGCACAGACTGAATCGATCCATGCAACCGGGCTAGCCGTTGCAGACCCAGGCGCTGGGCTGGTGTCGGGGGGCGAATACCACTGAGAAATAGGGCTTCATCGGCATAGATATTACCAATCCCCGCTACTAAATGCTGATCAAGCAAGGCATTTTTAATCGGACGCTGACTGGTCCGAAATCGCTGCTGCAGATAGGTAGGACTGAACTCCGGATCAAAGGGTTCTGGTCCCAGACTCTGGAGTCCAGTTATTACAGATGGGATGGTTTGATCGGGGGCACCCACCAGATACGGCCAAAGGTTCGCTGGTCTACAAAACGTAGCTCTCGATCAACTCCTAAAAATAGGCGTACACGGCAGTGGGCAGTGAGGGGAGTAATTGGGTCCAGCCAGAGTAGTTGTCCTGTCATCCGTAGGTGGATCCCCAGGTAGCCACCAGCGGTTCCATTGGGATTAGCAATCTCAGCCAGCAGGTACTTACCTCGGCGTTGCCAGATTTTTAAAGTTTTTCCTACTAACCCATAGGTAAATAATTCGACTTCCTTTGGGTAGGCGAGACTGCGGTCAAGTAAGATTTGACTACCCCGGATAGGCAACCCTAAGGTGACCCGATTCAGGCCCCGACATACAGTTTCGACTTCAGGTAATTCGGGCACTATACTGAGCAATAAAATCAGGGACGCGAGAGAAATTTCCACCCTATTGATTAACTAACTCGGTGTTAATCCTGCCAACGTCCCTACTTACCTTTAGGTTATTTTACTTCTTCTAACTCAGACAAAGCAAAGTTATTGGTGTTGACCCCTGAGTAGTTAACCGTGTCAAAGCGCACCACCGCAGCATACTTGATGCCACTTTGATCAATAGTGGCAACCGTACCTACTTGCCGATACCAGTAGGATTCTTTGCGGAGAATACGAACCTTAGAATTGCGTTGAACCATAGATAATGTCCTCTTCAAAATCAATTATTTAAGGCCTATTGCTGATCAGAGTACTACGACTGTAGCCGTCCTATAGCCGCATAAAGTTTAAGTTTTATTGCGGTCTACGCTAGAAATCAAAATAAAAAAGCCGGCGTAAAACCGGCTCTAATAACTCAAGGAGAGGCCATTACAGACCAGACTATCCTTGATACTTAAAAATAACCTTAGTGGACTACTGCAGATATATCTTGCTCTTCACCCAATAAGACACGCAAACTGGGAAAAAGAAAATGATTTTCTTCGACGTATTGAGCCCCGAATAATCCTTTTTCCGCCCAGAAGTATCGATCAGTGGTATGCTCGTTACGCTTCACCAGCAACAAGGCTGGAGGAGCAATACCTTCGGAGTGGATAAAGTTTCTAGCTGCAGTTACAGGTTTTTCATCGCCGCTCTCAATACTATACTGAGGAACAGCTTCTAATATACGGCGACCTTCTAGTCGACGGCGGCTCTTACGCTTGCGTCTCCTTGCCAAGTGGCCTCCCTCCCTCTCTCTGGATATTTCGATGTAGTTTTAGTTACAAATCCTTGTAACAGACCAAGTATATCGACTTAAAATGAGAATTTCAACTTCTTTTAAAAATCCGGTTTTTTGCCCCTAAAACCCCTAGGCAAAAGGAATTCAGCCTATATTGGCAAGCCTGGCCCCACAGAACTGTTAAAAAGTTGACAAAACTTTAAATTGTTTCTCGAGATAATTGTCAGTTGGTCTCCTAATTATGACTGTTGCCAGTGCAGAATTTATTGCCCTTTGTCGATCCCAGGTGATGTTGCTCGCTCGGGCTCTGGGGGCTGCTTCCACAGTGGTTTATCTGGCGGACCATGGGGCTAACTCTTCTCAGATTGCCCTGGTGCCCCTAGTAGCCTACCCGGAAACCATTGATCCCTGGTTGGGTTTCAACCCGGTCGACACCTCTGGCAAGGTGGTTCCGGTGGGGCAGGGATTTGAGGTTTGGGACCCGAATTCCTTGGGCCATCTCCATGTAGACCCGGTGGCTAACGCTTCTGCTGTGACCGATCAGGGAATTGGCGAGGCGGCACAACCAGTCACTTTGCCGGCCAGAGCCGGGGCTGGATCGGAAACTTCTGGGGCTACAGTGCCTCCCCTGGTTCTACCCCTGGTTCATGAAGGAGTGGCCCTGGGGGTAATTGTTAGTACCCGTGATAGTCCGACCTGGAGTCGGGATGACTGGCAACAGGGGGAAGAGGTGGCTAATACCTTGACCCTGGCCTGGGTGATGGATCAACGAGGTCAATGGTTGCAGCAACAGTTACAACGACAGTACCATCGTCAGGCTGACCAATCGGAGGTCTTTCACGATCTGCTGCACCAATTTCGTAACCCCCTTACGGCCCTGCGGACCTTTGGCAAGTTGCTCAGTAAACGTCTTGGTCCTGAAGATCCGAATCAGTCTATAGCTGACGGAATTGTGCGAGAAAGTGGACGGTTGGCGGATCTGGCAGAAAATTTTGATCAGACCCTAAGTAGCCTGGATGCCGAACTCTATCCAGCCCCTGGGGTGAGTTCGGCGGTAGGTTGGCTGTTGCCACCAGCCCCAGCAGTCAAGGGGCTGACCGATGATGGGCAGGCGGCTATAGAAGCGACTGGCCCGGCTGGGGTGGATCTGACTAGCCCCAATTATCAGGGTTTGAAGCGATCGCTCCATTTCGTATCCGCACCTCTCCTGACCGTTGTAGCGCCCCTATGGCAATCGGCCCAGGCGATCGCCCAGGATCGGGGCTTGCAGCTACAGGCAGAGGTGCCGGAAGCTTTACCGGCGGTATGGATGGATAGATCGGCCCTGGGGGAGGTGGTAAGTAATTTGTTGGATAACGCCCTTAAGTACGCTCCGGACGGGGCCTTGATTTGGTTACGGGCTGGCTTGGAACAACAACTGGAAGACCAATTATTTCAGGGGATTGCCGTTGGGGATACGGGACCTGGTATTCCCCTTCAGGATCAGGGGCAGGTGTTTGATCGCCACTACCGGGGAGTGCAAGCCCAGGGGACGATTCCTGGGACGGGCTTGGGTCTGGCTATTGTACAGGATCTGGTCACCGCCATGGGAGGGCAGTTGACCCTGATCAGTCCGGCCCCAGTGGAGCAGTGGTTGTCGGCAATCCCCCAGGAATTTAACCGAGGGCCGGGTACGGTGTTTGTGGTTTGGTTGCCAGTGGCGACCGGCACCAGGCCAGGGTAAAGCGATCGCGCCCCGCCAGGTCCAACTGCACCTGAATATCCCGGTAGCTACCGTTAGCCTCCAGTAGCGCCCTGACCGCCGGTCCCTGACCCTGCATCATTTCCACCAGCCACAAGCCTCCCGCTGCCAAGTGGGTAGGGGCCTCTGCCACCAGACTAGCAATTGCTGCTAGCCCATCTATGCCCCCATCTAAGGCGGATTGAGGTTCGTGACTAATCACCTCAGGGGGTAGGCTGGGTAGCAAACCAGAGGGAATATAGGGGGGATTGGCCACCAGGGCGTTAAGGTGACCCCGATAGGCAGCCAGGGGCGTAAACCAGGACCCCTGGTAAAAGCGGATGCGATCGCCATAGCCTAGGGCCTGGGCATTCGCCTTAGCCACCGCCAGGGCCGCCCCACTCTGGTCCACTGCTAAAATCGTCGCCTTAGGAAAGGCGCGAGCTAACCCCAGGGCAATAGCTCCACTACCGGTGCCCAGATCCGCCCAGAGGCCCTGGGCCAGGGCCGGGACCTCTTGACTAGCCGCCACCGCCAGATCAATGATTAACTCTGTCTCGGGGCGAGGAATTAACACCGCCGGAGTCACCTGCAAGGTAAAGTCTCGCCAGGGTACTTGCCCCGCCAGGTACTGTACGGGTACTCGTTGTTCCAGTCGTTGCTGCCAGCGTTGCTCCAGTTCTGCCAGGGGAATGGCCAGGGCAATGGCCGGTGTTTCTGCCAGAGGACCTAATTTGAGAGACCAGGAGTCGAGGGGACTGAGGGCCTGTAACAACCAATCTACCTCCTCGGGGTCAACCCCAGTGGAACGGGCCTGGGCTCGGGCCTGGTTTCGCCAGGCCGCCAGCTGCTTTCCTGAGACCTGGGTGACCACTGGCCTAACTTAAGCGCACCGCTGTGCCACTGGCGGCCACCATCAGCATAGTGCCGCCATTACCCATGGCAATGGATTCGTAATCGATATCTACCCCAATGATGGCATCGGCCCCCACCGCTTGGGCCGCCTGCACCATCTCCTGAATGGCGGTACGACGGGCTTCCTGTAGAGATTTTTCGTAGGCTCCCGATCGCCCCCCGACGATATCTCGAATACTGGCAAAGAAATCTCTAAAAATATTGGCCCCCAAAATCGCTTCGCCATTCACCAGACCACAGTATTCTCGAATCGGGTGGCCCTCCACCGTGGGGCTGGTAGTGATAATCATGGTCTCCAGTACTCCGTTGCCAGGCTGATCTAGAGTTTCAATAAGTCTACAAGGATAGTTTAGCTTTCACTAATGGCCTAGATCACCAAGCGCATACTTAAATCTAACCAGGTTGAACGGGTGATCGGGCCACTGCTAGAAATAAAGTCTACACCGGTGGCGGCGATCGGTCCCAGGGTGGCCAAGCTAACGTTGCCTGAGGCTTCGACTTTTAAATTAGGCTGAGCTTGCCGTAAACGCTGGACCGCTGTGGCCATGGTTTCTACGGCCATATTGTCCAGCATGATAATGTCTATAGTGCAGGTGAGAGCCTCCTCCACCTGGGCCAGGGTACTGACCTCTACTTCCAGGCTAAGGGGTAGGGCATGGTCTGGCGGACCTGCTCTACCGCTGCCTGTATTCCTCCGGCGGCGGCGATGTGGTTGTCCTTCAGCATTACCGCATCGTCTAACCCCAGGCGATGGTTGATCGCTCCCCCTACCCGGCTGGCGTACTTTTCTAGAATTCTCAGGCCAGGGGTAGTTTTGCGAGTATCGACAAATTGACTGGAGTAATTAGCCAGGGCCTCCACGTACTGGCGGGTGGCGGTGGCAATACCGCTCAGACGCATGACCAGGTTAAGGGCCACCCGTTCCCCCATCAGCAGGCTGGCCAGGGAGCCGCTGAGACGGGCGATGGGGCAGTTAGCCCCACAGGGTTCTCCCTCGGCCACCAGGGCCTCAAACTCGATCCCAGGCTCCAACAGGGCAAAGACCCGCGCCGCTACCGGCAGCCCGGCAATGATGCCTGGGGCCTTAGCCACCCATTCGGCCTGGAGCGATCGCGCCCCAATCGGCCCTAAACCAGCCGTACTCCAATCGCCCCGGCCAATATCCTCCTGAAGCCAGGTGCGGAGTAGGGGATCGAGGGCGATCGCCGGTAGGGTAAGGGGTAAGGGAATAGACATGGAATAGAGCTCAGGATAGGCAGGGCGGCCTTAGCGTAGTAAATGGATCGAGAATCCTAATTCTGATCAAAATCAGGATAGAAATTATCGGTTAGATGCTGGGTCTAAATGGATCCTTGATTGCCCTAACCAGATTGGACACCACCACGGTTATTTTGTGCTATGGTACATTCAATGTTGAGTACTCAGCAGATTAACCCATTGTACCCTTTAGAACTCAGGAGGTGATGCCCATGCAAGAGAGTAGTAAACGTGTGGGTCTTCAGGTTAATGTAGGCCGACTGTGCGCCGGGGCTGTACTTTAATTCAGTTAGCTCCTGAAGCAATCAATACTTTTGTAGCCGACTGGTTTGGGTTCCTCCCGGCAGTCAGGTTTAACTGAAGATCCGACTAGACCGCCCTTACCCTGGTAAGGGCGGATAGTTTTTTGGGGGTAGGTTATACCTCTGCTAAAGGATCAAGGCTCCCTATCAATTTGGCCCTAGCCATGCAGAGAGGGGTAGAGGCGAGCTTTCGACAATCGCTTCAGGGAGGGTAGAACCGCTGTGAACAATCGTTTCAAGGTCTGCTGGGAGCAGGGAGGGCAACCTAAACTAAAAGTTAGGAGGCCTGGAGAACACACCATGACTCTAGAACTACAACCCCAGAAGCTAGTTACCCTAGAGCTGGCTGAACAGGATATCAGCCAAAACATAGCAAAGTATGCCTATGGCATAATCGCTGAGCAATACTACCATATGACCGATCAGGAGCTCGGAGTACTGGCGGACCAAGACCCCGAGTATCTGCATCAGATGCGGGTAGGGTCCCGGCGGCTACGCACCGCTTTACAGGTGTTTAAGCCGGTGATCAAGTTACCGAAACGGGCTCAGGCTAAATCGATTCGAGCGATCGCTCAAACCCTGGGGCAATTACGTGACCTGGATGTCCAAATTGCCACAATTCAAACTGACTATGGCCAGCGCCTTCGTAGCCAGAAGGAGCAGCGGCTTCTCCGGCAAACCCTAAAAACCCTAAAGCAGCGCCGCCTGCTGATCCTGGTAAAGGTCAGGACCTGCTTGGCCAGTGCTGCCTATCGGCAGATCAAAGAGGCCTACGAAAAATGGTTGCGGTCTCCCCGTTTTGAGCCCATGGGGGATCTGCCCTTAGCTCTGGTATTGCCAGATTTACTCAATCCGTTGCTTAGCAAATTACTCCTCCACCCTGGTTGGTTAGTGGGCGATCTGGAAAGCTCGATCTCGGCTCGCCAAACCCTTCATAATTTGCGTAAACTTTGCAAACACGTACGCTATCAGGCCGAATTTTTTAGTTCATTCTATGGACCCTTCTTTCATACCTGGATCCAAGAACTGAAGATCTGGCAAGATAACCTGGGCACCGTTCAAGATATTTATGTTTTCAGAGATCTAATGGCTCACCAGGTAGACCGGCCAGGAATTACGGCGGAACTACACCAGATTACTGAGGCCGATCGCCACGGTGCTCTCCAGGGCTGGGAAGATCTGCGTCAGCGCTATCTATCCTTAGACTTTCGCCGAACCCTGTACAGAGTCATTCTCGATCCCCAAGGGACCGCTAGCCATCCTGGGGAGGTGACCCCAGCCACCGCACCAGGTCCTTTTTGAGTTGTTGCAGGTCACGATACCATTCTTGCTTAAGAAACTGCCCCAGGGCGTCCAGGGGAGTGAAGCTCTGCCCTGGTTGCCAGGCTATATCTTGGGCAATGGGGGTGGTGTGGGTGCCTGGCAGAATCCGCACTGCTGTTGAGTGGGGAAATCGTCCTACCAGAACTTCTGAAAGGGATCGGGTTTGATCCAGGTTGTCATTACGAAACTTAATCAGTAAATTACGGCTAACGGGATAGTCCTCTGCAATCAAGGCCAGGGTGGCCGGGGGCGAGGGAGTAAATTCTAGACTAAGGCTGGGGTTAAGCTGTCCCAGTTGTTCCCATAGGGGAATTGCTGCCTGGGCCGGATAGTTGTTAAAGCTGATGTAGATATTACCCCTCCGTTCCACTTCCCAAAGACTATTAATCAGTAGATGGAGCTTACAGCCCATACTATGGCCCAAGCCGTAGACTGGTAGGGCCGCTCCCGGCGGTAAAACCGAGCGGTAGAGGTAGTCCTGGGCCTGGAGGAAGTTGATTAGCACCGTTTCTGCGATCGCCTCGTGGTCAAAGCCATTCAAAAAGGGAGTGGCAACCACCAGGTAACCTGCTTGGGCCAGGTTTTCTAGTAACCAGCCGTAGGTCAGGCTGGGAGCAGTGGCCACAAAAGCACCTCCTAAAAAATGAAGCATAGCGATGGGACGGGCGGGCGCCAGTATCCAATTACCCGATACCTCTTGCCACTCCATAGGGTTCTGCACCATGGGCTCTCCAGAGTTACAACCTTCACGCTAAACTTAACATTTAGATACCTTATTGATCCTAGCTAATGAACATCTCCGCCTGGTCTGTGCGTCGCCCGATTCCAGTGATCGTGCTATTTTTAGTACTGACTCTGGCGGGCCTGTTGGCCTTTGGCCGACTGGGTATTGACCTCAATCCGAATGTGGATTTTCCCGTAGTTACCGTCACCGTCGCCCAGGTGGGGGCAGCCCCGGAGGAAATGGAGAAACAGGTCACTAAGAAGGTCGAAGATGCGGTAGCGGGACTGGGTAATATCGACAAAATTACCTCCACCGTCAGGGATGGGGCGTCCACCACATCCATTTCTTTTTTACTCGGAACCAATATTGATCGAGCTACTAACGATGTTCGGGATGCGGTAACCCGGATCCGTCAGGATTTACCGGGAGGAATCCAGGAACCGGTGGTGCAGCGACTAGAGTTTGGCGGCGGGGTAATCATGACCTACGCGGTTAACTCCGATCGCCGATCAGTGGAAGAACTTAGCGATCTGGTAGATCGCACCATTAGCCAGGAAATTCTTACCGTTAAGGGGGTCGCCCGCGTAGTGCGGGTTGGGGGGTAGATCCGGAAATTCGTCTTGATCTCGATCCTGAACAGCTGGATGCTCTGGGTATTACCGCCACCCAGGTAAACGATCAGGTCCGGGCCTTCAATGTTAACCTACCCAGTGGTCGAGCTAATCTGGGCAACCAGGAGCAAAGCTTTCGGACCCTGGGTAGCGCTCCTACCCTGGCAACCCTACGTAGTTATCGGGTTGTCCTCCCCAGGGTGGTACCGTTCCCCTGAGTAGTCTGGGTAAGGTAGACCGTAGCTATCGGGAAGCACGCCAGTCAGCCTATTTTAACAATCAGTCAGTGGTGGCCTTCTCCATCTACCGCAGTACTGGGAGTACCCTGGTGGCCGTGGAGGATGGGGTAAAAGTGGCTGTAGAACGGTTGACTAAAACCCTGCCAAAGGATATTTCCGTAGATTTAATTTTTACCAGGGCCGATGATATTCGCGAGTCCTACCAGGCTTCTATTGAAGATTTGATTCTGGGGTGCGCCCTGGCGGTGGTGGTGGTGGGGTTGTTTCTACGGGATTGGCGATCGACCATCATTACTTCCATGGCCCTGCCCCTGTCGATCATTCCTACCTTTTTAGTGTTGCAGTGGTTTGGCTATACCCTCAACAGCATGACCCTGCTGGCCCTTACCCTGGCCATTGGCAATCTGGTGGATGACGCCATTGTGGAAATTGAAAATGTCGAGCGCCATAGCCGTATGGGTAAGTCTCCCTACCAGGCCACCCTGGACTCTACCGCCGAGGTAGGGCTGGCGGTGCTGGCCTCCACGGCTACCATCGTTGTGGTATTTTTGCCCGTCGCCTTTATGGGAGGTATTCCAGGGCAGTTTTTTAAGCCCTTTGGTCTAACGGTGGCAGTCGCCACAATCTTTTCCATCATCGTGGCCCGTCTGGTAACACCGATTATGGCCGCCTACTGGTTAAAACCAAAGGCTGAGACTAAGGTAGAGCCAGATCAAACTCAAGGGCCGGGTTTCTACCGGGCGATGCTGAGGTGGGCCCTAGGGCATCGGGCCGTAACCTTGGCCCTGGCGGTCGTTTTCTTTGTGGGTAGTCTGCAATTGGTCCCCTATATTCCTACCAATTTGTTTGATCGCAGTGACACAGGTCTATCTACCATTGCCATTGAGTTGCCCCCAGGATCAACCCTAAAGGAGACGGAAACTGCCGCCAATCAGCTTACCCAGCTGTTACGGCAAGACCGGTCGGTGGCCACGGTGCTGACTCTGGCGGGGGAGAAGAGGTGAACCAGGCTACCCTCTACGTACGCCTAGTACCTAAGGGCGATCGCGCTATTTCCCAGTGGCAGTTTCAAGATCAGGCTCGTAACCTTTTTCGGCAGGTAGCTGGAGCTCGGATTAGTTTTAAGTCCCAGGGAGCTACTGGGGATGGCAAGGATTTGACCGTTGTACTCAAGGGCGATAATCCTGACGCCCTGGAACAGGCGGCGGATAGTATCAGTCGGCAAATGCAATCGATCCCTGGATTGGTAGATGTAAGTTCTAGCGCCAGCCTGGTGAAACCGGAGGTACAGATTATTCCCGATCTCGACCGGGCTGCTGATCTGGGGGTAACGGTACAGACCATTGCCCGTACTGCCGCCCTGGCTACCCTGGGAGACAGTGACGCTAATCTGGCAGATTTTAACCTGGGCGATCGCCAGATTCCCATTCGAATTCAAATTGATCCGGTTTTTCGGGATGACCCCAAGCTCCTCCAAACCCTACGGGTTCCTGGTCAAAACGGAGAGTTAATTCCCCTGGTGGCGGTAGCCCAGGTTAACTTTAGCAGCGGTCCAGCTCAACTGGATCGGGTGGATCGCTCCCGTCAGGTTACCCTGGGAGCTAACCTGCAGGGCATTACCCTGGGCCAGGGTCTAGCGGCGGTCAACCAACTGCCGGCCATGAAAAACCTGCCCTCGGGGGTAACCCAACAACCGGCTGGGGACGGAGAAATCATGAAGGAAATCTTTGGTCGCTTCGCCCTGGCTCTGGCCACCGCCATTCTGCTGATCTATGCCGTACTGGTATTGCTCTACAACAACTTTATGCATCCGGTGACGGTGATGGCTGCCTTACCCCTGTCCATTGGGGGGGCCTTATTGGGGTTATTGGTGACCCAAAAACCGATGGGACTCTATGCCCTGATTGGCATTGTGCTATTGATGGGGCTGGTGACTAAAAACTCAATTTTATTGGTGGATTACGCCCTGACGGCCCAACAGGAAGGTCTGGGGCGCAAGGCCGCTGCTATTGACGCCGGGGTCACCCGGTTGCGGCCAATTTTAATGACATCGGTTTCCACCGTAGCAGGTATGCTGCCCCTAGCTCTGGAACTGGGGGCGGGGGAGAAACTCGCAGTCCCATGGCGATCTCCGTAATTGGTGGGTTTACCACCTCTACCCTGCTTACCCTGGTGGTGGTGCCGGTGTTGTTTACCTATATCGACCAGATTAATAGCTTTTTAGGCCCTCGTTGGCATCGATTGCCCCAATCCTCCGAGTCCCTTACCCCCGAACTAAATCCAGAAACTCCAGCCAGGACCTCCTATACCCTGAAGTAAATAGTTCTATAATGGGGTACGAAAAGCCTTTGCTAAAGTCTCCTTAGCTAAGGTTGCTGATGCGGGTGTAGTTCAGTGGTAGAACGTCAGCTTCCCAAGCTGAATGTCGACGGTTCGAGTCCGTTCACCCGCTTGGTTATAATTATTCAGCCTTAAGCCTGGTTTGATCCATCGGCGCATCTTGCCTAGGTTTTTACGGTTAATTTGTCCGTAGAGCGGCAATGGGGTCTAGTTGGGAGGCTTTCTGAGCAGGATAGGCTCCAAAAAATATCCCGACCACCCCACACACTCCTATGGAAGCTAATACTGCATCCAGGGGAATGCCCACGCGCCAACCCAAAGCCAGGTTGATTAGGGTCGAAATCGTAACTCCCAGGGCTATTCCCATTCCTCCTCCCACCATAGACAGCACGATAGATTCCCACAGAAACTGCTGGAGAATGTCCCTCGATCTCGCTCCTAAGGCCCGGCGTAGACCAATTTCTCGGGTGCGCTCCGTCACCGACACCAGCATAATGTTCATAATTCCAATACCGCCGACAACTAGGGAGATGGCTGCCGACCCCCCAGCAAAGTGGTAAAGATTTTGGCTACTGAGCTGGAAGCACTGACCAGATCGGCCTGGTTACGCACGGTAAAATCGTTTGTCTGGGGAGGTACAATCCCATGGCGAAGACGCAGTAGGTTAGTGATCTGGAACTGAGCTGCTTCTATCTGTTCAGGGCTTTTAGCCGCAGCTACAATAGAATCCAAAGAGATGCCACGAATAGCATTGGTGCCAACGATGCGGCGAGCACTGGTGGTAAGAGGAAGAATTACCTGATCATCTTGATCTCGAAAACTATTGGCACCCTTATATTCAAGGGTACCAATAATGGTAAAAGCCTCTCCCCGGATACGGAGGGTTTGACCCAAAGCAGTGGTAGGAGTAAGACCCAGGTTTTCTACTACGGTTTGGCCAAGCAGTACAACCCGACTGCCCTGGTTCAGTTCCACAATATTAAAAAAACGTCCCGTCAGAGGTAGAAAGTCTCGCACTTCCATAAAGTCGGGGGTTGTGCCGGTTAAGTAAGTTTGGGTGTTGTGATTTTCCCACACTACCTGAGCGCGGCTACCCAGGGTAGGGGCAACATTTTTAACAGCCCTGCAACTGCTGGCAATGGCTCGGGCGTCATCCCATGTCAGGCTGGTAGCCGATCCTGCTCCCTGGGAGGCGGGGCTACCAAGGGTGGCAACACCACTACGAATATAAATTAAATTAGAACCCAGGGATTTGAGCTGGCTTTCGGTTTCAGCCTGGGCTCCCCGGCCAATGGTGACTACGGCAATAACGGCGGCAATGCCAATAATAATACCCAGCATGGTCAAACCCGATCGCAGCCGATTCATCAGCAAAGAGAACCAGGCCATGGCTAGAATTTCTAGCAGAGTTAAACGCTGCTGGGGAGAGGAGGGCCGCTGGTATCGCCTCAATCGAGTTGCCATAGCAGTTCCGGTTAACGGGGAGGACGCACTGTCGAAGGGCTAAAGGTGGAAGGCTTGACAGGTTTTGGGTTGGGTTCCCGCTGACCTGGTAAGGTAGTAAACACCCGGTCACCTTCCACCAGTCCCTTAAGTACCTCCGTTTGCCCGTCTACCGTCGCCCCCACCTGAATGGGACGAAACTCCGATTGGTTTTCTCCACGCAGTACATAAACCCCTATTTTCTCAGATCGACTCACAATGGCCATGGTGGGAATCAGCAGGGCCTGGGGTTTTTGACTGACTAAAAAATTGGCGGTCAGGTTCATGCCTGACTTGAGCTGATGATTGCGATCATTGAGCACCTGAATCCGGACCTGAAAGCTGGTGACATTCTGAACCACGATGGATTCAGGTGCGATGCGATGTACCCGGCCCTGAAAGGGATGGTTGGGATAGGCGTCTACCTGGAGTTCTACCCTCTGACCGACCTTAATACTGCCCACGTCGGTTTCTGCAACATTGGCTACGGCTTCCAGATCGCTAGCCAGGGCCACAATTGAGGAAGAGGTGGCGGAACTGGTGGCGCTGGCGGAGGTGGTGGGGGTAACAAAGGCTCCCACATCGGCATATTTCTGGGTGATGGTGCCTGCAAAGGGAGCCTTAATGATCGTGTCGTTGAGTTGGGCTTGTATGGTTTTGAGAGATCCCTGAGCTTGCATGACCCGGGCCTGGGCCACGGCGATATCCTCTGGGCGGCTACCAGCCTTGACCAAATCCAGGGCCTGGGTCAATCGTTTAATTCGGGCCTGGGCGGCCTCATAGTCTGAACGACTGCGATCGCGATCGATGACACTTAGGGCACCGCTGGTATAGAGAGCCTGGTTACTGGCATAGGCTGAACTAAGGGCGACCATCTGGGCCTGGGCTTCCCGTAGGGCTTGCTCGGCCTGATCAATATCCTGAGTTCGATTCCCTGCCTGAAGCTTACGCAGGTTTGCCTGAGCCTCCTTTAAATTGGCCTGGGCTTGCAGCAATGGCCCTTGCAAATTACTGGCATCCATACGGGCTAGTTCCTGGCCCGGAGCAACCCGATCGCCCTGTTCAACGTAGAGAGCAACCAAACGCCCTGGTTGTTTAGGACTAACATTGACGGGAACGGTGGGCTGGATAGTTCCGGAAGCAGAGATTCTGACGCTGAGGTCCTGGCGTACCGTTGCGGTGGTTTGGGCTTCTACCTTAGCCTGCTGTTCTCGCTGCTGCCCCGATCGCCAGTTTTGCCATGCCCACAAGCTCCCTGCCCCTAGCAGCAGAGTAAAGATTAGGACGATACCTTTCCATCCGGGGGTTTTCACCAAATCAGCCATAGATTAAGCAGATTAATCCTGGCAACAGCATAGCACTAACGTCGCTCGGCTTCCTTCAAGGCTAATTGCTTATTCCTAGCGTAGATTCCCATGCGGTCCTGGGCTACGCTGTAGCGATCGTCGCTGGCTGGTACCAGGGCCATCAAATCAGCAGCTCGCTGCCAGCGCACCGCTAGTTCTAACCATTCTGCCGCCGTCGTTGCCGATGCACCATCTTTGACACAGTCCTGGGCAAGGCGCACCGCCAGCACAAAGGGATCACCCTTAATCGCCAGTGACGGGGAACTGGCGACTGGTGAGTCCCCGCCACCAGCAATAGATTTATCCTGGTTGGGGGGCAGGTTATTAACCTTAAAGGTATTTTGCAGCCAATCTTTTGTAGTCCACCCCACCAGCAATAACAACAGCGCCAGACTGACTCCACCAATTAACCCACGATAAAAGGCTAGGCGGCTGGAGGGCGATCGCTTTGAGCGATCGTCTACAAATAAACTGCGTTGACGGGGAGTCTGGAGATCGCGCCAAAGCCGCTGCAATGGATTAGGCCGCCTAAGGGTAACCGGTTCAAACCAGAGTAGGCTATGTTCTGGATCTCGTTTAATTTCTTCCAGCCATAATAACTGCTGCTCCTGCACAATCCGGCTATTGATATTGACTCGGCTAATCCCCTTAGGACTAATGGCCTCCAGGACTCGTCTAACCTCTGCCACGACCGATTCTCGAATCAGCTGATCGGGCCTGGGAGCTTCCACCAGAAGCTGCAAAACCCCACTATCCTGCACGGCTCGAGTACGAATACCGGTATGGGCAAAATGCTCATTGAGAACCTGGATAATAGCAGCAATGCTGCCCTGGCGAGCCTGGAGATCGATATCGTCAATGGTTGAAGCCATGGTTTGCAAAGAGTCTGACCGGCGCCAGAAAATCCAGCGTCATCCGATTATAACAAGGCTTGACGGCCTGGGATCAGCTTCTCATCCCAGGTTCAAAGTAAGTGTCGAAAGCGGGCTTCAGCACCCAGCTGTTGAACCGCTTTTTTAATATCCTGGGTTCGATCCTTATGCACAACCAGGGTGGCCTTGCCGTCCCGCACAATCACCACATCCTGAAGTCCAATGGTCACTACAACTTCCTCTGGATCGCTGGCGTAAACAATACTACCCTGGGTGCCCACTGGTAGATGGGTAGCCAGATCGACGTTTTGCTGATCGGGCTGCTTCAGCAAACGCTCGACGGCGTTCCAATCTCCTAAATCATCCCAACCGAAGGTGACGGGCATAACACAGGCCCGCCGGGTATGTTCCATTACTGCGTAGTCAATACTGAGCTTAGGTAAGCCGTCATAGGCCCCTACCCCCTGGGCTAAAATCGCCTCGATTAACTGGGGGGCATGGGTCCGTAGCTCCTCCAGCATGGTCTGGGCCGAAAATACAAACATGCCGCTATTCCAACTGAACCGACCGCTATCAACAAAGGATTGGGCCGTGGTCGGATCGGGTTTTTCAGTAAAGCGATTTACCCGATAGGCAATTCCATCGCCATCACTGGAAATTTGTTGTCCCTGCTCAATATAGCCGTAACCGGTGGCGGCATAGGTGGGAGTAATACCCAGGGTGGTGATTACGGCCTGTTGTTGGGCTAAATTAGCGGCATTCTTCAGGGTTTGAGTAAAGGCTTGTTGATCGGCGATCCAGTGATCAGCCGGGAAAAAACCAACTATAGCCTCTTCACCGTGCCGTTTAGCCACCTCCACGACGCCCCAGGCAACTGCCGGGGCAGTATCTCGTCCCACCGGCTCCACTAGCAAGTTGGCCACTGGCAATAGAGGTAGTTGCTGTCGTACCTGATCGGCCAGATGGGCCGCCGTAATTACCCAAACCCCATCCCAATCGCCAGCCAGATCCAGGAGTCGATCGGCGGTGGCCTGTAGTAAGCTGCGATCGCTACCATCCAGGCAGAGAAACTGCTTGGGTCGTTCTAACCGACTGACGGGCCAGAAGCGTTCCCCCTTACCACCAGCCAAAATAATCGGTATCAAACTAGCCATAATTAATTAAATATCCGCAAATTGTTTATTAAATGTTAAACATAACGTTTCAATCCTATCCTCAGGAGGAATAATTAGGAACAGGATTAGCTTAATATTGGTTAACATATTACCTGAGTGCAAAGTTTGTACCGGTATGCCTGTTGTCGTGAGTCCAGATGGAATTCTGGTTAAATCCCGGTTCCTCGGTCGCCATCTTGATAGTAGGGTTTAGTTACAAAGTGTTTACAGTTGGGGAGTGACGAGTGGCATTTATTAATCAATCATCCGGGACAGGTTCCCGGTCTAGTGGCCAGGTCGCCAGTCCTGGTGACCCATCAATGGAGTCTACTTCCGGCTCGCCTTCCCGGCTTCAGTCTCCAAGCTTAAACCCAGTTTCCCCCACCTCTACCTCTGGTCGCCGACTCCCCAGGGGACTACGCAGGTTCCTTTGGGGTACGGTATTTGCCGGTACAGCCCTGAGTTCTGCCCTAATTGGGGCCGTTGGCGCTTTGCTGCTGCCCTTGCCTTCCTCCTTAGGGCCGGCGGGCTCTCCTCTGGCGGGTATTGGTGATTTGTGGAAGGCTGGTTTTCGTTACCAAATTACTCGACCAGTAAATATTCTGGTGATGGGTATTGATGAGGTTCCAGGGGTTAACAGCCAGTCTGAACAAGCCTTTGCGGGCCGTACCGATACTCTCTTGCTAGTGCATCTCAATCCCCAGGGTAATAGTCTTAATGTTGTCTCTATTCCCCGTGATACCCGTGTACAGATTCCTGGCTACGGTATGGCCAAGATTAATCAGGCCAACGTTGAGGGAGGTCCGGGGTTGGTGGCTCAAACCATCAATTACAACCTGGGTAATGTTCAAATCGATCGCTACGTTAGAGTTAATACCGCTGCCTTTCGTGAAATTGTTGATTTGCTAGGGGGCGTTGAGATTAATGTGCCTAAACGTATGCAGTATCACGACAGCACCCAAAATCTCAACATCGATCTCTATCCCGGCTGGCAAACCTTGAGTGGTGACCAGGCGGAGCAATTTGCTCGATTTCGTAAAGATAACGCCGGAGACATTGGCCGGGTTCAACGACAGCAAATGCTTTTAAAGGCTCTGCGCGATCGACTCATGAACCCTGTGGTGATTACCAAGTTACCCCAAGCAATTCGAGTTATTCAGCGGTATGTGAATACCAACCTCAGCACTGAAGAAATGCTAGCTTTGGCTAATGTTGGTCTGGCCATCAAGCCTGATCAATTACAGATGGTGATGCTACCGGGACGTTTCAGCCAACCTTCTGAATTTCGAGCCAGCTACTGGCTACCGGACTGGACCGCTTCGGCAAAAATTTTACAAAATTTTCTTCAGGCTGACGGAGTGAGTATTTATGCTAGCAATTCCAGCATCCCTCAAACCACCGATTTAAATATTGCTATTCAAAATGCCTCTGGCGATCCTAAGGTTGGGGCGGCGGTAGCCAGTTATCTCCATAAGAGTGGCTTTCACCGGGTTTATCTGGTTGAAGACTGGTCAACTCCTTTGCAAAATACCGAAGTGGTTGCCCAAAAGGGCGATCTGGAGGCTGCTAAAACCTTGCAGGCTCTGCTGCCCTCTGGTCGGGTAGTTTCCGAATCCACAGGGGATTTACAGTCAGATATTACAATTCGAGTGGGGCGTGACTGGATTAAGTAAGCCCGGTGTTCTATCCAGGCGCTAGAATTTAGGCCTGGGACTGAAAACACTATGATTAAGCTATGTGATTGAGAACTGAGGATGGACAGTTAAGGAGACGCCAAAGGGAATGGGAAAAGTAGTTGGTATTGACCTGGGCACCACCAACTCAGTCGTATCGGTTATTGAAGGTGGCAAGCCAGTGGTGATTGCCAACGCTGAGGGCATGCGAACGACCCCGTCGGTGGTGGCCTTCAGTAAAGAAGGTGAACGCCTGGTAGGACAAATGGCCCGGCGCCAGACTGTGTTGAATCCCCAAAATACTTTTTATGGGGTTAAGCGTTACATGGGTCGCCAGTATGGCGAGCTCGATGAGTCTGCTAAGCGGGTGCCTTATACTATTCGTAGAGACCAGGGAGGGAACGTAAAAATTCGTTGTCCTCGTCTGGAGAAGGACTTCGCCCCCGAAGAAGTTTCTGCCATGGTACTGCGTAAGCTGGCGGATGAAGCGGCTCGATACCTGGGGCAACCGATAACCGGCGCTGTGATTACTGTACCGGCCTATTTTAATGATGCCCAGCGTCAGGCTACCCGTAATGCTGGCAGAATCGCTGGGCTGGAAGTTCAGCGTATTCTTAATGAACCCACAGCGGCGGCCCTGGCCTACGGTTTGGACCAGGGGTATAACCAGACTATTTTAGTGTTTGATCTGGGGGGCGGCACCTTTGATGTTTCCGTGCTTGATGTTAATGACGGTGTTTTTGAAGTTCGCTCTACCGCTGGGGATACCCAGTTAGGAGGAGCAGATTTTGATCAAAAAATTGTAGATTGGTTGGCGGAACAGTTCTTTGAACAGGAGCAAATTGATCTACGGAAAGACCGTCAAGCTTTGCAACGGTTAACCGAAGCGGCAGAAAAAGCTAAAATTGAGTTATCTGGGGTGACTACAACCGAGATTAGCTTACCCTTCATTACTGCTACCCAGGATGGCCCCAAACATCTAGAAACGCGTCTTAGTCGAGCCCAGTTCGAAGGACTCTGTGGCGACCTTCTAACTCGACTGCGAGGGCCTCTGCGGCAGGCTATGGCAGATGCCAATCTTACCCCCAACGACATCAATGACGTCGTACTGGTGGGGGGAGGCAGTCGCATGCCTATGGCTCAGGACCTGGTGCGATCGCTGATTGGGTTAGAGCCCAGCCAGGACCTTAACCCTGATGAGGCAGTGGCACTGGGAGCGGCTATTCAGGCCGGTATCCTCACCCAGGAAGTGCAGGATATTATGCTGCTTGACGTGACTTCCCTCTCCCTGGGGTTGGAAACCATTGGCGGTGTCATGAAAAAGGTGATTCCCCGCAATACCACCATTCCCGTACGGCGATCGGATATTTTTTCCACCTCTGAAAATAATCAAACCTCGGTGGAGGTTCATGTCTTGCAGGGAGAGCGAGAAATGGCTGGTGATAATAAATCCCTGGGCCGCTTTAAGCTCATGGGAATTCCCCCTGCCCCTCGCGGTGTACCCCAGGTCCTGGTCTCTTTTGATATTGATGCCAATGGTATTTTGCAGGTTTCCGCCATGGATAAAACCACTGGTCGGGAGCAAAGCCTGACGGTGCAGGGGGCCGCCAATCTGGAGGAAAGTGAAGTACAGCGGATGATCCAGGAGGCGGAGGAGTACGCTGAAAGCGATCGCCTACAGCGAGAACGGGTGGAGAAGCGGAACCGGGCCGAAGCCCTTACTTTTCAGGCAGAACGCCTATTGCGGGAGGTCGCCCTGGACTTTGGCATGCAGTTTGCCCGCGATCGCCGTCAACGTATCGAAGCCCTGGTACAAGAGCTCCGGCAGTACTTACAGCAGGGTAATGAACGGGGCATTGACATGGCCCAGGCCAATTTACAGGATGAACTCTACGATCTTAACCGGGAGGCTTATCTCTACGAAACCGATGAAGAACCATCTGGAGGAATTCTAGGCCAGATCGGCAATACCTTGAAAAAGACCTTTTCCTTTGATGATGATCTGGAAGCACGGCCTAATTATGGCTATCAAGGATCTTCCGCCTGGGGAAGTTGGGATGAAGATTGGGACTACGACAGTCGTAACCGGGGCTTTAATTCCCCTGTCCGGTCTTCGGGGCAGGGTTACGGTATGAATGCCTATGAAGGTTATGGGCCCACTGGCTATAATCGCCAGAATTATGGCGATCGCCCTGGTACCTCTGGTGATCCCGCCTATGGTTCTCAGGGTTTTGACTTGCCCAGGGATCGTAACTCCGGCTATTCCGGCTATAGAGGGCCTGGTAATGCTAATCCCTCTAGTGATGTCCGTCCGCCAGGCTACGGTCAACCTCCCCGTCCGGTCAGCCCCCAGGGAGGGAGCCGTGGCAATGAGCCATCCTACCGACCTCCTATGGCGTCGAGGCCCGAAGCCTCCTCCCCAGCAGATTACAGCAGACAAGCCACCAACGCTCCTGACAATCCTAGACAGCCGCCACCGTCCTATGGGGCAAGGTCAACGGTAACGCCACCGCCCCCTGAAGCTCCATCCTTCTCCCGTCAGACTAATTGGGATGATGATCCCTGGGCCCAAACCGGCCCTGCCCATCAACAAAACGATGATCCCTGGACAGACACTTCGGCTCCCCGTCGTCCTGCTCCTCAGCCTGGCCCTGAAGAGGAGAGTAACTGGGGTAATTCAAGTCCATAACCTGAAGCTGTTTTTTCAATCGTGACATGCAAAACTTTTGGAACTATTACGAGATTCTGGGAGTTGCCAGGGAAGCGGATTTTAGCGAGATTAAACAGGCCTACCGCAAACTAGCTCGCCAATACCATCCTGATCTAAATCCTGGCGATCGCGTCGCTGAGGAAAAATTTAAGTTGTTGGGGGAAGCCTATGAAGTCCTCTCTGACCAGCAAAAGCGCTCCCAATACGAGAAATTTAGCCAGTACTGGCGGCAAAGGGGCTTCGCCAGAGCAACAGGGGATCGTCCCCCAGCCAGTGAAGAGCGAAGCGGTGGACGACTTTTTGAGGACCTGGGCTTTGGAGAATTTCGGGACTTCAATAGTTTTATTGATCAGCTGTTGAACCGACGCTCCCAGGTAGCTGCCCCAGCCCAACCTCAGCAGCCCGGACCGATACGCCGTCGTGATGCCGAAGCTGACCTGACCATTCCCCTGGAAAAGGCTTTTCAGGGGGGGCGAGAACGTATTCGCCTGGAAGATGGTCGTTCCTTAGAAGTGACCATGCCCCCTGGTATGGTCACCGGCCAACGTATTCGTCTACGGGGTCAGGGAATGGGTGGAGGCAACCTCTACCTACGAATTGAGGTTGAACCCCATCCCTTCTTTCAACTTCAGGGTAGTGATTCTCTTCTGCCGCCTGCCTATTACCCCCAGCGAGGCAGCCCTGGGTAGCACCATCGATATACCTGGTCTAGAGGGCCCTTTGCGAATGACTTTGCCCCAGGGAGCCCAGAGCGGCCAACTAGTGCGATTGGTGGGGCGGGGCTATGCCAATGGTCAGGGTCAGCGGGGTGACCTGTTGCTGGAATTGGAGGTAGTGGTACCCAGTCGCCTTAGCGATTGAGAGAAAGCCCTGTATCAGGAGTTACGTGACACCGAGAGCTTTAAACCCAGGGAACAATTATTTGCTTGATTGATGGCTTGCACCAGTCGGCTTAATGACAGCTTTATTCCTTGCCCTCAAGACCTGCGGTACAGCTTTAGACCTTAGGGTAGCTGCCCCCTCCGCTCTTAACGGCAACTTTAGCCGGCATAGAAGTCCAGGCCTTCAGGAGCAGGAATGAGGTTTTTTAGCCATTGATTATATACAAGACCCTATGGGAGTTCTATTTGGTGTTATTACTTACAACTAGCCCCCAATGCCAGGGTTGGATTTATGTAGATAACATTAAAGCTTATATCAAGCACTGTGGTCAGTGGCAGATTTTAGATTGTCCACTGTAGAATCAAAAAGGCGGAGACGAAAGTTTCCGTTCACTCCTCACACCATAATTCGCCTGGGGTAAAACCCAGGCGTTTTCTTTGTTTCATCGATTATTCTTTTCCCATGGCTAAGCCTGGGTTAGAACCGAGCAAGCTGAGGGATTGAGGCCATCTGCAGCCTGCCGTCTAAACCTAAGCTCGAGAATAGGGTGAATTTTTAAGTCCTATGTCTCGAACTATTGCTCTAGCTCTCAAAGCGCTCAATTTTTAGCTATGGTAAAATTGTCTCTGTTGAAGCAAGGCAAGGAATACTAGGCATGCAAGAAGCTGCTGCGGTCAAGGACGAAACATTTGAAGCTGAAGTACTCAAAAGTCAGATTCCCGTTCTGGTGGATTTTTGGGCTCCCTGGTGTGGTCCCTGTCGTATGGTTTCACCAGTGGTTGATGAAATTGCTGAGCTCTATGCTGGTCAGGTCAAAGTGGTTAAGATTAATACCGATGAAAACCCTAATGTGGCCAGCAAGTACGGTATTCGTAGCATCCCTACCTTGATGACTTTTAAAGATGGGGAGAAGGTAGATATGGTGGTTGGTGCTGTACCCAAAAGTACCCTGGCTTCTACTCTGGACAAATATTTATCATCCCCTACTTCTACGACAAAGCCTTTGACCTAAGGGTTTTTGTGGGTAGATTGGTTTTGGCCACCCCATTGGGGTGACAATCTATCGGCCAATCCTAGGATTGGCCTGTTTTTCTCAGCTGACTCTGCCCCGCTATCGATGGCTAGGGCTTTATGGGTGGTGCGATGTCCTGAAGTAGGGGTAATCTGGTTATCCACCACCATTAGGACTAACTCTTAACCAGCGTTGACCATGGCACGAGACCTGCGGCAGTTTCTCAGTTTCTTAGAACAGCGGGGACAACTTCGACGAATTACAGCCCAGGTAGATCCCCATTTAGAGGTGGCAGAAATTGCTAATCGCCTGCTGCTCGGGGGTGGTCCTGCTTTGTTGTTTGAAAATGTGCAGGGGTCTACTATGCCCCTGGCTATTAATGTTTTGGGCACGGTAGAACGAGTATGTTGGGCAATGCAGCGAGACCAGCCCCAGGAATTAGAAAAACTGGGAGAGAAGTTGGCCCTGCTCTACCAGCCTCGTCCTCCTAAAAAGCTATCCCAGGCAGTGAACCTGGGTAGGGTCCTATTTGATGTGATTAAGGCCAAGCCCTCTCAAGATTTGCTGCCACCCTGTCAGCAGGTGGTTTTGAAGGGAGACCAAGTCGATCTCACCACTCTACCTCTACTTCAGGTCTATCCTGGGGATGCGGGTAAGGTGCTGACCCTGGGCCTAATGATTACAAAGGATCCAGAAAGTGGTATTGCCAATGTTGGTATTTACCGTCTTCAGCTTCAGTCTTCCCAGACCATGACGGTGCAGTGGCTTTCCGTTAGGGGGTGTAGTCGTCACCTGCGTAAGGCTGCTGAACGGGGACAAAAGCTGGAGGTGGCGATCGCTATTGGGGTTGATCCTCTGGTAGTTCTGGCGGCAGCTACACCCCTGCCCATCGATCTATCGGAATGGCTATTTGCCGGACTCTATGCCGGACAGGGTCTGCACCTGACCCGCTGTAAAACCCTTAACCTGGAGGTGCCAGCTCAGGCCGAAATCATTTTGGAGGGTACTATTACCCCCGGCGAAACAGCTGTAGATGGGCCGGCTGGTGATCACATTGGCTACTATGGCGGGGTCAATCCCCAGGCTCCCCTGATTCGGTTTCACTGTCTCACCCATCGGAAAAATCCTATTTACATGACCACCTTTAGTGGTCGCCCCCCAAGGAAGACGCCATGATGGCGATCGCCCTGAACCGCATTTATACTCCTATTCTGCGGCAGCAGGTGCCGGAAATTCAAGATTTTTTCCTGCCGATGGAGGGTTTGAGCTACAAAGCTGCCATTCTTTCCATTGAAAAAACCTACCCTGGTCAGGCTCGTCGAGCGGCCCTGGCCTTTTGGTCGGCCCTGCCTCAGTTTAACTACACCAAGTTTGTGATCGTGGTCGACCAGTCAATTAACCTTAGAAATCCCCGCCAGGTAATGTGGGCAGTCACCTCTAAGGTTGATCCAGTCCGGGACGTTTTTATTTTACCCGACACTCCCTTTGATCACTTAGACTTTGCTACTGTACAGCCCGGGTTGGGCAGCCGCATGGGTATTGACGCGACCACCAAAATCTATCCCGAAACCGATCGCCCCTGGAGTGAAGAACTTACCCCCGATACCGCCACCGCAGCTCAAGTCGATAGTCGCTGGGCAGAGTATGGCTTGGCTGACCTAAACCTTCAGGATGTTGACCCAAATTTGTTTGGCTACGACGTTTCCAGGTCTTCCTCTGGTTCCAGGGCTTAGAGGTAATAAACCTGAGGCCAGGGGCAAGACTTTTTTCAGTCTTGAAGAGACAGCGGCTTCACCTGTCCCCCCAGATTTTCGACGATGGCTCGAGTATTGGCCGTCATCATTTTCAAATAGGTGTCCCCAGGGCTGCCAACTGCTCCAATGGAGTCGGAGTAAAGGGGAGTAGGTGCCAGTCTAACCCCTGCCTCTGTGGCCACGGTGGTAATCAAATTAGGGTTAAGGGTGGTCTCGGCAAAGATCGCAGGTACGCCCACAGAGCGGATTGATTCCACCAGGTATTGCATGGTTCGAGCACTGGGTTGTTCCTCGGTGCTAATGCCAATCAGGGTGCCTACGACCTGTAGACCGTAGGCTTTGGCGTAGTACTGAAAAGCGTCGTGGGTGGTGACCAGGTACCGCCGGGAGGAAGGAATGGTGGCGGTTTGATCGCCAATCCAGTGGTCTACCTGATTGAGCTCATGGATGTAGGTATTAGCCCGTTTGGTAAACGCTCCCCGCTGATCAGGGACCAGGGCGATCAGTTCATCCCGTAGTTTTTGTACCATTGGCACTACGTTGTTCACATCACCCCAGACATGGGGATCGGGCACGGTGGCGGTGGCATGGTGGCTGGTAAGGGCAGGCACCACTTCCCCCAGGGCTACCCGACGAGCCTTACCGCCAGTAGCGTTCATTAAACGAATCAGACCTGGCTCCAGGTTATAACCGTTATAGAGAATCAGGTTAGCTCGTTCCAGGGCAATGGTATCGGCGGGTACCGGTTCGTAGACATGGGGATCGGCACCGGCATGGAGAAGACCGGTCAGCTCAATGCTATCACCACCGATGCGGCCGGCCCAGTCGGCAATCAGAGTACTGGTGGCTACTACCCTGGGTTTGGTTTCCCTGGGTCCCCCCTGGGGATTTGTAACCGCTCCACAGCCTGATAAGGCCAAACCAATTGCCCCTACCAACCCTAGTAGCCAAACTTTGATCCGATCGCCATCAATCCCTTCCATAGACCAGATTTCATTTTCCTTTCATTATTTATCCTATAATGACTTTCATAATTAGTTCATATTTCTCTGATTCACCGTGGTCTCCCTATCTCCCCTAGTCCTGGATCATCTCAGTGTTAGCTACCAGGATGTGCGAGCCTTGCGCAATATTAATTTAACTATTCATCCAGGTCATCTGGTGGGTATCTTTGGTCCCAATGGTGCCGGTAAGAGTACCTTAATCAAAGCCATGCTAGGGCTCATTCCCCGGGTTACCGGTCGGGTCACCTGGGGAGAGGGGGATCTTGCCAATCATTTGGATCAGGTTGCCTATCTACCTCAGCGATCGCAGATTGATTGGCGGTTTCCCGCCACCGCCTGGGATGTAGTGATGATGGGACGGGTAAAACCCACCGGCTGGCTACGGCCCTTTTCCCCCACCAGTCGGCGATTGGCCCAGGCCGCTCTAGAACGGGTGGGCATGGCAAGCTTATCTCACCAATCCATTGGGGCCTTGTCGGGTGGTCAGCAACAGCGCGTTTTTTTGGCTCGGGCTCTGGCCCAGGAAGCAGAGATTTTTTGCTTTGACGAACCTCTGGTGGGGGTGGATCAAACCACTACCAGAATCCTCTTCGAGGTTCTTCGCGAATTAGCCGAGGCGGGCAAGATAGTGCTAGTGATTAACCACGACTTAGGGGAGTCGATCACCAATTTTGATCAGTTAATTTTGCTTAACCAGGAGCTAATTGCCGCAGGTCCTCGTCAGTGGGTTCTGAGCCCCGACCATATGCGCCGTGCCTACGGGGGTGAGGTGGGTTTTTGGGGTCATGTTGCCTGAGATGGGTGTGATTCACTGGCTACTGGATCCCTTGCAGTATGATTTTATGTTGCGATCGCTAGCCGTGGCGGTCATGGTGGGGGTGATCTGCTCCGTTGTAGGTAGTTACCTGATGGTCCAGCGATTGGCCTTACTGGGAGACGCCATCAGCCATTCCGTATTGCCCGGTCTGGCCATCGCTTTCTGGCTGGGGGCAAATATTTTTCTAGGAGCCTTTATTGCCGGGGTGCTCAGTACAGTACTGATTGCCTGGATTCACCGACAATCCTCTATTAAGGAAGATGCGGCCATGGGGATTGTCTTTTCGGCTTTCTTTGCCTTTGGTATTACCCTAATTACGATTATCCAGAAGGAAAACAAAATCGACCTGAACCATTTTTTGTTTGGCAATATTCTTGGGGTTACTATCGCTGATGTGCGAGATACGGCTATTATTGCCACTCTGGTCTTGGCGATGGTGGTGCTGCTTTACAAAGAGCTTTTATTTTATAGCTTCGATCCCCTGGGTGCCAGGGCCAGTGGGCTACCAGTAGGGTGGCTCAACTCCGGGCTGATGGTGCTAATTGCCCTGACTGTGGTAGCCAGTATGAAGGTAGTGGGAGTAATTCTGGTGCTGTCACTGCTGATTACCCCCGGCGCTACTGCCTATCTGCTGGTTCCCCGGCTGCACCAGGTGATGGCCCTGGGTTGTGGTGTTGGGGTTTTCGCCAGTATGAGTGGCCTATACCTGAGCTATTACTTTAATTTGCCCTCGGGGCCCGCCATTGTGTTGGTGGTATCCATCCTATTTAGTCTGGCCTTTCTATTCAGTCCCGCTCAGGGCGTCATCACCCGTTGGTATCGTCGTTCTGGATAGCTTCCCTATTCCTGGGCTTAAGGACCTTAGTTAATCCGCCAGGTGTAGGGCATGAGCAAATAAATACCTTTAGGATCGTTGAGGGTTTTAATCAGCCTAAAGTCTGCAACCCAATGATTGATCTGGGTGGTCAGAGGATCGGCGACTACTTGAGCCCCTCGGGTATGGCTAAAAAGACTCAAGAATCCTTGCCAGTCGTTATCTTGCGGATACTCCCGCAGTTGCCAGCGATCGCCCAGTTTAGCCAGTTGGGCAGCTTTAGCGATCGCCTGGTTGATGCCCCCTAATTCGTCTACCAGACCTAAACGCTGGGCGGTTTTACCCGACCACACTCGCCCCTGGGCCAGCTCCGCTACCCGGGCTTTGGGCAGGTGACGACCAGCCTCAACCCGTTCTAAAAAGGCATCGTAGATAACATCTACGTTTTTTTGTAGAATTGCCAATTCTGCCGCAGTTTTAGGGCGGGTGCTGGAGGAAATATCTGCTAGATCGGCGGTTTTAACTCCATCCCAAGCAATTCCCACCTTATCGCCCAGGTTCTTGAGATTGAGGAACAGGCTAAAAACCCCAATGGAACCGGTGATGGTAGTGGGTTGGGCCATGATTAGATTGGCACTGGAGGCAATCCAGTACCCCCGGAGGCCGCCACATTGCCCATAGAAACCACCACTGGTTTACCCGCCTTACGAAAAAGTTGAACTTCTCGCTGAATTACCTCAGCCGCCGTAGCACTGCCGCCAGGACTATCAATTCTCAGTACCAGGGCTTTGACGGACCGATCCTGGCGTAACTGGCGGAGTTGGCTAGCCAGAGTATTGCCAGGGATCACCCTGGTCTGGCCCCAGGAACCATCCCTGTCGCCATCGACAATTGCTCCTTCGGCATAGACCAGGGCTACCTGGTCAGAGGCGCTGCGATTAGTTAGCTCATCGGTTAAATCGCTGGCGTAGGCAGGTAGGGTAATCTGGCGAAAGCCCTTGTCTACATCGGCGGTATTCTTCGGGCTATTCTGATCTTCTTTAGTAATTTGCCGTAGGGCAGTAATCACATCGTCTTCATAGGCAACCTGGTCCACCAGCTTCTGGCTGCGGGCGGCGGTTCCAAACAAAAAACCCTGGCTGTTAGCGATGGCCTGAATCTGTTGGGGAGCTAAGGACCGAGCCTGGGAAGCGTTGCTAATCAGGGTCTGCCAGACATCCTCCAGCAATTTCCTGGCCTGGTCCCGTTCTTCCGGGCTCATGCTATTCCGTAAAAAGGGCTCAACGGCGGACTTATACTTACCTACCCGGGTCACCTGCACCCCTACTCCCACCTTTGCCAGCGCCTCTGCCTGATACATGGTCTGGGCGTAGAGGCCATTCATTTCTAAGGCCCCAAAGGGATTCAGGTAAAGGGTATGGGCCAGGGCCGCCAGATTATATTGCTGCTCATTCCAGTCGGCATTATAGGCCAGGATGGGCTTGCCCGATGCCTTAAAGGTGGCGATCGCCTGGCGCAGATCCACCTGATCGGCTAATCCCGCCCCTATATCTCCGTTACCCCCCTTCAGGTAAAGCCCGGCAATATGATCGTCCTGAGCGGCTTGTTCCAGAGCCATGACCGCTCGCCGCAAAGAAAGCCGGGCCTCGGATGTTCCCTGTAGCAGCTGAGTCCCCGTTGTTAGGGGAGAAGGGCTATCGGCGATCGCCGCGGAAAGGTCGTAGACCAGTATAGTATTTTTGTCTAGCCCGGTTTTGGCCCCTGCCCCTCCCAGGCTAGCTATCAATAGCCCAGCCAGGCCAACGGCCCCAATTGCCAGAAAAAAGACGAGCAGCACTAATAGTAAAAGGGAGCCAACGAAACTGGCTAGAGTGTACTTGAGGAACTGCCCCATGGCCTCTTAACCTATCGATAAACATCTCCATCCTGAGCATCATCGTAGCTTTCCAGTTCTTCCTTAGGAGATGAACTGATTTCTTCCTTAAATCCCCGCAGAGTTTTCCCCAGGGTGCTACCTAGTTGGGGAATTTTCTTAGGACCAAAGATCAGCAACGCTACCCCAATCACTATTACTACCTCAGTCCAACCCAGATTAAACATAGTCATACCCGGTTAGAAGTTTGTTTCACTATAACCGTTAACACGGTGGGATCAACCACTACTTCTTGGCAGCCGGTGTGCCGGGGTCGACAAGTATAGCCCCCAGGTCTTTCTGGAGACTGGATCTGCCCTTTTTATCCTTAAAGACTTGGTCTACCCGCCATCCTTTCTGGATGTCCCCACAGCAAGCTTTGCTAGACTACAATCTGGGCATATTAGAATGCCAAGGGAGCCGTTGATTCAGGTCAAGAGTAGAGCTGTGGTTCTCCTATGGCTTTAACCCATTGTCTTGTAATTATTGTTTTTAGCTTATTTTTTGCAATTAATTTCTGGAGAAATCATCATGACCAAGTTAAATGAGTCTCCCCAGCCTGCTGCTCTGGTTTTAACCCACAGCAACGGTAAGGAATCCCATGGTAATGGCCAGGAGGCTGGAGAAGCCGGGATTCGCCCCTGGGGTACCTACACAGTTTTGGAAGAGGGGCGGGGGTACAAAATTAAGCGTATTGAGGTTAAACCGGGGCACCGCCTGAGTTTACAAATGCATCACCACCGTAGCGAACACTGGATTGTGGTTTCTGGCACCGCTAAGGTAATTTGTGGGGAAAATGAAATTCTTCTCAGTACCAACCAATCTACCTATGTGCCTCCCTGTACTCACCACCGCCTGGAAAATGTAGGTGTGATTCCTCTGATTTTAATTGAAGTCCAGAACGGTGAGTACCTGGGAGAGGATGATATTGTTCGCTTCCAGGACGACTACGCCCGCATTAGTTAAGTCCTATCATTGTCCAGATCTCGAGCAAAGCCGCCTAAATCTGGCCGGTATCGGGCGATGAAGTGACCTGTGCCATCATAAATCAGGACTACCTGGTTCAGTTGGTGACTGCTTGCAATGATTGCTGCCATCAGTTGTTTGAGACCAGGGCTGACTTGGTTGGCACTATTCTGGCGAGGAAGACTAAGGCTTTGCTGGAGCTCTTGGGCATAGGGGACGGTCAGGTTGATACGAATCCGGTCATTTTCCGCTGCTACAGTGCAGTTAGCAGAGCCGCAGATTTTTCCCAGAGCAGTGGTGATCCCCACCAGTGCCTGATTTCTGGCGGCTTGGTTCTGGGCGTAGCGCAGGTTAGTTTGATAGGTTTCTATCAGGGTGGGTACGTTTTTAAATGCAGTCTTATCCGTAGGAATTTGTAGAAGATGGGCCAGGGCTTGCTGCCAGTCCCTGGCCGCCAGATTCCACTGGCCCTTAGCGCTATTGTCAGTCGCCATCTTGGCGGCCTGTCTGGCCTGGTCGTAGCTGTGGGTACTGGCAGTCTCGATTTTAATTTGGTTGACAGATTGCCCTAGTTGCTGGCGATAGTCCTGCAGTTGGGTCTGGGCCTGGGCGTAAATTAGAGTTCCCTGGGGAATTAGGGACAGTTCTTTAATGGCCCGTTGCCATAGCTTGATAGTCTCCTGGTCACCGACGGTATCATTAGACTCTATCTTGTGACGGGCTAACTGGGCGGTTTGGATGGCTCGATTAAAATTAGCTTCAGCCGTTTCTTCTGCTACGATGCGATCGCCAATTAAGTCGTAATTAGTACGGTACACCATCAACTTTTTTTGGACATAATCGTAGGCTGGGCTGCTAGCGGTGAGGGGGGCCAGTTGATCGATCGCCTGTTGCCAGAGTAGGTGGATTGTTACCCAACGTTCCACCGAATGGGGAGGAGCCTGGCTTAGTTTAGCTGCTTCGAAGGCCTTTTGTTGGGCCTGAAGAATGGTCCTAAGACCAGCCAGGTCAGCATTATAGCGTTCTAAACTAGCCTGGGCTGAGCCATGGTGAACTGACCAGACGGGAATCGGGGTTAATAAATCCAGGGCCGTCTGTAGATTGGACTGGGCGGTGAGTATATCTTGAGCGGTAGGACTGGAGAGCAGGGTAGTCAGAGCTTGCTGGTGGAATCCCTGCGATCGCTCCAGGCGATCGCAGCCACCCACTACACAGGGACGGGTGACGCCATAGGCCAGGGAACCACTAGTCACCACAATGAGTACCGCTACTCCATAGTTCCAGAAGTTAGCCATTAAAGTTAAAATCCCACCGGCCCACGGTTTCACCCGTCTGCTCCAGAAAGATTTTGGAGCCAGCTGAATAGCCCGATCAGATACAGCTACTATCGCCTTTCTACAGGCAAGTCGAGGCTTAACCAGGGGGTCTAGAACTTGGTCGGTCCTACTCCAGATAAAGCTATCCATCCCATAGGGTTGGGGGGCATTCTTCACTTTCAAATAAACCCTTACCAGCCGCTGCGAGTTCTTTACCTCAGGCCATTCTTCCCAGGCTAGAGAGGGTAAAAGTTGTTTCAATCCTGCCTGTAGAACCCTCAATGCCAGGGCTCTATCCCTAACTTCTGGAGGAAAATGCTCAATTTCCAACAAGAGATGTTGTTCCTCCTGCCAACTATAGATAGTAGTCAGATCAGGATCCATCCCAGCCGCTAGAAGGGAGGAGGTCAAGGCTTCATGTAGGCTGTTAAGGCCTGTATCGGCGAAAGAGGAGAAAGGGGCCATGGCTCGAGCTTTGCTTGCTAGCAATGGGAGGCTTGTGAGTATGCTAGTGCAACCCCGACATTCTGGGACATTCAAGGCTATAAGTTGCAAACTAAGTTTTAAACCCGGTTTTCAAATCCTTAAAGATCTGGCCCCGCCTTAATTCCCTGAAAAAAATCAATTATATGACCATTGTCCATAGTGTTATTACTCGTAAAACTTCAGGGGCCTGAGGTAACAAGATATTTCTTGAAATATTACAGGAAATAATCAAGCGTAACTTTTCTGATAAAAAACAAGACCTGGATACAGGAAAGCCTTGCTAAATAAGGCTTAAAAAAGATAATCACAAATGTTTCAATGGGCGACAGACTACGGAGAAATGTAAAAGTTGATGATCTTTGTGACGCCCTATGAATATCGATGAATAATCAGGGATTTTGCTGGACGTTTTTAGTTTCCCGAGTATTAAATAGCACCTAGCACCTGCTTTAACAACTGCGTACCTTTTCTGGGAAGCAGCAGATGCTACAGGAAAAACATCGGGCGGTTTTTAGCCCCGCCTCGATTTCTGGGTTTACCAAGAAAGTGGGCTGGTCTAACAGGGTTACCCCTTGCTAAGGTCGTCCGACTTCCATCTATCTACCTATTGCATCTATCAATAATTGCTCCTGGCTTATGCCGTCAGGAGAGTTATGTTTCGGCGCAGATTTTTTGACTGCACCCATTTTCATTATTAAGGAACAAGACTATGAACTTCAAAGCGATCCATAGCTATTATCGGTTTACTGGATTAACGGCGATCTGCTTATTTACTATAGGTACAGGTCTGACTAGTCCAGCCCATGCCGCTAACTTCTCCTTCTCGGAAGTCCAAGCCGGTGATCCTGGGCGGAATAATACGGCGGCCACCGCTGATGCTACTAATATTGTTTTACCGGCTTTTAATGATGCTGTCAGCATTGATGGTACCCTTGCTACGGCCGGAGACGAGGACTGGTTTTCTTTTACCATTAACCAGACTGGCACCTTGGCTGTATCCTTTACTTCCGCATCCTTTCCTCCACCGGGAGAACCTAAACCTACGCTAGAGGGATTTCTCTACCTGGCCGGTACTACTCCCACCCTATTGCAAAGTCTTAGTTTCCAACCTCCAGGAGGCAATGGATCACTGGTTCCTGGCTCCTATAGTGCAGGTAGTCTGTTTCTAGTGCAAGTACTGGGTACAGGAGCTTATCCCCGCAACTATAACTACAAGGCGGAATTGCAAGCCGCCCCTCCGCCGCCTCCCCCCGGTAGCCGTACCCACTCCAGCCCTACTACCTGGCTTGATTGGCATGGGTGTGGCGGCCTGGCGTAAACGTCAGGGAGAATCTACCGTTAGCCCCGAGGTGATTAAAGCCTAGCCCGATCAATATCACCAACCAGGGCTGGTAGGCGCGCAACTATCCCTGGTTGATGGTTTGGGTCTTGATAGTTGACTTTCTCCGGTTTGGCTACTGGACCACTGGGTGAAACTAACCCTCTATCAGGGTTGACCTAGAAAATCTCGCTTACCTAACTCCACCCCATTGTGTCTGAGAATGGCATAGGCAGTGGTCACGTGAAAAAACACATTGGGCAACAAAAAATAAGAAAGGAAGGGCCAACCCCGCATGGTAATAGAGTGGCCACCTCCCACCGGTACCGTAAATTCCTTATCTTCCGTACCATCGATTTGCTCAGGCTTAAAGGACTCCAGATAGGCGATCGTGGTCTGCAGGCGATGGATTAATTCTGGAAAGCTGGTTTCAGTATCTGCTAAGGGAGGCGCATCAACTCCCGCCAGACGGGCTGTACCGCGCCTGGTCAGGTCAGAAGCAATTTGAACTTGACGAACCAGAGGAAACATATCGGGATATAGACGACTTTGCAGCAGCACCTGGGGATCGATGCCCCTACTTTCTCCATGGGCACTGGCCTTCTCCAGAATACTGCTGAGATTGCCGACAGCCCGCAACAGGGGTGGAACCGTAGCCTGATACATAGAAATGGACATAAGTCACCTTGAAATTAAAAGATTAAATCGGATGGAAGAAAAAGGCCGCTCCCAACAGGGCAAAGGTAGACAGGAGTAAAACCCCCTCCAGCCAGTTAAATCGGCCATCCTGACTGACTAAATTAGCGGTAGCTACGGCCACGGCTACGGCCACCACTTCAAATAAACCAAAATTTAGGTCCATCGGTTGACCGATTAATTCACCTACTATTACCAGAATGGGGGCTACCAGTAGGGCTACCAGCAGACTAGATCCCATGGCAATGGAGACGGCCAGGTCCATATTATTCTTGGTAGCCATTCGCACAGCTGTGACGTATTCTGCAGCGCCACCCACCAGGGGCAGGAGAATCACCCCAGTAAATAAATCCGTTAGTCCCAGGTGATGGGCGGCCGCTTCGACAGCCCCAACAAAAATCTCTGACTCAATGGCTACCCCCACCGTTGCCGCCAGCAATACCCCCACCCAGAGACCGAGATTGGGCTTGTGGGCAATAGGCTGAATAGGGCTGGCCCTATTACCCTCTCCTGATTCCCCAAAGTCACTTAACCCAACTTCGTAGAGGTAACTATGGGTTTTTAAGGAGAAAAGCAGGGTGAGGGCATAAACCGCCAGCATTACCCCCGCTACCACCAGGGAGAGGTGACGAATCACCTTCACTTCAACAATGCTGGAGGTATTGATTACCAGCGCTGGAATCAGGATTGCCGTTACTGCCAGGGTCATGGTTGAACCATTAATACCTGCCACAGCCTGGTTAAAACGTTGCTCTTTGTAGCGCAGTCCTCCCGCCAGCATGGATAGGCCTAAAACCAGTAGGGTGTTGGCGAGAATCGAGCCAGTAATACTGGCTTTAACGATGTCAATTAAACCGGCTTTGAGGGCAACCAGGGCAATAATCAGTTCGGTAGCATTGCCAAATAGGGCGTTGATCAGCCCCCCCAGGGTCGGTCCCGTGAACAGGGCCAGCTCTTCCGTAGCGGTACTCAGCCAGATCGCCAGAGGCACAATAGCTAGAGCCGAAAGTCCAAAGACTATTAGATCTGACCATCCCAGCCGATCCGCCAGAATCGAGAGGGGGATAAACACTAGCAGGCCGGTGGAAAAGAAAGTTTGCAGGGATAGGGAAACCTTCATAGGGCAGTTGCCAGGGGTTCCAGAGCAAATCGATAGGTTTCAATTACGGGATTGGCCAGTAACTGATGGCACATGCGGTCTACCTGCTGGTTGGCAATGACTTCATTTTCAGCCTCCAGGGATAGTTCGATGTACTTACCTATGCGAATAGAATCTACCTGGGTGTATCCCATGTGGGCCAGTCCCGATCGCACTGCCGTACCTGCTGGATCCAGCACTGATGGTCGCAGAGTGATGTAGATACGAGCGCTGTAGTGGGGCACGGCTGACCTGATGGGTGACTAAGTAAATCATTAATATTGCCCATCCTACCCCATGGCGGGGTTGGTAGAATGAGCATAGAAAACTTGGGCCAGTATGGTGCAGCGAACCCGCAGTCAGGAAAAAATCTTATCGGCCCTGAGGGGACTGAGTCAGCCTATTTCCGCTCAGGATCTTTATATGGAAATGCGTCAGGAAGGCATGACGGTGGGGTTGGCCACGGTTTACCGTGGCCTTGAAGCATTAAAGCTGGCGGGGGCGGTGCAGATGCGTACCCTACCTTCAGGGGAAGCCCTGTACAGTTTAACTCTGGCCGATCGCCATCATCTTACCTGTCTCCACTGCGGTAGCACTATTGCCATTGATGATTGTCCGGTCCACGATCTAGAGCAACAATTACATCGGGCCCATCGCTTCAAAATTTTTTATCACACCCTGGAGTTTTTTGGCCTTTGTCCCCACTGTCAGGCCAATTTTTCTCCTGTTTCCCAGGTTTAACACCATGGATTGGACCCCGGGATCATTAGTGCTGGTGCCATAGTGGGAGCCCTGGGCCGCCACTATGCTAATCAACTATGGCTGACTCGTCAGCGATCGCCATTTCCCCTCAGTACCCTGGTAGTTAACCTCACCGGCGCTACTTTAATGGGATTTGGGGTCACCCTACTGCAGGGGCTGCTGCTGGATTGGCCTGACCTCCGACAACTGCTGTTGGTGGGCGGCTTAGGGGCCTACACTACCTTTTCTACCTATATTGCCGATACCGATTACTTGACCAGGGCTTACTCCTGGCGCTTGGGTCTACTCTATGGCGTGGGTACTCCCCTGGCGGGGGTGATAAGCTTTTGGCTGGGGCGATCGCTAGCTCTCTGTCTGGGTCCGCTAGTCCAGCCATGATTTCGTTCCAGCTTAGGGGAGCTCTGGATCTAGTTCCCTAGCCCAGCCTTGAGGGCAATGTTTTCCCCTAGCCTGATGCCACCATAGAAACTACACCATCCCAGCATAGGGCTGCCTACCCCATAGATCCATAGGCTATTCCAGTTCCTGGCCCCAATCAGGTCAACCACCTCCAGGATATAGGTGGAAAAGGTGGTCAGGGAGCCAATAAAACCAGTGACAATCAGAAGTCTCAGTTCCAGAGGGATGCCCCTCAGGGGTCGGGTAAAACTGACAAACAGCCCTAAGCCGAAACATCCCAACAAATTTACCGCCAGGGTGCCAACTGGTAAGCCAGGTTGAGCCATGGTGACGCTCAACCAGTGACCGAGGTAATAGCGTCCCAGGGCTCCAGCGATCGCCCCCCACTGACGGCCAGGGGAGCCTTAATCCAGTCAAAAGTCATCAAACAATGATCCTTAGAGGATTCTAAGAATTACCCAGGGGTGAGTCCCACTCCGGTACTATCCAGCTATAGTACGTCATCAATGAGTAATGGAGCGTAGTCTTTATGACGGCAATTGCGTCTGTTCACGGTAGAGAAATCCTCGACTCCCGGGGTAACCCCACGGTGGAGGTGGATGTGATTCTGGCGGATGGGGCCAGGGGGCGTGCTGCCGTACCCTCTGGAGCTTCGACCGGTATTCGAGAAGCCCTGGAGTTGCGAGATGGTGACAAGAATCGCTACGGCGGTAAGGGTGTGTTAAAGGCCGTAGCCAACGTCAACAGCACTATTGCCCCAGGGATTCAGGGTATGGACGCTGCCGACCTGGCGGCGGTAGATGGTAAGATGCTGGCCCTAGACGGCACCGACAATAAGGGTAACTTAGGGGCCAATGCTATTCTGGGAGTATCTATGGCGGTGGCTCGAGCCGCTGCAGTCTCGGCCCAGGTGCCCCTCTACGTTCACCTGGGAGGTTCGGACTCGGTTTTATTGCCGGTCCCCTGTTTTAACATTATTAATGGCGGTGCCCACGCCGATAACAGTGTCGATTTTCAAGAGTTTATGGTGGCCCCCGTTGGTGCCCCTAGCTTTTCTGAGGCTCTGCGCTATGGAGCTGAAGTTTACCACGCCCTCAAATCAGTTTTACAGGCAGCTGGTTACAGCACCGGTGTGGGGGATGAAGGTGGCTTCGCCCCCAACCTGAAAAGTAACGTTGAGGCCATTGAGGTGATTCTCCAGGGAATTGAAAAGGCTGGCCTACGTCCTGGGGCTGATATAGCTATTGCTTTAGACCCGGCGGTTAGCGAACTTTACCAGGAAGACGGTAGTTACCTCTTCTACAAGTCCGATAATAGTCGCAAGTCTGCTGAGGAGATGATTGCCCTGTGGGAAAGCTGGGTTAACCAGTTTCCCATTGTTTCCCTGGAGGATGGCTTGGGAGAACAGGACTGGGCAGGGTGGAAACTGATGACCCAGCACTTGGGCGATCGCCTCCAACTGGTGGGGGATGACGCTTTTGTAACTAATCCCACCATTATTGCCCAGGCAATTCAGGACGGTGTGGGTAACTCCTCGTTAATTAAGGTGAACCAGATCGGTTCTATCACCGAAACCCTGGCTGCTATTAAAATGTCCCAGACAGCTGGCTACACCTGCATGGTCAGTCACCGATCAGGGGAAACCCCCGATGACTTTATCGCCGATTTAGTGGTGGCTACCAGCACCGGCCAGATTAAGTCTGGAGCTCCTTGTCGGGGAGAGCGGCTTTCCAAATACAATCAACTCCTGCGCATTGAGGAGGAACTCGGGAGTCGAGCTCGCTACGCTGGTGTCAGTGCTTTTCAGCAGCGGTTGACCACCCAAGGCTAATTCTGGAGGAATCTGGCTTGCTTCTACCCCCTTGGTCAGGGGGTAGAAGCAACACCTGCAGAATCCTCCGCGTTTAATATTTTTGTAGCCTTGAGATTCGAGCACCTGGGCCGACCCAACTTTTTAATAACTATGGGCAGAGCGAGACTCGAACTCGCATGACCGTAAGGCCGCCACATTTTGAGTGTGGTGCGTCTACCAATTCCGCCATCCGCCCAGGGATGAGCCTTCATTATACTGAATTGGGTGACCTTTAACCAGGGCAAAGTAGTCTTGACTATGGGCCCAGCGGTCAATCTCTCTAGCTCGTAAGACCGGCACTGGATGGGTTAGGCCCTGGGTACGGAGTTGTTTCAGCATCTCCCCCAATTGACTATCGCTAACGGCGTCGTAGGAGCGAGCCTGCTCTAGAAAGGCCTCCAGATTCAGCTCCGACATCAGGGAGGGAGTTCCCCCGCAGAGCTTCATCAGTAACGAGGCAACTATGCGAGGATCTTGACTGACCAAAAGGGCTGCCCGATCGCAGCTGAATTCTGCACAGCGCACCCATTCCATAATTTGGCTCTGTAGGTTTTGGGCTAGAACTTCTCCCAAAGGTAGCTGGCTGGCAGCCAGGGCCAGTAAATTCGCTAGAGTCAGATAAACCCCATGGTCACATTTCAGGTGTCCCAATTCGTGGGCAATCACAGCCTGGGTCTCGGCGGGGGTGAGCAGCTCGACCAGAGCGGTGTGCAGAACGATAAAGGGACGTTTACCCCGTACTGCAAAGGTGTAAGCATTAGCCACCGGACTCTGCCGCAGGTAGAGCTGGGGTACCTCTAAATCTAAAATTTCACAGGCTTCTACCAGGGAACGGTGCAGGCTGGGTAGTTGGCGATCGCTCACCTGTAAGCTGGAGGCAATATTGTCCAGGTAGAAAATCTGCTCTGCCAGCGGCCCCATTACTATCCTTAGGGCCAGGTCAAGGCCCGGTAGTTGTTGCAGAGCATAGGTTGCTTCCCGATCCAGGGGATGGCGAAACTGAGCTGCCTGTAGCCCCAATAAGCGAGTTTTGCCAGTCATAGCCCCCCCAGAGGATACGGGAAATAGCGTCATACTGCTGTCGATCATAACAAACTGAATAGGAGCGACGGAGGATGATTTAGTAAGATCTGAATTCCTTAAAATGGCACAATAACTATGGTCCCTTTGACGGCTACTGGGCTAACTGCATAGCCGAATAATGGCCATCATCGCTGTAGCCTGGTAGAGGCGAGCCAGAACGCCTACCCAACCTTAGCTTTGACCGCTCCACCGGGTTCTCAGTATTCTGGCTAAAGCCGTATTATTCCATTGGAGGAATCCTAACGTGGTCAGTTCGCCAAAGCGTTTGTTGGTTGGATCAACCGAACCCTACAGTGGAAAATCGGCAACCCTGCTGGGTATAGGTCTGCAAATGCAAGCCATAGGTATAGATGTAGCCTTTGGCAAGCCCGTTGGCTATTCCCCCGGTGATAGCACTATCGATCCAGATTTAGATTTCATCGTCACCACGCTACATTTGCCAGAGTCACGCTTTTACCCACCGGCTCTTTCCCTTTCTCAAAAAGCTATCGAGCATCTTCTGGCCAGTGAGCGTAACGGCAATAGCCACAGTCTACAGTCTTTTACCCAATCTCGGGGGAAACCCTGTTATTACTAGAGGGACCCGGCAGTTTAACGGAAGGCACACTGCTTAACTTATCGCTGCCTCGCATGGCGGAACTGATTGATGCTGCCGTCTTACTAGTGACTCGTTACGACTCGATTTTACTGGTGGATCGCCTGTTAGCCGCTAAGCAGCAGTTGGGTTCCCATTTGTTGGGGGTAATCATTAATGATGTTCCCGCCGAGTCAGCCCAAACTTTGGAAACCGTTGTTAAACCCTTTTTAGAACAGCAGGGCATTCCCATTTTAGCTCTGTTTCCCCGTTCTCCGGTGATGCGTAGCATTACCGTGGGTGAAATCGTGAATTGCCTCCATGCCGAGGTGCTGTGCTGTCCCGAACGTATGGATTTAATGGTGGAGACTCTGACCATCGGAGCGATGAATGTTAACTCGGCTCTGCGTTATTTTCGTCAGGGTACTAATATGGCAGTGGTTACAGGGGGCGATCGCACCGATATTCAATTTGCCGCTCTGGAAACCTCCACCCAGTGTCTAGTATTAACCGGACAAATTCCCCCTGCGGCTCCCATTTTGGAGCGAGCGATGGACCTGGAAGTTCCCATTCTCTCCGTTGACTCCGATACCCTATCAACGGTAGAACGCATTGACGAACTTTTTGGCCAGGTGGGTATTCATGAGCCAGCTAAGGTGAGGTGTATTCAAGATATGGTCGCCACCTATCTGGATTTGCATCGATTGTTAGATTTGATTGGGGTTGCACCGGTTACCTAACCTTGGTTTCGCCTCCGCCCCTACTCAGGGGAACGGCGGTCTGATACAATTAACCCCGATATTCTTTCCATTCATTCGGTGTAGTCGTTGAGTCAGTCTATCGAAGCCCCGCTGGAATCTCCTAAGGTGGATACCTTTCTGCAAGAACTGGCGGCCATTCAACAGTCAGGATCGAAGCGAGTAGCCATTCTGGGTTCTCGCCATGTGCCTATTACCCATCAGCAATTGATTGAATTGATGACCTACGCCCTGGTTTTAGGGGGCAATCGAATCATTACTTCCGGAGCCACGGGGACTAACTCGGCGGCCATTCGAGGGGCAATGAAAGCTGATCCTAACTTGCTAACGGTAATTTTACCCCAAAGCCTGGAACGGCAACCCTATGAGTCGCGAGAACAACTGGAACAGGTGATGCATCTGGTGGAAAACCCAGCCAACAACAGCCTATCTCTGGCTGAAGCCAGTTCCGTTTGCAACCAGGAAATTATTTCTCGTTGTCAACAATTAATTTGTTTTGCCTTTCACGATAGTCACACCTTGCTGAAGACTGCCCAGACAGCGGAAGATCAGCGTAAAATCGTGACCCTCTTTTACTTCGACTGATTTACTTTGGCGACTTAGTGTTAACTATTAACAGGTTAGGTGAATGATGTTCCCTGTATCGATGCCCGGTTTTCTGCTGGTTAGCATTTTCCTGGGGACGATTTTAATCTATCTGCCCTACGGAATGGTTGCCTATGGGCGTTTTCAGGCTGGCTATAATTTCTCTGCTCCTCGGGCTATGTTTCCAAGCCTACCGGGCTACGCCCAACGAGCTACCTGGGCCCATGAAAATGCCTTTGAATCAATGATCGTTTACACTCCTGCGGCTTTGATGGCCTACCTGACTCAGCAGCAATCGGCGGTGGCGATGGGGGCCGTTGGGCTTTACCTGGTGGGACGAACGCTCTATCCGGTGTTTTATATTTTAGATATTCCTCTGCTGCGATCGCTGATGTTTGCCGTAGCCAATCTCGGCACCCTAACCCTTTACCTTTTGAGTTGTCGATCGGTTTTATAGCCCTAGCCTTGAATGACCCCAGAACTCCTAGCCAGTCGCCCTTGGCTTTCACCGATTCCACCCGGCCCTCAGAGGTTGTTTGAAAAGGGTTGTCTCAAGTATATCTCACCGCCAAGAAGCCGCTAAAACAGTAAATTTTGCGGCAATTATCCTACTCTATAGGTATAGTTTGAGACTCTCTTTGGCTTTTCAAACAACCCCTCAAGCTGGTCAAAGCTTACACTATCTGTGAAAATTCGTTTCTAAGTTCTTTCTAATCCATAGATTGGTTTTCTAGCGCCATGGCTTCTAACTTTTCCTTCGATGTTGTCAGTGATTTTGATCGCCAGGAACTGGTCAACGCCATTGATCAAGTCCGTCGTGACGTCGCCGGTCGTTACGATTTGAAGGATACTAAAACGACCCTCGATCTAAAGGATGACACCCTCACCATTGAAACTGCCAGTGACATGACCCTGAATGCGGTGAAAGATTTGTTACATCAGAAGGCTGCCAAGCGCAATCTTTCTCTCAAGATCTTTGACTACGGTCAGGTGGAGTCCGCCAGTGGTAGTCGTCTACGGCAGGAGATTACCCTTAAAAAGGGCCTGAGTTCCGAGACGGCCAAAGAAATTAGTAAGCTGATTCGCGATCGCCTTAAAAAGGTCACTGCCGCTATTCAGGGCGACGCCGTCCGGGTATCGGGTAAGTCCAAGGATGATTTGCAAGAAGCCATGCAACTGGTGCGCCAGGAGGAATGGCCAGTGCCCATCCAGTTCACCAACTATCGATAGATAACAACGTTTTGGCGGAGCTATTGCTGAAATAGGCCGTACCAAAAAAGAGGAAGGCACTTTTAAAGTGTCTTCCTCTTTTTTGCTTTTACTAACAACAGACATCAGCTCCTGAAAAGGCCAGTTAGCCTAATCAGACAATTGCTTTTCTAGAATCACCTTGGCGACCATGCCAGCTCCGCGGTGAGGAGCACAGTAGTAAGCATAGGTGCCAGCGGGCATAGCATCGGTAAAAGCGGTGGAGTAGCTTTCGCCAGGAGAAAAGGTCAGTTTGGTATGGGAAATCGCATCAGTTAGCTCTTTAGCTGAGGCTTTTTCACCGGGAGTGGCAGCTGCGTCAAAAATGACGTTGTGGGGAGCCATTTTATTATTTACCCAGGTTACAGTATCACCGGGTTTAACTGTCAGGACGCTCGGCTCAAACACCAGTAGGCCAGCATCATTACCCATTTTGACTTCATAGTTGGTTGCGGAAGCAGGGGCAGATACCAGGGTTAGGGCTCCCACCATAACCACGACTGCCATAATTACAAGTCCTAAGCGCTGGGCGGCACGAATCAAATGTTGCATAACTACCTCTAAAGGATTCCTTTAATCTGGCTCAATCAAAGCATGAGCCCCTAATTTAGCTTTTGAGAGCTATTGAATGTCAGGGCTGATCTGGCTAGTTCAACCCTGCTGTTTTTCTAAACCGGTGGAGCTGAAAAACGAGTCTTACCCGTTCCCCACATATCTCCAATCACCTTTGGTTGTAACAAAATATGGCCAGCGATGGCAACCAGGTCTTCTTCGGTTAAACTGCGCATCTTAGGAAAGATATCAGCACTTTTCTTGCTGGGGTGAACCTGGGAAATATCGGTGAGTCCATCGTAGGTTGTGGGCTCTTTTAAATAGTCAACCAGGGTTTCAATATTATCCCGGGGAGGCAGAGCTCCAGCCAGTGCCTCGGGGTCTAACCCAACCGTTGGATTGGTTTTAGTAATGCCACCAACGTGACAGGTACCGCAGGCATAATTAAATTGTCTGCGACCCCGGGTTACCTGTTCTAGAGATAAAACAACTCCATCCCCCTGGGGGTTAAGTTTAACCGTGCGGGTAGCTTCATCCAGCTCAGCTGCGATGGCATCTCCCATGATTAAATGGCTGACAAAGAAGAGTGCCACTGCCACTAGCCAAATGCATCTCTTCACCATGGTTCTCCTCAAAAAGTATAGGGTTCAGGTATGGACAATCAACACAGCGAACCTAACGGGGTTAGCCATTAAGTCAATCCTCGTAATGACTATCATGCCACCGAAAGGGGAAGATTCCAAAACTTTCCCAAGCATGGGCTGCTAACCAGGCTACTAATCACCGTTACCATGGCTGGAAATACTATGGTGCTTGAGTTCAGCCCAGTTAAGGGCAAGCCCATCTAAGCTAGCAGCTTCAGGGGGTAAGGGAGGATGTAAACGAATTAGTTGGGCCAGGGTTTGTTTGAGTTGGGTGCGGGATACGATTAGGTCCACAAAACCATGCTCCTGGAGATATTCTGCGGTCTGGAAGGTTTCCGGCAGCTTTTCCCGTAAAGTTTGTTCGACTACCCGGCGGCCGGCAAAGCCAATGGTGGCCTTAGGCTCAGCTACAATGATATCCCCGAGCATGGCAAAGCTAGCGGTCACCCCGCCGGTAGTCGGATGGGTGAGGACGGGCAGGTAAAGTAGGCGAGCTGCCTGGTGTTGTTGTAAGGCCCCAGAAATTTTAGCCATTTGCATCAGGCTTAGCAGACCTTCCTGCATGCGAGCGCCGCCAGAGGCGCAGACAATAATTACTGGACGTTGAGCGGCAGTCCCTTGCTCAATCATGCGGGTTAGCTTTTCTCCCACTACTGAGCCCATGCTGCCGCCCATAAACCTAAAGTCCATGACTCCCAGGGCGATGGGTAGGCCGTCTAAATTGCCCAATCCAGTCTGGACCGCGTCTGCTAGTTTGGTTTTGGTTTGGGTATCCCGCAGGCGATCGGCGTAGGCTTTACGATCTTTAAAATTGAGGGGATCTCGGGGCAAAATTTGAGTATCCAGAGGTTGCCAGGTACCCGGATCAATTAATTGGCGAATCCGCTCATCACTGAAAATACGATGATGGTGGCCGCATTCTCCACACACCCATTGATTAGCTCGAAGATCCTTAGTGTAGGTCAGCACATCGCAGTGCTCACACTTAGTCCAAAGGCCATCAGCAATTTCTCGCTCCTGGCGGTCTTCACTGATGGGGCCAGACTTACGACGATTAGCAAACCAGTTGAACAGCGACATACTTTATTGTGCAGACTCAAATACTGGGCAGACTCAAAACAAATGGTTAAGGAACCCTAAACTAGCCCCATCAGGGGCCACCTTTCATCCTAGCGGGTTTAGTCCCGATTCGGATAAACCCGCTAGCACAGATGGGCTGAAAATCTGTGGAGGCCTCGGGACAGTAATGATCCGAGGGGATTGGATCCCCGTTATTAGATCACTAATTAGATAACGTTTAATGACCTTTTTGGGGCTTCAGCCATAACTCAAGCTAGGATGGTGACAAAATTTTTTGAACTATCTATAGTTATGCTGGTCATTTTTCTGATTTTTGTGGTAGGGCTGGCTCCAGCCTGTATTTCAGCCTGGTTATGTGTCAGGTCAGAGCGATCGCTAAAACAGAGTAATTATCGGCAAGTCCCCTCAAGGCCGGGGGCAGGTTTATTAAAGCTATTGGATAATCCCTCCGATCTTCACTACGTAGATGGGCTGGGTTACATGATTGGCGATATCACCTGTGATTTAAATGCCCGTTCCCCCTATTTGCGTTGTGCCATGAACCCTATTGGCCCCTGCGATGGCTGTAACACCTATAGCCCTATAATTTTAGACCGCCAGGTTTAATAATAATTACCATTGATTCATAGCTTGGCGGCAGTCATTATGGCTTAGGCCTAGGGGTTAGTACTGTTGGTTGCTACCCCTTACAGGGCTACAAAATACTTCAAAAAAAGAATAGTTTTTCATCAGGCCCAGGGCCTGTTTCAACGAGTCTTCCATGGCCAGTCATCCATGGTAGGTAGCCCTACTTCAAACGGGTGCAGGGAGTTATGATTCCCAGGCTCTGTTCACCGTAGCCATTCTGGTTCTTGGCGTACCAACCCGACCTGGAAGTACCCACCGTTGGGCAGTGAAACCAGGGAACTGACCCGATCACTGCCCCCCATAACTGCCCTGTTCCCCGAGCAAGTTCCCCTTCATAGCCTATAGGTCTAGATCCAGAACTTTCCAGAACTTTCATGTATTGGCGAAGTCGGTGTCATGGGAGATTATGCTTCTATCCTGTAGACTCGCGTGTGCTCCAAAAGCTAATACCGGGTAGGGCTTCAGGACATTGGTAAAGTTAACGCTGCCCAATGATAATGCCTTACCCGGTTTTTTTTGCCTTGATTCAGGGGATAGGTTAAGGCAAGGTCGGGTAAACAGGCTGGCTAGTTTTCGCCGCCGCTAAATTTAAGTCAATTACCATTCCTTCTTGAGCCACCACTGCGCCGCTAAAGGCAGTACTGGCTTGAACAGCTACCTGGTCCATAAAGTCATCATTATGGGAAGGGTCATGATGAAAAATAATCAACTTCTTTACCCTCGCTGCCCGAGCCACCTTAACCCCTTCTTGCCAGGTGGAATGGCCCCAGCCAACTTTACCAAAGCTAGGGTGATGGTATTCTTCGTCGGTATAGGTAGCGTCGTAGATCATCACATCCGCATCCTGGGCCAGGCTCATGACGTTTTCGTTCAGGCCATCAGATAAATGTTCGGTATCGGTAATGTAGGTGGCAACCTTCCCTCCCCAGCTAACTCGATAGCCTACGGACTGGCCAGGATGATTAAGCAATGCATTTTCTACCCTAATGTCTCCCAGCTGCAGGGGTTCGCCAATGACCAGATTACAAAACTCCAGATTTCCCCTCATCACCTGTAAAGGCACTGGGAAATTAGGATGGAGCATCTGATCGTCGAGCCGTTGCTCGATTGTGGCACCGTTTGGCGCGATCGCGCCATAGATGCGAAACCGATTGCCCGGTACAAAGGCAGGGGTAAAAAAGGGAAATCCCTGGATATGATCCCAGTGGGAATGGCTAAAAAATATAGCCGCTTCAACGGGCGTAGTCTGTTGAAGCAGGGCAATACCCAACTGCCGTAACCCTGTACCGCCATCAAAAATGAGACGCTGCCCTCCTACTAACATTTCGACGCAGGAGGTATTACCACCATACTTTACCGTGTGTGGTCCTGGGGAAGGAATACTACCACGAACGCCCCAGAACCTGACCAGGAATTGGGGGGTGAGCTCGGCCATGAAAATTTAGGTTGGATTTTGTTTCGAATATTTCGAAAATGGCTAGATGGTAGTGTCAACCCTGAAAAATCGTACTTGGTAATGCTTTTACTAGTTTATGCGATATTGACCTAAGCGGGCAGGTCCGGTAAATGCCATTCCCTCAAATGGCTTAGCTCGGTAACGGCGGTCAAGTTATATTGCAACGGAGTGATGGAAATATATCCCTCATGAATAGCCTGGACATCGGTGCAAAACTCCCGGATGATCTGTTTGAGTTCAGTTGGCCAACCCTGGTGAAGGCTAACCTCCTGCTGGTCTTCCAGCACTTCTCCCGCTAACCAGTAGTAGGTTTTGCCCCGGGGGTCGAGGCGTTGCTCAAATTGATCAAAATAGCGCCGCACTCCCTGGCGAGTCACCTTAATCCCTTTGATATCAGCCATTGCCAGGGCTGGCACATTAACGTTAAGCAGTAGGGCAGAGGAAAGGGGAAACCAGTCATGACTGGCCAGTAGTTCACGGATAAACGTTGCGGCGGGTAGAAAGCTGCGCTGGGTAAAGCTGGTGAGGCTAACGGCGATCGCTGGAATCCCTTCTATCGCTCCTTCCATAGCGGCCGAAACCGTCCCGGAATAAAGAACATCGGTGCCCAAATTGGCACCGTGGTTAATCCCTGAGACCACCACATCGGGCGGTGCATCCATCAGCGCACCCAAGGCCAGTTTGACGCAATCGGAAGGGGTGCCTGAACAGCTCCAGGCCCGAATATCCCCACGAAAGACCTCCTCAATAGCTTCCGCCCGAATGGGCTTGTGGAGGGTTAGTCCATGGCCTGTGGCCGACCGCTCCCGATCAGGACAGACCACGGTCACCTGATGACCGGCCGCGGCCAGGGTGGTGGCCAGGGTTCGTATACCCAGGGCAAAAATACCGTCGTCGTTACTGATTAAAATGTTCATGACTGGCCCCCCAGCATTAAAATAGTCAAAGCTAATCGGTTCTACCATACATCCATCATCTTTACCCGCGGATGACCACTGCACCCACCCCCTTGGAAAATGATTTAATTGCCCTTAAGCAAACGGCCCAAGCCAGCATTGCTGCTGCTCTCAGCCTGGAAGATCTAGAACAAATTCGGGTGGGCTATCTGGGTAAGAAGGGGCAGCTTTCTCGAGTCCTGGGGGCAATGGGCAAGCTTTCTGCAGAGGAACGACCCCGCATTGGCTCCCTGGCCAATCAGGTAAAGGAACTAATTCAGGAACAGCTCGAACAGTCAAAGTCTGCCTTGCTAGCCGCTCAGATTGCGACCCAACTAGAGGCCGAAACTCTGGATGTAACCATGCCAGGGGTATTCCGTCCCCAGGGACGCATCCATCCCATCAATAGCATTATTGATCGGATTGTGGATATCTTTGTGGGGCTGGGGTACACCGTTGCCAATGGTCCTGAAGTTGAAACCGACTATTACAACTTCGAGGCCCTGAACTTTTTGCCCGATCATCCTGCCCGCGATATGCAGGATACCCTGTACCTGCCCAACGGCGATCTGATGCGGACCCACACCTCGAATGTTCAAATTCGCTACATGCAGACCCACCAGCCACCCCTAAGGGCTGTGGCTATTGGCCGCTGTTATCGGCGCGATACCGTAGACGCTACCCATGCCGCCGTATTTCATCAAATTGAGTTCTTCGCCGTTGATACCGCTATTACCTTTAGCGATCTACGGGGCACCATCAAGGTCTTTTTAGAAGCCCTTTATGGTGAGATTCCGGTGCGGTTCCGGCCCAGCTACTTTCCCTTTACCGAACCCTCCGCCGAGGTCGATGTGCAGTGGCAAGGTAAGTGGCTAGAGGTGCTGGGTTGCGGCATGATTGATCCCAATGTGCTGAAGGCCGTTGGTTACGATCCCGAAGTCTACAGTGGGTTTGCCGCTGGTTTGGGGGTGGAACGGTTGGCCATGGTTCAACACCAAATTGATGACATTCGTCGTCTTTACTCAAGTGATCTGCGGTTTTTAAGGCAGTTCTAGATGATTCTCAATAACCATAACGGGGTACTCCGTGGAGCACCCCGTTATGACTTTTTACCTAGGTATTAGACCATTGCACAATGGCACGCAAGGATAATAACTGCGCCCAGGTGACATCAGCGTCCTGTGTGCCCCAGGGGTTGCGCAGGTGGAAGGTGCTGTTGGTGGAATTATAGGCCGTCATGGTGTAGGCATGGCCATTAACCACACCGTAGCCAGCGCCATAGACAAAGCCAGCGGTTAAGATCTGATTGGAGTTGACCAGGTTAATTAACTGGGTTTGGTTCATGCTGGTAATACTCTGGGAGGTAGCCGCCAGACCAGTGACCTGACGAATTACCGCATCCATCCACCCACCTTCAATATCACCGTAGGCATTGTTGGCGGTAGAGGAACGACTCCAGCCAGACTGAGCCAGTTGGGCATAGGCCTTTTCTGCTAAGGCTACCCAAAGCTCATTACTGGAGGAAGAGATTGGTCCTCCGCCCCAACCGGCATAGGCCCTGTACCCGGCGCTATTCGTGGGCAAATAGCGATCCACCGTTAGATAGTCAGCCGCTCCATTGTTAAAGAAGCGCACGGTAAAGGTATTGTCGCCATTGTCAGCAAACATATTTTGAATATAGGAGGGTTTCTCCTGAGCGATGGAGGATAGGGTGGCCAGGTAATAGCAATCACCTAAGGCACCCTGGACAATATCATTGACACCAGCACCATTCTGGAATAACGAACCACTGGCGTATTGATAGGTATAGCTGGAACTGGTTAGGGTGGGGCGATCGGTTCCCAGGAACCATTTACCAATTAAATTCTCCATTTGGGTATTAGTGCTACCTGCAGAGCAGGTTGCCGATACCCGATCGAGGGTTAGCAGGATCGCTGTTGGCAATCTTATTAGACAGCACCCGTACCGAGTCGGCCATGGTAAAACGACTGGCGTTAGCCACCAGGGTCCGCAGGTCCGTTAGCTCATTGGTATCAATGGTGTTACCATCCTCCGCATTACGGAAGATAGAGATCATATCGTTACGACTCAAATTGCCGTCGGCGGCTAGAGACCGGGTTAAACTAATTAACTCGGCATCGCGGAGATTTTGGCTAAACCAGTCCACTGGAGTGGGCGGCACTGGAGTGGGCGGCACCACCGCTGTAGCGGAGACCGCCAAGCTGTAGTTGGTGTTATTGGTAGTACCACTGTTGGGGAAGACCCGCACATAATAGTTACCCGCCGCCAGGGACTGACTTATAGTTTCTGCGGTAGTACCGTTATTGCTTGAGCTTCCCAGTAACGTCGTACCAGTACCATCCCAAAGCTGAACGTCAGCATTGGCGCTAAGACCGTTGAGGGTGAGATTAAAGGTGCTGGTCTGGGCCAGGTTAAAGCGGTAGTAGTCGTTGGTATCGGCACTGCCAACCCAGTCGGAGAAGGTCTGGGTACTGCTCAGGGTGCCAATGTTACGGGCCGTGGCCAGGGTATTACCGGCATTATCGGCAGGAACGCTGGCAGTGGCCGAAAGGGCCAAATTATAGTTAGTACTACCGCTGTAGGGAAAGACCCGGACATAGTAGGTACCCGCCGCCAGGGACTGGCTGGTGATGGACTCTGCAGTGGTACCACCATTGACAGAACTTTGTAGCACCGTTCCACTGCTATTCAGCAGCTGAACATCAGCATCGGCACTGAGACCGTTGAGGGTGAGGTTAAAGGTGCTGGTCTGGGCCAGGTCAAAGCGGTAGTAGTCGTTGGTATCGGCACTGCCAACCCAGTCGGAGAAGGTCTGGGTACTGCTCAGAGCACCAATGTTACGGGCCGTGGCCAGGGTATTGCCGGCATTATCAGCAGGAACGCTGGCAGTGGCCGAAAGGGCCAAATTATAGTTAGTACTGCCGCTGTAGGGAAAGACCCGGACGTAATAGGTATCCGCCGCTAGGGACCGGGTGATGGATTCTGAGGCGGTACCGGCATTGACAGAACTTTGTAGTACCGTTCCACTGCTGTTCAAAAGCTGAACATCGGCATCAGCGCTGAGGCCGTTGAGGGTGAGGTTAAAGCTACTAGCTTGGGTCAGGTTAAAGCGATAGTAGTCGTTGGTATCGGTGCTGCCAACCCAGTCGGCAAAGGTTTGGGTACTGCTCAGGGCGCCAATGTTACGGGCAGCGGTCAGGGTATTACCGGCATTGTCGGCGGGGGCAGCCAAAAGGGTCACAGGGCTGTCGCTAGTTTCGCTCTTGTCCTCGGGGTCGATTAAGGGATCAACGGTGGTAGAACTGGCTGAGCTACCGATCAGAGCGTCGGAGCTCGGCAGCGATCGCCGTAACGGGGTAAAAATATTGACTTCATCAGCAAATCGGCTGCCTGGGGTACCCCTAAGCCCTTCGGACAGGTCTAACCCAGGAAATAGGGTCAACCGCTGATCCAGAGAGTTTGCGCTGCCCTTAGTACCAGTCAGCTCAGTTATACCCAATTCCTGGGCAGGAGAAAATGAAAATAGCAATTGCTGCTGAGCGGAGTCCAGAACAGTTTCAAATAAATTACCGCCAGCCACAGAATTAGCGGGAGTAAATCCCAGGTCAGTAGACAAAATGTTATCCATAGTTATAGGTTATGGTTATGGAGTGAACGGTCACAAAAACGGTCAATGTAGATGGTTAAGATGCCTGATCGTTAAGGCAGCCAGGAGGCAAATAGAGCCGTCTTGAAATGCAACCAGAATAAAATGCAGCAATAGATAACCTATTGCCGTCAGGGTTAATTTCAAAAACCCTAGAGCGACCCAAACTCTTTTATGAGGGGGGCATATGGGTCAGGCAAAATTAATCCAAAGGCCAAGCCAGGGCCCGCTTAGCCTTCAGGTTTATACCCAAAAAATCCTGACTTAATCTTTACCTAAGCATTATATACGTCTTAAAGCCTAGGTAAAGAAGGGGTGTGACAGAAGTTATCAATGGTACCTTTGTCCGTTGAGTTGGTGATTCAGATCCACTGGCCCTAGGGGGCTGGGCCCGGCGCAGGGAGAGGCGTTAGGGCCAGTTCATTCCCTAGGTTCTGACCAGAGGCTACTGCGAACAAAGGTTTCAAACTGCTGCATCAAATTGGGATCGCGCCACCCTCGCTCGACTTCTTCCCCCATCATGGCCAGGGCCTGGTCTACAGAGAAACCGGGCTTGTAGGGGCGGGCGTGAATTAGGGCATCAAAGATATCGGCCAGTTGAAAAATTTGGGCTAGCTGGGGAATGGCTGATCCCATCAGGCCATCGGGGTAGCCCGTACCGTTCCAGCGTTCGTGGTGGTGCCGAATAATTGGCAATACTCCCTGCATGGTTCGAAGCGGCTGACAGATGGTTTCACCAATCAGCACATGGCGCTCCATGGTTAACCGTTCCGCCTCCGTCAAGGGACCGGTTTTCATTAAAATATTGTCGGGAATGCCGACCTTGCCAATATCGTGGAGGTATCCACCCCAGGCCAGGTCTTTGATCTGGTGGTGGGGTAGATGCAGGTAATGGCCAAAGGCTGAGGTTAACTTAGCCAATCTTTCGCAATGGTCACCGGTATTGGGGTCGCGACTTTCTACGGTCCGGGCCAGGGAAAATAACACCTGTTCGGCGTGATCGAGATCTTCGTTTAAGCGCTTTTGGTGAATCAAAGACTTAATCCGGGCAGAAAACTCTAGCTGATCAAAGGGTTTGATCAAAAAGTCATCTCCTCCGGCTTCAATACCTCGTAAACGAGCTTTGCGATCGCTCAGAGCGGTGATAAACACAACTGGAATCAGGCGGGTCTGCTCACTCTGTTTGAGCTGGCGGCAGACCTCATAGCCATCAATGCCGGGCATCATCACATCCAGCAAAACTAAGTCAGGTTGACTATGGGCTACCTGGTTTAAGGCTTTTTGCCCACTATCAACCTGTTCAATTTCGTAACCGTCCACCGCCAGTAGAGCGACAGCGGTCATCCGACTGGGGGCGTTGTCATCTACCACTAAGACTCTGGCCGGGGGGAATTGGGGTACGCCACGGAGACAACCTATGAATACAAACGGAACCATACTAAACACACCACTAAAACTAGGGTATCAACTTAATTTAGATGTTGATATAGGGTGTAACCATCGTTTGCGCCAATGGGCCGTTGGTATTAACTCAGACCTGGCTTGGTCCTGCTGCCGTCGCTGGCGAATGCGATCGGCCGTATCTTTTAATTCTGGATCGCGGTAGGGAACAGCCGCACGGGTGAGCAGGTGTTCCTGTTCCTGCGGGGAAAGGGGCGCTAAACCCTGACTACTCCACTGGGCCAGGGTGCCCGGCCAACGCCGACCCGTCGCCACGCTAGGCCCAATGGATAAGCCCACCTGCTGAAAGGCAGCGCGTACCGCCGCCGCACAGGAATAGGTAGCCAGACGCCCCTCGGCCTTTAGACAAGAGGCCACCTGGCGAATAAAATCCACCGTCCACAATTCGGGACAGTGGGGTGGTGAAAAGGGATCAAAGAAAATCACATCGGCCTGAAAACCCTCCTTAACCAGATCTTGGATAGTCTGGCGGGCATCACCGATATATAAACTAGCCCATAGGGACGATCGCTCACAGATGCCCGAAAAAGCCAGTTGCTTCAGCACATCCTGCACTGCCGGGGGCCAGCTTGTAATCAGGGATTGGCTGGCGGCTCGCTGGGGTACGCGGGCGTCGAGCTCCAGGCCTACCAGCTGAATCTGACAGCTTGAATTCACCTGGGTCGCCGTCGTTAGGGCGGCGGCGCTGTTGTAACCCAAGCCGTAGCAAACATCCAGAATAGTAAGGCTAGGGGCCTGAGCCAGATGGGCCAGATCTGTGGCTGTGACGTAGGTGACGTAGGCTTCGGTGCGGGCTCCACCCCGGCTATGAAACCACTCGCCAAAATCTTCGGAGAAGAAGGTAAAGGAGCCATCTTCTGTTGGTTCGAGTGTTAATGCCCCCGTCAGCGCTACCATCGCAACTCCTGGCTATAGCGGTTTACAAACCTAGGGGGAGTATACTCTAAACCTTAGCCTTGCCCATCGCCCGCCTGACGATCGCTAATCGCCTACCACCAGCAAAGTTTCCCTAAGGAATTTTGGGGTTAGGGTCAGGCCACATCTCCTGGTTGAAAGATGCAGTGGGTGCCACCGCCTCGCCGTTGTCCGGGAAATTGGTTGCGATCGCTGGCAGCCTGAAGATGGGGCTGGGGTAGGGAGGCGTGAATAATTATTAAGCTAAGCAAACTCAGAGCCATAACCAGACTAACGCCACCGGGTAGGATAAAAATGCGAATTAAAGTGGATTTCATAGAACACGCAAGATTGTGGAATACCAAACACTTTTGCGGTCTAGGTGACTAAGGGGCAGCGACACCAGGAACTCACCGCTTACGGAACTATTACTATCCTTGACTGTTCAGGTAACAATAGAAACAGCCCCCTGACGATTTTACGGAAGCTTTATCCATTGATAAATTTGACAAGGGATTAACTTAATGAAATCAGGTGTAGCCAGGCCAAGGGCATTAGAACAAAAGCATCAGCCTATCTTTCGACCAGTTCTTTCCGGTCTCAAACGCCAAAATCATCTGCGGTGAAGAGACTTCAGTCAGTCGGTTAGGTGCCCTGAAGGGCCTGGGGTCTGTCGGCAGGGTTGTAAAGCTACAAATTAAAGCTACAAAATAATTTATCCCTGCTGCAACTGGGGGCAGGGACCTCTGACTAAGGTCCAGATCACCTTAAGAACTTGTTAAGACTTACTACGAAGGTAGAATAGTCGGCTATATTTCTTTTCAAGATACCTCCTAACTGCGTCTCCAGCCCTGACTGACTCCTCTGTTGATGGTCAAATGTCAGGGCTGCTACTTTTAAAGTTCTCTACACTGATATAGCGGTTTTCGAGAGAGTGAGGTACCCAATTGCTCAGTCCTAACCCCCCAGCGCCTGGCTATTGGAGTTTCATGCTGTACCGCCCTTGATAAGGGGGAAGGGGGGTGATTAGATAAACTTCACCCGAGTGAAATCCGCTATATTGCCCTGATTAAGAGCTTGTGGCTGGCAATATCCTTTATTATTTCCCTTGCTCTGGGAAAGCTTCAAGTATTTTTATGGATTCGGATAATCTCGGCAAAATTCAGTATTTTAGCGATCCCTTGGCAGCCAACTACACCTGAGCCCTTTGCAAACAACCTCTACACCTGGTTAGCTATTTTCTGCTTTTCTGGAGCGGGGCGGGGGCAGGGCAGTGGCGACCATCGTAAGCTACCTGGAGAGGCAGCCAGTAAAGGGTGGGATTAGGCGACTTGGGATTAGCGGCTTGGGAGAACCCCTGGCGGCCGGCTTGCTCTACCCCCAGGCGATCGAGGGCGTCATACCCCGTAGAGGCCAAGAGCCTGGGGGCCCGGAGTAGAGTTCCATCGGAATTAACAATAATTTCCAGGCGGCCCTGCCCAGGGGGAGGGGTCAGGCACTGATTCGCGATCGTATTGCACTACCAGGGGAGGGAGATTCTCGCTGCCTGGTAGGGGAGCCAGCTCACTCTGACTCCAGTCTTGTTGGGCATACCAGGCAATTAACTGCTGAAGATCGGCGGTTGGAGCCTGGGGCTGGTGATTATAGGTAAAACCTTCCGGGGAGGGTGCATTTGCCGGTTCAGGAGCCTTTGGCCCAGGCCTGACAGCAGGGGGAGGGCGGTGGGCGGAGCTGGCCTCTTCGCCTGGGGGGTGGCTTGGCTGGTAACAGTCGGGAAACTTTGGGGGAGGACTTGATCCTCTGGGTTTCCAGGTTCCTTACAGAGGGGGCGGGACGGACCAGGGAGATGCTTGCCATGGGGGGGGCTGGCACTGGGGCAATCTCTGGATGCTTTTGAGGTGAATAAAGATCAGGAACTGCCACACTCAGCATCAATCCATGCAAACCCAGGGAGAGGAGCAGTAACCTTCCCCCCAGGGAGCAAAAATTGGCCAGTTGGAGTGAAGATGCCTGGGCATGGTGAATTTGCCAACGCTAAAATTTGCTGCGATTCTGGATCACCGCTATTCTAGCTATCCTGCGCTACTGTTATGGGTTGCGCCAGTCCCCTTAGGACAGCACCATGGACTGGCCCCTGGGGGATGCCCTGTGGGGCTCGGGCGATACCGGATAAACTCACCGCTAGCGGCCCATATTAAGGAAATAGAGTATCCTGAAGCATCACCATAATCTCTCTCCCGCCGGATAAAAGTTATGGACTATTGGGAATTTCTGCTGCAACAAGAGGGCGATCACAGTTGGTTGCCCCTGGATACGGCTCAGGTAGAAATTTTAGAGGGCCGCTATCGCATCATGGCCCATAGTAATCAGGCCCATAGGCCGGTGCAGATTGAAATTCATCAGCTTCTCCCCGATCGCCGACTTGCCAAACATCGCAGCCTCACCCGCCAGGGGCAAACCAATGGAGAAGGCCTGATCGTGGTGTTGCCCTTTACCCGCTTAGAGGCCGGTATATGGGACATTCGCTGTACCGGTAGGGGGGCCGATGCCCTTGACCCCGGCCAGGCGGATTGGGCCTACGCGATTCAATTACGGGTTCTGCCCCAAGGTTCAGGAGAAGACGAGGATTGGTTTGCCGACGAGGGGCACCGGGCACCGATCGCCGAGCCCATTACCCCTGCCAATTTAATTTTTTCTGAACCCGATTTAACTCCCCCTGAACCAGCCCCTATCCCCACCGGAGCTGGGTTTAAGACCGAGGATCTGGAGACCGCCTGGCATCGGTTTCAAACCGATCTGGCCAATGGCGTGGCCCTGCCGTCGAGTCCCTACGCCCTAGTTTTGTTCCAGACCGCCTTCCCTGGTCAAGCTGGTCAAACCATCGAGGTGAGGGGAGAAATAGTCGCCAGTCAGCCGACCGAAAACTATCCCCAAATGGCCCTGGCGGTGCGTCTAATCGATCCCCAAACCGCTAGGGTTGTCGATCTCACTACCTTTCCCTGGGTAGGTGCCGATCTCCCTACCCCCTTTAACCTGCCCATTACCCTGCCTGGAAGCCTATCGACCCGACTGTTGCTGGGAGAATTAGCTCTGGTCGCCAATTCAAAAAATCGGGTCGAGATTCTAACCTGGCAGCGGTTTACGGTAACGGTGGACCTATTCGCCCTGTTTGATGCCATCGCTAATCAGGCTGAGCCCCAGCGGCCCCTTAACTTTGATCTTGATAGCGATGATCGGGCACTAACTTCAGAAACCGACACGGGCAACCCTCCGGATCAGATTCACCTGCCTCCACCCCGGTCTCTCCCCTTTCTTACCCTGCCCCGCAGCGGTCAGGTTCTGCCGCCCCAGCTCTACCACCCTTCCAGCCACGAAGTTAGTGTACACCGCCCCACCCTGCCCTCCCTGGGACCATCCTTAGAGCCCAATGGGTCGTCCCCGACTTCCCTACCCTCCCGGTCTGGGGCCGAGGTCACCGAGGCGGGGACAGGGGCCAAAATCGCGACCTCACCCTACCGCCAATCGCCTCTCCCCGGCCTCCCCGGCAGGTCAGTCCCCCCCTTCCTTCCCCGACTAAACCCCTTCTGCCTTCCCACGAGGCTATGGGTTTCCGTAATTTAAGACTAGAGGATCGTTTTTGGCACCGACTTAACGATCTGGCGGAACAAATTCAGCAGCAGGCCAGGGCAAAGCGAGCCCTGGCAACTGCGGCCCTGGCGGCTGATCAATCCAGCCCCTCAGAGCTTACCGCCTTTGCTGGAGAGGTGGTGATCTACGAAGACGAAGGTACGGCTACCCCGATGGTGTCCCCAGTCCCACCCTCTCCCCAGCCGCTGGTGCCTGCCCTGGATCAACTGACGCCCCCGCTGCCCCATCTGACCTTGCCTCCAGGGGAACGCCTGGGGGCGAGTCCGTTCGCCTGCGGGTACGGGTGCCCTTCCATCCCAATCGCCTTTACATTAAGGTTTGGATGCTAGATTCCCAAACTCGCCAGCTGGTGAGTGAGCCTCAATTGATACAACACCTGTTTCCCAATGGACAGGGGGAATTGGAGGGAAGTTTGTCCCTGGTGGTGCCCCTGGGCTGCCTGGAGGCGGAGGTGGAAGCGATCGCGGTGGATCTGCAAACCCAACGGGAAAGTCATAAAGCCAGTCAACGTTTTGGTATCACCCTGGCACCCGATCAGGATACGGCTTAAAACTATGGCCTTGTTCCTTGGAGATTGGGAGTACTGCCTGGTTGATGTTGCCGACTCCGGAGAGGCTATGGAATTTTAATTGATAAGAAATTCAATCTCTCGATTAGCTAGAGGGCAAGTGTTTCTTATCAATGGATACCCTCCGCTCACCTTAAGGATGACGGTGTGACCAAACCTGAGGTTGTGATCTAGATTGGGGTAAACCTTTGCTACGGGGGAGTATGTATCTATAGTCAGGGCCTACACCTTGCCAGGCCAAATCTCCAGGGGAGATGGAATTGATTTCACCTGGACTATCTAGTACTGGCTGCACCAAGGAGACTCTGTTACAGGTTTTTTCCAAATATTAAGAACCCATCCCAATCCGATGCCCTTGCATTATCGTGGAAGCCTGGTAGACGACCATCACTAGACCTTAAGATCGACGACTATGACTTTACTGACTAAGCTGAAGGCGGTCACCCTGACCGCTGCTACCCTCGGTCTGCTGGGGGGTGCCGGAGGAGCTGTAGGGGCGATCTCAACCCCGATTCAACCCATGGGATCAACAGCCCGTACCCTAATGGCCCAAACCTTCGGCAATGTGGCTGTGAATGAAGCCAACTTTTTGGTGGTGGCGGCCCCCGGTAGTGCGGCTCAACCCTACAAGCTGTTGATTGTGGAGCAAATCAAACCGACTCCAACCTGCTGGAGTCTGGCCAATGGCACCGATCGCCCTACCCAGGTTAACCCTGTATGGAATTCCTTTGACTACACTGGGGTGTGCCGATTACAGAAAGATAGTAATGGCTATGGCATTCGTTTGAGCGGCCAGGATTTAGAGTCTCCCCGCTTTGAGGTGAATGAGCAAGGTGGAGAATTACTGTTGCAGTTTGCCCCCACCACCACCTCCCGCGATCGCATTACCATTGGCCGCACCGGCGGCATTAGCTCCACCCGCTTTACTAAAATCTATCTCGAGCCGGGCTGGTCCCTAACCAAGCGCACCTTTAACGGTCAAATCGTTGGTTCCCACCTGGTTTACTTTACCAATAACCTGACCCTGGCCCAACTCCAGGGTGGAACCACTCCCCCTACACCGTCACCGGTCCCGCCGACTCCGACTCCACCGACACCGGTTCCTCCCACCCCACCAACACCGACACCGGTTCCTCCCAAGCCCGCCAGCCCCTTCAAGGATATTCAGGGTAATCGCTATGCTGCTGATATCGAACGGGCCGCTAGCTTAGGGGTAATTTCCGGCTTTGCGGAAGACAACAGCTTCCGTCCCACTAACCCTCTTACCCGGGAACAGGCGGTATCGGTGATGATGGAAGTCGCTAAGCGAGTGCTGCCCAGTTCGGTGTTAGCCCAACTCCCCCAATCGGTCTACACTAACCCCTTCCCTGATGTCACCGCCAATCGCTGGAGCGCCTTAAAGCTTGCCCAGGCCAAACAGCTGGGGCTGGTGAGCGGTGATGATACCGGTAGCTTCCGCCCTGGGGATAATGTTTCCCGAGCAGAGTTGATCGCTATGGTTAGTAAACTAGCCCTGGCCCGCGGCCCGATCAGCGCCAACGCCAACAATGCTCCGATCTTCTCGGATATCCAGGGCCACTGGGCCGCTAAGGTGATTCAGCAGATGGCAAACTATTGTCGGGTGGCAACTCCCCTGAACGAAACGGGAACTAGCTTTGCTCCCCAGGCTAATGCTCTGCGAGATTACACCGCCTCTGTGGCTGTGCGGATAATTGACTGTCCCCAGGCCCGGCCCCGATAGGCCTGATTCAGGCAACAACAAAGTCGCCAGAGAAGGCGGGTGCATCCCAGTTTTGTAGCCCTCACCCAAAAAGGGAAAAGGGGCTGGGAGATGAGGGCAAACTTGTAAAACTGGGATGCACTGGAAAAGGCTCCATAGCGGAGTGACATACCTAATTCTCAGTCCTACTCGCCAGCGCCTGCCTGTTGGAGTTTCACGCTGTCCTCCCTTGATACTTGATAAGGGGGGTAGCGGCTAGCGTATCCCCTGGAGCAGGCCATAGCGAATTAAACCACTGCTTAAACCCTGGGCCATCGTCCCCAGTGCCAGGGCACCCTGGAGGGTGGCGGGGCCAGCCTGGAGCAATCCTACCACCGCCTCTAGACTGAAGGCCGAAGCGATGACATCGTCCCAAAAGGGAGCTACAGCCTGGGACCAGTCAGCGGTCTTAACCGATGTAAAGCCACAATCCTGAGCTATGTCTCGATAATCGGGTAGGGCAATGACGTAGGGTAACCGATAGACCCGATAAATCTGATCTAGCCGCCGCTGTTCAACGGGGGTGAGGGGACCAGCCAGGGAGTCGGTGGGGCGATGGCACCAGGTTGCCATCAAGAGTTTACCGCCTGGTTTGAGCAGACGATAGCATTCCTGGAGGAAAACCGCCTTATCTGGCATGTGCTCTCCACTTTCCATAGACCAGATCAGATCAAAGCTTTGATCACCAAAGGGGGTATGGAGGGCATCGGCTATTTGAAATTCGGCACAGGGTGGATGGTCACCCTCCAGGTTAGCCGCCTTTGCCCGATCCCTGGCCCGCTGTGCCTGGACTGGACTTAGGGTAATACCCACAACCTTGGCTTGAAATCGGCTGGCTAGGGCTAGGGCGCTGCCACCAATGCCACAGCCGCAATCCAGGATGCGATCGGCAGCGGTTACCTGAGCCCAGGCCAGACACCGGTCAATAAGATCAATTTGGGCCTGGCGGCGATCTAAACGGTAACGTCCTTGGGGGCCGTAGTAGCCATGGTGCATATGCTCGCCCCAGATCTGCTCCCACAGCCCCGAAGAAGCATCGTAGAAGGTTTGAATCTGCTCAGATAGAGAGGGAGCCATAGGTAAGCAAGGGATGAGAAATACGGGCCCATCATACCGCAGCTACCAAATGCTGGAATGGCTTGAGGATTCCCCGGCCAGAGGTTAGCGGCTGGGAATAATTACGGCTGGGAATAATTAAAATAGTCGTCCCATAGCCAACCCCATCAATCAGAGCCATGACTACAGCGAGTCTCCAGGTATTGGCCAATCATAATTTCTTCTCCGGCCCGCCGGATTAGGGTTTGACGGGTACGGTAACGTTGACCAATTAATTTAATTTCTTCCTCGAAACAGGAATCGTTGTATTCAGTTTTCAGTTGCATGGTGCGGTTGTCGGGAAATAGATACTGGGCCGTTACCGGCTGGCTGGTGGCAAAGCCGCGATCGCGGTAGAGGGTGGTACCCCGAACCCCAAACACCGTACTCCCCGCCACGGGCTTTTTCCCGGTGCCCACGTAGTCGCTTTCCCAGGTGACGCTGGTGCCGCAGATTAGGGATTGCCGCTGATCTAAGCGGTGTAACTCCGCTAGCTGGAGTAGGGCCGGTGAGCCCATGGGCAAAAACTCAATTTGAATCTGACTGACCACCTCCTGGGTTTCCCCGCTTTTTAAGGTGTAGTAACGCCGTTCCGATCGCCATGACCCTGCGGTTTCTTGAAAAAAAGCCGTAATCAGAGGTTCAGCTAAAACGCCAGCAGCATCAAAGGAAAAGGACATAGCTAGGAAAGAAGGGGAAAACTACGAGGAAGGCAAAAAGTCAATATTCCGGACTAGGTTTGTTACTTTTCTTAATCATAGTTCCTGGTCTGGAGAATTCGCAACCTGGGAATAGCAACCCCAGGAGCTTGGAGACGATTCTACGAATTTCCTGAAATGGTTTTGTAGGTATTGCTACCTGGTGGCTACCAATCTTTACTCTGGTAGGGTTGCCTGGCTGGCACTGGGCCGTACTGGCGACTGTAGACTGGCGGAACTGCTTGCAGCCGCTACAATAGGGCCATGTCATTATTCTCTTGTTGGTGCTTTTGACCCATGGCCACGGTTCCCATCCTGACCACCTTAGAAGACTTCCCGGTTGCAGCCCCGGCGGATTGGTCTGCCCTGCCCAGTCCACGGCCCCTACTGCTGGTGGGTCACGGTAGCCGCGATGGGGAAGGCCGCGATCGCCTGCTGGAATTTGCCGCCGCCTACCAGGCCAGGGACCAGTCCCGGCCTGTGATTCCTTGTTTTTTAGAGCTGACGGAGCCCACTATTCAGGACGGGGTAGATCGCTGTGTGGCCGCGGGCTACCACGAGATCTCGGTGCTGCCGGTGCTGCTCTTCGCGGCCCGCCACAATAAATTTGATGTCACCAACGAGTTAGACCGGGCCCGTCAGCGCCATCCCCAGGTCACCTTCCACTACGGTCGCCACTTTGGGATTACCCCAGAAATTATTCGTCTCTGGCAGGATCGCTTGGCGCAGCTAGATGGTTCCCACCTAAATCCCCAGGGCATTGCCCGGGAAGATACGGTATTGCTGTTTGTGGGCCGTGGTGCCAGTGATCCTGACGCCAATGGGGATGTCTACAAGCTGGCCCGAGTGCTTTGGGAAGGCAGTCACTACAAAACCGTGGAAATTTGTTTTGTCGGCATTACCCATCCACGTCTGGAGGAGGGCTTTCGCCGGGCCCGTCTCTACCAGCCCCAGCGGATTATTGTGCTGCCCTACTTTTTATTTACCGGGGTGTTGGTGAAGAAAATTATGGAGATTACCCGCCAGCAGCAGGTTGCCTATCCGGAGTTGGTGATTACCGCCCTGCCGGAGATGGGTGACCACCCCCAACTGCTGGAGATGTTGCGCGATCGGGAACTAGAAACCCACCTGGGTCAGGTGCAAATGAACTGCGAGATGTGTAAGTTCCGTCTGGCGGCCCGGGATCCCGGGGCTAGCCATAATCACCACCATGACCATGGCTATGGTCACCATCACCACCATGGCCAACCTCAGGACCTATTTCCCACCCCAGAGAGCTACCACCAACGGGCCTGGCAGGTGCCCTAGTCCTGGCCGGTGAAATATACTTGCCTTGCAATATCTGCTTTTCATACCTGAGGATTGGCCCCTGACTCCTCAGGTATGATTTTTTTGCTAGAGCCATGGCCATTTTCCCCGACTCCCATCACCCAGGGCATGCCGCCATGGCACCAGGGCCGGGTGGCTAGGGTGAGAACCCGGAGTACTATCGGCTGATGGGGTTGGGTTCGATTGCCCCTGGCTGGCCTATGATGGAACAGCAATCTGGTAAGCATCGATCATGGGTAATTGGTTTGCCGCTGGGGGCATAGTTATGCTGCCCCTGCTTTTGTTTTCTCTGGTCACCCTGGCCCTGGTAATCGAACGCTGCTGGTTCTGGCTTCGTCTCAGCCGTCAGCAGCAGCCTCTGGTGGAAGATATCCTAGCAACTTATCAACAGCACCCTGAATGGGCGATCGCCAAGCTGAAGCCGCATTCCCACCTGCCAGCAGGCCGCATTTTCCTGGCCGCCCTCAGCCTTGGAGAGGCCACCCCGGAGGAGTTCACCCTGGCTTTAGAAAGTGCAGCCCAGGCTGAATTACCTTTACTCAAACGGTTCCAAACTCTGTTTGAGACTGTGGTGGGGGTGGCTCCTCTACTGGGTTTGCTGGGTACAGTGCTGGGATTGATGCAGGTGCTGTCTTCTATTCGTATTGGTGAGGGCGGGGTAGCCTCCAGTAGGGGGGTTACCATGGGAGTTGGAGAGGCTCTCACCTCGACGGCAGCCGGGTTGGTAGTGGCGATCGTGGCCTTACTCTTTGCCAATCTTTTTCAGGGTCTTTATCGCCGGCAACGAGCCTTTCTCCAAGAAGCCGCCGGTAAATTAGAAATCTTACATCGTCGCCATCTTCGCCAGGTCGACCGATCCAGACCGGCTTCTCCCAGAGATAGCTGGTGATTCCCATAGGAATTGTTTATGGATTTGGCCTTACACAATCCTTGCCTATTTAGACGAATAGGGTAAAGTACTGTAGAGCATTAAACATTCTCTTTTAAGCCGGTTCAGTGAGGAGACTTAGGCCGATGACAGAGCAAACGACGGAGCAAAAGTATTTGACTCTCACCGCTGAGAACTTTGCTAGCGAAGTTTTAGACAGTGGTGTGCCGGTTTTGGTGGATTTTTGGGCAGCTTGGTGTGGTCCCTGCCGCATTATGAATCCAATTATTGACGAGCTGGCAGCAGACTTTGAGGGTAGGGCAAAGATTGCCAAACTAAACGTCGATGAGCAAGATAGCCTGGCTCTTCAATACCATGTCAACGCCATTCCTACCCTGATCTTGTTTAACCAGGGCGAACCCGTCAAGCGCATCGAGGGGGTGGCCGAGAAAGCGGACCTGGCTACCCAGTTAGAGGCACTACTTTAGGAGCGAATTAGCGGTAGTAGCAAGGTGACAAAGTAAAATACCAGGGCTCCGGTAAAGACGTAGCTGTCGGTACGGTCTAGAATACCTCCGTGGCCCGGTATGAGATCTCCTGAGTCTTTGACCCCAGCATCCCGTTTCATCAGAGACTCGGTCAAATCTCCTAACAAGCTAGAGGTACCTACCATAACCCCCAGGGCAATACCCGATAGGGGGGCCATGGGCCATAGAAAACCGTAGCTACCTACTACTCCTACAACTGTACTGGCCACCAAGCCGAATAGGGCACCTTCTACTGTCTTTTTAGGGCTGATGTTGGATAGAGGGGTACGACCGATAGTTTTACCGGCCGTATAAGCTCCAATGTCGGCGGCCCAAATGCAGGCAAAGGCCAGCAAAGTTAAGGTCAGTCCCCTGGGTAAGCTGTGCCAATCGAGGGGCCAACTTTCTGGCCAGTAGCCCCCAGGGGTAGGTTTGCCAGAGGGGTTTGATCTAGATCCCGTAGGCGAATCCAAAAGCTGGGTAGATAGCCGCCGTAGAAGAGTCCTAGTATTGAGGCGGCGACATCGGCAATGGTAGCTACCTGGGGTTGAAATAGCAGATAAAAGCAGATAAAGGTGCCCGCCAGGGGGAGTAGGGCATCGGCCAGGGGAGGGGAAAGATGGGCAGCGATTAAAACCAGCTGACTCACCACCAAAGTGGTTTTAGTAGCGGGCATAATTCCCTTGGCCTGTACCAGGCGAAAGATTTCTAGTTGGCCTAGTAGGACAATTACGCCAAAGCTCAGGGTAAAGTACCATCCTCCCAGGATAATCATCACCAGGGCCATGCCAATGGCGACTACGCCGCTAATAATCCGAGACCAAGGCATAGGCACTGGTAAGCGCTGTGATTTACGATTTAAACGCAAGTTGTTCTACCATGCCTTGAAAGGGTAGCTCAGTCAAGCCCACCAGCCTCAGGAATCGGTCCTGACCCATGGCGATGTAGCCACTCCAATAGCATTGGATTAACCCGCTGGGGAGCTTCGTCTTGGGGGCAATGCCCCACCCCGGTAGGGTGATAAACTCTTCTACGGCAGCAAAGTTGGCCAGGTTTCGGCCCAGGTCAATGGGCTCCCAGGGATTGGCCTCGCCCCAGGCGATCAGCACCGGAGACTGGATTTGGGGTAGAAGATCCTCCGCCAGGGGGCCCTGGGAGTAGCGCAGGAAAGCGGTAAATACCTCCGCTGCCCCCGGTTCTCGAGCAGGAGCCAGCAACAGATTAACTAGGTCGTCGGTAACGGCGTCAGAATTAACGTAGGCCTGTTTGAGGATAGTCTTAAGGGTAGTAGGTCGAGCAATGGCAGAGAAAAACAGCCGACTGACGGTTTTATTACTCAATAAACGTTGAATCCAGGGTACAGCGATCTGTTCGTGCCAGGCCAGGCTGGCCTGCTTGCGCTCGTGGAACTGACGTAGAGAACAATTCAGCAGGACTAACCCCCGCACAGAGTCGGGGGCCAGGACAGCGGTTTGTAGGGCAACCACACAACCTATGGAGTTGCCCACCAAAAAAACCGGTCCACCTACTATCTCTTTACAGAAAGCTACCAGTTGCTCTCCCCAGGTAGTGAAGGTGTAGGGTATCTGATCTGGGGTGCGTTGGGAACCAGGGGTTGGTTTAGCGGAAAAGCCAAAACCTAGCAGATCAATAGCAAAGACTCGATGATACTGAGCTAGCACCGGTAGATTATGGCGCCAGTGATCGCTACTGGCTCCAAAGCCGTGAATGAGTACCAGGTTGGCTCCTGTGTTTCCAGCATGCTGATAGCGAATGGGCAAGTCTTGCCATAACCATGTTTGAACCTGAACCTCAGGAAGGTGGGGGGCCGGCATCGGAAATCGCTTCTAAACTTCGCGGTATAAGGTGGGCAACCATTAACCAGAGGCAGATGGGGCGGGTAGATTTACGCCAGGAGCTGTTGAACCATCTCTGGTCAAAAAACTGGGCCAGAAAAGTTATTCCTGACCCTTAACACAATTATTAAACCTTGTCTAATTGCCAATTCCCAGCTTTTTTACCTAAATGCCTCTCCCGAGGGGGAATTGACCTTGAAGGTTTTTCTGGCTTCTCACCGGGGAAAAATTAAGCTAAGTCTTCTGGGAGAGAAACGGGGGTGAAGGGGTAAAGCTATGGTGCTCACCATGCACCTGGTTTAATAGCGGTGGTGAACTACGGTTACATAGATGAACCTACTCCTGCGTAGGCTCCATAGAAAAATAAACCAACGACTACTAAAACTCCCGTACCGGCTACGGTTGCCACAATCCAAAGAGGAATTCGCCCACTCTGAAGCATAGATTTGAATCTCCTAAATAACCAGGTTGATTAATTGATTTTTTCAAAGGATTTGGGGTAAATCACTTACCCCTAATGGAATTGAGTTAGTCACAGAACTAAGTATTAACTCCATCGGTTTGGCCCAATGGCTATAAACCCTAAGGTCTGAAACCAACTTATCCTTGCCTAATTGAAGAAGTAGCTGGAAAACAGCAAACCTAGAACAAATACCAGTAAAAGCCCCAGAAAGAGGGAAGTACGGTTTAACTCAACAGGTTGCTTATTGGGATTGGGAGTACGTTCCATGGAAGAAATATTACCGTTGGATAAACTGCATGGCGGCGATCGCGCCCAGGAAGAAGACGCTGGGAACGCCCAGAGTATGTACGGCTAACCAGCGAACTGTAAAAATAGGATAGGTGATTTGTTGGTTGGGGGAATTGCTTTGCATGGCGCTCAGAAAAAAACAAAAATAAGAATCCAGGGGCCTTAACTACTGGCCTGAAAAGGTATCGATTTGTTGCTTAGCCTCAAAGCGATCGCTGAGAATCGGCAACTGCATTTGATTATCTGGGTAGTAGTCATTGGGGCGGGGAGTGCCAAAGGCGTCGTAGGCCAAACCTGTACTGACAAACAACCAACCTGCAATAAATAGCATCGGAATGGTAATGCTATGGATAATCCAATAGCGAATACTGGTCACAATATCGCCGAAGGGGCGCTCTCCAGTCGTACCTGCCATGTCAAAATCTCCTCTCTAACGCAAAGAATCTAATTTAATCATAGAGAATGCTGTAAACCCTAACAAGGTCTCTGGGGACCAATTTGGCAGCCAGGTTTAAACCAGCGTGGGGTCATACTTTAGAATAGTTCCCCGTTGTCCCAAAATAAAGCCCCGCTCAGGAGCCTCAAAGACAATCCGATAAAAGTTTGAGGGCACGTCATTCACAGCCTGAATCTTTCAACCAGGTTTGGCCACCGTCAAAGCTGCATAGTAAATTGCCGCCGCCCCCAGTAACCCAAACTTCATTATCGGTGCGGAAGGCCATATCCAATAAGCCCCAGCTGGTGCCAAATTCAGGACTGAGGGCGGCTGTAAAATCGTCGGCGGCACGGGAGTTGGAAAATCTAACCTGACCACCCCGGGCGATCGCCCAAAGTTTGCCAGCCTTATCAAAACCCATATTCTGTAAGCGCCGAGAGTTCTGACGATTGTGGGGAATCCATTCATCCTGACCCGGTGCCCAGGTTGAGTAGAAATTACCTCGGGAGGATACGGCTACGTAGCGACCATCACTGGATCGGGTCATATTACGCACCACTCCAACCGCCGCCTGAACCAGGGCTTTCCAGGTACGCCCCCCATCCTCAGTACGATAAATAGCACCGATATCCGTAGCCATTTCTGCGGTTTTTGATCCCAGGGCAGTGACTAAAAAGGGCGTACCGGGCAACTCATTACTTAGGGGAACGTTTTCCCAGGTTTTGCCACCATTACCAGTGTGTAAAAGAATAGAGGGAACACCGGTGACCCAGCCCTCCTCGCCGGAAAAATCAATTGAGGTAAAGGTATGGGACTGATCTCCTAGATTTAAGGGATGGAGAGTCCAGGAATCTCCGCCGTCTTGGGTTTCTAGAAGGGTATTGAGATTACCCGCGATCCATCCGTGGCTGCCATTATCTGTAAAGGCAATATCGGATAGGGTGGCTTCCGTGGGCAGCTGCACCACTCGCCATGGATGCACCGTTGCGCCTGGTAGAAAATAGCTAGAACAACTGGTGGCTAAACCCAGGGCCACCACTACCATCATGATTCGTTTTAACCAGTTCAACGCAGCGTACATAGGGTATCCAAAGGGGTAAATTTAATTACTGAAAATCTTGACCAGCCGTACTTAGGGAAATATATCTGAAACTCTAAAGCCCACAAAAATCCAGGCATACAGCTCAACCTGAGTTTGGCCAGTTATAAACCCAAGGTTGAGTCAGGGCAAAGATGATTAATGATCCTACCAAGGTCCTAACGCAAGCCGTAGAGACTGAGGAAAAATAGGAAAAACAGGGCTAAGACTCCAAAAATTAGAATATTTTTCTGCCCCGGAGTTAATCGGTTCACCCCCAGACCGTAGTTTAGATTGGCCTTAAATCCCGAAGGAGTTCCCACCGGGCCGATATTGGTAAATTGCTTCTTAGGGGCGCTACAGACTGGACAACGCCAGTTTATCGGTAATTCTTCGAAGGCAATACCAGCAGCTATTTTAGCCACGTTATCACCCTTTGCTGGTTCGTAGGAGTAGCCACAGGCGAGACATTCATAACAATCCATTTCCTCCGGGGAGAGAGGGGCTGGAGTAATGGTCTGCTCTACGGCTAACTCAACCTCAACCGGCAATGATGAAGATTCGGCGGAAGTATCAGGATTAGGACTCATAGCCTTAAATAAATGCAATTCAAAGTGGTTTCTCAAAATTCCAGTTAATCCACCCAGGACAGAGCCTTTAGGGGCGAAAGTTTGACTGAGATCTTTACCAGTTGTAAATAATTATGACATGGTTCGGTCTAGGACTGATCGCCTGCCATAAATCAATGCCTCGGGGAAACCTATGGATTGCATCAGTGTCTCCAATGAATATCTTCCTGACTTTCAGCTGAATGTGACCTAAAATTACATTCAGGGTTGAGCCAATACCCTAAACTATTGCCTGTAGCTGTAGTTGCTTGCCATGAGTTCAACCTGAGTAAGGGGTTGTTTGAAAAGGGTTATCCCAGGTATAGTTCGCCGCCAGAGGGCCGCCAAAATGCTGATTTTTGCGGTAATTATCCTACTCTGTAGGTATAGTTTGAGATTCCCTTTGGCCTTTCAAACAATTTTTAAGGGGTAGGCTAGGGGTTTACCCAGGTCGCTCTGTCGTGATTTCAGGCCTATGTTCTTTATTAGGGGGCATTTTTAGATTCTGTTTTCATAGTTTTGACGAAAGGCTTACCTGCTACTTCCCGGTTGATACAGCATTACTATTTGTGGTGGTTAATCCGTGTTTGTTCTTTCTGGCTACGAGTACTTCCTGATATTTTTGATGATTTCCTGCCTGGTGCCCGTAGTGGCTCTGGGTACATCCTGGTTGCTACGTCCGGTGGGTCGGGGTCCAGCTCGCAGAACCACCTACGAATCTGGTATGGAGCCCATTGGTGGTGCCTGGATTCAGTTCAATATTCGCTACTATATGTTTGCCCTTGTCTTCGTCATTTTTGACGTAGAAACGGTATTTCTTTACCCCTGGGCAGTTGCCTTCAACCAGTTAGGTCTGTTGGCCTTTGTTGAAGCTTTGATTTTTATCGGGATTTTAGTTGTTGGTCTTGTATACGCCTGGCGTAAGGGAGCTTTGGAATGGTCTTGAATCCAACCTCAGCCGCTGGTAGTAGAGATCTGTTAGCCGCAGGTGAAACTCTCGCCAATCCTGTTGCTCATCCTACGGTGACCCATGATCTTTCAGAGAATGTGATTCTTACCACCGTAGACGATCTCTACAATTGGTGTCGTCTTTCCAGTCTGTTTCCTTTGTTGTACGGTACAGCCTGCTGTTTCATTGAGTTCGCCGCCCTGATTGGTTCACGGTTTGATTTTGATCGTTTTGGTCTACTGCCCCGGGCCAGTCCTCGCCAGGCCGATCTTTTAATCACCGCCGGCACCGTTACTATGAAAATGGCACCGGCCCTGGTTAGGCTCTATGAGCAGATGCCTGATCCAAAGTATGTGATCGCCATGGGAGCCTGTACCATCACTGGTGGCATGTTTAGCAGCGATTCTCCCTCTGCTGTGCGGGGGGTAGATAAGCTGATTCCTGTGGATGTTTACATTCCAGGTTGTCCTCCCCGACCGGAGGCAATTATTGACGCCATCGTTAAATTGCGTAAGAAAGTGGCCACCGAATCGATGCAAGACCGGGCTTATACCCTGCAAACCCATTCGGTTCTATGAGCGCACCCATGCCCTTAATTCGGTGCCGCCGATTCTCACTGGTCAATACTTGCAAACCGGCGGTCATAGTGTTCCTCCTCGAGAGCTGATGGAGGCTATGGGTGTACCTTTGCCCGAAACTCTGGAACAAGTCCCTGCGCAGGAGATTATTTAATGGCTACAGAGGAATCTAAGCAGGTCTCCCTCCAGTCCGAGGAGCAGTCTTCTTCTGCGCCTTTAGTGGAGGCGGGTACTGTGTCTACCTGGTTGACCGATAATGGCTTTGCCCATGAGATTGCTCCCCCGACCATCGGGGAGTTGAGGTGATTAAGGTTGAGCCTCAGTTTCTCCTACCCATTTCGACAGCCCTTTTTGCCTATGGGTTTAACTATCTACAGTGCCAGGGTGCCTACGATGAGGGGCCGGGGTTGTCTTTAGTTAGTTTCTACCATCTGATTAAGGTCAGCGACCACGCCGATCGCCCTGAGGAGGTGCGGGTTAAGGTATTTTTGCCCCGCGCCAATCCCGGGTGGCCTCAGTCTATTGGATTTGGAAAGCGGCTGACTGGCAAGAGCGAGAAAGCTACGACATGTATGGCATCCTTTACGAAGGCCACCCTAATTTGAAGCGTTTATTAATGCCAGAAGATTGGATTGGTTGGCCCCTTCGTAAGGATTACATTTCTCCTGATTTCTACGAACTTCAGGACGCCTATTAGATGTTTTCTGGGGGAAGTTTGATGATCCTTTCTGATTAGTTCGAAGGATATTCAGAAAAATTGCTCCATGGTCAATATAGATAAAAAATCCTTAAGAGTAATCTTAGTTCTCTTAGGGATTTTTTATGTTTGAGTTGAGCTTACTTGAATGGGGCGGGGGCTTGATGGGGTGAGACTATGGTTTTGTTGATGGGGAAAGAAGGGATTCTATACACGGGTAAGTTTTAAGCTCAGCAGAGTTCCGTATTTTAGTGCGGCCCTGGTATGGCGGGTAGATGCTGATGGGGATAAAACCTGGTTTATATCTCTCCTTCGCTAATCAGTTTGAGTAACTCTTCGGTAGATACCTTGCCACTGATGTCAGCCCCTTCTAGCAAGCTGTCCGCGAGATCGCGCTTTTGCCGGTGGAGATTAACAATTTTTTCCTCAATGGTATCTTTAGCCACCAGGCGATAGATGGTAACGGGGCGCTGTTGCCCCATGCGGTGGGCGCGATCGCTGGCCTGGTCTTCGACCGCAGGATTCCACCAGGGATCCATATGGATAACATAATCAGCGGCGGTGAGGTTAAGACCGGTACCGCCCGCCTTGAGGCTAATTAAGAACACATCTCCAGAACCCGATTGAAAGGCATCTACCCGTTTTTTCCGCTCCTTAACAGGGGTACTGCCATCTAGATACTGGTAGGGGATTTGTTCGCCCTCCAGGTAGTCCCGCAAAATGGCCAGATGGTCAACAAACTGACTAAACACCAGGGCCTTGTGCTGATTACCCAGCAGGTCCTCCAGAATTTCTCCAAAGGCTTCTAGCTTGGCACTGGGTAGGGGGGCTTCGGAATTAACCAGACGGGTATTACAACAAGCGCGCCGCAGGCGCATAATTTCTGCTAGCACTTGCAGGTGCTTGGCCCCCGCCTCAACATTGGTTTCTGTGAGTTTGGCAATAGCCTGACGCCGCAGTGCTTCGTAAAAGGCCATTTCTTCCAGGCTCAGTTCTACCTGAAGGGTAATTTCGGTGCGGGCTGGCAGCTCGTCTAATACCTGGCTCTTTGTACGGCGTAAAATAAATGGCTGAATCAGTTTTCTTAGCCGGTTACGGGCCTGGCTGTCTTGCTGGCGTTCAATGGCGTTGGCGAACTTTTGACTGAACTGTTCCTGGGAACCCAATAGACCTGGGTTAATGAAGCGAAATAGATTCCATAGTTCCCCCAAATGATTTTCAATCGGGGTACCCGTGGTGATCAGCTTAAAGTTTCCCTGTAGCTGCATGGCCGCCTTAGAGCGCTTGGTGGCAGAATTCTTAATGGCCTGGGCCTCATCCAGAACAATGGTTTGCCACTGAACGGCGGCCAGCAAGCTGGCCACGTTTTCCTGCTGTAGAAGACCGTAGCTGCACACTAACAGATCAAAGGGTTGAAGGTTGTTCAGAAGTTGCTGGCGATCACCGCCACCCAACTGAATCGGCCGCAGGGTTGGGGCAAATCGCTCGGCCTCTCCTAGCCAGTTCATGCCGACAGAGGTGGGAGCAATAATCAGGGTGGGCCCCTGGGGTGCCCGGCTGAGGATGATCGCCAGGGCCTGTAGGGTTTTACCCAGCCCCATGTCATCCGCCAGGCAAGCCCCTACCCCCCAGTGGGCCAGCCGGGCTAGCCAGTTAAACCCCTCCTTTTGGTAGTCTCGCAGCTCAGCTTGCAGGGTAGAAGGCAATTGTGGCTGAAGGTTTTGGGCTTCCTTCAGCCGTTTAATATGGGTTTTCCAGTGCTGATCGGTTTTTAGCTGACCCACCTCCTCAATCCAGTCCTCCAGAGCTACGGAGGCTAGCGGGTGAAACCTGACTCCCTGACCACTGGGCTCAGAAAAGGTGCGTAGATCCTCCAGGCGCTTGCGAAATTCCTGAGTGAGAGCCAGGAATTGACCATCGGCCAGTTTTAAGAAGCGGCCTGGGGTTGCCTGCAAAAGTTCCAGCAGATGCTGCATGTCCAGCACCTGATCATCGCTAATTTGTAGCTCTCCACTGGCGGCAAACCAATCTCGTTGCTGCTGGATCTGAACTTTAAAATTGCTCAGACTAACCCGGTGAGCAATCCGCATTTTTTCGCCTTCTGGCCATTCTAGGATGACGCGATCGCCCAGGTCCTGAAGTTCTAACAACAGTTCCAGACAATCCTCTGGTTGGTCAATTAGCCATTCCCCCTGATCTCCCTCTAGACGTTGCAAAGTTGCACAGGAGCGCTCCACGGCCTGGGCCAGGTTTTTCTCCTGGCTTAAATCACGGCGGGTCTGAAAGCGTTTACCCTGAATCTCGGCAATCACCATTTCGCCGCCACTGCCAGGGCGATAGTAGGGACCACTGTGACCAAAGGGACGGGTTAGCAGGGATAGCTTTAACCCCTCACCAGCAGGTAAAAGATGGAGATGGGGTTGGGCTTGGGCCTCAACGGTTTCAGCGTCAGCTACCCCGCCGCCAATGTCAGAATGCACCGTCACCAGCCCAGCTACGGCATTAATGGCCGCCAGTACTTGCTCCTTAGCGGCTACGGGCACCTCCAGGGCATTTTTGTCCCCTAGGAGCTCGGCAATCCGCTTGTGGTTAGGGTTGAATTCAATCACCTTGAGGCGAGTGGGGGTTTCCTTGACCAGGGTCACAGTTCCGTACTGCGGTATCTGGGGGTTGAGGGCAATGGCAATTTTATCCTTGCCGATTTGACTGACCACCAGGGTTGGATCGGCTTTGACCACCTCCACCTGGACGGTGGGTAGGTCTTCCCAAAAGACTAACGGATGTCCTACCAGTGTTACTAAGGCTCGCTCTTGAAATTTGTAGTGATCGTAGCCGTAGTGTTCAGGTACCAGGTGAGCGCAGATTTGCAGGTCCTGGGGAGTTAGATAACCCAGACTACCCGCCTCCCCTTTGAGTCGCCGCAGGCTAATCGCCCGCCCCCGACTCCAGCCTCCCTTTGCCCCTAGCTTTTGTTCCTTGGGCTGCAGTAGCCAAATACCGGTGGGATAAACCGTAAGAAACCAGGCTAGACGGTTTTCAGCCAGGGCCGTAGAGGCTTTTTCTACCTTGGTAACGCTATTGAGACCCATGAGGGCGGTCAGGGATAATTCCCAGGCTTGTTTAGGGGTAACCAGACTGACCAGGGGTTGAATGCCGGTGCTTTCTCGTAGCATTGGCGCTTGCCTGGCGTAGCTGCTTTTGGGAGTTAGCTGGGCTAACAGCTCGGCGGCTTCCAGGGCGAACCAGTCGTAACCTCCGGCTCGGGCCTGCTTATAGAGATCTTTGACAATTTCAGGTAGACGCTGCCGGGCATTTTCTACATCCGCCCAGTAGAGGCAAAGGCAGTCAATCAAGGTTTCAAAGCTGGTGGCGGTGTCTAAACCACTGACTGGGGTGTTGATGAGATACTGCTTGGCTTCGCTGTTGCCCTGCAACACTTGAGTGATCTTGACCAGGCAGCTATAGGGCACCTCTAACCAGTGGTTTTTCCGTTGATTGTTACCGACCTGAGCGTAGGTCTCTGCCTCTTGTAAACTAGCCGTGGTGCCCTGCTGAATCAGGGCCAACACCAGAAAAATGCCCTCAATAGTGTCAAAGTAAATTTTGCGTTTACCGGTTTTTTTCCGCAGTTGCTTAAGGGCCAGGGTATCGATGGTGATGGTTTGCTGGTAGTCCCCCGTAGGCAGGCAATCCATCCCTCCAACAGTGAGCCAGTCTCAGGATCCTGGTTGGCTAATGCTTCTAAGGCAGCACTGGCCTCTGGCAATCGCCCCCGCATCACTAGGTGTTGAGTCCAGATGCGATATAGGTTTACAGACTGGTTGGCCTCGCTAGAACGGCACTCCTCATCCAGAAGGGCGAAAATATCGGCGGCGGGGCTAAGGGTGAGCAGGGCATTGAAGCTGAGGGTGAGCAGGGCGGCTTCGTAGAGGTCGGCATCGGTCTTTAGGGTGGTAAACCACTGGCGATCGAAGGGATTGTTACATACCAGCTCAAATATTTGTCCCAGGGAGATGCCCGAGCTGACTGAGAAGGGGTTGTTATAGTAGGCTTCAAACTGCTCTTCAATATAGGCCCAGTTACGGCGGTAGAGGCCAATCCGAACTTCCCGCACAAGCTGACCCTGGTTTTCAAAGAGGGGTCTATTCCGATTCCACGGTGGCGCAGGAATGGGTAGAACCTTCTCGATGGTTTCTACTAGCGCTTCAAAATGTTTTTTGGCAATGGTATTACGGGTTACTATCTCCACTACCAGGGGGTGGCACTGTGGTCCATGACCGCCGTGGATCACCACTAATTCTTGTTGAATCAGTCGACTTAAATAGGAAGCTAAATCTTTAATGGTTAGGGATTTAGTCGCTTGAGTTTGATTCCTATAGATATTCAGACATACCAGTAGCTGACTTTTAGCAATAGGGACATAGTTAACGGAGAGCAACTCCAGTAAAGTCTGCTCTATTTCCGGCAAACGCTCATAGCGTTCCTTTAGTCGGGCCCGCCCATCTTCTGGGGTGAAGACTACAGCTTGACTGGACTTGGCCATGGGGATAAACCTGTTCGGGTAAGGTGCAGGTGCCAGGTTGGGAATTTCTACACAGCAAGGAAGCCTGACAATGTAATGATATTTAACCTTGAATTCTGGATCTTGCCAGCAATTAAAGACTAATTTTTACAACAAGGCCTCTGTAACTCCAGCCCGCTTGACCAGCCCTTTTTATATTTCTATGGCTATGACTTTAACGTCCTCACCAGTTGCTACAGAAAACTCCTGGCAACCCCAGATTATTGTTTGTGGTTTGGGGCGGACTGGTTTACGGATTTTAACCCTCCTCCGTCAGCAGGGGGCCGATGTGGTGGGTATTAGCTATCATCCCCTGGCTATGGAGGTGGGAAAACTGGTGGTGGGTGACCTGCGATCGCCCGCCACCCTCTTACAAGCTGGCATTCACCATGCCCATACCCTGGTTTTAAGTACCTCTGACGATGCCTTGAATCTGGCCATTCTGACCCAGGCCCGCAGCCTCAATCCTAACCTGCGGGTGATTAATCGATTGTTTAATATCAGTCTGGGAGAACGACTCGATCACACCCTACCGGATCATGTTACCCTCAGCGCCGCTGCCCTGGCGGCCCCTTTGTTTGTCTTTGCCGCCAAGGGTAACCCTGCGATCGGTCAACTGCGGCTGTTTGACCTGACTTGGCCGATGTACGAAGAGGTGATTGATGACACCCATCCCTGGTGCGGTAAACCCCTGAAAAATCTTTGGGACAACCGCTCTCAACTGCTGATTTACTATCAGTCGGCCCAGAGTACGATCGATCTGGTGACAGCGGTGGTAACTGGGGAAGTACTCAAGGTCGGAGATCGCCTGGTACTGGCTCTCCAACCCCAAAAGCCGGTTCTGCCATCTCGCCAGATTGTTCAAGTCTGGCAGCGGTTACTGGCAGCCCTGGACCATGGTCGCCGCCGGGCCCAGGCTACTCTGTTGGTGATTCTGGCTCTGTTGGTAACTATTACCGTCGCCACCTTTACCTATCTGGGCCAGGACCTGAGCACTAATTGGGTCGATGCCCTGTACTTTTCCGTGGGCATGATTACTGGGGCCGGGGGCAGGAGCAGGTCGCCGAGAAAGCGCCTGGGACCATTAAGCTGTTTACGGTAATGATGATGCTGGTGGGGGCCGGGGTGATTGGCATTTGCTATGCCCTGCTCAACGACTTTATTTTGGGTTCTCACCTACAGAGCCTGTGGAGCGTCGCTCGCATGCCCCGTCAAAACCATTTGATCGTGTGTGGTTTAGGGGGAGTTGGATACCGCATTGCCACCCATTTGCAGGAGACCGGGCACCAGGTGGTGGTGGTAGAGCAAGATGGCCAGAATCGATTTTTACCAGCAGTCCAGGGATTGAAAATACCAGTTATTGTGGGTGATGCTACCCTGACTTCGACGCTGGAAGCGGTTAATCTAGCTTCGGCTCAGGCAATTTTAGTGGTTACCAGCGATGATACAGTGAACCTGGAAATTGCCCTCACCGCCCGCAGTATTAGTGCCAGGGTACCGGCGGTGGTGAGAATTTACGATGCTGAATTTGCCCAGCAGGTGCAGCAGGTATTTGAGTTTGATCAGGTTTTAAGCCCCATGGACCTGGCCGCTCCTGCCTTTGCGGGGGCTGCCCTGGGGGGACGAATTCTGGGGCATGGCATGTCTGGGGATTTACTCTGGGTGGCGATCGCCACCTTGATTACGGCTCACCATCCCTTTGTTAACCAATCCATTCAAACCGTAGCCCAGACTGCCAACCTGGTCCCCCTTTATATTGAGACCCATGGCCGCACCCTGCATGGCTACGATCTGCTGGAGGTGACATTGATGGAGGGAGATATTCTCTACCTGACGATGCCGGCCAATCGTCTGGATCAACTGGGACAGCCTTTCTCCCCCACCCTGGCGAAGGCCAACTATGGCTTTAGCCAGAATCATTGACTCCCCTGAAAAATACTGCGATAGTTGAGCCTAATTGCCTAAATCTATAGCTTGTCTCAGAACCGCCAGGTCAGGGTTAATCCTTAAAAATCAGGGTTGCCTGGGTGTTTTAGGTCCCTTTTCCTCCCTCCTTCGGGACTACCGCTATAGGCCTGGTAGTTGACTTAAGTTGACTTATCTGTGCAGAAGTCCCTTTGCTGGAATCGATAACAATGTCCTATTCCGCCAGAATCCTCCTCGTCGCTATGATTCTTTTGGGCAGTTCCCAGCCCAGCACCAAAGCCCTGGAGGGTAGCTCGGGAAGCCCGGCGATCGCCTCTGCTACTCAGTCTTTCCCCCTAATTGCTCAAGCTACCCCTACCGCTCCTACCCCTACCGCTCCTACCCCGTCGAGTGGCTCCCCTTGGTGGTGGTTGATCCCCGCCGCTGGTTCCGCCGGGGTTCTGGCCTGGTGGTTGGCCCGTCGCTCAGCTACCAACCCATCCTCCCCTAAGGAATCCCTGGTTAGCGCTGACGCCCTAACCACCTCCCCATCAACGGCCCTTGAGTCCGGTCTGAAAGCCGCTCCCAGTTCTATAGCCGAACCACCAGTTCTTGCCGATTCATTTTCTCCGGCACTCGCTGAAACCGTTGATCAGTTGGCAGCCAGGGCAGCCGCTTCCCTGGCCAGCACAGAAGACCAATCCGCCATTGAAGCGGCCAAGTTTAATGTGGTTGGCCATCCTGTAGACAGAAATCTCGACCTGTCTACCCTGGATGATGGCCTGCCGCCTTTACCCGATGGTTACAGCCCGAGCCGGATTATTTTGATGCCCCGTGATCCCCAGTGGGCCTATGCTTACTGGGATGTGGCCAACAGCCATAAAGAGGATCTCCGCCGCCAAGGAGGGGAACGACTGGCACTGCGGTTATTCGATGTTACCGATATTGATTTAAGCCAGCAGGCTCCCCACGGCATGCAGCAGTTTGATTGTGATGAACTGGCGCGACAGTGGTATTTATCAATTCCTATCAGCGATCGCGACTACCAGGTGGAAATTGGCTACCTGACCGGTGACGGTCGCTGGTTGGTACTGGCCCGGTCCAATACAGTGCGGATTCCCCCGGTCTATCCCTCCGACTGGAATGAAGACCATTTTATGACCATTAACTGGGAAGAGAACCTGCGGGGCAAAACCTTGATGACCCTGGTTAAACCTCGTTCCAAAGGCTATGGGGTTGGCCTCCACGAGCAGCTCTATAACCTCTCCCAACCAGCGGAATGGGAGCGCATAGGCGGCTCTATGTTTGGTTCCATGCACCATGTTCCGGCTTCCATGGCCCCAGGGCAGGTGGTTAGCTCCTATGTCTTTCCTTCTGGAGTAGGTATGGCAGCCCTACCAACGCTGTCGGGAGCCATTCCCACCCTGTCGGGAGTTGGCCTGAATGTTTCAGGTCTAACTATGTCGGGAGTTGGCTTGGCCGCCTCCATGCCGCCCCTGCGTCCCCGGAAGTTCTGGCTGGTAGCGGATGCTGAACTGATTGTTTACGGGGCTACGGAGCCCGATGCCACAGTTACCCTACAGGGACAGCCCATCCAACTTAGCCCTGAGGGCACCTTCCGATTCCAGACTACTTTTCCCGATGGTCATCTTGAGTATCCGATTATGGCGGTGGCCGTGGATGGAGAACAGAATCGCTCTATTCATATGACCTTCGATCGCCAGACCCCTGATCGGCGCACCAATACCCGGGAAGAAGCTCAGGAAGAATGGCCCCAGGGTTCCTAATCCTGTAGGTAGGCGGTTCCAGCTATCAGGGCCGCCTCCGCTCGCATAAATTCCCGCCCCAGGTAGGCGGCATGGTCCAGGCAGGTAATCGGGCAGGGCTGCTGAGGGTTTTCAAAAATAGCGATGCAAAGCTCCTTGGCAGTTCGCCCACTATAGATCAGAGTCGCTTGCCGTTGAACCTTGCCCCGTACCGGTAGGGGTAGGCCGGTGGCCGGATCACAGGCCAGACCCAGATCGTTAATGGTATTAGTAAAATGTTTGGCACAAATTAATCCCTGCTGCTGATCCAGATAAATGAGAAAGTAGCCTCCTGGATCAAGCTTGATAAAACGTTTCGATAGTTGATCGTTCAAGGCTTCCAGTTCAGCTCGATTGACGGTGACGGTGTTTTCACTCATGGATGGAGAAAATTAAGGAATTCCTGAAGCTGTAGCTGCGGATAAGGGACAGAAAGGAGGGCTAGCCAGATCTGGGAGTTGATCCGTTAACCAGGTCCAGGTCCCCAGGGCTATGACCAAAATTCTATAATTGATTTTAACCTGCCGATTCAGGGCAAAGGTGCCCTAAGGCCCAAACCTGGAGACTTTAGAAAGAATCGATACAGATGGAGCCCGGCAGTTATTAAAAAGGCTAGGATGGGGCCATAGATAGAAATCCTCTCCTCACCTACGGTATACAACTATGGCATCTGAAGCTCAGGTTCGGGACTTTTTAGCCCATTGGTTTCAGTTGGGTAAGCCTGTGGTACTATCTGGCGATCGCGGTGATTATTTGCCCTCCCCAGTTTTTTTTCAGGGCAACTACAGCCAGGACTTTGAAGATTGCTGGGATCAAATCATGGTTACCCAGGGTCAGGATTGCTACCTCAAGGGCACCATTCAGACCATCGCCGCCATGCTTTCCTCCGCCTGGGATGTGCAGGACTGTGCCCGCTGCACGATGCCGGTGTCTATCCCCACCTTAGGATTAAATTCCTTTCCCTGTCCTTGTCATGATCTGTTGACCTGGCCTAATCAAGACATTCCGGTTCCCCGTGGTGCCGTTGATGACCAACGTCAGCTTAGTCAGGTTCGGCAACGTCTTAGCCGTATTCAAGGTCAATCAGTCCCAGCCTCCAGAAGTACCTACGAAGCCGAAGACAGGGCAGTTTTTTCCTCCTGGCGTAAAATGTTGTAGATCATAAAGTCGTAGGCCATGGTGGTACTGGGGAAAATTGCCTGGGCTTCCGTCAGTAGATCGCTTAGTTGAACGTTGTTGCCGGGGGCATAGCGGGGACTAAAGTGGGTCATAATGAGCTGTCTCACCTGGGCCCCAAGGGCTACCTGGGCTGCCATGGTAGAGGTGGAATGCAGACGCTCGTAGGCCAGTCCAGCATCCTGGTGGGCAAAGGTGGCTTCGTGAATTAAGACATCGGCTTGGTGGGCCAGGGCAACGGAGCGATCGCAATAAATCGTATCGGTACAGTACACCAGTTTGCGACCTACCAGGTCAGGCCCACAGAGATCGGTACCCTTGACCTTTCGACCATTAGGTAGGGTCACCTGTAGTCCCTGCTTCAGCTGACCATAGATGGGACCGGGGGAATGCCCAGGGCCTCTGCCCGTTTAACATCGAAGTGACCAGGTCGATCCCGTTCTTCTACCCGATAGCCGTAGGCGGGAATCCGGTGCTCCAGGCGATCGCATAGGACTCGATATTCTCGATCCTCAAAAACTACCCCAGGTTCTACCCCATGGACCTGAATAGGGAGGGTGAAGTGGGTGTGGGAATACCGCCGACAGGCCTGCAAATAATCACCCAGGGGTTTGGGACCATAGATATCGATACACTGCTGTCGATTACCCGCCAGTCCGCAACTGGCCAGTAACCCCATCAGCCCAAAAATATGGTCGCCGTGCATATGGGTGATGAAAATACGACGAATCTGACTGGACTTAAACTCGCTACGCAAAAACTGGTGCTGGGTGCCTTCGCCGCAGTCAAACAGCCATACTTCCCCCCGCTGGGGTAACCGCAGAGCCACGCTGGAGACGTTGCGAGACCGGGTGGGTACGCCAGAACTGGTTCCGAGAAATGTAATCTGCACCAGAAGCCCCCTACTCTACCCCCTATCTTGCCATGGTGATGGGAGAGTGGGGTACTTGTTGATATACAATCCCGATCACTCCTTTCTGGCCTTACCAAAGTCTCTTTACCAGGCATTTGAGCCTATGCGTGTGGTTGCCTATTACTACCTGGAGTGCGGCCAACCGCCCTCCCCAGCCTGGGGTTATACCCTGGAACGACTCTACCAGGATACCTGGCTACCTGCCGAACCCAGCTACCGTCCCCAATTGGCCCAGCTGATTGCGGACAACCAGGAGCATCCTGCCGACTTGATCCTGGTGGCAGGATTGGACTCCCTGGGAGATAACCTGGCTGAGATCGAAGCCCGTTGCCAGACCCTGCAAGCCATGGGTAGTCAAGTTGTGAGTGTCGCCTCAGAAGCGATCGACCTGACACAGCAGATTCCTGATGCCGCTGGTAGTTTACAGGCCCTGGCTAGCTTACCCGATCGCCTGCGCCGCCGCCAACTACGTACTGGACATGCCCGTAATCGTTTGCAGGCCCTACCTCCCCTGGTAAAGCTCCCTACGGTTATCGCCGTGGCCAGGATCGTTACCTTGTCGATCGCACTACCGCCCCGGTGATTACCGCCTTTGTTAACGAGTTTTTACTCTACGGATCACTGCGCGGTGCCGTGCGATTTGTGGATCATCGTTTTGGCAAACGCATCGCCGTTTCTACGGGCCGTCGCTGGCTCACCCATGCGGTCTATCGGGGAGACCTGCAATACCAGGATGGCCAAGTCATTCGTGATACCCATACAGCCATTATTAGTCGCGAGGAAGCCGCTCAGATTGATCGCCTACTGCGCCGCAACAGTCAGTTACCCTCTCGAACAGCAGGGGCTGCCCGATCCCTGGCGGGATTAGTTTATTGTCAGACCTGTGGGGGAAGACTCACCATTACTACTACTACCCGACGGGGTCAGAGTCAGGCCTACCTTTACTTGAGGCCAACCAATTGTCCCCATTCTCCCCGCTGTCGGGCCATTCCCTACGATCGGGCCCTCAACGCTATCATTGAACAAATCTGTCACGATCTACCCCAGGCCGTGGCCCAATTACAACCGTTCCCCCAGAGTGGGGCCCCGGTTACCCCTGCCACCGAGATCCAAACCCAAATTCAGCAACGCCAGGGGGTTCTCCAACAGTTATCCGGCTTAGTTCAAGAAGGAGTGCTGGATCCAGATACGGCTGCTCTGCGCCGTTATAAACTTCAGGGAGAAATTGCCCAGCTTGAACAGCGGCGGGCCCAACTGCCTCCAGTTAATTTGCAAGAACTTTCCCAGTCGGTGGCTATTCCCCAATTCTGGTTAAATCTCTCGGAAGCTGAACGGCGTTTTTTCTTTCGGGAATTCATTCGCCAGATTCAGATTAATCCTCAACCTCTTAATTCCCAGGAGAAAAGCTGTCAGGTGGTTTTACAGTTCGTCTTTTAGCAGGTCAATGGGGCTGCCTAAGTGAGGCTCTCCCTAGGGCTGAAACAGCAGAAATATACCCACCAGGGCCAGGCCGACTCCGACTACTGTACGGCCAGTGATCCGGTCCCCAGGGCCGCCGCCATCGGCAATATAAATAGAGGACTGGTGCCCGTTAGAGCCTGGGCGATACCGGCAGCACTATGCTGCAAGGCAAATTGCTGTAAGTAAATTGCCAGGTAGGTGCCCAGTAGGGCTGCCAATCCCACCATGGCCAGGACCCTCGAGTTCTGTAATGGCTTGATCTGATTCCTGAGTCCCCCTTTCCAACCAGAATTACCAGAATCAAAACTCCCCCACCGCTCAGTCGTAAAAGGGAACTCCACAGGGGATTAATCGCACTGTGGGCCAGGGCCGCCCTGGATAGGACTGCTCCAGTGGCCTGGCCCAGCGCGGCCAGAATTCCGTAAACAAGGCCCCAATTCCATTGCCAGGTAGTGGTTTGAGGTGAGGATAGCCGCTGGCTGATCACCCAACTCACCCCTGCCAGGGTAAAGAGTATGCCGGTCCAGGAGCGCAGACTAATATTTTCTCCTAATAGGATCCAAGCTAGCCCAGCAGCTATGGCTGGAGCCAGGGTTTCTAGTAATAGGGCCTGCCGGGCTCCAATTCGGTTAATGGCGGTAAAGTAGGCGGTATCCCCTAGACCGATGCCTACCATGCCGCTCAAGATGAGTAAAAGTATGGGCCTGGGCGCTAGGCCGGTGGGGGGACCCTCCACCAGGACCAGGGTTAGCAGTATTAAACCGCTCGCGATCGTCCCCTTAGTCAGGTTCAGTAGCAGGGGTGATAGAAACTGCCCCAATTGACCAAACATCATGGTAGCGGCAGCCCATAGAAAGGCGGCCCCTAAGGCTGCTAGTTCACCATTCATGAGTATCAATGGGGATTATATCTGCAAAGCTGGGAACCATATTTATAGAAAGTTTTCACACTTGTGAGGCCAAATTATTCTGACGGCTTCAAATATCTCTGTATTTATTATTAATACGCAGTCAGTCTGATAAACGATAAAAGCAATTTGATCAAAACCATGAACAATTCCACCATTCGTATTTGTACGCTGGCCTCCTGCGGCGGCTTGCTGACGCTGACAGCCTGGAACCACTACAAACCTCAAGCCCCCGAGGTCGATTCCTCCGCTAGTGCTGATCAGGGGGCATCCCAGGTTAAACCCAACGCTAAGGTAGCCAGGGTTTCCTCGGGTTCTGCTACTACACCAGAACTGCGATTCCCCCTTCGCCTGGGTAAACAAGTAAATTTTATCAGCTCCCAGAATACTTCTTCTACCGATGCTCTGGTCAAAGCCCGGCTAAAACAACTGCGCCAGGAACGGGAAACTATGATGCAGTCGCGATCGGTAGTCGTTCCTAATCCACCGACCAAAATTCAAAGCCTGACCATAGCTAGACTACCGCAAAGCCTGAATCGAGTGGATCGGGCCGTAGTTACCCCTGTTGTGCCAGCGGTAAGTGCTTTACATGGAAGGACAGCGGTGACTCGTACCGCTGCAGGGCCCGCTCCAGCAGCTTTGAAGCCCGCTCCAGCCACGCCCCAGCCCCTGTCCTCCGACCTACCCCTGGCAGCAGCTTCGGTCCCAGCGGTTATCCCTACAGTGCTGCCGCCTCAAGTTCCTGCTTCCCAACACCAAAGCTATAGCCTTGGCCAGGGGATAGCATCGCCTTTGACGCCCTTAGCTAGACCCTCCAATGGCTCCGATAGCTTCCATACTCAAGAACTAAACAGCCAGGCGGCTGCCGGCTCTAAACTACTTTCCCAGGTCAGGAACCCAGGGGAGAATATGACCACCCTAACTGGAGCAGAGGTTTCCACCCAGGGAGTTAAAAATCAAGTCTTACCCCTGTCGACTGGCGGTACTGGGCCAGAATTATCTGGGCAAACACCTGGTTTTTCCCCTTTAAGCGGTGCTCCCCTATCCAATACTCCCTAAGTAACGGTGACTAATAGGGAATGCAGCAAACCCTGGCTCATACCCTTTAAGAGGTTGTCTGAAAAACCAAGGAAAGCCTGAAACTATACCCAGGGAGTCGAACAGCCTCCGAAAATCCACTATTTGGGTGGCTTTCTGGAGACGAACCATACTGGGCGCAACCCCTTTCAAACAACCTCTAAGGCTGCTCACCCGGTCTGGCTAGGGCAGACTGGCTGGCTCCTAAAGTACTAGCCAGCCTGGTGGGCAGCTATCTAGTTGACCGCCTCAGCGACACCCTAGGGTTCTACCCAACGCCATAATTCATCTATGATGGAGAAAGAATTGGCAGGTTAAGATTTATGTCGGAAAAAGTCACAAAAACTGACCAGGAATGGCAGCAGCAACTCACTCCTGAACAATATCAGGTAACCCGTAAGCACGGTACGGAAAGAGCCTTTACCGGAGCCTATCACGATCATAAGACGGTCGGCACCTATAAATGCGTGTGCTGTGGTGCCGAACTTTTTTCTTCTGCAACCAAATTTGACTCGGGTACGGGTTGGCCCAGTTTTTGGAGTCCGGCTCAGGCTGAAAACCTCGCAACCAAGAGAGATATGAGCCATTTTATGACCCGGACAGAGGTTCTCTGTGCCCGTTGTGATGCTCACCTGGGCCATGTATTCAATGATGGTCCAGCTCCTACGGGGCAGCGCTACTGTATTAACTCTGCCGCTCTTGAGTTTCAGCCTGACCAGGACTGAGACTGGGTGTTTAAAATTAGGTGGGATCGGTCGAGCTGATCCCACCTCGTTTAAGGGGTTGCTTAAAGGCCAAAGAGAATCCCAGACTATACCTATGGAGAAGGATAATGGCAAAATTCAAAATTTTGCGGTGATTATCCTGACGGCAAGCTATACCTGGGACAACCCTTTAAAACAACCTCTAAGGATTATCCTTCACCAATTATGACAATGCGGATGGCGAGACTCGAACTCGCAAGGCATAAGCCACACGCCCCTCAAGCGTGCGTGTCTACCAGTTCCACCACATCCGCAGAGACTATCCAGTCATAAATCGGACTCAAGAGGGATATGCTCCGATTCTCAACTGTACTCAACTATATAAGAATAAAACACACTGGCAAAGGATAGACAAGATTTCCCTAGATAGTTTGGCGACGGAGTTATTGCTATGCAGTGCCCCTTAACTAATGACCTGAATGGGAACGGTAGCACTTAATGCCTCTAAACAACCCCCCAGACAATTGAGGGCTGGGGAAAGTTATACTACCCATGTTTGTATTTACTGCCTTTAAGAGAATTTTTAGGGAGACCCATACCCATGATTAGTCCAGACCAGGTGGTGGCTATGATTAAAACCCATCTACCCGATGCCGATGTTCAGGTAGACGATTTAACCGGTGGTGGCGATCATTATCAGGTTGTGGTAGTTTCCTCGGCCTTTGGGGGCCGGAGCCTGGTGCAGCAACATCAGTTAGTTTACGGGGCAGTAGGAGAGGCCATGTCCTCTGCCGCTATCCATGCCCTGGCCTTGAAAACCTACACACCAGAAGATTGGCAACGGCTTAAGCAAGTCTAGGTGGGGTACTCAAGGAGTTACTAAATCTCCTGACTCCGGCTTCTCTGACTCGGGCTTCAACAGCGGAAAGGCAATTACATCGCGGATGCTGGGGCTATCGGTGAGCAGCATCACCAGGCGATCGATGCCGATGCCCTCGCCACAGGTGGGGGGCAGACCATGCTCCAGGGCGGTGAGAAAGTCCTCATCCACCCCGGTGGCCTCCAGGTCCCCCGCCGCCTTCCGGGCGGCCTGCTGCTCAAACCGCTGGCGTTGATCCGTAGGATCGGTGAGCTCAGAAAAGCCATTGGCGGTTTCCCGACCTGCTACAAATAACTCAAACCGCTCCACCACCCCAGGTTTACTGCGGTGGGGCTTAGCCAGGGGAGAAATCTCCACCGGATGATCGATCAAAAAGGTGGGCTGAATCAGGGTAGCCTCGATTTTTTGCTCAAACACCTCGTTCAGGAGCTTACCGATAGAGTCGCAGTCCTCCACCCCATGGAGGTTGAGGGGGCAACGGCGGCCCTGGCCTCAGCTAGACTGCTGTACTGGTGGAAATCCAGACCCGTCTGCTCGCGCACCAGGTCATGCATGGTCACCCGTCGCCAGGGGGGTGAGGTCAATGGGGTACTCCTGGTAGGTAATCTGCAGGGTACCCAAAATATCCCGGGCCAGGGTGGCCACCAGGTCCTCCGTCAGGTCCATAAAGTCATGGTAGTCAGCGTAGGCCTGGTAAAACTCAACGCTGGTAAACTCTGGGTTGTGGCGGGTCGAGACCCCCTCATTGCGAAAAATTCGGCCAATCTCAAAGACCTTTTCAAAGCCTCCCACCACCAGGCGTTTGAGGTGAAGCTCGGTGGCAATGCGCAGGTAGAGATCCATCTCCAGGGTGTTGTGGTAGGTGGTAAAGGGGCGGGCCTCCGCCCCCCCGCCTCGGTTTGCAACACCGGGGTTTCGATTTCTAAAAAGCCCCGGTCCTCCAGATAGCGGCGAATTCCGCTAGTAATCAGGGCTCGCCGACGAAAGGTCTCCCGCACCGTGGGGTTGACAATTAAATCTACGTAGCGCTGGCGGTAGCGCTTGGCCACATCGGTGAGCCCATGCCACTTGTCCGGCAGGGGCAGCAGAGCCTTGGTGAGGATGGCGTATTCCCCCACCTTGATGGAGAGTTCTCCCTTTTCCGTGCGTTTGACCGTACCCTTCACCCCCAGAATATCCCCCACATCGGTGAGTTGCTTCAGGTGGGTAAAGGCGTCGCCATCGATGGCCGCCATGGCGGTCTGGATTTCCGCCTTGTCCAGATACAGCTGAATGGTGCCGGTCTCATCCTGAAGGCTAAAGAAGGCCAACTTGCCAAACACCCGACGGGCCACAATCCGGCCCGCCAGACAGACCGGCACCGCCACCTCTTCTCCAGGGGCTAGATCGGTGTAGCGATCCTGCAATTCGGCGGCGTGGGCGGTGACGGGCCAGCGGTAGGCAAAGGGGTTGAGCCCCAACTGTTGCAGGGTGGCCACCTTTTGCAGGCGAGTAGCGCGGATCTCTTCCAGGCTGGAAGCACTCTGACCAGGGGAGGTGGCGGGGGCTGACATAGGTAGGTACTAACTAGGGGAATCAGCCCCCATTATAGGGAACCAGGGCGATTCCACCCAGGTCTATGGCTGTTCCTACTTTTTTCAACCCTAATCTGTTATTAATCAGCACCATGGACTGAATTTATTATTTAGAATTATTATTTTAATGATAGCTGGGGCAATGATTGGGATGGACCACAGGAGTGATGGGCAATTCTTAGATACTTGGGGTTGCTAAAACTCTGGTGGGGAACCAGTAAAATGTACCGAGGCTGGTGGCTGATATAGTTGCCCTACCCACCTGGCTAATATTGCTTCGGCTGTGCCAGAACTGCTTTGATCCAGTATCTTCTAAACCCAATTACCTCTCTAAACCCATGGCTCCTACGCCAGATTCTCCATCGCTGACTCAACGCAAGATAACGGGCGAAGCTCAGATTTTGAGTCAAATCTTTGAATCTGTAGATTGGACCAGTTGCCCACGCACCTATAACTTCCACATGCATACGGTTTGCTCCGATGGAAGATTAACCCCATCAGCCTTAATGGAGCAAGTCATCGATATTGGTTTACAGGCCTTTGCTATTACCGATCACCACACCTTGCAGGGGTTTAACCAGGCTAAAGCCTGGTTGGAGGATTGGCGCTGGCATCATCCTACCCTCCTGCGGCGATCGGTTCACCATCATCCGTTGGGTGATAGGGTGCCCCGACTGTTCACCGGCATAGAAATTACAGCCCTTTTAGAAGATCTAGAAGTTCACATTTTAGGCTACGGTTTTTACCCTGGTCACGCAGCCCTAGATACCTACTTACAAAATTATGGATGCAGAAAGGATCTACATTCCGCCAGGCAGGTGATTAAGGCTATTCAAACCGCAGGAGGACTAGCGGTGCTGGCCCACCCAGGCCGCTATCGCCTAGACATAGAAACAACGGTTGCCCAGGCCGCTGCGGCTGGCATCGATGGCATTGAGGCCTACTATGCCTATAGTAATCCAGACTGCTGGCAACCCTGTGCCAGATCCACACCGGTGGCCATTGACCTGGCCCATCAGTATAATCTCTTCACCACCTGTGGCACTGATACCCATGGGCAAAGTTTATTGAGACGACTTTAATTTACGAAACCGTTATGATTCCTGCCGTTGATCCTGCCTTTGGTAGATTGAGGGAACTACGTCCTCTGCTCTTAAAGTCCCATAGAATTTTGATGGAGGCGGAGAAGGACCACTACGAAGCCATTTATGCTCCCATTGCTACTAAGGGGGAATATTTGCATCTGGTGTTACACCATGAGCAGTTTAGTTGGCTGCGCCCGATTTCCCAACTCATTGTTCAAATTGATGAGGTACTGATGGCTAAGCAACCCCAGGCTATTGAGCGAGCTACAGAATTGATTGGTCAAACCCGTTATCTGCTACAAGCCACGGAAATTGGTGAAGCTTTCCAGAGCCGCAGTCAGCGATTGGCCCAGAGTAATCCCGAAATGGCAATGTTGATCATTAAACTCACAGAGCTACTGCAGGATGATTAACCATAACTAACCTGGGGATCAGGATTTTAGGCTTTATACTCTAGGCTATTGCCAAGCTTTTTATCCTTCTAATTGACTCCATGGCATCAATTTATTCTGAAATTCTGATCATCTTTTTACTCATTATTGCAAACGGCATCTTTTCAGGATCAGAAATTGCAGTGGTATCGGCCCGCAAAGTTCGATTAGAGCAGTTGGTAGATCGGGGAAATCATCGGGCCCATGTTGCTTTAAAGCTGGCCAACTCCCCCAATAATTTTTTGGCCACAGTACAAATAGGTATTACCCTGATTGGCATTCTTAGTGGGGCGGTGGGAGGAGCAACCATTGCCCAGAGACTGAAACCTCTTCTCGATGGCATTCCAGCTCTAGAGCCCTACAGCGAAGGGATTAGCGTCGGGGTTGTAGTATCGATTATTACCTATCTTTCCCTGGTGGTGGGAGAACTGGTACCCAAACGTATTGCCCTCAATGACCCGGAACAAATTGCCTGCATCGTTGCTCCGCCGATGCGATATCTGGCTCGATTGACCGCTCCCTTTGTTCATATTCTTGGTCTTTCTACCGATACCTTGCTAAAAATTATGGCGATTGAGGCTTCTCAAGAACCTGATATTACTGAGGAAGAAATTAAGGTTTTGATTCGGCAAGGGGCAGAATCAGGCATGTTTGAGGAGGCGGAACATGAAATGGTAGAACGGGTATTTCGCCTGGGCGATCGCCCCATCAAGGCCATGATGACTCCTCGTACGGAAATCACCTGGCTAGATACCCAAGCTACCCTGGCGGAAACTCTCCAAGAGGTGATGACCAGTAACCACTCTCGTTTTCCGGTAGGACGGGGCAGCCTGGATGACTGTGTGGGTATTATTCGGGGCAGTAATATCTTAGTGGCTCAACTATCGGCCCAAGCCTTTGACCTGGAAACCCTTACCCAGCCCCCCCTTTATGTGGCTGAAAATGCCCGGGCCCTGAGCATCATAGAACAGTTCAAGCAAACCGGTATTCACATCGCCCTGGTGATTGATGAGTATGGGGGTATTGAGGGATTAGTCACTCTGAATGACTTGATGGAGGCCATTGTGGGCGATTTACCTTCCGTAGAAGATCAAGAGGAGCCCCTGGTCATTCAGCGGGAGGATGGTTCCTGGTTGTTGGACGGCTCCCTTGATATTAATGACCTCAAGGATTTATTTAGAAAGCGTACCCTACCTGAGGAGGAAACCGGCAACTTCCACACCCTGGGAGGATTTATCATGCACTACCTGGGTTATATTCCCCAATCCGGCGAACACTTTGAGTGGGAGGGACTACGCTTTGAAGTTATGGATATGGATGGTCCCAGGGTCGATAAGATTTTAGTGATGCCCTTTCCTCCTCCCCAGGTGGTCAGCGATCACCAGCCCAGGTCAACCCGCTGAAGGTTAAGGACTCGATCTGATCTGTTAACCAGGGGATGGTAATCCGCCTAATATAGGGCTCTGGTTAGAAGGGTTAGACATCAGGTAAATCCAGGGTTCCTATGGCCATAGAGAGTTTAAAGGTGTGGGCGATCGCCCCTTACTGGTTACCGGTGCCAGTGGCTTTCTGGGCTGGCATCTGAGCCGTATGGCCAGTACTAGAGGGCTGGTACATGGTACTTACCATCGTCATCCAGTCGCGCAACCAGGAGTTGCCATGACCTCAGTTGATTTGAGCGATCGCGATCAAATCGGGGCCTGGTTGAGGCAGCTCAACCCCAGGGCGGTGATTCATACCGCCGCGATCGCCCAGCCCAATCAATGTGAACAGGACCCCCACCAGTCCTACGCTATTAACGTCATCGCTTCCTGTAGACTGGCGGAATTGTGTGGCCAGCACTCGATTCCCTTTGTATTTACCTCCACCGAGCAGGTTTTTGATGGCGAGGACGCTCCCTACTCAGAAGTCAGTACCCCCCACCCCATTAACATTTATGGTCAGCACAAGTTAGAGGCAGAACAGCGGATTCAGACCCTCCATCCCTGTCCCACCATTTGTCGGTTACCCCTGCTTTACGGACCTGCCACCCCCAGGGCCGGATCCTTTCTTCAAGGCTTTTTGCAGACCTTAGCCGCAGGCCAGCCCCTGTCCCTGTTTGTGGACGAATTTCGCAGTCCCGCCTATGTCGAAGATGTGGCCGATGGTCTGCTGTTAGCCCTGAAAGCTGGAGTAGATCTAGTTCATCTAGGAGGACCCGAGCGCATCAGCCGCTATGAGTTTGGTTTGCGCATGGCGGCGGTCTTTGGTTTCCCCCAGGATCTGCTGACGCCCTGCTATCAACGGGATGTAACCATGCCGGCCCGCCGGCCCGCCGATGTCTCTACCGATAACCAACGGGCTCTAGCCCTAGGCTACCATCCCCGAGGCATAGAAGCGGGACTACGGGCGGTGCGGGATTGGTCAGCCAGCGATGGTAGTAACCCGGCCCCGTTCCATTAAAATGGTAAGGCTACCCCACAGGCAGAATGGCCACTCCTTCCCTCGACCTTAATTATGTACGTCAGCAGTTTCCTGCCCTGGAACGGGGCTGGACCTTTTTTGACAATGCTGGCGGCTCCCAGGTGCTCAGGGGCGTGGTGGATCGGATTGGGGAATTTCTCTACGGCTCTAATGTTCAATTAGGGGCCTCCTACGCCCTGTCTCAACTGGCGGCGGAACGGGTTGCCGCCGGCACCCAGGCCATGGCCACCCTGATTAATGCTGCTAACCCTGATGAGGTGATACTGGGATCCAGTACCTCAGCTTTGCTGCGCATGCTGGCCCAGTGTTTGGGGGCTACCCTGGCGGTGGGGGACGAAATTATCGTTACCAATACGGACCACGAGGCTAACCTGAGTCCCTGGCGATCTCTAGCCTGCATGGGTATTGTGATTAAGACCTGGGCCCTTAACCCCACCAGCTTTGAGCTAGATCTGGCCGATCTGAGAGGCTCTGCTGACTCCCCGTACCCGCCTGGTTACCCTTACCCATACCTCTAACGTGTTGGGTAACCTCAACCCAATTCGGGCCATTGCCGATCTCGTCCATGCCCAAGGAGCCTTAGTTTGTGTCGATGGGGTAGCCTTTGCCCCCCACCGTCAGGTGGATGTCCAGGCGCTGGATGTGGATTTCTATAGCTTTAGTCTCTATAAGGTCTACGGTCCCCACATTGCCCTGCTGTACGGTAAGCGCGATCGCCTGCTGGCCTTACCGGGCTACAATCACGATTTCATCGCCGCCAGTACCATTCCCTACAAGTTTCAGCCCGGGGGGCCCTGTTACGAGTTGAGCTACAGCCTGGTGGCGATCACGGAATATTTACAAAACCTGGCCCAGCACCACTGGGGAACGGCAACTGGGGCGACTCCAGCGGATCAGCTGAGCCAGGCCTTTGCCCTGATTGAGGCCCACGAAGCTCAACTGGCGGAACGCCTATTGAGCTTTCTGAACTCCAGGTCGGGGGTACGGGTAATCGGTTCTACAAGTGCCGACGGCAGCCAACGCGTCCCCACCCTTTCCTTTGTGGTAGACGGCTTGGGGAGCGATCAAATACCGCCCTATCTGGATAGCCAGAGGATTGGTCTACGCTCTGGCCACTTCTATGCCCCGCGATTGATCGAGGCTTTGGGGTTACTGGCCCACCAGGGAGTAGTTCGGGTTAGTATGGTGCACTACAACACCCTGGAAGAGTGCGATCGCCTGATTGATCATCTCAGTCCCATACTGTAGAAATTCCCCTGCTTATCTGCCTATGTCCCTCTCCTCACTGCAAGCCCAGCTTGACCGCTACTATCGCCAGATCAAAACCACCATTCTGGTGCGCCAGCATCCCGTCAGTGGTTTAATGCCCGCTAGCACGGCAGTGAATAGCCACGGCAACTACACCGATGCCTGGGTGCGAGACAATGTCTACAGCATTCTGGCGGTGTGGGGGCTGGCCCTAGCCTATCGCCGCCTGGATGACGACCAGGGCCGCACCGTAGAGCTGGAACAAAGCGTAGTCAAACTAATGCGGGGATTACTCCTGGCCATGCTGCGGCAAGCCTCTAAAGTCGAGCGCTTTAAAGAACGGCAGGACCCCCTGGCAGCCCTCCACGCCAAGTATGACACCGCCACCGGTACCCCCGTGGTAGGAGACGGAGAATGGGGGCATCTACAAATCGACGCCACCTCTGTGTTTCTGCTGATGCTGGCTCAGATGACCGCCTCTGGGTTGCAAATTATTTATACCTTGGACGAAGTTAATTTTGTCCAGAACCTGGTGTACTACATTGGTCGCGCCTACCGGACTCCCGACTACGGGATTTGGGAGCGGGGCAACAAAATTAACCACGGTAAGCCAGAGCTGAACGCCAGTTCCGTAGGCATGGCTAAGGCTGCCCTGGAAGCCATGCGGGGAATGAACCTGTTTGGTATGCGGGGAGGCCAGGCTTCCATGATTCATGTTCTGCCTGACGAAATCGCTCGAGCCCGAATTACCCTGGAATCCCTCCTGCCTCGTGAGTCTGGCTCCAAGGAGGTGGATGGGGCCTTGCTGAGTGTGATTGGCTTTCCGGCCTTCGCCATAGAGAGTGCCGATGTGGTGCGCCAGACCCGCCAGAAAATTATCGATAAACTCCAGGGCCGCTATGGCTGTAAGCGGTTTTTGCGGGATGGCCACCAGACCGTAATTGAAGACACCAGTCGCCTGCACTACGAACCGGAGGAGTTAAAACAATTCGAGCATATCGAGTGTGAGTGGCCCCTATTTTTTACCTACCTCTGGCTGGATAGTTTATTTAGTGGCGATCGCGATGCCATTGCCGACTATCGAGAGCGTCTGGCGGACCTGGCGATCGATCATGGGGGTCAGGCCCTCTTACCCGAACTCTACTACGTCCCCGCCGATAAGCTAGAGCTGGAACGCCAGCAACCTGGTAGTCAAAACCGCCAGCCCAACGACAACCTTCCCCTGGTCTGGGCCCAGAGCCTTTACCTGTTGGGCCAACTGCTCGACGATGGCCTGCTTAAACCCGAGGATCTGAGACCCCTGGGCCGCCACCATTTGGTGGGAGAACAACGCTACCCGGTGCTGCAGTTAGCTTTGCTGGCAGAAGATAAGGCCCTGCGGGAAGAACTCAGCACCTACGGACTAACCACCCAAACTCCGGCAGAAATTGCGCCTATTCAGGTCTTTTCAGCCACTGAGCTATCGGCTATTTATGCCGAAATTGGTAAAAATCCCACCCTAAGTCTGAGTGGACGCCCTATCCGTCGCCTGCGCAGCTTAACCACCTCTCGTATTTTTCGTATTCAAGACCATCAGGTCGTATTTCTGCCCTCCTTTCTTGATCAAGAGCGATTTTATCTCACCCTCGACTACCATTTTCTGGTGGCCCAAATCCGCAGCGAATTGGCCTACATCTACGACCACTGGCGGGAACCGGGTCGCCCTACGGTGGTTTTGCTCCTCAGCCACGCTATGTTCCAACTAGGCCATAAGCCCATCCATGAATCTCCCTTGTTGGCACTGATGCAGGAACTCATGACGGGACGTTGTGACCATGTACCGGTTAAACTAGCCCCCCTACACCAGCTGATCATAACCACCAGCCTGGAGCGAGTAGATAATCTCAACAGCTACCAATTGGGTAGTAGCGCCATTATCTATCCTTCCCCCTGGACTGCCTACCTGGGCTTTGAGCCCAATCGGGATGGGCCGTTATCTGTGGTAGAAGAATTTGACCTGGAGCGAGAAACTAACCTGGAGCGCCTGCTGGCCCAGCTCCAGGCCTCTAATAATGTCTACGTCCAGGTGGAGTTGCTCAGCACCCTCAAGCACCTCAAAGGTCTGGGTTTTGATACAGGTCTGGGGGGTCCCCAGCGACGGGTAACGGTCACCGATCTGCTGGATGAAATCTACGCTAAGGCCAGTCAGCTAGAACAGTGGGATATTCTGCGGCGCACAGCCGGTCTACTGGAAAAAACCGATATCAGTCTATCGGATGCGGTGACAGAGTTACTGGTTCGACAGAAGCAAATTTCCGTGGGCAAGGCCTACAGTGAAGCCTCTCTGATTACGGAACCCATGGCCCATGGAGAAATTATTGAGAAAATTCGTACCTTCTGCGGTGACGATGTGCGCGACCATGTCCTCACCCAGGAGGTCTTGATTGACCTGAGCCTGCTGATGAAAGCTGAGCCCAGCCTGTTCAAGGGTCTTCTCACCCTAAGGGTAGGCTACCTGCTGCTGCTCCTGACCAGCGAACTGGCCCGAGAACGCCAGCTTCCCCAGGATGAAGCCTACGGGGAGCTGCTCAGTCTCAGCCCCTTTGAACTCAAAACTCGCCTGCGTCAGGTACTGGCCGGGTTTAGTGGACTCAACCAATCGATTTTTCAACGGGAATCTTTGCGGGTAAAGCCCCTCAGCGATATCAATTGGGAGGTGCTGCCAGCCGAAGTCGAAAAATCTCCGCCGGAAGCCATCACCAGCCCCCAGGATTGGTGGCGCAAGCGGGTAATCGACGGGGAAATCACTCGCATTCCCCCAGAGTTTTATACCCAATTGTGGGAGGTACTCAAACACTGCAAAGGGATTGTAATTGGTAACAAGCTAGACCGTAAAAACCGGCTGGATAGCGCCTCTATTCTGTCCGAGATGACCCCTGGTGAGCAAAACTTCGAGCGTCGTATTACCCATTTGTTGAGCAAGATTGAAGCCCCTGAATACCGCCATGTCAATTTGGAGGCACTACGGGAGATGGGAGAAATTTTCAAGGTTAATCCCGACCTCTACTTCGAAGATTATCTCTACCTGGATGTGTTGATTGGCCATGCCGTCCGTATAGGTTGGCTAGACCACCAGCCCCAGCGGGCATCTACCTATGAAAGCGATAAGGCGGCTGCCTGGCAGGGCTTTTATCAACTGTCCCCGAGTCAGTGCGCCACCTATATTGCTAGAGCTCTGGAGTTTCTAACCGAACTGGGGGAATCTGAGGCGGCTTAGCTGCCTATGGCGTGTGATTATCGTTGCACCCAGTTCTGTTTATCCCTCTATGGGATGGCACCAGGGCTATAGTCCTGGTGTGTAGGTTGGTGATTGCTTGAGGCCTTAGGTTTGCCCTTTTAGAGTACTGCACCAGCTTCCGTGGCTTGACTACGGGGTTGGTCATCGGTCAAATAGTAACTCCACTGGGCAATATAGGGGCGAGCACCATAGGGGGAATTAGCCACCATGGTTGGCGCAGGCTTTAAGTTTCCCTGGGCAAGGGAAAAAACAGGTTTAGCCGATCTAATTTCTACTTGTTGTCCTGAGCGGCCAGGATTTTGGGGAATTGAATAAAGATTTTCTATCCCTCGTCCTGACCAGGTATCTACCTGTTGAGGGTAAAAGGAAGTAGAGCGATTAGGGGCAGCAATCATGGCTAAAAGGGTAGTGACAATCACCACTACTAAAGCATCGAAACGATTTAGTTCAATCGTTCTACCAGGAGACCAGGGGGTAAAGTCTTTCATAGTATAAAGTGGTTCCAGCTACAGAATAGGGGGTCATTCAGTATGGGTTTTTTCCCCGACCGATGGTGAATAGATTAGCTGTGAATATTAACTTTAGCTATTGGGCTCTCACACTCTTGACAAGTAATCGGTGATGTATTAAAACTCTTAAAATTGATTTTTTTAGGACTAAATAAACCAATAAAAGAGGGGTCTTACCCCTCTTTTATTGTCTGTTTTAAATAAATAAAGACTAAATTTACAGATCAGTAGGTTAGCTCAGCAAGCAATTAAAATTTGAGAGGCTAAAAAAAGCTACCTGTTACCAGGTAGCCAGAAAATATCTTGCTATGAGGTCTTGACCGGCATCTCTAAGGACGGAGTGGATGAGTTATAGCCAGGACTCTGGATAGGGGTTCTGGTTATAACAGTGGTGACAGGAGGGAGGTCCTTGTCGTTGCTATAGGGTCGGGACTTAAGGCCCAACAACCTCTCAGGGACCTGACAAACACTCCATGACCGATCAGCACCGATTGGTTAGTAGCCGAAGTCACCGCCCATTCCGCCTGGGCCCGCAGGTGCTGCCGGTGCCTTGGGTTCGGGCTTGTCCACCACAATGCACTCGGTGGTGAGCACCATGGAGGCGATGGAGGCAGCGTTTTGTAGTCCAGAGCGAGTTACCTTAGCCGGATCCACAATCCCTGCCTCAAACATATCAACGAACTGGTTGACGGCGGCATCGTAGCCCACATTGAACTCCTTAGCCTTTACCTGCTCGACGATCACCGCACCGTTTACCCCTGCATTTGAGGCAATGCGGCTGAGGGGGGCGGTGAGGGCGCGGGTGACAATCTGGGCCCCCAGCAGTTCTTCACCGCTGAGGTTGGCGCTGGCCCAATCTGCTAGTTGGGGAGCCAGGTGAGCCAGGGTAGTACCGCCGCCGGGCACGATGCCCTCCTCCACCGCCGCCTTGGTGGCATTGATGGCGTCCTCTAGCCGTAGTTTGCGGTCCTTCATTTCGGTTTCGGTAGCCGCCCCCACCTTGATCACCGCCACACCACCGGAGAGCTTGGCCAGGCGCTCCTGGAGCTTTTCTTTGTCGTAGCTGGACTCGGTTTCATCGATCTGACGACGGATTTGCTCGCAGCGGGCCTTAACATCCTTCTCATTGCCTTCCGCCACGATGGTGGTGGTGTCTTTAGTAATGGTGAGGCGACGGGCCTGCCCCAGCATATCCACCTTGACATTGTCCAGCTTCAGGCCGGTGTCTTCGCTGATCACCTGACCACCGGTGAGGACGGCAATGTCTTCTAGCATGGCCTTGCGGCGATCGCCAAAGCCAGGGGCCTTCACCGCCGCCACGTTAAGTACCCCCCGCATACGGTTCACCACCAGGGTGGCCAGGGCCTCCTTCTCGATATCGTCGGCAATGATCATCAGGGGTTTACCAGAGCGAGCCACCTGCTCCAGCACCGGCACCAGGTCCTGCACCAGGGTGATTTTCTTGTCGGTGAGCAGAATGTAGGGGTCCTCCAGCACGGCTTCCATGCGTTCGGTGTCGGTGACAAAGTAGGGGGAGAGATAGCCCTTGTCAAAGCGCATGCCCTCGGTGACCTCCAGTTCGGTGGTCATGGACTTGCCTTCCTCCAGGGAAATCACCCCTTCGCGACCCACCTTGTCCATGGCGTCGGCGATCATGGCCCCGACCTCATCGTCGTTACCGGCGGAAATCGACCCCACCTGGGCGATGGATTTGGAGTCTCCTACAGGGCGGGCATGTTCAGCGATTTTATCCACCAGAAAGGTAGTGGCCTTATCGATACCCCGCTTTAGGGAGATGGCATTGGCCCCGGCAGCGACGTTGCGCAGGCCTTCCTTGACGATGGCATGGGCGAGTATCGTAGCGGTGGTGGTGCCATCGCCGGCGGCGTCGTTGGTCTTAGAAGCCGCCTGGCGGAGGAGGGAAACGGCGGTATTTTCAATATGGTCTTCCAGCTCAATTTCCTTGGCGATGGTGATGCCATCGTTGATGATCTGGGGGGCACCAAACTTCTTCTCCAGCACCACATTGCGGCCCTTAGGACCGAGGGTTACGGCCACCGCTTCAGCCAAAATGTCAAAGCCTCGCTCCAGGGCGCGGCGGGCATCTTCGTTGTAGGTGATGGTTTTAGCCATAGATTATTGCTCTCCTTAATAGTTGTGTGGTCGTCGTTAGTTCAGACAAAACGGTGGTAGTTAGCGCCGAGCATCAAGCCAGGGCTGCCAGAATATCGGACTCCCGCAGCAGTACGTATTCTTCGCTACCGAGTTTGATATCGGTGCCAGCGTACTTGGAATAGAGCACCCGATCGCCCACCTTCACCTCTAGCCCCTGGTAAGCGCCATCATCGTTGCGTTTGCCAGGTCCCACCTGCACCACTTCCCCGACCTGGGGCTTTTCCTTGGCGGTATCGGGTAGGAGAATGCCGCCAGCGGTTTTCTCTTCGGCTTCGCTCACCTTCACCAGGATGCGATCGCCCAGGGGCTTTACCGTTGACGCACTCAGGGTAACAGCGGCCATAGTTTTCCTCCAAAACTCTAGATAATTGGCATGGATAGGAGATGGATGAAAATTAGCACTCTCATCCCCTGAGTGCTAATTTAGCCAACCACCGGGGATGCCGACAATTCTTTAGTAGGTGTGGGTTGCCGAACTTTCCTCTCCAGGCCTTACACTAGATAAACCAGGATTTGTAAAGAAAGATTTCAGTAAGCGATCGGCGATGGTAATGAAAGCAATTCTCAAGTCAGGTCAATCTTTCCAGATACATTTACCCCAGCGTAATCTCTGGGCCGATACCCTGACGGTTTTCTGGGGCGACTGGTTAAATCTGCGGGTACGCATTCCCCAGGTGGCCGCATCGGGGTTAGTATCGCCCCTGATCTATATTTTGGCCTTCGGCCTGGGTTTAGGCAGCGCCATCGACCAGGTGGCCACCCCCTCGGCAGGGGACACCTACCTGGAATTTATTCTGCCGGGGATGGTGGCCCTCTCCTCTATGGTGATTAGCTTTGGCGGCACTACCTTTTCCATTTGCGGCGATCGCCTGTTTACCAAAACCTTTGAAGAAATGCTGCTTTATCCGGTCCATCCCCTGGCGCTGCACCTGGGTAAGATGCTGGCGGGTATTGTCCGGGGCCTCATGACGGCCTCTACGGTAATTTTAGTGGCGATCGTGTTTACCCATAAAATTTGGAATTTCGTCAATCCCCTGTTTTTGGTGCTAGTGGTGCTGAACTGTGCGGTGTTTGCAGGCCTGGGAGTAATCGTAGGACTCAATGTCAAGTCTCTAGAAAGTGTGGGGTTATTTAATAATTTTTTAATTGTACCCATGTCCTTTCTGGGGGGTACTTTCTTTGACCCTACCCCGTTACCCGCGGCCTTGAAAACCATTGTTTATCTCTTACCCCTAACCTATACCACCCTGGGCTTGCGGGCTGCTGCCTATAAACCTCTGGCGGATTTTCCCTGGTATAGTCCACCGGTGTTACTGGCGGTGGCGGTTGCCCTGGCTTTCATTGGGGCTTACCAGTTTTCCCATCAACAGGATTAGCCTTTTCCAGGGCGGCCAGGGCAATGGCCGCAGGGTAAATACAGTATTCCTGGGTTTGAATTCGAGCTTGCAGGGTTTCTACGCTGTCTTGCGGCTGCACCGGCACCACCGCCTGCATAATAATTGGGCCACTATCCACCTGTAACTCGACGTGGTGTACCGTACACCCCGATAGTTTTACCCCCGCAGTGAGGGCCTGATCGATGGCGTGGGTACCTGGAAAACTGGGTAGTAGACTGGGGTGAATGTTCAAAATCTGGCGGGGAAAGGCCTCAATCAAGACCTGGGTGACACAGCGCATCCAACCGGCCATGATCACCCAATTCACCTGATAATTTTGCAAGGTTTGAATAATCTCTAGATCCAGGGCTTCACGGCTGGGATAGTGGCGGTGGTTCAGCAACACCCTGGGCAATCCCAGGCGATCGGCCCGGTCAACGACTCCGGCCCCAGGGTTGTTGTAAATCACCACCTGGATGGTGGCGTGCAGTTCCTGGCGCTGAATTGAAGCCGCGATCGCCTCCAGGTTGGTGCCCCGGCCAGAGGCCAGAACTCCCAGTTTTAGAGGCTGACTAAACCGGGGCCAGACCGTTGGTAAGCCTGGAGAAATTAAAACAGAGTTAGTACTGACTAGGACCATAGGTGGGTCACCCCTACAGATAGCTGGAGTTATCCTAGCTGGAGAACTATCGCCTAAACCACCTGGCAGGTTTTTGCTGAACAGATCGCTAATCCAGCCAATAAACTGTACCATTCTGTTCAAGACTATGCCCCAGTATTTCGTGGCATAGATTTGGCAACCCCTCAAGGGACGGCAGGAGTTAAAACTCAAGCAGCCCCAGGAAGTCAGTGGATCGATGCTAAGGTCTACTAAATAGCTGTACCAGACCCCATCCCAGTCACTATGCTGAAGCTTTTTACCCAGTTTGACTACCTGTTGCGAGAAACCCTATTGGGGCTACGGCGGGGAGGATGGATGAATTGGGCCGCCATCAGCACCATTACAGTGCTGTTATTTTTATTTGGCATTAGTTTGCAGTCAACCTGGCAACTTGAACGATTATTAAACCAATTTGGCAGCCAGTTAGAAGTATCGGCCTATTTAGAAACCGGTTTTCAGTCCGCCGATTTAAAAACCATGGTAGAAACCATTCCCGATGTGGTGGCAGTGACTCCGGTGAGCAAGGAAGAAGCCTGGGCTAGCCTGGTCAAAGACTTAGGCGTTTCCAATATTGAGGCGGCCACTACCCAACTGAAGGGGAATCCCCTGGTGGATGAGCTCAAGGTTAAGGCCAGGAATGCCCGTGCCGTGCCCGCTATCGCCAGCCAACTTCAGCAGGTGAAGGGAATCGACGAGGTGCGCTACATTAACGAAGCGGTGATTCGTTTAGCACAGATTAACGCTGGTCTACGCTGGACTAGCGCCTTTGTGATTGGAATTTTAACCCTGACTGCCACCGCCGTTATTACCACCACCATCCGCCTGATTGTGCTGGCTCGCCGTCGAGAAATAGAGGTTATGCAACTGGTGGGGGCTACCCAGGTATGGATTTATCTCCCCTTTATTCTGCAGGGTGCTGTTTTCGGAATTGTCGGGGCTACCCTGGCCTGGGGCCTGCTGTTTGCAATTCAGCGGTTTTTAGCAGAACTGGCGGTTCAGCAGGCCGATTTTATTCAGTTTCTAGCCCAGGGGTTGAGTCTTACTCCCCAGCAGTTAATTATTTTACCTGGAGCCTTAATTGGTCTTGGCACCCTGGTGGGGTTGATGGGTAGTTTGCTGGCGGTACGGCGGTTTTCCCTGCGCTAGAATTGCTTACCGGCCCGTCCTCCCATTTGAATTTGCCACAGGCTGGCATAGAGTCCCTGCTGGGTCAGGAGCTCTTCGTGGGTACCGGCTTCCACCAGCTGACCTGCTTCCATAACGTAAATGCAGTGAGCATTACGGACGGTGGAAAGGCGATGGGCAATGGCAATGGTAGTACGGTTTTGGGTGATTTTTTCTCAGGGATCGCTGGATCGCCGCCTCGGTTTCGTTATCCACCGCCGAGGTGGCCTCATCCAGGACCAGAATCGGCGGGTTTTTGAGAATAGCCCGGGCGATCGCCAGCCGCTGGCGCTGCCCTCCCGAAAGCTTTTGACCCCGCTCCCCCACCAGGGTATGGTAGCCCTGAGGTAAGGCCTGAATAAACCCGTCAGCCTCTGCCATTTGGGCCGCCCAAGCGATCGCTTCAGGACTGGCCGCAAAGCTACCGTAGGCAATATTTTCCGCCACGGTGCCGTGGAATAAAAACACATCCTGACTGACCAGGCCAATCGCCCGCCGGAGGTCCTCAGGGTTAAGGTCTCTAATATCCAGGCCATCTAGAGTAATCCGACCCTCACCAACCTCATAAAAACGCAACAGCAGCTTTACCAGGGTACTTTTGCCAGACCCCGTTGACCCCACAATGGCAATGGTTTGCCCGGCTGGTATAGATAGATTTAAACGCTGAATAACAGGCTCTCGATTGGGGTAGGTAAAGCTCACCGCCTCGAACTGAATGTTGCCCTGAATCTGGCTGGCAGCCAGGCGCTGTTGACCAGGGCAAATGGCTATGGGGGTATCCAGTAGATCTAAAACCCGCTGGGTTGAAGCCATAGCCCGTTGATATTGATCCAGGGTTTCCCCTAACCGGGTAAGGGGCCAGAGCAACCGCTGGGTAATGAATACCAGTACACTGTAGGTACCCACCGCTAGATGGCCAGCTACCGTAGCCAGGCCCCCGTAAACTAGGGTGGCGGTAAAGCCAAATAAAATTAACACCCGAATCAGGGGGATAAATAGGGCACTTAAGGCGATCGCTCGCTGGTTACTGAGGCGGTAGGCTTCGCTTTCTGCACTGACCCGCTCAATTTCGTAATTCTCAGCGGTAAAACTTTTAATGGTCATCATGCCAGCCAAATTATTGGCCAGCCGACCGTTGAGTAAGCCTACCTGCTCTCGCACCTGAGCGTAGCGAGGGGCCAGCAGGCGTTGAAAGGCGATCGCCCCCAGATAATTAAGGGCATGGGCAGCATGGCCCACCAGGCCACCCCTGGTGCTAGCAGGAAAAAGGCACCTCCGATCAAAATCACCGTTGTAATGACCTGCAAAACCTCATTGGCACCCCGGTCTAGAAACCGCTCTAGTTGGTTGATGTCATCATTCAAAATGGCCATCAGCCGACCACTACTGCGATCCTCAAAATAAACCATATCCAAGCCTTGCAAGTGGGCATAGGCATCAATACGCAAATCCTTTTGAATAGATTGGGCCAGATTACGCCACAACACATCGTAGGCGTATTCAAATAAAGACTCTAAACCCCAGATCACCAGGGTTAGGACCGCTAGCACAGTAAACTGAGCGGCAATTGAACTCACTCCCCATCCGGCAATCCAGGAATTTTGCTGCTTAACCACAACATCTACGGCCAGGCCAATCAAGACGGGGGGTGCCAGGTCAAAGGTTTTATTTAGCACCGAGCATAGACTGGCCTGCCAGATTCGATAGCGATAGCGGCGGCCATAGCGTAGCAAGCGCTCGAGTGGATGGAGAGAGGAACTGGAAACCATGGATGGAAAGATACCAGAAATAGATAATTAAAAACCGCTTAGGAATGGCAACTAGAATTAATTCCATTCTGGATATGGGTAGCCCCAGCCGGAGGTAAACCAGAAAGTCACTCCAGGCCGTGCTTGTGGCTGTTTTCTCAGGCAGGGCCATTTTTCAGGCCAGCGATCCCAGCCTGCCTGGTTAACCCTGTTTCCAGGGTTCTGCGCCAAGCGATGGTTCCATTGTCTCCTGTTTTGGACTTGCTACCGCCTTCTGATGGCGAGGTCTTTACCCCTGGACCCTGGTATTTGAGTTGAACTACGGATGACTCTCCTGTTAGAGTTTGCGTAAGTTGATTTTAGTAGCAACAAGTCTGGGGGAAATATCCTCTGGTTCATCCTCTGGGGAGGCGCAGGTGATGAGTACGGTGTTAATTGTCGACGATAGTTCAACCTTGCGAGAAATGATTTCAGGGCTGTTAACCAAAGCTGGCCTAACCGTTGTAGAAGCCAGGGATGGGGCTGAAGCCCAGGCCATGATTGAGGTGCAACCACCGGACTTGGTGGTGCTCGATATTGTCATGCCCAATATGAACGGTTATGAACTTTGTCGCTGGTTGAAAAAAATGTAACGACCAAAACTATACCGGTGATTCTGTGTTCCTCTAAGGGCGAGGAGCATGATCACTATTGGGGTTTGAAACAAGGGGCTGATGCTTACATTAGTAAGCCCTTTCACCCTGAAGATATGATCAACACTGTGAAGCAATTACTGCGGTAAGTTCGCAGCTTAGGGACGACTTTCCAGACGAAATAACCCGATAACTACCAGTAAAACCACCGCCTGAATACCCAAGTTGGTAAGGGTGGTACCGACCTCGGCTCCTGCCATTAAGCGAGTAATCATAATTAGGGCACCGATCGCCCCTGAGGCTCCAGCGGTGGCGTAAATTACCTTGCGTAGCCCCCGGTAGGGAGCCCTGGCTTCCGCCTTTAAACGAGCATACTGTTCTGGTCTAAGGTTGGAGTTGGATGATTTGGAAGGATCCGCTGGCATAGAATTGGCTCTACAGGATATAAAACTTAGCTAGAGCCCTGAGGCCAGGCTAATTGCTAAAGGGAATATTGGGTAACCATGCTGACCTACCCAGGGCTAAGGCTATCAAGCTGGCTTCAGGAATTGCCTGATGTCCTGGTCCGGCGCTGTTGTTATACTATCTTAAGAGGTTGTTTGAAGGGGGTTGTCCCAGGTATAGTTCGCCGCCAAGGGGTCGCTAAAATACGGAATTTTGCGATGATTATCCGACTCTCTAGGTATAGTCTGATATTCTTTTTGACTCTTCAAACAACCTCTAAGCGGGTTTGCCGATGTGGCTCAGTGGTAGAGCACTCGATTCGTAATCGAGCGGTCGCGGGTTCAAATCCCGCCATCGGCTTTAGGGGTTATTTGAAAAGGGCTCAGGTATATAGCGGTTTTCCATAGAGTGAGACACCCCATTGCTCAATCCTACCCCCCAGCGCCTAACTGTAGGGGTTTGACGCTGTACACCGTAGCCTTGGCAAGGGGGCAGGGGGTGTTCACATCGCACTTCGCCCGAATGAAATCTGCTATAGTTCGTCGCCAAAGGTGTAGGACTGATCGGGCTAATAATGGCGGCTCTGGGCATGGTAGTTTTATGGCTCCAAAATCTTGATCAGGATGCGAATCAGGCTCTCTAGATCATCGGGAACCCGGTAGAGGGTAAAACCCTGTTGAATTTGCTTTTGCTCTCGGTGTAAGACGCCAAATTGCCAGATATCGCCTGTGGAAACGGCTCCTTGCAGAATCGGTTGTTCGCTGTCTATCCATTTGTCGAGAGCGATGAGTTCAACGGCAAGCTGGGTAAAGCCTTTGGCTAAGTCGGCATTTTTTGCTTCAATGACTAGCAATTTGCCAACCGAGTAGAGGTAATAATCGAGAGAACCTTTAAGCTGTTCTGTAACGGTGAGGGGATATTCGATGCGGAGTTGGGCACGGGTGTAATGCACCACGTCGAGTAGCAAAGGAGCAATGAGCAGTTCGCGGCGGGCAGCTTCACTCGTAAGACTGATGTAGGGGAGGCTTTCTTGAATACGAGTTTTAAGATTGTCAAGCCGATCGAGGTCTGCGGCGGATTGGGGCAAAGATAGAATCGATCGATTCAGGGTGTAGCCAAACTCTGCCAGAATATCTTCTGGCTCGTAGGCCATCTCAAAGTATTGCCTAAAAGTGTAGGACTGTCCGGGCTGGAGAATGGCAGGTCTAGTCATAGGGATGCCTCCTAAGTAATCGGGAATCCTGGGATAGCTTCGTCAATTTGCTGCATTAGTCGGATGGTTTCTTGCAGGGCGACAACCATAGGCTGGTAATGGGCAATGTCTTCTGGGCTGAGGGTGCGCCCCTTGGGGTCCTTGAGCCATTTCTGACAAAACTCTCAACGCTGGCCGCGCCTAGACAGGCAAAACCCGCCTACGCGGGTTTTGGGTCAGTCGGCAAAGGCCGACTTCGTCTGGATAGCAGCGGTTTGAACCGCCGTAAGTCAATGTTTTGTCAGTCAACCAGGTAAACGGGGATTTGGTCAGAAATTGAAACGTCCTGGAAACAGGATAGCAAAATGGGAAACAGCGGGAGTGTTCAGAAGAGTGCATCCCAGTTTTGCAAGTTTGCCCTCATCCCCCAGCCCCTTCTCCCTTTTTGGGAGAAGGGGAGCCGGATTCTAAATTCCTCTCCCGCCTTGGGAGAGGGATTTAGGGTGAGGGCTACAAAAGTGGGATGCACCCGTTCAGAAAACATTGCCAGATCAGGCTGAAATCATTGATTTCTGGTTGCCAAAACCAGGGTTTACACAAAATTCTGATCACTCTCCACCGAAGGTCTTGAAATAAGAGACAACTCGCGTCATCGGTGGCTCACCGCCTTCCGTTGGACGCGTTTTTTGTCGTCGTTGTAGGTTTGGGCCAGGTGCCGCCTCTCTAGCGACTCTGATATCCACGATCGGACGTAATCGTAGTCCGCTGCACCCAATTCCAGAGCGTCTTCCTCTATGATGTACCCCGGAAACTGTACAGGGAAATAAGATAGAGTCGCTGCCCAGCAATTCAGTAGCTATACGGAGATCAACAGGGAAATGCAGCGCAAGCGACATGGTGCGGACTTCAAGGCTAAGGTGGCTCTAGAGGCCATCAAGGGGCTAAAAACTGTGAACGAACTATCGAGTGAGTATGGCGTCCATGCCAGCCAGATCAACCAATGGAAGAAGCAGGTGCTCGATGAGCTTCCTGGCATTTTTTCGTCACGGCGAGCCCAGGGCCGTAAAGACCAGGAAGAGCTAACCGCCCAACTTTATCAACAAATCGGTCAACTGAAGGTAGAAGTGGACTGGTTGAAAAAAAATCTGGCCTTACCGCTGGCGAATAAACGACGGCTGGTGGAGCCAGAGCATCCTCAGCTGAGTATCCGTCGACAATGTGAGTTACTAGAGCTGGCGCGGTCTAGCTGGTACTACGAACCAGTGGCGATTGACCCTTACGAGTTACATCTGATGGAACGAATAGACGAACAATACACGGCGACGCCGTTTTACGGGGTGCGCCGAATGACCGCCTGGTTGAGACAACAGGGCGAGGCGGTCAATCATAAGCGGGTGGCGCGGATCATGCGTCAGATGGGGATTCAGGCGATCTATCCGAAGCCCCGGACAACGATAGCTGGGGACAACGCTCGCCGGTATCCCTACTTGCTGAGGGGGCTGTGTATTGACCGCCCCGATCTGGTGTGGAGCACGGATATTACCTATATTCGGCTGGCGAATGGGTTTGTGTATTTGGTAGCGGTGATGGACTGGTACAGCCGTTATGTACTGTCCTGGCAGCTATCGAATACCATGGATGTGCATTTTTGTTTGGTGGCCCTGGAGGAGGCGCTGCAGGTCAGTCAGCCTACGATCTTTAACTCAGATCAGGGCAGTCAATTTACCAGCCTGGCCTTTACAGGGGCGTTAGAGGGGCGAGCGATCCAAATTTCTCAAGACGGCAAGGGCCGGGCTTTTGATAACATTTTCGTGGAACGGCTGTGGCGTACCGTCAAGTACGAAGAGGTCTACCTCAAAGACTACGACAGTGTTTCAAGTGCCATTGAGAATCTGGAGCGTTATTTTCGGTTTTATAACCAGGAGCGGCTACACCAGTCACTGAACTATAGGCCGCCAGCCAGTGTCTACTTCAGTAAGCAGGAGGATAGTGATGTAAAAAAGAGACGTAGAGAAAGAAAATGAACTAAATGGCGACTCTACTTTAAATTCCTACCCTAACTGTCTAGACAACGGGGTACACTTTACTCTGCTAGTTCCCAGAGGCGTTGCTGGGCAGCATCGATAAAGGGCTGGGTAGAGAAGGCGTGTTGTTCAGGCGCTCTAGCCACAGCGTCAACCAGTGATCCAGCAGGGCTGTGCGGCCTTCAGGTGAGTTTAAGGTGACCAGGTCTGAGGGGGCCGAAGGTATCCGCTGTGTGGGGTGACTCATGGGTGGCGGGGGGTTCTGCTGCGATCTCCGGTGCCGTGGGGCTAAGTCTTGGCAATAGCCCTAGCCCCAGGAGCTGTATTGGTGGGGCGATCGCTGCTCCTCGGCCAATATCCCAGTTAAGGCAGTCAATACCCCCGTTCGGTGGGCGATCGCGGGCCTGTCTCCCCATGACTTTAGGCGGACCTTCGTGGGTAACGCTCCACTTGAGAGGCTGCTAACAATCTCTACAATAAACTAAGGATTTTCGTCAGTCCGCTCCAAGCGAATGTTAGACGGTTTTCAATCAACCACCACCGCATCCACCACAACCGCCACCACCGCAACCGCCACCATCGCCGCCATCGCCGCCACCACCAGCTGTAGAAACCAACATTTGATGCAAATCTGCTAAAGCACTATCGGCTGTCAGAACTGTTGCTCCAAACAACGCAACCGCAAGTGGAAGCTTAGAATCGCTGCTATTGGCTGTTTTTAAGTCTTGTGAGCGATTTGTTAAATCATTAAAAATGCGATCTCCATAACGGCTACGATATGGTTTTACAAAAAACCTTGATCCCAAAACTAGAAGCACCCACATACACATCAAAAGAAAACCAACTGGCTTATCGCGAGAAATTCCGACAAATACTTTACATAAGCCTAGCCCTAAGAGAATAAGTACAATCAACGATGGATAAAGTTGTGCTTTGACTGCCTGATCATTACTTAGAAACAAGCTCAATTGTTGTAGGCGGGAGCGAATACTATCCTCCACTACTGTGGATTTCTGCAAGACCTGTTCAATTCCTCCATCAGTTGTGAAAATATTTTGTGCAACTGCCTTTTCTACAGGGTCAGTAATATTATCAATACTTGTTCTCAAAGCCAGTTTTCTTTGCGTTATGCTACCAATAAAAGATGGTAGTTTTTCTTTTGCTACCTCTACATAGCCTTGTTTTACTAAACTGGTGATCGCAGTCATAATCATGCGATTATTGCCGCCAGCTAAGAAAGCTATCTCGTAAGCATTTAAATCAGGGTGTTTATTTGTGATCCCGTTAGGCAAGCGAAGAGAAAAACGTAGCCAGGTAGCCAAAGCAATTCCTATCACTGCTATCGAAATATAGAACGTTAAAAATTCCGAACCTGTAAAATTGATTGGGTTAGGAATTTGGGAGATTACTTGACAGCTAGTTACAACAAGCGCAAGCACAAATAAAAAGGAAAAGGTTACTCCTTGTTGCAGTTGTGGTTTGAAGGAGATTTTGAAATTGGGTTTTGTCAAAACCCAATTTTCTTGAGTGTTGATCCGGATAAAATGTAAATCGCGCCCAAATCGGTCTTTAGGTTTGGGCCAAATGTCAATTGGAGGAATCTGTCCAAAAAACTGTTGGTAACTCTCTAGTGTTTTGCTATACCAGTTGTCAAATTTTAATTGCTCGGATGAACCTCCACGAGTTGGATCATGATGTAATGTGGTCTGCAAAATTTTGGGGCAGAACTCTTGCCAGTACGATCGTGTATAAGTCAAATGCAAATGCCAAACTTGATCAACTTGATCGGATGGCGTGACAGGATGACCTGCTGCAACAGCTAGAAATACAAACTTTTTATATTCCTCAATCACTCTCTGAGCATAGCCTATCGACCAACCATTATCCCTAGCCAATCGCTTGTGAAACAATAACTGAGTATTTGGTTGATCTAAAGAAAATGCCTGAATACGGCTGTATAGCTCCCTGTGTTGATAGTTCATCTCTCTTAATTGATTAACCATAGACTTCACTTTTCCAGAGAAGATTGTACTTACTAGTGCTCTATCTCTTGAATTGTCTGAGTTATACATGATGAGCATATATACTTATTGGCGAGAGCTAGTTACTTTCACCCTGAAGGTGTGAAGCGCCGTGGATTGCTAACGGCTCAAATCAGCGGCAGCATAGGACTCGAAACGAAGCAGAAAGCATTTCAGTCTGTCCGCTGCATTTGAATTGTTAGACCGCGCACTTAACCTAATTGACTATGACAACTTCAAAAACTTCTTATACTGGCAATCCTAGCAACTTTAAGATCATAGGCAGTAATTTAGCACTAGCATCTACAATTTTGGCAGTTTCAGGTAAACTCTTCAAAGTCGCTTCAAACATCTTTTTGGCTTTCCGTGCCAATCCTTCTTTCTGGTTTTGCTCAGGAGCTTGTTGCACTTCTGCCAAAGCTTTAACTTGCTCCAACAGATCTGCTTTGTCTTCAGATGATAGTTCTTTCTCTTGCTCAATAATCTCTTGGAGCTGACTCAGTAGTTCCTTTACACCAGGTTGATTGGGATCTGGAGAACTTGGCAATTGAGCAACTGTATTTGAAACACTACCACTGATTTCCCCCAAATTGATAGTTGATCCAGTGACATTGCCACCAATGTTGATATTTTGACTCTGATCCGTACTTTCGTTCATAGCTTTTGCAATTGCTTGTACATTTATAGGTCGGTTTGCCAATGAATTTATTACCGTCCACATACTTGAACTTTGTTCACGGTAGATTGCAATCTCACCTTCCTTAGCTTTTAATTCAGCACTGTATCTAGCTTCCAATTCCTTAAAAGCTGTTTCATAATTTGTAGTAAAGTCTTTGTAAATTTGTGCTTTATTTACGTTAGAAGGAACCCTAACTTTAACTACAAGGACTCCATCACCTCTATCTTCTATACCTTGAATGCTGAGTTCCACTCCTTCATTTTCAATCGTCAAGTTGAATGAATATCTAAAAGCTTCCCAATCGATCCCATTGTGGAAGCTGAATTCAATGGTGTCGGAATTTTCACCTAACACTGCTTTGGCGAGAAGAATATCTCCTACTTCGATACGTGTAATTTTAATTCCCCAAGTAGCAGTGGCATCATCTAAGATTGCTAAAAGACTATAACTTATGTCATCTCTCAAAGAAAATACTTTTTCCAATTCAAATCTGCCAACTTTAAATCGAAGAGAATTAACTATAATATTTCTTAAGCCCTCCTCAATATCCTCAATGCTATAATAAGTCCTTTCAAGTTGTAGGATTCGCCAAAAAACAACAACACCTATTTCTAGAGGAACCCCATCTTTTGTGATAGTCAGATGTGGAGTTATATCAAAAACTCTCTCACGAGTGCTTTCTTCTAAAACAATCGTGTCCATAAATGGAATAATAAAGTTCAAACCCGGTACAAGTTTGCGATGATAACGCCCTAACCGCTCTATTAAACCTTCGTTTCCTTGATTAATTATTCTGATTGAGCCTACAGAGTATAGGATGAGCAAAAATAAGCCAGTGAAGATTAGTAAGGATGTTAAATAATTAAATTTAAGCCATGTGCCCAACAACCATACAATAAGAGACAACACAGCAGTAACAGAACTTAAAAATATGATTGTTGGAAGGGCTTTATACATAAGCATCTAAAGTTTTTCTAGGTTCGTTAAACATTAACTTTGATTGCTAGCTAAAGTGCTTGGGAGACTTAAGAATTTAAGACGTGCTTAATTGATAACGTTTAGTAGTTAGACTTTATGTTTCAAACAAGAACTTTCGCACACTCCGCAATCGAACACTGAAACAGTTTAACAAACAGATAAGCTTCAAGTACTGCTCCAACCGACAATTCAGCGGTCTAACGGTGAAGCTCAACGGCAGCAAGTAATTTTGGCATTCTCATCAAGACTCGATTTCGTCCGTTGCAGCGCAGTGTTGGGCGGCTGGTTATATAGCAGTTCTTGTCCGAGTGAGGTACATCCTCCAGCGCGAAATCCTTACTAGTAAGGGGCTGGCCACACCTCATTAGTCCAGGAGCCGCCATAACACAGCTATTTATTTCGCACATTGATTAAATGGTTCACGAATGAAGTATATTGCATCTCGACCTTGAACTTCCATCCCACCGCGATCCCACGTTCCCCACCGAGTGACAAACTTCTTATTGTTAGCCCTCCTCTCAATTGCGACGGTAAAGTTATTTCGTAGTTCTCTGTAACACCCCTCTAAATTAGTGAGCGTCAAGTCCATAACCTGAACATTAAATTTATCCAATCCCTTATTAACAACAAAGAATCCTTCGCTACCCCGTTCCATCATTAAGACGGTTTTACTATCAGGTACCTGCAAAACATTATCTTTTACGTTACGACCTTCCTTCCCTCTCTCATGCATGATCCGACGAAACTTGACTCCAGCAGGAATATAAGGAACTAAATTGTCTGGTCCAAATATTAATGGAGTGCCCTGCTGCCTAGCCAACACATAAGCCGTCGCCAGATAAGAATCTGTTTCATCATCGTAGGCATTTAGAGCGTCATCATTCAAACGTTTAATCTGGTCATGGTTTCGCCCAAATACTACGCTACGTGAATCGTTAATGGCAACGGGGACTCGTAATGATCGCAGATCCCCACCAAAGGTAAATGCATTTTTCATTGAGCTATAGAGAACAAAGTCTTCTACAGCAGCAATGAAATTATAGTTGGTCGCACTCGTATCATTATCTTCAATCACCTCAAGATAATTCCATGCCTGATTATTACTCGCTTGATTAATGTAGCTAATGTACTCTTGAATAGCTTCTGGCGGCATATGTTTAGCGGCATCAAACCGAAAGCCATCAATCCCCAGATCCAGCAGCTTCTGCAAATGCGCTTTCTGAACCTGCTTAACAGTTGAATTGTTTTGATTGAGATCGGGAAGAGCACCTCCCAACCAACAATTTACTTCCGTGGATCTGTTACCATCATTGTAGTTGATGTCACATTGCTTGTGAAAATAGGTTGACCCATTTTTCCTGACATCTCTAGCATTTGGATCGGGAAAGTCAGGGAAGTTAGTTAGAGAGCTATATTGATTCATGCTCGCCATGTGATTAAAAACCACGTCGGCAATCACCTTAATCTTACAGCTATGGGCTTTATCAGTTAGAGTCTTTAAGTCTTGCTCAGATCCTAATCCGTCAATCACCCTATAGCTAACAGGCTGATAACGCCCTGCCCATACATTCACAGGGGCATTTGGATTAGAATTGACGTTGTTAGGATTCGATTGTTGTGCGGGTGAGATTTGTATGTGGGAATACCCTTGCTCAGCAAGCGTACAAACAAAGTCGTCAACCTCACTGTATTTTTGGTTAAATGCGTGAAAGATTCGCGACGGGCTGTTCTGCGGCAAATGCTTTGGTAGGAAGATCGAAAATCGTGAAAAATAGGAGGATAAAGACAAACTTTCCAAAAGACATAAGCTAAACGTTCTCCCTTGGCTTTGGTTTAAATCCAGCAGTTTTCTCAAAATCACTGTTGCCAATTCAGTCCAACTACTAAATAGAGGGAAATTTTCCGTCTAATACCCCTATAGGGAATCTTAGGTGGAAATCTGTCCGCCTAAACACCCCTGGAGGGATCTTAGGTGGAAAAAATTCAGCCTAAATGCCGAATAGGGGATCTTAGGTGGAAAGTTTCAGTATAAATACCCCCGCGCCCTGGCTGCTCTGTAACTCAAGATTTCTTTAGCAATGGTACGGGTTTGCTCATGGATGCGTCATTCTTGAGTAAGAACTGGGCATCTGATCAACTGGTGTCCGGCCCAATATAACTAGCCCCCCAACCATTGCCCTTAGCTCGATCCTAGTCGCGGGTTCTATAGGGTGAATCCCTGGCCACCGACCCCCTCACCGTTAGATAGACTTCTCTATCCGCCTTGCGCCCTGCGCCTGTAGCCCCCTCCCCCAGGTCTACAGGCTGAGATCAAAGCGAAGGGCGATGAAGTGAGTGGTCAGGAATCAGCAGTCAGTTATCAGTCGTCAGTAGTCAGAAGCCCTGGCCACCAACTCCCTCACCCTTAGATAGACTTCTCTATCCGCCCTGCGCCCTGCGCCTGTAGCCCCCTCCCCCAGGCCTACAAGCTGAGACCAATGCGAAGCGCAATCGGCCACCCACCCTTTAACCCCTTCCGTCGGGTCCAGGGCGGCGGAACGCCCTGGGCGAGGGGGTCCGGGGGAAATCGCCATTCCCCCGGCAAAAGAAATAGTAATCCAGTAGTCAGTAATCAGCGATCAGGAGCTCTTAACACGCAGATTTTCACCCACAGGAAGCTGCTCCTCAAGCATCCACCCTTCAAGCTCAAAGCCAGACAACACCCTATGGGGGGCCGGGAAGAGTAGTCTCCCCCATGGCTTCATCCATGTCCCCCCGGCCCATAGCGATCGCAGCCAGGATCTGCCCAGCTCCAGGTCAGGGTTTAACCTGGCCTGATCACTCTCAGGTGATGGGCACGGGCTCAGGCCCTTTGCCCATCCTACCCCGCTGTGATTAGGAGACCTCTGTATCTAAGCTTTTACCCCCAAGCTCAGCATTGAGGCAGAACAACACTCCTCAGACGGTGACCAACCGCGATCGCAGGGCTGTACACACCGATTTCACCTCCGCCAACAGCGATCACAGGGGTGTGTTTAACGATCACACCCCTGCAACCATCGATCACACGGCTGTACATACCGATCACACCGCTGCGCATATCGATCACACGGCTGTGCTTAACGATCACACCCGTGCGCATATCGATCACACGCCTGTGTATAACGATCACACCGCTGCGCACATCGATCACACGGGTGTGTATAACGATCACAGGCGTGCAAACATCGATCACAGGCCTGTGTTTAGCATGCACTCAATGGTGATCGCCATACACATAGATCAAAACAGTGGTTTTTGGCGCATTTTTAACGATCACACCCTGTGTTTAGGATGCGCTCAATGGTGCTCTTTATGCACATAGACTACAACAACAGTTGCACGCGTGTGTTTAGAATGTGCTTAATGGTGATCGACATATGCATAGATGAAACCTTAAGGTTTTTAGGGCAAATTGCCCTAAAAACCGTAATCAGCGAAGTGAGTGGTCAGTTATCAGTGGTCAGTAGTCAGAAGCCCTGGCCACCAACTCCCTCACCCTTAGATAGACTTCTCTATCCGCCTTGCGTCCTGCGCCCTGTGCCTGTAGCCCCCTCCCCAGGTCTACAAGCTGAGAGGCGCGATGAAGTGAGTGGTCAGGAATCAGTGGTCAGTAATCAGAAGGGGACTGTTCGGATTTTTGTGTAAACGGGGATTTAGTTAGAAATTGAAACGTCCTGGAAACAGGATAGCAAAATGGGAACCAGCGGGAGTGTTCAGAAAACATTGCCAGATCAGGCTGAAACCATTGATTTTTAGTTGCCAAAACCAGGGTTTACACAAAATTCTAATCACTCTCCCGAATATCAGTACTTTCAGGACTTTTCCGCACCACTAAGCAGCCATCCTTAGAACCAGGAGAGGTTCTCAAACTCAGCAAAGTCCCTTTCTAACTGCCACTGGACCCGGGCCCGATCGCTCTGGGCCAGAAAGCTAGCACAGCCAGGAGAAAGGGCCTGAGTCCCAGGCTCATCCTTGGCACAGACCGCTGTCACGGCAGCGAACTGGGGCGATTGCCACAGACTATCCCCCTCCAGAAAGCTATGCTCCAAACTGTTGCGGACCAGCTTTTTCAGCTCTGGGTAGCGCAGGTCGTAGCGCAGGGCGGCAAGCAAGTACTCATTACTCAGGTCAATCCGGGATATGCCCTCATCATCGGAAGCCAGGGTCAGGGGTACACCGGCGGCTTGGTACTCCAAAAAGGGATGTTCCTCCTTCTCAACATTAAGAATCACCTCATTACTGGTCAAACAAATTTCCACCAACACCCCCCGTTTAGCCATCTCCGCCATCAGTTCAAAGGGGTTCTGCTCGTGGAGAATGGCGACTCCATGGCCGATACGGCTGGCCTGAGCTAGCTCTACGGCCTGACGGATGTGAAAGGTCATTTCCTCCGGTGGCACCAGACCCAACGCCAGCTCACCGGCATGGAGGGAAACCTTCACCTCAGGAGACTGCTTCTTCAGAAACTCCAGCATTTCCATCTGCAGGGTGTAGTCCCGCAGGGCAATCGGATGATCCTCTGGGGCCACCAGATTGATACCCACCACCTGGGCACTGGCCTTGGCTAACTCAAAGGCGTAGACAAACTGGGCAAACACTTCCTCTGGAGCCTTGGTACGGGTTGTTTGCTGCAAATACCGCACCGTCACCCCACAGCCTGGCTGAGCTGCCGCCGTACCACAACCCAGGTTCTGAGCCACCTGTTCCTCAAGCTTCGTCATCTCCTGAGCGCCGACAGCCACTAAATTCATCAGGCCGCCCTGCATCAACTGCCGCTGCATCTGGGTAAAGTTATCCTGCCAGCCTACGGTCCGGCCCAGCTGACGCACCTCACTTCCCTTCACGGTCATCATCAGTTCCAGGTAGGCAATGTGTTGCTTGGCGGCTCGATTAGCCACGGAAGCTACCATATCGTCCTGACGAGCCAACTCTGAGGAGATGTCAGAAAAACCAGCGAAGGCCTCGAAAAATTCGATCATGGCCTGACTGCCCGGCAAAGGGTAGGTTGCGGGTAGACCATAGGTTAATCAGAGCATTGTAGGTAGCGGTGCGGTTGAAGAGTTCAGAGGCTGGGAAGTAACTGCTATCCTGCCCGCAAGCGCTGGGTTTCACCAAGGCAGGTCCCTGGGGGGCGACACAGTATCCATCTGCCGCCGCCCACCGCAGGTAATCTTCGGCATAGACTGCTCCACTTAGATGGCTGTGGATATCGCCGCCCTTTGGCATGCGCTGAACGAAGGCCCGCAGCAAGGTGGGACGCTGGCGATGGGCTTCAAACCACTGGGCAGCCTTCTCTTCGCCACTCGGAGGAGAAAAGCGACGGGCCTGCCTCGGCAAGGGTACCGGTGACACCATCGGACTTACCCGGGACTGCAGTGCTGGACTGACTGCTTTGTCTAGTACGGTTACCTCTGCCCTTAAGCCTGGAGCCCCCAGGGCTGAACCCAACAGAACTCCAGACAGTGATAAAATTGCTAAACGGCAGAAGGAATGGCGTTTGAACATGTTCTGGAAAAGCGCTAGACACTGGTGGGTACTCTATCTCGAAAACCCATGGGTTTGGCAGCGCAGTTAAAAAACTTGACCAGGACGGCCGCACTGGCCTGGATGTAACTGTTGCCAGACTGCTACAGGCTAGGCACTGTCAGTGACATAATGCAACTATCGCTTTGGCGAGAACGTCTGGGTGCATCCGGTTTTGCAGCCCTCTCCCTCAGTCAGCAAGCGATTCGCAAGCGTTTCAGCGGTCAGTCATCAGGAGTCCCCTCTACCCCCTATCTCACCCTGACAAAATTCCTGCTTAAGCAGCAGAGGTCTACAAGCTGAGAGCAATACGAAGCGCGATGAAGTGAGTGGTCAGGAATCAGTGGTCAGTAGTCAGAAGCCCTGGCCACCAACTCCCTCACCCTTAGATAGACTTCTCTATCCGCCCTGCGCCTGTAGCCCCCTCCCCAGGTCTACAGGCTGAGAGCAAAGCGAAGTGAGTGGTCAGGAATCAGTAGTCAGTGATCAGGAGCCCGCACCACCCAGATTCCCACCCATAGGAAGCTTCTCCTCAAGCAACCGGGGTCTACAGGCTGAGAGCAAAGCGAAGCGCGATCGGCGGCCCACCCTTTAACCCCTTCCGTCGGGTCCAGGGCGGCGGCACGCCCTGGGCGAGGGGGTCCGGGGGAAATCGCCATTCCCCCGGTAAGAAAAACAGTAATCAGGGGTCAGTAATCAGTGATCAGGAGCCCTTGCCCGTAATAGATTAGACCTTACCACCCTTCCACCCCCAACTTAAGCATCAAGGCCCAACAATACCCCCTAGCCAGCGACCAACTGCGATCGCACCCCCGCCACCCGCGATCGCAGCCAGGATCTGCCCAGCTCCAGGTCAGGGTTTAACCTGGCCTGATCACTCTCAGGTGATGGGCACGGGCTCAGGCCCTTTGCCCATCCTACCCCTGATAAATCACCAACCATCGATAGTAAGTGACCAGGCTCCCTATCCCTCACCCCAAGGCCGGTCAAGACTCCCCCAACCCCCCTCGGCTCAAAGGTTGGAGAGCAAAACCTGATGGCTCTGCATCGCTGGTGTAGCGATCGCCCCCGACAGCACCAGCGATCGCACCTTGTCCTAAAAGGATTACCCCTTAGTCTAGAACACACTGATCACGATGAACAGCTATAGTACGAGACGCCACCAAGGTTAGAAAACGCCTTGGGTTTTAGGCGATAGTATTTATCTTCTACTTCCTGGGATTGCTCATCATAGGGATAGCTCAGTACGTCTTGCAACTCTTTAACTAACCTGTAGTTACCCTGCATGGCTTGTTGATAGGCAGGGACGACCAACCACTCTCGCCATGCGTATTTGGGGTTAGTCTGTTTCATCTTTGTTGATATCTCAGCCAAATTGCCGTGGTTAAGGGCGAGGTCACGCCAGCTTTTTAACCAAGATTGCCATTGTTCATCGAGTTGGGGCGACGTTTTACCATAGAAGCTTTTTTTCAATGGTGAGATATCGTCTGGTATATGGGATAACTCTCGAAAGAAGATAGTGTAATCTATCTCCGATTGGGTCATTAACTCCATTAATCCCTTAAATAGCGTTGGGTTAAATTCAGGTAAGCCAAGTTTGGCCGCCCACATTTTTTGAACTTGTTCCTGCATTGCTTCTGCAAAGCCACGGCGTACTTGGTCGAACGGTTCTAAAGCTTCAGCATCTTCTGCAAGTAATGGTCTTACAGATTGCCAAAACATATGATAATTTGCCTCTGCTGCGATGGGCTGATTGAAGAAGGAAAAGTGTTTGCCGCCGCCAGTCCAAGGTTGAAACCAAGGGTATAAAATTTCACAAAACCCAAATGGTCCATAGTCGAGAGTAAAGCCACCAGCAGCGCAGTTGTCACTATTAAAATTACCCTGGCAGTAACCAACCCGTAGCCAATTGGCCACCAGGGTCGTAAGACGCTGGCGAAATAACTTAGCCAACTCAACTAATTGATCTGCAAAACCAAGGGTTTGATCAATATCGCTTTTGTATTCTCGCTCAATTAAATGGGATACTATCATGCTCAACTCTTCTAATGCTTTTGGATGAGCATCACGGCGAGCGCGACGGGCAAATAACTCTAGCTGACCAACCCGCAGAAAGGATGGTGCAACGCGAGTTGAAATGGCCACAGGATTGTCCACCAAAATATCAGGGTCGATGGAGTGGGAGTCTTGAGAATACCAAGGCCGGGCAACGGTCTCAGATTTAGAAACATACAGTGTCAAAGAGCGCGATGTGGGAACACCTAACGCCTGCATATAGTCTTGCGCCAGAAACTCGCGCACACTTGAACGGAGCACGGCGCGCCCATCGGCACCCCGGCAATAGGGCGTTGGGCCACCCCCTTTCAATTGCATTTCCCAGCGCTGGCCATTGATGATTCCTTCAAACACCGATATGGCCCGACCATCGCCATAACCATTACCCGTGCCGAAGGGACATTGTTGAGTATATTCGGTGCCATAAATCGACAGCGCATAACCCGTCACCCAGCCAACCTGACGCATCGGCCCATGGACCACAGACAGATCACCAGAAAATACCTGGCGAAATTTTTCATTCAGCACCAGATCATCGCTCAACCCAAGTTCCTTAAAAAAAGTGCTGCTATGGGCTACATATTCTGGTTCTGCAAGCGGCGTGGGTGTCACAGGTACGAAATGACCAGAAAAAACCTGGCGGGCCCGATGATCATCACCATCGACCGTGGCATCAGGATCGGCATTCAAAGTATCCATCAGAGAATAATCTGCCAATTGCACAAACTCGTCGAAGGTGGTTACCCAAGGCTTAGCCAATGGTTTAGATGAATATGACATGGTTGCTGTCGCCCGTTTTGCCGGGGGAAATTCACGTTTGATTAAAAACCCTGGTTGACTGACAAAACATTAGCTTAGGGCGGTTCAAACCGCTGCTATCCAGACAAAGTCGGCCTTCGCCGACTGATCCATAACCCGCGTAGGCGGGTTTTGCCTGTCTAGGCGCGGCTTCTAGCCGCCAGCGTTGAGAGTTTTGTCAGTCAACCAATTGAAAACCTTATAGAAGGTAACATAGGCTAATGGCATAACTAATAGCGGTCACCAGGGCGGCTTTAACATCGGGCAAGGGATGGTAGCCAAAGAAGCGAGCCAGATTGATCTATATTTTAGCCAGGTGCCAGAAACCTGCTAATATCTAGAAAATCAAGAATATGGTTAAAAGCCAAGATGTGAATTAAAACTGTTACAGGGCTTTTCAAACCATTTTCGGGGGCGATTAGCTCAGTTGGTAGAGCGCCTGCCTTACAAGCAGGATGTCACTGGTTCGAGTCCAGTATCGCCCATTTTTTTCTCCGATGGTTCAAACTCCTCCTTCTCTGTCCTCCACCTTGGCCAGGCTGCATCCCTTTGACAGTCTGTCGCCGTCAGCCCTAAGTCAGTTGCTGCAAACTGCCCAGCTCTTCCGTTATCGAGTTGGTCAACCTCTAGCTCTGCGAGAGGTATTAAGTCAGCAGGTTCTGGTCATTCTAGAAGGTCAGGTACGCTTATTAGGTCAAGATCCTCGTAGTCAACAGCCCCTTACCCTTGAGCGTCTGGGGGAGGGAAATCTGGTTGGAGCCGTTAGCCTGGTGCGAGGGCTGCCCTGTGAAACGGCGATCGCCTCTAGTGAAGTGGTGGCCCTCAACCTACCTGCCTATACCTTTCTCCAATATCTCCAGGATTATCCCGCCTTTGGTCGGGCTATTCGCGATCAAATCTACCTGATTGAAGCCTTCGATTTGCTCAGTCAACACGCTAAAGATCAGGCCCTCGACCTGGGAGATCTGAAAGCCAGGGCCCAGCGGTTATGCCAGGAATCCACCCTGGTTACCCTGCCTGAGGGAAGCTGCAACCTGAGTCACCTGGATTCCCAGCTCACCTGGATTTTAAGCGGTGGGACGGTGCTCAATTGGCCGGTGGGCTCAACCCTACCCTTGGATCAGTCTTTCACTATGGAAGTGCTCAGTCCCCAGGGAGCACGTTTACTGGGACTGACCCCGGCAGTTCTGGCGGCAACCTTTGCCTCGGTGGTTGCCTCGGTGGTTGCCCCGGTGGTTGCCCCAGAGCCTAGGGTTTCCCTTGACGTTAGCGACGTTCCCTATGCTAGCGAAGCCCTTCTGACGGCCTCCGCGCCGGCCTCCGATCGCAGCCACAGCTACCCCTATGCCCGTGGTCGAGGCCCCGTGGATAACCCCCTGGCCTGCTTCGACATGGTTAGCCAGCAGTTTAAAATACCTTTTCGCAAAGATGTAATTCGCCGCATTCTGACTAATCAACAGGAACGCATGGGCCGCCTGTCCCTGCCAGTTTGTGGCTCCCTGGCGGAAATGATCGGTCTGAAAACCCAGTTGGTGCAGGTACCAGCCCAGGCCTTTGATCGCCTCCCCACCCCTTGTTTAATTAGCTGGCAGGAAGGCTTCGCGGTTCTCTACGAAACCTCGGAAAAGGGCTATATTCTGGGCGATCCAGAGGTTGGTTTGATTCGTCGAACCCCTGCTAGCTTTGCAGAGACCTGGGGCGATTGGGGAGAGGTGTTGTTGCTGGAGCCCACCCGAGAAACTCCCCGGCAACGATTTGGGTTGGAATGGTTCTGGCCCTTCCTTCAAAAGTATCGCTGGGTATTGTTAGAGGTTTTTGTCGCCTCCTTTTTTGTGCAGTTATTCGGTCTGGCCAATCCCCTGATTATTCAAATCATTATTGATAAGGTGATTGTTCAAAACAGTATCGATACTCTACAGGTGTTGGGGATTTTGCTGGTGATTGTGGCGATCTTTGAAGCCCTGCTAACCAGCTTACGCACCTACCTGTTTGTCGATACGACTAACCGCATCGATATGGCCCTGGGTACGGAAATTATCGATCACCTATTTCGCTTACCCCTACGTTATTTTGATCGCCGTCCGGTGGGAGAGCTGTCCAGCCGGATCAACGAGCTGGAAAATATTCGCCAATTCCTGACGGGCACCGCCCTGACTGTGGTGTTAGATGCGGTATTTTCCCTGGTGTACATCGTCGTCATGTTCATCTATAGCTGGCTGCTTACCCTGGTGGCCCTGGCAACCGTCCCCCTGTTTGTGGTGCTAACCATTCTGGTGGCCCCGATTGTGCAGCGACAGTTACGGGTCAAGGCCGAACGCAACGCTGCTACCCAGGCTCTGCTGGTGGAGTCTCTCTCTGGAATTCAAACCGTCAAAGCCCAGAATATTGAACTACGAACTCGCTGGAAGTGGCAAGAGCGCTACGCCGAGTACGTTAGTGCGGGCTTTCAAAATGTCCTCACCTCAACTACAGCTAATTCCACCAGTAATTTTCTAAATAAGCTGTCAGCCCTGCTGGTGCTTTGGGTAGGGGCCTACCTGGTGTTGAAGGGAGACCTTACCCTGGGCCAGTTGATTGCCTTTCGCATTATTTCAGGCTACGTCACTGCCCCCATTTTACGGCTAGCCCAGCTATGGCAAAACTTTCAGGAGACGGCCCTATCCCTGGAACGCCTGTCCGACATTATTGACTATCCTCAGGAAACCAACCTGGAGGATGTTAAGCAAATACCCATGCCAGAAATTGAGGGCCGGGTGAGTTTTGAGAATGTGGCTTTTCGCTTTGCTCCCAGTGGCCCCATGCAGTTAATTAATGTTTCCCTCGATTTTCCCCGGGTAGTTTTGTGGGTGTTGTCGGTCAGAGTGGGTCGGGAAAAAGTACCCTGATGAAGCTACTACCTCGCCTTTACGAAGTAGAATCGGGTCGAATTTTAATCGATCATTACGACATTAGTAAGGTGGAGCTCCATTCTCTGCGGCAGCAGATCGGTATCGTCCCTCAAGATAGCTTGCTGTTTGAGGGCACGATTCAGGAGAATATTGCCCTGACTAATTCTGGGGCTGAGGCGGGTGCGATTATTGAGGCCGCTAAAATTGCCTGTTGCCACGATTTCATTATGGAGTTGCCCCTGGGTTACAATACCCGCGTCGGAGAGCGAGGCTCTACCCTCTCAGGAGGGCAGCGACAACGGATTGCCATTGCCCGTACCATTCTGCAAAACCCCCGATTATTGATCCTGGACGAAGCCACCAGTGCCCTCGACTATGATACCGAGCACCAGGTGTCAATCAACCTGATGCACTGGGCGGAGAACCGCACAGTGTTTTTTATTACCCACCGTCTCAACACCATTAAGCACGCCGACCAGATTCTAGTGATGGATCAGGGATCGGTGGTGGAATTAGGCAGCCATGATCACTTGATGGCCTTACAAGGTCGCTACTACACCCTTTACCAACAGCAGTCAGCCATGGTTTAGGATGATTTAGGCTAGCTGACGATCCCTGTTTGCCTTGAGACTTGAGCAATATTTCCCCTTCGGATGGATCCTATGGTGACTTCTTCCCCTGGCCAGACTTCTCCCGATGCTGACAATGTGATTATTTCCACCCAGTCCTCCCGTTCTGGTGAAGTCTTTGATAAACCCGTAATCCTACGTCAGGCTTCCCATTGGTCGCGAGCGGTGGTGTGGAGTATTGTTGGGGTAACCGTAGTAACCGTAGCCTGGTCTTGCCTGGCTAAGTTTGAAGAAGCGGTACCGGCCCAGGGTAAATTGGAGCCCAAGGGCCTAGTCCAGCCAGTTCAGGCTCCCGTGGGAGGGGTGGTGCAGCAGGTGTTTGTCAAAGAAGGTCAGGCTGTCCAGGCTGGCGATCGCCTGATCACCCTCGAATCCTGAAGCCACCCAGGCCCAACTAACTTCCCTGGAAAGTATTCGACGTAAATTAACTCAGGAAAATGACTTCTATCGTTCCCAACTAGCCAATCAAGACCAGGTTAGAGCCCCCATGGATATCGCCCCAGAAATTGTTCAACTGACCAGTAACCGGGCTGCCCTGGTGGCGGAGAATGCCCTCTATCGGACCCAGTTGGGGGAGATCGGCAGGGGATCACCCAGCTATCTGTCGCCCAGCGCGATCGCCTCGCCGCCGCCAGCCAGGAACTTACCTCTCGCCTGAGTATTGCCAACCTGGAAGTAAACCAACTAGATCGCCAGCTGGTCCAAACCCAGGTACAGCGAGCCAATGCTCGAGAAGCCCTGGAGGTGAATCAGGAAATTTTGGTGCGCATTGGCCCCCTGGCGGAGCGGGGGGCGATTGGTGCAATTCCCTACCTACAGCAAAAGCAGGAGGTTAACAACCGGCGCACCGAATTGAATCGGCTGATTCAGGAGGAGCAGCGCCTGCAACTGGCGATCGCCCAGGCTCGGGAAAAATTCCGTAACACCCAGATCGCCTCCCAAGACGATCTGCAAAAGCGTATTGGTGCCAACAACAATGAAATTGCCACCATCGATAGCCAGATCACTAAAACTATGCTGGAAAACGAAAAACGGCTGCAAGAATTGGATAGCCAGATTACAGAGCTGCGGCAGAAATTACAATACCAGGAACTCAAGGCCCCAGTCAGTGGCGTGGTGTTTAATTTGAAGGCGAACCAGCCCGGCTACGTGGCCAACTCTACCGAACCGATTATGGAAATTGTACCCACCGATGCCCTGGTGGCCAAGGTGTTTATTACTAACCGCGATATTGGCTTTGTGAAGGAGGGTATGAAGGCCGATGTCCGTATTGATTCCTTTCCCTACAGTGAATTTGGAGATGTTAAGGGTACCCTGACCCACATCGGTTCCGATGCCCTACCCCCTGACCAGATTCATCCCCAGTATCGCTTTCCCGCCGATGTTACCCTAGACCAGCAGTCCATTAACATTCAGGGGCGATCGATCAAATTACAATCCGGCATGGCCTTGAGTGCTAACATTAGAACCCGCCCCAAGCGAGTCATCATGATCTTTATTGATTTATTCAACCGTAAGATCGATAGCCTAAAGACAGCTGTTTAGCCCCATTCATCCATGCCCCATCCTTTTCGAGTTGGCGTTGCCGGACCCGTGGGGTCAGGCAAAACTGCCCTGGTGGATCATCTCTGCAAGGGTCTGCGCGATCGCTATTCGATTGCCGTAGTTACCAACGATATTTACACCCAGGAAGATGCCCAGTTTCTGGTGCGTAGTCAGGCCCTTAGCCCCGATCGCATCATTGGAGTGGAAACGGGAGGCTGTCCCCATACCGCCATTCGGGAAGATGCCTCGATGAATCTGGTGGCGATTGAAACCCTGGAGACCCGCTTTGATCCCCTGGATTTTGTCTTTGTAGAGAGTGGTGGCGACAATCTGGCCTCTACCTTCAGTCCTGAATTGGTAGACCTTACCCTTTACGTCATTGACGTTGCGGCGGGAGACAAAATTCCCCGTAAGGGAGGGCCCGGAATCACCAAATCTGACTTTCTGGTGATTAATAAAATCGACCTGGCTCCCCTGGTGGGGGCTAGCCTTGCAGTCATGGATCAAGATGCTCGCAAAATGAGGGGCGATCGCCCCTTTGGCTTTACCAACCTGAAAACCCAGGAGGGTTTAACCGCTGTGATTGATTTTATCCGCTACCATGGCGATCCCCAGGCTCGATGACTTGGCCAGGAAAATTTGGGCCAGGAGAAGAAAAATAAATGAAGATCGGGAAAATCTGTAACCTACGATACACTTAGCCACCCATACAACCTCTAATATCCATTCTGGAGGTTGAGTGAATTCTATGATTGGCGAATTTCGCCATTTTTCCGGTAAATTACCTCATTTTATTGAGTCAGGAGCGAGCTTGAATGGTAACTCGATTTAATCGACGTAAGTTCTTGGTTTACGGGTCTGCGACCTTAGGGACCTCTATGCTGTTAAAGGCCTGTGGTAGCCCAACTACCACTACCCCAGAAAGCAGCAGTACAGATAAGGCGGCTAGTGGTGGTGATACCGTTAAAGTGGGTATCCTCCATTCCCTCAGCGGCACCATGGCCATCAGTGAAACCACCGTGGTGGATGCTGAGCTACTGGCCATTAAGGAAATCAATGCAGCTGGTGGAGTGCTCGGGAAGAAAATCGAGCCTATCAAGGAAGATGGAGCCTCCGATTGGCCTACCTTTGCTGAGAAGGCTGGTAAGCTCATTGACCAGGACAAGGTAGCAACCATCTTTGGCTGCTGGACCTCTGCCAGTCGTAAGGCTGTGCTCCCTGTCTTCGAATCTAAGAACCACATGCTGTGGTATCCAGTGCAATACGAAGGGCAAGAGTGTTCTAAGAATATTTTCTACACTGGAGCCGCTCCTAACCAGCAGATTGAGCCCGCCGTAGACTGGCTGCTCAAGAATAAAGGCAAGGAATTTTTCCTGGTGGGTTCTGACTACGTCTTCCCCGGACTGCCAACACCATTATCAAAGAACAGTTGAAGGCCAAGGGTGGCAAAACCGTTGGGGAAGACTACCTGCCCCTGGGCAACACAGAAGTTACCCCCATCATCACCAAGATCAAGGCAGCCCTACCCAAGGGTGGTGTAATCTTCAATAGCCTCAACGGTGATAGCAACGTAGCCTTCTTTAAGCAGCTTCAAGGGGCGGGCCTAACCCCTGATAAGTACCCCACCATGTCGGTGAGTATTGCTGAGGAAGAAGTTCGTCAGATTGGTAAGGAGTTTTTGAAGGGTCACTACGCTTCCTGGAACTACTTCCAGACCGTAGAAACTCCCGAAAACAAAAAGTGGGTAGCAGACTTTAAAGCAGAATACGGGGCTGACCGGGTTACCAATGACCCCATGGAAGCTGCCTACATCATGGTTTACCTTTGGAAGCAGGCTGTAGAAAAGGCTGGTACCTTCGACCTCGAGCCCGTGCGGGCTGCTGCCATCGGTCAGTCCTTTGCTGCCCCAGAGGGTCCGGTGAAGCTGTTCCCCAACCACCATATTTCTAAGACCGTGCGTATTGGCCAGGTCAGGGATGACGGTCTGTTCGATATCGTTTGGGCTACTCCTGGTCCTGTTGATCCCCAACCCTGGAACCAGTATGTTCCAGATACTAAGGGTTACGCCTGTGACTGGTCTGACCCAGCCAAGGGTGGCAAATATAAGATCTAGTTTGACCTAGCTCTTCTCCTTGAAGGGATGGGGAGCAGTTGATTCTAGGTCAGGGGGCATCCTATCGGGGTGCCCCCTATTTGTTAGACCAGCATTTTGTTAGACCAGCATTTTCCCTCAGCCATGGCTACAACCTTAGCCAGGAAATTGTAAGACTACTACGGTGCCCTGTCCTGCTTCGGCCTCCCTTAACTCCAGGTTAAGGCCCAAGGGCACGGCCATACGGGCTACTATTTGATAATAAAAACTGGCTGAGAAATCTGCCGGATAAGTTTTTTCGGAGGGTGGGGGAACTTGCCAATTTGCCAGGGGGCGATTGCACTGGACCTGGATCTGCACCGGGTCATCCTTATCCTTAAAGCTCTCTAAGGTTAGCTGAAGCGCTTCACTACCAGCCGCTAAAGCCCCCTCAATCAGCAAAATTAATACCTGCTGGAGCCAGGACCAATCACCATAGACCAAAACGTCGGAATCAGCCCCGATCAGGGTGAGCTGGCAATAACGATTGGTGCATTTCATGGTGGTCAACTGTTGGACCTCCGTCAGCAGTAAGCCAATTTCCAGGGGTTTGAACTGGGGTTGAAGGGCGCCGATCTCTAGCTTAGATAGACGAATTAATAGATCCAGGTTGTGCAACACCTTGATCATCGCCTGATTAGCCTGGGCGATAAATTCCCGTTCTTCTGTGGGACTTTCGCACAGGTCTTCTAGAATTAGCTGGTGCAAGCTGAGAATCTGGCTAATGGGAGCCCGTAACTCGTGGGAGGCAGTGCCTAGAAAACCCGCCAGAAAGCGCCCCTGCTGAGTTAGGCGATCGCAGGCCAGTTGTAGGCTCTGGATATCGAATCTCAGTCGATGCAGGGATTAGGGACTGGGGTGTGGATTGTTCTGTCATGACCTGATCTCTAAGTGAACCAATCCCTGCCGTAACACCTGCCATTTATGCCCCTGCCAGGCCACAACGGTAGAAGGCTGGCCCGAACCCTGGGGGCGGCTCTGATCGGGGGATCGGTGGCCAGGTCAGCATAGATTTCGGTAATTGCCTCCCCAGTTAGGGTGAACACTTGGGGAAACTGGGCTTGAATATCTGCCATGGTTTGCAAGGGTGGACTACCGGACCGATTCACACTGGTGGTAGCCAGAGGACCGCTACGTTCCAGAATATAACGAGCCAGGGGATGGGCCGGTACCCGGAGGCCCAAACTTCCCGTACCCATGGGGTTGATAGCGGCAGGTAGGCGATCGCTAGCCGGCAATACCAGGGTCAGAGCGCCTGGCCAGTAACCTTGGACTACTGCCCTCCAAATCTCCAGCTCTGCCTCCTGCCCGGCCAGGTAGGGTAGTAAGGGTTCCAGGCTGGCGGCCATCAGAATTAGGGGCTTGGTGCTACTACGCTGTTTAATTTGGTAGATGCGCTCACCAGCCTCGGGACGGGCAGCCAGGGCCGGTACGGTATCGGTAGGAAAACTGACCAACTCTCCCGCCTGCAGGGCCGCCAGATAACCGGATACGTCTACTTGAACCATTTACCCTAATCCTATCCGTTGAACCAGAATACCCTGGAAAACCACCTCACTATCAATTCATGCTTCCCCTATCCAGCCCCATAACCTCAGGGTTTTTCTGGACTGGCAGGATAATCAGGAAAGGCTTCTTGTTGTAACTGTCCCAGACGAATGGTATCTAAACTGGCATCACAGACCACTGGGGGAAGAGGTGCTGGCAAAACAAGCGTACAATCCTAACAGCTGGGCCGTATAGCCATTACTTTCTAGCAAACGTAATTGGTAACCAAACTGCTGAGCCCCATTGCCAAAGCTTTGTAAAACTCCATAGCGTTCTAGCAAGGTTAATCCTTGCCACACCTGGGAATTAACCATCAGGTCCATCACCTGTATCTGGCTAGTTTGCAGACGATAGGTTACCCAGCCCTCAACCAGGCGCTGCCCCCCCAACTGAGGAGGAACCGAGTCCTGGTTCCACCAGAGGCTAGGCCAGGTTGTACCTGCTGCCGACGGAGAACTGTTTCTGGTGATGGAGGTGGGGTCTACCAGACGATGGAACCGATCCGCTTCGGACCGACTATCGGTTGGTAGCCGTAACAACTGACAAAGCCCTGGCAAAACCTGGGGGGGGGCTGTCATGAAGGTACTGCCTAGAAGGTCCCTCGGGCAACAGCCCCCCGCCTCCTGGCTGGGTTGGGTTGGGTTGGGGGGCAGACAGTCCTGGCTACCGGGTAGCCCCACGGCCCTGGCGGGGGTGACAAGGCCCGGAACCAAAGCCAGGATGAGGACCAGGGCGAGCCGCCAGTTCTGGGCTAATTGCCCCCCTTCTGGGAAAAAGGATTGATTGGCATTCAGTATTGGCATATCCAAGATCTAGCTTTTCTATCGGCTCCTTCAGTTACGGGGGCGGGGTTTGGCTGGCAGTCTCTGGCCCCGCACAGTTAACCTGCTGTCTGGAGGGTTCCCTCAGAACCAGTCGGGAACGGTGGCGATGGCGAATGATTAGAGGCTCTCCAGCCACCTGCTCCAGCATCCAGGCGATCTGATCAGGACGTAGTAAGTTGCCGTCATTGCGACAACTGCCCAGGCATCGGATCACCACTTCCTGGAGCTCGGGGGCCAGGGCCGGTACAGGCCAGGGGGCCACGGTAACAATGTCCATGGCATAAAGCAGGGGGCGCAGGTCAATGGTTTGAGATCGACCGGATTTAGTCTGCTTCACCCAGGTCAGGGTCTCCCTGGCCAGCAAACCGGTAACCCAATCCTGCCAGGGGGGCAGGCATGGGGGTGACTATCGGCAGCTAGCCGCAGATAGTACTCAGCCTGTTCCAGCACTTTAGTGGCGGAGGGGCTATCTAGGGGCACCTCTACCACCCCATACAGGGGAATTTCATCGGGCAGTTGGGCCGCCAGCCGCTGGCGGAAAGCCTCTGGATCGATAGGCTGTTTTAGCTCAAAGTCAACTACCTCTGCCGTGCTGGTTACCCCCAAGGGCAGAGCATTAGCTGGCGATACTCGGGGACCGGGGTGAAAACCGCCGGTAAAGGAAATGGGTAGGCTGGCTCGACGCAGGGCGCGATCGAAGAGGCGCATTAAATCGAGGTGACTAACCAGGGCCATGGATCCCAACTTGCCCAGGGTGAGGCGGAGGCGCTGCACCCTGGTGTGATCGGGCTGACCGTGACCGATAAAAACCGGAATCGGGGGCGGCGGGATGACCTGGTTGTGGCCCAGGTCAGGCCCACACACCCCACAGTGGGAACAACCCTCAAAGGAACAGTCGGGTACGGTAATCGCCTCCAGAGCTCGCTGTAAATCTTGCTGTAGCCAGGTTTTATCAATTCCGGTGTCGAGGTGATCCCAGGGTAGGGGAGCCGCCAGATCGGGCCAGGATTGATCGGCGCTACCCTGCCATTCACCCTGGTCTACCTGACGATATTTCCAGCTTAAGCCCGCCTCATCGATGGCCTGGGACCAGGCTTGAAAGGCGGTATCCAGGCTTTCCCACCAGGCATCCATACCAGCTCCCAATTCCCAAGCTCGTCGTACCACCACCGCCAACCGGCGATCGCCACGGCCAACGAAATCTTCCATGGCGGAAATCCGCACATCGGTAAAGTTCACCTTAGCCCAGCCCGCGCCTTTAAAGGCGGACCGCAGCAGGGTTTGCTTATGTTGAAATGCTTGGGTAGAAACGGAATGCCATTGGAAAGGGGTATGGGGTTTGGGCGTGAAGTTGGAAATGGTGATGTTAAAGGAAAGCGGCTTCCGTCCCTTGATATAGCAAGACTGGCGCAGCCATCGAACTGTTTCCCCAATACCAAGGACATCCTCTTCCGTTTCTCCTGGCAGGCCAATCATAAAGTAGAGCTTAACCCGATCCCATCCCTGTTGGTAGGCTGTACTAACGCCCCGCAGTAATTCTTCGTTGGTTAGCCCCTTATTAATAATGTCTCGCAGACGCTGGGTACCGGCTTCAGGGGCAAAGGTCAGCCCGGTTAGACGGGTACCGCCGACAATATGGGCAATATTTTCATCGAAGCGGTCTACCCGCTGACTGGGTAGGGATAGGGAAATATTTTCGTCTTTCAAACGATTTTTAATTTCTACTCCCACCGCTGGCAAAGCCAGGTAGTCGGAACAACTGAGGGAAAGTAGGGAAAACTCGTTATAGCCAGTTTTACCCATGCCAGTTTCAATGGCTTCTACCACCGCCTCTGGTTCTACATCCCGGGCTGGCCGGGTAAGCATCCCAGGCTGGCAAAAGCGACAGCCCCGGGTGCATCCCCGTCGGATTTCCACTGTCAGGCGATCGTGGACCGTTTCCACGTAGGGAACCAAACCCATGGCATAGGCTGGCATCGGGGTGGCTACCCGGCGCAGGATTCGCTCAGGCACATCTGATCGATGGGGTTGCACTGACCCGTCATCCCTTAGAGTATAAAACTGGGGTACGTAGACTCCGGGTACTTGAGCCAGATCCAGCAGTAGGGCTTCCCGACTTAATCCAGCGGCCTTACCTTCCTCCACAACCAGGCCGATTTCAGGCAGTAGCTCCTCACCATCGCCTAGGGCGATAAAGTCGAAGAAATCAGCGTAGGGCTCGGGATTGGAGGTGGCGGTTTGGCCACCGGCGAAAATTAGGGGCCAGGGTGGGGTCCCTTCTAACTGAGACTGAGCCCGTTCTTGCCAGGTTAGAGGAATGCCCGCCAGAGAAAGCATTTCTAGAATATTGGTGGCACCCAATTCGTAACTTAAACTGAAACCGACAATGTCGAAGGCTACCAGGGGGTGACGAGACTCAACCGCAAATAGGGGGGTTTGGGACTGTCTGAGCTTAGCGGCCAGGTCAGGGGCCGGTAGATAGGCGCGATCGCACAGCTGGCGGGGCTGGCTATTAAGAATGTTATAGAGAATGATATGACCTAAATTAGAAGCCCCTACCTCGTATATTTCCGGGTAGGTAAGAACCCAGCGCACCAGAGCTGAGGACCAGGGCTTATGGACCGCTCCCAACTCGTTACCGAGATAGCGAGCTGGCTTGAGAATCTCTGGCGTTAGCAAAGAATCGAGAGATAGGGTCACAGGGGCTGCCCCCGCAGTCAGATTAGAATTACCCTACTTACTATAGCGAACTCAAGATTAATCAGCGGCAATAGACCGTTAGGCTACCTAAGCAGTTGAGTTGAACTGCATTCATGGAATCTAGGGCGGAGTCTGCAACTTTGAACCTGCAACCTTAATCAGCGCCCCAGTTCATTTCTGAACTCAATGAATTTAATTAAGCTAGCCAGCCATAGCCTGTGCTGACACCAGCCTAGGCGGCTACCGGCAGAGAAGCGGAGCTTTCATCTAAGATTTCAAAGGCCTGATCTAATTGAGTTAATTCAAAAACAATCCGGATCGCAGGAGGCACAGAGCACAGATAGAAGTTCTTACCCAATAGACGAGCCTGCTTAAAGGCTGCAATCAAAGAAATTAAGCCTGAACTGTCTAAAGACTCCAGACGACTCATATCCACCAGCAAACCCGATGCGGCTTCTGCTTGAATGCGCTCTAGTAAAATGGATTGAAAATCTTGAGCATTAGAGGCGTTGAGAGAGCCCTGGGGCTGAATAACTGCCATGGATTCAGTGACGGCTTGCATAGCTGATAAACTCCTAGTTTGAAACCAAAATCTAAAAAAATTAAAGAAGGAATATGCCTCAGTATAAGAGTAGTTTTTGACCAGGGCTGGGGCTAACCACCATAGCTGCATAGAATCTTGATGGGAATGTAAATTTTGAAGACTGTCCCTCAGCACTTTTGCCTAAAATAACCAGAATCTCATCGCTCTCTTGTATCAAAAGTGACAGGTTTTTAGCCAAAACCACTTAAGCCCCTTATTCATGCCCCAGAACAGTGAACAAACAGGAATTTAGACCTGCAAAAAAACATTTAGCTGTGAATGATTTTCCACCAGGACTTCCATAGCACTTCATTGTCAAAGATGGCTTTACAAAAAGTTTACAAAAACCTTCTAAATTATGAAGCATTTTGTCATCTTACAACCTTAAGTTACGACCTCGGTAGTTGCAGTCACTATAGCCTGGCTATCGGGGGATTTGATTCTCCAGAGGCGAGCCTGGGCTGGGTAGCCAAACCGCGCTTCCCTGGGTAAGATCCATCAGATGGTCAGGTTGATCTGGAGTACACAGGCAGGCCCTGGCCAAAGGTTCCTGGCCCTTTCCCATTCCTTCTTCAAAACGAGGTATTGCTGTGTCGATTGAAACGATTGATCGAAGTTCAACGTCTACTCTTCGCAAGCCTGCTCCCCGTTACCGGGTACTCCTCCATAACGACGACTTTAACTCGATGGAATACGTCGTCGAGTCTTTGCTGAAGGTGGTACCCAGTCTAACCACTCCCCAGGCAGTAGATATTATGATGCAAGCCCATAGTGCTGGGGTCGCCCTGGTTATTACCTGCGCCCTTGAACCCGCAGAATTCTATAGTGAGGGGCTGGGGAGTCTGGGTTTGACCAGTACTATTGAGCCCGATGAATAAAATGCTGGATGAATAAAATGCTGTCGGATTGGCTAACCTACTTGAGGCGATCGCCCCTGCTCCGCATAGGATTTTTCCTGGCTATGGTGCTGGTTCTCTGGTTTCCTGTAGCCTGGCCCCTTTACCGACTATCGGCCCAGGGGCGCTTGCCAGGTGGCGATCTGCTGCCGATGTTACTGTTGTACCTGGTTTTTGTATTGCTATTGCCTCCTTGGGAACGTCGCCTCCACCAAAGCTCTTCTGTCTGGCGTCAATTTGGCTTGATTAAACCGGTTAGGCTCTGGGCAGCCCTGGGGGTAGGGGCCCTGATCGGTAGCCTCAGCCTGGCCACAATGGTGTTGATAGAGTTGGTTGCCGGCTGGTTAGTGCTGAATCCAGAGGCTTTCAACCCCGGCTTCCTGGCTCCCATTGTCCTTAGTGGGGCGGTTACGGCCCTTGCGGTGGGCTGGGCAGAGGAACTACTGTTTCGGGGATGGTTGCTGCGAGAGTTAGAGCAAGGTTTTTCCCCTGGGTTGGCCCTGGCTACCAACGGTTTTATCTTTGCCCTGGCCCACTTCATTAAGCCCTTAGAACAGGTTCTAGCCACCTGGCCCCAATTTTTAGGTCTGGCCCTCTTGGGTATGACTCTGGTTCGGGCCCGTCGGGTGCGGTTCCCCACCCAGCCAGGAGAAACCAGCCTGGGTTTACCGATTGGTCTCCATAGTGGTCTGGTGTGGATCTACTATGTTTTGAACGTTAGTCATCTAACCCGGCCAACGGGGCAGGTGCCCACCTGGGTCACCGGACTTCAGGGCAACCCTCTGGCGGGTCTGACTGGTTTGTGCTTTTTAAGCGGACTTTTAGCCTTGTTTTACCTCTGGTGCCGTGGGTCGATTCCAACGGTTAGGTGACTGGCCCGGTTGATCAGACTGAGTTGAGAGTCGCAGGGGCTGGTTTGGGGGGCTGGTTGGCGCTGATGGTAACTACCGTCAGCAGCCAAATCCCAGGCGTGACGATGATCTGCCAGAGCCAGATCTAAAATCAATCGGAGTTCGGCCTGAAGGTTGCGATCGCGAACCGGCACCAGCACTTCTACCCGGCGATCTAAATTACTGGCGGTCCAGTCTCCACTGCCCAGCCAAAAAATTTCATCACCCCCGCGCCTAAAGTAAAGGATCCGGGAATGTTCTAAAAAGCGACCAACAATGCTGATGACCCGAATGTTCTCGCTGATGTTGGCCAGACCAGGGCGGAGGCAGCAAGTTCCTCGCACAATTAAATCAATCGAGACCCCGGCAGCAGAAGCCTGGTAAAGTCTGGCAATCAGGTCTGGATCAACCAGGGTATTCATTTTGGCGATAATCTGGCCCTTTTCTCCCCGTTGAACCCGCTCTATTTCCCCCTGGATTAAGTTCTCCAGGCTCTGGCGCAGGGTTAGGGGGGCGACTAACAGTTGTCGATAACTGCGCTGGCGAGAATAGCCGGTGAGATAGTTAAATAGCTCAGTCAGGTCCGATCCGAGCTCAGGTTGGGCGCTAAGCAGGCTTAAATCGGTATAAACAGAGGCGGTTTCAGCATTGTAGTCCCCCGTCCCTAAATGACAGTAACGGGTAATGGTATCACCCTCACGGCGCACCACCATAACCATCTTGGCATGGGTTTTAAGGCCGATCAAACCGTAAACAACATGGACACCCGCCTGTTCCAGGTGGCGAGCCCAGTTAATATTGTTTTCTTCGCCAAAGCGAGCCTTAAGTTCTACCAGCACCGTTACCTGCTTACCCCTGGCCGCCGCCCCCACCAGGGCTTTGAGGATGGGAGAGCCGCCAGCGATACGATAAAGGGTCATTTTAATGGCCAGTACCTGGGGATCATAGGCGGCCTGGATAATAAACCGCTGTACAGTGGCCACAAAGGAATGATAAGGATGGTGGAATAGCTGGTCCTGGCGACGCACCAGGGCAAAAAAAGTTTCTGCCTGCTGTGAGGGGTAATTATTGTCTTCCTCAACTAGATGGGGTAATTTTTCCAGGGTTGGGGGAATGGTCGGCAGCCAGGGTGGATCCTTTAAGCTTGGTATCGCTAGACTGGTGAGGGCGATTAAATCCCCCAGCCCCAGCCAACCATCAATTGCATAAATGTCCTGGGGTTCCAGGTCCAGGGCCCGCCTTAGCAGGATCCGAATTGCCCTAGGGGTGTGGCGTTGAAGTTCTAACCGCACTGCCGATCCCCCTAGAGGGCGTTTCCGGAGTTCTTGCTCGATCGCTAACATCAAATCTTCGGCTTCAGCTTCTGCCACCACTAAATCGGCGTTACGGGTAAGGCGAAATAGGTAGTGTCCCTGCACCTCTAGGGTCGGGAACAAAGTCTGAAGATGGTGAGCGATCACCTCCTCCAGGGGCACTCCAAGCCAGTGACAGGGAGGATCGAGTTGGCTAGAGAGGGGTTCTGGCAGGGTAATGAACCGGGGTAAAACTTTGGGTATTTTGACCCGGGCAATCTGGGATCCACCGGTCTGGCGATCTCTTAAGAATTACCACCAGGTTTAAGCTCAGGTTAGAAACGTAGGGAAAAGGATGATCGGCATCAACAATAAGCGGGGTTAAAACTGGAAAAATTTGTTCCTCAAAGTAGGTCCCCATAAACTGACGTTGATCGGGGCTCAGTTCACCGTAGGTAACCAGATGGATGCCATGGCCCGCCATTTGTGGCCGCAAACGACGGAAAAAGCCCTGGTGTTGCTGGTTAATCATAGGCCGCAGAGTTTGACCAATTAGGGCAAGCTGCTGTAGCGGGCTGAGTCCATCGGCGGAGAGGGAATTGACCTGGGCCCCGATTTGCTGTTTGATGGCGGCTACCCGCACCATAAAGTATTCGTCCAGGTTAATGCTAAAGATCGCCAAAAACTTCAGGGCTTCCAACAACGGAGTGCGGCGATCAAGCCCTTCCCACAGGACTCGACGGTTAAACTCCAGCCAGCTCGACTCCCGATTAATGTAGTAGGCTGGATCGGTGTAGTTAGGGGAAGTTGGATCCTGGGGTGGAACAGCCATAGCCATACCTTTTCAGGTTACGGGTGGTTGATATCAAGGTTGGCCCCAAGCTCTGGGGACAAATCAGGCAATACTTGAAGAGCACCCTTAGTTAAGGCTACCTGCTGTTGGCAATTTAAATATTAGCAATTGAAAACTATGAAGAATAACCATGAGTTTCTTCAATGTATTACCATCGCCGCTAGTCCAGGGGTTGTGGAACATTGCATCACCAATCTGGCCATAATGCATCGCTGGCTTAACCCTGCCCTGCGCTGTGAGCCTGTAGAAGATTGGTCTACCGAGCCCGGTGCCCAAAGCCGATTTATCATTGCCATACCAATCTGGCAACCAACCCTGATCAGCACCGTCATTGAGCGATTGCCAAACCTGATTACCTGGCAGTTTGAGGGATTTTTCCGGGGTCAGGACCGCTGGCAATGGCACGCCACCGACGCTGGCACCCAATTAACCAATCGGTTTGAATTTACCATTGCCCAGCCCATCGTCGAGGTGGGCTTCAAATATTTTGCTGCCCACTGGACTCGCAAAGACATGGAAGCCCAGTTGCAGCGGATTAGACAAATAGCCGAAAACCAAAGTTAAAGTTTAAGCCCTAGCTAGAGGTGGCTTGAGCCGCCAGCATAGCCTTCAACTGCTCCAGTTTATCGGCCCACCGTGGATCGGGCTGGACCACAACACTGCTGGACTGATCGGTAGAGGAGGGCTTACGGCCATTGCCCCTGGCCCGTTTACCATTGACAGGGACAATGGGGTTGGTTTCAACTTCTTCTGCTTCTCCCTCTGGCTTGGTTCGGGGAGAGCTTTTTCAACTTTTAAAGGAGTATCTTCCAGGACATAACCATTGAGTTGAGCCACAATTTCATCAGCTTTCTCTTCGGTTTTTACCGTTACAAAGCCAAAGCCCCTGCATTTGCCGGTTTTTTTATCCGCGATCAGCTTCACCGAAACCAGATCATCGTTGTAGGCAACAAACACATTCTCAAAGTCCTGGCGTTGCAAATCCCTGGATAGGTTTCCAACATAAAGGCGAATAGACATTTCAAGACCTCTATTATTCCAACAAGCAAGGAAAGGCTAAATTTAGCCGGGGATGAATGGCGGAGGAAACCTGTGGACCCTTAAAGCCAGAGAGTCCGGCTCATCTGCACCCCGTTACCGGTAGCTATGACAACAGAACTGGAGCAATCACCACTTACCCATTTTCAAGCCACCAGTTCAAGCAACTGGCTCAAGAAACCGGGCCATGCCACCCACCTGACCATATCCTTGACCTTGCCCAGGACTGGCCTGATCAGGCTAGAAACCCCTATTTAAGGTAACACGGGATTAAGATCTAGATTGATCAGGAGTTTTGGCAGGGTTAATGGTGAGATGGCGGCCCCTGGGTAATCAGGGGCCACAACAGCGGGGGTAGCCACCCAACTCCTGATTCCTGGACTCCTGGTCGATGCCTCGGCGGTGGGACTGGAGGGTTCTTCCGGCGACGACCACCGAGGGATCAGCTATCCTGAGGGAGGGATGGAGCTGGCCTTAATCGAGGAGGAAATATGGTGGAGAAAGCAGTACTGTTTAGCTTTGAGGTGGTGACCGTTAACCCCCAGGGGCAGATCATCAACCGTAAACAGGCCAGCGCCCCCTACCAAACCCTGGACCTGGGCCAGGGCGTCACCCTGGATATGGTGGCGATTCCTGGCGGCAGCTTTATGATGGGCCAAACCGAGGCGGAAAAGGCGGAACTGATCCGTCAGGTTGGGGAAGAGAAGTACAAAGAGTGGTTTGCCCGAGAACTGCCCCGCCACTCCGTCACCCTGACAGCCTTTGCCCTGGGTAAATACCCCGTCACCCAGGCTCAATATCAGGCCATCATGGGCAACAACCCTGCCCACTTCAAGGGGGATAAACGCCCAGTGGAAAGTGTTTCCTGGAACGATGCAGTGGAATTTTGCGATCGCCTATCTCAAAGACTAGGCCAACCCTACACCCTGCCCAGCGAAGCCCAGTGGGAATACGCTTGTCGGGCCGGTACCACCACGCCCTTTTATTTTGGCGATACAATTACCACCGATCTGGCTAATTATCGGGGCAGCGACTTGGAGTACTACGAGAGCCTAACCTATCCAGGGTTCTATGGTCAGGGACCAAGGGGAGCATTCCGAGCGCAAACCACCGATGTGGGAATCTTCCCCCCTAATGGCTTTGGCCTCTACGATATGCACGGCAACGTTTCTGAGTGGTGCCTGGATCACTTCCACGACAACTACGAAGGCGCACCGGCTGATGGTAGCGCCTGGGTTGATGCCGAGGCAGAAAAAACACACTCCGGATGCTAAGCGGCGGTTCTTATGTTTTTGCGCCAAAACATGAGAAAGACAAATATCGGATCCTACGCGGCGGTTCTTGGCGCGACCTTCCCTGGGCTTGTCGCTCCGCCTCTCGGACCTACGGCATCCCCGACGTCCGCACCACCTCCATCGGTTTTCGAGTTGTGAGTGTGCCGCCCAGGACTCTTGGGTAACCCTCTAGCCCTTTTACCCTTAATTTCCCAACCGATTACCCTCTCCCTGGCGCGTAGCGCCTCGATTTAAAAGCCCGCTATGGACCCAGACTGCCCCATCGCTCCGGGTACATTCCGCTTTTGTAGCCCTCACCCAAAGTCCCTCTCCCGCCTTGGAAGAGGGACTTTGAATCCCCCAGCCCCTCTGTCCCCTTGCCGCCGCCTGAAACTTTGGCCCTGGGTACCAGCCCGCCGTTATCGGTAGTCCTACGGATGCCGGGGAAAACCCCCGGCATGTTACTGTTCTTAATGCTTAACATTAAAAAAATAACTATGGTTTGCTTTTATTGGTCTCAAAAAATTGGTCTCAAGCCAATATCTCAAAAAGCCACCTTGCTATTGTCGGGGGCTGCGGTTTGCTGGCTAGCCAGTTGCAAATCGATTCAGCAGGTATCCCACACCTGCGATTCCCTTCGGGACCAGGTGGTGGAAATGACAGAAAAAGACCGCGCCTCCAGAGGCTTTGCCCTGGTCAAAATATACGAACCCACCCAGGTTTCCAAAACCGATGGGGAGCTTAAGTGTACCGGTAAGGCCAGTTGGTCCGATGGCGATGAGACTGGCATTGCCTACCGTAGCTATACCGATAGGGAAGGAGAGCAGATGCTTGAATACGAAGTGGTGGAATAAACTTCCCTAGGCACCCGCCACTCGAAAACCAAAGTTACTCATGCGGGTGTCACGTAGCTCGTGGTCTCGGGAGGCGGAGCGGCAAAAGTGGGGATAGCAGTACCAGGAGCCACCCCGGATCATGCGATAGTCAGGAGACCCGGCCTGGGTCCAGGCACTGCCATCGGTGGGGGCGTTTTCATAGTCTTCGTGGTAGGTATCAAGGCACCATTCCCACACATTGCCGTGCAGGTCGTAGAGACCAAAGTCGTTGGGAGGAAAGCAGCCCACCGGATTGGTGGCTTGCCGATAGATGCCTGGGGGGCCCGAGCCGTAGGCCTGAGCGCCGTTGTAGTTAGCTAAAGCGGTGGTAATGGTCTCACCCTGGTGAAAGGGAGTGGTGCCCCCCGCTCGAGCCGCGTATTCCCACTGGGCTTCGCTGGGCAGGGTGTAGGGTTGACCGGTGGCATCGGAAAGGCGATCGCAGAATTCCATGGCCTCATCCCAGTTCACCTGCTCTACCGGTCGGCTGTCGTCCTGAAAGTGGGATGGATTTTCCCCCATCACAGCCCGATACTGGGCCTGGGTAACCGCATACTTACCCAGCCAAAAACCGGCCACGGTTACCTGATGCTGAGGCCGTTCCCCATTAAAGAGGCTGTGATAATACTTAGAACCCTCCCCCAGGACCGGTTCATGGCTTGGGGTACCCATCATAAAAGTACCGCCAGGCACCCACACCAAATCTAAAATTAAATCCTGAGCCAGGGTAACTCGCCGGTAGGGGGCTTCACCCTGGTTTCGCCTGACAATGTCTCCCTGATGATTGAGAATCACCGCCTCAAAAGTAAAAGAAGGATGGGAGGTATGTGAGGCAAGAATAGGATCCATACTTGATCTTATCTAAATGCCAGGAGGCGGACTTGAACCGCCGACACGAGGATTTTCAGTCCTCTGCTCTACCAACTGAGCTATCCCGGCAAGGGATAAAACTAGCGCTTCACTAAAATAACAAGCTAGAGTCACCCATGGCAAGCTCCCCAGGCAAATTTTCTTAATTTTTGTTTTACCTTGCCTAGGGTACTTCTCTCAAACGGGCCACCTTGAGCTTAAATTTACCCGTATTAGTGCCACCAGCGTAGGCGCTGACCCTCACCGTATAGGCACCCGACTCGGTAATACGAACAAATAATAGGGAATTTGTACTGCCATCGGAGCCATCGTCGTTTTCTCCAACGGTAACCCCATCTTTATTGATCAGGGTAACCAGGGTATCAAAGTCGTCGGAGGTCGCATCGATCGCCACCTGGTCTCCGGCGCTAAGGGTGACAATGTAATCCCGAGAAAAGCCACCGGATCCGGTAGGAATATCTTGAGAACTGAGGGTATCGTCAATTTGCCGCGAGGTGGTCAGAGAAATGGGTGAATAGAGCCGGGTTTGGGCCTGAGCCGTGGCTGTGGCGGCGGTCACCATAATCAGGCTAGCGGCGATGGAAAGGCTGGGACGCAGACACAAAGGAATTTGCATAGGAAAATTCACAGCAGCAACTCTGCCTGGTTTTTTATCACTCTTTGATTATAGTCGGGGGGCTGGAGGAGATTGGTCGCCAACATTTTTGTTAATGCAGTCGGGCCTGGTGACGTAGCGACACACCCGATCGTAGAGCCGGGCGCGGTTACCAGGGGGGCCAGCGGCAAACAGGACCCAATCCCCCCACGGTGCCCACTAAAATTTTTACACCGCAGACCGGACAGGTCTGGGGGTTGGTTTTCTCCATGGCGTCGTCCCCCTAAATGACTGTGTCAGCATCTTAGCGGAAGCGCCGCTGGTTGCAAATCCTGTGCTTGGGTTAGTCGCCGCCGCCAGTCCCGCACCGGCGATCTCAGGGCCGGGGGCAGCCAATCGTCGTACTGGGGATAAACCGGCAACCGGGGTTGGAGTTGCCAGCCCGCTGGGGCGATCGTCCTGGCCAGGTGGGCCGGTTGGGGGTGGTTATAGTCAGGATTCACCTCATCCACCGGACTCAGCCCCCCCAGGTCGCGGGCACCCGCCGCCAGCGCCGCCAGTAGGCTGGACTGGTCGATCAGGTTGGGGGGCACCTGGAGGGTAATGGCGGCGGGCAAATGCTCCCTGGCCAGGTTCAGGGCCTGGAGTAACTGCTGGGTCGCCAGTGGTTGACCGGGGTGAAGCTGCCGCTGGCCAGGGCTATGGGGTTGGAGAATTACCTCCTGGATGTGGCCGTAGCGCTGGTGCAGATTAGCGATCGCCACCAGGGCGTCTCGCCAATCCGCCTCTGTCTCCCCCAGACCCAGCAGTAGCCCCGTGGTAAAGGGAATCTGTAGCTCTCCGGCTTGAGCCAACTGTTGTAGTCGCACCTGGGGATGTTTGCTGGGGGCGTGGCGGTGCACCGTTTGTAAAAGATCGGGGGTTAGCTGCTCCAGCATCAGCCCCATGGACCCATTTACCTGTTGCAATCGAGCCATCTCCTGGTGGGATAGGGGGCCGACATTGGTATGAGGTATAAGGCCGACCTCCAGGACCAATTCACAGAGTTGATAAATATGGTTAAACCAGTCCTGCCGTTGGGGGCTATGGGGGGCCACCTCCCCACTCATGATTAAAACCTCTATCACCCCCTGGCTCTGGGCTATTTCAATTTGGGAGCGGGCCTGAGCCCCATCGATCCAGCCTGCCTGGCCCAGATCGACCCGAAAATTACAGTAGGTACAGCGGTTAAAGCACTCGTAGGTGGGTACCAGGGTATAGGCCGGACTATAGGTAATCGGGGTAACCATGGGGTATGTAAGGGTTCTAGTTGGGATGCCCTAGGAGTCTTGACTGCTACCCTGACCCAGGGTAGCCTTGGCCGCTTGCCAGAGGGCTTCTAATTCGGCCCCACTATAGTCGCTGAGGGGCTTGTCCAGGGCGGCTTCCACCTGCTCAAAGCGTTGAATAAAGCGCTGGTTGGTACCGTGTAGAGCAGCGGCGGCATCCAGACCATGCCAGCGGGCCAGATTCACCAGGGTAAAGAGTAGGTCTCCCAGTTCGGCCTGTTGGTTCTCTTGGGGTTCATTGGCAATGGCCTGCTGGAACTCCTCCAGTTCTTCCTGAAACTTAGCCCAGACGCCGCTGCCATCTTCCCAGTCAAAACCCACCTGGGCGACTTTGGTGGAAATTTTGCTGGCGGCCATGAGGGGCGGTAGGGTGCGATTGTACTTGGCCAGTTGCGGGGCCAGCCCTTGGGAACCGGGGGGAGACCTTTTTCCTCCGCTTTGATGCGCTCCCAGTTACGGTGGACTTCTTCTGTATCCACCACGGTAACCTGGCCAAACACGTGGGGATGACGACGGATCAGTTTGTCAGCAATACCATGGGCCACCACCGCTAAATCAAAGCGCTGATCATCCTTAGCGATTTGGGCCTGGAGCACCACCTGCAATAGCAGATCCCCCAGCTCTTCGGCGATCGCGGCGGAATCATCGCTATGAATAGCATCGACTACTTCGTAGGCTTCCTCCAGCAGGTAGGGAATCAGGCTGACCAGGGTTTGCTCCCGGTCCCAGGGACAGCCAGTTTCAGGGTGCCGGAGCTGAGCCACCACCTGCACCAGGCGGTCCAAGGCATTCAGGATTGGCTGAGGATGGGAAACAGCCATAGTTGGATTGGCAATAGAGTTGCCCTCACCATAGCACTTTTGTCTTAACCCCGACCGCCTTTGAACCCCGAGGGGACACCGCAGTGGTGGGACCCAGGGGGTAGAATTTCAGGGGTTGGGATTTCAGGTTGGGGGCTTGGAACCAATTGAGCCGGTCTAGGTTCTTAGATCTGATGGTGATCTAATGGTGATCTAGGTTGCCAACCCTGGCCCCCAAACCTTAGGGAGAAGATTGGGGAGGGCTGGGGGAAGACAGCACCTCTGGTAGGCTTTCGCCCCCCTGCTGACCCGATAGGTTCTCCAACTGGGATAGGGGCGAGTTGGCCTGGTGATCTTCACCAAAGATGGCAGAGACGACGGCGGATAGACTGGGAGCCATGGTAATGCGATTTTTGTAAACCATAATTACCCGGGTCATGGCGGGTAGTTTATTTTGTTCTGCGACTAAATAGAGGGGCTCAACGTAGATCAGCGATCGGCCAAGGGGAATGGCCAGCAAGTTACCCTGTTGGGCCGTAGAACCATGGGTATCCCAGAGGGAAATCCGCTGGGAAATTTCTGGATCTTGATTGATGCGGGCTTCAATTTGCTCAGGACCAAACACTAACTGTTGCTTAGGAAAATGGTAGAGCAACCGCAGGCCGTAGCGATCGCCATCGGAACGAGCAGCTAGCCAGGCAATTAAATTATTCCGCTGGGCCGGGGTAAATAACCGCAGCAGTACAAACTCCTCGGTGGTTTCCTGGGTAGCTTCATAATCAGGTAGTAAGGCTCCACCGGCTGGGCCTGACTGGCATAGATTTCCGTAGGAGCCCGCCATTGGTCTTCGCGGTTATAAAAGACCTGGGGATCGGTCATATGGTAGGTCATCAAAGCGTCGGCCTGGGCTGCAAACAGGTCCTGGGGATAGCGAATATGGTCCCGCAGGTTCTGCGGCATTTGTGGCAGCGGGTAAAACATCTGGGGTAGCAGGCGCTGCCAGGCTTGAATAATCGGATCCTGGGCATCGGCGACAAAAAAACCAACAGCCCCGTTGTAGGCATCTACCACCACCTTGACGGAGTTGCGAATGTAGTTGAAATCCCGATCTCCTGGGTCGGAGTAGGGATACCGGCTACTAACGGTATAGGCGTCAATGATCCAGTAAAGGGAGTTCTGACCACTCTGGGCGCTAAAGTTAGCCGGGGTCAGGTTGGGGTCGCGATCGCTAAAGTTACCTAAACCAACCCGGGAGGACAGCCTACTCCCCTGATCGGACCCGGTTCCCCAATGCTGGGATCGATCGCCAAGGTCAGCAACCACCAGGTAGGGGTTACTGTCAAACCGCAGAAAGGGGCGATTGCCCGGACTCGGTCCGTAATCCCTCGCCGCATCAGTACCCGAGTCTCTGGGGTAAAGTCTTCGGTAAATAGCATGCGCCAGTCCAGCAGGTGGCGGGCAAACACCAGCCGGCGCCAGAGATTACCCAGCTTAATTCCCCCCGACCCAGGTAGGTAGTGTAAACATTTTCGTTGCCACTGGGATAATCCAGCTCCAGCACCTGGGTATTGGTCATAACGTAGGTACTGGTCAGTTCCCCAAAGTAGAGCCGGGGCTGGCCAATCGGAATACTGCGACGCACTGCCTCACTGCTGGGACGATTATCAATACCACGGACAAAATAGGTGGGCAGACCGTCAGCTCCAGCGGTGTTAACCGGACTCATGGTGAACCCATAGCCGTGGGTATACACCAGATGCTGGTTAACCCAGGTCTTAGCCATGGCCGGAACGCGATCGTAGTTAAGTTCCCGAGCCGATACCATCACCTGGCGTCGGTCCGATCCTCCCTGTTGATTGCCAATACTGTAACGATCAAAGTCAGCATCTTTAAATTCGTAGTAGGGGCGGATTTGCTGGAGTTGGCGATTACTATCTAACAAAGGCTTTGGATCCCAAAGGCGGATATTCTCCAGGGTCTGATGGTTATCCCGCAAATCCTGCAGGGTCAGCTCGCCGCTGGGGTCAAAGGGTTCTGAGTCAATTGCTTGCAGATCAAAGGCAGACCGGGTCAGGTTAATGGAATAGCCAATATAGGGGCGCTCTCGTTGGAGTTCGTTGGGTTGGACCACCACCCGCTGCACCAGGGCAGGAGCCACCACCAGGCCTAGAAAAAAGAGTGCCAGGTAAGCACAGATACCCTTAATTAAAAAGCTACTACGCCGCAGTTCTGCCCCCCATCCCCGCTTCGAAAGCAGCCGGGGGTAAGGCAGAGAGGCATGATCCTGACGATTCTGGCGGGATTGGGAGCCGATTAACCCTCGGCTGAGAAAACCTAACCCCAGCAACAGTGTCAGTAGGGCTAGCAGGGTATGCACCGGTAAAAATAGATGAATATCGGTGTAGCCGGCTCCGTATACCACCCCTCCCCGGGCATAAAGGACCTCGTAGCGAGCTAGCCAATGACTCCAGCTCGTACTTAAAAAAGTAAAGCGGCCAGACTATAAAGGTGGCGGCGCTGGCCTGGAGAAAAGCCCGCAAACCCTCCCTGACTAAGGCTGTTATCCCTTAATAAGTAGACTAAATAAACGCTGACCAGAGCGAAAAAGAGGCTGCCAATTAGCCAAAATTCCACTAGCCGCAGTAGGGGTAAGCGAAAAATATAAAAGCTAATATCTTGATGAAAAATTGGATCACTCTGGTTAAAGGAGACCGGATTGAGGGCTAGCAGAATCATCGGCCATTGTTGGGCTAAAATCAGCCCAAATCCCAGACTCATCAGTACAGCCGCCAGCCGACTCAACTGCCGGGGGTAAAACAGCAAGGCGACGGTACTAATGACCAGGGCAACCATTAGCCAGGGTTGAGCTTGAAACGCCTGTACTAAAAGCGTAAAGGATCCCAGTTTTGGCCACAGGGGTAGGGGAGTACTGGAATCGTACAGGCTGGTGGTCTGGTGCCAGAAATCGGCGGCTACCTGGCCCTGGTACAGCAGTTGAATCCCCAGCAACAGACTGAGCATTCCCGTTAGCATCAGCAGGCGACCCAGCCCCAGGCGGTAGGCGCGTTGAGTGGTAACCCCCAGGGATGGGCGGCGATCGGCCAGGCTTAAATTACCCCAGGTAAAGCCCAGAGTTAAAATTAGGGGAACTATACCCAACCCTAACTGGGACCGCAGTTGCAGCCAGAACACCGCCAGATAGTTTACCTCCTGGAACCACAAACCCTCCGCCACCAGATTGATCAAAATATCCATCAGAATCAAGCTGCCTAGGGCTAGGCCCGCCCACCCCCAGGGCCGGAAAGAATGGTGGTTGGGCGGCTGAGCCGGAATGGACATAGGCGATGATACCCGAAAGAATTTTTGCCTCAGATTGTATCGCTCTGGCTAGGATTGTGGTCCTCGGCAAGGCTACTAAGCCATTCCCCCAGGCCCTAAAATAAATAGAGCTCTTCCAGACCTGTTTAGCATGGCAGATAGTGTTGCCGATCGCGATCGTCGCCAGCTAGCCTGGCCCTTCTGGCCCGTTGTTCCCCTCTATCCCTACGGTCAGCGCCCTACCCTCCGGCAAGAGGTAGTCAAAGACATGGTCTGGACCTTTGACCAATATCAGGGAATTTTCTATGTGGTGGTGCCCATCCGTATGACCGTGGTGCGCCTGGAACCCGAGGGCTTACTGGTATACGCCCCCGTGGCCCCCACGCCCCAGTGCATAGCCCTGATGCGGGATCTGGAAAAGCGCTATGGCCCAGTTCGCTACATTATCTTATCTACAGTCACCGGTATTGAACACAAGGTTTTTGTCGGTCCCTTCGCCCGCCAGTTCAGGCAGGCTCAGGTTTATGTCACCCCCCATCAGTGGAGTTTTCCCCTCAACTTGCCCCTATCCTGGTTGGGTTTACCCCGCGATCGCACCCACCTTCTACCAGAAGTTAGCTCCCAAGCTCCCTTCGCTGACCAGGTAGACTACGCTACCCTGGGACCTATTTCCCTGGGGCTGGGTCCCTTTGGGGAAACCGCTTGCTTTCATCGGGCCAGTCGTACCCTGATGGTGACCGATGCGGTCGTCTCTATTCCCAGCGATCCCCCTGCTATTCTCCAGGTCGATCCCTACCCCTTACTGTTCCACGCCCGCGATCAACCCGAAGATCCTATTGTTGACAGCCCCGCCCATCGCCGCAAAGGCTGGCAGCGAATCGCCCTGTTTGCCTTCTACTTTCGGCCTAGCACCCTCGAGGTAGCTAGTCTGGGGGAAATGGTGGCAGAGTCCCGCAGGGGTAGCGATCGCTCCCGTAAAAACTACTTTGGTCTCTACCCCTTTCGCTGGCAGTCAGACTGGCAAGACTCCTTTCAGGCCCTCCATTGCCAGGGCCAGATTAAGGTTGCACCTATTTTAAAACTTTAATTTTTAATCGGGATCCAGAAGCTGTGCTAAAATGGATTAATCAAATTACGACCTGGGGTTTTGAGCGTCTGATTCCCGCCCATCTAGAGGCTCCGATCCAGACCGATCCGCACCATTTACTAGCGGCCTTTGACTTTCTAAAGCCTCAAGATTCTTCCCCTACCCCCTAGAATCTCTGGCCACAGCCGACACCCAACTATTACGAGATATCGATCAGGTTCTGGTTAAAGTCGGCATTGCCCAGTCCAGCAGCCACCATAACAACTAAAACAACCCAGCCACCAGCCAAGCCGGGCTCCCCAAAAACGAGGCGAAGATAAGCCCAAGCCACTCCAGTTAGAGGGTGGTTTAATTCATCCGGTGTTAAATTGAGGAACAAAGGCCCTGGCTCAGTCTCCTATCTATTCCAGCAATTCTCATTTTAAAGAATCAGCTGCTATTGGGAGGGATTTCTAGCTCTAGCCCCTCGAGCATGAAGGTAAGCAGATGATCCCAACTGTCGAAATACAGGTACCGAGTTAAGGCCCGCAGATCATCAAAGAAGGTTTTTCGAGTGGGGAGGTGGGCCCTCAGCACAGCATACTTCTGGTCAAGCCGCTCCAGGGCGGTGTGGAACAACAAGGACAGGATGTTAAGGGTGGCCAGGAAGGAGGCCAAATGCTGCTGGCCATGGCCGAAATTGTGCTCCAGATTGTAGCCCTTGGTCTTGAGGGTGTTGTTGTTTTCATTCTCAACCTTCCATCGGGCCCGTCCGGCTCGAACAATCTCAGCGACGGTGTCATCGCTGATGCGATGACTGGTGGCAAAAGCATTGTGGTAGGTCACCTGACCATTGGGGCGGCTGACCGTTAATTCGCACCAATTGACCAACAAAGCATCGGCTCCATCCCGTAAGGGCACCCCATTGAGATAGCGATAGGTCCAGGTTTCGTTTACTTTGCCGGTCCAGCGTTGGGTCGTGACCGTGGGTAAAGCCATCCCCTGCAGATGGTCATAGAGGGTGGTGTGGGAGTCCTCTCGACAGACCAGGATGAAGTCCACCTCTTGGTCTAACAGCTGCTGACACAAGGGTTGGTGGCAATAGAGATCATCGCCTAGGACCGTCACTCGCAGCCCCCTAAGTCGCTCTCCATACTGGCTCAACCACCGCTTGGCGGCGGCATTCTCGCAGTCTTGTTTTTCATGACCATCTTGCGGTCGAATAAATTCAGGCACTAACGGAATCACCTGACTCTTGCCCGGACAAACGATCACCGGCGTCACGACGCTATGGAAGTAATGAATCTTCCCTGACTTCAGGGTGCGCGTTGAGCACTGGCAACAGTGAATTTGGGTCGAACTAAAGTATTCGGTTCCATCTAAGGCCACCAACAGCCGGTCTCCTAAGCACCGAAAGCTGTTCAACTGTCCCTGCTCCTCTAACCCCTGCAAGATTTCCTCGAACATGGGAAACACCTGCTCAGGGGAAACCCCATCCAATAAATCTCGGATGTGGTTGTCACTGGGTATCTGATGAACCCCAAACAGGCTTTGGGCATTGCTTTTCCCCTTACTGTCCGCCATCTTCCGCTGATAGGCCAGAAAAGACGGCGTTTGGGTGAAAAACACACCAAAGGCGCTCAACGCCGCATCTTCCATCCCGTAGCGGCTATTCTTGCCCTTGCGTTTGTCCGGTAGCGACGACAAACGCTGGCGAAACGAGTCCACTAGCCTGTTAAACAAACCTGCCTTTTTCAACAGCTCTGGCTCTCTTAGCTCTCTCAGATGGCATTACCATACCCCTATTCCTGGCCGTTGGATAGTTTTTTGCCAAAATGAGAATTGCTGTATCTATTCGTACTCCCGGGTGCCAGCGGCGAACTGTAATATCATGGGAAAACCCCCATCCATGTGATATTTGTCCGCCCAGTTCCTAAGGGTAATGTCTAGTTCATCGAGAGCCTCTTGCCGACGCTCCAGATCGATGTCAAAAACTTCAACGCCTCGCATAGTGCCTTCCTTGAACTGTGCCCAGGCTTGCAAAAGGTTAAAGTATCGGGCTACGTCATCAATCATGGCGAAGGCCCGCTCCCGCTCTCCCTTGGGAGAATAGGAATCACTGGCCAGGGCAAAAAGGGGAATATCCACCAGGGGTGAATCAATTTGAATCACCGTACCGGAATTAACCAGGCGAAACCGCATGTGCATCATTAAAGCATCGCTAAAGGGCATGCGATGCTCCTCCGGTAGTTCATCCTGGGAGAGGTTGTGAACCATTTCGATCAGTTCACTAAATTCTACCTGGTCTAAAATTCTGGCCCGAGGAGACCCCTCTGGCAAACCTTCTTCAATACTTTTCCGTTCCCCTGGGGTCAACCCGGTTACTTTGACCGGTGACTCGTTTTCTTTACAGGGAAATTTCTCATTCCAGAAAAAGGAAGGGCCATAACGTAGAAGGGCTCTTTAGAACTAAAGACCTTCAGGCTTTGGCCTTCGGTTACAGCATCCTCGATTTCCTTAACAATGGCTTTTACCCGCTTGGGCTCGACATGGTACAAAAAACCTGTCTTACGGATATTTTTACCCTGTTCCAGGAAAGTGCTGTATATCGCCAACTTGGCCGCAGTGGTAGCAGCATCAAGAAATGTACCATAGCGATGCCCTCCCATTTTCATCATGGCGAGAGACAAATAAACCAAAATCCAGTCAGCTGGACTTCGATCCAGAACCTTAGAGAGTTCTTGATTTAACTGAGATGCAACCTCGGACTGTTTACTCACGGTGCTACGACTACCCTGCTATGAGAACTACCCATGTTCCTCGGGCTTACTTTTTCTAACCTTTCAAGGAAATAATGCCCTAAAGGTCGGATAGCGACTTTGAAATTAACAAAGTCTCAAGGTTTTTTGAGAGGAAAACGGGGACCAAAAGGTCATACGGTCAATAGATCTCAGTAACTCCAGCACCAGAAAAAGTTATACAACTTCCTAGTCCAGCCTTTAGGATAACGCGTCCGGAAAAAAAGGACAAAATTTACAAAAATTTACATCTTTAGCTTGATCGGGATCTTCGGGCCTGGGTGGGGTGAGCCTGGCTATTGGGGGGCTGGGGTGGGGGGATTAGGGTTTTTCGGGGTTGCCTCAGGCTGGGAGGCACCGCAATAGGTGTTTACTTCGCTAATCAGTTTGGCTTCTTGTTGGGAGAGATTTTCAATGGATTTTACCGCCTTCACCGTCTGCTGCTGAGACTCTTCTATTTTGGCCGGTAGCTCCGCCTCAGATTGGACTGTGACCACCAGATCCATGGCCTGGCGAGCTTCCTGAAGAGAAGACTTAAAGCCCTTGACCACCTCTACGTAGTTAACGCGAAACTCTTTGAGTCTGGCATCGTTGAGGGATGTTCCTTCCAGGTCCGCCGTTAACTTATCCAGGTTAGTGACGACCTTATCCACCGCTGTTGTGTACTGACTGGCGGCCGCCTTAATGTCACTAAGATTCTTAACCTGTCCGGCATTTTGGCTGAAAGTCTGAATTTCTGTTTCAAAGTCCTTCATGAAACCCTGGGTTTGATTGACTACAGTAGCCAGGTTATTGCACTGAACGACCTTAGAGGAACCACAACTGGCTAGGCTGATGACTACCATGCAGGCCAGCAGGGTTCCCCAGGCAGGAGAAGATAATTTGTGGTTTCTGAAGATTTTGGCCAAATCTATTACCATCGTTATTTTACATTTACTGCTACGGCTTCAAGTTTTACCGTTTCTTGGACGGCTTTACAAGTTCTGGCCATACCTCAGGGCCAATTAATAGCCTTTAAAACCTAAAAATTTCCCTATTGATCCATAGGTGGTTGGTAAAGGGGGCTACAACCAGGTTGCTGGGTGCTTTCTTGGTTCCCTAATATTGCCCCTCCCCTGACGGGAAATATCCCCTTGGGGGATTGGCGCGGACGCAAAGACTCCTGATAGGATAATAAATTGACTTAATGGCGGTATTCAATTATGCCAACGCCCGCAGACTTTTTAGTGGCTACCCGGGTGGATGGGAATAGGTACCCTGGCTTTAGTCGGACTGGCCCTGCTGGGGTTTGGGCTGAAGTGGGGAATTAGATTTCGGCTGGTGGGGGCGGCGGGCTTTGCCGCGGTACTGACTGTTGGCTTGTTTGGCCTGGGGCTTGAACCGTTTACTCGCACGGTTATTCCTGGAGCCGTTCCCTATACCACTGTTTATGATTCGGGAGCCAGTCAGATTGTTATTACTGTTCCCGGTGATTTGTCTGGCCAGACCTTAGAGGCGACCCTTCGCCAAGCCGCCAGCAACCTGCTGAAGCCTTACCGATTGGGAGTGCCAGGCCAACTGGCCACAATTCGGGCCCGCACCATTGTCCATGGGGCAGGGGGAGTATCCAGGTTGATCTACCTGGGGCAAATTCAACCTGGTCCTAAGGACTCTGGAAAGGACTATGTAGTGCAGCTAAATCTACTCCCAAAAAATGCGGAGATTTCTCAGGGGTGATGGGGAGCTTGGTCATGCAATCCAATCAAGCTTGTGTCTCTCCCTAATGCATCCCACTTCCTACCTATGAATGACCATACTTTACCAATCCTGACCGTTGCCCCCGCCCAGGTGGTAAGGGGCGATCGCATTCTGGCGACCCAGGCAGAAACCATTGCCGGCTTGGGTCATCGCCCTCTAGTGGTGGGGGGCAAACGGGCCTTAGAGCAGATCAATCCTCTACTGGCTAGCCTTGCCCGCCAGGGGCTAGAGCTAGAGGTGGCCCTAGCCGTACCTGGTTGTACTGAAGCAGTCCTCGCCCATCTCCGTAGCCTGGCCCAAACCCATCGCAGTGAAGTTATTCTTGGCGTCGGGGGTGGTAAAGCCCTGGATACTGCCAAACTGCTGGCCTATGGTCTCGATTGTCCGGTGGTGACCATTCCCACCTCAGCCGCTACCTGTGCTGCCTGGACAGCCCTCTCCAATGTCTACTCAGAAGAGGGTGCATTTCGCTACGATGTGACCTTGCCCCGCTGTCCTGAGCGCCTTATTCTTGACTACGATGTCATCCGCACCGCTCCTCCCCGCACTCTAGTGGCGGGGATTGGGGATGGTCTGGCGAAATGGTATGAGGCGGCGGTTAGTAGTGGTGCCTGCGATCGCACCCTGGTGGTGGCGGCGGTACAGCAGGCCAGGGTGTTGCGGGATATTTTATTGCAAAAAACAGCCGCAGCCCTGAAGGACTGGGGCGGAGAAGATTGGCGACAGGTGGTAGATGCAACGGTTCTACTGGCGGGAGTAGTGGGGGGCATTGGCGGTGCCCAGTGCCGCACTGTAGCGGCCCACGCTGTTCATAATGGCCTGACCCAGTTACCTAACAGTCAGGCTAGCCTGCACGGAGAAAAGGTGGCCTACGGTATTCTGGTGCAATTGCGCCTGGAGGAAATGGAAGGCCGATCGGCCCTGGCGGCCACAGCTCGTCAGCAATTGGTGAGCTTTTACCAAAGTATTGGCCTGCCATCTAGCCTGACCGATCTGGGCCTGGCGGATTTGACCCTGGCAGATTTACAGAAAGCCGCAGAGTTTGCCTGTCGCCAGGGCTCAGATATTTACCATTTGCCCTTTACGGTCACCCCCGATGTCCTGGTGGCCGCCATGGTATCTCCTCTTGGGGCGGCATTACGAGAGTCCCCTTACCCGCTATCATCTTCTTCTACGGCCATCTCGGAGTTACAGCCATGACCCTTAACTGGCTTCAGCCTGCTCAGCGAATTGCGGTTTTACCCCCCTATGTGTTTGCCCGACTGGATGAACTCAAAGCCCGGGTACGGGAGCAGGGGGTCGATTTAATTGACCTGGGTATGGGTAATCCCGATGGCCCTACCCCCGCTCCCGTAGTGGAAGCTGCTCGTCAGGCGATCGCCGATAGTACGACCCACGGCTATCCTCCCTTTGAAGGTACTGCCAGCTTTCGTAAGGCGATTACAGACTGGTATAACCGTCGCTATGGAGTACAACTGGATCCTAGTAAAGAAGCTCTACCTCTGTTGGGGTCTAAGGAAGGGATTACCCACCTGGCCATGGCCTTTATTAACCCCGGGGACCTGGTTCTGGTTCCGACCCCAGCCTACCCAGCTCACTTTCGAGGACCCGCGATCGCCGGAGGTGAGATTTATCCCCTTCACCTGAAGCCCGATAACGGCTGGTTAATTGACTTTGACGCCATTCCAGTAGAGGTCGCAAAGCGGGCCAAGGCGCTATTTTTTAATTATCCCAACAATCCCACAGCGGCAACTGCTCCCCGCGAGTTGTTTGAAGCGGCCGTGGAGTTTGCCCATCGCCATCAGGTTTTACTGGTGCATGATCTCTGCTATGCAGAACTGGCCTTCGATGGTTACCAGCCCACCAGCCTCCTGGAGATTCCCGGTGGTAAGGAAATCGGGGTGGAATTTCATACCCTATCTAAGACCTACAACATGGCGGGCTGGCGAGTTGGCTTTGTGGTCGGTAATTCCCAGGTTATTCAAGGCCTACGGACGCTGAAAACTAATCTGGACTACGGCATTTTTGCGGCCCTGCAGCGTGCTGCCGAAGCGGCCCTATCTTTGCCGGACCATTTTCTAGAGGAAGTACAGCAGCGCTACTCTAGCCGTCGAGATTTTCTGATTGAGGAGTTTGCCTCCCTGGGTTGGTCAGTGGCCAGACCTCAAGCCACGATGTATTTGTGGGTACCCTGTCCTAGTAACCAGAGCTCTACGGATTTTGCCGTCTCGATTCTGGAAAAGACAGGGGTAGTAGTTACCCCAGGTAATGCCTTTGGCCCCGGTGGAGAAGGCTACATACGGGTGAGTTTAATTGCCGATCGCGATCGCCTGGCGGAGGCCATGGAACGCCTTCGCCAGGAAGGGTTTCGGCTGTAAGGTGGCCCCCGCTTAAGAGGTTGAGGTAGCCAACCCTGAAATTGCTTTACTCCAAACTAGAGCTAGAAAAGGAAAAAAGGGCCAGGGTTTCCCGACAACATTGTTTCAATCGCTCCCCACAGGTGGGCTCTGGTACGGACTCGCCCATAAAGGTCCAGTTTTCAATGGTGGATAGGGTCCACTGTTTACCCCGATGGTCAAAACCCGCGATCTCCAGGCCAATCACCCGGCGATCGCGGGTCTCGGGGTCGGAGTGACAGCGAATTTGAACTAATAGACTACGGCACTGAAACAGGCGACTAACTCCAGGAAAATGAAACCCCAGGTCAATGGAATCTGGATCCACCAGATTCCGAGTTTCCCGATCGTTAGCCCAAGGTTTTAAGTCGGCCCGTAAGTCGGGGAAAGCGGCTTTAAAAACCCCTAGGACGGTCGCAATCTTACTGGCGAACTCAATGGTGTTGGCTTGCTCTGCTGCGTTCACGCTACCTTCGACAAAAATGATCAGGCCTTAGCATAGAATAACTTTCTATTAAGAACAGTTAATCTGGTTACGTCAACCTGGGATAGCGGTTATGACCGCAACCCCTAACCCCAGTAGTAGAGCCCGATTGTTTTCTCCACTTGCCACCCAGATCAAGTCCCTTTGTGGTCCTGTTATTTCGATGGATAGGTTAACGAGGGCGACAAACCTCTAGCATGTTGAGATCAGTGCTGCTCAACTGGTGAATAGCATAGAAACCCTTCAAACTTAGAGGAGTTAGGCCATTGGGTAACTGACTAGTGGCCACAGCGGTATCCGTGGCAACTGCCACACTATAGGGATAGGTTTCCTGGTTGTAACTATCGATGATAGTTAAGGCCATTTGATTACCTCGAATTTGGCCTTGAAAGCAATCAAAGGAAGAACTGGGAAAGTACAGGGCTCCGTACAGGCGATCGCCCCTACTTTCAACTACCATATAACCCTTACCCAGCTGATTGGCTTGCGGGGCTTGACCAAAAAGATAGCGGCCCGGTGCCGGAAAAACCGCCTCGGCGACCTTGACCTGAGGACTGAGGGGGAGGTCATGGCTGCCTCTGATGCATAATTGGGACCATGGCTCGCCTGTACACCCATGCCCGTGGCCAGCAGTCCCATACAACTCAATAAGATACTTAAACGAGCTAGAGGACGATGCAAACGCGAAGCTAATTCCAGTGATGATGAGCTGAATTTAACAACCGGCTCAGCAATAGTAAATGTCATGTTCACTCCCCCTCGATTTAACGGTTATAGATTTTATTAAATAGATTTATAGAACTGAGATAACCCGCCTTCAGTTCACTCTAATCCAGCTTTAAGCTTGAGTTAAGAGGAACTATTGTGATCGTAACAACTCTTTGAAATTTAGTTTGTGATCGGTTACATAGGTTGGCGGTGTTTTAGAACAGTCCATGAAGTAGCAGCATCTCTTTGTATTAAGTTAAGGTTTTGATGATTGATCTTTTTAAGCTTCAGTGCCACTTACTGAACTGGACGAATAAATCATCAGCTCTTAGAAAAAAGGAACGAAGAAAATACTCAAAGTTTTGATTTCTTTGCTACAGTGTCAGGCAAATTTTATCTCCGTATTCTTTTCCTATGGTTTGGCTCCGCAGAAGACCTCCAATTTTATTCCTGCTTGGCAGTGTCCTACTGGTGTGGGGAGTTGGGACCCTGGCTTTTTGGATCACCACCCGGCGTGATGACCATAGTCAAACTTTGCCTCCAGGGATCAATGCCATTCCGGCCAATGCGTTGGTGGTGACGGCCCTTTCCAGTGACCTATATCAGTGGCAGCGATTACAACGGTTGGGTAATAGTGCCACCCAGACTCAGCTGGAACAGGTGATCGGACCCTGGCGCGATCGCCTGTTTCCCAGGGCCGGTTTACAACTGGCCACTGACCTTAAACCCTGGCTGGGTTCCGACATCACCCTGGCCCTGGTGCCAGGTCAGCGTGCTAACCCTGGGGAAGATTCGGGTATGGCCGCCAACTTGATCGCGGTGCTACCACTCCAGGACGGGGCCGCCGCTCAGAAACGGTTGGGTAGTTTACTGGAACCGGCCAAACAGATTAAGGACAACCCCTACCGGGGGGTGACCATTGAGCAAACTAAAGTGGACCAGACCTCTGGCCTTTACGTGGCTGTGCTCGATCAAAAATTCCTGCTGGCTAGCCCCCAACCCGATCCTTTAAAGCAGGCCATTGATACCTTTAAGGGGGGACAGTCCCTGGCCGATCGCCCTGGCTTGACCCCAGCCTTTAATCAGTTGCCCGCCTCCCACGCCTTGATGCGTTTTTACCTGGATGTACCGGCGGCGATTACGACCCTATCCCACCAGGTTGATCCGCCCTTGTCCGCTGATCGTCTGGCCCCGTTGCAAGCCCCGCGTAGTTTGGCGGGTGTCATCAGTCTGAAAAACAAACAGCTCCATTTGCAAGCTATTAGCTGGATCGACCGGCAAGCTCCTGGCTTTAATCCTGACAACCAGGCCAGTCAGATGCCCCAGCGATTGCCTGCCAGCACCTTGCTCATGGTTTCAAGTGGGAACTTTCAGCAATTTTGGGACGACTTTAAGGGGGGGCGACAACTGTCAGCGTTGTTTCCCTTTCGACCTGAGGATCTGACGACGGCTTTACAGGCCTCTACGGGCTTGAGTCTGGAACAGGATTTCTTACCCTGGATGAACGGGGAGTTTGGCCTGGGTATTCTGGCTCCCCCTGACCATCGGGATCAACCGTCCCTACCCAATCCGGCCCTGGTACTGATGGTTAAAGCTAGCGATCGCGATGCCGCCACCGCTAGCTTTAACCGGCTGAATCAGGTGATGGCTAACCGGTATCGGTTTACCGTCGATACCAGCCAAATTGGTGGTACCGATGTTACCCGCTGGACTTCCCCCTTCGATGCCCTCACCCTGGCCTATGGCTGGCTGCAGGGGGACGTGCTGTTTCTTAGCGTCGGTCAAGGTATTGCCGATCTGGTTGTTCCTCGACCTCAGCGTAGTCTGGCTCAAGACTGGGCTTTTCAGGCTACTACCCGGGATGCTCCCCGGCCTAATAATGGCCACTTTTTTATTAATTTAGAGAACCTGGCTAAGGTTCAAAATAACCTGTTGATGCCGCCCTTACCGGCAGAGGGGTTGTTTAGTGCGGCGGTGATCCGTTCTCTAGGGGTGACGGCTACGGTTATGGGCGATCGCCAGGTGCGCTATGACCTGAATCTGGACCTGAAGTAAAACCTTTTCCCCAGATCTGCTATCCGTTAAAATGAGTTGACAGATCCTGGTAGTCCAGGTTTAGGACCCTTGCTCCTTGATTTCAGGTGGGCTTGGCGGTGATGAAAATCCTGCTGGTGGATGATGAAGTCGAGCTGACGACTCCCCTTAGTCGTTGGCTGCTAGCTGAAGGCTATGAAGTAGATGTGGCCAGCGATGGGTACCAGGGTCTGGCCCTGGCCACCTGCCGTCAGTACGATGTGTTGATTCTAGATTGGATGTTGCCGGGGCTGAATGGAGTGAGACTCTGTCAACAGCTACGATCGCAGCAAAATTCCACGCCGGTGCTACTGTTGACCGCTAAAGATACCCTCGATGATCGGGTTGCCGGGTTGGATGCGGGGGCCGACGACTATCTGGTGAAGCCCTTTGAATTGAGGGAGTTGCTGGCCCGAGTGCGAGCCCTGGGACGGCGATCGCCCCAGGGCAATACCTCTCCCCTACTGCCCCGATTAAGCTTTAGCGATCTGGAACTGGACCAGGAGAACCAACTAGCCTATCGCCAGGGTCAGACCATTGACCTGTCCGATAAGGAAACTTCTCTGCTAGCTTACCTACTACAACACCCTAACCAGTTGCTGAGTCACGAGCAGATTTATCGGGCGGTGTGGGGTGATCAAGAAGCTCCCAGTAGTAACGTCCTGGCGGCTCAGATACGGTTGCTGCGTCGTAAGATTGAACCCCAGGGGGCCCTGTGCCTGATCCATACCGTCTATGGTAAGGGCTATCGTCTGGGGGATTGAGGGGGTGAGGGCTACAAAAGTGGGATGCACTCGTCCAACAACCCCCTTGCGGCGGACCAAAGGAGATCTCGGTGGTGAGGCGAAGGTTACTTCGCCGCTGAAGAGGAACGAGCGATCGCCAGGAATTTAGAACCCTATCCCAAGGGCTGGGATCAAATTGATAGAATGGTCTTAGCTATTCCAGAGGCGAGTATGAACACTGCCGCTCCCAGCCTTGGATTTTACGAAGGCATTTCTGAAACCATTGATAATGTCAGTCTGCGCCGTCATCCCGCTACCGGCGATCGCACCGTACTATTGACCTTTAAGCACCTCAAGGCGATTGAGTCCTTCAGAAGTTTTCGCAGCGAATTTTCTAAGGCCCTGAAGCTAGTAGACGAGGAAGGCACCATTACCATTGAGCCTTCTGGCATACGGTTTATCTTTGGGGGACCCGATGGCGACGATTTAGACCGGGTTGAGTGCACCCTAACTATTGATCGCCAGGATCATTGGGACCGATTTATGCGGTTTATGCACCGTTATGCCGAGGCCAATGGTATGGCCTACGGAGAGCCCACGGTAGGCTAGGACAGGGGTAAATCCTTTCTGGGCTGAATTTATCCGGGGTCCGGTGGTACCTTATGCTGTAGTTAGACGCAGTACCCTATCCTATCGCCAGGTTATCTGTCCATGAAAATCGTCATCACTGGAGCCACAGGCTTTGTCGGTAGTCGTCTAGTGGAGCGGCTACAGGAGCAGGGGCACTCCATTGTGGTGCTGACTCGCAGCGCCACCCATGGACGCCAAGTTTTTCCGCTCCAGGCTTTTCCTCAGGTGGAAATTGTGCCCTATACCCCCCTGGAGTCGGGTCCCTGGCAGGCAGTCCTGGATGGTTGTGATGCAGTAATTAATTTGGCCGGAGCCCCCATTTCAGAACGCTGGACTGATGCTCATAAGCGGCAGATTATTGATAGTCGCCAGGTGGGTACCCAAAAACTGGTGGAAGCCCTGGCTCAGGCCAGCGATCGCCCCCAGGTTTGGATTAACGCCTCTGCGATCGGCTACTACGGCACCAGTGAAACCGCCAGTTTTGACGAAACCAGTCAGCCCATCGAAAATGATTTTCTGTCGCGGGTTTGCCAAGCCTGGGAAACAGCCGCCCAGGCAGTCCAGAACTACGGTCCACGGCTGGTAATTTTACGGTTGGGTATTGTTCTCGGCAGAGGGGGGCAGTTGCCAAAATGTTGCCTCCCTTCCGGCTGTTTGCCGGCGGCCCCATTGGTACTGGACGACAATGGTTTTCTTGGATTCATCGAGAAGATCTGGTCAATCTCATCCTTCGCGCCGCGGGAGACAACCAAATGGAGGGCGTTTATAATGCTACGGCTCCTAACCCGGTTCCTATGGCGGATTTTTGCAAAACCCTGGGCCAGGTTCTCAATCGACCTTCCTGGTTACCGGTACCCGATTTTATTCTGGAAACCATGCTAGGGGATGGGGCGCAGGTAGTTCTCAAGGGTCAACAGGTTCTCCCCAAACGGGTCCAAGCTATTGGTTTTCCCTACCAGTACAGCCACGTTAAAGAGGCCCTGATGGAGGTAGTTGAAGATTAGCCCCGAGAGTATTACATTTCTAATCTCTAAAAGGGATGTAACAGAATTCACTCTATAAGCCTTGCTGGTATTTACCTTGAGCCTATTTTGGTGTAGATTATTTTTAGGGTTTTAAAAGCCCAACTGATCCCATCCCTTCAGGCCTGGTTCCAGTCAAGAGGTTATCCTCTATGCCCCGGCCAGAAGCTAGGGGTTTAAACTGCCGGGTCGGAGACTGTAAATCAGTTTTCTCAAGCTTTGCACAACCGCAGTGATAGCTGTTTTTATGACCAAAGACACCATGGCTAGAGACAATTCCCTGATTGAAGCCTGCTATTGGGGAGAAAAATTCTTCTTGCAGAAACGTGGTCATTATTGGATAGGTTGGTGGCACCATCGAGATTTTCAATTCTCGGATGGTTATCCCTACGAAAGTCCAGAAGCTGCTCTGGCCGCTATTCAAGCCATCGTTCGCAAAAGTCGTGCGGTCAGACTTCTGGGTACGGTCCTGGCAGAATGGCTCCAGGATGGCAAGATTTCCGATCCTGAGATGGATCGGCTTCAGCTATCCCTCATGGCCTTTCTAGGCTGAGGAGTTTTCTGCCAGCCTCAAATCATCTGGTCACCCCTCTTTGATGGTAGTAAGGCAAGCTCGGGAAAGCTGTCGTAAGGACTTCGACCATCTTGAATGGACATACTGAATATCTGAATTAGCCAACTCCTTTCCCAGGTTAGCTATGGCTAGATCGAGGGTGATCAGGATATGAGCTGAATAGCTCAAGGGCTAATCAAATAGCCCCTAGCGATCAATAAGTGATTCTTTTAGCTTACTTGATTCGAAATAGGGATTTCTTGTTGATGAGTTGTGCTTACCTAATTCTGTGATGCTCGTTCTGGTCCAGCTCTCTATTGGCTTGAGTCACTCCATCGGGTTGACTGGATATAGCCCGCTGGGGATAGGATTAATCGGTCAAAGCAGGGTTTGGGGAGAGGTTATGACGGATTTTTGCCCTGTTAGCCAAGGCTAAAGCTATTGGTACAAAGGTTGACTATCGGACAAGAGGATTGGCGCTAGGTTGGCAGAATTTTAAAGAAAGAGAATCATAGCGGTTTATGCTGAGAATGTAAGGCTGAGGACGGAGCTGATCGGTTAAAGCAGGGCCTAGAGGGCCTTCTATCTCGCCTCCGCCCCGGTTGGATATTTTTATTGGTCCCCTGAAGTTCTATCTGAAGATTTGATCTAATGAAAAAGGTTTTGGCACTCGTTTTGGGTGGTGGCGCCGGTACCAGGCTCTATCCTCTCACTAAGGTCAGGGCTAAGCCGGCCGTACCCCTGGCCGGTAAGTATCGGTTAATTGATATTCCGGTGAGTAACTGTATCAATTCCGAAATCTACAAGATTTATGTTCTGACCCAGTTCAACTCCGCCTCCCTCAATCGTCATTTATCTCTGACCTATCGCTTGGGAGGCTTTCAGCAGGGTTTTGTAGAAGTACTGGCGGCTCAGCAAACCCCCGGAGACTCTCAGTGGTTTCAAGGCACAGCCGATGCGGTCAGGCAGTATATTTCTTTATTCCAGGAATGGGATGTAGATGAGTATCTGATTCTATCCGGGGACCATCTCTATCGAATGGATTACCGCGCCTATATTGAGCATCACCGCCAAACTGAGGCGGACATCACCCTATCGGTGGTGCCCGTTGAAGAGCAGTTGGCTTCAGCCTTTGGGTTGATGAAGATTACCTCAGCCGGTCGCGTCGTAGACTTTAGCGAAAAGCCAACCGGTGATGCCCTTAGACAAATGCGGGTAGATACCACCAACCTGGGTTTAGAGCCCCAACAGGCGCTGCAAAAACCCTATATCGCTTCCATGGGTATTTATGTTTTTAAACGCCAGGTGTTGATTGATCTGCTCGATCGCTACGCCCAATGTACGGATTTTGGTAAAGAAATTATTCCTAAGGCTGCTCCCCACTATAATCTTCAAGCCTATCTGTTCAAGGGCTATTGGGAAGACATTGGTACCATTAAGGCCTTCTACGAGGCGAACCTGGCCCTGACCCGGCAGCCCAATCCACCCTTTAGCTTTTACGATCCCGATGCCCCCATTTATACTCGAGGTCGTTACTTACCCCCCAGCCAGATCTTTGACTGTCAGATCACGGAGTCTATGCTAGCAGAGGGCTGTCAATTAAATCGCTGTCGTATCAGTCGTTCTGTTTTGGGCGTTCGTACCCGGGTAGAAGCCGATACCCTGATTGAGGATAGTTTGATTTTAGGGGCTGACTATTACGATGCCCCCCCACCTTCCTCAAGTTCCCATCATCCCCCCATTGGCATTGGCCCTAATAGTTTGATTCGCAATGCAATTATTGATAAAAACGCCATGATTGGGGCCAGGGTACAGATCGTCAACAAAGGTGAGGTTCAAGAGGCCCAGCGGGAGGATCAGGGTTTTTATATTCGCGATGGCATTGTGGTGATTTTAAAGAACGCCCGCATCCCCGATGACTTTGTAATTTAGTCCATTACTTTAGTCCCCAGGGTTCCATTGATGGTGCCCCAGGTTCTGACCAGAATTCAGAACATAATTTTCCCCTCCCCATGTACACTCAAAATGTTGGGTTTAGATTGTTTAGCAACCATGGTGGCAAGTCGGGTACGTTGGCCTGCTCTGGGAGCAGTTCTGGTGATGATCATGGCCAGTATGTTAATTTGTCTGAGTCCAGCCCAGGCTGAAAGTTTTGATCGTCAGAACCTTAGAATGGTCGATCTGGCCAATCAGGATTTGCGGGGCAACGACTACACCCGGGCCGATCTGGCGGATGCTAATCTTAGTCACGCTAACCTCAGAGGGGTGCGAATGTTTGATACTACCCTGGTTAGGGCGAATCTGGAGGGGGCTGACCTCACCGGTGCCACTCTGGATGGGGCCCGATTGCGTCGGGCCAATCTCACCAATGCAATTTTGGCTGGGGCTTACGCCTTTGATACGGACTTCCGGGAAACTAAGATTGACGGCGCAGACTTTACCGATGTCCTGCTGGCTCCTAAGGTTAATGCTATGCTGTGTGCCGTAGCTGACGGTACTAACTCAGTTACTGGCCGCCATACCCGCGATACCCTTTATTGTCCTTGAAGCTCCCATAGGGTCATTGGGGTCATGATCCCACCATGGTGATGACCAGGGCTGGGGACTATTGGGTTGGCGCTGTTAGAATGACCGCTCTATTTGCTAAAGCTCCAGTTATGTTGGAATCCTCTCTGTTGCGATCGCTGGTCTGGACTGATTACCGTTTAGCGGTTTTATTTACCGTGCTGCTGCCCCTGGTTCTAATGATTTGGGCTCTGGTAAGGAAAAACGAGCCAATTCACCATTTATTTACCATCTACTGGAAAGTCGCCAGTCTGCTGATGGTGACGGTGTACTTAATGATTGGTGGTTTTCAGATCAGTTTCCTCGCCGCGCTGATGGCCCGAATTTTAATTCCTGTGGCCCTGTGGTTTTGGGTGGATCTCAACGAAGAAATCGATGAACAACCCGATTCTGCCCTTAAACTTAGCTTTAGTGCCTGGCGCTGGTCGGTCACCTTCTACAACGCGATCGGTGCTGCTATTTTGATTTCCTTCCTGGGTTGCAGCTTTGGCGGTTCCCAATTTGCTAATCCCCAGTGTCAAACCTGGTTAGAGCCCCCCCTACTTTACAGGCAATATTTCCATGGCCATTACAGCAATGGCTTTTTAGGTTTTTTTGGAATTGTGGGGCTGCTAATTTACCTGGCCTGTCTGATCTGGTTTGTATTTGTGCGCCTGGGTAAACAGGGTAGACAGGCACTGCGTTAGCAATACAGGATGGCTATGACCCCAATCTGGCGTCTGGAGCAGTACACCCTGAAAAATCGCCAGCAGGTATTGCTTATCCATGGGCTGGTGGCTGGGGAGGAGGAGGAGATAGTTATTTTTCGGGGGTTTTCCAGTTCCCTAACCCGTCCTACCGCCTTTGATCCTGATGTTGTGGTTTTACCAGAAGGTGCGGAAATTATTAGCATTGATATTGTGGCGGCTCCTTACCAACCAGAAAATCCCCAGTACGTGGAACAATCCCTGAGCTGGACAAAGATGGAGCAGCGTCTGGAGGCCCTGGCCTTATAGGTCTGGGCTTTGATAGCGGTTGTTTTATAGGCAGGTATTGCTCAGCAGGGCTAACCCTATCAATAAGGGGCTTTAGCTGCCTGGTGACACCTAATGCAACTGAATCAATTACTGAATCAATTAAAGACTCACCGAATTCAAGGTAAATTTCAGGGTTTAACCAGATTTATTCTGCCGGAGAAAAATATCCCTGTGGTGATAACCATAAAGCTCTCCTTCACCAGGCTGCTTGCCACCGTCACCCCAGACTGGGGCGTGGCTAATGTTCGTAAACACTCTCCTTCAAGGTGTTGGTCTACAGGCGAGGCCACGCCCCATGGTCCCCCGCTAAGACTTGGACAGATGCTCGACATAAAGCTCCTTCAAATCTCTTAATTCAGGAATAATGAATTTTCCATAAAAAAATTCCGTTTAAATACCTAGATTAATGTAAAAAATGATATGCTTATCTCATTCAACAAAATATTACCCTAAAGAATATTTTGAATGAAGATCATAGATATCATTAGAGATTAAGGTCTTTTGACTATTTGAGCAGCCTAATCAGCATGTTCAAATTTATACTCCGATATTTCTTCGATTCCTTGACTAGAGAGCATTTTATTAATTTTTTGTTGTCTACCTATGCCACCTATCACTACCGTTCTCTCCTTTGAAAGTCTAAATTCAGGCATACTAGCTAACTCCATTGATGAAAACGGTTATCGCCTCACCAGTAACAATGGTATTCAAAGTGATGACTGCGCCGTTTCCCAGTAAAGTTATTAGTAGTAGCACGGGTTTTGGTAACTCTATGACCCTGACTCGGATAGGTGGAGGCTCTTTTAATCTCTTTTCCTTCGAATACTTCAACGACTTAAAGGGAGCTGAGGCCACAGTTACCGCAACCTTTAGCGATAACTCTAAAGATAATGCAGTCATTTATACCAGAAGCATTGACCCCGCATCTAAGGTGCAAAAGTTTACAGCTTCTACTACCTGGCTAAACTTAAAGAGTTTGACCATTACAGCCGGTACTCAGCGAATTACTCCTTTCCTTTTAGGTAGCAGAAATCAGAATATCTGGCTAGATAACTTTATTGTTAGTAGTGACAACCCCAATACTTTTCCCGTGGTAACAGTGGCCCCCACCAATGCCAGCCAAAGCGAGGGCAATAGTGGCACTAAAGCCTTTACCTTTACCCTTACCCGCAGTGGCAATACCACCGGGGTCAATGATGTTAGCTGGGCGGTCACCGGTAGTGGCACCAACCCCGCCAATGCGACGGATTTTGGCGGCAGCTTCCCCAGCGGCACGATTAGCTTTGCCGCTGGGGATACCAGCAAACTGATTACGGTCAACGTGCAGGGAGATACTACCGTAGAACCCGACGAAAACTTTACCGTTACCCTCTCTGGCCCCACCAACGGCGCAACGATTACCACTGCCACTGCTATCGGCACTATCCTCAACGATGACGTCGCTCCTGCCACCCTGGCGATCGCCCCCACCAATGCCAGCCAGACCGAGGGCAATAGTGGCACTAAAGCCTTTACCTTTACCCTTACCCGCAGTGGCAATACCACCGGGGTCAATGATGTTACCTGGGCGGTCACCGGTAGTGGCACCAACCCCGCCAATGCGACGGATTTTGGCGGCAGCTTCCCCAGCGGCACGATTAGCTTTGCCGCTGGGGATACCAGCAAACTGATTACGGTCAACGTGCAGGGAGATACTACCGTAGAACCCGACGAAAACTTTACCGTTACCCTCTCTGGCCCCACCAACGGCGCAACGATTACCACTGCCACTGCTATCGGCACTATCCTCAACGATGACGTCGCTCCTGCCACCCTGGCGATCGCCCCCACCAATGCCAGCCAGACCGAGGGCAATAGTGGCACTAAAGCCTTTACCTTTACCCTTACCCGCAGTGGCAATACCACCGGGGTCAATGATGTTAGCTGGGCGGTCACCGGTAGTGGCACCAACCCCGCCAATGCGACGGACTTTGGCGGCAGCTTCCCCAGCGGCACGGTTAGCTTTGCCGCTGGGGATACCAGCAAACTGATTACGGTCAATGTGCAGGGAGATACTACCGTAGAACCCGACGAAAACTTTACCGTTACCCTCTCTGGCCCCACCAACGGCGCAACAATTACCACTGCCACTGCTATCGGCACTATCCTCAACGATGACGAAAATAGATCTAACTTTAGCCTTTACATGATTGGCAATAGTTTGACAGATCAAGTACGATACTCAGGGCTCGCAACTCTTGCCCAAAGTCGAGGCTTAAACCTCGATTGGGGACGTCATATGATCCCAGGTTCATCCTTAGATTGGACCTATGACCACCCGACCAATGGCTTTCAACAAGAGCCCTATGGTTACTACAATAACGCCCTGCCGAACTACACTTGGAATGCTATTACTTTGCAGCCTTTCTGTCGGCTTTTGCCCACCGATATGGACACTATCCACAAATATTTGGCCCTATTAAATCCTCAAAAAAACACTGCTGTTTATATTTACGCTCAGTGGCCTGATACTAATGGCACAGAGGATTGGCAAACTAAATGGAATAAGTCCTACACGGGTAATTGGGACTGGACTAATATGACCAAGAATTACTATGAGACTTTAACGACAACATTACGATCTACAGAAACAGAAAAGAATTTAAGCTTTTACATGATTCCCGTCGGTCACGTTATGCAAAAACTGGATCAATTAATGATGGGTGGCTTAGTCCCAGGCTATGGACGTATTACCGACATTTATAAGGACACTATTCATCTGGATAATATTGGATCCTATATTGCAGCTACCACATTTTATGCGACTATTTTCAAACAAAACCCAGTTGGGTTACCTGTTCCTAGTGAATACCAACCCATCAGTAATAATCTAGCAACAATAATTCAAGATGCTGTGTGGAACACAGTAACAACTATTCCCCTGACTGGGTTGTGAAACTAAACTATCACCTGCCAATTCGGTAAAATTTACCGTCCTATGCAGGGCTGACGACCGTAATCAAGGCGATTTTTAACGGGAACAGTATAGGCCTTAAGGGTAGGGGCTGGGCCAAAGTTATGGCGCTTTACCAGTTCTACCGCCTCTTGATCCAGGACTGCATAGCCGGAACTGCGAAGTAAAACCGGTTCCTGACGTTGACTACCATCGGGGTTAACTAAAACGCCAACGCGGGCTTCACCAGGTTCAGCCCTCAGACAGACCCTCTGTTGATAGGTAATTGACAATTGACTCCGGTCTATTTCAGCGGTCAGATCAGAGATGCCGGTTTGCTGTTGAATCAGGCTTTCCCATTGCTTCAGGTTGCTATTGTAAACATCTCGATGGGTAACTGCCTCGCTATAACCAAAACGCTGCAAGATATAACTTCTCAACTGGTTGATTCGCTCTCCAGGCAGTTGCAGATTAGCGGCATAGGCCAGCAGGCGTTGTCCCAGATTGGGGTCAATGGCAGGGCGGGCGGGGGTCACCGGTGGTTTGGTGGTCTCCAGTGGTAAGGAACTGACGGGGTTAACCGCTGGAGAGGCCGTTTCGGACCTGGGTGCCTCAGTAGTAGGGGCTGTACGAGCCCTGGTTGGCCGAGACCTTGTGGGCGCTGCCGGGCCTCCTATTGCGGCCCCGATCGCCCCCCGGCTTTAACCGTAGCCCCGATCGCCCCAGGGGCTGGTAGGGGTGCATTTACCAGAGCTGGGTTGGTGGTGGCTAACGCCGCAGGATTGGCGGCCGCCGCTGGTAGGGTTCGAGTAATGGCCACACTGTCTTTTTCTGGATCGGGGGAGGAATGGCCCCTTCCTTAGATTGACCCAGGGGTACCAACATAAATAAACCATGGAGCCCCAGAGAAGCCAACACCATAGGAGCTGCCATAGTTTGCCAGAGGGGCCTAGAAGTCTTAGGAAGATTAACGGAGGAGGTCATACCAAACAGCAACTAAGGGTACATAGAGTGATGATCGAGCCTGCCACCAATATGGCAATATCAATAAACCATATATTAGCAGAGGCTACCGGGCCTGCTGGGGTTTAACCTGAACGCGGATCGGTGGCCCACAGAATCACCAGACCGGTGGCCTCGTGGCCTGCCGAGCCAACGCCAATACCGACAATAGAAACAAACAGGGGTGGCTTGCCGGGTTGGGAAACCTGGAAGAGGGGATAATTACAGTAGCCCCCGCCAATGCTATTGACCTGAAAACCAGAAAAGCTCTGGGGTAAATCCTGGCTTTCGATCAGCTCGACATTGCGGGATAGATAGCGCAAACTGGCAACCCCAGGGCGGAGAGCATAGGCCGTAGGATCAACCTGGGTAAAAAAACAGGCCTGCTGCTGGGGTGACCAATCCTTAATGCCATGGGGTAAATTGTAGGCCTGGCCAGGAAAGGCCTTAGCGGTAATATCGTAATCGCTCTGGCCGGTTCCGCGGCTCAAGCTATTGGCTAATTCCACGGCCTGCTGGGACTGGCCGGCCTGGGCAGCCTGGGCATCTACGGGGGGGTAGGGCCAGGGGGTGAGGGGGAGTAGCCTGGGGAGGGGGAGGAATGGGCGGTTTAGGGCCAGGAATGACCACACGAGGTCCAGAAGAAGGTGCAACTGCTGGTTTGGGTGCGGGGGGCAGCGCGGCCTGGGGCTTAACCTGGGGCGGCTTGGGTTGGGGTGGAGCGATCTTACCCAGGCTCAGTAAATCGACAAATTCGTCCTTTGGCTTTTCTTCCTTGGGGGGCTCGGGCTTAGCCTTGGGGGGTAGGGGAAGCAGCAGCAAGAGACCATGGATACCCAGGGAAGCAACCAGGAGAGGGGCTACCAGATACTTAATTCGAGATAGAAAAGAAGCAGATGGTCGAGGCTGGGCGAGTGCTTCCATAGGGGGAAATCGACAGAATTATGGAACTGGGTCCAGACTACTCAGGTCATCATGAAAATTGCCAGCCAGGGTAGGTAGGTGATTTAAGTTGTTGAGGGGGCGTTAGAAAAGGCCATTGACAGCTTTGCAGTGGCATAGCCTGGTCTAACACCCATACCCCAGATAAATTTTAGGGTTAACTTAAACCCCTACCCTGCCAGAGATTTACAGCTTATTCAGGGCCGCAGTGTAACGACTTTCTGGCAAAGGCACGTAACCTACGTCAGAAATGATGGTGGGATTCTTGAGAGTAAACTCTACAAAGCTCTTCACCTTAGGATTACCAGAGAGACTGGACTTCTTGACGTAGATGTAGAGGGAGCGAGCCAGAGGATGGTAGGCTCCGTTATTAATGGTCTCAGGAGAGGGCATGGCCCCATTCACCTTGACGGCATTCAATTTGCCTTTGTTCTGTACAAAATAGGCATAGCCGAAATAGCCTAGAGCACCCTCATCGCCGACAACCCCATTGACGATAATGTTGTCATCTTCAGTGGCGGTATAGTCAGCCCGGCTAAAGTCTTCTACCCCAACGATGGCAGCGGTAAAGTAATCAAAGGTGCCCGAGTCGGTACCTGGGCCGTAGAGCTTGATTCTTTCTTGGGCCACTTGGGGTTGACCTCGTCCCAGGTGATAATTTTCTTTTCGGCTTCTGGTTCCCACAGCTTCTTCAACTCGGCGGTGGTGATGTCGGTGAGCCAGGTATTTTTAGAGTTCACCACGATGGTAATGGCATCTTTACCAATTTCAATTTCGGTATACTCAATGCCCTTAGCCTTACAGGCCTCAATTTCAGATTTTTTGATGGGGCGAGAGGCGTTAGAAATGTCAGTTTCGCCAGCACAGAATTTCTTAAAGCCACCGCCCGTACCGGAAACACCCACAGTCACCTGAGTGCCGGAGTTTGCCTTCATAAACTCTTCGGCCATGGCCTCGGAAATGGGGTAAACCGTACTGGAGCCGTCGACTTTAATAGTGGTGGAACTTTGGGATAGGGCACTGGTTGCGCCAACTCCTAGGGCGGCAGTCAGGGTTAGCACGCCAGCCAGGGCATAATGGCTAAATTTTTGTCTGCTCAATTTCATGGAACGCTCTCCGTGGCCTCTGAAGAATAATTAATTCACCATTGCAGAGTTTAGGGAAGCAAACCTAAGAAACCCTGATGAAAGGAATAAGAATTGAGTCAGTTTTGGTTAACTAGGGGTTAAGGCTCAACCAGTCAGGGCTTGCCGCTAGACTGACTGGAGCGATTACGCAAAGGATCGCCCCCCCATTCATCACCAAAAGCATGATCATCAGCACAATAATGGCCGCCGCCGCATTGTCATGGAAGGCCGGTTGGGGACGGCCGACCCAGTTAAAAATCTGAATTGGCATGGCGGTGAAGGTGCTATGGAGCAGATCCTTTGGACAGCGCAGGATATCCCCTGGATTAAAGTAGGGAAACTCCTTGGTGCAGCCAGGGGTAAAGGGCACAAAGGCAAGGGCGCCCAGGGCGACCAGGGGTGCCGCTTCACCGATCGCCCGGGATAGGGCCAAAATCATACCGGTTAAAATCCCAGGCATGGCGGTAGGCAAGACGTGGGCCAAGACCACCTGCCAGCGGCTGCCCCCATGGCTAAACCGGCCATGCGAAGAGTGTCAGGTACTGCCCGCAGGGACTCCCGCGCGGCCACAATGATAATGGGTAACACCAGCAGGGCCAGGGTTAGGGCTCCAGCGATCAGCGATCGCCCCCCGGTAATCGGTTCCATAATCCGCACAAAGACGGTCAAGCCCAACAGACCATAGATGATGGAGGGGACGCCCGCCAGGTTGTTAATGTTAATTTCAATTAAACGGGTAAACCAGCTATCCCGGGCAAATTCCTCCAGGTATAGGGCAGTCCCCACGGCCATGGGAAAGGAAACCAACGCCACGATGATCATGATCCAAAAGGTGCCCGCCAGGGGGGCCACAATGCCCGCTTTGGCGGCCCGCCGGGACGGAAAGCTGGTGAGAAATTGCCAATCCAGTCGATGCCAACCCTGCTGGATCACATCCACTAGTAACCAGGCCAGAACAGCGATTGCCAGGACCGTAGCGATCCAGGCCAGCAGTTGAAACAGCCCCCCCAGGGTTTTGCGCTGGGACAGGGAAGCGGTAAAAGTTATCGATTGGGCCCGATCACCGGGCTGGGATAGGGGATTGGCCATTAGTCGTATTTCTCTCGAAAGCGGCGCACAAACCAGTAGCTGACAATATTCAAGCTGAGGGTCAGCACAAATAGAGCCATACCCACAATAAAGATAGTTTTATAGGGCAGGGTGCCGAAGGGCACGTCGCCCTGACTCACCTGAACAATAAAACTGGTCATGGTCATGACCGGTATCAGGGGGTTAAGAAAGTTGAAGCTGGCGTCAATGGGTTGGGGATTTTGCCCAGCGGCCAAACTCACAATCATAGTCTCCCCAATTGCCCGGGACAAAGCCAGAATAATTGAAGCAACAATACCGGAAATGGCGGCTGGCATCACCACCGCCTGAATCATTTCCCGTTTTGTTGCCCCCATGGCCAGGGCGGCGTGACGCAGATCCTCGGGAACCGCATGAATCGCATCTTCGCTGAGGGAGGCCACCAGGGGTAAGACACAGATTCCCAATACCAGGCCCGCACTGAGGGCATTGAATACCTCAATGCCAGGAATAAACGTCTTCAAGAAAGGAGTAACGGTGAGCAGGGCAAAATAGCCAAATACCACCGAAGGTACGCCGGCAATTAGCTCTAGAACGGGCTTAATTAGCTGACGGAGGGAGGGTGGGGCGTACTCACTCAGGGCAATGGCAATTAGGAGGCCCAGGGGAATGGCCACTACCATCGCGATCGCCGTAGTCATCAAGGTGGCGCTGATCAGCACAAAAATGCCAAAGTCAGCCTGCTTAAAGAGAGGAGTCCAGCGGGTATCGGTGAAAAACTGCTTGAGGGCGTAGGCAACACCAGCCCCTGCCCCAGGGGCTGTCAACCCCATGGCCTTAGCCCGCTCCACCAACTGCCGGGGGTCGATCGCCTCAACTTGATCCCTAAGGGACTGGGCCTGACTGCCCGCACCATGGGCGATAGAGTTGGTCAGTTGTTCTAGCCACAGGGCCTGACGAAAGTAGGGGTCCAGAAAAAAGTCAAGACTTTCGAAAACCAGGGTAAGCACAATCCCCAGGGTGGTCAAGATTGAAATAGCTGCAAAGACAAAGCAGATAGCCCTGACCAGAAAATCAATCTGACGACTAAGTCGGCGATTAGAACGCCAAAGGTTCGAATCCCGCGGGTCAGGGGGAAGCGCTGTGGTCATGGGGGTAGTCCTTGGGGGATGCTACAGGGTGAAAAATCAACTTTCTACTCTGCCACAAAACCAAATTTGATCAAACACCAGTTTCTTAACCTACGCCTTCATCAGGATTCTGGAGAAAACCTCTAAGATAAATACCTAATTCTTCGTCAATAGTGAGCATAGATTAAGTATAGGTCCTACCATGCCCAAACTCCGGAGGGCAACAATGGTAAGGCCTGGACTGGAAAGTTTGGCTTTGTATCGGTGGCTGCCTACGATTAACCCTATGGCCCAGACGCCATGAACGAAAAGGGTCTGTATGTGGGTGTTTACTATTTTCCTGGCTATGCCAGTTACCACAAATTTGAGCCAGCCAAGGCCAGTAACTCCATGAGTGTGGGGGACTTCATGCAGTGGCTGCTGTCGTCTTTCCAAACCGTAGAGGAAGTCAAACAAAATCTCCGCCAGGTGGTGGTGGTGAATGTGGAGGACCCCCGTTTTGGCGGTGCCCCCCTGCCCTTTCACTGGAAGATTGCTGACTCTACCGGGGCCAGCATTGTCATCGAAATTGTTAATGGTGGAGAGGTTAAGGTCTATGACACCTTCCGGGGCATCATCACCAATTCCCCTACCTACGACTGGCAACTGACCAATCTGCGTAATTACATTAACCTCAGTACCCAGCAGCCCAAGCCGTTAACCATTGACAACTTTACCTTTTCCCCCTTTGGCGGGGGGGCTGGCCTGGTAGGTCTACCTGGTGATTTTACCCCTCCTTCCCGGTTTGTTCGGGCTGCCGCCCTGACCGCCACGGTGCGCCCCCTGGCCACATCAGAGGATGCGGTTTTCGAAGCCTTCCGCATTCTCGATAGCTTTAGTATTCCAGTTGGGGTAACCGCCCCACAGGGTAGAACCCCCCAGGATATTGAAAGTGCGACTCAGATCACCGTCGCCTCCGATCTCACCAATCGGCGTTACTACTTTCACACCATGAGTAACCGCGGAGTTCGCATGATTGATCTAGCTAAGATTAATTTTGCCACGGTAAAAGAGCAAATCATTGATGGCGATGCTGGCCAGAAGCATGTAGTGCAAGAAATTACCCTGACCAATTAACGTTAACCAGCCTGGCTGGTTAATTCTTGTTGCTGAACTGGTGGCCAGCATAATGGCATTGGTCAGGCGATCGCCAGACTGGAGGGGGGCGCGAGCCGCTGATACAATAAAATGTCAATGCTGTTCTGGTTTGGCTACCAGCCCCAGCCAGGGGGACTTGGGTTAGATGGGTTGCTAGGGTTGGCTCGCCTTACTTTGGATGGATGAACTTTATTTTTTAACGTTCTGGCCTAACCTCAATTATCGCCATGATTAACCTGCGTCCAGCCGCCCTGGAAGAGTTGAAGCGACTACTCAAAAAATCGGCCGCCCTGGCCCATCAGGTGCGCCTTGATTTGCAGGCCGGGGGATGTGCGGATTGGACCTACTGTCTCAGCCCAGTTGGGCCTGAACTGTCCTTCAGCCCAGAGCACACCAGCCTGAGTTGCGGCGAGATAGAGATTGTCGTTCCTACCGCCCTGCTGCCCCACATTGAAGAGTTAACCATTGACTATGCCGAGGATTTAATGGGGGGTGGATTTCGCTTCATCAATCCCCAGGCGGGCTATACCTGCGGCTGTGGTAATTCCTTTTCTACCGTAGCATCCGCCAGTAGGGCTGACTGTAGCGGTGTGCCGTCGGTCTCTAGTTGATTAATTAGGGGTAGTTGAGCATCGATCCAGCGGTGGTTTTGATCTTCTGGGCTGGGTTTAGATAGCTGGGCTTTTCCCCAAATCAGTTGACCACTACCTGGCGGTAGGGTGGGAGTAGGTTGGGATCCGGTAGTAATCCACACCAGGGGAGATGGGGGTAGGGTCGCCAGGGTAGGGCCGGGACCAGGCAGAACGGTGGCCAGGGCAGATAGAACCGCCGATCGCTCCTCCAACCTGGTGCCCGACGCGATACCCGAGGGTAACCACAGGCGGGCTGGCCAGCCCTGTTGTACTAGATAGTGGTAAAGGGAGGCTGTGGCTATTACCGCCTGTTCAAAGTCCGACGCTGACCAGGGGGCCGTGGTATTGAGGGCCAGGACAGGGCTGGTTGGCTGGCTAGGGGGCTCGATTTCCCGGAGCCGAAAACTACCGTAGCGGGCACTGCTGCGCCAGTGGATGAGGCGGGTAGGATCACCCCAGCGGTAAGGGCGTAGCGATCGCGTCGTGCCCTCCTGGCGACTATCTGAAGCAGCGGCGATTGGCGGCAGCGGTTCCCCAACTCTGTCCCAACCTCTCTAACCAAGGACACTGGCGCAGGGCTAAAACCTGGGGATAGACCAGCACCGTGGCCGGGGCTGTCCATTGTCTTTGACTCCAGCATAATCCCAGGGGGGCGGCGGTGCGTAGGCTGAGGCAGGACCAGCTATAGAGTCCCCGCTGCTGGGGGGTTAAGTAATAGGATAGCAACCGGGTTTGGGCGGGTGCCAGGGTTTCTACCGCCACAGGGAGCATCGTTCCCAGGCCAGTGGGCACTGGATTGATTAATTGCCACGGTCCCTTCATCGAGGCCTGGGAATTATGCAAACGCACTGCCAGCACCAGGGTTTCTCCTGCCATGGTGGGCTGGATGGGCCGCCGTTCTAAAACCAGGCCCTGAAGATGGCGGCGGCTGAGGTTGGCCGCGATCGCTAGTAAAGCTAGCATGACACCACTAATTACGTAGAGCCACCCTGCCAGGGTATTGGTAGCCGCAGCAAAGAAAAACATTGCCAGGGCCAGCAGCAACCAGCCGCTATAGGCGGGGCTGACCCACCGCTTTTCTAGGGCCTGGGTGAGAGCTTGTTTGTATCGCCCTAGGGCCGGTGCCGGGCCAGCCCAGGCGATGGTGATTCCAGCTAGTTTCATAATAAAATCTAGCTTAATTGCCCTATTGCCTATGTCTTCCTCCAATTCCCTGCCCACTACCGAACTTACCCCCCATTATCGGATACCTGTGACGGTGATAGCCTTAGCCCTGCCCTTACTCTGGTTACAACTCTGGCTGGGGGCTGGGGTGGGTATTTTTGGCCTATTTTTGTTAGTTCAAACCCTGACCCTGAGGTTACGATTTACCTCGACCGCCCTGGAGGTCTACCGCCAACAAACCCAGATTCGCCATTTTCCCTACGCTGACTGGCAGCACTGGGAGGTGTTTTGGCCGCCTCTACCGATTCTGTTTTACTTTCGGGAAGTTAACAGCATCCATTTCCTCCCCATGCTCTTTAACCCTACGGAGCTGATTACCTGTCTAGAGCAGCACTGTCCTCGCCAAAGCCCTGCAGAACCCTAAGGATTTTGGGGCTAAGGGGAGGGAGACCTGGCCTGCTGCCCTGCGGTGGTTCCAATGGTCTTGCCCCGGAGTACCCTGAGACCGCTCCAGAATCTGCTAGGCTGGCAATATCTGGCATCGGTATTGGATAAGGATTTTCATGGCTGCTGACGATTTACCCAAATCAGACCCTTTAAACTTTTCCCCGAAGCTCGGCGAATCCTCTAGCCCCCTCGATCTTAAGTCCGACTGGAGCAGCCGCATTGAAGCCCTAAAACAGCAGGAAGCCGATCTGAAGCGCACCATTGCCGACCTACAGGGGACTGCCCGAGGTTTGACCACCGATCAGATGGGTCAGTTGCAGGCTGATCTGAAAGCGCCTGATTGCCAAGGGGACCGTCGATTTAGAACAACGTCAGCGGACTCTACAACTGGAAATCGAAAAGCTCGAACGACGCCAGGAACGCATTCAGGCAGAAATGCGTTCTACCTTTGCCGGTACTTCTCAGGATCTGGCCATGCGCTTGCAGGGCTTTAAAGATTACCTGGTGGGTAGCTTGCAGGACCTGGTGACCGCCGCCGAACAGCTTAATCTTGCTCCCCAGGCTCCGCCCCCAGCCCCCGATCGCCCCGCCACCCTACCGCCACCCACCGGTCAAGCTGGGCCCGGCCAGTCAACTCCAGGATTTGTCGCTAACACCTTTGAGGACCAGAGCGATCGCATTCGCAGCCTGCTAGACCAGTACCGCATGCGACCGGACTACTACGGGTCGGCCTGGCAGTTCCGACGCACCTTTGAACCCATCCACGCTGATCGGGTGTCCAACTGGTTTTTTAGCCAGGGGGGCGAGGGGCCATTAAGAGCATGGGTAGCCGCTTGCAAAATGTTCTGGTCGCCTCAGCGGTAATTTCGATTTTATACACTCTTTACGGCAATCGTTTACACACCCTGGTGCTTTCCAACAGCCCAGAACGCTTGGGAGATTGGCGTCGGGGCCTACAGGATTGCCTGGGCATTTCTCGGGTCAATTTTGGCACAGGTCAGGGGGTCATGCTATTTGACGCCCCCGAACCCCTGGCTCAACGGGCCGAACGCCTGACCCGGGAAGGAGGATTACCCTTGATCGTGGTGGACGAAGCTGAGGCTGTTATCAACCTGGCCCTGCTACAGTTTCCCCTGTGGTTGGCCTTTGCCCCCGATCCGATGAACTCGATGGATTACCCCCTCTAACCCCTCATCCCTGGGATACAGTCAGGGCAGTCTAGCCTGCCGCCGTCGCCAGTTCGGTACTACCCCGCCGGGTACGGGTGGTCAGACTGTTAAACAGCATTTGCCCGATCGCCTTGATCAGATTACCTTCCAACTCTTTGAACATCACCATATTGAGGCCAAAGGCATCGTTAGCCTCCTGGACAATCTGGGCGATCGTGTCATCGGCTAGGGGTGCCTGGTCAACGGATTGACGATAACGAGCCTTGAACCCCTTCTCATCAGGAATTTCGGGAAACTCGTAGAAGGCTGTGCCCTGGCCATCGTTCAAATTCATGGCTCGCTGGGCAATCCCCTTGAGAATTTGCCCCCCGATAGATCACCGATATAGCGGGTATAGGAGTGGCTCACCAGTAGCTCAGGCTGAGTATTGGCTACCTGGCGCAACCGGTTCACATAGGCCTGACCACCTTCGGTAAGGCTAATCTGGTCGCGCCAGGTGGGACCGTAGTAATAGGCCAGGTCGGTTTCCAGGGAAGCCTTACGATGCAGTTCAGGAAAATATACGGTGGAGACTACAGGATGATCTTTATAGCGCTCCAACTCCTCTTCCATGGCTCCGTAGATGAAGTAGAAATTGGCCACCAGCTTACGATAGGACTGCTTTTCTACAACTCCCCGCAAAAAGCAGCGAACAAAGCCCATATTTTCTGCCATGGTGTGAGCTTTTTTGGTGCCTTCACGCAGTTCGGACGATAAATTAGTCATACTAAAGCTCTCACTCTCAACCTGAATTATTTTTAAAACACTTTAATGGTTAACTTAGACTGATTTGGCGAGGGTTTCCATTACAAATTCTTACAAAGCTTGCCGCCTACAGACAGGCTAGCGATATCCAGATCGATCTGGCGGGATGACGGCCTGCCATGCTTCGGCTCTGGCCACGGTGCAAATACCTGCCACCCTAACTCCCTTTGATCTTAAAACCTGGGTTACTGCCTGGGCCGTAGCGCCAGTGGTAAAAATATCGTCCACTAGCCACACCGATCGCTGCTGCAGATACCCTAGCTGGGCGGGGTTAACGGCAAAGGCTTGGGCCAGGTTTTGCTGGCGAGCTCTGCGCGTCAGACTGTGCTGAGCCTGGGTCGCCTGCACCCGCCATAGACCTTGAGGACACAGGGGTACGCCACTGATGCGACTCACCCAGACCGCCAGTAACTCGGCCTGGTTAAAGCCCCGCTGCTGAAGCTTACTGGGGTGTAGGGGAATGGGCAGCAGGGTGATGGTCGCCGCTGGTGCAGCGGGTCGGTAATGTTGCCAGGTTTGACCCAGTTCTCGACCCAGCCATCGGGCTAGATCCCGTTGGCCATCGTATTTGAAAACCCCGATCATCCGTTTTAGGGAACCTTCGTACTGTCCCCAGCTAATCACAGGCAGGTCAGATTTGCCAGACTGCAAAGGGGTAGATAACTGACATTGACGTAATTGTCGGTCACAGGAGGGGCAGAGGGAATTGACCGTGGATCGCTGACAAAGAGGGCAGGGTGCCGCTAGAAATAGACTCAAAATCGGATTTCGTCCCCACTGCCCCATCCCCATAAACCATAATTCCCAAGCTATTTACCCCTAGGGTGCCCAGGCTTCGGGGTCGGCCCACCAAGCCATAGGCTGGGTCCTTCCTGGAGGCAGGGGAAGATGGTTCTTGTACCAGTGAGTCCTACACCACTACGGGGGTACTATCTGCCGGTAAGGGTTCTAGCTCCAGCAGGGCAGGGCTGAGGGGGTCTACCAATTGATCTAGGGGCGCTTGGGTCTGGTTGGTCTCCAGTGACTGTATGAGTTGATCAATCTGGGCCAGGCTGGAGGCCAGGCTAATGCCCTCTTGAGTCAATAAACCTACTAAACGGTGGGGAGAGTCTTGGGTTAAGACGGGGAGTTGATGTAGTCCCCGGGTGACCATACGGGCGATCGCCTCTGTCAAGGTTTCTTCCTGATAGGCTTGCTGAAGCTCGGTAGAGCAGAGGTTGTGGATGGGTTCCTGGAGTTGGGAAGGAGGATCGGTGCCATCCTTAACTCGATGCAGCAGACGGATGGTGTCCTGTAGGGTAAGAATACCGATCAGCTGATGTTGATCTACCACCAGGGCACAGCGGCAGCGTTGGCAACTTAGGGCTTGGGCGGCAGTTTCCAAGCTGGTATGACCCTCCAGCACCAGGGGTGCGGGGGTAAGGGCGGTAGCCACCTTCAAACTGGGGTCGGTTACTGGCTTTTGCAGCGCTATTCCATCCCGTTGTCCTGATTCTCCATCGGCATCAGGGGGGGACCTTGGAGCCGCTCCATTAGCCAGGTGCTAAGACTAACCGCCGCCATCAGAGGTAGCACAATGCGATAATCCCGGGTGAGTTCAAACAATAGCAGAATAGCCGTTAGGGGAGCTCGCACCGTACCGGCCAGGACCGTTGCCATACCCACCATGGCGTAGGCCGGCGGGGAGGCAATGTAGGATTCTAGTTGGGGCAGGGCAATGGCCAGCAGCTTACCATAGGCGGAACCCAGGGACGCCCCCAGGAAGAGGGCTGGGGCGAAGACACCGCCGACAAAACCACTGCCGCAACTGATTGCCGTCATGATCAACTTCAGTATCAGTAAGGTCGCCACAAATTGCAGGGGTAGCTGTACATCCTGCAGGATAGATTCCACCGTTTCGTAGCCCACCCCCAGAATTTGGGGATATTTCAGGGCGATCGCCCCAATCGCCAGCCCCCCCAGTAGTGGGTGCAACGCCTGGGGGATTTTAGCTAACCAGGTCAATCCCCTAACCTTTCCCTGAAATGACCTTTGGGCAATCCTAATGGCCCGTCCAAAGAACAAGGAAACCAGACTGGCCAGCACTCCCAGGCCAAGGTAGAGAGGTAACTCTAGCAGGCTGCGGGTTTCATAGGCGGGTAAGGCAAAGGCTGGTTTGGCCCCCAGACTAATCTGGGTAATCCAGGCGGCGACCACCGCCCCCAATAAAATAACACTGGCGTTAGAAGCAACGGAGGTTACACCCAGGACCACCTCCAGGGCAAAAAATACCCCAGCGATCGGGGCATTAAACCCGGCAGCCAAACCCGCCGCCGCTCCGGCGGCCAATAAAAGGTGCTGACGCTCTTGGGATACCTTGAGGGCCTGACCCAGGCCAATACTAACGTTGGCACCAATTTCCACACTCGGCCCCTCGGGGCCGAGGGAGGCACCACTCCCTAGGGAAACTGCAGCTGCCACCATTTTGCTCAAGGATTTGACCAGGCTGACTGGCCGACCATCCCGCAGAGTAGATAGTAGAGCCGCTAAACCGGGGCCAAAATCCTTTAACTGCCACCGCATTAGCCCAACAACTAGTCCCCCCGCCAGGGGAATCAGCCCCAGGGTCCAGTGCCCCCAGGCCGATAGTTGGCCCAGTACTGGGCTAAACATCAGGTAGTAAGTTCCCTGAATTAAGCTGCGAAATAGCACTACTCCCAGGCCAGTACCGCTACCAATTAAAACCGCCAGTAACAACAAAATACTGTCTGGACTGGAGCGCAGGCGATGGAGCCAAGGGGTTAGCCCCATGGCCGTAGATTGGGAGAGGCTGGTTTTAAGTTCTGGATCAGGAGTCGTGATCATTCACCCAGACAGCAGCAGATTCTATCTTCTATTCTGACTGCTATTCGGCTGATTGATACAGATTCAACCAGTGATTCCAGCCCCCTAACTACAGCGAAGGACCATCAGCCTGAAAAAACTCGACGCCAACGCCAAAATGATCGGAAATCCCCCGTAAGTTTTCCAGGCTATCGGGCCAGGCAAAGGTGTGCTGGAGTTGAATTCCCTGACTGTGGGCTATGCAGATATGATCAATATTGGAGTGCTGTCCATCAATCAAGCGGCGCACCGGGTCATTATCTCCAAAGGTCAGGCAGTCCAGATTGGCTGCCGCCAGAGCCTGGCGTAGGCCCTGCTTATTGCGGCGCGAGCCGTAGTAAGGTAAGACATTCAAATCCTGATTAAAATCCCCCGCCACAATTAGCAGGGCCTCCGGATAGGTAGCTTGTAATTGTTGCCAGTCAGCTTGCCTGTCCATCAGAGCGGCCATAAAAGCCTGTTCGTGGGCTGTATCGGGGTAGGGATTGTCCGGTAAAGGTAGAACCATACCGTAGATCAGCCAGGATCGCCTCTGGGTCAATTCCACCAGGCCACAGACACTGGTATCGGGATCACGGGTGATGACGGGGGTAAGAGGTTGATTTCGCACCCAGATTTGAACTCGACAATGGTGGGCACTATCTGCCCCTGTCCCGGCTTGACTAAAGATGGAGTAGTAATCACCTCCCGGAGAAATTTCCGGACTCGTCTCGGTTAAAATCCAAACATCAGCATTGATTCGCTCAATCCATTGCTGTTGCAGGAGAGCTTTAGGGCTATGGGGTAGAACCCGCCCAAGGTTCCAGGTGGCTATTCTCATGCCAGATTATCGGTTCCCAGGCTGAAACTGTAACAGGCTTTACTAAAGCCCATTAGTTAAACGCCTGTATAGCATATGGAATACAAAGCATCTAAGAGCTCGGGTCCCTGCCAGCGGTGTTGAGATTAACCTACCGATATTTAACCGGTTCTATTCAAAGCTAGATTGAATCCATTAGTCCTTGATTACCTATGGCCCATCGCCTATCCATACATCGTAATTCCATTAACTATGGGCGACTTTTAAAGAACCTGATCCGCATGTTAGAAGCTAGTTGTAGCCACAGCTTTTACGAAGTCATCCCTAAGGGGGTGCAGGTGTGGCTACCCGTAGAACAGCGAGGTGTTTATCCAGACATCTCCATTATTGCTGGCGAGCCCCTATTTCACAATGGTCATGCCAACAAGCTCACCAACCCCTGCCTGGTGGTAGAGATTCTACCGGAACGGACTCCGTTCTATAACCCTATGGCCTCTACCCTTATCGATCGCAGTCGCCTCTTTCACCGTTGTCGTAGCATTCCTTACCTTCAAGAATACGTATTTGTACATCAGCAGGAAGTCCGAATCGAGCAGTTCCATCGGGTGCAGGAAAATCTCTGGACGCTGGCGGTACACGAGGGCATGGACTCGGTAGTTGAACTTAATCTTACCGATACCCGCCTGCCCTTAATGGAGGTGTACGATAGGGTCAATGCTGGTCGTTAAGGTGGAAGGTAGCCTTTGAAAACTCTATTAGTAGTATCCGTTAGTAGCGGCAAGAACCTGGCCTTAGCCCGTACCTTTATAGAGGAGGGAGATCGCCGGGGTTTTTCAACGGTCCATATCCACTTACCCGATTTAGACTTGCCTCTCTACGGTTCTCGTTATGGTACTAACGGTCCTGGTCCAGGGCTAGATCGCCTGGAGCAGGCCCTTAAGGATCATCGAGCTCTGGTAATCTGCTCGCCAGAGTACAACGGTTCTATTCCGCCATTATTGACCAATGCGATCGCCTGGCTGTCCACCCGTTCTGATGACTTCCGTGCGTTATTTAACCAACGTCCCGTAGCCCTGGCTACCCATAGTGGCGGCAGTGGACAAAAGGTGGTACTGGCCATGCGGCAACAACTAGCCCATCTTGGCTGCCTGGTGTTGGGCCGAGAACTTCTTAGTAATGCTGAAAAACCTGCCACCATGGAAACGGTGGCTCTTTTGGTAGAACAACTGGCTAACTTGCAGGGTTAACCTGGGCAAGTTAGCCTGATGAATTGGGCTAGGAGCCAGGTTAGAGCAACCATAGACCATTCCCCCCGCTACAATGGTAAAGTTAGTCGGCAGTATTGGGCTGTCCAGATCCCTGGCGACTCAATCACCTCCTTTTCTGCCCCCCTTTTACCTGGTTGCCATGACTTTGCCCATTGTTGCCATTATTGGTCGCCCCAACGTGGGCAAGTCTACCCTGGTCAACCGGTTGGCGGGTGCCCAGACCGCCATTGTCTACGATCAGCCGGGAATCACCCGCGATCGCACCTACCAGCCCGCCTTCTGGCGCGATCGGGACTACCAGGTAGTGGATACGGGGGGCTTGGTATTCAACGACGACAGCGAGTTTTTACCCCACATTCGGGAACAGGCCCAACTGGCCCTGGCGGAGGCCCAGGCGGCTGTGTTGGTGGTAGATGGTCAAGCGGGACCAACGGAGGGCGATCGGGAAATTGCCAGTTGGCTGCGGCAAGCAGCCGGTGCCCGTACTATTAGCGGTGAACAAGTGTGAGTCCCTGGATCAGGGCCTGATCCAGGCGGCTCAATTTTGGGAGTTGGGGCTGGGGGAGCCCTACCCCGTATCAGGCATCCATGGCAACGGCACGGGAGAACTGCTGGATACCCTGATAGAGTATCTGCCCGCCACTGTGGAAGAGCCCACCGCCGAGGAGATTAAGGTGGCCATTGTGGGTCGCCCCAATGTGGGTAAATCTAGTCTGTTAAATGCCTTCGTGGGGGAGTCGCGGGCGATTGTCAGCCCGGTTTCCGGCACTACCCGCGACGCCCTCGATACCCAAGTGCGCCACGGTGACCAAACCTACCGCCTGATTGACACCGCTGGTATTCGAAAAAGAAAAGTGTGGAGTACGGCCCCGAGTTTTTTGGCGTTAATCGCGCCTTTAAGGCGATTCGCCGCGCCGATGTGGTGCTGCTGGTGATTGACGCCCTCGATGGGGTTACCGAACAAGACCAAAAACTAGCCGGTCGCATTGAAGAAGAAGGCCGGGCCTGCGTGATTGTCGTCAACAAGTGGGATGCGGTCGAAAAGGATAGCTACACTATCTATGACTTTGATCACCAGATTGCCGCCCGCCTTAACTTTCTGGATTGGGCTAAACGCATTTATGTCAGCGCCCAAACAGGTCAGCGAGTGGCTAAGATTCTGGAGTTGGTGAACCAGGCCGTAGAACAGCACCGACGCCGGGTTAGCACCTCAGTGGTCAACGAAGTCTTGCAAGATGCCACCCAATGGCATACACCCCCCACCACTCGCCAGGGCCGCCAGGGTCGTATTTACTATGGCACCCAGGTGACGGTGCGGCCTCCCTCCTTTACCCTATTTGTCAATGATCCCCACCTGATTAAGGATAACTACCGTCGCTACGTGGAACGCCAATTTCGAGATAACCTGGGCTTTGAGGGCACTCCCATTCGTTTGTTCTGGCGGGGCAAGGCGATGCGAGATTTAGAACGAAGTAGCGCCAATCGGGCTACCAGGGTCTAGTGGACCATGGATCTCCTCCGTTCCCTGCCCATTGGTCTCTACCTTGAGCAGCCCATCACCTGGCTGCACCGCCTTGACCCCAGGGTGAAAATAGCCTGGTTAATGGGTATTTTAATTACCCCCATTCTAGCTAACCCTGGTTGGCGTTTTGGCTTGGCGGCAGCGTTACTGGTACTTACCCTGGCGGCAGGTATCCCCCTACGGGTCTGGCGACAGCAACTGGGCTGGTTGCTGCTGCTGAGTGGTCTGGTGATGGTGCTCACCTTCGTGATGCCCGATGGGCTGGAGGTTAGTCAGCCAGTTCGCCTACCCCCTCCGGAGGTCCTGGCTCCCCTGACCCAACCTACCCCTTACCGCTATCAGCTTTTCCATTGGGGCTGGCTGACGGTGACCCAGCGATCGCTGGCATTAGGAATTCGGATTGGCACTCTACTATTTACCCTAATCTATGGTACCAACCTCTACCTGCTGACCACGGCTCCCGAAGAAATTACCCTGGCCCTGGAGTCCCTAATGCAACCCCTGCGCTGGTTGCGCCTACCAGTCACGGAAATTGCTCTGACCGTCACCCTATCTTTGCGGTTTATTCCCCTGGTGTTAGAGGAGGTGCAAAATCTGGTGCGATCGGTGCAAACCCGAGCCATTAACTGGAAAAAGCTAGGTTTTCGCAGTTCGGCCCAGGTTTGGCTGGTGGTGATAGAACGACTATTGGAAAATTTACTGCTGCGAGCCGAACAAATGGCTGCTGCCATGGCCGTGCGAGGTTTTACTAGTCCAGACCAGCACCAGGTCCGCTGGTATCAACTGGTGCTGCGGGGTTGGGACTGGCTGGCTCTAGCGGGTTTGGTGGTGTTTTGCTGGCTGCGCCTGAGGTGGGGAGGGGAGGGGTGAATGGGTATCAGGCCTGGTGCTGGCGATCTCTACCCCTGGACCAGCGTACCGGTAGTCAAGTGTTTCAGGCCCTCTACGGCCATCACCTGAGTCAGCCCGCCAGCCTGGCCACCCTGGCAGTTCTCCTGGAAAGTCCCTATCCTTTGCCCGATTTGGCCCCATCCCGGCACAGTCGCTACTCCCTCTGCGGGGGACCGCCCCGCTGGCGAGGCAATCGTCCCCGGCTATGGACTCCCCCCTGGGCCAGGTCCTGTCCAGCCTGGCCGACCGCCTCCGGGAAGGTGAGCCTCGATCCCTGCCAAAAACCGCTGTGGACCCTACCCTACCCTTTACCGGTGGCTGGCTAGGCTGGCTGGGCTACGACCTGGCCTGGGAAATCGAGCGTCTACCGGTGCTCAAAGCCGACCCCTTACCCTTTCCGGTCGCCCTCTGGTATGAACCCGAAACCTTTGCCGTGCTTGACCACACTGACCAGCGCCTGTGGCTGGCAGCGGCCTCTAACCAAGCCCTGGATGCTATGGCAGCACAGGTACTGATCCTGAACTCAGAAAAACCGGTAATAGAACCTGTGATGGTCACGGGCCAGCCCTCACCCCTCCATTTTGGCCTTTCCGCCTCAGCCTACCAAAGGGCGGTTCAGCAAGCCCAGGACTACATTCGGGCTGGAGATGTATTTCAGGTCAATCTCTCCCTGCGCTTTAGCACCCAGACACCTTCCCATAGCTGGAGCCTCTACCGCCAGTTGCAACAAATTAATCCCTCCCCCTTTGCCTGCTACTGGCATACACCCTGGGGAGACGTGATCAGTTGTTCACCGGAACGGCTGGTGCAACTGCAAGGCCAGACCGTAGAAACTCGCCCCATTGCCGGCACCCGACCCCGGGGTAGTAGCTCATCCCAAGATCAGCACCATCGCACCACCTTGCTTAACCATCCTAAGGAGAAAGCGGAACACATTATGCTGGTGGACCTGGAGCGCAATGATCTAGGGCGGGTCTGTACATGGGGCAGTGTGCAAGTGAATGAGTTACTTACCCTGGAGTACTACAGCCATGTTATGCACCTGGTTAGTAATGTCACAGGTCAGCTAGCGGTTGGGAAAAACGCCGTTGATTTAATTCGGGCCGTGTTTCCAGGGGGTACCATCACCGGTTGTCCCAAGGTCCGTTGTATGGAAATTATTGAGGAACTGGAACCGGTGCGCCGTAGCCTCTTCTACGGTGCCTGTGGCTATCTAGACCACCGGGGCAATCTAGACCTGAATATTTTAATTCGTACTTTGCTGTGGAGTTACCCCACCGAGTCTTCCCTGGCCAGGGTATGGGGCCAGGTGGGGGCAGGTATTGTAGCCGATAGCGAACCGGAACGGGAGTGGTTAGAGTCTCTGCAAAAGGCTAAGGCCCAGCTCCTGGCCCTGGGATTGAGTCTTCACTAATGCTTTCTGGTGGAACTGTAGTTATAAAAAGAATCCGCAACCCCAAGGGCTTTGCATCCCTCTATGGGACATTTAACTGAGATAATTAAGCCTTTACCCGTAGTTCCCTTATTCTCTCTACTGCCTGAATGCCTACAGAAAACTATCTTAATCATCCCAACTTTGGCCTGCTGTTCAGGGTATGTATAGTAGAAGAGGGGCAGGAATTATTCGCCACCCTCTATGCCCAACGTCTATTTTTTCTGGTTAGCAATTCGGCCTCTGAAGGTCTGATATTTCAACCTCTAGGACGCAGTAACGCCCGTCAAATGTTAGAAAACCGTATGCGTTTACTACGTCGGGCTGGACGCCAGGCTGACTTTGATCAGCTTCATCGCACCTATAAGAAGACTTTTCACTGATGGATGCCGACGCGGCGGAACAGATTACCAAGCGCATTCAAGACCTGCGGCTGGCCTTACCTCCCCAGGTAACCCTGGTGGCGGTAACCAAATTACTTCCTGTAGAAGTTATTCGCATTGCCTACGCTGCTGGCTTGCGTGATTTTGGTGAAAACCAGGTGCAAGAAGCGATAGCAAAACAAGCCCTGGTGAAAGATTTACCCGATATTACCTGGCATCTAATTGGGCATTTACAAACCAATAAGGTACGCAAAGCAGTGGAGCACTTTCAGTGGATTCATTCTGTGGATAGTTTAAAGCTAGCTGAGAAGGTAGATCAGGCCGCTGCCGATCTGGGCGATCGCCCCAATGCTGTTTACAGGTTAAATTTCTACCCGATCCGCCTAAATACGGCTTTGCCTTGCCCCAATTGCAACTCGAACTACCCCAATTAGATCAGCTAACTCATCTACAGATTCGGGGATTAATGACCATTCCCCCTCAGGGATCAAGCATTTCGACAATTGAGAAAGTTTTTAGTCAGGCTAAGGTCCTGGCCACCACCATCAATGACAGCCACTACCAACGAATCCACATTGATCAGTTATCTATGGGCATGTCGGGAGACTACCCCTGGCGATCGCGGCTGGTACCACCATGATTCGTCTGGGTACTACTCTATTTGGTCCTCGCCCTGAAAGGAGCAGCATTATCTAATTGGGTTTCATACTTAAATTTAACTAATTGTAAAGGAGTCATTTATATTTAAAGTTTCGTGTATACTCTTTAGTCAAATTCAGGCATCAGAGCCCTTAGGTCTGATTATCTGCGTCAGTAATGGAAACCCACAAACTGATCTGCAGAACCCTACTTATTATCAGTGAGCGACTGTCTGGAAAATCCTGGAGTTGATGGGGCTACGACGAGGGACAGTGGGGAACTTAAAACTTTTTAGATTCTCACCTACTTCATCCCCTATTAGCTATTCCTGGAGGATTTTCTTAAGTTGGCTCTTAAGCTCATCTAATTTTTCCAAAAAAGTGTGAGCAAATTGATAATAGGCGTTATCATGACCATCGGATAACCCAGAATGTTCCAACCTCTAATCAGTGCTGGTTGAACATACTTTATCTTTCAAGAGAGCGATAGTCATCGTGGAGTGTAAATTGTGAGCAATGTCTTCGCCAAACTGCGGGATTTTGTTGGTCTCAACGATCCAGCAGATTATGAATACGAGTACGAAGAAATGGATGGTGAGGAGTACCAGAATCTCTACCAGGAAGAAAATCCTCAACCGGTAGTTCAACCCTTGCCCGAAGATTCCCGTAGTCGCCGCCGCCTACGAGAGCGTCCCCTTACCTCTGATACAGGATTCACCCCTATGGCCAGCAATGTAATTGGTATGCCTGGTGCCATGAATGGCGCCTCCGAGGTCGTGGTCATGGAGCCCCGCTCCTTTGAGGAAATGTCGCAAGCCATTCAAGCCCTACGGGAGCGTAAGTCCGTGGTTCTTAACTTGACCATTATGGACCCCGATCAAGCCCAGCGAGCCGTTGATTTTGTGGCTGGCGGCACCTACGCCATTGATGGTCATCAAGAACGTATTGGCGAAAGTATTTTCCTCTTTACTCCTAATTGTGTGCAGGTGAGTACCCCCGCCGAATATGAAGAAGAGGTATTTATGGGTCAGTCCCAGGGTATGCCCATGGCCGGCCATATGCCTCCTGCTCCCGCCTGGGGTACGGAGGGTATTGCCCGGATGGCCTAGGTCCAATGGGTAGGATCTTTTCAGATCCAATCCTTGCCATGGTTTCCCATGGTGACTAAGCTCCCGACTGCATGAATTTTTCTATTGGCTTCTACCCATTGCCAGGACATTTAAATTAGCCTTGGGTAGGTTGTTTTGGAAAAATATGCATGTCTGATAGGACATTTGGGGTTATTGGTGGCGGGATTATGGGAGAAGCTCTCCTATCCCGCCTTCTTGATCAGGAAATATTTTCCCCTGCGGCTATTTTAGTCAGTGATCCCCAGTCTGAGCGGCGACAATTCTTAGAGCTCACCTATGGCGTAGAAACCACCGTCAGTAATCAAGCGGTGGTAGATCGAGCCGATATTATTTTGCTGGCTATCAAGCCCCAGATGCTATCTGTGGTAGTTCAAAGTTTAGATCAGCCAGCGCGGCTTGCTAATCCCCTAGGATTATCTATCCTGGCTGGGATTTCTCTTTCCCGCTTGCATGACTGCTTGCCTGGCTGGTCGATGGTGCGGGCCATGCCCAATACTCCCGCCACGGTTGGGGCCGGGATTACCGCCCTAGCGGCGGGACCGACTGTAAGTTCGGAGCACCTCCACCAAGCCCGTCGTATTTTCACCAGTGTGGGTACCGTAGTAGAGGTCCCAGAAGCTTTAATGGATGGGGTAACGGCTCTATCGGGATCGGGTCCCGGTTATATTGCTCTGGTGATTGAAGCTTTAACCGATGGTGGCGTGGCGGTAGGGTTACCCCGATCTACCGCTATGGCCTTAGCCCTACAGACCGTTAGGGGGACAGCTGAGTTACTGAACCAACAGAGCGATCTCCATCCTGCTATGCTAAAGGACCGGGTTACCAGTCCAGGGGGCACCACCATTGCTGGCATTGCTGAATTAGAGCGGGCTGGCCTGCGATCGGCGTTGATTGAAGCGGTACGGGCAGCCCATCGACGGTCTCTGGAACTGGGCCAGAATTAGGGTCTAGAGCTGATTGACCGGCAGAACCCGCAGGCCCCTAGCGTGCTCTGGGAGAGGGGCTGACGAGTCAGGTTTCGGGTTAAAGTCCCTTCTACCCTTTGGGATGCAGAGACTTAGGAATGAGGGTAAAAAGATTTGCCAGTCAACCAGGGTCTATGGTCAGCCGGGTTAATTGGCAGAGGGGTCCGCAGATTGCCCCAGGCGAGGTTCTGTGCCGGCCAGCAAGCGACTGATGTTGCTACGATGGCGAACAATAATATAAATGCCGCCCAGGGCAGCCAGGAGTTGGTAAGCCAGGGGCTGGCCTGTTAACACCATCAGCGCCAGAGTGGCGATCGCCGCCGTCATCGAACTTAAGGAAACAAAACGGCTCCAGGACAAGCTCAGGGCAAATATTCCCAGGGCACCCAGGGCGACGGGCCAGGCCAGGGCCAGTAAGACTCCCAAACCGGTGGCGACGGACTTACCACCCTTAAAGCCTAACCACAGCGATCGACTATGGCCTAGAATAGCCATCAAACCAGCGATCATTTCCAGCCAGGGCTGGCCTCTGGCGATTTCTGAACCAGTCGTCAGTACCAGGGGAAGGGTGGACTTAAGCAGCCATACCGCCAGACTTCCCTTTAGCAGATCGATAGCAAAAACCAACAGGGCTGGCCCCTTACCCACCGTACGCAGGACATTGGTAGCCCCCGTACTACCAGAGCCATGATCACGAATATCTATGCCCTTGAGGCCCCTGGCCACCAGGTAACCAGTCGGCAAGGAACCGCATAGATAGGCGGCCATCAGCAGGGCTAAAATAACTAAAATGACCACAGTTCCGTTTCCCTTCCATCCCAGTTTCCTACCAGTTTAGGCTGAAACCAGGCTCCCTAATTCTAGCGGCCTGTAATTTTGACTATAGGGGTGAGGATAGGGCCGGGCTGATTAACGAAAGTTTGCAGTTCCTACCCCAACTCGATCAAATGGTAACGGAACCCGATAAAGTGGCCCTATGGACGACAACGATCTAACCAGTTTCAATCCCGACCTGGAATTTAGCGATCCTCTCGATCAGCTGGGTCCACCGGTAGAGAACGGGGCGTCTGAGTACGACCCAGAGGTAATGCTGCCCCTACTGGAGTCCACCGATCCGCAGCAGCGTATGCTTGCGGCCCGGGCCTTTTGTGAGTTGGAAGAGCCCCGAGCGATCGTGCCCCTAACTCATTTGCTCAGGGATTTGTGCCCCCTGGTTCGGGTTAGTGCCGCCTACGCCCTGGGTCGTAATCCCAGCGCTATTGCGGTAGACCCGCTGATTACTCAGCTCCATCGAGATTGGAATGGCTATGTTCGTAAGGGTTTAGTATGGGCCTTGGGCAATACTCAAGATCGACGCGCTCTGGAGCCTCTCCTAGATACCCTCGGCACCGATATACCAGCAGTACGCCTGTGGGCAGCCAGTGCCCTAGCCCAAATGGCAATCATTGGCTATGACCCAATTATTGCCACCATTCCTCCCCTCATCGAAGTGATGCGTAAAGATGGAGTGCCAGCGGTGCGGAGTAATTGCGCCTGGTCCGTCGGTCAGCTTTGCCGTGAGCTGCCGTCCAACGTGGTTTACCACACCGCCGTTGATGCCTTGATTGAGACCTTTGCCGAAGATAGTGACCTGGGAGTGCGGGAAGATGCTCGAGCCGCCATCCTTAAGATGGGAGACCCCGCGGTCTTCAGGTGATCGAAGAAATTGAACGAGATGGTTTCTTTAACTGGTAAGTCAGGATTGTTGGCACCAGTGCCCTAGCCCCAGCGACCGATAAGGGACGGAGACCGCTCAGAACGCCTACCCAGGGGAGGTGCTTCGTCTCCTTAGTAGCGGATCCCCTGGTGCTGCTCAAACCATCGATAGGTTTCAGCAATACCGGTGTTCAAATCGGTTTTAGCCTGCCAGCCCAGATCATGGAGACGGGATACATCCATTAACTTACGGGGAGTGCCATCGGGCTTGGAGGGATCAAATACCAGATCGCCCTCAAAACCCACCATTGCCTTAATCATCAAGGCCAGATCCTTAATCGAGATTTCCTGACCTGTACCAATGTTAATGAAATCTGGGGTATGGTCGTAGTTCTGCATTAAAAAGATCAGTCCGTCAGCCAGGTCATCGACGTACATAAATTCCCGCAGGGGAGTACCTGTTCCCCAAACTGTCACCGTTGACTCCCCCCGTTGCTTGGCCTCATGGAATTTTCGCATGAGGGCCGGTAATACGTGGGAATTAGCCAGGTCAAAGTTATCGTTGATGCCGTAGAGGTTGGTAGGCATGGCGGCAATAAAGTTGGCACCATACTGGCGATGGTAATTTTCACAGAGCTTCAGCCCGGCAATTTTAGCGATCGCGTAGGGTTCGTTGGTGGGCTCTAAAAAACTAGTCAGTAGATACTCCTCTTTCATGGGTTGGGGACAAAGCTTAGGATAAATGCAGGAGGACCCTAGGAATAAAAGCTTACTGACTTGGTGCTGGTAAGCACTATGGATAACATTGGCCGCAATCATCAAGTTTTCGTAAAGAAACTCGGCCCGGTAGGTATTATTGGCCTGAACCCCGCCGACTTTAGCGGCGGCCAGAAAAACGTAGTCGGGTTTTTCGGTGGCGAAGAAATCTGCTACTGCCGCCTGATTAAGCAAGTCAAGTTGCTGGCTAGTTCTGAGCACCAGATTGCCGTATCCTTGAGCCTGTAAAACCCGCACCAAGGCACTGCCCACCAGGCCACGGTGGCCAGCAACATATATTTTTGCTTGAGTATTCATAAATAATATTAATATTTAGTGTCATTTAAGCCCAGCCCTATTTTGAACCAAATAGAACTACAGCTCTCAATATGGACTTGGTTTAGGTTTAGAATTTAATCGATATTTATTAACTAATAATTAGAATAACCCATGTCTACCTTGATTGTTGCGACTGGCAACCCTGGCAAATTAAAAGAAATGCAAGCCTATCTCAAGCCTCTAAATTGGCATCTAGAGCTTAAACCAGACAACCTGGATATTGAGGAAACTGGTAGTAGTTTTCTAGAGAATGCTCGTCTTAAGGCCGGGCAAGTAGCCAGAGCCTTAGGGCAGTGGGCGATCGCCGATGACTCTGGCCTCCAGGTAGATGCCCTGGGGGAGCTCCAGGCATCTACTCTGCCCGCTATGCAGCCACCGATCAAGCCTGTATTGATCGCTTATTGCAAGAAATGAATGGGGTTAAAGACCGTTCCGCTCAGTTCGTTTGCGCCATTGCCCTGGCGGACCCCGCTGGCACTATCGTTCTGGAAACTGAAGGCATCTGTGAAGGTGAGATTCTTACCCAACCCCAAGGCAAGGAAGGGTTTGGCTATGATCCAGTGTTTTACCTGAAAGAAATTGGGCAGACCTTTGGAGAAATGTCTGCCCAACAAAAGGAAACTTGTAGCCACCGCGGTATAGCCTTTCGTCAGCTGATGCCGATTCTGGCTACTTTAAGCTTGGCCTAAAGGGTTTGAACTAAAAGCCCAGAACCATCAAATTCAGGCCTCCCGATTGAGAAAGTCCTGGAGTTGCCCTAGGGCAGCCCGACCAATGTTAAAAACTGCCCAGCTAGCGGCCACGGCGATCGGTAATAGCACCACAACAACTCGCCAGTCCATAAATCTATCTCCTTGGTAGTAAAGGTAAGCTTACTTAAATTGTTGTCATAATTTTCTCATAATGTACACCACTGTGTCCGTTAACGAAATAGGGTAGGCTAATCCTTGCATCGCCAACAGAGCCCCTATTCCCTGGATCCTCGATTTATCGGTACAGCCAAGGCGGCGATTAAAAGACAAATAATGCCAATATTGATACAGATGTCAGCCACATTAAAAATCGGAAAGTGAATCAGGCGAAAGTCTAAGAAGTCCACCACTTCCCCCGCCAGCAGTCGATCAATACCGTTGCCTAGGGCTCCACTCAGAATTAATCCGTATCCTACCTGTTCCCACCGGTTGGGTAGTTTTGCCCTTAGTCCCAGGGTAATTAAGCCCAGGCTAACAACCATAGAAAGCCACTTTAGCCATTCCCCGTTGTGACTAAAAAGGCTAAAGGCCGCTCCCCGATTGGTGACGTAGGTTAAATAGAATACCCCTGGCCAGAGAGAAATAGAAGCGGGCGGCATGGTGAGAGCCAGGCTGTGGGCAATCCAAAACTTGGTGAGTTGATCAAGACCTAGGCCGACAATTGCGGCTAGCCAGAAGAAATGGTTGCGAAGACCCATGGATTTAATAAAAAAGTGCACGCCTTAAGGCCAGGGATAATACGGCTACCGCGCAAACCAACACCAGGTGGCCTGGTAGAAGCAGTACCGAATAACTCCACACCAACTCACCATAGGAGTTAGAGACCATCTTTAGCCAGCCTAGCAGGGAAGCGAGGGTGAGGTAAATAAAACCAGAGGCATGGATTATCCCCAGTCCGCAAAGACCGCTGAGGGCCAGGTTTTCCAGTTTGGGTGACCAGGAAAAAGCTAGATGGCCACATAGCCATCCAGCTGGAATAAATCCCAACAGGTAGCCAAAGCCCGGTTCTCGCACATAACTTAAGCCGCCTCCCTGGGTAAAAATTGGCAGTTTGAAGGCTTGAAACAGAGCCAGACCTAGCACCAGGTAGGCAACCTGGGAAAGGGCGGCGGCATTGCGACCCCCAACACAGGCGGTAAGCAAAACAGCCCCAACCTGAAAGCTCACCCCCAGGGAGAAAACTGTGGCACCAGATTGACTCCAAATCCAGGTGGGACTGACCGTAAAGGTTTCCATCCAGGTGCCAAGAATGGTCAGCACCAGACCAATTAAAGCCCAGAGTAGTTCAACGGGGGCCAGCAGGGGCGATCGCTTCTCCATAAACCTCTCTATTAGGTTGTGAATAGGTTGTGAACCAATCGGTAAATCTATCGCGACCATAGAAGCACAGCCAATATTGACCAGCCGCTTTGACCAGGGCAGAAATGTCTGCTGCCAACATTTTGTTCAATCCGCATTCAGCCATTCAGGGTAACAGGTTTTATCCGACCAGGCACACCGCTAGGGAGAAGTTTCCTGGCGATCTCTCCCTGGACTGGAGATGCTAAAACTATAGAGTTTTTGGCAATCTAACTCGCCGGCACAGACGGGTTCGGGAAAGGAAAAATAATTAAGTAGATCGGGATGGATTTCGCCGAATTCTCCCACTGGTTGCCCCGCCATGAGCACCAGAGCGGATCGGCCACTGATATAGTAGGGGGCCTGGCCGGGGTCGAGACTGTAGGGACAACCCAGGGCCTTCAGCAGGGTCTGTACATAGGCTTTAGCGGTAGTAAAGGAGGCCCGGGCATCGAGGCTGGCAAACCCCCAATAAGAGCTTTCCAACACCTGATCGATAGATTGCAGTCGCAGCACCTCGCCAATTTCATAGATGTTAATGGGCTTAGGGGCATTAATATTGCGGCTGAGAACCTCCAATAACCCAGCTAACAGGGTAGGCCGGGTGGCGCTAAAGCTACGGCTTTTAGCATTACTGGTTTGCAGGTAGGGCATGGAAAAAAGGTTGAGGCGATCGGGGTCGGTGAGAATATAGCTTTTTACTTCCATCAAGCCCAGACGTTGGGCCAGATCGCCCATCCGTAAGCCAAACTGTGGCAAGGTCGCCGCCTTACCCAGATGAAATTTGACCGCCAGGGGCTCGGCCTCCAAGTTGGCAAGGCCCAGGGCCACTAGCAAATCTCCGGCAATATCAACCTGGCTAAAAATATCGGTACGATAGGTGGGTACGTAAATGAGATCGCGACCTCCCACCTCTAAATCCATACGAGCTAAAATCGGAGCCAAAGCCGTCTTGGGAATGGCCGTACCAATAATTTCATTCAAGAAACGGGCCGAAAAGGTCACTGGTCGGCGCTCTAGGCAGGGGGTGACCAAATTCTCTGAGCCAAAGTCAATAGCTACGGTTTCTACCTGGGCACCGGTATCTAAAAAGTTATGGGCCAGAATATTAATGGTTTCCATCACAGTTTGGACCCGAATTCCGGTCACATCAATGAATAAATCTCGAGTATCGGTGGTAATTTCTCCTACCCCAGCGGCATTGATAATGGGGGGCATGGAGAGAACTTGACCCTGTTGATCCCGCAATACCAGGGCCTGATCTCCCGAGGGTAGAGTATGGCGGTAAAGCTGGCCGGCCGGGTGTTGGGTGAAGATTTGACTGGCGGTCATGGCCTCTTTAGCCTGGAGAGGAATAAAAGTAATGGCTGAAGCAGGCTGAGCGCTATAGGTTAAATCACCAACAATTTGTCCCAGGTCGTAAACTCCAATGGCAATTTTTCGTCGCTGTCGGCCAAAGGTTTGGGTTACCTTTTCCTGAAACTGGATCAACACCTCCAGACCACCATCGGCCAGGTGAGCCTGGCGCACCACCAGGGCAGCGATGTAGGGCCGGAGGGGTTGGACAGAGGGGCAAACTCTGATGCGACGGCCAGAGGCAGCCAGGCCCAGAGGCAGACATCGGGATTGACCATTGTAAATGTTAATAGCTCGGGTAAACCCTTCTGCTGCCAGCAGATCGGGCCGTTCAGCGGTTACCTCTACCTCCAGGTCCGTTCCCTTTAAGGTGGCTTCCAGTCCATAGTCAAAGGCCTGGGCTTCGAGATCGGTCGGCACCGTGGAGGTCAGACGTTGCAGGTAAGCCAGGGGAAAGGTGACGGTGGGCATAACAGAGGATGCTAAAGGATGCTGATTCCCACTATAGGGTAGCGCTTTGGGCTTCCAGATCGATGCCCAAAACCTGAGTATAGGCACCTCGGGCCTGGGTTACCCCAATCGTGCGCTGGGAGGCCTCAATCATCGGGCGACGCAGACTCACCACAATGAATTGAGCTTGTTCAGCCTGCCGTTTAATCATGCGAGATAACCGTTCCACATTAGCCCCGTCTAAAAACATATCAACTTCGTCAAAGGCGTAGAAGGGAGAGGGGCGGTAACGCTGAAGGGCGAAGATAAAACTCAGGGCAGTTAGAGATTTTTCTCCCCCTGACATGGAAGCCAGTCGTCGAACAGGTTTGCCTTTGGGGTGGGCAACCAGGTTGAGACCACCGTTAAAGGGATCTTCAGGGTCTTCTAATTGCAGGTGACCATCTCCATCGGAGAGTTCGGCAAAAATGGTTTGAAAGTTTTCGTTGACAGCGTCGTAGGCCTCCTGGAAGGCATTGCGCCGTAGAGTGGTAAAGGTTTCTACCCGCAGCAGGAGTTCCGTACGTTCTTCCTCCAGGGTGGCCAGCTTCTGACTGAGATCGCCCAAACGCTCTTCGGTGCGCTGGTATTCCTCCAGGGCCAGCATATTGACGGGCTCCATAGACTCCATCCGACGTTGCAGCGATCGCAGTTCCTTCCGTAACTCCTCCAGGTCTAGGTCTGCCGGGAGTTCAGGCAGTGGATCGGGTAAATCGGCGGTTTGGGCTTGCATCTGGGCCTGGGCCTCCAGTAGTTGTTGCTGGCGTTCTTGCTGGGTATCTAGCAGTTTTTGCCGCTGCCACTCCTGTTGTTGGGTTTGGGTGCGTTGGTCTCGTAGGCGTTGTTCCAGGCTATCGCGACTGACCTTTTCGGTGGCCAGGGTTTGATCTAAAACGGTCATGGCCTGTCGCAGTTGCTCAATTTCCTGGCTCAGGACGGCCTGTTGCTGTTTAATCTGATCTAACTGCTGACCATAGCTGTGCTGTTGCTCTTGTAAGGTCAGGCTGGTCTGTTGGGCCTGCTGAATCATCAGTTCTGCCTGCTGCTGTTGGGCCTGGTGGGTTTGCACCTGGCGTTCAGCCGCCTGTAGACTAGCCTGGGCCTGAGCCAGGTCCTGCTCTGCCTGGGTCACAGCGGCTTGGGCGATTTGCCATTCGCTGTGGGTTTGAGATTCCTCCAGGGCGGCCAGGGCCGATCGCTTAGCAGCAATGTCCTCTTCCTGGCCAGGTAGGGTGGCCGCTAAAACTGCCAGGCGGGTTTGGGTGTGGTTCAGTTCTTGCTGGGCCTGATCTAGTTGGGTGGTAATTTGATGACGGCGCTCGGCTAGTTGCTGACGGTGAGATTGCTGCTGTTGACCTTGTAGTTGGAGTTCACGGTGCTGCTGGCGCTGACTAATCAGGTCCTGGCCCAGGGTTTGTAGGGTGGTAGTCAGCTCCGCCAGAGCGCGATCGCAGCGCTGCAACATCGCTTCAATTTCCCCTAAGCGTTGTCGTAGAGCCTGGGCTTCAGCTGATTCGGCCGGTTCTACCGTACCAAAGTGGAGGCTACCCGATCGTTGGGAAAGGGTTCCTCCGGTCATGGCCCCACTGGTTTCTAGCACTTCTCCCGCCAGGGTTACCATGCGAAACTGACCCAGGTGTTGACGGGCGCTCTCCAATTGATCAAAAACGACGGTGCTGCCAAAGGTATAGGCAAGAATATCGCGGTAGCGAGAATCGCAGTCAATCAGGTTAACCGCGTAGTCGAGAAAGCCATCGGGACGCTGCCAGGCCGACAAGGGGGTAAATTGGGGTGCCCGAATCTTGTTCAGGGGTAAAAAGGTAATCCGACCCGCCCGCCGTTGCTTCAGGAATTCAATACCCTGGGCCGCTACCCGGTCACTATCCACCACCAGATACCCTAAGCGGGCTCCCGCCGCCACCTCCAGGGCCAGCTGATAGCGCGGATCAACCTTACCCAACTGGGCCACCAAGCCCTCAATCCCCCGTAAACCGCTGTCCATTAGCAGTTTAGTCGCCTGGGTCCCCTGGCTTTCTTCCACCGCCTGAGCCTGGGCTTCAAGGCGATCCAGTTGCCGTTGTTTGTCCCGTTGTTCTTTTTGTAAACGCACTTGGGTATCGCGCTGAACCGCCAACTCCGCCTCAGCGGCTGTAATTCTGGCCACGATATCTTGAATCGCCGTTTCCATTGCAGCCAACTGAGCCGGGATGGCTGAGGCCTCTTCTGGGGCCGTTTCCCCACCCAGGGTCTGGAGTTGATCCTGCTGGGTTTGAATTTGCTGTTGTAACTGGTGCAACCGCTCTTGCAGGCGAATTTGCTCCGATCTTTGGGGTTCCAAGGCCTTCAGCAGCGCCTCTAGGTCGTGGCGCAGTTGGGTTTGTTGCTGTACCCATGTCTGGGAGGTGGTGGCAATGGCGCTGGTGGCCTGACGACGAGCCTCCAGTTGCTGCTGCAGGCGATCGCGGGTGGCCGTGAGGCTAACCAGTTCCGTACTGGTTTGGCGGACTAACTGCTGCTGTAATTTAGTCCGCTCCTGCTGATGCTGTTGCAGGGCAATTTCCGTATCCCGTAACTGGGCGGCAATCTGATTAGCAGCTTGCCGACTATCCTGCTCTTGTCGCTGCAACTGGCGGAACTCGGCCTCTTGGGTGGCCACCTGGGATTGCAGTGCCAGGTACTCCTCTTCCCCCATGGCTTTAATACGGCTGTTGAGTGCCGCCAGGTCGGTTTCCAGGACGATTAGGGCGGCTTGACCCACCGCGATCGCCTGGGCCAGTTGCGTGGCCTCTGCTTCTCCCGCCGTCAGAGCCTGGCGTAGAGCCGTGATCGCCTGTTCTTGCTGGCGCCACAGCAGTACCCCCTCCCATTGACTCTTGGTTTGAAAAACCGCCTTCAGGTGCTGGTATTTTTCAGCCTTTTGCCGGTCCTGGGCCAGTTTCTCCAATTGGGATTGCAGTTCTCGTTCCACAATCCGAAACCGATCTTCATGGTCCCTGACCGCCTCTAATTTACCTCTGGCCTGTTCAATTTTGCGATCGAAGGCTGCTACTCCAGCCAGTTCATCAATAATTTCTCGCCGTTCCCGGGAATTCATCGAGATAATCCCGGTCACATCCCCCTGTAGTACGACGTTATAACCTTCAGGATAAATATGAAAGCGCTGTAGTTGATCGTGGAGATCGTTGAGGGTACAGGGTTCTCCATTAATGTAGTAGTTAGAGGTATAGGTTCCCTGACTGGTGACCCGTAGTCGCCGGGTCACACTCCATTCCCGTAGTAAGGGCAGGGGCACTACTTTGCTTTTGACACTGACGGCGGTGCCCTCAGCGTCAACCCTAGGGTCAAAGTCCAGAACTCCGTCCTCTGTGGAGGGTAGCATCAGTTCAGGAGCCACATCACTAAGGTCAAAGGTCACGGTGACACTGGCTTCTGAGGTGGATTTACGCCCAATTTGGTTTTGATTCACCAGATCGGGTAAACGTTCCGCCCGCATTCCTTTGGAACTGGCCAGCCCCAAACCAAAAAGTAAAGCATCGAGAATATTGGATTTTCCCGATCCATTGGGGCCAGATATGACAGTAAACCCAGGTAGCAGGGGAACCTGGGTTGTACCACCAAAAGATTTAAAATGAGACAACTCAACGCGCTTAATGTGCACTGGCTGGCCATGCCTCGGACATAAAACAGGCGTACTATTAGATTAACATACTTTGATCGGCGTTGGGATCAAAACTAATACCTTGACGCTTTTCAAGTTACTGCCGCCTTAGTGTAGTGCAAATGCTAGAAAATGGTTAATCCTGGCAGAGAAAATTAGCTCATCAAGTTTTGATGTCGGTATTGGTAGGCATCAGGGTGAGGCTACCCTGGTCGCCGTCCAGGCAGGCCATGGCCCCCACCGGTAGGGCCGCGTTTTCCCCATCATGGCCAAAGGGTAAGGCAGAAACAATGGGAATACCCAGGTCGGTGAGGCGATCGCGCAGGACTGCGGCCACTGTAAAACTGGCCCCCTCCTGGGGAGGATCACAGCGACTAAAGCGTCCCAGGGCAATCCCGGCTACGGACTGCAGGTGTCCCCCCAGACGCCAATGGGTGAGCAGGCGATCGATGCGGTAAGGGGCTTCGGTGACATCTTCCAGGGCCAGTATCACTCCTGCCAGATGGGGTTGATGAGTCGTGCCTAGAAGGTGGGTGGCTACGGTCAGATTAGCGGGCAAGAGGGGAGCTGTTACCCTACCGCCCCCCCAGCCCAGTCCCTGCAAAGGAGCCAGGGGCTGGCCCGTAACTAAATCCAACAGGCGTTGTTGGGCCCAGTCAGGTTCTAACCCCAGGGTGGTGAGCAGTGGCCCATGCACCCCGATCGTACGCCGTTGTCGCATCAGACTCCACAACAGGCTGGTGATATCTGAAAAGCCAATCACCCAGGGGAGATTTAGGGATTCCGGCCAAACCCAGTTTTCTAGCAGTCTAGTACCGCCATAGCCACCGCGAGCGCAGAGAATACCCCGGCAATCCCTCGCTATCAGAGCTTCGGTTAGCTGATTACGGCGTTGTTCATCGGTCCCCGCCAGATAGCCCCACCGCCGATCCAGGTTAGGGGGCACCACCACTTCAAAACCCCAGTTCCGCCAGCGGGCAATGCCCTGATGCAAGCTTTCTGGCTCCCGTAGGGCACCGCTAGGGGCAACCACGTAGAGGCGATCGCCGGGTTGCAGCCAGCGAGGGTAGGTGGGCCTGATGTCAGAGTCGGCTGGTCCCTCAGCTAAGGGTTGGCTATCGTTCTGATGCCGGTCTGTACCCATGGGATTCCCTGCGTGTCTGATAGCATGATCATAGGGTAATAGGGTCTGGTAAAGATTTTAGGGGAGTAGGAGATAGGAGTGCGACAGCATGTTAACCCGCTAGGGGAAAAATATCAGCGTCCTGTAGTCCTTCCCTCTTGGGAAACGGTCTATCGCCATCCCCACCAGCCTCTCCATGTGGATATTGGCTGTGGCAAGGGCCTGTTTTTGTTAGAAATGGCAACCCTATACCCGGACTGGAACTTTCTGGGTTTAGAAATTCGTCAACCCCTGGTAAAACAGTCCCAGAGACGTTGTCAGGCAGCCGGTTTAACCAATCTGCATTTTATATTTTGCAATGCCAATTTAGCTTTTCGCTCTCTGATGGCCAGCTGGCCCTCTCCCCAGCCACTGCGGCGAGTTTCGATTCAATTTCCCGATCCCTGGTTTAAGTATCGGCACCACAAGCGGCGGGTACTGCAACCAGCCCTGGTACAAGACCTGGCAGAGTTTTTGCCTCCGGCCGGCGAGGTGGTCATTCAGTCCGATGTGGAGGCGGTAGCGCGGCAAATGCGCGATCGCCTGGCGGCTTTTGCCGGCTTCACCCAATCCCCTCCAGACTGGTTACCGGAAAGTCCCTTCCCAGCCCAAACCGATCGAGAGCGAGTGACCCTGGAACAGGGATTGATGATTTATCGGGCCAGCTTTATCAGGTCCTGTGATCAAGGGCAAGGGGAACCGGGCCAGCTTGTTTAGGGACCATCAACCCACCCGATAGTGTTAAGTTTCGCTATGATAGGATTTACAAAAATTACAGATTTTCCATGGCCAATCTATTCTCTCGATCGCTGCTACGCCTGTCTCTCATGGGTGCCCTGGCGGGTGGACTGGCGGGACTGGGCTTCTCTTCACGGGCCCTGGCTTTGACCACCGATCAAATTGCCACCAAGTTGAATCAAATTCCTGTGTTTATGGTTCGCGATGCTAAGGGAGAACAGCTCAAAGCCATTAGCGAATCCGATCAAAAAGTCCAGGCCCCCGTGGTATTTCTAGACGGTCCAACGGCGGCTGAGGTGGTGCAGCGGCTCCAAACCCAGGGTCAGCAGGCCAAAATCGATGTGGTTGATTTGGGTACCATTTATCAGCAATCGGCGGCAGATGGTACCGCTGGCCCCTTACTTTATTTCCCCATCAATGATGAACTGACCACGGCGGAAAAGTTACAACCAGGTTTTAAGGGAGTGCCCCTTTTCATCCCCCGGCGTGGTCAAAGTGATTCCTATTTACCCTTTGTTCAAGACAATCGTGTTTCCCTGCCGATGTTTTTCTCCCGAGCCGATCTGCAAACCTACCTGGACTGGGTCTTTAAAGACAATCCCAATGGGGCCAAAGAGATTGTAGTAGAGGTTCGTTCCCTGGAATGGTTGCTGGGAGCCATGGCGGCCGCTAAAGATACCACCATGAATAATCAATTAGAGCAAATTCGCTTGTTTCCCTCTACCAAGGTCCTTGACTTTTTACATACCATTCAATCGCAGCAACAATCCCCACCCCAAGCTCCGACCTCGACCCCACCCCAAGGTCGGTCTCAGCCTCGCCCAACTCCCCAACCCCGGCCCTAGGGTTAGTGATGGCGGTAAATTTTGAGCTCTTAGGGTGGCGCTCAGAAGTTCTAGCCTAAACCTGTCCAGGGGCCTATGCCCTATGCGGTTAGAAATCATCGGTAGCCTGGCATCCCTTGATAGTTCTGGTGGGATGGAATCCGGGGGATTCTGGTCTCAGGCTTGAGCCAAAGCTGGAAGGTTGGGGCGGTCAGCCAGGAATCGGTTTGTTACACTTAAAAGCATTACTGAAGCCATACTGTTTTTTCAGTCCGTAAGGATTACCTGCCATGCCGGTTGCTCCCTTCTTTATCTCTCTGCCTAAGACCGATGACTTATTATCCAGAGAGTATGCTCCTTTGCGCGATCGCTTTGGCTCCTCCTGGGAGCCTACCCTGGCGACCCTACTAGGCTTAGGTCGGGCCGCTGGAGCAGATTTTGTTGAATTTTTCCTGGAGCGCAATAACTACATTAGTTGTCAGGCTGAAGACGATGCCATTACCAGCATCTCTCCTCGCATTGTTACCGGAGCAGGGGTACGGGTATTTTTAGGACAAGCTGACTGTTATGTCAGTACCAACGATCTTTCTTTTAATGGGCTCAAAACCGCTCTCGATAAAGCCCTATCGATCATGGGATTGGCTTTGCCGGGGGGCGGTGCCAATATTTTTGAAATCAACCTGGAATTACTCCGGGACTATGCCAGTGCCCGCGGTAAAGATGCCTGGCTGGACCGCTGTAGCTCTATGCAGGATATGGGAGAAGTGTTGCTATCAGCCAATCAGGCTCTGGCTCAGCAAGCCAGCCACGTACAATCCCGACGGGCGGTTTACTTTCGCGACTGGCAAGAGGTCCTGGTGGCCGCCAGTGATGGTACCTTTGCCAGGGATATTCGTCTCACCCAGTCGGTAGCCTGTAATCTGCTGTGTGCCGATGGCGATCACCGCTCTTCCATTGGAGAGCGCCTGGGGGATACTAGTAATCCTGAATTTCTGACCACCTGGGACTACCAAAACACCGCCCAGCATGTAGCAGAGTCGGCAGGAAAAATGCTCTACGCCGAGTATCTAGAGTCGGGCACCTATCCTGTGATTATGGCTAATCAGTTTGGCGGCGTGATTTTTCACGAAGCCTGTGGTCACCTGCTGGAAACCACCCAAGTTGAGCGGGGTACTACTCCCTTTCAAGATAAGAAGGGCCAGAAAATTGCCCATGTTAACCTGACTGCCTGGGATGAAGGTCTCTCCACTGATGCCTTTGGCACCATTGACATGGATGATGAAGGCATGCCTGCCCAGCGCACCCTACTGATTGAGAACGGTATTCTTCGCAATTTTCTTTCTGACCGGGCCGGCTCCATGCGTACCGGCCATCCCCGCACCGGCAGTGGGCGACGCCAGGGCTATACCTACGCCGCCGCTTCCCGCATGCGTAACACCTACATCGCCCCTGGTGATTACAGCCTCGATCAACTTTTCGCCTCTGTAGATAAAGGCATTTACTGCAAGAAAATGGGCGGTGGTAGCGTGGGCGCTACGGGTCAGTTTAATTTTGCGGTAGATGAGGCCTATCTGATTGAAAACGGTCAGATCACTAAGCCGTTAAAGGGGGCCACCTTGATTGGTGAGGCCACAGAAATTATGGACCGGATTTCCATGTGTTCCCAGGACCTGGGACTGGCACCGGGTTTTTGTGGATCGATTAGCGGCAGCATCTATGTTACCGTCGGTCAACCCCATCTCAAGGTTGATGCTATTACCGTTGGTGGCCGTTAAACCAAAATTGGTTGCCATAGGGTTGTTCTTCCTTTATTTTTTCCTTTCTTTTCTCTATGCCTACCCTTGCCGATATTGCCAGTTATGCGGCTACCAGCGCCCAAAAGCTGGGTATTCATAAGTACGATGTTTACGGTGCTACGGTTGATGAAACTAGCGTTCAGGTTGACCAGGGTGACCCAAAGCAGGTTAAAGCTTCTAACCGTTCTAGCGTAATTGTTAGGGTTTGGAATGACCAGGGTAAGTTGGGGGTTACTTCCACCAGTGATGTTGACCCTACCGGTATGGATCTAGCGCTGACTATGGCCCGCGATGCCAGCAGCTTTGGTGTCGATGATCATATTCCTGATTTTAGCCCTGAGGCTAAAGCTCCCACCGCGGAGGTTAACATTGAGACCTTACCACCCGCCCCAGTGGGTGACCTGATTGCTAATTTAATTGATCTAGAGAAGCAATTACTGGAAGGCCACCCAGCGATCGCCAGTGTTCCTTACAACGGATTAGCTCAGCGCAGTACCGATCGCTTTTACCTGAATAGCGCTGGTGCTCTGCGCCAGGAAGCTCGTTCCTATGCTTCGGTATACCTCTATAGCAAAACCGCAGAAGCCGGTCGCAAGCCTCGCTCCGCCGGGGCTATGCGGATTCACCGAGGAATTGCAGGGCTAGACTTGCAGGGTTGTCTACAGGAAGCTCTGGAGAAAACCGTTAGTCACCTTAACTACGAGAAAATTTCCTCTGGTAAATATCGAGTAGTGTTTTCGGCAGAAGCCTTTCTCAGCCTGTTGGGAGCTTTTTCCAATTTGTATAATGCCCAAAGCATTCTCGATCGCCGCAGTTTATCCACTGTTGATAGCCTGGGCAGTACTATCGCCTCCCCCTTGCTATCGGTTTATGATGATGCCCTACACCCCGATAACATTGGCATTGAAACCTTTGATGGCGAGGGTACTCCCACTCGTCGGGTTGCCCTGATTGAACAGGGGGTGTTAACCCACTTTCTCCATAGCGCTGGTACCGCCAAACGGCTTGCTACTCAGCCAACTGGCCATGCCGGTATAGGGGCAAAGGTGACCGTCAGTCCTAGTTTCTATCAAGTGTTACCGGGACCGGAGGCCCAACCTGAATTTACCCTTGATAACGCTGATCAGGTGGTCTTTATCGATGATCTCCAGGCTCTCCATGCTGGGGTCAATGCTCTTCAGGGTTCCTTTTCTCTGCCCTTTGATGGCTGGTTAATCCACCAGGGCGATCGGGTTAGCATTGAGTCAGCTACGGTGGCAGGAGACTTTCGGGATCTGTTACAGCGTATTGTTCACATTGAACCAAGGGCAGAAGTTACTCCCGGAGGAGTTTGCCCTCGCATTTGGGTGGATGGTCTCTCGATTACGGGGGAAAGTTAAAGTTATCCCGTAAGCTGTTGAGTTTTTGTTCCACCGCCACCAGGGTAGGTCCTAGATCTTGACTTTTCAGGAGTGTAACCGCTACCTCTAGGTCGGCGATCGCCCCCTTTAAGTTGTTCCGGGCTTCGTAAATAGCGCTGCGATAGCAGTAGGGTAAGGGTGCCTGGGGATCCGCGGCGATCGCCTGATTGTAATCCACCAGAGCGGCCTCTCCCATCCCCAGTTTTTGCTGGCATCGACCCCGATAGAGGTAAGCTAACCCCAGTTGGGGATGGTGTTGTAAGACCTGGCTAAAGGCCGCCATGGCAGTGCCGTAGTCCCCTTGATGCAGGTGTAACCAACCTCGATTGCAGTAGGGAGCGAACTGCTCAGGGTCTTGCCGTATTGCCTGTTGAAAATCCTGATCCGCCAGTTCCATTAGTCCCAGTTCCAGGTGGGCCACGCCGCGGTTATTCCAGATCACTCCCTGGTGGGGAGAGTGGTCAAGAATTTGGCTGTAATCGGCTATGGCGCGACGGCGATCTCCCAGGTCGTGATAGGTGGTGGCCCGGTTAAACAGAGCCAGACCGTCGGTGGGGCCAATGGTAGGATTGGCAAAGCCCTCCATCAAGGACTGAACTACTTCGGGCTGGGTTGTTCGCAGTTTAACATCGAGTTCTGGAATGGCCAGGCTATGGGTCTGCAGGGTTTGTAGGCTGAGAATGGCGTAGGCCTGATCGGTAGCTACCGGATGGCAAACTAAATAGCGTTCCACCGTACCAATGATCTTAAACTTAAACCGCTCTCGATATTGTTGTCGTAGGGATAAAAGCTGCTGGAGAGGGGCTTGTAGGGTGCTGGTCAGATCGGCCAGTTGTCCCCATCCCTGGGCGATCGCTCCCACTAACCGACCCTGTTCCAGGTTACCCTGATGGCACCAACCTAGGGTTAAATGACCTCCCCCTTGTAAGAACTGGCTAAAACCCTCAAGTAAGGTCTGATCCAGATGGATATGGGAACTCCAGGGCCAAACCAGTAAAATTCTCCCCTGGGTCTGTTCTAAAATTTGATACAGTACCTGATAACTGCTGACCTGGTGCGGGTGGCGACCACCACCACTGGGAAAATCAATAATCCAGTCGAGGGCTGGGTGACTCTCTAGGTGTTTTAAGGGAAGTGACTGGTTAAGCTTTGTTTCTAGGTACTGTAGCCGCTTAGTCAGAGGAATCAAGCTACGACGACTATCCCGCAAAGTTTGACTCAACTCAGAAACCTTAAATCCCAGCCGATCTAATTCCCGGCGATTCTCACTAAAGCCATCTACAGAACCAATGGGAATTTGGTTCAGGGCCCTTTCCAGATCGGCCTGTCGTTGGGCCAGCCTTTTAACATGGTTAATTAGGCTTGAGAACTCACCCTGGGAAACTCGATCATCATCTACCTCTTGATTTAGATGATCCTTTGGTCGTGAAAACTCTTGTTTAAGGTCAGTTTTGGCGACTTCCCAGCGTCTGGTCTGCTGGCGCATTTCTTTAACCATTCCCTGCAGATCTGCCTGGGTTTCCTGCAGCTTGCTTTTCAGTTCAGGTAACTGATCTTCCAGGCTCTTTAATCGGGTAGAGGTGGGTAGACGGGCAACCTGAGCGTTTAGGTTATGGATCGATTTCAAAGTGGTAGTATACTGCTCTTGAAGCTGACTGATTTCCTGCCGAATTGGCTTCAGGTCATCAGTCCGGGTAAATTCTTCTGGATTAGAGATATAGGTGCGTAGTCCTTGAATTTCCTGATGCAGCTTGGTGAAGTTACGACTATTACGATCCACCACCGATCGCTGAAATTGGGTAAGGGACTCGGGGGACGGCAAGGCCGTTAGCCGCCTATTCAGATTAATAACCCCCTGCTCCAGTTGACGGTGATGGGTACTTAAGGTTTTTTGCGTCTGGTCTAGTTGATCCTGATGACGATGACGATGGGCCAGCTCTAAAAGGGCCAGGACCGAAAGCGGAGCACATGCAAAAAAAGCATTCTGACCCGTTACAGAAGCCAGAGTACCCAAACCCGAACTAACTACCAGAGCTCGCTCAGCCTGTTTTATCCAAGGAGAGTTGGACACATACGCCTGCAAATTCAACGTCGTAGATGAAAACCCTGAACTTAAATTTCTGAAAACCCTATGTTTTACGAATGGGTTTTACTATTCTATTTTTCCATGACTAAAGCTGGTCCAGTTTGGAAAGTTTTCTAAAGAAACTCTACAGAATGGCTCAACAGCCTCTAAAAACCCTATGGTTTTCAAAGGTAATAAATTCACCTATGCCCACCATTTCCCGTGGTTGTTTAGAAACAATTCCTGATCTGTGTTGAGTAGATTTATAAAGTTCTATGGCTACACCCACCATCGAGTCAATTTTAAGCGAAACTCGCCTCTTCCCTGCCCCGGCTAGTTTTTCCGATCAGTCGGCCATTAAGAATCTAGAAGAATACCGGGCTTTAGCTGCCAGAGCGGCTGAGAATCCAGCGGAATTTTGGGCCGAGTTGGCCCGTCAGGAACTGCACTGGTTTAAACCCTGGGACCAGGTATTAGACTGGCGACCTCCCTTTGCCCAGTGGTTTGTGGGAGGGCAGTTGAATATTTCCTATAATTGCTTAGACCGTCACCTGACTACCTGGCGTCGTAATAAGGCAGCCCTGATTTGGGAAGGAGAACCAGGAGACAGCCGTACCCTCACCTATGCTCAGTTGCACCGGCAGGTATGCCAGATTGCCAACGTCCTGAAGCAATTGGGTATCAAAAAGGGCGATCGGGTAGGGATTTACATGCCCATGATTCCTGAAGCGACCATTGCCATGCTGGCCTGTGCCCGCATTGGTGCTCCCCATACCGTTGTCTTTGGCGGCTTTAGTGCTGAAGCTTTAAAAGATCGCCTCAATGATGCCCAGGCTAAGCTAGTGATTACCGCCGATGGGGGCTTTCGTAAGGACAAGGTAGTAGCCCTCAAGGCCGCTGTAGACGAGGCCCTGGCCGGAGATGGAGTACCCAGCGTTGAGCATGTACTGGTAGTGCAGCGCACCAAGGCGGCGGTAACCATGGTGCCGAACCGGGATTACTGGTGGCATGAGTTACAATCCACTGCCTCCGCCGATTGCCCGGCGGAGCCGATGGATGCGGAGGATATGCTGTTTATCCTTTACACCAGTGGCACTACCGGTAAACCCAAGGGAGTAGTTCACACTACCGGTGGCTATAATCTCTACACCCACATGACGTTTAAATGGGCCTTTGATATTAAAGATACCGATGTCTACTGGTGTACTGCTGATATCGGTTGGATTACAGGCCACAGCTATATTGTCTACGGTCCCCTGTCCAACGGTGCCACCATGGTCATGTACGAAGGTGTACCCCGGCCCTCTAATCCTGGCTGCTTTTGGGATGTGGTGGAAAAGTATGGTGTCACTATTTTCTACACCGCTCCCACCGCCATCCGTACCTTTATTAAAATGGGTGATCACCTGCCCAAGGCTCGCAACCTATCTTCTTTAAGGTTACTGGGTACGGTCGGTGAACCAATTAACCCCGAGGCCTGGATGTGGTATCACCGGGTGATTGGGGGAGAGCGCTGTCCAATTGTAGATACCTGGTGGCAGACGGAAACCGGTGGCTTTATGATTACCCCCCTGCCCGGCGCGATCGCCACTAAACCGGGGTCCGCCACCTTACCTTTCCCTGGCATTCTGGCGGACGTAGTGGACCTGGAGGGGAATCCGGTGGCTCCTAACGAAGGGGGCTACCTGGTGATTAAACACCCCTGGCCGAGTATGATGCGCACGGTTTACGGTAACGATGAACGTTACCGCAGCACCTACTGGGAGCATATTCCCCCCGAGAGGGCCAGTATCTCTACTTTGCCGGTGATGGCGCCCGTAAAGACGAAGATGGTTACTTCTGGGTAATGGGCCGGGTTGATGACGTAATTAGCGTCTCTGGTCATCGCCTGGGTACGATGGAAATTGAGTCGGCCCTGGTTTCCCATCCGGCGGTGGCGGAAGCAGCGGTGGTGGGCCGTAAGGATACCATCAAGGGGGAAGATATTTTTGCCTTTGTAACCCTGGAAAGTCAGTACAGCCCCAGCAGCGAGCTCAAAGAAGAGCTGAAAAACCATGTGGTTAAGGAAATTGGCATTATCGCCCGTCCTGGAGAAATTAAATTTGCCGATGCCCTGCCCAAAACCCGTTCTGGCAAAATAATTAGACGGTTTTTACGGAGTCTAGCCAGCGGTGAAGCGATCGCTGGCGATGCTTCTACCATGGAAGATCAAACCGTACTTGATCAGTTGCGAGAGGGATAGAAAATTCCTGATCCCCATTAAGCAGTTAGCAGGATCAAAGGCTATGGGTAAGATCAAGAGCCTGGCTATAGCTATTTAGTTCAGTGTGGCTACCAGGGTCTAGGTCTTAACCTATAGCCCATAACCTTACGGCTTGATTCTCGCCCGACTGGGGACTCTATATATTTTTAGCTTTCGCCATAGATCTTTTCCATGGCTGAAGAGCTAATGGGTTACCAGGCTTTGTTTGGACTAGAGTCCTTTGTTTCTAGCGGCTTTCGGCTGGATAGATGGGGGGTAAAGGGCCTCAGCCTCTTGTTCACAGAGTTGGCCCTAGCAAGATGTATCGAAGATGGGTCCTATGGATTAGAACACCGACCTATCTATAGAGAGTATCTTCAAAGATTCTTTCTGGGATTAACCTCAGATCTCCCTTCAAGCAGTTTTCTGAGTTGTCCTGCCAGAAAAATATCTCTCCAGTCAGGCCCGTGGTGATCAGTGCTTTCTGTCCCTGGTCAAAGGGAGAAAGGGAGGCACTGGAATACCCGAATCTAGGAACTAAATTGGATAGTTGAATAGTTGACTCAGGCGGAAACTACAGGAGCGGAGTACCAGATAAATTTGCTTCTGACTTTCCAAAGGCAGGCTAGAATCAAATTATTAAAAAAATAGTTACCATACATTTTTCGGTGACAGATTTCAATCTCGTGATTATAATAAGCGGTACAAATCCACGGATAAAGATGTTATTGACTGTAAGCTTCTCTGGAGTAGTTACAAACCTACTGACCGAGACGGCCTAAATCATAGTACTACGCCCGATATAGCTTCATCCCTTCTCATAAGGAACTTTCCTGACAATGGCAGAAAAACCAGTCCCCCTTACCGGTAAAGCATTAATTCAAAAGGTGAAAGAACTGTCTCACCTGACCAAACGTGAAACTGCTAAAGAGTGCGGTTACTACACTTTAACCAAGGATAATCAACCTCGTATTAATTTGTCTGGCTTTTATGATGCTTTGCTAGAAGCCAAGGGTATTACCCTGGAGCCGGAATTAGGCAAAGATGGACGGGGGCGTGAACCTACCTATCGAGTTAGTGTGCATAAAAACGGTCAAATTGTCATTGGTTCTACCTATACTCAAGAGATGGGTTTACAATCTGGTGATGAGTTTGAAATCAAATTAGGTTACAAGCATATCCATCTAAAACAGCTCGATGGAATTTCCCTGGAAGAAGAGGATTAGCCCAGGGAAAATAGTCTCTATCTGCCCAGAAGGACATTTTACAAGCCCTTTCTGAATCTGAAGCTCTAACTGTAGGACCCTTTCTACCTCGAACCTCTCTTAGAGGTTGTTTACAAAGAGTTGCCTCAGATATAGTGTGCCGTCAAGGGGTCGTCAAAATACTGAATTTTCGGTGATTATCCTACTTCATAGGTATGGCTTGAGACTCTCTCTGGCTTTGCAAACAACCTCTAAGAGGTTGTTTGCAAAGGGTTACTCCAGATATAAACCAAGTCCATGTTGAGAGCCTTAGTTCTGCCCCCTCACCCAGGGGGTTTAGTTTGTTTGCCCAAGGGTGGAAAACTCTTGGTTTGAAATCAGACGAGATTCAGCTTGCTGTCCAGAGAGCAGGAAAGTTCTGAATTCTGCGGAAATCCTCCTATGGTGACCTACGGAACCTACCACCTCGCCATCAAAGCAGTGAGAAAGTCAGAACAGAGGGAGAAATGGAGAGGCCATAGGTCTTGAGCGGGGGAGACTGTTTTCTTTACAAACCGTAACAGTTCGGTTAAGGTAGGGATATACATACCTCGTTACCCCTGGCCCTGGGCCATTACGGTAACTTTCTTTGTAAACTCGCACTTCTTACCATCATGACAACGACTCTGCAACAACAACGGAGCGCTTCCCTGTGGGAGCAGTTCTGTCAGTGGGTAACCAGCACCGAAAACCGCCTTTATATTGGCTGGTTCGGTGTGCTGATGATTCCTACTCTGCTAGCTGCCACCGCTTGCTACGTCATCGCCTTCGTCGCTGCTCCCCCTGTGGACATCGACGGTATCCGTGAGCCCGTAGCTGGCTCCCTCATGTACGGCAACAACATTATTTCTGGTGCCGTAGTTCCTTCCTCCAACGCCATTGGTCTGCACTTCTACCCCATCTGGGAAGCGGCTTCCCTGGATGAGTGGCTGTACAACGGTGGTCCTTACCAGTTGGTGATTTTCCACTTCTTGATCGGTGTGTTCTGCTACATGGGTCGGGAATGGGAACTGAGCTACCGCTTAGGTATGCGTCCCTGGATTTGCGTAGCTTACTCTGCGCCTGTGGCTGCTGCTACCGCTGTATTTCTGATTTATCCCATTGGTCAAGGTTCCTTCTCCGATGGTATGCCTCTGGGTATTTCTGGGACCTTCAACTTCATGTTGGTGTTCCAGGCTGAGCACAACATTCTGATGCACCCCTTCCACATGTTGGGTGTGGCGGCAGTGTTCGGTGGTAGCTTGTTTTCCGCCATGCACGGCTCCTTGGTGACCTCTTCTCTGGTGCGTGAGACCACCGAGACTGAGTCTCAGAACTATGGTTATCGGTTTGGCCAAGAAGAAGAGACCTACAACATTGTGGCGGCCCACGGCTACTTTGGTCGGTTGATCTTCCAATATGCCAGCTTCAACAACAGTCGCAGCCTGCACTTTTTCTTGGGTGCTTGGCCTGTGGTAGGCATTTGGTTCACCGCCCTGGGCATCAGCACCATGGCCTTCAACCTGAATGGGTTCAACTTCAACCAATCGATTCTGGATTCTCAGGGTCGGGTGATTGGTACCTGGGCTGACGTGATCAATCGGGCGAACCTGGGTATGGAAGTGATGCACGAGCGCAATGCTCACAACTTCCCTCTGGACCTAGCTGCGGCTCAGGCTCCTGAAATCATCGGCTAGATTTTAGCTCCATGATTTGTTAGCAAAGCGCCCTCTTCGGGGGGTGCTTTGCTGTAGGTAGTTATTTATTAGATAGTTATTTATAAGTTGGGAAAGTTTAAAGCTATAGCCGTAGCCACCTGCCAGGGGGCCGGAGGTACCTCAGGATGTGTACCCGGTGTTAACTTGAATCCTTCAACTCTGTCCTTGGCCTGTTAGTCAAAGCCATACATTGGCGGTATCGAATTATTTTTTCTTGGCTTCAATTCCTTTAGAACTGTGGGATTCGAATCTATGCTGGAGGTAGGATCGTCCCTGAAGCCTTGTAGTTAGGATCTGGCCCCAAATCCAAAGGCCGCCCCCCTGATTTTATCCATCAGCCCCCTTTCAACTTTCTAAAAAATTCAGTATTTTAGCGGCCCCCTGGCGGCGAACTATACCTGGGCTCTTTCTAAACAACCTCTAACTCCAGTTATCTTTCATCAATCTTCTGCTTACCCTCTTGGCCAGCCCTATTCCCTTCACAACTCAAACTTTTCTGGGCCATAACCAGGAAAGCTACCAGGATTTACGCCAGACTCTACAGTTGAGTCTGCGGCGTCAATTATTAATTGCCGTTTGTGACAATCTGGATCTGCAAGAAGAATTAGCTCATCGACTGGAGGTCGATCTCAGGCCCGATGCTACCGGTTTAGGGGACCCATCGCTCCAGAAATGGCGGCCTAATCAGTCACCGCTGGTGACCCTACGCCTGGATCTTCACCAACCGGATTTGGTCCGGCAGGTATTGGTATGGTTAAAGCGCCAACGTTTTCTCCAGGGCAGCTTGCCAGTGATTCCGGCCTTTCAAATTCTTGGAGTTGAAAGTCTGACTCGCCAGTCGGCAACGGTCCAAAATCGGTTTCTAGCCTCCCTGGCTCAGGTTGATACCCTGCTCACCCGGGTTGACTGTCGCTTACTGGTTTGGATACCACGGCCCTGGTTAGGTAAAATCCGTCAGTCTGTACCGGCGTTCTGGAGATCCCGCAGTGGCCTTTTTGAATTTGCTAGTGATCCTGGTGCTTGGCTGCCGGAGTCTCCCCCTAGCCCTTTGTCTGCGCCCGAAGGTAGAGAGGATTTACCCTCATCGCCGGGACTCTCCGAGCCAGATGGAAAGGTTTTACCCCCTGAGTTAGGTGCTGACGCCGCTATTATTCAACATTGGACCTATTTGCAAGATCTGGTGGATCGGCAGGCTGGTCCCCTCACCCTGGCTCGCAGTCGTCTGGTGCTAGCTCAACTGAGTCGAGACCGGATCGAGGCTGGAGTCCTAACTCCAGCTACCCTGGTTTTTACCCTTAGGATTTATCAGCAGGCTATTCCCGACCTGCCTCCGGGTCAGGCTCTCTGGTGTGATGCCCTTAACGACCTGGCCAGTCTCTACTGGCTACGATCGCAGTTAGACCCGTCCCCGTCAGACCAGATCGATGACTTGAATCGTAGCCTGCAGGCCTATCAGCAAGCTTTGGCCGGGGCTGATGCCGATCTGCCCTCCGGGATTTTGCGGCGAATTTGTACTAACCTGGGGGCTGTGTATAGTCTGCTGAGCTCTGTTGACGATCAACAAACCAATCTGCAGCAGGCGGCCTGTGCCTATGAACAGGCTTTGCAATATACTACCGCTGCTACCGACGGAATCGATTATGGCAACTTGCAAAATAATCTGGGGGCTATTTACTGGCGTTTAGCTCAAATTGATCAGCCAGAACAGTATCTGCACCAGGCCATTCAGGCCTATCTCGAGGCTCTAGAGTGGCGATCTCCCACGGAAGAGCCCCAGGAGTACGGGATGCTTCAGAATAATTTGGGCATTGCCTACTGGGGCTTGGCCCAGCATCAGCAGTCTCCTGATGCTTTACTACCAGCCATTAGCGCTTACCAAACGGCTTTGCAATACCGTAGCCTGGATAGTTCACCCCTGGGCTACGCCGCCACCCAAAATAACCTGGGCACAGCCTACTGGGATCTGGCTCAGTACCAGACGCACCAACCCGAACAACGGCTGGAAAGTTTGCAGCGGGCTGTGGCTGCCTACGCCACGGCTCTAGAAACAGCCCAGTTGATTTTGCAACAAGACCCCCAGGCTCCCCTGGGATTTGATCGATCCGCCACCTGCCACAGTATAGGGGTAGTTCACGACCAACTGGCTCAATTGTTGCCCTCCCATCAGTCCACAGAACGCCAGGCCCATTTACAGGCCGCCCTGGGTAATTACCTGATGGCTTACCAGGGTTGGCGCGATCGCCCTGAACAGCTAGATGTTTTAGGGGAAGCGGTAGCTCACCATATCCATCTCACCTTTGACCGCTTGGGTATGGCCGCCCAGCAAGCTGTTTTGTCCCAGCTACCAGCAGAATTATTGGCCAGAATCCTGCCGGGACGTTCCCCAGCCCTCTAGGGTAGGTTATGATCACCAGTAACTTTACAAAACGTTACGCTTAAGCCATGGTCACTGAGTTAGCCCTTCCCACTCTGAAAAAACACAGCTGGACCTGGCAGGGGCATCGGATTACCTATACTGTCGAGGGATCGGGCCAACCGATGCTGTTAATCCACGGTTTTGGTGCATCCCTGGGGCACTGGCGCAAGAATATTGCTCCCCTAGCCCAGGCCGGATATCGCGTTTATGCCCTTGATTTATTAGGCTTTGGAGACTCGGACCAACCCCCCATAGCCTACAATCTGGAACTCTGGCAGACCCTGCTATACGACTTCTGGAACCAGTTTATTCAGACGCCGACGGTCTACGTAGGCAATTCTATTGGCGGCCTGCTCACCCTGATGATGCTGGCCGATCACCCCAATACCGCTCGGGCGGGAGCTGTGCTAAATTGCGCTGGAGGTCTTAACCATCGTTCTGATGAGTTGAGTCCTCCCCTAAGTTGGGTAATGGCGGCCTTCACCCAATTGGTGAGTTCCAATTGGGTCGGGCCGATCCTGTTTAACCAGGTACGACGCAAGGGTAATATCCGCAATTCTCTTCGTCAGGTGTACTGTAATCAGGCTGCCATTACCCCAGAACTGGTGGAGATGATCCATACTCCCGCCGCCAAACCAACGGCTCAAAAGGTATTTGCCTCGATTATCACCGCCCCCGCCGGACCCCGACCCAGTGAACTTTTACCGGCCATTACCCATCCCTTGCTAGTTCTCTGGGGCGAAAAAGACCCCTGGACTCCCATCCAGGGAGCTGAAATCTACCGTAAACTAGCCCAGGATCCAGGCCGCTGTGCTCCAGTCACTTTCGAAAGTATTGCCGAGACTGGACACTGCCCCCACGATGAACGGCCCGAAGTAGTGAATCCCCTGCTGTTAGATTGGCTTCAGAGAATTGATAGCTTTAACTCTGGCGACGCCATTCAGTGACTCCGCCGGGTTTATCGATCAGGGCAATACCCTCAGCCTGGAGCTGATCGCGAATTCGATCGCTGGCGGCAAAATCCTTAGCAGCCCTGGCCCGCTGTCGTTGGGCCAGGAGCTCCTCTATCGCTGCCGCCGAGAGTCCAGATGGTGGCTCTGATTGATGCTGAGGAACTGCTTGCAACCCCAGGACCTGAGCCAGGGTAACCAGGGTTTGCCACTGGTTTTTCAGGGTCTTACTGTCGGTGTCCGCCGTACCGGCATGGGTGATTAAATTGCCCGCCCGCCGTAGTTCCTTGGCCAGATCAAACAACACCGCTAGCCCGCCAGCAGTATTAAAGTCGTCATCCATGGCGGCCTGGAAGCTTTGGATCGGGGAGGTTTCTTGATCAAGCACAAAGGTTTTAGTCGCCAGATCCTGGGGTGACCAGCCCAGGCCGAGGCCAAATTGAGGGCCAAAGTCTAACCCTTCCCGTAAGGTATGCCAGCTATTTTGAGCTGCACTCAGGGCCACCGCAGTAAAATCTACGGGTTTACGGTACTGACCCTGTAACAGAAATAACCGCAGAGCCATGGGGTCAAGCTCTGGATGACTTGCAAACAACTGGCGCAGGGTAGTAAAGTTGCCCACGGATTTGGACATTTTTTCTCCTCCCACATTCACCATGCCGTTGTGCATCCAGTAGCGAGCCAGGGGTTTACCGGTAGCGGCCTCTGACTGGGCGATTTCGTTTTCATGGTGGGGAAAGATTAGGTCACTGCCTCCCATGTGAATATCGATGGTATCGGCCAGTTGCTCTCGAATCATGGCGGAACATTCAATGTGCCAGCCGGGTCGCCCCGGTCCCCAGGGGGACACCCAGGAGGGCTCACCGGGTTTGGCCGCCTTCCAAAGGGCAAAATCAAAGGGGTCGTGCTTCAGGGTTTCCGTCGGATTGACCCGACCACTAGCCCCGGCTTGCAGGTCTTCTAGCCGTCGGCCCGAAAGCTTGCCGTAGTCAGCAAACTTGCGTACGGCATAGTAGACATCACCGTTGACAGGATAGGCGTAACCCTTTTGTTCCAGTTCTGCAATTAACCGTTGAATGCCGTCCAGGGTTTGGGTAGCGTAGGTATAGGCGTCTGCTTCAAGAATATTGAGTTGCGCCATGTCTTCGAAATAGGCTTGGGTGTAGCGATCGGCTACGGTTTCCATGGAACTGTTTTCAGTTCGAGCCCGATTGAGAATTTTGTCATCGATATCGGTAAAATTTTGTACGTAGTAGACATCGTAGCCCCGCCACTGCAAGTATCGCCGTACCGTATCCCAAACAATGTAACAGCGGGCATGGCCCAGGTGGCAGTAGTCGTATACCGTAACCCCGCAGCAGTAAATTTTTACCTTGCCTGGCTCCAGGGTCTCTAGGGGCTCTTTCTGGCGAGTCAGGGTATTGTAAAGCAGCACGATTATAGGTTTGTTTGGGAAGACCGGTGTAGGAATTATACTATTGGCTGAGGCCCCTCCCCCAGCCCACTAATCAGGGTTAAAATATTTTTCTAGGTCTACCAGGATGCCCCTCTCCAGGCAAGCTGAAGAGGCTGCTTAACAATTTCAACTATGAGGTAGGTATGGGGACAACCAATATTGTCAGTGTAATCCTGGGTTTGGGGTTGGGGTTGATGACCCTACTATTTATTTTTCGCATTGTACTCACCTGGTATCCCCAGGCAGATCTGACCCGTTTTCCCCTGGTGCTGGTGGTCTGGCCTACAGAGCCTTTATTATGGCCGGTTCGTAAGCTAGTGCCCCCGATTGGGGGAGTTGATATCGCCCCGATTATCTGGGTAGGGCTGATTACCCTGCTGCGGGAATTACTGGTCGGGCAGCAGGGCTTGCTGAAAATGGGGGGCTAAGCAGTGCTGGGGGCTCAGGCACTCTGGCTTTGCTGGGTGGCCTGATAGCCCTGTTCAAAGGCGTAGCGGACCAATTGGGAGCGGTTTTTGAGTTTGAGCTTAGCCAGAATATTGCTGAGGTGGGTTTGCACCGTGCGGGGGCTGAGAAAAAGGTGCTGGGCGATTTCCTTGTTGGTCCATCCCTGGATTACCTGCCAGAATACCTTAGCCTCTGCTGTTGATAGGGACTCCGGTAGGGGGGCATTAGGGGTGGATTTGGCCTGTTGAAGTTGATCTTGGAGGGTGCCATGCACCCGTTCTGACCGGGCAATACCTCCCTTAACCTTGGCGATTAACTCCTGGGCGTGAAAGGGCTTAACCAGGTAATCATCGGCCCCAATCAGGTGGCCCTGGACTCGATCGCGCACCTCTGCCAGGCTGGAGAGAAAGATAAAGGGAACTATTTGCCCCATGGGGCTAGATCGAAGTTGGCGACAAAATTCAAAGCCATCCATACCGGGCATCAAAATGTCGGAGACCACTGCATCCGCGGATTGGGTGGTGAGCATATCAAGAGCTTCTTGTCCCGATCCTGCCCGCATAACAGCAAAGCCCTGGGCCTCAAGGCGGCGACTCAAGGCCAGTTGTAGAATTTCATCATCATCGACGATTAAGACAGTTTTCATAGTATGGTTCTCTCTTAGTATCCTCAGCTATTAACGCCCCAGTTCCCCAGGCTTGAGCAGATGCGGGTAGGGAAAAAACTTTCCGCCCCCCCTAAATCGTTGTTAAACAAGCGGATTTAGGAACTAAACCAGATTAGACTGTGGGTTGTTTTGTCGTATTCTGGGCAATTTGCGATGTACCAACGGATTACTCCCCCCTCTGTGGGCGAACGCATCACCTTTAAGAATGGCGAACCTGTGGTGCCAGACATTCCTATAGTTCCCTATATTCGTGGAGATGGAACGGGGGTGGATATTTGGCCAGCGGCTCAACGGGTGTTTGATGCAGCGGTAGCAGCGGCCTACGGTGGTCAGCGAAAAATTGTTTGGTTTAAGGTCTATGCCGGCGACGAGGCCTGCGAGCAGTATGGGACCTATCAGTATCTTCCAGAAGACACCCTGAAGGCGATTCAAGAGTACGGTGTGGCCATTAAGGGCCCCCTCACCACTCCCGTTGGCGGTGGTATTCGTTCCCTGAATGTGGCTCTGCGCCAGATTCACGACCTCTATGCCTGCGTGCGGCCCTGTAAGTATTATGCGGGAACCCCCTCTCCCCACCGTAGTCCAGAAAAGTTAGATGTCATTATCTATCGAGAAAACACTGAAGACATCTACGTGGGCATTGAGTGGAAACAGGGGGATCCTACCTGCGATCGCCTGATTACCCTGCTCAACACTGATTTGATTCCAGCCACCCCAGAGCACGGCAAGAAGCAAATCCCCCTGGACTCTGGCATTGGCATTAAACCCATCAGCAAGCGCGGTAGTCAGCGACTGGTGCGGCGGGCGATTAAACATGCCCTGCGGCTACCTGCTGAGAAACAACAGGTAACCCTGGTGCATAAGGGCAACATCATGAAGTATACCGAGGGGGCCTTTCGGGACTGGGGCTACGAACTGGCTACCACCGAGTTTCGCCAGGACTGTATAACGGAGCGCGAATCCTGGGTGCTGGCCAACAAAGAGGCCAACCCCGATCTGTCGGTGGAGGATAATGCCCGCCTGATTGAACCGGGCTACGATGCCCTGACTGCGGAGAAAAAAGCCTCTATCTGTGCCGAGGTTGGGGCCATCTTAGAGACTATCTGGGCCAGCCACGGTAATGGCCAATGGAAAGCCAAAGGTAATGGTGAACGATCGCATCGCCGACAGTATCTTTCAGCAAATTCAAACCCGTCCCGATGAGTACTCAATTCTGGCCACCATGAACCTGAATGGGGACTATCTTTCTGATGCCGCTGCCGCCATCGTTGGCGGCCTGGGTATGGGGCCAGGGGCTAACATTGGCGATAGCTGCGCCATCTTCGAAGCTACCCATGGCACTGCCCCCAAGCACGCTGGCCTGGACCGTATCAACCCCGGATCGGTAATTTTATCGGGGGTCATGATGCTGGAGTATATGGGCTGGCAGGAGGCGGCAGATTTAATTAAAAATGGAATCAGCGGAGCGATCGCCAATCGGGAGGTAACCTACGACCTGGCTCGTTTAATGGAACCGCCGGTTAAACCGCCGCTGAAATGTTCGGAGTTTGCCGAAGCTATTATTCGCCACTTTAGCGATTAATGCATCAACTATGGCGGATTTCACTCGGGTGAAGTGCCATGTGAGCCCCCCTGCCCCCTTTGCCAAGGGGGGGCAGCGTGAAACTCCAACAGCCAGGTGCTAAGGGGTAGAATTGAACAATTGGGTGTCTCACTCTATCGAAAACTGCTATCGGGGGGAGCGCTTTCCAGGCTCCCCCCGATATATCAGTTGTACCCTGTTCCGTATGGTTTTACCCTATGGCTAACGCCCATCGTTTTGACCAGGATAACGGTTATAAATCCTTCCAATTGCCCGGTGCCAGGCCCCACTACACCCCCAATCGCCCCGCCCACCTACAACACATTGCCCTGGACTTAGCCCTCGACCTGGAGCAACGCACCTGCCAGGGCACCTGTACCCTCACCCTGCGGCCCATCCGTGAGGGCCTACAGCGCCTCACCCTGGATGCCGTTAATCAGCAGATCCAGGCGGTGACGGTGGCGGGCCAGCCCCAGGGGTTTGACTACGATGGGGAACACCTGCAGGTGTCCCTATCGACGCCCCCCTCAGGGGATCAACCCCTTGAGGTGACCATTACCTATCGCCTGGAGCAGCCCCAGCGGGGTCTCTACTTCATTGGCCCCGATCAGGATTACCCCACCAAACCCCTCCAGGTCTGGACCCAGGGGGAGGATGAGGACTCCCGCTACTGGTTCCCGGGGCTGGATTATCCGGGGCAGTTGGTCACCTCGGAAATTCGGGTGCGGGTGCCCCAGCCCTACCAGGCGATCGCCAACGGCGAGCTGGTCAGCCAGGCAACCCTGGACCATAGCACCACCTACCACTGGCACCAGGGCCAGCCCCATCCCCCCTACCTGCTGGCCCTGGCGGTGGGGGACTTTGACTGCCTGGAGGACCGCTGGCAGAACGTTCCCGTGGCCTATTACGTGGAAAAGGGCCGGGGCCATCAGGCCCAACTTACCCTGGGTAAAACCCCCCGGATGATGGCCTTCCTCAGCGATCGCTACGGCTACCCCTACCCCTTCTGCCGGTATGCCCAGGTCTGCGCCGCCGACTTTATCTTTGGCGGCATGGAAAACACCTCCCTGACCATCCTCACCGATCGCTGCCTGCTGGATGACCGGGCCGCCATCGATAACCGCAATTCCGAGGCCCTGGTGCTCCATGAACTGGCCCACCAGTGGTTTGGCGACCTGCTGGTAATCAACCACTGGAGCCATGCCTGGGTGAAGGAGGGCATGGCCACCTATGCCGAAACCCTCTGGACCGAGGCGGAGTACGGTGCCGACGAGGCGGCCTACTACCGCCTGGGGGACGCCCGTTCCTACCTGGAGGAGGATAAAAGCCGCTACCGACGGCCCATGGTCACCCATGTATACCGCGAGGCGATCGAACTCTACGACCGTCATATCTACGAAAAGGGGGCCTGGGTCTACCATATGACCCGGGCGGTGCTGGGGGAGGAGCTCTTCTGGAAGGCGATTCGCCACTTTGTCCAAAGCCACGCCCACCAAACCGTGGAGACCATCGACCTGTTGCGGGCGATCGACCAGGCTACGGGGCACAATCTGCGGCCCCTGTTCGACCAGTACGTACTGCGGGGGGGCCACCCTGACTATGGGGTGGCCTACAGTTGGGATGGGGAGAATCACCTGGCTAAACTCACCGTCACCCAAACCCAGGCCAAAGCCGATGACCCTGGTAGTCTGTTTGACCTGCGTCTGCCCCTTGGCTTCGGTTACCTGGAACCGGCGGACAATGGCGAACCCCAGGTGCGGTGGCGATCCCTCACCCTGCGTCTGCACGAATACCAGCAGACCCTTTATTTTCCCCTAGAGAAAAAGCCTGACTTTGTCAGCTTTGACCAGGGTAACCACTACCTCAAGACCGTCACCCTGGACTATCCCCTGCCGGAGCTTAAAACCCAACTGCGCTACGATCCCGACCCCCTGTCGCGGATTGAGGCCGCCACTGCCCTGGCCAAAAAAGGCAGCCTGGAGGCGGTGCAGGCCCTGGCCACGGCCCTACAGCAGGACCCCTTCTGGGGGGTACGGGCCGAGGTGGCCAGACAACTGGCCACGGTGCCCCTGGATCAGGGGCATCCCATACTGATCCAGGCCCTGGCGGACCCGGAGCCCCGGGTGCGGCGGGCGGTGGCCCTGGCCCTGGGGGAGGTAAAAACCCAGGCCAGCTACAAGGCTCTCCGGGCCCTGGTGAAGCAGGGAGACCCCAGCTACCAGGTGGAGGCCGCTGCCCTCACCGCCCTGGGCCAGGTGGGAGCGGCGAATTGGGCTGGTGCGGCCAGGCAGGCCAAAACTCTGGAGCGGTTGTCCAGGGTGCTAGCGGGGCCACCGGGATGGAATGAGGTGGTGCGCTGTGGGGCGATCGCCGCCCTGAAGAGTTTCAAATCCTCCCCCCAGGCCCTCGATCTGCTGCTGCGCCACACCGTTGCCGGCATTCCCCAACCCCTACGGCTGGCGGCGATTCGGGCTCTGGGGCCGATCTCCACTGGGCAAAGCCAGGCCGACCAGGACCGGATTCTAGAGCGGCTGGGGGCGATCGCCCGGGAGTCCTTCTTCCTCACCCAGGTGGCCATCGTCACTGCCCTGGGGGCCATGGTCACCCCCGGGCCCTGCCCCTGCTGCAAGCCCTGGCGGACCAGACCCGTGATGGCCGGGTGCGCCGTCAGGCCCAGGAGGCCATTCAGACCGTGCAGGGGGCGATCGGCAGGGATGCATCTCTGGAAAAGCTACGGCAGAGCCTGGAGGAGCTGAAACAGACCAATCAAGAGCTCAAAAGTCGCCTGGAAAGTCTGGAGGCCAGGGGCTCCAGCTCACCCCCTCTGTTACCCCTGCGGGAATCAGGGGACAATGTCAGTTCTACTTAATGAGGCCGTTGGTTCGGGGGGGTGGGCAAGCCTTCCATAGTTGTGGCTATAGCCAGCTAAAGCAAGATAATCTGAAATCCCAGGACATCTTCCGGACACTGACTGAGGCGAACCTCTAGACAGCAGGGAGAATGCTCTTGGGGATGATTAATGATTAAATCAAGTGCTCCAGGATTAGGTCGTTGTGCCGTCATGGTTTGATGACTTTGCTGTAGACTAACCTGTCCTGGTTCCGGTAGGGTTACCCTTACCTCCAGCCGGGGTAGAGCCTGGTCCTGGTGGTAGCTAGCCTCTACCACCAAAGTACCGCTAGCGATCAACCAGAGCCGGTGAGCGATGGGCTTGGCCGCCGACACCTCGAGACGCAGGGTTTCGAAGATACCTTTAGCGGTCAGCATTGATAGAGCTATTTGTTGCTGGGTAGTCGCCCTGGAGTAATCCACCGTTTCCAGAGCTAAGGCCTGGGGCGATCGATAGGCTGGACTGGCCACCAGTCCGGCGATATAGTCGAGACTTTGACCTTGAGTAGGAAAGAGGTGTTGGACAGCACTGACCAATCGCCGCCCCACCTGCATGCTTTGCTGACCAATTTGCTGGCAATGGTTGAACAAATCGCTGAGTAACTCCTCCGACAAATTGGCGGGAATTTCTAGATTTTTGAGGTGATCTAACCAAATTGAAGCTTGGGAAGATTCAGCCTTCAGGACATCAGGATAGTGTTGTACCTCTTTTTCCCAGGGAAAAAGAGGAGGATGATGGGCAATTTCTTGCCTGAGACGACGCTTAAGCAAGGTTTCGTAGTGGGTTTGCACAGCAGGAAGATCTCCAGGATTGAAAACAACAGTAGTAGGATCTGCACCGATTGAGGCAAGCTGACTGTCTCCTGATTGGGTAGCTGTATCTGACTCCAGCAATAGCTTGAGTAAAATCTCTTTTTCTTTATCTATATTCATCGGTTCGATCCGTTCATCCGGACAACTAGAGATCAAAATTACGAATTTCCCAAGCTCGCTCTAAAATATTAGTCCAATATTTCTTAAACTGACTGTTGGTTAAACGCAGTTGGGCGATCGCATCGGCATCTTTAATTCCCTGTTTTTTAAGCCTTAATAGTTCTATTTGTTTTTCATGTAACTGACTGTTTAACTCCTGCCATTGCTGAGAGGTGAGGCCCAGGTTATGGATTAATCCGGCTCCTAGCCACTCATGCACCAGTTCCCAATGGTGGGAGAGGGCGAAACGAGCCAGATGATACCTGAACCGCTGTTGCAGGTAATCCCGCTCGCGGGAGTTGATCTGGAGTAAGCTTTCAATTTCCTGGGTTGAAAGATCAAGCAAGCGTAAAGTAAAATAATCAGCGCATTCTTCCTGGTTATTTTCTCTTAAGTAGGCCAAAAGTTGGGCAATCACCTCTCCTCGGAGGGAGGGCTCGGGCGACTCATTGGTTTGAGTGATGATTTCTGCCAGCACCTTGTCGGTAGAAACCCCTGGTCGGTTATCTTCCATATCCCCTGGGGGATTGATGGCCTGCTCAATATCAATGGCGACTTCTGGTGGCTGCTGTCGAGAGAAGTTTTGAGCTCTCAGAATAATTAACTGTTGATGGCGCTGCCCTGGTAGTCTAATGCGTCGTTTACCATAACGCTCTGAAAATGCCATAAACTCGGCAAGCTCCAGCAGAGTTAGGGGTTTATAAAGACTATCCAGCTGGTTCTCACGACGAAAAGCGGCAAGGGATTCCATGTAGAAGCTTTGCAGAAAGTCTTCTATCAAGCCCAGACGAGCTTGATAGCTAGCCTGTCCCTGCCCGGCACTAATATGGCGATAAACAATGGCACTCAGACTACTATGTAACTCTATTCGTCCCTGTTCTGAGCCTAAATGATAGTAGCGTAAACATTGTTCAACCCGATGATGCCCGATTGACTTAGCCCAAACTGTAGTCTCTCCAGAGGCCTGGATGCGCCCACTTTCCTTACAAATTCGAAAAACTTCCTGGCCAATTCTTTCAGCCACTGCTAAACAGCCACGCCAGGGAGCGCTAGTCTTAGTTTTCAACTCCTCCGCCAATAGTTCGACTAGCGTGTTGATTGATAAGTAATCGTTCCCCTGATCCAAGTTGATTATCCTTAAAGGTAGGAGGAAAAATAAGACCGACTCCAGTGATGGTTTTAGAGGGGCAATCGGTAATTATATGAATCACCGCAATGGTGAAACTACTAATGAGACTTTCAGGATTTGCTATGAATGGGGCCGCCCTAAAGACGATGGTGACCAGGGAATAGGATTACCCAGGTGTAGCCTATGGTGATTAAAGATACCCTAAATATTGTAACTAAAACCCTGACTCCAGGGACGGGAGAGATAGATGGGAAGAATCTGACTGCGATTTCAATCCTTATTTGTACTTATTTAAAAGTAGTTTAACACCTCTCTTCTGGGTCATTCCTGGTCGGGTGTTGGTATTAGAGCCCCTACCCCCTACATACCTGGACTTTCGGGGGAATTTTAGAGCTTGTTTGAACAATCAAAGAAGGTCTGAAACTATACCTGTAGAGTCAGGTGATCACCGTAAACATCAGTGTCTTGGTAGCCCTTTGGCGGCAAAATATACCTGAGGCAAGCCTTTTCAAACAACCTTTTAAATCGGTAACCTTTCTAAGTCGGGGTACACCCTGGGGAGTTCAATAGTATAGATTGGATCTATTGGTGAATTTCTCCCATGACCTGTCAATACAATACCCTGGGTTAACCTATGGATCTCGACAGCCAGATTGACCTTCTCCTTCGTAATACTGAGGAGGATGGCCTAACGGTTGCTGCGGTAAGTCCGATCGCCCCCCTCCTAAAGGCGATCGCTGAGCAACTTAAGCACCGGCAATACTATGTGCTCAAAACCCTGGAACAGGGGTGGCTAATGACCACTCTCAGTAACTCTAACCAGCCCACCAGTCAGAAAACCGTTGTTTACGCCTATCCCACCCTTAAGGATGCCGCTGCCAGCCAGGCCAGTAGCAAAGACCCTCAGGTCATGGCTTTACCGGTGCCGATTATCCATCTTCTATTTCAGTTACTAGCGATGCAACCCATCGATAGCCTGATTTTTTATGAGCAATCGGGTCAGGCAGCCCAGGGGATTGAAATCCGTCGTCAGGACCTGGAACTTCTGGTTCAAGCCCAATTACAGCCCCAGTCAATACCCCCAGACCTGGCCTAAGGAGAGTTTCCAGACATGGTTGAATCAGGGCTGGGGAATTTTTGCCGGCCAGCCCTGAATTCCCTACTCCCTAGCGTAGGGCAGCACTAGCACGGGCGGCGGCGGCCTCATCGGGGTGGATATTCAGTCGGGTCAGGTTAATGCGGCCGCGGCCGTCAATCTCCCGTACCTTGATAATCACTTCATCCCCCACGTTGACCTCGTCTTCTACCTTGCCGACTCGATAATCCGCCAGTTGGGAAATGTGAATCATACCTTCTTGACCTGGCATAAACTCCACAAAGGCACCAATGGGAATCACCCGGGTGACGGTGCCAACAAAGACATTGCCGACCTCTGGCTTAAACACAATGGATTCAATCATGGCCCTGGCCTGCTTAGCCTTTTCTCCCTCAATGGAAGATACGGTGACAGTGCCGTCGTCAGCAATATCTACCTTGGCTCCGGTTTGTTCCGTAATCGCCTTGATCTTCTTGCCTCCAGGACCGATCACCATACCAATCATGTCGGGATCAATCTTAAAGCTGAGTAACCGGGGAGCATAGGGAGAGAGTTCGGCGCGGGGATGATCGATGGTGGCCAGCATTTTCTCCAGGATATGAAGCCGGGCGGGTTTAGCCTGATTAATGGCATCGGCAATCACCTGTATCGGCAAACCAGTAATTTTCATATCCATCTGTAGGGCTGTAATGCCGCTATCAGTACCTGCCACCTTAAAGTCCATATCACCCAGGAAATCTTCGATGCCCTGAATATCCGTAAGAATACGCACCTGATCTCCTTCCTTGATCAAGCCCATGGCAGCCCCACTGACCGGTTTGCTAATGGGGACGCCCGCATCCATCAGAGATAGGGTAGAGCCACACACCGAACCCATGGAGGTTGACCCGTTGGAGGAAAGTACCTCAGATACCACCCGAATCACGTAGGGGAACTCTTCCTGAGGGGGCAGAACGGGAACCAGGGCGCGCTCTGCCAGAGCGCCATGGCCAATTTCTCGACGACCCGGCGATCGCATCGGTCGGGTCTCCCCACAGAGTAGGGGGAAAGTTATAGTGATGCAGATAACGTTTTTCCTCTTCCGGGTGGAGATCATCCATCATCTGGGCATCCCCAGGGGTGCCCAGGGTGACCACCGACATCACCTGGGTGAGGCCCCGCTGAAACAGACCCGTACCATGCACCCGGGGCGGCAACAGGCCGACCTGACAGTAGATGGGACGCACTTCATCGAGTTTACGGCCATCGACCCGCACCCCCTCTTCCAGGATTTGCTGTCGCATCAGCTTTTTCGTCACATCTTTATAGGTATTGCCCAGGGCTTTACCGTTGTCGGCTACCGCCAGCCTCACTGGATCATCCTCTGCCAGCTCAGCAATGGTATTTACCAGTTCTGCCTTAATCCCATCCAGCTTTTCATCCCGGGCCGGCTTAGTTAGATCGAACTGCTTGAGAACCTCTTTAATGGCTGCTGTGGTTTTGGCTTCGATAAAGGTAGCCAGGGTAGGATCGGCCTCCGGTTCGACTTCCTTCACCAGTTCAATGCCCAATTCTTTAATTAAATCGAGCTGAGCTTGAATCAAATCCTGGACAGCCTCGTAGCCAAAGTCAATGGCTTCAATCATGTCCGATTCAGGTAATTGATTAGCTCCTGCTTCTACCATAATTACCCCATCGGGAGAACCGGCTACCACCAGGTCCAGGTCACCCGTTTCCACTTCTCGATAGGTGGGATTGATCACAAAGTCATCACCCACCAGGCCTACCCGTACTGCTGCCATGGGCCCATTAAAAGGAATCTTAGCCAGTAGCACCGCTACGGAGGCTCCAGTGGCCGCCAATACATCGGGAGGTACCTGCTCATCCATGGCTAGGGTTGTGGCCACAACCTGAATGTCATCCCGTAACCATTGGGGAAACAGGGGGCGCAGGGGCCTGTCAATTAAACGACTGATCAGAATCGCCCGTTCCGGGGGCGTCCTTCCCGTCTGAGAAAACCACCCGGAATCCGTCCTGCCGCGTAAAGCCGTTCTTCATAGTCCACCAGCAGGGGTAAAAAGTCGATCCCTTCCCGACCACTAGCCCGGGTTGCCGTTACTAATACGGCGGTTTCGCCTGATTGAACCAAGACTGCTCCGCCAGCCTGGGGAGCCAACAGGCCTACCCGTAACTTAATATCCCGACCATCAAAGGATATTGATTTTTCAATCTCTTGCATTGACAATTTCGTCCTTCTTCGTTTCTAGCGCTCTTTAGCTTTATGATTGCCTGATCCTAGCACCGATAGCTTCAATGGCTTCATTTTTATAGCTTTAGAGGCTGTTTGAAATTGGTTTGCCTAAGACCAGAGATTGAAACGAGCCAGACCAGCAGCCAGAAACTGTGGTAGTTGATTGGCTAAATCAGCCTGGCTAGCGAAGGTAAGGCGATTCTGACTGGGCACATCGAAGGGGTAGGATCCCACCAGATCGGGCCGCTCCATATGGGCTACCACTATTTGTTCCAAAGCCTTGGACTGAAGAGCGTAGCCCATCTCGACACAGACGTTGGGACTGGGCACGGCCATTTTGACCTCACCGGTGGTTTGCAGGATGGGGGTGCCATCGGCAATAAACAGTAAAGACTTACGAATCTTACGGGTGAGGGAACTATCTAGCCTGGCTGGACCGGCACTGAGGCGGTGGGAGATTTCCAGACTGAGGGGGAGGCGAGATTTTTGATTGAGGCTGGCGATCGCCGTGGTTAATTCCTGGTGTAATAGTTCCGTTGCAGGTTCGTAATCCGACTGACAGCAGAAATAAATAATCGGCTCAAGATGGGCCATAACCTCCTGCTTGACAAAATATATTTCATGGCTAATTAGGTCAATATTGGCGATCGCGTAACCCCCACTACCCTCAATGTAAAACTCGACCGGTTCTCCCCCAGATACCGCTGGAACCAAACACTTTGACGGACGATATCACTGTCATCCAAAAAGTCAGCCCGGAGACCCGCCTTCAACAAACTATTTTTACTCAACCGTAGATCGTAGGGGCGTTGTTCTAGCTGGGTTAAGGGTTCGTAGGCGGGGAGATACCAGGCTTTCAGGGCAATAATTGCCATAGGAATATCCTCAGGGACAGATTAATCATGTCAGCGGTTAGAGGAACAGGGTATCCCATAAATATAGCTTTGACCAGAAACCTGCGGATAGGGTAAAGCGGTGATTTTTCCCTCTCGTAACGGCCAGACCTGTCTAGCGCGATCAGACAAAAAAACCAGTATCAGAGAGCCAGGTTGGTTGGGTTCCACGGCCTTGCCAGTGACTACCGCTACACTAGGCGATTAGCCCGTCGTTCCATCTCGGTACGCAGGGCCTGCATCGTTTCCGTCAGGCTGTTTTCAAATAGCCGATAAAACATGCCTTTAAAGGGACCTAAATCGGTTTCAGCTTCCGCCTGCACCTGTTGGGAAATCAGCAGTAGGGGCGTGGAGCCCGATTCAGGAGGGGCTTTATCCAACCGCCAATGGCCATACATATAGGCTAGATTACCCTGCAACAGTTGAAAACTAATTTGTTGTTGATTGATCTCCAGATTTTCAGTGCGAATTCTGGATTCTACGGTAGATAGTAAAATACGCCGACGATCCAGCTGCTCTACCACCTTGCGACAACCATCCACCTCTAAAATCCGACTCTCGGCTACCGTCGGTAAAAACTGGTGAAAATTACCGTAGTCGGTGAGAACAGCCCAGGCGATCGCGCCATCCACAGGGGTGAGAGCCAGGATGCGATACTGTCCCCGCCCCCCTTGCAACAATAGCTGACCGCTGATCAAAGTGGTCCAATCTGCTGTCGTCAGATCAGCCAGATAGGTCTGGGTTGGTAATACCTGGCGAGACAATTGGGACATAATCAGAGTAAACCGCCACACCGTTAGTGTAACCCCAGGGTTTATTTTCTGCTGACTATCGGCAACCTCAATCTTAATCACGGAAGATTCCTAGCCATGCCTAACCTGGACAACGCCAATACCGCCTACCAAAACCTACCGAGTCAGCTACAAAGTCTGATCCTGGCTACGGTCAACGCCGATGGTAGTCCGGCGGTAAGCTACGCCCCCTATGTTATGGACGAGAGCTATCAGATGTATATCTTTGCCAGTGGGCTGGCGTCCCATACCGCCAATTTGGTCAGCAGGAGGGATGTCAGCGTCTTATTCATTGCCGATGAAAGCCAGTCTCCTCAAATCTTTGCCCGCCAGCGCCTCACCTACCAGTGTGAGGTGAGGCCAATACCGAGAGATAGTTCTCTGTGGCCAGCCGTAATCCAAAAGTTTGCAGAACGCTTTGGAGAAATTATTGAAACCCTGAGTTCCTTGGGGGATTTTCAAGTATTTCAGTTAAGTCCCCGTAGCGGCCGGTTCGTCATGGGGTTCGGTGCGGCCTATGAGGTTGACCCCGACCATCTGGGGCAGCTAAAGCCTTCAGCCCTGAGGGGTTAGGTCCGGGGGAGCTTAACTTCAGATCATCAGCTTTAGAGGTTGACTAAAGAGGGCTATCCCAGGTCTAGTTCGCCGTCAGGGGGCCGCCAAAATAGGGAATTCTGGGGAGATTATCCGACTCTCCAGGTATAGTTTGAGATTCTCTTCGGCTTTTTAAACAACTTCTTAATCTACCGTCAGTAAAAATCGTCCCGGCCTAGCCTGGTCATAGGCATTGACAATAACGGTGTACTGGCCATTTCGGGGCAGGGTAACCACCAGTTCCGAATCGGTGGTGTTGGCATTGCCATCGTCGTTGTCTCCCACTACTTCCCCCTGGTCATCCATCAGGACTAAATAGGTATCAAAGTCACTACTCTGTAATTTCAGATGGACTGTTTGCCCACTACGACCGCGAAAGTGAAATTCTTGAAAATAGGTGCCGTCGTCAAGGGTGGGATCACCCGGCCCCAGCCGCCCCTGATGGCGCAAAATTGCTCCCCCACCATGGCTTGGTGCGGATCCACCTCCGTGGCCAGTAACCCGGATCTGGTAACGTCCCATCTCTCCTTTGGCTACAGCGTTAGCGAGAATAATGTAGGTACCGGTGTAGGGCAACTCAAAGGAGATGCGAGCATTGTAGTCACCGCCGCTATCATCATCCTGTAGAAACACATCTTCGTGATCGGGCGATATCAAGACCAGGAAAGGATCGATCTGGTTGCTGACCATGTCAATGGTCACGGTTTGTCCAGCCCGTCCTTCGAAAACATAGGGATTGTAATAGCTGCCATCGGGCAAGACGTTGCTGCTGTCGTCTAAACGACCTTCCACCGGAGAGCCATTCAGAGCGATAGCAACCGGTTCTCGACTGGTACGAGCAGTGGGAACGGTGGTGGTTGCCCGGCCCGATCGCACATCGGCCAGAAAGGATTCCACCAAATCCGTAGGAATGGCAAAGCCAATACCCACATTGCCACCACTTTCCGTAGTGGTAAAAATTGAGGTATTCACCCCAATTAACTGACCATTACTATTCAGCAAAGGACCACCAGAATTACCCGGGTTAATGGCCGCATCGGTTTGAATTAAATTACGCTCAGGATCAATGCGACTAATGATCCCCATGGTAAAGGTGCCCTGCAGTCCAAAGGGATTACCAATGGCAAAGGCGGTCTGGCCAACCCGCACCGAGTTGGGAGGGGCAATGGCTACTGTTGGCAGGTTAGTCGGATTACCTCTCAGTTTAATCGCCGCCAGGTCCAGACGATTTTGACCGTAGGCCACCACATCTCCTTCAAAGGTACGACCATCGGCCAGTCGCACCCTGACCACCCGATCCGTACCCACAACATGGGCATTGGTGAGGATTAGGCCACTGGGATCGATCAGGCTGCCGCTGCCTACCCCGTCCTGGGTTTCAATTGCCACCACCGCTGGTTTAACTCGTTCGTAAACCTGAACCCGAGTTGCCTCATCCACCCCAGATTGGGCCAGGGCTGCCGGCATGGAACCTGGACTGTACAGATTAAACCCACCGCCCAGCAGACTACCCAGCACTATGGAGCCGGCTAGCCATTGTTTCACCATTGTTGTCATGATTTTTCATACCCTTAAAAGCGAGCCAGCATACCTGCCCAGACTTGACTTACTCAGCGATCAACTTTGTCCTTCAGGTTCTGGCCAAAGCCCTATTTTCATTATTGACTAATGGTGGGCGCTTTTAAAACCGGTAAGGCCGCTACAGGAACTGTCCCCTCACCGGTGTTTTGGCTAGCGACAAAAACCTGATTCAGGCGAAGGTTTAGACTTTGGGTGGTAGCATCATAAATCTGAGTCAATAATTTGGGATAAAACCCAAAACCAATAATTGGCACTAGCAAACAGGCAATAATAAACACTTCCCTGGGCTCGGCATCTACCAAAACCTCGTGTTCCACCAGTGCTTTATTTTCGGGGCCGTAGAAAATCTCCCGCAGCATAGATAGAAGATAAATTGGGGTGAGAATTACCCCGATCGCCATCAACAGAACGGTGATTAGACGGAAGGTAAAGCTATAGGCGTCGCTGGTGGCAAAGCCCACAAATACCATTAACTCTGCTACAAAACCACTCATACCCGGCAGAGCCAGGGAAGCCAGGGAACAGGTGGTAAACATGGCAAAGATTTTGGGCATTTTCTTGCCAACCCCCCCATTTCCTCCAGGATTAGGGTATGGGTGCGATCGTAGGTAGCCCCCACCAGAAAGAATAGGCTAGCCCCAATCAATCCATGGGAAACCATTTGTAACATCGCCCCGCTCAACCCTAAATTGGTAAAGGAAGCAATACCAATTAGGACAAATCCCATGTGGGAAATGGAGGAATAGGCGATTTTTCGCTTTAAATTACGCTGGGCAAAGGAAGTCAGGGCGGCGTAGACGATATTGATACAACCTAAAATCACCAGAATGGGGGCAAAGTAGGCGTGGGCGTCGGGCAGCATGCCAAAATTCATCCGAATCAGGGCGTATCCTCCCATTTTCAAAAGGATGCCAGCCAGCAGCATGTGGACCGGGGCAGTGGCCTCCCCATGGGCATCGGGCAGCCAGGTATGCAGAGGGATAATGGGCAATTTAACCGCGTAGGCCACCAAAAAGGCCAGGTATAGAAGAATTTGCAGCCGCAAAGGGTAGACCTTCTCAGCCAGTAAACCCATGTCGAAACTGACCGTATCGCCGTAAAAGGCCATGGCCAGAGCTGCCACCAGAATGAATAGGGAACCCCCAGCGGTGTAGAGAATAAACTTGGTAGCCGCGTAGAGCCGTTTCTTACCCCCCAAATAGATAGAAGCAAATAAACCGGAATCAGTTCCAGTTCCCAAAAGAGAAAGAAAAGCAATAAATCCTGGACAGCAAAAACCCCAATTTGGCCGCTATACATGGCCAACAGGAGAAAGTAAAACAGTTTGGGCTTCAGGGTGACGGGCCAGGCGGCCAGGGTAGCCAGGGTGGTGATAAACCCGGTCAGTAAGACCAGGGGCATGGAGAGGCCATCAACCCCCAGGGACCATTTCAGATCCAACTGGGGTACCCAGGTGTAGGTCTCGACCAGTTGTAGGCCAGACTGACTAAAGTCGTAGTTTAGGGAGAAGGCCACCACGATCAACACAAAGTCGATCAGGCCAACAATTAGGGTGTACCAGCGGACAGTTTTACCATTTTCATCCGGCAGAAAGGGAATGGCCAGGGAGGCCAACAAGGGTAAAAGGATGATGGTGGTTAACCAGGGAAAGGTCTCAAGGTCCATAGGGTTATGAGGATGATTTCTCGTCGGCAAATATTATGGAAAGCAGGACGGGAAGACAGATCGGACTGGCCATAGTTGGTAGAAAGCCAGTTCCAGGAGAGAAGTCCTGGAACTGGCCTCAGAGCCACCTAGGTGATTCCAGAGAGAAGCACCAGCCCTAGAACAGCGCCAAATACAATCAAGGCATAAAATTGAGCCCGGCCATTTTCCAGATATTTCAAGCCTTCACCGGTAATTAGGGTGACAAAGCCGGTCAGGTTAACCAGGCCATCAACAATCCGGACATCAATATTGAGAACCTGTTTAGCTAAGCGGCGACTACCCTGCACGAACAGCACCTCGTAAAGGTCGTCAACGTACCACTTATTCAGGGAGAAGTTGTACAGAACTTGAATTCTTGATGCAATGGCACTGGGGTCAATGACTCGGGTCCGGTACATCAGGACCGCCAGCAGGATGCCTACCCCTGCGATCGCGACGGAACTACCGGCCATCAGAATAAACTCATGCCAATCAAAGGCTTCTAGCTCCTCGACTGCACCAGAGGGGTGAATAAAGGCTTCAAATAGGTTGGCAAAGGGAGTGCCGACCAGCCCAATCAAAACCGAGGGAACAGCCAGAACCATGAGCGGAAAGGTCATAGCTAAGGGAGACTCATGGGGCTCAGAACCATGGTCGTGATCACCGGAGTGATCTTCAACGGCATTGAGGGTAAGCTCCTGGGGATTCATCGCCCCTGGCCCCAAGGACAAACCTAGACGTTGCATGTGGGCTTGCTTCAATTGCCGACGCAGGGCTTCATCGTTACCCCGAAAAGACCCTTCAAAGGTAGAAAAGTACATCCGGAACATATAGAAAGCCGTAATTCCCGCTGTCAGCCAACCGATCGCCCAGAGCCCAGGACTAACCGCAAAAGTAGAGCCTAAAATTTCATCCTTAGACCAGAAGCCAGCGAAGGGGGAATACCACAAATGGCCAGGGTACCGATCAAAAAGGTCAGGGAGGTAACCGGCATATACTTGCGCAAGCCGCCCATCAGGCGCATATCCTGAGCCAGTACCGGGTCATGGCCGACCACCGCTTCCATGCCATGAATGACAGAACCCGAACCCAGGAAAAGCATGGCTTTAAAGTAGGCATGGGTCATCAGGTGAAACAAACCGGCGCTGTAGGCCCCTACCCCCATAGCCATGACCATGTAGCCCAACTGGGACATGGTGGAAAAAGCCAGTCCCTTTTTAATGTCATTTTGAGTGATAGCAATGGTGGCCCCCATCAAGGCGGTGAATGCACCGGTCCAGGCGATCACCGTCATCACCGTGGGGATCGGCTCAAACACGGGATACATGCGGGCCACTAAGAACACCCCAGCGGCCACCATGGTGGCGGCATGGATCAGAGCCGAAATGGGGGTGGGGCCTTCCATGGCATCGGGCAGCCACACATGGAGGGGAAACTGAGCTGATTTGGCCACAGGTCCCAAAAATACCAGCACGGCAAACACTGCCGCTAAGGCTGGGGCCAAGCCACCGGAACTCACCAGGTCCGTGAGGCGATTGCCCATGACCTCAAAGTCAAAACTACCGGTGGCCCAGAAGAGGGCCAGCATGCCCAACAATAGGCCAAAGTCTCCCACCCGGTTAGTGACAAAGGCTTTCTGGCAGGCTTCGGCGGCCGCTTTACGGTTATACCAAAAGCCAATCAACAGGTAGGAACACATCCCCACCAGTTCCCAGAACACATAAACCTGGAGCAGATTAGGGCTGATTACCAGCCCCAGCATAGAAGAACTAAACAGACTTAAGTAGGCGTAGAACCTGACGTAGCCAGGATCATGGTCCATGTAACCATGGGTGTAAATCATCACCAAAAAGGCTACCGTGGTCACCACCACCAGCATCAGGGATGCCAGGTGATCAACGGTATAGCCCATTTCTAAACGAAAGTCGCCAGCGGCAGCCCACTCAAACATGAAGTTATAGGCAGGGTGGCCCTGCACCTGACTCCAAAAAAGCAAAAATGACAGCACCATAGCCACCCCCGTCAGGGAGACAATCAAGGTGGCGGATGGCTGCCTGAGTTGGCTGGTGGTCCGGCTGTAGGAGATCAGGCCAACCCCCACGATCGCCGCGCCGATCAGGGGTAACACTGGTATCAGCCAGGCGTATTGATACAAAAGGTCTATAGATTCCATCATTGCCCACCCCAGGATCTGGATTGATTTGGCAAAAGCCGCTTACATTTTGACATACCCTTTCCTAAGCAGTAGTAGAACATAAGGCACAGTTTTAGATTTTGCCGAAGTTTTGCCCTTTCCAGAGCTGATCAGGACGGCTAAAAAGCTGCTAAAAACCATTATCTATAAGGATTTCAGCAGCCTTCGACCGATTTTGCTAAATTTATTTTTCTTAAGGAAAACATTTGATTGTAGACCCCTGGGGAGGGATTTCACCATTGGTGAAACTAAATCTTGAGATATCAGCTCAGGTCAATGGTCTGAAGCTGTGCGTAGCCCCATTGACCTCGGGTAAGCTAGCTTGGCTACCCTGATGTTTTTTATCCATGGCCCGATTGCAGTCCCTCGATCAGACCCAAACCCCTCTATTGACAGCGGTCCAAACGGTCAGTCAGCGACCCCATGGAGCCTTTTATACGCCAGGACACAAACGCGGTCAGGGGGCTAGCGATGGCCTCAAGCGATTACTGGGATCAGCCGCCCTCAGGGCCGATTTAACTGAACTGCCGGAACTGGATAATTTGTTTACCCCAGAGGGCGTGATTCAAGTGGCCCAGGAACTGGCGGCGGATGCCTTTGGAGCAGAGCGAACCTGGTTTCTAGTCAATGGTTCGAGCTGTGGTTTAGAGGCGGCTATCCTGGCCACCTGTAACCCAGGGGATAAAATCATTGTGCCCCGCAATGCTCACCAGTCGGTGATTTCAGGACTGGTTTTGGCCGGTGCCCAACCGGTTTACGTGCAGCCCCAGTATAGTTCAGAGCTGGGATTACCCGGCGGGCTGGCAGTGACCACCATCGCCAGGGCGCTGGATCACCATCCCGATAGCCGAGCAGTACTGGTGGTATCCCCTACCTACCATGGGATTTGTTCTGACCTCGAGGCGATCGCCGCCCTTACCCACCAACGAGGCTTACCCCTGCTGGTGGATGAAGCCCATGGTCCCCACTTTGGCTTCCATGGCGATCTACCCCGGTCAGCCCTAAGCCAGGGAGCCGATCTGGTGGTGCAATCAACCCATAAGGTTTTATCGGCCCTAACCCAGGCGGCTATGGTGCACTGCCAGGGGTCGCGGCTGAATCGAGACCGGCTGCGGGCGGCCCTGCAAATTACCCAGTCCACCAGCCCCAGCTATTTGTTGTTGGCCTCCCTGGATAGCGCTCGCCACCAGCTCGCCACTGCTGGGGAACGGCTACTGGGGCACGCCCTGGCCCTGGCTCTAGAAATGGCAGATAAAATCAGCGCCATAGCTGGCTTTAAGGTGATTAACAAAGCAGCGGTGCTGGCCACCCAGGCCGGGGCAGACCTGGACCCCACCCGCCTGACCCTGGATGTGAGGGGCTTGGGCCTGACCGGGCCAGAGGCCGATGACTATCTGCACCAAAACCTGGGAATTACCGTTGAACTGGCCCAAGGGCCCCATCTCACCTTGATTGTTAGTTTAGGCAATAGCCACCGGGATGGATACCATTGTGTAGAGGCTTGCCGTACCCTGGCTCGGGATTACGCCCGACCGGTAACCCCATGGCTGGATGAGCCATCCCTCCTAGCCCGGGATCGGGACAATTCTGTCATCCTGCCCCCGGTATCTCCCCGCCAGGCTTTTTTTGCCACCGCCACCATTCTCCCTACCCGACTGGCCCTGGGTCGCCTCAGCGCCGATACCATTGCCCCCTACCCTCCGGGTATTCCTACCCTGGTGGCGGGCGAGGTGATTACCCCTGGAGCGATCGCCTATCTGACTCATCTGCAACGGGCGGGTGCTACCCTTACGGGTGCCACGGACCCCTGGCTGGAAAACTTCAGAGTGCTGGAGCTATAGGTGATAGCAGTCTTCAAGTTGGTAGGACCGGCGATCGCTATGGTGAGTAGACTGAAGATAGACAATGGTGCAGGCTATATTCGCTTCGTCTTGGGCTTAAAGCAAGACCTGATGGCTGACGATATCGAGGGCACCATAGTAGGCCTGGCGCTGCCGCTCATTATTGCTGAGGGTGCATTGCTGAGGGTGCTTTCACCGTTATGATGGGCTTCACCAACCGCTCCGGGCTCAGGCGGCACCGCTTTACTGGCACCACCCTGAGGTGAAAAGGGAACTGGATAGCCTCCAGTGAACCAGGGGAGGGCATTAATCTCCGGTGTGATCTCCTTTGCTCTGGCGATCGCGACGGCACCGTTCTGAACAGTACTTCACCTCATCCCAGCAGTTAGCCCACTTTTTTCGCCAGGTAAAGGGACGCTGACAGACCAGACATAGCTTAGCGGGCCGATTGGCTTTGAGCTGTTGCTTGGCCACGGCCTAGTCCTTCTCTACCCAGGCCGGATGGCTGAGCAGGGCTGCCATCATACGCACTCCCCGCAATTGATTAGAAAGGGGTAAATGGCCGTCGGGGGCACTCAAGTCCCAGGTAAACCCGGTCGGGTACCGGGTCCAGAGGTTATTTTCTTTCCAGGCCAGGCGGGGCCAGAGTTTTTCCCAATTTTGCCCCAGGCTCAGCCAGAGGCGACGTTGTACAGAAAAACCAAACTTACCCTCAGAGTAGGCTAACCAAAGGCGATCGATGGTTTGTAGATCTATCTTAGGAAACTGATCGACCTCTGTGAAATAAACCCATTTACGATTGACCGCCGTTGGTCCCGCCAGTTCACAAAGTTTAATCAGGGTGAGGCGATCGGCCTCCTGAAAGGCCTGCCGAACCAGATGGTCCTGTAGGGAAGCGTAGTCAACACCCCGTTCCGAAGGGGCGGCCATCCGTCCCTGCGGCCAGTGGTAGGTTAGAAAATCAAGGATTTCTGGCTGCTGAAGAGCGTAGAGCAGTTGAAAAATACGGCAATCTAAAATATCGGGTGGTTGCTGTTGCCGTTCTAAAAGGGTAGCCTGAAGCACCTTCACCCCTTCGTCACCCGACGCCGCCAGAGCATGGGCTGCGGAAAGCTGCTGTTTAAGCCCATCACTATTTAACTGATAGCGCCAGTCCTCCAGGGTACTACTGTCTGAAACCATAGATATCGCTAGTATGCGGTGCAAAACTCCCCGGTTCAATCATAGCGTTAAGGGATGGGTGAAAAACGCAAACTCCTCGACGACCTGGCCAGCCAGCAGATGCTCTTGAAGAATGCGTTCAATCACCACTGGGCTGGCACTGTGGTACCAGACCCCCTCCGGGTAGACCAATAGGATCGGCCCCTGCTGACAAACCCGCAAACAGTTGGCCTTGGTACGAAACACAGAGGTGGGCCGAGTTTGGATGGAAATATCTAGCTGTAACTCCCCCAGGCGGCGCTTGAGGTAATCCCAGGCCTCCAGACTAGCCGCCTTGTCGCAACACTTGGGCTTAGTTTGATCGGCACAGAGAAAGATATGACGACCTAGGGTATGTAAAGCCAGGCTGTGGACGCAGCTCTCAAGGGAAGCAGAGGCAGAATTACTCATGGACCGTAGAAGAAGGCTGAGAAGAAACATTGGCGGCAGCATCAACCTCCGGGGCGATCGCTAGGGGCTCGTGGCGAATTCGCCGGATTGGCAAGTTGGCAATTAAGGCGGTCATGCGCTGGTCACTTTCTAAGGAAAATTCCAGATGCTCCTGATCCAATTCAACATAGCGGGAGACCACCTGCAAAATTTCCCGCCGCATTTGTTCCACCAATTCAGGAGTTAGATCGGTGCGATCGTGGGCCAGGACAAACTGTAATCGCTGCTTTGCCGATTCCCGACTACCGTTGGTACGCTGGGGAGTAAAGAGTTTATCAAGAAGTTCACTAATCATGGCGAGTGGCTGGAAAAGGACGATGGCAAGACCATAACAAGAAGCTGACTCGAGACTTAACCTCGTAAAAACCGGCGTAGGCGGCTAAACAGGTGGTCCTGGGAGGCGGTCAGGTCTAGTAGGGGCACTTCTTCGCCCAAAAGCCGTCGAGCGACGTTATTAAAGGCTATCCCCGCCAGGGATAATTTACTGTCCAATACCAGGGGCTCACCCCGGTTAGAGGCAATAATCACCCGTTCGTCATCTGGAATCACCCCTAGCAGAGGAACAGCCAGAATATCTAGCACATCTCGGACAGACATCATCTGTTCTTCCTGCACCATAGCAGGTTTAAGCCGGTTGATCAGCAGCTTAGTGTGTCTGACATCGCTGGCTTCCAACAGGCCCACCACCCGATCAGCATCCCGTACCGCCGATACCTCCGGCGTCGTCACCACGATCGCCTCATTGGCAGGGGCAATAGCGTTTTGAAATCCCAATTCGATACCAGCGGGACAATCAATCAAAATAAAATCGTACTGGCCCTTTAATCCAATCACCAGATCCTTCATTTGCTCAGGGGTAATGGCTTCTTTATTACGGTTTTGGGCCGCCGCCAGCATGGCCAGATTAGACTGCCGCTTATCTCGAACCAGGGCTTTTTCTACTGAGCAATCGCCCGCCAATACATCTAAAGCTGTATAGACAATTCGGTTTTCCAGCCCCAGCAGCAGATCAAGGTTACGTAAACCAAAGTCGGCATCGATCACGACAACCTTTTGGTTACGCTGAGCTAAAGCCATTCCCAAGTTGGCTGTACAGGTAGACTTACCAACCCCACCCTTACCGGAGGTCATTACAATGATGCGCGTCATGGGCTAATTCAGGTTCTAATGTTTAAATCAACAGTTCAAAAAATTCTAAAGGGAATTTAGATAATTGCCATCCCTTTAGGGCTCAAATCCTAGCCCTCGGGGGCTCAACTGATGGCGCATAAAATCTTCTGCTAGGGCAATACGAATGCCCTGATTATCGCCAATATAGGCAACTTCCGGGCCGTACTGAGTGGTGGCGCTGTCGGGGGGACGGGCAACCAGGTTGGCAATTCGCAGCTGGGTCGGCTGCATTTGCAGGGCCATAATCCGACATTGGCGATTACCACTGGCCCCAGCATGGGCCAGACCTCGTAACCGACCCCAAACGACGATATCGCCATCGGCTACCAGACTACTGCCGGGATTGGTGTCACCAAGAATCATAATGGTACCGGGATGGCGAATATCTACCCCAGAACGCACCGTAGTTTGCAAATAGAGGGGAGCGGCCAGGGGCTGACCAGGGGTCGGAGTAGACTGATTCAGGTGTTCCATATCCACCAGCTGATCCACTGAGCAACCCAGGGTAATGGCCGCTATAGCGGTTTGACGGCGACTGGTGACTACCCGACGGAGAATCAGTTGGGCCTCCCCCAGAGTGTCCACCAGGGACTGGAGCTGGCGAATATCTAAAAGCCGATCGCCAGCCTGGAGGCGTAGGGGAGTGTGGGCTTGCCACAGCCGCTCACTGGCCTCTAGTCGCTGTCTGACCTGTTGTAGTAGCTCCCCCCATTCAGCCGGAGAAGCCTGCTGGGAAGAGGGCAGTACTAACACTAGTTGTCCGTCTTCATTTTTAAATGGACCTGCTCAGCCACCAAGCTTTCAGGCCCCTGGGGGGCAAATCGGTGACAGGGGTAGAGGGAGACTCGGAAACCATAGAACCTGGCGGAGAATTAGGGTGCTCAATCATGCCCCATTACAGCACAGTCTGCCAATTTGGTGACATTCTGTCTGACCCTCTATCAGGGAAGGGGCCAGGTTCGTTATGATGGGATTAAGTTCTACTACGGCGTTGGTGACTGCCAACAATGTTTTACGATCTATGTTTCTTCTGAACGGGAGCCCAGTTGGGTCGGCAGCAGTAGACCAGGCTCAGACCTGGAAACTTTAAGCCAGACCCCAGGGCACCCACCTGGTTTATCCAGGTCGAAGACTGAGGTAAGACGGCGCTGCGGGGAACCTTCAGGCCTTCCTCTGTTAATCACGGAGGAAGGCTTTGCATTGGAGATAACTGCTCAGGTCAACCCCTGGCGCTGCAATCGAGTTGACCTGCCAGGGTTACGGCTTAGGCACAACCTGGCGGCGGGCCAGAGCCTTAAGAATCGCAGCCCAGTCGGGACGGATCTGCTCAATAATTGACATGGCTGGCAAATTATAGGCAACCCAGGGGTTATTGGTTTTTAAACCCTCTAGATCGAGGGAATAGCCTAACCGCTGTAAAGATTCGAGCTGCTGCTGCTGGCGAATTTGGTTGGGATGGAGCTCTGGCAAAATATTTCTTAGATCAGAAATCGTTGGTTGACTGGGCAAGTGTTTTTGCTGATACTCGGCTAGAGCATCCGCCAGAGCCGGCGATCGCAGGCGAATTTCTGCCTGGTCACGGGTGGAAAGGCGAACGTTTTTAAGGCGATTAAAAAAGTCTGTTTCGTAGTGGGAGAGGCGCATAGGATCTCCTTCTGGACAGTGACATATCTTACCCTGGCATAATTCAGGGACTTTTCTGCAGGGCGGCTAACAATTGTTGTTTTGCGATTTCTAACGCTTCTGGTAGTTTCTGACTATCGCGACCACCAGCCTGGGCCAGGTTGGGCTTACCGCCGCCGCCGCCGCCGCAGAGTTTGGCAATGGCCCCGATAAATTTACCGGCCTGCAGGTTGGCGGCGATCGCCTCGGGGCTAAAGGCTGCCACCAGGCTGACTTTGCCGGGTTCTGGCACCGTTCCCAGCACCACCGCCCCCACCCCTAGCTTCTGGAGCAGGCGTTCTCCAGCGGTTTTCAGAGCCTCGGGGCTACTGCCCGGCAGTTCGGCCACCAAAACCTTGAGCCCACCCACGGTGACAGCCTCGGGGAGCAGTTGATTGGCCTTTATCACCGACAGTTCCGCCTGGAGTTCCACCAGATCCTTTTGGGTTTGTTTCAGTTCGGCCTGGAGGCTGGTGATGCGATCGCCAATGGCTTCGGGTTTGACCTTAAAGCGATCGCAGAGGTCCCGCACCACCCTATCCCGCAAATTCAAGTAGGGTAGGAGGGCTGGCCCGGCCACCGCCTCAATCCGGCGAATACCAGAGGCCACCCCCGTCTCAGCAATAATCTTAAACAAACCAATGGCAGCAGTATTGCTAACATGGGTGCCACCGCACAGTTCCATGGAAACCCCAGGGAAGTCAATCACCCGCACCTCTGCGCCATACTTCTCGCCGAACATGGCGACCGCCCCCTTTTGCTTAGCCTCCTCCAGGGCCATCACCGCCACCTCAGCCAGGTGACCTTCGCCAATCCACTGGTTAACCTGGTCTTCTACCTGCTGCACTTCATCGCTAGTGAGGGGACGGGGACAGTTAAAGTCAAAACGCAGCCGATCAAAGGCGACCAGGGACCCAGCCTGGGAGATGGTAGAGTCCACCAGTTTCTTCAGGGCCGCTTGCAACAAATGGGTGGCGCTATGGTGGGCTTGGAGCCGACGCCGACAGGCCTGATCGATCTGGGCCGTGACCCGATCGCCCACCGCCAGGGTGCCCCGTTCAATCCGGCCAAGGTGGACAAAGAAGTCACTGTCCTTTTGAACATCCTCTACCGGCATCAGCACCGCCGCCCCCGACAGGTAACCGCGATCGCCAATTTGTCCCCCGGATTCGGCGTAGAAGGGCGTTTGATCAAGGACCACCTGCACGGTCTGACCGGCGCTGACCTGATCGACCTTCTGCCCTGCCACCAACAGGGCAACCACCTGACTACTGGTACTGGCGCTGCTATAGCCCACAAACTGGGTCGAGTGAATATGGTCTGCCAGGCTATCTAAACTACCCTGCACCATCAAATCAATGGTTTCGTGGGCGGCCTGGGAGCGTTGGCGCTGGGCCGCCATGGCCGCTTCAAAACCCACCAGATCGACGGTTAAGCCCTGCTCTTCGGCCACCTCCTGGGTTAACTCCAAAGGAAAACCGTAGGTGTCGTAAAGGACAAAGGCATCGGCACCAGAGATTTGTCGGGCTGGGGTGAGGCGTTCTCGCTCCAGGATATCGGCCAGGAGCTTTTCGCCCCGCTCCAGGGTTTCTAAGAAGCGGGCTTCTTCTCGATCCAGCTCGGCAGTGATAGCCGCGGCTCGTTCCCGAGTGTTGGCAAAGGTGGTTTGGGCGAGTTGAATGGCGGTTTCCGCCACCTGGCTGATAAAGGCCCCCTGGATACCAATCAGGCGACCATGGCGCACCACCCGCCGAATTAACCGCCGCAGCACGTAGCCCCGCCCCACGTTGGAGGCGGTAATCCCATCAGCAACCATATGCACCACGGCCCGACTATGGTCGCCAATCACCTTGAGGGAAACCTGGGTGGGGGCGTCACAGTCCCTATAGACCAACCCAGCCAATCGGGCGGCGGTTTCAATGATGGGAAAAATCAGGTCGGTTTCGTAGTTGTTGGGCACCTGCTGCAGGATCTGGGCCATCCGTTCCAGGCCCAAACCGGTGTCGATGTTCTGGTTCTGGAGGGGAGTCAGGTGTCCTTCCCCATCCCGGTTGTACTGCATGAACACCAGGTTATAGAACTCAATGAAGCGGGAGTCATCCTCCAGATCAATCGCCCCATCTCCCAACTCAGGATGGAAATCATAGTAAATCTCAGAGCAGGGGCCGCAGGGGCCGGTGGGGCCGGAGGCCCAGAAGTTATCCGCTGCCCCCATGCGGATGATGCGGTGGGGGGAATGCCAATCTGATCGCGCCAAATAGCAAAGGCATCGTCGTCCTCCTGGAAGACGCTCACCACCAGACGATGGGGGGAGGTGAAAAACCTGGGTAGAGAGTTCCCAGGCCCAAGCGATCGCCTGTTCCTTGAAATAATCGCCAAAGCTAAAGTTGCCCAGCATTTCAAAGAAAGTGTGGTGGCGAGCAGTGCGACCAACGTTTTCAATGTCATTAGTGCGAATACATTTTTGACTGCTGACGGCCCGATCCACATCGGCCTGACGCTGCCCCAAAAAAATTGGCTTAAAGGGTAACATCCCAGCGATGGTCAGCAACACCGTTGGATCTTCCGGCACCAGGGAAGCGCTGGGTTTGATGGCGTGGCCACGAGCTGCATAAAACTCTAGAAAGGTCTGGCGAATCTGGGCACCAGTCATGACTGTAGATTCAGGCAGGGGAGACTTAACCATGGGACGGGCAGACCTGTACGCAGTCTTAGGGTAAAAACAAAGAGATACATTGAGTGTATACCGGCATTGCCATTGTGACCGATCAGGGACGGGATTGGTAGGTCCTGCCTACCTCTATTGATTAGGGAGTCAGGGCTTGATAAGTTATAAAGACTATGAGCCAGTCTCTTCAATCTCGTCAGCGCCTCTACCAGGAATTACAACAAGCCCCTGATCAGATTAATCTGGCCAGGGCAGCCCTTTATATCGCTCAAGAAGAATATCCCTACCTGGACGTCGCCAGTTATCTGACCCAGCTAGACACCATGGCGGCAGCTCTAAGGCGACGGCTGCCGACCCAGTCCTACCCCTTAAAGATCATCGCTGCCGTTAATCAATATCTATTTGAGGAATTGGAATTCCGGGGTAATCAGGCAGACTATTACAACCCCTGCAATAGCTTCTTAAATGATGTTCTGACCCGCCGCCTGGGGATTCCCATTAGCCTGTCCCTGATCTATCTAGAACTGGCCGGTCGGGTCGGGTTTCCCATGGCTGGAGTCGGCATGCCGGGGCATTTTCTACTGCGTCCGACCCTGGAGGATATGGCTATCTTTGTCGATCCCTTTCACCGGGGAGAAATTTTATTTGAACAGGATTGTCGCGATTGCTGCCGGCAGCTCTTTGGTGAAGCCATTCAGCTACGCCCCCTCCATCTTCAGCCCATCAGCCCCCAGGCCTGGATAGTACGGATGCTGGCTAATCTGAAAATGATTTATCTGCAACAACGGCAAATGGATAAGACCTTGGCCGCCATTGATCGAATTTTGCTGATCTGCCCCGAGGCGGTTTCTGAGTGGCGCGATCGGGGTCTGATCTACTACCAGCAGGGCGATCTAAAGCGCGCCCATGGGGACCTGCAACGCTACCTCCAGAACCACCCTGAGGCTACCGATGGCTTTGAAATCAGGCAGGTGATCGATCAAATTGAACGGTTGCAGACCGATCACTGAATTCTATCAGCGCACCAACTGCCTCATATAGGCAGCCCATACCGCCGCGGCCTGGCCACTGCTACCCTGGGTAGGTTTGTTGTCGTCGTTACCCAACCAGATACCAGTGGTCAGATTTTGAGGTGGCAAAAAGCCAACAAACCACAGGTCGCGATTATTATCGGTGGTACCGGTTTTACCCCCTTCCCCCAGGCCTAAAAAAGCATTTCGCCCCGTACCGCCCTGCACCACTCCCTGTAGCAACCCCACCAGAGTCCGGGTAATAGTAGGATCCATAACCTGATGGTTAGCATCTCCAGCCTGACCAAATTCATAGACAACCCGGCAGCTGGTCAACTGATTGGGGTCAGTACAGTCACTACTGTCTAAAACCCGGGTAATGCCGTGGGGACGATTCCAGACCCCGTTGTTGTAGACCGCGGCAAAAGCCCCCGTCAACTCCAAAGGGGTGACTTCACTCTCCCCCAGGGACAGGCCTGGGGAAGGTCGCAGTTTGGAGCGAATACCCAACCGTTGGGCCAGATTTATAATCCGATCCAGACCGATCTCCTGGGCAATCCGGAGAGCCACAACGTTTTCTGAACGGGCTATGCCGGCGTACATATCCAGAGGTGCAGATCCAGAGCGACAACCCTCAAAGCGCTGCCCATTCCAAACCAGGGGGTCACAGGAAAAGCTCCGACTGGGGGCCATTCCCGCCTCTAGGGCGGCCCCATAGGTGAACAGTTTGAAGGTGGAACCAGGCTGTCGTAACGCCTGGGAGGCCCGATTAAACTGACTGTTCGAGAAATCTACCCCCCCACCAGGGCGCGGATTTCTCCGCTGGAGCTATGGAGGCTAACCACAGCCCCCTGGGAATAGGCCAGTCTAGCCCCCTGGCGGGCAACATCTTCCGCCAGATTTTTTTCAGCAGCCTTTTGCAGGTCCAGGTCTAAGCCAGTTTCCACAAAAAAATTCCCTTCCTGGGCCAGGGCGCTTCCCAACACTCCCTCTAGCTCCTCAAAAATATAACTGTAGAAGTAGGGGGCGCGGGTGCGGCTGAGTTGACGGGTAGCTTCAGGACTAATTTCAATGCGCGATCGCCGCGATCGCCGGGCTTCTTCCTGGCTAACCATCCCCAAAGCTACCATCCGGTCTAAAACCCGGTTGCGATACTCAACGGCAGTATCGTAGCTTTGCACCGGGTTAAAGGCGTTAGGAGCAGGCAAAATCCCCACCAGGGTAGCGGCCTCCGATAGGGTCAGGTCATGGCTAGACTTATTAAAATAAAATCGGGCTGCATCCTCAAAACCATAGAGACCTTCCCCCAGGTAAACTCGGTTCAGGTAGGTGAGCAGTAAATAGTTTTTACTGTAGAAGGTCTCTAGCTTGAGGGCGACGATCGCCTCACGAATTTTGCGGCCAGCGGAGTCTTCTGAACCCACGTACTCCCGATAAAGACTGCGGGCCAACTGCTGGGTCAGGGTGCTACCACCCTGACGAATTTCCCGACCTTGCCAATTAACCCAGGAGGCCCTGACAATACCAATCGGATCCACACCCAAGTGCCAGTAGTAGCGAGTGTCTTCGGAGGCCACCAGGGCCTTGGGCAGGTAGGCTGAAAAGGAAGATAACCCAGGTAGTTCCTGGTGACTCTGACTGCGCTGGGGCCGCAGGGGCACCAGTTGACCGCCCTCCCGAGCAAATACCATGACCGGACCCTGCACCGACTGAGGTAAGGGGCGCAGGGGAATTTTCGGCCATTCCACTGCCACAATCCAGGCCCCCAGGGCCAGGGATAGACCGGTAAAGCCATAGAGGGTATAGCGGCCCAGGTTGACATACCAGGGGGGAGGATCCAGGTAGCGCAGGGTAACCCCATCCAACAAATCACCGGGGCCCAAGGTATAAACATCGCCATGGTTCATGACGGTCCGTTGCAGACGCCTTTTACCCCGGTAAATGCCGTTTGTAGAGTTACGGTCTTTAAGAATAAACGGCTGGCCCGGCCGGTTCAGATCCCGGGTGAGGGTGGCATGGACCTGACTAACGATGGGACTGGCCGCAACAATGTCACACTGGCTGGAACTCCGCCCCAACATGTAATGCTCTCCCAGCAGGGGATAGGTGGTCTGTTCCCCGTTGGTAATCACCTGCAACTGGGCCGTCCTCGCCCCCGGCTTAATCGCCAGACGGCCAAAGTCAACCCGGGCAGGAACGGATTGCAGAGCCTGGGTGATAGTTTTGAGCAAGGTCCGGGAGGGATTGGGGGGGTCATGGCAGCGGTAATGCCTGACGGAGGGGAGAACGGAGGTACAAGCCCCATTGTAGTCATAAATTCTAGAATTACTGGTGGGTCAGTAGAACTACGGCGTAGACCGCAATGCCCTCCTGCCGACCCACGGGTCCCAAAGCTTCGTTGGTGGTGGCCTTAACCCCCACCTGATCGGCATCCACCTGCAACACTGCTGCCAGCCGCGATCGCATGGCATCGATATGGGGCTTGAGTTTAGGTTTTTCCGCCACAATCACCGTATCCACGTTACCGACCTGCCAGCCCCGTTGCTCCACCATGGCCCGTACCTGGGCTAGCAGTTTGAGGCTATCGGCCCCAGCCCACTGAGGATCACCGGGGGAAAGTAGAGACCAATATCCCCTAGACTGAGGGCCCCCAGCAGGGCATCCATAATGGCGTGGGTGAGGACATCGGCATCGCTGTGACCGTCAAGGCCGCGATTGTGGGGAATGGTCACCCCACCTAAAATTAAAGGCCGCCCCACCACCAGACGGTGGATATCATAGCCATTACCAATGCGTAACCCCATCCTGATCGACTCCAATCACCCTATCTGGTTCTACCATAGCAAGGATAATTAACCGGGTGATGACTCCAGGGTCAATTCATGAATATTCCATAGAGCGCCACCCAGGGCAGTATATTTAACCCCCTTAACGGTATTGCGGACAGCCGTCAGGGAGAGATTATTAATCAAATAAATAAAGGGCAGATACTCCTGGGCCAGCTGCTGGGTCTCTTTATAGAGATCAAAGCGTTTCTGGTCATTCACCTCCTGGGCCCCCTGCACGTAGAGATCGGCAATACGTTTTTCCCACTCGGCAGCTTGCCAGCCCTGCAGGGCTTCCTGACCAGACAAGGCTTGCTGGTTAAAGGCGTGGAGGGAGCCATCCAGAAGCCAGACATTGGCCCCACCGTTGGGCTCTAAGCCGCCGGTCAGACCGAGAAGACAGGCTTCCCAGTCCAGGCTGTCGGTCAGTCGACCCACCAGCAGGTTAAAGGCTAGGGGCTGAAAATCCACCTGAATACCAATTTTGTCCAGATCATTTTTAATTTGGGATCCAAGTGATTCTCGAATTTTATTACCGGAGTTGGTCACCAGGGTAAACCGTACGGGGTTCCCCTGGCGATCTGAGTAAGTGCTCAGAGGAATCGTACTGAAACCCTGCTCCCAGGAGTAACTCCCTGGCCTTGGAGGGATTGTAGTCGTAGGTGGGAATGCCCATTTTGGGTGAGGCATAGTAGGGGCTGGCCACGGAAAGCGGCGAAGACTGCAATTCCCCCAATCCCTGAAAAATATTGTTGACCATAGTTGTGCGGTCAATGCCGTAGGCGATCGCCTGGCGAAAGGCTACGGTGTTAAACCAGGCCGATTTTATCGGATCCACCAGGGGCTTATCCTGGCGACGACCCTGGTTAAGGTTAAAGAACAAAAAGTTAGTACCCAGATCAGGACCACCGTTATAGATGGTAAAGTCCCCCCGGTTCTCCTCCCGTTTCAATAAGGTAAAAAAGTCCGGTTGTACCCCGATTGAGTCTAGTCCACCAGAGCGAAACTGTAATAATGCGGCATCGGTAGAGGCGACCACCTGCCAGACAATTTGCTGAATATAGGGTTGGGACTGACCCTGGCGATCTTTTCGCCAGTAATAAGGGTTGCGCTCAAAAATCACCCGTTCTCCCGGAATGTAGTGACTCAGCCGATAGGGACCATTACCAATAATTTGCAGGGGCGGAGTATTGGTACCCCAGGTGGATAGAAATAGGGATTTACCGTCAGCACCTTTAGTTTCAACCGCAGCTTTCAGAATATGGGCGGGAATAATGCTCAATTCCGTATTTCTGAGCATAGGGGCAAAGGGCTCTGGCAGAGAGAACTGCACATGCTGCTGATTTAGCTTGGTTACCTGGGGTAGTAAACCCTTAGGACCAATGCGAAAACCATCCCGACTATTACTGGGAATATCAGGATTAAACACAACATCGTAGGTAAAGATGACATCATCTGCCGTCAGAGGCTGACCGTCACACCACCGCAATCCCTCCCGCAGAGTGAACACTAAGGTTTTGCCATCTGCCGAGATATCCCAACTTTCGGCCAGGGCAGGAACCATATTCCCCGTGATGCCATCGGTCGCCGTTAGGCCTTCAAAGGTAAAGCCAAAAATATTGGGGGACTCCTGACTTAAAACCGGATTAAAGGTTTTAGGGTCACTCAGGGTGCTAATGACTAAGCGAGAACTGGCCGCCTCTGCCTTGGTAAACTGGTTTAGGTTACAGCCCACTAAGGGCAAAACCAGCACTGCTATGGAAAAGCCCAGGCCTAACTGTCGCCCCAGGGAACGGCAAAACCTATGCCAATTTGTCAAGAAATCCAACCTGGTTTCCCCTTTTGCAGCGAAAACTTTTTCCGACTTTTACTGCCCTCACTCCATCCTATCCCTAATGTCGACCAGAGCAACAGGATTGGGCAATAGAAAAATTAACTCTGGCGGTTTAAGGCAGCAGAGGTCTAAAGGGATAGACAATCAACCATAGCAACCATCTCTGGCGATCCCGCCCTAGCCAGAGATGGCGGCCAACTCGGGGGACTGGGCAATGGTATGCCAGCTATCGCCATCCCCAACATAACCCACAGCGGCCAGATAGATGCGGTCCCATTGGGGAATAGGCAGATACCAATCCTGGGCTAGATCATCACACCGCTGTTCTTGCACAGGACCCGCCAGGGGAGTATCGGTCCCCTGACCAGTAACGTCGTAGAGTCGCAGGGCCAGGGTTTGTCCTCCCTGGTGTCGAGCTGTGGTGCGATCGCCATCGTCTATATGCCATTGGGCGTAGAAGCGATCGGGGCGATCTTGATTGATGGATAGTTTCACCCAGCTCAGGGTTGGGGAGGGCTGATTAGAGGAATCGTAGGAGGAATTCTCGATCGCCGCCTCTAAGGGAGAATCGGATGCTTGAACTAAGGGGGGAGCCCCTGGCTCGGTAGCCTCCGGGGAGGGAGAATCCTGAATAGTCGGCGGCAAGACCGCCGATAGACTGACCTGACCTAGCAACTGCTCCTCTAAACTGAGGGGGAAGGGTGGGCTGGCCTCACCTATGGCCGCCAGCACCTCAGGAACATCTGCCTGGTCCGGCAGTTGGGCAACCGCCGCCGTCAGCGCCTCAGGAATATCTGCCTGGTCCGGCAGTTGGGCAACCGCCGCCGTCAGCGCCTCAGGAATATCTGCCTGGTCCGGCAGTTGGGCAACCGCCGCCGTCAGCGCCTCAGGAATATCCCCCTGGTCCGGCAGTTGGGCAACCGCCGCCGTCAGCGCCTCAGGAATATCCCCCTGGTCCGGCAGTTGGGCAACCGCCGCCGTCAGCGCCTCAGGAATATCCCCCTGGTCCGGCAGTTGGGCAACCGCCGCCGTCAGCGCCTCAGGAATATCCCCCTGGTCGGGCAGCAGGGCAACCGTCCCCAGATCGGGAAGGATGGTCGGGGTTATGGCTGGTGACGAACCTGAATCACCAGAGGGCAAAACCTGAACCATTTGCTGTAATTCCATGGGAACATCCGGATCGTAGGCCGGACTAACCGATGGCAAACCAGCCGTAGCAGGGGGGTGACATCGATGGGCGGGTCAGGGACAAGACCAGTAGTAATTGGACCCGTAATCAGGGGAAGCGGCCGGGAAAACTCACCCCCCAAACTCACGACACGGTCAACGCAGGTCTGGGCCTCAGCCTGTCGGCCCAACTGCATAAGCACCTCAGCTTTACCAGACCAGGCTGCGATCGCGGTTTTATCTAACTCTAGGGCGCTATCAAAGCAAAATAGAGCCTCCTCATAGCGCTCCAGCTTGGTTAATAAACGACCTTTCCCCAACCAGGCTTCTAAATTAGTGGTATCAAAGCCAAGGGCGATGTTGTAGCTCTCCATCGCCTCTGCCAGCTGTTCCATTTGTAGCAAGGCGTTACCCCGATGGGCTTGAGCCTGGGCAGCAATAACGTTCACTCCGGAGATCGGGGCACCACTGGCGGTGGTGTTGAGGCGTTCCAGTTCCGTAGCTTCAATAGCGCTATTAAAGTGAATTAGAGCCAGATCACAGCGTTGTTCTCGCATTAGCCGCTTACCCTCTACCAGTTGCGATCGGGCTTGCTCCAGCTGGCCAGGGCTGGCGGGCTCAGCAACCGCAGCAGTGGGCGGTATCAGAGAGGCTTCTGGAGGTAGGCTTAAAGCCTGATCAACGGAGGGTTTCTGGCCGATGCCAGAAAAATCAATTCCCATTTCTGCACCGGGTAGGGGCTGAGATGGAACTGCCCCACTGGGGAGGTCAGGGCTGGCGGACTGATTGCCAACCTCGGGCTGCCGTTTAGTCCCCAAGAAAGCTCCTAGCAAGCCTAGCAAAAACAATCCTCCGGGGACTGCCAACAAAATCCACCAGGTGTTAGGCGGCAGGGATTGAATCCGACCCCACAAATCCCCATCTGGGGAGAGGGAATTAGAGGGATTGGCAGGACTGGGCTGGGCTTCCCCATCAGGACGGCTATCACGAATCTCCAAACGATGGTCGGCCGTCCCCACCAGCAATTGTCCCGCCGGAGTAAAGCCCAGGAAGCTGGCAGGAGAGCTGAGGTCAGGGGAGACTGAGGGCAACGCCATGCCATCTCCTCCCCAAAGGCGCAAGGTCTTATCGGCTCCAGCGGTAGCGACGGTAGTACCATTGGGGCTGTAGGCGATGGCGGTAACGGCGGCTCGATGAGCAGAAATGGGCTTACCTTGAGGTAACAAGGTAGCCTGGTCCCAGGAGCGAATCACACCGTCAGCCCCACCAGAGGTAATCACTTTGCCGTAGGGACTGGGGATGATCACGGTGATAGCCCCCTGATGGGCACTGTCAACTTGCTTTAACAGTCCCCCCTGGGCAGACCAACGAGCCAGACTACCGTCACCGCTACCGGTAAAAAAGTTTTTGCCGTCTTCTGAATAGTGAATAGTCTGGATCGGACTGTTATCGGCGGCGAGGACGGGGCTTAAGGCAGTACCATCGGCCACAGACCAGCGCTCTATGGTGCCCTTCTGATTACCTATAACCAGGGTTTGCCCGTCGGGACTGAGAGCCAGGGCTAGAATCGCCCCACCTCGACCAACTATGGGCTGACCCAGAGGTTTTCCGGTCCGACTCCAGCGCCGTAGGGTACCGTCTAGCCCGGTAGAAATAACAGTTTGGCCGTCTGGGGTCAACACCACCCCAGAAACCGCCGCCCCGTGGGCAGCCTTAACGGTATTCAAAATCTTGCCCTGAGGGTCTAACCATTCCAACTGGCCGGCCTCTGTACCACGCACTATCAACTGACCATCATTGGAAAGGGCAAGTTGGGCAGAGGGTTGGCTAGTCTTAAGAGATCCACCAGGATTTACCGTCCCCTGAGCCAGCAGCAGGCCGCCAGCCCTGGCCAGATTCATCCTGGTGGCAGGCCTCTGGCTCAGCCCTTCCGCCTGCGATCGCCAGGTTTGCAAAGGGATAGTTGAGATCCCAGCAATCAGGGCTATGGCCAGTAAAGATGGCTTCAGGGACTTATCCATGGAGTACCCCACACAGGATCAAAAATAATTCTGCTTCAGGATACACGCAGATGGAGAGTTTGACCTGTTTTTTGAGGATCCCAGGCTGGGACTCAGGGTTCAGGTGAGAGCAGTAATCAGGGCTTGGGAGTCTGCCACAGCTCCAAATACTCCCCCTGCATCTTAATCATTTTTAAGGCGGCCAGGTAATTACCATAATCGGTAGCACCGGTACAGTCGGACAGTAATAAACATTCGTAGCCCCGGTCATTGGCGTCCCGCATCGTGGTATGAACGCAAACGTCAGTGGTAATACCCGTCAGAATCAAATTGCGGATAGCTTTGCCGGTCAGAATTAGGTCCAGATCGGTGGCGTAAAAAGAGCCCTTACCCGGTTTGTCAATAATCACCTCCCCCGGTAAGGGTGCCAGTTCCGGAATAATTTCCCAACCCGCCTCGCCTCGAACCAGAATACGGCCACAGGGACCAGGGTCACCAATACCAGCCCCAATCTGCTGCGATCGCCAGCGCTTGTTGGCGGGCAGGTCAGATAAATCGGGACGATGACCTTCCCGGGTGTGAATAATGGTAAAACCCAGTCCCCGCATACAGGCTAAAACTCTGCCAATAGGTTCAATGGGAGCCCGGGTGAGGGTAAGATCGTAACCCATCTTATCAACATAGCCCCCGGTTCCACAAAAGTCGGTCTGCATATCGATAATGACCAGGGCGGTGTTGTCAGGGCGCAGGTCGCCATCAAAGGGATAGGGGTAGGGGTCAGCGGTAACGTAGCGAGTCATGGGCTAATCTCCAGGTGAGTCAATTAGTCAAGGCAGGGGTATTGATCTAGATGGTGATCGGGGCGGGGTTAAAAATCCTCCCGGTTAGCGATGGCTCGGCTTAAGCGATCAAGTACTTCAACCACCGGCAGCGCCCCCAATTCTCCCTGACTACGGGTACGCAGGTTCAAACTGGCGGTTTCCACCTCCCTTGCTCCCACCACCGCCATGATCGGAATCCGGGCCTTCTCGGCATTGCGAACCATTTTACCAAGGCGATCGCCACTGCTATCCACCTCCACTCTCACCCCAGCGGTCAGGCAGCGATCGCCCACCTGTCGGGCAAACTCCAATTGTTCTTCCGTTACCGGCAAAATCCGCATCTGTACCGGTGCCAACCACAGCGGAAAGTCCCCGGCATACTCCTCAATTAGAATGCCGATCAACCTTTCCAAAGATCCAAAGGGAGCGCGGTGAATCATCACCGGTCGCTGACGCGACCCATCCTCCGCCACGTACTCCAGGTCAAACCGTTCCGGCAGGTTGTAATCCACCTGCACCGTACCCAGTTGCCACTCCCGATCCAGAGCGTCACGGAAAATAAAATCTAGCTTAGGACCGTAGAAGGCGGCTTCCCCCGGCGCTTCAAAGTATTCCATACCCAGGGTTTGCACCGCCCGCCGCAGGGCCCCCTGGGAGGCTTCCCAGACGGCATCACTACCGATGTACTTAGTTGATTCAGGATCACGAAAACTCAACCGCGCCTTAAAGTTTTTCAGTTTCAAGCTGCGGAATACCGTCAAGATCAGATCCACCACCTTGAGAAACTCATCGTCTAGCTGGTCGGGACGAACAAATAGATGGGAATCATCCACCGTAAAGCCGCGCACCCGCGTTAGCCCACCCAATTCTCCCGATTGCTCGTAACGATAGACGGTACCAAATTCCGCCAGGCGCAGGGGGAGTTCCCGATAGGATCGCAGATCACTTTTATAAATCTGAATATGAAAAGGACAGTTCATGGGCTTCATAACAAAGCCCTCCTCCGCCAAGCGATCGGCCTCGTTGTCGGCCATTAAGGGAAACATATCTTCCCGGTAGTTCTGCCAGTGCCCCGAGGTTTTGAACAGGTCTACCCGGGCAATATGCGGGGTAACCACCGATAGGTAGCCCCGCTTAGTCTGCTCTTCGCGAAGAAAACTCTCCAGGGTAGAGCGCAGCACCGTTCCCTTAGGAGTCCATAGGGGTAAACCGGGTCCCACCACATCGGCAAAGAGAAACAAACCCAACTCCTTGCCCAATTTTCGATGATCTCGGCGCTTAGCCTCTTCCCGCCGCCGATGATATTCCTGAAGTTGCTCAGGAGTTTCCCAAGCTGTACCGTAAATGCGCTGGAGCTGAGCTCGTTTCTCATCCCCCCGCCAGTAGGCTCCAGCTACACTTTCGAGATCAAAAGCCTTAGCATTGAGGTCGGCGGTATTGGCTACGTGGGGACCCGCACATAGATCCCACCACTGGTCTCCCAGGTGATACAGGGTAATGGGCTCCTTTAAGTCCGCCAGAATTTCTAATTTGTAGGGCTCCCCCAGTGCCTCTATGCGGTGCTGGGCTTCGGTCCGTGTCACCGTTTCTTGAACTACTGGCAAACCCCTATGGATGATTTTCACCATCTCCTTCTTAATGGCCTTGAGGTCTTCTGCCGTGAAGGGATCAGGATTATCAAAATCATAGTAAAAACCGTAGTCAATCCAGGGACCAATGGTCACCTGGGCTTTGGGAAACAGTTTTTGCACCGCCATTGCCATCACATGGGAAAAGGTATGACGAATCCGTTTGAGGGCTTCTGACTCACTGGTACGGGGTAAAACTAAGGGCGCAGCAGTAGCGGGAGTAGACTGAACCATGGCAGAAAGGAAAATGCAAAGCCATTCTCAGTTTAGCGAGTAATGATCAGCCAGAGATAATCATTTCCAGGAAGAGGGGAGGTAGGGTTTTCCACCCAGGGAAACTTCCTCTCTCCAATCCCGGAATAGGTTAGGGTTTATTAATGGAGAAAGATTTAGCTTTCTGCCCGGTCATTTTTCCCCTGGCTTATGCTATGCTTTCGTCTTGAAAGGTTCAGGTTAAGAGTCATGCAAGTTTCAAGTCTGCATAGAGCTACCTGAATTCTTAATCCGTCTTTAAGGCTTTTTTAAATTTAAAAATCGAAGTATGACTGAAGTAATTGCTGACTTACTTGTCGCCCACCCCATGGTGAAGTTTCAGCGACAGGTAGCTTCTCTAGTAAAGAAGTCTAAGATGATTAAGCCCAGCGATCCAATCTGGAAAATTGCCTTTTTATTCGGAGATGATTGGGCCTACTGGAAACGGGAACTAGAGGAATTTGATTTTTCTACCCAAGATCCGATCGCAGAATTGCTGGCGGTACAATCCTGGGAAGAGGATTAACATCAGCCATTAACAGGGAAATAGTAGATAGTTACTTTAAAACGCTAACTGCTCCAGATCGGGCCTCAATTTAAAGCGAACCAGAATGGTAGTAATGTTATCATGGCCATTCTTTTCGTTTGCCAGATCAATTAACTGCGCTACCCCCTGCTCCAGGCTAGTTCTAGAACTAAGCAGGGGGGCCACATGGCTGTCACCATGGTCCTCCAGGGTTTGATGATCACTCAGACCATCGGAACACAAGAGCAGTAAGGTATCCTCCAGGATCTCATCGTAAAAAATCCTTGGCTCTAATCTATCAATATCCCCAGGTCCTAAGGCTTGAGTCAGGTGATAGGCATCGGGACGGGCATAGGCGATCGCCGGTTCTACCCCCCGCTCAATTTCCCGTTGACCAACTTCATGATCAACGGTCATTTGCCTCAATCCCTGACGCTTGTTATAGCTATAAAGGCGACTATCTCCCACCTGAACCACCGCAATCCGCAGATCTTTAACCAAAACCATAATCAAAGTAGTACCCATACGTCCAAGGCCTGAGCTGTCCTTAAACTGATTAGCATTAAAGATAGCCTGGTTAGCCTTGGCAACCGCCTCAAAAAGAAGATCCTGATTGGGTAAATAATCGCCTTGCCAGTGCTGTTCAAAATATTCACTCAGGGTCTTGACCGCCAACTGACTGGCCACCTCCCCCGAGGCGTGGCCTCCCATACCATCGCACAAAATATACATACCTCGAGCTTGTAGGCGAAAACCACCGGGATAGCTGATTTTAGTCAATTCAGTTTGGCTAAAAAACCAGTCCTCGTTATGGTCTCGGCGCTGTCCAGGATGGCTCTGACCCGCATCTTCCAGCATAGTCAGCTTCATGGGTAAAACCATGGTAGGACTATCACCCGCCGCCGCGCTGTCCCTATCCTCCCGATTAGCAAGATCAGACTGGGTCTCAATCATTTGCATTAACTGATCGTCGGTTAAGCCCAGTTCGTTACCCGGCCAGGAAAGTGGCTCAGGAGCTAATCCTGAAAAAATGCTGCTAGGGTCAACCTGACTAGGGCGATCGCCGCCAGAAGCTAAAGTATCTTGTGTTGACAAGAAGGGCACAGAAGAGGATGAGGAAATCTGGGCAGCCAACTGAAATAGCTCTTTTTGCAATTGTTGAATCTGGGTGATGGTTCCCTGAGTCAAACTGTGGAATAGGATGCTAAGGGCGGTGCCCAGGTCCCCCGAGGGAATTTCCAGATGGTTTTGCCAGGCCTGGCCTAAGGCCCTTAAATCAGCCGGTTGATTGTAAAAAGACGTCAGTTCCCTGAGGCAAATCAGATTGTTATGGTTAATCACCAATCGATCAAGATGGATCAAGTCACTTTCCGCCTGCCAGGGCTGTAGAGCCTGCCAGAGTAAACTAATTTCCAGCAGCCACTGAACTTGTTGGAGGGGATCAACCCTGACTGCAGCCCAGGCCTGAATCAAGGTAGGCCAGGCAGTCCGATTCTCCATGATGAGAATCACCTCTGGACCCTCGATCGCCAATGGGGAGTAAATCACATCATGCAATTCTGGTACGGCAGGAAAGTGATTTCTCTGTAAAGCCAGATAGGGTAGGGCGGCAATCGGTAAAGCGGCCATTTCAGGAATTTCCTGAGGATTTAAATCCGGCTGATTCAGCCAGATCGCCTGTAAATCCTTCAGGGGGGAGCCCATCTGGGGATCAGCATCCAACACTAGTTGAGCCATGACTCCGGCTGTTCCAGTCGCCTGGGACTGCTCCAGGCAGTGGTAACGGCAGGCGGAATCAAGACAGGTGTCGGCCAAGTCCAGGGGCAAGGAGCGATCGCCAAACCAGGCAAGACTATACCAGATCGGCAAAGGCTGGTTGCAATGGTGACAACCAGGCTGACCAGGATGAATGGGGAACTGACAGAATGGACAGTTTGGCACTGGATTCGGGTGGTCTCTAGAGACTTGGCGATAGCCATAGGATAGAAGTTAAAAGCAGTCTACCCAAAACTTCCTAACTTAAAACTCTGAAAACCATGATACTGGCAGAGTAGAGTATTGGACCGGACTAAACCTAGCCTGGTTTTACAGAACTCTACCCATCGGAGTTGGTAAGCAAATTATACAATTAGTCCGATTTAATCAGTATATCGGACCAACCCCTGCACCGGAACCCATAGCCCCCAGGGGGTCAGAGATGCCACCTAGGCACCCCCCGTAACGTGCAAGATTATTTCTCGAGTTGAGGGGTGGCGGCGGTGCTCCCACAGGTAAAGGCCCTGCCAGGTTCCCAGGGCTAATCGTCCCTCCATCACGGGAATGGTCTCGGAGCTATGGGTGAGGGCGGTGCGAATATGGGCCGGCATGTCATCGGGGCCTTCATTACAGTGACGATAACCATAGGACTCTGGCACCAGGCGGGCCATGAAGGACTCTAGATCGGCCAACACATCGGGATCTGCGTTCTCTTGAATAATCAAACTGGCAGAGGTATGGCGGAGAAATACCGTACACAATCCAGTGGTAATCCCCAATCGACTCACCCCGTCCTGAATTGGTTGGGTAATTGGGTAAAGGCCCTGGCCCCAGGGCCCCAGCCGCATCAGCTGCTGGTAATGGCGAGTCCCCACAGTTTCAGAAATCATGGTGTTGTTTCCCCAAAAATATATTCTTATTCCTGACTTTATCGACCCCGTACCCGGCTACCAGGTTCTACTTGATCGCCGGGATAAAGAATCACCTGCTCCCCGACAGCTAATCCAGACTCTACCATCGCACCTTGATCATTGCGTCGTCCCAGGCGTAACGATCGCCGCTGAGCCCGTCCCTGCTCCACTACAAAGACACACCAGTCAGGTTCACAACGAAATAGAGCACTAATGGGCACCTGCAATACCTGGTGAGCGGCCCATAGGACAATCTGGGCCTCAACTTGAAAACCATCGCCCAGGGTGGCAGATGAAGGGCTTAGATCAACAATAATATTAACGCGCTGTTCCTCTATACCCAGGGCAGAGATTCTGGGTATAGGCAGCGGGTTCCACCAGTCTAACTTGGGCCTTTAGGGGTTGGTCGCCCCCCAGCGATTGACGATGACTCGGGCTCCAGGCCTGACCTGCACCGCATCGGTAGAGAGAATATCAATGACTAACTCTAGATTTTTAGGATTCCCCAGACTGAGTAGGGGGGTACCGGCGGTGACGTAGCGGCGGTTGGGCTCGATCACCGTTAATACCTGGCCCGCCGCTGGGGCGGTAACGGTGGTCCGGCGGGCGGCATCGGCTAGACTGACCAGTTCCGCTTCAATCGCGGCAATTTGGCCCTGGTAGACCCCCATCAGGTAATCGGGGTCCCGCTGTTCAGCGAATCATCAGGCGGCGGGCGGCACGAGCGGCCTCTACCTCGGCGGCAGTAGCGGTGACCTGCTGGCGGGCCATGGTGAGTTGTTGCTGAGCCTGGGTGGCGGCTAGTTGCTGAACTTCTAACTGCTGGCGGGCAACTCCTCCCTGCCGGTAAAGGGTGGTCAGGCGATTGCCCTCTCGTTGGGCCTGGGCCAGAGCCGCAGCGGCTTCTTCGACTCGAGCCTGGGCCTGAGCCTGGGTGGCCTGGGCCGCCTCAATGCGAGCTTGGGCCTGAGCGACAGCGGCGGGTTTGGGGCGTTGGCTGTTGACCCCCGCCAGTTCAGCCTGGGCGCTGCGTAATCGACCCTGGGCCGCCTTGACTTGGTTGTTGAGGGGTAGGGGGTCAATTTGGGCGATGGTATCTCCAGCCCTGACCCGATCGCCCACCTGCAGGCTGAGGCGTTGCAGGTCACCGGTGACTGGGGCGGTAACACCATAGCGATCTCGCACCCGGGTCTTACCCTCGGCATTAATGGTCACCTGGAAATCCCCCCGAGCTACGGTGGCCAGGTCTACCACCAGGGGTTGGGGCCGTAGGGCATAGAGGATCAACCCTAACGCCAGAGCCCCCAGTAAGCCGTAGAGGCCGCGCCGCCAGAATACCTGCGATCGACGGGGAATCAAGTCTGGCAATGGATCAGGGAGAAATTTCATCACCTTTGCTGCCGTCTTTACTCACGGGTTTTAAGCACTGCTATCAAATCTAACTGATACAACTGGCGAGTCACCAGTAACCCCGAAGCCGCCGCCGCCAGTAAGGTTACCAGGGTGGCGAACAGGTAGGTAGAAGGCTGAATGATAAAGGGCATACGCACAACCTCTGTATTTTGAGCGGGTGATTGGTGCAACCACCAGGCTAAGCCGTAGCCCAGAAGCCCTCCCAGGGGTAGAGCTGCCAGGGTAATCAGGGCCTGTTCCCCCAGCAGAATTAGGGCAATTTCTGTCTGGGTAAAGCCCATAATCCGCAAGGTCGCCAGGTCACGACGACGCTCTGAGAGAGCAATCCGGGCGGCATTGTAGATAACCGCGACGGCAATAATGATGGCAAACAGCATAATTACCCCATTCATGACTCCAAAGGTGGTGGCTATAGTTGCTTTAAACTGGGTCAGCAGGTTTTGCCGCTGGGCTACGCTAGCCACCATCGGCGTTTCCTTAAGCTGGTGATAGATCTGGGGTAACCACTGGTGATCGACCTTAAGAAAGGCGCCTGAAAAGCTGGGGGCTTCCCCCAGCAGGCGATGGAGTGCGTCGTTATCGATGTAGATAGGCAGTCCTACCAATTCGTCTACCAGGCCAACTACGGTTACCTGGCGGACAGGTCGGGTTCCCTCCAGAATTTCTACGGTCAGGGTTTGTCCTGGCTGCAGGCGTAGTAACTCCGCCAGTTTGGTGGTGATTAGCAGCCCTTGGGGGGGCAGTGGTAAGGTTTGGTCGTGGCGACCCACCAGCCGTCTCAGGTTACTGGGATTGGTTAGGCCGGTCAGGCTGGCCAGGCGAGAGCGTTGTCCAAATCGCAGTCTTACGGGTACGGTTCGAAAGGGTTCTACCGCCATCACACCGGGCAGATGGGCCAGATCTTCTGCTACCCGTGCAGCTAGAGGATGGACAAAGGCAAGGGTAAGATCATCCCGCTGTACGCCGTGGAATTGGCGATTAATCAGCTGGTCAATACCGTTCTTAAAATAGCCCCCCACCACGAGCATAGCCACCGCCAAAGCAATGCCTACAGCGGAGAGAGTTGCCTGCAGGGGACGGCGTTCCAGGTTACGCAGAATAATCCGCTCCGGTGGAGAAAGCCAGCCTTGTAGCCCCAGGTACTCCAGCAGAGTCGGCCTGAAACTAACCGGTGGTTCTGGCTGCATAGCCTGGGCTGGCGGTAGGGCGACGACCCCAGCGATCGCTCCCATTGCCCCCGCCAGGGCGGCTACCAGACTGAGGGCGATCGCTCCTATGATCACGGTCAAGCTGGTGTGGTACTCCATGGTAGGAAAATGGTAATAGCGACCATAGAACTGGGTAAAGGCCCTCCCTAGCCAGTAGCCCAGGCCCAAGCCCAGCCCCATACCCAGACTGACCACCACTATCACCAACTTGAAAAAGTGCAGACCAATCTCCAGATTGCTGTAACCAAAGGCCTTGATCACAGCGATCTGGTCCCGTTGAGTTGTAATCAGCCGGGCCAGCACCATATTTACCAAAAAGGCGGCAATGGAGAGAAAAATCAGAGGCAAAATCAGGGCCATCACCTGTAGACCGGTGAGGTCATCGCTGAGGAAGCGGTGGGAAAGTTGCTGATCCCGTCCGTAGGCCCCCAAACCGCCGTAGGGTTCCAGCAGTTGATCCAGGCGAAAGATCACGGCTCTGGAGTTGGCCCCTGGGGTTAGGGTCAGGACCACATCGTTGAAGGCGGATTGCAGATTAAAGGCACTGGCCAGGGCCTCTCGATCGATCCAGAGTACGCCGAAGCGCCGGTTATCTGGCAGTATTTCTGTGCCGCTAATTTCATAGATATATTCAGGGGAAAGGGCGGTACCGACAATCTTGAGGGGTTGCCAGCGCCCATTGATAATGGCGTTGACCTGGTCCCCCAGGGCCAGATGGTTGGCCTTGACAAACATTTCGCTGGCAATGATCTCGCCAGATTGACCGGGCTGAATATATCGCCCCGATCGCAACACAAGGTCATTGAGCAGGGGCTGGGGCTGGCTGGGAATGGAAATCAGCCGTCCCATGGCCGGGTCCGCTAGACCTGGGACATCAAGGGTGACATTTTCCACCAGCCGCGATCGCCCCTGACTCACCCCCGGAATCGCCCTAATTTCCTGCATCAGGCTTTCTGGTGCCCGTTTCAGGGAAACAAACAGGTCGGTGAAGCGGTACTGGGTATAGTACTGCTGCTGGGAAAACAGCAGGGATTGGTAGGTGCTGGTCATGGTTACCAGGCTGGTGATACCACAGGCAACAATCAGGGCAATGGCAATCACCTGGCCCTTAAGGCTGCCCAGGTCTCGATAAAGCTTGCGATCAAGGGTAAGCATGGTGGGAGGATCGGATCACCTGACTGGCATCAGTCCCCTGAGGATCTGAATATTGCCACCATAATTGATTAATATTCACCCATGAGTCTAGTTTGTTCATCTGTGACGATTTTTAGCTATGTCTTTTCCCCAGGACCCCCAGCCCCCCACCGCAGACCAACTTGCTGCCAGAGAGGACCTGACAAATCAACCAGGGGAGACCTTAAGTCTCTGGCAACAAATTCAAGAAGACTGGATTGCCCATGGCCGGGATTGGACTAAACCAGGATTTAGGGCCGTTGCCATCCACCGCTTTGGGGTGTGGCGAATGAGGGTGCAGCCTAAACTACTACGAGCCCCCCTCAGTATTTTGTATCAAATGCTATTTCGCAAAGTCCGTAATACCTACGGGATTGAACTACCCTACACCGTCAAGATGGGCCGTCGGGTAATCTTCGAACACCAGGGCGATATTGTTATCCATGGCGATTGTGTGATTGGTAACGATTGTATTATTCGCCAGGGAGTCACCCTGGGACTGCGGCACCTGGATCGCCTGGCAGATGCCCCCCGTCTGGGCGATCGGGTCAACGTGGGGGCAGGAGCTAAGGCATTTGGTCGCATCCACATTGGCGATGATGTCAATATTGGTGCCAATGCGGTTGTCCTGGACGATGTTCCAGCGGCCGTTACCGTAGTGGGAATTCCCGCCAGAATTGTGAAGAAATCCCAGCCCTCTTAATCGGTCCTCTCCCTAGATTGACTAGGGTCCAGCCCCGACCTACAGGTGGGGATAGCTGAGCTTACCCGGCTGATCGATGGCTTTGTATTCAATTAAGGCGGGTTGACGGTTAAACCAGCGGGACAGGTAGTACCGGCTTTGACCGATCATTTGGGGCACTTTAGATAGGGCACAAAAATAGGCGTAGAGCCGGGCATCAGCCCGGCTATCGCGGTAAACCTGACGACGATAACGGTAAATTTTCCAGATTAAGACCCCATAACCCAACAGTAGTAACCCACTCAGCCCGCGAGTAGGTAGGGCTAAACCAAAGGCCAGTAGGGGTACAATCAACCCCCATAGCCATCCGCTTTTTTCTTCCCGCACCTGGTAGGCGATGGGGCTATTGCCATACATGGCCCGCCCTTCAGCTACATACCATCCGCCCCGAATAGAGCGTTTCCACCATTGGCTAAAGCGAGTAATAGCGGCATCGTGAAGGGTCATATCGACGTCAATCCGCTGAATCTTCCAACCCAGCTGCCGCAAACGAATACACATTTCTGGCTCCTCTCCGCAGATCAAACTGGGGTTAAACCCATTCACCTGCTGAATCGCCCTACATCTGGCAATGAAGTCACCCCCACAGGCAGCCGCCTCACCCACCGGGGTATTCCACTCCATATCCGCTAGACGATTGTAGACAGAGGCATCGGGAAATCGTTCCCGCCGTCGGCCACAGACAATGGCCCGATCGCTACTTTGTTGTAAGGCGGTTAAGCCCTGCTCTAACCAACCGGGTAACAGTTCACAATCGCCGTCAACAAATTGGACAAATTCCAGGTCAGGATTAATATCTAACAGGTAAGAAAATCCGGCATTCCGTCCCCGCGCCATGGTGAAGGGAATGGACATATCAAGCTCTAGGACATGGTTAATCAAGGCGCGAGCATGGTCAACGCTGTGGTCGGTGGAACCAGAATCTACGTACACCGCCAGCAGATTATCAGTGGGTAATTGGCAGAGTAAGGACTTTAAACAGCGAACCAGACGCTCTCCTTCGTTACGTCCAATCACAACCACGCCAACGTTACTCATAAAAACCACAAGAGATTAAAGAATAATAAACACTAAATAGGCAAAAATTATAAGCTTAGCTTTCCCTTCCCGGCAATCAAAATCTAGAACCCTATCGCTAGAATCTAGAACCCTACCGCTAGAATCTAGAACCCTACCGCTAGAACCCAGAACCCTACCGCTAGAATCTAGAACCCTACCGCTAGAATCTAGAACCCTGCCGCTAGAATCTAGAACCCTACCGCTAGAACCCAGAACCCTACCGCTAGAATCCAGAACCCTGCGGTCAGAATCCGAAACCCAACCGCTAGGGTTTAGTCATATTTCAGCATTAGCCTACCATGGAGCCTGAATTTGATAGAGGTTACCAAATCCTAACCATGGAAACTTTACAGAAGCGGCCCCAGCCCGGTTAAAACAATCGGGTTTTGCCAACTAGTACCAGGAAAGGTTAATGAGAAAACCTGCCAAGGAGGAGTCAGGGATCAGTCGATTTATCCCAGGGTCTGCCAGGACAACGGTAACTACGAAAAAACATCGAAATCTTAGAGCATCCAATGCACCAGATAAGTGGTTAAACTTTTAAAGATCCTGTCCGTAACCTGGAATTAAAGCCATGGCAGCCCTCTCCGAACCAATTCCCGCTCACCCTAAGCCGATTAAGTTTGGTACCGATGGCTGGCGGGGTATCATAGGGGCTGACTTTACCTTTGAGCGAGTAGCTCAGGTGGCGGCAGTTTCTGCCCATGTACTTTTTCAGTGTTTTGGCCCTCAAACCGGTAGCCGCACCATAGCGGTAGGTTACGATCGCCGCTTTTTAGCCGCAGAATTTGCCCGTACCGCCGCCGCTGCGATTGCCGAGCAGGGTTTTGATGTGCTGCTGTCCGAGGATTACGCCCCCACCCCCGCCTTTAGCTTTGCCGCCCAACACCAGGGATTATTGGGGGCCATCGTGATTACCGCCAGCCATAACCCCCCATATACTCGGGTTTAAAAGTCAAAGGGGCCTTTGGCGGATCGGTAGCCCCTGAGGTCACCCAACAGGTAGAAGCACTCTTAGCTTCACCCCCCGCTCCCCTGGGGAAAAGGGCCAGGTAACCAGTTTTGACCCCTGGCCCGATTACTGTGGTGCCCTCCAGGCCCAGGTAAATGTGGAGGCGATTCAGACCGCCATCGCCAGGGGTCAGTTAACCGTATTTGCCGATGTCATGCATGGTTCCGCCGCCGGTGGGCTGTCCCGGCTGTTGGGGGAAGGGGCTGTCCATGAGCTGCACCGCCAGGCCGACCCACTATTTGGCGGCAATCCTCCCGAGCCTCTACCCCAGTATCTGCAGGAACTCCTGCAAACCGTCAAAAATTATCCGGCGACCGGGGATGGCATTAAGGTGGGTCTGGTGTTCGATGGCGACAGCGATCGGATTGCCGCCGTTGATGGCCAGGGTCAATTTCTCAGTTCCCAAATTTTAATCCCGATCCTGATTGACCACCTCAAAGCCCGGCGAGGCTATAGTGGGGAGGTTGTCAAAACCATCAGCGGTTCCAACTTAATTCCTGCCGTAGCCCGTCTCCACGGCTTAGAGCTTTACCAAACCGCCGTTGGCTACAAGTACATTGCCGATCGCATGCAGGAGGCAGCGGTTTTACTGGGGGAGAAGAGTCCGGCGGTATTGGCTATGGCCACCACATTCCCGAGCGCGATGCCCTGATGTCGGCGCTTTATGTCCTGGAAGCGGTGGTGCTATCGGGTCTGGACCTGAGTGATTACTATCGGCTGCTGCAAGAAAAAACGGGTTATTTTTCTGCCTACGATCGCATCGACCTACCCCTGGCCAGCATGGAAATTCGGGCTAAACTACTGGACCAACTGGCTACCCACCCACCCACCCAGGTGGCTGGCAAGGCGGTGAAAGACTGTCTGGCCATTGACGGCTATAAGTTTACCCTGGCGGATGATAGCTGGTTACTAATTCGCTTTAGTGGCACCGAACCCTTGCTACGCCTCTATAGCGAAGCCCCAACCCTGGAAGAGGTGCAAAAACATTTGCACTGGGCCCAGGGTTGGGCCCAGTCTATTGCCCACTAAGGTTCAAAGACAGGCAAAACTCGCCGCCGGGACAGTCCAGAATTTCTATAGCGACCAGGCACCGGTAGGCTACCGGTGCGCCACAGGCTGGTTAATCAAGCTCTGATCGGTCGGTGAGACTATCACCTTGACCCCAGTCAACTGATTGAGGCGCTTAGCCAGAATATCCTCCAGGGTTTCCAGGGCTTGGCTAAAGCCCCGGATTCCTTCCTCCAGCTTTTCTGAAGCCATAGCATCGTGACTATGCAGGGCTCGAAAGGTCTCCTCATCCATGGTCACGGCTTCGATCTCGAGGGCAGCTGCCTGGGTAGGGTCAAGCTTGCGCGGCAGAACCGCCTGGGTTGCCTCTAGTTGAGCCAGTAGCTGGGGGAAATGGTCAGCAGGTCACATCCGGCCAGCTCAGTGATTTCCCCAATATTGCGAAAACTGGCCCCCATCACCTCAGTGGCATAGCCAAATTTTTTGTAGTAATTATAAATTTGGGTAACGGAAAGAACGCCGGGGTCTTCCTGGGGTGGGTAGTCTGCCCGGCCAGTCTGCTGCTTGTACCAATCCAGGATGCGACCCACAAAGGGAGAAATCAGAGTAACCCCGGCTTCGGCACAGGCGATCGCCTGATGGAGACCAAACAGCAAGGTGAGATTACAGTGAATGCCTTCCTTTTCTAACACCTCTGCTGCCTTAATACCTTCCCAGGTGGAGGCAATTTTAATCAGTACCCGTTCTGGAGAAATACCCAATTCTGCGTACTGAGCGATCAGGTTGCGAGCGGTCCTGATGGTGGCCTGGGTGTCGTAGGATAGCCGAGCATCCACCTCTGTGGACACCCGGCCGGGCACAATACCTAAGATTTTGTGGCCAAAGGATACGGCTAATCGGTTAAAGGCCAGATTGGCGATCGCCTGATTAGAAGCATCCGCTCCCGCATCAGCCCGGGCCCGCAGCAGGGTTTCATCAACAATTTCCTGGTACTGAGGCATTTGGGCGGCTGCCGTAATCAGGGAAGGATTGGTGGTGGTATCTTTCGGGGTAAATTTTTCGATCGCTTGAAGGTCTCCAGTATCAGCAACGACCACCGTCATTTGCCGAAGTTGCTCTAAAAGACTGGCCATAGTTTTCTCCTGGACAGGTTGGGGGGGCGACAGGTGATTTTATTGTAATCAGTGACTACTGACCCGGTATGGGACTCTAAGCATTCCCAATCAAGGCCTGGAGGGATTTCGACAGAAATTAGGGCAGGGGTTTTACTCAGGCTTTTTTAAGCTTTTCCCTGGACCGACACCGGGCCAGAACCGATGGGATGGCAAGTGCCTGGTTAGAGCAACAGGGGTTAAAACCAACCAAAGGGCCGGCCATCAAGGGAGAAACCATAGCTGAGGTCAAGGGGACAGACTACGGCGATGGGGTTTTACCGAATAAACTCAATCGTCGCCAGATCCAGCAGGCCCTGGGGAGAATCGTTGAGGTGAAGTTCCAGGCTGACGAGGCTGGTTAGATCAAGCCCCCGAAATTGGCCCAGGGGAATACGTAGAGCACTGGGGTAGGTGACGGGCGGGAGGGCGGTTGATGGATTGGTGGCTAAGGAATGGAAAGCTGGAGCTGTGGCTGGAATATCTACCCGCACCGCCGTTCCCCGCCAATCTCGCAAGACCACGGCCAGGGGAGCCTGGCTGGGGTTGATGGAGTTCGGCTGCACCCAGGCGAGCCGCAGTTGCAAGCTACGGAAATTACTCAAGTCTAACGACCCCAGGCTAAAGCTTAGGGTGGAGGCTGGCTGCCCCCAGCTAAGGCGTAGAACGGTAGGGAAGGGGGCGATCGCCAAGCACCACCACACTCCCTAAACTGGAGGCAGGTGGTCAAGCTCAGCCCTGGGCTGGCCTGATAGCTCGCGCCCCCAACCCCGGCCCTAAAGACCCAATGACGACGACTCGAGGGAACTACCAAATTGGTAAGCACAGGCCGATCATAAAGGCGATCGGGGGCAGCTCGACCAGGAGCCATAGCTAAATCAGCCCAGCTATCTTCGGGGTAGTCAGGATCTAAAACTACTTCTAAGAACTTGGGCAGATAGTCCTGTAGAAACTGCTCCTGAGTCACCCGGGAAAGGCGTTGATTAGATTGTTGGGGATTGCACAGGCGATTACTATCCGCCCGGCGATAGTAATCGTCTTGTTCGACGGCGGCATTAAAGAAATTGTGGTTAGCCCCCAACAGCAAGACGGTGGTCAAGAAGGATTGACGACTGGCAGCCTGATTCGCCAGTTCAAAGTAATAAAGACTGCTGTAATCGAGCAGATCGCGATCGCAACTGCCCAGGAGGATGGCGGTGGGTATATCGGCCAGTTGGTAAACCGCCTCTGCCTGGGGGAGGGGATAACTACGGGTAGGGCTAACCAGCACCAGGGCAGATACCGGGCCCAGGCCCCCAGCCACGGCCTCGGGACTGGAGTGGGAAACACGCACCAGGGCGTTGCGGGCGGCCGCCCCGCCCCCCATAGAATGGCCGACCAGGGCTAGTTTGGTCCAATCAATACGGTTGGCCAAGGCTAGGCCAAAGGCGTTACTCCCGGAACCAGCGGCGATCGCCAGGCGAGTCAGATGGGCGTCGAGGATTTGTTGACTACGTTGGTCCGCCAGTTGGTTCCGGGTATCAACCCCAGCCCCGTAGGTTTCGGAAAAAGCGGCGTTTAGATTCGGAATAAGGACGCCAAAACCAGCCTTGATAAGACTTTCAGCCAGATAGCTAAACCCTAAATCAAACCGGGTTTCGGTGTTGGCGGGGCAGGGCCACTGACTTACCTGGGGTAGGGCAAAGTGACAGCCCCGATGGCGACCATGGAGAATCACCACCAGGGGAACAGCCTGGCCACCGGGAGGAAAACCAATGGCACCGGTCAGGGGTACAGGCATGGTCTCAGGAACACCAGGAAGGTCCCGCTGAGTCACCTGCATCAGACCCAGATTGTAGCCATGCAAGGGGGGATCAGCCACCTGCTGCTGCACCCCGCGGGGTAAGGGTAGGGACTGGGGAGCAGGCAGGGCGAGACCAGGGCTGGTGAGTAGCCCCGATCCTAGACACCAGGTTAAAAGTAACAGCCAACATCGCCGCTGGGGCCCCCAGGGGATTGGGCCCAAAGTCAAAGGACCGGAAAAATCTCGTGGCTCCATAACCTAAGGGGATCAGACTCAGCTTAAAACCCCATGGCGGTGGCCAGGGTTTTAAGATCGGGAGCCAACCCCCCTTTTACCTGATTTTGACTATGGTTAATGGCGGTGTCGGGGTCCTTGAGCCCATTACCCGTTAGTACACAAACAATCGTTGCCCCAGCTGGCACCTGCTCTTTAACCTTCAGCAGGCCAGCAACCGAAGCGGCACTGGCGGGTTCGCAAAATATTCCTTCCAGGGCCAGCAGGCGATAAGCTTCGAGAATTTCCTCGTCGGTAACCGCTGTAAAACTACCCTGGCTGGCGTCCCGTACGGCTTCTGCTCGCTGCCAGTTGGCCGGATTCCCAATCCGAATAGCCGTGGCCAAAGTCTGAGGCGATTGAATCACTTGCCCCTGCACCAGAGGGGCCGATCCAGCCGCCTGAAAACCCATCATGCGGGGCAGGCGACTACAGCGATCGCCCTGATGATATTCACAAAAGCCCATCCAGTAGGCGGTAATGTTACCCGCATTACCAACGGGAATACACAACCAATCAGGGGCGTCTCCCAGGCTGTCGACCACCTCAAAGGCTGCCGTTTTCTGGCCCTGAAGTCGAAAGGGATTAACAGAGTTCACCAGGGTTAGGGGATAGGCTTGAGCCAATTCTCGAACCCGTTCCAGAGCCGTATCAAAGTTGCCCTCAATAGCCAGTACCTCTGCACCGTAGAGCAAAGCCTGGGCCAGCTTGCCAACGGCTACGTAACCATCGGGAATCAGAACAAAGGCCCGCATACCTGCTCGCCGGGCATAGGCGGCCGCCGCTGCTGAGGTGTTACCGGTACTGGCGCAGATCACAGCTTCAGCTCCCTGCTCCTTGGCCTTAGAAAGGGCCATAGTCATACCCCGATCCTTAAAACTACCGGTGGGATTCAGACCATCGTACTTGACCCAGACCTGCACTCCCTGGCCTACCTGCTCCGCTAAAACCGGCATGGGAATTAGGGGGGTATTCCCTTCCCGCAGGGTGACAATCGGGGTCTGATCTGACACCGGTAAGTAATCACGGTAAGCCTCAATCAGGCCTGGCCAGGGTTGGATACCTGGGGCTGAAGGGGTTAAGGCATTACGAAACAAGGGAGGGGTAAAACTGGTAGTCACAGTGGATTTTGGGGTGAATAGGGGCTCTGAAATCAGGGAAAAATTGGCTACCCCGAGTTGCAGAAATTATGCTGATTTTAGCGAAAATCGGTCTCTTTGCAGATTTCAGACCCCGGCCTATCTTCACCCGAGTGCATGCCAGTTTTGCAAGTTTGCCCTCATCCCCCAGCCCTAAACCACGCCCACTAGGGGTGCAACAACTAAGATAACAACTCCTGGGAATACCTCAGCAAAATCCCCATCTAGACAGAATTGTTAAAATAGCTTAATGTTCTAGCTGGGTACAATTTCCTATAATATCTTCCTGAAAAATATGGCAATGGATGCTTTAAAGTCCTCCCCATCCCAGTATTCACAGTCAAGCTCTTCTACCGCTACCCTACCGCCTCGTTCCGATAATTCTAATCGGTCTAGCGATCGCCATTTACCCTACACCCCCGATCAACAGGTAGAGCTTCTCCATCTTCAGGCCGAAATCGATGTGCTTTTACTGAGGTTACAGGCCCTATCTATCAAGGCCGACTAGAACCCTGGCAGGGTGCGATTGTGACAGTTGGCCGGGGGCCGACGACGCGTAAATGGGTTTAGAGCGTGACTAGGACCGGCCCCTGTTATTTTTTTATTAAATTCGAAATAGGTCATTTTAGCCAGAGTTAGCTATTGTAAAAAGAAAACTCTGGGAGATTGGCCAATCATGGACTTTGCAGGACCTGAAAGTATTGCTGGCCCGATATCTCGTCCCGTTTCTCCCCGACCTCAATGGTACCGTTCTATTTACCTGGTTTTGGCCTTGGCGATTGGATTGGCAGGTGGGGGAGGTTCAGCCTTAAGGTTTTTCTTAAATCAAGATGGTGCCATTGTCACTCCGCCTCGGGGTAATTCTCTGCCTGAGCATACATCTGGTGACCTACCATCCTCCCCTTCTCTTTTTCGTCCCCGTCTGCTGTCCACCTCGCTCCTAGCCGATCCAGCTCTGTTATCATCAATGCCAAGGGCAGTCCGATTAAGTACGGTGGTGGCTGGTCGGATTGATCCCTTTAGTTCAATCTTGGCCCCTGGTAGTCAAGGGGGCCCTGGCCTGGCTACCCCCTACCATCCTCCTCCAGCACCGCTGCCATCCCAGTAGTAGCTTTAGCCAACCCCCCATCTACTCCGGCTGAGTTACCACTCCCCCCTGGTGTAATTCAGGCAGAGGCCTCGACCCCAGTAGTCAATGCCGGTGCTGTCGCCCCCACGGCCCCCTCACCCGCCGTCAACCTAATGGATCAACTGACAATCAATGGTATTGCCCAGGTGGGTAATCAAGTTAGTGTAATCGTGACCGAAGCCGGGCAAACCGCTGGTCGTCGGGTAAAACCGGGTGAGACCTTATTAGATGGTCAGGTTCGCCTGAAAAAAGTTGATCTGATCTGGGGCAGAACCTCAAATAATCTTGACCTATGGTAGTCGAGACTACCGTCGTTCGGTGGGGGTGGGCCTGATCATGGGGCAACGGTAGCCATGGCGAGGGGTACCCTTGGACCGCCGGACCGATCCCAACCCTTCCATCCCCATGCCTACCCCTGTCCAGTTTGCTGGCGGGGGCGTCTTCAGCCCATGGTGCTGATGGAGGCCTACAGTTGCGATCTCTGTCAGCAGATCCTGGCGATTAATTCAGAGCAGCAGGCCCTTTATCGCTTAGATATTAGCCCTGCTCAAGGTTGGCGTTGGCAAGGGCAACGCTGGCGATCGCTGCACTCCCCAGCCCCGCAAACAACCCTTACCCTGGCTTTAATCAGCCTGATTCTAGTAGTCTTTCCGGCTGGCCTGGTGGCCCTGGCAGCTTACCTATTTCCTCCCCTTGATCCCACCGGCAGAATCACCTGGACTTGGGGTTGGGCTGGCCTCACCTTAATCCTCCATAGCTTAATGGTGGCCTGGCTGGGAGCTGAGGTCTATCAATGGCCAGCCTATCGACTGATGCAAATAGGCCTGAACCAGATCTATCGCTCCTTAGGTATGGAGCCTTAAGGGGAACGACTAATTTCAAGGCTACTGACTCAACCAGGCGATCGCCTCTCGCACCCAAGTCTCTGGGTCCGTAGCCTTAGCCAGGGTGGTTTGCCGCCCCACCGCCTGTAGGGCCTTGAGAATTTCCCCTTGGGTATAGCCCAGGGCCATCAAGGTGACCATCACCTCCTCCTGGATAGCCACCACCGGTCCACCATCGGGAACTGGGACTAAGCCGGTCTGGGCTTGCCAATCCTGCAATTTAGTCTTCAGTTCTAATACAATTCGTTCTGCTGTTTTAGTCCCAATACCAGGGGTGTGGGCAATCAGTCGGGTATTGCTGGTTACAATTGCCTGCAGTAACTCCTGATCGCCCAGGGTATCGAGCATAGCCAGGGCAATTTGGGGACCAACCCCACTCACACTAATGAGCTGGCGAAACAGGTCCCGTTCCCGTCGTTCACCGAAGCCAAATAGAACCATCTGGTCTTCCCGCGTCTGCAAATGGGTAAAAAGCTGTACCTGCTGTCCCAGGGCGGGCAAAACAGAGAGTTGACGAGCGGCCACCTGCAGCTCGTAGCCCACCTGGTTCACCTCAAGGGTAACCATCAGCTTATGATTGCCGGGCTTCTCGATATGGACCAGAATTCCCCTCAGGCAGGTAATCATGGCGATCGGGGGAATCGATAGGACGGGCCTCTGAAGCCAGGGGAGGACGTGCTGGTAGGGGCTTTTTAGGAACCGAGCTACGGGACAAGGGAGAAGGCTGGCCAGGTTGAAGCTGACTACGACCATTCTCAATCACCCTTAACATCTGGGCTAGTTGCTGTTCTACCTGGGACAACACCCGATCGGCGTAGGCATCGGCTTCCTGCTGAATCATATCCTGCTCCTGAAGGGCTTTTTGACGGAGAATTTCCCATTCCCGTTGGGCCTGTAGCTTGGTCGCCTCTAAATCCGCCAGCACCTGACTACGGAGGTGATCACAATCAGCCTGGGTTTGGGCCTTCAGCTGCTGGGCCATTTGCTCAGCCTTTTGCAAAATACCGGTTTCGTTAAGAATTTGGGCCGCCTGCTGTTCCGCCGCCGCGATCAAATCCTGAGCATAGCGATCGGCGTCGGTAATTAAGGTGCGCCGCTGGTGTAAAACATCCACTGCCTGCCGAAAAGCTGGAGGCAAATTCAAGCGAATGGCATCCAGTTGATCGAGCAATAGATCCTCATCAACTAAGGTCTTACTGGTAAAGGGAAGGCGCGGACTAGCCAGAATCAGTTCTTCCAATTTATTCAGATCTTGCTGAATATCTACGTCTCCAATATCGGGCGGGGAGGATAGGAATCCACCGTCGTTGGCAATGGATTCAGATTCAGGCTGGGACTGGCGGTTAGATGAGTCTGGGCGTAGCATTGGTAAACGTCTCGCGCTACATGGTCAGGGACAAGATGATCGATGGGGCCACCAAATCGGGCAATTTCCTTAACCAGACTACTGCTAAGGAAACCGTACTCTGTAGAGGTAGATAGAAAAAGGGTTTCAATGTCATCGGCCAGGGTTTTATTAGTATGAGCCATTTGCAGCTCTTTTTCGAAATCTGACAGTACCCGTAAACCCCGCAGAAGCACCTGGGCTTGATGATGATGGGCATAGGTAATGGTCAATCCATCGTAATGATCAACGTCGACGTTGCCCAAGGGACTCACCGATCTCTGAATTTGTTCCAACCGTTGATGAATAGAAAACAACGGTAACTTATTGGGATTACTGGAAATCAAGACAATTACCCGCTCAAATAGACGGCTACCCCGGGTAATAATGTCCAGGTGGCCCAGGGTAATAGGATCAAAGCTACCAGGGTAAAGGGCGATCAAAGGTTTAAGACAATGTCATAGGGGACTTGCAGCGATTATATCGAGATTGACCCAGTTTGCTTAACGCCTGCGGTGTTTGCTAACCATTTTACGAGATAGCCGCAGGTTAACGGCTTCCTGGTCAGCCCAGTCTTGCAAAACCCGATAAAAAATCTGTCTATCTTGCCCCTGTAAAACAGCAGTTTGATCGGCGGTTTCAATACCGTAGGGATAACCGCCACCAATAATTACTTCGCCTCGCACCCAGTTAAGGTAACGACTGATATGCCCTCCTTCCCCCATCCAAAGGGGCATTTCTAAACGCACCGGATAACCGTCTCGGGTAGTTTTGAGGTAGGTGAAGGTAATGCGATCGCGGTGATGATCGTACTGATCGAGAATGCCGCCCCGATCGCAGCGAAAAATTGTGGTGCGATCGCCCCAATGCATCAGGGGAGCCAGCAGTTGAGCATCGTGGATACCCTCCGTGGGTTCCAAACCATAGAAATTTTGCAGCAAACTGACCAAATCCCGAGCATAGGAGGTATCTACGTAACCCACCAGAGGAACTCGCCGCCGTTCACTGGCCTCCAGTAACTTAAGCATGGCCTTGATGTAGGCCTGCTGACTATCTTGATCAAAGGCTTCGGCAAAGGTAACCACCAGGGCACCGTCAAAAAACACCAGGCTGCGCTGGGGTTCGCTACAACCGTTGATGTACTCCACCAGGCGCTCCACCTCAAGTTCAAACCGGCGAATATTCACCCGGCGTTCCACCGGTTGGGCGGGGTTAGGACCTAAATCCGTCGGGGTCATCAGATCTAGTCGAACGTCTTTTTGGTAAGGACGGGTTTTACTGTGGGGATTCTCAAACCAACCAATCTGAATCAGGGCCAGGGGGATGGAAAGATCTTTACCAGGGGAGATTTGGGATCCGTCTACAGCGAAGGTAGTAATATCGGCTAAAATTTCCTGCACCCATTGGGCGCTCTCCTGCCGGTTGGACCATCGTTCTCTAGCGGGAGCTGATTCTGAGAAGAAAAAGAAATGATACCCTGATCGGCGTCAGCAGCCATTTCTAAGGGCTGGGCTCCTACAGGAGAGGTCAGGGGAGCCAGTAAATCCTGGCGCTGGGGGTAATCTAAACGAGCAAAATCTACCCAGGCTTGCTGGTAGGTTTTTAACAGGTCAGAACTAGCCCGGTTAAAGTAACTAAAGGCCGATCGCTTTTGCTCAAGCAGGGCTTTAATCTGACCGGAACTCACGGGCATACTCCACCATTCTATAGAACGTCTGTATTAATAGGATAGTAGCGGGTTTGGGGAGTATTGTCACGCCCAGAGCTAAGCCCTGGGCTAAGGGTTTAGCTCACCTCTGGAGTGGCCGGTAAATAGAGGCGATCTTCGCTGGCATCGTACTCAAATAACTCAGCATAGCGCCCCCAGTCGATGGCTGTAGCAAACTGGCGTTCTGCCTCTTCGTGGGGAAAATGTTCATCCCACAGATCCAGGAAGAAATCCGCCCGCATTGATCCACTGGGTTTTTCCCGCAGGGTATGCACAATGCTGTTTAAAACCGGTACATGGCTAAGACTCTGCTGACGAAACAAGTCCTTACTGCGGAGAATTGTGGTAGTAGCAAAGTCCTGACCAATAGTCGTAAGTCGCACGTCCCCCTGGGATACCCGAGCAAAGTCTAACAGTACCGCCGCATCTAAAATTGGCAGCAGATCATCTACCTCCAATTGCAGTCGTTCCGCTAGACGAGAAATATCATCTCCCCCTCCGGTTGATCCACAATCAGCTCCAGTAACCCGCTAATTCCCCCCACCCGAACATGGGGTAGGGGCCTGGCGTAGGGAGAAAGAGAGGGAGGAGTGGGTTCCACCGCCACCGCTACCCGGCCACTCACCTCAATTTCGGGATTGGTCATAACGGTGTAGATGTAGTCCACCAGGGAAGCAAAGCGGGGATGGGTGCGATCGTGGGGTCGGGGCATATCGATCACCACTTCTCCCCGAATCCGCCCTGGATTGGCCCCTAAAATCACCACTCGATCGGCTAAAAAGACCGCCTCCTCGATGTTGTGGGTGACGATTAAAATACTTTTCGAAGGAAAGGTGTGGGCATTCCATAGATCATCGATTTCTCCCCGCAGGTTTTCGGAGGTCAGCACATCCAGGGCGCTGAAGGGCTCATCCATAAACAGCACTTCGGGCTCCAGCACAAAGGCCCGGGCAAACCCAACCCGCTGCTTCATGCCGCCCGAAAGCTCCTTCGGATAGGCGCTTTCAAAGCCATCCAAACCAACAATATCAATTGCTTTTAAGGCCCGCTGACGGCGTTCTTCCCGTTTTATACCCCGAGCCTCTAGCCCCAGTTCTACATTCTCCTGAACCGTTAACCAGGGTAGCAGGGCAAAGCTCTGAAACACCATAGCCACATTGTTGTTAGCGCCCCGTAGGGGTTTGGCATTACTACAAACCTGACCCTGGCTGGGGGGAATCAGGCCAGCCATGATCCTCAGCAAAGTACTCTTGCCACTACCACTGCGCCCTAGCAGGGCGATCACTTCCCCCGATCGCACGGTTAAATTAACCCCACTGAGCACCGTAAACTCACCTTTACCATCGGGCAGAGGAAAGTGTTTGGATACCTGGTCAACGGTAATCAAAATCTGACTGGCAACGATTGAACTCATGGCTCTGGCAGCCTCTAAAGATGGTACTTGATCTCAGCTAATTGATAGAGTCGTCGCCATAAAAGGCGGTTAAGCCCCACCACAAAAAGACTCATCATACTAATGCCCAGGGTAATGCGGGGCCAGTCCCCTACTGCTGTAGCTTCAGCGATGTAGGTACCCAGTCCGGTTGCTGTCTGGGTACTTGCACCCCAGGCAACAATTTCCGAAACAATGCTAGCATTCCAGGCCCCTCCACTGGCGGTAATACCACCGGTTACCCAGGCAGAAAAAATACCGGGTATAATCAATCGCTGCCAGCGTCGCCAGCCCTTCAACCCCATATCACTGGCCATTTCTCGTAGGTCTGTGGGAATGCTTTGGGCACCGGCAATGGAATTGAACAAAATATACCACTGGGAGCCCAGGGCCATCAGCACAATACTGCCCCATTCAATACTGATATGGGTGCGAATAAAGAACAGGGTGGCAAAGGGAAAGATAAAGTTGGCGGGAAAGGAGGCCAGGAACTGGACCAGGGGTTGGAGGGTACGGGCCAGCTCGGGATTAAACCCGATCGCCACCCCAATCGGGGTCCAGATCAGGGAGGCCATAATTAATAGAACCGTCACCCGTAGCAGGGTTAGTCCCCCCAGCCAGAAAGTTTTGACTACCTCCAGAGGACCTACCGTAGTCAAGATAAAATGCAGGGTCCAGGCTACCAAAAGACTAATAATTACCAGCAATACCAGAGTATAAAAGCGATCTCTGCCCTGGCGTTGTCCCCCCTCCATTTCTCCTTTGGGTCGGGGAGGGGTAAGGCGGGAAAGCAAACCATTTAGAGCGTCAGTCACAGGGGTAAGAGCAGTACCCACCAGGCGAGGTACCCGGGCTGTGGTCAGCAGATCATAGACCCAAGATTCAGCAATCAGGGCAGAGGCACTTTGCTCCATACGAAACTTATCAGACCAGGCAATTAGGGGCCGCCAGAACAACTGATCCACCAGTACAATGACCACGGCAATGGTGACCACGGCCCAGCCCAAAGCCGGTAAATCTTCGGCGGCGATCGCCGCTGCTACGTAAGATCCCAACCCTGGCAGAGTGTACTTCTGATTGAGAACACTGATGGCTTCACTGGCCGCCACAAAAAACCAACCACCTCCAAAGCTCATCATGGCATTCCAGAGCAGACCAATGGTGGCCGCTGGAATCTGTAATTTAATAAAGCGTTGCCAATGGGAGAGCTGATAAAGGGTTGCCGCCTCCTCCAGTTCTTTAGGAATAGTCCGAAGAGACTGATAAAAGGAAAAGGTCATATTCCAGACCTGACTGGTAAAGATGGCAAAAATTGAGGCCGCCTCCAGGCCCAATAAACTTCCTGGAAATAGGGCTATAAAGCCGGTCACGGTAATGGATAAAAAGCCCAACACCGGTACCGACTGCAAAATATCCAGCAGAGGCACCATCACCCGTTCCGCCCGGCGGCTATGGGCCGCCACATAGCCATAAACCAGGGTAAAAAGGGTAGAGCAGACCAGAGCCGTAAACATCCGCAGGGTGGACCGCCCCCCGTAATAGGGCAGATTAGCAGGATTGAGATCAATAGCAGGAACCACCTCGGGGGGCTTAAAACTAACCAGGGCACCAGCCCCAAGTCGAGCAATGACCGCCAGTAATAACAGGGTACCTAGAATCACAGCAATATCAGCCAGCCCAAAGGAGAGGCGTCGCAACGCCTCGGGGGAAGGAAAGGTTTTCATTACGGCATACCCATTACAAGAAACCCTGAGTTCTTGCCAACAACCTCTGATATTGACATGGATGGTTTTTAGAGGGAAGCATTTAGGACTTCATTAGCGCTTTACGCAATTCCTCCAGGCCCAAAAGGGTGGGGGGACAGAGGAGGAGAAATAAGACCTGCTCCAGGCTCAGGGGTGCGGTGGAAAAAATACCTTGCAGGATGGGTAGGGTAATAATGGCAGTAATCAAACACCATTCAAAGGCAATCCCGGCCCAGATCAGGGATTGGAGAATAGTCCCAATCGCCAGATGGAGGTTGTTTCTGAACGGCAGGCCAATACATTGCCATCCTGGCTGGCAACGATCGCCGCCAGGGTGAGGGTAGTGGCCTGGGCGTAGACCGCCACCACCGCCGCCGGGGCAGAACGGGATAACAAACTGGGGCTGACGGCCTGGAGGGCGGCCAGATCGTAGCCATGACTATGCCAGACCCAAAGGAAGGCGACCATACCCAGACTGGCTTCGATTAGCCCCAACCAGCAGTAGGCCCTGAGCAGCAGGCTGCGGTCCAGCAGGGTTTGGGTTTTGGCCCGGGGGGGCTGTTCCATAATCCCCACTTCAGCGGCTTCCGCCCCCAGGGCCAGGGCCGGTACCATGTCCGTTCCCAGGTCAATCGCCAGCACCTGCATGATCACCAGGGCAGGGGGAATCTTCAGCACCACCATGACCAGAAAGGGCACCAGCTCCGCCACATTGGAAGCCAGGATATAGGTAATAAACTTGCGAATGTTGCGGTAGACCGTGCGGCCCTGCTCGATCGCCACCACAATGGTGGCAAAGTTATTGTCGGTGAGCACAATATCGCTGGCCTCCCGGGCCACATCGGTGCCGTTCAACCCCATGGCAATACCGATGTGGGCCGATCTCAGGGCGGGGGCGTCGTTGACCCCATCACCAGTGACCGCCACCACCGCCCCCGTGGCCTTGTAGGCCTCCACCAGCCGTAGCTTGTGCTCCGGGGACATGCGGGCGAATACCAGCCGAGATCGGTACTTAACCATTTGTTGTAACTGGGCATCAGAGAGGTGGCCCATACTCTCTCCCGTAATCACCCGGGCCGGCTCGTGACTCTCTGGTTGGCTGGTCAGCAGGCCAATTTGAGTGGCGATCGCCTCCGCCGTCAGGCCATAATCCCCAGTCACCATGGTCACCCGAATACCCGCCTGATGGCATTGGGCAATGGCTTTGGGGACCTCGGGGCGGGGCGGGTCGAACATGGCCACCAGACCGATAAAGGTGAGACCCTGTTCTAAATCCTGGGCTTTCCTATCCCTTAGTTCTTCCCCGCCACTACGGGCGGCCAGGCCCAGTACCCGGAAGCCCTGGCGGGATAGGACATCATTAGCATTCACCACCTCCTGCCAGGCCTGGGGGCTCAGATCCCCCACCACCCCGTCCCGCAGAATGGTTTGACAGTGGCGCACCACCTCCAGGGGCGCCCCCTTGGTGAAAACCATCAGGGACTCACCCTGAAACAGGGGGGAAGGGCAGTCATAGCCGGGCCAGCTGAGCACCACCGTCATCATGCGGCGACGAGAATCAAAGGGGATTTCCCGTTGACGGGGGTATCGCTGTTGCAGCTGCTCCAGGTTGAGGCCCGCCTTAGCCGCCGCTACGATCAGGGCGGCTTCCGTGGGGTCCCCCATTTCCTGCCAGCGGCTGGGGGCGGTCAGGTGAATCAGCCGGGCATTGGAACAGAGGGCCGCTCCGGTGAGCAGTAAGTTAGCCTTCCAGGCCAGGGGAGAGCGGGGGGGCAGGTGGATCTGGCCAGCGGTGGGGTCGTAGCCCGAACCGGTGACTCGAATCTGCCCCGGTAGCAGATTGGTGCTGTCCGGGTTATCCCCAGGGGGTTCCCCCGCCATCGGCGGTAACCAGAGATGGCGCACCGTCATTTCATTTTTGGTCAGGGTGCCGGTTTTATCAGTGCAGATCACCGTCACTGCACTCAGGGTTTCCACCGCCGATAGGCGTCTGACCAGGGCATTGCGCTTAGCCATGCGCTGTACCCCAATGGCCAGGGATAGGGTCACCGTCGGCAGTAGGCCCTCCGGCACCAGGGCAACAATGATACCAATGGCAAAAATAAAGCTTTCCTTTAATTCCATGCCCACCAGCAGGGAGGTGAGGATAAAAACCATCACCCCCATGGTCACGGCGATCGCCGTAATCACCCGGACGATATGGGTGACCTCTACCTCCAGGGTACTGGGTTCTCGCTTCACCCCGGTGGTCAGGCGAGCCACCTGACCAAATTCGGTCTGGGTACCGGTGGCATAGACCACCGCCGTACCGCGCCCCGAGGATACGGTGGCCCCCGCCAGCACTAGATTACTCACCTCCGCTGGATTAAGGGTTTCCTGTAGGGGCTGTTCGCCCTGGTAGTCGAGGGGCTTACCGCTGCGCAGGGCCAGGGTTTCCCGGGGTCTAACCGGGTGGGGATTACGGGCTACCGGTAGGGACTCGCCGGTTAACACCGACAGGTCCAGGTAAAAACTCTCGGCGCTGACCAGGCGGGCATCGGCGGAGATGCGATCGCCCTCCTCCAGTTGCATCACATCCCCCCGCACCAATTCCACCGCGGGGATCTGGACCAGATTCCCCTGACGGTAGACCCGCACCTGGTTGGGCAGGACATTTTTCAGAGCCGCCAGCGCCTGCTCCGCCCGAAACTCCTGCCAGAAACTGAAGATGGCATTAATCCAAATTACAGACCAGATCGCCCAACCCAGGGCGGCGGTGTGGGAAATAAAGGCCAGGATGCCCGCCACCCAGAGTAGCAAGGCCATAAAGTGGGTGAGCTGATCGGCAAAACGCAGCCATAGGGGCCGGTGGGCTGGTTCGGGCAGTTGGTTCGGGCCAAATTCCTGGAGTTTCTGCAGGGCTTCCAGGCTGGTTAGTCCCCCGGGATAGGTACCCAAAGCTCCATAGACGGTTTCGATGGGTAAAGTCCAGATGGGCTGATGCAACAAGGTCGGCGTCCTCCTGGAAAAAAGTATCTAAGCAAGAGTCTACAGCGCCAGGCAAGAAGGAAGCAGGAAATGGTGGAGTAAGCATGGGCAATATCCTCGATCACCCCAGGATGTCACCCTCCCCCGTTAATTCCTAACCCCAGCCCCTAAATCCCCTGTCCATCAAAGCACTCCCAACCAAGTTGATACCCTCAAAATTTCAGTGTTGCAATTTTGAGAGGTTATAGTACACTTGTATCAAAGCAGCGGAGATCCCCTTCCCCCCTGCTGATTGATGGCATTATGGACTTAACTGCGATTCAAGATAAGCTTAAGCGTCAGGCTTTAGCCTCTGATCACCATCCCTTAGAAATTCCCATAGATTGGCCTACCTTAGATGGCCCCATGTCCACCAGCGTTGGTCGGGGGTCAGATCCCCGCCTAACTACTACAGTAGAAAATCTCCGCCGTCGGTCTCTACGGGCCTACGGAGACTCTGAAGGTAGAACTACGGTGTCTCTTCCCCAGACTGCAAGTTCGGTGGGAGTCTTATCTGCCAACCCGATAGCAGCGAGACCGATCATTTCCTCAGCCTTTGGGGCTCCCCATCAACCCCTTTCTGAGGCATCTGCGCAAATTCAGATTTATCGGCAGCGCCTGCAAGCGATGGTAGATAAAATCAACCACCTCTCTATAGAGCAACGACGGGCGATTCGGAGAGCTTCAGGTCACCCAAAGAGAACTGGTGGAGAGGCCAAGGGAGAGAGTATCTGAGTTATCCCACGGCTTTTCCTCTCCCCAAATCACTCTAGATCGAGCCGCTACCGCCAGTGCCGAACTAGACCCTCTTGGTAATATTCGTCTCAGCTATCAGCCTATTCGTCTGCAACAGCCTGATCAGGAGGCTCGTCAGCTAGCGGGTCATTTACGAAAAACCTATGGAACCGGCTCTACCCCACCAGGTCCATCCTCCTTTGCCAGATTCGTGGTGATTAAGGTACTCGGTATTCTCAGCCAGGAACCTATGGACTGGCTCACCCAATGTGGACGCTTGATCCAATCCCTGATAGCCCCAGTCACCCCCCGCCGTAGAAAGAACCTACAAAGGGCCAAAGTAGGCAATGCTGCCAGGGTTTTTCCCTCTTTTATGGATACCCTTTTGTGGCTAGGGGGAGGGGTAATTACTCGTCTGACCCTGGACCTGCTGCTATCGGCTTTCTCTGGTCTCTGGCCCCTAACCGTAGTAGCCATTACAGGAATTGTAGCCTACGCCCTTTATCAAGCTACTTTAGCCTTACAGCCCAATCTGGGGCTGGCTAACCGGGTATTTCTAGCACTGGCAGGCCTATTTATTGGTGGTTACCTCTAAACCTCAGCCAACAACCCTACTCCTGAAGCTGAGTTTTCCTGGGTATGTCCAACCAGACTCCCCTTAAACCCTGGCCTATATTCATCAACCTGGGCCAGTAAATTATTAGAACCTTAAGCCCCAATTTCCTCTAGGAGATCAACCATGGTTCCTCTCTATTCTGCTCAGCAAAATCTTTCTGATAGTCAGCCCCCCTGGCTTAAACCCCTGTTAGCAGGAGGATTAATTCTAATTCTGCTATCCCTGGCAATTCAGCGGGATGGCTTAAGGAATTTAATCGCTAAAGCCAAACCCCTGGCAAGGGAGGATTGTCAGACCGTGGTCAGCGGTGATGCTCGCCTGAGTCGCGAGCAGCTGGCCAAGTTACTAACTATTCCGGAGCGAAATTCTAAGGCAGAGGTCCAAAAGATTCTGGCCGAACCCTACTGTCGCTTGCCTCCCATTCAATTAAGGGCCGATGTGGTAGCAGAACGAGATTCCTACCCTCTGGCCTTTGATCCCCATACCCATCTGGTAGTGCTGTACGAAAAGGAAGAGTACGCCGGATATCGTTTCAGGTTTAACTAGGAGCCTAGTATGAGATCTTCTTCCCTATTGGCCGCCGGTTCTCTAATGGCGGTTCTAGTCCCTACTACAGTGCGGGCAGAGGAGTTTGCCCTCAACTTCGACCTACCGGCGATCGCCGCCGATCACCGCTCTAGTCCGGTGGCCTCTATTCCTCAATCAGAGCCAGGGCCATCCCCCCAGTTAGAGGCCAACGCCCCCTTACCAGTACCAGACCGGGCAGCCACCCCGCCACTGCGCCACCACTCTCCTCCCCAATTACCCCCCGGAGTTTATCGGCAGGCTGTGGCTGTAGCCTTGACTCCAGAGGTCACCCCTACATCGCTTCTACCTCCAGCACCACCTACCCCAACCCAGATAACCACCAACCCCTCGGGGCCAGTTGCCGCTGTAGCTGCTACGATGGCAAAAACTCCTTCAGCCCCTCCGCCCACCTCCCTGGCTCTAAGTTTTGAGCTGGCCTCCCCCACCCTGGCCCCAAAGACTTTAATAGAGGTGGCGATCACAGCGCCAAACCCCAACAGTACAGATTGGATTGGAGATTTGTTTAACGGTAACAGTAATTCCCTGGTGGCCAGGGCGATCGGCTCAGCGGAAGGGACCCGCACCACCACTGGCGATCGGACAGCAGCTTACTATGGTCACATTGATCCTGGGAATGGGGTCTGGAACCTCGGCACGTTTTCCTATCAGCACGGAGCTGCTTCTCCCACGGAAGCTGATGCCAGACAACTACGTCGGTTAAAAACCCAAACCCAAATTTTACAGGCTAGAGCCACCCAATTGGGTCTTTCCCTTTCCCTGGAAGAAACTCTCAATGGCATTGATTTGGCCAATCAATCTCCCCTAGCCGCGATTGGCCGGGTAGGCTACGTGGAGCGGCTGGCAGAAGCCAGAGCTTTGGGCCATAGTGGTATGGACGCCATTGTTGTAGCCCGTACCCGTTCCTATATCAATCCCAATACTCAGCGGTGGAATGCTCCAGGCTTGGGCAATAGTCAGGCAAGTATTACTCGCGATCAGCGACGGCGAGCCAGAGCTGTTTCCCACGCCCTGCTTGCCTATCAGCAGGAAAATACTTCCTTCACTACCACGACTGCCCTTTTAGACAAATCCCTATCTGTTTCTGAAGCCAGTTCTGCCCCTCTAGAAGCTGTTGAATCTAGTCCGGTTCCTCAGTCCTTCATCCTGGGCTTTGATCTAGAACCGAGGAATTTACCCTCAACCGCCAGTTTGGCCTCAGAAGATCGCTTCCCAGAACCATCCCAGGCGGTCAAACCCTCTGGTCTCAAACCTGAGAGTGAGACCGATCGCCCCGTGGTTGCTATCTCCGGGGCTAATGGCAGTGATCCAAACCCTGCACCCTCCCAATCTGCTGAGCCAAACTGGAATCAGACTCGAGAGTCCAAGCAGAACTTAATACCCCTGGTAACCATTACGGCTAGGAAAAATTCCACTCCCTCTGGACTCGCTGCCCAACCCTCTAACAACCAGCGATCTCACCTGGCCTGGTTAGTTGATGAGCCGGGAGCCATGCCCCAAACCATTGTTCATCCACCAACTGAGAAACCAGTGGTTAGTCTATTGCCAGCTTCAGACTCCGAAGTGGCAAGCAATATAACGGAGGAGAATAGCCCTACCCCTACTGCCGTTGATCAGTCAATCCCCCAAATCCCTTAAATTTGACGGCATTCTATCCCTGGTCCGTATCCTCAAGAAGTTGGGAGTTAACTCCAAGCCAACTGGCCAATTCAAGAAGAAAGATCAAGATTCCTGAGATGACGCTCCCGCATCAATAAAAATAAGGCAAAGCCAAAGGCAAAAGAAATGGCAAACATCAAGGCGATATAAAGACCCCAGAAGCGTAGCTTCAACCGTCGTCCCTCAGCTACCATTAAGGTAATTGCCAGTAACGCTCCGATGGTGACATCAACGGCAATGAAACTAGAGGCAGGGTTAGCCCAGACCTGAGCGATGAAGGTGGTTAAATCAAAGTTCAACAGATTGATGGCTGTGAACTCACCCCGGGTAGCCACGGTGAACTGGATCAGATAGTAATTAGTCCAAATCAATCCTGCCACCGTCAAGGCCCCATAGATAACCTGGCGAATTAAGCTTCCAGTCATAGCTACACTTAGTTTAAAGCAACGTTTGTAAACATCTAATCTGAGAGTTTTGTGCAATCAAATTATCTTGTCAGTCAATTAATATTACCCTTACAGGTTGCTCGAAAAGCCAAAGAGGATCTGAGACCATACCTCTGAAGGAGTATAATCTCAACAAAATTCAGTACGTGCTCTGTATTAGAGATGAGCGAGCCTACGGTAATTCTCATTTTGGCAAAAAGCTACCCAACGGCCAAGAGTAGGGGCATGGTAATGCCCTACTACTAATAGTGTGGGCTGCTCTTGCCTGCCCGAGCGTCACTGCAAATGACCGAGCCATTCCGTTAGGCTTTCCAGTTGCTTTTCTGGTTTCAGGGTGCCCAGGCCCCTCACCACCACCTTGCCACCGCTATAGACAAAGCGGGGCTTAAGGTGGCTAGGTAGCTTTTCGCTGACCTTTTTCCAGGCCGGTTCCTCCATGGGGGTTTCCAGCACCACATGCTGTTTGCCCTCTGGTTTGATCCGCGAAAACCCTGCTGCCTTAGCCACCAGTTTCAGTTCCAGCATGCGCACCAGTTGCTCGGTGGCGTGGGGAATGGGGCCGTAGCGATCGCTGAGGTCCGCCGCAATCTGCATCAGCTCCACCTTGCTTTCTGCCACCGCCAGGCTGCGGTAGGCCGCCATCTTTTGATCCAGGTCGGGAATATAGTTATTGGGCACAAAGGCGGTGACGTTGAGGTCCACCTGGGTATCCTCCACCGGGGGAATTTCCTGGCCCCGGATTTCGCCGATCGCCTCTTCTAGCATGTCCATGTACAGGTCAAAGCCAATCGCCTCCATCTGGCCCGACTGTTCTACCCCCAGCAGGTTACCCACCCCCCGAATCTCCATATCCCGCATGGCCAGCTGGTAGCCCGACCCCAACTGGGTAAACTCCTGGATTGCCCGCAGCCGCTGGCGGGCCTTATCGCTCAGGGCCTTTTTAGGGTAAAACAGCCAGGCATGGGCCTGCACCCCAGCTCGCCCCACCCGGCCCCTGAGCTGGTAAAGCTGGGACAGGCCAAAGCGGTGGGCATCCTCCACCAGGATGGTATTCACCCGGGGAATATCCAGCCCCGACTCAATGATGGTGGTGCACACCAGAATGTCAGCCTCACCGCTGCTAAAGGTGAGCATGGTGGATTCCAACTCCCCCTCCTCCATCTGGCCGTGGGCGATGGCCAGGCGAGCGGCGGGCACCATGTCTCGAATTTTGGCCGAGACCTCTTCAATCCCCTCCACCCGGGGCACTACGTAGAACACCTGGCCGCCCCGGTCCAACTCCTGCCGAATGGCGGTACGCACCGCCTCCGGATCCAGGGGCGAGAGGTGGGTTTGAATCGGGCGCCGGGAGGGCGGCGGGGTGGTAATCAAACTCATTTCCCGCACCCCCGACAGGGCCATGTAGAGGGTGCGGGGGATGGGGGTGGCGCTGAGGGTGAGCACATCTACCTGGGTTTTCAGGGCCTTGATCCGCTCCTTTTGATTCACCCCAAACCGCTGTTCCTCGTCCACCACCAGCAGCCCCAGGGCCTTAAAGTCGATGCCCTTGCCCAGCAACTGGTGGGTGCCCACCACCACATCCAGTTCGCCGATTTTCAGCCGTTGCAAAATCTCCTTCTTCTCTGGCGGGGTGCGGAAGCGGTTGAGCAGCCCCACCTGGATCGGGTAGGGGGCAAAGCGCTCCTTTAGGGTGTGGTAGTGCTGCTGGGTGAGGATGGTGGTGGGGGCCAGCAGGGCCACCTGTTTGCCAGCGGTGACCGCCTTAAAGATGGCCCGCAAGGCGACTTCGGTTTTGCCAAAGCCGACATCGCCGCACACCAGCCGATCCATGGGGCGATCGCTCTCCATATCCTGTTTCACATCCTGCACCGCCTTGAGCTGGTCGGGGGTGGCCTGGTAGGGAAAGGAATCTTCCAATTCCTGCTGCCAGGGGGTATCGCTGGGGTAGGCAAAGCCCTCCAACTTGGCCCGCTGGGCGTAGAGCTGCAGCAGGTCTACCGCCACCTTTTGGATCGCCTTTTTAGCCCGCCCCTTGGTTTTTTCCCAGGCGCTGCTGGTCATTTTATTCAGCACCGGCGCCTGCCCGGTGGCCACCCGATAGCGGGACAGGGACCCCACCTGGTCGGCGGCCACCCGCAACAGCCCATCGGCATACTGGATCACCAGATAATCCCGGGTTTCCTGGTTGACAGTAAGGCTCTCCAGCTTCAGGAACTGGCCAATGCCGTGGCTGCGGTGGACCACAAAGTCCCCCGGTTTCATCTTGTTGGGGTCCACCTGTTTGGAGGCGGCTCGACGGCGCTTGCGCACGTAGCCTGGAGTGGCCAGACTGTGTTGACCAAAGAACTCCCGGTCGGTCACCACCACCAGGCGGAAGGTGGGCAGGATGAACCCCTCCAGCTCCGCCAGCCCGGAGTATTTCACCGCCACCGGCACCGACTGCCCCTGCAGCTTATCGATGGCGTTGTAATCCCTGGGGTTGGGGATAAACTGGGCCGGACAGTCGTGCTCCTGCAGCAGGGCCACGGAGCGGGAGGGCTGGGCCGACACCAGCCACACCCCGTACTTGCGCTGGCATTCCCCCGAATGGTTTCCGCCAGCTTGCCAAACTGGTGGGGCAGGGCGGGTACCGGGCGACTGGCCAGGTTTAAGCCCTGGTGGTTGACCTCCGCCAGGGCGGAGAGCCACAGCCGGGGAAACAGCTCCGCCTCCGCCAGGGCTTCGCTGAAGGGGCGGTGGATTTTGGGGGGTGGGTCCTCAGCGGCCTGCTGTTGCCAGTGATTCTCCACGTGGTCTAACCAGCGATCGCTGTGGGCCTGGCACTGGTCCAGCTCATCCACCGCCAGCAGGGTGGTGGCGGGCAGGTAATCTAGCAGGGAGGCGGGCTGGGGAAAGGCCAAACCCAGCCAGCGCCGCAGCCCCTCGGGAAAGATGCCCCTGTCCAACCCCTCCTCGGCCGCCGGAGACAGAACCCTGGCCAACCTGTCCTGGCGGCGCAGGTGCTCTAGAATCACCGGCCCGTACTGGGTAGGGGTAAGAATCAGGTGATCAATCGAGTCCAGCGATCGCTGGGTGGCGGGGTCAAACTCCCGCATCCGCTCCAGGTCATCGCCAAACAGCTCCAGCCGCACCGGCAACTCCGCCGCCACCGGGTAGAGGTCAATGATGTCGCCTCGCTGGGCCCATTGGCCTTCGGTTTCCACCACCGCCACCCGCTCATAGCCGAGGCTGGCCAGGCGTTGCCCCAGGGCCTTGAAGTGGATATCCTGCCCCAGTTGTAGCTGCAGACAGTAGGGATTGAGGGCGGACACCGGCGGCAGGTGGGGTTGGAGGGCCCGCTCTGTGGTGACGATGGCCAGTTTGCGATCGCCCTGGGGTTGCTGCCCCAGGGCCAGCAGGTCCGCCAGTACCTGCATCTGCCCCCAGGTCATTTCCGATTCCTGGTCAAAGGGGTCGTAGGGGGAGGCCTCGGAGGTAGGGTAAAAGTGCACCGTGTCCCAGCCCATGGCCTCCAATTGGGGAGCCCAGCGGCTGGCCTCCTCCAGGGTGGCGGTGATCACCAGCAGGGGTCGTTGCTGGGCCAGGGCCAGGGCCGAGCTCACCAACCCCTTGGGCAGACGGCCTGCCCCCGTCAGGCTGAGGCTACCCTGCTGGTCTAGCTTGGCCAGCAGCTCAGCGGTCAGGGGCGATCGCTGCAAGGTGCGGGTCAGGGAGGAAAGAACCATAGGGCCAAGTGACGAAAAATCAAAAGGGAAAATGGGGGTGGGGAACGGGACAGCCCCCAACCGTTAATTATTGTAATAATGACTGGCCGGGTTTGCCCTAACCACCAATCTGGGCCATGGTCCGATCGTAGGCTCCTGTAGTCCCAGCCTGCCGCATTTTGTAATTAATTTCAGGTTTAATCTGGAGTAAATCCGCCACCTGTTGCCGCAGCCAGCATAAGGATTGACCCTGGCGCAGGGGGGTTTTTAGATCGATCTGACCGGTTTGATTCAGTAGGCAGGGCCGCAACCAACCATCGGCGGAAAGGCGGAGACGGTTACAGCGATCGCAAAAGCACTCCGACATTTGGCTAATAAACCCCACCGTACCCAGGGCTCCAGGAATCTGAAAGACATCGGCGGGGCCATTGCCCTGCACCTGGCCCGGCTCTAAACCCCAATGCTGGCGAATTTGCTGCCGTAGTTGGGCAGAGTCAATCCAGCCCCGATCAGCAAACAACTGGGCGTTACCAATCGGCATAAACTCAATAAAGCGAATATGCCAGGGGAGATCGCGGCTGAGGGCAGCCAGATCCAAAACCTCCTGGTCATTTACCCCAGGAATCACTACCACGTTAAGTTTTAAGGGTGCAAAACCCAGGTCATGGGCCACCTGAATACCCTGCCAAACCTGCCGCCAGCGGTCTCGCCCCCCCGTTAGTTGTTGAAACACCAGGGGATCGAGGCTATCCAAACTGATATTTAAACGGCGCAGCCCAGCCCGCCAGAGGGCCTCTGCTTTGGCGGCTAGTAAAAACCCATTGGTGCTCATGGCCAGATCCTCAACCCCCTCAAGCTGGGCTAAATCCGCCGTAATTTCCCCAATGTCGGGGCGCAGTAGGGGTTCGCCTCCGGTTAAGCGAAAGCGGCTAAAGCCCAGGGGAATAAACACCTGGCTGAGTAGCTGTTGCAGTTCATCGCGGGTCAGCCAATCCGGCGGTAGGTGGGCGATGGTTCCTGCCTCTGGCATACAGTACTGGCATTGAAAGTTACAGCGATCGGTGACACTGATGCGGAGGTAGTTGATGGTGGCCATGGTAAGGGGGGTGGGAGATTTTAGTCCAGCAGGCTGAGTTGCTGACTGCTAGGGGTGGAGCGAGGGCGACTGGAACGGGGCGGAGCGATGTTGACATGGGCAACAAACCAGGTACGCAGATCCTGTTGCTGGGCTTGGTCCAGAGTCTCCAGGTCAAGGGCAGGGGGAAACAAACTAAAGTTTGATCCTAACGCCCAGCCCACCTCGCCGCCGTAGCGATCGACGCCAAAGGGGGTGAGATCGGCGGGCAGGGGAGCCAGGTGGGGTAATAACCTGGGAGCCTGGATAAAGGTTTGACGCTGCTGCTCTAGCTGGCCAATGCGCTGCTGGCGAGCGGCTTTGTAGTTCAGAATGGGGGCCGGATAGGTGGCCCGGGGGGAGGACTACCCAGCTGTTCAGGGGGAACATCGGCCAGTTCCGGTAGCCAGCGTTTAATGAACTGACCCTGGGGATCGCAGCGGTCTACGGCGGTCTGGCCGGGGTGGTAGATGCGAGTCCAGCTTTTGTCGATACAGTGGGTGACCCCCGCCTGCATGGCCCACTGGTAGTGATCAATGGGGCAATCGCCATCAATTAAATGACGCATAAAGTGGAGAGCCCCGTAGCGCCAGTCCATTCCCATCAGATTGCTGAGAAAACTGGCGTAGATGGCCCGGGTGCGAAAGTTTAGGTGCAGGTAACCACCGGTAGCCTGTAGGCAACGGGCGGCGGCATCGACGATGGGAAAGCCGGTATGACCAGTTTGCCAGGCCTGGTAAAGACCGGCATCAAAGGACCAGCCGGTTTCATCAAAAATGCGGTAAAGCGATCGCAACTCCAGTTGGGGCAGGTAGCGAAACCGCTGGCCAAACCCCTGCCCCCAACGCAGTCGGGCAATCAATTGCCGATGACTCCGCCGCCGCCGCTCCTCTCCCCGATCCTCGGCCTGGAGAATGGTTTGGACGCACTCCCGCACCGAAATCACCCCAAACTTGAGGTGGGGACTCAGACCCGTGGTTACCGTGGCACTGGGGTAGGAAAGCTGCCAGTAGTAGCGATCGGCTTTTTCCTCCAAAAAATTTTGCAGTAGGGCTCGGGCGGCGGCGGTAGTGGCCGGCGGTAGAGGTTTACCGTCGGCCTGATGACCCACCTGCCTCAGACTGGGCAGGGGCTCACTGCTAATTTCTGGAGGCACCCTTACCGCCTGGGGCGACGGCGACTGGGGTTCCCCCATCTGTCCATACCAGCGCTGCCGGTAGGCGGGATAGGGCAGCAATTCCGCCAGGCTCCCAGGGGGCTCAAACCACCGAATTTTCATCTCCGCTGCCGCCAAAGCCTGATTCAGACGGGCGTCCCGCACCCGACCATAGAGACGCTCGCAGTCAGTGTAGGCGTAGATACCCTCCGCCTGGGACTGGCGCACCAGGTCGGGCAGCACCTCTACCGGATCCCCCGATCGCAGAATTAGCCGCCCCCCCAATTGCCTTAAATCGCGGTCCAGTGCCGCCAAAGCCGCCAACAAAAACTCCACCCGGGCCGGACCGGTTTCTGGGTGGTGTAGCAAGGCCCGGTCCAGCACAAAAACCGGAATCACCAGCCCCCGCTGAGCGGCTCTAGCCAGGGGTTGATGGTCAGACACTCGAAGATCGCGACGAAACCAGACAAGGGTTCTATTCATTTATAGAACAAGTGTACTATATTAGGCATTAAGGTTCTGGTCTCGGTTGCTAGTGTAGAAGGTTTTTCCCGCTTCTGCATTGCCTTTGCCTACGTGGGTCAGGGCCGCCCCTGTTAACTTCATTTTTGCCCCTAAGACCATGGCTAACTCCATTCGCCAATCCCTATCAATCCATTATCAGCAGCAACAGGTCTCCCCATCGCCGGGTATGGCTACTTCCTGGCCGCAGCCTGGCGACGATCGAGCCTGCCCACCGGCGCTTCCTGCCTCACCGCCCTCCCTACGGGCGGCGGTGCTGGCAGGGGGGTCAATGGTGGCCGCCGCAGTCCTGGGTCTGAGTCCCCATCCAGCCCAGATGGTTGACTCCCAGGTAATGACAGGGGAGTGCATCAAGCTTGAAAAGATAGAAAATTCCCTCTCCCGAGATCGCCTCAAAGCCCTACTGGGGGTGCAGACCCCAGCCCCCCGGGCTACCCTTCAGGCCCTGCTTAAGGTCCCCTACTGCGTCCTTAAGCCCACCACCGACGGCCAGGGAGTAGCCATCGAGCGGGAGGCCTATCCCCTGGAATTTGACCCCCAAACCTGGGTGGTGATAGCCTACCAGGGCGATCGCTACACGGGTTATGATTTCCTGTTTCGTCCCTGAGGGGTTAAGCCTGGCTTGATCAACTTGCCCAGCTCAACCCCAGTGCCATGGTAAATTATTCAAGCCTGACCCCTTTGGTGAACCAAGGGGTAGATGTTATGGAGGCTATGGCCATGGCTAAGGACGTTCTCGGTATCGCAGTGGTCGGCACCGGCTTCGGTCAAAAGGTCCACATTCCCGGTTTACAAGCTCACCACCGCACCCGGGTGGTGGCGGTTTACCATCGCGATCGGGCTAAGGCCGAGGCGATCGCGGCGGCCCACGCCATTCCCCAGGCCTGCGATCGGCTGGAGGACCTGGTCAACCTGGTGGAGGTGGATGGGGTAGCGATTTCGACTCCCCCTTTTGCATTACCCCATGGCGACAACGGTCCTTCAGGCCGGCAAACACCTTTTGCTAGAAAAGCCCACCAGCCTCACCGCCGCTGAGGCCCAGACCCTGGTAAAGCTGGCCCAGGGGCAGCAACGGATCGGCACCCTGGATTTCGAGTTTCGCTTCGTACCCCAGTGGCAACGGTTAGCCGAGTTATTAGCCGAGGGCTACCTGGGTCAGTTGCGACTGGTCAAGGTTGACTGGACCGTCCCTGGTCGAGCCGATCCCCAGCGGCCCTGGAACTGGTACTCCCGTCAAGATCAGGGGCGGTACCTTGGGGGCCTTCGCCTCCCATACCTTTGACTACCTGAGCTGGCTGTTTGGCCCCATCCAACGGTTGTGTAGTCGCCTCAACACGGCCATTACCGAGCGCCCCGACCCGACCACTGGCACCATGCAGCCGGTGGATACAGATGACACCTGTAATTTAATTCTGGTGCTGAATCAGGGGGTTCCCTGTCAAGTAGCGATTAGTTCAGTTGCCTATGGCGGTCGGGGGCACTGGCTGGAAGTCTACGGCGATCGCGGCACCCTGGTCCTGGGCAGCGATAACCTACAGGACTACGTCCATGGTTTTCGGCTTTGGGGCAGCCAGGGGGGAAGCCCCCTCACCGAATTACCCATCCCCAATCGCCTGCAGTTCCCTGTTACCTACCCCGATGGTCGCATTGCCCCCTTTATTCGGGTCATCAATCACTGGGTGCAGAACATTGACCAGGGCTATGCCACCGCTCCTAGCCTGGAGGAAGGATGGCGCTCCCAACAGCTCATGGACCTGGCTCGTCAGGCCGACCAGGAACAGCGTTGGCTCAACTGCCCAGGGGCACGGGACTAGAAGGGTGGAGAGGAATTTGCCAGAGGGGGCCGTGATTAGGGGTCTGGCAGACAGCAGAGGCTATTCCCCCCACGATTAAGGTCAGGGTGAACTAGACCATGACCTTGTAATTAGAAATGGAGACCAGGGTATTTCGGTCAAAGCCATATATCTTTAAATTAATTCATCTCCTTAACCCCTTACCCTGATGGAGTTTAATCATCTCCACTTCTACGTGGATGACCTGGCCCCTTGGCGACAGTGGTTCTTAAACACCTGGAGGGGACGACTGTGCCCTCACCAGGATCAAGATTCCCAGGGTACGCTGCTGATTTACCTGGGCAGAGTGCCCTTGCAAATTTCCAATCGCCAGAGCCGATTACCCGCTGTTACCCAATACCTGCAACTCCATCCCCCCGGCATCGGTGATCTAGCTCTGCGGGTGAGGGATTTAGATCAAAGTCTGATACGACTACTGCACTATGGCGGCAAGGTGCTGATCCCCATTCAGTCAGACCCCTGGGGACGGGGACGCTGGTGTCAGATACAGGGCTGGGGGTCTCTGCGCCACACCCTGGTGGAATCCTGGATTACCCACCCCTGGGTGCCAGGACAGGTGGCGACCGCAGCTTTGCCAGGGGCTGGGGAAAGGGGCATCGATGGCATTGACCATGCGGTACTTAACGTTTCTAAGTCAGAATTTTCAGCGGCGGTAGCCTGGTATGTCGATCATCTCGGCTTTGAGCCCCAGCAATGGTTCAAGATTGAAACCCTTTGGTCAGCTCTCCATAGTCAGGTCCTGACCTCTCCTGAGGGAACGGCCCAACTTCCCATTAACGAGCCCGTCACCCCCACCTCTCAGGTGCAAGAGTTCCTGCATTGGAACCGGGGGGCAGGAATTCAGCACGTGGCACTGCACACCTCAGATATTTTTCAGACTGTCCACCAGCTTAAACAGGGGGAGTAGAGTTTATTGATGTACCCACCGCCTACTACCAGGCCCTGGGTCAGCGTCCCCACTACCAACCCGATCGGTCCCTGGAGCAGGCCCTTAACCAATTTAAGGTTCTGATGGACTGGGAAACCAGCTTTCCCCACGCCAGGTTACTGCAAACCTTTACCCAACCCTTTCTAGATATTCCTACCCTGTTTTTTGAATTGATCCAACGTCAGGCGATTGATATCGAGGGTACGCCCCACCGGGCCGGGGGCTTTGGGGAACAAAACTTCCAGGCTCTCTTTGAGGCGATCGAACAGGAACAACTCAAACGCCAGACCCCAAGCCAGGCAGCAGAACCCTAAGATTTGACCTGGGATGGCGTTATTATCTGGTCAGCACAAACAGATTGCCCTGGTTACCCCGACTAATACGCAGATTCTCATCCAGGTAGGTAATCTCTAACCATCCCGGTTCTCGCTGGCTATTGATCGTAAAGTCAACTCCCTGTACCAGGGATAATTTGGGGCTGGTCTGGAGGGTATGAATAAACTGATCGGGACTGCTATAGCCCAATAGGCTTTGCAGACCAAACACGCCGCGCTCAAAGTAAACCTTTACCCGTCGTTGAGAAGTGGCCTCTAGTCTGGCCGTCACTGCCACCAGCCCCGATAGCCAGGAGGGCCCCACCACCTCCGCCAGGTTATAGATGCGATTTTGCTCCAGGCGAATAGCCTGGTAAATCGGTCCCAGAGATGTCAGGGGCAGCCTGCCCAGGTTTAGGAGTTCGGTACTGGTGGTGTAGAGTAGCCGCCAATTGCCGTTGAGCAGATGGGCCGCCGCCAGGGGATCGGCGGTAGGATTGCATTCCTCTAACTTGACCACCGCCGCCTGAACCATCAGGCGATCGGCAGCGGTAGCCCGTAAACCCCTGTCCAGAGGAGCGATCGCCTCCAGTAGTTCTACCTTAGCCGGCATTTGACCCTACCCCTGAAATCCTTCTAGCTATGCCCTTAAGTCTAACCCGCCCGGCTTCGGTTTAAATTCCTACCCTATCTGGCTAGACACCGGGGCGCACCTTACTACTCCCCCCAATACCGCTGCTAAATAATCGCTACTAAATAATAATTGTGGCATTGACTATAGGAGGGGGCTGCAAGCCCGATGCCTTGGGCGCGGTGGTCTTACTGTCCCAGGCTAGGGGCGATGGGAAAACACAGCTGACCTGCAAAGGCAGCAACTTCCGACGCCATAGGTATAGTTTGGACTTTCTTCGGCTTTTTAAATAACCTCTTGGCCAGGTTCCACTCCTCAGGTAAACTGCTGACTCAAATTCACAGGATCGTGAACCGTTATCTTCTTTTTGTGAATCGTAATCATACTATCTTCCCGCAGGTCTCCCAGTAACCGGGTGACCGTTACCCGGGTAGAACCAATGGCTTCAGCGATCGCCTGGTGAGAAAGCTTTAAATCAATGGTAATTCCCTCCTGACTGGGCACACCGAAGTCGCGACAGAGAATTAATAAAAAACTCACTAAACGAGAGCCCATATCCCGATGAGCCAGGGTTTCAATCATCATCTCTGTCTGCAAAATGCGAGAAGACAGCCCCCGCAACATTAATAAAGCCAGTTCAGGATTATCCCCCAGGGCCTGTTCTACCTGGTCGCTGGGGACGGACAGCAGTTCTACCGGTGTAAAGGCTACGGCATGGTAAAAGCGATCGGAGCGGTTGCCTGTAATTAAAGATAAAACACCAAACACGCTATTTTCCCGCAGCAAAGCCACCGTAATTTCCTCACCGGCTTCATACACTCGAGACAGTTTCACCGCTCCCTTCACCAAGAAATAAACCCGCTCAGCCGGATCCCCAGGAAAGAAAATGGTTTTACCCCGTTCGTAGGACTCTGTAACTGGAGGAAATGCACCTCCAGAAAGTTGACGAAATACATTAGCCAGGGGTTTGTCTTGCATCACGACCATAGAAATTTGCTAGGGCGACCACAGGAAAGCCGTTATTTTAGTTCAGATTCCCAAAAAACAATCTTAGAGGATGTTTGAAAAGGGTTGGCCCAGGGATAGTTGGTCGCCAAGAGACCACCAAAATTACTGAATTCAAGCAATTGCCCTACTCCATGGGTATAGTTTGAGACCCTCTTTGGCTTTTCAAACCACCGGTTAGCAGATACTTCAGTCCTTGGGACATAACCAGATAGCACCCAACCCCATAGTGCTTCAGCCTCAACCTGGCTTTTTCACCTCCTATATTTGGCAATTTAGCATAGGCCAGATTTAGCCTTGTGACATAAAAAAGGCCAAGAATAAATGACTTTAAAATACTTAATCTTAAGTTAGGGTCTGATTTTTGTATAAAGAGCTACTGAGTGCCAGTTCATTCCTGCTGATCTATCCCCGCCTGCCGACCAAGGCAGGGATAGATCAGCTAAACACTACCTGTAGCCAGGGTCCCCAGTAGGCGGTGCTTTTCAATCTTCTCCAAGGCCGGTAACATAACCTATAAAAGGTAATTCCTACACCTTAGTTTTGATGGCTGACGATTTATTTAGCCTGTTACCAAACCATGGCTCTGACCCAGAGGCCAGAGCTGCTGTCTACGAGTCCATTCCGACTTCTAGCCAGGTGGCGATCGCCCCTGGCACCTATGGCGATTTAGACTCTTTGAGTCAGCATTGTCGGGTTTGTCAGCGTTGTGACTTAGCTGCTGGACGCACCCATGTGGTGGTTAGTCGAGGGAATCGAACGGCGCCAATTTTAATTATTGGGGAAGGCCCAGGCCAACAGGAAGATGAGCAGGGACTACCCTTTGTGGGTAAATCGGGTCAACTGCTGGATCAAATTCTGGCTGCCGTCAGCCTGAATCCAGAACAGGATGTTTATATTTGCAATATTGTTAAATGCCGCCCTCCTGGCAACCGGGTTCCCACCCCCAAAGAAATCAGCGCCTGTAATGGCTACCTGCTAGAACAAATTCGCCTGGTCAATCCAAAAATTATCTTGCTCACAGGGGCAACGGCAGTGAAAGGGATTCTGGGTTTTAAAGAGGGCATTAGCCAACTGCGTGGGAAATGGTTTGAGTGGCAGGGCTATCTCTGTATGCCAATTTTTCATCCAGCCTATTTGCTGCGCAACCAATCACGTACGCCAGGTAGCCCGAAGTGGCTGATGTGGCAAGACATCCAGGCCATTAAGGCAAAGTTGGAGGAATTGTTGCCCTCCCCTTAGGAGGTATGGCGGTCAATTCCTCCAGGGTGACCGCCCGTTGGTCTACCTAATCGAGGCTGGGCTGATGTGGCCGAGCTAGCCAAAATAGCTGGGTTCATTACCAGGGGTCCACTTAATATTGCACCCCACCGCCGGCCGTTGCTCTGCTGCTACAGGTAAGCCCGCCAGTACGGCATCGATGGCAGCCCGCAGGTCTTTGCCAGAGACTGCTATGCCATTGCTGGGCCGGCTATCATCCAATTGACCTCGATAAGCCAGTTTTTTGTCCTGATCAAATAAAAAGAAGTCTGGGGTACAGGCGGCCGTGTACTGCTTGGCGGTCTCCTGGGTTGGATCAAAGCAATAGGGAAAGGTAAATTGTAGTTCTTCCGCCTGGGCCTTGAGGTGATCAGGGCCATCCTGGGGGTGGGTTTGTAGACTATTGGCGCTAATCGCCACCATCGCCAGTCCCCGGGGTTGATAATCCCGTCCCAGGCGAGCCAGTTCCGCCTGTACATGTTTTACAAAGGGACAGTGGCGACAAATAAACATCACCAGCAGGGCAGGAGCTCCAGCAAAGGTGCTGAGGGTAATAGTTCGTCCTGAAACCACATCGGTCAGGGTAAAGTTTGGGGCCGGGGTCCCCAAGGGCAACATAGTTGATTCCACCATCACCATAGATTTACTAGCCTCCAAAAGTAGACGATACAACGATGCTTCACCGGCCGGAGACAGCAGCCATGGCCAGGTCCAACCCCGTCCCCTTCAGAATAACAGCTGGCCTTGAGGCAACGATCAGAGCGATCGCCTGGCCACCGCTACCTCTGGCCATGGGGTTGGCGACTAGGTCCCTGGTTAGGAACCACCGCCGCCCTCTTGACCGGCCTCTGTCGACTCACACCCCTGAGCCGAACAGCCTATAAAACCATCGCCAGTCTGAGAGGGTGCATCCCACCTTTGTAGCCCTCACCCTAAATCCCTCTCCCAAGGCGGGAGAGGGACTTTGAATCCGGCGCCCCTTCTCCCTTTTTGGGAGAAGGGGTTGGGGGATGAGGGCAAACTTGCAAAACTGGGATGCACTCGTCTAGGAGAATGACGGTTAATCAAGGCTCCTTTCTTTCCTTCAATGACTCCCAAGGGATATAGCGGTTTTCCATAGAGTGAGAACCCCATTGCTCAATCCTACCCCCCAGCGCCTGGCTGTAGGAGTTTGACGCTGTGCCCCCCCCTTGGCAAGGCTACGGTATACACACAAGTGATCAAATCTAACCCAATCAGCGACAAACTGCCCCCCAGCCCCCAATTCCTGGGGAACCGAACCCTTCAAAATCCACCAGAATTGGGGGATTTTGGGGACGCAAAGGACTCAAACGAAGTTAGACCCGACTTATGTGTACACGGCAGCCTTGGCAAGGGGGGCAGGGGGGTGTTCACATCGCACTTCGCCCGAATGAAATCTGCTATAGGGCAGCTATTTTAATCTGGTCAGGATCACCCGGATTACCGCAAATTACCAGGCTGCGTTGATTAGCGTGGAGATGGCGCACCAGGGCGTAAATGGTTTCAATTTCCCCAGGGAAACCCGATCGCTGGGCCAGGTCCGGCAAGCTCAAGGGTAGGGCACTATGCTGGAGAGTACGCACCACCGCCTGTTGTAGCTGCAAAATACTGGCTGCCGCCTTCTTACCCGCTTCTACCCCAGGCTGGTGGTAAGCATTAATATTCACCAGGGAGGCATAGAAACCCACCGCCCGTTCATAGAGAGCGATCAGGGCACCAACGGTATGGGCATTCACCTCCGGGATGGTTAGGGTAATGGATTGCCGCTGATTTTCGTAGAGAGCCTGGCGGGTGCCCTGTAAAAAACCAAACAGGTAATCTCCGGCCGTAACCCCTGGATCCACCTCAACTGAGGGACCCAGGCGGTCCTTGAGAACTTCAATAAAGGTGACAAAGAAGCTGGCTACCCCTTCCCGTAATTGCTGCACGTAGGCATGCTGGTCCGTCGATCCCTTATTGCCGTAGACCGCAATGCCCTGGTACACCAGATTCCCGTCCAGGTCTTTTTCCTTACCGAGGGACTCCATGACCAATTGCTGAAGGTAGCGGCTAAATAGCAGCAGGCTATCTTTGTAGGGCAGGACCACCATGTCCTTTTCTCCCTTACCCTTACCGGCGTAGTACCAGGCCAGGGCAATCAGCGCAGCGGGATTACGGCGTAGATCGGGCACCCGGGTGGCGGCGTCCATTTCCCTGGCTCCCCCCAAAATGGAGCGAATACTAATACTTTGCAGGGCGGCAGGCAGTAACCCTACCGCCGACAGCTCCGAGGTGCGCCCTCCCACCCAATCCCGCATTGGGAAGGTAGCCAGCCAACCCTCACTGAGGGCCTGGTTTTCTAGATGACTACCGTGACCGGTGATGGCCACAGCCTGGCGAGGAAAGGGCAACCCCTGGGCCTCAAAGCGGTTACGGACTTCGATCATGCCGTTACGGGTCTCGGGGGTGCCACCAGACTTGGAGGTAACAAGCACCAGGGTGGTAGGTAGGCGATCGCTGAGGCGATGAAGTAGGCGATCAATACCTTCTGGATCGGTATTGTCAATAAAATGAATCGCCAAAGGCGGAAAATCCGGTCCCAGGGCCTGGGCGACAAATTGGGGTCCCAGGGCCGACCCGCCAATACCAATAGCTAGAACGTCGGTAAAGTGTTCCTGACCAGGAGGATAAATTCCCCCCGTCCGCACCTGGCTGGCAAACTGCTCAATTTTGGTCAGGGTATCGAGAATATCCTGCCGCAGTTCAGGGGTGGGGGCCAGGTCCGGGTCTCGCAGCCAGTAGTGGCCCACCATGCGGTTCTCGTCGGGATTGGCGATCGCCCCGGCCTCCAGGGCCGCCATATCCTGAAACGCTTTGTCAAAGCGGGGCTCCATTGCCTGTAGAAAGGCCTGGTCAAAGCCCATGCGACTGATATCGAGATAAAACCCTAACCCTTCGTGGTAGTAGAGCCACTCTTTGTAGCGTTGCCAGAGATCTATAGCGCTCATTCTTCTACTTTCCCCCTAACCCCATGCATCCCTAGTGTACTGGAGTGACGTTAAGGTTCCAAGAATTCCTCGCATTCCTCTAGAAAGCTTGACATTACCCGAGCCTTGCCTAATCCATTGCCTTAAAGGCTCGCAACCGGTTCGATAGACTGCGAATCACCTCCAGGGCAAACAGGGGGGTTTCCTGAATTAGAAACTTAAAGTGGGCGGCATCTACCCTGGCCAGTTGACAATCGGTTTTGGCCACCGCTGTGGTGGCTCGACGGGGAGGAACCTGCACCAACCCGCCTTCGCCAAACACATCGCCAGCCTTAATCACTTCTACCACCTGGTCCTGCTCGCGCAGTTCTACCTCACCGGCAATCAGACCGTACATGACATCGGCAGGTTCGCCTGTGGAAAAAATCACCGTGCCGGCCGCTACAGTCTGCTGGTCGGGGGCTTGGGTAAATAGCTCAATCACCTGGGCTGGCTGAAGCATGGTGGTAGGTCCTAAACCCTAAATAACAGGCAAATTCTATAGCAACCGATCACCCACAGGGGTTAAGGACAGCTTAAGCACAGGCTGGGTAGGAGAGTTTCAAGATCAGCATAAAAATTTGTGAGGGTAACCATTGCTTTCTACAATGAAGTGATTAACTGTTGGTTATGTTGCAGTGGAGTGGAAAGACCCATGGTGAATCGTCCTATTATTCTTGGCATAGTCGGCGATAGCGCCGCTGGTAAAACCACCCTAACCCGTGGTATCGCCCAAATTTTGGGAGAAGACCAGGTCACCACCATTTGCACCGATGACTATCACCGCTACGATCGCAAACAACGCAAAGAAATGGGGATTTCAGCCCTACACCCAGACTGTAACTACATCGACATTATTCAGCAGCACCTGGGGCTCTTGCGGATCGGTCAACCCATTCTCAAACCCATCTACAACCACAGTAGCGGCGAGTTTGACGCCCCAGAATATATCCAACCGCGCCGGTTTGTCATCGTCGAAGGGTTATTGGGTTACTCCACCCGCACCTGCCGGGACGCCTACGATGTCAAGGTCTATCTGGCTCCCCCGAAGATCTGCGGGCCGACTGGAAAATCAAACGGGATACCCGCAAACGCGGCTACACCCCAGAGGAGGTGATTGAACAAATCAAGGCGCGGGAGCAGGACTCGGAAGCCTTTATTCGGCCCCAGCGCCAGTGGGCCGATGTGGTGGTGAGTTTCTACCCTCCTAGCGCCATTAATAAGCGGGATGATCTGCTGTTGAATGTGCGACTGGTGATGCGTCCCACCATTCCCCACCCTGACTTTAGCCATCTGCTAGAAAGCAAACATGGGGGTAGCCTCAGCGATGCGGTGCGGTTAGAACTGGATCGGGATATGGGTAAACCGGTCGATGTTCTAGAAATTGATGGCCATGCTACTGAGGAGCCGGTGCAAGAGCTGGAACGGACCCTGTGTAATGAAATTCCCTATCTGGGACGATTTTGCAGTATTGAAGGCAATACGGATATTGGCAAGGTAGTTGGCACAACGGGGGAAACCTTGCAGAGTTATCCCCTGGCCTTGACCCAACTGTTGATTACTTACCACATGCTAAAGGCGGCTAATATTTTTGAGTAGGGTCGGGGGTGATAGCTGAGCTATCCCCCAATCTACCGCCGACCTGGATATAACAATTCTTGACCGGATGAGGTACACGGTATCCTTGCTAACCAGGGGCTTAAGCCCCTGGTCTGGACTTCACTGGAATGAGAAACGCTATAGACTTGGCTATTTAAAACTTTTACTTAAGAAAGTCTTCCCTACATTAGCCTGACCAGCGCAGTCGCCCGCCGCGAACTGCCGATTGCTTGCATCCATAGCTATACTGAAAGCAGTCTTGGTGAACGTTTTGTCATGGTTCTTCTAGATGCCACCCCATCTCCCATCGATGAACCCTTGGCTGAGGCTGCTGCGTTGCCAACCAACCTCTACAGCGAAGAACCCCCATTGGAAACCGATTGGCACCGCAACCAAATTGACCTGTTGATTCGCTTGCTCAAGTATTGGTGGCGCGATCGCGACAATTTTTATATCTCAGGTAACTTGACGGTCTATTACAACCAGCAGCAACTTAAACAACGAGATTTTCGAGGTCCAGATGTGTTTGTGGTGCTAGGGGTAGAAAACCGCGATCGTCGCAGTTGGACAATTTGGCAAGAAGGTGGCAAATATCCCAACCTGGTGATTGAACTGCTTTCTAACTCCACCGCTAGCGTCGATAGGGGCACTAAGAAAGCTCTGTACCAAGATATCTGGCGAGTACCGGAGTATTTTTGGTTCCATCCTGAGACCTTAGAGTTTGCCGGGTTTCACCTGATCAATGGCTGCTATCAGGCAATTCCTAGCACCGAAACCGGATGGCTATGGAGTGAGCAGCTTCAGTTATATTTGGGCATTCATGGGCAGCAGTTACGCTGGTTTACCCCGCAAGGGCAGCTGATTCCTCTGCCGGAGGAAGCAGAACGGCAGGCTAAGGAACAAGCCCAGCAGGCTGAAGCCCTGGAACGGCAGGCTAAAGAACAGGCCCAGCAGGCTGAAGCCCTGGAACGGCAGGCCAAGGAACAGGCCCAGCGCCGCGCTGAACAATTAGAGGCCCTATTGAGAGCCCAGGAATTGATCCTGATCAACGGCTGGAGTTGTAGGGTACTGACCTGGGCAGGGGGTAGCAGGGGTAAGGGGGATAAACCTTTGTTCGTCAAATCTACCCTAGCCGGGTTGACCTTGGGGCCCTTGGCAAGAGCCTTTGATTACTGCCCCCTGAGCTTGGCATGTTTTTGGGGTGAATTAAGCCAAAATCCCTAAGGTTTTATCTATGCATACATCGATCACCATTAAGCGCATGCTAAACACACGCGTGCAACCATTGTTGTAGTCTATGTGCATAAAGATCACCATTGAACGCATCCTAAGCACAGGGGTGTGATCGTTAAAAATGCGCCAAAAGCCACTGTTGTGATCTATGTGTATGGCGATCACCATTGAGTGCATGCTAAACACAGGCCTGTGATCGATGTTTGCACGCGTGTGATCGTTATACACACCCGTGTGATCGATATGCGCAGCGGTGTGATCGTTATACACACCCCTGTGATCGATATGCGCAGCGGTGTGATCGTTAAGCACAGCCGTGTGATCGATATGCGCACCGGTGCGATCGTTATACACACCCCTGTGATCGATGGTTGCAGGGGTGTGATCGTTAAGCACAGCCGTGTGATCGATGGTTGCACGCGTGTGATCGTTATACACACCCGTGTGATCGATATGCGCACCGGTGCGATCGCTATGGACAGCCCTGCTATCGCTGGTTGCATGGGTGCGATCGCTCAACACGCTCCTGCGATCGCGGTTGGTCACCTTCTGAGGAGTGTTGTTCTGCCTCAATGCTGAGCTTGGAGGTAAAAGCTTAGATACAGAGGTCTCCTAATCACAGCGGGGTAGGATGGTCAAAGGGCCTGAGCCCGTGCCCATCACCTGAGAGTGATCGGGCCAGGTTAAACCCTGACCTGGAGCTGGGCAAATCCTAGCTGCGATCGCTATGGGCCGGGGGGACATGGATGAAGCCATGGGGAAGACTACTCTTCCCGGCCCCCCATAGGGTGTTGTCTGGCTTTGAGCTTGAAGGGTGGATGGTTGAGCAGAAGCTTTCTATGGGTAGGAATCTCGATACAGAGGACTCCTGATGACTGACCGCTGACTACTGACTACTCATTTTTTCTACCGGGGGAATGGCGATTTCCCCCGGACCCCCTCGCCCAGGGCGTGCCGCCGCGGCGGAAGGGGTTAAAGGGTGGGTGGCCGATTGCGCTTCGCTTTGCTCTCAGCTTGTAGACCTGGGGGAGGGGGCTACAGGCGCAGGGCGCAAGGCGGATAAAGAAGTCTATCTAAGGGTGAGGGAGTTGGTGGCCAGGGATTCACCCTATAGAACCCGCGACTAGGGTCGAGCTAAGGGCAATGGTTGGGGGGCTGGTTATATTGGGCCGGACACCAGTTGATCAGATGCCCAGTTCTTACTCAAGAATGGCGCATCCATGAGCAAACCCGTACCATTGCCAAAGAAATCTTGAGTTACAGAGCAGCCAGGGCGCGGGGGTATTTATACTGAAACTTTCCACCTAAGATCCCCTATTCGGCATTTAGGCTGAATTTTTTCCACCTAAGATCCCTCCAGGGGTGTTTAGGCGGACAGATTTCCACCTAAGATCCTCTATACGGGGATTAGACGGAAAATTTCCCTCTATTTAGTAGTTAGACGTTCCTCGAACTTACGTTGTTGTGGTTAAAATATTAATTATTTCCCAGAACATTGGATCCACAGAGATTAGGTTTACGGGGTTAATTGTCGGAAACGATCGTCCTGGTACGTTTGGTTTCAGAATCGTAAATTAAGTTGACAAAAATAATTTGTTTTGAGACGATCGTTCTCGGTAGTTTGTTAAGGTTTAGAAACGATCGTTTTGAGCGAGAGGTTGGTTTTACTTAACTTTTAGCTCGTCACTTTCTAACAAGCCGTTCAACCTGACCGTAAGTTAAACTACTCGGAGCGATCGAATATCAATCCCGGCAGGTTAACTAAATCGTTAGGCTGCTTTTGATTATTAATGACGACGGTTTTTGAAAGCTGCCTGTGAAGCATAAAATGCCAAGTAAGTACTAGGTGCAAAGCAATGAAAATATTAATTTTTATGAAAACTTATTGGGAAGTGTAGAGATGACGAAATACATACAGTTTGAATCCGGAGATGAGAATGGTGGAACCGTTTTAGTGGAGGTAGACGAAGAAGAAGTTCCCTTATCTTCAGAAGGATTAGTTAAGGTTGGTATAAAGGAAGTGCTTCATAACACCGTGGCAGTGGCTCAGAATAGCTTTTCTAATGCCATGAGAAAGGCTATTCAGTATAACGTCCAAGGTTTAATCGATGCAATTCACAGCTTGCCCGAACCGCCTAGTGAGGTTGAGATAAACTTTGGACTTAAAATGACTGGAGAAGCCGGAAATGTTGCTGTAGGTAAAGCAGGTGGAGAAGTAAACTATACAGTGAAATTATCATGGAAGCAGAGCTCAAATCATACTAAGTGAGCATCTTGCGCTAGGGGGAGTATCTTACCTTTATCAGATGAGTCTATAGACCAATCACACACTCATTATGAAGTCTCTTCGGTGAATGACTTAAAAGCGGGGTCTTTATGGTGTTTGATACTCTTCGCGCTGGAATTGTCTGTATTCTCAAGCCGTCTGGTCAAATATCAGGGACAGGGTTCATTGTCTCATCGCATCTCATAGCCACCTGTGCCCATGTGATTAAATTTGCTGGGGCAAAGCCAGGTTCCATTGTGACTTGTCTTCGTCTAGTGAATCAGTGTAAGTTTGAAGCCCTTGTTGAGGAGCAATATTGGCGTGATACAGAAGTAGATGTTGCTTTTCTAAAGGCTATTGATCCTTTTCCCGATAATACTCCTTTGAAATTAGGGAGTTCGGCTAATACTGCGGATTATTCTTTTATTTCATATGGTTTTCCAGCAAATATCCATCGAGAATTGCAAGTTAGAGGTTCAATTCGAGGAGAGACTAACGATTGCTCTCGACTTGAATTGAGGAGTAGGGAAATTGTTGAAGGAGTAAGCGGCGCACCTGTTTTCGATGAGCAGACGCAGCGAGTGGTTGGGATGATAGTTGAGCGCACCAAGCCTGATATTCGGGAAGAAGAACGGAAAATCAGGTTTTCGAAAGGTCATGAGGTCTATTCAGGGTCTATACCAATAGTCGCTTCAACAGGTAGATTAGAGGATATTGCCTATGCTATCCCTAGTCAAATTTTACTAACAGTTTGCCCTGAACTGTCCTTTGATAACATTTGTCCATATCAAGGTTTAGCTGCTTTTAAGGAAGCAGATGCTTCTTTCTTCTATGGACGAGATAAGTTAGTAGATCAACTTATTGAGCAGCTACGAAGGAATTCTCGGTTCTTAGCTATAGTTGGTTCTTCTGGAAGTGGTAAATCATCTTTAATCCAAGCAGGCTTATTTCCTCGTATTCGACAAGGAGATATCTTAGGGTATCGAGATTGTCAAATTATTAATTTTCGTCCTGGCGATGCTCCTAAAGATGAATTTATTAATGCAATTGAAAGCATAGAATTAAGTGGCAATGGCTTATTAGACAAGCCCTATTCTAAGCTAGAGAGTAAGCACCTTGATAAAAATTCTTTTTGGTTAGATATTCATAAAATCTTCTACACGCATTCCGCTCATGCTTTTATATTTATTGACCAATTTGAAGAGTTATTTGCGTTGTGCTCTCCAGAAGTTCAGAGGGAGTTTAATGAAGGCTTATTAGCTTTGATAGAAGCTAACTTAGCCATAACTATTATTATCGCTATTCGTGCTGACTTTTATGCTCAACTCCTTGACTCAAGTTTAGGCAATCAACCTAAATTTGAGGTTCTGAGAATGAATGAACAAGAATTATCATCAGTCATTGCACAACCTGCTCAGAAAGTTGGCTTGCAGATTGAAACAGGTCTTATAGATTTGCTTATACGAGATTTAGAAGATACTAAGAACCCTCTTTCTCTTTTGGAGTTTACTCTTACGCAGCTTTGGAAAATTGAACACCTAAACAATAGATTAACTTGTGATGGTTATCGACGAATTGGTAGAATAACTGGAGCAATCGCTCACTGGGCAGATACCACCTACTACGCTTTGAGCGAGGGTGAACAGAAGTTAACTTATCAAATCTTTAGCCGTCTCATTCAGTATAGTCTCCATGAGGGAATAGAGACTCGTCGCCGTCGTTATCTCAAGGAGCTAGCTAGTCAGTCTCAGAGTTATGAAGCTATCCATTGTTTGCTTAAAAAGTTGGCAGACAGCCGACTAATTGTTACGGATATAGATCCGAAAACAGGTGAAGAAACTGTTGAGATAATCCATGAAGTTCTCTTTCAGGAATGGCAAAAGCTTCAGCAATGGATTTTTGAGAATCGCAATAATCTTATTCAGCGTGAAAAAATTGAATCCATTGCTGAAGATTGGAAAATCAGTGGAAAATACAAGGATTATTTGCTTAAAGGTAAGCAGTTAGATGATGCTATAGCTTATAGAAGAAATTATGGAAAGGATTTACCCTTATCGGAAGCGGCTGAGGATTGTATTCAAATAAGTATAAAGCAAAGATGGCTAGGGCGAGTTCAGCTAATTAGCCTTATCACAATTCCCATTTTTCTAACTGCTATACCACTAGAATCATATTTAAGAGAGCAGCAAATCAGAAATGCACGAAACAATATTGAGATTACATTCCAAAAACCAAATAGAAGCAATGCCAAAGATTATGTTCAATATTTGACTGAAGGTTGCCATGAGAAAAGCTATATTAAATGGTTGCCAAATTATTTTCTGGATTGAATATTTGGGAACTGCATTTCTCTCAATCAATATTTGCTTAATAATACAGATCTGCAAAAAATAGATTTGCGCAATGTCGATCTTGATAGCGCTCTACTAGAAGGCGCAAATTTTCAAGATGCAAATCTGCAAGAAACAAACTTTACCAACGCCAACCTTACAAGTGTAGATTTGCGGAATGCAAATTTGCAAGGATTTAACTTTCAAGACGCTAGTCTTCAAAGCGCAAACTTGCATGGAGTTAATCTTAAAGGAGTTAATTTTAATGGAGCCAATCTTCGACTCGCTAATTTGTCATCCGCAGACCTTAGTGATGCTTCCTTTAATAATGTACAGCTTAGTAGAGCTAATCTAGATGAAGCTGATCTTAGCAATACAAAATTTAGATATATTAATCTTGAAAGCGCAAGTTTACGCTTTGCCAATCTTAGATTTGCTGATTTTCGAGGTGCTAATCTTCAAAATACTGATTTTTCAGATGCAATTTTTACTGATGCTAATTTTGAATCTGCTGACTTAAGGAAGGCTAATTTAAGAGGAGTTCGTTTCATCAATACTGATATTAACAGTACCAATAATATTAATCTGACGGGAACTAATCTGAGCGATGCAATTCTCCTACATGCTGTGTATAAAGACACGCAGCTAGAGAATGCAATACTCTGCAATACTACATTGCGTGATGGGTTAATAAGTAATCGTGATTGTCACGACATATCAAATTCAAATGAAAATGAATTAATAGGCGAGATATTATGTGGAGGTTATTCACAAGACCCAAATCCAGAATTTGGAGATTACATAAACCGAAGACTTATGCTATCTGCTACTATTGAAACTGATAACGGAGAGTTTAAGCTTTGGATTAGGGAAACCGATGGAAGGTTTCTCTTAAAACTTAACCAAAATTTAGTAGTACAAGAGGCATATTCTGTAGAAGGAGTAGAATATTTGCCTTGGAATTTAGTAGCTTATGATGGTTCTCCTATGCAAATTAACCAAGATGGTTCTTTTTTGCTTGTAATGATGGTGAGTACACGCTCAAGTTGTGAGTTTCGCGGAAAACTAGAATTTTTAGGAGATGCAGAAACAAAGCTCTTTAGTAATTAGAAGTAACATTTTAAGATAACTATCTTCTCTCAAATAGAAAAGAATAGTGGATGTTTTTTGGTCAGCAAGATTGAAATCTTAATCCTCTCTTGAAAGTTGTCGCAGCCTAACAACGCCCATGCACACCGACCGCCGGGAGTTGACCGGTTAAGATGCAAAGGTTATCTGCGGCGGGTGATGGGCAACGTTATGCGGCACGAACAAGGCATCAAAACTGAGGAGAGTGATGAAGTACATGTGTCTGTACTACCCGCAAGTGCCGCCTAAGTCAGCTATTCAAAATAAGTTGAACAAATGTAGACTAAAGATATAGAGGATAGTAGTGATAGAACAGGGTTTGACCAATGCCAATTCATGCTATCAGTGAAACTCAAATCAGTGAGAAATACGAAATCAGCCAATGCAACTTAAATCCTTACTGCCAGCGATCGCTTCTCTATTCCTGTGCGCCTCTGGTGCGATCGCAGGAAGTCACGATCCCATCGTAATTGATAAGGGCGAGTATGACATAGATGGCCAGCCTACTAAAATTACTGTCACTAGTTATTATCACCCTGACAGTTTATCTCTCGTGAATTCTCGTGGCGGGATAGTTCGGTTTCGGGTTACGACTTATTACAGTCCTCTCATTAATGGCAATATTCGTTATTCAGAGGGTACGTGGATACTTAGCTGCGAGACTTATCGGCAGAAGATGCTCCACCAATCGGACTTTAGTGCGGATAGTCGTCTTTTGTTTGATTACGAGACGACTAATCCGCCTAGTATTGTTGACAAAAACAGTCATTTAGCTATTCTTGCCTGCTATCCTTTTTTCAATAACTGACTTACTCTTCCATCAATCCGTCGTCCGACTGGCGAAGCCCGTTGGACGACGGTTATGTCAAACGTTATGCGGACGGAGGAGCAACGTACTCCTCGTTTCCGCATGTCGCGTACAACGTGATTCCGTCCCGCTCGAAACCCGTCATGCTTGCACCGTCACCGTATGCGGTCACGGGGAACGACTCAGACTCTGGATCAATGTCGAACTCATCAAACGCTCTCGACTCCGGCTTGAGGCAATCGACCGTAACGCCGGTTCCGTTGCTCATCACAAAACGCGTAGGATCGAATCCGGTTGGCGATGCCTTCTTGCCTCGCTCTGCGTGCAATGGATGTCTGGGGCAATATAAACAATGGCACTCTGTCTTCATGGCTCACCTGCATCGCCGCATAACAAAATGTTGTACCGGAGTTGCCGGTCTAGCGTTTTCTTGAATCATAGTTTTTCTCCGGCAACCCGGTAAACATTAGCGTTATCTGACTCTGCCCTACTCTTCAGTACACTTGCTATCTTTTGGAGATGTCCTTGTCATGAACCTCAAGCTTACAGATGAAGAAATGCAAGAAGTTTAAAAATCTCAGCAAATTGCTCTGAAACTGTAGACAGCCTGTCTTCAGGAATTTGCATTGGCAAGGATTGAGCCAGGGTACGGGCAAGCAACCAAAACTAGGATTTTTCCGGTGAAGTGTACTTATCCGGATTTCTTAAAGCGATTAAGAGAATAGGGATCAACAGGCTCCTTACGCCATATGATTAGGCATTTGAGAGACAAATGTGCCAAAACTGAAGTGTAGCGATCTGCCCGTTCCCAAGTCTTTCTATGGCTGACCCGAATCAAAACCCAGAACAACAGGCCCGTGATGAGATTGATACCCGGCTCAGGCAGGCCGGGTGGGATGTGCAGAGCAAGAATAAGATCAACCTCAATGCAGCTCTAGGTGTGGCGATCAGGGAATACCCTACCGATGTAGGGCCTGCTGACTATGTGCTGTTTGTCGATCGCCAGCCGGTGGGCATTATCGAGGCCAAGCGAGAAGATGAAGGTCACCGCCTAACTGTCGTAGAGGAGCAATCCCAGGAATACGCCACCGCCAAGCTAAAGCATATCAATAACGCACCGCTCCCCTTTGTGTATGAAAGCACAGGGGTGTTGACTCGTTTTACCGATAACCGCGATCCAAAGCCGCGATCGCGCCCAGTCTTTTCCTTTCACCGCCCCGAAACTCTTCAGAAATGGTTGAAAACCGATCAGCCCCTGAGGGCACGGTTACTTGATCTTCCCGGACTGGATACCACCGGATTGCGGGACTGCCAGACACGGGCGATTCAAAACCTGGAGCATTCCTTTAAGGACAATCGGCCTCGCGCCCTGATTCAGATGGCGACCGGATCCGGTAAAACCTTTACCGCAATCACCGCAGTGTACCGATTGCTCAAGTTTGCCAAGGCCGAACGGGTGCTCTTCCTGGTGGATACCAAGGGGCTAGGAGAGCAGGCCGAGCAAGAGTTCATGGCCTTTACCCCGGTAGACGATAATCGCAAGTTCACGGAACTGTATAACGTGCAGCGATTGAAGTCGCGCTATATGGCAACCGATAGCCAGGTCTGTATCTCCACGATTCAGCGGCTCTACTCCATCTTGAAAGGGGAAGAGCTGGATGAGAAGGCAGAGGAAGTCAATCCCAACGAGTTGATGCAGCCCAAGGCTCCGATGCCCGTGGTGTATAACCCCAGCATCCCGATCGAATTCTTCGATTTCATCATTATTGATGAGTGTCACCGCTCGATCTACAACCTGTGGAAGCAGGTGCTGGATTACTTTGATGGTTTCTTAATCGGCTTGACCGCGACACCCGATCAGCGCACCTTTGCCTTCTTTAACGAGAATGTGGTGAGTGAGTATACCCACGAAGAGGCTGTTACGGATGGGGTGAACGTGGGCTTTGATGTCTACACCATCGAAACTGAGATTACCCAGCAAGGATCACATGATCAGCTCGTTCCATATTGAGCGGGATGATCTGGACTATGCCCCCTTTGATGCCCAGGGAGGATTGGCCAAGATGTACCAGCTTTTTGGGGATGAGATGGATGAGATTATTGATGAGATGAACGAGGCATTAGCGGCATAACACCTTGGGAGCGGGCAGTTGAACTGCCCCATCCCCAGAAGAGGATTGATGAGATGAACGAGGCATTAGCGGCATGACACCCTGGGAGCGGGCAGTTGAACTGCCCCATCCCCAGAAGAGGATTGATGAGATGAATGAGGCGTTAGCGGCATAACACCCTGGGAGCGGGCAGTTAAACTGCCCCATCCCCAGAAGAGGATTGATGAGATGAATGAGGCGTTAGCGGCATAACACCCTGGGAGCGGGCAGTTAAACTGCCCCATCCCCAGAAGAGGATTGATGAGATGAATGAGGCGTTAGCGGCATGATGAATACAGCGGATCAAATCTATGAATTGGTGAAATCTATGCCTGAGCAAGAATCTTGGCTGGTTCTGGTGTTTGCCAAGTTTGTGATTAACCAACTTACCCCAGAACTGCACCCAGCCCCCGGCCTGTTGAGTGGTTATCTAGGCATCTTAAAAGATTCTCCTAACTTCAACGAGAATCCAGTTGAGTTACAAAGAGCAATGAGAAATGAGTGGAGTTATTAGTCTACGAACCGAAACGGGAGGTCATTTTATAATGGATTACGTCTTAAGGTTAAGCTACCCAGATATTCTCAAGAAAACCGTGCAAGCGGCTACAGTGAATCAACCTCGCCTGCAAGCGATTAAACTTTATCCCGTTTGCGATAGAGATTCAGGACACTTTCTGGTGCTGGCGACGGGGTGGGATAAACAGCAATGGATGGATACGATTTTGTTTCATGCCCGGTTGGTCGGCAATCAAGTTGTGATTGAGGAAGACAATTTTGAGGAAAGTCTAACCCAAGTGCTGATTGCTGAGGGCATTGATAAGGAGGATATTGTGAGCGATTGAGAACCTATGTTTCTATGAGTAAGGTCTTTCGTTGGGATTCAGAGAAAAATATTCAGCTTCAGACAGAGAGGGGGATTAGCTTTGAGGAGGTTTTGCAAGCAATCAGCGAGGGTAAAATTTTAGATATCATTAAGCATCCCAACCCAGAGAGATATCCATCTCAACAAGTTTTTATCGTTGAAATCAATCAATATGTCTACCTAGTACCATTTGTGGAGAGCGATCAGGAGATTTTTCTTAAAACAATTTTTCCCAGCCGCAAAATGAAAAAGCAATACTTAGGAGATTAGAGTCATGTCTACATTAGATCAGGAAGAGCAAGATTTGTTGGCATCTGTCGAAAGTGGAGAGTGGCGGTCTATACCAAATACTAGAGAGGCAATACAAAATTACCAAGTCTATGCTCAACAACAGCTTAATCTTTGGTCTGAGGTTAATAATGAACTGTCTGAACAGGATTGGAAACGATTGGAGGCTTTGGCTCAAGGGATGAAAACCTCTATTCCTAAACTAATAGTGAATATTATCGACCAATATCTGAAACAGCAATCTGTTTCATAATTACAGCAGAGATTATTGATCAGATAAATCAGGCATTAACGACGCGATACCTGGGATGGGGCAGTTGAACTGCCCCATCCCCAGAAGAGGATTGATGAGATGAATGAGGCGTTAGCGGCTTAGGGCTAGCTCTCATTAAATTTGGTAAATTGCATTAGGGCAAGGATGACAGGTAACTTAGAAGCAAACGTGGATTCCCCTAAAAGCTGGCTAGTCACCAAGCTAGGAAGTATATGTGAGGTTGTTCGTGGAGGTTCTCCAAGACCCATGGGTAACCCGAAATACTTTTCGGGAAATATCCCATTCCTAAAAATTGCTGATGTAACTAAATCTGACGGTAAATTTGTTAGTCAATCTGTGACTCATGTAAATGAAGAGGGAGCCAAGAAGAGCAGACTTCTTCCGAAGGGTTCTTTAATTCTCTCTAATAGCGGTACTGTATGCATCCCAAAGTTTTTGGGTGCCGATGCTTGCATACATGACGGCTTTATCAGCTTTTTAGAGGTAACCGTTCAGAGGTTCATGAAGAATTAAGGGTTCCAGAGCCGCTATAGAGATATGGTAAAGCCTATGAGCCAAAGCAGTGAGCCTAGTATAGACATCAGCGGCATCTCCATTTCTGCCTCAGATTGGGAGGCTACCCCCGCCAGCGTGAAAGCTCTGGTAGCGACCCTTATCGAGACCATCAGTCGTCTAGAAGACCGGGTCAGCCACTTAGAAGAGCAGCTCAACCAGAATTCGCAAAACTCATCTCGTCCCCCTCAAAAGATGGGTTTGGTGCGCCCAAGGACACTGAGAAAGGCAAAGGGGGTGGTAAGCGTGGGGCTCAACCGGGTCACCCGGGTTATTCCCGGAAGTTGTATCCACCCGACGCCTGTCAGGGTATAGTCGAGCATCGACCAGAGACCTGTGCTCACTGCGGAGAAACCCTATCGGGGGACGACCCGGCACCCTACCGGCATCAGATTGTCGAACTACCGCCGATGGAGCCTATTGTCATTGAACATCGTCTGCACGCCTTGAGTTGTGCTCACTGCGGGGAAACAACCCGGAGCTCATTACCACTATCGGTACATCCTGGTGGCTATGGCGAGCGTCTAAGTGCAGTTGTGGCCTTGCTGAGTGGAACCTATCGCCAAAGCCATCAGCAAGTCAAAACCTGTTTGGCGGCCTTGTTTGGCATCGAGATGTCAACTGGGAGCATCAACCGTCTGCGTCGGGAAGTGAGTGAGGCCCTGGCAGAGGCCCAGGCCTATGTGCAGCAGGAGGCGGTGATTCACAGTGATGAGACCGGCTTTCGCCAAGACAATAGCGATGGTCAGAATACTGCAAAGAAACGGGGTTGGCTCTGGGTGCTGGTGACACCGGTTATCAGTGTCTTCACCATCCTCTTGAGCCGCTCTCAATCGGCCGCTCAGACCCTGATTGGTGAAGCTTTTGACGGCATTGTCGTCTCCGCCCGTTATGGTGCGTATAACTGGATAGACATCAGCCAACGCCAGGTGTGCTGGGCGCATCTGAAGCGTGACTTTACCGCAATTGCCGAGCGCCATGGTGTTTCTCGGTCGATTGGTGAGGGGTTGTTGGCTCAAGAGAAACTGCTGTTTGAGCTGAAACCCTACTCTCTTCATAATCCCCTGAAGGCTTACCCCTCTTCAGTAGGCCTAGCCTAAATCCAGGGGCCAGCGCTATAATCCAGGGCTGGCCCAATTAGGGTCGTTCCCAATCCTGGCGAAAGCCCTATTGATTCCTGTGAGGCTCCGTGTCTAAAATTCAACCCCCCGATCGCTGGCAGGCATAGCGGGCATCGTAGCTGTTGCTACGATACTCAGTAAATTGGCGGGGCTTTTCCGCCAGCAGGCGATCGGAGCCGCTTTTGCGGTCGGGCCAGTGGCTGACGCCTATAGCTTTGCCTACATTATTCCTGGTTTTTTGCTGGTTCTCCTGGGGGCATTAACGGTCCTTTCCATAGTGCCATTGTCAGCGTGGTGGCTCGCCAGGACCGTAAAGACACCGCTGTTTTAATTGAAGCTATTAATAGTCTGGTGGGCCTGATGCTGGTGGGGTTAGTGGTAATTCTGTTTCTGCTGGCAGAACCGATTATTCGAGCGATCGCCCCAGGCTTAGACAGTACGGCCCAGGATATTGCCGTATTACAGCTGCGGATTATGGCTCCAATGGCGCTGCTGGCTGGTCTAATTGGCATTGGTTTCGGTGCCTTAAATGCCGATAATCAATTCTGGCTACCGTCCATTAGCCCGATTTTCTCCAGCGGTATAGTTCTAATAGCCCTGGGAATTCTCTACCTAGTAATTGGCCCAGCTATAGCCAGCCCCCAATTTTATCTACTGGGGGGATCGGTACTGGCCGCCAGTACCCTGGGGGGAGCGGTTTTGCAGTGGTTAGCTCAAGTTCCAGCCCTATGGCGATCGGGTTTAGGGAGCCTAAGGTTACGCTTTGACTGGTCTATCCCCGGGGTTAGCCAGGTATTTGGGGTACTGTTCCCGGCTACCCTATCCTCGGGAATGCTGCAAATCAATCTGTTTACCGATCTATTCTTCGCCTCCTACCTTGCTGGTACCGCCGCCGCCCTCAGCTACGCCAACCTGCTGGTGCAAACTCCTCTGGGTATCATTTCCAACGTGATTCTGGTGCCTTTTTTACCGATTTTTGCTCGCCTGGCCGATCCCCTCCATTGGCCTGAGTTAAAGGATTGAATTCGCCAGAGTTTACTATTTACCGCCATCACCATGCTGCCCCTGGGAGTGCTGTTTGTAGTGCTGGCTTCCCCTCTGGTACGGGTTATTTACGAACGGGGAGCCTTTGATCAAAAAGCCTCCAACCTGGTTATTTCCCTGCTAATTGTCTATGGGCTGGGTATGTTTATCTATTTGGCTCGAGATGTACTGGTACGGGTCTTTTATGCCATGGGCGACGGTCAAACCCCCTTTAAAATTAGTTTCATTAATATTGGCCTCAATGCCCTGTTAGATTACTGGTTTATCCAGTGGTTGGGGGCACCAGGTCTGGTGCTGGCAACGGTAGGGGTGAATCTGTTCGCCACCCTGATCCTGTTGCTCATCCTGCATCAGCGGTTAGGGGGCCTACCCTTAAAATCCTTAACAGGAGCAATCTTCGCCCTAGCCGGAGTTAGTGCTGTAGCCGGAGGGCTAGCCTGGATCACCCTGCAGACTTTACAGCACTGGTTCGGTCTGACTGGCTTTGTTGTCCTGCTCTCACAGCTTTTGATACCGGGGGCTGTGGGCCTGGTAGCCTTTATCCTAATTGCTCTAACCTTACCAATTCCCGAAATCGGTCAATTAGCTAACCGGATCATGGCTCGTTTCACCAAGCCAACCTGAGAGTCTGAGATCTCGAAAGCTCTGGTGCAGGTCCAGTGGGCCAGGGCAATAGTTGTATCCTAAAAGTATTTTTATCATAGTTGTCCATGGTCTTTACCCTCGATTCTCCTGGCTACAACCCCATTCCTACCCCACCTCCAGAATTCAAGTCGGGCTTTGTGGGGATTGTGGGCCGTCCCAATGTGGGTAAGTCTACCCTGATGAATGGGCTGGTCGGCCAGAAGGTAGCGATTACTTCCCCCACCGCCCAGACTACTCGTAACCGTCTGCGGGGAATTTTATCCACCGAACAGGCCCAAATTATTTTTGTCGATACCCCGGGCATTCACAAACCCCATCACGAATTAGGCAAAATCCTGGTAAAAAATGCTCGTCTGGCCATTGAAGCGGTTGATCTGACCCTATTTGTAGTAGACGGATCAGTAGCGGCGGGGCGAGGCGACCAATTTGTAGCAGATTTGCTCGCCCAGAGCCCTAATCCTGTCATTGTCGGTGTCAATAAGGTGGACCTTCAGTCAACCCAGGCTGATAGCCTGAATGGAAGCTACACAGATTTGGCTGCAGCCTATAATTGGCCCCTGGTAAAATTTTCGGCTTTACAAACTAATTCTCTCGAACCGCTGTTAACCCAGTTGATGGCTCATCTGCCCCCTGGGCCCTACTACTACCCCCCGACCTGGTTACCGATCAGCCCGAACGGTTCATTATGGGAGAGTTAATTCGGGAGCAGATTTTGCTCCATACTCGGGAAGAAGTCCCCCACTCGGTGGCGATCGCCATTGATCGGGTGGAAGAAGCCGATACCATCACCCGCATTCTAGCCACAATTCACGTTGAACGGGATTCTCAAAAGGGAATTCTGATTGGTAAGCAGGGATCAATGCTAAAAATCATCGGATCAGAAGCTCGCCAGCAGATTCAGAAACTGGTGATGGGACCGGTATATCTAGAGCTCTTTGTCAAGGTAGTGCCCCGTTGGCGGCAATCCCGGAACCGCCTGCAGGACTTTGGCTACCAAGTGGAGAACTAGGGGCGATGGCCAGAGATACCCACAATCTAAAGGACCTCCTTAGCCCAGGGCAAAACCTGGGCATCGTCCTGGTCACAATTGACAGCGAAGCTAACGGTTTGGCCCTGGCCCGCCAACTGGTGGAGAGCCGGTTAGCGGCTTGCGTCAGTCTTAACCCCATCCAATCTATCTATCGCTGGCAGGAAACCCTCCAGAGCGAGAGGGAGTGGCAGTTAGTCATTAAAACCGATCTGCGGGGCCTCACCGATTTAACCCAGCTCATTACCCAGCACCATCCCTACGAGGTTCCAGAAATTATTGCCTTGCCCATTGTGGCCGGGTTTAGTCCCTACCTCCATTGGCTGGAGAGTCAGATCGATCCCGTCGCCCCGCAGGAATAATCTCAGGACGACCCAGCCACTGACATCCCCCTTTTAAGATTTGCTCAGGCTTCTTTACAAACCGTAACAGTTCGGTTAAGGTAGGGATATACATACCTCGTTACCCCTGGCCCTGGGCCATTACGGTAACTTTCTTTGTAAACCCGCACTTCTTACCATCATGACAACGACTCTACAACAACAACGGAGCGCTTCCCTGTGGGAGCAGTTCTGTCAGTGGGTAACCAGCACCGAAAACCGCCTTTATATTGGCTGGTTCGGCGTGCTGATGATTCCTACTCTGCTAGCTGCCACCGCTTGCTACGTCATCGCCTTCGTCGCTGCTCCCCCTGTGGACATCGACGGTATCCGTGAGCCCGTAGCTGGCTCCCTCATGTACGGCAACAACATTATTTCTGGTGCCGTAGTTCCTTCCTCCAACGCCATTGGTCTGCACTTCTACCCCATCTGGGAAGCGGCTTCCCTGGATGAGTGGCTGTACAACGGTGGTCCTTACCAGTTGGTGATTTTCCACTTCTTGATCGGTGTGTTCTGCTACATGGGTCGGGAATGGGAACTGAGCTACCGCTTAGGTATGCGTCCCTGGATTTGCGTAGCCTACTCTGCGCCTGTGGCTGCTGCTACCGCTGTATTTCTGATTTACCCCATTGGTCAAGGTTCCTTCTCCGATGGTATGCCTCTGGGTATTTCTGGGACCTTCAACTTCATGTTGGTGTTCCAGGCTGAGCACAACATTCTGATGCACCCCTTCCACATGTTGGGTGTGGCGGCAGTGTTCGGTGGTAGCTTGTTTTCCGCCATGCACGGCTCCTTGGTGACCTCTTCTCTGGTGCGTGAGACCACCGAGACTGAGTCTCAGAACTATGGTTATCGGTTTGGCCAAGAAGAAGAGACCTACAACATTGTGGCGGCCCACGGCTACTTTGGTCGGTTGATCTTCCAATATGCCAGCTTCAACAATAGCCGCAGCCTGCACTTTTTCTTGGGTGCCTGGCCTGTGGTAGGGATTTGGTTCACCGCCCTGGGCATCAGCACCATGGCCTTCAACCTGAACGGGTTCAACTTCAACCAATCGATTCTGGATTCTCAGGGTCGGGTGATTGGTACCTGGGCTGACGTGATTAACCGGGCGAATCTGGGTATGGAAGTGATGCACGAGCGCAATGCTCACAACTTCCCTCTGGACCTAGCTGCGGCTCAGGCTCCTGAAATCATCGGCTAGATTTTAGCTCCATGATTTGTTAACAAAGCGCCCTCCTCGGAGGGCGCTTTGTTTTGGTCCAGCAATTCTCATTTTGGCAAAAAGCTATCCAACGGCCAGGAATAGGGGTATGGTAATGCCATCTGAGAGAGCTAAGAGAGCCAGAGCTGTTGAAAAAGGCAGGTTTGTTTAACAGGCTAGTGGACTCGTTTCGCCAGCGGTTGTCGTCGCTACCGGACAAACGCAAGGGCAAGAATAGCCGCTACGGGATGGAAGATGCGGCGTTGAGCGCCTTTGGTGTGTTTTTCACCCAAACGCCGTCTTTTCTGGCCTATCAGCGGAAGATGGCGGACAGTAAGGGGAAAAGCAATGCCCAAAGCCTGTTTGGGGTTCATCAGATACCCAGTGACAACCACATCCGAGATTTATTGGATGGGGTTTCCCCTGAGCAGGTGTTTCCCATGTTCGAGGAAATCTTGCAGGGGTTAGAAGAGCAGGGACAGTTGAACAGCTTTCGGTGCTTAGGAGACCGGCTGTTAGTGGCCTTAGATGGAACCGAATACTTTAGTTCGACCCAAATTCACTGTTGCCAGTGCTCGACGCGCACCCTGAGGTCAGGGGAGACTCATTACTTCCATAGCGTCGTGACGCCGGTGATCGTTTGTCCGGGCAAGAGTCAGGTGATTCCGCTAGTGCCTGAATTTATCCGACCGCAAGATGGTCACGACAAACAAGACTGCGAAAATGCCGCCGCCAAGCGGTGGTTGAGCCAGTATGGAGAGCGGCTTAGGGGGCTGCGAGTGACGGTCCTAGGCGATGATCTCTATTGCCACCAACCCTTGTGTCAACAGCTGTTAGACCAAGAGGTGGACTTCATCCTGGTCTGTCGAGAGGACTCCCACACCACCCTCTATGACCATCTTGAGGGGATGGCTTTGCCCACGGTCACGACCCAACGCTGGACCGGCAAAGTAAACGAAACCTGGACCTATCGCTATCTCAATGGGGTGCCCTTACGGGATGGAGCCGATGCTTTGTTGGTCAATTGGTGCGAATTAACGGTCAGCCGCCCCGATGGTCAGGTGACCTACCACAATGCTTTTGCCACCAGTCATCACATCAGCGATGACACCGTCGCTGAGATTGTTCGAGCCGGACGGGCCCGATGGAAGGTTGAGAATGAAAACAACAACACCCTCAAGACCAAGGGCTACAATCTGGAGCACAATTTCGGCCATGGCCAGCAGCATTTGGCCTCCTTCCTGGCCACCCTTAACATCCTGTCCTTGTTGTTCCACACCGCCCTGGAGCGGCTTGACCAGAAGTATGCTGTGCTGAGGGCACACCTCCCCACTCGAAAAACCTTCTTTGATGACCTGCGGGCCTTAACTCGGTACCTGTATTTCGACAGTTGGGATCATCTGCTTACCTTCATGCTCGAGGGGCTAGAACTGAAAATCCCTCCCAATAGCAGCTGATTCTTTAAAATGAGAATTGCTGACGTAGGCCATAATCAGGGAGAAAGGTATAATAAATCTAGTTTCAGTATCATATTAAAGACACTTGGCAAGTATAATTTATTACACCTCAAAGGTTTTTTAAAATATTTACGGTTCATTCAGGCACTTCTATCAATTAATTAATTGATATATAGCGATTTTTGCCCGGATGAGGTACGAGCGTGATGCCCAGAGCTATAAACTGAGAGATTCTTACTCAGTTGGTGTGTATCTCATGCGTTCATGAACCGCTATAGCCAGATTCCTGGGGAGTGTAGGAAAAAGAATTCTACTGATTAATCTGTGCCTTGGATCGGGAGATAGGACAATCAGGCGATTAAGACAGAGCTGCAAAATGACAATACAGTCGATAAATCAAGAAGAAATCATAGGTGTAAACAGCATCAATACCAACAGCAGTGAACTCTTTGTTATGGGGCTGGCCGAAGAGTCTCTGCGTCACCGCGCTGTGCGCCATCCTTATTTGAAAGCACTCGCAGAAGCTATGCTACCGGATATGGCATGGAGTCTGAGGGACTTTGCTCGTCATTACTACGGCTACTCGGTCCACTTCCCCCGCTACCTCACAACTGTCATTTCCCGACTTGAAAACCCCATACATCGTAAAGCCCTCTTGGAGAACCTGACGGAGGAGTCTGGTGTTTACGATGATGGGGAATTCGCAGTATTGGCGTCCCAGGGCATAGAGCGTGAGTGGATTGACGGTATACCCCATCCCTTGCTCTTCGAGCGTTTTTCCGATGCCCTGAGGCGTCGATCTTGAACTTACTGCTGAGCATGATCAAGTCGTATGTTGGCGGGAGCTTTTTTTACAAATCCTTGCCTTCGGATCCCCTGCCGAGGCGGTTGGCGCCTTCGGGCTGGGCACAGAGAATATTGTGCGCGTAATCTACGAACCCCTGGTAGCGGCAATTAATCACCTTCAGGGTCTAAGTCCACGGGACACCGTCTTTTTCCTGCTGCACACGACGGTAGACGATCATCATCAAGCGACGCTCCAGGCGATTTCCACCGACTTTGCCCAAAGTCAATCGGGTCGCTTGGGCCTGCGTCGAGGTATGCTCAAATCCCTCCAACTGCGCACTGCCTTTTGGGATTGGCTATACGAACGTGCAATGAATCCAGATTGTGCGCAGGAGGTAATCTAATGCAGGCTCAACCAACGGAGGCTATCTACAACGCCGAGGCGTCCAACTGGAAGCGGGATCAGCGGGTTCTGCTCAGTGACTTTACAGCCCGCCCCTTTGTACTGGAAGAGCTGGGCCCGATCGCAGGTGCCCACATCCTCGACCTTGGTTGCGGTGAAGGTTATCTGGCGCGGCGTCTGGCGGAGGCGGGAGCAGCTTCCGTCTTCGGTGTGGATATCTCCAGTCAGATGGTGTACATCGCCCGTCAGGCGATACTGGCCGAGACCACCTGTGCTATGGCCTTTGAGGTTAGCGATGCCGCCTGTTTTAGTCAATTTCCTCGGGAGACCTTTGATCGGGCTATGGCGGTTTTCCTTTTCAACTATCTGAGTCGCGCTGCTATGACCTCGGTCATGGGGAGGGTTCGATCTCTGCTTGCCCCGGGTGGCCGCTTTGTTTTTACCGTACCCCACCCCTGTTTTCCCTATATGGGTCCACCGGTGGCGCCCTTTTCTTCGCGACGGAGGGCATGAACTACTTTGCGGGGGTTGATCATACCTACGAAGGCAAGATCTGGCGTCGCGACGGTATCCCGGTGCCAGTGCGCTGCGTGCATAAAACCTTCTCCGACTACTTTGGGGCGCTGGCGGCGAGTGGTTTTACCCTACTGCCCAGGATTGTGGAATTGAGGGTCACCGAGGAGCACGTCGCCCTTGATCCCGCCTTTTTTGAGCCGCTCTACGGGTTGCCCCTCCACCTGCTTTTCCGGGTGGAAGTAGGATGATCCGGGTGGCGTCCCAGGAACGGGTTGCTCCCCTGGCATGGCTTGCCCGTGATATGGAGGATCGCACCAGTTGGCAGTTTCAGCCGACGATAGCGGTACTCCAGGAAATTGAGACCCTTGAACACTGGGCCCATAGGGTGGAGGACCCGGTCGAGGCGCTCAAGCGTGACTCGGTTCAGACACCTGGGCTGGACGCCCTCGCCAAGGCCATGGGGCGCGAAATTGACCAGGGTACCGGTGTGGCCTGGGTGCGAGGATTGGCAGCCCTGCCCCAGCTAGCGCTCCGCCTCACCTATCTGAAAATAGCCCTGGCCTTAGGATCGACTATTGACACCTATGGTCGACTCTACGAGGTTCAGGACTCCGGTGCATCCTACCGGGATAGACCGATTCCGGTCTCCCAGACCCGGGAATCAACGGGTATGCACACGGATTCCTCTGGCAAGAGCGTATGCCCTGGCATTGTTGGCCTTGCCTGTGTGCGCCAGGCCCCCGAGGGCGGATGCTCTCGGTTAGCTTCTGCGGCCCAAGCCCATGAGGTCTTGCGGGTTCGTCACCCCCAGCTATTGGAGCGACTTTATCACTCCTTCGTGCGGGATGTGGTGACCCCGGGTGGTAACCGTGATCTCGACCATGTCAGGCAGAACCGCTTTCCAGTCTTTTCCTACAGGGGACATTTGTCATTGCGTTACATGCGCTATTGGATTGAAAAGGGCCATGGACGTATCGGAGAGAGGCTTGACCCGCTTGATGTTGAGGCCTTCGACGCCCTTGACGCCGCCCTCGAAGATCCGAAGCATGTGCTGGCCATTCACCTGAATCCTGGCGACTTTCTCTTTATCAACAACAGGACAACAGCCCACGATCGCGACGCCTACGTGGATGACCCCACTGCACCTCGGCTGCTCCTGCGTCTCTGGCTGCACCGTTAATCTGTTTTCCATCCTCATCCATAGGAACTGCCATGACTGAAATCCTGTCTGAAGCACTGCAAAAACTGATTCAAACGGTCAAATTACGCCATCCCCTGGGCCAGGAACTATCCCCCAGTGTCTGGGTGACTAACGCCTCTGGGAACGGCAAGTCGATGTACGTTAACCGCAACGAGAAACTCAATATCGATTTCACCGTTGACCGGATCGGATTCCCTGAGACTCAGACAATGGATCCGCGGCTTCTCCGCATCGCACCGGGGAAAAATAACGAGCTCCACAGGCACGCCCACGAGTCTCTCTTTGTGGTGCTGGCGGGCACTGGTGACATCCGTCTTGGCGATCATTGGACTCCAATTAAGGCACAGGATATTATTTTTGTACCCCGTTGGATTGTTCACCAAACCCGTAATACTGCCGCTACCGAAGAACTGGTTATCCTTGCCATTACTGACTTTGGCTTTACCTCAGCGGTCCTGGGCGACTACGATCGCCATACCCGTCTGACCTCCTATGGTGACAGCTCACAGGGGAGTTGAAGTTCCAGCCTGCCATTATCCAGGGTTAACCGGTGGGGATGGGTTGACTATGGGTACAGATTAAGGAAGGGTCTGAGAATAGGGAGATGCCCGCCGATAGCCATGCTCTTGGATAGGATCAGGGATTTAGGACGGCCGCCCACAGATCTCTGGTTTTCTGATCAATGGATGCTGCCAAAGCTGGGGATAGGTGATTCTCCCAATCATGGGTGCGGCCTGATCGAAAGTAGTTTTCCGGCCTGAAGTGAAAACTCTGAGGATGGCGAGTCAACTCCGCCTTCATTACGTCAAACTCTGTCCGATGTGCAATTTGATCGCGGCTGGCCTCATTCAGGCTGAGGCCAGGCACCATAAATCTGGCAATCCGATCCACCGATGTCAGCTTATCCAGCACCAGGTCTTCATAGCGCAGCACCAAGAACCGGTCCGCCGCAATCGCCTGACCCCGCTGCCCCAGCCAGCCTAGAACATGGTGATGGTAATCACCGAAGTAGAGGGTTCCGGCTAGAAATAGATCGACAAAGGCCTCCAGGGTCAGATCAGGATTAACCCCCAGCAGAGGATGGCGGCGATAGAAAAAGTACTGGGAAACCACCACATCCTTAGGATCCCGGTAGACCAGAATAAACCGGGTATGGGGATGAATCCGCTGTAGGGGCAGGTCCTCAAAACAACAATGGGTGTACCAAAGTCGGGGCCCCTCCCCCAGGGTTTGCAGGTGGTCCTCCCACCCCCCGGCCCCGATTGGGAGTAGAGCACCTCAGGCCAGGGCACAGCCCCATGGCCCAGATCCCGACTATGGCAGGGATGGCTGGGGGAAAAGCCCCCCACCGCCGCCAATAACTCCACCAGAAACCGTTTCACCAGGTGAGTTCCCACCTTCTGGTGGGAGCAGATCAGGGTATCTTGCCCATTGGTCTGCCAGACCCGGGCCAGGGTATCGGTGGCCAGACCTTCGATGAAGGGTGGGTAGACCTTACCCCGGTAAAGATGCCCTTGAAAGCCGTAGGGTAGGTGGGCTGGGGGCTGATTGGGGAAGCAGCGCAGCCGGAGTTGGTCGGTCATTGCTTGTCGGTCATTTCAAGGTGGCCAGGGTGAGGCCGTCCCCTAAGCCAAGCAGGGTGCAATCTACCCGGGGGTCCTGACTGACCCAGGTGTTAATTGCCCTCAGGGCCAGGGTGTCGGGGTGCTGGAGAGCAGTGGTTTGGGCCACCTCCCCCTTCCAAAGCACGTTATCTAAAACCACCACTCCTCCCCTGGCCATTAGCGGCAGCAGGTCCTCGTAGTTCTGATGATATTGGCTATTCAGGCCATCTACGTAGGCTAAATTAACCTGACCCACCACCCTGGCATCCCTCTGGAGCCGGGGCAGACCCTGGGCAGCATCCTCCAGCCGAAGATCCACCCGATCGCTAAAACCCGCCTGTACCCAAGCCTGCTGGGCGATCGCCGTATAGTCTGGAGAGACATCAAAGGCCATCAGACGCCCCTCGGGCCCCAGACCATCGAGCAAAGCCAGAGAGGAGGAGCCGGTAAACACCCCCACCTCAATCACCGTCCTGGCCTGGAGGGTGCGGACCAGCCAGCGCAGCAAAAAGCAAACCTCCAGGGCCGTCATTTTGGTGGCGATGGGGCCAAAATGTCGTAAGGTTTCGGCTCGTACCCACTCCCACTGGGGAATCGGTGAGTTCACCGTCAGCAGGTATTGGCGGATCGCCTCGGAGGGCTCCTTGTAATCCAGGCTGGCCGCAGTCAGCCCTGGCCTGGTTGGTGGGGGTTGAGCCGTCGCCACCGCCGTGGGGGCATCCGCCAGGGATTCGGGCTGGGATTCTCGAAAGGCGGGTACGGTCAGGCAATGTTGATAAATCCGAGCGAGGTTAGCAAATTGGTTAATATCCAGGCCGAACCGGCTGGCAGCGATTAACTGGGGAAAGACGGTGCAATCCGCCAGGCTAGGTTGGTCGCCAACGCAAAAGCTTCCCGCCTGGCGAGCTACCAGCCGTTCTAGCTCTGGCAAAGTAGCCCCCAAATGATGACGGGTAAAGCGATCGCAGGCTTCCCTGGCCCCACCGGGCTGATGATCCAGGTCAAAATCCTCAACCATGCGTCGCCGGGTAGCCCCTGGCAGTTGAAAGGGCTGCATCATGGAGGTGACAAACAGCGCAATTTCTCGGCTCTGGCAACGATCCCTGGGGTGCTCCGGTAGCAGTCGTTGCCCCACCCCGGGAAAGTATTCCTCCAGGGCTTCTAAAATCGCCAGAGATTGGCTGATCACCTGCCCATCGATGACTAAGACCGGTACCTGGGCCCCTGGATGAATCTGCCGAAAGGCTGGTTGCTGTTGCTCTCCGGCAGTCAGGTCAATCGGTTGATAGCTAAAGGATAGCTGTTTTAGCCTCAAGCCAATTTGCACCCGTTGGGAAGAGGAGGATCGCCAATTACCGTATAGAACTATTTCCGATGTGGTCATCACAATTTCCCTACTCCTGCTCCGGGGCCCCTGCCCGCTGAGGTATGGCCGTAGCCAGGCAAACTGCCGCCGCCGGCCATCAATTCACCCGACCCTTAGGATTTTGGCCAAAGCTATGAAACTCTGCCATAAATCTTACCCTGTCAAGGCTTATCTCTACCCTTGACCAGGCTGCTAATCTAAAAGAGCGTTTGAACAGAGGCAGCCGCCTGCCAAACCCGGGCAGAATGGGCTATTGATCAGGTGAGGTGATCAACTAACGGGGCACCAGGGTTAGAACATGGGTGGAGAAAAAGCCTTGACATCAGATGTTGAGCTTTTGCAAGAGTACCTACGGTTGGGTATCAGGGATATTTTGTCCGTGCCCTGCTCTATCACCGACACCTGGCAGTGGCTCGCGGCTCAGGCTTCCCTGGCAGGCTCACTGCGATTAACCATGTCTAACCACGAAGGTAACCTGCCCGGTATGGCCGCCGGTGTTTTTTTCGGAACGGGCCAGCCAGCCCTGGTGCATATGCAAAACTCAGGTCTACTCAATGCTGGCGATGGCTTTTTGACCTTAGTCAGCCCGGCGATTTACCAGATTCCTGTGGCGGTGATCGTGACTTACCGGGGTTCCTATCCTGACGACAGTAGCGAGCCCCATCAAGAGATTGGTCGGCGGACCGATGAACTGACGGCGTCTATTTTCGGTGACTCCAGCTCTGTGTTTGGCTCCTACTCCGGCGCTTGCCTTTTAGATCAGGTCCGTGCTTCCCTATCGGTAGCCCAGGCCGGCGGTGTGGGCGTCTTGAAGCTCTCGCCAGCTGTTTTTCGTAAAACCATTACAGCCCAGCTGGCACCGTCCTTTCCAGCCATCACCATCGAACCACTTGAAGCTCTGCGGGCCAGTAAGGGGGATTTATCCCTACCGGCTTCCCTAGGGTTCACTGGTGCGGTCCATCGCGACCAGGCGATCGCCGCGATCGTGGCGGCCCATCCAAAGGCAGCGATTCTTTTTGTAATGGCTACACATCTCGAGCAGCCCAATCCGTCGCTGACCGCTGGGGTAATTTCTACAATCTAGGCTACATGGGAGGCACCCTGGCAATCGGTTGGGCCCTCGCCCACAGCCGCCCCGATCTGGAGGTGGTGGTGGTGGATGGTGATCAAAACGCCCAGATGAGCTCGATGAAGGACCACTTGCTAGCCAGCTATCCGGTCAATCTATATTGGTACGTGCTTAACAATCATGTGGGCGCATCGGTTGGCACAGCCGAAAGTATCCCCCTGGCGCCAATATACCGGTCCCTGGCACGGGTAATGGAAACCATCCCGGATCCACCCGATAGCTTTCCCCATCCACGGGTGTGTGCTAGAGGTGCCAATATCGTTGATGATCCGCCAGCGGGTGAAAAGCACAACCTGGCCAGCCTGGCTCGAGGTTTTCGAGCCTGGGTCCAACAGACGTCCCAAGGAGTGAAAGATGAATCCCATGGTAGCTTTGGCCAGAAGGCTTAGGTCCCGGTTATTCGGTACAGGGCAGGGTCAGGCAAGCTGGCTGACTCGTCTGCTGCACCCCAGGGATTTGCCACCGGTAAACCCCATCGAGACTGCGCCGCGCATCGCGCCCCAATCTATGAAGGACCTGCGCCCTGACTGGATTGCTATCCTTGAGCGCATTCCTGGTTCTGGCCTGAAAGGATCGGGTTTTCCCAGTAATGTGCTGGGGGAGATTATGCATAACCCCGACACCATGGGGCCATTCCTCGATTACTGGGTGACCTGTAAATCGAAGATGGGCCTAACCGTGCGAGAACAGGAGTTAGTGATCCTGCGCATGGCTTGTCTTTACCGTAGTGACTACGTTTGGAAACACCATGTACCGGTCGGCCGCGAGTTCGGTATTGATGACCATGAGTTGCAAGCAGTCCGCCAGGGCCGCTATGAAACCACCTTTAACCAACGGGAAACCAGCCTGCTATACCTGACTGATGAGATGGTGAACCAGCGAACGGTCAGCCCTAGCGCTTGGGCAGGTTACCGCAGTTGTTTGAAGGACCAGGAACTGGTGGACCTGATACATCTGGTATCGCAGTACGTATTCTTCGCGCTGATGAACAATACAATGCAGGTGCAGATCGAAGCGCCCCTACAGGCCATCCCTGGTTTGACCGATCCCCTACCCCAGCTATCCCCAGAATCTTAGAATTGAGTGCTCCAGGTAACGAAGCAACTCAAGTCTCGCGAATGCCTTATCCGGGAGATGTTCTTGAGCTAGCCCCTCTCTATAGTTGAGCAACAATGCCGGCAAGGCGCTTGAGGATTTGTAAAACCTGTTCTAAGTCATGATCCTGTGCCAAAATAAATTGCCGCGAGCGGGCATAGAGGGGATGGTCTTGTCGCAGGAGCTTCAGAAAAACAAAATCGGTGCCATTCGTAACCAGCCCATAGAGGGGCAACCCCCTCTGGGGAGCAGCTAGCATATAGGAGAGCACCTGGGGAATGCCAACCTTGGGGAGAACTCGGCTCGCTTTGACTCAATCACCAGTAACCAAAGCTGGTCCTTGATCACCAGGATGTCAATGCGACCCCGCACCACAGTGGTCTCATCCCTGGCTTCAATTTCTACAGAGTTTTCTGTACTGACATAAAAAGGTGGCAGAAAAAGCCCTGACAAATCTAGCAGGGGAGCGACGACGGCTAGCTTGACGGTATTTTCCAGAACAGATCGCTCCTCCCTAACCCTATGGCAGCCCCTTCCCCCGCGATCGCAGCTCCCTCTATCAGATTACTGGCCTGGAGAGGCCAAATTTGACTTGTATGATCAGGCTTCTCCCTGACCCTGGCGAACATCGGGCTCAACTGGAGGGCTGAAGGATGGGAAACCAGGTTTTCAGTTTGGTTTGCTGAATTTGGTTTGCTAAGATAGGGCCAACTCAATAATGGGATGGATAGCCCTCACCGGTGCCTTCCCACCCAATCTGTCTAGAGGTAGCTATGGCCAAAATTCTGAGTCGTCAGTCCCTGGGGGTACAGCCGGTTTACGATATTGGCCTGGTGCAAGACCATAATTTCTTGCTGGCTAGCGGTGAGGTGGCCTCTAACTGTTTTAATAAATCCCACTCTACGGCCTACGGGTTTGTCACCTTTCAAACTGCCTATCTCAAAGCCAACTACCCGGTGGAGTATATGGCGGCGCTACTGACCTCCAATAGTGGCGATCAAGATAAGGTACAGATGCATATTGCCAATTGTATTGCCATGGGTATAGAGGTCTTACCTCCCGATATCAATCGATCGCTGGTAGACTTTACCCCCAGGGTAATACCATTCTGTTTGGCCTATCGGCCATTCGCAACCTGGGTTTAGGAGCGATCGAGGCGATTCTCCATGGCCGGGAAACCGATGGAACCTTTACCAGTTTGGCCGAACTGTGCGATCGCATCGATCTCCATACCGTTAACCGCCGCGCCCTGGAAGCCTTAATTCTCTCCGGTGCCCTGGATGGATTAAATCCTAATCGGCACCAGCTAATGCTGGATCTACCGCTAATCGTGGAGTGGTGTCAGGGTCGTGCTAAAGACCGGGAAGTGGGCCAGGGTAACCTCTTCGATATGATGGTAACCGCCACCTCCGGTTCCTCGGGGGAGGCTACGAAGCGGCTCCCCAGGCAAGTCCAGTGCCAGACTTTGAATCCCAGGAGAAACTGCGCCAGGAAAAGGAGCTACTGGGCTTCTATATCTCTGACCATCCCCTCAAAGCAGTACAACGTTCCGCCAGGGTATTAGCCCCTATTAATCTAGCAGAACTCCACGAACAGCCTGACAATGTTACCCTCAGCGCCATTGTCTTGCTGGCGGGGGTTAAGCCCGTAATCACTAAAAAAGGCGATCGCATGGCCATTCTGCAGATCGAAGACCTGACTGGTCAGTCGGAGGCGGTGGTTTTTCCTAAGTCCTTTGAGCGAATCGGTCAGCACCTGATTACCGATCGCCGCCTGATGGTGTGGGGTAAGGCCGATCGCCGCGACGATCGGGTGCAATTAATTATCGACGACGCCGAACCCATTGAAGACGTACGCATGGTAATGGTAGAACTGGACCCCAGTCTGGCAGGAGATATCGAGCAGCAGCACCGGCTCCGCAACGTGCTGCGCAGTCACCAGGGAGAAGATCCTAAGGCAGCTCGGGTGCCAGTGATCGCCGTGATTGGCGGCCAACAGCAGCGACAATTTGTGCGCCTGGGGGCCCAGTTTAGAGTCAAGGACCCAGAAGCCGCGGTCAGTGCCCTGGTAAAGGCCGACTTTAAAGCTAAAACCACCCCTTGATTAGCGCCTAGCTATAGGTGACCTCCAGTAGGTAATCCCTGACCCCTAGCCCAGGTGAATCTCGGGTCCAATTAAATCCGATAGCTTATCTACGTTATAGAGCAGCATCGCCATCCGCTCTAGCCCCAGGCCCCAGGCCACGGTGGATCGGTGACCGCAGCCGAGGGGTTCTAGCATTTCCTGGCGAAATAGACCAGAGTTACCAACCTCGATGTAGCGATCGCTGGGGCGATGGTAGGCCAATACCTCCAGGGAGGGTTCGGTGTAGGGATTGTAGGTGGGCTTAAACTTAAGGTCGGTAAACCCCAGACGGTTGTAAAAGTAGGTTAGATAGCCCATTAAGGTGCGTACACTCAATAACTCGCCAATCACAACCCCTTCAATCTGATGAAATTCAACCAGATGGGTGCGATCGGGGGTTTCATTGCGAAATACCCGATCAATGGAAAAATATTTTCCTCCCTGCCCCTGTAGCTGGTACAGACGACGAGCCGTAGAAGTGGTGGTATGGGCCCGTAGAATGGCTCGACTGGCTTCCGCCTCCGTCCACTCACCCCCATAGTTGGCTTCATGAACCTGCCTAACCCCTTCGATTAGGGTGCGATTGCAGGGTAGGGCCAGGGTTTGGGGATGGGCCAGGTAAAAGGTATCCTGTACCTCTCGCGCCGGATGATCTTGAGGGGTAAACAGGGCATCAAAATTCCAAAAGGCCGACTCTACAATGTAGCCGGTCATTTCATCAAAGCCCATATTCAAGAAAATATCTCGAATTCGTTGAATACATAGGCTCAGGATAGTGGGTCGACCATAGGGAATGTCGGGCACTGCCGCCTCAATGTCGTAGGGCTTCAGATCGATCTGACGCCATTGCCCAGACACAATCAAGTCACTGGTCAGGGAGGTAACCTGATCACTTAAAGCCAGATTTAGTAGGGCTGGCAGCACCTGGAGACTGTAGTCGTTCTCAACCCGGCGACTGAGGTAGCCCTGCTGTTCTAACCACTCCACAGAAACAGGAGAAATTTGATCGGCAGTTGCGCCCGCGGCTATAGCTGAGAGGGTGGCCTGACGTTGCTGATAGGCGGCCAAAACAGCGGGTTTAAGGACGGTAATCGTGCCCTCTCCATCGCCGTCTTGCAATTCTACAGCCTGTTCCCGTCGGAGTGCCCCGTAGTTAACGCTAAAGTCTTGGGCCAGAGCTGCTTGCAGCAGCGAACGATCCCGAATTCCCTGCAATAGTTGTTCCGCCAGAGCCACCCCCGGCAGCCTTGCTCCCGTCGCCGTCGCCCTGGGGGTTAAACTCCAGCTTTGATGGGAATGCTCCTGCCACTGTACATACCCTTCCAGTACGCCGCTGAGCAAAAAACCGTTGATAAAATTAAAGTCAAAATGGTGTTCCGCACAGAGCGATCGCAGACTGGCTACGACTGGCTGCCTTTGTAGAGTCTGGACAAAATAACGTTGTTTGCCAGTCAATTGCTGAAGATCAATCATAGAAACAGAGCCAGGCGTAGGTGTTACTGATGGGGCTGATCCAACCTGACCCCAGGGCAGGGACGGCGGGAAGATGCCGCCGTAGAGCAGCGTTGGGTAAGGCAGGGCTGCTGGTAGACCGCCTCACTCACCAGGGGCGGCGGCGGTTGGCCAAAGACCATGTCGCAACTTAAGTCCTCAAAGTTGGGAGTCAGGGTCAGGGGAATACCAAAATCCCGGGTGAAAAAATCCTGGGTAGGCACCTTGCAGAGATTAACACACATGGCCACGCAACCCGTGGCCTCCAGATAACGGCATTTTTCAATATGCACTCCACTGTACTGACGGCGTAGCTGCCCCTGGGAGTCGGGCACTTCCACCTCCCTGACTTCACAGGGGCCCACCAACCATTCAAATAGCTGGGTGGCAAACCAGGCATTTAGTTCACACACCCGCTGGCCCGGTGCAAATAGGCGACGAATCAATATCAATACCGGGGCTGGCACCAGAGATCGCAGCACCATCGCCACTAAGGTCTGCTGTTCCTGGGGAGGCCGACCCGCCATGATGCGCTCGGAAAGATCTACAAAACCTTCGTAGCCAGGGCGAAGAGAGGTTTGCCCCACGACCCGAGCCATTTTGCGGCTAAATAACCAGATAAATAGCCGGTCAAACCGGTTATCTCTATAAACGGTCCGATCGTCAGGGCGCGGGAGGTGAGAGGAAGGAGTCATGGATCACCACGCAGGATGGATAAGCCCGGAAAGGTTAAGGATTGGAGCCAGAGAACTACAGCGACAAACCAGGTGACAAGATGGGATACCTGATAAAAAGCCATAAATTTTTATAACCGCTGATTTTATTAATCTCTGATGAATATCTATACCTAAGACTATCCCCCGGAGAAAATCGGGGGACTATAGATTTGTCAACCCGATTTGTAGTTTTTATACTTTAACCCCTATAATAAACCGCCCCTGGTGTCTCTGGCACCAGGGGTTAACACTTTAAAGAAAACCCCATAGAGCTCTACGGGGTTTATGGGAGTGGACGGACAATAGGGCAGACAAAAATCTCGCTACCGAACTTTATCTATCTCTATTGTCTATTTTGTTATCTATATCAATTCTCTTCCCTTTTTTGATAACCAGCTTGCCTCCCTTGAATACTAATTGACAAGGGCTGCGGAGGGCTATCGCCTGGGGAATTGAGCCAACGGAAAGCACAAAGAAGTCAGCGATCGCCCCTACCTGTATGCCGTAGTCACCGATCGCGCTGCGCTTTGCTCTCAGCTTGTAGACCTGGGGGAGGGGGCTACAGGCGCAGGGCGCAAGGCGGATAGAGAAGTCTATCTAAGGGTGAGGGAGTTGGTAGCCAGGGCTTCTGACTACTGACCACTGATCACTCACTTCGCTGATTACTGTTTTTAAGACAATTTGCCCTAAAAACCCTAAGGTTTCATCTATGCATATATCGATCACCATTAAGCGCATTCTAAACACACGCGTGCAACCATTGTTGTAGTCTATGTGCATAAAGATCACCATTGAGCGCATCCTAAACACAGGGGTGTGATCGTTAAAAATGCGCGAAAAACCACTGTTGTGATCTATGTGTATAGCGATCACCATTGAGTGCATGCTAAACACACCCCTGTGATCGATGTTTGCAGGCGTGTGATCGTTATACACACCGGTGTGATCGATGTGCGCAGCGGTGTGATCGTTATACACACCTGTGTGATCGATGTGCGCAGCGGTGTGATCGTTATACACACCTGTGTGATCGATGTGCGCAGCGGTGTGATCGTTAAGCACAGCCGTGTGATCGTTAAGCACAGCCGTGTGATCGATATGCGCATGGGCGTGATCGCTCAACACGCCCATACGATCGATATGCGCACGGTTGTGATCGGTGTGTACAGCCCTGTGATTGCAGTTGTCGGGGGTGAAATCGGTGTGTACAGCCCTGCGATCGCGGTTGGTCACCTTCTGAGGAGTGTTGTTCTGCCTCAATGCTGAGCTTGGGGGTAAAAGCTTAGATACAAAGGTCTCCTAATCACAGCGGGGTAGGATGGGCAAAGGGCCTGAGCCCGTGCCCATCACCTGAGAGTGATCGGGCCAGGTTAAACCCTGACCTGGAGCTGGGCAGATCCTGGCTGCGATCACTATGGGCCGGGGGGACATGGATGAAGCCATGGGGAAGACTGCTCTTCCCGGCCCCTATAGGGTGTTGTCTGGCTTTAAGCTTGAAGGGTGGATGCTTGAGGAGCAGCTTCCTGTGGGTGAAAATCTGCGTGTTAAGAGCTCCTGATCGCTGATTACTGACTACTGGATTACTATTTCTTTTGCCGGGGGAATGGCGATTTCCCCCGGACCCCCTCGCCCAGGGCGTTCCGCCGCCCTGGACCCGACGGAAGGGGTTAAACTGTGGGTAGCCGATCGCGCTGCGCTTTGCTCTCAGCCTGTAGACCTGGGGGAGGGGGCTACAGGCGCAGGGCGCAGGGCGGATAGAGAAGTCTATCTAAGGGTGAGGGAGTTGGTGGCCAGGGCTTCTGACTACTGACTACTGACCACTCACTTCATCGCCCTCCAGCTTACCCCACATCCAGGGGACTCTGTACCCCGCGCCCTCCTCGATTGAGTACATGGGTGTAAATCATCTCTCGCTCAGCCCGAGGATATTTCCGCTCTAGGGCAAAGGGCAAATAAACCGATCCATAGCCTTGCGCCAAATCCTGTTGATGAAGCTGCCGTACGCCCTGTAAATGGTGCGCTAATGTATCCATCAACGAGCTGGGCAGTACCGTTACCCGACTTTCGCGACCTTTGGCATCTCGAATCATCAGTTGATGCTGGCTAAAATCTACATCTTTGACCCTGAGCTTTAGCCCTTCTGTTAGCCGCAACCCGCTACCGTAAAGCAGTTTCGCTACCAGCAAGTAAACACCAGATAAATGCCTGAGTACGGCTTGCACCTCCTCCGGGGAGAGCACCGTTGGTAAGTAGCGCGTTGGCCTTGCCCTCACAGCATTTAAGCCCCAATCTGTATCCTGCCCATAAACCTCTCGATACAAAAAGATGAGGGCACTAAGAGCCTGATTTTGCGTGGAGGGTGCTACCTTTAACTCAACGGCAAGATTGGTTAAGAACGCTTCTACCTCGGCAGCACCCATCTCCCTTGGTGGCTTCATCTGGTGGAAAACAATAAAGCGCTTAATCCAGTGGATGTAGCTTTTCTCGGTTTCGTAGGAGTAATGCCTGACCCGAAGCACCTGACGGACTTGATCAAACAACTTAGGAGAGGGAAACATGCTAGGACTGATGTACTGAGATCAGCGATGTTATTCATAGTACATCCTTACGTAGTCAGATTTTAAATTTTCTCGGAAGATTTCCGCATAATTGCCCAACTCAGGCGTACTATGCGGAAGCTGTCGGTATAACTCCCCGCCTAGGGGTATTTATATCGATACAGTCGGTATAAATACCTTGTAGAGGGCAGTTACACGGAAAGTGTCAGTATAATAAGTTGTTAGCCTGCTGCATATCTGGTTCTTGATCTGCTTGAGGGAGTATGCCCAGTTGTGACAATCCAGATATGACACAATGCGATCGCTGCATCCTTAACTTCCTACACCCTTTACCGATGCAGGCAGGTGGCAATGGATTAGGATACAGCCAGATTCCAGCAATTCTCATTTTAAAGAATCAGCTGCTATTGGGAGGGATTTCTAGCTCTAGCCCCTCGAGCATGAAGGTAAGCAGATGATCCCAACTGTCGAAATACAGGTACCGAGTTAAGGCCCGCAGATCATCAAAGAAGGTTTTTCGAGTGGGGAGGTGGGCCCTCAGCACAGCATACTTCTGGTCAAGCCGCTCCAGGGCGGTGTGGAACAACAAGGACAGGATGTTAAGGGTGGCCAGGAAGGAGGCCAAATGCTGCTGGCCATGGCCGAAATTGTGCTCCAGATTGTAGCCCTTGGTCTTGAGGGTGTTGTTGTTTTCATTCTCAACCTTCCATCGGGCCCGTCCGGCTCGAACAATCTCAGCGACGGTGTCATCGCTGATGCGATGACTGGTGGCAAAAGCATTGTGGTAGGTCACCTGACCATTGGGGCGGCTGACCGTTAATTCGCACCAATTGACCAACAAAGCATCGGCTCCATCCCGTAAGGGCACCCCATTGAGATAGCGATAGGTCCAGGTTTCGTTTACTTTGCCGGTCCAGCGTTGGGTCGTGACCGTGGGTAAAGCCATCCCCTGCAGATGGTCATAGAGGGTGGTGTGGGAGTCCTCTCGACAGACCAGGATGAAGTCCACCTCTTGGTCTAACAGCTGCTGACACAAGGGTTGGTGGCAATAGAGATCATCGCCTAGGACCGTCACTCGCAGCCCCCTAAGTCGCTCTCCATGCTGGCTCAACCACCGCTTGGCGGCGGCATTCTCGCAGTCTTGTTTTTCATGACCATCTTGCGGTCGAATAAATTCAGGCACTAACGGAATCACCTGACTCTTGCCCGGACAAACGATCACCGGCGTCACGACGCTATGGAAGTAATGAATCTTCCCTGACTTCAGGGTGCGCGTTGAGCACTGGCAACAGTGAATTTGGGTCGAACTAAAGTATTCGGTTCCATCTAAGGCCACCAACAGCCGGTCTCCTAAGCACCGAAAGCTGTTCAACTGTCCCTGCTCCTCTAACCCCTGCAAGATTTCCTCGAACATGGGAAACACCTGCTCAGGGGAAACCCCATCCAATAAATCTCGGATGTGGTTGTCACTGGGTATCTGATGAACCCCAAACAGGCTTTGGGCATTGCTTTTCCCCTTACTGTCCGCCATCTTCCGCTGATAGGCCAGAAAAGACGGCGTTTGGGTGAAAAACACACCAAAGGCGCTCAACGCCGCATCTTCCATCCCGTAGCGGCTATTCTTGCCCTTGCGTTTGTCCGGTAGCGACGACAAACGCTGGCGAAACGAGTCCACTAGCCTGTTAAACAAACCTGCCTTTTTCAACAGCTCTGGCTCTCTTAGCTCTCTCAGATGGCATTACCATACCCCTATTCCTGGCCGTTGGATAGCTTTTTGCCAAAATGAGAATTGCTGGCCAGATTCAGCAACTCTTGACACTATTTAGGGATGTGCTGAATCAAAGAGCGATCGTCAGCTTAACAGTTGATGGACAGATACGGTTTATGACTCCTCAGGCTGAACAGCTTTTAAATCGGTATTTTGACTGCCAGGAGTCCAACACCTTACCGATCTGCTTACATCACTGGTTGAAACAGCAGATTTTGCAACGCTCGTCTAACGGGGATGCTCTATGTTCTAGTATTCCCTTACATATTGAGCAGTCTGAGCAGCAGTTGCTCATCTATTGGATTCTCGATACCAGAAAGGAGGAGATTTCCTTACTATTGGAGGAAAGAGAACTCTTAGCCTTCTCGACCACGGCTCTGGAATCCCTGGGACTTACCCAACGGGAGGCTGAGGTGCTGTTCTGGGTCGCCAGGGATAAAAGCAATACCGAAATTGCGAAAGTGCTGGATTGCTGTGAAGGAACGGTGCGAAAGCACCTGGAGAATCTTTACAAAAAGCTGGGTGTCCAAACCCGTATGGGAGCTGTGATGATTGCCCTGGAGAGGTTGGGGCTACTCCAGGTATAATTTGTTGCGCGATCGTCACCATCCTATACGTACGCGGATGATCGTATTTACCCTGGAATCAGTTTTTGCAAAGATTTTAATTGAAAACGATATCGATTTGTCTCTTCTAGGTTTGCGGTTGAAACTAGACATCGTCGGGAAGGCTACCACCGCAAGGCGGGACAAAAAGGAACTTAGTTCCTTTTTGTATCTTCCAATCTGTCCCGCCTTAAGCGGGTACCCGTCGGGAATAAGTTACTCAATTCCCAAGTGGACAACTACATTTCCGACATTGACAACTAAGGAGAAAAATATGTTATTACATCATCGGTGTTATCAATCTGGATGTTTTTGTGGGTTTATTCCTCCCCACGCCCTCGATCACCTGGCTAAAGCAGGTGTAGAAGAAGCTCAGTTAAGTGCTCAGGCAAGTGAAGCAAAGCGTAGTCAGCGGAAACGTAAGACTCCTGATTTTTCCTTGACGGCTGTTCCAGGAACAGGAAATGCTGTCCGGCAGGTATATGACTGTCAACACAAGTGGGAACAACGTGTCCCACCAATTCGCCGTCAAGAAGGTGCTCCTCCCAGTGCTGATGACGCTGTGGATCAGGCTTATGACAATGCTGGCATCGTTCGTGACTACCTTAAAAAGGTTTTGAATCGCGATTCCATTGATAACCGTGGCATGGATCTGATCCTCAATGTTCACTATGGTGCCAAGTACATGAACGCCTTTTGGGATGGTGATGAAATGACCTTCGGGGATGGCGACGGCAGAATTTTTGTGAATTTTGCTGGAGATCTGGACGTTGTTGCCCATGAGTTAGCCCACGGCATTACTCAATTTACGGCTGCTCTTGAGTATCAAAATCAATCAGGAGCATTGAATGAAAGCTTCTCAGATGTTTTTGGTACTGCAATTGCCCAGTTCGCTAAAGGACAAACTGCTCACGATGCCGATTGGTTGATTGGCGGTGAAATTATGGGACCAGAACTGTATGGTGAAGCTCTTCGTTCCATGAAAGAACCAGGAACTGCTTATGACAACCCATTGCTGGGTAAAGATCCACAACCATCGCACATGAAGGACTATTATTCTGGACCAAGGGATAATGGCGGGGTACATATCAACAGCGGTATTCCGAATAAGGCGTTTTATCTAACCGCAATGGACATTGGAACAGATAAGGCAGCCTTGATCTGGTATACAGGTTTGCAGTTGCTGACACCTACAGCAGATTTTAATACTGCGGTCGCCACACTGGTTCAGGCAGCCCGTCGTTTGGTGAAGACTGGTCAGGTGCCTCGTGGTTCGGCACAAACAGTTCGAGCTGCATTCAAAGCTGTCGGTTTGCCGACATAGAGTTTAGAATGCATAGCACAGTAGCATCCTGAAATTTCGTAGTGCTTGTGCCCTCCCCGACCTTTTTCTAAAGGTCGAGGAGGCTGTCGGAGAAACCAGGCAAATCCCCCTAGCCCGCCTTAAAAAGGGCAGGGTCGATTCATTGAAAAAAGAATAATACTCAAAGCCCCATGCTCTCGTTGAACTTTGCCAATAGTTTGCCCAGGGCGAACGGAAGAATGCAGGTTTTGAGCCTTTTTCTCCGACCAATGAATCAGCCCTGCCTTAAAAAGGGGGAAACTTCCGGAAGTCCCCCTTTTTAAGGGGGATTTAGGGGAATCTCCGACAAGCTGCTAGGGGAGGTTATATTCTCAATTACTCAGATTGAAGGGAGATTTACGATGCGTATTAACTTTGAGTGCTCTGGGGGCTTCGCCAATTTGCTGTTAACGTATTGCGCAAATACTGACGAGCTTTCGGAAGAACTGTCCCAAGAATTACTAAGTTTGATAGATAACTCAGGAGTTTTTAATTTGATACCAAGTCAGGTTGCTCCTACATCCCATGGTTCACCGGATGTATTTTTTTATCAGCTCACCGTAAATAATGGGAATAGGAGTATATCGCTATCGTGCAATGATATAACAGCTCCACCTGCATTACGTCCATTGCTAACACGATTGCAGGAACTTTCCTTCGATCAACGAATGAAAAGCAACTAATTCATCAAGGTATTTGGATCTGTAAATAATCCGTTGATAAGCAACCTTAACTACCTCATTCAGCCAATTCATATAGCATTTCCTGAGCGGGCGAGGTATGGCTACCCTTTGACTGGCAAGGAGTTTGGTTTTGAGAGTGTACCTCATTTATCAAGAACCACTATAATTCAGCCTGGAGTTAAGATAATGCTCAAGAATAAAAAAATGCTAGGAATTCTAATTATTGCGGTACTCATTGTTGCATGTAACTATCCAATCTCTACTTCAGTATTTTCAGCACCTGATCCATCAAAGAATGTAATCACTACTAATCTGGATCGTCATTTTCAACTAAAGATGCATGATATAGCCTGGATACAATCTGAAAGTCTGAAAATCCAGTTTTTGAATATTGATGAAGACTCCAGATGTCCCTCAGAGGTTCAATGCCCCTGGAATGGTCAAGTTTCAGTTATTGTAAACATTGCAAAAGCCGACAAAAACATAGGTGACTTTAAACTGATTGATAAGCCAGGATCTGAAAATCAAGCAACTATCAATTTTGATGGATATTCAATCAGACTATTAGAAGTTATGCCCTATCCAAAAACTGCTCAAAGAATTAGGCTCTCTGACTATACAGCTATTTTAGTTGTTTCTCGAAAATAAGACGATTGCTATTTCGCATAAGACGATGATCTCCAGAATCAAACAGGAGATGATTCCATTGAGCAGATTGATTTTACGAGGCGATCGCAGATTTTGGAAGTGAGAAAGGAGCGATTTCAAGGGCTTGAGGTTTGATCTGGTAGCCCTGTTAGTCCATAGGAGATGACGAAATGCTTAAGGAACAATGGAGGAGACACAAAACACCTTTGAGAATGGTTATAAATTCCCTAATTGGAATTGGAATTGTCCTTATTCTCAACTCCTCCGTATTAGCTGAAACAAACAATCCAAAAACCTTAGATTCCACAGATGCAACAGATGTGATAGTTGTATTTGTTAGTGGCGCATTAGGTATTGTTGGTGGTATTGTAGCCGCGATTTTCACCAGTACTCAAAAAATCAAGGAATTAAAAGAAGAATTCAAGCTTCGCGAGAAAGAGCAAAAAAGAGAAGAGATTGCAAAATTAAGAAGGGATTATCTGAATCCCCTAAGGCTTTCCGCGGAAGAATTGAAAGAACGCCTGCAAATTCTTAAAGATAAACAGGCAGACAATTCTGAAGCCGCAAGAATAAGACCCTGGTTTGTCAAAATTAAAGATTACATCACTCGTGACTATAGACAGGATGAAAGATTTGAATTTTCCAACTGGTGTAATGGGGGTGAAGGGTATTTTGCCGTTTCCACCCTCTATCTAGCGCTTGCATATTTTGCTACCGCAACACGCATTCGCGAAGAGATGCCCTTCACAATCTTGGTTCCCAAATACAACGAATATATCAAAACAATCACTAATCACATTGAAAAAATAAGAACAGCCTTCGGTGGCACCTACGGAATCTGGGAAGAAATTCAAGATTCTATCGGAAAGATTGCGCTACAACCAGATGGCGGCATCATGGACTACAAACAATTTTACACCGCTTTAATGGACGACAATATTTGTTCAGCCTTCCTCAGAATGGCTGATTATTACGTGGATTTCAAAGACAAAGATTTCAAGTTCATCATTTCTTTTTAGAAGCCTTAATTGCTGAGTTCAGTCAAGACGGTGATCTTTATAAGGAATTGGTAGAAGCTTGATAGCTACTGAAATAAATCTGCTTGCAAACTAAAGATAGAAAGTTCAAAGCCAATAAGCAATTCTTCAAAGGAGGTATCGTTATGACTGAGATGTACATGTCTGAACACTTCGGAGCCTGGCAGGTTGGGAATGATCCCAATCAAGGAGCCGTCGAGTTTAAGCTCTTTTTTCCCGACAGAAGTAAAGATTCCTCCCAGTATGAGGACAAGGGCGGAACTTACGGCGATCCCCAAATTGCATCGATTCAGGTTGTGGGAGATTTCCAAGCAAAACTCGGTCAGCCCGCCTGGGACATTGGACAAGCCCCCAAAATGCAAAAAGTCGCCCATCCTAAAGGTTGGGTCTGGACTTATCGCACACCCATTGATTTACCTGCCGGATTCTACGAATACAAATACTACGTCACCTTCAATAGCGGTGAAACCCGCTACGTTGGTGATCCCTGTACCCGCTACGGTGGCAGTGTAAACCAAAATTCCGCCTTTGTGATTGGTGGCAGCTCCCCCGCAGACAACCAGATCAAACCATTGAAGCATGGACGGAAGCACCTCCGGGATCTCATCGTCTACGAGCTCATGATCGACGACTTCACTGATGAGTATCGCTCTCACCGTGCCCCCTCGATGCCGTTCGGGACAAACTTGACTACCTACAAACGGAACTCGGCATCAATGCCATCCTATTCCTCCCTTGGACAGCGTGGCCTAGCCAGAGCTTCAGTTGGGGTTACATTCCCTATCAATATTTCTCCGTTGAATACCGCTATGCCAATGCCCTCAATGCCCCAGCAGAAAAACTCTCCTGGCTCAAACGGCTGATCAACGACTGCCATCAACGCGATATCCACGTCATCATGGATGGTGTTTTCAACCATGCAGGAGACGTAGGTCTTCAGAAAAATGACAAAGGCGAAATCATTGCCAACGGCTTCCCCTACCGCTGGCTCTATCAGAAGCCTGAGGATAGCCCCTACCCAGGTGTCTTCGGTGGCACATTCTCCAGCCTGTTAGATCTGGACTACCACAACAGATGCACCCAGGAATTCATTCGCGATGTCTGCTTCTACTGGATTGATGCCTTCGGCATCGACGGTATCCGCTTCGATAACACCACCAACTTCTACATCAAAGACGAGCCCAGAGGCTTACCCCACCTCATGACTGACATCCGCAACCACGTTAACGATCCCAACCTTTCGTTAATCCTAGAACATCTCAATATGGACGCCAGTCCGGTTACCAATCTTACAGGTGCCACCAGCTACTGGAATAACGAACTCTACCAACGCACCTTCGACTATCTGTGGCAGGGATCGATCGACTCTCGCATCGTCAATGCTCTCAACACCCATTCAGGACTGGATGCTGATAAAGTTGCCACCACCTACATCGGCAACCACGACCATTCCCACGTCGCTTGGCAAGCTGGAGCCAGAGATAATGCTGGAGCACTGGAATGGTATCGCACCCAACCCTATGCGATCGCCCTCCTCACCTGTCCTGGTTCTCCTATGATCCAAAACGGTCAGGAATTTGCCGAAGACTACTGGCTGATGGAGGATGACAAAGGTTCAAGCCGTCGTGTAAAACCCCGTCCTCTCCGTTGGGACTTCCGATCGGACAGTATTGGTTCCAAATTGTTCGACGTTTACCAAAAACTAATCGGCATCCGCAAAAAACACGCCGGATTACGCTCCAACAACATCTACCCAGACAACTGGGCAACCTGGCAAACCCAATTCAATCCCCAGGGTTATGGCGTGGATGTAGGTAAAGGCATCGTCATCTATCACCGTTGGGGCAATGCTGATGACGGCACCCTGGAGCGATTCATTGTTACCATTAACTTCTCCAGCACCGATCAGGTAGTTAATATTCCCTTCCCCGATAACGGCACCTGGGAAGACTTGCTCAACAACCAAAAGGTAGATGTTCACAACTGGTGGCTTTTCAATCAGACCATTAATTCCAACTGGGGAAGGATTTTCTACAAGAAAGGGTAGCCAAATTCTATGTTTAGGTGTGCGATCGCTTCTTTGGGAAGACAAGGAGCGATCGCACAAATCAAACAGGAGGTGACATTCCATTGAACCGATCAATTTGACAGGACTGCGATCACTGTTCTTGAAAATAGGAGAAGGGCAATCGCTATCACTAAAAAAACAAGAAAGAGAGGTATTGAAAAAATGTCTCTAGCCACCTATGGAGTATTGAAATGTCGGGCTTTAGACCACAAAATTGATCCCGCGACCAATCCTTCGCCTCACTATCAGGTTTTAGTGAGCGAGGGGAGAAAAAACACCGCATCGCCATCAACGTCAAATCCCAGGAAAGCCCTTCAGATTTGCTGTATCTGGTCAATGATGCCTTTCAGCACCCAATCTTAAATCAGTTGGTGGACTTCAGTTTAGGATTCCACAAACTGGAACACCAACCAGGAGGTGTGGCTCTGGACTTTATTCGCGGGAATTTGTTCCGCCCAGAAGACATGAGACCACTGCCCCCAGACGTTCCTGGTCCCGGCAATGATTTGAAAGAATTGATTGACCTCTACATTCAGCGGGCTATTCAAGCTGAAGATGCGGTTTTATATGCCTTTGGAGCCTCCTGGGGACCGGAACCAACCACCCCTGACAAATACTTTGGGTTTCGCCCTGGCAGCGGCATCCACGATATCCACATGAACCAGGGCAGTGTGGGGCGCTTCCAGCAAGATAATGGCGTTTATCAGGATGGGGCCCTTCTGATTCATTTTCCGTCCCGCAACCAGTGGGTCGCTATCTTTCTGGCGTTCCAGTCCCAATGTTTCCACACCGACGATCGCACGGGCGATGCGATACCAGAAGTTTGCCCAGAGGAAAAAATGGAGGCAGCCGTGAGGATTCTGGCAGCGTTGGGGAATCCAATGGGTGCCGATCCGGGCAAGGAATCCGTAACGCTGATCAATGTTTCGCCGGATGAAGTTGATCTAAACGGCTGGGCATTGGCAGACAAGCAAAAACGGAAGTCTCGATTACACGACATCCGCCTCAAAGCCGGCAGTGTCGTGACGGTACCGCTGAGCGGAGCGGACGCGCAACTGTCCAACGAGGGAGGCATCATCACTCTGCTAGATGCTCGGGGCATCAAAGTTCATGGGGTTTCCTATACCAAGGAACAAGTTCAGAAGCAGGGATGGACGATCGTGTTCTGAATCGAAACCGAGATTCATACCAATTGTCCATTGAAAGGTTAGTTAGACTGCTTCGCTCTAGGTTCAGCACGGTTGAGAATTCAAAGGACTTGATAAGTCGGACTAACAATGTCACAGTTCAAAGGACAGGTAAATGGCTCCCTCATGGAAACATTTTGGTGCAACTTTCGGAATATTAATTGGCTTAGCAGTTGTTAGTGCATTTCAACCATCGGAAAAGCGGATTCCCGGCAGTTTTCTTACAGTTGACGCGCTGATATATTTGTTTACTGTTTTTGCTGTGATGTATGCTGACAAACTATAGCGGTTCCCGGTTGAGAGGAGTACATTCTGGTGGGGGCAGGGCGTGGAGCGTAGGGCATGGGGACTAGGGGACGTACTCCATGCGCTTGAAACCCGCTATAGATCAGATAATTAGCGTAATAAAGCAAGGAAACAGGAACAGCAATAATGATTGAACACCAATGAAAGTTTGGTATTTTCTTATACGGTTGTCGGCGGCAGAAAAATCTGATCTCAATTGAGATGCTACACTTGTACCAGCGAGTGTGGTGCCGATGTGTCTCGAATTCCTACGTCAGAGCAGAAGACGCAATGCTTCAACCTGTGTGTTTGGTTCAGCAAGCTTTACTTGTCGATTAATGTAGTTCGCATAGATGAGCGAACAGGCAATGTTTTCTTTCTGGCAGGCGAGGAAAATATTATTGCAATATATCCCAATGGCAAATGGAGGTATGTAGGATGAGCAAGCCTGACTTTAAATCAATGAGCCGAAAAGATCTACATACTTATGTCCTCAATCACCGAGAGGATCAAGAAGCTTTTTATACCTATGTGGATAAGTTGCACGCAGAAGCCACTTGGATCGAGATGCCAGCATTAGAGTCGGTAGAAGACTTGGAAAATTACCCAGAATTTATTGATCATCTTCGTAAAAGTGCAGAGCCACGAGATAACGCAGTCTAACAAGTCGATGAAGCGGACGAGCGAGGAATCTTGGTGGCGATGCCAAGGTTGTCTGTCGCCGCTTATCTTGGTCGTTATGCGGCTTCACCGGGCGTATCTAAAGCCTACATTCCGCAGGTTGACAGGGAATAAAAGATGTGTGGTGTTTTAGGCTAAAGGGTAGTCCTTCTAGCGGTAGGTGCCTCCCTTGGAAATCGAGGATTTAGACCATCTCGGCTTAGTGGCCGGCATGATTGACGAATTAGGCCTGGTGGAGCTGACTAACGAGGAGATTGAACCCCATTGCCTGGAGCACGTGAGTGCAGGGCAAGTGGTAAAAGCAATGATCCTCAACGCCTTGGGATTTCTGAGCGCACCGTTGTATCTGTTCAGCGAGTTTTTTGAAAGTAAGGCGGTATCGCACCTGCTAGGGGAGGGAGTGGAGGCCCGCCACCTGAATGATGACCGCTTAGGGCGGGTGTTGGATCAACTCTACGAAACAGGCATCACCCCCTTGTTCATGAAGGTGGGGCTGCAAGCGGTGCAGCGGTTTGGCATCAACATCGAACAGCGACACCTGGATTCGACGTCAATTTCGGTTGAGGGAGAGTATGCCACCGCTACAGGGACTCAACCGGAGGGGTCAGCCGAGGAGGACAGTGGTGAAGAACCGATTCCGATTGAGATTTGTCGAGGCTATTCCCGAGATCACCGACCGGATTTGAAGCAGTTCTTGCTCACCCTGGTGTGTAGTGCCGATGGGGGCGTCCCGCTGTGGTTAAAGGTAGCCAGTGGCAATCGGCACGACAGTGAGGTGTTTGCTCAGGTGCTGAAGGATTTTAGCGAGCAGTGGACCCAGGAGGGGGTGTTTGTCATGGATGCCGCCTTTTACACTCAGCCGAACCTACAGCAGGTGGGGAGCCTGGGGTGGCTGTCGCGGGTGCCCCTGACCCTAAAGGCGGCACAGGCCCTGGTCCAGAGCGAGGTCAGTCTGTTGTCAGAGGTCCCCTGCGACTCACCGGATTATCGGATGTGGGAAGTCGAGCAAACCTATGGGGAGGTAGCGCAGCGCTGGGTGTTAATCGAAAGCCAGCACCGCAAAGCCAATGACGCCCTATGGCGACCCGAATTAGAGAAGCTAGAAAGTCGGCTCAACCGGTAGCTCAAGGCGCTCACCCAGAAGGTGTTTGCCTGCAAACCCGATGCCCTAGAGGCTGTGATGGCGTTTCAAGATAGCCTGGAGCTCCATCAATTGACCCACGTGTTAGCCCACCCAGTCCGGGCTATCAACTGCAGGCGGTGCTGGAGCGCAAAGCCAATACCGAAGAGACCTTTAGCCGCCAGCGTAGCCGCTTTATCCTGGCCACGAACCAACTGGATAAAACGCTGTGGCCGGCTCAGAAGCTATTGAAGGAATACAAAGGTCAACAGACCGTCGAACGGGGGTTTCGCTTCCTCAAAGACCCGCTGTTCTTTGTCAGTAGTGTCTTTGTCAAAAAGCCCCAGCGGGTCGAGGCCCTGGCCCTCATCATGGCCCTCACCTTAATGGTCTATACTCTGGCCGAACGCAAGCTGCGCCAGGCCCTCGAAGACCAAAATCAGACGGTGCGCGACCAACGCAAGCAGCCTACTGCTAAGCCCACCTTTCGATGGATTATGCAAAAGTTTCAGGGTATCCACTGGATTAACCTGGAGGGCCAGCGTCAGATCAGTAACCTGAGCGATGAGCGACGACTGATTATTCGCCTATTGGGACCACCGGTTGAGCGGTATTACTACGCATCTGGCTAATCCTTTGTCAACTTGCGGAATGTAGGTTTGACTAAGGCTATATTTAGGCAAAAAACTGCCGGTGAGTCGTATAGCTCACCGGCACCCTAGCAATTAAGCTGTGGGAAATTTACTTAATAAATAACATTTCCTGGTAGGTCGGTAGAGGCCAGAGGTCGTCGGCTACCTCCCCTTCCAGGGCGTCGGCATAGCCCCGAATCTTATCCATCAAAGGCCTCAGGGTATTGGCACAAAACTGCATGTGCTCTTCAGGGGTAGAAAAATGCTTGGTTAGCAGATCACTTAACTCAGCAACCGAAGCCATCATGGATTTAACCAGGTCGGCAACAAGGGTAATTCCCTCCTTGCCCAGGTCAATACCCACTTCTCCCAAATTACCAATAGCCACAGATAGCTCTGATAGGTGGCGCATGGCAGCGGGGTAAATAATGGTTTTCGCCATACTCACCACCAGCTTGGCTTCTACCTCAATGGATTGGATGTATTGTTCTGAGTAGGCCTCAAAACGACTATGGAGCTCTACGGGAGTTAGTACCCCTTCTTGAGAAAATAGGTCTTCAATGTACTTTTCCTTCAGCACCGGTAGGGCATCAGCGGTGGTACGCAGGTTGAGTAAACCCCGTTCCTTTACGGCCATTTCGTGCCATTCAGTAGAGTAACCATTGCCGTTAAAGACAATCGCTCCGTGCTGATGCATCACCTCCTGCAAAATGTTCTGAATCGCTACATTTAAGTCAACACCAGCGGAGAGTTTCGCCTCCAGTTGGTCAGCCATCCAGTCGAGGGAATCGGCAAGAATGGTATTCATAGCCACTAGAGGCCCCGCTACCGACTGCCCCGAACCTACGGCGCGAAACTCAAAGCGGTTACCAGTAAAGGCAAAGGGAGAAGTACGGTTGCGATCGCCGGGATCCTTGGGGAAAACCGGCAGGGTATCAACCCCCAGATTCATTACTCCCTTACCTTGAGAAGTCTTCAGATCACCCTGGGCAATCTGATCAAATACATCCTGTAATTGGGTACCCAGGTAAATAGAAATAATCGCGGGGGAGCTTCGTTCGCCCCTAAACGATGGTCATTACTAGCGGTAGCGATCACTGCCCGTAGCAGGGGCCCATACTTATGGACACCACGAATTACCGCTCCACAGAACACCAAAAACTGAGCATTAGCGTGGGGGGTATCACCAGGGTCCAGCAGGTTGCCCTGGGTGGGATTTCCCACCGACCAATTGACGTGCTTACCCGACCCGTTCACCCCGGCAAAGGGCTTTTCATGGAGCAGACACACCATGCCATGCTTCTTTGCCGTAGCTCGTAGAACAGTCATAATCAGCTGCTGATGGTCACTAGCGACGTTAGCAGCTTCAAACATAGGGGCAATCTCAAACTGACCGGGGGCCACCTCATTGTGACGGGTTTTAGCGGGAATCCCCAGGCGATAGAGCTTTTCCTCCACGTCTTGCATAAATACCTGAACCCGCTCAGGAATAACCCCAAAATAGTGGTCATCAAATTGCTGTCCCTTAGCAGGGGGGCGACCAAAGAGAGTTCTACCAGCCAGTAGCAGATCAGGACGAACGCTGGCAAAGTTAGCATCCACCAGGAAATATTCCTGCTCAGCTCCACAACTAGAATTAACTGGAGCTATTTCTGTATGACCCAACAGCTTTAAAACCCGGGTGGCAGCCTTACTCATGGCGGCGTTAGAGCGTAGCAGGGGAGTTTTCTTATCTAGAGCTTCCCCAGTCCAGGAGACAAAAACAGTGGGAATGCAGAGGGTTACGCCATTCTCTGTTTCCATGACAAAGGCTGGACTGGTGACATCCCAAGCGGTATAACCCCGAGCTTCAAAGGTAGAACGAATACCGCCGTTGGGGAAGGAAGAACCGTCGGGTTCACCCTGGACCAGAACCTTGCCAGAGAACTCTGAAATCACCGTTCCATCGCCCTGGACGGAGATAAAACCATCATGCTTTTCCGCAGTAGCATTAGTCAGGGGATAAAACATGTGGGAATAGTACAGGGCCCCCTTAGAGACGGCCCAGTCCTTCATGGCTACCGCTACCACATCGGCTACAGAAACATCCAGGGGAGCCCCACTTTTAATAGTTTTTTGTAGGGATTTAAACACTGACTTGGGTAGGCACTCCTGCATTTTAGCCAGGGTAAAGACATCCTTAGCCCACAAATCCTCTAGCCGCCCTGGCAGATGATGGGAATCAGAATTACGGTTAGTAATACTGGCAATGGCCTGGGCCCGGAGTTCATTTCCACTCATGGTAATTGTCCTGAATGTATTGACTAGAAAATCAGTAACAGAAACGTCAAACTAACAATGAAAAATCAAAAAAATCTGAACTAAATACCAGCATTTGAGCACTAATGGCCTAATACTTTAAAAACACCAGTAGTACTAGCCCAAATTTTAATTAAAGACTTTTAGACTGCCGATTTAGACACCAGGGTAGGATAGTCTACTGGGTTAAGAGATTGTTTGAAAAACTAAAGAAAGCCTCAAGCTATACCTATAGAATGAGATAATCCTTCCAGAATTTAGCATTTTAGCAGTCTCTTGACGACGAACTAAACCTGGGATAACCCTTTGCAAACAACCTCTAAGTCAGGTCCATCAAGGCAGATTCACAGCTAACTAATGAGCACCCTCCTAGACACTGATCACACCTGTAAAACTTTGCACCCAAGGCTGATTTCAGCTTACTTATATAACCCTATGACAGCCCCAATCAAGTTTTTGCTCGAATCAAAAAGTAAAAAATATTCCATAGCATCAGTAAAACTATAGAATTAAATCTTCTCACGAACCTGATTGAGTTCTATGGCTTTAACTCTCAACAGATATTTTTCGCAAGAAGATTCAAATTTACTTTTAGTTTTAACAACATAGATGAGTGCTAACAAGCTTTTTGTATTGAGAAGCACTTATTTTATTTTTCCTGGAAAATTAATGATTGCTTTAGGATGGTCGGACCGGTTAGCTCCATACCCCGTTGCCTTAATCTGGGGACGAGGGGCTGCCGGTTCTGGTTAGGTCGTAGCTAGGGTTTGGCGATCAGGGCTCGAACCATTTCTAAAAAGCCGTCTAGCTCGGCAGCCTGACTCACCCAGGTGGGATGGTGGCTAAGTTTATGCCAGTAATGGCTGATATTGGCGACCCCCAGGGAGTGGGGAAACCGCTGAGGATCGAATAGGCTTTCATCGTTGGGACTATCGCCGACAGTTAAGACGGCTTCTGGGTCAATACCAGGAAAATGGGTTTTAAGCACTTGTTGCAGGGCGATCGCCTTCGATTGCCCTGGCTTAAACAGGTGCACCTGCACTGTGCTGTAGGTCAGGTCCCAGCCCCAATCCTGACAAACCTGTTGCAGGACCGGTAGGTCTGGGGGCGTCACATCGGTAACGGCAAAGGTCCAGTCGGTGAGGCGAAAGGGATTATCCGGGGAGGGTTGAATCTGGGGCCAGCGCTGTTGTAGCCGGGCAAAGAGTTGGGCGAGTTGGGGGCGGTGGGTCTGCCCATCCCAATCGGGAGTCAAAATTTCTGACCTACCATTGGTGTCTATGTAGACCCCTCCGTTTTCAGCGATCGCTCCCGCCACCGGTAGATAGTGAACCAGTCCGCCCACCCAGCCCGCCGATCGCCCGGTCACAATCACCACGGGGATGCCTGCCTGCTGCAATTGGTCCAGGGCCTGCAATAGATCGGCGCTGAATTTGCCCGTTCGGGTCAGGGTGCCGTCCATATCGGTGGCAATCAATCGAATAGGAGGCCGAAGACAGGCCAGATCTTTGCCCAGGGGGAGGGGGTAAAAGCCATAGAAATTTTAGGTATGGGAATCACTGCCAGCTAAAAGTTGCTGTCGCCATAGCTGATCGCGCTGGCGATCGCAGCGCAACTCCAGCACCCGGGCTCCCCGGTCTGGCAAAAAGGTCAGACAGGTCCGCAACTGGTCCCACCTGGTCACCTGTTCGTAGCTCACCCCATAGGCGGCACAGAGATGGTTCCAATCCACCTGCTGGGGCATGGCGAAAAACTGCTCAAAGGGCGGTTCAAACTGGGCGATGGGGAGGGTTTGAAAAATTCCGCCGCCCTGGTTATTGATTACCACCACCGTTAGATGACCCGCCAGCCAGGGTAGGCTGAGCCAGCCATTGGTATCGTGAAGAAGGGCCAGATCGCCGCTAAGCAGGACAGTGGGAAGGCCCCCGTGGGCTACCCCCAAAGCCGTGGACAGGGTGCCGTCAATACCATTAGCGCCTCGATTACAAAGGGGACGAAGGCCCCGATTACCGGGGGGCCAGAACCATTCCGCCTCCCGAATAGGCAAACTGTTAGCAATTACCAGGGGGGTTCGAGGGGGTAACACTTGAGCCATTAACCAGGGCACCTTGCCGGAGAACAGATCGGTGATCGCCTCCAGCCCCTGATCCAACTGTTGGCGACTCTGCTGCTCCAGGCACAGCCAGCGTTCTAGATACAGACCTGAACACTGGGGAGGAGAGGTTTCCTGGGCCAGGGCCAGAGCTATCGCCGGGAGAGAGGTGGATAGAGCCGTGGTATGACCATGGAGTGGATCCAGATTATCTATACCAGAGTCGAGTAGCCAGCGTTGGGCCGGGCTGTGCTCGAGCCATTGGCGCAACACTTTACTAGTAGGTAAGGGCCCCACCTGAAGCAGCTGATCGGGCTGGAGTTCCCTGGCCCAGTGAGGCGATTCGCAAAATCAAGTCGTAGGTAGTGATCAGGTAGGGCTGAAGCTGGGCATGATTACGGAGGGGCGAAAGGGCTTCAGCCAGTACTGGCCATTGCAGATAGGTAGAGAGGCTGGCGATGGCCTGACTATAGGCCAGGGGATCTTGCTCCTGGGCTGGACCGGCGATAATTAAGCCGCGATCGGAGCTGCTGCGGGCAACCAGCCAATTCAACAACCAGGATAAATCCGTTACGGCAACCCGGCTAGAAATTTCAGGGTTTGCTTCCAGTCCCAGCCAGAACCGATGATCTAGACAGTCCCGTAACCCCTCGACGGAGTTATCTTCGACGGGAGCCAGGGGATCTTCCAGGGGACAGTTCAGGTGCACCGGACCAGGGCTCGGCCCCAGGGTGCGCCGCCAGGCCTGTACCAGGGTCTGGCGCAGGTAGGCCAGCAAGGCTAGTTGGGGACGGGGCAGGGCCAGCTCAGCGTACCAGTTGGGAAAATCGCCAAACAGCTTTTGTTGATCAATGGTTTGGCCAGAACCACAGTGGCGCAATTGGGGCGGGCGATTGGCGGTAATCACCAGCAGGGGTACCCGACTTTCTCGGGCTTCGATGATGGCGGGGTAATAGTTAGCTCCCGCTGTCCCCGAGGTACAGAGCAGCAGGGTGGGTAGGCCAGACCGCTTAGCCAACCCCAAAGCAAAGAAAGCCGCCGATCGCTCATCTAAAATCGGAATCGCTTCTACCTCTGGATGGGCAGCCAGGGCTACCGTTAAGGGGGTTGAGCGGGAACCAGGAGACACCACAGCGGTTTTTAACCCCAGTCTCACCAGGGTTTCCACCAGCACTGAGGCCCAGAGGGTATTGGTATTACGAAAGTCAAACCCCATACCCGCTAATAATGGGTGCCGGTCTGGCGGTAGTGAACAGCGGTTTTGGCCTCTCCGTCTAAGACTCGACCCGCCTCTACGGTGGCATAGACCAACCAATGATCACCACATTCCATCCGTTCTCCCACCTGACACTCCAGATAGGCGATCGCCTCACTCAAAATCGGGGCACCGTTGCTAGCGGGAGTTGTTTCTATGCCGGCAAAGCGGTCTTCTCCGGGGGCAAAGGGCTTGAGAAAGTGCTTCATGGCCCCCAGGTGCTTACCTTCCGCCAGAATATTTAGGACAAAGGAACGGCCTGGATACAACAGAGCCTCAATCGCTCGATCCTTGGCAACTGCCACCGTAAACCCTGGTGGAGTAAAGGAAGCCTGGGAAATCCAGGAAGCCACCATGGCGCTGGATAATTCTCCCTGGCTGGCGGTGACGATAGAGAGGGAGCCCACAATCCGCCCCACCGCCTGTTCTATCGCCGAGGCTGGGGTACGAGGCTGCTTAGCCTTTTTCGCCTTTTTCAGGGCCTGGGCAAAGTCTGTACCGATCTCCTCACAATATTTGAGCGTCACCTCATCGGGTTTAAACTTGACCCGAATCGGTTCAAAGGCCAGGGAATAGCCCCCGTCCTTCAGCTTCTGCTCCAGTAAATCAATGGCTTCTCCACTCCAGCCAAAGGATCCGAACACCCCCGCCAGTTGAGTTTTAGAGGCCGTAGATAGCACAATACCCAGGGCCGTTTGCATGGGAGTGGGTAGATGCCCGCCCAGGGTGGGGGAACCTAACAAAAAACCCGCCGATTGCTCCAATGTAGTCTTGATTTCTGATGGATCAACCTGCTCAGCATTAATCGCTTCTACCGCCACCCCCGCCTTAGTCACCCCCCGAGCCAGGGCCTGGGCCAGGGTGGCTGTATTACCATAGGCCGAGGCGTAGATTAGGGCTACGGTAACTTCCTGAGTTCGCTGGGCCTGGCTCCACTGGCGATAGCTGGAAAAAAGTTCTCTGGCGCTATACTGCACCACCGGCCCATGGTCAGGAGCTAACACTTGCCAGGGCAGGATTTCTATCCGTTCTAAGGCCGATAGTACCTGGCGGGTACTGGCGGCAAACAAGCAGTCAAAATAATAGCGTCGGTCTTCTAACAGGTCTTTCCACCCCACATCGTAGACATTGTCGCCGCAGTAGTGAGCTCCAAAAAATTTGTCACAGTAGAGGATGCGGGAGTAGGGATCAAAGGTGGCTAAACTACCAGGATAGCGAGGCGTCGGGGTCAAACCAAACTGCAGACGATGGCCCTGACCTAAATCCAGGTAGTCTTCACCACTGCGAATCACTCGCACCCGGGGTGAAACATCGGGGAGTAAATCCTTTAAAGCTAGAGCCGCCGGGTTAGAGCACACTACCGTTACCTCAGGCAGGCGTTTTAACAAGAGTTTCAGGGTCTCTACCCGGTTGGGATTAATGTGACCCAGAATAATGTAATTAATTTGATAAAGATTAATCTGGCGTTCGAGAACCTCCAAAAACATCTGATTAAAGGATTCTCCCGGCGGATCAATGAGGGCCACCCGATCAGCCTGAATCAAGTAGCTATTGGCGGTGGTACCGTGTTCTAAACCGTATTCAATTTCGAACCTGAGGCGATTCCAGCTACGACAGCGCAGCACCGTTGTACCAGCGGCAATGGTATAGACCTGAACATCGCGAGATTGGGAAGTCATGGTTGGAGTAGATCAAACCGGTCAGGATAGGAAACCCGTCAGGGTACAGGAGAAGAGCGCTTACCGTTTCTCCCCTCTAGATTACTAGACTGTCGAGGGTAGTGCATAATTCCAACATTGGGCTTAATCAATGCACAGGCTTCAATCCCGCCGAGTTCTAACCCAGCGTTTTTCTGGACGAATTAGAAAGGCCAGATAGAGGGGAACTTTCCAGAGAATATAAACGGGAATCATCACTAGTTGCCGCCAGCTTAAATCCGATCGCCCGTAGCGATACCAGGCCAGGAGCACCGCTGTAAATAGAGCTACTCCGGCCCAGGCAGCTAAGCCCAGGGGTAGCCAGCTAGCAGTACCTAGGGCAAAAACCAGAGTGACTAGGGTCAGGGCTCCCCAGGTCATTACCAGTAAGGATAGGGGTAAAATACCCAACTCCAAGGCCAGGGCCAGCAGGTCTAGCCGACTTTGCCGCCAGGCCTGACCCAGCAGGCGGGGTAGGTACTCCCCCATGATTTGCAGATGGCCATGCTCCCAGCGGGTGCGTTGTACCGTCGCTGCAGCCTCCTGGCTGGGCAATCGACTCAATACCTGGGCTGTGGGTAAAAAAGTGGGGGGGTATCCGGCCAGAGCCAGGTCCAGTCCCCACTTCATATCTTCAGCAATGTGGCCACTGGCGATGGTGACGGCGGTAGCCGCTGACCAGGGTAGGGCAATACCCGTACCGGTTAATAGGCAGGGGCAGCCCAAACGCTGTAGACCCAGGGGGCGGACAAAGTTTTTGACCTTAATGGCAAAGGCGGAAATAAAACCCTTCAGACTGGTGGCGGGGGGCTGCTCGATTAGATAATTAGCCTGCACCGGCCGCTGGGTAGCAACAGCGTAACTGGCCAGATGCAGTAAAGTCTGCGGCTGACAGGTGCAGTCGGCATCCATCAAGATCACCACATCTGGGGGGTCTGAGCTGAGCTGTTGGAGACCGTAGTCCAGGGCATAGCCCTTGCCCCGCTGGTCAGTAGAAAAGCGTTCTACCACCGTGGCTCCAGCCCTACGAGCCAGAACCGCCGTGTCATCGCTACAGTTATCAGCCACTACCAGAATCTGGTCCTGCGATCGCAGGGCTTGCCCTAACCCCTGCAGGGTGGCGACAATACCCTGGGCTTCATCGTGGGCGGGCATTAACACCGCCAGCTTAACGTTCTCAGAGAAAGGGGGTAACATGGTCTTTCCCTGACCAGCCCACACCACTTCCCACAGCAAGGTGCAGCAGGGCAATAACACCAGGAGTGTAACCAGGCTTAAAGCTATTGTAAGTATTGTAATAATCATAGAAATAAAAAATTATCGATAGCATTAAATCCCGCTGAGGGCAGGATTAAATTCTTGATTACAGGCTGTTACCCTCAGTCCTATAAAACCAGGTCAAAAATTCGCCCTCAAGAGGCTTTTTCTAGTCTAAGGGTTTTCAGCGCTCTGGGTGATCTCTGCTACCGCCAGTTAAGCATCTAAACCGGGAATGGCAAACTCACCCATTTTAGGGCTGGGGGTCAGGTTGAGTAACTGGCAAACCAGAGGAGCGATCGCTAGCTGGGGTAGCACCTCGGGGTAGACCCCGGGCCGCAGCCGGGGGCTGATGCAAAACAGGGGCACAGCCCGTTCGGCGGTGGAGGTGCCACCATGCTGACCATCCCCATTCATGCCATGGTCAGCGGTGATCACAATCTGGTAGTCCTCCATCCACAGGGGTAGATACTGGGCCAGCAGATCATCCATGGCGATCGCCTGGTTACGGTACTGCTTGGACTCCCCGCCATACTGATGACCCACCGCATCCACCCCACCGGGGTGGATCAGCAGAAAATCCGGGTTATGGTGCCGCTGTAGGGCGGCGGCATCGGCAAACAGGTGGGAGTCGGGGTAGTCGTCATCCCAGTAGAAGCGACTGTGCTGAATCGCTTGGTCCGGGTCATGCTGTTCCCGGTGGTGCAGGGGCTGGAAGGGGGCCTGGTTATAGAGTTCGCTAAAGAAGTAGTGGGCAGCGGCGGCGGTGGTGCCCCCCGCTGGCGCACCAGGTGAAACAGGCTGGTCTGGCGGGAGGGGCGGACGACCTGGTTAGAGGTAATACCGTTCACCGAGCTGGGGGTGCCGGTCATCAGCACCTCGTAGACCGGCCGGGACACCGAGGGTAGCTCCGCCTGCACCGGGTGGAAACTGGCCTGCCCCACCTCCACCAGGTGGCCCAGGTAGCCCAGGGCCACCTGGGCCACATCCAGCCGCAGCCCGTCGATCAGTAGAAAAATCAGTTTAGTCCTGGTAGCGGTATCGGTCATGGCGGGTATCCCAAAATATAGGTTGGTCGCTGGCAAGCAGTCTGGGGCAGTAGCAACAAGGGGGGTAGGGAGTTCAGGTCACCTCCAGGGCCTCAGCCCTCGGCGGGAAACACCCGAGCCCGGCTGGGATGGAGGTACACCTTCACCGTGTGACCTGGCTCCAGGGCCACCGCCTGTCGACTGGGGAGGTCGGCGTAGAAGCGGCCCACCAAGCCATCGGCCTCTGCCACCAGGTGCAGCCGGGTTTGGGGGCCCTGGAAAATCTTGCCCTCAATCCTGGCCGGGTGCCCTAGCCCGTTGTCGCTAAATTCCACATCCTCGGGCCGGAAGAAAACAACGGCTTGACCATCCGCTAACTCCGGTGCAGCCATGTCCAGTACCTGGCCAAAGCGGATGCGACCATTGCGCAGGGGCAGCTCCAGGGCGTTGCGGTTGCCCACAAAGGAGGCACTGAAACGGGTGGCGGGGGTTTCGTAGAGTTCCAGGGGGTGGCGATCTGATCGATGCGGCCCTGGCGCATCACCGCCACTCGGTCGGCGATGGCCATGGCCTCGGCCTGATCATGGGTGACAAATAGGGTGGTAATTTGCAGGGTTTTTTGAATGCGGCGAATCTCCTCCCGCAGTTGCTGGCGCACCAGGGCATCCAGGGCGGATAGGGGTTCATCTAGCAGCAGCACCTGGGGGAGGCGGCCAGGGCCCGGGCCAGGGAGGCCCGCTGCTGTTGGCCTCCGGAGAGCTGGCTGGGAAAGCGATCGCCCTGGGGGCCTAAATGCACCAGCTCCAGCAACTCCTCCACCCGACTGGAGCGCCGGTGAGCGGGCTTTTGCCGCGCCATCAGGGGAAAGCCAATGTTTTGTCGCACGGTCATGTGGGGAAACAGGGCATAGCTCTGGAACACCATGCCGATGGGGCGGTGGCGGGTGGCCAGGGCGGTAACATCCTGGCCATCGATCAGCACCTGCCCCTGGTCGGGCCGCTCCAGCCCGGCCACACTGCGCAGCAGGGTGGTTTTACCGCAACCGGAGGAGCCCAACAACACCACCAGCTCACCGGCGGGAATATCCAGACAGAGCTGGTCGAGGGCACACAGGGAGCCGTAGTGTTTGGTGATATGGCGCAGACTGACGCTTCCCATGGTTGTTCCTGTTGATTACCGCTTTAGACTTTAGACCTGGAGCCGACCATTAATTGGCGGGTTTGCCCCTGGCCCCGATTGAGATAGACAGAGAGGGCCGACAGGCTGAAAACAATTCCAAAGGTGAACACCGTAATTACCGCTAACTTATTGAAGTCGGCATTGGTGCCCGTCAAGAGATCCAGACTGTAGAGGGAGACGGTTTCGTAGCGGGCTCCTACCAGAATCTGCACCAGGGCAAACTCATTAAAGCTGACCGCAAACACTAACATGCTGCCGGTGGCGATGCCAGCGCTGATGTTGGGTAAAATCACCTGGGCCAAAATTCTCCAGGGAGAGGCACCGCAGGTTTTGGCCGCCTCGTTGAGCAGGGCCACATCGGCGGCGGCCATGGCATTATCCACCGCCCAGTAGAAAAAGGGAAAGGCTACGACCCCGTGACTCAGAGCCAGTAGGCCAACCGTGCCCTGCACAGCCGGTAGAAACTGACCACTAAGGCTGAGAATACCAAAGGCGATCACCACGTAGGGCAACACAAAGGGAATGGCGGCGGTCAATTCCAGGTGGGGACGAATCCTGGGATTGTGGATCCACTGCCAGTAAATGGCCGGCACGATCAATAGAATATCCAGCAGGGTGACCAGCAAGGCCAGCCCCAGGGTACGCAGGATGACCTCTACCACTCGGGGATCGCTCAGGGCCTGTAGCCAATGGCTGGCGGTGTAACCATCGGGCAGAATGTGACTGGTCCAGCGGGTGGAGAAGGCGTAAAGCAGCACCGCCCCGATCGGCAGTAGCAGGTAAACCACCAGGCTGGTCAGCAAAAAACTGCGCCCCAGAGAGGATAAAAGGCGACGATCTAAAACCATCGGGCCGCCCTCCCCAACATCCAGCGATAGGTACAGAGAGAAAACCCGGCTAGCAGTAGCAGTATAATAGCGAGAACCGCCGCCTCCCCCTGGCCAGAAATATTAGCCTGTAAAATATCCCCGATCGCCAGGGTAATCAGGGACACCTTACGGGTGGCCCCATTGCCCGCCAGGGCGAAGGGAATGCCATAAAGACCAATGGACCAGGTGAAGACCAGTAACCACCCCGCCCCTAAAAAGGGAGCCAGAATGGGCAGGCCGATCCCTCGCCAGAACCGGGTCTGGGTAGCGCCACAGGTTTGGGCCGCCTCCCACCACTCCTGCCGCAGCATGCCCATGCCGGGAATGGTGAGCAGGATAAACAGGGGAATATTGGTATAGTTATAGGCCAGTGCCAGCCCCCAGAAAGTATTAGGGGCCGGAGGCGTCAAGGGTAATCCCAGGTCCCGAAAGGCCAGGGTTAACATGCCATAGTTGCCCAGAATCGCCACAAAGCCAAAGGCTAATCCAATACCACTGAAGTTGCTGGCGGTGTTCAACATCGATAACCAAATCGATCTCGATAGGGGCATTAAGCGGGAAACCCACCAGGCGATGGGGGCCCCCACCAACAGGGAACTGGTGGCGGATACGCTGCCCAACCCCAGGGAGGTAAAAATGGCCCGGCGATCGCTGCGACTGGTAAATACCTCAACCCAATTGGCCAGGGTGAAACTCCCCCCATCTCCCTGCAAGCTCTGCACCAACAGGGCCAGTACCGGTGCCACCAGCAACCCGTAGGCCAGCACCAGCATCGGCAGGGCGGGGAGCCAATTCACCAACCATTGCCTGAGGCGGTGAGCCACCAGCTGCAATCTCGAGGGCAGCATTGCCCCTTGGCGAAGGAGTTGGCTGCCCATGGACCTACCCCCCAACCACTTGATCTTTCCAGAACTTGCCAATGGTCTCTGGGTTCACCTTAGTCCAGTCCTTCACCTGCTTCACCTGGGCGTACTGACTTTCTGGCAACCAGTTGGCCTTAGCCGCCTCTGGTAATTTCAGATTACCTAAGACGTAGCGGATAGGACGAGCCCCAAACTTAGCAAAGATCTCCTGGCCCTCATCACTGAGCACGTACTCCACAAACAGCTTGGCGGCATCCATTTTGTTGACGTGATACTTATTCAGCATCAGAGCAGAGGGGGCATAGATGGACACGCCGGGAATCACAACTTCAGCCTTAATGCCCTTTTCCTTGACCTTGGCCGCCGCTGCGTTGCAGTTGTAGTCGTACTTAATTTGAATCGGCACTTCTCCCTTTTCAAGGGTTTGGGCGTTGCCCTCCGGGGCCGCAAAGTTAGCGACGATTTTCTTTGCTATGCCTACCCCTGGCGCCATATTGCTTTCATCCCCACCACTGGCATAAACCCAGGAAAGGAAGCTGGTGGCGGCGGTGCCACTCTTGGTGGGGTCGATGGCCCCAATTTTACCCTGATACTCAGGCTTGGCCAGGTCTGCCCAGGTGCGGGGCACGGTTTTAATCACATCGGTGTTGACCACAATGGCTGGCACCCCCACAAAGGTCGCTACCCAACCGCCGCTGGTGGCTTTAAAGCCGATGGGAAGGGCGGCGGCGTTGGCCGGCAGATAGCTGGGTACCACGCTCCGCTGCTCCGCTAGGGGACCATAGAGCATGCCAATATCGGCCACCATGGCCTTAGGATTACTTTTCTCCGCATCAAACTTGGTGATCTCCTCCAGGGAGGACATGTCGGTGTCCTGGTGCTGGAACTCAAAACCATACTTTTCAGCAAACTTCTTGCGCACCTCACCGTAGTTAGCCCAATCATCGGGCATCCCGTAGGTGATAAATTCCTTCACCTGATCCTTGGCTCGGGTCACATCCGCTGGCTTAGCCCAATCTTCAAGGGTTAGGGCTACCGTGTTACCACCAGGTTTAGAAGCGCAGGAACCTAACTGAGCGAGCAAAACACCAGAGCCAAAACCAGCAGAATACTTGATGAAACCACGCCTTGAATAACTCATAGAATTCGTGAATCTCTTAGAAAAAAAGTCAAGGACCGACAACAGAAGAAACCGATTGGAACTCAAAAGCACCAATCATGCAACTCAAAATCACTACTTAGTTCAGGCTTAAAAATAGATAAATTAACTAAGCAAAGCAATGCTTAAAAGTTAAACCCTAATCCATTTTTACCTGCAGAAGAACTAACTTCTGGTTATTAAAACCAGAACTTAATTCTTGATTTAAGCGATTGATAGCTGCACTAACACCGCTCTTGACGATAAATCCTATTGATTATGATCTGATTAATAGGAGTTAATTCTTTCCTTAAGGCCTGCAAGTTATATTTAAAGCCTATCGTTGGTAAGAGATAGATCTGGGCTATATTGGGTTGGAAGTTAAAATAAGAGATGTTTCAAAGATTAAAGAGGGTCTCAAGTTATCCCTATGGAGTCGGATAATTACTTTCAAACTCAGGTTTTTGGCGACCTCTTGGCGGCAAAATATACCTGAGATACCCTTTTAAAACAACCTCTAAGCTGATTAATTCTGTGATTCATTACTGGCAGGCTTCCCTGGCACTCTGATTTTGAGTTAGAAAAGCTCAAAAGAGTGGGCTCGAGTAGATTTTTGATGGGCTTTCAGTCTTTGGTGAAACTCAATCCATGGACTACTAGTTTTTGATATTGATTTGATACGGAGATCGGGATGACGGCGATTAAGTTGATTGTATTTGATATGGCAGGCACCACCGTAGCCGATCGCCAGGAAGTGCTCCAGTGTTTTATCCAGGCCTCCGAACAGACCCAACTGGTGGCTCCCACCGCAGCGGTAAATGCCATGATGGGGCTACCCAAAAAGGTTGTGTTTGAAACCCTGTGGGCCGATCAAATCGGGGTTGATCATCCTGATTATCGCCACCGGGTCGAGGCTTCCTATCATCGCTTTCGACAGGTTTTAGAAGACCACTACCAGAACCAACCCCTGGAACCCACGGTAGGATGCCTGGCTTTATTTGATTGGCTGCGATCGCACCGGATTGCCATTGCCCTGACCACCGGCTTTTACCGGGAGGTAACGGACATTATTCTGGGTCGCCTGGGCTGGAACCAGGGGCTTGATGATCGCTACGTCGGATCGCCCGACTCCCCCATTCAGGTATCCATTAGTCCCTCAGAAATCTACGGCAACGAAGGTCGTCCAGCTCCCTTTATGATTCAAAAGGCCATGTATCGGCTGGGCATTGATGACCCTAAGGCGGTAGTTACCATTGGTGATACCCCCGCCGATCTGGCTGCCGGTCGCCATGCCGGTTGTCGCTACAACTGTGCCGTTACCAATGGTACCCATAGCCATGACCAACTCGCCTGCTATCCCCAGGACGGGCTATTTGCGGATCTGGCCGCCTTTCAACAACATCTCGAGCAGTGGCTGGCGGCAGCATGAGTAAGGCTACAGAAATCGCCATTGTGGGAGCCGGCATTGTCGGCCTGGCCCATGCCCTAGCCGCCGCCCGGCGGGGCTACCGGGTGACGGTGTTTGAACGTAGTGACCGGGCTGTGGGTGCCTCGATTCGGAACTTTGGCATGGTTTGGCCCATCGGGCAGCCCCTGGGACCCTTGCGGGATAGAGCTATGGTTTCCCGCCGCATCTGGCTAGAACTGGCAGAACAGAGTGGATTTTTCGCCAACCCAGTAGGTTCCCTTCACCTGGCTTATCACCCCGATGAATGGCAGGTTCTGCAGGAGTTCTTTCACCTGGCCAGGGATTATCCTCTGGAACTGCTTACCCCTGACCAGGTCGGGAACAAAAGCCCGGCTGCTGTTACCCAGGGCTTACTCGGTGGTCTCTGGAGTCCAACGGAGGTAATTGTGGATGCCCCCCAGGCCATCGGTAACCTAGCAGCATTATTAGCCGATAGATTTGGTGTGGAGTTTCACTTTGGGGCAACGGTAACAGAAATTGCCTACCCTTACCTGCGGGTAAAGGGCGATCGCTGGCGGGCAGAGCAGATTTTTCTATGCTCTGGAGCTGACTTTGAAACCCTCTATCCCGATCTATACCGGACTAGTGGCATTACCAAAGCTAAATTGCAAATGCTCCGTACCGTAGCCCAGCCCCACCCCTGGCACCTGGGTCCAGCCCTCTGCGGAGGGCTAACCCTAACCCATTATGGAGCCTTTGCAGATTGTCCGACATTGCCTATTCTGAGGCAACGCTTACAGGCTGAACTACCCTTTGCGGCCGATTGGCATATCCACGTGATGATCTGTCAAAATGGTGCGGGGGAACTGATCATAGGAGATTCCCACGAGTACGACCTCACCTTTGATCCCTTTGATCGAGCCGACGTCAACGCCTTTATTTTGAATTATCTGCGGGGCTTTGCCCAGGTCCCTAGCTGGGAAATAGCCGCCACCTGGCATGGCATCTATGCCAAGTTGTGGGGTCAAAGCGAATTCCTGGCCGATCCCGAACCCGGGGTGACCCTGGTAAATGGCCTTAGCGGTGCCGGTATGACCCTATCCTTTGGCCTGGCCGAGGCAGTTATTGCAGACAGACTGTAGATCAAACCAAAATCACCAACCCAATCACCCTCTTCAAGCTGGCAACTAGGCGGTCATTATTCTTTAATCAACGCAGCATTAGTTCTGGCTTTATATTTTTATAAATATTTGATGTTTCGGAGGCCGGAAGCCCGGCACCCCATCAAAAATACTGAATACTTAAATCATTGCATCCGCAGCTTTGGCAGGGGTGCAGCGCCTGGGTGAAAGCAAAGGTTGGTGAGCGTAATTTACCTGTCTCCTTTTCCCTGGCTATGGCTCCAGCTAAGAATTCCTATTTATTCTTTTTAGGCTTAAGCCCTTCCGCAACCAACTTAATAAAAACAGGAGTAAAGACGCGATGTTCGATGGAAACTTGCGGGAGTCTAAATCGGGTCAAGATATATTTCAAGCCTATGTCAGTCGGCTTGGGAGTTATTCTAATAAATTTACAGACCGATTAAACTATAAGCTGGAGAAAATAGCTTGTTTAAGTTCCTTACCATCTTTGTCTGGTGTTGACCGGCAAATCCTGGCTAGTCTTAACCAAACAGGCATAGGCATTACTTCCCTGGAAAAATTGGGAATTCCCCATAGCGATCGCCTGCTGGCATCGGCCAGAGAAGCGATCCAGTGTTTGCCCCCACCCCTACCCCTGATCCCAGTAATAATTGGCATATCGGCAACTATGCCAGCCAGTTTAGTAGTGCCGAAATCGCGTCCGACTATCCCGAGATTTACCTCTGGGGAATCGAGCAAAAGCTGCTCACCTTAATTACTCACTATATTCGCCAACCAATTGCCTACCTATCGGTAAATCTGCGCCGCGACATAGCCAACGGTCAACAACTTGGTAGCCGGGTTTGGCATCGAGACCGGGAAGACTACCGAATGCTTAAGGTGATTATCTACCTAAATGATACAGATGAAGATGGGGGAGCCTTTGAGTACCTTCCTCAGGCAATAACCCCTACCATAGCCCCCGTCTTTAACGGCCAAGGCACCCTGACGGATGGAGAAATGGCCCAGTTCATCCCCAGAAAAGCCTGGCAATCCTGTCCAGGATTGGCGGGTACCGTCATTTTTGTTGATACGGCCCTCCTCTGGCACCATGGCAAAGTACCGCAAAGGGACAGGTATAGTTTGTTCTTTGCCTACACCTCCAGACGGCCCCTATGGATTGATCTCTACAGGGCCAACTTTAAATCTGAGCGGGCTGAAAAGTTACTGGCACCCCTGTCTCCTGCACAACGACGCTATGTGCTGTGGGGCAAGCATTAAGGTCAGCCCCTGGCTGATTTTCCCCAACTACCCAGAAGGTTGGGTCAGCTCTAATTCTTACCGTAGTCTGGAGAAAGCCCTACCCCTAATGTTAAGGTTTTTTTAGCGATGGGTAATACCAGACTACGGCTAACCGCTGTAGCTCTCTTTCTAGAGGGTGACGCAATTTTACTATTACACCAGATCACCCCTCCGGAGCCCGATTGCTGGGACTTGCCAGGGGGTGGACTGAGACCAGAAGAAGACTTAATGACTAGATTATATCAAGTCCGCTTAATCGACCACACTATGGACCCAGAGTGGGATAGGGTTATCGGCCTATAATTCTTAGGTTAATTGGCCGGACTTGATATTACGGCGAGAGGTGGCGGAGGAAACCGGTATTCGGGATTTTCAAGTTGACCGACTACTAACCGTGAGCGGGGGGTTCTATGCCGAATGTAAATCCTAGACATACCAGGCCCAGGCTAGGATTTACTGCCGGCCAAATCGATGGCCAGGGCCTGCATTCTTTAAAGATGTTATAAAAACCGTTGGCCCGCGAAGGGGTAAGGCTGACGTCCAGATGAGTATCCTTAATAAAATCTGGACTCAGGCTAAGAATTTCCTGGGGGGTGAGCCCCGTTAAGCCCTGTACCAGCAGAGCCACTAAGCCCTTAGTGATTTGAGCATCAGAGTCAGCCTGGTAAACCACCCTACCTTGATCTAGGTGGGCCGTGACAAATACTTGAGAGACACAACCGGGTACTTTGTTAGCAGGGATTTTCTGGTCTTCTGGGAAAGGGTGAAGCTTTTTAGCAAACCATAGCAATTGTTCGTAGCGGCGCTTTGGATCGGTGGTTTGTTGAAAACGGCTAACAATTTTTTCAATAGAAGCAGGACGCTGGGCGGACATGGATTTAAAAGGAATATCGTCGTAGTTGGGACTGGGCTCTAAATCAGCACTAGCCGCTGGAGCCGCTGCCTTAGCAGGTTTTGGGTTACTGGGGCGCGGCGCAGGGGAAGCCCCAGTAGTCGCTACCGGCGGAGTTATGGCAGGGGGAGCGCCCATGGCCATGGTGTTAAAGCTACCGGCATCGTAGATACGCTGGAGCGTCATTTCCACCTGTTTTTCTTTAAAACCTTCGGGTCGATCTAAGACATTCATTGCCAAACGTCCTTCCAGTAAGACTCGCTGCCCAATCTGGTAGCGGGCCTGTACTTCCTGTCCCAGATTGCCCCAACCAATTACCTTAATTTTAGCCGCCGGATCTCCTTCTTTAAGGCCTGGGAACTCTACCATAAACTCAGCTACGGGAGTTTGGTTATCTGAGGTATAACGCAGTTGGGGGGCCTGAACAATCTCGGCAAGCAGCAGGCAATTATTCATGGGGGAATTCTCCTTGGTGTCCTGTTCTTTGCGGATAAAATCTTGTACCTCACTCTGATACCTGGTCATAGTATTGTCAACCCACTCCCAACTTTGACTATTAGCAAAGAGATGAACCAGGGGCTCGCCTGCGTCGGGTAAGACCAAAAACCAGTTGTCAGGGTTATCACCTAGAATTTTAACGCCATCAATCAGCTCCAGGTGTTCGGTGGTCGTTGTTTCTACCAGATGGCGCATGAGGCTACCTTTGACAGACCACGGACACCGCAAGGTTAGAGTACGGTGGCAGACTCGGGGTAATTCAGTCAAAATTGGCCCCAGGGATTGCCCCTGCACCGTTAGCATTTCTAGCAATTTAGCAATACAAAACATAGCATCAAAGCCGGGGTGGAGCTTGGGAAAGATAAATCCCATCTCTCCACTTCCTCCTAGCACCACATTGGGGTTGATTTGACAAGCTTCCATTAGGGCTGTGGGGTTAGCTTTGGTGCGAATTACCTGACCGTCATGGCGACGGGCAATGTACTCAATGGCTCCGGAGGTCTGTACTGGCACCACAATGGTGCCGCGGGGATGAAAGGTTAACATCATGTGAGCCATCAGGGCTGTCAGGGTATCTCCCCGAATTGGTGAGCCCACCTCATCCACCAGAATCAGTTGCTCTCCATTGGCCAACACCTGAGCCCCAAAGGTGGCCCGCAGAGCCTGAACTACCTGGCCCAATTGCACCAGCATCGCCTCTCGCTCTCCTCTGGAAAGGGCGGCTTTGCGTAAACTGGCGTTGAGGACTACGGCATCACAATTAAACTTCCCCAGAAGTTGGGGCAACACCGCTCCTGATACCGCATAGACATAGTCCACCACTAGCTTGGCCTGACTATTACCCACTAAAGCTAAGTTGAGATGTTTTTCAAAGGCGGTGGCATAGGTGGAAATAACTTGAGAAATGTGGGTTACCGTACCAATTTCATCGATCGCAGCCCGGCGCAGATCCTCCTTAAAATAGGCGGCTTCAATTTTTTTCTCTCGACCCTTAGAAAGATCAATACCGTGATCGTCGAAAAATTCAATCAATACATGATCGGAGCGATCAGGGTGGATACGGACGTGAATGCCTCCCACCACATCCATCTGTAGAATCACGCTACGGGCCACAGGAATGGCTGTTGATTCCAGATTTTGTACATGCACCCCAACGGACATCAGCCCGGCAATTAGCGATCGCGACACCATGCGAGAAATGCTCCGTTGGTCTCGAGATACGGTGACCCGGGAACCCGGCTTCAGGGTCGATCCAAAGGCTGCCCCCAACTTCACGGCAAACTCTGGAGTGATGTCAATATTGGCTAATCCAGAGACACCCCGCTGGCCAAATAAATGGCGCTGGGCCATAGTACCCCAGATCAGATTGATATTTAAGGTCGCCCCTGGCTCAATTTGCTTACTGGGCCAAACCCTCACCCCAGGACTAATTTGAGCCTCTTCTCCAACGGTTGAGAGAGAACCGATTACCGCTCCCTCCAGCACATGGGCACGCCGGTCAATTTGTACCCCCCGGCCAATGGTACAAGCCCGTAGATGAGCTTCGTCACCAATAATGGCCCCACTCCAGATAATCGGACGCTTAAGATCGGCATCATTGCCAATGGTGACGTTATCGCCAATGATGGTACCCGCCTCCAGGGTCGATCTCGCCCCAATCCGGCAATTTCTACCAATTAATACTGGTGAATGGATCTCCACTGAAGGATCAATCTGGCTATTATCCCCAACCCAAACCCCCGTTCTCACCTCCGAGTAGCCATACTCCAGGCGCACCTGGCGATACAGGGCGTCGTATTGGGCCTGGCGATAGGCCTCTAGGTGTCCCACATCACACCAGTACCCCTCGGCTACATAGCCGTAGATCGGTTGTGCCTCAGCCAATAACCGGGGAAACAGGTGTTGAGAAAAGTCAGACTCCTGGTTCTCGGGTAAATACTGGAGCACTTCCGGCTCTAAAATATAGACGCCAGTATTCACCGTATCGGAAAAAATTTCGCTGGCAGAGGGTTTTTCTAAGAATCGCTGCACCTGCCCCTCTCCATCGACAATCACTACGCCAAAGTCGAGGGGATTGGGAACTCGGGTCAGCACCAGGGTTGCCTTGGCGGCCTTTTCGTGGTGAAACTGAATCGCGGCCTCCAGCTCAAAGTCCGTCACACTATCGCCACTAATCACCAGAAATGAGCTATCCAGCAGATCGGCAATATTTTTAACGCAACCGGCTGTCCCTAAGGGTTGATCTTGCTCCACAGCATAGGTAATTTGCACCCCAAAGTCCTGACCATCCTGAAAATAGTCCCGCAGAGTATCGGGTAGGTAATGGAGGGTGATAATAATTTCCGTAATCCCATGGCGTTTCAATAACCGAATAATGTGCTCGGCAATGGGACGATTCAAAATCGGAACCATAGGCTTAGGCAGGTCACAGGTGAGAGGCCTGAGTCGGGTGCCGGAACCACCAGCCATAAGCACTGCGCGCATAGGGTTTTCCTGAGCAAAGCAAGGCAACCTTGCTATTGTAGAAGATAGACAACCCTGGGTGGTAGGAGAGACTATGGGTACACTGGTGACTCTGATCGTAATTGTGGTTTACGGTGGCGGTGCCTGGAAGTTTTGGAGCGGCTTTGATCGCACTAACTTTAACCAGGGCAAGCTATCCCTCACCCTTTTCTGGCCCATATTTCTTGCGTTTAATAAGTCCTATCGAGAAAACTTTAATCGAGCTTTAAAGGGATGAGTCTACCCTCCATGGACACCTCCCCCTGGTCGAGTCAGATTCAGGCGGTGGCTCAGCGGTACGATCGCGAGTTTTCTGGTCAGGCTTTTCAACTACCCCAGAGGTAGAAGAAATGCCCATCTTTCAAGATTGGATTAGTGGACGCCTCACCCCCCGCATAGCTTCACCGTTCTGGGAAGCGGTGAAACCCCAGCGCCGTCATCAGTGCCTGGATATTGGCTGTGGTGTTAGCTTTTTAATCTATCCCTGGCGGGATTGGGATGCCTGTTTCCATGGCCATGAGATTAGCCCAGTGGCCTGTCAGGCCCTGACCTCCCGGGGACCCCAGTTAAACTCAAAGTTATTTAAGGGGATGCGCCAGGCTCCGGCCCATCGACTGAACTATGAAGCCCAAGCCTTTGACCTGGTGATCGCCACCGGGGTCAGTTGCTATTACCCAACTGATTATTGGGACGGGGTTTTACAACAGGTCAAAAAAATTCTTAAACCGGATGGTTGGTTTATCTTTGATGCCCTCAACCCTGAGGCTCCTCTGGCGGAAAGCTGGGCTATTTTAGAAACCTATTTGGGGGCCGAAGTCTTTCTTACCGATTTGGCTCAGTGGCCTGCTGTAGTCAAGGGTCATGGGGCACGAGTGGTTTCTCACCGGGACTACGAGTTATTTCGACTGTTTAAGGTGAAGTGGGATGGATAGGTGAAGTCCTCACATGGCTGGTGATTTGCTGTCCAGCGGCTTCCCAAGGCTGCCCCCTGCCTCTATTTCTGGAGATCGGACCAGGTTTCCCCTGCCTAGCCTCACCCCAGGGAAGGGGTTTGGCTTGCCTGGACCCGGCTTTAGCTAGCAACCATGATGCAGTTCCTCAGGTTTAGCTAAACTGATGGGATGCAACTGACCCTAAGGATTTAGCCCTTGTGACCGCCATTCCTATTTATTTGATTAAGGCAACGGATCTGGCTCAGCACCATGCTGATAGCCAGTCTTGGGCCGCTGCCCTGGGATTTAAGGGCGAGGCTGGTACCATCTGTCTGGTACCGGGGCCAGAAGGGCAACTGGCGAAGGTTCTGGTGGGTCAGGAAGGAGCCATTAATACCTGGACCCTGGGGTCTCTGGCCCAAAGTTTACCGGCTCAGTCCTACTATCTGGCTCAATCCTGGGATTCCGCCCTGGCTACTAAACTCTGGTTGGGATGGCGTTTGGGAGAGTACCGCTTTTCATCCTATAAACGCCATCAGGGGTACCCTCTGGCCCAGCTGCTACCGCCACCAACCGCCGATCAAGCCTACGTTAACCACACCGTTACCGCCACTAACCTGGTACGTGACCTGATCAACCGTCCAGCAGCGGATATGGGTCCAGACCAGTTAGAAGCGATCGCTCAGAACCTGGCAGATAGCTATGAAGCCAACTTAACCGTAATTCGAGGGGAGGATCTGATCAGCCAGAATTATCCCCTAATTCATGGGGTAGGGCGAGCCAGTGCCCAGGCTCCCCGGTTGTTAGATCTGACCTGGGGGCATCCTGACGCGCCTCGGGTAACCCTGGTGGGTAAGGGAGTTTGCTTTGATACTGGCGGCCTTGACATTAAGCCCAGCAGCGGCATGAAATTAATGAAAAAAGACATGGGAGGAGCCGCCAATGTGCTGGGTCTGGCCACCATGGTGATGGGTTTACAGTTACCCCTGCGGCTACGAGTCCTGATTCCGGCAGTGGAAAATAGTATTGCTGGCAATGCTATCCACCCGTTAGATGTATTATCTTCTCGGCGGGGACTTACGGTGGAGGTCGGCAATACCGATGCAGAGGGCCGATTGGTACTGGCGGATGCACTGTGGGAAGCTGGGGGCGAAAACCCAGCCCTGCTGATCGATTTTGCCACCCTGACGGGAGCCGCCCGCATCGCCCTCGGGACAGAGCTACCTGCCTGTTTCTGTAATCATAGCGAGACTCTGCAAAATCTTCTCAGCTGCGGCCTGACGGTAGACGACCCCCTCTGGGCTTTGCCCCTGCATCAACCCTACCGAGCCATGCTGGAGAGCAAAGTAGCTGATCTATCTAACGTTTCTGATAGCAGTTATGGCGGTTCCATTACCGCGGCCCTATTTCTCCAGGAATTTGTCCGGCCTACCATTCCCTGGGTACACATTGACCTGATGGCTTGGAATATTCGTAATCTACCTGGCAGACCAGAAGGCGGTGAAGCTATGGGTATGCGGGCGGTATTTGAGCTTCTACGTCAGTGGTTAGCTACCCCTGGAGTCCCTGGCTGATACGGGCCGCGGCTAATGCACTCAAACTGACCACTGTGAGCTTGGTAGCGGCGTTGATCCTGGGATTTCTGTGGCCATTCTGCTTCAGCATCTAGGCAGAATGGCCACTCCCCCGTAGACTAAATCTAGGCTTACGCAGGAATTGGGGAATATGGATATTCTTTTTGTAGCAGCGGAAGCGGCGCCCCTGGCCAAGGTTGGTGGAATGGGGGATGTGGTCGGATCCCTACCAAAGGTGCTGCGCCGCATGGGGCATGATGTCCGTGTTTTAATCCCCTACTATGGTTTTCTCCCTGACAAAGTGGATATTCCGGCAGAGCCAGTATGGCAGGGAAACGCCATGTTTAACGACTTTGCCATTTACGAAACGACTCTGCCCGGCTCAGAGGTTCCCCTTTACCTGTTTGGTCATCCTGCCTTTAATCCCCGTAAGGTCTATGGCGGTGAGGATGAGTTTTGGCGGTTTACCTTTTTTGCCAACGGGGCCGCTGAGTTTGCTTGGAATTACTGGAAACCCCAAATTATTCACTGTCATGACTGGCATACCGGCATGATTCCGGTTTGGATGCACCAGTCGCCTGAAATTAGTACAGTGTTTACCATTCATAATCTGGCTTACCAGGGTCCCTGGCGCTGGCAGTTAGAGCAGATGACCTGGTGTCCCTGGTACATGCAGGGTCATAACACCATGGCGGCGGCGGTGCAGTTCGCCGATCGCGTCAACACCGTTTCTCCTACCTATGCCCATCAGATCCAGACCGCCGACTACGGCGAAGAACTGGAGGGTCTTCTATCCTTTGTTAGCGGTAAGCTCAGCGGTATTTTGAATGGTATTGATCAAGAGGTTTTCAACCCCAGTGTTGACAAATACATTGTCAAGCCCTTTACAGCCGATACCCTGGATAACCGCCGCCCCAATAAGGTAGCCATTCAGGAGGAACTGGGCCTGGAAGTGAATTCTAAGGCTTTTCTGGTCGGCTTGGTGGGTCGGTTGGTGGAGCAGAAGGGCTTGGATTTGATTCTACAAATCCTAGATCGCTTTCTCGCCTACACCGATGCCCAATTTATTTTGCTGGGCACCGGCGATCGCTACTACGAAACCCAGCTCTGGCAAATGGCTTCCCGCTATCGGGGCCGTATGGCCACCTACCTGCTCTATAGTGAGGGCTTAGGACGGCGGATTTACGCTGGGGCTGATGCCTTTCTCATGCCCTCCCGGTTTGAGCCCTGTGGCATTAGCCAACTGATTGCCATGCGCTATGGCTGTATTCCCATTGTGCGCCGTACAGGTGGCCTGGTGGATACGGTCCAACACCATGACCCGGAATTGCAGGCGGGCACTGGCTACTGTTTTGACCGCTACGAACCCCTGGACCTGTTTACCTGCCTGATCCGAGCCTGGGAAGGCTATCACTATAAGGATGCCTGGCGAGGGTTACAGCAGCGGGCCATGGCCCAGGACTTTAGCTGGGCAAAGTCGGCGGTGGAGTATGTCAAGCTCTATAGTGACATGCGGGGGCTCAACTATCGGGATCAACTGGGCTCCCTACAACCCCTTGTCGCCGCCCCAGCCCGAGCCAAAACCCTTGCCCAGGGCTAGGGAGCTGGTCTACGGTTCCCTAACAAATATTCCCTAACAAATAAGGGTGGCTCTGGCTTGATCCACCGGTTATCCCTGTTTTTCTTACTATGGTCCGCTGTCGGCAAAAACCTTGTTCCTTTAGGTTCGTGGGCCTGATTGGCCTCACCGTTGCGATGGCGGCCTGTTATAGCTGGAGGCCCAATCCAGAGCCATCGCCTCCCCCTTCCCGACCCCTGTCGGACTCTATCGCTCCCCCTCCTCCTCCTGCTGGATCCTTTCTTGGTCAACTTTCCCCAGAACAAACCAACCAATTGACTAGCCTGGGGATTGAGGTGGTGGTTCCTGGGGTGGTTTCCCCTGACTTTAAGGCGGTTGATTTGCGAGTTGACCACCGAGATCAGGCTCTGGGTTATATGGTGGTTTATCGGCATAGGCAGGGGCAATGCTTTGCGGTGGAATTCGCCAATGGTGACCCTACCCCGCTGCCCCCCACTCAGTCAGCCCTGGCGATACAGCCTCCCCTCTTTGGGGGCAAGGTTATTTCCTCCACTACGGCAAGTTTAAGGAAACTAAAATGCAGACCCGGTTTCCTGGATTTAACCTCTATAGCGATTGGTTATCGGGTCCGTCAGGGGCCTATCGGTTGGTGGGTGCGGCTTATATTAAAGAACTGTTTCCAGCCCTAGACAGTTGTCAGGATGTGGATCCCCGACAGGCGGTCAAACTGGTAGAGTCCTTCACCCTAGTGACCACTGCCCCCATGGGAGATGACCTTAAGTCAACGCCTTAAGCAGGCGATCGCAAATCTCCAGGGCGGTGGCTGGGGCCAGGAGTACCCCATTACGGTAGTGACCGGTGGCTAGCCAGATATTGGTAAATCCCTCCAAGGGTTGAATCACTGGGGCTGCCTGAGATTGGGGCCGCGGTCGTAGCCCAAACCAGCGATCGCTAATCTGGGCCGCCCCCAACCCCGGGCACCAGGCCGCCACATCAGCAATTACCTGCTCTAGCTGCTCTGCCTGGGGTCCCAGAGCGGTCAGGCTGGTCAGGGCCTCGGTGGGAGGGAATTCCACGGTCGCCCCAACCCAGTAGGATCCCTGACCGAGGGGGATTAAATGCCGGTCATGGCCGTTGATAACCGGCTGAAAGTCAGGATTGCCTAGGGGCTGTGGCAGTTCTAGCCTGGCTCCCTGGCCCAGCACCGGTCCTAGAGCCAGGGGAGTCTGGAGCTGTTGGGTCAGGGCTGGGGTGCCCAGACCGGCGGCCAATACCACGGCGGCGGCGGGGTAGCTGCGGCCAGAACTATGGACGGCGATACAGCGCTGGCCAACATCGGTAGAGGTGGTGTGGAAGCTCTGCACCGCCTCACCCAGGACAACCTGGGCTCCATGCAGGCGGGCCCCAGCTACCAGGGCCTGGGTTAATTGCTGGGGATTGACTTGAAAATCCTGGGGTGAGTAAACCGCTCCCAGAGCTCCCCCAGGTTCAGGTGGGGACAGAGATCGCCCAGCTGGGCCCGGGACCAGATTTCCAGCCGGTATCCCTGACGCTGGCGGTACGGCTGGAGCGATCGCCATCGCTCTAGGACCTCGGCCTCGAAGCAAAGGTTAACAATGCCCTGGGTATTGCGTTGAATGGTCTGGCTGGTAAGGGACTCCAGCTCTGGCAATAGACTGTGATAGCGGTTCAGGCTTTGCTGGCGCAGCCGCCAACTGCGGCCCTTCACCCGCTGGCTGCTCACCGCCATGGCAATACCCAGAGCCGCAGCGGTAGAACCACTACCGGGGGTGGCCCGATCCACCACCGTCACCTCAAAGTCTGGGCATCGACTCACCTCGTAGGCAATGGCAGCGCCCACCACGCCACAGCCTACGATGACAATAGGGTGGGCCATAGCCTCTCACCTAGGCGGATGGAATCAGGCTCAAAAAGCTATCAAAATCATCCAGGGCATTACGATATTCTCGCCCAGCGGCAGTCTGCTGCCCATTGGCGGCTGCCTCATCCAGGCGCTCCAGATGGCCATAGATTTCCTTCGCCAGGGCTTCTGCCTGGGGTTGATCTCGCAGCAGTAAACTGGCGGCCAGACGATTAACCCGCGCCCTCAGTTCTCCCATCGGGCCATGAATAAAGCTCTGGACGTTGACCCAGTCCTGGTTTTGAATATAGCCCTGGAGCTCGGGGAAGCGATCGCGGTAGGCTATCTACTCCACTGCGATATAGCTCGATCCGTTGCAAAACCTCGGGGGTGTAGGTGGGCGGCACTTTCACGGCTGGGCCACCGCAGGCCATCAGGCAGGTGACTACCACCGCCAGTACTATTGCCAATAGAGGTCTGAAGCGTCCCATGATTTCCCTTCCTAAAACGTTTATTTGATCAACTGGCTAATGGGTCAACTGGTTATAACTAGCTCCAGCTGATTGGGTCAGCCTGGCAGATGGAGCAGTAGGCTAAATTGGCTCAACCAGTTGGACATAGCCTATTTTACGTCGGCAGGGCAAGGTTGGGGGCATCAACTTCAGCCGAAGGCAACCGGCAGGTTTGGCTTTCCCGTTATTAGGGATGCTGACCAAACCTACTCAAGGGTTCTGCGCCAGAGGGCGTCGGCCATCCGGCAAACATCGTGCATTTCTGCTCCATCATGGACCCGTAGCCCATCGGCTCCCCCGGCAATGGCGGCACAACAGGCGGCAGCCGTACCCCAGACCCGTTGTTGGGGGTCGGGTTGGTTAAGCACCCAGCCAATAAAGCTTTTGCGTGAGGGTCCTACCAGGATGGGGAAACCTAGACTCCGAAACCGGGAGAGATGGCGCAGAATCTCCAGATTTTGAGGGTAGGTTTTGGCAAAACCCAGGCCCGGATCAATGGCAATCCGATGGGGACCTACCCCCACCGCTAGGGCGGCCTCGATCCGACGGGCCAAAAACTCGTAAATTTCCCCGATTAGATCGTCGTAGTCGGTGAGCTGCTGCATGGTGGCCGAGGTCCCCCGCCGATGCATCAGCAGGATGGGCATATCCAGCTCGGCTACGGTAGCCAGCATGGCCGGATCGGCTGTCCCTCCAGAAATATCGTTGACCAGATCGGCCCCAGCTCTATGGGCGGCGCGGGCGATCGCCGCCCGGGTGGTATCCACGGAAATCACTGCCTGCCCCACGGGGGTATCTCCCTGTTGGCGTAGGGTCTCAATCACGGGAATGACCCGCTGTAGCTCCTCTGCTTCAGAGATCTCCAGGGCTCCAGGACGGGTTGATTGCCCCCCAATATCGAGGATGTCCGTACCGTGGCTGATCAGGTGGTGAGCCCGAGCCTGAGCCTGAGCTGGGTCTAAAAACTGACCGCCATCGCTAAAACTATCGGGGGTGATATTGAGAATACCCATCAGGTAGGTACGACTGCCCCAGACTAGGGCGAGATCGCGAATAACCCAGGCGGTAGGCGGTGTGGCGGACATTGATAGTTCTCAGATTAGGGCTATAACTGAGATTGTAGGGGCCAGAGTTACCCTCTTCACCATGGGCCTTCAGACCGAATCCCCTCTGTTACCGGTCTGGGTTTCCAGCCAGGCCTCAGCTCTATGGGCAATCTGGCGTAGGGAATCTAGTAAAGTTGGGTTCGGGGTGGCCCAAAGCCCCCGTTGATGGGCCTCTAGCAATCGTTCCGCCATATCTCTAAGGGCCCAGGGATTAGCTTGCTGCACAAACTCCTGGACTGTGGGGTCGATTAGGTAGGCCTGGGCAATGCCTTCGTACATGTGGTCAGCGACGCAGTGGGTGGTGGCATCGTAGGCAAACAGGTAGTCTACCGTGGCGGCCATTTCAAAGGCTCCTTTGTAGCCATGGGCCATGACCCCCTGAATCCACTTGGGATTCACCACCCGCGATCGATAGACCCGGTTAATTTCCTCCCTCAGCGATTCGCACTCGGGGCGATCGGTAAGGGCATTGTCGCCAAAATAGGTGGAGACTTGACGACCCTGCAGGGTACGGCTAGCCACGCTCATCCCTCCCTGAAACTGATAGTAATCATCGGAATCCAGCAGGTCATGTTCACGGTTATCCTGGTTATGCAAAATCACTTGCAGGTTTTGCAGCCGTTGGGCAAAGGCCTCGGCTGCCCCTTCCCCCCTGCCTCCTTGGCCGTAGCCGTAGCCACTCCAGTTCAGGTAGGCGCGGGCCAGATCGGCGTCGGTGGTCCAGTTTTGGGATTCTATTAAGCCCTGTAGTCCGGCTCCGTAGGCCCCCGGCTTAGACCCAAAAATTCGATAGCTAGACCGCCGCCGGGCCTGGTCGGGAGCCAGGCCCTGCTGTTGCCAGTTCAGGGTTTCCTGTTCTACCCGGTGGGCCAGGGGATTTTGGTCCGCTGCCTCCGCCAGGGCCGCCACCGCTCCTACCGCCTGGTCAAACAGATCAATTAAATTAGGAAAGGCATCCCGGAAAAAACCAGAAATCCGTAGGGTTACGTCTACTCGGGGCCGCCCCAGGACACTGAGGGGCAAAATTTCAAAGTCCACCACTCGCCGGGAGGGACCATCCCACACCGGCCTGACCCCGATCAGCGCCAGGGCTTGGGCGATATCGTCGCCGCCGGTGCGCATAGTAGCGGTGCCCCACACCGATAGTCCCAGGGTTTGGGGGTATTCACCGTGGTCCTGGGTATAGCGATCGATGAGGGCGGTGGCGGCTCGACGGCCCACATCCCAGGCGGTTTCTGTGGGTATGGCGCGAATATCTACAGAGAAAAAGTTTCTGCCCGTAGGCAAGACCTCCGGCCGGTTACGGGTAGGGGCTCCGGCTGGACCGCTGGGTACATAGCCCCCGGCTAGGCCGTGTAATAAATGGGTGATTTCCTTTTGGGTTTGCACCAGAGCGGGTAGCAGGGTGTCCTGGATCCAGTTAAGTTCGACTGCTAGAGTAGGCTCCCCTGCCGGGGTATAGCCCTGGGGAGCCGCCAAGATGGCTTCTACCTGTCTGGCGGCTTCCTGCTCCAGGGCTTCTACCACGTCTCCAGCGATACGACAGTGAGATAGTTTCTCTTGCTGCCAGGGGGTAGCCGGATCGGCGGTGAGGGGGTCAAAATCCAGCCCCCAGCCCTGGGCAATGGCTCGGGTTAGACCCTGGCGGCCAGCACTGGGGTGGCGAGCAATGGCCAGGATTAAATCCCGTAACTGTCGCCCCTCGGGACAACGACCAAAGATGTGCAGTCCATCGCGAATTTGAGCTTCCTTCAGTTCGCACAGGTAGGTATCCAGGCGGGGCAGCAGGGCAGGCAGATTCTGGGTTAAGGGTTGGTTTGGGTAGATCCTCTGAAGACGTGGGTAGTAGTGAGCAGATTCCAGAGGCGATTGCCAATGGCAGACAACCGGCTGGGATTTAAACTCTGGGCTTCGTAGTACTCATCTACCAGAGCTTCTAGCTGCTGTAGAGGGCCGTAGAGTTCCGCTCGGGTGAGGGGAGGGGTAAGGTGGTCAATAATCACCGCCTGGGCCCGACGTTTAGCCTGGGCTCCTTCTCCTGGATCATTGACAATGAAGGGATACAGGTGGGGTAAGGGTCCCAGCGCTACCTCTGGATAACACCTAGAGGACAGCCCCACTCCCTTGCCGGGCAACCATTCCAGGTTACCGTGTTTACCCAGATGAATGATCCCCTGGGCCCCAAACTGGTGGCGTAGCCAGAAGTATACCGCCAGGTAAGGATGGGGTGGTTCCAGGTCGGGGCAGTGGTAATTAAGACTAGGATCCAGATCGTAACCCCGACTGGGTTGAATCGCCAGAAATACCCGACCGCATTGCAGGCCAGGGATGGCAAAGGCTGTCGCCTCCCCCAGGGCAGGGGCGGGATCGCCCCAACGCTTTAGAATCGAAGTTTTGACCGGCTCTGGCAGGGCCTGAAAATATGCTTGATAGTGGGCTAGAGAGAGGGACTGGCGTACCAACCGGGGGGTAATGCCGTCCAGATTGGGGGTGAATCCCGCCGTTAACCACTGGATGAGCTGATTCCCATCCTGGGGTAGTTGACCCAGACTGTAGCCCGCTTTTTGTAGGGCTTGCAAAATTTCTACGGCGCTTTGGGGAGTATCTAACCCCACACCATTGGCTAGTCGCCCATCCCGATTGGGGTAATTGGCCAGTACCAGGGCCAGGCGTCGTTCCCTTGCAGGGGTCTGGCGGAGATTGGCCCAGGCTACGGCCAGGTCAGCTACAAAGTCGATGCGATCGGGGACCGGCTGGTAGGTCACCACATCGGTCTCCAGGGCGCTATGGCGCTGACTGCTGGCCTTAAAGGAGACAGCTCGGGTAATAATGCGGCCATCTACCTCGGGTAGGGCAACGTTCATAGCAATATCGCGGGGGCTCAGTCCCAAGCTGCGATCGCGCCAGACCGCCTGACTATCTCCACTCAGAATTACCTGCAAAACCGGTACATCCAGGGTTTGCCACAGAGCTAGATCGGGGCCCGGCCCGGCTAGTTTGGCCAGGGCAAAGCTGGTGGTGTTAAGCAAAACTTCAATTCCCTGGTGAGCCTGGAGCACCTGCTGTAACTCTTGTTGGACTTCGATTTCCTGCAAAGAGGAGAGATAGATGGGTAGGGGCTGGTAACCCCGTTGGCTCAGGGCGCTACAGAGACTATCAATGGGGGCGGTGTTACCGGCCAAGTAATGGGCCCGGTAGAACAAAATGCCAATGGTGGGATTTACCCTGGTGCGGGTCTGGCTCCAGGGATAGAGGCCAACCCGAGGAATTGATTGGGGCGGCGGCGGTTGGTAGGTGGTGTGAAGTAGGCGATCGCTCAACCAGGCTAAGCCATGGGCCAGGTTGTCGACTCCTCCCTCATTTAGGTAGCGCCAGAACTGGTTAGCCACCCCTAGGGGCACAGTGGAGTGACTGATCAGGTCAGGGGCGGGGCGATCGTCCCCTGGCAGTACAATTAAAGCCGCTTGGGTGGTCTCTACCACCTCTTTAACCACCTCCAAACCGTAGGGCCAGTAGGCCCTGCCTCCCAATAGTCGAAGAATGATTAATCGGGCCTGACTCAGAACTGTCTCAGCGTAGGTGTCAATGGTGAGTTGTTGTTGCAACTGCAATAGGTTAACCGCACGCACCTCAGGAAACCCTGAGGGTAAGTGCCTTTGGGCCAGGGCCAGGGTCTGAATTTCAGTGTCGGCGGCGGTTAGGAAGACCAATGGCGCGGGGGATTGGTGCACCGTAATCAGCCCTTCGAGATCGGGAGTCCAACCCCCAGGGATAGTGGCCAGACGATGCATGGGTTTAGACCTCAGGCGGAGCAAATCTGAAGGAACTCTAGTGTTAGTTAGGCACTCTCCTCAGCAAAGCTACTATAGAGGATAATTCTGAAATGATTCCAGGGTCGCCAGGCCTTTATACAGCATTGGTCTTAACATCACCTATGGCTTATTTCCTGACAATCCCGCTGGTGTGGGCCTATGGCTAGGGTGGCACCTGACGGTGCTCAGCAGATTATCTCTACCGCTGTGCTAGAACACCTGGGGCCCTGGTTAGCAGCCTATGGTCACCAGGCTGATTTAACTTTGCTAACGGATGCTGAATGGCCTCTCCCCCTCACCGATTACCAGCACTTCTGGTGTCTTACAGGACCTGACCTGGCTCTGGTAATCACCATAGAACGGCAGTCCTCCCCAACCGATCAGGCTCTGGTACAGCTATTGCTAACCGATCAGGCTGTAGAGGACTGGTTACAGCAGTTGCAATCCACCCTGGATTCCGATCAACTCCCTGCTATCTGGCCAACCCTGCGCCACCGCCTGGGGAAGTCTACCGCCGCTGCTCAGGCCAGGTTTATGCTGGGTTGGTTGCAGTTCTGTGCCCAGGCTAGTCAGACCAGCACCTGTGAGCCGGTCCAGGCCAGGTTAGATCAGCAGTTAGAGCGTAGTTTATTGCTCAACCAGGTGGTGACCAAGATCCAGGAAAGCCTAGATCTATCGGTGATTTTGCAAACCACGGTGGCGGAAGTACGTCAGTTTTTGCAGGCCGATCGCCTGCTTATCTACCAGTTTAATCCGGGACCCCAGCATGCCGCTGAACCAAACCCCGATGCCGTAGGGCTTGGTGACCAACCAGGATCGACACCATCAGCAACCAGTGGCCAGCCTCAAGGTTATATCACCTACGAATCCCTGGCTAACACCGCCATTTCCTCGGTGTTGCATCACACGGAGAAGTATTGTTTTAGTAAACCACCCCGTTGTCGCGATCGCTACTTACAGGGAGAAACCCTGGTGGTAGAAGACGTCAACAGCACCTATAGCCATATTCCTTGTCTGAAGCGATTTCTACACCAGGCTCAGGTCAAGTCTAAGCTGGTGTCTCCCATTCTGGTGGGACACCAGTTATGGGGGCTACTAATTGCCCATCAATGCGTCAATCAACGGCGTTGGCAGCCCTGGGAAATTGAATTTCTAAACCATATTGCCGAACACTTAGCCATTGCCATTAACCAGGCCCAGTTGTACCAGCAATTACAGCAGCAAACCCAAAACCTGGAGATCTGCGTAGTGGAACGCACCCAGGACCTACGGGATGCCCTGGTGGCAGCCCAGTCGGCAAACCGGGCCAAAAGTGACTTTCTAGCTACCATGAGTCACGAATTGCGTACCCCTTTGACCTACATCATCGGCATGTCCGCCACCCTGCTGCGCTGGTCGCTGGGGGATCTGAGTCAGCGTCAACGGGACTACCTGAATACTATTCACACCAGTGGCGAGCATCTGCTCGGCTTAATCAACGATATTCTGGAGGTCTCTAAGGTTGAATCTGGTCGCATGACTCTGGAACTGCGTTCCTTTTCCCTGACCTCCCTCAGTCGGCAAAGTATAGACGCCTTTAGGTCAGAGGCCCTCAGTCAGGGCATTGACATGACTCTAGACCTGAAGCTTGCTCCCCATCAGGATGATTTTGTTGCCGATCCCCGGCGGGTACGGCAAATTCTTAGCAATCTGCTCAGTAACGCGGTCAAGTTTACCCCTGCCCAGGGAAAGGTGATACTTCGGGTACGGCGGGATCACCAGGGGGTCTTATTTCATATCGAAGATACAGGCATTGGTATTCCTGAAACGGCTCAAGCGCTTTTATTTCAAAAGTTTCAGCAAATCGGTAATGTGCGTCAACGGGAATACTCGGGTACCGGATTGGGATTAGCCCTTACCCAGCAACTGGTTGATCTTCATGGCGGATCCATTAAAGTGACTTCCCATGTTGGGGTGGGCTCGATTTTTACGGTGAGGCTGCCGCTACAGCGCCTACCCGACCCGACCCCTTTGATTCCTCCCTTAAGGAAGGAACCGGTGGGGGGCGCATCGTACTGGTAGAAGAGAATGAAGAAACTGCCAATTTAATCTGCGATATGCTCACAGCAGCAGATTATCAGGTGATCTGGGTTATGGATGGATCGCGAGTCATTGATCAAGTGGATCTACTCCAACCGGTCGCCGTTATCTTGACCCTGGACCTGACGGACAGTGATAGTTATGAGATGATTGGGGCTCTGCGCCAGAGAGTTAGTCATTTGAACTTAAAAATTCTGGCCTTGACTGATCCCGATGTGGCTGGACAGGGGGAGCAAGCCAGACAGGCGGGGGCTACCGATACCCTGAACAAGCCTATTGATCCAAAACAACTGGTGTCTATGGTGAATCATTTAATGAGCAGTAGCATTGTAGACTTAGAACCCCAGGAGACTTAACCCCGGTGTCAGACCCCATCCGTCTATTTGTCTACGGCACCCTTAAACCAGGAGAGTGGGCCTTTGAGTCATTGTGTGGGGGTCAGGTTATGGCTATGGCCCCAGCGATCGCCGCTGGTCGGTTATACCATTTACCCCAGGGTTATCCTGCCCTCAGTCTCGAAACCGGATGGGTACAAGGAGTGGTCCTCAGTCTACCCATCACCCTCCTGGCAGCAATCGATCACTTTGAAGGCTATGACCCCCACCAGGGTGAACAGAGCGAGTACCAGCGGCAATGGCGACCGATTTATCACCCTGACCACACCCCCTTTGCTTCAGCCTGGCTGTACACCATGACTCAGGATCAAATTCAAGCCCTGGGGGAGAGTGGCTACCCCAGGGGATTTGGAGTCACTCCCAGGGACTGACTGGGTCCAAATCTAACCACATCCCAACTCTCCAATTCCTTGAAAAACCTGGGTCTGTGGGGGGCTGCCATGGCCAGGAGGTATCCAGATGACCTCCCTAACCGAGGCTATGCTCAAAGAATTGCCCGGCGATCCACTGCAGGGGCTGGCCCAGGCTGATTATCTCTGGCATCAGTATCGCACCGGAGAGATACCCCAAAGGGAGGTAATTAAAGTCAGCGGCGATCGCCTCACTACCATTGATTGGGATGTGGTTATCGCTGGCGGTACCCTGGGGGTACTGCTGGCGGTAGCCCTGGTTCAGCGGGGCTGGCGAGTAGCTCTGGTAGAGCGAGGTCAGCTGCGGGGGCGGCAACAGGAATGGAATATTTCCCGGCGAGAGCTAGGGGTTCTGGTGCAGCTAGGCCTGCTTCATCAAACCGAGCTAGAGCAGGTCATCTACAGCGAGTATAACCCTGGTCGCATTCAGTTTATGGGCAGCGATCCCATCTGGGTCAGGGATGTGCTCAATGTGGGGGTAAGTCCGGTAGTCTTGCTAGACCAGTTGAAGACAAAATTTCTGGCGGCTGGGGGCTATCTTCTGGAGCAAACTCCCTTTACCGGAGCCACTATCCACCCTAACGGTGTCCAGGTTCAAGCCGATCTACCCTTGAATACCCGCTTGCTGATAGACGCTATGGGTCACAACTCCGTCATGGTGCGTCAAGCCCGAGCTGGTCAAAAACCCGATGGTATCTGCCTGGTGGTAGGCACCTGTGCCGAGGGCTTTGAGGCTAACACCAGCGGTGACTTGCTGGTCTCTTTTACTCCCCTGCGGCACCAGTGCCAGTATTTTTGGGAAGCCTTTCCGGCTCGAGACGGGCGTACCACCTACCTGTTTACCTACCTGGATGCCGATCCCCGCCGGTTAACCTTAACTCAACTATTTGAAGAGTACTGGCAGTTACTCCCAGATTACCAACAGGTCAATCTGACAGATCTAAGAATTAAACGAGCCCTGTTTGGTTGTTTTCCCTGTTACCACCGTAGCCCGCTCCCTTATCCCTGGAGTCGCACCCTGGCGGTGGGAGATAGTAGTGGTCAGCAGTCACCCTTGAGCTTTGGAGGGTTTGGTGCCATGGTGCGCCATCTGGAACGCCTAACCTGCGGTATTGATGAAGCTCTAACCTGGGATTGTTTAGGCTCCAGGGCTCTGGGGCAACTACAGGCCTATCAGCCTAATTTAGCCGTTACCTGGCTCTTTCAACGAGCCATGGGAGCAGGAATTGAGCAGGCGATCGCCGAGCAGCGAATCAACACCCTTTTAGGAACCATTTTCGCAGAGATGGCAGACCTAGGGCCAGATACTTTAACCCCCTTCCTCCAGGATGTCGTCCAGTTTCCTGCTCTCACCCGAGTTTTACTGACCACCGCCGTCAACCGTCCTGGTCTGGTTACCCAAATCATTCCCCAAGTAGGGCTGGATACCCTGATTAATTGGTTAGGCCACTATGGTCGTCTGGCTGGTTATAGTGGCCTGGCCGGTTTAGCAAATCCCTTACGCTCCCTCGATTCGGTTTTACCTCCCTTGGGCCGTTACTACCTGCATCGCTGGATAGAGGCCCTGCGTTATGGTAGCGGTCAGGACTATGGGCCCTGATCCTAACCTGCCAAAAGTCCTAGGGGGTAGGGGAAGGAGGCGCTGGAGTCTGACCCAGGGTAGATTGGTTTTTCAGGGCCTGTTGTTGCTGTTGACGAAAATTCGCTGCCTCGCTGGCAATTCGATTCTGCTGTTGGCGACTGAAGTCAGATAGACTCATATCATTCATCAGCACTGCCCGATGAATTAAATCGAAGGGAGAGGTGCTTTGACCAAATAAGCCATTACCTGAATCAGAACTGGTAAACCCTGTATTAGTATTCACCACGGGCTCAGCCCTGGGATCGGTACTGGCAGACTGGGCAAAGGCGGATGAAGATAGGGCAACCAAGGCAACCATGACTGAACTAGCAGCCCAAACACCTGAAAATTTTGATGACTGAATCATCATAGGACTCCTTGAAACTAAAGCAGTAGGGAAATTAGGACTTTTATGATTTTGCAAGGTCTCAAGGAACAAGACCCTGAGCTTCCAATAATGTTCCTGGTGTAGCACCCAAGTCGGGATTAAGGACCCCTAGCAATCAGGCCATGCGTTGACGTAATAGGGGTTGAATTAGGGCCAGGGCTCCCCCACAAAAAGCCACTAAAACGATTAGACAAACACCTAAAGATACATTAAAAAGGGTGTCTGAAGCACCAGACTACCCCAGTTCCAATCGCCATGTAGATAGACGTAGCGAATCGGTTCAATTGCATAGGTGAGGGGGTTAAAACTAGCCACTATCTGGAGCCAGTAGGGCATAAAATTTAGAGGCACCAGGGCTGTGCTGGAAAATAATAGGGGTAGGTTAGTAACAAAAATTACAGCGATCAATTCAATATGACCCGGTAGAGCAAAAGTGAGTCCCAGACTGAGGGCAGTTACCCCTAGTACCAAAGTCATCACAATAGCCAACACCAGCGTCAGTCCGAGGGGATTGGGTAGACCTGCCCCTAGAAAAGCGCTGAGGGTTAAAATAGCGGCGGTTTGCACCAGGCTGAGACTGGCAATAAACAGGGCAGAGGCGACCACAATGGAATAGCGAGAGGCTAAAGGTGCCACCAGAAAACGGTTAAGGAAACCAAACTCGCGGTCAAACATAACCGGTAGACCCGCATTCAGAGCCCCACCAAAGGCCGTAAAGACAATAATGCCAGCTCCTAAAAATTGCCCATAATTAGGACTTTCGCCAAATAAACCGGGGGGAACGTTTTGAAAAAGGGCACCGAACAACACCAACCAAATCAGCGGCTGAGCTACCCCTGCCACCAGGGTGGAGGGGCGTCGCTGTAACTGAATGAACAAACGCCGGGTCATAGCCAGGGTTTCCTGCCAGAAATCCATCCACCCAGGTCCTTCAGCCCTGGCCAGACTCTCTTTCCAGGACTCCATGGCGGCACTGCTCAGGGCGGGAGCCCCGGCTGAGGCTGAATTAGAGATTGGAGTTGGTAAAGTTGTACTCATGATTTTGGCTCTTTAACCTCCCTTCATAGCCTGTTTCTTTTCTTGTTTTAAATCTCGCTGACCCACTGCGGCCAGTTCGGCATCCATTAGGGTACGGCCGGTGGCAGCCAGGTAAACATCGTCCAGGCTGGGGCGAGATTGAGCAATACCGAAAATCGGTAAGCCGGCCCTCGCCATTGCCTGTTGCACCATCATCAAAGCTTCGGTCTGACGATCAACCACCAGATTTAAAGAATTACCCTGGGCCGCATTGATAATGACATCCTGAACACAGGAGAGATTGGTAAGCAGGTCTTTGGCAGCCTCGGCCTCAGTCGGCGTGGTGAATTCCTGAAGCCGTAGGGTAATGCGATCGCCACCCAGTTGATCCTTCAGATCCGTGGGTCGTCCAGCTGCAATCACCCGGCCCTGGTCGATAATTCCCACTCGATTAGCCAGGGCATCTATCTCTTCCAGGTAGTGGCTAGTAATTAAAATCGTTGTTCCATTGGCCCTGAGCTGCCGGAGAAAGGCCCAAACTGCTGAGCGGCTCTCAATATCAAGACCAACGGTGGGTTCATCCAAAACTAGCACATCGGGTTGGTGCAGCATACCCAGGGCCAGGTCCAGGCGCTTTTTAATTCCCCCTGAATAGGTTCCAGTTTTTTGATCGACCCATGCTTCCAGCTCTAGCAGGCGAATCATCGCTTCAATCCGTTGCTGAGCCAGAGTTCCAGGCAAATGATAAAGAGCGGCTTGTAGCTTCATTAACTCACGCCCGGTTAGAACTTTGTCCAGAGCGACTTCCTGCGCAATATAGCCCAGGCGCTGTCGCACCCGTTGGGGCTGGGCTAAAACCGGAATACCCATGACTTCCACCCTGCCACTATCGGGATTGGCCAGGGTACAAACACAGCGAATGGTGGTGGTTTTGCCGGCCCCGTTAGGACCCAGCAGGCCAAAGATTTCTCCCGGCTCGATGGTTAGCGATACATCCTCGACGGCCTGAACCGGTCCGTAGGCTTTTTTTAAGTGTTCAATCTTAACGGCGGCAACCATGGATGAGAGCCAGCACTTGAAAGGTCAGATTTATAATATTCATATTGTACAGACTGATCAGCGTTGCTGGGGCTGGTCAGTCTAATCTCCGTAGAGGGAAAAATGACATAACCCTCTATTAGTTAGAAACGCTTACAGAAAAACGAGTTGTATTGGCTTCTACCCAATACAAAGCGCCCTCCGAGGAGGGCGCTTTGCTAACAAATCATGGAGCTAAAATCTAGCCGATGATTTCAGGAGCCTGAGCCGCAGCTAGGTCCAGAGGGAAGTTGTGAGCATTGCGCTCGTGCATCACTTCCATACCCAGGTTCGCCCGGTTGATTACATCAGCCCAGGTACCAATCACCCGACCCTGAGAATCCAAAATCGATTGGTTGAAGTTGAACCCATTCAGGTTGAAGGCCATGGTGCTGATGCCCAGGGCGGTGAACCAAATCCCTACCACAGGCCAGGCACCCAAGAAAAAGTGCAGGCTGCGGCTATTGTTGAAGCTGGCATATTGGAAGATCAACCGACCAAAGTAGCCGTGAGCCGCCACAATGTTGTAGGTCTCTTCTTCTTGGCCAAACCGATAACCATAGTTCTGAGACTCAGTCTCGGTGGTCTCACGCACCAAAGAAGAGGTCACCAAGGAGCCGTGCATGGCGGAAAACAAGCTACCACCGAACACTGCCGCCACACCCAACATGTGGAAGGGGTGCATCAGAATGTTGTGCTCAGCCTGGAACACCAACATGAAGTTGAAGGTCCCAGAAATACCCAGAGGCATACCATCGGAGAAGGAACCTTGACCAATGGGGTAAATCAGAAATACAGCGGTAGCAGCAGCCACAGGCGCAGAGTAAGCTACGCAAATCCAGGGACGCATACCTAAGCGGTAGCTCAGTTCCCATTCCCGACCCATGTAGCAAAACACACCGATCAAGAAGTGGAAAATCACCAACTGGTAAGGACCACCGTTGTACAGCCACTCATCCAGGGAGGCCGCTTCCCAGATGGGGTAGAAGTGCAGACCAATGGCGTTGGAGGAAGGAACTACGGCACCAGAAATAATGTTGTTGCCGTACATGAGGGAGCCAGCTACGGGCTCACGGATACCGTCGATGTCCACAGGGGGAGCAGCGACGAAGGCGATGACGTAGCAAGCGGTGGCAGCTAGCAGAGTAGGAATCATCAGCACGCCGAACCAGCCAATATAAAGGCGGTTTTCGGTGCTGGTTACCCACTGACAGAACTGCTCCCACAGGGAAGCGCTCCGTTGTTGTTGTAGAGTCGTTGTCATGATGGTAAGAAGTGCGGGTTTACAAAGAAAGTTACCGTAATGGCCCAGGGCCAGGGGTAACGAGGTATGTATATCCCTACCTTAACCGAACTGTTACGGTTTGTAAAGAAAACAGTCTCCCCCGCTCAAGACCTATGGCCTCTCCATTTCTCCCTCTGTTCTGACTTTCTCACTGCTTTGATGGCGAGGTGGTAGGTTCCGTAGGTCACCATAGGAGGATTTCCGTAGAATTCAGAACTTTAGTGGTATTAAGGCGGTGAACTATACCTGGAGTAACCCTTTGCAAGCAACTTTTAAACCACGTTTTTCATGGCCACCAAGCTTCCACAATAATGGCTTGATTTTCCAAGCTTAAAGTCTTTAAACCTTAGTTTGCCGTGGCTTGAAAGCTACTGTAATTGAATATTTTGATCACCTTGAGGTGTTGAAGTTTGCTTGATGTGCTCGTTAATCAATACAGGAAAAATCTTCACAGAAGCAAAAATCAAAAAACCATAAAATAAAAATAATGCAATTCTACCTATCATTTTCCTGTATGCCAATCGAGAAAATATCATGCCCTCCCATCGGCATTGAGGGTTGCGGCACCGAAATTGATAAACTTTTGTGAATTTTCCTATAAAGAGAGCAACCTTATCTTTGGAAACCCTCCTCATAGGGGCATTGCATTTTGGACAAGTTTTTGCCATAAAAATATTTAAATTAAAATCAATTTACTATAAAAAATAGACATTTTAGGACTTGTAGAATATTAGCTTCTTCGGTGAGCAATGGATTTTTCCCATTAAAACCCAGACAAATAGACGATTTCAAGTCCGATTTCTGAGGAATAGCTATTTCCTCTGGTTCTAACCCAAAAATTACCTTATTTTCACTATACACCTATAGCCTATTTTCTCCATACACCTGATTTTCAGGCTGGAGTGGTGGCTGGGCTGACTCTAGGAGCCATAGGAATCCAATCTAATGTATTAGTCCGTAGGGCTCTGCTGGGGCAAGAGTGAGTTTGGAGGGGCAATGGTCGAGGGTATGGTCTAGGATGAATCTTATTCCCACTCTAAACTTTATTCTAGTTTCAGTACCTTAGTTTAAGCGGTAGTCGTAGTGGACTTTCACCAGCCTGGTAACAACTTGGGTTTCATACTGGAAGGTACCCCGGATGGTGGCGAGTTTGTCGCAAAACCTACGTAACTCATCTTGGGTATTAAAACTAACATTCATAACGATATTATGAAGACCAGCAACAATGGACAAAAACTGGACCTGCTCTAACTGGGCCAGTTCTTCAACGACGGAGTTAAGCCGTCCGTTCTGTACAGTCAGATTCATGATGACGGCGTCGGGATCTGCCATCCGGTTGGGGTTAACCCAGGCGTGAAGCCGCAGCAGGTCACTATTAAGGAGTCGCTGGACCCGATAGCGGGCAGTGGCTTCAGGAATATTGACGCGATCGCTGACCTCCTTGAAGCTGATCCGTCCATTTTTCTTCATCAGCTCAATAATGCTAAGGTCTAGGTCGTCCAGGTTAGGGTTTTGAAGTTGGTTTTCTATGGCAGGGGACAAAGGGTTGATTCCTTATAGCCTCTTGACTAAGGCTTGAGCTATAGAGTAGCACCAGGCTGCAAAGGGATAGGCAATCTCAATAAAATTGTAGCAAGTCTGATTTTGGCGAAAATCTATTTCAAAGCCAGGAATAGGGATAGGATAATGCCCTATGTGACTATCAGAGGATACTCGACAACGAGTATTAGCCCTGGCTAATGAAAACTAGACACCCAGGGTCAATCACGCCCTAGCTAGCGGTCGCACTGACGTTGTAAGAAAACAAAACCCAAGGGAAGCAGTTCAAGGTAGTCTGAATCGACTTGGTTATAGCTCCGCGATATATGATCGATTTGAAAATGCTCAGGGTTAGGTCCTACCTGGCAAACCAGGGGCTGGTCTGGTGACAAATTAAATTTGCACATCCAGATCGGCTCAGAAGGTTTCGCCTGGCTACGAAGAGAATAGGCCAGTAGAGTCTCTGTCACTTCATCGATACAGAGTTGATAGGTAGAGGGCTGGGTGCATTTTCTCCAGGCTAACATCTGGCGGTAAAAAGCCAGTACGGAGTGGCTGTCTTGATTTTGAGTCGCTACCGACAGGGGTAAATGGTTAGGATCAAGGGGCAAATAGCTGGCTTTACCGGAGTCGATGGTAAAGCCCCCATTACCCTGGTCCCGATCCCAGGGAATGGGGTTCTGGCCCGATCTCGACCCCGGTCATGGGGCCATAATGCAATATCAAAGGGATCCCGCAGATCCGCCCGCTGTAACTCTGCGCTGGGCAACCCCAGTTCTTCTCCCTGATAAAGACAATAGCTACCGGGCAGGCCGAGAAACAAAGCGGCGCATAATTTAGCAAAATCAGGCCGTTGCTGATCATTAAGGGGCATCAGGCGAGAAGCATGACGATGAAAATCGTGATTACTCAAGGTCCAGGCAAATTCCGTTGACTTAAATTCTGCCAAAATGGTTTGGATACGCTGGGCAATGCTGGGGGTGTAAAGGGGGCCGGCAGTAGAAAATCAAAAAAGTAGGTTGAGTGTAGCAAATCGGGACCGGTATATTTGCGGGCCGATCGCCGATCGGAAATCTCACCTAGGAGCAAGGTCCCCCCATAGTTGTTCACCAACTGCCGGAGTCGCCGCACCGCCGCCAGACCACCGGGGGCCCCACAGTTATAGATGGGATCCTGATACAGATAGGGGTAGGAGGGTTCAAAGACCGGCCCGGTGGGGGCCAGGGGAGGATTATCTCGCAACAGCGGATCGGCGTGGGCAAAGTCGAGGGCGTCTAACCGAAATCCCCGCACACCGGCCTCTAACCAAAACTTGACCACCTCTAACATGGCGGTTTCCACCGCCGGGTTATACCAGTTGAGGGCTGGCTGTTCTGGTAGAAAGTGGTGCAGGTAGTACTGCCCCCTGCGGGGTTCCCAGGTCCAGGCTGGCCCGCCAAAATGAGATAGCCAGTTATTGGGGGGGCAGCCGTCGGGCTTGGGGTCTACCCAAACGTACCAATCAGAGTGGGGATTAGTTTTAGACTGGCGGCTGGCTTCAAACCAGGGATGTGCCGATGAGCTATGGGCCAGCACCAGGTCGATCATGATGGCCAACCCTAAGGAGGAGGCTAGCTTGAGGAGCGATTGCAGGTCCTCCAGGGTGCCAAAGCGGGGGTCAACATCGTAATAATCAGAGATATCGTAGCCAAAATCGCGCATGGGCGACGGAAAAAGGAGAGATCCAGACAAAATCGATCTCCCCAAACTGGCAATGTGGGGTAATTTTTCGATGATGCCCGGCAAGTCTCCCAGGCCATCACCATTACCATCGCAGAAGCTACTGGGATAAATTTGGTAAATAATCATAGTTACCGATAGACCGCAATCCTAACAGGTCCAAAGTTCTACCCAAAGGGCTCTGCCCTAGAGGTATTGCCGCCCCAGGTAGGGTTGCAATACTTCTGGTACCCGTACTGCCCCATTGGCTTCCTGGTAATTTTCTAAAATAGCCGCCATCGTGCGACCAATGGCCAGCCCCGATCCGTTTAGAGTATGGACATACTGAGTTCCCTTCTGACCGCTGGCTTTAAAACGAATATTGGCGCGACGGGCCTGAAAATCAAGACAGTTAGAACAACTAGAAATTTCTCGATAGGTACCAGAAGAGGGCATCCACACCTCCAGATCGTAGGTCTTACAACTGGAGAAACCCAGATCGCCGGTACACAGAGCCAGCACCCGGTAGGGTAACTTGAGCTTTTGCAAAATATCTTCGGCATCCTGCACCAGACTCTCCAGAGCGGCGAAGGACTGATCGGGATGGGTGAAATGGTACATTTCCACCTTGTTAAACTGGTGCAAGCGAATTAAACCCCGGGTATCTTTGCCGTAGCTACCCGCCTCGCGGCGGAAGCAGGGGGTGTAGGCGCAGTAGCGTAAGGGCAATTGGTCGGCATTGAGAATTTCATCCCGATGGAAATTGGTGAGGGGCACCTCGGCGGTGGGGGTGAGCCAGAGGTCATCGTTACGGCACTGGAAACTTTCTTCGGCAAACTTGGGAAGCTGGCCAGAGGCGGTCAGGGCGGCGGAATTAATCAGATAGGGGGCAATACTTCCTGGTAGCCGGCCCGACTATGGCGATCGAGCATAAAGGAAATCAAAGCCCGTTCCAGGGCTGCTCCCGCCCCCATCAACACCACAAAGCGACTCTGGGCAATTTTTCGGCGGCCCGTTTAAAGTCGAGAATACCCAGGGTTTCACCAATTTCCCAGTGGGGTTTAACAGGGCTCTGGGGTAAATAGGCATCCCCCCAGCGGCGCACCTCTACGTTGTCGGCTTCGCTCGCCCCCACTGGGGTAGAGTCACTGGGAAGATTAGGCAGGGTAAGCAGAAAGGCTTCAATTTGAGCCTTAATTTCCCGTTCCTCAGGCTCCAGGGTTTGGAGATCGGCCTTGATATCGTTACCTTCGGCTTTGAGGGCAACCACCTCAGCTGCACTAGCCGCCGCTCCAGCCTTGATGGCCTGACCCACCCGCTTACCAATATCATTACTGCGGGCCTGGAGTTGCGATCGCCGGGTTTCTAACTGCCGTTGCTGCTGGTCGAGAGCTAGCAGTGGGGTCAGGTCGTAGGCTCCCCGTCGTTTTAGGACTGCCTGCACTGCCTCAGGTTTTTCTCGTATTTGCCGTAGATCGAGCACCGCGACTACCTAGCCTGTAATTGCCTAACCAATTAAATTATTTGGGTCTATTTGGGTCTCTCTGGATTTTTCCTCACCCAGTGTTGATACCAAAAGACCCGGAGTCCACGCCTGTGACAAGCATCCCGTAATGCTGCTACCTTCCGGTCCTGACATAGTTTGGGCGTTGACACCGCATGGGTCCGAGTCCTCTTTAGGATAGCATTACCCGGTCTCCCTGGGGGATCTTTCCCTAGCCCCACTGAAAAATTGCCGACCCCCAGGTCACTCCAGCCCCAAAGCCAGCCGCCGCGATAGTGTCTCCCACCTGAATTTGTCCTGCCCGCACCGCCTCATCCAGGGCCAGGGGAATGGAAGCCGCCGAGGTATTACCATGGTCCGCCATATTGCTCAGCACCCGATCGGGGGCTACCTGCAACCGTTCTGCCACCGCATCAAGAATTCTCTGGTTAGCCTGATGGAGTAGCAGCCAGTCAATATCTTGAGTAGTCAGATCCGCCCGAAATAGGGCTTTTTCAATCACCTGGGGGACCCGGCTGACAGCAAATTTATAGACCTCACGGCCATTCATGGCGATCGGGGTGAAGTGGCCCTTTTGTACGCTGAATTCCGCCGTTAAAGGATCTGATTCGGCCTGGTAGGGAAGCTTCAAACAGGCATTCATGGAACCATCGCTACAAAGTTCAAACCCCAGCAGTCGATCGCGATCGCTGGCCTGGAGAACTACGGCTCCAGCCCCATCGCCGAACAACACGCAGGTGCGGCGATCGCTCCAATCGGTCCAGCGAGAGAGGACATCGGCCCCAATCACCACCACGGTTTGAAATACCCCAGTGCGAATATACTGGGCCGCCGTCACCAGGGCGAAGACAAAGCCCGAGCAAGCCGCCGTTAGATCAAAGGCTACGGCCCGGGTTGCCCCTAAATCCGCCTGGACCTGGCAGGCACTGCCAAATAAATCATCGGGGGTAGAGGTGGCCAGCAGAATCAACTGCACCGCTCCGGCTTCCACACCCGCCATGGCCAGGGCCTGGCGGGCCGCCTGGCTAGCCAGGGAACCCAGGGAGTCGCCATGGCTGGCCAAATGGCGCTGACGAATGCCCGTCCGACTGGTAATCCAATCGTCGGAGGTATCCACCAGCTGACTCAGGGTCTCGTTGGTCAGGGTAACGGGCAGGTAGGCCGACCCACTCCCCACCAAAGAGACACCGCGCAAAAACTGTTCCACAGGCTATTCCCCCTCTACGACGGGGCTAGTCACCCGCTGGTACTGAGCCTGGATGCGCTCTAAAACCCGATGTTCTACCGCTTCCTTGGCCAGACGAATAGCATTAAACACCGAGGGAGCATGGGAACTACCATGGCTAATCACCGTCACCCCAGCTACCCCTAACAGCAACCCTCCGCCATGTTCGGCATGATCAACCCGCTGCTTAATCCGCCGCAGGTTGGGTTTAAGAATAGCCGTGCCCAATTTACCACGCCAGCCCTGGGGTAACTCTTCCCGCAGAATTTGCAGCACCGATTCCCCCACCGCCTCGGCAAACTTGAGCAGAACATTACCAACAAAGCCGTCGCACACCACCACATCAAAGTGGCCAGAAAGAATATCCCGACCTTCGGCATTGCCAACAAAGGGAATATGGGGATTGTCTGTGAGTAACTGGTGGGCCTGGAGGGCTAGTTCATCTCCCTTACTGGGTTCTTCCCCAATGTTAATCAGCCCCACCTGGGGATGGTCAACCCCCAACACGTAGCGAGAATAAATGGTGCCCATCATGGCAAACTGTTCCAGATATTTGGGACGACAATCCACATTTGCCCCTACATCCAAAATTAGCACCGACTTGTTGGCAATCACCGTGGGGAAAACCGCTCCGATCGCTGGGCGATCAATCCCCTTGAGACGTCCCAACCGTAGTAGAGCCGCCGCCATGGCCGCACCGGAATGACCAGCGGAGACCACCGCATTGGCCCGATTTTGTTTGACCAGGTCCATAGCCACGTTAATCGAGGCGGTGGGCTTTTTCCGTAAGGCACTGAGGGGCTCCTCGTGCATTTCAATGGTGTCATCCGCCTCCACTAGCTCAATTCCCTCAAGGTGATGGAGGTTGGCGGTGGAGGCCCGGATACGACCAAGATCTCCCACCAGCGCTATATCTACGTCTAATTCTGCCTTCGCTCTAATGGCACCGGCTACAATTTCACCTGGGGCATAGTCACCCCCCATGGCATCAATGGCAATACACGCCCGCTTGAGCCCCATCTGCTAAATCTCAAAAACCTTAAAAAATTTTAGCAGACTACTCTTCCCCAGGTTCTACAATCCGTTGGAATAAATAACCGGTGCCTCGGGCGGTCAGAATCAACTCTGGGTTACTGGGGTCGTCTTCCAGCTTGGCCCGTAGTCGGGAAATGTGAACATCTACCACCCGAGTATCAACATGGCGTTCAGGGGTGTAGCCCCAGACCTCCTGCAAAATTTCCGATCGGGAAAAGGGTTCCCCCGATCGACTCACCAGCAGCTCCAGCAAGCTAAATTCCATACCGGTCAGACGAATACGTTCATCGCCTTTGTACACCTGGCGCTTGTTGGTGTCGATGCGAATGGTGTTAACGGAAATCACCCCAGAGCTGGGAATCCCGGACATACCGTTTTTATCCACCCGGCGCAGCACGGAGCGAATGCGGGCCTCCAGCTCCTTGGGGAAAAGGGCTTGACTACGTAGTCATCGGCCCCCAACTCGAGGCCAGTGATGCGATCGGCCACATCCCCTAGGGCCGTTAGCATAATGATCGGAATATCCGATTCCTTGCGTAGTTCCTGACAAACCCCGTAGCCATCTAGCTTGGGCATCATCACGTCCAAGACCACCAGATCGGGGTCGGTGTTGCGGAAGGTTTCTAGGGCTTCTTCCCCATCAGCGGCAGTGACCACATCGTAGCCAATCATTGACAGACGAGTTTCGAGGATGCGGCGAATACTGGCCTCATCGTCGACGACTAGAATTCTTTCTTTATTGTTGTCCAAGGTTCTCAAGGCTCCCTACATAACGCCATATTTTATAAACAATCTCAATCTTTAATGATTAATTTTTGCCGGGGCAAAACTTCGAAAATAGCTAGGCTGGAGTTGCATCAGGGAAAAATCCATTGAAAAACTAATCTGGCTAAAGGTGTCACACCCTGAGATACCTGGAATAATTGATATTTTAATTATTATTGATTCATAGTTATAGGTAGCAACAGTTCTCCTTTAAAGTTTTTTAAGATTTATTGTGAGTCAAGGCCTATGGGATCGGTTTTGACCGTGGCCAGGCTGTCTGTCTCCGGGTTATTCATTTTTTGCTGTTATGGCTAAGTCCCGTTCGATTTTTCTGTGCAACCAGTGTGGAGCGGAGTCCTCCCAATACTATGGTCGCTGTCCCCAGTGTCAGGGGTGGAACACTCTGGTAGAACAGGCTTTGGCCCCGCGAGAGCTTGCTTCTAACCGGGCCGCCCCTGGTCGCCGATCGCCCTCTGGTCCGCCCCAACCCCGGTTGGCTCTGACCCTGGCAGATATTCAAGATCATCCCCAGATGCGGTTGCCCTCTGGCTATGGCGAATTGGACCGGGTACTGGGCGGGGGCATTGTGCCCGGTTCCCTGGTGCTATTAGGGGGCGATCCAGGCATTGGTAAGTCCACCCTGCTGTTGCAAATGGCTAATCAACTGGCCGGCCAACAACGGGTGCTCTATATCTGTGCCGAAGAGTCGGGGCAGCAGGTGAAACTGCGCTGGCAACGGTTGGCGGCAACCGCTGATGGGGTTGCAGAAAAACAGAACGGGCAACTGTTTTTACTGCCAGAAATTGATCTAGAAACGGTGCTGGCGGAGCTCCAGTCTCTGCGACCAACGGTAGCCATTATTGATAGCATTCAGGCCCTTTACGATGCTCGTCTGACCTCGGCCCCCGGATCGGTGTCCCAGGTGCGAGAATGCACAGCCGCCCTAATGCAGGTGGCCAAGCGGTCCCATATTTCTTTATTTATTGTGGGCCATGTCACCAAGGAGGGGGCGATCGCTGGTCCTAAGGTGCTGGAACACCTGGTGGATACGGTGCTTTACTTTGAGGGCGATCGCTTTGCCAGCCACCGCCTGCTGCGATCGGTGAAAAACCGGTTTGGGGCCACCCATGAGTTGGGGGTGTTTGAAATGGTGAACCGGGGGTTAGCCGAGGTGGCCAATCCCTCGGCCCTATTTTTGGGTAACCGAGAGGAACAGGTGCCGGGCATTGCCACCATCGTGGCCTGTGAGGGTACCCGCCCCCTGGTGGTAGAGTTACAATCCCTGGTCAGTCCCACCAGTTATAGTTCCCCCCGTCGATCTAGCACAGGCATTGAGTTTAACCGTTTACTACAAATCCTGGCGGTGCTGGAAAAGCGGGTTGGGGTTCCCCTGTCTAAGCTGGATGCCTATGTGGCCGCCGCCGGAGGATTGATGGTGGCGGAACCAGCGGCAGACCTGGGGGTGGCGGTGGCGGTAGTGGCCAGTTTTCGAGATCGCCTGGTGGACCCAGAACTGGTGCTAATTGGCGAAGTTGGCCTGGGAGGCCAGGTTCGCCCCGTATCCCAGCTAGAACTGCGGCTAAAGGAGGCGGTTAAACTAGGGTTTAAGCGGGCGATCGTGCCCAAGGGACAATCCCTCGCCCTAGAGGGTCTAGAGATTGTAGCGGTGGCCCGTCTGGTGGATGCCATTGCCCAGGCCCTGGCCGCTTAATGGTTGGGCCTTGGCGATCGAGGTTTTGGATAGAGTCAGACACCCAATTGCTCAGTCCTCACCTCCCAGGGTCTGGCTTTTCTCCTACCCCGGTCCTCAGAGTTCTATAATGGTATAGACTGTCTGACTCCACCCATGAGGTACACCATGCCCCCCACGGTTGAAATTTACACCTGGAGTGCCTGTCCCTTTTGTATCAGGGCTAAGGCTTTGCTGAATCAAAAGGGCATTGCCTACACCGAGTACTGCATTGACGGCGACGAACCAGCCCGTCGGGCGATGGCAGAACGGGCCAATGGCCGGCGATCTGTACCACAAATTTTTATTAACAACCACCATGTGGGGGGCTGTGACGACCTCTTTGCCCTGGAAGCTCAGGCTGGCCTGGACCCACTATTAGCCAGCCCTTAGCCCTTGCCCCCGAGTGCATCCCAGTTTTGCAAGTTTGCCCTTATCCCCCAGCCCCCTGGCAGTTCTTACCATGGAGTTAAGCCTGGAGCCTGAGCTAGGGACCAGGGCTATAATGGACTGAATTTGATTTTGAACAACAACCATGGGGCAATACCAAGGGGAAATAAAGCCGCCGGTAGTTATTTACGACACTACCCTACGGGATGGGGCGCAACGGGAAGGGTTAACCCTGTCCACCGAAGATAAACTGCGCATTGCCCGTCGTCTCGATGCTTTGGGTATTCCCTTTATTGAAGGTGGCTGGCCAGGGGCTAACCCTAAGGATGGGGAATTTTTCTGGCAACTCCAACTTGCTCCCCTGACCCAGGCCAGTGTTACCGCTTTTTGTTCAACTCGACGGCCAGGGCAGCGGGCTGCCAGCGATAATCTGTTACCGCCGGTATTGGCGGCGGCAACCACCTGGGTTACCCTCTTTGGCAAGTCCTGGGATTTGCACGTCACCATTGGTTTGAAAACCACCCTGACGGAAAATTTAGCCATGATCGATGACACTATCCGCTATCTGCGTAGCCAGGGACGGCGGGTAATCTACGATGCCGAGCACTGGTTTGACGGCTATCAGGCTAATCCTGACTATGCTCTGCAAACCCTAGCGATCGCCGCCCAAGCCGGGGCCGAATGGCTGGTGCTGTGTGATACCAATGGGGGCACCTTACCAGATCAGGTTAGGGCCGTGGTTCAAGCCGTTAACCAATGGCTCCAGGAGCAGCCGGCTCCCCGTCCCCAACTGGGTATTCACACCCATAACGACAGCGGTACAGCAGTCGCCAATGCCATGGCCGCTGTAGCCGCCGGTGTCACCATGGTGCAGGGGACTATCAACGGCTACGGGGAACGCTGTGGCAATGCTAACCTCTGTACCCTGATTCCCAATCTCCAACTCAAGCAGGGTTACCCCTGTATCGCCCCCGCCCGGCTGGAAAGTCTGGCGGAAACCAGTCGCTTCATCAGTGAAGTAGTAAACCTGGCCCCCGATGACCATGCCCCCTACGTAGGTCGCTCCGCCTTTGCCCACAAGGGTGGCATCCACGTCAGTGCGGTGGAGCGAGAACCAAAAACCTATGAGCATATCGATCCAGCCGCGATCGGTAATAGTCGACGGATTGTGGTTTCCGATCAAGCTGGGCTAAGTAACGTACTGGTTAAGGCGCGGGACTTTGGTCTCGACCTCGATCGCCATCACCCGGCTTCTCGCCAGTTACTTCACCGCCTTAAAACCCTGGAACAGGAAGGCTACCAATTTGAGGCCGCTGAAGCCAGTTTTGAACTAATGATGCGGGCTGCCCTGGGAGAGCGTCCCCACTTTTTTAGATTGCAAGATTTCCATATTAACTGTCACCACCAGGGGGGTGAGGGTGCCTCCAGGAGTCAGTCCCTGGCCACCATTAAGGTGCTGGTAAAGGGGAAGAGATCATCACCGCCGCCGAGGGGAATGGACCCGTAGACGCCCTCGATACAGCCCTGCGTAAAGCCCTGGTGAGCGCCTATCCAGTCATTGCCCGGTTTCATCTATCGGATTACAAGGTACGGATTATCGATAGCGGTACTGGCACTGCTGCCAAAACTCGAGTTCTCGTAGAATCCAGTAATGGGGAGCAACGTTGGACCACCCTGGGGGTTTCCACCAATATTATTGAGGCCTCTTACCAGGCGGTGGCTGAGGGATTAGAGTACGGCCTGATGGTAGAACGAGAGCCAGATTATTGCCCGCTTCCCACCAGCCTTTGGAGGTAAATCAGCCAGACTATCAGAGCTCCCTAAAGTTCCATAATACCCAGCTTTTCCAAGGCGTACATGACTGCTGCCAGGCGAGTTTGGACACGAAATTTTCTGTAAATATGCTCCAAATGCTTTTTAACAGTGCGTTCGCTCATGCTCAAAAGCTCAGCTACCTCTAGGGAGGTTTTATCTTTACCGATCCAGAATAATACTTCCGCCTCCCGCCGGGTCAACCCCAGGCGCATTAGGGCATTCACCGAGTACTCGGCCACCCTGGTTTCTTCTAACAACAGTAAAAAGCCCTCGTCAGGGTGAGGATTAAGGCGCACCATCAGCCGCCGACTACCCGCTTTAACCTCATAACTATGACAGATCAGATCAGACCCCGCCTTGAGCTCCCGCTCTATGACTCTAATTTTACGAGCAACCCAGCGTCGTAAAGTATCTGGCAAATGCTCAGCCTGAGCCTGGGGGGAAAGTAATGGCGAATCATCTCGCCGGCTAAATCATTCATGGTCTCCACCTGTCCATCAGGCTTCAAGATAACCAGTCCTACCATGGCAACTCAAACACCTAAACAAAAAGTGCCATAATCCATAGAGAGCATCTCCCCCTGGGCAGGGATTAAAAGCTGATGACTCAATCACTGCCACCTTCTAGGGCATTCACTCTACGGATTTAACCTGTGAAGTAATTTTTATAGATTCATCAAAGTCATAAAAATCTATACTCACCCTTACTAATTCTTTAAGAATAGCCTGACTTCATCTTTTCTAAAATACTGCTTAAGGCGCATAAATAATTACTCTTAAAGCAGATGCAAGACCCTGGTTCTCTCTAATTCACAGATTTATTTATGCCTTATCGAGATTTAATTCGCCAATAGGTTTTGTTTTGACTTGTTTTCTCTCTTTATTCAATGGTTTAACCCCTCATTATCTTCGATGGTGCCCCCCCATCCCATCCCATCCCATCCATCCATCCCATCCCATCCCATCCCATCCCATCCCAAGCAGTATAAATTACCCGCCCCTTGAAGAGGAGATCAAAATTCAAGTAAGAAGAATGGGAACATTTACGCCTATCAGTAGCAGAGCTTGGGAAGCAGGTGCTGCCCCTTAAGGTTAATCTTTCCCCGCTAAAGTTGACTTTTTCTCGCTAAAAAGGATAAGGAGCGATTTTTGTTGTATTAATTACTATGGGATGATATTTTTCTGGAGCTTAAGCTTTTTGTAAGAGGGCTCACGAATAAACGGTAGCCGGGTTATATCTCTCGATCAATTTCATCCGGGATACTGATGAAAACCTACAGGCGGTGGCTGCTGCCCTGCTATAGGGTCAATCCTCAGTCTTGGTCAACCCGGTGTCGCGATTTGCCGTCAATATTCTTACCCCATTCCAGTATGGGCCAAAGCACCCCCTGCCTCGACGGCTATAGCAGGTTTTCAGTGAGTGGAATACAGACAGGTTGGGGGCTTAAGCTCCTGGTGGGTGAGGCTGACTCCGCTAAAGGCCCCTGTCTATTAGGGGTCAGCGATATTGTTTTTGCCCTTAGATCTGGATAAGCTTAATCTACTCCCTCGATCGGGGCAAAACCCTGACGCTGCACATTTTCACTAATATGGCGGGGCTCTAAAAATTGCAGCAGGTAGTCGGGGCCACCGGCTTTAGAACCGACTCCCGACATTTTAAAGCCACCAAAGGGTTGACGGGAGACAATGGCTCCAGTGATGCCCCGGTTGATATAGAGATTGCCCACGGCAAACTCGGTTTTAACCCGTTCAATGTGGGAAGGGGTGCGGGAATAGAGTCCGCCGGTCAGGCCGTAGTCCGTATTGTTGGCGATCGCCAGGGCCTGGTCAAATCCTTCTGCCTTAATCACCGCTAGGACTGGCCCAAAGATTTCCTCCTGGGCAATCACTGCGGTGGGGGCCACCTCGGTAAAAATCGTCGGGCCGACAAAGTAACCCTGGGCTGGAGCCTCCAGGGCCAGGGCCAGGGTAGCCTCGGCCTTACCCGTTTCGATATAGGCTTTAATTGAACTTTGGGCCGCCTGATCAATCACTGGTCCTACCTTAGTGTCAGGCTGGGCCGGGTTCCCCACATGGAGAGAACGGGTGGCCTCCACCAGGCGATGCACAAAGCTATCGTAGACCGCAGCCACCACAATTACCCGAGAACAGGCAGAACACTTTTGGCCACTGTAGCCAAAGGCAGAGTAGACCACTCCCTGCACTGCCTGGTCGAGATCGGCGCTTTCGTCAATAATGATGGCGTTTTTACCCCCCATCTCCGCTACCACCCGCTTCAGGTGGCGCTGGCCCGGTTGCCAGTGAGCCGCTTCAGCGTAAATCCGACAGCCCACGGCCCGGGATCCGGTGAAGGCAATCACCTGCACCTGGGGATGCTGCACCAGGTGGGCTCCCACGGTGGAACCCCGAGCTGGTAAATACTGGAACACCCCAGGGGGTAATCCCGCCTCAATTAAAATTTCCGCCAGTTTAGCGGCAATCACCGCCGAGTTTTCTGCCGGCTTGAGAATAGTACAATTACCGGTCACCAGGGCTGCCACCGTCATCCCCGTAGCGATCGCTAGGGGAAAATTCCAGGGAGAATCACCAGGGCAATTCCCCGGGGAGCGTAGCGGTAGCGGTTGGTTTCGCCGGGATAATCGTAGGCGTAGCCCCGGTCCAGCCGTTCCATTTCCTCAGCGTAGTAACGACAAAAGTCAATCGCTTCCGATACTTCTGGATCCGCCTGACCCAGGGGTTTACCCACTTCATACACCATCCAGGCGTTCAGTTCGTGACGGCGATCGGCCATGATGTCAGCGGCCCGCCGCAGCATCGCCGCCCTTTCCTGAACCGGGGTGGCCGCCCAGCCGGGGAAGGCGGCCTGAGCGACGGTCATGGCTTGATCGGCCTGGGACTGACTGGCCAGACCCACTCGTCCCACCAGTTGTTGAGGTTGGGCGGGGTTGAGGGAGTCAATGTGACTGTCGGTGTGGACGGCCTCGCCGTTAATGATGGGGCTGTAGCGCTGCCCCAGTTGCTGCTGTATCTTCTTCAGAGCGGCGGCGGCTTGGGCTCGCTGGGTAGCCTGAGAAAAGTCTGTATCGGCAGTATTTTCGAAGCTTGTGTCCAGGACCGGGGCGGCCAGGTCCCCATCGATGGGGGCCTGGACTGGCGCCGCCAGCAATTGATCGATAGAGACCTGCTCCTGGTTTTGGCGGAGAAAGGAACTGTTGGCTGTATTTTCCAACAGGCGTCGAATCAGGTAGGACATGCCAGGAATCAGATCCCCAAAAGGAGCGTAGACCCGCACCCGAAAACCTTCCTCCGCGAGGGTTTTGGCCAGTTTGTCGGCCATCCCGTAAAGCACCTGTAACTCAATACACCGGGGGGAATGGCCAGTTGTCGGGCGATCGCCATGGCTTGGGCCTGGGACCGCACATTATGGCTACCAATGGCGGCATAAAGATGGGCGTGGTTCTCCAGCAGTAGCCGGGTCATGCCCTCGAAGTTGGCGTCGGTGGATACTTTCTGGCTGTAGACCGGACTCGGCCAGCCGTTCTGGCGGGCGGTAATGGTTTCCTGATCCCAGTAGGCTCCCTTAACCAGGCGCACCGTCACCGGAGTTCCCCGATTCTTCGCCCAGATCACCAGGTCCTTAAGGTCGTTGTAGCTATCCTTCAGGTAGGCCTGGAGGGTCACACCGATATCATCCCGATGACGGAACTCCGCTTCCATCAGAATATCCTTGAGAATAGATAGGGTCAGGGCCTTATAGCGGTACTGCTCCATGTCAAAGTGGACCGCCGCCCCCAACTCTTGAGCCCGACGCAGTAGGGTGCGAATGTGGTGGCTCACCTGATTACCACTGCCCTGGGCATCTAGAGGATCGAACTGGGAGTAAAAGGCGGTCAGTTTCACCGAGACCTGCACCTTTGGCAGATCCTGGCCATTAGCCTGATCGATCGCTTCGACCGGCTTCCAGGTCTGGGCAGCTTGGGACAGCTCCGCCATCAGATCCAGGTAGTGCTGCAGGTAGGCCTGAGCTTCCTGTTCAGTAATCACCGCTTCCCCCAGCAAGTCCATGGTAAAAGCCAGGCGGTCCTTGCGCATTCGCTCGATCGCCCGAATCGCCTTATCGATGGTCTCGCCAGCAATATAGCGGTAGGCCAGGGTTTCCACCGCTGGGGCGACGGTGGTAGCCGCCAGTTGGCCAGCCACCGAGTCAGGGTTAGAAAAGTTCAGCAGCCCTTTCAGAGTACCGGGTAGTTCCACCGCCTCTGTCGTCAGGTACTCCTGCAAATGGCGAGCAATTTCTGGTTTACTGCGTAGGGCTGGCAGGGCATCAATGAAGCGAAATAGTTGCACCTTCAGGCCCGGATTACCCATGGCAAAGTCCATAATCTTATCGTCCCAGCGCATCTGGTCACGCATCTGGGCCAATAGATTCTTCTTTTCGCGGGTTGCATTCAGCAGGGCCCTGGCGATCGCCTGGGTCTGAGCTTCATAGGGGGAGGTATCGGACTGGGGAGTGGTAAGGGGGGCAACCACGGCGGTGTTCTCCTGACTCTTGCCTATGACTATCTTGAGTCAAAAATGATCCTTTTCCCCACTCTGTCATGATTTCTTGGGGAAACCACGGGTAACTGCCCAAAAGGGTGGTCACCCCAGAGTCGGGACTATGGCGGGGGAGCGATCTCCTAGCCCCCCACATGAATTACCGGACGCCGGGTAACATTTTTCTCAGCGGTGCGAATCACCTCCCGGGTGACCACCGCAATATCCCCCTCGCCAAATAGAATGAACCGCAATAGGTACTGGATGGGGTTTCCTTCAATCCAGCCAAAGTAGGCGTGGGGGAGCTTGCCGGTTTGATCGCGAATGTGGAAAAGAATGGCGGCAATGGCATTGGGTACAGCCGCTCCCCGGGCTCGCAGGATACGGTAATCTCCCACCTGCACCCCCTCTAAATAAAGGGTACCGACAAACTCCGAAGCATCGGAAACTTGAATTTCCAAAAATAAGATTGGATCCGTAGGAGCGATATGGTTATCTTCCCGCACCTCATTCTGCTTTAGAAAATATTCCTGCTCATCTCCGTCCTGCTTGCGGTTAGCAATTAAACGAATAACGTGCTCGCTCTCTTCTTGAATAAAACGCTGGGCGGTTTCATCCACCTCAATTCGTCCCACCCGCAGTTCCGTTGACCGCCACACCCGGGAAATTAAGGAGGTAACAATAATAGTGCCAATGAAAAAGGTGGCAATTTTAACCCCGTCGGGACGCTCAATCACGTTTGTGATGGTGGTGTAGAGAAAAACGATGGTAATCAGGCTGAAAATAACCATGCTGAACCGCGATCGCTGGCGGCGAGCGGCCAGGGTCACAGCAAAGGATGCTGAACTCATTAATACCAATACCCCCGTAGCGTAGGCGCCCCCCTGGGCTTCCACATTGGCCTTAAAGATAACGGTGACCACAAAGGCGATCAGGGTAAAGATCAACACCAGGGGACGGGTGGCCAGGGTCCAACTGGGGGCCATACCGTAGCGGGGCAGGTAGCGGGGCACAATATTCAGTAAACCCGCCATCGCCGAGGCACCAGCGAACCAAAGAATGGAAATAGTACTGAGGTCATAGAGGGTGCCAAATCCACCCCCCAGTGAACTATGGGCCAGGTAGGCCAGGGCCCGACCATTGGCGGCTCCACCCGGGAGAAACTGCTGGGGCGGAATCAACAGGGTAGTAACTAAACTACTGGTAATCAGAAAGAAGCTCATGATCACCGCCGCCGTGGTCAGCAGCCGGTAGGTATTTTGAATCCGTCCCTGGGGGAATCCTCTGTATCTCCACCATGGCCTTTGACCAGGGGCATTACGGCTACTCCAGTTTCAAATCCCGATAAACCTAAGGCCAATTTAGGAAACACCAGGGTCGCCAACACCACCAGCATGAAGGGATTGCCATGACTGCTGAGCAAACCGGTTTGCCAATCCTGCAACAGGGCGGGATGATGGAAAATCTCTTTAAGGCCAACACTAATGGTGATCAGATTAAGGAACAAATAGATGCCTACCAACAACACCGCCAGCCCAATTGCCTCGCGAAAACCCTTCAGAAAAACCGCCGCCAGTACCCCTACCAGCAGCAAAGTTAAAGCTACTTCATGACCGTGGAGAAAACCTGAAACTAGAGGATTTTCAATAATATGGGCGGTGGCGTCAGCGGCGGAGAGGGTAATGGTAATGATAAAGTCAGTGGCCACAAACCCCAGTAAGCAAAGTACAAAGAACTTGCCCTGCCACCAGGATAGGAGGTGTTCTAGCATAGCAATGGATCCATCACCGTGGGGGCTCATGGAGGCCACCCGCCGATAAATGGGAAGAGCCCCAAACAGAGTTAACATGACCAGAATCAGGGTTGCCAGGGGAGATAGGTAACCCGCCGCCAGAGCTGCAATCCCTGGTTGGTACCCCAGGGTGGAAAAATAATCGACCCCCGTCAGGCACATCACCTGCCACCAGGGGTGCTGAATTACCTGGCCCCCCTTACCGTGGCGGTCTTCCTGGAGTAGCCAGCGTAGTAGTCGAGCCCGGGAAATCCGTCTCTTTTTAGCTTGTTTAATCATGAACTGCCGCTCCTGGGTTTAGTCAGCCGTCTGAGGTGGATTGCCGCGTCTATCGAGACTCTGTCAATGATTAAACCAGAAAAGTTGTCGTTGCTTGCAAGTAGGATAGGCGGTCTGGCCCTATGGCTTGCTGCCCACAAAGGGAGTGCTCCAGAGGGTCCAGTTTTCTTTATTAAAGGGCGATCGCCAGTGTCGAATTAATTCAGCTTCCAGGGCCTGCCGAATTTTACGCTGACTGGCGGCGTGGGGCCAAAAGCCAATATTGACCGATACCGCCAGCCCATAGCCTCGATGAGCTTCAACGTACTGAAGAATATAGCGTTTACAGTCATGTACCCCCTGCCACCGCTGGTTAGACTTAACGGTTTCGCCGATGTAGAGCAAGAGGGGAACCTGGTGATCTACTACAAAGTAAAGGGCCGGCACCCCAGATTCCTGGCTAGATTCTCGCCAGAATTCAGCATTTTGGGGGGTGAGGCTAAAGGGGTCAATGGCTTGAGCCGGAGATTCCTCCACCTCAAATAGGGTGCCCTGGTCACTATCTCCAGACCATCGCAGCCGCTCCTGATAGCTGGCTATCCGTTGCTTCCAGGTTTGCAACTCGGCTTCCGTCAGGCTGGACTTGAGCGGGACCCCATAGGCAGAGGATAGATCGGCGGCCCGCAGATCAGCATCAGACAGCAAGGAAGGTTGATACTCGGCGGTCATACTGGGTTGACTGTGGTGCTAGGGTTTCTAATCCCAGGATAACGGTTATGGATTTATGGTGAACCCACCAGTTCAGTGCGACTGGGATAACGGCGCAACAAAGCCAGAAAGCGTTGCAAATTGAGACTGCGAGGATCCCGCCGGGTCCCTGAACGATCTACCGCCTGGTGGGTAGTAATGCGGCTATCGGGAATGGTGGTTTGGGCCAGTAGCCAGGCCAGGGAATTGTACTGAGCCTGGGTATAGCCGCTATGGCTGAGACGATGATTAAAGCCATCCCGGGGTGTTTCCAGGGAGACATGGTAGGCGAAATTATTTACCGAGGGGGAAAACTAGTGTTAGTTAAAACCGTTTCTGGCCCCTCAGCGCCACTAAACACTGAATTGCCAGCCCCAAAGGCTCGCTTCTCGGGAGGGACTATATAGTAAACCGTGCCATCGCGACCAATCAGACTGTGGTAGCTGACCTGATCTTGATCCCTAGGATGGGGCGTTCTAAATAAATTCAGGGCACTCTGGGCTGAGCCCACGGTTTCGTGGAGAACCACAATAAACTGGTTACGAACCGGTTGACCATTGGCGTCGGTAAGGAAGCGATCGCCGTAGTTAGTGGCGTGGGCCAGGGCCTGGACCTGGCGAGGAGCGATCGGTATTGAGGGTGCACCGGTGCGGGGGATCTGATCATCAACAGACCCTTCTTTGAGAAGCTTCGGGGGAATCGCTGTCGAATTCTGGGCCGGCCAATTGGGCAATCCCGCCACCGCCGATAGGGGCTGGAGGGGCATAGCAGCCCGCAGCGGCGGGCTGCCCAGGCCAAGGGCCAGCACTACCAGACAACTACAGAGCCCTATCAGCCAGCGATGCCCCATACCCACTCTTCTTAATCAGGTCTTCAGGTCTATTTAGGTCGACAGTATGGGCCTGAGCCCCTGCCCCTTAAACTTTCTTCAACCAGCTAAACATAGCCCGTAGGTCTTTGCCAACCGCTTCGATCGGGTGCTCAGCCTCGCGGCGACGCATGGCGGTAAAGCCAGCGTTACCGGATTGATTTTCTAGGACAAATTCTCGGGCAAACTGACCGGTTTGAATTTCTCGGAGAATTTTTCGCATTTCTGCCCGGGTCTCGTCGGTAATAATTCGGGGTCCCCTGGTGTAGTCGCCGTACTCAGCGGTGTTAGAGATACTGTCGCGCATCTTGGCCAGCCCCCCTTCTACCACCAGGTCAACAATCAGTTTGACCTCGTGAAGGCACTCAAAATAGGCTAGTTCTGGCTGATAGCCGGCGTTTACCAGGGTTTCAAAGCCAGATTTAATTAACTCACTCAGGCCACCGCACAGCACCACCTGCTCACCGAACAGGTCGGTTTCTGTTTCTTCCCGAAAGGTGGTTTCTAAAATACCAGCCCGGGTACCCCCAATGCCCTTAGCGTAGGCCATGGCGCGATCGCGGGCCTGACCGGTAGCATCTTGCTGTACCGCGAACAAACAGGGTACGCCCTGCCCTTCTTCGTAGGTACGGCGCACCAGATGCCCTGGCCCCTTAGGCGCCACCATCACCACATCCACATCGGCAGGAGGTAAGATCTGGCCGAAATTAATGTTAAAACCATGGGCAAACAACAACACATTACCAGCCTCTAAATTGGGCTCAATGGCGTGCTTATAAATGGTTTTTTGCACCTCATCCGGTAGCAAAATCATGACCCAGTCTGCCAGTTTTACGGCCTCAGCTACGGGCTTAACCGTTAGCCCAGCAGCTTCTGCCTTGGCAATAGAGCGACTACCTTCGTACAGCCCTACAATTACATTGATGCCACTATCTTTCAGGTTAAGAGCATGGGCATGACCCTGGGAACCATAGCCAACCACGGCTACGGTCTTACCATTGAGTAAATCTAAATTGGCGTCACTGTCGTAGTACATACGGGCCATGACATTCTCCTTTTCCACAGACAGGGGTTGGTTTACAAGCCTTTCATCTTATCAAACTCCGTGGGTTCCCTTAATTCTTCCATAGAGTTTATTCATATAGGCAACCCAGCCACAGGGGTTAGACTTGCGAAGCCTGGTCTGACCCCCTTCCTACCCTTTGGCCCGCCCACCTTGAAGTTGGTTGCCAACTTGCCAGAATTTAAAAGTGATCACCCTTAAAGGTTGTTTGAAAAGGGTGGTCTCAGGTATGGTGCGACGCCAAGGGGTCGCTAAAATACTAAACTTTGCAGCGGTTATCCTACCTCATAGGTCCTCATAGGTATAGCTTGAGACTCTACCTGACTTTTCAAACAACCTCTTACCCAGAAAAATGGTGCCTGAAACCTGAGGAGAAGCCCTTGTCATGCCTCCCTTGGGCGGAATCACCTGGGGTCAATCTAAACAGCACCCAGAATTCTCAAACAGGGAGGCTCTGGGTGCTGTTACTGTCTATTCAGTCCTGGCTAATGCAAGACTACAGCGTATTACTGGTAAAGGCGTCACCAGAGTAAATGGGGGTGCGATCGCTAAAATCAGTCGGCTGACCGGTAATCACCTGGGCTAAGCGATCAAAGTCCTGAGAACGCCAGTTACGCTCATGAATCGGCTTGGTTTGCTCGCCCCGAAAGTAGGCTTGACTACCGATCAGCGCTACGGCTACCCAACCAATTACAAACAATGCCCATAGAATAACCATGACTGAAAACTCCTAGAAAAATAAAATTAGCTATCTACCCGCTCCCCAGCCAGCAAGGCGATAGGGAAGAGCTTTAGCCGAACCATGTTTACACAGTGTAACAAAGTATTTTGAATTGTAAATATTTATTGCCTTTGTTTCGGAGTAGTGATAGTACCAATTTTTCTTCGGGTTCCCCTCCAGGGAGCTGGCTCCGGTTGCCTGGCTTGCCTGAGCTTCTGGGCCAGGCAACGGGCCCAAGGGCGATCGCCAATGCTGCTATGATCTGGTCTTAATCCAACCGGGTAACACCGGGCTGGTAGGCATGTAGGGGATAGGGACGGGAACCATGGCATTGATCGTGCAGAAATTCGGCGGCACATCGGTTGGTACGGTAGAGCGTATTCAGGCCGTAGCTCAACGAATTCAGGCGACGGTACAGGCTGGACATCGAGTGGTGGTGGTGGTGTCGGCCATGGGCAAAACCACCGATAGTCTGGTGCAGTTAGCTGAGGCCATTACCAGTCAACCCAGTCGGCGGGAGATGGATATGCTGCTATCCACGGGGGAACAGGTTTCCATTGCCCTGTTGTCTATGGCTCTGCAAGCCCTGGGGCAGGAGGCCATCTCTCTAACGGGAGCCCAGGTGGGCATTATTACCGAAGCTGAGCATAGTCGAGCCCGGATTTTGAACATTAAAACTGATCGCCTGGAGCGTCACCTGAAGGAAGGTAAGGTGATTGTGGTAGCCGGTTTTCAGGGCATTAGCGCAACCGGTGATCTGGAAATTACTACCCTTGGTCGAGGCGGTTCTGACACCTCGGCGGTAGCTCTGGCGGCAGCTTTACATGCTGACCTCTGTGAAATTTATACTGATGTACCAGGCATTTTAACCACTGATCCACGGCTAGTGCCGGAGGCCCGGTTAATGACAGAAATTACCAGCGACGAAATGCTGGAATTAGCCAGTCTCGGGGCTCAAGTCCTACACCCCAGGGCAGTAGAAATTGCTCGTAACTATGGGGTAACCCTGGTGGTGCGATCGAGCTGGACCGATGAGCCTGGCACCCGGGTACTTTCTCCCCAGTCCCCGGCTCGTCCCCTGGAGGGGTTAGAACTGGCTCATCCAGTTGATGCCGTGGAATTTGACCCCGACCAGAGCAAGGTCGCCCTGCTGCGGGTTCCCGATCGCCCCGGTATTGCCGCCCGATTGTTTGGCGAACTGGCTAGGCAAAACCTGAATGTAGATTTAATCATTCAATCAATTCATGAGGGTAACGCCAACGATATTGCCTTTACCCTCACCAAAGCCGATCTGTCCCGAGCCGCAACCGTGGTCACAGCCCTGGCTCCAGCTTTACGTACCAATCCTAGCGATACGGACCAGGCGGAGGTGGGGTTAGATGACCACACAGCCAAAATCAGCATTGCTGGAGCGGGCATGATTGGTCGTCCGGGAGTGGCCGCCAAAATGTTTTCAGCTTTAGCGGCTGCCGGTATTAATATCCAGTTGATTTCCACCTCAGAGGTTAAGGTCAGTTGTACTATTAACGCCGCCGATGGTGATCGGGCTATTGCCCTCCTCTGTGGAGCCTTTGGCGTTACCTCTTCACCGGTGAGTCCAATCATCATCAGGGCAACTCAAACCGACTCCCGGCCCCCTCTAGTGCGCGGAGTGGCTCTGGATAAAAAACAAGCCCAGGTGGGGATTCGCCATGTCCCCGATCGCCCTGGTATGGCGGCAAAAATCTTTGACCACCTGGCTATCCATGGTGTCAGCGTGGATATGATTATCCAATCCCAACGGTGCCGCCTGGTAAATGGTGAACCCAGTCGCGATATTGCCTTTACGGTTGCCCTAGCCGATGCCTCTCGGGTAGAAACGCTGATGCAGGCCATGGCCAGGGATCTGGGCTTTGGAGAAGTGGTGGTCAATCGGGCGATCGCTAAGGTGAGTGTAGTGGGTATGGGCATGATCCATTACCCAGGGGTGGCCGCTCGCCTGTTTCAGGCCCTTGCGGAGGAAGGAATTAATTTACAGATGATTGCCACTTCTGAGATTAAAATTAGTTGCGTAGTAGAGGAGTCTGAAGGTATCAGAGCCCTGCAAGCCGTTCACCAGGCCTTTGATTTAGAGACAACCGGGTCGAAGGATAAGCCCTAACATTCAGGGTGGGTCAGGGCTTCCCTGCGGCCATCTAGTTGGGCTTAAGCCTAGGGACCTTGCCTGATTCCCCTTGAAGAACTGCCAACCCTAGGCTGCAAGATGCGGAATAACTACCGTGACTAAGGACTCTCTTAATGTTGCCAGAACCCTCTACCAGCAAGGGCAAGATGCCTTTGCTGGGGGTCGCTACCGGGAAGCCGTTGAGCAATTTGAACAGGCCGTAGCCTTAGCTCAAGCTACCACTTCCCTGGGGGGCGAAATTCAAACCTGGCTGGTAAATGCCTATAGTGCCCTTGATCGGGAAACCGATGCGATTGCGCTCTGTGAAGTCCTGAGCCGCCATCCCGATCTAGAAACCCGCAAACAGGGTAAGGCCTTATTGTATATTTTGCAGGCACCGAAACTGAAACGCCCCAGTAATTGGATGACCCAAATACCCGATCTGGGTAACATCGCTGAGGATACATCAAGTCTGAGCAGAGGTTCCGCAGCCGCGCCGATTTACCCCTCTAGGAGCCAACCCCAGCAAAACCCGGTGGATCCTTCTCAGATCAATCGGCAAGATAACGGCTTTCTCTGGGTAGCCCTGACGGCCCTAGCCTTGCTATTAGGGGGAGTACTCTGGTTGAGCCAGTGAATGAAAACCTACTGGTAGCGCTCCAGGAAATCTAAAGCCTGGTTACGCAGTTCATAATACTGCCCTGACTCCCTTAGGGCGTGGCGATCGCGGGGGCGCGGTAGGGGAACATCTAACACCTGACCAATGGTAGCGTTAGGCCCGTTAGTCATCATCACCACCCGATCGGACATAAAAATTGCCTCATCCACGTCATGGGTAATCATCATTACCGCTTGGCGATGATCTTCCCAAATATCAATCACCTGTTGTTGCAGCTTAGGGCGCGTCAGGGCATCCAGGGCACCAAAGGGCTCATCTAGCAGCAACAGTTTAGGCCGGGTAGCCAGGGCTCGGGCCACCCCCACCCGCTGTTTCATCCCTCCAGACAGCTCGTGGGGATACTTATCCGCCGCCGCTGTCAAATTCACCATGTCGATGTGTTGGTTGACAATACTAATGCGGTCTGGCCGACTCAGGTGAGAAAGCACCTGATCGACAGCCAGGCGAATGTTTTGCCTCACCGTTAACCAGGGCAACAAGGCATAGCCCTGAAACACCATCATGCGCTCCGATCCAGGTTTACGAATAGCCCTACCTTCTAGAGTCACCGATCCAGAAGTGGGCTTTTCCAGGCCGGCCACCAGACGCACCAGAGTAGACTTACCGCAGCCAGAATGACCAATTACGGAAACAAATTCCTTTTCTCCCACCGTCAAGTTAATGCCATTAAGAACAACAAAGTCACTACCATCGGGTTTGGGGAAGGATTTAACAATGTTCTCCATGACTAAGAAAGAATTGGCCTGGAAATTCTGGGGAGATTCACTAAAGGTCGGCTGCATAGAGGAGGCCATGGCATTTCCTAAAATTGGGGTGAACTAGGCAAGGGAAAACCGCTGGGGTTGATGGGCATGGATTTCAAAACTGCGTAGATAACCAATGGGATCACCAGGATCGAAGGCCCGATCATCAATAAAGGCTGCCGCCGGAATGGTTTTGTAATTCTCTGCGGGGCAGGGGATCCCCATTTCCTTAGCAATGTCACGATAGAGGTCGGTTTTCCAGGCCTGACGAGCGATCGCCTCTGCTTTTGTCGGGAAATCAGGAATTTGCCCCCAACGGGCCGCCTGAGTCATCAACCAAAGACTATCGGATTGCCAGAGAAAGGTGGAGTGATCGTGGGGAACCCGGGATACCTGGGGTGATAGGTCAAAGAACAGGGTGGTGTCAGGGTTTGATCGCCACCGCTGCTGACCATCAAAGCCCCCGTAGTTATAGTCTCCTACAATACCGGGACGGATGTAGGCGACCCTGGCTCCGGTAAAGGAACGCTGGCTAAGGATCTGGGCTACCTCTTCGCGATGATCTGGGTCGGCGCAGTACTGGCAAGCCTCAATCATGGCCTTGACCAGGGATCGGTAGGTTTTAGGATGGTTTTGAATAAATTCTTCCCTCACCGCCAGCAAGCGGTCAGGGTGACCGCGCCAGATCTCCTGCCCCTGGGCAAAGGTAAAACCAATGCCTTCATTACCGGCGATCGCCCGGGTATTCCAGGGCTCAGCCACCATATAAGCTCTCATACCTCCCATCCGCATATTACTGACCATTTGAGGCGGAGGGGTAATAATCAACCGTAACTGGCGAATTGAGTTAATCCCCACGGCCCCCAGCAGATAGCGAGTAAAGTACTCATAAATTGAGGAACTGAGGACAACGGCCCAGACGTGATCCTGGCCGGGGGAGGTTTGCCAATAGGCCCGCAGATCGCGGCCGAGGGCCTCTAAGTCTCCCTCGTAGGTAAACCAGGGCCGCAGACCAGCCTGCCAGAGCTGACGCCCCATAGTTAGAGCGTTGCCGTGGCGATGAATGGTCATGGCGGCGCAGAGGGGAATGGGATGGGCGCCCTCTGCGCCGATACGAGCGTTGGTAATACTACCGGAAACTACCGGAGAGGCATCCAGGCGACCGAAAATTAAACCGTCGCGAGAATTCGCCCAACTCGCCTCTCGGCTTAAGGTAACCCTCAGCCCATACTTACGAAACAATCCCTTTTCCCAGGCGACGGCGAAGGGAGCACAATCGTTGACCGGCACAAACCCAATAGTTAGATCAGGCTTTTCCAGGCTTTCAGAACGAACTAAGGGGGTAACCGCCAGCGCCGCTTCTGGTATTTTCAGCCCTGGCGATCGAGCCTGAGGCTGACTACAGGCGACACCAGCCGCCGTGACCAAACCGGTCCCCAGGGTTCGCAATAAAGAACGACGGGTGAAAGCAGAATTCATGTCATGCAACTCCTCCGGCTAGGAACGGGCTGGACGATGGGTAACCAAGGTTTGTAAACGAGCCAGGGCATAGTCTAAAACCAGACCAGTAAGGCCAATCACAAAGACAGCTAAGAAAACCGAGCTAACGTTAAGACGGTTCCATTCATCCCAAACAAAGAAACCAATACCGATTCCCCCGGTGAGCATTTCCACCGCTACAATCACCAACCAGGCAATGCCTAAACTAATTCTCAGACCGGTAAAGATGTAGGGCAGGCTGGCGGGCAACACCACCTTAAGTAATTGCTTCCAGCCAGGCATTTCTAGCACCTGGGCAACTTCCAGGTAGTCTTTGGGAACATTAGCGACCCCCTCAGCGGTGTTCATAATGGTGGACCAGAGGGAAGTGATGAAAATTACGAAAATAGCAGCAGGTTCGGCGGCATTAAAAATTGCCAAAGCAATGGGTAGCCAGACCAGGGGAGAAACCGGCTTAAACACCTGAATAATAGGATTCAAAACCAGCCAGGCGGAGCGAGAGAGGCCAATCAAGACTCCAGCAGGAATGGCCACCAGGGCCCCCAAGGTAAAGCCAATACAAACCCGGCGCAGACTGGCCAGGAGTAACCAGCCCAGCCCCAAATCACCAGGACCCCGGCGATAAAAGGGATGGAGAATCAGGTCCAAGTTTTTGATCAGGGCCTCCGGTGGGGTAGGCATCATTTGTTGGCGAAATAGGGCGATGATCCACCACAGTAAAATTACCCCAGCAAATCCGGAAATGGATAACAGCCATTCCGGACGCAACCAAGCCTTGAGGTAAGGATGGGACAAAAGACGTCGAAACTGCAGGGATAAGCCCGTAAAAATGGCCATAATCTTTAACGACTGGATTTAACAACTGGAACTAAAAGGTAGAGACCACCCCAATTTCGCAACGGCCTTGAGAGATGGTTTGAACAAGGCTCAGGTATAGTTGGCCGCCAAGGGGCCATCGAAATAATGAATTTTGCAGAAATGTCATCCACCATAGCGATAGCTTGAGACTCTCTCTGGCTTTTTAAGCAACCTCTGAACCCCTAAACCGATGGCGGAGATATTCAAGCCCAGATCAATATAGCGGTTTTCCATAGAGTGAGACACCCCATTGCTAATCCTACCCCCCAGCGTCTGGCTGTAGGAGTTTGACGCTGTACCCCCCTTGGCAAGGCTGCCGTGTACACATAAGTCGGGTCTAACTTCGTTTGAGTCCTTTGCGTCCCCAAAATCCCCCAATTCTGGTGGATTTTGAAGGGTTCGGTTCCCCAGGAATTGGGGGCTGGGGGGCAGTTTGTCGCTGATTGGGTTAGATTTGATCACTTGTGTGTATACCGTAGCCTTGGCAAGGGGGGCAGGGGGGTGTTCACATCGCACTTCACCCGAATGAAATCTGCTATAGCTAAAAAAAGGTGAGCTTTCACTCACCCAAGAGATACAGGAGATTACAAGGAGATTACGACTACAGTCGAAAGTCCAAACCATGGTATGAAGCTTCTATCTAGATAGGGAGAACCTTGAAAACGCAAGATTCAAAAAATTTTCTAGGTAGATTATTGCTTTTCATCTATGGAGTGAAACTTTTTTATATAGCGTTTTCAATGTTTTATTTGACCAGATTTTTATCTATCTGGCAACCCCCTGGGGAATTAAAGTTCACCTGGCGGCTACTTGCCCTGCCATCCCCCGGCTCTGGCCTCAGGGTTAGGGGCAAAGCTGGATATAATCAGGCCATCAGCAGTCTTTTTGTTTTTGGGTGCCTGCCTCTGTGGCTTCTGACCCTCGCCTTGCTCCGGTTCTACAATGGTTCGCCCATCAGGGTTGGCAACCCCTAGAGTTTCAGCGCCAGGCCTGGATTGCCTATTTGCAGGGGCACAGTGGCTTAATTCAAGTGCCCACGGGCAGTGGCAAAACCTACGCGGCGGTAATGGGACCGATCGCTGAGATGCTGACCACTCCCAGAGATGGCTTGCAGTTGCTCTACCTTACTCCTTTGCGGGCCCTGGCCCGGGACCTGGAGGATGCAATTGCCGCTCCCATTCAAACCCTGGGCTGGCCCCTCCGGGTGGAATGCCGGAGTGGCGACACCCCCAGTTCCCGTAAGGCAAAGCAGATTAAGCAGATGCCCCAAATTTTAATCACTACCCCTGAGTCCCTGGCGGTAATGCTCTCCTATCCGGAGGCAAAACCCCGATTTGCGGGCTTACAAGCGGTGATTCTAGACGAATGGCATGAATTGATGGGATCAAAACGGGGCAGCCAAACCGAACTAAGCCTTAGCTATCTGCGATCGCTCCAACCCCATCTACGTACCTGGGCCATTTCTGCCACCCTGGGTAATCTTGAGGAGGCAGCCCAGACAGCGGTGGGGTTGGGGGTAAAACCGGTGATTCTGCGGGCTAATCTACGCCGAGAGACGGTGATCACCAGCTTGAGACCCCCATCGGTAGATAGTTTTCCCTGGGCGGGACACCTGGGACTGCGCTTGTTAGATACCCTGGTGACGGCCCTGGACCCGGCCATCTCGACCCTGATTTTTACCAATACTCGCAACCAGGCGGAACGCTGGTACCAGGCCCTCAGCTTTGCTCTGCCAGACCAGCAGGACCAAATTGCCCTGCACCACGGTTCCATGGAGGTTGCAGAACGATCAGCGATCGAGGCTGGGGTCAAGACCGGACAGATCCGCTGGGTGGTCTGCACCTCTTCCCTGGATTTGGGGGTAGATTTCCAACCGGTACAGCGGGTCGTGCAAATTGGCAGTGCCAAGAACCTGGCCCGGTTACTCCAGCGAGCTGGCCGATCAGCCCACGTACCGGAGGGCCAATCGGAGGTGTTTTTTCTGCCAACCCACGCCCTGGAGCTGCTGGAGATTTCGGCTTTTCGTCGAGGTCTGGCGGCGGGGGATCTGGAAAGTCGTCACCCCCTACCCCAGCCCTACGATGTCTTGATTCAGCACCTGGTTACCCTGGCCTGTGGAGATGGCTTTGATCCCCAGGCGATCCTGGCCCAGGTACGCCAAACCGTAGCCTACGCCGACCTGACAACAGAGGACTACCAATGGATCCTAGATTTTATTGAAAAGGGAGGTCAATGTCTGGGGGCCTATCCTCGTTACAAAAAGGTAGTCCAGGAGGATAACCTTTATCGGATTAGCGATCGCTCCCTAGCTCGGTACCACCGCATGGGCATCGGTACCATCACCGCCAACACCGCAGTACGGGTTGTTTACACCAATCGGCGAGAGATTGGCACCGTTGAGGAAACCTTTGTTTCTCGGCTTAAAAAGGGAGATGTTTTTTTCTTTGCCGGTCGGCAATTGCAGTACGTGCAACTGCAAGATATGGTACTTTACGTTAAAAATACCAAACGCCAGTCCACCCTGACCCCCACCTGGAGCGGTGGCCAACTGGCCATTTCCCCCACCCTGAGCCACCACCTGCGTCAGGAACTTGAGGCCCTAGGGCAATCTGCAAACCCACAGAGCCAGGCCATTAATCCAGAAATTCAGACTATTCTGCCCCTGCTCCAGACCCAGCAACGGCTTTCGGCTCTTCCCCAAGCCCATCAGCTTTTGGTAGAAACCTGTCAAAGCCGGGAGGGAGAGCATCTTTACGTTTTTCCCCTGGAGGGTCGGTTTGTTCACCAGGGTTTAGGCTTACTCTGGAGTTATCGCTTCGCCCAACAGCAAGCGGCTACCTTTACCATTTCGGTCAACGACTATGGCTTTGAACTGTTGGGACCAAAGCAGTACCCTTACCGGGACCTGTTTGCCAGTAGTTTTTTTAGCCAGACCAACCTGGAAACCGACATCGCCACCAGTCTCAACCTATCGGAACTCACCCAACGCCAGTTCCGCGGCATTGCCCAGGTAGCGGGACTGGTGTTTAAGGGCTATCCTGGCAGCCGCAAAACCACCAGCCAGCTTCAGGTGAGTAGCAGTTTGCTCTATGAAGTATTTCTCAAGTACGAACCCACCAACCGGTTGCTGCAACAGGCCCGCCAGGAAGTCTTTCGAGAGCAACTGGAAACTCACCGGCTGGCCCAAGCCCTGGAGCGACTAGACCAGCGATCGGTACTCTGGCATGCTACCCCCAGACCCTCTCCCCTGGCCTTTTTGTTGCTGGCGGAACGGCTCAGTTCTCGCCTCTCTAACGAAACCCTGGTGGACCGAATTCAACGATTAAAGCAACAGTGGGATCAGGCTTGAGGGGTTAATGGCCGGCCATGCGGTGGCCAATCTCCTTGACATCGGCAGTGGCCATGGGGCTGTCATAGACCAGTTGCCCTTCGCTGATGACTAGAATGCGATCGGCCAGCAGCAGCAGTTCATCCAGGTCTTCGCTGACCAGCAGTACTGCTACCCCCTGGTTACGGGCATCGACAATGGCATGATGAATCGAGTCAACGGCGGCAAAATCAAGACCAAAGCAGGGATTGGCCGCAATTAGCAGGCGAATATCGGGGGAAGATAGTTCTCGAGCCAGTACCGTACGCTGAATGTTACCGCCTGAAAGGAAGTGAATGGGGGTCTCGGGGGAAGGGGTTTTTACCCCAAAGCGGGTAATTAGATCCTGGGCCGCCTGACGCATAGCCTTAAGCACCAACCAGATGCCCCAGCGAGCCTGGGGAGAGCGATCAAAGGTGCGCAAGGCCATATTTTCCGCCACCGTCATGCCGGGTAGGCAGGCGTTACGCAGGGGCTCTTCCGGCAGGGCATAGACTCCAAAGCGTTTCATTTCTGCCCGACTGGCACTGTAGGGCTGGCCCTGCACCCTGACCTGACCCTGACGGGCCTGCCGTTGTCCTGCCAAAACTTCCACCAGTTCCCGTTGGCCATTGCCGGAGACCCCGGCAATACCCACAATTTCTCCGCTTTGCACCGTCAGGTCAAGGGGACCAAAGGCCTTTAGTCCATTGTCTCGATCAGCACAGAGCTGCTGTAATTCTAGAACCGGCATCGGATCGGGCACCTTGGCCTTGGCTATATTTCTGGTCTGGCGAGCTTCCCCCAGCATTAGATGAGCCATGTCGGCTACGGTTAGATCCTGTACCAGGCCATGGCCAGCCAGCTGCCCCTTGCGTAGTACCGTCACTTCGTCAGTAAAGGCCATCACCTCGCGAAATTTGTGGGTAATCAGCAGTACGCTCAGCCGTCCTGCCCTGGACTCCTGCCGTAGCAGCCCCAGCACCTCATCGGCTTCGTCGGGGGTGAGTACGGAGGTAGGTTCGTCCAGAATTAAAATCCGACTATTCAGGTAGAGCTGTTTGAGAATTTCCAGTTTTTGCTTCTGTCCAGCAGCCAGTTGGGCCACTGGTAAATCTAGATCGACGCGAAAGGGAGAGGTATCCATAAAGTGATGGAGGGCCTCATATTCTCGCTTCCAATTGATCACCTGGCTATGGTCGTAACGGGAAAGCACCAGGTTTTCTGCCACGGTCATGGCCGGTACGGAGGTGAAATGCTGGTAAACCATGCCAATGCCCCAGTGGTGGGCATCCTTAGGACTGTGGATGGTATGGAGTTGATGATCGATCAAAATTTGACCGGCAGTGGGGGTATAAAACCCCATAATGCACTTCACCAGGGTACTTTTGCCCGCACCATTTTCCCCCAATAGGCCGTGACAGGTGCCAGGTTTAAGGGTCAGGTTGACATCCTGGAGGGCCACTAAACTACCAAAGTGCTTAGTCATATTGACCACCTTTAACTCCGGTGGCGGGGCGACGCTCAGGACGGATTCAGGGGCGAAGGTCATAGCGGGAAAGGCAAATAGGTGGGCTTTGTGCTTGCCATCATACCGTCTTGATCTGACTCAAGGCGGTGAGTAAGCGGTCATTTTCTGCAGTTGTACGCACCGCTACCCGCAGGTAGCGATCGCCCAACTCCCTAAAACTCAGGCAATCTCGAATAAAAATCTGATACTCCCGTAACAATTTCTCCTGTAGGCAAGGTACGGGTTGATTGGCCTGCACCAGCAGATAGTTGGCTGTTCCGGGCCAGGGAGACAACCCTGGGATTGCCCCCAGCCCGGTGGCTAAAGCCTGGCGAGTGGAGGGCAGCCATCGCCAGGTGCGGGCTTGAAAGTCTTGGTCGGCAAGGGCGGCGATCGCTGCCGCTACCGCTAATTGATTCACCGGCCAGGGATCGCGCCAATTTTGCCAGCGGCGCAGGCGATCGGGGTGGGCCAGGGCGTAGCCGATGCGTAACCCTGGTAAGGTATAAAACTTGGTCAGCGATCGCAGCACCACCAAATTAGGATAATCCTTTATCCAGGGCACCAGGCTCTGCTCCTGGCTGGGAGGTAGAAAATCCATAAAAGCCTCATCCACCACCACCAGGGAAAAGTGATCCAGTAGGGGGCGTAGGTCTGATCGGGTAAATAGATGGCCGGTAGGGTTATGGGGATTGTTAACGATCAAGCCAGAGACCCCAGGGTTGGAGCTGAGGAAGGAGGATAGTTGGAGTTCAAACACCGGGCCAGAAGTTGTAATTAAGGGCCAGGCTACAGACTCTACTCCGAATCCCCCAGGGCTCGCTGGTAGTCCCCAAAGGCTGGGGTTAATAGGGCGACGCCAGAAGAATCTAGCAGAGCGCAATCACGACCCACCCAGGTGAGCAGCTCGGCTACACCGTTACCGGGTAAAACGGCATCGCCATCGACCCCATGATAAGCGGCGAGAGCGGAACGTAATTCATAGTATTGGGGATCGGGATAATGGCACAGCGATTTGAGGGCCTGCACCATAGCCGTTCTGACTGATTCAGGCGGCCCCAGGGGATTAATACTGGCAGAAAAGTCTAAAAGAGAATCGGGGGAGCAACCAGCCACAGCAGCGGCCCAGGTCAGACTTCCCCCGTGAACGGGTCGAATCGGGGATAAAATAGACAATCGAAAAATACTATTCTTTTGTTGCCACCTTATCTTTAAATAACTTACCAGCTGAGAAAGCCGGTACGCTGGTGGCCGGAATCACCATAGTGTCTCCGGTTTTAGGGTTGCGGCCCTCCCGCTCTTTGCGCTCACGACGTTCAAAGGAACCAAAACCCACCAGGGTGACTTTTTCGCCCTTAGCCACCGCTTCCACAATGGCATCAATGGTGGCACTAATAACGGAGTCGACCTCTTTCTTGGTTACCGTTTTATCCAGGCTGGCAGAGGCCTTTTCAGCCACCTTATCAACAAGTTCACCTTTGTTCATGGTTATCTCCTAGTAAAGAAAGAAATTGGGCGGCAGTTTAGCCTGATCCGGTTGACTATTCCAGATACTGCCCGAGGGAAGGACTTATACCCATCACTCATAGGAGTGCTGAAAGCCCCATCGACTGGAAATTTCACTGAACTATTCTAAGGGTAAGTTTCCAGAATGGATCGTCAAAAGGTTTAATTTCTCTACTTTGTAGCGTTTCCCGAAGAAAATTAAGCCAGCTATCAGCCCCTAGGATGATCCTTTGGATGCTTGTTGTAAAAGCTGAGAGCCTTTCGGGTCAAGACTTTCAGCTTTTACAACAAGGCTGGGGAAGATTTTCCCTGGTTTTTTCCAGTGATTGAAGGCCACCAGTAAAAATTTGGCTCCCAACCAGGAAAGTTCTGAATTAGAAGGTGAATTAGTTAGACTTTATCGGACCAGACCCAAGGACAATCGCGGGAATGGCCCCATCCAACCCCTCAACTACGGCCTCAAGGGAGCCATCGGCAGGGACCCAGGTACGGTTAATATCGGGGAAATCAACGCTACAGTTCTCACACTTTTTATCGTGATAAAACCGAATCGGGCACCAGAAGGATTCCACATTCCGCAGCATTTCCGCCCCCAGGGCGTAGACACCAGTCATCCAATCACAGTAAAGACACCACAGCAGGTCGTGGCCCACCAGCCCCCTCATCCGATGGCGGCTAATGTTAATCCACTGCCGTTGATCGTAGGCCTTAAAGCCTAGCAACCAGATCAGCCAGGGGTAGAGTAGCACCTGGGCCGCCCGAATCAGAAAAAATACTGGTAATACCAGGGCGGTAATCCAAAGGGCTAGATGGTTACGCCACCAGCCATAGCGCTGGCTGAGATAGCCGTTAATTCCCAACTGGGGACGCTGGTGACGATAAACCCACTGATGGCCCCAGACCCACACCTGGGTAGCCAGCACCTGGCCCACCAGGGCACTGAGAACCCCACCCCACCCCGCCTGAGCCAAGCCCCCCAACCAGGGCAACCAGACCAGCACAATCAAAGCCAGATCTAGCCCTGGGGTGTGGCATAGGGCGGCGGCCAGGCCTTTTCCCCAGGGCCCCAGGCGACCCATGAGGGTAAGACCGGTGGCCAGGGCCAGAATGACTAAAAATATCATCAGGCTAAGGAGGATTAGAGTAGTCATGGGGTTAGGAGTACTGAGAACAGAGTTGATTAGTAAAAGTCAGGACTGGCCAGGGATTCTGGCTGGTCTTTGCCCCGTTGCTCGGGGCTAGGGCTATACCAGGGCAGGAGCCACCGCAGCCACTGCCAGCCGGAACGCAGGCTACGGTTGACAATAGCTTCACGGCTATAGACTGTTTCGCCTAAAATTTCCCCAGCAGCCAGCAGGCCACTCTTAATCGCCGGAGAAATCCCTTCGCCAAAGTCAAGGGTGGCCAGTCCGGCGGAATCGCCAATCAACCAGCACCGATCCTGTTTTACCGGTCCATGGCCTGAGGCCAGGTAATAGCTATAGCCGGCTGGGCGGAGCTGATCGGCCACCCCAGAGCGTAGCAACCGGCGACGGACCAGGTCCTTGAGAAAGGCTTGAAAGTGGCCGTGGATAGACAGAGAACTGCCCTGGAAATAGCGGTTAAAGCCCCCCAGGCCCAGGTTCAGGTAGCCATCCGCTTTGGGCACATACCAGCTATAACCCGCCAGACCCCGATCAAAGAAAAAGTATCGGGCGATGCCATCGCGATCGGGATAGTAAAACTCCTGCTCCAGGGCTACGATCTGGTCCTCTGGAGATCGCTGGTGGGGAAAGAATCGCCGACGCACCGGGCAACCCGTTCCCCCAGCGCCAATCAGGTTGGTGCAGGCCAGTTCGCCGTCAACAATGTAGGTGTCATCCTGGTAGTCAATCTGATTGACCTGATGTTGTCGCACCGGTACCCCCGATTGCTGCAGCAGCCACTGATCAAACTCAATCCGACGGATGGAGTAGTTGGTCCAGCGGGTGGGCCAGGCCATGAGGGCCATGGGTAGGGGAGCAAGGTAAAGCCGGGTGGAGAGTTTGAGAAGGGAATGGGGGTATTCCGCCGGGGAGACCTCAAGGTCTCGCCAGACCTCCTCCGTTACCCAGCCGGCACAGAGCTTGAGGCGAGGAAAACTAGCTTTATCGAGGATTAAAACCGATCGCCCCGCCTGGGCTAGCTTGCTGGCACAGGTGCTACCGGCGGGGCCGGCACCAACGATAATCGTGTCGTAATACTCCATAGTGATACCTTCCTTAATCCCTTGGTCTAGAGATTTCTTCCCTCCCCCACCCTGGGTTCAGCCCACTCACCGAGCTGGCTCCAGGAGATACTGGGCATTGCCCAACAACCGCCCCCGGTCCATATCAAAGTAGGCCATGCAAAGTATCAGATAGAGTCGCCAGATGCGGCGAAACTTGGCGTAGTCCATGCCTACGTCCAAACCGGCAATCTCCTGTTGATGGGCATCAAAGTTGGCCAGCCAGCATTGCAGGGTCTTGGCATAGTTGACACCATTCAGATACCACTGGGCTCGGGTCACCAGATGCTGGTGGTGCTGGGGTACCTCGTCATAGCTCCAGATCCGCATGCGGGGAAAGATATAGCGGTTGAGAAAGGGGCTGTAGCTGCTATAGGGTAGGTGGCTAGAAATAAAGTGGACGAATACCCGACCCTCTGGCTTGAGGAAACTGGCTAGTTTGGCAAAGGATTGGGTGAGGTTACCAACGTGCTCGAAAAGTCCGATCGCCAAAATCTTATCAAAGGGTTGATCGAAGTTAGCCTGATTAAAGTCCTGCTCACAGAGGGTAAAACGGCCGGAACTAATGGCGCTGGTGGGGTCCTGCTGTTTGGCCCGCAGGTAATCACACTGGCGACCACTGAGGTTAAGGCCAGTTACCTGGCAGTTGGGAAAGCGGTTGAGCAGGTAGTTAGAGGCCGATCCCCAGCCGCAACCCAGGTCGAGGATGCGATCGCCATCTTCCACCCCCACCTTGGCGAAAATATCGTCCAGCATGTGCCGCTGGGCCTCCTCCAGGCAAATCGCTCCCCGTTCCCATAGGGCCATCGTATATTTGGGATGCATTAAAGCACTTTCTCCCAACATCAACTGAAACAGGGTGGTGGGTAGATCGTACTGAATCTTCATTAACTCCCGGGAGCCCTCCGCCAGTTGCTCACTTTCCCGCAGCAACCAGTCGTAGGAAACAAACAGCTGGGGATAGTGCCGTTGCACCTGGTCCAGCACCCCATCTAACCAACCTTTAAGGATCAAATCGGATGGTTCTAAACCGTTAATGTAGGCCTCTGCCCCCAACAACTGAAGGCGATTAAAAATTTGAATGACAAGGGAATTGGATTGCTGAACCCTGGGGTTCTGAGACATCGACTGAAAACCCTGCGGATCAGTCCCCCTAGATGGGGTAACCAGGCTTTGTGAAGACATTTAAACTCCTCCATGGTTAGACAAATCAAAGTAGGCCAAATCGAAAATCGATCGCCCCTGGAACACAAAAAACAACCTCTTCTAGAAATCGTTAGAAGACGTAGGTATTTAATGTGTATAAAGTTACTTTATTGCTCTTGAACTGTGGTAAACACAAGATCGTCTATCCCCACCCTCAGATCAGTCCTATGGATATGATTTTGATTCTTTTGAAAACTTAACGGCAAAACTTAACGGCTCGAGCTGGGGGTCAGATCTCTGGTTAAGGGTTTAATCTTCCCCTCCTATGGGTCAAGACGATTAATGCCATTGTTGGTGCCCTCAAGGTGAATACCCTGATTAAATCCCCTGGCTTGCCATAGTTCTGGATTTAACTGATGCATGCCCTGGTCTGTCCAGCGGCTATGGTCTATCCAGAACTCAAACCAGTGAGTGTTACCTATCGCCAGTTTCCAGGTGCGATCGCTGCCCAGCACACTGGCAATCAGGTGAAGCAAAATGCCCTGGTGAGTAACCACCCAGAGCCGATCGCCATTAGCGTGGCGGGCAATCAGGTGGTCTACAAACCCCTGGGCTCGTTGTCGCAACGCCAGGGGGGACTCGGCAGCAGGTACGGGCTGCCAGTCCAGGGTGGTTTCCAGGCGGTGACAGAGACGGGGGTAGTGTTCCCAAGCCTCGGCCCAGGTCAGGCCGGTAAAGATGCCCTGGTGACTTTCCCGCAGGTCTTCCCTAAAATCGAATCGGGGGGAACCTCTCGGAACAGTCTGTCACCCCGCTGCCCTCGGCTGACCCCTGGTGAAATCCCCTGATCATGGCCTCCAGGCTGGTTCTGGCCCGTAGCAGAGGACTGCAATAAAGATGGGTAGGATGCCAACCCTGCTTCTCCAGGTATTTTCCCAGGGCCTCACATTGCCCTTGCCCCAGGTCCGTCAGGGGAGTAGATTGCCAACCCTCCAGGCGGCCCTGACAGTTACCCTGGGACTGACCATGGCGCACCAACAATAGTTTAAGGTAGCCCATCGCAGTGCTGATCAGACTGGGGAAGAGTCCCTCAAGGCCGCCAAAACCGCCTGATGGAGATGGCCGTTACTGACGATCACGCCGCGATTATGCTCCAGGCGAGCACTACGGGAAAAGTCCAGGGGCTTGCCCTCCATGTCGGTGACCTGACCACCGGCTTCCTCCACCACCAGGGTGCCAGCGGCATGATCCCAGATCTTCTCGCGGTAGTTAGGGCTTTTAGGGGAGGGCAAACGCAGGTAAAGTACAGCCTGCCCAGCGGCTACAGCCGCGTATTTAGCCTGGCTGTCCATCCGCATGGAAGGGGCAGTAATACCCACGGCTCGAGCGATCGCTCCCTGCTGAGCTTGATCGCCGTGACCCGCCTCAACACTCTCCACAAAACGATGGTTAAGACTGGCCCGGTCATCCATCACCCTAAGGGGTTGGGCCGCTTCCCCCTGTAGGGTCATCATCATCGCTCCCTGACCCCGCACCGCTACAAATAAAAGCCCCCGGTCCTGACCATCAAAGCTGAGAAAGGGACAGCCCAGCACCCCTACTTTCAGGTCACCGCCCACCACCAGGGCCAGGGCAATGGCATACTGGTCGCCACGCAGAAATCCTTTAGTACCGTCAATGGGATCAAGGGTCCAATAGCGATGGCCCACAGCTCCATTACCATGGTCAATCCAGTCTAGAACCTGGGCCGGAGTGCTGCCGGAAATTAACCGCCCCACCTGGTCTGTCAGGGGGTCGAGAATAGTCTCCATACCAGGCTTACGCAAATCAAACCCGTCTTCCTCTCCCACCACCGGGTCATCGGGAAAGGCCATGGCCAGGGACCGACAAATTATTGCCTGAGCCCCAAAGTCAGCTATGGTTACTGGGCTTTTATCGGCTTTTTCCAGGGTCGCCGATACCATTTCCTGACGTACTGCTTCGCAGAGTTGAGCGGCTTGCTGCACAGCGGCGATCGCCACTACCTTTTCCTGATCGTAATCCACCGGTTTCACCATGGGTTAATCCCTTTATCCTATAGCAACTCCCTTGCCGATCTATCGCTTTGGCTGGCAGGCCAGGAATACCGATGCACCCTACCAGACCTGACCAACTGGGCGGTTACCTAGCAGAGGACGGAGCAGATTATCTGACTCCATAGGTATAGTTTGAGACCCTCTTTGGCTTTTCAAACAACCTGTTCAAGAGCCGGTGAGAAGGTTAAAAAAACTCCCCTGAACAGCGGCCACCTTCAGGGGAGCAGTATCCGTTGGAATTCACAATCAATGCAAGTTTTTCTACCTGCAGCCGCTTACCTAGTTTGCCCAGCCCTAATCTAAGAACACCTTAGATCAGCCAAAGTACTGACTATCGGTAACAGCAGGAATCTGGAATTTTATCGCCTCAGGGCCTGAAGCATCCAGACTAAAGCCCTGCACCCAGCTATGCTATGGCGTTTTGGTAAAAGGCGGCCATCGCCACCAGCCACTGCTGGCGGGATTGCTCCCAGGTATAAAACATATGGCCTCCCTTAAAATGCTCCAGAGTTAAGTTGAGGCGTAGTTCAGGATTCAACGCCATCAAGTCCACTAGAAAGTTCGAAGCAAAGTAAGGGGTGACCAGATCAAAAAGTCCATGGTTAATCGCCACCCGCATATGGGGATTCAGACTCATCCCCAGACGCAGATCATCCACGGCCCCCGCAAATCCCTGCTTAAAATCTCCCTCAGGAGTAAAGGTCCAGGCATTGAATACATCAAAGTTAAGGAGATGGTAGGTGAGGGAAGTCTTGACTCCCAGGGTATCCCGCAGATGACTATTAATGGCCCCTGTAAAGAGGCGATCAATCCCCTCCAGGGTCGGATCAGACCCCTCACTGAGTAATCGATCGGGGAAAGGATCGATGGCTGTTACCGAAGCATCATAGACGCCCAAAATACGCTGTTGATCCCGCAGTAATTCTCGGGCAAAGAGGCTAGAGTTTAGCCGCCCTCGATGACGTTGCACTACCTCAAGCGGTAGCCCTGTCAGGTCAGCCAAGCCTTGATAGACCCGCTGGCGATCTTCTCCAGAGGCAGTTTCCCCAAGGGCTAGAAAGGGAATTAGGGTCTGGCGGGCAAAGGTCTCTGCCCGGGCTCCCCAGATCTCAGGAGCCTCAGGCGGACCTACCCGGCCATGGTGGGCAGCGGTAGCGGCCATAGATGGCAGAGCGGTAGCCCAACCCGTCAGCGTATAGTCGGTACCACCCAGCAGGTCAAATTCCATCACTGGAGAAATTAAAATCGCACCGCATAGTCCAACCCCAAACTCTTGCTGTAGTCTACGGGTTAGCTTCGCCACTCGAAAGCCACCGTAGCTTTCCCCAGCAATAAAAATGGGGGATAACCAGCGGTTATGTTCCGCCAGATAGGTCTGGATAAACTGTCCCAGGGTGGCTAGATCCCGCTCTACTTCCCAGAACTTATGGTCGGCATTAGTCTGCTTACCTTTCTCTCCAGAAGCTTCAGCGGTTTTTTCTTCACCTCCGGTTAAACTACGGCTAAAACCAGTACCCACGGGATCAATAAAAACCAGATCGGTAAACTTGAGCCAGCTTTCTGGATTGTCCACCAAGCGTACTGGGGGTTTGGGTAGACTGCCATCGGCATTGAAACAAACCCGCCGGGGTCCCAAGGCTCCCATGTGCAGGTAAGCTGAAGCCGCCCCAGGGCCACCGTTAAAGACAAAGGTCAAAGGTCGATCAAGAGGGCTTTCATGGTTAGCTGTATAGGCAACATGGAAGAGCTCGGCGATTGGCTTTTCCTGCTGATAAATCAGTTGCCATTGGGCAGCGGCCTGGTAGGCTAAGTCACCGGTGGCTGTGGTCAGGGTATGGTCACTGATATTTCCCTGGCGCTGACTCAATCCCGATGTGGTAGCATCTCCCATGGCGAACATCCTTTAGCTTTAACTTAGGTGAACAGGGTGTAATTCTGACCAATAGTTTTGGTAAACCGGGCCGGGCAAAGCCGCCTTAGTTACGATAAACCCTATTGCCAATGCCCCGCAGAATACCTCGGCCAATCAAGCCGATACTCCGACCAATCACATCGCTGAGTAGGTAGACAAAGCTGGAGCCCAGCAGAGAAATAGCCCGTCCTAGAGGAGGAGCGATCGCATCTCTGGCTTCAATTACCAAGGTTACTGCCCGTTGGGTGCCCCCCAACTGCTCCAATTCCTCCCGCCGGGGAGCGTAGATAACCTGGAGCTGGATGCCCTGGCTAGTCAGTCCAAACAACCGATACTGGCTCTCAAAAATTGCTTTGGGCTCATGGATTAACCGATTCCAGCGATACCGCCAGGAAAGGTCATTGCGGAAGCGCTCAATATCTCGACTGGTGATCAGACGGCGGTGGTAAAGTTTACGTTTGACCGCCTCGACGTCGGCGAAACAGTTGAGTAGGGGTTGTATGACGCCGTTGGCCACCTGAATTAGCAGATGTTCTAACAACAGTTGACTGCGGTCGATCGCCTGGGGATGCTCAGCCGGATAGGGGGTACCATCCACTACTATGGACCTTTGAAAGAGTAAATGCTCCAGTAGCATAGGCACCAGGGGAATAGTGGAGAGAATTGATTCTCTCACCACTGCGGCTTCTGCCATTAAGGTGGGGACTACTGGCTGTTCCAGATGATCGACGGTGAGACAGTAGTAGGGACCCAAAAAGTCCATTAAAGTATTTTCCCAGAGGTCGACTAAGATCTGGGGTGCTTTTTCCGCCAGTTGACCCGGCAGAATCTCAGCCCGGCGTAGATTATCTAAAATTTCTTCAAATTTACGTAAGGCCAGGTAAAACAGTTCATGCTTTTTGTCGTTCCTTAAAATATCGGTTTCCAGTGGTAGATTGCTAAGGTTTTCTAGATTTCCTTGCAATTTACGAAAGACTTCCTCCAATACCTGATCACTGAGGGTAGAAGTTCTGGCTACAGGGGGGGTGGGGTTTATTGCCACCAGAGAGGGGGAGCGATCGCCCCTGGTTAGGGTTGGCGGCGGTTGGCGAACTGGTCCGGGAGGGGGACGACGGGGTAATCAGGGGCTAGATCGCCAGGGATTGGCAAAATCCGTTGCACCAGCCAACGGGCTGCCCTGAGTTCTCGATAGCGACCAGCTAAGATAGCCGCTGACCATGGGTTCCGATTCTCCCTTTAACTCTGACTCACGGGCGATCGCCGTCATGACAGCATCAATTTGTTCCAGGGCCGTCAGCCTGAGGTGTTTACGCAGCCCCGACCAAGGCAGAGGGGAAACCTCCGGTGTTGGCTGGCCTGGCAGCCGCAATGGAGTGGTTAACCGTTGAATCAGGCGATCGAGATCGGCCACCGCCATACTCCGGGAGCCAAACCCCTCTGCCCCTAGCTGATGGGCGGCAGCCTCCAAAACGGGTTCGGTCTGGGGACTCAGCACCAGCACTGGCAAAGTAGGAAATTCCCGCTTAATTTGACTACAGAGTTCCAGTCCTGGGCCTCCATCTCCAGCCCCCTGGGCCAGGCCAAGAATTACCAGGTCCAGGGGGGATTCGGGTAGGGGTGGAGAGCGAGAATCTTCCAGTCCTAAAGGCCTGAACTCCATGGTCATCCGTACCAGCGCTAGTACCTCCTGAGCCTGGCCGGTCTCCGCCACCACTCGATACCCAGCGGTTTGCTCTAACCAGGTTCGTAAACCCAGACGAAATAAGGGATCGGCATCCACCAACAATAGTCGCAGAGGTATCCGGGTCATTCTGAGCTAGGCGGGGTGGAGTTGGGGTCTGAACTAGAGGACACGGGTCGTCCCTCCTTTTTCCACAGCGACCAGATGTAGGCGCGATCGGCTTTCCACAGGCTAATGGCCGCCTTAGCCTCAGGATAAAGGGCTCGGCCAGCAGCAATTTGACTGGCCAGATTAATGGCAGCTGTTAACTTACCAGCATAAGCCAGGTCCTTAGCTTTAGCTAAAATTGGCTGGTCCTGGGCAGTTTGAATAGTCCTGGTCCAGTCCTGAATCAGTCCCTGGGCTCGGGGGTAAAGGGCTCGATTGACCGGAATTTTTGCCGCTTCAGTAATGGCGGCCTGGAGATTACCCTGATTGGCCAGGGCTGACGCCGCCGCCAAAATCGGTTGGTCTTGAATTTCCTCGATCTCCTGTTGCCATTCTGCCATCAGGGTCTGAGCCTCTATCCGCAAAGGTCGACCCAATTCAATCTGACTGGCTTTAGCGGTAGCTGCTTGCAGGGCCGCAATTGTGCCCGGCTGAGCCAGTTGCTGAGCCAGCACCAGGGTAGGCCGATCTTCAAGACGTTGCATTCGTACTCGCCAGTCGGCAATCAACGTTTGCCCCTGCAGGCGGCGGGGATGGCCGGGTGCTACTCGCTGTGCTTGCTGAATCGCCAGCTCATAGCTAGCCCTATGCCCCAGTTGGGCCACCAGATCGGCGAATTTGAGCCAGCGTAAATCCTCTAACTGGGACTGCCAGGAAGGTAGGTAGGCCTGTCCCGCCGCTGCGAAGGGGCTATCAGGGGCAATTCGACTGACGGCGGCGATCGCCTCTAGAAGATTCACTATGGTCCCGTAGCGAGGCCTGGTGGCAGGAACATCCAGGTTGGCAGTGGCAGCCAATTGCTGAGCATGGCTGAGGTACAGTAGTTCCCTGGCGGCGGGGTCTTGGCCAGCTTGATCCGGTGGCACCACTTTGACCAGATCCAGTGCAGCCTGCTGTTGACCAGCTCGCCATTGGGCCAGACCTGCCTGTAATAGGGTTTGCCCCCAACCATTAACCGCTTGTTCAGCAGTTGTCCATAACTGGCTGCGCAAATCAATGGCGCGGGCCAGGATAATCGCTTGCTTTAAGTTTTCCAGGTCGGCGGTGGTGGCCAGGTTTCGAGCGGTCTGCAATTGTTCCCAGCCCTTTTGCTCGATCTGAATCTGCTGCCGCCAGAAGTTAAACCGGGTTCCCAACCAGTAATCGGTTGTGAGTCCCTTCAAAGACTGGAGGTGCAGTCTAGCCCTATCCCAGTCCTGGACTGCCAGGGCAGCCTGGAGATTGGCCTCGATCGCCTTGCCCTGACTCCACTCAGACTGCCAATCGTAGATCAGGGCCTGGGCCGATTTTCGCAAAGGACTGCCCACCGGTACCTGGGCCGCCAGGTCCAGGGCTGCCTCAACCTTACCTGCCTGGGCCCAGCGATTGGCTAATACCAGTATCTGTTCTGAGGCAGTCTTTAAAACCTCCGCTGCCTCCTGGTAATCCAAGGCGGTTTCAGGCCAGTTCACCGTTAGCATCACCGCCTGTTTAAGGTCCTTGGCTTCGCCGCTATGGGCCTGCTGCCTGGCACAGTAGAGCATATCCCGAGCGGCGCTCAAGGGGGTAATCTGATCGCAGTTAGGTACAGGGGGAATGCGGGTCAGCCACATCAACGCCCAGCCACAAAACAGGCCTGATCCGGTTAACAGCAACAGCCATAGACAGGGCCAAAGCCATTTGGCCAAATGCAGGGGCTCATAGCCAGAAGCAACGCGGGACTTAAGCGGGACTGGGCCTGACAATCTAGATTGCGCGGGAGTAGACGCCATAGGGAAAAGGAACGGACAGGGGAGTGACGATGCCACATTTTAGAGGTAATCTCCGGAGTCGATCGCGATTTTTTTAAGTTTGGGCCCCCAGTTCTGGGCCGCGCTGGAATCGAGCCTGGCCAGGTTGACCTACCCTGGAGTCCAGAACGGCGACTGGAGAATCTGACGATCGCCGGGGTCCATCCTCCACTAAAATTTTCTTACAGGTTCTTTTTTAGTTTTTACGGTTGTTTCGCCTTTATCCATGACCGCCTCAATGTCTGATCCGGAGCAGTTACCAGAAATTCTAGCCCTGATTGATATCCTCGATGGCCTGGAATCTTTGATCGAAAATGCCCCTAATGAAGACGTGGAAGATATTTTGGAGGAGGCCTGGCTGCAAATTAGCGATACCTTTCCAGAAGACTTTAAGGCGGCTACCCAGCACGATGCTGGGGCAGAGGGACTACGCCGTTATCTGAAGGTTAAGACCTTCTTTGAAAACCCTTCGGAGCGGTCCATCAGCGCCGCCGATCTGGAGGAGTACTATCGTAGCTACACCGACCCCGATACTGAAGAATCAACGGACTTTTTCTTTCCTGAATAAGGGCCGATAGGGCTCCATCTTGAGTGCATCCCAGTTTTGCAAGTTTGCCCTCATCCCCCAGCCCCATCTCCTTATTCGGAAGAGGTGCTTGAGTTGATTACTTCCGATCTCTCTGATAAAAGCATTTGGCCGCAGCTTTGCTGACTACTTCAAAGGCCAGTTTGAACTGGCCAATCTCACGGGTTGGCTGCCCAAAGAATTGAAACATCGCTGTACAGCCTCAAGGTTGCATCAGCACTCACTAATGCCATGTCTTCTAACTGTGCCTGTGCAATTAGCATTCTGCCAAATGGATCTCGGTGCTGCATAGGCAATGCAGCCGCGCGTAAAGCATGAGTTGCTGTAATTTCTAGCGATCTCACACCTAACTGACCCATACGGCTAGAGATGTAGCGATGGGGGGGTTCTGGCAATGGCAGCTTTGCGATCGCAACTTTGATACCAATTTCCCATACACTAGCGACCGAGAACCATAATTCGTTTGTTTTATCGGCGTCGAAGGCAGTGGGGCATAACAACCCGGCTGGAGCGGACTGTTGAAAGATCCTGGTTGTGTTGCAAAGGTAACTGGTAGCGGCTCAGCCAGAACCTTCGCCTGACTTCGCTTTGGTACTGGGCCAGGTCGCCACCATAGTTGCCATCGCAGAGATGACGCCGCACTGACACAACGGCTGCTCCACCGCTAAAACAGAAAATACCGCTGGGCCATGGGTAGCACCTCCGCCGGTTCGCAGGTGAGCAGTTGCCCATCGGCCCGCACCTCGTAGGTTTCGGGGTTGACCTCCATGTGGGGCTGGTAGGCATTGAGCTTCATATCCGCCTTGGTCAGGTTACGGCAGTTGGCTACCGCCACCGCTGGGGTAGCCAGACCCAACTGGCCAGGGATATCCGCCGCCAGGGCCGCCTGGGAGATGAAGGTGAGGGAGGTGGGGGCGATCGCCCCGCCAAAGCTACCAAACATGGGCCGCATGTGCACCGGCTGGGGGGTGGGGATGCTGGCGTTAGGGTCTCCCATTTGGGCCCAGGCGATCGCCCCCCCTTCACCACCACCTCGGGTTTGACCCCAAAGAAGGCGGGCTTCCACAGACAGATATCCGCCAGCTTACCCAGCTCGATGGAGCCCACCTGCTGGGCAATGCCGTGGGTGAGGGCGGGGTTGATGGTGTACTTGGCCACGTAGCGTTTCGCCCGAAAGTTATCGTTGCGGCTGGAGTCCTCTGGTAGGGGGCCGCGCTGCACCTTCATCTTATGGGCGGTCTGCCAGGTGCGGATAATCACCTCCCCCACCCGGCCCATGGCCTGGGAGTCGGAGGCAATCATGCTGAAGGCCCCCAGGTCGTGGAGGATATCCTCGGCGGCGATGGTTTCCCGACGAATACGGGACTCGGCGAAGGCGATGTCCTCCGGAATGCTGGGGCTGAGGTGGTGGCAAACCATCAGCATGTCCAGGTGCTCGTCCAGGGTATTGCGGGTGTAGGGTCGGGTGGGGTTGGTGGAGGAGGGCAGCACATTGGCCTCGCCACAGACCTTGATAATATCCGGGGCATGGCCGCCCCCGGCACCCTCGGTGTGGTAGGTGTGGATCACCCGGTGTTTGAAGGCGGCGATGGTGTCTTCGACAAAGCCCGCCTCGTTAAGGGTATCGGTGTGGATGGCTACCTGCACATCGTAGCGATCGGCCACCCCCAGGCAGGTGTCGATGGTGGCGGGGGTGGTGCCCCAGTCTTCGTGGAGCTTTAGCCCCATGGCCCCCGCCTCGATCTGCTCCGCCAGGGCCTGGGGCTGGGCGCTGTTGCCCTTGCCCAGAAACCCCAGGTTCATGGGAAAGGCATCGGCGGCCTGCAGCATGCGGGCCAGATACCAGGCACCGGGGGTGCAGGTGGTGGCGTTGGTGCCAGTGGCGGGGCCGGTGCCGCCGCCGATCATGGTGGTCACCCCGGAGGCGATCGCCGTTTCGATCTGCTGGGGACAGATAAAGTGGATATGAGTATCGATGCCACCGGCGGTGGCAATCATGCCCTCCCCCGCCAGCACCTCGGTGCCGGGGCCAATGATAATATCCACCCGGTCTTGAATGTAGGGGTTGCCGGCCTTACCAATGGCCTGGATGCGGCCATCTTTAATACCAATGTCCGCCTTGACAATGCCCCACCAGTCGAGAATCAGGGCGTTGGTGATTACCAGGTCCACTGCTCCCTCGGCTCGGCCAATGGGGGATTGGCCCATGCCATCCCGGATTACCTTACCGCCGCCAAACTTGACCTCATCACCGTAGGTGGTGAAGTCCTGCTCCACCTCAATGATCAGCTCTGTGTCTGCCAGCCGCAGGCGATCGCCCACCGTGGGGCCATAGGTCTCAGCGTAGGCGCGGCGATCCATGCGGTAGCTCATGATGGCAGACTCCGGGATAGGGTAGGGGTAAAACTAAACCCGAAAGGGTTCGGACTGGGGGGTAAACTCGATGGGCAACACCGCTTCCACGTTTTCCTGGGGATTAGGAATGATCACATGGGTCATCACCTCGGCATAGCCAGGGCAGGCCTTAGCCGCCGCCAGCCCCGCCTCCATGGCCAGTTTAACCTCCGCCACCAAGCCCCGCACTGCCACAAACTGGCGGCCACTTTCGGAGCGATCGTACTTGGTCAAAGTCACTCGCCCCGCCTTGACCATAGCATCGGCGGCAGCCAGCACGGCGGGAAAGGTTTGGGTTTCAATTACACCAACGGCCATGGTCATAGGAGAACTCCCACATTAACTTCTAGATGGATTTTTGGGTCCCCTAGGGGGTGAACAAGTTTCCTTCAAACTATACCTTGATGCCACTCGGTTCTCCTAAGGTTGCAATAATTTTCTCACAGCCCGAGGTGGGGCGAGCCCAGTCGCAGTGGCACTCCTTCGGGTCACCCCAGCACAGGCTCAGGTACAGCTCGCTCCGGGTAGCGGCCAGTTCCGCCCACTCGCTCTGGACCACCAGACCTTCCCCTTGGGCCAGGGTCAGGGGTTGGGGGTCGCCGGCATTGACCGCCCGCCACAGGCGCAGGCCGGGGATGGCCCGCCGCCAAAAAGCTAAAATCTCTGACCTGGCCGCCATCAGAATCAGCTTATCCGCTGGAATTACCGCCAGTTGGGGATGGCACTCCGGTACCCGCAGACTGTGGCCCTGGAACTCACAGGTGTGCCACACTAGCCCCGATACCCCATGTTGGCGTTGGTAGGCGTGGATCTGGGCCCGAAAATCCTGCAGGGCAAACACCTTACTGAGTTTGTCCGCCCCGATCGCCCGGGCAATGGCGGGGTGATCCAACCGCTGGTCGGAGGACAGCAGCAATCGCTCCCCCTGCCAGGTGGCCCGTAGTTCCTGGTCAAGAAAGGTGAGGAGTTGTTCGGTGGTGTAGGGCATAGGGGGATGATTAGAATCGAGCTAGCCGTTCCCACAACAACTGATACACCCCCTCAGCATCGACCTTTTCCATCACCCGGGCGGTGGCGGGGTACTCAGAGGTGAGGTGGGGGGTGGCGATAGTGCGGCCGCGACCGATGTCGCTAGCGGTTTCCACCCCCAGGTGCATGGGGCGGCCGGTGAACAGGTTGGGTTGGAGCAGGTAGGCAATTATGCAGGGGTCGTGGAGGGGGGCACCGGGCAGGCCATAGCGATCGCCCTCCCCCTGGCCGTAGTGGGCGAGCCAGCCAGCCACGGTCTCGCCCACCCGGTTACCCAGGGCGGCGAAGCGGGCCAGCCGCTCTGGGGTGGTCAGTACCTGATGGGTGACATCCAGACCGATCAGGGTGAGGGGCAGACCCGCCTCCACCACCACCCGGGCGGCGTGGGGATCGACGTAGAAGTTAAATTCTGCTGCCGGGGTGATATTGCCGGGCCCCAGGCTGCCCCCCATCACCACCACCTGTTCCAGACCCTGGGCGATGGCCGGGCACTGCACCAGGGCCACCGCCAGGTTGGTGAGGGGCCCTAGGGCGGCCAGGGTAACGGGGCGGTCAGCCTGGTTCAACTGCTTAATCAAAAAGGTGACGGCGTGGCGATCGCTGGGGGTTGGGTGGGCTCGGGTAGTTCGGCCCCCGCCAGGCCGGTGGGGCCATGGATGGCCTCGGCGGTGGTGAGGCCATGTACCAGGGGCCGGGGGCAGCCCGCCAGCACCGGTACCGCCGTCGCCTGGGCCAGGGCGCAAACCCGGCGGGCATTACCATGGGTGTGGGCCAGGGGCACGTTGCCCGCCACGGTGGTGATGCCCACCAGGTCAAACTCCTGGCCAGAGGCCAGGGCCAACAGCAGGGCAATGGCATCGTCTACACCCGGGTCACAATCAATTATTAAAGGACGCCTCGCCATCGCCATTGCTTTCTCCCTAATCCGATTAGGGACTGCTACCGTAAGATTATCCTATGTCATTATCTGGAGTGATTTCAGCCTTGTTTCCCTGCTTACGTGTTTCTCTGACTGCCCTGGCAGGTTTGATGCTGGTCCTGGTCACCAGTTGTGCGGGTGGTTCGGTGGGCAGGTCCTTAGAAAAGTCTTTGCAGGCGGACCCCCAACTCCAGAACCAGGCTCCCTCTGGCCAGGCGCAAACTCCAGTGGTCTCACCCCCGTCAGCAGCCTCCACTGACAAGGACATGGTCATGGGCCCGGTTCCTCCGGCTGATTGGGGCCATCCCTCCTCCTCCTCTACGCCAGCCCCATCCGCTAGCCCTTCCTGGCTGGCTAGCGTCCCTGAGGATCTCAAACCCTACCTGCGGGATTGGCTGGCCCTGGGCCTGGAGGGGACCTCGAATGCAGCTTTTCAACCGAACCAGAGTATTACCCGGGGGCAGTACGCTGAATGGTTATTGTTAGCCAATAACCGTTTCTTTGGCGACCAGGCAGCAAAGCGTCTGCGATCGGCAGGGACTGATAGCAAACCCGCCTTTCAAGATGTTTCCCCTACCCATCCTGACTACGGAGCGATTCAGGGATTGGCGGAAGCCGGCATTATTCCCAGCGCTCTGAGCGGTAATTCTACGGCGGTGAACTTTCGCCCCGACGCTCCCCTCACCCGGGAGACCTTGGTGCTTTGGAAGGTTCCCCTAGATACCCGTAGCCCCTTGCCTACGGCCACGGTGGAGGCGGTCAAGACCGGTTGGGGCTTTCAAGATGCTGGCCAGATTGACCCCTTCGCTCTGCGGGCGGTATTGGCCGATCGCCAGGCAGGAGACTTTGCCAATATTTTGCGGGCATTCGGCTACACCACTCTATTTCAACCCAAAAAGGCCGTTACCCAGGCCGAAGCGGCAGCGGCTCTATGGCGTTTTGGCAGTCAAACCGAGGGAATTTCTGCCCAGGAGCTACTAAAACGTTAACCCTGGTTGGACAGGTGCCCCTGGCTTCAAAACTGAGCCTGGATATACTGCCGTCGCATGGTGGTAATAGTGTCTATAGAAATGCCCTTAGGGCAGACCGCCTGGCACTCTCCATGGTTGGAACAGTCACCGAAGCCTTCCCTGGCCATTTGGTCAGTCATGGCTACTACCCGTCTGGGAGCTTCTGGTTGACCCTGGGGAAGCAAAGCCAGATGACTGATTTTAGCGGCGGTGAATAGGGAGGCTGAGCTATTGGGGCAGGCGGCTACGCAGGCCCCACAACCAATACAGGCGGCATAGTCAAAGGCGAGATCGGCATTCACCTTAGCCACGGGCAGAGCATTAGCTTCAGGAGCCGATCCGGTTTTAACGGAGATGTACCCACCGGCCATGATAATGCGGTCCAGGGGCGATCGCTCCACCACCAGGTCCTTAATGACGGGAAAGGCCTTAGCTCGCCAGGGTTCCACCGTAATCCGATCACCCTCCTGAAAGTGGCGTAGATAGAGCTGACAGGTGCTGGTTTGGGGCTGACCACCGTGGGCTTTACCGTTAATCATTACCCCGCAGGCACCACAAATGCCTTCACGGCAATCGTGGTCAAACTCTACGGGCTCGGCCCCGCTACGGATGAGCTGCTCATTGAGCACATCCAGTAACTCCAGAAAAGACATATCGGGCTGGGCGTCGGGGACGCTATAGGTTTCAAATCTTCCCGAAGCAGCGGGGCTAGGCTGTCGCCAGACCTTTAGGTGCAGTTCCATAGGGTTAAACTTTGCTTTGTAACTGATCTAGAGTAGCCAGCACCTCCTGACTGTGGATAGCTGGTTGAACCCCTAAAAAGCGAGCCGCCAGAGTACCGTCGGGAGCAATGATGTAGGTATGACGCAAAGACATTAATCCTAGCCAGGAACCATAGGCCTTGCTAACCGCCCCCTTGGGATCAGAAAGGAGGGGAAACTCCAGTCCTTCCGCCTCACAAAATTCAGCATGGGAATCTACACTGTCGGCGCTCACCCCAATCACCCGGGCGTGGCGATCGCGATAGGCCTGGATATCTTTCTGAAATCGTTGAGCTTCGAGGGTGCAGCCCGAAGTAAAGTCCCGGGGATAAAAGTAAAGTACCACCCATTGAATCTTTAAAGTCCGCCAGGGAAATCTCCCCATCACCACTGTTGGTGGGCAGGGTAAAATCCGGGGCGGGACTACCCAGGGGAATTTGGGTCCCCCCCAGGGCAAAGGCCATAGGAGGCATGGTCAGCCAGATAATCCAGGGCCAAACCATGCCCAGCAGCAGCAACCCCAGAGGTCGTATCAGCCTGATCATGTTCATAGTAGAAGTGAGTCCATAGCGAAGGCGATCTGATTTGTCATTATCCCTGGTTTTATGATTATAGCGAGAGCTATTCCTAAGGGGACTGGCAGGCGGACTGCTGCCACCTTTCTCTCTCCTTGGAGGTAGCTATGGCTATACTTGAAAGAGCAATGGGTCCAGGCAGGTAGTTGTGGTCAGTGGTGCACCGGCAAGGTCAGACTCAAGAATTAGTGCCCTGGGCCTGGGCTTGGCCGTTGCTTTGACCGCAATTGTGGCCCTGGTCAATCTCTGGTCAGCCATTACCCCCGGCCCTGCGGTTACTGCTCCCTGGTTCCTATCCCTCTTTCCCCTGCAGGTGCGGGTGGGAGCTCACCTATTTGCTGCCCTGAGTGGTTTTTTTTTGCTGACCCTGGCCGCTAACCTGGGGCGCCGAAAACGAACTGCCTGGTGGCTTACCATTGTTTTGTTAAGTTTATCTGGCGTCAGCCATCTGATCCGGGGGCTGCACTACCAACAAAGTTTACTGTGTCTGGCCTTACTGGGTTTACTGCTGTGGCGACGCTCCGCCTTTGTGGCCCACTCCGATCGCCCCTCCATGATGCAAGGGGTCCGGGTCTTACTGGGAGCCCTGTTATTTACCCTGGCCTATGGCACTGTGGGATTCTGGTGGCTAGATCATCACTACCTCACCCCCTTTAGCTTGACTGGCGCCCTGGGCCAAACTCTGGCTATGTTTTTTACGGCTGACAATGGGGATTTACAGCCCACTACAGCCTTTGGAGCCTATTTTGCCCGGTCCATTTACGGGGTAGGGGCGGTTACCCTCAGCTATGGCCTCTGGATGCTATTTCGACCGGTGATTTTACGGGAAACCGCTAGCCCGACTGAACGCCAGAGGGCTAGAGCGATCGTTGAGCAGTATGGACACTCTTCCCTGGCCCGAATTACCTTACTGGAGGATAAGTCCTACTATTTCAGTCCTTCTGGACAATCGGTGATTGCCTTTGTCTCCAGGGGGCGAGGTGCGATCGCCCTGGGGATCCAATTGGTCCGCCAGCAGATCTTAAGGAGGCCATTCTGGGGTTTAGAGATTTTTGTCAGGCCAATGATTGGCATCCTGCCTTTTACCAAACCCTGGCAGATCATCTGGAGTTGTACCAAGCTTTGGGCTTTCGCCTTCTAAAAATTGGTGAGGAAGCCATTATTGATCTGGGTGAGTTTACCCTACAGGGTAAGGCAGGCCGTAGCCTGCGTCCGGCAGTGAATAAATGTCTACGCCAGGGCTATAGGGTGCAGTTCTACCAGCCTCCCCTAGGGGAAGCCTTGCTGGCAGAGTTAAAGGCAATTAGCGACGACTGGCTACGGTATCGTCGGCAAGGCGCGGAAAAAAAGTTTTCCCTGGGCTGGTTTGACCCTGACTATTTGGAAACCTCGGTTATAGCCGTAGTAGAAGATGGCCAGGGTAAGGCTCTGGCCTTTGCCAACCTGATCCCTGAATACCAGCTTAACGAGGCCACCATAGACCTGATGCGGTACCATCACCAGGCCTTGCCAGGCACTATGGATTACCTGCTGGTCTCGCTACTGCAATACTGTCAAAACCAGGGCTATGCCTACTTCAATCTGGGGCTGGTGGCCTTTGCCGATCAGGAGGGTGCTCCCCATCCCTCCCGGTTGCAAAGGGGAATTCGCTATCTCTATAACCACCTGAACCACCTCTACAATTTTCAGGGCCTGCGGGCCTACAAGGAAAAGTTTCGCCCTCACTGGCAGTCCCGCTACCTGGTTTATTCCCGGCGAGTGAGTTTGCCAGAAGTGATCGTAGCTCTGGTGCGGGTTGATTCTGGCGACGTGCTCCAGGAGTACCTGGGGGCAAAATTTTTTAGTAATGCCCTATCTCAGTGGGTTAAGGGATTTTCTCGTTGGCTGCCAGCCCTTCTCAGTCTGGGGCTGTTTAGCCTTTGTATCTGGGCGATTATCCACGAATTACAGAAATACCAGCCCCAGGTAGTTATTGCTCACATTCAGGCCATCCCCCGCCCTACTCTGACTCTGGCCCTGGGGCTGACTGCTCTCAACTATCTATTTTTAACTGGCTACGACATCCTGGCCCGTTTCTTTGTCCACCATCGCTTGCCCTATGTTAAAACCGCTCTGGTGGCCGCCATTAGTTATGCCATTAGCAATAGTGTAGGGTTCGCTTTGCTCAGCGGCAGCGCCATTCGCTATCGCTTCTACGCTGCCTGGGGTCTCACCCTGGGCAAATTACCCAGATTATCGCTTTTTGTAACCTCAGCTTTTGGATTGGTCTGCTAGCGGTTGGGGGATTGGTATTTGCCCTGGAACCCCTTACCATTCCCAGCATACTCCACCTGCCCTTTGATACGGTGCATCCCCTCGGTATCCTTTTTCTGGTGGTGATCGCCACCTATTTGGGATTAAGCTGTTGGAGTCGCCGTCCCCTCAAAATTCGCGGGTGGATTATTCCCCGTCTACCCCTTCAGCTTTCCCTGGCTCAGATTGCCGTCACCTCCTGTGATTGGGCGCTGGCCGCCGCTATTCTCTATGTATTGCTGCCCAAGGATTCTGGCTTGCCCTATCTGGTTTTCTTCAGTAGCTATCTGCTGGCGGAAATTGCCGGAGTGCTCAGTAATGTACCCGGCGGGTTAGGGGTATTTGAAACGGTACTAATACTGCTGGTTTCTCCACCCCTGGGGTCCGATGCCCTGCTGGGGGCTTTGCTGATATATCGAGTAATTTATTACCTGACGCCCCTACTCATAGGTGTAATGTTGTTGGCGGCCTACGAGCTTTATCGCCATCCCTATCGCCGTCGCCTTTTGCCCTAACCTGAACCAGTGGCCCACCCAGCATAAAGTTCTATTGATAAAATCAAATCAGCAGGACACTTGGGTACGATTTATCCGTTTGTATTGCTACCCCCAGAAGATGTGATGATAAAACCACCAAAACTGCCCTCCCTATCTCGCTGGAAGTCGAAAGCAACTGGCAATTTGAGGCAAAGTTGCGACCAAATGCCTGTGTCGTGGTGTACTCAATCTCCCTGATGTTCAACGGTATCGGGCATTTGCTGGATGATTTCCATTGTGCGATCGCTAACTGTGCAGACTCTTTGCAGCAGGTCGATGACCTGTTCTTTGTAGTCGGCAAATTTGTAGGTATTGAACAGTTTGGCGATCGTCGGGTCTTTGGGTTTCTTCTCTTTGTACTGGTCGAGTATCCATTCCAGGGCGGAGCGGTTGCCGAGTTTGTAGTCCCAGGCAACAGTGGGGATACCCTCTAGAGTGGTTTCGGTGTCGAGGATGATTTTGCCCTCAGTTTTGTCGGCTTTGAGTTTGGCTTTGGGTGTGGTGCGTTTGATGGGTTTGGTGGAATCAGGTTCATCGGTAGGAATCAAAGATCCCTGTAAGGGCGAATCGCCATTCGCCCTTACCCGCCCCACATCGACCCGTCGCAATCCGTAGGGTTCAACGGTTTCATAATTCAGGTGCAAGTCCATCAAGGCTTTGCCCCAGGTTGCCCATTGATGGAAGTCGGCGTAGAAGGGCAGGCGGGGAAATTCGCGTTTGAGGTTGAGTTCGTATTTAGTGCGGTAGGCGGGATGGTGGAGAACGGCGTAGGTGTAATGAAAGATATTTTCTTTGGTGATGGTGGGGTCGTTATAGTGGGTTTGGAATTGGGTTAAGCTCCAGTCGGTGATGTTGTCGATGCGGTTGCCGTTTTCGTCGTAGCGGTAGAGGGGAAGACATTGAGCAGAACAGGCTGCACCAACAACATGCAAATCTGGAACCACATTACTAGCGATCGCCATAAATGGCTTCTGTGACCCAACATCAGTGACACATATACTTATATTTGCTTGATTTAATTTATCTCCAAAAATTTCAAAGTGGTTTTGAGTTAATCTATGGCTCAGAATTTTTTCTCCGTAGAAGCTAAGCTTTGCGTAAGGTCTATATAGGGATTTGATTAGTAGAGAATCTTGGTAAGTGATTCTTAATTTGCTTTTTGCATACTCTTCTAGAGAAGAACTCCATTTAATTTCAGGATCATGAGTGCCAGTCTTAACACTCTGATTATATCTTTCAATAAAAAATCTAATTCTCTTAATTAAGCTCTTGTGCTCATAGTTATAAACCCATTCATCTCTATTTGTTTCCACCCCGCGTGAAAAAAGCTGAAAAACCGCCTCCTGAGACTTTCCTGTCTTCACCTCCTTAGCAATCAACGGTAGAAAACTATCAAAATCGTTATCGGTTAAATTGATCCAATTTGCCTTTTGATCCGGCGTAATGTGGTCAAATGGAATCTGCTCAAACCGGGCGCGTTCAAACCAGTCGAGCTTTTCGTCCTTCGTCTGCTCGTCTTGCAACGTAAAGTAGAAAATCTTTGCCTTGCTCATGCCCACACCTTCTCGATTGGATAAGCATCAAATTCGCTATCTTTACTCACAAGCGGCAGCGATCGGCTGATTGCCTGGGAAATGATGATGCGATCAAATGGATCTTTATGTTCTGTCGAATAAAATGGAAGATTATATTGTTGAATCGTATCTTGTATCGAAATTAGCAGTAACTGTAAGTCGGTTTCCAGAAATCTGGACTCCATTTCATTGAAATCACAACTCAAGAAAATCTGCGCTTTCTTAAGCTTGATGCCTATTTCCCAAAAGCTAGCAATACTGACAAAAATATCGTCTGTTGCCTCAATTCTATGTTTTACAGATAGTGGAAGTTTAGGATTATCTTCTACAAACCAAATGAACGCATGGGTATCTAACAAAATAGAACTCATTACATATAGTCCTCAAATTCTTCTAGAGGTTCGTCAAAATTATCTGGCAGCGGCAAAACAAATGTGCCTTTCATCGAGCCAGCTAAGCGGCGCTTTTTGGGCGTTTGCTCTATTTCATTAGACTTCGCTTCGGCATATTGACTCGCCAGAAACTCCGTATAAAGAAAAACTGCTTGCTTCACCGCATCAGGCAGCTTTTCAACATTTTTCAAAATAGCCGCTTCGATCGTCATGATTTACGCTCCTGCTTCGTCCTTACCAAAAACATCACCGCAATTCCAGTTTGAATCCCAAACACGTTGTTCTTTGTTCCCGAAATTTTAGGATTATTCCTCACATCGGATTGGGTATCGACGATATAAACATAATCGAACTCGCGATCGATACATTTCCGAAACCCATCAAAGGTTTTGGAATCAATAAATGATCGATTAGTGATAAATGCAACGATGCCGTTTTGACCTAATCTATCGGATGCCCACCGAAAGAAGCGGGTATACATATCGTAGACAACAATTTGATTTTGAGCAGTTCCTTCTTTGATGTAGGTTTCCTTAATGGCTTTATCGATCCCTTTATAGAGTCGATTGGCGTTGCGCTGGTTAAAATTTTCTTGGTGAGCGTTGTAGGGAGGGTTACCAATAATCACAGAAATGGTGCGATCGTTCTGTTGTTGAATCCGAGCTGTATTCTGAACACTCATGGTAAACAGATCGAACTGATGCCCCGCCGTGCTGCAATGATCTAGTGTATCGACTAAGCAGATATTTTTGAATTCTTCATACTTACCCATCTTTTGTTGATAGGTAAATTCAATATTCAAATTCGCAATATAATAGGGCAAAATTGCCATTTCATTGCAGTGAATTTCATGTTTATATTTATACTCCAGCTTATCCGCAGGCAAATATTCAATCAGTTCCGTGACATAGGTGCCCGTTCCCGTACAGGGGTCAAGAATCTCCACGCCGCGATCGCTCAATAACTTACCAAAGTGCTTATGGGTCAAATAATCCGCACTTTCAATCATGAAGCGGACAATTTCATTGGGCGTGTAAACAATCCCCAACCGATCCGCCGCTTTGGGGTTATAGGCTTTGTAGAAATTCTCGTACACCGCCTTGAGAAACTTCTGCTTTTCGTGGTGGTTGGCTATGTTTTCCGAATGACGACGAATTACCGCATAGTAGTGTTCAATGCTTCTGAGTGTATTTTTGCGGGTGGCTCCCGTGAAAAAGGTGTTGATGATTTCTGACAGTTCCCGCGCAATGTTGTTTTCGCGGTGAAACTGCGACTCATGGAAGATATTGGTAAAAATATCCTCGGTGAGAATGTGCTGAATCAACATCTCATGGATGTCGAAGATCTCAATTTCGGGGTTAATCGACTGGCGACAAACTTCTAGAAAGGTGTTGCGGCGTTCCCTAAATTGAGTATTGCGCTCTTCTTGCTGGGTAATAATGTCCCGCAGCGCCACCAGAATATGGGGAATGTCTTCTTTGAATTTGGTAATTGCCGCCCGAAAGTCTCGCACTTCGGGGCGTTCATAGTCTACAAAGGTGCTGATTAGCCCATCTAACGCCTCCGCATCTCGCATAGAAACGCGCAACTGCTCTCGACTGTGCTGAATCAGCACCGCAGTTTGGGAGTCTTCAAACAGAATGTTTTCCTCTGGGTAGCCCTTTGCTAATTTTTTCTCAATTTCTTCATCGAGTTTGTCATACTGGTCTTTGCTCTCCCACCAGCCATGTTCTAGACGAATGGCATCCTTCACCGTGCCATCGGGAAAAACCGTCGTATTGAACTTGGTCTTAAAGTCCAGTTCTGGGATCAACAGATAGTTTCGAGGCTTGCAGTAGTCATTCAGTAATCGCTCAAAGGCATTACGAATGCTAGTTTCCTTTTTGGAACCACCATAGCGAATGATTTTTTCAACGTCTGCTTGGTACTGCGTCACCAGCAATCTGGACATTCTACAACTCCCGGAACCATGAAGTCTGGGTAAAGTGAGGCCTAAAGCTTAGTATTTCCACTTAATCTCAATTCTGACTCATCGATAAAGTTCCGGATCAAAAACTGGGAAAGAGGGTTGGGCAAGTAGCTGCATTAAGGCAGGCGATCTGATCTCATCAATTGCCTTCCGGCTACGCCCCCACCGAGAACTTGCGGCATAACGGTGAAGTGCAGGAGCCCTGTGTGCCAATCAAAGGAGGTTCAAATCTAACATAATGACACTCGAAACTGCGACGACTATCCCCATCACTGCAAGTTTACCCACCCCACGGGCAATCCCCGCTGATTATGTGGCTGACATTGGCATCGACTGGGCCGACCGTAAACACGACATCGCCCTTTATGATTGCGCCACAGACACTTGATCCTGAGTCTTTACGGCAGTTGGCGGGTCTCCACTCCCTCCCCTAGCAGGTGCGACACCGGCTTACTTTCAAAAAACTCGCTGAACAGATACAACGGTGCGCTCAGAAATCCCAAGGCGTTGAGGATCATGGCTTTTACCACTTGCCCTGCACTCACCTGCTCCAGGCAATGGGGTTCAATCTCCTCGTTAGTCAGCTCCACCAGGCCTAATTCGTCAATCATGCCGGCCACTAAGCCGAGATGGTCTAAATTCTCGATTTCCAAGGGAGGCACCTACCGCTAGAAGCACTACCCTTTAGCCTAAAACACTACACATCTTTTATTCCCTGTCAACCTGCGGAATGTAAATCAAAACCTGGTAAAATCCGCTATATCCGTTAAATCAAGGCTAAGTTCAGCTGCCAAAACATTCAAAATGAAACTACCTCGCTTCTTCTATTTTCGATTACTGAGTTTAAGTATATCGGTATTGACTTTATCCTTATTCTCCATTGGCGATCCTGCAGTAGCTAAAAACCTGACTGATTGTTCAACTAACCAGGAATCCTTTGGTTTCTTTTTGAAGGAGTATCCGATCGAGCACCAGGGCTTCGCCCTACTTAATGTTGCTGTTACCTATCGCCTCAATACATCAATGGAAACAATAGACCCTACTCTTTATCCAGAGTATGTAGGTGTAGTTCAATCCCTGGAAAAATTTCTTGTCAACTATCCCAATGAATCAGATTACTGGGAAGTTATGAATAAAAAATTAGCTAGCTTTTTATTGAATCAATACCCTTCTCTAGCATCAATTCGAATTAAGATCGATGTCATGCCAACCACTCCAAGAACAAAGTATGAGCGATTCAGCGAAGTTCTCGTGACCCGTCCTGATAATTGTCCTTTGCTGACAGATAATTGATGAACAAGCAGTCTGGTAATGCTTTTTGAGAAAGCAGATCGAAAAAATTATCCTCGCCATCAAAGAGCCGTCAGCATAGGGAAGCTTACGACGATTATCCTACTCAATAGATATAGTTTGAGACGCTCTTTGGCTTTTCAAACAACTTTTGGGGCTAGTTCCACAGCCTAAGTACCTGATTCTCCGCCTTCACCGGATTCCTTAGACTTATTATCTTTACCCTTAGAATTGGTTGCGGGAGCATCTGGGGTAGATTTTTGATAGTTAGGGGAAGGATTACTAGACGGGGGTGGAACTTCCTTTCCTTGATTGGTAGGGATTGCACAGGAGGTCAGAGTTGAGGTTAGACCCAGACTAAGGAAGAGAGCAACGGTTTTAGAATGCATAGAAAATGGCAGAGAAAAGACTTTAGGGCAATTGCTAGACCATTAAAAGGAAGGAACAATTAGCTCGCGAAAATTAGATAAATAGTCTTAGAGAGGCAACTTATCTAGTTATTTAGTATAGCAAGTTAGTTAATGGTGGGGGCGATCGCTCACCATCCCCAGTCTCTTAAGCCCAGGGCATTGCCAGAATGGTCACCCTACCGCCTCCTACCGAGTTAGTTGAGGCGGTAGTCATAGTGGGCCTTCACCAACCGGGTGACAATTTGGGTGTCGTAGTGAAGGATGCCCCGGATGGTGCCAAGCTGGTCGCAAAACCTACGCAGCTCATCCTGGGTTTAAAGCTAACGTTCACCACGATGTTATGGAGACCAGCGACGATGGAGAGAAACTGCACCTCCTCTAACTGGGCCAATTCCTCCGCGACAGCGTTGACCCGACGGGCCTCTACGGTCAGGTTCATGATGGCGGCCTGGGGAGGGGCCATCCGGTTAGGGTCAGCCCAGGCCTGAAGTTGTAACAGGTCGCTGTTGAGCAGACGCTGGACTCGATAGCGGGCGGTGGCTTCCGGGATGTTGACGTGATCGCTGACATCTTTGAAGGTGATCCGTCCATTCACTTTCATCAGTTCAATGATGCTAAGGTCCAGATCGTCCAGGGCGGGGCAGTGAAGGTTATTTTCCATGACAGAGACCAAGGAGCCTTTCTGTTATAGCCTATTGGCTGTAGCTTCAGCTATGGGGTATTACCTACTTAGGGGAGGCGATCGCGGTAAAACTGATCTCAGTAGCACCTAGCGCCTTGGGAACTACTACGTTTTACGGTTGGCTGTGTTTTTAATCCTCCTTCCCCATCGGTACCAACGATGTTTTTTTATGGGTATCTGTTGCTGTAAGGGGCTTGGTCCGAAGGCATGGTGTCTATCATCAACCCGGTTACCTCCACCATGGCCAGTAGGACAGCCAGATTACAGGTAAGTAGGGCTTGCCAAACCACGGCGGTCTCCCGCTAAGAAAAACCCCCATCTATGCATGGTTGAGGGTCTCCGGCCTCGATGAGGGCAACGTAGTGCCGTAGGATTATTTTGCCCCAACGATAAAATGAGATTGGGTTTCAGCGTGCAGTTCAGAGTGAGGGGCTAAGGTAGCCCCTTGTACTACTCCCAAGCCTAACTAGCTTGGGCTAGTAAACCAACTGACTGGCATGGGATTCTGAAAAGCTGGTGGCGAAAGAAGGACCTGCCGGGGTATACCCTTCGATGCATGAAAGCGAAACAAAAGTCCCGTAATGCGGCGGAAGAATTCGACAATAAAGAATCGGGCTCTATGCACTCCTGGAGAATTTTCCATTCTTGACTTTTCGAGAAACGGTAGCCTAGAATACAGAAGTAACTTTATTCGTTCATCTCTCCCGGGTGTTCTTACCCAGATTGAGAGACGGAAGTAGGGGCTGATCCCCCGAAGGAACGCGCCCCAAAGGGTTGGATCAAATTCTCTTGATCTTTTTGGAGGCGACCTTAATGAAACTCATCTATCGCGGTATTAGTCACGACTATACCCCCTACTGTAGAAATGGCGGCCACTGAAGCAGTCGGCCACTTTCGCGGATTGGATATTCGCTTTCGATCCATGAAAAAAGCACCCGTTCAGCAACCTACCCTTGATTTAGTTTATCGAGGTGTAGCCTATCGAACCGGGACAACAGAAGCAAAATCTATTTCACAGCCAATCTCTATTCCTGCTATAGAGGTTGAATCCACCCTGGGTACAGAAAACAAGGCCCGAATGATGATGCTAAATCGTCATCGCCATGTCAAGCAGCGACAACAATCGATGCTTACCCGTTTAGCTACAGAGGCTGGTCTATCTTTAGATACAGCTGGCTACTGGAATCACATTCAGGGCAAGGTGCATCCAAGTTTTTGGGCAACCTACAGCCGCAGTGGTGCAGCCGTCAGTTAGGGTTGGCAAGATAATCTGCTCCTGATGGTTTAATTCCATCAGCTATGAAATAGTAAAACCAGGGTTCGTCGCTTTGACGGACCCTGGTTTTTTGTACTGGCAAGCCCAAACTGACCAGTCAATTACCAAACTTATCTTAGAGAAAGCGGATTCTAAGTATGGCGACCCGACTCCCAAGGGTAAAAGGCTAAACCCCTTAATTACCAGATGGGTAAGAATGGCAGTCTCTAAGGATTCCAACCTTGAACCACCTGACGGAACGCTAGGGGAAGTGCCTAGCAATCGTAGTAAAGGGCTAATTCATAGGGATGGGGCCGCAACCGCATGGGATTAACCTCGTTATCTAGTTTGTACTCAATCCAGTTATTAATAAAGTCCTCCGTAAAGACCCCTGGAACCGTTAGGAAACTATGATCCGCTTCCAGCGCCTTCAGGGCATCTAACAAGGAACCGGGAGTAGAGGGAATCTTGGCCAGTTCCTCGGGACTCAAGTCGTAGATATCCACGTCCAGAGGATCGCCTGGATCAATCTGGTTTTTGATCCCATCTAGACCGGCGCAGAGCATAGCTGCAAAGGCCAGGTAGGGGTTAGAGGTAGCATCGGGGCAGCGAAACTCCAGACGCTTAGCCTTGGGGTTATCTCCAGATAGGGGAATACGAACCGAGGCGGAGCGGTTCCCCTGGGAGTAGGCCAGGTTGACCGGTGCCTCAAAGCCCGGCACTAGTCGCTTATAGGAGTTGGTGGTGGGATTGGTCAGAGCCAGTAGAGCAGGGGCATGCTTGAGAATGCCGCCAATGTACCAGAGGGCCATCTGACTCAAGCCAGCATAGCGATCGCCAGCAAACAGAGGTTGTCCGTTGTTCCAGATTGACTGGTGGGTGTGCATCCCCGAACCGTTGTCGTTAAACAAGGGCTTGGGCATAAAAGTCACAGTCTTGCCGTACTTACGGGCGACGTTCTTGATGCAGTACTTATAAATCATCAGCCAGTCTGCCGCTTCGATCAGGCGACCAAACCGAATTCCCAATTCACACTGTCCACCGGTGGCTACTTCGTGGTGATGCTTCTCAATTGGTACCCCCAATTTAGCCATGGTCAGCAGCATTTCACTGCGCATATCCTGGGAGGTGTCGGTGGGAGAAACGGGGAAATAGCCTTCCTTGTAGCGGGGCTTATAGGCAAGGTTGCCCCCTTCCTCTACCCGACCACTGTTCCAGCGGCCTTCCACACTATCGACGTAGTAATAGGCAGAATGTTCGTTTTGGTCAAAGCGCACATCGTCAAAGATAAAGAATTCCGCCTCGGGACCAAAGAAAGCGGTATCGCCAATACCGGTGGACCGTAGGTATTCAACTGCTTTAGTCGCGATCGCCCGAGGACAGCGAGAATACAATTCTCCGGTACGTGGCTCCTGAATAGTACAAATCATACTCAGGGTAGGTTCCGCCATGAAGGGATCAATCCAGGCAGTGTCTGGATCGGGCACCATGGTCATATCCGATTCATTGATAGCCTTCCAACCCCGAATACTAGACCCATCAAAGGCAACGCCATCGGTGAAGCTGCTGGCGTCAATTTGACTTTTATGGACTGTCAGGTGTTGCCAGATACCTGGCATATCAATAAACTTCAGGTCAATTAGTTCAATTCCCTCATCTTCGATTTTTTTCAGGATATCCGCTGCAGTTGCCATGAACTACCAATACTCCTTAACTTCTAAGAACCACTAAATTCAGTAGACACCAGTTTACCTGACCCATCCTAAAAACAGGGAACCAGGTTTTTTGTATCAACTACTACTTTTTGTCAGGAAATGCCAACAATTGAATCTCTGGAAGACCTTGACATAAATCGACTGACGGCTGCCAAAGTCTCACTCCTGCCCCTCTGGGAACGGAAACTGGGATAACAGAATATGTGTTTTTGTAACATTTTATCCCTGCGGTCCAGGCTGGCCAGCCATGCTATCCCAAGGGGATAGGCGGCCATGGTAAACTTTTTGGGAGTTGCACCAGGGCTTTGAAGTCGCTTCAGAGTCGTCCCAGCCAGGAAACATAGCCTCAGGATAGAGTACCTAGCCCTGACAGCGGCAAAGCGGGCTGGAATAACGGTGAATTTAATTATGGCTGTTTATTAAGTGAGAGTTGGGAGATACTATCCATGCGGGATGCCGTCACAACCCTGATCAAGAGCTATGACGATACAGGGCGATACCTTGATCAAAATGCCCTTAGCTCGATTAAGTCTTACTTTAATAGTGGTCTTGATCGGATTAAGGCGGCTGCGGTGATTAGCGCCAATGCTTCAGAAATTGTTCAAGAAGCTGGACTCAAGCTGTTTGAGCAAGTGCCTGAACTAATTCGCCCCGGTGGTAATGCCTACACCACCCGTCGCTACGCTGCCTGTCTGCGGGACATGGATTACTATCTGCGCTACGGCAGTTATGCCCTGGTAGCTGGCAATGCCAATGTATTAGACGAGCGGGTGTTAACCGGCTTAAGGGAAACCTATAATTCCTTGAGCGTACCCATTGGTCCTACGGTGGTGGGCATTCAAATCATGAAAGAAATCGTCAAAGCCAGGGTAGAAGCTGCGGGGATAGATAGTTCTTCTGTAGTGGATAAGCCCTTTGACTACATGTGCCGTGAGTTAAGTGAAGTGAGCCTCTAGCTTAATCCTCTAAAGTAGAGACTCAGATCAGAACTGAGAAGCCAGCTTTTAGAGGAGCAGTTATTTCTAACCGGGTCATTGCTAACTCTTGAATGCTCTGGCTATCAGTGCCTTGGGGCTTAGGTAAATAGCTCCCTTGCCGCAAATCCATTGAGAAATTTGTCTTAGAGGTTGTTTGAAAAGCCAAAGAGAGTCTCAAACTATACCTATTGAATAGGATAATCACCGCAAAATTCCTTATTTTGGCGGTCTCTTAACGGCAAAATATACTTGAGCCCTTTTCAAACAACCTCTTGGAGTGGTTAATCCTCAGGCTCTTGCACTAACCTACCCCGACCAGATACAATGGCAAATCTGGGATTATTTTCTGAAGCTCTAATTTTTTTGGGAGAGTAAACGTTAATGTCGCGATATCGAGGTGCCCGTCTACGGGTGGTTCGTCGTTTAGGAGAGTTGCCCGGGCTATCGCGCAAATCTCCTCGTAAATCTAACCCTCCGGGACAGCACGGACAGGAGCGGAAGAAAAAATCCGAATACGGCGTTCGGCTAGAAGAAAAGCAGAAGCTGCGGTTTAACTATGGCCTTACTGAAAAGCAGCTCTTACGTTACGTCAAAAAAGCCCGACGGGCAGGGGGTTCCACTGGTCTGGTAATTCTCCAGCTACTGGAAATGCGCCTAGATAACACCGTTTTCCGCCTGGGCTTTGGTCCTACCATTCCCTCAGCCCGCCAGGTGGTTAACCACGGTCACATTTGTGTAAATGGACGGGTAGTTTCTATTCCCAGTTACCAATGTCGTCCTGGAGATGTGATTACCGTGCGCGATCGCGATGCTTCTAAAAAGTTGGTAGAAGCAAACCTGCAATTTCCAGGTTTAGCTAATATTCCCAGCCACCTAGAACTGGATAAGGCTAAACTCACAGCTAAAGTTAATAGTGTGATTGAGCGGGAGTGGGTAGCCCTCAATATTAACGAGTTGCTGGTGGTTGAGTATTATTCTCGGAAGGCTTAAGCATCTGGCCAGTAGTTTCTGATCCACGATTTTCCTTAAAAGTGGTTAGCCTTAAAGAAAGGCCCCTCGACAATAGTCGGGGGGCCTTCTATATTGAGCTTTTTGGCCGAGAGCAACGGCCCCCAGCACTTAATGAACCGGTACCTTTACCTTAACGACTTTTTTCTGTTCCTCCTCATCCTTAGGTAGGTGCAGGTTCAAAATGCCATCCTTATATTCGGCTTCAGCCGCTGTATTCTGAACCCTGGTTGGCAACGGAATCACCCTTTGGAATCGGCCATAGCGAAATTCACTCCGGGTGACGCCATTTTCTTCGCTAGTAGATTCGGATTTCCGTTCCCCGGTAATCTCCACCCTATCGGCCCTGACCTGAATATCAATATCTTCAGGTAATAAACCGGGTACTTCCAGCCTCAAATCCACCGCCGTATCAGTTTCGGTCAACTCCGCCGCCGGTACAAAAGCACCCTCCCATGGCTGTTCCCGACGACCTGGCATCACCTGTTCAAACAGATGGTTCATTTCTTTTTGTAAGGTATCAATATCTGCAAAAGGTGCCCATTTAATCAACGACATACTATCCTCCTTGAGCAGGGAAACTCACTGAAGTAATCAGAGCACAGCCCAGATGCTGGAGCCATAGTCAATCTTAGAAATTACCGGGCTGCCTATTTCTACAGTAGGTTTTGTTTTATCGGAGAATATTCGGCTATGGCCCTGTTGTAAGTGTAAATAACCGAATTGGGTACGACCTAAAGACAGAACGCACCTAGGAACGAGAAATGCAGCGGTCCTCCAATGACCGAAGAATATTCTGAGGGGACCTTTTGTGAGGTTATGTAACCGCTTTTACCCAGGTATCGATAGGATGACAAAAATCGGCTTACAGTATGATTTAAAGCCCTTCCGTAGACAGGTAGTTGCGATGGTGCCATTCTTTAAGGTTGCTCCTGAAGCTGATACCGAAACTAAAATTCTTCAAGCCGCCCTTAAGCTCTTTGCCCGGAAAGGCTACAGCGGCACTACCACCCGAGAGTTAGCCCAGGCGGCTGGGGTAGCCGAGGGCACCTTGTTCCGTCACTTTGAAAATAAAAAAGCCATTTTAGTAGCGGTGGCCAGCCAGGGTTGGGTAGAAATTTTGACCGATCTGTTAACGGAACTAAGTGAATTGGCCAGTTATAAAGCCATCGGTCAGGTGATGCAACGCCGGATGCTCAATCTTCAGCGTAATTCGGCCCTGATGCGGGTCTGTTTTATGGAAGCCCAATTTCATCCTGAACTGCGGGAACAAATTCAGAGCGAGGTAATTGACAAAATGATTGATGTCGCCGAAGCCTTTTTTCAAACCGCCATCGATCGCGGCGTCTACCGTCCCATCAACCCTCGCATGGTGGCTCGGGTTTTTCTCGGTATGTTTACCGTAGCTGGCTTTAGCCAGGAAACCCTGGGAGACAAGGATAATTCAGCCCAATCCATGAAGGAACTAGCAGAATGTTTAACCGATATTTTCCTCAATGGCGTACTGGCTTAAACTTCTCCACCGCCCTGGCCTGGCACCAGCACCCCTAGGCCCATGACCCAGTCCTCTCCCCTCAGTCACCTCGATGCCCAGGGCCAGGCCCACATGGTAGATGTCAGCGCCAAGCCCCTGACCCAGCGCAGCGCGATCGCCCAAGCTTGCCTGAAAATGCAACCCTCCACCCTGGCCACCATCGCTGCGGGCAACGCCCCTAAGGGAGATGTGCTAAGTACAGCTCGTATCGCTGGCATTATGGCTGCCAAGCAAACCGCCAATCTAATCCCCCTCTGCCATCCCCTACCCCTCAGCCAGGTAGAAGTGGCCATTACCGCCGACCCCTCCCTGCCCGGCTACAGAATTGAAGCTACGGTACGGGTCAACGCCACCACTGGCGTTGAGATGGAAGCCCTGACGGCAGCTACAGTAACCGCTCTCACCCTCTACGATATGGCCAAAGCTCTAGAAAAGTCGATGGAGATTCAATCGATCAGATTAATCCGCAAGGTGGGCGGTCAGTCTGGTGATTACCAGGCACACACACCATAGCTCTATCTTCTACACGCCATCCTATGGACCGCCAGATTTCACCCTGGTTTCAAGTCAACTGTTTTCTTAACCAGAGGCCCAATAGGGGCAAAGCAATACGATAACCAAACTCAGGCCCGTAGATTAATCCCTTTTGTTCCAGGCTATTGAGGGCCCCTTGCAAACCTCCACCCCGGGAAAGCTGGTGTTTTTTAATGTACTGACGGGATTGGGGGCTATCGGTAGGATCCAGAGCTAAACTTTCCAGCACCCGCACCTGACTGGGGGGCAACAGCAACAGTAGGGATTCAAAGGTAACGGTGAGGTCCTCCAGTAATACCGTCAAGCTGCTATCCACCTGAGCAGACCGAATCATAGGTTCTGGAGCATCCTGGGACTGGTGATTTAACCAGATGCGCCGGGCCAGGGAAATAGCATCGCCCAGATGCCCCTGTACGTAACCCAGAAACCGATCTGAGGGCATAGTCTTGGGGATCAAAGCGGAGATCCTCCGCTGCCATGGCCGCAGTCAGCCAGGGCTCCATATCCCCATCCGCCAGGGGCAACAGGTGTACCACCCGCAAACCACTGGCAATCACCCAGGGTTCTACCACGGTGGCCACCAGGGCATAGCTGACCTGGCTTTGCCGCTGAATTTCCTGCCGCAGGTAGGCTTCCCACTTACCCTGGCGATCCCAGGAGCGAATGTGGGGAAAGTTTTGAAACACCAGGACTACCCGGCAGTGCAGTTTTTCCGCCAGGTATTGGGGCAAAGCCAGCAGCGCTTCAAACAGGGGCCACTCCCTGCCGCCGCTGGGAGTCCACCTCAAGTGCCAGGTGTGATCCGCTTCCTCTACCAACTCCAGGGGATGGCCAGGGGCCCACCGTCGAATCAGGGCCAGATCCTCTGGACTGGTAAAACTGAGACTCAAGCTGGTGGCCAGGGAGGTCAAAAAGCTTCCGGCGCTGGTGGTCCGCAGGCAGTCAATCGCTAACAGACGAGCATTAGCCTGGTGGGCCGCCTCTTGCAACAGCAGCCGTCGTCCCATGCCTGGCACTCCCACCAGCAAAAAATCTCCATCCGCCGCCAGAATCTGGGTAATTTCCGCCAGTTCGCGATGACGGCTGATCAGGGCTTTCGGCATAAAGGGGTTGGGGGTCATAGGACAAGGTCCGGATAGGTTATATAGAGCTTTAGCTATGGTTTTGACCGGAAGATTTAGGCCTAAGCCATCGAGATAGCACTATTTTTTAGTGTCATTTAGATAGGGATCTGAACTATGATGTGACATTAAGTAGACTGATCTGGCCCATAACCTTAATTGCCCATGACTTCCCCCATCGATCTTGGCGGTTCGATCTCGCCCCAGCCCCCCTTCGCCCTGCAGGCGACCGCCGATTGGCATACCCTGACCAGTACTGAGGCCCTGGCCCTTCAGGATGCCACGATCGACCAGGGTCTCACCAGTACCGCCGTGCAAACCCGACAGAATCAGTTTGGCCCCAATGAACTGGCGGAAACCGCTGGTCGCCAAACCTGGGAAATTATTCTGGATCAGTTTAAAAGCATCATGTTGATTATGCTGATCCTGGTGGCCATTGTATCGGCAGCACTGGACTTGATGAATCAGTCTTTTCCCAAAGATGCGATCGCTATTTTTGCCATTGTGCTGCTCAACGGGGTGCTGGGTTACCTGCAGGAAAGCCGAGCAGAGAAAGCCCTCGCCGCCTTGAAGCGGCTGTCCTCACCCCGGGTGCGGGTGATTCGGGATGGCCAGGAGGGGGAAGTGGATGCCCGGAGTCTAGTGCCGGGGGATGTGATGTTGATCGAGGCGGGTTCCCAGGTGGCCGCCGATGGTCGCCTGCTGGAGGCCGCTAACCTGCAAATTCGGGAATCGGCCCTGACCGGGGAGGCCGAAGCAGTGACCAAGCGACCCCAGATTACCCTGCCCCTGGATGCCCCCCTGGGCGATCGCCTTAACCTGGTGTTTCAGGGTACGGAAGTAATCCAGGGTCGGGCTACGGTGCTGGTGACCGAAACCGCTATGGCTACGGAATTGGGAAAGATCGCCACCATGCTCCAGGGCGTGGAGAGTGAGCCCACCCCCCTACAGCAACGCATGGCCCAATTGGGAAATGTACTGGTCACCGGAGCCATGGCTCTAGTCGGTGTGGTGGTAGTGGGGGGTATTCTACGCACAGGGGATTTCAGCCTATTTACTGAACTCCTGGAAGTCTCCCTAAGTATGGCGGTGGCGGTGGTGCCAGAGGGCTTACCCGCAGTAATTACCGTTACCCTGGCCCTGGGCACCCAGCGTATGGTGCGCCGCCATGCCCTGATTCGTAAACTGCCTGCGGTTGAAACCCTGGGTTCAGTGACCACCATTTGCTCCGATAAAACTGGCACCCTCACCCAAAATAAAATGGTGGTGCAACAAATTGCCACTGGCAGCGAATTTTACCAGGTGACTGGAGAAGGCTACAGTCCCTTGGGCAAGTTTCAAACCCAGGGTCACCTCACCAGCCCTGTGGATCATCCTGAACTGGCCAATGTGTTACTGGCCTGCGTCCTCTGTAACGATGCCACACTACAACAGCAGGACCACGGCTGGACCGTTCTTGGCGATCCCACAGAGGGGGCCTTGTTGGCGGTAGCCGGTAAGGGTGGGCTCTACAAAGAAGCCCTGACGGATGCCTACCGTCGGGTAGGTGAGGTGCCCTTTACCTCCGAGCGTAAGCGCATGAGTGTGGTGTGCTCTACTGACCATGCCCACCAACCCCTGATCGCTAGTCCCTACCTGATGTTAACCAAGGGATCGCCAGAACTGGTGTTAGAGCAATGCGATCAGATTTATCTAGACCACAGCAGTCAACCCCTCACCCAGGAACAACGAGATCAAATTCTGGCCACCAATAATCGCATGGCGGAAGGGGGTCTACGGGTTTTGGGCTTTGGCTTCAAGCCTTTAACCAATTGTCCTGAAGAAGCAGCCCTGGAGTCAGCAGAAACCAATCTAATCTGGCTAGGACTGGTGAGTATGCTAGATGCCCCCCGGCCCGAAGTAGCTACCGCAGTGGCCGCCTGTCGAGAGGCCGGTATTCGTCCGGTGATGATTACAGGAGACCACCCCCTCACAGCCCGAGCGATCGCCGAAAAACTGGGTATTACCAGTGCCGGTAGCGCCATTCTCAGTGGCCAAGAGTTAGAACATCTTAACCAGACAGAGCTGCAAGAGCAGGTATCCCAGGTCAACGTCTATGCTCGGGTCGCCCCTGAACATAAACTGCGCATCGTTAAAGCCCTACAAAAACGGGGAGAGTTTGTGGCGATGACTGGCGATGGAGTTAACGATGCCCCGGCCCTTAAACAAGCCGACATTGGCATCGCTATGGGCATTACCGGCACCGATGTCAGCAAAGAAGCCAGCGATATGGTGCTGCTGGACGATAATTTTGCCACCATTGTGGCCGCCACAGAAGAAGGACGAGTTGTTTACGACAATATTCGACGGTTTATCAAGTACATCCTGGGAAGCAATATCGGTGAAGTGATCACCATCGCCGCCGCTCCCCTATTGGGCCTGGGGGGAGTGCCCCTATCGCCCCTACAAATTCTCTGGATGAACCTGGTTACCGATGGTTTACCAGCCCTGGCCCTGGCTATGGAGCCCGCCGAACCCGATGTCATGCGCCGGCCCCCCTACCATCCCCGGGAAAGCATCTTCGCCCGGGGCTTGGGCAGCTACATGGTGCGGGTAGGACTTTTACTAGCCATTTTTACCATCGCCCTGATGAGTTGGGCCTATAACCACACCCACAGTTCTGGCTATACGGGTAACCCTGACGCCTGGAAAACCATGGTTTTCACCACTCTCTGCATTGCTCAGATGGGCCATGCCCTGGCGGTTCGATCCGATAGCCAATTAACCTTTCAACTCAATCCTTTCACCAACCCCTACGTATGGGCATCAGTCTTACTCACCACAGGACTACAGCTCCTTCTGATCTACGTACCCGTATTACAGCAATTTTTCGGTCTACAGACCTTGAGCGGGACCGAAGTATTAATTTGCTTTGGTTTTAGCAGCCTGGTATTTGTTTGGCTAGAAGCAGAGAAATGGGTTTTCAGCTACTTCCAGAGGAGGAATTAAAATACTCCCGCCAGCCCTATCGGGAATTGCCGTTGAATAGGCTATTGGCAGGGGGCTTAAGCCTTTAGAGGTTGAGGGATACGCCATCTATAGAGAACCGCTAAGTTGATATCCCTCAACCAAATCCAGCTCTATAATATGCAGAAATAATTAAATTCTAGAGGATTTCATTCTGGAGATTGATGGAGTTGGTCTTGAAGCCAGGGTATTGGGTATACTAATTGGCTAAGTTCCTGGCTCCACTGACCATTCCCTTTAACCATCCCTTTACAATGGCTAGTGTCGTGAACCTTCCCGCCTTTCCTGAATGCAACCACAGCCTGATTCAGTCACTGCACCATCTGAGTGATGCAGAACTGGTTAGTTTATTTAAACGCTACCCCGATCAGGGTCGCTATTTTACCGCTATTTTTTGTCGCTACAGTGGCATAGTCTACAGCCTGATTCGTCACTCTGCCCGATCGCCGGTTCAGGCAGACTACCTTTTCGCCCTCACCTGGCAGCACATTCTTCACGAGTTGTCAGGCATCGATAGTTTTCAGCCCGAGGCCCTTAACCACCGGCCCTTCAACCTGCAAGAATGGTTGATCAACATGACTGCTTTTTGCATCAATCAAGTGGTTTTACCAGAAGTAGAAGCCATTCACTATTCTCTCGCCAAAGCCTCTCCTCCCTTCTGGTGTTACCTGGAGCAGGGGATGAATCAGTTAGCTCCGCTAGAGCGATTGATTTTAATTATGGCCCATACCTTCCGCTGGAGTGAAACCCGCATCGTTGCCTATCTGCAAGCCGAGGGAGAACATTTCAGCCTTGAAGATATCAAGCTGCGACTTAAACAGGCAACTCACCATTTAATTGAAGCCTTACCCCAGGATATTCGCAGCCTGTACCTACCCCAGCTAGCCCAGGAGGCAAATTCTGACGGGGCAGATGAATGGTTAGATGTACCCCCCTGGCACAGTCATGCAACGCCTAGTCTGTCAGGTGTTTAGCACTACAGGCAGCATATGAATAAACTTACCTATCCCTGAAATTAGAGTCTGAGGTATAGTTTGGATTAACTTGCTAGAGCTACCTGTAAAGTCGTCCCCATGGTTCAATCCTACTCCTACCAACCCCTAGCGGCAATCGCCCCATCTCCCTCCCTATCGGTCCATAGCCTGTTGCAGCCAATTACTCTGGTACCTAACCCATCCCTACTGAAAACCTGGACCGATGGGGGTACCAGTCAGGCTAATTTAGTTGCCCTTAGCCCTACCCCCCTGGTGGCAAAGCAATTTAATCAAGATATTCTCGGAGATATCTCCCACACCTGGAAACATTTTATTGATTCCGGGCAGGTCTGGGCCTTAGTGATTGGAGTTGTTTTAGGCTACCTGATTCGCAATCTAACCGCCTATTAAGGTAGTAGACCAGACCTAATTAAGGGAGGGATGGTTGTTTTACCTGGGGCAGCAACTGAGCCCTAAAGGTAACCGGCTCAGGCAGACTAGGGGAGGTCATCTGTCCCTCCAGCCAGGTACCCTGAAAAGTTGCGGCCATTTCAACGGTATCCACCGCCTGGCGACAGATATTTACCCCCTCAGCTGGCCCTGCAACCTAAGCCGGGGTTCTGTCCATTTACCCTTAAGGGTCAAAGCTGCATCGCCAGATGGTTCAGGAAGATTAGCAGATTTCAGATCCTGCAGTTGTCCACCCAGATAAATTCCCGACTGTTGAATAGTTAATACCAGAGAATCGGCTGGAGGACATTGAAGACCGTTACCCAGAGTAAGATCGTACTGCCCTTGAATAGTTTTGGCAGCCTTTAAATAGGTAGTGCCATACCAGGTAACGATACGAAATAAAACCACGACGGAACTAATGGCAATACCATAGAAAATCAAGGACTTTTGGTTAAAGTGACTCATAAAAAGGGCTATACCTCGAACTTCATGGCCAGTAAGTGATAATTTTTCCCTGCTTTTCTAAGGGATTCAAGATCAAGGCTTCTATTTACCCTACCACCTGTATTGAACTCTACATTTTTTAAGAGCTGCTACGCAGGGTCTGGGAAGGGGACTGACCAAACATTTTTTTATAATCTCGACTAAAGTGGCCGGGGCTCCAAAATCCGTATCTCTGAGCGATGGCTGTGACATTGGTAGCTTCAGGAGTAGAGGTTTTTAAGCAGCGATGGACCCGCTGGAGTCGCTGAATTTTTAAGTACTCCATCGGACCAATCCCAAATATCTCTTGAAATCCATAGAATAAGGGCCGGTGACTGACATAGAGAGCCTGGCATAGGTCCTTAATGGTGATCGGTTCCTCTAAATGACTCAGCATATAGTCGTGGGCCTGCTCTACCAGCAGCGATCGCGACATCGGCAAGGGTAAGTCCCGTTCCTCGGGAGAACCAGGAGGAATCGCATTAATCAACAAAGGAATAAAATCATCCATCAACAAGGTTTTGATGTGGCTTTGCCGTAGCAAACTAGACTGGTGTTGAATCAAATACAAAATCTGGTTCAGATAATTTTTTACCGAAGTAATAGTTTCTGGCAGACTAATATAGTTGGTGCGCCAAAACCGCTCATCGAGATCGAACCTCCCCATAATCTGAAGATATTGGTGCAGTAAGTCTCGCTGAATCTGAAAGGCAACATAGTAAGCCTGGGAGGGCAAAACAAATTTTGCTTCCCGAGTAGGATCAAAACCGCCCAGAGTTTGGTGAGCCATTGGGCGACCATGGGAAATAATAGGGGGTCCAGTTGGCTCTAACAAACAGGCAAAAGCAATAGCGTCCCTGGGTTTGTCACCAGATATAAAGATGGGACAGGAAGACTTAATAAAAACAAATTGCACCCCACCAAGGGCGGCTAGCCAGACATCAGACTGCAAACTATGCAAACTCAACTGGGTCATGCATACCTGGCTAAAGGATTGCATCTGCTGAGTAAAGTCATCTATATCAACAAACCGACGACTAATGATTTTGGTATTTTGATCCCCTACAGTCACTTTAGAGGAGGGATGGGAGGGATGGGAGGGATGGGAAAGTACCATCTAAACAAATTTCGCTGAAGAAAAACCTGGGTAGCACTGACCCGAGTCACCCTAGAAAAAACAAGACAGACCAGCGGTCCCATAATTGCTTTCTATGGCTCAGGACTGACGAATTAATACCATCCTTAACTATTTGTGGTTAGTTATACTTTAAAAGTAAAGACGGCGGCAAGGAAAGGCGCTAATGCGTTAGGTTTCAGGTAACTAAAGTATAGCAAAGGGCTTGATTTTAGAATCGGTGAGCCCCTGACTAGCAGAGTTAACTAAGTTAAAGCGTAATCTACTAGAGAACTGCCATCGTTAGAATTTAAGAATAAGTTGCCGCGTTCAAGGAATAGTTGCCGAGGGGCAAGCGTTGGTCTAAACAGGCATTGAGCAACAAACGAATATCGGCTTTGCCGGGTAAGCCCTCCAATCGTTGACGGACTTCGCCCCGATCAAACAACAGCAGAGTTGGTAGGGTAACTAAACGATAGGCGCTACTTAGTCGTAGGTTTTCGTCAGCATTGACGGTCACAACCTGCACGCGCCCCTCCCAGTCTGACTGAAACTGACCCAGTATCGGTACTATCATTTTACAAAGACCGCACCAGGGAGCCCAAAAGTTAACCAAAACCGGCAATTCCGATTTTAAGACCGTAGCTTCAAAGGTTGATTCGGTAGCAGAAGTTATCATGGGCTTGTAAAAACTCGGATTAAAAGTCTTGTTTTTTTGCAATGACCAGGGCTAGAAAAGAGAGATAGCTACCCCAAATAGCCAAGATTATCAAAGCAGCAATTGATTGAAAAAAATAACTACAGCTACCTAACTAACCCTTAAGGCAGTAAAATTACTCAACCATGAAGTCTTTTACATCACCTTAGTTTTTAGTTAAAAGCCATCGAAAAATTTTCAATTAATCGTTAAGTTTAAAAAGTGTTTTGATATTGGGATCATTTTAGAACAGTTAAGAATAGAAGTTAACGGTTCAAGTTAGATTTTTTCCAATCTTCGTAATTGATAAAAACTACGCCTATGGCAATCGCCCGGCCACTTAGCAAGAAATAACCCCACCTCTCGCTCGAGCATGGACACCAGGGCCGACCTCAGGGTCTTCAAATAAAAAGCACTAACCTATAGACCCCTAGATTCTCTAGTTGGGCTTTCAGCTGTTTCTAGCCTCTCGGTCACAGGAGCTTCCAGGTAGCGGGCCCGACAATACCATCCACACTCATATTATGGGCTTGCTGAATGGCTCGCACAGCCGCTTCAGTGGCCGCCCCAAACACTCCATCCACCGGTCCCTGGTACAGTCCTTTTAAGCGTAATTTTTGCTGTAACTGGCGCACCGCTTCCCCAGTCATACCAGGACGCAGCACTGGCAGCGCAGTAGCCTCTGGAGTCACAGCAGCAACTCTAGAAGGACGAGCCTGGGCAGGCGTTGCCGGGGCTTTCGGGGCTGAACCAGAGGCAGCGGTAGTAGTTGGACTGGCCGCCGTGGGAGGAACGGCTTCGGCTTTAGGAGCTGGCAACAGTTGGCTCCAGGTAGTTGGTCCCACAATGCCATCGGCGGTAATACCGGCAGCGGTTTGAAACCGCTGCACCGCCAGTTGGGTATCTTCCTGATAAAGGCCCGTTACAGGGCCACCATAGTAACCCAGCAGGATTAGCATTGACTGCAATTCCTTCACCGACTCTCCCTGACTACCCAGCCGTAGGGTAGGGCGAATAATGCGATTACCACTGATAACCGGATTGGCGTTCAGGTCAGGAGGGGTCTGGGCGATCACCAGCGATCCTGAGGTCAGGGTAAGAACCGGAACCAAAACTAAGGCCCCAGCCAGGAACCCTAGCCCCTGATACAACGACTGAGGATCTAGGTGAGCATAGGTAAAAGAGAAAGGGGATCGCATTGTTGGGTGATTTAAGGAGGAGGAAGGAGATCCCGATAATACTGTTTGGGTTCATCCATTTCATTCAGGGAAAATTATAGAACCATCTTGGCTGAATTGACCCAGCCTGGAGCGGGTGTCATCTAACATCCAGGCCTACAATATCAAAATAGTCCTTATTGCCTAAGGTTCTTCCCTTACCATGATTCCGGGTTGGCCCGTCCCTCCCTGCCGTCAGCGCTTTAAAGCGATTTTTGAAAGCCTGGTTATTGTTGATCTGTGGGTGTTAGCGCAGGTTGAATCGGGCCAGAGTTTAACAGATTTGGACTGCGATTGGCGATCGCCCTTTTTAGCGATCGCCGCCGCCAGTGCTAAGGGTGCATGCCTGGGGACCCAACCCTGGAAAAACGAACTACGCCATCTTGCCAGGCAAAGTGAATCAGCTCTACTCCTAGCAGTATTGCCAATTTTATTGCTATACAGCGATACCTATGGCCATCAACGGCCAACTCTACAACAGTGGGCTCAAACCATGGGCCTTACTGCCGTCGATATTTTGAGCCTTGATCGCAGCTTTCAACACCTCTGTCTCACCATGGCACCCCCACCCCCTGGTCCATTGATCGACAGCGGTGCTGGCTCCAGCTTCCCGACCCAAAACCAGCCACGGTACTGCAACCCGTTGAACAACTGCTAACCGCCAGCCAGGGACAATTTTTACCCGCCTTACAACTCGCTCACCGTCACCATAGGTCCGCCGTTACCCTGACACTGGTTGGGGTTTTAGTGGCCTGGGGAGGAGGTTTAGCCGCCCTACCCAGCCAGCTACGCTACCATAGTCGGAGATCGCCCCGCCTGGTTGCCTGGTGGGGACCAGACTATAGTAATCGATTAAGCCATCTAGCGGAGGCACTGCACAGCCGCTGGGCGGGGGTCCAACCCGGCAATCATCAGGACTCTAGCCTGGTGGTTCGATAAGCTGAGATTTATGCTGTGGCCAACCCCTGATATGACTTGCGGCTGAGCCTATAATAAAAGATGGTGTTTAGGATTAAAAGGGTTTTATGCCCTGATCGCCTAACCGGTTATGACCTGGCTTTTAGATCGGCAGTCCCCTAAGCGACTGGGTAGGACATCCTGAATTTCCCTCTCTATGAGATCGTTTCAAGCTTTTGTTGCTGCGGTTGAGCGTTGGTATCATCCCCTACCAGGGGAAAACCATCGCCGCTGGTGGAATCTAACCTGGATACCCAGGGGCCATCCTCAGCCAGGTTCGTCAATTCCAGAGTCATTGCTGGACCTGAACCGGTCTGGGATAATCCACCCCAAACCCCTAAAGCCAATCCTCAAAACTACTCCCAGACCATCGAGCGATCGCCGTGACTATTCTAAATTAGCGCTGACCTTAACGGTAGTCACCCTTACCGGCGTGCTGGGTCAACGATTCTACAATCAACCGGGCTTACAGGTCGGTAGTATCGCCCCCAAACCATTTATGCACCGGACACAGCCGCCGTTGAAGATCGCCAAACAACCGCTGATCGACGGCGAGATGCCCGCAACGGTACCCTACCGGTGCTAAAACTAGACCTGACCGCTACCCGGGCCGTCTTTAGCGATCTCAACAGCTTAATTGCCCAGATTAACCGGTTACGACAGGCAGCCGGACTCCTTCCCCTGCTGCCTACGGATATTGTTTCCACCCCCATTCAAGCCTACCTGCGTAGTTGTGAGGATGGAGTTTGGTTAGAACTACAGGACCTGATTATCCCCCTCAGCGCCGATCGCCTAACCAGAACTGATTTAGCCGATCCCCCCTATCCTTGCAAGCATCTAAAGCTCTAAAGGAACTACGGGCTTATCGCCAGGCCAACTCTAGCCAAAAGCTAAAGGCTGTTGTAACTACCCTGGAGCAATCTCGCCAGAGCTACAAGCAAGCCCAGGCCGACCTGGTGTTACTCACCAGTCAGCGGCAAGGGCTGGGTAATCTGAGCAATCTACTGAATCTCTCTAACCAGGATTGGAGCCAAACCCAGATGGCCATGCATCGAGTCGCGGAGCATATGCTCACCCAGGGAATTCCCCTGGGGTTGCCGCCCGAGCTAATTCGTCGAGCGGTAGAGGTGCAAATCAAGGGTTCGGTAGTAACGGCAGCGGAGGGCACCGCTATTTCCCTACTGACGACCACCCTGCAACCTAACCTGATTCAAGATAGCGATCGCACCAGGCTACAAGCCGATCGAGCTGCAGAGGCGGTTAAACCGGTGATGGTAGAAGTCAGTGAAGGAGATTTAATTGTGGCGGCTGGCCATAGCATTAGCCAGAGCCAATTTGTACTACTGGATCACTTTAACCTTAGTCAACGGCGCTTTAACTATGGCGGCTTAGGGTTGTTTGGCAGCCTGATCGCAGGCTGTCTGGTGATTTTTTTATGGATCGAGCGGCTTAGCCACCACCACCTGGATAGACGGGATTATTTATTAGTCACCCTGATGGTAATAGCCTCCGGGTGTCTGAATATGTTTGGAGCAGTTGCCTACGGTTTACCCGCCATTGGCATGCTAGCTGGCAGCTTCTACGGTCCCCCGCTAGGATGCGCTCTGATGCTCATGCTGGCTCTAGTCCTACCGATTGGCTCCAGCGTTAGTGGAGTCGCCTTTGCCGCTGGTATCATCGGAGCGGTAGTCAGCAGCCTGCTGGCGGAGCGCATGCGCTCTCGGGAGGAACTGGCCATGCTGGGGGTGGGGGTGGGTCTGACCCAGGCCAGCCTATATTTGATTCTCAGCCTGATTATTAATCCCGTTGCCCTGGGGTCAGCCTGGCTAATAATTCTAACCAGTTCTGGACTACAAGGTGTATGCGGTATTCTATCCACCATCGCCGCTCTAGGACTGAGCCCTTACCTGGAGCGAGGATTTGATCTAATTACACCAATTCGCTTAGCTGAGCTTTCCAACCCCAACCGCCCTATCCTCAAGCGCCTAGCTTCAGAAGCCCCAGGCACCTTTCAACATACTTTATTTGTGGCTACTCTAGCGGAAGCCGCCGCCCGCGCCCTGGGTTGCAATGTTGAGCTGGTGAGGGCGGGTACTCTGTACCACGATATTGGTAAGATGCATGACCCCCTGGCTTTTATTGAAAACCAAATGGGAGGACCGAATAAACACGAAACTCTGCAAAATCCCTGGTTAAGTGCAGCAATTATTAAAAAACATGTCACCGAAGGTTTAGCCATGGCCCGTAAATGTCGCCTACCCAGGGCTGTACAGGCGTTTATTCCTGAGCACCAGGGCACCATGTTAATCAGTTATTTTTATCACCAGGCGGCAGAACTGGCTAAAACCAATAGCAGTATTACCCTTGAGGCAGAAGAATTTCGTTACCCAGGGCCGACCCCCAATCTCCAGAAACCGGTATTGTCATGCTGGCCGACTCCTGCGAGGCCGCCCTGCGATCCCTCAAGGATGCCACCGCCGAAGAAGCTTTAGCCATGGTGAATCGCATTCTCAGAGCGCGCTGGCGAGAACAACAACTAGAGTCATCGGGGCTTACCCGAGAACACCTGGCGGTAATTGCAGAAATCTTTGTGCAAGTTTGGCAACAGTATCACCATAAACGTATCGCCTATCCTCAGGCAGTGTTCAGCTCCAGGATAGGCTGGCAGGGTCACCCCGGTTCCTCCCTCACCACTCAATAGTTCTAATTACACCAAGAAAGAAGCTATGTGTCGCCTTCTGGCCTATCTGGGTCCCCCGATTCAACTGCAACGCCTGATTTACGATCCAGAACATTCCTTGATTGTGCAAAGCTACCAACCCAAAGAAATGGAGGTGGCGGTTTTAAATGGTGATGGCGTCGGATTAGGTTGGTACCATCCCCATCGCCAGGAAGTTCCCTATATTTATCGCAATACCTTACCCGCCTGGAATGACGTTAATCTGCCCCATCTCTGCCGTTACATCGAGGCTGGTAATGTACTGGCCCACGTGCGTAGCGCCACCCCGGGTCTGGCGGTAGACCTACACAATTGCCAGCCCTTTACTTCTGGGTCTATTAGCTTTATTCACAACGGCTATATTGAAAACTTTCGCCATAGCCTGTATCGACCGATTCGGGACAGTCTGCCTGACCCCATCTACCAAAGAATCCATGGTTTAACGGATTCCGAACATATCTTTGCAATGGTTATCCATCGGCTAGAGGCAGGAGCCTCCAGCTTAACAGAGGCCCTTCAGGGGGTAATTCAGGATCTGGGTCTCTACGCCAGTGCCTACGGCGTCCGAGTCATGGCCAATATTGTGATGAGTGATGGTCACCAACTGGTAGCCTGTCGATACGACAGTTCAGGGCAGTCCCCCTCGCTGTACTGGCTAAATCAGCATGACCAGATGCCCCGGGGGTTTCTGCTGGCCTCCGAGCCCCTATTTAGCGGCCCCTGGCGGACCTTTCCCGACCATACCGTCATGACGATAGATTGTAATGGTACCCCTGTTTTCCGAGCCATCGCCCCGATTAGCCCCGGCTCAACTTGCCTACCGGGAGACTGATCGACTCGAGACCTAGATTAATAAAGCGTCTCAGGGGGTCTGAATCGTCGCTGCCGTTGAGCTTGGAGTCAGCGTCAAGGTTTTAACGGCACCAAGTTCACCCATCATAGTCTCTCTATCACCGTTGATGGTCAGGCCGACAGCACCAGCATTACCAGCTCTAATCATCAAAGATTTTTGAGCCGCCCAGGTTTTTAAGTAGCCCTTCTGGGCCATACCTTCATAAAGAGATTTACCATCGGCGGTAATGGTAAGCCAGGAGCGATCGCTCAAACTAATTTTTACCACAATCGGAGCAATGGGCTTGACCGGAGGAGGGGAAGGGATTGACACCGCTGTATCCGCAACCCCTGGGGAGAAACCAGATTTTCCTTGGGGGCCACAGTACTCGTAGATTGAACCGACTCACCCCAACCTTTCCACAGAAACCAACCTACCCCCAGAACCGCCAATCCCAGCCCCAGAAATAAAAAGGCAGAAATGGGTATGACCGGTTTAGAAGAAACTGGGCGGGTAGAAGAACGACGAGGAGAGGAAGCTGCAGGGAGCGGAGGCTGCGGGGATTCAGGTGGAACCGCCAATTGCTCAGAGACCACTGGAGCCGTACCATTACTAATAGGGCCCTTCACCTTCCTTTCCTGAGACAGAACGTCATAGACAGGATTGAGATCGGGGGAAACCAGGGAAAACTCCTGGGAAAGAGCCTTACCGTCTAGACCCAGGCTATCGGCATAGCGCCGAATAAATCCTTGAATAAAAATAGGCTGGGGTAAATCCTCATAGCGTCCAGATTCAAGGGCCTGTAGGATGACGGGACGAATAAAGGTCTGATTAGCCACAAAATCAAGGGATAAACCCTGATTCTGACGCTGCTGGCATAGATAGGAGCCAATCTTCTGCAATTGCTCGATCTGGGTAGGTGCTAGATTCGCCACACGGCCTCACAGAGATAATGTAGGAAAGCTATCGATTTGACCATATATCAACATAGCCAGTCGTTAGAACAAGACCAGAAAACCAGTTATATATTAAGTTATCCTACTGCCCAATGGCGAATCTATGGTGATCAAATCTGGCTATGGCGATTCTCAACTAAACTAAGAAGCTGGTTGAAAAGGATTATTCCAGGTATAGTTTGCCGCCAGGAGACCACCCAAATACTGAATTCCGAAAAAAATATCCTAATTTATAGGTATAGTTCGAAACTCTCTCTGGCTTTTCAAACCACCGCTAAATAACCCTGAACCTGCCCTGATAAACCGGCGTCCTAGGAGCAGCTCTAATCCCCCGCTCCTAACTCCAGAGGCCAGGTTCCGACGTAGCGATTTACCACATCACCCTGATAGGTCATTCTTAGGTTGAAGTAATGGTAACCGTAGTGACTGGGGTTACGCACCTGGGAGAGAACTATCACAAAATTAGTTCCCTTAGGAATAGGGTTTTCAGGAATAATTTCAATTCGGCCATCGGCGCGTCCGTCGGCGGTTTGACCAACGGTAATAGCCTTAACGGGAATTATCGCCCCACCGCGCCAGTCCCCCTGACGAATTTCAATGGCCCCTGGATTAATTTCTCCATCAGAGTCCATAAAACTTTGGGGATATTCAATCTGCAAAGAAATCACATCCCGGGAAACTTTATTTTTACCTACCTGCAGATAGTAACGAGCGTCGAAACTCCGGGGTTTATTGGAATCAATAAAATAGTTCAAGCGATAGGCTGGATCAATGCCACCAAAAATCGTTAATCCAGTTTGAGCCTGGCTTACCTGGGGAACCAGGGCAGTACTGAATCCAGCTGTCAGGGTAGCGGTAGCTAATCCTAGCAAAAATAATTTTAAACTACGAGGGAGAGATATCATAGGTGCCTCTAAGGAAAACAGTTATTGTCAGGGATGGCAGAATCACCAGAAAAAACCTTAACGTTTTTGATCCCTCTCTGATCGCCCAGGCTGTGCCACTAAATTAACCGGGTATAGCCCCAGCTTTCTAAGCTAGAGGATCACAACACTGTAACCAGTGCAGCCAAAATCCTAACACCTGTTTTTTTTCTTTCCCCGATCGCAATCTCTTACCATAGATTTTACTGGTAGTCCCTAATATCAATCTACCTACTTCTCCTGCCCCCCTGAAAGGGTGGCCTGATGTAGGTCGCTTTTAGGGCGTTCAGTCCTAGTCATCCTCATCAATAATGGCTTGGCGATCGAGGAGCAACAAACTCCGCAGTTGATCCGTATTCAACTCGGTCAACCAGTTTTCCCCTTCGCTCACCACCTGTTCAGACAACCCCTTCTTGGTTTCGATCAGGTCGTGGATTCGCTCCTCCAGGGTACCGTTGCAGACAAATTTATATACCTGCACATTACGGGTTTGCCCGATTCGAAAAGCCCGATCGGTAGCCTGGTTTTCGACCGCTGGATTCCACCAGCGATCGAAATGGAAAACATGGCTGGCCCGGGTCAGGTTTAGCCCCACGCCCCCCGCCTTGAGGGACAGAATAAATAGGGAAGGGGCAGCAGGATCATTTTGAAAGCGATCTACCATGGCCTCCCGCTGAGCCTTAGCAGTCCCCCCATAGAGAAACAGGGCCCCGTAGCCTAGATGGGATTCTAAATGACGTTGCAACAACTTACCCCACTCTGCAAATTGAGTAAAAATCAAGGCTCGATCGCCTTCCGCTACCAATTCTTCCACCATTTCGTCTAAACGCTGGAGCTTCGCCGATCGCCCCTTCAACCCCAGACTGGACTCCTGCAAAAATAACGCCGGGTGATTACAGATTTGCTTCAGACGAGTTAGTAGAGCCAGAATCTGTCCCCGACGCTGCAGCCCAGTCGCCTGATCTAGAGTAGCCAGGGCCGTATCCACCGCCTGCTGGTAAAGCCTGGCCTGCTCCGGCGAGAGGCCACAAAATACCGTCATTTCTTGTTTTTCTGGTAAATCCTGAAGAATACTGCGATCGGTCTTCAACCGCCGCAGCATAAAGGGCTGCACCAGAGCCTTAAGGGTTTTGAGGGAAGCAGTATCTCCATAGCGCTCAATGGGAGTAGCAAAACGCCGCTGAAAAAAGTTTTTGGGACCCAGATAACCCGGGTTCAAAAAATCCATAATTGACCATAACTCCGTCAGGCGATTCTCCACTGGGGTACCGGTAAGGGCAATCCGAAACTGGGCTTGTAGTTCTCGTACCGCACGGGATTGCCTGGCCTCTGCATTTTTAATATTTTGAGCTTCATCCAACACCAGGCACTGCCACTGCACCGACCGCAAAGAAGCTAAATCTCGATAGACCAGAGCATAGCTGGTAATGACCAGAACCTGATCAGCGATCGCGGCGGCCAGGGCTTTGCCCTTAGGTCGCTTATCGCCGTGGTAAACCAAAGTTTTAAGCGTCGGTGCAAAGCGCCGCACCTCCTTTTCCCAGTTGCCCATCACCGAGGTGGGGCAAACCAATAACGAGGGGGCTTGGAGCCAACCCTGGTGTTGCAGGTGTAGCAAAAAGGCAATCAATTGAACGGTTTTACCCAAGCCCATGTCATCCGCCAGACAGGCGCCCAAGCCCCACTGATCTAAAAAGGCTAACCAGGCCACCCCGCGCCCCTGATAGGGCCGCAGGGTACCTCGAAAACCAGGGGGTTCCGCCATCACCTCTAGGGTTTGATTACCCGTAGTCAGGGTATCAATTAACTGTTGCAACACCCCAGAGGCCTCAAAACTAACCACCGGCAGTTTTTCAATCACCTGGGTATCGCCGGTACTCATCCGAAGAGCATCTTCTACGGAAAGGGCCGTAGGAGTTTTCTGTCCCTGCAAAAATCGCTGGGCCGCCTTCACCTCTTGAGGCCTGAGTTCAACCCAACGACCATTAATCTGCACCAGGGGAGAGCCCTGATTAATTAACTGCTCAAACTCAGCAGGGCTAAGGGTTTCCCCCGCCAAAGATAAATCCCAGCGAAAGTTAAGTAAGCTTTTCAAGCCTAAACGCTGGCGTGACTGCGGCACCTCCGCCTGCACCTTCAAGCCTATGCGATTCTGGCCCTCATCTCCAGCTGGGGTCAGCCCTGGTGGCAGCTCAACCTCAACACCGTGGTCCTGTAGTTGCCAGGCCGAAGCCTTAATAAAGGCATAGGCCTGGAGGGAATCCAGGCAGCAGTCGGTGGGATGGGGTTGTCGTAAACTTTCCCGCAAAGGTTCATAAAATCGCGCTGCCCGCCCCAGGGCCGCCAGTAAGGTTTCCTGGGGAGTCGGCAGTACTACCCCTGGTACTGTAATTCCGTCAGAGGATGGTACCAGATGGCATCAGCACTGATCTGCCAGTCGGGATGAGCCACTGATTGTAGGTAATAAACCAGCTTCCACAGGGGCTGATCAAGGGCAGGGGGCTGCAAAACCAACCGCAGGCGAAATTGCCAGGCCGGATCAGCCTCCCGTCGTTGCAGAGGGGTTGTCCAGGTAGCCAGGGCTTCCTGCAGACGAGCCCCGGCTGCGCCACTGGCCTGTAGCGCCCCCCGAGGCTGGCTGAGGGCTTGTAACCAGGCTTCCAGGGGCAGTTCCTGGCCAAGATTGGCTAGCTGGCGAGGTTGAACCTGGGTAGTATGGCGCACCTGGGAATCAATCAAACCAGTTAAGAACGAAATTAACAAAGCTTGGGGATCGGCCAGGGAGATAGGGCAACTCAAGGGAGATAGGGTCTGATCAGAAGCAAAATAACTACGACAGATTAGAGGCATGGCCTGGGCAAAATGGCGCAGTCGCTCTTGATCGATCGCACTATCAAGCAGGGGACTCCAGGTTGCCACCAAAGCCTGGCTGGTAACCTCTAAACCCGGTAAAAACTTACCCCGAGCCAAAAGGTTCAAACCCCAACGACAGCTATGGCCCCAAAAACGTAAATCTGAGGCAATCCAGTCCGTGGCGGAAGACAGGGACTGGCCCAGGGGGAGGGCCATTAGCATCGGTAGTATGTGGCGAGGTGTCAGCCACCATCCCTGCACCTGCCAGGGGTAGAGTACGGTCAGGGAAGAAGGTTGATGCAAACCATTGCTGGCGGAGTGAATCGGCACCAGTCGATCTGGCTCCAGGTAAGCAGGCAGTTGAACCAGGGTGGTGCCCCAGGTAGGATCGTCGCCGCTAGCGGCCTGAGAACGGCGACCCAGCTTAGCAGAGGGGCGATCGCCCTGAGCCCTGGCTGCAGTGGTGAGACTGGCAGGCAACCAACCCAAGCCCGAGTCCGTAGCCTGGAGTTGGGACTGACAGGCGGTTAGGGCAATGGCCAATTCCGCCTGGGTGATGGCGTAGGGATGTAAGTACACCCCCGACCAGGGGGAAAATCCTTCCGTCGGCAAAGGTTTCCATGATTCTCCCCAAAGCCAGAAACGCTGTTCTTGAGGAAACCAATTAAGGTGTAGTATGGTCATTCACCCGCAGGGGATTGCAACAGGTCTGGCAGAGGGGTCTGCTCAGCTTGCCTATCTTACCCTCTTTGCCAGGCTCTTTTAATGGGGAATTTAGGGACCGCAACAGGAAAGTAATACTATACCCATTGCCCTAGCCATACTGCACAACCACCGGAGTATGGTCGCTGGGCTTATCCCAACGGCGGGGCTCCAAGTCGATAGTGCAGGCGATGGCGCGATCGCGCAGGGGAGTAGAGAGATAGTGGTGATCAATGCGCCAGCCCAAATTACGCCGAAAGGACGCAGCCCGGTAATCCCACCAGGTGAAATGCCCCCCTTCCTGACTAAACTGACGAAAGCCATCACTCAACCCCAGAGATAACACCTGCTGCAGGGCCTGACGCTCAGGTCCTGAGGCCATAATATGGTTAGCCTTATCTTCTGGGTTATAGATATCTCGATCTTCCAGGGCAATATTAAAATCACCACACAGATGCAACTGGGGATAGTGCACCAACTGAGCTGCCACGTAATCCTTCAAACAATCTAACCAGGCGAGTTTATAGGCGTACTTGTCACTCCCAATGGAGTTGCCATTGGGAACGTAAAGATTAACCACATAAATATCGCCCCAGAGCCCCCCAATGACCCGTCGCTGATCATCAAGGTCGCCTACCCTAGCGGCGCCCAACACCGGAGCAAAACCACACTGAACAGCCTGTAACGGAGATCGACTAATCAACGCGACGCCATTGTAAGCCTTCTGACCGTAGATATAGGTGCTATAGCCCATTGCCCTGAAGGGCTCTTCAGGAAAGGCCGTATCAACTACCTTAGTTTCCTGCAAGCAAAGGATATCAACCGGGTTGTCCTGTAGCCAACGAGTAACGTGGGGCAGGCGCGATCGCAGGGAATTAACGTTCCAGGTGGCAACTTTCATGGAAAAAACAGCAAAATTCTGCTTGACCAGAATATCCTGCCAGGGAGGCCAAAGGTAAAGAAAAATAAATTTTTTCTATCCCAAGACCTGGGGAAAAAGCCCATTTAACTGGGGAAAATGCCCCTAGTCGACAGGGAAAACCGGGCACTCCCTGGGGAAAGAAACTGGCCTGCTTCCACGGTTGTGGAAACCGGACCCACCCCTCCCCAGGTTTTCCCCAACCCACTGAAATCCCTAAAGGCTACACCGTAAGAACTTAGAGCGTTTTCCTCAGATTCCCCAGTCTCTACTAATACGGCTATTTTTTAAAATTTTAAAATCCGAAAATCCGTAAGCCTGGGGGTAACACCTATTTGATACCCATGGAGAACAGTGCTAGGATTGGCCACCAAGTCGAGTAATCGCAAATTTTTCTTCAGGTCCCATTTTGACCCTACTTTTTCTGAACCCACCATGAAGTTTGTTTGTGCTCAAAATGCCCTAAATAACCAACTGTCTTTAGTTAGCCGGGCGGTACCTACTCGCCCCAATCGACCGGTTTTGGGTAATGTTTTGGTAACCGCTGACGCCCCTAGCCAAACGGTTACCCTAGTGGGTTTTGATGAAGTTCTAGGCATTCAAACCGGATTTTCAGCTCAGGTAACTGAGGGGGTGCTTACCCTACCGGCTAAACTATTGTCGGATATTGTTGCCCTGATTACCGATGAAACTATTACTCTGGAATCCGATCCGGACCACACTGCTGTAACCTTAACCAGCGCAACTGGGCATTATCAGGTACGGGGTTTAGGAGCTGAAGATTACCCAGCTCTACCCACGGTAGAGGGTGGTGAAACCCTCGCTCTTTCTGCCGAAGCTTTATTGAATGGACTTAAGGGGTCTCTCTTTGCGACCAGTGGGGATGAGACGAAGCAGGTCTTGACCGGCGTGCATTTGTTGTCTAATGCTGATGGTCTAGAGTTTGCCGCTACCGATGGCCATCGCCTGGCGGTTGTTAAAACCGGTGATGGGCTGGATGTACAGGGCGATAATGGGATTGATTTAACTCTCCCGGCTAAGGCTCTGCGGGAGTTAGAACGTATGGTCCAAAACTACAATTCTACTGAACCAGTGCAGGTGTATTTAGATCAGGTTCAGGTTTTATTTGACTTAGGTCATCAACGCCTTACTACCCGGTTGTTGGAAGGTCAATATCCCAACTATCGTCAATTGTTACCCAAACAATTTAGTCACCAGATTACCTTTAACCGTCGGGATTTAATGGCCAGTTTAGGTCGCATTGCAGTTCTGGCTAGCCAGAAAAATAATATTATTAAAGTCTCCCTTAACCAGGCTCAACAGCAAGTTTCCCTGACGGTTGAGGCCCAGGAATTAGGCAGTGGTCAGGAAGATTTGCCAGCCCAAATTACTGGAGACGATTTAGACATCGCCTTTAATGTTACCTATCTATTAGACGGGCTCAAATCCTTCGATACCCAGGCGGTACAGATGCAATGCAATACTTCCACCAGCCCAGCAGTACTCACTCCTTTGGGTGAAAAGCAAATTACCTATCTGGTTATGCCTGTGCAAATTCGAGCCTAGGAGGCTGTTGGGTTCTGGTATAGGCAGTTTAAGCTTCGACCTTTTTGGGCTTTTCTAACCATGTCTAAGTTCTATTTTGTCCGTCATGGGGAAAGCGAAGCTAACACTCTGCACATTATTGCTAATCGCGATCATGGCTATGGTCTTACCCCCAGGGGTCAACAACAGGCCCAGACCTTGGCCGCAAAGCTCCAACCAATTGCCCCCGCCGCTATTTTCACCAGCCCCTTATGTCGAGCGGTGGAAACCGCCGCTATTCTTTCCCAGGTCCTGGGGCCGCCCTACCAGATTACCGATGCCCTGCGGGAGTACGACTGCGGCGTACTGGAGGGCCGATCTGACCCGCAAAGCTGGCAACTGCATCAGGAAATTGCCGAGGATTGGTTGGTACATTGTCATTGGGAACGCCGACCAGAACAGGGTGAGAGCTTTTTAGACATCAAACATCGATTTCTGCCCTTCATCGACCAATGCACTCAGGCAGCTTCATTTCAGGATGAACCCATGATTTTTGTAGGTCATGGAGGCCTCTTTAAATTAATGTTACCTCTGGTATTAGTTAATATTGACGTGCCCTTTGTTACCTGTCATCCCATCTCTCACACTGATTGCATCATTGCTGAATTACAACCCAGGGGTATGCGGTGTCTTCAGTGGGGATCGACACGGCGGCACTGGTCCGATGCCATTCCATCAACTCCTTGGGCGGTGACATAGAGGGTAACCACCGCCAGGACAGGATAAGTCAGAGTCGAGAAAGGGCACAGCGAAACCTGGTTGACTGACAAAACTTAGCCAGAGGCACACTCGTATATGTGTATCTTGTACTCAAGTCGATAGGTGCGTTCATCATGTTGCTTTCGAGATGCCATCGCCGGTTGAATGTCCTTAGCATGAGTAAACAAACTGAGTCAATCAGTTGCCAGCCCTGTATAAAGGCATTTTTGACCCAGTTCTAGCTAATCCAGGGTTTATTTAGCCAGAACGCTGAGAGTCCCGTGGAGCTGTTAAAGCGTTTACTGAACAGGTGTTCTGGCTTACTGCTACGCCGTAACCAGGGGTGGGAGCTACAACGGGTCAAACCGACCAGAGACCCTATAATTAGGGTCGATTGCGTGGTTGAAGGTGAGCAAACCAGTTTTGAGGACGATCGCTATGAAGGAAGCTTGGGTTATTTACAAAGCGGCTGACCCCAATGCCCAGGGATGGGAAACCCGGTCATTGCCCAACGGTGGCCTAAGAGGTTGTTTGAAAAGCCAAAGAGAGTCTCAAACCATACCTATGGAGTAGGATAATCAGCGCAAAATTCAGTATTTTGGCGGTCCTCTAGCGGCGAACTATACCTGGGAGAACCCTTTTCAAACAACCTCTAACTCAGATTTTGGCAGAGGAACATGATTGAACTGGCCAGCTTCCCCAGTCGGGCGATCGCATCCGCGACTATGAAAACCTTGATGACCCTGGCAACGGGGTGAGCCATGGCAAGGATGGGGATTGGGTAGTGGCTGAGGTTCAGGAGTTTTCTAGCCCTGCCAGCCCGATCAAAATCCTGGTCTGTCTCTGCAATTACCAATCCATCGACAGCCCCTGGGAGGAAATCGAGAGAGGCGCTCCCCTCACCCAACTATCCCTGGCGGCTTAGCTATGGGTGATCAGCGATCGCTGTATTGGTTCGACGTCTGGTAGTCTACACTGGCCAGTTTTGGCGAGTGATGGGGTATAGTCCCAATGGGCTGTATCTTCCCTCCCCTGGTTGGGAGCATGGCTGGGGATGGCTACGGTAAACCTATCAGAGTAGCCGCTATCGTTAACCCTACCTCTGGCCTTCTGTACCATGGCCCCAACAAGCAATTCCCTTGACCCAGATGCCCAGGGCTGTTGCCTTTGGGCTGGCCATCGCCTGGTTTTCCATTCAGTTAGGTTCCCCGGCGAGTGGGGAGGCTATAGGCTGCCAATTAAATGGTTGCGGAAAGCATCCACAAAAATATGATGGTCTTGGCGCACTTTAGCGGCATACTGCTCCCCGAAATCGGTCATGTAATTCACATATTCGGTTTCTCTTCCATCTAGTACAGCATTGATGGCATCTTCAATAGAATATTTGATGAGTGTTTGATCACTATCATCATCAGAACAGCAGTGGATTTTAGCCACGCATCTACCTAAGTAATCTACAACCTCCATGATGTCATCCATGTCATTGATGTCATCCCATTCGAGGTCGGCGGTATAGGGGGAAATTTCAGTGACAAACATGCTGTTGCCATCCAGTGTAGTATATCCAAGGAATGGATCCGCATTGGCCTGAAGCGCACGCTGTGAAACCGAAGTACGATGTCCCTCGCTGATGAAATACTGCTTGGCATCTTCGTCGCGGATATAAGACTCGGCAGCAGAGGGACGAGCAATCTTCATAGAAATGATCAGATCGTTTTCCAAAGCCTGGTTTTCGCCTTCAATCAAAATGCTGTAAATTTTCAACCCCGCACTGCCAATCCCGAGTCCACGCCGCAAGGCCACGTCTTTAATTTGGTAAGTTAATTTTGACCTGCGTTTGCGATTGGGGATGGTGTCGTAATACTCCAGTAGTGCAGCCTCTACTTTTTTGCGCATTGCCTCATCGACAGGCGTGATCATTTTATTGTTCTTGAACCTGCGATCGCCGTCAACAATATCTGTTTCCATTTCCAGAAGGTCAACGCGAGTGAGTTGACGAGCACTATACAGCACCTGACGTAAAGGGCCTTTGGTGTTGTCGAGGGTGAGGGCAAAGTTGTGATCGCCGCCGTTTGCAAATCGCGCGATTTGCTGGGCATAGCTTCGCGCTCCTTGCGCAACAACTTCGCGAATCTCGGCATCGCTGAGTGCTTTCTGGTAACCGATCAAGGCCAGGCTAGCGCAGAAGCGCTTCACGTCCCAGTTAAAGGGGGCTACATAGGCCTCGTCAAAATCGTTGACATCAAACACCAAAATGCCTTTGCTGTTCATGTAAGTGCCAAAGTTTTCAGCATGGAGGTCTCCCTGAATCCAAACCCTGCTGGTTTTTTCATTCAGGAAAGGGTCTTGATCCTGTGAAATATCTGCATAAAACAAGGCTGCGCTACCACGGTAAAAGGCGAATGGCGTCTCGGCCATTTTACGGAATTTACCTCTCCAGGCATTAGGATCAGCAGCGATAAGATCGGAATAATTGTCCGTAAAAGATTTAATGATAAAATTCTGTCTTTCTTGTGCTGACATGCTAGCATTTGCGCCTATTGTTCCATTAAAAATGGTAGGCGTGATGCTAGGGAAGATGTAAAAATACACACAAAACTTTAAGTTTTTGATTGGCGCTTTTCAGTAAGGGAGATAAAAATATCGAGTTCTTAAGAGGCCATGAAAAAAATAGGGCTTAGTGGTGCGGAAAACTTTTATGAGTCTCAAGCTAGGCGGTCTCATCATGAAGATCTAACAAGTGCATCCCAGTCTTGAAAATCTCAGGATGAGAACTAACCATTGAGGTAAGCACAGCGCTGCCGGAGCACTTGCGGAACATTGTCTTCCTTCCACTGAGCACCAGAAATCTTTACCCGCCTGTCGATCTGCTTGATCGTTGACTCCACTGTCCCCGAACCAATTGAAATCTCCTCAGCTTGGTAGTAGCTGTAGTTGACGATGCGGTGGCGATGCTTAGCCAGATAGCCAATGAACTGTTCTACCTGATCATGGGGCCAGTCATCAAGTAGCCTGACCGCCCCATCTACATCGCCTTGCCATAGGCAGGCTTCAAACGCATCAAGATGTTGTTGAGACCCGCCAAGGTTGCCCAGATTTTCCATGAAATGGAATGCTCTCATCGGGTCAGGTAAATAACCCGCTCCGTCACCCTCCATTCATGGCCCCTATGAATAACCCGATCGCCGACCTGGGGAGTGTCATAAAAGCCCATGCAAAATATCCCATTAATGGCGCTTACTTCGGCGACAGATAACTGCTCCTTAGCGTCCTCTGGTAGGGCAAAGGCAATCTGAAGCCCCGTAGGCGTCCATTTCCACATTAGAACCTAACACCATAGCGGATATCTTTGACTTGTTAGGACTACCCGATCTATGGGGCAAAAACTGATCTAGATCTGATCCAGTTTTGCCATTTGTTAGCTCAGTTTCAGTTCAAAATTATAGTATATATGCACTAGTCAGCATTTAAGTCAAAGGTTGAAATCCTTGAAATGCCTACGGAGAGGGAGGGATTCGAACCCTCGGTCCTTTGGGGACACCCGATTTCAAGTCGGGAATGTCAAGCTCTGGAAGCTTTGCCATGCAAGGAGTTGGGCTTCTTGCTTTACTAAATTGATCCAATCTCGATCCACTTATTTACATCAGTCGGCAACAGTAGGGGAAATGGTGGATTTGCTCAACATGCTCAACAAATAAATACCCATGGGTATATAACCCTTTATTTTCAATACTTTTACCCTGTTGAGCACTGCTCAACATTTGCTCAACATTTGCTCAACATGGTCAACATCCTTGCAGGGCAAGGGTTTTAGGCGGTGGCTCCTGGTGCTGGGCATTATTCCCGGCATTGTGATCGGGTTGGTGATCTGTAGATCACTTGGCGATCGCAAACCTGATCGACCTGAAACCATTGCTATGCAAGGCATTGAGGATTATTACAACAATAGATCACCAATGACCTGATGTTTTTGGTGATCGGGTAGATCACTTGTAAATCACTTATGTGATCGGGTTAAAACCGTTGCCCTATATGGCGTTGAGTAGCATTGTGATCTTTTGAGCCTGATTTTTTGAGAATTTTTTCTCAACCTGATCACTAAGTCACCGGCGGCGGCCCTGGTGCTCCCCTCCCCACGGGCAACCCTGGCCCCTTGGGAGTGCCCCAGATGTTTCCTGATGTCTTGGCCTGGCCCTAGTGGTGGTGGCGTTAACGACCCAAGCTCAGCGACCCGGCCCGCGGGACGCAATGATTGCAAACCACGACGCCATGCCGGGTTCGCTGCAGCGCATGGTTAGGCCGCTCGGTCATACATCAAACAAGTCCAGACTCTTCGGGCTGTATCCGAAGATGCGAATCATCAAGCTACCCTTCTGATACTCCAGACCGACGTGCCGCAGCAACTCCTCTAGCCACGGTGAATGGTCGGTGACGTGAATACGCGGTGGCAACCGGTGCTCCCGCGTCTCCTGTAGAAAGCCAACATCAAGCCACTCCACAGAAACCAGTGGAAAGGGCAAATGATAGAACCATTCGACATCCCAGGAGGATGGAGGGCCGTCGATGCACTTGTAGCGATAGCTCGGCCTCCAATCCTGACGAGCACGCATCCCCGAAATAAACTCATCCCACTTCGTGTCGTTGGCGAGACCGCACAAGCCGCGCTCCTCAATGACGCGCTTCAGCTTGGCGCGCTCGTCTGGCGAGCGGGCACTCTTTGCTGTGGGAAGTGAAGCGTCCATATCTCGATGCGCGCAGAGCGGCCTAACGACCAAGATTACCGGGCCGGCGAAGCCGGCTCCGGTGCATCAACTTGTTGGGCGGAATTTTCATTTTCCTGAATTAAAATTATATCGCACTCATTCTTGGTCCAGTCATTTTTCCAGTCCCTGTAATGCTCATGGAAGTAACCATTTAATTTATCCGGCATATTATTTGCAACTTCCGCAATGAATTTTGAAAGAAGTAACAATTCATTTTTCGTTGCGATTATATTTGTGACGCGGGCATCCATGTTTTTTACCTTTTTACGCCCTGTATAATCTGATAACTGATCTTGTGAGATTATTTTCATAAATGTGATTGATTTGACTGGTTTTTCCGCCCAACTCTTAATTCATTGGAAAGTTTCCGTATAAAACCCTTCTTCAGGGGATTATCAGGACTTTTTCCGTATATCTTCAGGATTTTAGGGGATTATCAGGAATCAGTCCGGATCATCCCCAAATATGTTTTTCCATCCGAGCGGCGCTCCTGTGATCCGCGTAGTGGCATTATCCGGCGACATCATTTAGATCCCAGTGGGTTGCAAAAGGCTGTCAAACAGGCAACACGGGCGGCGGCACGCCCAGGGCGAGGGGGCCGGGGGAATGGCGATTTCCCCCGGTAGAAAACATGAGTAGTCAGGAGTCAGGAATCAGCGATCAGTAATATCGAGAAACCGGTGCAGGTCGGTTTAGCTTTTTTAGCAGCGGTTTCAACCGCCCGCCCCCAACGATTAGATGCACCCTAGTTAGGCTGTATGCAGATTCAACAAGAACGCAGGATTAGGCGTTGCTTATTTCGTCCAAGTCGTGCCATTTGACCATTGAATGCAACTCGGGCTGACTAAGGTGCCATTGAACGTAGCATCATCGGGAAATGTAACTTTAGCGTTAGCGGGAGCTGTGACTGATCCTGTCGCTGTGGGTCGCCCATAAGCCGACATGTTAACCGTCAGGCGATTGCCTGACTGCGTGACAACAGGACCCGGCCTGCCCTCATACTGCCAAGTTCCGGCAAAACTGAGGGCTTGCCAAACGGTGCCATTGCTCCAATTAATCTGGCCCCGACCATTCAAAGTGCCAACAAACGTAGCATCATCGGGAAAGGTGACTTGGATTTGAGTTGGACTAAGTATGCGCCCCGTAGCTGTGGGTCGCCGATAAGCCGACATATCAACCGTCAGGAGATCGCCGGACTGCGTGATGATTGGGCCGGGGTTACCCCTAAAATACCATTGCCCATTTACAGGCGAACATATTGTGCGCGCTGGAACTTGTGCAATTTGACTGGATTGACCAGGCGGAAAGCCCACTGCATTGCTTTGAGGAGTAATTGAGCAAGCCAAAGCAATGAGTGTAGCGCCACTCAACAAAGCAGCCGTTGATTGATGAAATGCCATTATAGTTACCTGGGATTGGGGGGATTGTTAAGTCAGACGTTTTTCGTCCTTACTGACTACAACGCAGGGCCGCCGAAAAATATTCCGAAATTCGGAAAAAACTTTTGTTGATGTAAACAGGCAGGCATGACTAAAAGACATGTATCCCTTATCAAAAAAGGCTTTTAAGCTTAAATATCCTCAGTGTGGCACTTAGGGTGTGGAATATGGGAAACAAAATCTCGATCTCCAGAGTCAATGGCTACATCAATCAGGTATTGCACACGTAAATTGCTCCAAGAATTTCAGGGATCTACTTAACGCTGACTATGCTCTCCCGCATTGTTCTATTCACCCCAAGGATGCTTCTAGATGGTTACCCAACTGACTCCAGAGCTTCATCCCTACGAACAGTTGTTGATTGCCCCCGAACATCAACAGCGGCTGATGCGCATTGCCCGTAAACAAACCCAAGGTACTGCGATCGCCTGGGAAGATGCCGCCCAAATTGCCCAACTCAAAGTGTTGCAAGCTCTCAGAAGCGGCAAGTTTCGCCACGGCGGGTCAGCCGAGTTTTACCGTTGGGCTACCGTCGTGGCTCGCTTTGAGATCATCGACTGGGTGCGCAAAGAAAAGTCCCATCCTTACACCAGTCTAGATGCCCCGCTCCCTGGAACAGATTTGCAGGTGCTTGACACGATCGCCGATACCTGTGATGCCTCAGACAACTTAGAACGTGCTGATTTAGTCTTGCGGGCGATCGCCACTATCACCCAGCTCGATCAACAATATCCCGACCGGGGCTACCTCATCCTGTGGCGCGGCCAGGTGCAAGGCCAAAAGCAGATCCAACTGGCCGCTGAAATGGGCATTACCCAAGGAGAGGTATCGAAGCGTTGGCGAGAACTTGTGGGTCGGGTGGCTGAAGTGCTCGGTCTAGCCTCCGTCACCGCTGTTAAACAGGAACAAGCAACCCTGCGGTCACAAACAGGGGCGCGACCCCGATCGCCCGCCCGATGGTAAGTCTGACCAGGGTTAGAATATCGGCAGGCGATCATCCGTTACTTAAATCAGCCCTGTCTTCTGCCAACTTTCTGAGCGCCGATACCATGATCTCTAGCGACGGATCGAAGTAATATGTTATCTAACAACACCCGAAGCGGCATCACCCCCCAACCCGGAGAAATCTGGCAAGTAGGTCAAACCTTACATAGCCCGCTCCAGTTCTCTCCTGAGGAGCAGCAACGCTTGTACTCTGAACCCGCTCGCCGCTTTTTAGCAGGGCACGGACTCCCCCGCTACGTGATGATTGTTACCCCAGCGCAGCGACTTAAGCGGGAGGAGTGGCCAGCGGTATCTGTCATGGTTTTATCATTAGAGCTAGAATTTCTTAGTGACGTAGACATTTTGATTCCTGCCAGCTTGTCTGGGTTAGCTCAAGATGTGCTCGCCGAAACGTGGCATTTACAGGACATGCTAGTGGCCAATTTGACCCATCCGGTGGGGCATCGGTTGTCGCGTCGGGTATATGACCAACTGCTGAACATGGGAGATGTTTACCACCAGCCAGGGGCTATCTCACCCAAACGCGCCGCCCTGCAAACATCAGACCTACAAGTGGGCGATCGTTGTGCTAAGCAAAATCTCACTATTCAAGTCTTTCATCGCCGGGAGTCTGCTTGGAGTGATGTCTTAACTGTGCCATTAGCGGCTTGTCAAGCTTATTTCAAGGGTATGCAAACGACGGAGCAGATTTTGCAGGCGGCGATCACTCTGGAGCGTGAGTTTATGCCCAAACCCATTCGCACCAGGTTGGGCCAATGGTTTCAGGGATGTGTGGAAACCGGATGGCAGGCATTTTTTGAGGTTTGGCCGACTCCACCGCTCGCAATCGCCGTTCGTAGCCCTGAACCTAACGAAGACGCTTCTGCCAACCCAAATGAAATCCCGACACTGATTCACCAATTGCGAGTGACATCAGACGAACATCAACGCCGCCGCATCGCCGAGCAGCTCGGAAACGTGGCAACGGCCAATCCAGAGGTCGTTCAAGCCTTGGCCAGTCTGCTGCAATCGACTCAGGATGATGAAACGCGATGGATGGCGATAGAAAGTCTGTGGCGACTTGCTCCCGGTCATCCCGCTGCTGGGGTTAGACAAGTCAAGTTAATTGATCTGGGGATGCAGGTGGCGGGTCAGGAGATCGCATTAGTCGTGGCCTTGGTGCAGAAACCCAATCAAACCGTGGGGGTGCGGCTTCAGGTCTATCCGGCCGCGGGCACCGAATTTCTACCGCCCCATTTAAAGCTTGTTTTGTTAGACGGTTCCAGTCAAGTTTTACGGGAAGTCGTCGCCCGCCAAGCCGATGTGTATATTCAACTAAAGTTTAGTGGCACACCGGGCGAAGAATTCAGCGTCCGCATCGAATTCGGCACCGCCACTATTACCGAAGATTTTTCCCTATGAGCGTTATTTTATTCTGGGACAGCACTTGCTAGGGATATATATGACCAGATTCTGCCAATATTTTTTACAATCCCGAGTATATTATCCGGCTCATACAATTTTGGGTTCGTATTAATTTATGGTAGGACAGTGGGTAGGGAGAAGGTTTAGCCTGCTTCTGCGGGCACCTGCACCTGGTTGAGGCAAAATGCTGTCCCGTCTGCTGCTGTGCCCTTTCGTCCTATTAGCCACTATGCTGTTTTACCGCTCTGGCAAAAATTTCCAAGGCCACTCCTTTCGCGGTCAGAACCTGACTGGTGCTGATTTTAGCAATGCAGACATCCGGGGTACTGATTTTAGTGACGCGATTTTGACTGGCGCAAACTTCTGCCATGCCCAAGCGGGACTCCAACCCCGGCATCGGATTCAGCACACGCTCTTAGGTTGGCTACTGGCTGGCTTAAGTGGGTTTACGTCCACGGTTGTGCTCATATTTGCGGGATACTTGCTCTTTCCTTATTCCCTCCAACCCGATTACGTGCTAGCCCCTTTAGTGGTTCTGGGATCGGGATCATTCTAGCGACGGCAATCGTTCGGCGCGGTTTAAGATTCGCTTTTGGTACGGCAATTGTGGCTGGGGTATCCTTAGGAGCGTTGCTGGGAAGTTTTACGGGATCATTGAATGGGATGGCGGCTGGCGCGATCGCCATTCCATCTACGATCACGGTCTCGCTGGGTGTGATTTGGGTCTTCGCCATCTTACTCACCACCACCCAAATCATCGCTGGCAATTTGGCCGTCTGGTTCGCTGTAGGCATGATCATGATGGGTAGCGCAATGGGTGCAAATATTGGCATCCACGTAGCTGTAGCGGCAGCTCAAGCGATTGCCACCCAGGGCGTTATCAGTCAAAAAATAGAGGCAACAAGAGAAGGTGTAATGGCAGCAACTTTGGGTTGTACTGCTGCCGTCGGCTTAAGTAGTTATGTGAGTTGGCGTGCCCGCCAAGGAGATCAAAAATTTACCGGGATTTGGCAATGGGCGATCGCCTTCACCACCCTGGGCGGTACCCGATTTCAGGGCGCAAACCTGACCGAGGCTGATTTTAGCCAAGCCCACTTGAAAGGCAGTGATTTTCGGAATGCCAATCTCACCCGCACTAACTTTTACTTAGCCCGACAACTCCACCAAGCGATAGTCAAGCACACGATTCTGGCCGATCCAGCGGTGCAGAATTTAGTTGTGACGCATCGCGGTCAGCATCAGTCCTATTGCGGGCGAAATCTCAAGGGCGCAAACCTGGCAGGAGTAGACCTGAGAGGTGCTGACCTGACAGCAGCCGACATTAGCGAAGCCACACTCACAGGCGCATGGTTAGAACAGGCAAACTTAACGAAAGTGCAGGCGATCGCCACGAATTTGCAGCAAGCCCAATTAACCGGAGCCTGTATCGAAGCTTGGAATATCGATAGCACTACCCAGCTTGAAAATGTGGTTTGCGATTATCTTTACTTGCGCCATCCGCAGCAAGAGCGCCGTCCTAGCAGTGGCACCTTTGCCCCTGGCGACTTTGCGGCGTTGTTTCAGGAAATCATCCATACGCTTGACCTAATCTTCCGCAACGGCATTGACCAGCAAGCTTTTAATTATTCACTGCACCAACTCCACGTCGAAAACGAAGGCATCGATCTCGCGGTTCGCAGTTTGGAGAAAAAACCAAATGGGACTGTGATTGTGCGTGTCGATGTGCCTACAACAGTGGATAAAGCTGCACTCCATGCCGACTTTTCCCGCTCCTATGAATTGGCGTTGAACGCGATTGCTGCCGAATATCAAGGATTACTTCAAGCCAAAAATGATCAACTGGCCTTGTATCAGAAACAGCAAGACGATTGGCAAGAAGTGCTGCAACTGCTCAAAAATCAAGTGGCCGATCCCTCGCCCAACGTGGTTCTAGCAGTGAGTTCCAAAGTGGTGGTGCTGCAGATTGGTGACGGCAGTCTCCAGACCGGATTCCCAGTCACACTACAAATTAGCACGGATCTGCAGCCAGCGCTGCAATTTACCCAAGGTCGCTTGGCTCCAGTGGCCGACTTATGCAGTTTGTATGAGCAGTGGCGATCAACCTATCGCCAGTGTTTTAAGACCAGCTTTCGGTTAGATGTGCCGGATACGCAAATTACCAATGTCAGTCGCCAGAACTTGTTTCAAGACTGCTATGCCACAGCCACTCGGCTGGAAGCACACTTGAATAACTGGCTCAATGCCGCCGTCTTCCGACCGATTAAAGACCGCATGTTAGAACAGCTAGCCCCCACTGAACCGATTCAGATTGTGGTGCAAACCGCCGATCACCACCTGCGCCGATTACCCTTTCAGCTTTGGGACTTGTTGCACCGCTATCCACAAGCTGAAATTGCCCTGAGTCTGCCCGATTATGAACGGGTGAAGCCGATCAGATCGCCGCACTCCAACATAAATATTCTGGCAATTTTGGGTAATAGTACGGGCATTGATCTGCAAAATGATCAAGCCTTGCTGACTCAGTTACCCCAGGCCGCAGTCACCTTTTTAGTCACGCCACACCGGCAGGCGCTGAATGATCACCTATGGCAACAATCCTGGGATATCCTCTTTTTTGCGGGACATAGTTCCACGCTTGGGGAGAGTGACCGGGGATATTTGCAGATCAATGCCCAAGAGCGGTTGACAATCGCGCAGCTTAAACATGGACTGCGAAAGGCGATCGCCCAAGGGTTGAAGTTGGCTATTTTCAATTCCTGTGATGGCTTAGGACTGGCGCGGGAACTCTCTGACCTCCACATTCCGCACCTGATCGTGATGCGAGAGCCGGTGCCCGATTACGTGGCGCAAGCGTTTCTCAAAAATTTCCTAGCAGGGTTTTCCAGTGGCAAGTCACTCCACCAATCTGTGCGCGCAGCCAGGGAGAAATTGCAGGGACTGGAAGACCGCTTTCCCTGCGCCACCTGGCTCCCGATTATTTGCCAAAATCCCGCCGAACCCCCTTTGCTTTGGCAAGACTTATTTATTTGAGCAGGCGAATGAATCCAGCTTGCTCAAAGTGGTGATCATTTGTTAATGCCTGACTCGCCACTATCGCAGTTTCTCAAACTCTGCTTCGGTGATGCCAAGTTGATCAAGGATCTCATAAAATAACTAGCCGCCGATTTCACTTTTCCCATGAATCGGAATCGTCGTTGATCGACCATCTGGATGCTTCCAACGGGCATGACTTCCCTTTTGTCGAACTTTTTTTCAAAGCCCAATTGGCATGCCGCTTTGGCGAGTTAACTGGCTCTAGCTGGCATGAGCAACGACCAATTCCACATCTAAGGGGAGTGTACGGTTCTCTTCCTGATATTCCTCTTGGATCATGTCAAACACATTTGCGAGCTCGGTTCTGGCCTCTTCGGAAGTGCGCCCCCAATCGTGACAGCCGGGAATCGCTGGAACATAAGCGACAAAAGTGCCATTGGTCTCAGGACAAATCACAAGCGTATAATCTTGCAAGGTTTTCATAGCTAAAGTGAGTCGGGCATTGCTTCTACGATACACGATCGCTTGGTGGTGCAAACGGTGGAAGGAGACCGTCCTTATCCAGGAGTAATACGCTGAGACTATCGTTTTTAAGAGGATTGAATTGGGCGATCGCAAGCAGGCTGAGGTCTATCCGGTTCCCATCTGTAAACTGCATGAGATAGGTGAAACTGCCATCATTTTCTGGCGGTGGATCTTGCATCGCTTCGGGCATCTGTAGAATCATCAGCTCACCGAAACGGTGTATCCACTTGGGGTCATTTGTGAAAGGTTCGACCTGGGTAACAAGATAGAGGATGTCAAAATCCTGGAAGAGATCCTGCGGCGCGTTGGGGTTGGCGCGTGAGCCATTCATGATCACCGCGCGGATGCGGTCATCGTTCTTTGCAGTGTTCAGGATGAGTTCAAGTATTTCTTGTTCGCTACGCATACATTTCCTGAAGTGTGACAGCTAACGTTTGAGCTCAGGGCCGTCGACCCTGCAGCGAATTGTTAGAGGGCGCCCCGAATGTTTCCTGCATAGAAGCGAGATCATAACTAAGCAAGACACTGTAGTGCTTAAGGTAGAGCGCGCGGAGAAAGTCAACGTTAGGGCCGACGACGTCCATGCCGCGATCATCATAGGGGAATACGACCACCCCACGCGCCAGGTTAAACAGATACACCAAGCACGCCGGCTTGGGACGGATAGGCCCTAAATCCACGGACAGCGCGCACCAAAGCGCGTTCTTTAAACGATTGGCGGGAAGTTCGAAGGCTACGTTGAGCCACCATTCCTCTGCGCCTTCATCGAAACGGTCGTCTTCGGGTACGGGCTCCAGCCAAATGGAGCGCACCTTTGGCGGTTTAAGCCCGGCGTTGTGAAGCTTCCTAAGCTCCTTGCGATGAGCGAAACCGTTTTCCTTGGCTCTCATTCGAAGGCAGAGAGTGGGCGGATGGCTTTCATCAAAGATGTCTTCGCAGACCCGCGCTGCCTTTGTGATGCTGCAGAGAAGCTGCTCGATTTCGGTTCCACCCTCGGAAAGCTCAAACCTTAGGCCTCCCGGATAGGAATAGAACAGCGGCCGCTCAAAAGCTCGGCTTTCGAAGATTTTGTCGATCTCAGCGCGAATGCTCATAGCGCCTTCTAACTATTGAATAGAGAGAATTTTTCCGTCTAATACCCGTATAGGGGATCTTAGGTAGAAATCTGTCCGCCTAAACACCCTTGGAGGGATCTTAGGTGGAAAAATTTCAGCCTAAACGCCGGATATAGGATCTTAGGTGGAAAATTTCAGTATAAATCCCCCCACGCCCTGGCTGCTCTATGGCTTCACGTTCCTTCAGCAGTTCCCATCGTCAGAGTCACGTTTGCTCAAAGGACTAACGTCGACAGCACAACTCCTAAGAGTAGCCAGATGCCATGGCCTACCCAGCTCGCCCAATCCTTCCATCGGCACATCAGAAGGAGTCTTACCTCTCGCTAGGTTGGGTGCCTTACTGGGGCTTCTCAGGCTGGCGATACTGGGGCGGGCTGGCGGTGGTGGCCCTGGTGGTTTCGGGTTCTATATAGAACTGGAGTAGTGGGCGATCGCTACAATTGGGTATCCTCTTCCTCCCTGCCACCATGGCCACAGCATTAGAAAAGCGCGTGCAACGTCTGGAGGGCCACAAGAGCCCGATCGCTACTGGTGGCCTGGGTGCATGGGGCGGTAGTGACTGGAGTGACTTTGACCTGATACAGGATGCCTCGGCGGTCCTCCAGTGGTGCAGCTTCGATCAATTTGTCGTCGGGCGGGCGTGCTGGGTGGCGTGGCATCATTGCAAGCCTATGCTTGACGATTACCGCTATTGGAGCAGACATACAGAACCTGACTGGTACAGCAACGTGGCTTACCTGAGCAAGCCTGGATCTGCTGAGGCGATCGCTAAGGAGCGGGCTAAGTACCCCCCATCGACGGCCCTAGAAAATTTCCAAAGTTTTTCCCGGTGGTCATACACGGGTGACGGCGGTCTGGCGGATCACGTTGCGATCGCGTCGGCGGTCTGGCTCATAGATATTCTGGCCATGGCCCCTGAGCAGGTGACTAGCAACGGGTTAGCCCATGTAAGGGCCTGGAAGTTTGGGTTTGAAGGGCTGGCCCGTGTGGAGGTGCCTGATTCAATATCCCTGGATACTCCCAGTATCCCTATCCCTGGCTTCCCGGTGGGTGACTGGGTTGAGCATCCTAACATTGAAACGCCGATTTCGATTCTGGATCTGCTGATGGCTTGCCCATCTGGTATCAAGCTTCCCCACGGGCGTTGGTTATATCCAACGGTCGAGCAGTGAACCTGATAGCGGTAGATCCTGGCCTCCGGGGCGGTATAGCGGTTCTGGCTAACGGCTCCATAACGGCTGTGCCTATGCCCCTGGCGGGTAAGGGCCTGGATCTGGTTGCGATCGCTGCGATTGTTAAAGAAGTCTCCCCTGCATGGATAGTGATCGAGAAGGTAGCCTCTCGTCCCGGTCAAGGGGTAACCAGCATGTTCACCTTTGGCATGGGCTATGGTGCTGTCTTGGGTATAGCTGCGGCGCTATCGGTGCCGGTCGAGCTGGTCACCCCTCAGCGGTGGAAGGGGATAGTCCTGCATGGTACGGCAAAGGATAAGAGTAGCGCGATCGCATTTTGTAGACGGGTTTTCCCTGGCGTGCCTCTGGTGCTTCCCCGGTGCAAGGTGGCCCATGACGGGCTGGCGGATAGCCTGTGCCTACTGGAGTACGGGCGGCGATCGCTGCGGTAGGGCTGGTCTTTCGCTTATAGCCTTTATGCCTTGGGGTATTTCAGGGGAGTCGTCTAAAAGACGTGACCCCAAAGAGACCCTTAGGCTACGGCCTACCCTGCCTCTCTGGCTTCCAGGGCAGCTATACGGCTTTCCAGCTCAACCGCGTCTAATTTACTGGCCACATCAAGAATGATCTTACAGGCGGCTAACCTATCGCTTACTCTGGCCTCCGTGACTTCCCCTATGGCAATGCTCCTAGTCACCTCCATAGCTTCATCCACCATGGCGATCGCGCGACTAATGGCGGCCTGCCATAGGTCCCGGCGTGTGGATGCTACCAGTGCGGCAAAGCTGGGAAGCTGCTTCCAATCATAAATAGTGTCCCGGCTCACTTTGGCAACCTTAGCGATCGCGGCAACCTTTTTCCCCTGGGCCAGGGAGATCGCTGCTTGCTGCTGGGTGGCGGTGAGATCCACAATAGTCCTGAGAACTCGACAGTTTAACCATAGCTGTTACAGCTCAGGGCGATCGCGTTACGCGGATCAGTAGCTCCCTGGTTCTAGCGGGTTCGGTAACAGCCATATCCAATATTGTGCCCAACACTCCCACAATGCCATAGGGGACTGCTCTCCCCAGTAGCTTAGGCGGTGGCTCTGGCGGTGCCTGTGGTGGTTCCGGTGTGGTTTGCCCTGCAACTTCAACGAGGCTCATTAGTGCAATGGCTCCGGCATCCTCCGGCATGGCATCCCTTAGGGCCATGATCGGCCCCTTCCAACTTTTGGGGATTCTGACTACTTCGGTTTCTGCCATGGGGGGACTCGTTACAGATAGTTCTATTGTATCGGTGCTGTAACAGCGGGAGGGCAGTTTTTAGCCTAAGATAGCTTATGAGAATAAGTATTCTCACAACCTATCTTAGGGGGGTACCCATGGCTGATGAATTAGCGATCGCGACTGTAACGACACCTACCCTAGCGGCTTCTCTGCCTGTGGGTGTGCCCCATCCGGCGGCGGTGTATTTGGCTGGGTTGGGTGAGGGCTCCAGGCGCGCGATCGCTCGGTCGCTGGATCTGATAGTCGAAACGTTTGCCGATGGCGGTCCTATGCCTGGTGCCGGTCTGGTTTTTCCGTGGTGGGAGTTGCGCTACAGTCACACGGCGGCTATCCGGTCTCGGTTGCAGGGTCGAGTAGCTCCGGCAACGGCAAACAAAAGTTTGTCAGCCCTGCGGCGTGTGCTCAAGGAGTGCTGGCGGTTGGGCCTGATGTCCGTTGAGGACTATCAGAGAGCTGCTGACCTGCCCAATATCTCGGGGAGTACCATTCCAGCGGGGCGGGACATTAGCCAGGGTGAAATATCAGCCCTGATGGGTGATTGCACCAAGGGCGATCGCAACCTTGACTATCGCGATGGTGCGGTGCTGGCGGTCATGCTCGGCGGTGGCCTGAGGCGTTCTGAGGTAGCATCTCTGGCCCTGGAGGACTTCTCTGATGAGGATGGCAGGGTAACTATCAGGCGGGCTAAGCGTAACAAGCAAAGGACGGTGTTTCTCCCTTTGGGCGCGATCGCTGCTGTGCTTGACTGGATAGACCGGCGTGGGACTGTGGCGGGTCCATTGTTTCTGGCGGTCAACCGTGGCGATCGCATTATCCACGGCAAAGGGCTATCTACCCAGGCGATACAGGTCATCGTTACGCGACGGGCGGGCGGTGCTGCGATCGCTGCGGTATCTCCCCATGACTTCCGGCGGACCTTTGTGGGCAACCTGCTTGATGCTGGCGTGGATCTGGCAACGGTGCAAAACTTGGTGGGTCATGCCTCTCCTACCACTACAGCCCGATACGATAGGCGGCCTGAGGCGGTTAAGCAGGCTGCGGCGGGTAAGTTGCATATTCCCTATCAGCGGCGGTAGCGTAATGCCCTGGCGGTGGCCTTAGTTGGGCCAGGAGAGATATTTTTTCAGTCGCTCAGGGAAATTTCTTTCCATCCGCTCACAGTCCCGGTTCGCATAATAACTGTGAATGCCTTTCGGTAAGATAGTTCTGCATAGGCAAGCATATTCCAGGTCATCTTCGCTTAGATCAACATCTTCCAAGCAAGCACCTGTTAGGTCTGTCCCTTCCAAGTTAGCTCCTGCTAGGCGGGCACCGTTTAAATTAGTTTCTGTCAAGTCAGCTTCTGTTAAGTCAGCTTCTGCGAGTTTAGCGCATACTAGTTGAGCCCTGTTCAAGTTAGCTTCTCTTAGGTTGGCTTCTGTTAGGTCGGCAAGGTATAGTTCAGCTCGTTCCAGGCTAGCTCTTGAGATATTGGCACGGTATAGTTCAGCTCGTTCCAGGCTAGCTTCTGCCAGGTTAGCGCCTGTTAGGCGAGCACTGTTGAGATTAGCGCCACTCAGGGTAGCCTTTTTGAGGTTAGCTCCTTGTAAGTTAGCCTCTTTTAGCTCAGCCCCATGAAGGTTAGCCCCTTCCATTTGGGCAAAGAACAGGTTAGCCCCTTTCAGGTGGGCACCGCCCAGGTCAGCCCCTTTCAGGTTGGCAAAGCCCAGGTTAGCCCCTTCCAGGTGGGCACGGTGCAGGTTAGCCCCTTCTAGATCAGCTCCGTCTAGACTCAGCTTTAGCTTAGTAATCACTTCAGACTCCAGCAGAAACAGGATCAAGCTGGTTTTTCGACTACTATCCAGCCTTCCCAACGTGGTAAGGGTTCTGGCCCGGATGACATCTACCGAGACATCTAGCAGTTTTCTCTCTTCTGGTGTGGTAGTGTCTGGCTTGGCACCAATAACAAGAAGCTCTCGTTTAACAAGAAGCTCTCGTTTGGCCGCGAATCGCTAGCAGATTTTTATCCACTAATAGGGCTGAAACCTTGTCGTAGTAATTTTGTAGGATTTCCTCCTGTAACTGTTCTTCATTCCGTTTGTGCTGCTCCGTCTGTAGCCAAAAACCCAGCCCAGCTACGGACAAGGGAACGCCAGCCAGACTTAGCCAATCCCATAGGGTCTTGGCTTCCTGGGGAGTCGTGGTAGTTGTTGTCTCAACCCCTCCCACAGTGGTCTTTACACTGGTAACTTCTGTCTTCCCACCACCGATACCGGCCTTAAGCTGGCCCGTAGCCAGGGCGATCGCTATTCCCAGCCCAACTAGACCAACGCCCAAGAAAATGCCGTTGCGCCAATTTAACCACTCGGGACGGTTTTTCGGGAAACTTGCCAATCGCATGAAGCGCATGAAGTGAAGATCCTATCTTCTCTGTAAGACTGGAAGCAACAACGCCCTCAACCGTTAAACCATGGAGTTTGGCGACTAAAACAGTCTGTGGACAAGCACCCTAAGCCAAAAAGCAGGAATAGCAACCCAAATTAAACACCAAATATCATTCAAGCTTTATGAATTTTTGTGAAAGAGCTAGATATTCTTACGGTTGGGGCACTCTAGCTTCTGAATACTGTTAAGTAGATAGCAGAGTTAAAGCGATCAGATCTAATGTATCAGTTAGAGCTGCTTGAAATGCCTTCAAAAAATAGACTCCGTGCCCTGTCATCCGATTGGCAGCAAGAGGCTTATGTTTCCGTGCATCTGGTTCAAGAGATGCTTAATTTAGCAGGGTTGCCCCATAAAAGCGCCTATTCTCACTGGATACCAGAGTACAAGATAAAATTTGCGAAAGCGGAGAAGAAAGTTGATTTCCTAGTCGAGGACTATGGTCGATATATTAATTTTCTAATCGAAGTTAAAAGTTCTAAGACAAAGATTACTGACGAAGCCCGAGTACAACTTGAAGACTACCTTCGCCATTCAAACGTAAGATTTGGACTGCTTATTGATCCCTATAGGATTGAAGCCTATGAGCTTCATAACTGGGAAATCAAGGAAATAGATAGATTTAGAATTGAAAATCCTAGAGAAGTTCAGCCAGTGGCAGATTTTCTAAGAGCTTTGTTAGAGAGAATAAAAATGCGTACCATTGCTATACATACCTCTAAAGGAGGTGTTGGTAAAACAACCCTAACGGTTAACCTTGCTTACGAACTTGCTAAAAGAGGTAAGCGAGTTTTAGTGATTGATCTAGACGACCAAGCAAATGCTAGCCTGTCTTTGGGTGTCAATAAGGCTGATGAGTTAGATAAGGCATCAACTCTAGAGGAGTTTGAGCAAATTTTAGATTCCTTTGATGAAAGGAAAGAACTAATTGACTTCTTAGATAATTATCAACTTCCAGGATTCAACGCAAATCAGTATATTTATCCGACGGACTTTAATCATAGTATTGGCAGTCTAGGATGCTCGGGAAGGATTGATATACTACCCAGTAGCCATAGAACAAAAGACTCTAGCATAGCTGCTATGTCTAATATTCCGCAAAAGCGTTTAGACAAGGCATTGAGAAATTCAGGAATAGTAGGAGACTATGATTACGTAATTATTGATACTCCACCAAATTCTACAGTTACTGCAATGAATGGATTATTCGCTGCTGAGTACGTAGTTATACCATCACAGCTTGAATATCTGTCAGCCCATGGCATTAGAACGCCTATTCAAAGACTGAAAGAAGTTCAGGAAGAAACGGATAACAAGCGAGGCAGGTTACTGGGTATTGTTCCAATGATGACGGAGACTGTTAACTTAAATTCGACGGTAAAGCAGTTGATTCAAAAAAGGTTCCCAGACGCAACCCTATTGCCAGATATTAAAAGAACGATTTGTATCGGGCAAGCCTCCCATGCTCGAAAGCCATTATCTTTATATGCCCAGGATGTTAAGAGAGCAGCTAAAGCAGCGAGGGAGTTCTCTTCCTTGACAGATCAAATTACGTAACTACTCAGGCTGTGGGAAGAGTGCTTGAGGATTGCCTACAAAGAGGTCAAGAAGAGCATCCAAGATATTGAGCCCCCGCTTTCGCAGAGTGGCCAGGTAGCCCCGAATGCGGCAAAACTGTCTAACGCCATCCTCAGAACGGAAGCAACCCGAGATTTTCTGCTTGAGCTTCATCATACGCAGGTCGCGTTCCGCTTGATTGTTATCAAAGGGGATGGTGAAGTCATGCATAAACCCCAGCACCGAGGCTGGGTGCTTTTGGAGTCGCTTCAACAAATTACGAGCAGGTGAGCCTTTCGGTCGTCCTCGGGATTTGGACCTCACTGCTGAAGGCGGCGGGGTGGGATTTTCAGCCCATCCCTGATCCAAAATAGCGGCATAACGGGCCTCCAAGGCCTCCAGTTCGAACTGGGACAAGGCCTCTTCTCCCCGGGCTTTAGCCGCCTCAACGGCCTGGTGAATGCTGACCAACAGCAGACTCATTTGAAAAGCCCACCCTTGTCCGTACTGCTCCCAAAGGTACTGTAACTCCCGTAAGTGATGGGCATTGCACAGGAAATGGGCGCAGGCATAACTCTGGTAGCTTTTCCACCCATCATGGATGGCCTTACCCACAAACTCTGGCAAAATTCCCATCTCGTTCATTGCCCCCTGACCCCGCTTGGGATGGGCAAAATAGTAGGTGAGCCCATCTGTGGACGCCACATGCAACCACCACAGCCGCTGATTCACCCGCAGACCGGTCTCATCAAAGTGGACTACCGCCGCCGCCTGAATCGATTGGTAAATCTCTTGCTCTATCGGTTCTAAACCCTCAAAACACTGCTTCCGTGTGGTGTAAAGGGTGCCTTCTGAAACCCTCACCCCCACTAGATCCGCCAATACCTCGCAGACCCGATGGCTGGGCAACAGTTGGCTTTCCATTAAATAGACCATCATCCCCTTGAGCCGTGGGCCGTACTGCACCAACGTCTTAGCCTCGGGCGGAAAGTTCCCTTGATTCAGTTGACCACAGTGGGGGCATCCTTTCACCTCTACCTGATGCTCTGTAACCCTTAGGGCGATGGGGGGCAGATCAAAGACTTGACGCGCAAAAACATCCTCAACCGCTACCGTCGCTAAGGACGCGCCACATCCTGAGCAGGTTTCTACTGGGTGTCGCTCAACTTCATCGGCTTCGCTTCGCCATTCCAGTGTTTGACCCGGATGACCCGCTTGCCCTCCCGAGGGCTGGTCACTCTTGCGGCGTAAGCTCCGGGTGTGTTTGCCAAACCCATCCCCAGAGGGTGGTTTACTACTATTGCGACTGTTCTTGCTTAATCGCCCTTTCAGCTCTTTGATTTCCGTTTCCAATTGATTCAGGCGTTCCAGTAACTGGGTCACTAGACTAACCACTGCCTCCTCGCCCTCGGCGTAGATGGCCCGGATATCGGCTTCACTCAGCTTTAGGTCAGACTTTGGCTGGCTCACGGCAAGGTCCTTTTGCACTATGGGCTTACAGTACTCGGTCCCTAAGACAGTCCTTGGAAAATAGAGATTGTCTTAAGCCTGAGTAGTTACCAAATTACTACAATCATTGACAAATTTGAAAGTTCTATAGAGGTGTGAAATGGTAAAGTTTTTTGAAGGTGAAAAGACTCAACCACAGTTGATGCCTGTACATCAGATCGAGAGCGATCAAGGGAAATCAGTGCAGTTCAAGTCAGAGATCAAAAAAGTCTCTAAGTCTTTACAAGATCAGAAATTTAATCTTTCATTGCCTGTCGTTTGCTTAACCGAAGAGGAAGATAAATACCAGCTATTAACTGGACTGCCTATCCTGGAGGCGGCAAGACTTGCGGAGTTGCCCAGAATGTGGGTATTTCTAATCGCCGAAACTAAACCTGACGCTCTAAAGATAATTGGTGATTTTACACTCCAGTCGAAGTTGAACCAGGCCTTACCCGACCAGCAAGATATTCAAAAGTTCATCGACTTCCTTGATAAGGCAACAGAAACTGAGCTGGTCAAGCAAATCTCCGGCGTCGGTAAACAATACGCAAAGCTCATTCACTCTAAGCGCCCATTCCAATCTCCTGAAGACCTGAAGAAACTTGGTCCCAAACGGTCTCTTCAATGGCTTCAAGCCTATAGCCAGTCAAGCGACAACTAGCCTTGACTCGCTGTCAGGGTATATCCCTAAAATTGATGGCGCGTCAGGCTAAACCTTTCCCACAGTGAATGCTAGAACTCAACGCCGAGGGGAAAAGATCGCCAAGGTGCTGACCCATGACCATCCTCTGACTGAGTTGGTGCTGGGTCAATAGCTGGGCACTCCTCTTTTTCCACGGCTTCTGAAATAACCTGTCTAGGCCATTCGGATTGGGTGGGCTTTGCTACGGTGTAGCTGCCTATGTCTGCTGGCAGGGAAAAAGATACAGGAGATGGGGCTGGAGTTTCAGCTTTGGGTTCAATCTGATTCAGCAAAAAATTCATCTCCCTATTTTTCGTGAATAGGAATAATATTTGATCTCTGTCAAAAAAGTTAGCATAAGGCCGGTCTCCCTTAGATCGGTTGCAGCTTTCGCATAGGGGAATAGCATTATTAACAAGATAGCCATCCTTATGCTGAAGAGAGAAATTCCCACCTACACTTTTACTAAGGAAGAAATGATCTAAATCAAGTCCGTTATCTACTCTTTGACACTTGACACACTTAGTGTCATACAAGCTAAGCAGGGAAAGTAAATATTTTTTCTATACTCTTTGTCTCGCTTATTGTTTCGCTTGTAGTCCTCATTATTTACAACATAGTCTTCCCTATTAGTGCTGACACCGATTTCTCTTAACTTTCGACAAAGATTCTCTTGCGCCTGAATTCTTAGTAATTCCTGATATTCCCTTGCCTTTCTAGCCTCTTCTTGTGCTTGGATTCGCAGAGATTCTTGTTTCTGTTTTATACGCTTAGCTTTCCAATTCTTGATAATCTTTAGTACAAGTGATATGGCAATTATAATTATTAAGATAACAACAAAAATAATTATAAAGGTATTAATATGATTATATATGAATGCTATTGTACCAAGTATAAGTATACCCGTAAAGGCCGCGCCATCATTGCTCTTCTTAGATCGATACTTCTTGCCCATTTTTAACTATCCTTTCACACTGAAATCTTGCAGTTACTATTGCAAGCTCTCCAAATGGAGTGAATCAATATCCTAAAGCCTTTACCTAATTCATGGAAAAATGGAAAATTACCTAATCAGTTTATCGGCTTAGCCTTCTAAGGGTAGATGCTTTAGCCGATAAGGTGCCCGTAGAGCAGCCACCGGCGTAAAACTTGGGAAAAGATCTTCAGACCTGATGAACCAAAACACCTCAAATCGCCGATAAAAACTAAAATAGTCGCCCTGATTTATCTATAGAACAGTAATAGCAGATGCAAGAGCTTCGTTTAAGCTGAACCCTTGTTACTTATCCTACAGTTCACCATAGCCGACTTACCATCCCCATGCTGTGATCTTCGTCATCCCTTAATCAAAAAAACAGCCCCAGCAACCGCCATCTGGCTTAATTAGTAGTCAGTAATCAGAAGTCAGTGATCAGAAGCCCTTTCTACCGACTCCCTCACCCTTAGATAGACTTCTCTATCCGCCTTGCGCCCTGCGCCCTGCGCCTGTAGCCCCCTCCCCCAGGTCTACAAGCTGAGAGCAAAGCGAAGTGAGTGGTCAGTAATCAGTGATCAGTAATCAGTGGTCAGTAATCAGGAGCCCTCTGTATCCAGGTTCCCACCGTTAGAAAGCTTCTGCTCAAGCATCCACCCTTGAAGCTTAAAGCCAGACAACACCCTATAGGGGCACAGGAAGAGCCGTCTCCCCCATGGCTAGGTAATGGCAATGCTCGGGGCTACCCTCCGGTAAATACATGGAGTTCTTACCATTGGGCAGGGGGGCAACGTCATCCTGTTTGAGCCTACGCAACAGGACCCGATTCTTAGGCTGGTTTCCCCTCCTGTGGGTGTTTAGATACCATCCCCTCGGCATGATGGGATACATCGGGGATTCCCTCTCAAGCTTGCGCTTTTCAGCCAGTAACGCGGGTTTGCTGGGTAATTTCTTCGCCATGGTTCTGTAGGGCGTAAGTAAAAAAGCTAGTTACACCCTATGTTAGTATCTGGACTAAAAAGGGATCCGCTTTGGTCAAATTAGACAAGAATAGGCCGCTGGGATCTGCTCCTGGCGGCCCTGGGGCTGTGGGGTATTTCCCTATGCCCTGGTTCTTCCGGTGGCACCATACTGGCGAGCTTCTCCGACAAAACCTGTAGTGCAGAGATCAGTTCGGCCCGGCCAGCGGTATCCTCCTGTGGATTTGCTTCGGTTAAGGCTTGCGGGTCAATGGGCTGATTAGTCATGGGTGGGTTCTCCCTTGGTGGATAGTGGGTGCCCTGGTTAGTGTGCTCCCAGGGTGAAGGGCAGCGGTGTGGCGACCAGGCTTTCTAGTTTGTTGAGGATCGGTTTAGTCCTCCTAGGGGTTAGTCGTTGGGAGCGTGTAAAGCGTGCAGACTTTGGCCGATACCAGGGTTTTCATGGCGTCGTAAGCTTCGGATCGACCAACCCGACCCCCGCTACAGTGCAGTAGGTATTCGTAGTTGGTTAGGCCGTGCCTAACGTAGTTCTCGACCCACCTGACCCGTGTTTCGTAACCCAACTCTCCGGGCCACTCTGGAAACTCTCGCCTGCCTTCTAAAGCACGGCTGGTTTGATGGTTGTACCAATTTTCTATAGCCTGCTGCTCTAGGTCTTCCAGGTCTTTAGCCGTCTCCACCCAGGCTAGGGCCTGGTCGACTTCGGATTGAAGCGCTTCGGTGAAGGCTTGGATCGTCTCTAGCCGTTTAGCCTGCATAACCGCCGTCATAGTCTCAGAAGCTTTCCGCCGTCGAGACTTGGAACCTTCCTTCCAGGACCTAAATTCGTCCGTACTCTCGACCGCCTCGACCCGGGTCTTATCCCAGAGCTTCATCGGTGCAGCGCTTCGGTACATCGGGTTAGGTTTGGTCCTATCGGGATCTCCGAGAAACTTGGTTATGGCAGATAGGGTCCACCCCAATCCTTCAGTTCGGTCTGGGTAAAGCAGGGTTGGTCTGTAGCAGTCCTTACTGCTGGCTCGCATGGTAAGGGCATCAGGGTTAGTCCTCCGTACTGTGTTGGTCCCGCTCCACCGCTGCAGCGATCGCTGCGCGTAACCAGGCGGATCGGTTGGGTAATGCTCTAACGTACTGGTCTAGATCCCGGGGCAAAGCAACTGAAACCGGGTCCGGTGCTAGGCTTCCCGGCTTCGGCTGGAATCTAGTTGAGTAGTCGGGGTGTTGGGTCATAGTCAGCAATGTCCGGGCCGGTGCCGGTGGTGACGGCATCGACCCGGTGGAGAGGGGCTAAATCCAGGCCTCTAGCGGGATTTTAGCGTCGTAGCCTGTTTTTTCAGGCCTCATAAACCCACCATACTGTTGAATACTGCGCTCTAACACCGCTGCGGTTTCCGGGTTCATGTTGTCGAGCATCCACCCCAGCAACCCAGGGCAGTACCAGGCGCAGTCATGCTCAATACAAATTGTCTCCACAAATCCCGCAGCAGCAGCAAAATTTACAACTGACCAAAGATCTTGGTTTACGGATACAAAGTCTTTTCTCTCCTCACGTTCTGCGACATCTACGTGGCTCCACTTGGCAAGCAGATAAATCCGGTCGTCAGGTTTCAACGGGAATTTGGCCGGTTCTACGGGTTCATAGTTAGAATTTCCAACGTAAATACCATAGTTGTATTGCAATTCTGTTTTCTGATTCACGAAGTCTTCCATGTTTTCGTATTCATAGTAACGATCTGCCATACGTATCCAATCTTTAATGGCAGACCGGCGTTCACACTCCCGGTATTCCTTTAACCTTTCCAAGGTCTCGGTATGATTGTCCCGATCTTGCTGGGTTTCAAAACTGTCGTTTTTAGCCATCAGCTCTCTGATTCTGAACCGTAGGTCTGAGGTCCTTAGCAGATCAGCCCCTTTCGCCGTTTCCTTGTCCCGTAACCACTGGGTAATACCGGGTTTGAGGGTGTAATTAACGTAAACTCCCATCATTTCCTCCACAAATTAATTGAATGGTGTGTATCGTGCCGGAAAGACCGGCAACCCCCACCGAAATGGGGAAACTATCTCAAGTCGACAAACCCCACAACTGTGGGAAAGACGTTGACCGCTACATCTGGCGCTATACCCCCAGTTATAACACGAGATAACGCTAGAATTACAAAATAGTTCTAATGAACTCTTGACAAAATCTAAATCTTGATGAGTTTTAATCAGTCTAGCCAGTTTCATGGGGCTACCTTGGCCACAAAAAAGCCCCCTACCGAGGCCGGCGGGGGATTCCGAAGACTAAGTTAACAACCAAACATACTTTACCCTGTTCTCCGGTTGGTCTGTCGGTAGGCGTAGCTGTCCACCATGGCCAGCCGGTCATCAATGATGGGGCGGTAAGCCTTGGGCAACAAGGGCCTGAGTTCTGCCCATGCCTGCCGTAACTGGGTTAGTTGGTCTGGTGGTGGTGCTTGGGTGCGATCGCGGGATAGCAGCCACAACCAACTGTCGAGTTGCTTTCTAATTTCTGCTGCTTGCATGGTCAGCTCCATCTTAATATTTTGAAACTTAGGTTGACCCTGAGTTTTGAAGCGTGACCAACGAGGTTTCAATGGCTTTAGCGACCAGAAATTAGCAGCATAGCTAAATAGTATAGCTACTATAGCTACTACTGCTGGAATAGAAATTTCTAATTGTGCTGTATAGACTGGAAGCAAAATAAGCCATGATTTGATAATTAAAAAAGATAATCCCAACTGGATAAGTATAAAAACATTAAAAAAGTTAAGCGAAAAATTAACCCTTAGCCAATCTCTAAACTGGTTTAACCTTTCTCGACGCTCTTGTGCAGCTTGCTCTCTCAAACGCTGATCAAGTTCCGCACCAAATTTTTGGAGAGTTGAACGGCTCACAGGCTTACGGCCGTGTTTCATAGGAGATTCCTCATTTGTAAAGTCAGAAGGGAGAGTTCTGGTGCGATTGCGACCCAAAGATTATCTTTAGCCTACATTCCGCAGGTTGACAAGATATTTCCAATATGTATGCCAAGAGGCAATAGCTGAGATCTATATTCGACGACGATCCCAGGGTTGGAGCAGATTCCTCGTCGGGTCACATACTTAATATCTCGAAACTCAGGTTGACCCTAGATTTCGAAGCGTGACCAACGAAATTTCAATAGCTTTAGCAACTGGAAATCACATGCACACCCAGAAACCAAAAGCAACCTGCGGAATGTAGGCAGAAAGAACATGGTCCCTGGTTAGTACCCTCCCAGGGTGCGGGTCAGGCTCGGCTGATATAGCTGGTTAGCAGCGACATCCTGTCATCAATGATGGGGCGGTAGCTGGCGGGTAGCTTTGGCCTGAGTGATTCCCAGTGTTGCCGCAGCTGGGCTAGGGCATCCGGTGGCGGCGTAGCAGTGCGATCGCGGGATAGCTCCCATAACCAACCGTCGAGGGTGGCTCTAATTTCGGGTGCTTGCATAGTGGTCAGCTCCAGCCCAGGTGATTTAGCAGTTCGGTTACCCGCTGCGGTGTCAGCTCCGTGTAGCTGTGCTCGGCGGTGCTCAGTAGGTCGGCGTTGCTGGCTGCTCTCCATAGGGCATCGTGGGCGCTTTCTTGGTTGCCTTGGGCCATGGCCATCTGATAATGCTGGTGTTGCTTCATCTGATAATTGCTCATCGTCTGGGTGTTGGCGATCCATAGCTCGTTAAGGTTAAACATCGGTAATTTCTCCAGTGGTAATGGTGGGCAATGGTGAACCCTGGCGGCGGTGCGGGTGCGATCGCTGCCAGGGTAAGCGGTGTTAGGCTGGCTAGTCCTCTCTAACCTTCACCAGTGCATCGGGCTTATTCCAGGTGCGACGGGCGGGCCATTTAACCCTTATCCTTCCGGTCTGCGGGCAAAATTCACAAACTCGCCCACGCTTACCGGGCGTGTCTTTGCGGTAGACAAGATCATTGAGCTGAAACATGGTGGTCTTTCCTTAATTCCTAATTGGTTGGCAGTAGTGGCCCTGGAGGGTGCCAGGGCCAGGATGGTTAGTGTTACCGGCTTATCCGATTGCACTCGATAAATAGCGTGGTTGCTGTGGTGTGAAGTAGCTCAGGCAGGGCGGCTAAATCCTCCGGGCTGTACTGGGTTGACCAGATTTCCTTTGCTTTGCCGATACAGGCGGCGTATCGGTTCCCTACCCTTTCCAGGGCTTCCATGTAGGCTTGCCTAGCGCTAGCTGGCGGCTGGTGCCCTGCGGCTGGTGCTGGTGCCGTGGCTGGTGCCGTGGTGGGCAGTAGCTCGATATCGTAGGAGGGCTGTCCTTTCTTATTCGTAGTGGGCACTAGGTAAACGGCTTGCCCACGGGTGAAGCTTTGGGCCTGGTCTGGGGTCATGCTGCGCCATAACTTACCGTCGGGTAGTCCGTCACCCTCAAATAAAACAGACTGGTAGGAACCCTCGTTGAATTGCGATTCCTTGACCTTGCCAAAGGCGGTTACGGTAGCCTGTATCCGGTCGCTTGCTGCTCTGATAGTGGCCATAGTGATAGTCCTAAATACTGGTTACTGGCTGGGCTGGTGCCCTGGAAAGGTCCAGGGCGGGCGAGTGGGTTAGAACTCCACGTCGGGTTCAGCCGTGTCAAGCAGGGCGGTAATGGTCCAGCCATCAGAGGCAAACAGGGCTCTCAGGCGGGCAACGTCTCCACCTTCACCGGGGATGTAACCAGCGGTGATGGTGACCTCCGTGGTGAACTCCTCCACCATGGGGCCATGCTCAGGGTCAACCATGGGGCGCTCTAAAAGCAGGGCGTAGGTCTTGGTCTGCTTGCAGGTATAAACCACGGGTCCACCGCCGCCGGCGGCGCGACACTTGGGAAATTCATCGCGGCTCGATTCAGCGATAGGGGCAACGATAGCGGGCGGTGTGGGCGGTAAAGAAACTTGAGGTAACATAGGATTCGATTCCTTTGAATGTGGGATTAAATGCCTCTCGGTGGGTGCGAACCATCGGGAGGCTTTGCGTATTTGATGCACCGTTTTGTTTGTTTGGCCCGGTCTCATCCCAGCGGCTGCGGGGTCCTAGCCCGGTTCGGGAGCTCTGCCCTCCCTGCCCTTGGGTTGTCTCTCCCTTGGGTATGTACCCAGTATAACCTACTGAGAGTAGGTAATGCAATAGCTAGATAGATAGAAGTTAGTTATCTATTGGTAGGCTTGCCATAATACATACTAATGGTTAGACTGCTAGGGCTAGGCTATACTCTGGGTAGGTAATTGAGGATATGCCCGTGAAAATTCGACTAAAGGAAATGAGGGAAGCTAAGGGGCTCTCTCAGAACGCCCTAGCTCGGGCGCTTGAGATGTCTTTGGCCAACATTCAAAAGATGGAGTACAACAAGGCGAAAAGTATCCCCTTGGATACCTTGGAGCGGTTGTGCTTAACTCTGGACTGCGAGATTGGTGATCTGCTGATACTGGTCAAGGAGGGCTGACCCATGAGGTTTGAGCTAACCTACGATCACAGCTCATCTATGGCAGGTTTCTTAGTAGATAGGCATTGTCTTGTCTGCAGGGGATTAATCAACCATGGTGGGCTGATCTGTGTAGTCCCTATAGGCAACTTCTCTGGCCCCGTAGTCTGCCTTGGCTGTATCCCTGACTTTAATTTCAGCCTTGAAGATGTGATCAGGATGCGACAAGCTGAAGTGACCGCTTATGCTGCGTTGTCTCCTTGGGCTCTATCGGTCTCTGAAGATTCTACGTTGCAGATTTTGGAGGCTCTGCGAGGGGAGCGGTCCCCATTCCCTAGCCAGGATGACCTGGCGGCGGCTAAGGTTATCGATAAAGACGCAGTGGTCAAGATGGTATGGAAGCTGGTTGATAATGCGATCGCATTGTTGCTCCCTGCCATAAAGGATGATGACCTGCTCAACCGGCTGGCCATGGGTTTAGTCCCCTCCGATAGCGGCATCATTGATCTGCTTTGGCTGGCCCTGGCGGAGGATTTTGTGAGTTGCTACTATGCAGCCAACAATCTAGATTATTCGGTCTTGGTCTCTACTATCGACAGAAGGACTGCTATCAGGGATTTCCTGGTAGACCGGGCAGGGTACTGGTGGTACAACCAAAAAGCTTTAGCAGCCTAGCCCCCATGGGCCCAACAATGAACCCGCTGGATCGCTCTGGCGGGTTTTGCTTTGGGTGGCTCCTGGGTGGTGGCTGGTGGGGCGATGGTGCGATCGCTGCCAGGGGTGGAAGCTGCAACGGGTCAAGCCAACTAAAGACCCTATACTTAGGGTCAATTGCGTGGTTGAAGGTGAGCAAACCAGTTTTGAGGATGATCGCTATGAAGGAAACTTGGGTTATCTACAAAGCGGCTGACCCCAATGCCCAGGGCTGGGAAACCCGGTCATTGTCCAATGGTGGCCTAACTCAGATTTTGGCTGAGGAACATGATTGGGCTGGCCAGCTTCCCCAGGCGGGCGATCGCATCTGCGACTATGAAAACCTTGATGACCCTGGCAACGGGGTGAGCCATGGCAAGGATGGGGATTGGGTAGTGGCTGAAGTTCAGGAATTTTCTAGCCCTGCCAGCCCGATCAAAATTCTGGTCTGTCTCTGCAACTATCAGCCCATCGAGAGCCCCTGGGAGGAAATCGAGAGAGGGGTTCCCGTCGGTCAACTGTCTTGAATCGGCTAATTGCCATACCTCACGATAGTTCAGGAAACCCGCTAGGCTACTGGCGGGCTTTTTGCTACTTCAGTCTAGGGCACTGCCCCTATGCTCCTACGCTACACATAGTGGAATCTTTTGCTATGATACTGGCGAACTACTGGGAAGGCTGACTAAAACAAGTCATCGCCCTGTAGGGTTACGGAGCAGTGATTCCTGTGGTGACACAGGACGGAAAACAGCTTTACTTGGAGTAAGCACTATGCCTCAACTAAAGACCATCAAATGTCGACTGCGGGTGCTAATGGCAGGCCATGAGCCCCCCCTAACCCAAACAGCCTTAACGGAAGCAACCGGGTTGGGTAGCCATACAATTAGCCGTTTGGTCAATAACCGGTTTGACCGAATAGACCGCTCCACCATTGAAACCTTGGTGGATTTTTTTGGCTGCGAGATAGGCGATCTATTGACCCTGGCTAGCTAGCCAGGGTCAGCATCCCTGACCAGAGGTGATGCTGAGGATTTGCGAAGCCGGACCACTGCTACCAGCAATGCTATTAGGGAAGGAGATGTGACACATGAATGCTAATGATGTTTACAAAAGGATCAGAAATGTCGAAATCAAAGACGAAAAGGACCGCGATCGCGGTCCACCCTGGCCAGCTATCCCTCTGGGATATTCCTGGATTTCTCCCTGAGGCTGCGCCTAAGCCGGTAGCGATTGAGTCGATGCCTGAGGTGATGCTTGAGGCTGAACCTGAGTCGATAGCGGCTGATGCTCTAGCGCTGGTCGAGTCTGAGCAGCCCGATCAGGGCAAAGCGGAAGAGCAGCCGGCGGGCATGACCATTCATCAGCTAGCCAAAGCTATACCGGGCGTGACTACAAGGCAAATCACCCATTTTCATAGGCTAGGCTTGATGCCTAACACTGCCTTGGTGGGTAACCGCCGGCTGTATGGCCCAGAGGAGGTTAACCGACTTCGGCAAATTGTAAAGCTGCGGAAGAAAGGTATAAAGGCTGAGCAGATTAGACAGCGGCTAGGCTAGCTTTGCCCGCTGGCAAAATAGAAGCCAAAGCAGAACCCGTCAGGTCAGCCCGGCGGGTTCTGTTTTGAGTGCCGGTGGTGGGGGCTGTCAGCTATCCCAGAAACTTTTGCCCTACCCGCTAAAAACTTAGGGTTTAATGGGTATAGATACAGAAAACGGCCCCGAACCGCCAAGTTAGAGCCGTTTCTGTATAGGTCAAAATACTAATTCAATCATAGCAGATGTCTGGCCCAGAATCCTTACCATCTTCCACCCCTGAAACAACCCCCACCGGTAGCATCTTCATCTCCTACCGTCGGAGCGACAGTATCGCCGAAACGGGACGAATCTATGATCGCCTAGTGCTGGAGTTTGGCCGCGACAACATCTTTAAGGACGTAGACAGCATCCCCTTTGGGGTGGACTTTGCCCAGCACATTGATCAGGAGGTGGGCCGCTGTCAGGTGTTGCTGGCGGTGATCGGTAAGGCCTGGCTCACCCCCCGCCTCCAAAACCCCGATGACTTTGTCCGCCTGGAGATAGAATCGGCCCTCAAGCGCGGCATCCCAGTGGTGCCGGTATTCCTGGAGGGGGTCACCGGCCCGCCGGCCCGAGACCAACTACCCGAGTCCCTCCAGCCCCTAATCCGCCGCAATGGCACCCAGGTGGGCCATGACCCGCGCTTTCATGCTGACATGGGCCGGTTGGTCAAAGGCTTACGGGACTATTTTCGGCAACCTAGCCGCCCAATTGAGCCGTCGCCGCCAGTAACCTCACCCGTGGGCAACAGCCAGATCGTCCTGGGCGGCAATGCCTCTCAGGTGAATGACTCCACCGACCCGGTGTTTGCGGGCTCCATGACCGGTAACACCCTTAACACTAACGACTCTGGCACCACGACCCCTGCCCCAACCCCACCTCAGCCGCCGCCTAAACCCGACCCGACCTATCCCCGCTTTAGTTTTGAGGTGGTGACCGTCAACCCCCAGGGGCAGATCATTAACCGGAGAGAGGCCAGAGCCGCTTACCAGACTGTAGACCTGGGCCAGGGCGTCACCCTGGAAATGGTGTTGGTACCAGGAGGTACTTTCCAGATGGGTCAGACTAAGGCAGAGCAGGCAGAGCTGATTCGTCAGATTGGGGAGAAGGACTATTACCGACTTTTTGCAAAGGAACTTCCCCTTCACCCGGTGACCCTGCCAGCCTTTTGGATGGGCCGTTACCCCGTGACTCAAGCCCAGTGGCGAGCAGTGACAACTTTGCCTAGAGTAAAACAAGACCTTGATCCAGAGCCGGCATACTTCAATTTCAAGGGTGAACAGCGTCCGGTGGAGCAGGTTTCTTGGGAAGACGCGATGGAATTTTGCGCTCGCCTGTCGGCCCACAGCGGTCAAACCTATACCCTACCCAGCGAGACTCAATGGGAGTATGCCTGTCGGGCCGGTACCACCACCCCCTTTTACTTTGGGGAAACGATTACCACAGACCTGGCCAATTATCGAGGAACGGATTGGGACGAGCAAGGGAAAGGGAAAACCTATCCAGGATTCTACGGTCAGGGGCCAAGAGGAGAATTCCGGGATATGACCACTAGCGTGGGTAACTTCCCTCCCAATGGCTTTGGCCTCTACGACATGCACGGCAATGTCTGGGAATGGTGCCTGGATCACTGGCATGGCAATTACAAAGGTGCTCCGGTTGATGGCAGTGCCTGGATGACCGAAGGGAATAGCGACCTTCGTATGTTTCGCGGCGGTTCTTGGTACTTCGATCCCAGGGGTTGTCGCTCCGCCTTTCGGGGCCTCAACGGCCCCGACTACCGCGGCAACGGCAACGGTTTTCGAGTTGTGAGTGTGCCGCCCAGGACTCTTGGGTAACCCTTTAGCCCTTTTACCCTCTTACCCTTATTTCCCAACCGATCACCCTCTCCCTGGCGCGTAGCGCCTCGATACTGATCCGGTTATCCTGATGGCCATCAGGCGGGCTCTGGTGCCCTGCCAAGGTAGGCAACTTTGATTAGTGGAACCTGTTTTTTGCTGCGGGTATCGTGCCAACGGGTGAGGTAAATAATCCTCTCTGTCACCCTCCATTCATGCCCCTTGTGAATAACCCTATCCCCTACCTGAGGAGTGTCATAGAAGCTCATGCAGAACACCCCATTGATAGCGCTTACTTCGGCGGCGGGTAACTGCTCCTTGATCTCCTCCGGCAAGGCAAAATCAAATAGATAATTTGCCGTAACTTTATAAACAGTAATATCAGTTTTTATCTGATTTTCTAAGTTAAATTTTGCCATTTGTAAGGCTCCTAATTTTTCTGGTGGGTACTGAGGAACTGAGGAACTGAGGAACTGAGGCGGGTACTGAGGAACTGAGACAACCCGGTTTTTAGGGTGCTTCCACGGGTTCCTCAGTTCCTCAGTTAAGGGAATTGTTAGCAGGTGGATCGGTGGGCTTGAGTCTGACAAAAACTGTAATCGTTTTATTCGGGTTCAATTTGTCGATTGACTCTAGCCGATATTCGTTAATCAAATCCCTGATTAATTGGGTGGCTAGCTCCCTATCTTGAGGTTGCCGAAATAAGTTTATGGTCAGGTCTCGAATAGTCACCCATTCGCCCTGAGCCTCTTCAAGTTTTGCCGCTAACTTTGCGCCAACCCTGCGGGTATTTTCATCGTCGGCGGTGGGCTCATCAGGGGAACATTCTGAAGCGCCGTAAGCTTCCATATCCACATTAGAGGCCACCGCTACGGGTGGGCCTGGGTGAATCCCTGGTTGGGTCCCTGGTGGCTCCTGAAGGCAGGATAGAAGATAGTCGGTGGTTAACCACGCTGGCCAGGTTAGCTCGGTGGTGGTGCTATCTAGCCAGGTGATCGTCACTTTGCCGGTCGGTCGCATAGTGCCGAAATGGTCAGCTACAGCCCCAATGGTTTCGACCTTAACGGTTGACTGCTTAATGGTGGTCAGGATATTACTGACCCCTGGATAAAAACTAGCCTGATCACCGTGGGCAATCAGGATCGGGTGGTAGCCAAATTTCGTAGCCTCTCTGAGCAGCGATCGCAGTGAACCCTTAAGCAGCTCTGGATCACTGAATTGGTCGTACCCTCCGAACTCGTCCCATACCACCGTTTGATTTAGGCTTTGCCCCTGGTCAATCCGGCTCTGGGTACTGGTCCAAAGAGCCTCGATAGCAGGGTAATCCTTAGCCCCTGTGGCGGTGTAGCCGGTCGGGTTCAGGGCGGCGGGTACTGGATTATCTAACTCCCGGTGCGGTGTTGCCCATGCTGCACTATGGCCCGGTAACAGGACCATACGAAGCAGGGCTAACCGCTGGGCAAAGGTAGATTTGCCGGTTCTCTGCAACCCTACCAGGCGGATCGGCGGTGCTTTAACGAGCTTCAATAGTTCGGGCGCTTCTGCCTTAAGCCGGTGCAGCAGCTCCTTAGCGGCTAGGCTCTGGCTGGCTTCCTGGGTGCCCTGTGGCAGGGCTGGCGGCTGGCTGGCTAATTCTGCCCCTTGGTGCGGGTGCGCTGGCGTGGCGGTAGCCTCTACGGTGGGTAAGATGTCCCATTGCTTAAACAACTCCTCCAGGCGCTGCAATGGCAGCATGGCATTCTTGCTATCACTGGGATCTACCCAGCAAAAAACCCGGCCAAAGGGGGCTAACGGGTGTTTATCCTTGCTGGAAAATTCCACCCATTCACAATGCCCGATCATGGACTCGATAGCCTGGTTAATGGCCTCGGTTGGGTAGGTGGCTTTTAGTTGGCTCCTGAGTTCCTGGATGCTGGGGTGTTTTGGTGTCTTTGCCGTCAGGATATTGTTCACCTCTTCTAAGTTGTCCTTCGTGCGAAAATTGGCGGCTTCATCCCAGAGGTAAGCGCCAATCGCAACCACAGCGGCAATGCTGGCCAGTGGCAGGGTAGCGGCAAAAGTGTAGGCGATTGCAACCCCACCGCCGACTACTACTGCCTTCTCTGCCAATCCACCAGAACCGGCTTTAATCATGGCTGGCTGGCGGGTACGGGTCGGCTTCAATTCAGTCAGTTGTGCCATTGTCTCAATCTCCATAGCGGCGGGATTTAATATTCAAGGGGCGGAAAATACCGGCAAAAGCCAGGGTAGAGAAAATCAGAAGGTCAAAACCCAGCGAATCCACCAGGGCAGCCCCTACGCTGGCAGCTCCCCCACGGGCGACCCAAACAATCCACCATTCCAGGGCAAAGGCGGCCACAGAGAAAGCCATCAGGGTTCTAAGTTGCTTATCACTTAGGGCGTTATGGCGATTGATCAGGGCCTTGATTTCGTCGGTATCGCCCGATTCAGCAGCCAATACCCGGCGGCTTTTGCGGTTAGCCCTGAGCTGGCTAACCATGCAACTGATAGTGTTTGGATGGAAATAAAGCAGGGTTGGTAATGATTGCAGAACAGTCAAGCTAAAAAGCACCACCGCCACAATCAAGCCGATAATCACCCCGGCTCCTTGGTTGCAACCTTCGGCAATCAAGCCACCGATCAAAGGCGTAGTGCCTAGCTGGGGACAGGCAACCTTGATATTTCCTAAGCCCCACTTTGCAAAGGCAATCTGATAAAGCCCGGTGCTTCGATAAAGCAAAAAGCCGCCAACCAAACCAGCGGCGGCATAGACCGGAAAACGCAACACAGCCAATCCACCCCGGCGGGGGGTGGCGCTGGCGGTAGCTGCATCGAAGTCATTCATTTTTCGAGTTTCCGAGTATTCCATTACTGACCTCCTGCCAGTGGCGCGGGTTGCTGCATGGCTTTCTGTTGCATCGCCTGGGCTTCGGCGGCGAATCCGCCTTTTACCAAAGCGTCTCTAACCCTGGGAGATGTCCCGATCAACTCTGCAATGGTGCCGTTCTCTACCTTGAAAATGCTCCCGTCACTGGAGCAAATGTAACCACCAGCGATAGGGCTCCCTTCGGGATTGGCTGGGGTAATAGACATTGGATCAACCGCCACGTCACCCACGGCAAAGTTAGTAGTGCGGCTTTTGGCGTTGATGGATTGTGCAATACACCCTTGTTCCTGAAAGATGCTTTCAGCGCGGCTTTGAGCCTCTTTCCCGGTCTGGTCTGCCTGTTTGGTGGCTTGCTGTGTCTGCCAACGATCAGCCCCTCCGGTAGCTAGGCTGGCGGCGATCACCGCAATACATCCGCCGATGATCAGGGCGGTGCGGTGTTCCTGGAAATCAAAGTCAATAGTCATTGCGGTGATCCTCCTGGGCAATTGCTAGGCGTAGCGGGTTGGGCTGTAGGTGCGATCGGTGGGTTGAGGGCGGTGGCGATAAAAATTCCCGACAGACCTAGCGCGACGGTCAGGATGACTCGAGTCATTGCTGCTCCTCCTGGATGGTGGGCTTCCCCAGCGCCATTAACTCAGCAAAGACCTGCTCAGCTTGGCGGGTTTGGCTGGTCTGGCGTTCGGCTAGAATCCTGGCTTCTAAGGCTTTAACCTTCATGTCCTGCTTGGCTTCCGCGACCATTGCCGCCAACTGTGCCTGGTGCTGCTCAGCTTGGTTCAGGGCTTGACGCTGGGCTGATAGCTTCTGATCCATGGCAGTGTCAGCGGCGGTGATGGCCAATTTAGCGATCGCTACCAGGGATTGAGTATCGGTAGCCTGGCCCATCACGCCGTCAAAGTGGCGGATCATGGCGGCGGCATCAAACCCCTCCGGTAATGCAAGCTCCCGGCTTTCGACGGGCGCTAGGGCGGTGGACTGCCAAAAACCATCGGGCAATACCTCGGGGCGGATAGCGGTGCTGTCGGTCCCCTCCTGGGTGGACGCGGGTGCATCCAAGAAGTAAGCGATCGCGGCGGACTGTGCTTCAGGGGTCAACCCCTGGGATGTGTCAAAGTTTTCAGCCTTCAGAAACTTGTGAACGCTTGATTTTGGTAGATCGTGGGCGTTACAGAATGCAGATAAAGAGATGTTGTTACTCATGATTGAACGGCCTTGAACGGCCTGTGAACGGCATCGGAACTAGAAGCGGTGAACGACTGAAACTGAAACCCTGTTCTGGCGCTGTCTCCAGGGCGTTCACCGTCCCTAAAGATGCATGATAGCATCTAGAAAGATGTTTAGAATAATCTTAGGGTTATAATCTGAGCATCTATAAAGTGCATAGATGCTTTTCAGCTTCTCTCTAGTAGTATTGGAGGTGTAAAACGTGCTCAAACGAATGCCAAAGCGGATAACTATCACCCTGCCTAACCCCATCTACGACAAGCTTTATGCCTTGTCGGCGGTGCGTGATAAAGCTCCTGCAAGCTTGGCTACTGAGATAATCGAGCGGGCCATTGAGAAAGCTCAAGAAGATGGCGAACTCTCCCCCACTCCACCCCAGGGCCAGGGCGGCGGCAAAGCTTAGGCTATTGCTGCTGTAGTACTTTTTTAGTTAATAAGAAATAGGGCTTAGGCGGCTTAATTAGGGCTTAAGTGTTGTCAACATTTAAGCGCTTAATTGTATATATGCAATCGCATATATACAACCTTATTTTTTAGTACCTGAAAATCGCGATCGCTTTAAAAATTTTTTGCTATAAAGAACTATGAACAATCACGTTAACTCCACCCCAAAGCCTTACTTATTTCCGGCAATCAAGCAACCGTCTGTCCTAATGGCGGCGCGGGTTCCGGTGCCCGTAGCTGAGGCTATAGAAGAGCGGCGGCGGGCTTCTGGGCAATCTAAGACGGACCTAATTTTAGAGGCGCTAGAGGCGTATTTCAGTACAAAAAAATAACCCCGTAGTTTGCTGCTACGGGGTAACGCTTGTATCCAAAAAGGGTGGATGGGTGTTGCAAAAAATCAAAAAGGAGTTGAAGATTTGCTATGGCAATTGTAGCGGATAATAGCGATACTGACAACTATTGTCAGCGGCTAGATCGACTATCCCCAGCCTGTTACAGTGGCTCAGTTACAGACCCAACTTTAGAGAAGCTGATTGATCGCGCTTTCACGGTAAAGCGATCGCGGCTGGTAGATTGCCATTTAATCTGGCTTGATGCTGAGGGCTTCACCTCTGGTAAGGGGGTGGGCCAATGAATATACAGCCACAGCATTATGAAGAATGGCGGGCTTCTGGGGTTTCTGATCCTATCATCAGGGCTAACGTTGAATCCCTGGGGCCTGATTCCGATCACTTTGATAGCAGCCCTATCCTAGAGCGACTGGCAGAAGAAAGTCTAGGCAGTATCGGCGGGTGGGCTGATCAATTGGTTACCAAGCCTGTAGCCGGTATCTTAGAGCGCTACGAATCAGTCTGCAAGGGTGGCTGGTGGGTTAGCGGGCTAGATCCTCTCAATGCCTGGGAGCGGTGCAACTGGGGCCAATTTAAGCCCGACCAACCCAGGGTAGACCCTGAGAAGGGTAAGCCCATCAAGTATGAAGCCCCAGCTAAAACGGTTCCCAGGGGCATTTTCTTAGATACTGGTGAGCTTGGCTACTGGGAGCGGGTGACCTCCTCCAACTATCAAGATCCTCTGGTAATTACTGAAGGGGCTAAAAAAGCGGGTGCCCTGCTATCGGCTGGCTATGCTGCGATCGCTCTGGTGGGGGTCAACGCTGGCTACCGGGTTAAGGATGACAGCGGCAACAAGACCGATCCTTATCTATGCGATGACCTGGCGGCGGTCATTAAGCCAGGGCATAGCGTTTATCTAGCATTCGATCAGGACAGCAAGATAGACACCAGGATCAAGGTTAAGAAAGCACTCAATAAGCTGGCGGCCCTGCTGGTAAAGGCAGGGGCAACGGTTCGTATTTGCAAATGGTCCCCAAAGGAGGGTAAGGGCGTGGATGATTTTATCGCGGGTGGTGGCGACATTGCCAAGGTAATTGCAGAAGCTAAATTATGGGTTGCTCCTTCCACCCCTGAGCCTGAGCCCACCCCTGAGCCTGGGCCTACTGGCCTATCTATTGATGATCTGGTAGCCAGAATCCAAGCATGGGAAGAAGTTGAAGAACCTAAAGAACGGTGGCAAGCTTGGGAATCACTGAAAGCTGACTCCGGCAAAACCCATAGAGATCTAATGGACCTCGTTAAAGCGATCAAGGTTAAGCCTGAGGCATCCGACGAAGAATGGGCTATCAGTGCCAAAGCCTTTGGCGGCTTGGATTTAGGCGCTAGGGAGTGGCTTTTAGAGGGCCTGCTACCGGCTAATCGATCAATCCTGGTGGGTGCGGATGCCAAGACCGGAAAATCGTTGCTGGTTTATGACTGGGCCTATGCTCTGGCGACGGGTCAAGCCTGGGGCGAGTTCCCTTGTGATCGTCCTCGGAAAGTCTTAATTGTCCAGACTGATGAATCCGAGATCGACTGTCAGGAACGGATCAACGCTCGGGGCCTGAATGAGTTGGATAACGTGCGGATTATTCGCAACTTCACCCCGGCATTAATGCCACGGCTGCGGCGGGTGGCGCTCGACTGGGGGGCAGAAGTCATTATTTTTGACTCGCTAACCAGTATCCAGCGGCATAGCGGGTACAGCCCCAAAGATCCTGAGTATGGTTACTGGCTCTATGATCTCAAGGATTTTGCTGCTGAGTGCCGGATCACCCCCATTCTGATCACCCATACGAATAAGGCCCCTATTGACTTGGGCTTAGATAAGGTGGCGGGCTCCTACTCCATTACTGCGGCGGTATCTGAGATTTTCATGCTCACTAGGCCCACGGACCCCGCTAACGACTGCGATCGGGTGTTGATCAGGGTGGGTAGTCGCAGCAGTGGCCAGAGTGCTTGGCTAATCGGGCTCAATCTTGAGGATTACTCATGGGAGTATAAATTCCCATGCACCAGAGAGGGCACCCCCCTTGAGGACGACGGCGGCTTTACTCCTGATGAAAAGCTCAATTGTCGGGAGAACGTACTCCGGTTCCTGGCCCATCACCAGGGCAAAGGGTTTGAGGCTATCGAGATCTCTGAGACCTTAGGGGCCTCTTACAACAATGTGAGGCGGATCTGTGCAGAGTTACGCTCCCAGGGCTTTATCCTCCGGCGAAAGGTGGGTAAGGCTTGGGTGTACTCCTGCAAACTGCCATCGCTCGATCAGGTTGGTGATCAGTTTGATGATCGGGTTGGTGATCTATCTGAGAAAAAAAATCCTGAAAATTTGGGGTCAAAAGATCACAATGCTGCTCAAACCCATGCAGGGCGGGACATTCAACCCGATCACATAAGTGATCTCCAAGTGATCTCCCAATCACCAAATGATCTACCCGATCAGATTGGTGATCAGATTGAGGACATCTCAGAGGAAGAATTAGCCCAACTTTTAGGAGGTGCCCCCCATGGAAGCTAGAGATTGCAGGGCACTCCTGGGAGTGATTCAGGCATTTATCAGGATGGCTCCCCACTCTGATCAGGACCTGGCAGACCTGATGGACCTGCTAGGGCAGCTAGAGCAAGGGCAGAAGCGCGACTTCTGGGCATGGCTGGGGGAGAATGCCCCTAATGTCAAAAAATGGCTGATGGCCAAAGGTGGCAGCTATAGGAGGGCGGCGTAGTGAAAAATTTTGAGAAAGAACTTAAGGCCCTTAAGTCGCAGGTTGATCAACTGGTCAAGGTGCACCAGGCGTTAGGCTTGCCTACCTCCCCCTGGGTTAGCCCCCAACAGGCGGCCCAATTGATGGGAGTGAGCCGTTCTCGGATACTGGCAGAAATCAACAAGGCAGAATCAGCCAGAATCCACGGGAAAGCCTTTGATCTAAACTGGGGGACTCACTACCGCAAGAATGGGGAGCACTGGCAGGTTAACCCCGTTGCCTTTGAGTCAGTGATATTCCTTCCCCCTGAGCAGCGGCCCTATGTTGAACCTCCCAGTTGATTAGCCTTCCTCCAGATGGCCTCATGTTGTAGCTGGTCTATCGCGGCGTGGTATGTCTTGGCATGAACCGCGACACTGTGCCCCATCCATCGAGCGGCAATACTATCCGGCACCCCCATCACCGCCGACCTGATCGCCCAGGCATGGCGCAAGGCATAGGGATGATGAGGGATTTTTAGGTTAGCGCTGATTCGTTGCCCCAGCTCCCTATTGCTGCGGCCCTCAACACGGACATTAGGCAGCCTGATCTGATCTAACTCAAACAGCGATCGCCATTTTTCAGGCAAGGGCCAAACATCGCGGCGGCCTGTCTTGGAATCCTCCAGGATGGCTATCTTGCCGGTTACGGAGTCTAACCCCTGGGGAGCAATCCTGAAGGCTTCATGGGGCCTTAGGCCGTAGGTGGCTAGCATTCCATAGACCCACTGCCAGCCAGGGGTGCTGATAGCCCTCCAGGTGGCCTCTATCTCCTGATCACTGGGCACATCCCCAGGACTCAACAGGGCAGGACTATAGCGGCCCTTGATAGCACTGAAGTCAACGGTTACCCCTGCCAACTTAGCGACCTGCTTAAACACCATGCAGTCATTATTCCGGGTCCAGGTGTTGGGCTGACTACGGCTCAGGATATGGGCGATCAGCATATCCTCGGTTAGTGGCCTATTCGGTAGCGACTCTAACGGCTCTCGATAGTTCGACTCAAAGGATGTCGCGGTAATGGTGCCTTTTTTGATAGTGGCTAACTCCTGAGCCCAATCAGCGGCGGTTTTAGGTTCTGCCCTTGGATCACCCCAGTCGGCCCAATCAAACCGATCCAGGTTTAAATCAGACTCCAGGCGTTGAGCCTTAGCGATCGCTACTTTTACCCCGGCTGGATTGGCATAGATGCCCAGGGAGATAACCGCTCGTTTGGTGCCATGCCCCTCCCCAGGGCGACAAGGCAGCAACCCACGGAGGGCCAGCTTACGATCACGCCTAAGAATCTTGACCCGGCCTAATGTCTGGTTTGCTTGTCTGATTGCCTCATCGACCTGATCCATGACCCAAAACTGATCCCAAACTGATCCCATTTACCCATTAAATGGCACAGTTTTGGATCAGAAAACTGGTTTATCTGTACTGGTCAGCATTTAGACCAAAGGCTGAAAGCATTGAAATGCCTACGGAGAGGGAGGGATTCGAACCCTCGGTCCTTTGGGGACACCCGATTTCAAGTCGGGCGCATTCGACCACTCTGCCACCTCTCCTGGATACCATTGTTATAACACCCTCAGGATCAATCTCTTGCTCGGAGGGCTGAAAACTTGATCAAAGGAATGCCCCATAGCTTTTTTAAGGTGATTTGGTTATCTATCCCTACCCTGATCAGCGTTTTGCCAGCTATTCTGTTACGACTCTGCGCCAGGCAGTATCCTATCTAATGACCTGGTTTAGATCTAAAGGTTTATCTAGCCCGAATGCTTGCTTTTTCCCGTTGGTCCGCCATTGTTGCCCGGCTCCGGGGTATCAGTCTTTCCCGAGTAGCGATCGCCTACCTATTTTTATTGCCAGCTCTGCTAGCCCTGGGTATCTCGGTTTTCTGGCCAGCGCTGCAAGCCTTTTACCTGAGCTTTACTAGTTTCGGGGTAGACCTCACCGTTGCTCCTACCTGGGTAGGTTGGGCAAATGTGCAGCGCTTATGGGCAGACCGGGTGTTCTGGCAAGCCGTCGGCAATAGTCTGGTCTATTTAGCGGGAGTCGTGCCCATTCTCACCATTGCTCCCTTATTGTTAGCTATTCTGGTCAACCGTTCCCTACCGGGTATGCACTGGCTGAGGGTTGCCTACTATTCCCCTGTGGTGGTCTCGATGGTGGTGGCAGGCATAGCCTGGCGCTGGCTCTATGCTGAGAACGGTCTTTTCAACCAGGTTCTAAAGGGGCTGGGACTGACTCAGCAAGGTATTCCCTGGCTTACCAGTCCCACACTGGCCTTAATCAGCGTCATGGTGGTCACCCTTTGGAAGGGTTTGGGCTATTACATGGTGATCTACCTGGCGGGGTTACAGGGAATTCCCCAGGATTTATACGAAGCGGCGGCCATTGATGGATCGGACGGTTGGCGACGCCATCGAGACATTACCGTACCCCTAATGCGTCCCTATCTTTTGCTGGTAGCCGTGATTTCGGCGATCGCCGCCACTAAAGTCTTCGAAGAAGTCTACATTATGACCCAGGGCGGCCCCCGCAATAGTTCTAAAACCATAGTTTATTACGTCTATGAACAGGCCTTTGAAAAGTTAGAGATTAGCTACGGTTGCACCATTGGCCTGGCCCTATTTCTGGTGATTCTGGTGCTTTCTATTGTGCGTCTTACGGTTGCGGCTAGAGATGTAAATATATAGCCATATAGTCCTGGCATCCCGTGATCCCGCCCCGGCACCTAATCTGAATTTGAAAGCATCTGTTCTTGGTATCCCAGCAACCAATTGGCCATGGTGGCCCGTCGTGTGAGGCGAGGAATTAGCTGATCGACCCGGTAGCCTTTAAAGCCCAGCTTGTCCTTCAGAAGTTGCTTGTGTTGAGGACGGATTGAGCGAGTAAGTTGGACCGTGGCGGGGCGGCTGGCGATAAAATCAGGGGGATCGGGTATGTTTCTGCCCAGATGGCCTCTACCCCAGAGCTATCCCAACGCTGATGCTGAGGGTCGTAACGATACCCCAGATAATGCCAGACCAGTTGATTAACGGTGTCATCGGTTAATTCATCCCGCAGAATGGCCCACACCGTATCAGTGCAGAGTGGGGGTAAGGAGGGTTGGGAGTCCAAAGGCATATGTCACGTTTTCTTTATAAAAAGGCACTCTGTGCAGGGCCAAACAACCGTTAATATTAGCCCTGTAATGCACTCACAGGGATAAGTCATGGGCCGTGCCGATAAAGTTGTTTTAGCCTATTCTGGCGGAGTTGACACCACCGTCTGCATTCCCTATTTGATGGAGGAATGGGGCGTCAAGGAGGTGATTACCCTGGCCGCTGACCTGGGGCAGGGGGATGAACTGGAACCGATTCGCCAGAAAGCTCTGGCGGCTGGGGTGGCGGAGTCTCTGGTGGCCGATTTGACCGGTGAGTTTATCCGTGACTATGCCTTTCCTGCGATTCAGGCCAATGCTCTCTACGAAAACCGCTATCCTCTGTCTACAGCCCTGGCTCGACCCTTGATTGCAAAGGCTCTGGTGGAAGCCGCCGATCGCTATGGTGCTGACGCTGTGGCCCACGGTTGTACCGGTAAGGGAAATGACCAGGTGCGGTTTGATGTGGCCATTGCTGCCCTTAACCCCAATCTAAAAGTACTGGCTCCGGCTCGGGAATGGGGTATGAGCCGGGAGCAAACCATTGCCTACGGTGAGGGCCACGGCCTTAGTTTTCCGGTAAAAAAATCCAGTCCCTACAGCATCGATCGCAACCTGCTGGGACGTAGCGTCGAAGCTGGTCCCCTGGAGGACCCCATGAACGAACCCCTGGAAGAAGTATTCTTGATGACTCAGGCGATCGAGGCTACCCCCGATCAACCGGAATACATCGAGATTGGTTTTACCCAGGGAATTCCTACCCACCTCAACGGCGTCGCCCTGGAGTCGGTGGCTCTGGTCAGCCAGTTAAACGAAGTGGTAGGTCGCCACGGCGTTGGCCGTATCGACATGGTGGAAAACCGCCTGGTGGGGATTAAATCTCGAGAAATCTACGAAGCTCCTGCCCTGCTAGTGCTAATTGATGCCCACCGGGACCTGGAGAGCCTGACCCTAACCGCCGATGTGACCCATTACAAACGGGGTATAGAAGAGACCTACAGCCATTTGGTTTATAACGGCCTCTGGTATAGTCCCCTGAAGTTAGCCCTGGATGCCTTCATTCAGCAAACCCAGGAACGGGTAACCGGTACAGTGCGGGTGAAGTTGTTTAAAGGGAATGCCCGGGTGGTGGGTCGTCAGTCCGATTTAGCTCTCTATAGTGAGGCTCTGGCCACCTACAGTAGTGATGATCAGTTTGATCACCGGGCCGCAGAAGGCTTTATCTACGTTTGGGGACTACCGACCCGAGTGTGGTCCGAAAAGCTACGCCAGGGTTAGGGGCCGGTTCGCAGCCAGCCCTTTTCCGGTCTGGAGGGTGGCGTGCTATGCTGCCCTGGTAGTTGGATTGAGGAAAAATGGGGTGACACCAAAAAGTGGCCTATTGTTAGCGGGTTCCTGCGTAGCGGCGATCGCGGCCGTCGGCTGTGTCTTCGAGTTATCCTCCGGTAGTCCCGATTGGGGTCGGGGTTTGACCACCTTGATTCTGGGCCTGGCGGTTCCCCTGGCAGGCTTCCTTTTCTACGCGGCCGTTCAAGATGCCAACGCCAATCAGTCCTGAGTACCTTGCCCGAGCCAGGTCAGGACGCCTGGGACGTCGGCTTTGGTTAAGGGGTGCTGCGGCCAGTACCCTAGCTCTGCTATGGGGCCCACGGGCGCGAGCCTATGGAATCAGTATCCAGCCCGATCATCCCCAGTTGGGGGACACCCTGGCGGTGATAATCCAGCTAGAGGGCGACAACCCTGCCCCTCTAGTCACTGTGCAGGGCCGTAACCCTTACCCTAGCTTTGCCATTGCAGCCAATCGCTATCGCGCCCTGATTCCCACCACTCCCCTAGATACCCCTGGTTCACTGGGGATTCAAGTCAGTGGCCAGGAGCCAGGAGATAATCTGGCGGTGGTTCTGCGCGAATCGCCGGTTTCCTACCCAGCGGATTACCCTGGCCCCTGGTCAGCGAGACCTGGGTACCCAGCACGAGTTGGATCGGGTGGCGACCTTTAAGACCCTGGTCAGCCCGCAGCGCTTCTGGCAGGGAGCGATGGTGCGTCCCTGTGCTGGCCCGGTCAGTACGCCCTATGGGGTGCGTCGTTATTACAATGGAGTTTTTGCCCAGGATTATTACCATCGTGGAATCGATTACAAAGCTCCCCTGGGAGCTGCGGTGCGGGCTCCAGCAGGAGGGCGCGTAGCCCTGGTGGGCAGGGTGAAAGACGGCTTTGAGCTGCACGGTAATACCCTGGGCATTGATCACGGCCAGGGAGTGTTAAGCATTATGATTCACCTCAGTCGCATCGATGTGGGCGAAGGCGACAGGGTTCAGGCTGGTCAGTTGATTGGGGCCGTGGGCTCGACAGGGGCCGCCACTGGTCCCCATCTCCATTGGGGTTTGTACGTTCAGGGGCTGGCGGTTGATCCCCAACCCTGGCGTCAGCGAGGCTTCGAGTAAATTCAACCTTAATAGACCACTAGATTGCCAATAGCCACTAAGATTAAGGGGCAGAATTTTCACTGGACCTGTGCTGTATTCCGCCCCCTTACCAAAGTTTCACCGCGATCTCCGACTACTTTCCCTAGCTGGTTTACTGCCTTTCTCTGGATCGGCACTGCGGCAACGGCTGTACTGCCACCGTCACCGCTGGGGACTAGGCCTGGTTGGCTTTTTCCTGGGCATAGCCCAGGGTAATCTCATGATTGCCGCTGCGGTAGGCCTGGTAATCTACGGCCAGCAATCTCACCATCTGGGCCCCCAGGTCAGTTCTTTCAGGCGATTGGGGCTAAGTGTGACCGGGGCGATCAATAGCTACGGACTACTGGCCCTCTGGCAGGCTACCCACTCCCCGTTAATGAGTATTGTGGTAGTCAGTCAGCTTTTAATCCTATGGTTAATCCTGGCAGAGTTGCAGAGCTCTGCTGTAAACGGTACCAGGGCTCCAGGTACCCTACTCCAGTTAGCTGCAACTTTCAAGCCCCAGTTAACGGCGGCCCTAGCTATCGAGCAGTCCTCCCCCTGTTAATAGATCCATGCCCTCAGGCGCCCACAAGGGTGATGGCAGCCAGGCCGGTGGAGTACGTTGAATACGAGGACATTTGAGGTAAACCCATGGAACGCTTTACCGTTGAGGTGGTTTCCCAAACCCCCAATCCCCAGCAAACAATGTATGCCGCCATGCACCAGGACTACGCCGAAGGTTTTGTTCTGCATGAGCGGGATCAATGGCCCAGTGAAAGCCGCTGCGGGGAAATTTTGGTAAGCAATTTACTCAAAGGCGGTAGGGGCCACTACGGCCCCCTAGAGCATCCCCAAATAGTTTTCAATGTGGGTTGGTTTCCCCACAGCACGATGCAACAAATCCGCACCCATCGGGTCGGGGTTAGTTTTGATGTACAGTCTTTTCGCTATACCGGTCAACGTATTGTTGACGTCGCTGAGGGTAAACGCTTAGTTGATGAGGTTTTTTACCTGCGGCCCCTTGGTTTTTACACCGATCGCCAGGGCAAGAAATACGAGTACACCGCAGAGCATCGCCAGCAGGATCTGGATTGGTGCTTAGCCGCTAGCCAGCTCTACAAGACCCGGATTGACCAGGGCTTTGCTGAAGAACACGCACGGGGATTAATTCCCTTTGATATTCGTCAGCACTGGGTGATGTCTGCCAATGCCCGGTCCCTGATGCACCTGTTAGATTTACGGTGGAAGGCCGATGCCCAGCTGGAGGCTCAAAAACTCTGTGAATTGATCTGGCCCCACTTTGTTACCTGGGTACCCGCAATCGCCCACTGGTACGAAGAGAATCGCCTCAAAAAAGCCCGATTGTCCCCCTAGGTGAGGGTAACCACCATTATTTTTTCTTAACCAAATCGGTTGAACCGAGTTTCTAAAATAGAGTTAAAGGGTTCAACTCTCAACTCTATGATTAATAACGATGAGATAGCCTGGGATGATCGCATCTCCTCGGTAGAATTAGCCCGCAGTTTGAGGATTGATCGGGTCTTAAGATCCCTTAGTCAATTACGCCAGGAAATCCTGCTGGCGGAGCAGGAATACACCGCAGTCCTGGCCAAAATCGCTCCTGATTTAAGAGAATCTGCCTACAATCTAATCCACTATCTAGCCTTGCGTCGTCATGACCTGCGGGATTTACAGTCCGATCTGAGGCAATTGGGCTTAAGTTCTCTGGGCCGTTTAGAAGCCCACGTAATGGCTACTTTACAAGCGGTGTTGCAAACTCTGTATGGTCTGGTTCATCAGGCAGTGCCCGATGAACTCTGGCAGTCACCGCCAATTACCTTTGAGGTGGCCGATACCATTCTGAGAGACCACGCTAGTGCCATATTTGGCTATGGTGAGACGGCCCAACCCGGCTGGATTATGGTCACCATGCCCAATCAGGCCAGCCAATCTGCCGAACTGGTGGAAGGATTTCTGGCTCAAGGTATGGACATAATGAGAATTAACTGCGCCCATGATAGTGTGACGGAGTGGCAGCAAATGGTAGACCATCTCCGTCGAGCTGAGGCCAAGCTGGGTAAACAGTGTCGCCTCTCCTTTGACCTGGCCGGCCCCAAATTAAGAACTATCGCTCTGGGCCAACTACCAGGGCTGGTTAAGTGGCACCCTAAGCCTGACACAGGAGGCTGGGTTACGGTATGGCTGGTGTCCGATCTACAAGTTACGGCAGCATCGGGAAAAGTTTTACCGGTAGGTTCTGCTCTACTGGGTCAGGCCCAGCCTGGAGATCGGGTAGTCTTTACCGATCACCAGGGCCAGTCTCAAACCCTAGAGATAATCGAAGCCAGCGCTGATTGCTGTCGTTGTCAATCTCGCCAAAGGGCCCAGGTTGCGGCCCATACCTCGGTTACCCTAATGCGAGGAGAGCAAGGACTGTTGGTCGATCGCATTGGCCCCTTACCTCCCCGGACTCCGTCTCTGTGGCTGGCCACTGGCGATTATTTGCGTCTGGTTAGCTCTAACCCTGCCTATGCTGAGTGGCTGACCAATCCGGCAGTCTCTCAAGAGCCTATGCCGATGATCGGCTGTGAAGTAGACCAGATTTTTCAAGATGTGCGCCCTGGCAATCGCGTCTTCCTTGACGACGGCATTTTTGCTGGTATCGTTCGTCGGGTAGAGCCCCACAGCTTCACCATGGAATTGGTGTCGGTACTGGGAGGAAAGGCCAAACTGAAAGGAGAGAAGGGAATTAATTTACCCGATACCCATCTCAACCTGCCGGCTCTCACCCCAAAGATCTGAAGGATCTGGAGTTTATTGCTGGCCATGGCGATCTGGTGGCCCTTTCCTTTGTCCAATCGGCTACTGATATCGAAGAGTTGGCCACCCATCTGCGTCGTCTGAGAGCCAATCACCTGGGTATTATTCTTAAAATTGAAACTCAGGAGGCCTTTAATCATCTGCCCGAACTACTACTGACGGCTCTTCAGTATCCACCCACAGCGGTTATGGTAGCCCGCGGCGATCTGGGGGTAGAGGTTGGTTTTGAAAGACTATCGGAGGTACAGGAAGAAATTCTATGGATCTGTGAGGCAGCCCACGTACCGGTGATCTGGGCTACCCAGGTATTAGAAACCCTGGCCAAAGGGGGGCGTCCCTCCCGAGCAGAAGTAACCGATACGGTTCTGGGTAGTCGAGCTGAATGTATCATGCTCAATAAAGGTCCCTACATCGAACAAGCTATGGCTTTTCTTCAGGACGTATGGCAGCGGATGCAGGCCCATCAACAAAAGAAAACCGCTATGTTACGCCAGCTAAAAATTTCCTATCATAGTCAGGAAACCTGACTAGGGTTTAAGCCTTCCACAACAACTGTAAAGTTTTTATGCCAGGCAGTCCGAATCATTGGTACCTGGTAGAGAGTAGAGCTCTAAAGACCTGCTCTCCCCCGATGATCAAATCCTGAGGTCCTGGTCTAGAACTCATCTGCTGGTCTAGACCAGGGCCTTAGGAAAGCCCTGCCCCCTAGCTGGAAATCCGCTGTTGCAGAGAGTAGGGGACAGCAGCCTTAACCCCAGGGCTAGCCTGCTGCACCAGGGCCTCCACCAACCAGGGAAACAGCCGCTGCAACCACACCGCCCCGTGGCTTTGCCAGCCCACCAAAATCTCTCGGCGGCCCTGCCACAGGCCCGTCACCAGGGCCTCGGCCACCTGCTCTGGACTGACCGGTTGCACCCAGCGGAACCAATCAAATCCTCGCACCATATCGGTATCGGTGAGAGAAGGCAGCAGCGCCACCACCCTCACCTGGTAAGGGGCCAGTTCAGTGCGCAGGGCCTGGGTAAAGCCCAGGATGGCGAACTTGGTGGCGGAGTAGGTAGCCATGGTGGGAGCCGCCACCTTACCCATCAAACTGGAGACATTGACAATGCACCCCTCCCGCCGCACCGCCATGCGGCGGCCCACCAGCCGGGTGACGGTATAGAGCCCCACCAGATTGGTGGAAATTTCCGCCTGCACCTGGGGGAGACGAGCCTGCAGGAAGGGGGTTTGGTGAGCTACCCCAGCGCAGTTAACCAGCAGATGTACCGGGCCATACTGTTGCCAGGCCTGGGCAATCACCACATTCACCTGGATGGGGTCCGCCAAATCCACTGCTAACACCACCCCCTCAACTCCCCACTGGCCCAGTTCCTCCGCCACCTGGCAGAGGCGATCGCGGTTGCGAGCCAGCAACAAAATTCGTTGGCAGCCTTGCTGGGCCAGCCGGTGGGCGATGGCTCGCCCAATCCCTCGAGAGGCCCCGGTAACCAGGGCGGTTTTTTCTTTAAAGTTCATCGTTGTCCTCCTTCTGCGGGGCAACCCCGCAGTGAGATGACAGCCAACCCAAGGGCAAAATCCCCTTCGGAAATTTTCCCGGGTTACTGCCTGGTTCAAGGTTATAAAAAAGCAATGGGCACAATAGCCGTAGGTGACAATGATCGGCACCGGTCCCTACAGGGTTTGGAAGGATAGAGACCTATACCGGTTGACTAGATCACCTAATCCACAAGTCTGGCAATAGGCAGGATCATGGTTTAATTCTCCTTACGAAGGTTTGGATCACCATTGCTACCGACCTTAACACCGCAATCGGGGATCGACAACCATTCTGATCAAAATCGAGAAATTGTAACCTAATGCAACTATATTCTCAGAAAAGACCAACCCTAATCCCCTTTGCTAGCTTTTCTAGTCTTCCCGACTAGGGCTGGACTCCAATCCTAAAATGACTTTAGTTTTACCTCAGGCCTGACTGAAAGGCAAAGCCGGTGAAGCGATAAAAATGAGAAAACTGAAGTGGCGGGTAATATAATCCATAGATTTATTGTCAAAACGTTACCAAACCCTATTCCCCGGCTACCCTTGTCGATAGATTGCCCCGCTCCTGACCTATCAAGAGCTGTCCATAGCCGGCATATAGGGCTAATCCGCTAGCCAAAACTATAAATAACCCCCGGTGCTTATTTGCACCGGGGGTTGGTTTAGCTATAGAAAGTTAGATATAGAGGTTTTAGCGGTCTTAACAAAAACATCTTCCCCCATCCATTCGCCTGCAGATAGGGATCTACCCCTAGATTTACCGGATATTAACGAAAGTTGTCTCTATACAAAAATCCGATGTTTTTTGACCAGCTACGCGTATGGGACGATGGCCAGTACCTCTGAACCGGATCACCGCCTGTGGGTTGGAGTCCGTAACCAGGTCTGCGTTTCATCAACCTGCGAAATGCAGATTGATTTTTTAGTCAAAATTGAGCTGTTTGAGGGCTAAAGTGGATCAAAAACAGAGGGAATAGTCCATCGACCTCACCCTGATCCTATCGGTCCCCCTTAGCAACCCTATTAGCCAATCCCCGTCAGGGTTTAAACCGTTGATGAGTGAGGTATTCCCCTTGTAGTTTCGGTTGGCCTAGCTTGTCCCCCGGTTGATGCGCTATGCTCATAGCTGATTTAGCTAATTTATTGGCTTATGTTGGGTACAGAAACCATTGTCTGGGTACCCATTTTTTCTCCATATTCCTCCAGCCCAATTACCCCCTACCTATGGCTATTTCTAAAGTTGAAGTCCAACGTTTGCTGGAACGCATGATTTTTGATGACACCGACCCCCAGGACTGGGTTCAGGATGTATGGAGCCTGAGTCCCCTACTGGGGGATAGCGCCGCCAAACTCTTAGATGCTTTCTATGGCCTGGTAGAATGCTGCCCCGAGGAGTCTATGGATAACCTGGTGAAAGGAATTTATCGAGAACATCTGGAGTTTTAGCGATCGCCATTCCCCGGCTCAGTCCTCACAACCATTCTCCAGTCCATTAAGCGCCCCGGTTCAAGGCCGCTTCCACCTGCTTAAGTTCCTGTTCAATGCGAGTTTTTAATTTTTCTGGCAGAGGGCGGTTGGGGTAGGAGCTGTAGTGGCCAGCCAGGGCATTCAGAGCTGTACGCATGGTGGTAAAAGAACTCAAACTAGCCACTGAGTCATCGCGCCGATAGCGGGAGGCAAAATCACTAATAATAACCTTGGCTTCAGCCTGGGATTCAGCCTTAGCTGGGTCGTCATCGGCCAGGCTGATGGCAGTTCTTAAACTATTAACAAGCATTAAAGTATCCTGGCGATAGTCGCCGGTTAGTTGGCCGCTGGTGCCGTTACTACACCCGGTTAGGCCAATCACAGCCACCAGTACCAGGGCAAAAAGACGAGCGATGAAAGCTTTCATAGATTTTTTCGCAAAAGGTCAAGGGATGAAGGACAGGGCAAATTGGCTTGATGTCATTCAGGTAAGATTATTTTATATCCTTACTGTGCCTCTCCCAGGCTCTCTGGCGATCTGGAGCGTCAACTCCGGGGGCATGGCAGTAGTTCTCAAGCTGGATAAATACGCAGTCGCCGGTGGGGTTCTTCTCCGCAGCTGAGAGACTTGAGGCGGTAATGTTCTGCCAACTCATGCTGCATCTTACGAATGTGGGCGGACCGGGGCAGTAACTCTACAGGTTGACCCTTGGGGATAACAATTTGTTCTACCGCCAGACGGGCTTCCTCCAGCGCTTCTAGTTCGTCGTCGGCACCGCTACGACTAAAAACATCAAGATTCAGTCGGGTGGGATCCTCTTCTAGATCTAGCAGGCGCTGTAGGGCTCGGGTAATTTGGGGAATACTGTTGGACTTCACCAGATGAACAGGCAGGTGGCGACCCTCTGCTATGTGCCTGAGCCTGGACTGACCCTTTCCTTGCGCCCGGAGGGCCAGCACCGCATCTGCACTGTCTAAATCCTTGGTGAGGGTGATGGGCAGGTGCAGGGTCTGAATCAAGCGATCAAGGTGATAGCGACTGATACCGTAGGGATACAGCCTCAGGATATCCTCACCGTGGGCATCTAATCGGGGAGCATCAGGGGTTTGATCCAGGGGTTCCCCGCGGTCATCGGCTGCCTCCCCGGCAAAGCTGGAGGGAGGGCTGGAAAGGGAGGGGGAGTTGCGATCGCTATAAATAGCCAGGGCAGGCTGAGCTCCGGGCAAGGGTAACATCTGTCCTGTCGATCGCCATCCCAGACCCAGGCGGGCTGGTCGATTCACTTCTCGACCTGAATTGGGTAGCTCGTGGGTAATGACGATCTTTTGCTGATCATCCAGGGTACGGATTTGCAGTCCCGGCTGTCGCCCTCGCAGTAGATTGTCAATGGTCACGCTAACATCGTCGTGAATTGCCCATCGCTGCCGCTCTAACATTTCGATAGCAATGTCAAAGGTGGGAGGAGCCTTACGCTCCAGTACACTTTTTTGACTACCACGACGACGTGCTTCTTCGTCTCCCAGGGTAACCGACTGAATACCACCGATCAGATCGGAGAGAGTGGGATTTTTCACCAGATTCTCCAGGCGGTTACCGTGGGCCGTGCCCACCAGTTGCACTCCCCGTTCCGCAATGGTGCGGGCAGCCAGGGCCTCCAACTCAGTGCCGATCTCATCGATGACGATCACCTCGGGCATATGGTTTTCTACAGCTTCAATCATTACCCGATGTTGCTCTTCAGGATGGGCAACCTGCATCCGCCGGGCCCGCCCAATGGCCGGATGGGGAATATCTCCATCACCAGCAATTTCGTTAGAAGTGTCAATAATCACCACCCGCTTTTCCAGGTCATCCGCCAGTACCCGGGCAATTTCCCGCAAGGCCGTAGTCTTACCGACCCCCGGTCGCCCCAACATTAAAATCGATTTACCCGTTTCCACCAGGTCTCGAATCAGGCCAATGGTACCAAATACCGCTCGACCGACCCGGCAGGTGAGACCAATAATTACACCGGAGCGATTCCGCATAGCACTAATCCGGTGCAGGGTTTTCTCAATACCAGCCCGGTTATCGTCGCCAAAGGCTCCTACTCGCTGGATACAGTATTCTAAGTCGGCATGGCTAACCGGTACCTGGGTCAGATATTCTGCACCGGCAAAAAAACGAGCCTCCGGTAGGCGACCCAGGTCAAGAATAACTTCTACCAGACTATGGCGTTGGGGATGGCTGGCTAATTTTTGCCCCAGGGGGGTGGCAAAATATTCAGCAGTTGGTTCAGATCATCGGTTGGAAAGGAGGACTTATCCATAGTTTCGGCGACCCTGGGCTGGGTATCACCAGCGGCGTTGGATGGACCAGTAAGGGCAGGATCAAAGTCTGAAAACCGTTGGCTGGGATCGCTAACCATAGAAAAGTTTAGGGGATGCGGTAGGGAAATAAAAAAACAGGGCCTCTATAGATCTGTAAAATCTTCCGTATTTCTAGATTTTAACTGTCCGACCAACCGTCGAGCTTGCCGTAGTTGTGGGGCGAGGGTAGCTGGGCTCAGGGGGCCAGGGCGATCACTCTCCAGGCTGGACAGGACCAGGGTACGAGCGTAGCTGCCGTAGGCAATACCGGCCAGGGTTGGCGTGGTCGATGGAGCAACGGCGGAGTCGATCGTCTCTCGACTATCGGGTTCCACCAGTCCCAGATTTAGCATTTTTCTAACCGTATGGTGATTAGTCCCTCCCGCCAACTGCACATAGCCCGGTAAGTTGGCGGTTAAAAGCTTTTGGGCCAGCCGTAGGGTGGCATGGGTAGTGCCCTTCCCCAGGTCTCCACTCATGGGACGCCCATCGGTTTGCCAAATCAGGGGTAGGGATAGGGGAGCCATGATGCTGTAGAGGTACTGTAGATAGTCCACTACCTGGGGATGATCGGGACAGCTGATAGAAATTAACTTAAGCTGGCCAATCCAGGGCTGTAAGCGCTGCCAGAGCTGCTGGAAGTTGGTATGGTGACCGGTTTGAGTATGAATTTCAATCGCATCAATTTGACTCCAGAGTTCAGGCGGCAGATCCTCGGGGCGAACCTGATGGGACTGGGCAACAATCTGACCAACCGGGCAAATGGTCAGACAACGACCACAGCCATAGCAGAGTTGGGGTAGCACACCAGGACGAATCGGCTCGCTCAGGTCAATGGCAGCGGTCGGACAAATGGTGACACAGGGCTGGGGACAGGTCTGGGGACAGGCTGTCGAATCAAAGCTGGCCTTACGAAAGTGAGGATCTTCCCCATCGTTAAGGCTCACCATGAGCCAGGGTCGATTTGGGCTATCTAACCCCACTTGAGCATCTGCTAATCCCTGTCGAGCAGCGGTTACAACCGCCAGATCAGCCGCCAGATCAATGCAATCTACATCCGCCAGGGTATAGATCATCACCAGTGATCGAATAGTTGGCATATCCTGGTAGCTGGCTCCGCAAATGAGCTTAACCCATTGACCAGCTTGCAGCGATCGCAGGGGACGGGCTGGATAGTCAACAGAATTTGCCAGGGCAGTCAATGAAAAAATAAAATGGATGAAAGTTACAGGAAATTGACCAGGGGTTGCCAGCTAAAGTAACGCTCTCCGCCCATTTCTACCACCAGTTTTACCCGGGGCTCCTGACTGGGTAAGTTCACTAGATAGGCAACCTCTTGCCGAGATAAAATATGGCCCTCAATCAGCCATAGCACCATGCCTTTAGCCTGGGGAGCCAGGGTTTCTAGACGGTAAGTTAGTATTGGGGGAATAAAATAGGTATAACCCACCGCTGCCTGGTTACCAATGGTTTTCTTACCCAGGTGAGGAGGACGAACGCCATGGATATCGGTAAGATAGGCTGACAGATCACCCAGCCCCCGCGCCGTTAACTTTAAAATTTCGTAGCCAGTTGCCTTAAGGCGGCGCTCATAGCGCCCTTCGAAACCCCCTTCTAGAGGCATGCGTACGGCAACAGCGCCCTGGGTTTCCACATCTCGAATGAAAGATTTTCCTGTTGTTAATAGTGCCATAGCTCTTCCTGGAGGTGGATCAATTAGGGGAACTGTTTGCATTGTACTGTGATTTTTCGAAAACCTGGGAACCTCCCTCCCTCAGTCTTTTTCACCGTCTTTTACAGGGCAGTCAGGAGTAGCCCTTCTGGAAACGTAGTGATTAGTAACGGATACAAACTACAGAACTTTTAGTGCTTAAGTTTTGCTTTAGAATCTTTTCAATGAGTTGTATTGAGCCGTTCTTCCTTTTCCCCACCACACCTATGGCTATCGGATATCTCGCCCTGGTTCTCCACGCCCACTTACCCTACGTTCGCCATCCCGAAAGTGACTATGTGCTGGAGGAAGAGTGGCTGTACGAAGCCATCATTGAAACCTATGTACCCCTGCTGACCATGTTTGAGGGGCTAAAGCGAGATGGTATTGATTTTAAGCTGACCATGAGTATGACTCCGCCGCTGGTATCCATGCTGCGGGATCCCCTACTACAGGAGCGTTTCGATGCTCACCTGGCCCAGCTAGAGGAGTTGACTGAACTAGAGGTAGAGCGCCATACCCACCACGGTCACCTGCGCTATCTGGCAGAAACCTATGCCCAGGAATTTAATCATGTCCGCCAGGTGTGGGAAAGCTATAGCGGTGACCTGGTCACCGCCTTTAAGCAGTATCAGGAGACCAACAACCTGGAAATCATCACCTGCGGGGCTACCCACGGTTACCTGCCGCTGATGAAAATGTATCCGGAGGCGGTGTGGGCTCAGATTCAGGTGGCGGTGGAGCATTACCAGGAAACCTTTGGGCGATCGCCGTCGGGCATCTGGCTACCAGAGTGTGCTTACTACGAAGGTCTAGAAAGGATGGTGGCTGACGCTGGTCTGCGCTATTTTCTCACCGATGGTCACGGCATTCTCTACGCTCGGCCCCGGCCCCGTTTTGGATCCTACGCCCCGATCTTTACTGAAAGTGGGGTAGCGGCCTTTGGTCGCGACCACGAGTCTTCCCAACAGGTATGGTCTTCCCAGGTGGGATACCCGGGCGCTTCCGAATATCGAGAATTCTATCGTGACCTGGGTTGGGATGCGGAGTATGAATACATCAAGCCCTACATTATGCCTAATGGTCAGCGCAAAAATGTGGGTATTAAATATCACAAGATTACCGGCAAGGGTTTGGGTCTCTCCGACAAAGACCTCTACGATCCCTACTGGGCAAAGGAGAAAGCTGCTGAACACGCCGGTAATTTTATGTACAACCGGGAGCAGCAAATTAACCATTTGCACAACCTGATGCAACGCCCCCCCATCATTGTTTCTCCCTACGATGCCGAGCTGTTTGGCCACTGGTGGTACGAAGGTCCCTGGTTCCTGGATTATCTCTTCCGTAAGAGCTGGCACGATCAGAGTACCTACACAATGACCCACCTGGCCGATTACCTACGGGCCCATCCTACCCAGCAGGTGTGTCGGCCTTCCCAATCCAGTTGGGGCTATAAGGGCTTCCATGAATACTGGTTAAACGAAACCAATTCCTGGATTTATCCTCACCTCCACAAGGCGGCAGAACGGATGATCGATTTGGCCAAGCGGGAACCCGCCGATGAGTTAGAGTGGCGAGCCCTGAATCAGGCGGCTCGGGAACTGCTGCTGGCTCAGTCCTCCGACTGGGCGTTCATTATGCGGACCGGTACCATGGTACCCTACGCGGTGCGTCGTACCCGATCGCACCTGATGCGCTTCCAAAAGCTCTGGGATGATATTTTGCAGGGCAAGATCGATGCTGGTTGGCTAGAGAAGGTAGAGGCGGTGGACAATATTTTCCCCGGCATTAATTATCGTACCTACCGCCCCCTGTAAGGCTTTGACGCCTGTTAAGTGTAGCCAGCATCTAACTATGGCTGATTAAGTAGGAGGCAAACGGTACAATCTCCCTTGCCTCCGATTTTTCTATTTACCTCACCAATCACCAGAACCCTATAACATCAACTGTATTAACGGTAGCTTTTTAAGGCTTGCCTACTGGGCTAACCGTTCTTTGATAATTAGCCAGAGAAAGGGTAGGTCATCCAGTAGATAGCGTTTCCACAACCGTTTGGGCTCAGAAACCAGTCGATAGAGCCATTCCAAACCCAACTCGCTAATCAGTTGGGGAGCCCTAGGTTTGTGACCAGCTTCAAAATCAATGGCAGCTCCTACCGCCATAAAAATATCGATAGAGGGCAATTGGCTCTTATACTGAGCAATCCATTTTTCTTGCTTAGGAGCACCTACTCCTACCACCAGAACGTTAGCCGAAGACTGGCGAATCATGTCCAGAATATGATTGCATTCTTCTAAATTCTTTTCAAAGCCAAAGGAGGGTGAATGGGCCTGAACAATAATTTCACGACCAATACGACCATTAATATTGGCCTGGGCTCGAGCCGCTACTCCCTCTGCCCCCCCGAGGAGAAAAATTTTAATATTATCGTTGTGACGATGGTGCTCACAGAACAAAGGAAAAAGATCGGATCCAGAAATCTTTGCCTGGATTGGTTTACCTAAAAATTTAGCAGCCAACATCAACACCTGGCTGTCACAGATACGAAAATCAGCCTGACTGTAGGCGGCCACAAAGTCCTGGTCTTTTCGCAACTTCATCAGGTGGTCAACGTTGGGAGTAAAAACAACACCCTGATTAAGCTGGCTCAAAAAGTCAGTAACGGAAAAATTGTCGATCGATACATTGAGAATTTCAACCTGCTGACGGATATGATCGTACTGCTGCTTCTGTAGCTCTCGAGCCGTAGACTCAAGGCTGGCCTTACGAAATCGTCGATAAAGCTCCCTAACTTCGTGCTGGGGAACAGAGGTGCCCAGCCGTGACTCGAGTTGGAGTGAACTCTCTGTCAGAGAAGTCTCTGAAGACTTCTCTGATAGGTAAGATGCTGCAGTAGAATGTGGCTCCATGGACTTCCCTGATGACCTATTGATGAACTAATTAAACCCTTCAACTCTTTCAATGCTTATTTGACTTTTGATTAATTTAACTTAATTTAATTAATTTGTTTTAAATTTCCTTTTCCAGTGATTTTATAGTACATCAATCAACCCTGGGAAGGACAGCAGCCTTGAGCAACTCACCAAGGCCAAATGTTGAGATAAAGTTTTAATAGAGTTGTCAACATTTGATTAGTTAACCAATGCCTCTAGCGCCCGACCCAACGGATGATTTCCAGGAGCTGGTGGAATTTATTCAGGCTGCCCGTAGTCGAGGCTGTAGCGATGAGTTTATGGCCAAGATGCTACGAAACTACGGCTGGCCCCAACGCCAGATTGATCGAGCCTTTGCCCAGGTATACGAAAGTCTGATCGGTCGTTCTATACCCAATCCTCGGGGTAGTTCGGCAGGTCTCTCTCGTGATGCTTTTCTCTACTTATTAGCCTTTACCACCCTATCTATCTGGATTCAGGCCCTTGGAAGCATGGCTTTTGTTGTGATTCAACACTGGATTCCCGATAATCTCAATCCTTCCTACGACGAACCCTCCTGGCAGATATCCTTCGCCCTGGCTCGGCTTCTGGTCGCCTATCCAGTGTATCTGGTGGTGATGGGAACGATTAATCGTGATCTGGCCGCCTATCCCGAAAAGTACTTTTCAGGAGTACGGAAATGGCTCACCTATCTCACCCTTTGGCTAGCAGCTTTGATTATGCTGGGTACCCTGATAGCGTTGCTCACCTCTTTGTTGCGGGGAGAGGTGAGTCTACGTTTCTGGTGCAAGATTTTAGTAATTCTACTGCTAGATGGGGGAGTGCTCTGGTACTACGGTCAGTGGATTAGTCGTAGTCCTAGTGTTAAACCTAAGCGAATAACTCCCTAAAGGACCAATTCTATGAAAACCCTCTCCTTAGACCGGGTCTTTGCTACCGCTGCCACCATAGCTGTAGGAGTAGGTGTCGTGGCTGGCTTTTGGTTAGTGGGCAGCCCCAGCCGACAGCGGTCGATCGCAGCGGACCAGCAGCGCTGGCAAGACCTTGACACCATTGCTGACAAATTGCATCAAGATTATCTGGCGGATCCTAGCCACTATCAATTACCTCAAGGGCTGAGCTCAGATGCTAGCCCTACCGATCCCATTACCAACCAGCCCTACGGCTATCAGCGCCTCAGCGATCGCCGCTACCAGTTGTGCGCTAGCTTTGCCACCGATAGTCGTCGTGATCCCCTAGTAAAAAATAGCCAGAGGTCCGACCAAACCGCACGCCAGCATCCCCAGGGACGTCATTGCCGAGGCTTTGATGTATCTCGGTCCCCAGACTGATCTTCAGACGAATAGTTGCCGACTTTAAAGGGATAAATCGATACTCGCCAAGAGTTAAAGTTCTGGGGGGTACATCCCACTTTTGTAGCCCTCACCCTAAATCCCTCTCCCAAGGCGGGAGAGGGACTTTGAATCCGGCTCCCCTTCTCCCTTTTTGGGAGAAGGGGCTGGGGGATGAGGGCAAACTTGCAAAACTGGGATGCACTCGTTCTGGGGTCAAAACCTGGTGTAGTAGCATTGCAGACACCCAAGTTGCAATTTGAGTGCCTGCAATGGGGCGGTAGGATCTGTCGAATTACATCATGCCCATGCCACCCATACCGCCCATACCGCCCATGCCACCCATACCGCCCATACCGGGATCACCAGCGGGAGGGGTAGGCTCAGGAATTTCAGCCACCAGAGCCTCGGTAGTTAGTACCATACCGGCGATCGAGGCGGCATCTTGCAATCCCGATCTGACCACTTTAGCGGGGTCAATAATACCAGCCTGAATCAGATCTTCGTAGGCCCCAGTCAGGGCGTTATAACCTAGGGGAAAGCTTTGAGCTTTGACCTTTTCTACAATCACCGATCCCTGCTGGCCAGCATTGTCAGCAATCTGACGTAGGGGTGCTTCTACCGCTCGTTGGACGATACTAACTCCCACCGCCTCAGCCGGATCCTTTAGAGTAGCCTTCAGAGTCTCCAGTTTAGGAGCCAGATGCAACAAGGTTACTCCACCACCGGGTACGATGCCTTCTTCTACGGCCGCTTTAGTGGCACTCAGAGCGTCTTCAATGCGGAGCTTGCGGTCCTTTAGCTCGGTTTCAGTGGCAGCACCCACCTTAATAACCGCTACCCCTCCAGCCAGTTTAGCCAGGCGCTCCGAAAGTTTCTCTTTATCGTAATCCGATTCAGTGCGCTCCAATTCCTGACGGATTTGGGCAATGCGCTTGTCAATATCGGCTTTATTACCGCTGTCGGAAACCAGGGTAGTATTGTCCTTGGTAATGGTGACTTTGTGGGCCTTACCCAGCATGGACAGATCGGCGGTTTCCAGGTTTAACCCAACCTCTTCAGAAATCACCTGCCCGCCGGTCAGAACCGCGATATCTTGCAGCATGGCCTTACGTCGATCGCCGAAGCTAGGAGCTTTCACTGCAGCGGCATTCAGAACCCCCCGAGCTTTGTTTACCACTAGGGTAGCCAGGGCCTCGCCTTCAATATCCTCAGCGATAATTAATAGGGGTGCCCCTTCCCGGGCAATCCGTTCTAGTACCGGCACCAGATCCTGAATGGAACCAATTTTTTTGTCTGTAATCAACACCCGAGCGTTTTCCAGCTCGGTCACCATGCGTTCCTGATCGGTAACAAAGTAAGGGGAGATGTAGCCCCGGTCAAACTGCATGCCTTCTACTACATCCAGCTCGGTGTAGAGAGATTTAGACTCTTCTACAGTAATCACCCCATCCTTAGTTACCTTATCCATGGCCTCGGCAATCATGGCCCCAATTTCCTCATCGCTACCGGCGGAAACCGTAGCCACTTGAGCAATGGTGGCATTACCTTCCACCGGCTTGGCAACCGCAGCAATCTCAGTCACCAGGGTTTGGACGGCCTTTTCAATGCCTCGCCGCAGACCAACAGGATTAGTGCCAGCGGCAACGTTTTTCAGTCCTTCTTTGACCATAGCCTGGGCCAGCACCGTAGCGGTGGTTGTACCATCACCCGCCAGGTCCTTAGTTTTAGAGGCCACCTCCTGCATGAGGCGAGCCCCTAAATTCTCGAAGGGATCTTCTAATTCAATTTCTTTGGCGATGGTAATACCATCGTTAACAATTTGAGGAGCCCCGTACTTTTTCTCCAGCACCACATTTCGCCCCCGGGGACCAAGGGTAATTTTAACGGCGTCAGCGAGGGCGTTTACGCCTCGTTCGAGGGACTGCCGTGAAGCCTCATCAAAGGAAACTCTTTTTGCCATGTCCTGTTTTCAGCTCTCCAGTGACCAACTTAGCACTCTATCAGAATGAGTGCTAACTTAGTCAGACTACCGCTGCCACCGGGAATGGGTAAGTCGCAATAACCGATCCATGGCCCACTAATTCCGTCGAAATTAGCTTAACCGATGGGTCCACCTACGGCTGTACTAGAGCTGGAACCTGACCTAACTTACCGGTACTAAGGGTAAGGCAAAGGGGTTGGGGATGGCTGCGGCCACACCAAACTTGAATCAGGCTATTGGGGCGATTAGGGTCAGCCCATTCTGCCACCTTATCCAGGTGCCCCAGGGCCACAATATCCTGATGGGTTTGACCATGGAGGGGTTGAGGAGTTTTGACCGTAGTAAAGAATGGGGATGGGAGAATTTTGAGCCTCGGTGCCAGGGGAGCAATGGCGACGGGCAAGCGCTCGGGAGTAGGAGATGGATGCTCTGGGCCAGGAGATAGGCTGTTGCTCGGGGTGGGATGAACCACAGCAATAGGCTGGTTAACAGGCCAGGAGAGCTGGGCACTGCGGATTAGGTTATAGCCATAGGTGACCACCATCCCTGCGGCCAAACTGACTGGTACCAGTAGTCTCATTAACTGGCGCTTACGGGTGCAGCGACGACAGTACCGTTCCCAGGCCTGGAGATAGCGCAGTACCTGGATTGACATACTATCAGGATAGTTAGTTTGAAGGCTTTTAGCAGCGGCTAGACGGTCTGGAGAGAGAAAGTATCCGGACCGATCGCCACAGTTTTGTCGATGCCATTCCTGGGCTGCCACCTCCAGCATACGTTGTTGCCGTAGAATCCTGGGTTCCTCCTGCAACCATTCCTGCAGTAGGGGCCAGGTGCGAATTAAGGATTCGTGGGCAATATCGAAATGGGGCGGCAACCCCCATAGGTCAACTCCTTCTCCATCCCTGGGATCAGCCTGAAGGGGGGTAGGGTTAGCGCGATTCTCCCTGGTTAGCGGTCCAGGTCGGCAGCAGAGTTGGCACCAGGGACTGATCGGCCCCGCCCTGGCTAACCTGACTCTGGGCGATTACCAGCCGGGCACCAATGAGTTTTTCTAGGGTATGGAGAATTTGGGCCCGGTCTAGCTGGGGAGTGATCAGTTCTGGCAACTGTACCTGACGCCGGGTGAGGCTAATCCCTTCACCAAATTCACACAGACTGAGGAAAATTCGTCGGGCTGCTTGCTTATCGGTTTCTGTCAGGGTTTCGTAGAGTTGATGGGCCCGCTGACTCAGTAACTGGCGAATTCCTCCTAATTCTGCGTAGGCATCCAGGGTTAAGCGAGGTGGATCCTGTCCGGTGGGATCGGATTGACGGCAGCGCCAGATTTCCTTCAGGGCCATTTGCAATAGGGCCAGATCACCTGGAGCTCCCACCACATCTAGCAACAGGGTGTAAATCAGATTGGCGTCATAGTGCAGCCCAATTTTCTCTAACGGTCCGACAATGGTGGATTTAATTTGCTCATAGCTCATGGCGGTCACCGTCAGGCTATGGTGCCGTACCAGGTCAGCCAGGTTCGGCACCATAGCCAGCTGGCCCAGATAGTCAGCTCGCAAACCAACCACTACATGCACAGCCAGGTCAGGTTGGTTAACCACTGCAACTAAGGCTTCCAGGAGTTGTCGTCGTTGCTGTTCTACTTCAAGGGAAACGGGGGATCTCCACATTTCCTCTAGCTGATCAATCACTAGTAGTAGCGGACGGGGTTTAGTGCTCACCCTGGAATGGCTGACCGTCATTGCCTGGAGCAGCTGGCACAATCCTTCTCCACCCTGGGTCAGAAAAGATTCGGCCTGGCGCATTTGGGTAGCCCGATCCAGGCCACTAGCCTGGGCGTCAACAAAGGCTTCAGCCAACCGCTGCAAGGGAGTATGGCCAGGGGTGAGGTAACGTATATCCCAACCATGGTCAGGGGTCTGTTGCAGGGAAGCCATTAACCCCGCCTGTAAAATCGATGTCTTGCCTATACCAGAAGCCCCTACCAGGGCGCAAAAACGAGATTGTTTAACCTTTTCTACCAGGGTTTGAACCAGCTCCTCCCGACCAAAGAATAAACTGGCGTGAGCCACCTGGAAGGGAGCTAAACCCTGAAAGGGACAAACGTTGTAGCTAAGGTGTTTGAGGCGATTGAGGGTGGAGGGAGAAGCCACAGGGGCCGCTGTCATGGTCCCCGTCACACGGGTGAGCACAATTTCGGTTCCAGAACTTTCAAATAAGGGCTGCTGTAGCTCTCCCTTGAGACTGCGGTTGACTGCATTGGTGAGGGAATGGCTATTGACTAAACCTCCCTCAACTTTATAGGGATTGAGGCCAGCCAGTAAAGCTTGGGTAAAAACGCTATGGTGGCCATCCAGGGCTTCGTAGGCCGGTTCGTATTCCCGTGATGCCGCCATAAACAGGCGATCGGTACCGGACCGGGCCCCAGGATCAGCTTCTAAAATATTGAAAAGTTCTCCACTGTTGCAGCAATCTAGCAAAATCACCCGCTGTCGGACGGGACTCTCCTGGAGAAGACGCCGTAGCCAGTATAGGGAAAGGCCATAGTGACCGGCGGCGGGGTTAGCCTCACTGGTAGCTAAGTAGCCTTCCTGAATGCCGGCATGGCGCTGTAGGCCATGGCCGGAGTAATAAAAAATGGCGGTTTCGGGGATATTTTTACCAGTTGGCTTAAACAAGCGAATCAAAGCCGCTTCTAGCATGGCGGTGGTAACCCCGGCTTGCCGATTAATTACGGGTTTTTGATGACGAATCGCCTCTGGCATCCGGGATACTCGGCATTCACCAAAACTTTCCAGGCACTGAGCCACGGCTTCAGCGTCAGTCGCTGGAGCTTGGAGGGCTGGAAGAGTTTGATAGTGGTTGATGCCAACAACCAGTGCGTCCCGTGACATGGTGACTATCCTGATGAACACCGTCTACTTTGATATGCCAACTCTAGCTAAGGCAAGGAAATCTCCTAAGGGGGGTATAACCCCCAGCCTTGGGGATGGTCGGCCATAGGTCGGGACTGTTCGGCTCTAGAAAAATGATTTTATAGGCCATAGTCTATCCAGCATGAATTTTTCTAATTCTCTAAGTTCTTACCTCCATACAATGTTCCGACTGTTGATTTGACCTGCTTTGTAATCAAGATCAACTTAAATTCAGAGGATCAACATCGATGGTTAAATTAACGGAGGCAGGACAAATCTGTTTTAAGTTTTGCAGATCGGGAAGGACAGTTTGCCAGGGAAATTTCAGTAAGATTTGCCAGCGGTAGCGATCAGCTACCCGGAGGATAGGGGCAGGAGCCGGGCCCAGCAGGGTATGGGTAATATTTTCGAGACTCCTGTTGAGCTGGTCGGCGATCGTCATGGCAATCCGCTCCACTACCTCAGGGTGAGAGCCACTCAGGCGTAATAGAACTAATTGAGCCGCTGGAGGATAAAGATGTTGCTGGCGTTGCTGCCATTCAGCAGTAATAAAGGGAGTATAGCTATGCTGAATGACAGCTTCAATAACGGGGTGATCTGGCGTATAGGTTTGGAGAATTACCTGGCCAGGTTGTTCTCCTCGTCCAGCCCGCCCGGCTACCTGAATCAAGGTTTGTAAGGCCCGTTCGCTGGCCCAATAGTCTGATCTATATAACAGACCGTCGGCGGCGATGATTCCCACCAGGGTAACCTGGGGCAGATCAATGCCTTTAGTGAGCATTTGAGTGCCTACTAATAGGTCGGCTTTACCTTGGGCAAATTGGTTTAGCAGGGTGCGATGGGCGCCTTTCTGGCGGGTAGTATCACTATCGAAGCGAATACAGGTCAGTTGGGGGAAGGTTTCGCTAAGGGCATTTACCACTCGCTGGGTGCCGCTACCAAAATGCTTCAGGTAGGGGGAGTGGCACTCTGGACAGTGATGAGGATGGGCCTGACTATAGCCGCAGTAGTGACAGTGGAGACTCATGCCAGCCTGGGCATGGGGCTGATGGTAGGAGAGGGAGACATCGCAGTGGGGGCACATGATTACGGTTCCGCAACTACGGCAGGAAACAAAACTGCTGTGACCCCGGCGGTGGATAAACAGCAGTCCTTGATTGCCTTCTGCTTTCATAGTCTGGAGGGCTGTTTGCAGGGAACGACTGAGAATACTACGGTTGCCTGCCTGTAGTTCTTCTCGCATGTCAACCACCTTGACCAGAGGTAGGGGACGGGCTTGAACCCGTTCTGGTAAGGAGATATAGCCAGTGGATAGGGAGCGATCGCCGGCCATCAGTCGATCCTGGGGTGCGATCAAGCCCTGACATTGCACCCAGGTGTCCAGGCAAGGGGTAGCAGAACCCAGTAAGAGGGGGCAGTTTTCCAGGATGGCTCGCCAGCGGGCAACGGTACGGGCATGGTAGCAGGGAGCTACGTCTTGTTTGTAGCTACTGTCGTGTTCTTCATCAAGAATAATTAAGCCCAGGGGAGCAATGGGCATAAATATTGCCGATCGGGTACCTACAATCACCAGGGGGCTATCAATTTGTAAACTTTGTCGCCAGGTGTCGTAACGCTCGCCTGCCGATAGGCCGCTATGGTAGACCCAAACCTGCTGACCAAAACGACGACGGAAGCGATCGGTAAGCTGGGGAGTGAGACCAATTTCCGGTACCAGCACTAGGACTGATTGACCGGCGGCCAAACGGGGAGCGATGGCCTGAAGATAGAGTTCGGTTTTGCCCGAGCCAGTTACCCCATGGAGTAAAATTTGGCTGGCCTGGTGATACTGGTTAAGCTGATTTAGCGCCTGGGCCTGAGCTGAGGTAAGCATCTGGGGTTGATCGGTGGTGAGGTCAGCAGGGTTTTCAGTTCTAAGTTTTTGCCGAGGTGCAATGGTGATCCAACCGGATTGCGCCAACCGTTTTAGAGTTGGACTGGTGGTTTGACAAAGTTGTAAAGCATCGCTCAGCCAAAGACTACCGCCGTGGTCCTTGAGAATGGTCAGGATTTCCTGCTGGCGGGTAGTTAGACCCTGGGGTGGGAGAGTTGCTGAGTTGAGGGTGACAGCCTGCCGGTGTTGGGGCTGGGGTATGCGGGGTGGTACCAGGTAAGATTCGGCCCATCCCCGTTGCATCAATTGCTGGATGGACCGATAGCTATGGCCCCGGCGCAGCAGGTATGGCCAGGTTAGATCGGGCTGGGCTGACTGATGTAACTCGGTTAGTAACCTGGCCAGGGGGGTGATACCTGACTTTGCCAATCAGCGGGAATGGAATCACTACAAAGCCGCAATCGGCGCTGGGATTTTGCTAATAACCCTGGTGGTAAGGCGGTCTTGAGAACCTGCACCAGGGGAGTTTGATAATAGTCAGCAATTCGCTGTAATAGGGACCAATAGGTGGAGGAGAAAAAACACTGCGTAATAATACCTGCCACCGGCCGAATTGGATGGTCTAGAAGATGAGGGGGAAGCTCCCTGAGTAAATCTAGAGCGATCGCTCCCACCATCTGGCGGCCAAAGGGGACCGTTAAAATGTCTCCTGCCTGAATTGTTAAATCTGCGGGCAGAGAATAGGTATACATCTCAGGTGTCCCACCATAATCTACTAGCACATTTACCCAACCCCAGGAGTTGGTTGGCTGAACTATAGAGACACTCTCCATACTTTTGGCAGCTATATAGATTGAATGGGAGGGATAGTTAAAAAATTAGTCACGATAGGGGCTATAACCCCTCTTCACTTTGATCAATTGCTATAGGACAGTGTAAAACAATCGATCAAGAAGCGTGACTACTAACCCCTTCGGGAGGCATAGCCAGATGATTAAATAGTATTTCTGTTGGACTTTAGTAGGGCACCTTTGCGATCGCCCTCAAGCATACCCGGACAGTTTCTGTCTTGGATTTTAAAATTTCTCCAGCCCTGGCAGGTTTATCTACACCAGGGTCCCTTCCTAGAGGAAATAAAGGCCATGATTTTGCCTTGGATAGAAGGTGCAATATTCTCAAAATCCGTTACACTACGCAAGATGTCAAAGAAATGTTACATTACCTGGAAAATGCGAAAAAAATACGTATTGTGGACTCACAAAATCAATCTAAGAACCGAAAAGTTTCAGCTACCGGTGGTTGTCTCCTGAGTCACCCGTATACATGATTCAAGTCTGTAGTTATACAGTTTTATTGCTCCTATGACCACTACATTTAACCCCAACTTAGACAGATCTATTAGCTGGTCAGATAGTCCCCTGGATGACCTGGCTAATGATTTTAGTGTGATTCCAGATCAGGCTTCTTTAGTGGATAGCGACTTTATGCCTGAAGCCATAGCCTGGGAGGAGGATCGGGAGGTCCTGGCAAAGTTTTCCCAGGTTAGCGAGATGTCAGAAATGGGCTTGTCGGGTTATAGTAAAACGCTAACCGACGATGCGGTAGGAGCTTTCTTTAAAGAGATGGCTCGCTATCCTCTGCTGGAAGCAAGTGAAGAAATTGAGCTAGCTCGACAGGTGCGTTTTCTGTCTAAAGTGGACACCGCCAGTGAGAAATTAACCAAGGAGTTGGGTCGTAAACCTACCCGACCCGAGATGTTAACTCGCTTAAAGCTAAGCAATGGAGAATTTGTTCAAAAATTGCAAGAGGGACGGGCGGCCAAGCGTCGTATGATTCGCTCTAATCTACGATTGGTTGTTTCTATCGCTAAGCGTTATTTAAACCGGGGTGTACCTTTTCTAGATCTAATTCAAGAGGGTGCTCTGGGTCTAAATCGAGCTACAGAGAAGTTTGATCCAGATAAGGGATATAAGTTTTCTACCTATGCTTACTGGTGGATTCGTCAGGGTATTACCCGCACGATCGCCAATGATGCCCGAACTATTCGTTTACCAATTCATATTGTTGAGAAGCTGAACAAGTTAAAAAAAGCCCATCGAGATCTACGTCGCGATCTTCAGCGTAATCCAACCGAACAGGAGTTGGCGACCACTCTCGATGTCACCGTTGAACAGTTGAGAAGTCTGCAACAGGTGAGGCGGCGATCGCTGTCACTAAACCACCGTGTCGGTAAGGGCGAAGATACGGAATTAATGGAGTTACTAGAGGATAGTAGCACCCAAACTCCAGAGTCAAAAATTAGTGAAAACATGATGCGCCAGGAAATTACCAGCGTATTAACGGAAGTGCTGACCGAACGTGAAAAAGATATTATTACCCTGCGCTACGGGTTAACTACTGGAGAAACCCATACCTTAGAAGAAGTGGGTAGTATTTTTAATTTGTCTCGAGAACGGGTTCGGCAGATTCAAACCAAGGCTATGCGAAAATTGCGGCGGCCTCAAGTGGCGTCCCGGCTTAAGGGCTGGTTAAAGTAACCAGGTTTTAAGCCCTTAGCGGCTCAGGGGTTTAATGGTTACTCCATCTCCCACCGATAAGCCTAGTTCTGCGGCCCGTCCACTACGTAACTCGATCACCTGGTCAACTATCTGGTTCTTAGGACCGTAGATAGGACAGGGATCGACCTGACACGGGGGGACGTTAGCCAGGATTGCCCGAATTTTTCCTCGATAGATAAACACCATATCCAGGGGAACGGATACGTTTTTCATCCAGAAGCTGACTGGACGAGGATAGAGGATGGGAAACACCATGCCCCGATCGTTAGGGAGTGGATCTCGATACATTAATCCCAGGGACTGCTGCTCTGGGGTACTGGCTACTTCCAGAAAAATTTCCTCCTGCCCTAGGTGAACCACCGCTGTCACCGGCAGTTGCTGGGCACTAGGGGTGATCAGGTTATCCGCTAGTCCGCTAGGGGTTCTAGCGGAGGTTATGGAGCAACTACCGATTAGCATGGAGAGGGCGACTATCAGGCCGCTGGCCAGGTGTAGATAGATTTGGGGTAGGCGTGGGCGAACCATAGGGGGAATCAAGGATAAATAGCTATTCAGGACCGACTAAATAGATTGAGTATACCTGTATTCCATCCCACACCGATGGATAGAGTAATTTATCTCAGGCTGGGGAAGGTCAGGTAGGATTTAGCTTTAGAGGTAGGCTGGCGTTAATGGTTTGGATCTCTTTTTGTTCTAGCTCATTGACCTCGACTATGTAGCGTTTCAGTAAGGTTTCTAGGCGAGGATGGTAAAACCGGTGCAGGCTATGGTTGGGGGTAGCGGGAAAGCCCCGGCGTTGTTTGTGCCGTCCGCCAGCGCCGGGATCAAAAATTTGAATACCGTGGCCTATACCCCACTCGATGGGAGTATAGTAACAGGCGTTGAAGTGGAGATGATTTAGTTCTACCTGGGATCCCCAATAACGACCGTAGAGGCGATCGCCCTTGGTGACACAAAAGGACATGCCCACCGGCAGGTTGCGGTCTTCCCCGTAGGCTGCAAAAAAAACCAGGCGGTGCCGATAGTTGTGGTGTAGTCTTTGAAAAAACTGACGGTTTAAGTACTTACTGCCCCACCAGCCAAACTTATCGCAGGTGTCAGCGTAGTAGTCGTACATTAAGTTGCAAAGAGAATGGCTAATCGCCTCTTGTCTGAGTACCTGCAAGTCCAGTCCGGCTGTAACCAGGGAATGGCGCTCTCGTTTAATATTGCGGCGTTGGTTAGCGTTGAACTGGGCCAGATAGTCTTCGAAGTCCTTAAAACCCTGATTCTGCCAGATGTAACTATGGTGTAACCAGGCACTAAAACCCAGTTGGGTCATGGTGTCTCGCCAGGTTGGGTCAACATAGAGAAAGTGACAACTGGAAATTCCCTGGTGCTGGCAGAAGCGATCAATAGCCTGGACCAGAGTGAGGGTAATGGCCGCCTGATCCTCATCGGGGGCAATTAAAAATTGATATCCCTCTACCGGTGTGAGGGGAGCCATTCCCAAAAGCTTAGGATAGTAGGTAACTCCCAGGCGATCGGCCAGCTCTGCCCATTGATGGTCAAAGACAAACTCACCGTAGCTATGTCCCTTCAAGTACATAGGCGCAGCGGCCACCAGATTAGCACCACGCCAGAGGGTGAGGTGGCAGGGCTGCCAGCCAGTATTGGCGGTGATACTGCCCGATCGCTCCAAGTTGTTTAGCCAGCTCCATTCCAGAAAAGGCGTAGACAGCGGTTGGGCTCAGGGCATCCCAGGCGGCTTCAGCGATATCCTCAATACAGTGGATCCATGTGATAGTCAGGATAGAGTCGGCAGCCATGGCAGGGGGCAATAGTTTTTTCTAGCCTAAAGGAATTTCCCGAATCTGAGCAGGGGAGAGACCACTCTGGGGAACCTAGCCATCCATCCGAATCGGCCAGATGTAACCAGCGTTCCATAGCTTGATCAAGACGATGGGTAAGGCTAGCCAGTTGTTCAGAAAGCTGGGTGACCGTGGCGTAGTCCTGGCTGGTCTGACCGTAGAGCTGGGCTTCTACCCTCTGCTTTTCGGTCTCTAGGGCCTCAATCTGAGTTTCTAGCTGTTCGTATTCTCGCTTTTCTTTAAAGGAGAGGGGCTGAGGTTGATCTGCCCCTGGTGTTGACCGGGGCTTTTTAGTCTCAGCCCTGGCGCTGGTTATGGTCGGCGCTACTGCTTTCGCCTTGGCTGCTGCCACCTCGGTTTGTTTATAGTCAAGGTAGAGAGAATAATTACCGGGATACTGGCGTAGGCGGCCTGCCTCCTCAAAGGCAAAAATGGTATGAACGGTACGGTCTAGAAAATAGCGATCGTGGGATACCACGATGACACAGCCGTTAAATTGTTCCAGGTATTCTTCTAGTACTCCCAGGGTTTGGATGTCTCAGATCGTTGGTGGGTTCGTCCAGAATGAGTAAATTAGGGGCCTGCATCAGTACTCGCAATAGAAATAGCCGACGTCGCTCACCCCCCGATAATTTGTGTAGGGGAGCGTACTGTTGGTTGGGAGTAAATAAAAACCTTTCTAGCATTTGACTGGCGGTAATTACACTACCATCGGCGGTGGTGACCAGTTCGGCGGTTTCTTTGAGATACTCGATCGCTCGCTGGTTAGGGTTGCCATCTAGATCCTCAGAGTGCTGGTCAAAATAACCAATATGGATAGTGGATCCAATTTCTACCGTTCCTTTGTCTGGTTGTAACCGTCCGGTAATGATATTCATCAGGGTAGACTTACCGACTCCGTTGGGACCAATAATGCCTACCCGGTCTTGGGGGGTAAAGGCGTAGCTGATGTCCTGGAATAGAACTCGATCGCCATAGGCCTTAGAGACTCCTTCCAGTTCCACCACCTTTTTACCAATTCGCCGGCCAGCGGTAGAGATGTCTACTGACCCCTGGATCTGCTTAAACTGCTGATTTTGCATGTCGCTGATGCGATCAATACGGGCTTTCTGTTTGGTGCTACGAGCCTTAGCACCCCGTTGGAGCCATTCCAGTTCTCGTCGTAGGACTCCAGCGTGTTTCCGTTGCCGACTTTGATCGGCCGCTTCTGCGGCGGCTTTTTTCTCCAGGTAGTAGGCGTAGTTACCGTCATAGCTATACAGATCGCCCCGGTCAATTTCCAGAATGCGATTAGTTACCTGGTCAAGGAAGTAGCGATCGTGGGTAATTAATACCAGAGCACCGCTAAAGCTACTTAGATAAGTTTGCAACCACTCCACCGATTCCGCATCCAGGTGGTTGGTGGGCTCATCCATTAGTAGGGCTTCGGGATCGGCCATAAGGGCAGCAGCAATAGCTACCCGCTTGCGATAGCCACCGGAGAGGTCCTGTACCCGGGCGTCAAAATCAATAATTCCTAGCTTGGTGAGAATCACCTTAGCCTGAGTTTCTAAATCCCAGGCGGAGGCACTGGTAATCTGGTCCGTCAGATGGCTCAACTGCACCATCAAGTTGGCGGTATCACCCTTATCCTGGGCCAGCTGGTGGGAAATCTTTTCATACTGACGGATCAAATCCATGGCGGCACCGGCATCTTTAAACACCTGTTCCAGGACGGTACAGTTTTGGTTAAATTCAGGTTGTTGGGGTAGGTATACTACCCGGGCCCCAGGGTTTACCCACAGTTCTCCTCCATCCCAGGGTTCCAGCCCCGCCAGCATTTTCAGTAAGGTAGATTTTCCTGAACCATTGGTGCCAATCACCCCTACCCGCTCTCCCCCATCCAGGCTAAAGCTGGCATCTCGGAGAATTTCCTTAATACCAAAGTCTTTCTGTAGCGATCGCAGGGTGAAGATGGCCATAGCAGGGTTAGGAGAAAGGTCTATTGGGCTGGAAGTCTATGGTTTGGTATAAACCACGGAAGGTTAAAACCGTACCTGGGTTTCTAGAATGTAAGCATCTGTTAATTGGGGCGTTCCAGCGGTGATGGCGGGCTGGAGTCGCAGTTGGCCTTCAACCATACAACTAACCAAATGATCGAGAGAGGCAGATCCGGTTCCTTCTACCACTGTAGCCCGGGAGACCCTGCCATCGGGCTGTACTTGTAATTGAAGTTTGACCTGGGCCACTAAGCCTGGACTGGCGATCGCCCCTAGATTTTGCAACCCACAAATCGACAGCCAGGGCTGCACCACCAGAGGACGGCGGTCCAGCAATTGGGGAGGGCGATCGGGAAAGTCTGTACCAAAGCTGGCAGCAGCCAGGCCGATGGTCAGCAGTTGCCCGGTTGATTCAGATGGAGGAGAACCAGGAAGGGATGCCATGGGTTTGGCCCCAGGCGATGGCGGCGGCGGGGTGACTGCTGGTACCGGTGGCATAGAGGCTGGTACGGGGGGAGCAGGGGGTGAGGTTATCGAGGGTAGGACTGCGGGTTTGGGCGTTGTTAGGGTTTCCAGGGGGAAGAGGAATCCGTTGCAGTGGTCGGAATCGGGGTGGCTGATCCCGGTGAAACTGGGGTCGAATCAGACTCCGAAGTTGGTACAGAATTAGTCATTACGGCTGTCTGAAAGCTGCTCTGGTGCGGGTAGTCTGAGCCAGAGGTTGTCGCCATCACTGCCGGTCTAGGCCCTGGATTCGAGTTGCTTGAAGGAACATTTAACCAGAGTTGGACAGGGATGGGGTCGGCCTCGACTCTGGATTGGGAAGGGGTGGCTATCATTAAGGGTCGGAACCCTAACCAGAGCCCGCCATGAATTAAAACAGCGCCTAGCCCCGCCAAGGGCCAGAGATAACCGGGATCACGATGGGATTCGATTCTGGTGATAAAAGCTGGAGGAGTCATGGAATAGTTAAGCTTAGAAGTAGGTAGTAAACCATAGATTCCCTGGGGTCCGTCATTGACACCTAACTATAAAGGTAGCGAAGGAATGACAACGGGTACATCTCTACCCTGGATTCGATCAGCTTGCCTGGAGGACTTGCCCCTTTTGGCTAGTTTACTGACCGATAGTTTTTATGACCCTGAGGATTGGCCAGGGTTCCTTTATCCATTACTCAAACTTGGTATTCAGGCCGATCTGAAACAACGGATTCAGTACCAAGGCCATTATTCTCGATGCTTAACGGCGATCGCCAGCCCTACCCCATGGCCCGGAGAATTGGTCGGCAGCGTTGAAATTGCCCGGCGTCTCAGTTGGCCCTGGCAAGGGTTTCCCAAAACCTATGCCTATATTGCCAATTTAGCTGTAGGACGACTGCGCCGACGCCAGGGCATTGCCAGTAATCTACTTCAGGTCTGTGAACAAATTGCCCTCGACTGGCAACTCTATGACCTCTATCTTCATGTGATGGCCGATAATCGAGGAGCATTGCAGCTCTACCAGGGACTAGGCTTCCGAACCGTCTCCATAGACTCTGTTCCCTTTTCCTGGAGAAGGGCAAGATCTCACCGGTTATTAATGAGTAAAAAATTGGTACGCCATTAGCACCATTAGCAGTTAATGGATCTTTTAGATAACCACTTGCAGATCCCCTGGCTTCACCACACCAGGGTATAAATTACAACTTCGACTAAAAATCTGGGAATGCAGTCGAGAGGCTATGAAAAAAGTTTCCCTAGTCATCAAGTAACTTTTCTCACCCGTAGATGGAAGAAATTATGATTTTTCAAGCTATTTTGCATTCTATAGGTATAATCCTAAACCTCCTTAAGAGGTTGTTTGAAAAAAGTTATTCCAGGTATAGTCCGCTGCTAAGGGGCCGCCAAAATACTGAATTTTGCGGTAATTATCCTACTCCCTAGGTATAGTCTGAGACTCTTTTTGGCTTTTAAAATAACCTCTAAGCCATTCCAGCCAACTCTGAGAAGTTTATCAAACCTGAATCCATCGGGATTTTAATGGACTTTTTGGCCTGGTTGAAACCTATCCCCAGGCCCCATACCCTTCCTCAACTTCATACAAAACTTAAAATACTAAAGAAGAATTTATCTCGACTTTAGAGAAATTTCATAGGATTGACAACAGCTCTGGCTCCAGTAGCCTAAAATAATTTTACAAATACTGATTTCTTGCCAAGTTTAAGGTTAACGATTGATTGACAGGTAGTTGCCTCTACGTCTTCAAGTCACTCTATTTTAGCTTTGAGGCAATTCTGTGCACTGCTCTGTTCTAATGGTTTAGGAATTTCAAGGTCGGTTTAGCTGTTGTCTTAGAAATTGGTTGAGTAATGGAATGGGAATGAGTCGGAATCTTGATCCAGGTACAGTCAACCAACTCTATGGTTCCATGGCGTTATCCCATCGTCATGATTTTTTTAACCCGAGTTATTCTACTACCTCTGGACTCATACCTCCTTATCAATCTATATCCTCAACGGAGATGAGTAATCTGGCTGAGGAAGAAGCAGATATTTTAGGCAAGATACGGGGCAAGGACCTATGGATTGTCAATAGTCGTCGTCGTAATGGCTTGATTCTCCATAAGGAGTTTTATACTGAGTTCGCTGGCCCTGGTGCTGCGATCGGGGGCAACCTAGATGCCGATTGTCGTGGCGTTATTGCCCTGGGTAGTCTTTCTCTGATTGCCCCGGATTCTCCTGAAGAACAGCAGAAGGCGCTGCGTATTCGTTTGCAGTGGGTTCGACTGACTCAGAACTTTACCGACAAGCCCGTATCCATTGATCGAGCTCGGATGATTCTTGAACAATTTAAGAGTTACTTTGATCAAACCATTGTTGATCAGGTTCCCGATGAAGCTTTTGCCCTGATGGTGGGAGTACTACCCTGTACCATCAGCCGAGCCCGTAGCCTAATGTAGAGACCAGGCCTGGATATGATTGAGGGTACGCTGGTTTTCTGCTGGACTGCCCACCGTAATTCTTAAGCCCCCGCCCGTATTGCGAATCAGGGTTCCACTTCGTTTCAAGTAGTGAAACCAGTTATCTAGATGGGCTGCCATGGTTTCCTGATTGACCTGAGGCCGGGCGTAGATAAAATTAGCTGTACTGGGCCAGGTGCGTAGCTCATCCTGATGGCTCAGACTGGAAAGCAGCCACTGACGTTGCTGTTGAATTTCAGGGATAATAGTTAGGAGATTCTGACGGTAGCCTAGGGCTAGACTGGCTGCTACCTGGGAAATACTGGGTAAGTTGTAGGGCAAACGCACCTTTTCTAAAGCGGCCACCAGATCGGGTTGGGCAATGCCATAACCAACCCGGTAGGCCGCCAGACGAAAGGCTTTGGAAAAGGTTCTCAAGACGATCCAGTTGGGATGACGGGCAATTTGGCTCAGGGTCGTTTGCTGACTAAACTCAAAATAGGCTTCATCTACAACAACTAAGATATCTTCGGGAAGTTGTTGCAGCCAGGCTAATTCCTGGGGGGTTAAACTATTACCCGTGGGAGAATTAGGATGAACCATAAACACTACCCGAATGGGTAGGTGGGGAGGATGATCAATTGCCTGCTGAGCGGCCTCCAGATTGACGGCAAAATCTTTTAAGTTCCGACCTACGGTAACCACTGGAACTCCCAGGGTGTGGGCGAGAATACCATACATAGAAAAAGTAGGATTGGCCACCAGTACCGATCCCTTACCGCCTAAACAGGTAACCATTAACAGAGAACGGATTAATTCATCGGATCCATTGCCAACGGTAACATTGGCGGCTGTAAACTGACCCGGTAGAAGGCTGGACTCACTGGCGTACTCTGCGATCGCCTCCTTTAACTCCAAATAAACTCCATCGGGATAACGGTTAGCGGCAATGCTATCAACCGCTGCTGCCAGTTTGTCCTTGATGCTGGGGGGTAAGTCATAGGGACACTCGTTCGTATCCAGATGATCCATGGGCCCCATAGTCTCTTCACTATCCTTTCCTGGATGGGAGCTGTAGGCGGTTAACTGGATAATATCGGAGCGTAGAAAGGCCAGGGACATAGGACTAGGGCACGGAACTTACCTCATTATAGGGGGTCAATCTCTAGGACATCGCCAATGGTGAGGACCTGGCCAGCTTGCTCCTTAATATTGGTGTTAATCCCTAACCGATAGAAATGATTAAAGCGAGAGGGGTGAGTCCAGGGGGGTAAACTGGTGCGTCGATGGTTTATAAAGGTGGACTGGAACTTCTCTGTGACCTGTCCTGTAAGGCTATGGCGGGTGGGTACAATGCAGCGCTGGCAGGGATTAGTTCCCTCCAGTACCACAGGACCGATGGTAAACTTCAGGGGGTCCTTCCCAGACCTAAATAATTGATCTTCCCAGAAGGGGGGACTCCGCCAATTTCCAGGTTGGTACGAAATCTACGGCGCACCTCTGCCAGGGTTAAATCACCATACCAGCTGGCTACGGTTTCCAGAGTAGCTGTACTGATCAGGGTGGGTCCCCTGGCCAGGGTATCGTCAGGAAAACCCATGGCTTGATTTTCTGCTAGCCTGACTGGTTCTGAAAAATAGTCACTTAGCCAGGTTTCCAGGGTCTGCCGCGGTGGCTGTAGGACAAAGCTAACTGAGGTAGATGGCAAATCTTTTATCCAGGTGACCCGGTTCCGATCAGGGGAGAAGTGGGTTCGCAGGCGATGCACCATGGGGTTACTTTTGCCGTGGATAAAGTTCCCCTGGGTATTTAACAGAGCATAGGTGCGATCGCCCTGCAGAGCTCCACTGGCCAGCACCTTAGCTTGTTGCACCGATAGGCCATCTAAGGATTTGATGGGGAAAATATCAATACGAGCCAGGTAGGGAATCATAGGCTTGATGGTAGCTGCCTTTAGATGCCATCTTAACCGGGTGGGGTTGTCTGAGCTAATCTAACCATAAAAAAACCATCTCGATGGTGGCGATGGGGCCAAATCTGAACCCAACCCTCGGGTTCAGTGCCCAGCAGAGGTGGACTGGGGGGCTGAATTTGCCAGTTTGGATGTTGGGCCAGAAAAGTCTGAACGATCCCCTGATTCTCCGCAGGTTGTAGGGTACAGGTTGAGTAAACCAGGAGGCCCCCGGGTTTGACACAGCGGGCGGCTTCTGTCAGTAAGGCCAGCTGTAAGGGTATGAGCTTTGTCAAACCCTCAGGCTGCTGACGCCAGCGAGCATCGGCATGACGGTGCAGGGTGCCCAGTCCCGAACAGGGTACATCCACCAGGACTCGATCAGCCCGTTGATGAAATTGTGGAAGGTCAGTACTGTCGGCTACTTGGGGATAGACGCTGGTGAGGCCCAGGCGATCGCAATTTAACTTAATCTTGCTTAAGCGCGAAGGGGTGCGATCGCAGGCCCATACCTGTCCCTGGTCTGCCATCAACTCCGCTAGATGGGTGGCCTTACCTCCTGGGGCTGCACAAACATCCAGCACCGTTTCCCCGGGTTGGGGAGCGAGAAACTCACTAACCATCTGGGCACTGGCATCCTGAACACTCCACCAACCAGCCTGGTAACCCGGCAGGTCAGTAATTGCCCCTGGCGAGTTAAGCAGACGCAGAGCCCAGGGTAAATCGGCAAGGGTTTCTGAGGTCAATGCTGCCTGGCTAAAGGTATCCTGTACCTGCTCCAGGGTAGTTCGTTGGCGATTGATCCGTAAATCTAAGGTCGGTGGTTGATTAAACCAGGCGGCCAATGCTTCAGCCTGGTGGTGCCCCAACTGGTCAATCCACAAATCCCCGATCCAGTCGGGGTAGCTATAGCCAATCGCCAGGGCTCGACCAGGGGAATCGGGCAAACGTAGCGGATCGCCCTGCTGACTGAGCCGATAGTAATGGCGCAGAATAGCATTTACTACCCCTGCCAATCCCCCTAAGCCCCCCATTTTAGCTAGTTCTACCGTGCTATGGACAGCGGCTGCCACTGGTATGGTGGTCAAGTATCTTAACTGATATAGTCCCAGGCGTAAAATCAGCCGCAGTAGGGGGGGCTGTTCAGCCGCCGGCCGTCGCCCCAACTGACTGATCAATTCATCCAGAGTTCGCTGGCGTCGGACGATACCGTAAACTAATTCGGTTACCAGAGCCCGATCTAGCCCACTTAGAGAGGCCTGCAAAAGTTGTCGATGTAAGGCTACATCAGCATAGGCCCCTGCCTGGACCTGGAGCAGCACCTGCAGAGCGAGTTGCCGTGGATTGGAAGAAGCCAGCAAACTGACAGATAAATTAAAGAGAGGACCCGAACATCTAAAGGGAGACTGGACAGGATAGATATTAACTACAGCCGGAAGATACTAACGGGTCAGAAGATTGAGGTAGCAATGACTTGGGCTTACCACTCTCCCCCTACCCTTGCCGATCTTATCGACGGGCGCTGCTGCCCTGAGGGATTACTTGGAATTGGACCGGGAGGGTTTGGCGGAGTCTTTATCCTGCTTACGTCGCCGCCGATCTCGCCACTCGGCAGCGGTTAAATAGACCACTCCGCCGGTTACCACCACCATCAACAGCAAGGCTAGTACGGCTAATACACTAAAGGCCTGGGATGTATCCATCGTTAGCGCTAGCTATCCTAAAGACCGTTGCGGCCCCAAACCACCATTGAGAGGGAAAAGGTGAAGACTACCAGCAACGCTACCCAGCCCAAGCTCAAAATATCCATAATTATTTGTCCCACTCAAAAATCACCTCTCTTATCATAGGGGAAATAGCACCCTCGGAAGTTGGTTGATTCTGTCCTTATCTATTTTTTATACCTGTGCAACCCTGGTTTCCCCCTTCCCCCATAGATCGCCTGGAATCCTTCAAGGCAGCGGCTTTGACTGGTAGTATCGGAGCCCTAATTGGAGCATTGATCTTAGTTTTACACCGAGTTTCTATGGTGGGCTGGCAGGTAACCCTGGCCTCTACCCTGATGGGCCTAGCGGGGAGAATTTTTGTAATCACCGTAGCGATTTCGGCTCTAAGCGCCAGCCTATTTGGTATCACCTACCGCTATGCTGTCCGGCAGGACCCTAATCCTCAAATTAAACTTGGGGTAGTACTGGCCTTTACCCTGGTTAGAGGTCTGACCCTGGTTGACGCCGCGGTGATGATCCGTTGGCATAGCTGGCCTCTGATTCTGATTAGCTGTAGTGAAAGCCTGCTGCTGTTTGGTCTCACGGCCGTGGGCTTAGAACTGGCCCTGAGCCAGGGTTGGATACAATCAATAGGGGCTGAGGGATCCTAGGACCAGATGGCGTAAATTAGGCAACCCGTCAAGGGGAGGCTGGTGGCCATCAGTAGGAATATTGAACCAGGGGTAGACTTTGAGCCACCGGCTCCGCCCAACTACCGGAAGCCCATCGTCTGGTTACAATGACTAAAGACATCCAACTAGCGTATACCCATGATACCTACCGTTATTGAGCAATCGGGCCGGGGCGAGAGAGCTTTTGATATTTATTCCCGCCTATTGCGTGAACGTATTATTTTTCTAGGGCAGGAGGTAACCTCTGACTCAGCTAATTTGATCGTGGCCCAGATGTTATTTTTGGAGGCTGAGGATCCGGAGAAAGATATCTATCTCTACATCAATTCTCCAGGCGGATCGGTGAATGCTGGGTTGGGTATCTACGACACCATGAACCATATTCGGCCCCAGGTTTGTACCATCTGTGTTGGACTGGCGGCTAGTATGGGAGCCTTTTTACTGGCGGCTGGAGAAAAGGGTAAACGGATGAGTTTGCCTAACTCTCGAATCATGATTCACCAGCCTTTGGGAGGTGCCCAGGGGCAGGCTACGGATATTGAAATTCAAGCCCGGGAAATTCTTTACCTGAAGCAACGTTTGAATGAAGCCCTGGCTAGAAATACAGGTCAACCCCTGGAGAAAATTACCGAGGATACGGAGCGGGATTTCTTTATGAGTCCCCAGGAGGCGGTAGACTACGGTCTCATTGACCAGGTTATTGATCGAGCTGCGGTGGGTAGTCGTCCTATGGCGGTTAACTAAGGGGCATTAGGCAGTGGTAGCTGGAGAAGATGGCTGGCTTTCCAGGTATAGCAAGAATTCCAGCAGTTCCTCATCACTCAGGTCGTGGCGCGATCGCTTACCGTAGGTACGCTCCAAAAACTCTCGTCCCTGGCTAGTGCCCCAGCCCAGTCGCTGTAGTTCCACATCGGTCTGGGCAATGATGTCCGATAGATCAATGGGAGCCAGGGCAATAGTCTCCATCGATAGGGGTTGCTCCGCTGGTACCGGTTCAACCTCTGAGGTGGGTAGGGGTGCCATCACCGCGATCGGGGAGGAGGGGGACTCAGCGATTGGCGATTGGTTGGTTTGACTATCATTGCCTGATGCGACCGTTGCTGAGGTGGTCGGCAGGCTGATTGGGATTGGGTTCGTAACCGCTGGTTGGGGTTGGTCTATCCGGTTGGGTTGGAAAGTTAGGGCTAACTCTAGTCTTTCTAATGCCCGTTGCAAAGCTTTATCTTCTGCGGCTTCCACCGTCAACTGAGCTGCCAGGGCGGTAGCTAGGGTGAGTCCCTCGGTATTGAGAGTGACTCGCACAATGTAGAATCCGTCGTGAATGGTCAGCATCTCTGAAACCATGCTGCCCTTGGGATAGCGTTGACGGAAGGCGGTTAAAAGGGAATTGAGCACGCTGGCGAGTACTCCTGGCAGGGTAGGCTAACCGTATTATTGTAGAAAAGCAGAACAGGTTAAACTAAAAAGTGTTGGAAAAGCCAGAGAAAAAACTTAATTGGTACAAAAAGAGTTCTGAACTATCAAGGCGGGTAACAGGGCCAGTCAGAACATTTTAGTGGGCCAGGGTTCTGGGACCGGCAGGGGTTTAACCCCTTTCCCTGGTCTACATTTTCCTGAAAGCCACTATAGACTTGATAAATAACCCATCCACGACGACCCAGGGTCGCGAGTAATACTAAATGCTAGATCAACTCCTGGACATTTCTAACAACTTTGGCGTTGATACGCTGTTATTACTACCTGTTTTGATTGCCTTAGAGGCCATTCTTTCGGCTGATAATGCCATTGCTCTGGCAGCCATATCCCAGGGTCTGGAGGGCGAAGCTCTACAAAAACAGGCCTTGAACTTCGGTTTGATCGTTGCCTTTACTTTACGAGTAGCCTTGATTTTAACGGCGGGGTGGGTTCTACAATTCTGGCAGTTTGAAGTACTGGGGGCGGCTTACCTGCTCTGGCTTACTTTCAATCACTTTACTAGCCCGGCTGACGCTGATCAGCACCATCACCACGGTCCCAGCTTTAAAAACCTGTGGCAGGCTATTCCCATTATTGCCTTTACCGATCTGGCTTTTTCCCTGGACAGCGTAACCACTGCCTTGGCCCTCTCAAAGCAAGTCGTGGTGATTTTGTTGGGCGGGGCGATTGGGGTGCTAACCTTACGCTTTATGGCCGGATTATTTATTCGTTGGCTGGACGAATTCGAACATCTGGAAGATGCTGGTTTTATTACCGTTGCTTTTGTAGGGGTACGGTTACTCTTAAGGGTAATAAACGATAACCTGGTACCTCCCGAATGGGTCATGGTCTCTTTAATTACCCTGGTTTTTGCCTGGGGCTTTTCAGTTCGGGTGGGTACAGAGTCTGTCATTCCCTCCACTGATGCCCCTAAGGTAGTACTTCCCCTACCACTGACCCACCTTTACGAGTTGAATTAGAAGAGTTAACCTCTGGCAATGAGCCGGCTGCGGTGGCGGTAATTACTCAAGATTCTACCCTGGAAGAACTAAGGTAAATTGCCTGCGGCTGCTGAGGGTAAGTCCATCCAATGGGTTTGGGCTGGTTTGGTTTGGACTAACAGTTTACCCCTGGCAATCACATGGGTAACAGTGGCCGTGCGTCGCAGGGCATCGTAGGGACTCTCAGCATCTAATACGATCAGGTTAGCTGGCTTGCCCACTCCGATACCATACTGATCGCCCAGATTTAGGGTACGAGCTCCATTTTCCGTCACCATGGCATAACAGGCGTCAATTTCTGCTTGCCCCGTCATTTGACAGCCATGGATGGCCATAGCCGCTACAGTTAACATATTGCCCGTACCCAAGCTATACCACGGGTCTTGAATACAATCGTGCCCTAAACTGACATTCAATCCTCGCTGCCATAGTTCCTTTACCCGGGTAATACCTCGCCGCTTCGGGTAGGTATCGGTACGTCCCTGTAAAGTGATATTAATTAAGGGATTGGCCACAAAGTTAATCCCAGATCGCTCTAACAACCCCATCAGTTTAAAGGCGTAGGCATTGTTGTAGGAAGCAAAGGCTGTGGTATGGCTGGCGGTGACCCGTGGGCCTAAGCCCGATCGCAGGGCAGAGGCGGCTACCACCTCTAAAAATCGAGATTGATCGTCATCAATTTCATCACAATGGATATCAATCAAGCGATCGTAGGTTTGAGCCAGACGAAAAATTTCTTCAACTGATCGAACTCCATCTTCCCGTGTGAACTCATAGTGGGGAATTCCCCCCACCGCATCGGCTCCTAGTTTTAAGGCTTCCTCCACCTGGCTGGCGTAGTTGGGACCGCCATAGAGGCCATCCTGGGGAAAAGCCACTATCTGTAGGGTGATCCACTGCCCCACAGCCTCTCGCAGGTCAAGCAGGGCCTGGAGGGCAACCAGACTGGGATCGCTGACATCCACATGGGTACGTACCCACAGGACTCCCTGCTGGGCTTGTAACCGTAATGCCTCTATTGCCCGCGCCTTGACATCTGCATAGGTTAGGGTGAGCTTGCGATCGCGCCAGATATCAATACCCTCAAACAAAGTACCACTACTATTCCAGCGCGGTTGACCAACGGTAAGAACAGAGTCAAGGTGGATATGGGACTCGACAAAAGGTGGACTGATTAACCGACCTTGAATGGATAGTTCTTGCTGACCTCTCTGGTTGAGACACTCCCCGATGGCAGCAATTTTACCCCCGTCTATAGCAATGTCTACTGTATTAGAATTACCTGGCAATAAGCACTGCCGTAAAATTAGCTCAAATCGGGGTTCACTCATAGCTGGCAAACAGTTATTTTCCCATCGTCAGCAAGCTACCTATGGTCGCAGCATGGCCTGACGATCTGAACCAATGAAAAGTCCGGGAGCATAGGCCTCAATTACCCTACCGGTGCGATCGCAGGTAATCATCAAGTAATCACAGGCAGAACATTGGGTACGAGTTAGCTGATCCTTCGCTAGATGATAACGATCAGCTAGTTCACCACAGTTAGGACAATGTACTTTTTCAAAAAAAGATATCATTTCGTTACCCCAAATACTTTTTATTAAATGAACTTAAGGTCTAGCCCATTGGCCTAGGGAGCCTGGGAAAGAACTTATCAAAGAGATAAAAATCAATAAAAACTATCAAAATAATCTAATGGAAGCCATGGGTTCAAGAAACAACCTTAACCATGGCAGCAGTCTCAAAATCTAAGATCTAAAATTAGATATTAGAATTAAATCACCTTGACAGAATTTTACTTGATTAGGAAAAATCAACAGAGCAGTGGTCCAGCAAAAGCAAAACTTATATCTTTTATTATGTAGCTATATTTTGGCAGTTGCAACATTTTTTATAAATGCTTAAGGTTGAAAAACCTCAGGTTTGTAGATGATCCCCGGCCAGTAAAGGCAAGAATCGGTGAGTGGGAGGAAAGTGTGACAATCGAATCTGGTGAGCTGAACCCATGGTAAATCTTATAAAAAATTGGATCCAAATTAAATTTTGTACTGTGGTTAACCTTTTTCTGGTTGGGTTTTCAGTAAAGTTACCCTGGACAGCCTGGCGACAATCTATAGCTGAGGTAGTCTAAACTTTATAGTTATGCGCTATCAGATTTGTCACCGTACTCACTATGCTTACCAGGAGCCGGTCACCTTACAGAGCCATGTACTACGGTTACGTCCTCGCAGTGACGCTGGTCAACAGGTTCTTAGTTTTACTTTAAAAGTCGATCCCGAACCCCTGCGTCAAGCCGATCTGGTGGAAACCGATGGCAATCAGACCATGCGCCTCTGGTTCGCTCCAGCTCCTACCCGGTGCTTAACGGTTGAAGTTCAATCGGAGGTGATTACCAATCGCGCCAACCCCTTTGATTACCTGGCTGAGCCCTGGGCTGTGCACTTGCCCATTGATTACCCGATCGCCCTGGCTACCAGCCTTAAACCCTATCTCCAGGCTGCCGATAAATTGGCCCTTGCGCCTCTGATTATTGACCTAGCAGAAGATATTCTCCACGCGGTAGAGGGTAATGTGGGTTTTTTCCTGACTACTTTGAACCAGCGTATTTACGAAACCTGTCAGTACAGAGCTCGTACCACAGGACCGCCCTGGCCTCCTGGTATCACCTGGGGTAAAAAGGCCGGTAGTTGTCGTGATTTCACCGTACTTTTTATGGCGGTTTGTCGTGCGGTTGGTCTGGCGGCTCGATTTGTCAGTGGTTACGAAGAAGGGGACAGTCGTATTCCCGATCGCGATCTGCACGCCTGGGCCGAAGTTTACATCCCTGGGGGGGGTGGCGTGGTTTTGACCCGACCCATGGTTTAGCGGTGAGCGATCGCCATGTTGCTCTGGTGGCCAGTCCCTTTCCCCGCGAGACGGCTCCGATTCAGGGTAGTACGGTAGAAGGCGGACAGATCAAGTCCAGTTTAGAAACAGAGGTCAGAGTTAGGGTGCTCTAGTATTGTCATCAGGTCTACCAGGCTCTGGCCCCAGCCTCAGCGGCCCAAGGTTCTTCGGGTCTGATCCCGCAAACCTTTAGCAGTTTCATCTTCAGGATTAAGCTGTAACGCCTTATCAAGGGCAACAATCGCCTGATCATAGCGTTCTAAGGTCCAGGTTGCTTCACCCCGCACGGTCCAGGCTTCGGCTAACTCGCGGTTAAGAGCAATCGCCTGATCAACGGCGTTCAGGGCTTCTGCCGATCGCCCTAGCTTTTGCAGTACCCGACCCCGGTCTAACCAAGCTGTTGCCAGGGCTGGCATTAACTGGTTCGTATTTTCATATAGGGTCAGGGCTGCCAGTAGTCTACCCTGTTGTTCTTCGGCATTACCTTTGCTGCGGGTAGCTTCTGGGTAATAGCTGCGATAGGCAAGGGCGTTGTTACAGGCGGCAATAGCTTCGCTAGGGCGTTTTAGTCCGATTAGAGCGCGACAACGACCCAAATAGGCAGAAGCCTGATCAGTTTGAACAGTGATGGCGGTGTTGTAGATCTCTAGGGCTTCTGGAAAACGCCCGTCCCTGACCAGTTGGTCTGCTTGCTTAACCAGGTAGGCTGCTTTTTGCCGGGGTGGCAGTAATAACCCCAGATCAGTAGTGAGGTTGGGCATGGAGAGGGATGTAAAAGGGGTGGCAACCCGGTGACTAGCTGGTTCAAAGGCGACGGTTAAGCCCCCTTGCCATAGTGCTACTAGGGTGACGACTAAGCCCAAGCTGCCTGCCATGATTAACTGTCGGAGCGAGATCGAAGGCTGACCTGGGGTGATTTGCCGCAGTTGATTCCTGACCAGGGCTATGGCTGAGGTGAGGGCCGGATCCCCATCTGTATCGAAGGTATCCAGGGGAAACAGTGAGGTGGCCTCCTGGGCTCCACCGATCGCCGTAATTTCTGACGTATCGGCAGGAACTAACACCGCCTCTCCAGGTTGGGACTGGGGACTGGGTACCAGGCCTCCAGCCCCCTTTTGCCAGGCATGGTAGAGATGGGTGCTAAGTTTACTACTGAGGGGGTAGGGAGATTTTGTAGAGCTGCTAAAGCCTCAGTTGCGGTGGGATAGCGATCGCGAAAATCGTAGCGTACCATGCGGTCAAGCACCTCCGTTAAGGCTGACGATACCGAGACAGCATGGGAATGCCAGCTCAGTTCTGATGTCAGCGGATCTTCCTGAATCTTTTGGGGATGTACACCGGTCAGAGCCCGAATACCCAGCATACCTACCGCATAAATATCGCTACTAAAGCGTGGTTTGCCGGCATATTGCTCATTTGGCATATAGCCATGGGTGCCAATGGCGACCGTCAGGTTAGTGGCCCCAGTTTCTGCATCCACCAGGGGTGAACTACTGACCTGTTTAACCGCACCAAAGTCGATTAACACAAGTTTGCCATCCTGGTGACGGCGAATCAGGTTAGAGGGCTTGATATCTCGATGAATCACCTGTTGACCATGGACAAAGGCGAGGATTTCTAAAATTTCCTGAAGCAACAAAACCACCCGGGTTTCTGACCAGGGTTTACCTTCTTCAATCTGGCTGCTCAGGCGGCTGCCCTCGATATACTCTTGAGCTAGATAAAATTCTTGATTTTCTTCGAAATGGGCCAGTAGAGATGGAACTTGGGGATGATTACCTAACTGATAGAGAACTCTAGCTTCAGTGTCAAATAGACGACGAGCCATATCCAGGGTAGTGGCATCCTTATCCTGAACCTTTAGCTGCTTAATTACACACTTAGGATAGTTAGGTAGATGTAGATCGGACACTAAAAAAGTACGGCTAAACCCCCCGGAGCCTAACCGCCGAATCACCTGATATCGTCCCCCTAAAAGTGTTCGCTCCATGCCATTAAAGCACTGATTTGAGGCCGTTTGATGCCTGCATCTGAGCCCCCGTCAACGCCATCATACTGGTCTCGATTACCTCTACTACACCGGTTGAGTACCCCTGTCTCAGTCTATTCCCTTATTGTCCAGCTTGGCTTAGACCCCGAATTGAATTTCTTGATTACGGAAACAGGCGGTCTACATTGCTGTTGGAGGTTGTTTGAAAAGGGTTGTCCCAGGCGTAGTTTTTCGCCAAGAGACCACCAAAGTACTAAATTCTGAGGTAATTATACTACTCCCTAGGTATAGTTTGAGACCCTCTTTAGCTTTTCAAATAACCCCTGAGCTTGTCTTGAGCAATCTTAAGTCAGGTAAGTAGCCTTTGGAATCGCTGATTCTTGGAGAGGGCAGATGAGGACCTCCATGCTCTAACTGGGAAAACCAGAGAAAACCCCCTCTACGGGTAGCCAAATCCCCCTGCAATGTACGTAAATTGAGATACCTCTGAAATACCTCCTCTCCTGAGTCACCCTAGTGCCATGTTCGATTCTGCTAACCTCTCCAGTCCGATTGACCTCGAGATTCTAAATGGTTTGCCTGATGCCATTGTGGTTGTTAATCAACAAGCACAGCCCTTGTATCTGAACCGTCAGGCTAAAAACTTTTTGCTTAACCATCTAGATCGGCTTTGGCGATCGGAAGCGGGATCGGAGTGGCAGGTGTTAGACGGCCAGGGGCGATCGCTGCGGGAAGATCAACTACCCCTACGCCGAATTTTAAGGGGTGATTGCCTGGAAAACGAGGAATTGATTTTGCTAGACAGCCGTTCTTCCCAGGATCCTCTCTGGATCGCCCTGAGTGGAGGTCCCTGTGAGCATGGGGGAGACGTGGCTGGAGTACTTTCAGTGCGTAATATCTCTATTCGTAAAAAACAAGAAGCTAGCCTACACCATCAAGCTCTCCATGACCAACTGACAGGCTTGCCTAATCGTATTTTTTTCATTGATCAGGTTAATCAGATTTTGGCTCAGAAAAGGCCCGACCACTCGATGGCGGTTTTATTTATGGACCTGGATCGGTTTAAAGAGGTTAACGACAATTTGGGGCATCGGGTTGGTAATGAACTGCTCACCCAGTTAGGGGAACGTCTGCAATGTCAGGTAACGATGGCTCACACCATCGCTCGCCTTGGGGGTGATGAGTTTGCCATACTTTTAGAAAATTTATCGGGGGCAGGCATGGCTATGACTATTGCCGAACAATTACGAGAGGCGATTATTCAGCCCTTTCTGCTGCATCAGTACGAAGTTTACATTGATGCCAGCATTGGCATCGCCCTGGGCCCTACCCAGTATCAAAATGCCGAAGATTGGCTGCGGGATGCCGATGCCGCCATGTATCAGATTAAAGATTTACCCGATCGCCACTGGCATATCTTTGACAGTTCTCTGCAAATTCAGCGCAGTCAACGCATGCAATCGGAGATGGAACTCCGCCAGGCACTGGCTAAAGCAGAACTGCGGCTGCATTATCAACCCATCGTTACCATCAGTACCCAGAGCATCATTGGTTTTGAGGCCCTGGTCCGTTGGCAGCATCCGACTCGTGGCTTGCTCATGCCAGGGGAATTCATTACCACCGCTGAAGCTACCGGATTAATTATTCCCCTGGGATGGTGGGTGCTGGAGGAGGCCTGTCGACAGATGCAAGCCTGGAGCTTGCTTTATCCTGCCATGGCCAATCTCACCATGAGTGTTAACATGTCAAGCAAACAGTTTTCTCAGCAAAACCTGGTAGAGAAAGTAAGAGATATTTTGATGAGAACAGAATTCTCTCCCCATCGCCTTGCCCTAGAGGTGACCGAGGGTGTTCTGATTAATCACTCCGAATCCATTATGGCTATTTTGGAACAACTCAGGGCCATGGGTATTCGGCTTGCCGTAGATGACTTTGGTACAGGCTATTCCTCCTTAAGTTACCTGCACCGTTTTCCCTTCGATTGCCTCAAAATAGATCTATCATTTATTGAAAATGCCGATCAGGATTTCGAAAAGTTAGAAATTTTGCAGTCCGTAGTTCGACTAGCCTGGAACCTGGGTTTGGATGTGGTGGCGGAAGGGGTCGAAACCCAGCGTCACTATGCCCAGCTGAAGGCCCTGCGCTGCGAATCAGGTCAAGGTTACTTATTTTCTGAACCGCTTTCACCGCAGGGGATAGAAGCTTTACTCATCAAGGACTTCAGTACCTCAGACAAGGCTCAATCTTGCCTGCGAATCAACGTCTGATGGGTGGTCTCAAGCCATACCTATAGAGTTGAATAATTGTTTCAGACTGCATGTACCCGCTTTGGCAAAGGACTCCTTAACTTTGAAAACTCTTACCTATGAATCTCCGCAGGGATTACCAGCAGCCTGGCGATTGGTAGCTTTACACGGCTGGGGAGCGAATCCCCAGGACTTGCTGGGACTGGCTCCCTATTTGGCCTTGCCTGACCTGACTCTGATCTTTCCTGAAGCTCCCCTGCCGCACCCCCAGGTACCAGGGGGACGAATGTGGTATAACTTTCCCCTGGATTACAACTTTGACCAGACCTATGCCTTTGATCAGCAGAGTGATCTTCAAACCAGTCGACAAATCCTGCGTTCTTGGTTGCTAGATGTAGCTACATCCAGTTCTATTCCCCTGGAGCGCACTATCCTGGCGGGGTTCTCCCAGGGGGTGCAATGGCCTTGGATGTGGGGTTAGGGCTACCCCTGGCGGGGCAGGTGAGTCTGAGTGGTTATTTGCATGGTGCCATCTCTGGGGCTGTCACCCCTCGCCCCCTACTCATGGTTCATGGTTCCTTTGATCCGATTGTTCCTATTGAAAAGGCCTATGGGGCTAAAGCTGCACTGGAGCAACAGGGCCAGGCGGTTAGCTTCCATCAATTAGCCATGGGCCATGAGGTGTCTCCCCAAGTGATAAACCTGTTAAAGCAGTTTTGCGAAGATTTACGGCAGGGAGTCAGGTGAAGGGATTTTAAATTCTATTCTAGATTTAGAAGGGTTGAGTTAGGGATTGATTGCCCCGTAACGCCTAGTATAGGTAAGCGGGTGGCTATCACCAAGGGGGGAAGGAATCATGATCACTGTACATGTATCATCAGAAGCGATTTTAGAAATGACTCCAGATAGCGTGGCAGAATTAGCTCGCCGTCTAGAGGCTGATGCCTACGATAATGCCTTTGAAGGCTTACAGGATTGGCATATGCTCAGGGCCCTTGCCTTCCGACGCCCAGAACTAGTAGACTCCTACCTCTACCTGTTGGATCTCGAACCCTATGACGAGTCCTAATCTAGCCGTCTATAGTTTTTAGCTGGAGCTGGCCAGTGGTATCTACCCCTGATCGAGTTTTAGTGGGCATTAGCGGTGGCATTGCAGCTTACAAGCTAGGTGCGGTTATTTCTCAACTGAGCCAGGCTGGGGCAGAGGTGCGAGCCATACTAACTAATGCGGCTCAGGAATTCATATCTCCTTTAACGGTGGCAACCCTGAGTCGTCATCCAGCCTATACCGATGAAAATTTCTGGCAGGCCAGCCAGGGACGACCTCTCCATATTAGCCTGGGGGAATGGGCTGAGGTTGTTTTAATTGCTCCCCTCAGTGCCCATAGCCTGGCTAAGTTAGCCCATGGATTGGCGGATAATCTACTGACAAATACAGTTTTGGCTTCTACCTGTCCGGTTCTGTTAGCGCCCGCCATGAATACCGATATGTGGCAGCAACCTGTAGTTCAGCGTAACTGGCAAACGCTGTTACAGGATCAGCGTTTCCATGGAGTTGAGCCAGGGCAAGGCAGGCTAGCCTGCGATCGCATCGGTGCCGGCCGTATGGCTGAACCTGAGGATCTCATTCCCCACCTTTATTCCCTACTCCACAGTCAAGGAAAACGAGACCTGGCCGGCAAATGTTTACTAATCAGTGCAGGGAGTACCCAGGAATATCTAGACCCGGTAAGGTTTATAGGTAATCCCTCCAGTGGCAAAATGGGAGTAGCTCTAGCCTTGGCGGCTCACCATCGGGGGGCTCGGGTAATTTTGGTCCACGGCCCCCTAGATAAGAGTTTAGGTGATCGCCTGGGAGTGATCGCCACCCACCCGATCACCACCGCAGCTGCTATGCATCAGGCCATGGTAGATTACCTGCCTCAGGCTGACTGGATTGTCATGGCAGCAGCAGTAGCAGATGTAAAGCCTGCCACTACTTCGGTCACCAAACTCAGCAAGGAGGCTATCCCTCCTTGCCTGCCCCTGGAACCCGTACCTGATATTTTGGTTGATTTAGCCCAGCGTCGTCAGCCATCACAAAAACTAATTGGCTTTGCTGCCCAGACCGGAGAGATTATTGCTCCAGCCAGGGAGAAACTTTACCGCAAAGGATTAGATGCGATCGTCGCTAACCCGATTGATCAACCAGAGACCGGATTCGGCAAGGATACTAACCAGGCGATTTTAATCTATAGAGATCAACAAATCACCATTCCCCCCTGCACCAAGCTAGAAATGGCCCATCGTCTTTTCGATCATTTGCTAGAAAGATACTAAGCCTTCCAAGGATAACAGCGCTAGGTAGAGCCGACCGGAAGCAGGTAGAATTCAGTAGCTAAAATCCCTGAGCCCTGATTTTCTAGAACCGGTTTATGTCGATGTAGAGATTATTTGAGAAGCCAAAGAGGAGCCCAAACTATAGCTGTAGAGGAGGAGAATCTCCTGGGGGTTCAGCATTTTGGCGGCCCTTTGACGGCGAAATATACCTGGGGCAACGGGATAACCCTTTGCAAACAATCTCTTAGGTTTATACTCTCGAAGACTTTTTTGATTAACTCTCAGAGCACTGGCCAAACCCATAGGCAATCACCTATTTATAGGCAACCAGCTTCCTATCGGTTATTATCTAGCATGTTCCTGAAAATTGTTCCATCGTCACAAGATCATGAAGGATAATTTCGTCTACATCAAGATACTTGAAGAAGTATTTCGCCAAAAGGAACTGATTCCTTTAGCCATAGACTGGTGGATAATTGATCCTGGACAGGTAATTTTAACCCCCTGGCCTGCCATCTATCCCCATAGAGCTAGAGTTAGTGGTCAATCCGGAAGAATGGCAAAAATCTTCTAAAAGGTTGTTTGAAAAGCCAAAGAGAGCCTCAAACTATACCTGCGGACAGGATAATATCCTGAGGATTCAGTATTTTACCAGTCTCTTTGCGACAAATTATACCTGGAAAAATCCTTTTCAGGCACCCTCTAAACTAGTTCTCTAAAAGCCCGGAAGATTACCTGTAGTCAACTAAGCAGAACTACAATTCTTCTAATGGGTACCCATACATAGAAAATGTCTATCTGTTTTCTGTATTAGTTAGGTACTTTTCTATGTATGGGTACCTTGGTTTAACTAATCTCTAGAGGTAGCTTGATTGTAGGTACTATTACTGCTTCAATCGGGAAGTGACAGCAGCACTTTAGAATAGGGTTTCAGTGTGTTTATAGGATTCATCGTAAGACCGATATGAGTACAGCTAACTTTTGGCAATTTTTTAATCAAGAGGCCTACCCTAAGCTGGCGAGAAGAAAAGCAACCTTTAGATATATTTTTGAGTATTTAGACCAAAGAAACCGTCCAGTTTTTCTGATAGAAACCGGTTGTGTTCGTCGCGAAAATACCTGGGAAGGGGAAGGTCAAAGTAGTGTACTCTTTGATCGGTTCTGTAGAGAATTGCCGGGTTCAGAAGCCTATAGCGTGGATATAAATCCAGAGGCCACTAACCTATGTAAATCTCTGGTGAGTTCAGCGCTAAAAGTCCATACCGGTGATAGTGTCCGCTTTTTGAAAGAACTGGCAGTCAACCGACCTGCAAATTTTCAGTATCTCGATCTGCTCTATTTAGATTCCTATGATGTGGAGTTTAATGACCCCCACCTAAGTGCACTGCATCATATGAAAGAACTCATGGCCGCCGCCAACCTGATCAGTGCGGAGACTTTAGTGGTTGTTGACGATGCACCACTTCAGGGTTTTTTCGTGCAATCAGCAGAGGGTCTGGATCTGATTATGGAACCCGAAATATCAGGGAAAGGTAAGTATGTGGCCGACTACGCCAAAACCATTGGATTAACCCCGGTATTTACTGGTTATCAGGTCGGTTGGATAGGTTTTTAATTCAGTCTGGGTTTATCTTTCTAGCTGCCCCAAGTTGGCATGGATCATAGCTCCATTCAGAACTGCATGGGTGGCCGCAAAGTAAATGACCTCAGCGATTTCCTGGGGATCGATTAAACGGTTTTGGGCGTTCATGGCTTTGATAGCCTGGATAACCCCTGATCGTGGTTGAGGTGGGTCATCAACATGGGCGTGTCAGTGAAGCCGGGGCATACGCAGGCGGTATGAATTTGGCGATCGCCCAGGTCCTGGCAGGTGGCCCGCATCAGCCCCGCCACGGCATGCTTAGAAACCACGTAACTTAAGGCACCGGCAACCGCTTTCTCCGATAGGGTAGAGCCCAGGTAGATGATGGCCGAACCATCGGCCATAAAAGGCATCAGCATCTGATTTAGAATGCCAGGGACTATCACCGCCACCTCGAGTACCTTTCTAAAGCTATCGGCATTAACGGTTTGTAGATCATCTTTGCTAAGGTTGGCCGCATTATGTACGAGCACGGTGACCACAGAAGTTTTAAATGGGGAAGGAGCTGAGTCTTGAGAAGGGTTGTAGCCTCTGGTTGACTAAGGTCCGCCTGAATAGTCAATACTCCATCTACAGAGCACAGACTTCTAGAGATATTCACAATATCCCAACCCTGCTGCTGGAAAAGCTCTACCGTAGCTAATCCAATGCCGCTACTACCGCCGGTGATCACTAGTTGACCTATACTCATGACTTTTTCCAAGAACTACTACCCGACTGTCCTAGGCCTGAAAACACCTTAACCTCTATAGAATGAATACTATCTTGAGGTCGAGTTTCTATATAGGTGAGGAGGTTTTGTAAAAACCAATAGGATAGTTCTTCGACTGTGATATTACGTAGTGAAAGTAGTTTTATATCTCGTCTGAGAAAGGGAATTTTTTCTTTGCCGTGGTTAAAGAGAATATAAATATAGTCTTTAGTTTCTTCGATCTTGATGGCAGGATTATCAGCGGCGATCAAAACTACTTCGTCCAGGGAGTCGCAAAGTTCAATGATGGTTTTTTTGTAGTTACCATAGTCAAAGGTCATGCCATTTTCTAGTACCTCCGCCTCGATCGCGACATACACTGAAAAGTGATGACCATGTAAGTTTTCCCGCTCCGTCTCAGAAAATATGGTAAAATGACCGGCGGAAAAACCCATTCTTTCTTTAAAAGTTCGATCTTGGTTAGCCGTTTTTCCATTATTTTTGCGAAATTTCCCAGACTTTGAGCAGCAGTTATATGGCGGTCTGTAAGGGGAGGAATCAAAGCAGTAAAAAAGAGCCTGATTAGGAAACTAGCTATGGTTGTACTGGGTCAGTTCGGATGCCATCCTAAATCGCCCCAACCCCACCTATAGTTTACTAGCTTTAGGCCCCATAGATTGATGGCTGACCATCGTCGCCTGGCGGACTTAGGATATTTCCACTTGATGTCACCTAATAATAATTTACAAAAATAATTTACAAACTCTCTAAGACCTGAATAAATTGATTGGCGATGGCGGACACCTCAAACTCTCCTACCCTGGATCGTCCGGCCTTACCCATGGCCACTCCCCAATCAGGAGACAGCAGGATGGTGGCTAGTTTCTCCGCTAAATCCTCTGCATCCAGGGGCGTCGCCAATAGTCCCTGGAGGCCATCTTCAATCAATTCAGGGGTTGAGGATGATCGACTGGCGACGATGGGTTTTGCTGTTGCCATGGCCTCGGCGAAGACTAGACCAAACCCCTCCTGCAGGCTGGGTAAACAAAAAACCTGACAGTTAATGTATTCCCTGACCAGGTCTGGATAGGCAAGATAGCCCAGAAAAGTGACGGTCTGTTGTAACTTTAGTTGCTTGGCCAGGCGGCACAGGTGGGGCCACTCGGGCCCCTGGCTGGCAATTCGTACCTCTACCGTGGGCACATGATTTCGCAAAATGGCGGCGGCCCGAACTAGGGTAAGGACATTTTTGCGGGGATACTGTACCCCCACACACAGCACAGTGGGTCGATGATCGGGGAGTTCTTCCGCCGCCGCCGCTGCTAGAGCCCAATCCCAACCCTGGAGATCGAAGGGGGTGGTACCCGGGCAATTGGCTGAGAGTACTGATAGAGCTCACTGAGACGTTGACAGGAGTAAGTACTGACGGTGATTACCTGGTTGGCCCGGTGGACACTCAGCCGTTCTGCCTTCGCCATTAACTCCAGGGATAGGCGCACCCAACCCCGCTCAAATTGGGCTTCGTCGGCAATAATGCCATGGATATAAGCGACAAAGGGGTTCTGGAGGCGATCGGCAATGGTATAACCATCCATATCCAGCCCCACCACCACATTGTAGGAGTCGAAATCACGGGGATTGAGACTCAGATTCCAGGCAAAGCGATGAGCCGTGTAGCCCATCGCCCCAGAGGACCGGCTAGGGGCATGGACATCAACCTGATGTCCCAGGGATCTGAGATGGTCGATCAGGTAGGCTGTTCCTACAAAGGTACCACTGCCTAACCTGACGTTTTGAGGAGTAGCGGTAATAAAAGCAAGCTTCATGAAATTAGATGACTGATCCCGGACTTGATTCCCCTTTTGCCAGATCGCCTCATCTAGGCCGCCTGGCCCTAGTTACGGGCCAGCCATTTTTGACCGTTCAACCGCTTTAGTAGAAAAGCCACCATTAAGTCCAGGGTGACCTTACGTTCATCTCCCATGAACTGCTCAATGGTGCTGGGTTGGGAACCGCGATCGCAATGGTAAAACAATTTAGGACCGTTGATATTATCCTTAGTAAATACAACGTTAAATTCACGGGATCCTGCCTTGCAAACCCCTTGAATCTGCCAGTAAGGGTCGGCATCAGCTACGCCAAACACCGACAGGGGACGTTTGTTAAAGCTGAGTTGAATATCTGCTGCTCCCTTTTCCTTTAGAGCGGTTGTTAAGGAGGGCAACAAATCTTGCTGGATAAATTCTGTAAAGGGTTTATCTTCAAGGGCTGGAGGTTTTGCTTTAGGAACCGATTTGGCTGCTGGGGTAGAAGTTACCCCAGGGGTATCTTGTTCAGCCGATGGACCAGCTCCAGGGGAGGGAGTTTTTTCGTTAGCCATAGAACACCATAGGTTACTTCAGAGAACTAATCAAAGCTGCCACAGATTTTTCTGTGGGTGTTTTTTCATAGTAAAACAAAGCTCTCCTGCCGATATAGCTGCTCTGGAGAAAACTTGAAGGATTGACCCTTGGCCTTGCCGGTATGAGGGTTAATCCTTCAAGTTGGCAAGCCAGCTATCCCTGGGGCATCAGGTTGAGCAAGTCTTTACGCAGGGTGGCCAGGTCAGGATGGTTACCTTCAGTGTAGTCTGTAATTCCCACCGCCGCTAAATCGGCTTCAACCATAAGATGGACCAATTCTTCAAAAGTGACACTAGGAGTCCAACCTAAAACTTGTTGGGCCTTAGTGGCGTCACCAATTAAAAGATCGACTTCTGCCGGGCGTAGGTAACGGGGATCGAACTCAACGTAGTCATGCCAGTCTAGACCAACCCGATTGAAGGCAATGTCCAAAAATTCTCGAATGGAGTGGGTTTCATTGGTAGCCACAACATAGTCATCGGGAGTATTTTGCTGCAACATTAGCCACATGGCTCGAACATAGTCTTTGGCGTAACCCCAATCTCGCTTAGAGTCTAAATTCCCCAGGTAGAGCTTTTTCTGCTGACCAGCCACAATTCGAGCCAGAGCTCGGGTAATCTTACGGGTAACAAAGGTTTCACCCCGACGCGGTGACTCATGGTTAAACAAAATACCATTACAGGCGAAAAGATTGTAAGACTCCCGATAATTAATGGTTTGCCAGTGGGCGTAGACTTTGGCACAGGCGTAGGGACTGCGGGGATAGAAGGGGGTAGTCTCCAGCTGAGGAATTTCTTGAACCTTACCAAACATTTCTGAGGAACCAGCCTGATAAAAGCGTACCTCCAGACCGGTACGTTGCTGGTAATCACGAATTGCCTCCAGGAGACGCAGGGTCCCCATGCCGACCGCATCAACGGTGTACTCAGGGGAATCAAAACTGACTCGAACGTGAGACTGGGCTCCCAGATTGTAAACTTCCTGGGGTTGTACCTGCTCTAGGATCCGTCTCAGCATGGTGCCATCGGTTAAATCGCCATAGTGCAAAAACAGACGAGCTTCTTCACTGTGGGGATCTACGTAGATGTGATCAATGCGATCGGTGTTAAAGGTAGAAGTGCGTCGAATAATACCATGTACTTCATACCCTTTTTCCAGCAATAACTCGGCAAGATAGGATCCATCTTGTCCGGTAATACCGGTGATCAGGGCACACTTAGATTTATTCATAGGGGATTCACTCATAGGATATTAATCTCATCGGAATTTAATCAATTGAAACTATTCAGCCTTAAGGCCTGATACTTTGATCGATAGAATTCCAGTTCTATCAGTCGCTAAGGGTTTTTAGGCGATCGGGCTACACTGAATTTGACCATAGCAGAAGCCAGACCAAACCCATTAACTATTACCAGAGCCTTCTTTAAGAATTTGCAGATCACGACGAATGGCGGTCAGTTCTTCCGTTAGTGCTATTAAATCCTTTTGTAGATTGTTATCTGTGACTGGTTGAGCGACCGTTTCTACCGTTGAGGCTGGGGAAGAGGAGTCACCACTGGCAAAGGGATGGGGTAGCTGACTGAGAAGTATATCCACCAGTTGGCGAGCCTCTTTTTCGGTAGCCTGGCCCTTAGTCTCGAGAATGTCGGCCAAGCGACCAAGGTCATTATCTACTTCAGCGAACTTTTGCTTGGATTCCTCGGGAAACTGCAAAGCCTCAACCAGGGAGGTGGCTGCCCCCAGGGTTAAATGCAACCCTTTCTGTAAAGCCTGGGATACTTCATTGGGGTTCATGGCGATCAGCTCTTTGAAATAATTGGGTTTGAAAATAATTGGAAGTAGCAAGCCCGAAGCAAGAATTTTTTCTACGGCCTGGGGCGAATTCATAACAATTATTAATTCTACTCTAGATAATGACAAATATCTTCATAAAGTTGAGAGAGGGTGGCTTCTGTGGTGAGGCGAATGCGATCGTCCCGGAGGGTAATTAAGACCCTGGCGGCAAAAGCACTGGGCCAGATATTGGGATTACAAAAAATCTCTAAAAACACCTCCCCTGTATGACGATATTCCATCGGTTGTAGTTGCCCGGGGCGAGAGGCGGGGCTGCCTTGTGCTGTAGCGATTTGCCATTGGCTTTTGAGGGCGCTGAGACTGGCTTGTAGTTCTTCGGCGGCGGCGATAGAAAAGCTAAATCGTACCGATCCATCGGATAGGTTTAGGGTAAGGGCGGGGGTTGTCATGGCTGAAAAGGTGAAAACCGGAGAACTGATTGTCCTCTATTCTGCCATCTACCGTCCTCTCCCTGACCAGAGGGCTACACCGATTTGAGTCCCAGGTTTAAGCCCATCGTTAATTGCTACTATGATTTGGTGATGGTAGATCGGGAGTAAAGAGCGTGCGAGAAATCTTAATTAGTCTAGCGGTGTTAGTTGGTTGCTGTTTGGTCTTGCTGGTGGCTCAGTTAAGTGGCTCCCAATCCAGCGCTACGGCCTTAAATTTATCTGACTCTAAAACCATGGTTGACAGTGCCCTTACCCCTGCTGTGGTTGCGACTACCGTCACCGGCTTGACAACTGACCTGGCAGGGGCCACTCCCCCTGACTCCACCCCGGCAATAAAGTCCAAAGAAACCGTTAGGACTGAATCTGGGTTGCAGTACGTTGATCTGGTGGAGGGGACGGGAGCGGTGCCTCAAACTGGTCAGCGGGTTACTGTTCACTACACCGGTACCCTGGAAGACGGCACTAAGTTTGACAGCTCTCGCGATCGCGGTCGTCCTTTTACCTTTCAGATTGGAGTCGGTCAGGTAATTAAGGGCTGGGATGAGGGAGTCAGTACTATGCGGGTGGGAGGTCAGCGCCAGTTGATTATTCCTCCTGAACTGGGCTACGGTAGCCGGGGCGCGGGGGGGTGATTCCTGCCAATGCTACCCTGGTATTCGATGTGGAACTACTGCGGATAGGTTAACTACCTCTTGGATCCGGTTTTATCCGTTGTCCGATCGAGTTGAATTACTATCCAGAGTTCAGAGAGATGGAGGGAAATGGCAACCTATTGGCCGGTGCTGGTCGGTATTAATCAGTATCTATCCCTTCAGCCCCTACTCTACGCTCAACGGGATGCTCTTGAACTCAAGGACTTTTTAACTCAGGAGGCGGGACTACCCCAGGCAAATTGCTCTCTGCTAACAGAGGTTGCTCCCATGGTTTATCAGGGAGCGGCTTTTCCTAATCGTAAGAACGTTTTACAGCGCCTCAGTCAGGCCTGTGATCAGGCTGCACCTGAGGATCTGGTATGGTTTTTTTTCAGTGGCTACGGTGTCCACTGGCAGGGTGAGGATTATATTTTGCCCATTGATGCTGACCCTGACCAGATTCCTGACACAGCTATTGCTCTCCGCACCATATTCCATCTTTTGAAGAGCCAGGGCCACAGTCAAGGCCTGGTAGTTTTAGATATACATCGCCCTCAGTCTGGCTTACCTGTAGCCGACCTGGGCCGCTCTACCCTGATCCTGGCCGAGAGCCTTTCTATTCCCCTGATCCTGTCCTGCCGACCCAATCAGTTCTCCCAGGAGAGTTTAGCCGTTCGCCATGGTTTTTTAACGGTAGCCATGATTGAGGGCTTGCGGTTCCATGGCTGTCTAACCCTGGTTCAGATGGCAGCCTACTTGGGCGATCGCATCCCAGAGCTGTGTCAGCACCACTGGCGACCTGAGCAAAATCCTGTAGTTGTCATTCCCCCCGATCAGAAATTCCAGCTTTTGGTGCCGCCCCATCGTCTAACCCAGGTAGGGGAGCCATGGTCGCCCCTGGAGGATCGCCCCAAGCCAGTCCTAGAAACTCTTCTAGGGCCGGGGAAGACAAGAGCTTTAGAACCTACCTCCACGCCTCCACTATCCCCATCCCCCTTATCTCCTGCTGCTACCACGCCAGTCGGGCGGACCCCAGTCAGGCAAAATTGGCGTCCCTGGCTGGGGGGTGGACTGGTGCTTGCTGCTCTGCTGTTATTGGGGGTGTTACTGGTGGGAATTCAAGACCGATTCCGACCCCCTGCGACTGTAAAACCAGAGCCGACAGTGACCTTTACGGACCTGGAAAAACCAGAAACAACCAACTCATCTACAATTTCCCTCACCCCGATGGCAGGATCAGTCCTTTTGAATGAGGCCTACCGTCAGGTCGAACCCCTTTCTGCCTCTCGCTTTAATGATGCTATTGAAAAGCTACGCCAGGTTGCCCCAGAAGATCCCCTCTATGCCCAGGCCCAGGTCCAGATTAATCGCTGGAGTTGGGTAATTTTAGACCTGGCTAAAGGTCGGGCAGCGGCTGGCAACTTAACCGGAGCGATGGCGGCGGCCCGTCTTGTGCCATCGGATCAAGGCGATGCCTATCGCCAGACCCAAGCCCAAATACAGCGATGGCAGCGGCAGCAAATCAACCGCCAACTTTTACAAGCAGCCCAGGCCTTACTGCAATCCCAGCAGGCTACCACCTATCGAGACGGGATTGTCTTGCTGCAACAGATTCCAGCCGATTATCCCGAATTCGGTCTGGCTCAGGAACGGATTAATCAGTGGAGCCAGGATATGCTGGCGATGGCCCAGGTGCGAGCGGCTAATGGTCAGTTGTCGGGGGCGATCGCCGCTGCCAAGCTGATACCGGAGGGTACCAGCGCTTACGATCAGGCCCAACAGCAGCTCAAAACCTGGCAGGTCCAGTAATTCCCTACCTTGTCACTATCTATGTTTTCCCCAATTGTGCCTGGTCCTGGTCAAGAGTCGGTCTGGGATTATCCCCGCCCCCCCGGTGGGAGGATTCTTCTCGCCATATTCAAGTTCTGTTTAATGGGGTTCTGATCGCCGACTCCCATCGGGGCCGCCGGGTTTTAGAAACCAGTCACCCACCGGTTTACTACATCCCTCCTGAAGATGTGCAGAGGGCATACCTGCAACCCCTACCAGGCACCTCTCTATGTGAGTGGAAGGGCCGAGCTAGTTATTTCTCCCTGACCGTGGGCGATCGCCGGGTAGACCGTGGGGCCTGGTGTTACTACCAGCCCACTCCGGCTTTTCAGGAGATTGCCGGTTATATCGCCTTTTATCCCAGTCCCATGGATGGCTGCTACCTGGATGGTGAGCGAGTTGAGGCCCAGCCCGGTGATTTTTACGGCGGATGGATTAGCGCTGATATCCTGGGCCCGTTTAAGGGAGCTCCAGGTACCTGGGGCTGGTAACTTTTGCGGCTAATCGGTTTCTGGTTGGGAGCTACAGGTGGCCGGAATATCCAGACTATTGCGGCCGGCGGTCAGTACTTCCACAGCCCGCTTCAGGCGGGCTTCCAGGTACTGTTTTTGATCCAATAACTGGCGTAGTTTTTGATGGCGAGCGATCGCCAGACTGAGACTAGAAAGCTGTTCTGGCGGACAAACAACCCACTCTACCTGGCCCTCTGCATTCAGACTACAGAGCCGGTAGGTGGGAGCGGTAGATACCTCGGCAGCAGGCGTAGTGGTTTCCTGATCCAGGGATTGACACAACCGATCTACATAACTGGATAGGTCTGCTGGATCACCATGGCGCAAGAGAGCCGCTTCCTTCAAAGGGGTAGAATTTTGATCCGACGGTTGTAGGGTTTCTAGCCAACCTTCGACGATTGGACCTTCCATATAAATACCCTGGATCCGGTGTAAGACCTCTTTCAGTTCCCCATGCCAGCTTTCTATGGCCAGGTGGATATCCTGTAATACCTTGAGAGCTAGAGCGGGATTGGCATCGTGGCGATGACGACTAAAAATGGGGCGTTTAGGTTTGGCTAGGCCCGGCACCTCTGAGGTTTGCACCTGAATGGGAAAAGGCTGAATTGCCAGTGAGGCGGATGAGCCCTCGGCACTAGCAGGAACGCCCTGACCCTTAGACTGAATATTGAAGGAAATGGGGCGGGTAGAGGGCCGACCAGGGGTAGGGGTTGAGGCAGGATAGGGCTGGGATGTCTCTGATGCATTAACCATGAGCAAAAAACCTGATGGAAGATGGTTTATAACTGATCTCCGGTGCATACCTGATTAACTTATACCTGAATTCAGCTATTCCGGGCTAGGGTCAGCCATTGGTGGGAATCAACTTTAGCCGAAAGGCAAAAAGTCTATCGCAGCAAGTATGGGAAGGCTGATTCCATCTGTGACGGTGCCCAGGGTAAACTGAAGCATGAATGCTTTAGGCATTCTACCTAAACTCTCTGATGCAACTTAAAAGTCAACTTTCCCCCCATGCAGGTGAACTGGCACGAGGTCAAACCCTACGAAGATATTCTTTATCAAAAGACAAACGGCATCGCCAAAATTACGATTAATCGACCCCATAAGCGCAATGCCTTTCGTCCTAAAACCATTACGGAACTTTATGACGCCTTTAGTAATGCCCGGGAGGATAGTCGCATTGGCGTGATTTTGCTGACTGGGGCTGGCCCCCATAGCGATGGCAAGTATGCCTTCTGCGCCGGCGGTGACCAGAGTGTGCGGGGGCATGGGGGCTACCTGGATGAGGCGGGAGTGCCGCGCCTGAATGTGTTGGACCTACAGCGCCTAATTCGCTCCATGCCCAAGGTGGTGATTGCCCTGGTGGCGGGCTACGCCATTGGCGGCGGGCAGGTGCTGCATGTGGTTTGCGACCTGACCATTGCGGCGGATAACGCAATTTTTGGTCAGACTGGCCCCCGAGTGGGCAGTTTTGACGGCGGCTTTGGGGCCAGCTATCTAGCCCGCATCGTGGGGCAGAAAAAAGCTCGGGAAATTTGGTATCTCTGCCGCCAGTACGATGCGAGCCAGGCCATGGCCATGGGCCTGGTTAACCAGGTGGTGCCCGTAGATCAACTGGAGGCGGAGGGAATCCGATGGGCGCAAGAAATTCTGCAAAATAGCCCGATCGCTATTCGTTGCCTGAAAGCCGCCTTTAATGCTGATTGCGATGGCCAAGCTGGCCTACAGGAATTGGCAGGTAACGCTACCTTGCTCTACTACATGACTGAAGAGGGGGCAGAGGGTAGACAGGCTTTTCTAGAAAAGCGATCGCCGGATTTCCGCCAGTACCCCTGGCTACCCTAGTTAATGCATACAAAGCCGCGATCATCCTCGGCAAGCCCAAACCTTACCGGTGCTGTTGCCAAAAGTCAAGTTCCTGGCGAATCCGCTCCCGGTCCTCGGGAACTGCGTAGCGCAGCTGATGGCGCAACTCATTAATAACCTGGCGGCGATGCTGGGGAGAAATAGGAAGATTCATAAAAAACTCCAAACTGTATCAATAACTACAGTTTATCAAAGCTATCCTATGATTGCAATTTCTTTGCAAATCTTCGAATTTGATTCCCATGGGGTAGTCATGAAGCGGTCCCCAGGTAGATTTTGCTGACTTTTAACCTGTTGGCCCTGGGAGCCTGGCTCGAGAGCAGGCTCATGACTATCGCAACACCGATAGAGGCCCCTGGGGAGACAGCCATGATAGCCCTGTTCCTCAGTACCTTAATGGACCAGTGGTAGCCAGTCTGGGGATGATAGCAAAGTGTATTACCCGACACTGGCAGTACAATCTGAAGGAAAGAGAATAAATCATGACAAAACATCAAAGGCTGTGTCGCTGGCAAATTAGCTGCAATTAAGGCAATAAATAGTGGTAGTTCATTAGTAGCCCATATTCCATTACCCGTTCATCCCGCTGTCCAGGCGTGGATGGTTGTTCCGCCGGAATATCTTCTACAGTAAAGAATGCCAGCATAGGAATTTCAGCATGGGCTTTGCCATCGTCTGATCTGATTTAATAGCAAGATCTAGAGGTTACTGTAATATGCGCCTGAGTGATGTAACTCACCCCAACCAATTGCATGGGCTATCAATTCGACAGCTAGAAGACGTTGCCCGCCAAATTCGCGAAAAGCATCTGGAAACTGTGGCTGCCAGTGGTGGGCACCTGGGTCCGGGGCTGGGGGTGGTGGAGTTAACCCTGGCCCTCTATCAAACCCTCGATCTAGATCGCGACAAGGTGGTGTGGGATGTGGGGCACCAGGCCTATCCCCATAAACTTATTACTGGTCGCTACCACGACTTCCATACTCTGCGACAAAAGGACGGGGTGGCCGGTTACCTGAAACGTAGCGAAAACCCTTTTGACCACTTTGGGGCGGGCCATGCCTCCACCAGTATTTCCGCCGCCCTGGGCATGGCCCTGGCCCGGGATCTGGCTGGAGAAGATTACAAGGTGGCGGCGATCATTGGGGATGGTGCCCTGACCGGCGGCATGGCCCTGGAGGCGATCAACCATGCCGGCCACCTGCCCCATACCAATTTGCTGGTGGTGCTGAACGACAACGAAATGTCCATTTCTCCCAACGTTGGTGCCATTCCCCGCTACCTCAACAAAATGCGCCTCAGCCCACCGGTGCAGTTTCTCACCGATAATCTGGAGGAGCAATTCAAGCACCTGCCCTTTGTGGGCAGTTCCCTTTCCCCCGAGCTGGATCGGGTGAAGGAGGGTATGAAACGCCTGGCGGTGCCCAAGGTGGGGGCGGTGTTTGAGGAGTTGGGCTTTACCTACATGGGTCCCGTCGATGGCCATAACCTGCAGGAATTAATCACCACCTTTAAGGAGGCCCACCAACACACCGGGCCGGTGCTCGTCCATGTGGCCACCACCAAGGGTAAGGGCTACGCCATCGCCGAAAAGGATCAGGTCGGTTACCATGCCCAATCCCCCTTTAACCTGGCCACCGGCAAGAGCCTGCCCTCCAGTAAGCCCAAACCCCCCAGCTACTCTAAGGTGTTTGCAGAAACCCTGATCAAGCTGGCGGAGGAAAACCCCAAAATTATTGGTATTACCGCCGCTATGGCCACCGGCACCGGCCTGGATAAGCTGCAACAGGCCCTGCCCCAGCAGTACATTGATGTGGGCATTGCCGAACAGCATGCCGTCACCCTGGCCGCCGGCCTGGCCTGCCAGGGGGTTCGCCCTGTGGTGGCGATCTACTCCACCTTCCTGCAGCGGGGCTTTGACCAGATCATCCACGATGTCTGTATTCAAAAGCTACCGGTGTTTTTCTGCCTGGACCGGGCCGGCATTGTGGGGGCCGATGGCCCCACCCACCAGGGCCTCTACGACATCGCCTACCTGCGCTGTATCCCTAACATGGTGCTGATGGCTCCCAAGGATGAGGCGGAGTTACAGCGCATGCTGGTGACGGGGATTAACTACACCCAGGGGGCGATCGCCCTGCGCTACCCCCGCGGTAGTGGCCACGGTGCTCCCCTGATGGAGGAGGGCTGGGAACCCCTACCGATTGGTAAGGCGGAGGTGCTGCGCCAGGGGGATGACCTGCTATTACTGGGCTATGGCTCCATGGTGTACCCCGCCCTGCAAACCGCTGAGATTCTCAGCGAGCATGGCATCGAAGCTACGGTGGTGAATGCCCGTTTTGCTAAACCCCTGGATACGGATCTGATCCTACCCCTAGCCCAGCGCCTGGGTAAGGTGGTTACCCTGGAGGAGGGCTGCCTGATGGGGGGCTTTGGCTCCGCCGTGGCGGAGGCCATTCTAGATGCTCAGGTGCCCGCCTCCCTGCTGCGCCTGGGGGTGCCCGATGTGCTGGTGGATCACGCCACCCCCGCCCAGTCCATGGCTACCCTGGGGTTGACCCCGCCCCAAATGGCGGAGCGTATTCTGGCCACCTACCGGGTTCCTCAACCGGCCCTGGTGGGCTAGGTTCAGGGCTCTCCAGACCAAACTCCGCCAGGGCCAAGGCGAAATTACGGTGTTCGTGGCCAGCCTGGCTGAGTTTAATCAGGGCAAACCGTTGGAGCGGGCTGAGGGCCTGCCATTGGTCCAGGCTGAGGGGAGTGCCCAGGCGACTGGCCTGGACTGTGATCGAGGCTGGGATCTGGTTTAGCCGCTCCCAGGCTGGCTCGGGGTCGATCGCCAGGTCGGTGGGCCACTCACCGGTGTGGAAGCAGGGCTAGGAGAATTTAACACAGGCATAGGAAAGAAAGATAAGGGGGCAGTCTGGGGAGGGGGGCTTAAACCAGGATTTCTTCAATCCGCAGATTCTCGTTTGATAGTCAGTTGCTCCAGGTAGGCCAGGGGATGGTCAGGGTCAAAGGTGATGCCGTCAAACAGACAGATGGCATGGCGATCGCGACCCGTATCCGGTAACCCCAGGTCTCGGGCCGCCTGGCCAAAGATATCGATGCGGTTGACCCGTTCGCTAATTTCTAGCCAGTTACGGGGAAAGGCCACCATGCCCCAGCGAGCCATTTGGGTGAGGATCCAGAGGCTTTCAATGGCATCGGGGCAGTTGGTTTTGCCGTTGAAAAATTGGTTGTAGTTGGAGATCACCTGGGGCTCACCGCCATCCCCCCGGGGGTAGGCATCGATCCAGCCTGGACGGGTGTAGACCGGGTTCGAACCCAGGTACTCGGGTCGACAGAGCCATCCCAAGATCTCCTCCCGGTGCAGGGGGTCATCGCAGTACTCGCAGGCCTCCAGCAGGGCCTTGATCAGGGCCAGGTGGGTTTGGGGATACTGTTCGGCCCAGGCTTCGGTTACCCCCAGCACCTTTTCAACGTGGCCCGGCCAGAGGTCGGGGTCCGTGGTCAGCACCACCCCGATGCCCTCGTATACCGCCCGGGAGTTCCACGGTTCCCCCACACAGTAGCCATCGATCGCCCCTGATCGCAGGGTAGAGACCATCTGGGGGGAGGAATCATGGTGACGGTGACATCCCGGTCGGGGTCAATGCCGCCGCTGGCCAACCAGTGGCGGAGCAGCAGGTTCTGCATCGAAGCAGGATGCACCGCCGCCAGGGTGTGTACCTGGTCGGGGCGGTGGGCCAGGGCCGCTTTAAAGTCCGCCAGACTCCGTACCCCGGCGTCATAGAGCTGGCGGTTGAGGGTAATGGCGTTGCCACCCCGGCTCAGGGTGAGGGCGCTGATCACTGGCACCGAGGCCGATGGCCCCAGCCCCAGGGTGAGGCCCAGGGGCATGCCCGCCACCATCATGGCGGCATCTAGTCGGCCAGTGGTGATCCCATCGGCGATCGCCCCCCAGCTGGGCTCCCGATTGAGGGTGACCTGGCTCAGACCGTAGGCCTCAAATAGCCCCAGTTCTTTGGCCACCACCAGGGGGGCGCAGTCGGTCAGGGGAATGAAGCCCAACTCCAGATTCACCTTTTCCAGGCCGTTGGCCGCCACCACCGCCGCCGGTTTGGCCTGGTGCTGTTTGCTGCGCTTCTGCTGGTTCAAAAAATAGACGATTTCATTGCGCAGACTGTAGTAGTTGGGGTGTTTTACCACCTCCAGGTGTTCCCGAGGGCGGGGGAAGGGCACCTCAATAATTTGACCGATGTGGGAGGCGGGGCCATTGGTCATTAGCACGATCCGGTCTGCCAACAGTAGGGCTTCATCCACATCGTGGGTGACCATGACGCAGGCTGACTTCGTGTTCCTGGCAAATTTTCATTAACTGCTCCTGTAGCCCCCCCGGGTGAGGGCATCGAGGGCACCGAAGGGTTCATCCAACAGTAGCAGCTTGGGTCGGATGGCCAGGGCCCGGGCGATGGCCACCCGCTGTTTCATCCCCCCGGAAATCTGGCCAGGCCGTTTGTGGGCCGCCTTTTCCAGCCCCACTACCTGCAGGTGGTGATCGATCAGGCGATCGCGCACCGCCTGGGGATGTTGTTTCATCACCTGATCCACCGCCAGGGCAACGTTCTGGCGCACCGTCAGCCAGGGCAGCAGGGAATAGTTTTGAAACACCACCATGCGATCGGGCCCCGGCTCTGTGACCTGGCGACCCTCCAGGATGATGCCGCCGCTGCTGGGTTGATCAAGGCCCGCCAGGATATTCAGCAGGGTGGACTTACCACAGCCTGAGTGGCCCACCAGACAGACAAATTCTCCCTGCCGGATAGGCAACTTAATGTTACTAAGGGCAACGTATTCACCTCCCCCGGCAGGGGAAAGCGACGATCAACGTGGTCAACTTCAAGAAAGACGGTCATGGCGGTTATTCCTCAGGGGGCAGCACTCAAGGTAGGAAAGGACTAGGGCTGATCTTCCGGGGGCAATACCAGGTGGCTGACGAAGACGATCAGGCGGTCTAGCAACAGCCCCACCAGGCCAACGTAAACAATGGCGATGATGATGTCACTGATGCGGGAGCTGTTCCAGGCATCCCAGATGAAAAAGCCGATCCCAACGCCGCCAATGAGCATTTCAGCGGCAACGATGGCCAGCCAGGAAAGACCAATGCCGATGCGCAAACCGGTGAAGATGTAGGGAACCGTAGCGGGAAATAGCACCTTAAAGAAGTACACCGGTTTGGAGAGGCCCAATACCCGGGCCACGTTGGTGTAGTCCTGGGGAATTTGCCTGACCCCTGCGGTGGTGTTAATAATGATGGGCCAGATGGCCGTAATGAAAATCACAAAAATAGCCGATGGATTGGCCTTCTGAAAGGCCGCCAGGGAAATCGGTAGCCAGGCCAGGGGTGGAATGGTGCGCAACACCTGGAAGATCGGGTCAAGGGCCTGGTAAATGAGACGATTGGTCCCTACCAGAATACCCAGGCCGATACCCACCAGGGCCGCCAGGGTAAAGCCCAGGGCCACCCGCTGCAGGCTGGTTAGCACCTGCCAGAATAGGCCCTTGTCGGTGCCGCCGTTGTCAAAGAAGGGGTTGACAATCAGCTCCCAGGTTTCTGTCACCGTACGGATGGGGGTGGGTAGGGTGGCACCGGGGGCCATGGTGAATAGCTGCCACAGGGCCAGGAACAGCAGGAGGGCGATCGCCGGTGGCAGCAGCGCCTGCAGGCTCTGACCCAGGGCGGTCAGCCAGCGGGGGGAAGGACGGAGATTGAGACGGGCGGTCATAGGGCTAGGGAAAAATGAAGGAACAAGGGCAATCATCACGAAGCTGGTTTCCCGTTCTGCGCTCCAGAGCACAGAACGGGAACCGCCCCTATACCCGCTTGATTTTCAAACTACTCAGGTAGGCGCTGGGGTTTTCTGGGTCAAACTTAATGCCATCGAAGAAGGTTTCCACCCCTCGGGAGGAGCTCTTAGGAATCATGGCCTCCTGGCCCAGGGCTTTGGCCGCCTCTCGCCACAGGTCTTCGCGGTTGACTGCCGCCACCAGGGCCTTGGTGTCGGTTGTCGCCGGCAGTTTCCCCCAGCGGATATTTTCCGTTAGGAACCACAGGTCATGACTCTTGAAGGGGTAGGAGGCGTAGTCATCCCAGTATTTTTGTTGCAGATCAGGGAGCTCCTTTACCTGGCCGGTGCCGTAGTCGAACTTACCCTTAGCGCGGTCAATAATGTCGGCAAAGGGGACGTTAAACCAGGTCCGTTGGGAGAGAATTTTGCACATTTCCTCCTTATTTTCTGGTTTACTACACCACATGGCCCCTTCCATGGTGGCCATCAGCAATGCCTTGGTGGCCTTGGGATTTTTATCCACCCACTCGGCTCGCATGCCCAGAGCCTTTTCTGGGTGGTTCTTCCATAGTTCGCCGGTGGTGAGGGCGTTGTAGCCAATTTTTTGATTTACCGTTTGTAGGGGCCAGGGTTCCCCCACACAGAAGGCGTCCATATTTCCCACCTTAACGTTGGCCACCATCTGGGGGGGTGGCACCACAATGGTGGAGATGTCTTTATCCGGGTCAATGCCCCCTGCTGCTAGCCAGTAGCGAATCCACATGTCGTGGGTACCGCCGGGGAAGGTCATCGCCGCCTTGATCTGCTTGCCGGCGGCCTTACGCTTTTCAAAGACGGATTTGAGGGGGCTACTATCCAGTCCAATTTTTAAATCCAGGTAGTCGTTAGATAGGGAAATACCCTGGCCATTGGTATTTAACCGGGCCAGGATATACATGGGCACCTTTTTGCCATCGGTGACGATCCCCTGGGAAATCAGGTAGGGCATGGGGGTGAGGATGTGGGCTCCATCAATACCGCCACCGGCGGACCCCAGCACCAGGTTGTCCCGAGTGGTGCCCCAGGAGGCTTGCTTTTTCACCGATACGTCGGTCATACCGTACTTGTCGAAGAATCCTTTTTCCTTGGCGATCACCAGGGGGGCGGAGTCGGTCAGGGCAATAAAGCCCAACTTAGCAGTGGGGGTTTCGGGGGCATCCCCCCGCTAACCGGTGCGGCTGGGCTGGTGGGGGCTTTAGCCTGGTCAGACCCACTCTGGCCACAGCCGTGAAGTAAGGCTGCTCCGGTGGCGGCGGCACCGCTGGTAATTAAAAACTGGCGACGGTTGAAACGAGTCATGGGATGGTTCTCTCAATCAAGGACTTGGGTTGGATATTTAGGGTTGGGTGAGCAGGGCTGGCCCCCAAGGGTGGCAAGCTATCCCTCAACTCGAGGGAAAAGCCAATCACCCCGGCCCCCAGGGGCCCCCGGTGTAGGCCCTATCCAGGGGCCGCCGGGGCTTTGGGAATGGCACCAAAGTGGGTGATCAGCAAGCCTTCCAGGACCTCCAGCAGGTCATCGCAGGGGATAGCCTTCTGTACACAGGTGCCCAGTTGGGCCTCCTTGCCCACCTTGCCCCCCATGTAGATGTCCACCCCCTCCACCATGCGGCCCTGCTTGCGGGCTTTGGTGCCCATTAGGCCGATGTCCGCCACCTGGGGCTGGCCACAGGAGTTGGGGCAACCGGTCCAGTGGATGCGGACGGGCTGGGGTAGGGTGAGGCGGTCATCTAGGGATTGCGCCAACCCCAGGGCTCGCTGTTTGGTTTCTACCAGGGCAAAGTTGCAAAACTGGGCGCCGGTGCAGGACACCAGCGATCGCACCAGTGGGTTAGGGTCCAGGGTAAAGTTCTGCAGTAGGGGTTCCTGCAACAGTGCCGCCAGGCGGGAGCTAGGGACGTGGGGGATAATCACGTTTTGCTCTACGGTGAGTCGCAATTCACTATCCCCGTAGACATCTGCCAGGCGGGCCAGGTCCAGCATGGCCTCGGCGGTGAGTCGCCCCACCGGTACATGCAGACCGACAAAGTTGAGACCGGGCTGTTTCTGGGGATAAATACCCAGGTGGTCCCGTTTATCCCAGTCCACCTCGTCCTTGGCGGCCGCCCTCAGTAGGGGCTGACCGTAGATCGACTCCACCGCCGCCCGGAACGGCTCTAACCCCCACTCATCAATCAACCACATTAGCCGTGACTGTTGGCGATTGGCCCGCAGCCCATGGTCTCGATAGACCTCCAGGATCGCCCGGCAGAGTTGCACCACCGCCTGGTCTGGCGGCACCCAGGCATCCAGGGGAATGGCGGCAGCGCAGCGACGGGCGGAAAAGAACCCCCCACTAGGACGTTAAAGCCCAGGCGACCCTCCCGGTAGGCCGGTACAAAGGCGATATCATTAATCTCCGCGTGGACCGAATTATCCCGTCCACCCTCAATGGCAATGTTGAATTTACGGGGCAGGTTAGTAAATTCCGGGTTACCGACTCCATTAGCGGTGATCATGTCCTGCACCAATCGCACCAGCCCCCGGGTATCGATTAGTTCGCTGGCATCGATGCCGGCCACCGGCGAGGCGGTAATGTTGCGAACATTGTCCATGCCGGACTGCACTGAGGTCAGGCCCACCGCCTCAAAACGCTGAAAAATATCTGGAATATCTTCTAAACGAATGCCCCGCAGCTGGATGTTTTATGATGTACCCCGGAAACTGTACAGGGAAATAAGATAGAGTCGCTGCCCAGCAATTCAGTAGCTATACGGAGATCAACAGGGAAATGCAGCGCAAGCGACATGGTGCGGACTTCAAGGCTAAGGTGGCTCTAGAGGCCATCAAGGGGCTAAAAACTGTGAACGAACTATCGAGTGAGTATGGCGTCCATGCCAGCCAGATCAACCAATGGAAGAAGCAGGTGCTCGATGAGCTTCCTGGCATTTTTTCGTCACGGCGAGCCCAGGGCCGTAAAGACCAGGAAGAGCTAACCGCCCAACTTTATCAACAAATCGGTCAACTGAAGGTAGAAGTGGACTGGTTGAAAAAAAAATCTGGCCTTACCGCTGGCGAATAAACGACGGCTGGTGGAGCCAGAGCATCCTCAGCTGAGTATCCGTCGACAATGTGAGTTACTAGAGCTGGCGCGGTCTAGCTGGTACTACGAACCAGTGGCGATTGACCCTTACGAGTTACATCTGATGGAACGAATAGACGAACAATACACGGCGACGCCGTTTTACGGGGTGCGCCGAATGACCGCCTGGTTGAGACAACAGGGCGAGGCGGTCAATCATAAGCGGGTGGCGCGGATCATGCGTCAGATGGGGATTCAGGCGATCTATCCGAAGCCCCGGACAACGATAGCTGGGGACAACGCTCGCCGGTATCCCTACTTGCTGAGGGGGCTGTGTATTGACCGCCCCGATCTGGTGTGGAGCACGGATATTACCTATATTCGGCTGGCGAATGGGTTTGTGTATTTGGTAGCGGTGATGGACTGGTACAGCCGTTATGTACTGTCCTGGCAGCTATCGAATACCATGGATGTGCATTTTTGTTTGGTGGCCCTGGAGGAGGCGCTGCAGGTCAGTCAGCCTACGATCTTTAACTCAGATCAGGGCAGTCAATTTACCAGCCTGGCCTTTACAGGGGCGTTAGAGGGGCGAGCGATCCAAATTTCTCAAGACGGCAAGGGCCGGGCTTTTGATAACATTTTCGTGGAACGGCTGTGGCGTACCGTCAAGTACGAAGAGGTCTACCTCAAAGACTACGACAGTGTTTCAAGTGCCATTGAGAATCTGGAGCGTTATTTTCGGTTTTATAACCAGGAGCGGCTACACCAGTCACTGAACTATAGGCCGCCAGCCAGTGTCTACTTCAGTAAGCAGGAGGATAGTGATGTAAAAAAAGAGACGTAGAGAAAGAAAATGAACTAAATGGCGACTCTACTTTAAATTCCTACCCTAACTGTCTAGACAACGGGGTACACTTTATTTTGACGGGTGGTAATGTCGGCACTGCCCTCGTCGCCATAGCGTTGAATTACCTCCCCCAGCAGGCGCATTTTTTGACTGGACAGCACTCCGCTAGGCAGGCGCAACCGCACCATGAACCGACCGGGGGTGACGGGACGGAAGAAAATACCCAGCCACTTTAAACGATGGGTTAGGTCGGTTTCCTCCACCGATTCCCAGCCGACTTGGGCAAAATGTTCTAGCTCTGCCTTAACCGCCAGACCATCTTTTTCCGCCTTAAATTTCTCGAACTTATTCAGTTTTGCACTGGCTTCAACCATAGCAACACTACCGGAATCACAGCTTGGGCACAAACAACCACGTTGAACAATTAATTCAACCCTAGAGATTATTTGAAAAGAGTTATCCTAAGCCCATTTCGTCGCTAAAAAGCTACGAAAACCTTAGGTCTTCAGAACATAGCTATAGGATAAACATAGGCTAAAACCCTCTTTGCCTTGTCAAACAACCCCTTAACCTGGTGATTAGGGAGAGGGAAAAACCATGCAGACAACCTATTAAAAAAAACAATTGGACTGCCTGAATTTCCTCAGGAGAGTATCCTTTCCTTCGAGAGGGATTTTGTATAGCCAACTACATAAAAATGGAGCTCAACGGCTTTCTGCAATCCATTAATGCGGTTCCTGCATGATCAGGCTAGGAGGTTGTTTGAAAAGGGTTGCCCCAGCTATAGTTCGTCTAAGGGTAAGCCGATGACCTAAACTAATGGGTGCTTAAACTACTGAATCGGTACTCCATGGATCAGCTACCGCTAGCATCGGTCACCGCCTTGATCCTGGCGGGGGGCGCAGTTCTCGTATGGGTACGGATAAGGCCCTGGTGCAGTGGCGGGGGGTGCCCCTATTGCGGCGGGTGGTGTCGGTGGCCTTGCAGTGCAGTGATCAGGTGGCAATCTTAACCCCCTGGCCCGATCGCTATCGGTCGGTGTTACCGGGGGGCGATCGCTACACCTGGTTAGGTGAAGCCCAGCCCCATGGCGGCCCCCTGGTGGCCCTTACCCAGGGGCTAGGCCAGCTGGTTAATCCCTGGGTGCTGCTGTTGGCCTGTGATTTACCCCAGCTGTGCCCCCTCACCCTTAACCAATGGCGACGGCAGCTACCTGCCCTGCCCTGTTCAACCCTGGCCCTGGTGCCCCACCAACCCCGGGGTTGGGAACCCCTCTGCGGTTTCTACCGGCGATTGGCCCAGGCTTCTCTGCAATCCTTCCAGGCTGAGGGAGGGCGGTCCTTGCAGGGCTGGCTAGGGCGATCGCCGGTGTCGGCCATTGACTTTAGCCCTTCTAGCCCCATAGCCAGGATGCTTGTCAACTGTAATTATCCGGGGCAAGTTTTGTGAATGCCCGCTTTGCCGGTCCGGTTGGGATGAGACTACGCCACTCCTAACTTCACTGCTCGAATTGCAGAAATTTAGATAACAGCGGTGCAAATCTCCCGAAGTTAAGCCCTGAAGTAAGAACACTTCAGATTGCCAGAATTGCAGTTGCGGAGAGATCGTCTATGCTTTAAGGAATGGGACTATAGCTTTGGCCAGAACCCTGAGGACAGATTGCAAGAATGAAGGCCAATGCTGGTCAGATAGCCGTTTTGCCTGGTTTGTGCAAGGCAGGCTATAACTGGGACAGTTCTTGCCGTTGTCTATCTTCCATGATCGCCATGGTTCTCTCTTCTCCTCTCTCCACCAGTTCTCTCCAGGTTACCTGGCAAGCCTTGCCCGATGACTTTGTCTTACCCGATGACCCCGTGGAAAATCTACAGCAACCGGCTTTAGCAGCAGCCCTCACCGACGCTCTGGCGCAGGCCGGTCGGATTACTCCTGAAACCCTGATGGGGACTAATTTTGCCCTGGTAGCTACCGTTAATAGTAAAACTATCGTTAAGGCCCCTGATTGGTTTTATATTCCTCGCGCCTATCCCGTTGATGCTCAAGTGATTCGCCGCAGTTATACTCCCTACTTGCAGGGGGAGGGGGTGGCGGTGGTGATGGAATTTTTATCAGAAACCGAAGGGGGAGAGCTATCAGTGCGATCTACTTTTCCCTACGGTAAGCTTTATTTCTACGAGCAAATCTTGCAGGTGCCAATTTATGTCACCTTTGACCCCTACGTCCCCAGCCTGGAGGTACGTCGCTTAAATCAGGGCCATTATCAGCTGGAAACCGCTGATGCTAATGGTCGATTTTGGTTAGCACCTCTAGAACTTTGGCTGGGCATCTGGCCCGGCAGCTATCAGCAGTTGACAGGCCATTGGCTGCGCTGGTGGGACCAGTCTGGTCAGCTCTTGCCCTGGAGCTCAGAACAGGCTGACCAGGAGCGGCAACGAGCCGAACAAGAGCGACAACGAGCTGAGCAAGAACGGCAGCGGGCCGAACAGGAGCACCAACGGGCCGAACAAGAGCGGCAGCGGGCTGAACGGCTGGCCGCCGCCCTGCGCGATCGCGGTATTGATCCCGATAGCCTTTAATGCCAGCCCATCCTTGGCCCTTACTAATCTCTAGTGTCGGTGAAGAAAGGTAAACGAAGATGATCCCTGATTACATCTTTTACCGGCGCGTAAAAATATACCGGTTGAAGGAGGGTGAGAATAATTCTTTTTCTTGCCGCCGCCAGGGTTAGCTATTTCAGTTTGTAAACCAGAAGGCTGGGCGTCAGCCCGGTCTGGCTCGGGGGTGTTACGTTGAAGCTCACTGGACGCAAGCAAACGTTGTGCCTCAGCCGAGATATTGAGGCGTTCCAGTGCAGCACTGGGTTAATACCCCTTGAGACTAACCCGCCAGCTCACTGGCAATCATCTCCGCTTGTTTCAGCACCGTTTCCGTAGCCAGTAGCTGCATGTCTGGCGGGTAGCCATATTGACGCAGGATGCGCTTCACAATGACTTTCAGCTTCGCCCGCACACTTTCCTTGATAGTCCAGTCGATCGTGGCGTTCTCGCGGATTTTCTGGGTTAGTACCACCGCTAGCTCACGTAACGTGTCCTGCTGCATTAGTTCGCGGGCGCTATCGTTGTTCGCCACAGCGGTATAAAAGGCGTACTCATAGTCTGACAGCCCCATATTCTGGGCTTCTGCGTCGGAGGCAACGATCTCCTTACTGATGCGGATCAGCTCCTCAATGACCTCAGCAGCAGTGAGGATCTTGTTCTGATACTTCTTGATGGTTTTTTCTAGCATCTCCATCAGAGTTTTGCTCTGTACCAGGTTCTTTTTGGCGCGAACCTTCAGCTCGTCGTTGAGTAGTTTTTTCAGAGTCTCTAGGGCAATATTTTTGTGTTCATACCCCTTTAGCTCGGCCAGAAACTCATCAGACAGGATGGAAATATCCGGTTTCTTGATACCCGCTGCGTCAAAGACATCAATGACCTGTTCTGACACTAGCGCCTGATCAATCACCTGACGGATGGTGGTTTCCAGCTCTTCATTGCTACGACCTTCGACCGGGCTGTCAAACTTGGCCAGACGCGCCTTCACCGCCTGAAAAAAGCCCACTTCATCTTTGGCATCCAGGGCTTGTTCATGGGGAATGGCGATCGCAAACGCCTGAGACAGGGCGGCCACCTCGTTGATATAGCGTTTTTTACCGTCCTCCAAGCCCAAAATATGCTCTTCTGCCGCCAGAATCAGCGAGAGTTTCTGGGCGGTGTCAGCGTCGAAATAGTTCTCATAGGTAAAGCCGTGATACATCGCCGAAACCACCTCGATCTTTTCTAGCATCAAGGCCACGGCCTGTTCCTGGGCCAGGGTCGGATCGCCCTTGCCACCTGCATCGGAATAGAAGGACAGGGCTTCTTTGAGGTCAGCGGCGATGCCCAGATAGTCCACCACCAGACCACCTGGTTTATCTCTGTACACCCGGTTTACCCGTGCGATCGCCTGCATCAGGTTGTGACCCTTCATGGGCTTGTCAATGTAGAGGGTATGCAGACTGGGCGCATCAAACCCCGTCAGCCACATATCGCGCACAATCACCAGCTTGAGCGGGTCGTCATCGTCTTTCATGCGATCGGCCAGCAGCTTGCGTTGCTCTTTGGTGGTGTGGTGTTTTGCCAGCGGTGGCCCATCACTGGAGAAAGCCGTCATCACCACTTTAATGGCACCCTTGGTTAAATCCTCAGAATGCCAGTCGGGCCGAAGTTTGATGATGGCTTCGTACAGTTCAGCCGCTATGCGCCGCGACATGCTCACGACCATGCCCTTACCCGCAAAGACCTCTTGCCGTGCCTCGAAGTGATTGACAATATCCTGGGCGATGCTCTGAATGCGCTGCTGACTGCCGATCAGCGCCTCTACTTTTGTCCATTTGGCAGGGCGGATGCTATCCGCCCCTAGGGTGTCGATTTCTTCGTCTAGCTCAGCGATTAGCCTTTTACCTTCGTCGCTGAGGCTGATTTTAGCGAGGCGACTTTCGTAGTAAATCCGCACCGTCGCGCCGTCTTCCACCGCCTGAGCAATGTCGTAGATGTCCACATAGTTACCAAACACTGCCGGGGTGTTGACATCGTTCTTTTCGATCGGGGTGCCGGTAAAGCCTAAATAGGTGGCATTGGGCAAAGCATCGCGCAGATATTTAGCAAAGCCGTAGACGACCTTTTGCCGATCACCTCGCCACTGGTATTTTTTTCATCGATGGTTTTGGCACTAAAGCCGTATTGGGTACGGTGGGCCTCGTCGGCAATTACGACAATGTTGCGGCGATCGGACAATTGCTCATACACATTGCCCTCATCGGGCTGGAACTTCTGAATCGTAGAGAAGACAACCCCGCCAGATGCCACTTTCAGCAGCTCTTTCAATTGCTCCCGGCTCTCGGCTTGCACAGGCTCCTGGCGCAACAACTGCTTAGCAGCAGCAAAGGTATCAAACAACTGATCGTCCAGGTCGTTGCGATCGGTGATTACCAGGACGGTGGGGTTATTCAGCGCCAGGACGATCTTTCCGGTATAAAACACCATCGACAGAGACTTTCCCGAACCCTGGGTATGCCACACCACACCTGCTTTTTTGTCGCCTTTAGGCTGCTGCTCAACACCCGGTAGTCCGTAACTGGCGGGGCTTTCGCCCACCATCGGAGCCGTGCCCATATCTGCTGCCCGCAGGGTAGAGGCGATCGCCGCATTGACGGCGTAATACTGGTGATAGGCCGCCAGTTTTTTCACTGTGGTGATGGTGATGATGCCGGTTTGGGGGTCTTCCTTCTTGCCTTTTTCAAAGACAATGAAATGGCGCACCAAATCCAGCAGGGTTCGCCGATTCAACATGCCCTGAATCAGGGTTTCTAATTCTGTAATCGGGGATGTATGGAGGGTATTGGAGGAGGGCGCATGCAATGCGCCCTTACCCAAGTCGGCGGTTTTCCAGGCCATGAAGCGGCTAAACCCGGCGGATAGGGAACCGGCCCTGGCCTCTAGGCCATCGGAGATGATCAGAAAGGCATTGGGGGTGAAGAGGCTGGGGATGGTGTGTTTGTAGGTTTCGAGCTGCTGATAGGCTGCTTTGAGGGTAGCGGTTTCGTCCGTAGCATTTTTGAGTTCAATCACGACCAACGGGATGCCGTTCACAAACAGAACCAGATCGGGTCGCTTTTGCTGGTGCCCATGACTATGCTGGGCGATGACGGTGAACTGATTGGCAACGATAAATTCGTTGTTGTCGGGGTTGGCAAAGTCGATCAGCCACACCAGATCGCCCCGTTCGTTGCCGTCTTGCTGGTAGCTGACCTTGACACCTGCGGTCAGTAGGCGATGGAAGGCTTCGTTGTTGGTTAGTAGGGACGCATTGCCATGCGTCCCTACCCGGCGCTGAACTTCTTTGAGGGCCGTTTGCAGGACATCCGGGGCGATACTGGGGTTAATGCGGTGCAGGGCTTGTTCCAGCCGCGGGGTTAGGAATACGTCGTCGTAGCGGCTACGTTCCGGGGTATCGCTGTCGGGGGCAATGTCGGGGGCGTGAAGGTAGGTATAGCCAAGCTGCTCAAACAGTTTGATGGCAAAGTCTTCAATGGCAGCTTCGGTGAGGTGAGTCATTTTCTTCTTGCGTCTAATGCCGACCAATCCACAACCTTCAGCAACTGACTGGCTGTGGTCTTCAGTTGCTGATCATTTGTCCACAACTCATCGCACCCTGCATGAACTGCTGCCGCTAAATGCAAAGCATCGGGCGTTTTCAACTTATTTTTAGCGCGTAATCGTGTGGCTTGTTCAAATACGGCAGGATTTAAGGCAATCATTTCACAGGCCGCAAAGAAACGGTCAAACTTTTGCAAACTATCCTGATTGTCATTTCGGATTGGTAATACCCGACTTTCTAACCGGGCTAACTCGCTACTGTAAATTGAATGCTTGACTAATTGCTGTTTGAGGATCTGCCGCTGACTAGAGTCACCTTCAATGAGGCCAATGATCATGCAGCTATCCAGATATATCTTTGCCATGATTAGTCGTCCCAATCCTGGCGTTCCTGGTCAAGATAGGCTTGGATCTCTTCTCGACTTAAGCCGTCGGTGGGATGATCGGGTAGGCTATTCAAAAACTCCACCATCCGCATGTTTCTGCTTACGTCAGTCTCGTCGATTTCGTAAATGATGGCAATTTTGGCTTTGCCCGGTGGAATATTATCGGGAAGCTGAATATCGAGACGGTGACTGGTGGATATTTCGGTTTCGATCTCGTAGTAGGCTTGCATGGTAGTTGCTCTATGGCTAGGGGAACGCGGATTTTTTCGAGGATAGATGGCGTGAACTTAGCGATGGTAGGTGTCTTCCTGCCATCGCTGGGGATTGGTTCGGGTATATTCTGCAATTTTCAAATAGGCGGTTTCGTTACGAATGATATGTTCGTGGTAATTGCGTTGCCATACGGGTAGACCGGGGGTATTGCGTAATGCATTAACGTGTTTGGTGACAGCAGATTTATACCCCCGCACAATATCCCCCACCGTCGGGGCACGTTGCACGTCAAGAGGGCGCATGCAATGCGCCCGTACAATATTCCCGGCGTGTTGCCCGTGATGATCAGCGATCGCCGCATCCGTCGGGGCGGGTTGCACGCGCCCATGTTCGGGTGGGGAATCGGTATCCGTCGGGGCGGGTTGCACGCGCCCATGTTCGGGCAGGGAATCGGTATCCGTCGGGGCGGGTTGCACGCGCCCATGTTCGGTGGGGAATCGGTATCCGTCGGGGCGGGTTGCACGCGCCCATGTTCGGGCGGGGAATCGTTATTGGTGGTGGCCATTGCGGGGTGGCGCATATCCAGAGGGCGGATGCAATCCGCCCGTACAGGGTGTTGCGCATCAAGAGGGCGCATGCAATGCGCCCTTACGGGGGGATGATTTCGATGATGCCGTGGATGTGGTTGGGCATAACGATGAATTCATGCAATCGGATGTTGGGACGCATGGATGCGGTTTTAAACCATTCGTCGTGGACAATCTCGCCCATGGGGTTCAATGCCATCTGACCATTGGTAATGGTGCCGAATAAATGGTGGCGATTTTGGGTGCAAATGGTGACGAAATAGAGGCCGTTTTGGGAGTAGTCGTAGCCTTTGAGACGAATGGATCGCCGATGATGAATGTCTGGGTTGTATTTCATAATGCTACCCTCACCTCGCCACTCATGAGTTTGGGTAACAGAGTGTCGCGGAGTTGTTCTAGGGTTTGGATTTGCGTCAAGCAGTGAAGCTTTTTAATAAAGTATGCCGATATATTAATCTCGAATTTCTTGATGATTTCTTCCGATGGGAGTGCAACTGAAATGTCTCTGAAAGTGGCAGTTGTAATTGTGTCAAAGACGCTTCCATAGGCAGAAGACAAAAGCTCATTTACCGTATGATTAATTAGTAAATAAGAAAAAAAGAAACAATTTTCAATCTTAGGTAAAATTCCATAATTTGTTTGACTGTAGCTCATCGGCTTGGACAAAAGGGCGAATTTACCAACTGTTCCCCTTGTAGTGATAACTGTGGCAAATTTGGGCAATAATTTAGCGGAGCTTTTTTGTAATCCTTCTTGAGTAATTGCCTTTTCAGAAGACACAATAAAAGATTTATGACTTGAAGAAATATCGCCACCTGAAAGCCACGGTATTTCGCCATCCCAATACTGAGAAATTGAGGTTTTAGGTGTTCCACCACCCACTAAATTAATAATGTCGAGGAGCCTTCTTTCCTCCCAATCCTCCTGTGCTTCTTCGATGAACCACTGGCGGAAGAGGGTTTCGGCGATTGCTTCTAGCGTCTTATTCTGGCGGTGCAGCAGGTCGATTTTGTCGTCGAGGCTGCTGAGGACAGATGCGATCGCCTTTTGTTCGGGGAGAGGGGAATGCTAAATTCTAGATTTTGTAAATCCGATCCTCTTATTCCAGCAGCAGCAACCTGCTGAACGATGGTACTGACAGTACCTTTCCCAAGTGGAGATTTAAATAAATAGTAGATAAAATCAGGAGAAGCTTTTTCCTGATTAACCCGACATCTAATAAGATGGCTCTCAAAAACTGTAGGGAAATAACCTTTGAATATTGAGATTTTTCCTGCACCAGATTCGACTAAAGACTGTCTTGCAAATAATAAATCATTGTACTCTAGCAAACAGCCATCTAGCTCTTTATTTGTTACAGGAACTAATTCCATTGGGGTTATATCCGATATTTTATCGTACTTGAAGATCTCCTTCATATTTATCATTCGTAATCCTGAACCTCTGACTTTGGAAGGTTTGTTAAGACCATTTCTTAGGTCAATTAAAAAGAAATCTTTAAACTTATATTCCTTCCATTCACTCATCCCTTCACCCTCGCCAAATTCAGCCCGTACCGCAGGGCAGCTTGCCGCATCGCCCTCACTCATCATCCCCACCCCGCAACCCTAACCGCGCTTGGGTGTGGGCGATGAAACCATCCCAACCTTGTCGGCTAATCACCCGTTCCATTTCGTCCAAAGACACCGATCGTGTAGATTTTAAAATGCCACAAATATCAGCAAAGTAATTTCCCTGCTGAGTCGCCTGTGGTAGCAGTGGTTGACGATTTTGTAACGATAATATGAGAGCTTCTGCCTGTTCCCCCAATAATTCTTTCAAAAACAACTGCTTGCTTGGTTCTGGTAAAGCTTGATACAATACATATAAACTATGGGCAGTGGCTTGATGTTGCGTTTGCATTAAAGTCTCCTTACGATTTATTCTTATTTAGCCAACCAGCCAAACAACTCACCCACCGTTAACTGCAACTCCTGGGCAAATGCTGGGACTGGCAACCGCATCTCCGGCTCATCCAAAATTTCCAACTCATGGTTGGGATAGTAGACAAATACTGTGCGATCGTCCGGGTCGATTAGCCATCCCATCAGCGCCCCATGCTTCAGGCAATACACAATATTTTTCACCACCTTCGTTTGGCTCTGATCCGGCGACAGAATCTCGATGGTCCAGTCCGGCACCAGCGGAAACACATTGGCAATCTCCCCAGATTGATCACAGGCAATCCGATCCCACACAAACACGCTCACATCCGGCACAATGGAGCGGTTGCCAAACGTGCAGCGTAACTCAGCAAACGCCCGCGCAATTTTCGAGCCTCTTAATTTGCCGTTAATCGTCGGCACTAATTCGCTTTGAACCGCACTATGTTTTCCCTGAGGCATTGGTTTTTGAACAATTTCTCCATCGATAAATTCAGTCGCAGGCTTCGTTTCTGGCATAGCCAAAAACGCTTCTAGCGTCAGGGATTTGTTTGCAACTGGCGGAGTCGATGCCTGAACCATGAGGTCGCCAATCCCGATCGCGGGTAAATTTGCTCATATTATTTTAGCTAACGCCATGTGCAACGTCCCAAACCGCCCATCCTTCAGACAGCAGGCTACAACCCAAATCCCTCTCCCCAAAAAGTAGAGAAACTTTCATAGCTGGATCCTGGATAGATTGTCAGCGATCGCCCGATTCAATGCCTCCTCCTCCTGTAACTGCGCCTCAAACTCCGCCTTCAACGCCGCAAAGCGATCGGCAAAATTGAAATCCTCCTCCTCCTCTGGCAGACCCACATACCGCCCCGGTGTCAGCACATAATCCAATTCCGCAACACGGGCGATCGGTACCGACGCACAAAACCCCGCCACATCCTCGTAGGGCGCATTGCATGCGCCCTCTTCTCCTGATTGTGTGGGTGGATATCGATGGAATTTGGGCGGATGCAATCCGGTGGGATATCGGTGGAATTTGGGCGGATGCAATCCGCCCCTACGGGTGGTGGGGAATTGGGGTGGGCCTTTGGGCGGATGCAATCCGCCCCTGACGGGTGGTGGGGAATTGGGGTGGGCCTTTGGGCGGATGCAATCCGCCCCTACGGGTGGTGGGGAATTGGGGTGGGCCTTTGGGCGGATGCAATCCGCCCCTGACGGGTGGTGGGGAATTGGGGTGGGCCTTTGGGCGGATGCAATCCGCCCCTACGGGTGGTGGGGAATTGGGATGGGAATTTGGGCGGATGCAATCCGGTGGGATATCGGTGGAATTTGGGCGGATGCAATCCGCCCCGACCAGCCATGCGTGGTATGTATCGGCGATTTTCTGAATATCTTCCGGTGACAGCTCGCGGGTGCGCCGGTTGATTAGATGGCCCAAATTACGCCCATCAATGAACAGGATTTCGTTCTTGCGCGGGTGGCCGTTCTTGCGGGCACGATTCATAAACCACAAGGCCGCTGGAATCTGCGTATTCAAAAACAGCTTGGCAGGCAGGTTGACGATGCAATCAATCAGGTTGCCCTCGGCAACCAAGGCCCTGCGAATATCGCCCTCACCGCTGGTTTTGCTGGTGAGTGCCCCTTTCGCCAACACCACGCCCGCCCTGCCCGTGGGAGCCAAATGATAGACAAAATGCTGTAACCAGGCAAAGTTGGCATTGCCTGTCGGGGGCACCCCATGCTGCCAGCGACCATCCCCCCGCAACAGATCGCCGCTCCAGTCGCTGTCATTGAAGGGCGGATTGGCAATCACAAAATCAGCTTTCAGATCCTTGTGGGCATCGTTGAGAAAGGAGCCTTCGTTGTTCCATTTCACCTGGGAGCTATCGATGCCCCGAATCGCCAGGTTCATCTTCGCCAGCCGCCAGGTGGTCTGGTTGCTCTCCTGCCCATAGATGGAGATGTCGTTAATCCGGCCCTGATGTTCTTCAACAAACTTTTCCGACTGCACAAACATCCCACCCGAACCACAGCAAGGGTCAAACACTCGCCCTTTGTAGGGTTCCAGCATGGCTACCAGCAATTCCACAATGCTGCGTGGCGTATAGAACTGTCCTCCCTGCTTACCTTCCGCCAGGGCAAACTCCCCCAGAAATACTCAAACACATGGCCCAGCACATCGGCGCTGCGGGCCTTGGCATCCCCCAGGGCAATATTGCTGACCAAATTGATTAGCCCGCCCAGGCTGGTGGGATCGAGGTTCTGCCGCGCAAACACCTTGGGCAACACCCCTCTGAGTGGGGGATTCTCTGTTTCGATCGCATCCATTGCCCCATCCACAAACGTGCCGATGTCGGGCTGGGTCGCCTTCGCCAGTAAAAAAGACCAGCGTGCGCCCGGTGGCACAAAGAAGATGTTTTCAGCCCTATATTCGTCCTTATCCTCTGGGTCGGCTCCGGCATACTCACCCTCACCCTGCTCCAACTTGGCAAACATGCCCTCGAAGGCGTCGGAAATATATTTGAGGAAAATCAAGCCCAACACCACGTGCTTATATTCAGCCGCGTCGATATTCTTACGAAGCTTGTCTGCAGCCTTCCAGAGTTGTTTTTCTAACGGCTCTTCCAGAGTTGATTTGGTTTTGACCATGGGTACGTGCGCGAAGCGTGCCAAAGGCATTGGGCTTTTTGCTCACAGTAGCATTCAGATTTAGCGACTTGCAAAATCAGCTACTCCATCGCTAACCGTGAAATTACTTTTTAGTAAGGATTTTTACCCTTTCGAGTGTATATAATTCGGGTGCTTGTAATCGTTAAGCGATCTACTGTAATGGGGGTATAACATTCCTGCTGAGCGGCTGCGAGGAGCACTCGCAACACAGCCAAGATCTCCATCAGTCCGCTCCAGCAGGGTTATGTTAGCCATCCGACACTTTCTAGCAAACCAACGATCGGAACTGCCAGAAATATCTAGATGTAACAGCTAAGAGGTTGTTTGAAAAGCTAGATAGAGTCTCAGATTATACCTATGGAGTAGGATAATCACCGCAAAATTCAGTATTTTAGCGACCCCTTGGCGGCGTACTATACCTGGGAGAACCCCTTTCAAACAACCTCTAAGGCAAGTTCAGAAAAATCGTAAGACTAAGTCTAAGAGGTTGCTTAAAAGGTCAACGAGGGGGTTGCTGTATGGCCATGGAATCGGATAATCCCCATAGAATTGAGGATTTTGGCGATCGCTTGGCGGCGAACTTTACCTGCAACAACCTTGTTCAAACAACCTCATTAGTAGAAACCCCTTAACTAATCGAGCAATTATCCTGATCGCAGGTAATCTCTCCTGCCACTGAACTGGCGGGTACAACGGTAAACCCGCCTACACTAACACCAGTAACACCGTACTGGTTGATCAGTACCTGGTTAAAACTGGCAATAATTTGAGGCAGTTGGTCCTGCAGGATGGCGCGAATTTGATCGACTTCCGGGGGGGAGTACCTACGGTTTCTACAGACATGGCTTTTCATCAGATAACAAAGTTATTTTATTGTAAAGCCAGGCCAGGAGCGATCGCCACCAAAGCCTTTCCCTCCAGCAATCAACTCCCTACCCAGGAGGTTGTTTGAAAAGCCAAAGTAGAGTCTCAAGCTACACCTAGGGAGTCGGACAATCTTCTCAGAATTCAGTATTTGAGCGACCCCTTGGCGGCGGACTATCCCTGAGCCCTTATTCAAACAACTTTTGAGGCGGGTCAATTTAGTCCAGGATCAAACCTTCAGTTTTCTAGCCTGTTGACATGGTAGAATCAGCAACCATCCTATGATTCTGGTTAGAGACCTTTGCCCTGCCAATGCGCTTTTCCAAGATTCTGATCGCTAACCGGGGAGAGATTGCCCTCCGCATTCTCCGCACCTGTGAAGAAATGGGCATCGCCACGGTGGCGGTGCACTCTACCGTTGACCGCCATGCCCTGCATGTTCAACTGGCGGATGAAGCCGTTTGTATTGGTGAGGCTCCTAGCCAGAAAAGTTACCTCAATGTTCCTAATATTATTGCCGCTGCCCTGACCCGTAATGCTAACGCCATCCATCCCGGCTACGGCTTTTTAGCCGAAAATGCCCGTTTTGCTGAAATTTGTGCCGATCACCAGATTGTTTTCGTTGGCCCATCCCCCGAAGCTATTCGCAAAATGGGAGATAAGTCCACCGCAAAAGAAACCATGCAGCGGGTGGGAGTTCCCACTATTCCTGGTAGTGAAGGCCTGCTGATGGACGAGTCGGAGGCCTACGCCATTGCTAAGGAAATTGGCTACCCGGTGATTATCAAGGCTACCGCTGGCGGTGGTGGTCGGGGTATGCGCTTGGTTCAGGGGGAGGGAGATATGAGTAAGGCTTTTATGGCTGCCCAGGGGGAAGCTCAGGCGGCCTTTGCTAACCCCGGTGTGTATCTGGAGAAGTTTGTCGAGCGGCCTCGCCATATTGAATTTCAAATTTTGGCCGATAGTCACGGTAATGTGGTGCATTTAGGGGAACGGGATTGTTCTATCCAGCGACGACACCAAAAACTTTTAGAGGAATCGCCCAGTCCTCGCCTTAGTACTGAGATGAGGCAGGCTATGGGGTCAGCCGCAGTGCGGGCAGCTCAATCAATTAACTACGTTGGGGCTGGGACTGTGGAGTTTCTGGTTGATACTAGCGGCAACTTTTATTTTATGGAAATGAATACCCGCATTCAGGTAGAACATCCGGTGACGGAAATGATTACGGGCATCGATCTAATCGCGGCCCAGCTCCGCATCGCCCAGGGAGAAAAGCTCCCCTTTAGCCAGGCAGATATTCAGTTTAGGGGCCACGCGATCGAATGTCGAATTAACGCCGAAGATCCCGATCACAACTTTCGACCCAATCCAGGGCGGATTAACGGTTACCTGGCTCCAGGGGGGATGGGGGTAAGAATGGACTCCCACGTTTACACCGACTACGAAATTCCTCCCTACTATGACTCTCTGGTGGGTAAGCTAATTGTCTGGGGACCCGATCGCCCGACGGCCATTAAACGTATGCAGCGAGCCCTGCGGGAGTGTGCCATTACGGGTCTCCCTACCACCATTCCCTTCCATCAAAAGGTGCTGGAAAATGCCAAATTCCTGAGTGGTGATGTCTACACCAACTTCGTTGCCGAAATGCTGACTACTCGTTAAGCCACAGTCGGAACCGGGCAACAGCCTCGGTTATAGGTTTCAGGAGGAGGGCCTGCACCGGTCTGAGCAGCTGCTTGAAAAGGCTTGTCCCAGACCCCTAGAGGACTGCCAAAATACTGGATTTTATGGTAATTATCTGACTCCATAGGTATAGTCTGAGATTCTCTTGGGCTTTTCAAACAACTTCTGGGCTAGGTCAGGGTGGTGGCAAGCGCCATCGGCCGTTTGAGTAAAAGGATTTGGGTTAAATTAAGTAAGGCAAATTACATTTTTCCTACTTTTTTGGTTCCCTGTGACCCATTCCTCCCCAACCCTTACCCCTTCCTCTGCCCCCACTGTGTCTAGTGACTGGCGGTTGTTTCTAAAGCTCTGGCCCTACCTTGATCGGCATCGTGCCCGTATGGTGTGGCCTTTGATTTTGCTCCTACCCCTATCCCTGGCAAACGCCCTACAGCCCGTGTTAGTTGGTCAGGCCATTTCTCTGATTCGTCAAGAGCCGGTTATGGGCTTTCTGATTGGTCGCAGCCTACAGTCAGGCTTAAATCTATTGGTAGGACTGCTACTGGTCACCGTAGCTCTGCGGCTGGTCTTGGATGGTTACCAGAGTTATCTGGTACAGGCGGTTGGCCAGAGAATTACCGCCGAAATTCGCAAGGATTTATTTACCCACGTTATGTCTTTGGCAGTGCGGTTTTATGATCGTACCCCCGTCGGTAAACTCATTACCCGTCTCACTAGCGATGTAGATGCCCTCGGCGATGTTTTTTCTACCGGCGCGGTGGGCATCATTACCGACTTGTTTTCTATTCTGGTGCTGCTGGTGGTCATGTTTACTATGCAATGGGAACTGGCCCTACTACTGTTGACCCTGTTGTTGCCGGTGACCTGGCTGATTATTTATTTTCAACAGCAGTATCGTAGGGCTAACTATAAAGCTCGAGAGCATCTGTCAGATTTAAACGCCACTCTACAAGAAAACATTACCGGGATTGGGGTAGTACAGTTATTTCGGAGAGAACCCTACAACGGGGAACTATTTCGCAGCCTGAACCAACGCTATATCAAGGCGGTAGATAAAACTATTTTTTATGATTCTTCGGTCTCCGCCACCCTGGAATGGATTTCTCTGGTGGCGATCGGTGGGGTGCTCTGGCTAGGGGGGCTACTGGTAATGCAGAACGCCCTCAGCTTTGGTACCCTCGCCTCCTTTATTTTGTTTGCCCAACGCCTATTTGATCCCCTGCGCCAATTTGCCGACAAATTCACCGCTATTCAGGCTGGCCTTACTGCCGTTGAGCGTATTACAGATTTATTTAGCATTCCCGTCGAAATTCGTGATCCAGACCAGTCCATAGCTAAGGTACTGGCTATGACAAGGCCCGCCGATCGCCTGGTCTCTGTACCTGGCCCCGCAGCCGCCGAAATCTGTTTTGATCACGTCAGCTTTGGCTACAAGCCTGAGGAATACGTCATTCAAGATTTGACTTTTACCATTCGTCCGGGAGAAAAGGTAGCTCTGGTGGGACCCACAGGGGCAGGAAAAAGCTCAATTATTCGCTTGCTTTGCCGTCTTTACGATATTAATCAGGGATTTATTTTGCTCGACGGAGTCGATATTCGTGACTTACCCCAGGTTGAGCTACGGCGACGGATGGCTGTAATTTTACAGGATGGTTTTTTATTCTCTGGAGATGTCAAAGGCAATATTACCCTGGGTGAAGACTATTCCCTGGAAAGAGTGATTGAAGCTGCCCAAAAAACTAATATCCATACCTTAATTGAGCAACTACCCCAGGGTTACGATACCCTACTGCGGGAGCGAGGCTCCAATCTATCGGGAGGGCAAAAACAGTTACTGGCTTTTGCTAGAGCTGCTATCCGAGATCCGGGAATTTTGATTCTGGACGAGGCCACCGCTAATTTAGATGTGGGTACGGAGGTAACTATTCAGGAAGCCTTGGAACGTTTGCTGGTGAACCGTACGGCCATCATTATTGCCCACCGTCTTTCCACCATTCGCAATGTCGATCGCATTCTGGTTCTTAAGCATGGCCAACTGGTAGAACAGGGGAACCATAACCAACTGTTAGCCCAGGATGGCCTCTACGCTAGTCTTTATCGGCTGCAACGGTTAGGAGTTTAGGATTAGCTATAGCCATGGTTCCTGTAGGGGGTTACTAACTCTAAACTGACGGGTTCAGGCAAACAGCAAAACTAAGGGCTAATTTACCCCTAATAATCTAGTTCCTCTTCGTACTCCGTTACCCGCTTTTTCTGGGGAATATTCAGGGGCTGAGGCTGGTAGGGTGTATCCTGTTTTTCTTTCGGCCAGGTATCATCGGAGACTTCTCGATAGTCAACATCTTTAGCTTCAGGGGCAGAGTCGGTTGAAGAACCCCAGTTGTCTTCTTCTTCCAGGGTCGCCGCACGGTAACGCTCTGTCTTTTGGGTACGAGCCAGGGGCTCTTCTACTAGTTCAGGCTCACCCCAATCGTCGTCACTCCAGCGTTCTTCAGCCGCGGGGGTACGGCTTCGAGTAAACTCTGCCGGTGCCTGTACTCCAGAGGGCAACTGATTGGCGGTTGACACGGGCATAATGTACTCGTTATCACTGGTTCTCTCCCAGGGAGCACTGCCAATACCCAGCCGTTCTAGTAGTCCAACGCTAAGTTGCACTAATTTTTCTTCCGCCCCTTCAAATACAATCAAGCGATCGGGGCCGCTACTAACTACTTCATCCATAGGTAGTTCGTAGGTGCTGATCACCTGATCGGGGATTTGGGGTAGGCCAAAGGAAGCAATAACAATAGTTGCAATCTTACCGTTGGTAACATCAAATTTAAAACCTCTGACTCGTCCTAGCGGCTCTCCTGCCTCGGTGATTACCTCACAATTTACCAGAGTACTGTAGGGAGCAAGGTTAGCCTCATCTTCTAAGGCGGTATCGTCATCTACTAAAATGACATCCCCGATCTGACGAATACTGGTCAGGGGCATAGTCTGTTGAGTCTGGGAAACCAGGCCAGACAAAATATTTTCTCGCAGACCAATGGCCATGACTTCTCGCTGGTCAACGTCTACCCATACCTGACTAACAATGCCAAGGCGCTGGCCAGAGTTGCGAGTAATTACCTGGGTACCTAAGAAGTCAGAGCGGAGACGATATTTGTCTAGGGTCATGTCTGATTTGGCTCGAAGGTTCGAGATACTATATCACTTTAAACCGGTCTTTAGGACTAATCATAGGACCGACATTGTACTGGAAGGCCAGCCTGAGCCTTGAAAGTTATCTTAATACGGCTGATGGAAGTTGGCATAGGGTCGAGGAAGTTGGAAAATAAGAGATCACAGGGCTCTCTGTCTCAAATTCCCTCCTAAACCTATGATAGACCTTTGAACAAAAACCTGATCTGGGAGGGGCGGGCCTAGAAATATATCGTTTACAGATCAGGAAACCATTTCTATGCTCGAAGCTGAGGCATGATTAATGCCGGGTAGGCACTTTTCAACCATAGCGTGACTTTCTTCCAGCAGATAGGACAAAAACGCCTGGGAAACCACCGACAGTTGCTTACCCGCCAGACTGGCTACATACCAGTGCCGTTCTATGGGAAAGTGTTCTACATTGAGAACGGCAAACTCGCCCCGGGTACCTTCAGAAATGATGGTATGCATGGAGAGTACCGAAATTCCTAAGCCCCCTGCGATCGCCTGTTTAATCGCTTCATTACTACCCAGTTCTAGGCGTACCTTAACATCAATGTTGTGTTCCATGAATAGTTTTTGTACTGCCTGGCGAGTACCGGATCCGGGTTCCCGCATAATAAATTGCTGCCCATTCAGACAGCCAATGGGTAGGTTAGTTTTACCTGCCAGGGGATGATCTTGAGGGGCAATCACCACCAGAGGATTTTCGAGGAAGGGATAAATTTTCAGGTCTGGCTGTTCTGGTGGTGAACTAATAATGTAAAGGTCGTCATCGTTATTAGCCATGCGCTCCTGGATGTGCTGATGGTTGGTAACCTTCAGAGAAATATCAATACCTGGAAAACGATGGCAAAAAGGTCCAAGCAAACGGGGAACAAAATACTTGGCGGTAGTAATGACCGCCAGCCGTAGTTGCCCCTGCTTCAAACCCTTCAGATCGGAGATGGCCATCTCAAACTGATCAAGCCCACTAAAAATTTCTTGACAGGTGTCTAACAACTTCTGTCCAGCCTGGGTCAGGTAAAGGCGTTTACCAATTTGCTCAAACAATGGTAGCCCAACCGCTTTGGTGAGTTGTTTAACCTGAATTGACACGGTGGGCTGAGTCAGGTAAAGCTCTTCAGCCGCCCGGGTAAAGCTGCCATGGCGAGCCGTAGCCTCAAAGACTTTAAGCTGGTGTAGCGTGGCGTGAATCAACCTTCTACCTCCCTGGAGGGCTAAGCATTTTCCTATAGATTTGATTCTATCAAATTATCTGTCACATTAGTTTATTTTCTATGATTTGGGTGGAGCGGACCTTCTGTGATTAAAGTCTAAGGATAAAATATATTTAATTAAGTGGAACGGGCCGAATCATGGATTGGCAATATAGGGTAAAGGTTTAAGGAGTGGCGGGGTAAGGGTAGAAAACGCTGCCTCAGTTGTTTCGAGTTTTGTGCCCTTTAAGGACAGAGTGCGATGGATTCCCTTACTTTGCTGCGATCGCGGTTAACTGAATTCGCGGCTGTAGTCCGTCTGGCCGATCCCGATAGGGGTCGGGTGCAGAACAGTTTTCTCCAGCTACAGCGGCAGTTTCAGGTTGTAGCCAGGGACCGAGGCATGGAAGCAACTGTTCAGCCAGTTTTAACAGAAATTAGTCGGACCCTGCGTTTGATCGGCGTCGATTTGGCTTTTCTGCAGGCTAGCCGCCAACCCGTTACCCTTGAACAACGTCAGTCTCAGCTCGATGGGCGTTTGACACAATTAGGGAATTGGCTAGACTATCTGTGTCAACCATCCAGCCAGTAATTTTTGGGGTGCCAACTGCAGCCCCAATGCACCGACGGGTTAGGGGTCAGGGCAATGGCTGCTGCGGGAAAAGGCCAGGGATTCTTCCCGCAGCTTTTTTCCAGTTCGTTAAAGCCTTCTAGGGTTTAATCTGGTGTTTAATAGTAGGGGATTGCCCGACACCCTAGTTGGAAAAATAGTCCTTGTATCAGTGTCCTAAGGAAGGTGGAATTCACCTTCATGATTGTCAAATCGCTTCTGGTCTGGAAGCCCATTCTTGCCATAGCTGCGGTGGCCTTTGGATTCCTTCGGCGACCTATCTCCCCTGGCAACAACAACAGGCTGATGGGGACGCTTCTCCCACCGTAGGCCTGTTGCCATTAGCTTTGTATACCTCTTTCCAGGCCTCCCCTTTAGATGGTCGGGCGGCCCTTTGTCCTGATTGCCATAGCTATCTAGTGCGGGGTCGTATTAATCTTCGTCAAGGAACCGTATACCTGGAGCGCTGTCCTAATTGCCAGGGTATCTGGTGTGATGGTGGTGAATGGGATCTGCTTCAGGAGTTGGGTCTACAGGCCCATGTAGACTATATTTTTTCCCCTGAGTGGCAGGCTCAGGTACGTCACCTGGAGGCAGTAGAACGGGAGCATCAGGCCCTGATGGATTGACTGGGTCCAGAAATTACCCAACGTCTACTGGAGTTGAGTCACCTTCTGCAACACCATGACTATGCTGATTTTGCCGTCGCCTATTTAATGCGGCGCTGCGATCGCTGATTTCTTTTTATTCTCCGTGATGATGGCCGATTCCCTTTTCTGCCTTGAGCGTTTTTCGGTTACCTATCCAGGCCAGGGATTGCCAGCGGTAGATCGGGTTTCCCTTACCCTGGCTGCGGGGGAAAGATTAGGGCTGGTGGGGGAGTCGGGCTGTGGCAAGTCGACCCTGGGGCGGGCTGCCCTCCGCCTGCTGCCCTCCTCCACCGACTTGGGGGAGATATTTGGTTTCAGGGGGAGTCGGTGCTAGATTTTTCCCCAGCTCGATTACGACAATTTCGTGGTGAGGCGATTGCCCTGGTTTTTCAAGACCCCATGACTCGCCTTAATCCCCTCATGACCATTGGCGATCACTGCATTGAAACCCTCAGGGCTCATCGACCTGAAATTTCTATAGCCCAGGCTCGGGAGCGGGCGGTGGCGGTTTTAGAGCAGGTGAGAATTCCGGCCAACCGTTTCCGTCAGTATCCCAATGAGTTTAGCGGGGGTATGCGCCAGCGGGTGGCGATCGCCCTGGCGATGATTTTAGAGCCCCGGTTGATCGTCGCTGATGAACCCACCACCAGTCTGGATGTAACCGTATCTGCCCAAATTCTGGAGGAATTAACTCGGCTATGCCAGCACCTGGGTACGGCCCTGATGTTGATTTCCCATGATCTGTCCCTGGTGGCAGAGTACTGCGATCGGGTCGCCGTCATGTACCAGGGACAACTGGTAGAAAAGGGACCGACCCGCCAGGTGCTAAGCCAGCCCCAGTCGGACTACACGCGCTCCCTAGTGGCTTCTGCCTTGCAGCTACAGCAGGCTGAGGGTCTAGCCTACACCCCCGCCACCAGCGATCCGATGCTGCGGTTAACTGAAGTGAGGCAGTATTATAGCCTGGGCACCAATCCCCTGGAGCGCCTGCTGAGCTCCCAAAATGCCCGCATCATCAAGGCGGTAGATGGGGTTTCCCTGGAGATTTATCCGGGGGAAATTTTAGGCTTGGTGGGGGAGTCGGGCTGCGGTAAAAGTACCCTCTGTCGGACTATTTTGCAGTTAATTAAGCCCACGGCTGGCCGCATTGAATTTGGCGGTACCGACTTGACTGACCTTACACCCCGACAAATGCGATCGCAGCGACGCCAGCTACAAATGGTGTTTCAAGACCCCCACGCCTGTCTCAATCCCATGATGACCGTCGGCCGTAGTATTGGCGATCCCTTACTAATTCACCGTTTGGCTACCAGGGTAGAGGCCCAGCAGCGAGCCCATGCCATGCTGGAACGGGTAGGGTTGAGTCCCAGCCAACAGTATTTTGATCGCCTTCCCGGTGATCTTTCCGGCGGTCAACAACAAAGAGTGGCCATTGCTCGCGCCCTAATTACCATGCCCCGGTTGATAATCTGCGATGAACCGGTGAGTATGTTAGATGCCACAGTGCAAACCCAGGTGCTGGATCTGATGCTGGAATTGCGACAGGAGTTTGATCTAACCTATCTATTCATTACCCACGACCTGTGGGTAGCACGGTTTATGTGCGATCGCATCGCCGTTATGGAGGCTGGTAAAATTGTTGAGCTAGCGCCTACCCAAACTTTGTTTTCAGCACCCCAGCATCCTTATACCCGCAGTTTGCTTGCAGCGGTGCCGGCCCTGCCAGCTCAGGCTAACTAACTTGCTTGATGGCAAGTCTAGAGCCAATCAAGAAAAAGATTAAATCTCCCTCACCCTCACCCCAGAGAGCTATGCGATGAATCCCCAGGAAGAGACAAATGCCTTAACCCGAGAACTCAAGTTGCAATTTGGACTGTTGGGTAGCTTAGTGGCCATCATGTGGGTGGTTGAGATCCTGGATCAACTGGTTTTTAGCGGACAGTTAAATACTTTTGGTATCATCCCCCGCACATCCATCGGCCTACGGGGCATCGTCTTTGCCCCCTTTCTCCATCTTAATTTTGCTCACCTGCTGGGTAATACTATTCCTTTCTTGGTTTTGGGCTGGTTGATTATGCTGCGGGAAACCAGTGATTTTCTCTGGGTGACTCTGGTGGTAGGAGTCGCCAGTGGTTTGGGTACCTGGATCTTTGGCTCACCCGGCACTCATATTGGAGCCAGTGGAGTGGTCTTTGGTTATCTGGGATATCTGCTCCTGCGAGGGGTTTTTGAACGGCGGCTTGGCTCTATCTGCCTTTCTCTATTTGTGGGAACCGTCTATGGCAGCCTGATCTGGGGAATTTTACCTTTACATCGGGGCATTTCCTGGGAAGGTCATTTATTTGGTTTTTTAGGAGGAGTGCTGGCAGCTCGTTTACTCAGTTCTCGCTAACAGCCATAGCTGTTACTCTTTAATTTTTACTGGGCAGCAGCGGACCCAGGATCTCGCCAGAAAGTAATCTGAGGCCGAATTGGTTGCAGGCTGGTGCCAGGATAATAAAACTGTAAAATCCGGGGTAGCTCCAACCCAGGTTAGCCAGACGGTAGGCACCGGTCTGGCTAAGACCGACCCCGTGGCCCCAGCCACCCCCAATAAAGCCATAGCCAATCAGACTAGGGGCGGTTACACCGGGGGCACTGGCAGGAGTCTGATAAATTGGCTCCAGGTAAAACAGCAGACTACGGGGAGCCGATAGGGCCCTGACAATCTCATCCTTTTCGAGCCGGACCTGACCCCGGTCGGTTTCTATATTCAGGGCTTGCACCCGTCCTGAAACCGATCGATTGGCCACTGCCAGGCTGATTACCTGCTGAAATTCTGCCTGGGGATCCTGTTTTTGTTGAAGAAATTGCCGGAGATCGGTGGCAATCTCCGGTAGGCTACTATCGTAGCGCCAGCGGAACAGCTTCCAGCCAGTTTCGTTAAAGTTCTGGCGCAGGGCTATAAAGGCTTTGAAATTAGGTTCTAAGTTCAGGGGCTGACGAGTCAGATTCCAAATCCTAGCCACGGAGTCCACCACAGGTTTGAGGTAGGGGCGATCGGGGCCATTCCACAGGTCACTAAAGGCAGCGGTAATTCCTCCCGTGGTGGACGAGTAAAGGGCATCCACCAGTTCGTTACGGTACACCAGCACCTGGCCTCGAGTTGCCTGAATAGCTTGATCCGTTCCCCGGACAGTCCCATCTAGACCACGATAGACCTGACATTGGGTATCCGCACAGAGTTGATAGTGGTCGATAGCAAACCGACGCAAATTTCGTAGGGCATAGGTGCGGGCCAGGATAGTTTGAGCCTGAATTGCTGCGATTGGGGCCCCAGGGCCGATTTCGTGGGGAACAACTCCCCGTAAATAGGTTTCTATAGGTACCTGGTTGACCAGGGTAAAGGTTCCGTAGGCATTAGGCTGTAAGCGTAGAGTGCCGCCATAGACCCGCGCTGTTGCAGCTTCAAGCATCCGGATTTGACCCTTACCAGATGCAAGAGTGAGGCGATCGCGGTAGTAACGATTGCCATTGACCTCGAAAAAGCTCCTGGATACCTGGTTAACTACCCGACTATCCAGATAAATCTTGGTAAATCCCTGTGCCTTTAGGTTATTCACCAGTAAACGTCTCAACAGTGGAGTCTGGTAGGCCTGACGATTAGCCCACACCTCCCAACTTTTAGGCTGGGCAATTTCTGCCTGAATACCCCGTTGTCGCCATGCCTGGGCACTGTACTCGGCACTTTCAAAACTGCGGTGTTGACTCAGCACTACCCGTTCCTGTAGATCGGGTTGGGGCAAAGCCTCTGGGGCTGTTCCCACCACTACCCGGGTGGCTATTAGAGTTTGGGGCTGGCCATTAGTGGTAAAACGGAGGCTGAGGCGATCGCCCGGTAGGGACTCCAGCACCAGATTGGTCTGGGGATTTTCTCCAAACCGCTGCACTACTCCGACCTCAATTACCGGATTGAGGACTGCCTGTCCGATGGCTGCTAGTCCCGGTCTACCAGTTAGGTTCAGCCATAGCAGTCCCGCCCCCCCGATAACAAGGCGGCTGACTCGATTAACGACGGTGATGGCGATTCGGTCTCTGGCCAAAGCTATAATTTGCATTGATCCGGTTTTCTAATTCTAGGACAGCATTTAATCTTCTTCCCAGATCAGTGTCATCGGCAGACAAGGGCAAACATCATGGTTAACCGCTGCGACTTGAGCCCCCGCCTACAAGGGCTGATGCAGAAAGCTGGTTTGACTAGCTATCGGGCCCTCTGTCGGGGTGCCGGGGTATCCCGGCTAACAGTGGATCAATTACGCCAGGGTCAGGTAGGCCGTCTACGGGTAGATCGGGTGCAACGCCTCAGTCAGGTGTTGGGCCTGACCCCGGCGGAGTTAATTGACCAGTTTGCCGATTCAGAGGCCTCCGTTGCCGCCCCATGCTCAGCTAACTCTCCAGAAACAGGCTCCAGCGATCGGTTCGCCGCTGTGGAACAGCAGTTTCAGGATCAAGCCATTGCCCTGCTAGAACCTTGGCTACTGCAATGGCCTGCGGCGGTTTATGCGGCTCAGCAAAATCCTAATCTACCGGCTAGCCGGTTAATTCCCCTCGGTCAGCCCTGGCAGCACCTACTGAGCAGCTGGCAGGTGACCGCCATTGGCGAGGTCGGCGCAGAGGTCATCTACGATCCCCGGCTGCACCAACCCCTGGAGGGCTCCCTCTCCCCAGGTCAACTCGCTCGCATTCGCTACCCGGGCTATCACCAGGGCGATCGCTTGCTCTATCGGGCCCGGGTTAGCCCTATCAATCCAGGTCCATCCTAGGGAAAAGTCATGATTCCGTGACTTTTCACTTTTTTTAAGACTTTTGTAGTGATTGGTGGTCATCCTGGGGGAATATTAAAGCAGGTCAATCAACCCTATCGATTTTCCTACCCCTGTAGATACCTATACAGAACTCCACTTATTAGTCGAACCCTTTATACTAGCTTCAGCAGCTCCCGGTCCTAGGGCCGGGAGTTATGCTTTTAAAGGATTTTTGGGGCAATGGTGATGGCAAAACTAGATTCTTCAGCCCTAATTTTGATGCTGGCGGCCATGGTTTCTACCCAGGTAGGTTCTGCCTTAGCCAAGAGTCTGATTATTCAGGTGGGTCCCTTGGGTATTGTCTGCTTACGGGTTGGCCTGGCCGCTATACTGCTGCTGCTGTGGCAGCGTCCCCAACTGCGGGGTTATTCCGCCAGAACCTATCAACTGCTGGTAATGTTTGGTCTCTCCCTGGCTATTATGAACAGTTGTTTCTACGGGGCGATCGCCCGAATTCCCATTGGAGTCGCAGTGGCTGTTGAGTTTTCTGGTCCCCTGGTGGTGGCCCTGGTTTACTCTCGCCGCTGGATTGATGGGGTATGGGTAGCTCTGGCAGCCTTGGGAATTGGGCTGCTTTCTCCCTGGCATGCTTCGGGTCTAGATAGCTGGGGACTGGTTTTTGCCCTATTGGCAGGGGTAGCCTGGGGTACTTATATTGTGCTTTCGGCCCAGGTTGGTCAAATTTTTACGGGTAGCCAGGGGTTAGCCCTGGCTATGGCTGTTGGTGGCCTGGTCCTGTTACCCCTGGGCTGGTTCTCTACGGGTTCTACTTTACTCTCTCCTTCAATTTTAGGGTCGGGAGCGATAGTAGCACTGCTATCTTCGGCTCTGCCCTACTCCTTAGAAATGGCGGCCCTGCGCCGTATTCCCATGCATGGATTTGGGGTGTTGCTGAGTTTGGAACCGGCGATCGCCACGGTAACGGGTTTTCTGGGCTTGAGGGAAACCCTGACCCTATCGATGCTCTTTGCCATTGGCCTGATTATGGTAGCAGCAGCGGGAGTTTCCCTATGTCGTCCAGCGGTTGTGGTACCAACGGAATAGCTTCTGCCGCCCTGATCACAGCTGTCGCCTGACAGTGCATACAAACCATAAAAATATCAGGCACCAACGGAGAAGTAAGTGCCTGATCAGAGTTTTATTATGTCGAAAAGAGTCTTTATTTCGCTTGACCCTTATTTATATAACTTTATTTTTGATCGATTTCAGAAACAACAATCCAGGCGTAACCTTTTCTTTAGATTTGCCCTCCTGGCTTTGGGTCACCGCTCTCTACCTATCTCCCGTTGATTGGGGCGGGAGGTGGTGGCGAACAGCTAAGGTTTACCCCCAGGACTTGGGAAATGCTCACCTCTAGCCATCTCAGGAAAGAGGGGCCGGGTCTAGGACCTTGGGCTGGGATGGGTTCCACCAGGATGGTAAACAGCCCCAAGCGATTGCCCGCCAGTACATCTGTAAACAGGCGATCGCCCACCATGGCTACCTGCTGAGGTGGTAGAACCATCCCCTCCAGGGCTTGCTGTAACTTACGTCGAGAAGGTTTGGCGGCGCTGGTCAGGTAGGGGACTTCTAGGAGATCGGCGATGCGCTGAATGCGATGGGAATTGACATTATTGCTCACCAGCCAGATTTGTCCCATCTGTTTAGCCTGGTTCATCCAGGGCAGCAGAGCGGGAGGGGTGTCCATTTGACGTAGAGGCACTAGAGTATCGTCTACATCTAAAATTAGCCCCTTAAGATTATGGCGTTGCCATAGATCGGGGGAAAGTTCTAAGATGCTTCCCCCAGAACCAGATCGGGCTGTAATAAGCTGGACAACATAGGGCTAACGATTAAAGGTTTGGCGAATAGCCTGCTTGGCCCCCTCGTGCTCCTTCAAGGTGCGGCTGAACACATGGGTGCCATCGTAACGAGCGACAAAAAACATATAGTCGGTCTTTGCCGGTGACAGAGCTGCCTCTAAGCTGGCCATGCCTGGACTGGCAATGGGAGTAGGAGGCAGTCCCTGGTTGATATAGGTATTGTAGGGTGAAGGGGTACCCACCTGAGCCCAGGTCAGGGGTTTGTCGGGGGTTTGGGTAATGCCAAGACCGTACTCAACCGTGGGGTCGGCCCCCAGGGGCATATTCTGGCGCAGGCGATTGGTAAATACCCCGGCGATGGTAGGCCGTTCCTCGGCAACCACTGCCTCTTTCTCTACAATACTGCTCAAGGTTACCCAATCCAGTAGAGAAAGGCTGGTTTTACTTTTCTGATAAAGGGGAAGAGCGGTGGCTTCAAACTGATCCAGCATCCTATTTCGAATCAGCTCAGGGGTAAGCTTTTCTGCCGGTAGTTGATAGGTGTCAGGAAAGAGAAAGCCTTCTAAGTGGGCAATTCCCTCGGGTAGCCAGGGATATTTTTGGCGAGGAATATTGTCGGTAATAGCCAGGAACTCTGAGGCTTTGAAGTAACCCTGCTGTTCAAAGTAGGCGGCCATCTGGCGGCGGTTCCAACCCTCAGGTATGGTGAAGCTAGCCTGAATTACCTCACCCCTCCAGATAGCCTGGCCAATGTCTGGCATGGAACGGTTGGCAGCCAAGGCATAGGTGCCGGACTGAAAACCACCTGCGGGGGACTGGTAGGCCTGCCATCGAGACCAGATCTTCCAGGCCAGACTGGAGTGAATCAAACCCGCAGCGGCTAAATCCTCTCCAATTTTCTGGCCTGGAGTACCGGGTGGAATCTGAATTTGTACTGTTTGATCAGTGGAGTTCTCACCTGGTCTGACCGGGCTGATGGCCCAGCTCCACCAGGCCCAGCCCTGCCAGCCGGCCAGCCCTGCCGCCAGGAGAAGCAACAGGCTGAACAACCGCCGATTTAAAGAGTGTGACTGTGTTGACCCTTTACCCATGGAGCTTACCTAAGGAATTCCTGACCTGGTTGGGATGAGGCATCTGGTTTTGAAGCCGTCTTAGTTTAATCGGCACCGATGGCACCAGCCACCGTCGTTTTTCTAGACCTAAACTCAACTACGGTGTCCTCGGCTACGACATAGGCCACCTCCCCTACCTCCAGACGAATATTGTAACCTCCTGTAAATTCGCCAAAGGCTGGTAAGGTGAGGCGATTGTGGGCGGGTTGCCAATGAAAGCAGGGCAGCCGCAAGCGATCGCCCCGTCCCCCCAACCGTAGGCAGGGATGGCTATGGCCGCAGAGGCTGGGACCCTTGACCTCGGCCTGCGGCTCGTGGCTAAACCAGAGATTGTCCACCATCACCCCCTCCCGGTGACAGATTAAGCGAAACTGATCAAGGCTGGCGGCTAAGGGGCGATCGTGGTTACCCATGACCAGGTGAGCAGTAACCTGGGTAAGGTCTAGAAAGTCTAGCCAACTTTGTCGTACCCCCTCTTCCCTGGCTGCAAAACTATGGAATAGATCTCCTCAGGATCCATAGGGATTGGGGTTGGTAAGTCTGGCAAAGATCCGCCAGACGGGTGAGGCTAGCCTGATTAACCTGACTAGCAACGGCTACTCCATAGCTTTGAAAGGTTTCCGCCTTACCCAGGTGTACATCAGATACCAGCAGAGCCTGCAAAGTTTCAATGTAAATGGCCCGCTGGGGCAGTAACAACAGGGGATGGTGATTTAAGATCAACTTCTGCATGGGGACGGCCGGATACGGGGACGGGACGGTAAAGTTCCCCTGGCCTTAAGCCCATAGACTCACCCAGGGACCTGAACTTAAAACTCAATTCCCGGCTGAGCCTTCACCCCTTGCTCTCGAAAGGGATGTTTGACCAGGGTCATTTCGGTTACCAGATCGGCGGCCTCCACCAGAGCTGGGGGAGCACCCCGTCCGGTTAAAATCACGTGGGTCATGGCGGGCTTGGCGGTCAATCCCTCTAGTACCTGGTCTACCGTCAAAAAACCATGGTTAAGGGCGATATTAACTTCGTCTAAAAGAACCAGGCCGAGGTCAGGGTTACGGAGATGATCCAGGGCTGTAGCCCAGGCCCTTTGGGCTAATTGGGTATCGCGATCGCGGTCCTGGGTATCCCAGGTAAAGCCCTCTCCCATGGCCTCAAAGGTAACCTGATCGGACCAATGGGTCAGTACAGCTTTCTCCGCTGGTTCCCAGGAACCCTTGATAAACTGCACAATCGCTACCCGAAAGCCATGACCCAGCGATCGCATCACCATCCCCAGGGCCGCCGTGGTTTTGCCCTTACCGTTGCCGGTGTGGACAATGATTAGCCCTTTTTCCAGGGTACGCTGACTCAGTCGTTGCTGTTGCACAGCTTGCCGCCGCTGCATTTTTTCCCGATATTGCTGGGAGGACAGACCCGAAACCGGAGTCAGGGGCTGTAGATCCCCATCGGCCGCCTCACCAGACTGGGCAGAAAAGTCATGGATCATAGCTAGGAAGCCAGGGCCACCTGGATCATTTCTTGCAGCTGACCGTTTTGGTAAAGCTCGATTAAAATATCTGAGCCCCCTAAAAATTGGCCATTGAGGTATACCTGGGGAATAGTAGGCCAGTTAGAGTAGTCCTTAATTCCCTGGCGAATATCGGGATCTGCCAGCACATCGAAGGTTTCAAAGGGCGCACCCAGAAAATTTAAGATTTGCACCACGTTATTAGAGAAGCCACATTGGGGCATGAGCTTGGTGCCCTTCATGAACACCATCACTTTGTTGGTTTTAATCAGTTGATCAATTCTTTGCTGAACCGAGGCATCCATGGCGCAGGTCTCACGGGTTGATGGACAAACTAATAGTAATGGTAATCCAGATCTAAAGACATCTGCGCCAGTTCAAACTTGAGGGGCGTCGCCAGGGAACAAACCCCTGGCTAATCAATCTTCCCCATGGCTGTTAAGACAAAATCCTTTGTCTACTGGGCAAAGCCACTACTTCCCAAAGTAGTAGACCGCAGCCAGATCAGCAGCCAAGTATTCGCCATCCCAGGTTGGATAATTACCCGGCGATCGCCATTCAAACCTAGTAAGAACGGTGATTTTAGGCTCACAGTTAGTTATCCATGGGACCGCGCCCGCCCTCTGAACCAGAGCCAGAGGCGTTGCTTGCCTGAGTTACCCTGAATCCAGCCAGAATACCTGCCTATTAAGGCTTTGGTCGTTTCACCAGAGCCCGCATAGGCTGGCCAAAATCCTGGTTTCAGCAAATAGCCCTGAAGTGATTAGAGAGAGGTGATTAAAGCTTGTCATGATCAAAGTACTCCCGCTCACGCTAAGGGCAAAAACAGCTATGGCCAGGGACGATCGCCGTTTAGATGTCTATCTGCAAGAACACAACCAACTAAAACAGGAGCAGGGCCAGCGGATTGGCTTTCGAGACAACCTGCTCTACGCCACCCTGGGTACCTACGCTGCCATCCTGGGTTTTGCCCTGGGCAAGGAGCCTAACTTCTATGCCCTATTAGTTCTGCCCTGGGTGAGTTTAATTTTGGGCTGGACCTACCTGGTGAATGACCAAAAGATTAGCGAAATCGGTCGCTATATCCGCTACCAGCTCACCGGCAAGATTACTGAGGCCCTAGCGGACAGCACCGCTGCACCCCCGATTTTAGAGTGGGAGACCGCCCACCGCAACGATGGCCGACGGGAACGGCGAAAACTGGAGCAGCTCCTGATCGATCAGGTGGCCTTTGTCTGTTCGGGACTGGTGGCCCTGGGGAGTTTTATCGTCTGGGGTGGGTGGCGATCGCTGCATGTCCCCCTGGCCACCGCCCTACACCTACTGGTGGGGGTGGAAGCCCTGCTATTGCTGGGGCTGGGGCTGGAAATTTTTCTCTACGCCGATTTGACCAAGGGGCGCTAGGGGCGGAGGTTCTGCGGGTGATTTTTTTCGGGTGATCTTTAAGGGGGTGCAGCGATGACAGAAACCATAGATTTTGCGATTATCACAGCGATCCAGGTGGAACGGCAGGCGGTCTGTCAGAGCTTTGGCCTGGGGGACCAGCACCGGGTGCACCAGGGGGTGCGGACCTACTGGAAAACCCAGGTGGATCTGGGGGAAGGGGAGTTTTATCGGCTGGTGGTAACCCAGTTGGCGGATGCCGCCAGTGTGGACGCGGCCCTGGCGGCCCGGGACACGATCGCCACCTGGCACCCCCGCGCCCTGCTGATGGTGGGCATTGCCGGAGCCGCGAAGGAAACCATCCACCTGGGGGATGTGGTGCTGGGGGAAGAAATCTATTACTACGAGCGGGGCAAGACCACCGCCGTCGGGTCCCTGCCCGAGCCTAAACAGTACCCCGCCGATAGTACCCTGTGGGACCGGGTAATTACCGTCGCCCCCTGGGATGGGCAGATTACCCTGGCCCGCCCCGATGGCGGTGAGGGGCGTCCCCGGGTAATTCCTGGGGTGATCGCCTCCGGCGAGCAGGTGATTGCCGATGGGGCGGTGCGCGATCGCATCGCCGCCAGCAACCGCAAAATTGCCGCCATTGAGATGGAGGGGTACGGGGTCAGTGCCGCCGCCTGGAAACTAGATCAACCGGTGCCCTGCCTGGTGATTCGGGGCATTAGCGATCGGGCCGATGCCCATAAGGGGGATGACTGGCAACCCTATGCGGCCCTGGCGGCGGCGGCCTTTACCCGCCACTTTCTAGGGGACCGGCCCTTGACTCCCCAAAAACAGGCCTATCCCCCGCCGGACCCAGCCCAGCCCAGCCCCTACCGGGTGATGATTGATGCCCTCAAAAATGGCAACCTGGTGCCCTTTTTAGGCCCTGGCATTCACCCCCAGTTCTATACCCAATTAGCCCTGGAGCTGGCGGAGTTCGTCAAAACCGAACTGTGGTCCGCCCATTTGGACGACAACCCCAGCAATAACAAGTTAATCCACAAACTGATCGGCATTCCCTGCTCCGTATGCGCCTATTGGCCCCAGGACCGTCCTCCAGAGTGCCCCATGCTAGAGAGCATAAGCGAGACTGAGAATATCGAAGACTGCCCCCTCTACACCGAGCAGGGCTTGGCGGTTTCCAAGATTAACCTGCGCTACCTGTCCCAGTATTACATCCTCAAAAGTAGCAGTCTGGATTCCCTCTACACCAGCCTCTACGAAATTTTAAGCCGACTGAGAAAAACCTACCCCCCCAATGGCCTCCATCAGCATATTGCTGAATTACCGGCCCTGATGAAGGCCAGGAATAAACCCGTGCGCAGTCCAGGCCTGCCCTTTCAACTGATTATTACCACCAACTACGACGACATGATCGAACAGGCCTTCTTAACGGCCCAGCAACCCTTCGATGTGATCTTCTATGTGGCCGATGGGCCGGAGAAGGGGCGGTTTAAATGCCAACCCTACCAGGAGACGGTAAAAACCATGACCAGCGAGGGTTCCAGCCAGTTACCCCTGCGCAGCCCCTGGGGCAACTGCCCCCAACCCCGGCCGATCATCCTGAAGTTGTTTGGCACCTGGGAACAGGCCTGGGAAAACCATTTCATTGCCACCGATGAGCAACTGGCCTACCTGATCAGTACCCTGAAGCAGAGTTTGCCCCCCAGCCTGATCAGCATCCTCACCAGGGGAAATCTGCTGTTTCTCGGCTATGGCCCCAGCGATTCAGACCTGCAACTGCTGATTAATTGCCTGTGGCCCGACAACAAACTGGCCAGTAAGTCCTGGTTATTGCACCAGGCCAAACCCGGTGATTTGGAACAAGAACTCTGGAAGACCCGCAATGTTGAGCTGCTGCCCATGGGGGCTTCCCTGGAGGAGTTCGTTAACGATTTTCAAGCTGATATCGACACATTAATACGCTAGATCAGGAGGCGGATCATGACCTACGCACTGGACTCCACCAAGACCCTCGACCCGGGTCAGGCTAGCCCCTCACCCCGGGCCCTATCCCTCGACCCCAACCCCCAGGGGGAGGCCAGGGTTAAGTCCCCCTATAAGGGGTTAAATCCCTACGGTGAGGCCGATGCCCAAATTTTCTTTGGCCGGGAAAGCAAGATCCAGGACATTGTTAACCATCTACTGGCCTGGCGGTTAACCATTCTCTACGGTAGGAGCGGCGTCGGTAAAAGTTCCATCCTGCGGGCGGGGGTAACCCACTACCTGCACCAGGAAGCCGAGCAAAACCATGGGGATTATGGCCATCCCCGTCTAGGGGTGGTGGTGTTTCCCTCCCTGGAGGGCAGCCTCTCCTGGAAGGATGACCCCCTGGTGGGGATCAAGCGCCAAATTCAACGGGAGATCCAGGGGCGGGGTTGGGCCCTGCAGCCCCCGGATCCGCAGTTGTCTTTCCTGGATACCCTGCGGGCCTGGACCGAGGCCCTGGGGGAGAAACGGGGGAGGGAGACCTGTACCTGGTTTTGGATCAGTTTGAAGAGTATCTGCTCTACCACAGCGGCGATCGCGGCCAGGGTAGCTTCTACCAGGAGCTGGCCCGGGCGGTGACCACCCCCCAGCTGCGGGTTAATTTTCTGATTGCCATCCGAGAAGATAGCCTGGCCTCCCTGGACTACTTTAAGCCCTTGATTCCCCACCTGATGGATCACCGGCTGAAACTCGGCCACCTGTCTGGCCCCGCCGCCCAGGCGGCGATTCGGGAACCGATCACCTGGTATAACCAGCAATGGGGCACCGCCATCGAGATTGACCCCGATCTGGTGGAGCAGGTGCTCCAGAGTGTGGAGGTGAACCAGGCCATCCTGGAGGACAACGGCCAGGCGGGCCGGGATGTCGGCCCCAAATCCCTGGAGGAAATGGAGATTTCCACCCCCTACCTGCAACTGGTGATGGACCGCCTCTGGCGGGAGGAACAGGGCCAGGGCTCCACCCACCTGCGCCTGGCAACCCTGGAGGCCCTGGGGGGTGCCCCCCAGATCGTCAGGAACCACCTGAAGACCCAGATGGACTTGCTCAGCCCCCCAGAGCAGCACATTGCCGCCCGGGTCTTTCACCACCTGATCACCCCCTCGGGGACGAAGTATGCCTGCTCGGTGACCGACCTGATGGAGTACACCACCGACGACGCCACCACCCTGAAGGAGTTTCTGGAGAAACTGGCCAGCGGCCCCCAGCGGATTCTGCGGCCAGTGGGCACAGCTCAGCCAGGGGACCTGAACAGCCAGCGCTACGAAATTTTCCACGACGCCCTGGGGCCCGCCATCCTCACCTGGCGACGTCAGTTTCAGCAACGCCAAAAGCTAGAAGCAGAACGATCCAACCTGAAGCAAAAACAAGCAGAGGAAACCGCAAAGCTACGATTAGAAACGGATCGACAACAGCTGAGGATGCGACAAAAGCTGGTCAGGCGCTGGAGTTTGGCTCTGGCCAGTGTGCTTACCCTAGGGTCCCTCGGTCTGGGGGCAGGATGGTATACATTCAGACAATACCAGGGAGCTAAGGAAACGTCCCTAAATATCAAGCAAGCCTCCCTTGAACGAGAAGCCACCAGTCAGTTAACCACCCTGCAGCTAGGCTTAACAGCCGGCCAGCAGCAGCTCCAGGGTACACCCAACCCAGAGGTCTCAGCCGCCGCTGCCTCACTGCTGCAGCAGATCCTGCCCGAGATTCACCTTAAGAATCAATGGGTATTACCAGAAAACACCATAGCCAGCAGCTCCGGTCGCAGCCCCGATGGCCAATGGTTCGCTGCGGGTTCCTTAGAGGGTAAGGTTTTTCTCTGGAGTGTCCAGGACTCCAAATGGCGGCTCCCCATCAATACCGGCGACACGGAGGTGAATCGGGTCGAGGTCAGTAACGGCGGCAGTCGGGTTGTCACCGTTAGCAAGATTGATAATCACTATCGAGTTAAGGTCTGGACAGCAGGCAGTAAAGAGTTGCGGGAACTCCTTGTGGGCCTGCCGAAAGCGGATTGGCCTCCTGCCCTGAGCCTCAGCCCCGATGGTCGCTACCTGGCGATTGCCGGAGCTAATCAAGGCGGGGTACAACTGTGGGCTATCGATAGCGGTAGACCCCAGGCTAGCCAGAGTTTTTCGGGGAAAACCATTACACAGATCAGGTTTAGCCCCGACGGCCAGAAACTCGCGATCGCCACCAGAGACGGAAATATCATCCTCTGGAATCGGCAGCAAAGGGCCCTCAGGGCGGCTCTACAAACTCTGTCCACCGGTGATATCGGCCGGGTGACCGATCTGCGCTTTAGCCCCAACGGCCAGTGGTTGGCCACCGCCTCCAATCGAACCCCCCGCCTCTGGAACCTGGCGGATCTGGTGCCCTGGCACCCGTCCCTAGCCGTCCCACCGGCCCCAGTTAAACCCCTGGCGCAGTTTCAGGGCCACCAAAGCAACGTGTTAAGCCTGGCCTTTAGTGGGGACAGTCAATACCTGGCCACCGGCTCCTCCGACGGCACTGCCCGCGTCTGGCGGTTGAGCTCTGACCCCGAGGTGATGGCAGGGACCGAGGCGTTGAAGCTCACGGGCCACGATAGCTTCATCCGGGCGGTGGGCTTTGCCCCAGACCAGCGCACCCTGACCACCCTGACCCAGACCGGCACCCTTAACCGCTGGGATCTGAGTCCCCAAGCCAGACCAGAACCATTTCCTCAGGTAGTTTATAAAGACAAAAATCAGTCTACCTGGCCCTTTACCCAGGTAGCCTTTAGCTCCGACGGTCAACGGCTGGCCACCTTCTCCCTGGATGACAAAATCCGCCTATGGGACCGGCAGGGCAAGCTCTTGAGGGAGTTGGCCACCACCGTGACCCAATCCAGGGATGTCAGGGGCCAGGTGTTCTTTAGCCAGCCCGATGGCCAGGAGCTGGCCGCCATTTCTCGGGATGGCACGGCAGAGCGCTGGAACCGGCAGGGTGAGAAACTAGCCCCCCTCTGGCCAGCCCGATTGGGGGAACGGGCCATTGGCCTGGACTTTCGCCGGGGCAGTTCCCACCTGGCCACCCTCGTTACCACCGATAAGAATCAGATCCAGGTGACGGTCTGGTCCATTGAGGGAGACCGGCCCCACCATCCCCAGAGCTTTAGCCTAGAGAGTCATAATCCCCGATTAGCGGTGGCGGAGTTTAGCCCCAACGGCCGCTACCTGGCGGTGGGGTTTAGGGATGGCGATGCCTACCTGATTCCCCTATTAAGAGTCTTCCATCGCAAGCCCCTAGCCCTCCAACCCAGGCAGTCCACAGAGTTGAAAACGGGCATTTCCAGTCTACGGTTTAGCCCCGATGGCCAGACCCTGGCGGTGGCCTCCTGGGGGGAACGGTACAGCTCTGGAACCTGAAAGGCGAGGAAATGCTCGATCGGCCCATTAACCACGGTAGCCCCATCACCAGTGTGCGGTTTAACCAGCCCCGCTCCAGCGCAGAGCCCCTGCTGCTGGTGACCCTCTCCTGGAACCAACGGGCCCGCCTCTGGGATAGCCAGGGCAACCCGGTGGCGGAGTTCCGGGGGAGACCGGTTTCTGGGACGCGGGCTTTAGCCCCGAGGGGGACCTGCTGGCGGTGGGTTCCGACGGTAAGGGCCAATGGTTACCGGTGAAATCCCTAGATCAACTGGTCAAGCAGGGCTGTGACTGGATCGCAGACTATCGACAAACTCACCCTAAGGCCACCCAGGATCTACGGTTCTGCGATGGTCTGCGATGATACCCTTTACACCCCCTTATCAGGTCCCTCGGCCATCTGTTTTTATTTGTTCTAAGATAGGCCAGAGACACCCGCAAAATCCGCCATGGCTGGAGAAAAACTATCTACGGATCAGACCATTGATCTGGCCCCTTTGATTGATCACGCTCTGCTGGTCCCTACGGCTACCCCCGATCAGGTACGGCAGTGGTGTAGTGAGGCCGATCGCTACGGGTTTGCCTCGGTGTGCGTCTATCCCATCCATGTACCGCTGGCGGTAGAGCTTCTGCACCACCAGCGGCGGGTCCAGGTCTGTACCGTAATTGGGTTTCCTACTGGGGCAACGACCCCGGCCACCAAGTTGTTTGAAGCCCAGGAGGCGGTGGATAGGGGAGCTACCGAGTTAGATGTGGTAATTAACCTGGGCTGGTTAAAGTCAGGGCAGCACGATGCCCTGCACCGGGAAATAGCCACCATCTGCGAAGAAACCGGCCAGTTGGTGAAGGCGATTTTAGAAACCTCCCTGCTTACTCCCGACGAAATTACCCTGGCGGGTCAGCTTTGTATGGATGCAGGGGTAGCCTTCTTAAAGACCAGTACGGGCTGGCAGGGGGGAGCCACCCTAGGGGTGGTGCAACAACTGTACAGCCTCACCCAGGGTCGAGTAGGGATTAAGGCCTCGGGGGAATTCGCACCCCTGACCAGGCGATCGCCCTGGTCAAGGCAGGGGCTACCCGCCTGGGTACATCGCGGGGACCCGCCCTGATTCAGCAGCAGATGGCGACCACCCCATGAGCCAGACTTACCAGGTCACCGGGATTAATTTGAAGGCCATGCCCCTGGGAGAAAGCGATCGCCTGCTCACCATTTTGACCCCAGAACTGGGGCTGGTCCGGGCCGTTGCCCCGGTTCTCGCAAGCATCAGTCTCGCCTGGGGGGGCGCAGCGATTTATTTGTGATTAACCACTGGCTGGTAGTTAAAGGCAAACGACTGGATAAGGTGGTGCAGGCCGAGACAATCCGGAGTTTTTCTGGCCTCAGCCAACATCTGGGCCGCCTAACGACCAGTCAGTATTTAGCCGAAATAGTGCTGGCTATGGCCCTGAGCGAGTGTTCCCAGACGGAGTTATTTGATCTATTTACCGAACACCTCAGCCGCATCGAAGCTAGTCAGCCCCAGGCCTTAATGGCAGCCCTGTGCCACGGGCTGTATCATCTACTGGCCTTGGGAGGGGTGGCCCCAGAGGTGCACCGTTGCTGCCTCAGTCGAGCGGCAATCGTTCCCGATCTGCTCGATCCCCAGTGGCAGGCCAGTTTTAGTTTAGAAGCCGGCGGTCTGGTGCAGTCCCTAGAGGGGCCTCAAACCCATACCCACGGGGAGGCATCTTCCGGTCCAGGTACCATGGGATTATCCCTGGCGGAAGGTCGTTCCACCTACCCCTCGGGGTCGTCCTCTCGGTTACGACTAATTCCCTTGACCGCAGTGGACGTGGCTCTATTACAGCAACTTAGCAAGCCAGACCTGCTCAGCACCGTACCCATAGCCATGGGTTCAGAGGGCGGAGCGTCTGTCTCCCGCAAGGGGCAAGAGTTGTGGTCAAGAATAGAGCGGATCCTCAGGCATTACGCCCAAGATTACTTTGAGCAGCCAATTCGTTCTGCCGCCCTGATTGATGTTTGCCTGACTACTGCTTAAACTAGGGAAAAGCATGGTTTACCCTGCTTGATAATTTTGAGGTTTCTTTTTTCACCCCCATGCTGCGTGAGTTTGATTCAAATACCATGGCTGGGGAGGTGGATCACCAAGAGACCTCCCAAGGTAGGGAAGCACAGTCGGAATCAGGTCAGGATCCTACGACCAGTGATCCTGCCTTGCTTAACCATCAGGCGATTGAAGAGTTGGAAACCGAAGGATTTGCCTCCGTTCTACGCAATCGTAATTTTGTCGCTCTGTGGCTGGGACAACTCTTTTCCCAGTTGTCCGATAAGGTCTACCTGGTTTTAATCATTGCTATCATCTCTACGCAGTTTGAAGCGCCCGGTCAAACCATCAGCGGCTGGGTAGCGGCGGTAATGATCGCCTTTACCATTCCGGCGGTCCTGTTTGGGGCCCTGGCTGGGGTCTTTGTCGATCGCTGGCCTAAGCGTTCAGTCCTGGTGCTATCCAATCTATTTCGAGGCCTATTGGTGGCGGTTTTGCCTCTGCTACTTTGGTTAACGGCCAGTTGGAGTCCTTTCCTGGCTTTACCCGTAGGCTTTTGGCTGCTGCTAACGATTACCTTTATTATTTCCACCCTGACTCAGTTTTTCGCCCCCGCTGAGCAGGCAATGATTCCTATTGTGGTAGAACAGCGAGATCTGCTGTCAGCCAATTCCCTCTACACCACCACCATGATGGCTTCAGTCATTGTGGGATTTGCCGTGGGCGAACCGGTACTGGCCTTGGGCGATCGAGTCATGGCGACGCTGGGATTTCACCAAAATGGCTCAGCTATCTTGGTGGGGCTCAGCTACCTGGTGGCAGGCCTATGTTTGATGCGGGTGGTGCCCAGTCCAGAGGCTCTGGCCATGAATCGCGACGTCTCCCAAATTTGGACCGATATTGGTGAGGGATTGGCTTACCTGAAGCGCCATGCTCAGGTTAGAGTGGCGGTTCTCCAACTGATTTTACTGTCCTGCGTATTTGCTGCCCTATCGGTCCTGGCAGTGCGCTTAGCAGAGTTAATTCCTACCCTCAAAGCCTCCCAATTTGGTTTCTTACTGGCAGCGGGAGGAGTTGGACTAGCCCTGGGGGCGATTTTAGTCGGTAACTTTGGCCAGCGCTTTCTAAAGCGCTATCTCAGTCTTTGGGGTGCCCTGGGCATGGCTGCCAGTCTAGTTGCCTTAGGCTGGACTACCGAAAAATTGTGGCTATCCATGGGTTTAATCGCCACGATTGGTCTTTGTGGAGCCTTGATTGGTATTCCCATGCAAACCCTAATTCAGCAAAAAACACCCGAAGCGATGCGTGGCAAGGTGTTTGGCTTACAAAACAATTTCATTAACATTGCCCTTACCCTACCCCTAGCTCTGGCCAGTGTGGTCGAAACCCACTTGGGTTTATCCCATGTTTTTATGGGGTTAGGGGTCCTGGTAGGAATCGGGGAGTAGTAACCTGGTATATTGCCGATACGGCCATGAGATAGGTGAAATAGATATGATGACTTGCTTTGCCATCTGACCCTAATCCATTTCTCACTAAATCATCTACTTCTTTCAAGTAGCCTGCCTAACTTGCTGCGGTAATTTATAACCTTTTGACTGAATGCATATTGCTTGGCTTGGTAAGAAATCTCCATTTTGTGGTAACGTCACCTACGGTCGGGAAGTCACCAATGCTCTGCTAGAGCGGGGTTATCGCGTCACCTTTCTACACTTCGCCCAACCTGAGGAAACCGAGGGGATAGATCAGCACCCTGATCGTTCTGAAGTCCCTTTACCATTTCTATTTAAGTCCCAAATCCTCACTATTCCTTCCCTCAAGTCAGGCAAACTGCTGGCCAATGCCTTGAAGCGTCTGCAACCAGATTTGGTCCATGCCTCCCTCACCCTCTCTCCCTTAGATTTTCGCCTGCCAGAAATCTGTCATGATTTGAACTTGCCCTTAGTGGCAACCTTTCACCCGGCCTTCGATCGCCGGGTTCGCAGCCTGACCTCAGGTACCCAACACCTGACTTACCAACTTTATGCTCCCTGCCTGGCCAACTACGATCGGGTGATTGTTTTTTCCGATCTGCAACGGGACCTACTGATTAAATTGGGAGTACCGGGTCCTACCCTGGTGGTGATTCCCAACGGGGTAGACACGGAACGCTATTCTCCAGGTGCCTCTACAGCTAAAGCCGATTCTCAGCGCCGATCGCCTATTTGTTTACCAGGGGCGTCTTTCTCCAGAGAAAAATGTGGAATCTCTGCTGCGGGGATGGCGTCAGGCCGATATGGGACCTGGATGCAAACTGGCTATAGTAGGCAGTGGTCCCCTAGAAGCCTCCCTCAAGCTATTCTATGGGGATGATCAAGATATTCTCTGGGTTGGCTATCTTGGGGATGATCAGCACCGTATAGATTTACTCCGGGGGGCAGATGGATTTATTTTGCCATCTCTGGTGGAAGGTCTATCCCTCTCCTTACTAGAGGCCATGGCCTGCGGTGCCGCCTGCATTGCTACGGACGCAGGGGCTGATGGTGAAGTGTTAGCCGATGGAGCCGGTATTGTACTAGATACCCAACGGGTATCCAGTCAATTGCAGACAATTCTACCCATCTTCCGTGATCACCCAGAAATTACCAGTCTTCTAGGCCTGAAGGCACGCCAAAGGGTACTCCAACGCTATACCCTGAGCGCCAATATTTCGGCCCTTGAAAATCTCTATCGCCAGGTTAAGGCAGAACCCGTCGGTTTAATAGGGTAGTATTACCAACGGGCACCAGGAGGAGCTTTTGGTCGGGCCGCTAAGGGCGACTGGCCTCAGGTACTGACCTTTGATAGGACAAGGAACCTGCTTTTTCTAGGACAGGAGTAACCCTGGTCCTTGCTGCAGGAATGGGAAAGACCGGTTGTTCCACAGTTATCTCAAGGGATTGAGGTTTACTTAGCAACCGGGAGGAAATCGATGCTGGATTCAAGCTTAAACCTGCGGACAGGCTATTTAAGGTAGCTAGAAAGACAACTCCGGCAGTGGCCATAGCTACCATGCGTAGGCGATAGTTTAAACGATTAAAAACCCCAGAGATGGTGAACTCTACCCTGGCAGGATTGGATCCAATATCTTGACGAAATCCATAGCGTAGATTCATCAATCGGGTATAGAGAGAATGCACGGAGGGATCGGTTTGCAGCCAATTTTGTACGATCGCTCGTTCTTTAGCTGTTACTTCACCATCCAGATAGGCGCTAAGTAACTCGAAACAGTCCCGTTTCATAACATCTGGTTGGGACAATAACTCCGTAGATGAACTCAAGGATGAGCTTGATGGGGCAAGGTTACCAGGACCACCATCATCATAGGAATAGGGGGAAGGGACCATAGATTCAATCAAGGCCTGAAAAGTCGCTAAACCAAAAGGCAACCCTAAAACAAGAGCCAGCCAGCCCTAATTTTTCGTTGCCATTACTGATCATAACGGCAGTCGATCAAGATCGGTAGGAATTGTCTAGGGAAATTTACTTATGAATAGTCTCGGTCCCAGCCTGAGTCAACTTTCCCCTTAGCGGCCCAGGTAGGGGGCAAGCTGACTTTGTAACCGTTGTCGGGCCCTGGCAATACGAGACTTCACCGTTCCCATGGTAACCCCTGTAGAAGCGGCGATTGCTTCATAGGAAAGACCTTGCACTTCCCTCAGAATAATCGCTGTCCGAAACACCTCTGGTAGTTCACCAATAGCCTGACGAAACTGCTGATAGAATTCCTCAGTCATTAAACTGTCCACGGGTCCAGGATCGGAAGTCGGTAGTTCCCAATCCACGGCACCATCCGCTAAGGTGCGGGGAGCATCCAGCGATACTAAGAAGGAAGACCGTCGCCGTCGTAATTCGTCGTAGAACAAATTAGTAGTAATGCGCCTTAGCCAGCCCTTAAATCGACTGGGCTCCTGCAATCGCTTAATGTTACGGTAAACCCGAATCCACACTTCTTGGGCTAAATTGGAGCGGTCTGACCACTCCGGTGCCAGATGATAGAGTAATTTATCGACATGGCTTTGATAGCGCCGCAATAACTCAGCAAATAGGACCCCTTCTGGTTGCGATCGCTGTTGGCACAACATCACCAACTCAGCGTTGGTCAGTTGGATGGAATTATCCTGGGTCGAGATTTTAGAGGTAGCAGACCAGGTAGGCAACATGGAGAGACTCCTGATGGTCAATATTGGCACGGCCAGGTAACCAGGGGTATGGGCATCCATTCCCCCAGCAACAGAGTAGTAATGTCGCTTTTTTAATTACCTGCAATGTAGCTTCAAGATAGAAACTATTTTGCCGCCAGCTAGCCTTAACCAGGAGTTGATCTGTGCCTGTAAATTGGTTGGCACATCAGGAAAATCCCAACCACATCCCAAGAGGTTGTTTTCAAGGCCATAGAAGGCCCCAAAGGATAGGGTGCATCCCACTTTTGTAGCCCTCACCCTAAATCCCTCTCCCAAGGCGGGAGAGGGACTTTGAACCCGGCTCCCCTTCTCCCAAAAAGGGAGAAGGGGCTGGGGGATGAGGGCAAACTTGCAAAACTGGGATGCCCTTTTGGCAGCGAGCTATACCTGAGACAACCCCTTGCAAACAGCCTCTAAACCAGATAGGTATACTGGCTGAGACTGTGTTCGTAGTGCTGCAAAAGTAGCTGGGACTCTTCCAGGGTGATATGGTTATCGTGCAGAGCCATTTCTGAACGGCGTCGAATATTCTCAATCATATCTTCGGCGTCGTACTGCACGTAGCCCAAGACCTCAGTCATGGTGTCTCCCTTAACCACATGCTCAACTTGGTAGCCCTTGGGAGTCATATGAATGTGCACAGCATTGGTATCACCAAACAAATTATGGAGATTACCCATGATTTCCTGGTAGGCACCACCCAAAAACATCCCCAGATAGTAAGGCTTACCGGGCTCTAGGGGATGTAACTCAAGGACGTGCTTGACATCCTTCAAATCAATAAATTGATTGACTTTACCATCACTGTCACAGGTTAAATCCGCCAGGGTGCCTCGGCTCGAAGGAACTTCGTTAAGGCGATGGATGGGTAGAATGGGAAATAGCTGATCAATAGCCCAGGCATCGGGCATGGATTGAAATACCGATAAATTAATGTAGTAAATCGAAGCCATGCTCTGATGCAGTTCTTCGATATCTTCAGGAATATACTCGGCATCCCGAACCACTGATAAAGCCTTACGGCAACAAGCCCAGAACAAACGCTCTGCCCTAGCTCGGTCTGAGAGACTAAGGTAACCAAAGTTGAAAAGGCTTATGGTTTCTTCTTTAAATTGCAGAGCGTCATTGTAAAGCTCCTGTACTGTCTTAGAATTAAGGTTTTGATAAATCTCGTATAGCTCTCGTAGAATTAAATGATCGGCATCCCCCGGTACTTCTACCTTCTCCTGAGAAGGGGCATCACTGATACCCAGCACATCAAATACCAGCACTGACTGGTGGGATGAAATCGCCCGACCACTTTCACTAACCAGGGTAGGTACGGTCACCCCCTTCACCCGACAGGCTTCTTGTACTTCAGCAACGACATCATTGGCGTAATTCTGGGTGCTGTAGTTTTTAGAAGCGTAAAAGTTGGTTTGAGAACCGTCGTAGTCTACCGCCAGTCCTCCCCCCACATCCAGATATTTCATGTTGGCTCCCAGGTGGGCCAGCTCAACGTAAATCCGGCTAGCCTCCCGCAAAGCTTCTTTAACAACGCTGATGGCAGAAATTTGAGACCCTATGTGGAAGTGCAAAAGTTGGAGACAATCCAGCATGTCTTCCTGGCGTAACCGATCCACCAGGCCTAAAATCTCAGGAACAGTGAGGCCAAATTTAGCGCGATCGCCCGCTGAAATCCCCCAACGTCCACTACCCTTGGTGCTGAGTTTAGCCCGGACCCCCAACACGGGTCGAATTTTCAGATTTCGGCTGGCGGCAATGGCTAACTCCACTTCAGCCATTTGCTCAACCACAATAATCGGTTGCTGGCCCAAACGCTGACCCAGCATAGCAGTTTCAATGTAGTCTCGGTCCTTGTAGCCGTTACAGATCAGCAAAGCCCCCGGAGTATCCAGAGTGGCCAGGGCGATCAAAAGCTCTGGTTTAGATCCAGCCTCCAGCCCAAATTGATAGGGTTTACCAAAGCGAACCACATCCTCTAAAAGCTGACGCTGCTGATTGCACTTAACCGGAAAGACGCCCCGATAGACTCCGTTATATTTATAGCGAGCTATGGCTTTGGCAAAGCAGGCATTAATTCGCTCAATCCGGTCTTGCAAAATATCCGAGAAACGGATTAGTAAAGGCAGGTTGAGGTTACGACGTTGAATTGACTGGACCAGGTCAAATAAATCCAGGGATCCACCCCGATCACCCTTGGGGGAAACCGTTAGATGACCATCGGCATTAATGGAAAAGTAGGGATTTCCCCAGCTATGAATACGATAGAGTTCTTCGCTGTCTTCGATAGTCCAATTAGATGGGGTAGGAGGGGTCAACATACCTTCCAAGGAAGCCCGATCAACCGGAGTAGAAGGCTGAAAAGGTTGATGGGGTGCCATAGTCATAGATGATGCCCTTTATGGTGATAGTGGGACAGCCGACTGGATGCCTATCCAGGCTGCATGATGAATGACCAAATTGTAACAAACAGCCAGGACAAACAGACCACAGTAACTAAAGCATAGGCGTTTGAGCCGCCGTAGAAGGGCCCTCCCTGGCCCTTTTCCTGAAAACAAATATCCTCAGGACCTTCCTGAGGATATTTAGGAATTGTCCTTACTAATGTCCTCAGGACATGTTATAGTAAGTAATAAGTTAAGACTGAAGGGCTCAGGGAGATAGAACCTCCACTGGTGGGTTAAGCTCCCTCTGGCAAACTCCAGGCCAGAGTAGTTAACAGTCCATCATCAAAGGCGATCGCAACAAATTCAGGAGTTTAAATCCTGACCATGGCGATCAAAATTGGTGATGCCAGTGCTAAAACCAACATCACCAAAGGAACTGATTATACATTTAAGTCAAATCTGGGCCGGCACTGAACCTGCTGGCCTTTTTACTAGTGTAATCGATAGCCAGGGTAGTTACTTGTACCGTGGGAAATTTTTTCAGATTTCTTTATTTCAGGCGTTTAGAAACTCGCCAGGCCACTTCCCCATTTTTACGATAGCCAGCCCTACGAAAAATAAACCCGGCTTCAAAAAAGCTGTCTTCATAGCTTTGTACCTCTGCTAAGGAAAGATCCAGAAGCTCAGCGATCTCGCTGGTACTCAGCAGCCAACCATTCTGAACAGCGGTTTCCAGGGTTTGAAAATAGCTCAAGGGATCAGCCTGGGCTACTCCCCCCAATCGGGTAATCACTTCCGTAACGATGCCGCTGATTAACCCTCCCATGTCTGCTGGAAAGGTCGCCAGTTCAGAACCACTGGCTTTACCATTAGAAGCTCGACGACTACCCTGACTGGTTTGCAGCGATCGCCCCAAACCACGAGCCTCGACAAATTCGGCGGCGCTACCTCCCTGCTGGTTGATGAAGGCATGTAAGTCATCCATCAAAGCCAGTTGCTGACCAGTAATATAGGCGCGTTTACCCACCCGTTGCGGTCCAATGCCTAGCTGTTCCATGCGTTTGTATACCGCACTACGGGCTAAGCTATAACGACCTTCTAAATGACTGACCGGAAAGCGATCTATTTCTCCAGGGTTCATCATTATCCTCTGGATAATCCTCAGGATATTACTTCCTAGTATGACTTAATTTCTTCTTCTGGAGACAGCTTTAACTATAAACCCGGTAAATCTCTGCAGCCATAGCAAGCCCCTCAGCCCAGCCAGGGAAATCACAGCAATCCCCGCCGCCTCAAAAATTCCATGGCCGTACCGCCCTGTTTAATAAAAATATCCAGATCATCCATCAGGGTTAATTCTGTCAAGGTTAGAAAAGACTGCCTGCCAAAGCGCTGGGGTACTATACCCATCTGCCCCAACCGTTTATAAACAGCGCTACGAGCTAACCCATAGCGCTGTCTTAGATCCCTCACGGCAAAGCCATCGTTGATATTGAATTGCATAATCATCCTCCGGATAGTCCTCAGGAAACAATAATAGTATACATGAACTGTATAGCTACAGGAAAGTCCTGAGGAAAGTCCTGAGGAAGTTAAAAGTGACATCGAGTTTTCTGTCTGGCGATCGCGGCTTGCAGGGCCGGGGTAATCCCCAGGCGGGCCTGGCTGTATAGGCGCTCAAACTCTCTCTGGTAATGAGTCGCTACCCTGGCGCTACTAATTACCAGTAAATTTTCGTCGTTGCTATAGTTGGCCGCCTGGCTCCAATTTTGAGAGCCAGTGATCACTGTCTCCCCGTCCATAACCGCAAACTTGTGATGTAGCTTATCGGTTTTAGCCAGAGTCGGTATGCCCACCGTTGCTAGGGGCTGGGGCCAGGGCTGGTTATTGGCTTCTAGACGGCAGCGATCGTCGGTTAAGGCTAGCCCCAGCATGTCTAGGGCCTCGCTGTAGTTGCGGTAGGCGAAGCCCGGATCAATCACAGCTTTGAATTCTGACTCCGGCCTGAGCTATCTGCCAGAGTTGATTGCTCAGAGCTTGGTCAGAAAACACGAATAGAGCCAGGTTAAGACTTCGCCGGGTGCTATTCAGAGTTTTGGCCACCAGGCCATTTACACTTTGAGTCCAGGGTTGATTGGAAGCTGTTGGGGAAAACTGGACCGTTACCGCTGACCCCGGTAGTGGCACCATCAGCGGCGGACGATAGGGTTTGTTCAGGCCAAACCGACTATCGGCCAGACCAGCTGGTCCATCTCCCCACAGGTAGTTAAACTCCGATTGAAAGACCTGGGCCAGGGCTGGGCTATGAATTACTACCAGATTATTGGCGTTGCCGCGGCTATCGGGCTTGAGAAAATCCCCGTGGATACAACTCATGGTCCAGTTGGCAGAACTAGTAATCAATCGCTCACCATCAACCACCATAAACTTATGGTGCATTAAACCTGAACCCTGGCTACCGTCAGCCCTATCATCCAAACGGTTAATATGGGCCTGGTCAAGAATAGTGAGGGCGTCCCGAGTGGCTAGTTCCTGAACACTAAGCTGGCCATCCTGATTTTGATCGATAAAACTATAAAGATCCTCGATTTTGGCCCGTTCGTAATCATCACCATTACCGCTTTGCCCTCTGCTGCCTAGAGCGATCGACTGACTATAGCGGTTTTCCAGTACCACTCTTACCGCCACTCCTCGCTCTTGCCGTCGGGCTAGAGCCTGAGCAATGCCTGGCAGGTTGAATTCTTGTACCGCTACCTCAATAGAATTCTGGGCAGATTCAATAGTGTCAATAATTACCTGTTCCAGGTTATCGCCGTAGCGAGTCAAGTGGCGATAGGGATCGGTGTAGACACTAGCCTGGTTTTGGTTAAAGTAAACCTGAATCAAAGGATCCTGGGGTAAGGGATTCAGGGTAGGCAAGGAAAGGCTGCTGCGGAAATAATTATCAACCGCTACAACTATCAATAGCCCCAGAATAAACCCAATAACAATAACCCAACGAATGCGGGAAGAGTTGAGAAAGCTCAAGGCAAAAATTAAGAAATGGCATCTCCTCCCAGTCAACCCTGACCACCTGAGATGGCCGCTATAATCTCAAAAAAATCGGCAAGACCACTGAAAATGCTCAATCGGCATTAGAGGTTGTTTGAAAAGGGCTCAGGTATAGTTCGTCGCTAGGGGACCGCCAAAATACTGAATTTTGCAGTGATTATCCGACTCCATAGGTATGGGTTGAGACTCTCTTTGGCTTTTCAAGCAGCCTCTTAGTCTATGCGTTCAATTTGCCAGAGAATTTGATTACCCTCTCGCCTTACCCGAGACACCAGCCAGTTGCGCCAGGACCAGTTTTCTCCGCGGCTAGTGACCGCACTGGCGTTAACATCCATCAGGTCGGCCAGCTCAGAACTAGTAATTAAATAACCCTGTTTGGCAATCTCATCAGCAATTTGTAGGGTTTCGAGGGCGTTACGCAAACTTTCGACCCTAATCTCGCGGGGCAATGAGTCAATCAACTCACCATTGGGGGAAGTACCAGAATCAGCCATAGTCGGGTCATCCTTAGAAAACTTCTAACCAACACAAAAATCTTAGCGTTAAATTCCAGTGTGATTAGAATAACTCAGAATAACTACCTAAATCCCGGCTTAGATCTTTCATTGAAAAGTTCATAGGAAAACTATTAAGCTATTGGGCGATTGTCACAAAAAAGACATCTAAAATAGGATCAATCCTATTTATAGCAAGTCTTGACCGGATGAGGTATGCGGTGAGTGCATCCCAGTTTTGCACATTTTTGCAAGTTTGCCCTCATCCCCCAGCCCCTTCTCCCAAAAAGGGAGAAGGGGAGCCGGATTCAAAGTCCCTCTCCCGCCTTGGGAGAGGGATTTAGGGTGAGGGCTACAAAAGTGGAATGCACCCGTACACGGTATTCTTGCTAACAAGGGGCTTAAGCCCCTTGTCTATATTTCACTCGAATGAAAATTTCACTCGAATGAGAAACGCTATAGTGCAAGAGTTAATAACGTCGAGGGTTGCTAAGACCGCTTAGTAGAGGTAGTGCCAGCGGGCTTTATAACCCCGTACGTCAATATGGGTGAAAAGAGAAGAGCTGGCCAGTCCACCCCGATTCCCCCACCAGGGATCCAGACGACCATACACATCAAAGGGATTGAGATACCCTGCTCCCTCCACAACCAGGAAGTCTACGGCATCCCCGGCCATATGGCGAGATTGGGAGGCCCCACCAACGGCTTTATTGGTGATAGGGTCACGATACCAGGAATTAATTTGAATACGCCGACCACCATAAAGTCTTCGCAGTTCTTCTAACAAGTCAGCTACTCTGAGAATGCCATAAACCACACTACTGTCTACTGGTCTGCGATAGGTACCTGCACCCAGGTTAACGTGTAGAGCCTCTCCCCAGGTAAAGTTACCGCGATCGCCATACTGGTTGATTGGCTTAATTGGATCATTAGAGTAGTAGGTGCCGGAAAACCCTGGCAGCTTCAGAGCCATGCCGCGATCCTTGAGGTTAGCCGGTTGATCCGCAGTACTATCCTTGGGCCTGTTGCCAATTTCAGTACCAGAAATTTGAATATCAGGTACGTAGGCATACCAGGTTGTCAGGTTTTTGGGACTCAGGAAAGCTCCCTCTAAGGCCACCTTAATGTGGTTAGCTTCTGGGTTGGTATAGGAGTGAAGTAAAAAGATGGTGCCTTTTTTCACCAGGCATTTGTCATCATCAGGCAACTGGCTGGCCTGAACGGGCTTGGCCTTAAAGATAGTATCACCGGTTACTTCAAGGGTCTGGCGTTGGCCCTCAATCTTGACATCTGGCTCATAAACAAACCATCGTTTGCGATCGTCAGGACCTAAGGTGGCATCCGCCAACTCTATTTCCAGGTGGTTGCCGACAGCTGGAGTATTACTTAATAGCTCATACTGGGTGCCTTTTTTAACAAACACCTTTTGTTCTTTAGCTAGCTGAGTGGACAACTTCGGCTCTGCTTTAAAAAGGGTATCGCTAATAACTGTTAAATTGACGTTGGTTATCAAGGCGACATCAGGGGTGTAGACAAACCAGGTTTGATTGTTTGTACCTGTCAGCGGATTGAGCAGAGTAACCTGCCAATGGCCATAACCCACATCGATATAGTACTGAACATCAAGCTCCGTACCATTAGGAACTAGAACCTTTTCAGTATCTGGCAGTTGATTAGCGATTTTAGGTTTTAGCTTGAAATAGGTGGTGCTTTTGACCTTCAGCTTTGTCCCCTGATGGTGACTGTCTTCTTTATCGGTAGGCTCACCAGCGTTATCAGGAACCAGTGGTAAGTTATTGGTTGCCCCACCAGCTTGATCGGGTTCAGGTTGTCCTGTACCTAAAGAAACCGTCATGGCTTGAGGGGCGTCAGACCGACTAAACCACTGCCGCATGGGCTCAATGTTAAAGGCTTGTTCCTGGGGATTGGTGAGAGAGGGCTTTTTCTGAATCCGGGCAATCCAGCTATTACCTTGCATTAAATATATGGCGTCGTCGGTTTCCTTCACCCATGTACCCATGATGGCTCCTCCCTTAGTCGACAAACCAGTAGTGGTCATTTCTCCAGCAATCGCAAATTATACCTAAAGAAAAGATAAAAGCGAAGAGGAGAATCTCTACCCATTTATCTTAATGTTTCTCTATCAAAGGATTAGATGGATAGCCGTTGAAATATCAAATATCAGGAGTCTCGTATTTAAGAGATACTTGATATTAACCATCTCTATTTCTATCCCTAGACCTCTTACTCAGTAGATCTATGCATATTGACCTGCCTGCCTTAATTAAATCCATTGGATACGCTGGTGTATGGGCTATGGTGTTCGCTGAATCAGGGCTATTAGTGGGTTTCTTTCTGCCAGGGGATAGCCTTTTATTTACTGCCGGCTTTTTGGCATCTCAGCATCTTTTTAATATTTGGTTGTTAGTAATCGGCTCAGGAATTTGTGCCATTCTGGGGGACAACGTAGGATATACCACCGGCCACCGTTATGGCAGACGCCTCTTTCAGCGGGAAGACTCATGGCTATTCCACAAAGATCATCTCAATAAGGCCCAACGATTCTACGACCTGCACGGAGCTAAGGCTATAGTACTGGCTCGATTTCTGCCCATTATTCGTACCTTTGCTCCGATTACGGCGGGAATCGGGAAAATGCACTATCCTACCTTTTTGACCTATAACCTGGTGGGTGGATTGCTCTGGACAGTCGGCTTGACCCTGGGGGGCTTTTTCCTGGGCAGCCTGATCCCCGATGTTGATCGCTACCTACTGCCCATTGTCGGTTTGATTGTTGTAATTTCCCTCATTCCCCCCTCTTGCATCTGTGGCGGGAGCGGCCTAGACGTTGACCAGTAGTAACTGTAGTCAAGGGCAAAACAACACCCTCCCTACTTCACTACGTCCATAAGCCTAAACATGGGCAAATACATGGAGACTAAGATAGCTCCTACCATGCCTCCTAAAACCACGATCATAATCGGTTCCATAATACTGGTGAGGGCTTTAACAGCTTGTTCTACTTCATCTTCATAGAAGTCAGCTACCTTCATCAACATCTGGTCCAACTCTCCCGTTTCCTCTCCAATGCTAATCATTTGAATCGCCATGACCGGGAAAACTGCATATCTTTGTAGAGCTATGCTGATCATGCCACCGGTTTGGACATCCTTACGGGCTTCATCTACGGCCTCTGCAATGACCTGATTGCCAGCAGTATCACGAACAATTTCTAGAGCTGTTAAAATAGGTACCCCCGATCGCGAAAGGGAACCAAAGGTACGGCAAAATCGGGCGGTAGCAGTTTTCTGAATCAAGTCGCCAAATAAGGGCATTTTCAAGGCCAGGCGATCAATTACCCGGCGTCCATTGAGGGTGGCATAATAGCGACGAAAGGCAAAGGAGCCAGCGGCGATCGCGCCAATAATAATTAGCCAATTCAAGGGCTGACGCAAAAAATAGCTAACCCCTAGCATCAACTGGGTAAATAGAGGTAACTGAGCATCAAAGGACTTAAACATATCAGCAAAGATAGGCAGCAAAAATATAGTCATGCCTAGAAAGATCAGTACAGCTAGAATGCCTACGGTAACTGGGTAGGCTAGGGCTGACTTAATCTGATTTTGCAAACGGTTTAAATCTTCCAGAAGTTTAGCTAGACGATTCAGGACCTCGTCCAGTACCCCTCCTACCTCTCCCGCCTGCACCAGAGCCACATACAACTTATCAAAGCAGGATGGATGCTTACGCATGGAGTCCGATAGACTGGTACCCTGCTGCACGTCACTATTAATTTCTAGCAGCGCCTTTTTAAGTTGGGGATTAGAGCAATCATCCGCCAGTACCCCTAAGCCCCTCACCAGTCCTACACCGGCATTTACCAGGGCAGCGAATTGACGGGAGAAAATCGCCTTATCTCTGACGGTGACCCTGGTGAGAGAGGTTTGAATATCCTTGAGATCGAAACTAAAGCCCTTTTCTTCTTTTAAATCAAGAACGAATAGGCCCTGATCCTTCAGTAGGTTGCGAGCTTCCCCTGGGGTGTCGGCAGCAATCCGTTCTTTGCGTTGGTAACCGGTAGCATCACGACCAATGGCGACGTAGGTAGGCATGAGTTAAAATCTCAAGATTTTGCAGTCATTATAGCGATAGCGATCAATCCTTACATGGCAAGGGGTACCATCCAATCAGGTTAACTGGCCGCGGCTACCGGTCCCATCAGTCGTTGCAGCTCATCGGGGCGAGAGGTCTTGGCCATAGCAGACTCGAAGGAAATAGCTTCCACCCTATGGAGATCGGCTAACACCCGCTCCAGGGTCTGCATGCCCAGCTTACCCCCGGTTTGAATGGCACCATAGATCTGGGCAGTTTTGCCCTCCCGAATCAGGTTAGCAATGGCTGGGGTCACCACCATAATTTCCTGAGCCATAATCCGACCGGGTTCGCCGGGTTTAGGGTTAAGGCGGGGAACTAAGGTCTGACTGAGCACCGCCACTAGAGAGGTGGATAGCTGGACTCGAATTTGCTGCTGTTGATCAGGGGGAAACACATCTACCATCCGATCAACGGTTTGGGCGGCAGAACTGGTATGGAGGGTAGCCAGCACCAGGTGTCCAGTTTCGGCGGCGGAAATAGCCAGGGAGATGGTTTCCAGATCCCGCATTTCCCCCACTAAAATCACATCGGGATCTTCCCGCAGCGCTGCTCGTAGTGCATTGGCGAAACTTTTACTATCTTCACCGATCTGGCGCTGATGAATTAAGCTCTTAATGGGTTCGTAAATAAACTCAATGGGGTCTTCAACGGTTAATATATGCTCTGCCCTGGTCAGGTTGATGTTGTTAATCATCGAAGCTAGGGTGGTAGACTTACCAGAGCCCGTGGGTCCCGTTACCAGGATCAGACCCCGGGGCTTTTCTGAAAGCTCTCGGACGATATTGGGTAAACCTAAAATCTCCATACTAGGAATACTGGAGCTCAGGGCCCGCAAACAGGCGGCATAGGTGCCCCGGTCTTTGTAAACGTTCACCCGAAACCGGGCCAGCCCCCGTACACCGTAGGAACAGTCAAGTTCCCAGGTTTGTTCCAGATGTTTGCGCTGGGTGTTATTTAGCATGCTAAAGATGAGTCGCTGACAGGCTTCCGAACTCAGGGGTTCATGGTCCGTAGGGGTGAGTTTACCGCTAATACGAATATAGGGCGGTAAACCGGCAGAGAGATGGAGGTCCGATCCACCCCGTTCAATTACCTCTTCCATCAGGTCTTCAATCATCAATTCCATAGAGTCACCTCTAGCAATGGCAATAGTCTAATTGCAACTGGAGCGTCGGGGAAGATCCTCACCCCTTTCTGGAAGACTTACCTGGTGGAAAACCCTCCGGAAGTTCTGTCTTAAGCCGCTGAGGAGTCAGAGAAACGACGGGTCAGACAGTAGGGACAATCAAACCAATCCTGGTGAAGTTCAGCCTCACAGCCAGAGCAAGTTAGGGAAGTCTTACGCCTGGCTTTCAGTTCAGCTTCCAAACTACTGTCGGAGAAGGTCACCCGTTCCACTTCTTCCAGGGTCGTTAATCCCTGTCGGACCAGATCAAGGCTATAGGAGAGGAGGGTTTGCATCCCTTCATCTACTGCCGCTTCCTTAATGACTTCGGTTGGTGCGCCCTCGGAAATCAATTTTTGTAGGCGTTCTGTAATCCGCATAACTTCGTAGACCCCGACTCGACCTTTATAGCCAGCTCCTTGGCAGTTGGGACAAAGTTTGTTCTGGGCTCTGGCCTCGGCTATCTCTTCTACCATTAGGGTGCGAGCTTGGTAGAAGGTAATATCAGATTCCAGGGCAGCGCTTAAACCAAAACGTCCCAGTTGTTCGGAATTGGGATGATAGGGAATACGACAATCTTGACAGACCTGGCGGACTAGCCGCTGGGCCAGAATACCAATCAGGGCGCTGGATACCATGAATAGTTCAACCCCCATTTCATCCAGGCGAGCGATCGCCCCGGCGGCGTCATTGGTGTGCAAAGTCGTCAACACCAGGTGTCCGGTCAGGGCTGCCTCAATCGCAGTCTTGGCTGTTTCGGGATCGCGGGTTTCCCCCACCAGAATCACATCGGGATCTTGCCGCAAAAAAGCGCGTAGAACCGAAGGAAAGTCCATACCCTTTTCCCGAATTACCTGCACCTGGGTTAAGCCTGGTAGGGTGTATTCAATCGGGTCTTCTACCGTACTGATGTTAATACCCGGATGGTTGCGCTCCGACAGCATGGAGTACAGGGTAGTGGTCTTACCTGAACCCGTAGGTCCGGTTACCAGAATCAGGCCAAAGGGTCTGGAAGCCATGTCTTGTATGGTTTTCAGAGCATTAGTGTCGGTGACAAATTTATCTAAGCCCAGTTCCGTAGTGGTGTTATCTAAAATTCGTAGAACTACCTTTTCGCCGCAACGACTGGGCAGGGTACTGACCCGAAAGTCCACCTTACGTCCCTGAAATACCCGCCGCACCCGACCATCCTGGGGAAGACGACGCTCGTCAATTTTTAGATCGGCAATAATCTTGAAACGAGCAATTACCGCTGGAACGATTTTTTTCGGCATGCGCGGCAAGGCTTCTTTGAGAACCCCATCTTTGCGGAAACGCACCCGTAAGAATTCTTCCTGAGGTTCAACATGGATATCTGAGGCTCCTTCCTGAAGAGCCTTGACCATGATCTTATTGACCAGGGCAATAATCGGAGCCGCACCAGCATCCTTGAGCGCCTCTCCCAGATCAGACTCGTTATCCACCACCTCGGCCAGGCTGTCATCTCGATAGTCAAGTTCCTCTAAACTGGCGCTGACATCGACGGCGGCGTCTAACTCTTGCTTTTTCTGCCGGGCTACTGCCTCATCGAGATAGGCAGACATCAGCCGCTGGTAATCATCGGTGGTGATGACCATACGCCGCAGAGCCAGGTTGCGAGGGCGTAAGATACGGTTGAGATCATCTTGAGCTTCCAGGTTTTCTGGATCCACCATAGCCACAAGCAGTGAAGGTGTCTCCCCGGATTCCTGGGAAAGGGGTAGGAGGCGATGGCGGCGACAGGCATCAATGGGTATCAGGCTGTCGATCAGATGACCAATCTGAGTGGCGGAGATGTCATTAAGCTCAGGGTCAAGGGATTCAACACCGTAGAGAATTTTGAGCTCGAATAACTGTTGTTTCTTATATTGCCGGAGCAATTCTGGGGAGAGTTGTCGTCCTGTCAAGGTCTCCAGAATATCTGTCAGCGAGTGGCCAGTTCTACGGCTTTCTGCCAGGGCGTTGTGCATTTGTTCAGAGTCGACGTAACCACTCTGAATCAACATGTTGCCGAAGGGCGAGAGACTACGCTGTAGAATCAAAGCCCGTCGGGAGGAAGAAGAATTAGTCATAGCGCTGTTGGCAGGTGTTCCCGAACTATATAGCCGATTATTTTGATCATAACTCTATATCTTCTGTAGCAGTATGGTGGGACTGGGATTCCCTAAGAGTTTCTGACCCCGGGTAGAAGAGACTGGAGTCCTAAGGGAAAAATACTCCAATGCCGTTGTTAACTCTCGCGGCTGTATCGGCAGGGCGGTTGATTAACTGACCACCCAGGTAAAGACTGGCAGAACTACCGCCATCTAAGTTCAGCGCATCGGTACTGCCTAGTTGGGCCATGATTTGAGCCAGTTGCCCCAGGGTGGGACCGGAACCAGAGGGACTCAGGTGGACTGCCACCAATAACAGGTGGCCATTAGCAGTGACCCCGATCGCACTGCGGGGGGCGGCTTGGTTGGTAAAGCTATCGCTGAATTGCTCGGCCTTACCATTTAAAACCAGGGTTGACTGCTTCAGTAACAGGGGACCACCACCGACTACCTGGGGTAGGGATGCCATGCTAGTAGGTAGTAAATTGGAGTCCACCCTAACCTCCGTTCCTAGGGTCAGGGCTTGGCTGGCGGCCGAGTTGGCGCGTACCACCAGCAGGTAACCATCCCTGGGAATTGCAGTTGGGGAAGTCTTTTCTCCCTGACTGGCCTGGACTCCTAGAATGCGCCCGCGCGCTACCGTGATCAGGGTTTCATTGGCCACAATAGGCCGATACTGGGGACCCCAGGCTGGAGTGTAAAGACCGATGCCGGCACTCACATAGCCACTATTAACCGCCTGTAGGGGAAAGGTTTGACCACTGCCGAGGATCAGGGTTTGCTGTAGCCAGACCCGGTCCATTCTGGTCTGGCCCTGACCATCCCAGGCGATGGCCCCACGGCTTAAAATTGGTCCAGAAATCCAACTTTGGTTATAGCGAATTGCTCCCAGGGGATATTGATTATTACGGTTAAAGAAACCAGCATTGATGGCGGCGGCGGCTTGCCAGCGAGTTGCGATCGTCGATAGGGGAGCGGTTCCAATTACCGTGGTGGGATCGGTCCAGATCGGCCGGAGACTGAGCTGGGACGGTTGAAGGGTAAGCTCAAGCCAGTAGACCGGAAAGGCCAGACTTCCCACCTTCAGGTATTGTTGTCGCCACCGCAGGCCGGGGGCCCAAAGAATATTCAGGGGTTGGAGATAATCGGGCCGGACATCAACAATTACCTGGGGTGGGTTGGCCTGGGTAGATATCTGGGGTCGAGCATAGGCTGGACTCAGCTCCAGTGCGAGGCGGGTCAGGCTACCCCCGCTAGTGATGACAGGAGCCTTACCCCCTGGTCCCGAACTCAGTAGATTAGCTGGAGCGGTGGCAGCCAGGGTGAGGTTAAGGCGACCATTGGTTTCAAGCCCCTGGACAGCAGCTGGACCACTCAGGTTAATCACCCAGCGATCGCCCCAAGGATAGGTAGTGCGGTTAATAGATTGCACCGCCGCGCTGGGGGTTTGAATCGTCAAGGTAGCCCCCTGTACCCCAACTTTCCAGCCATAGCGATTCACTAAGGAGGTAATTTCCAGGTAGCGATACCCCCCTTGGGTCTGGGTCGGTAGATCCATGGGGGCGCTGCTAAACCACTGAACAGGCTGACGGCTGGGGTTTTCTGTATTCAGCAGGGTAAGACCCAGATGCCTAACCAGACCGTAGTCGGCAAGGGCTACCTGACCCTGGTTTACAATCCAGGGAATGGAGGCATTGATGCCGTTAATAGTGACGGTGGTACCGCCCTGGGTCGCCGCCAGAGCCACAAGGGCTGGATCGCTTTGGGCCAGACTCTGACTAGGTAGGGTAATCAAGGGTACGGCGATTGCGGCTCCCAGGGCCGCCAGCCCGATCACTGCATTGTAGCTGCTCCAGGGCCAGCGGCCAGGGTGAACTTGAGGGCGATAGAGGGGAGTGATGGGCATACCTGGATCCGATAAATCGAATAGTCTTTTCAACACGAAGCTGGCATATAGTGTACTCCAGTGGTGATGGACCGGATACTCAATTAAATTACCCCTGGTGCCCATCAGCACCAGGGGTAAATTCTATATAGAAAGGTAAGTTACTGGAATCTGGTCAACCCCTTTCTAAACCGGTTCCAGGCGAGCGTAGAACACACCCTGGAGCTTGATATCTACCGGCGCAGCGGTTCCCATATCGGTATCCGACGGTTGCTCAGCTTCAAAGGTACCGCCAATTTCCCCGGTTGTGCCGTCAATCTTAGAGACACTGAGGGAAATTCGACCTTCGCCAATATCAAAGGCCTTGGTGGTTTCTTTGACATACTCTTCACTATCACCGCTGGCTGGAAGAGCCACGGCGGTGTCGTACCCTGTGGCTAAACCCCGGCCCTTTGGATCTAAAAAGTTGGAAGTCCGATAGGAGGGAACTTTGTAGCTACCGCTCAAATCAGTAGAGGTGGTAAGGCCATTGAAACCCGGTTCAGATTTGGCTACCAAGCCCTTTACCGTAAATAGGAAGGGTTCTTGCTGGCCCCCTGGCAACTGCACTGTAATCGCTTGGAAATCAATACCTCCGGTTTCTGAAAAAACTAGAGTACCATCGCCTTCCAGGGTCAGGTTACCCCTCACCTGATCCAAGCTGGAGGTGTAACGAGTTAACACCTTGCCAGGTACATAACTGGCGTTTTGGCGCTTAGAAACTGGCGCTTCTTTAACAAAATAAGCCGTGGGTTCAATACACATGCCCACTAACTGATACTTTCTCCCTGCCTCTAGGGGCAGGTTACCCCGGGTCATTTCCGACAGTTGGGGGCACTTATTGGCCAAGCCAGTATTACGAATTTGGTCGTAGGTTAGGGGCGCAGTGCTGGTGGCACTGACTGACTCACTACAGGCGGTCAATACACTCAGACAAATAGCCAGGAACGCAACGATAAGGGCGCGGTACCTCATTGTTTACCTCAAATCAGTATGTAAAAGATGCTGCCAGACCCACGGGAATATGACAGCTAAAGGCTCTGGATATTTAGCGGAGATGGTCGCAACGGTAAAACCCCTGCCCCCGCGAGCACCTTAGCATAGGAAGTCTGGCTTAAATAGAAAACAGCCTCGACTGCCATAGTGTTTTTGGCCTGGCAAGAACCAGGTCTATAGAGCCTCAAATTACCATCATACATGGCTCCCTTCCCCTTTCTCAGAATCTCCTCTGAGAAAGGGACTAGGGCTACTTTTCTGGCCCCTCTCTGTGGATGGGAGAGGGTAGGAGTCAGAGAACAAAAGGATTAGGTGCATTGACGCCAGAATCTACTGGTATGGGGAAACCCTGATTCTTTCGGTAAAGATTTGTCCTGTCCCGCTACAAACCGCCGACCAGATTTAAGTAAGCTAGATGGAAATCCCTGCTAAGCCTGGGAGATTGGGTTTAAAGAGGGGATAGATAGGTTATGAATAATTTGTTTGTTTCGGCTTCTCCCGATCCAGAAGCGGAAGATTTAAAGGATCTGGCCAAACTGATTGACCAGATTGCCCTGGCTCGCCAGGGTGATAGCGTTGCCCTCCTGGAACTACTGAGGTTGCTAGAACATCACCATCGCCAGATCTGTGAGACCCGATTTCGTGAGGCTCTACCCAATAATCGTCACGGTCTTTACAGGCTGTTGAGGGATATTGAAGTCCATGGAGGGTGGCCCTATATTCAGCGGATGAAGTTGCGATCGCTCCTGGCTAATTATTTAGAAGGGGGCGAAGACCAACCCTACTTACAGCCAGAGCCTTAAGGGTTTGAGCCTGGTATGGTGGCTGCAACGGGCTTGATTACTCCAGAGGCCTCGACCATGGTGAAATGTTTTCCTATTCCAGTTACGGAAAAACCCTCAAGCCCCGGGCGATTAAGCCCTTTACTTTGGGCGCTGCCCCTAACGGTCTTAAGTTTAATTGGCCTGCCTCTACCGGGTCGGGCTGACCTGAATGGCTACTGCCAGGTTGACCAGGCAGCAGCCTTAGCTAAGGAAACCCTGCGGCAATCTAGCTTTAAGGGTGAGGCTGAAGCCCAGCGGTCTTACCAGCATCTGGTGCGCCAACATGCCGATGCCCTACACCGTTGCCGTAGCTACACCTGGCCCCAACGTCAGGCGGTGTGGCTCAGGCTTTATCCTTGCGATCTACAGCCGGGAATTCTGGAGGCGGTCCTCGATCGCATCGTTAACTTGGGTTATAGCGAAATCTATGTGGAGTCCTTTTACGGCGGCCAGGTACTCCTACCCCAGGCCGACAACCCTACCGTTTGGCCCTCTGTGGTGCAGACCCCTGGCTACGAAAAACGTGACCTGTTGGCAGAAGCCATTCATAAAGGGCGAGAACGGGGATTACGGGTGGATGCCTGGCTATTTACCCTGAATTTTGGCTATTCCTACGCCCTCCGCGGCGATCGCCAGGCTGTCCTCGCTCTCAATGGTCAGGGCCAGAGTACCTTTACCTACGCCAGGTCGGGGGCCTCCAGTAACCCTGATGAGGTATTTGTGGACCCCTACCACCCCCAAGCCCAGGCCGACTACGCCCGTCTCTTGGGGGCGATCCTGCGCCGTCAGCCTGACAATATCTTGTTTGACTACGTCCGCTATCCCAGGGGGTAGGACCTAACTCCGTGGCCGATAGCGTGGATGATCTATGGATCTACGGTCAAGCCTCCCGCGATGCCCTACTGAAGCGAGCCACCAATCACCAGGGTAAGGAGTTAATCCAGCGCTATATTAGTCGGGGTTACTTAACCGATGGTGATCTAGCGGAGGTCAGTACCCGCTACCCAACTGAGGTAGAGCCACTGTGGCAAAACCATACCCCCTTGCCGCCCCTGGCAGCTAAACAGACTCCCCTCTCCACCGCTACCCGCCGTAGTCAGCTTCAGACTGAACTCTGGCAGTTAACCGTAAACCACGCCATGCAAGGTGTTCTGGACTTTGTCAGTCTGGCAGTAGCTCAGGTGCAGCCCATGGGTTTGGGGTCTGGGATAGTTTTTTTTGCTGAGGGCAACCAGACCATTGGCACCGGTGGCTATGACTCGCGGTTGCAGGCTTGGGAGCGGTTTCCGCCGACGGCGACCTGGCATCCTATGGCCTATGGGATTTGTGGTCATAGCGACTGCATTTTAGATAGTATTCGGCGGGTTCTAACCCTGGAACCTGGTAGCCCTCGCCCCCTGATCATGCCCGCCATTGCGGGGGTTTGGGGCCAGACCATCGATAATCGTCCCGCCCTGGAAACCCAGATGGAGGCAATTCATCAAAACCTACCTGAAATTAATGGCCTCAGCCACTTTACCTGGGCCTGGCAGGATGCAGACTTTGACCGACAGCGGAAGTTTTGTTATCTGAAGTAGCCATGGCCTGACCCGCTAGCCAGCCGGTGGTCCAGGCATTTTGAAAGTTAAAGCCACCGGTAACGCCGTCGATATTGAGAATTTCTCCCGCCAGGTAGAGACCCGGGCAAACCCGGCTGGCCATGGTTTTGAAGTCTACTTCGGCTAGGGCGACCCCCCACAGGTGACAAACTCCTCTTTAAAGGCCCCCTTCCCCGTAATTCGGTAGGGGTCGGCGGTCAGGCTTTTGACTAGAGCCTGGAGTTGGGCTTTAGAAAGGTTACTCCAGGTTCGCTCCGTCTCCAGGCCGGTCCGTTGCTGCACCAGGTATTGCCACAGGCGCCGGGGTAAGGGAAAGGGACAAAGGCTGATCACCGAACGTTTACCCTGATCTATCTTAAGCCCCGTCAGGGTCTGGCGAATTGACTCCTGAGACAGGGCCGGTAGCCAGTTAACCGTCAGTCTGCCCTGGTAGTGGTGGTGGTGCAAAGCGATCGCCCCATAGGCCGAGAGTCTCAGCACCGCTGGTCCACTCATGCCCCAATGGGTAATCACCATCGGTCCCTGCTGATTAAAGGTCTGTCCATCCGCCAGTTCTAAGCGCAGACTGACGCCATCGAGGGATACCCCAGCCAGATTGCACAGGGCGGCATCTCGAATGGTAAAGGTGAACAGGGAAGGCACGGGGGGAACCAGGCTATGGCCCAAGCTCTGGGCCATGCGATAGCCCGCCGGACTACTGCCCGTAGCCAGCAGCAGGCGATCGCAGCTTAGGGATGCCCCAGTTGCCAGAATTATCTCAAATCCCTGTTCACTGCGTTGTACTTGCCTGACTGGTTGGCGCAGGCGCAGGTCAATTCCCAGCCGCCCTACCGCCCCCAGCAAACAGTCCACGATGGTGGCGGAACAATCGCTGGTGGGGAAGATGCGGCCATCGGCTTCGGTTTTGAGTTTCACTCCCCGCTGCTGAAACCAGGCCACCGTATCGGTGGGCTGAAAGCGACTAAAGGCACCCCGTAGGGCCTTTCCCCCGGGGATAGTGATTTACCAGCAGGGCCGGATCGAAACAGGCATGGGTGACATTGCAGCGACCGCCGCCAGAAATCCTCACCTTAGCCAGAGGGACGGGAGCCGCCTCCAGGAGAGTCACGGCCAGGGTGGGATTGGCCTCAACGCAGGCGATCGCTGCAAATACCCCGGCGGCTCCCGCCCCAATCACCACCACTGACTCCTGGGACTGATTAACCAGAGGGGATCTCATGGCCAGACCCCTGGATTCCCGGTCCCTAAGCACCGACCGCTTCTTTGGCGGCGTAGAGTACGGCGGCGGTAATCTCCCCAATACCCTGATCGCGGGCAAATTTTTCGGTGTTACGCTTGACCTTGCCCCGCACAAAGCCAGGAATTTTTTGCAGCTCCGCCAGGCCATCGCTGCTCCAGCCCAGATCGGCGCTGGCGCTGAGGGTAGGGGTGATTACCTCTTTAGTGTCATGGCCACCGAAGATTTCCAGCAGGTGGTCTTCCATACCCAGGGTAAAGGAGTTGTACACCAGATCCACAATCTGGTTAGCACCTTCGTAGCCCATAAAGGGTCGGTAACCTACCGGAAAGTTTTGAATATGGATGGGGGCGGCAATCACTCCGCAGGGAATGTTCAGCCGTTTACCCACATGGCGTTCCATCTGGGTGCCGAAGATGGCGGCGGGTTCCAATTGGGCAATGCGATCGGCGATCGCCCCGTTGTCGTCACTCACCAGCACCTCATCGCAGTATTCCTGCACCTGGGCGGTGAACCAGTCCGTGTCGTACTTGCAGTAGGTGCCCGCCAGTACCACCCGAATGCCCATCTCCCGGGCCAGAATTTTAGTCATGGCGGCGGCATGGGTACTGTCACCAAACACTACCGCCCGTTTACCGGTTAAGTTCTGACAGTCAATGGAGCGGGAAAACCAGGCTGCTTGGGAAACAAAGCGGGTTTGCTCATCGAATCAGGGGTTCATAGTCCACCGCCGCCCCCTGCTGCTGTAATAGGGTTTGAATCGCCCGGATACAGCGGGCTGTTTCCACAATGCCCATGGGGGTTATATCTACGTAGGGCATACCCAGTTCGGTTTCCAGGTACTGGGCGGTCATCAGCCCCACCTCCCGGTAGGGCACCAGGTTAAACCAGGCCCGGGCCATTTCCTTAATTTGGTGAACCCCAGCTCCCTCAGGCATGACCAGGTTGACCTTGATTCCCAACTGCGCCATCAGGGTACGCAGTTCCCGGGCATCGTGGTTGTTATGGAAGCCCAGGGTAGTGAGGCCAATGATATTAACGGAGGGTTCGGCGGTTTTCTCGGCGGGTAGGGTGTTATCTTTTCTGGCCTTTTCCAGGTAAAACTGCACGATTTGCTGAAGGGTGCGATCGGCGGCCTGGAGTTCGTTGACCCGATAGTGGTTAACGTCCGCTAGCATGACATCGCTCTTGGCGCTAAGGCTGGCCCGTTGGACAAAGTTTTGCAGGTCTTCCTGCAAAATACTGGAGGTACAGGTGGGGGTCAGCACAATTAGATCGGGGTGTTCCTCCTGGTCTTTGCGAACAATGTTGTCCACTACCTTTTCCTGGGAGCCCCGCGCTAAGACATTGCGATCTACAATACTGGCGGTGACGGGGGTAAAGTCGCGCTCCCGCTCCAGCATCGATCGCATAACGTTAAAGTAATCGTCCCCCAGAGGGGCATGCATGATGGCATGCACGCTTTAAAGGAACTGGCAATGCGCAGGGTGCCAATATGGGCCGGACCTGCATACATCCAGTAGGCCAGTTTCATACCGTCAATCTCCTCGGTGGTAGTGGTCAGTGTGAATTTGCCGAAACACCCTGGCCTACCTCTATCTATTTGCTGCCATTGTCACCGGCATCGGACCAATCTAGATCAGCCTTGAGAGAATTCTTTACCTGAATCCTGGTTAGAGGTTGTTTGAAAAGGCTTGTCCCAGGTGTAGTTGGCGATTCCCTTACTTCAGGCCAGGGCCAGACTAGCCAGAGCTTTTTCCATAGCCAGCAGGGCTTGCTGAATTTCATCGGTGCTGACGGTCAGGGGTGGTACAAAGCGTACCACCTGAGGGCCGGCGGGCACCAGCAATAGGCCCTGGTCCATGGCGGCCCGAACTAGATCGGCGGCCTTCAGGGTGGCCTCCGGTCGCAATACCAGACCATTAATCAGACCCCAGCCCCGCACCTGAGCCAGGTAAGCAGGATACTCCTGCACTAACCTTTCTAGGCCAGCACGCAGCTGTTCTCCCCGGGCCTGAACATTAGCCAGCAGGTTTGCCGATTCCAGGGTTTGACACACCGTTAATCCCACCTTGCAGGCAAAGGGATTACCGCCAAAGGTACTGGCATGGTCCCCCGGCTCAAAAACATCGCAGTGGGCCCTGCTGACCATGGCTCCGATGGGAATTCCTCCCCCAAGCCCTTGGCGGAGGTGAAGATATCCGGTTCAATACCCAGATTTTCGTAGCCCCAAAGATGGCCAGTGCGGCCCATACCCACCTGAACCTCATCGAGAATCAGTAGAATGCCCTTTTCATCGCACAGTTGGCGGACCCGCTGGAAGTAGGCGCGATCGCCGGGGCAAACCCCACCCTCTCCCTGCAGGGCTTCTAGCATAATGGCCGCCACCTGGGGCTGGTCCCGATCCAGTTCAGCCACGATCGCTTCCAGATCGGCTATGTCGTTATAGGTGACGTAGGCAAAGCCTGGCATCAGGGGATCAAAATTTTTCTGGTACTTGGGCTGGCCAGTGGCAGTGATGGTGGCCAGGGTACGACCATGGAAGCTAGCCTGGGCGGTAATGATCATGGGAGTAGTAATTCCCCGCCGGGTGTGGGCGTACTTACGAGCCAATTTAATGGCTGCCTCGTTAGCCTCGGCTCCAGAATTACAGAAAAATACCCGATCGCCGCAGCAATGCTGCACCAGCCAGTGGGCCAGGGCTCCCTGCTCTGGCACATAGTAGAGGTTAGAGACATGGTGCAAGGTTTGAATCTGCTGGGTAACCGCCTCTACCATGGCGGGGTGGGCATGGCCCAGGGTACAGGTGGCAATCCCCGCCACAAAATCCAGATAGGGTCGATCCTGGTCATCCCAGACGTAGCAGCCCTGGCCCCGGGTCAGGGTGAGGGGAAAACGACCGTAGGTGCCCATCACTACTGCATTAAACTGGTCGGGGGAAAAGACCTGACCCGGACTCGAGACCAGGTTGAGGGGTTCCGGCAGAAGGGTATTAAGGCTCACGGCTGAGAAGGGAATTACGAAAGGATTTATTCGAGCATACCGGAAAGCTATGGAAAATCAATTTCCTGGCGATGGCTTAAATCCCTGATTAGGGACCGCCAAATCACCTCTTTGGCGGCCAGAAAAAGGTAGAAGATCGGGTACTGCGATAGCGAATAATTTGTAGTTTTTGACTTAAATCAGTTAAATCCTGGGTTTCTCCACCATAACGCCAGCTTACATAGGCGTTAACTAAAGATTTCATCGCTTCAGCCTGTTTTATAGGAATTTTAGCTTCGATCCGTTGTCCATACTCCAGGGGGGTTTCTGCCCTATGCTTAGCCAAGCCTTGCTGGTTAAACCAGGTCAACATTTGTTGATAAATTCGCTCTGTCGGGGGTACATGGGCCAGTCGCCAGGACCGCCAACCCAGGCCTAGCGCTCCACCGCCCAGGCCCAGCAGCACCAGGCCCACCCATCCCCATCGCACCAGGCCCATGGCCCCCGCTAGCCCATGGTGGAGGAGTTGCCCCAGGTAATCCACCAGTTGATTGATGCCACCCACCAGGGGCGAGGGCAGCCAACCCGCTACCCAGTGCCAGAAGCGGCGCAGGGTACTAAAGTAGTCCGATTCCCGCAGCTCTGGCGGCAGCAGTTCATGGCCCGGAATTGGATCAAAGGCAAACCAGCCGTACTGGGGAAAGTACACCTCTGTCAGGGCGTAGGCATCGGTGTTACGCACCACGTAGAAGCCTGTGAAGGGATTAAACTGACCTTCCCCAAACCCCACTACCAGGCGGGCTGGAATACCGATGGACCGCAGCATCACCGTGAGCACCGTAGAGAAGTGATTGGGGTAACCCCCTTTAAGTTTAAACAGGAAGCTCTCCACCAGATCTTCCTGGGGGGCTAGAAAGGGCAGATTGGGCTGGAGGCTGTAGCGTTGCTTGAGGGCTTGAGCCAGGTGGAGCGCCTGCTCGTAGGGGTCCCTTAAGGGCTTGGGGGAAAGGGCCAGCAGGCTTTGGGTTTGTTGCCTGATCCGATCGCTCACCCTCTCCGGTAGCTGTAAGTACTGCTGCTGGATGGATTGGCTATAGTGACGGGGAGCCTGGCGGAGCTGGCTACGATCGCGAAAGGCCACCTTAGAGACCACGGTGTAGGTCATACCGGCTTCCAGGCCGATGGGCGATCGCAAACTACCCTGGTCATCGATGGCTACCGCCTGGGTGGGAAAATAGACTTCTCTGGCCTGGGGCAGGGTGGGAATCAGATTGGGGAAATTACTCACCAGGGTGTAAGTCTGCACCACTTCCTGCCAGCGGTTCAAACCTGGTTCCAGGGGTAAAAGGGTTTGGTAGGTTAACTCCGATCTACTCAAAGTTTGAATGCGATCGGGCTGGCCCTGGGTCCACCCCTGGCCCGTGTACCGATCAAAGGCCAGGACTCGCCAGAAACCAGGGGCCTGGGATTGGACTCGCATCACCACCTGGGGCTGCATAACACCGCGTAGATTTTGATTCATCTGCTGGTTAAAGCCGTAGTAGGCGGTACTATCCACCCGTCCAGGGCCGCTCAAATTTCCTTGCCCCTCAACGGTGCTCGGGTTGAGCCCCTGGCCAAAGGTAGCAGTGGTCGAGGGGCTGTTGTTCTGCCGGTAGGCAGGGTTAAGGATGCGGCGGCCGGTAAATCCGGCGGGAGTATCGAGGCTAAGACTGACGGGAAAGTTTTGGATTTGGTAGCCCGGTAGGCGGGGTAGGCCTAGAAAAATCACCAACCCTAAAGCCATCGTCAGGCCTACCCACCCCAGAAGCTGGCCTGGTCTAATCCCCGCTGCCCCCGATCTCCCGGCCACCGAACCCAGCCCCAGCCGCGAGCGATAATCCAGGGCGAGTACGGGTAGGGCCAGTACCAGAAATAAGCCTACCAGGGGGGCAAAGCTGAGGGTCTGGCTAATGGTGGCCGCTACCCCCAATAAAATCAAGCCGATCACCATGGAATACCCTAAATCCTTGCGGCGGGGTAGATCAAAACTATGGAAAACCTGAAGTTGGATCAGGAGTTCTGCCAGCAAGATGCGAGTATCGCCAGGTTGATGCAGCAGCCGAAAGAAGAAAAACCCCAGGGCCAGTACCATGGCAACAGCAATCAACGCTTTCATTAAGGCGTTGGCTCGTTGTCGCTGCCACCAGCTATAGAAAGCCCCCGCCCCACTCAGGGGAATGGCCAGCAGATTCAAAATCGAAGCCTGAGTCACCCCCGCCGCCGCCACCACTACGGCCAGAATTCCCACACTTACCAACCCCTGAACCAGTCCCCGCAACAGGGGAGAATGCTCCACCTCAGCAGGCTGGGGGGAACGACCCAGGGGCGTAGTGGCTAACCAGGAGGAAAATCCCTGCTGACTAGTCCGAAGCCTCACCATCCTGTCGTCCCAGTTCATAGATGCCACAGGCCATACTGGCAATTACCCCCAGGCTGACTCCCCAACTACCCCCCAGGGTTAGGGTGAGGACAAACTGAATCAGGGCTCCCAGGCAGACCAGCGGAACCACACTCAGCAGGGAGGCCAGACCAGACCAGAGACGCCCTGGAGATTGGTCCAGGCGATGGTAAAGCCAATCCGTATAGCGCTGCACCCGGGGCCAGTAAGCCAGATATAGGGTAATAGCCCAGAGAGCTGTACCAGCAATGGTTCCAGGCTTCAGTGGGAAGAAGGGATCAATCCAGTCCACCATAGCTTTAAGACCATCCCCCAGGAGGGGTTTCCCGGTCTGGCCGATAGTCAGAGCGAGATGGATTGTTGCCGTAGCGATCGCTGTAATCACTTCGGGTCTTGGGACGACGGCGGCGCAAGCGCTCATCGCCGGTGCGGGCAGGACCGGAAGCATAGGTTGATCCCTCCCCACCGGTGATGGGAGCTGGACCTTCATCGTAGCTATTGGGATAGGAAGGATAGGAAGGATTGGGAGGATTAGGAGGCGATGGGGGCTGGGGTTGGTCATACCGGGGCTGATCGTAGGGATAGCCAGGTTCCTCTCGCCCTCCCAGCATGGGCCGGGGCCGGGCGTAGGGATCCTCAAAGCCCGGATCAGGACGGTCCAACTCCGCCCGCAGATTGGCTCGATTTTCTCGTCCATAGGAGGGCTGACGTACCGGGCGATTGGAACGGTAATCACCTTCGTAGCCGCTCCTACTATCCCGGGGTTGCCCCGATCTACCACTACCAGTGGGGGTTCGGGAATTCACATTCTGAATCATCAGGGAGATCAGCATGCCCACCATAATCATTTGCTGAAAAGCTGGAATCAGCTCCATGGTGAGACTGCCCAGCAGAAAAATGCCTGAGATTAGAAATAGGATCGCATAGATTTTATCGGCATCACGCCCGTAGCCCGGCTTGAGCCGATCTAAAAAGAACAGAGCAACCGCACTGAGAACCAGGAAAATGCCAAGTAGTAAGGGAACCGGAGTACCAAAATTCACAGTGGATTCCTTCTTAGGGGGGATAACATGGGCAAGAGACAGGGCTCAGGCTAACTCAAGCTGTTTCCGTTGTTGCCTCCATTCTAGCCAACCTATGGGCTTTAGCTAACCTGCCAGCAGGTTAATCTAGGCAAGGGTTATTTAGAAGGGTTGTCTAGATTGAATCCAGTTATGGTTTTCTGACACCAGACTAGGCTGAATAGGGGACTGAGGGGGCGAACACCGACCTAGCCCAGAGCCCCCGCCTGTGGCCAAAGTTACTGGCGTTGAATTTTATCCCGCTGACTCAAGAAAAGCAAGCCTACAACAGCCGGAACGATGACAATCAGAGCTCCAGCCAGAAGACTGAGTAAAAAGTTGCTCAAAGAAGGGGTCATACAATCAAAGGTCCTAAAGTAAGGCGATGGTTTGAAAAAATATTCTTTCATTATTGATCAAGTTCACCCTGCGATCGCAACCCTGAGGTAATAATGACCTCAGAGTTCTCCTTTAATAGGGGAAAACTAATCCCTGATCCAACCTGGTATTATGGCTGACCCCTCTGACTCTTCCCTGGCAACTAACCCTTCTCCCTTGCCTAACCCCAAGGGCCGTCACCGCAGCTTTACCCGATTTGAACGGCTGATGGCGATTTTAGCCCTGCTGAACCTGGTCCTGGTTGGGTTTGATCTGAGCTATATTCCCTGGCGAGACCTCTATCTAAAGCTGTCTCCCCGGTTTACCACCTGGTATGGCCAAACTCTCAAGGGGATTGAACCCCATCGGTCCACCAGCCATTATCTTGAAACCGTTGATCAGTTGCAGAACCAGGTAGCTCAAACCGGTCTAACCTCTCAGGCGGCCCAGACCATTTTGCTAGACTTACAGCAGCAAAGCGCCGCTATGATTGCTGAAAATCCCTTTGAGCTGGCCAATAAATCCGGTACTCTGGAACGCATCAAAATGGGACTGCGGGACCATATGGGTTTAGGTTCAGCCACCGATTCCTTTACCCAATTCTGGAGCTATTCCCATCTTACCCAGGCCGGATTCACGGGGGAAATAACCTTCTTCAATCGCAAGGTACGGCCCCTGATGGAAACTAATTTCTTTCGTCATATCGACCTCAGCGGCAGCTTTGTGAATAACTTCTGGCGGCTGGATATGGCCTTTAACTTGCTATTTGGAGTAGAACTGGTGGCCCGTAGTATTTATCTGCGCCGCCGCTACAAGCACTTTCGTGGCCGGGATGCCCTCCTCTGGCGCTGGTATGATCTGCTCTTAATTATTCCTTTTAGTGGTCTGCACTTGAGCTGGTTAGCCCTGGGTCGGGTAATACCGGTGATGATTCGCCTCAACCAATCTAATCTGGTGGATTTAAATCCAATTCAAAGTCGAATCAATCATCTTTTACTCAGTCAGGTAGCTGTTGAAATTACCGAAGTGGTTGTGCTGCGTATTATTGACCAGGTTCAGTCCCTACTCAGGGATGGCCGCCTGGTCCAGACCCTGCTCAGTAGCCAATCGGGGCAACGCTACATCGATATCAATGGCATTAATGAATTAGAGGTGATTACTCAGCGGTTGATGACCCTCACCATCGCCGATGTTTTACCCCAGATTAAGCCGGAGGTCGATGCTCTGTTGAAGCATACCGTCACCCAAGCCTTTGCCTATGCCCCTGGTTATCGAGAATTTCGCCAAATTCCGGGGTTGGGTAATTTACCCGAACAAATTGCGGAACAGGTGGTGGCTCAATTTTCTACTAACGCCTATGGCTTTTTGAAGGGAACCCTGAACCAACCTTCCGGTTTACCCCTGGTCCAGGCCCTGGGGGAAAAATTCACCGACAGTCTCAAACTAAAGTTACAGGAAAAGGGCAACATTCAGGAACTAGAAAGCTTGCTGGTGAGTTGGTTAGAGGAAGTGAAATTAAACTACGTTAAGGGACTGGCTAAAACCGATATGGATCGATTAATTGAGGAACGCTACCAAATTTATAGCGTTACCCAATCTGGCAAAGTTACCGACTAAGCGCACCTGGGAGTTTGCCCCCTGACTCCCCTTGTCGGGGTTGCCTAATTTAGGACCCCTAGCCTTAGTCAGAGTTACTCACCTTGACCTGGGACTCGGTAGTGGTAGATCGCCACTGTAGCCAGCGTTGAACCAGGGACTGGCGTTGGTTAATCAGGTAAATACTTACCAGGGTAAACCCTACTCCCAGCCATTGCAGGGGAGTTAACCGTTCTGCTAGAAACAAGTTACCAAATAAAAGGGCAAACACCGGGGTAAGAAAGGTCAGGGCGCTCAGGCTGGTGAGATTACCCTGGGCCGCTAAGGAGAAGAAAATACCGTAGGCCAGCGCACTACCAAACAGGGTAGAGTAGGCGATCGCGCCCCAGTCCATCACGCTCAGTTCTTGCCAGGGATGGGGCTCCCATAGGAGTGACAGCAGGTAAAGGGGAATACCTCCCAAAATCATGTGCCAGCCAGTGGCTACCACTGGATCAATCTGCCGACAGACATAGCGAATCAAAATAGTGCCGGTAGCCATGGATAGGGCCGCCAGGATCATCAATCCCTCCCCCCTGCCATAGCTGAGTCACCAGGTCAGCATCCCTTAGTCCATCCACCTGGCCCTGAAACAAAGCCATGATCCACTGATCGGGAAGACCCAACAGACTAATGCCCAAAATGCCCCACAGTAAACCAATCCAACCCAGGGTACCAATCTCTTCGCCAAACAGACCCCGGGCCATAACCGCTACCGCTAGGGGCTGGGAATCAATCATTACCGAACCCAGCCCGGCTCCAGTACGTTCCAATCCCAGGGCTAAAAAACCTTGAAATAGAGTTCCATCCACCAGGGCAAACAGAGCTAGCCAGAACCATCCCCAACCGGGGATAGCCTGGGGCCGCTTCAACCAAACACCAGCCAATAAGACTACCGCTCCCGCCGGAATTAGCCGAAGGGAAGCCATGAACAGAGGAGCGGTATGGGGTAGGGCTCCCTTCATCGCCACCATTGCGGTGCCCCATAAAAAAAATGGAGCAATTAACAGGAGTGGATGGCGACTAGGGGATGGTAATAGGGGAGAAGAATCCATAAAAGGGCGAGCCCAGAACCAGGATGGGATTAGAGTGATGTTTTATAAAGCCTTGGCCAGCCCGCCTAGAACAGCGTAGATGGGTAAAAGCCAGGGGTAGGACAAGGCTTTATTTACCTTGATCCCTAAAGGTGGCCGGGGCATAATTTCCCAAGTTTGGCGGCAACTGGTTCTGATGGCGAGCCTATCCTTAAGGCTTAGTATAGCCCTAGCTTTACCCAGGGAGGCGGATAACCCCCTGACAATTCACTATTTTGCTGGCTTTCTGACGGCGAACTATATCCGGGACAATCCTTTTCAAACAACCGCCTACAACCCCTGAACTGATGGCATTACCAGCCCTGGATTAATTTAGCCGGTAGACCCTCAGGGATAGCATTGCCAAGGATAGATTATGTAGAGATTATATCAAGGTTAAGGAGGGCTAGGGATCGGGTTGAAAATAATAAAGAAAGAGAAAAAATTAGCCCTCGATGATTGAGGGTATTATAAATTCTTAGGTGTTATGTACGGGAAGAAATTAATATAAGCCATCTTTTATTGTTAGCACCAGGGCTTATTGGAAGAGCTTGTCGCAGCTATGGTTAATGGCTGCCAAGGGTTAAAAATATTGATTTTTGGCCATATTATCTTCTTTCCCAATTAGAGCTTTAGATTCTGTTTGGCTCTTGAAAATACTCCTTTAGGAAGGGTAATCCATGAATATCAACAAAGCCTTGATGAAAGAATATGAAAACAGCTCTTTAAAGGCCCTGGTTGATGCTCCAGTGACAGTGATTGCAGGGGTGACTGAGAGTGATGCTGAGCATCTGAAGGCGGCCTTTGGGATAAAAACTGTGAAGGACCTGGCAACATTAAAGTATGTTCTATGGGCACAGGCCATTGTGACTCTCGCTGATACAGAGGAGTAGGGAACAATGGCGATTGATAGCTATCTGCATGCACTACCCTTTGACCGTAGTCGCCGCCGTGCCCTTCAAATGCTTGGATTGGGCGGAGTCGGTACGGGTTTAGCCTTATTAGGAGGCCAGGCCCTTGCCCAGTCTGGTAATTCTAAACCGGCGCTTTCTGGTCAATTGCCAGCCCTGGCTAGCTTTGATTTTGAGGTGGTTACCGTTAACCCTAAAGGGCAGTTGGTTGAGCGTCAGCCAGGTCAGGCCAGAGGCTTTACCCAGGCGATCGGAAATACTCAAATAGAAATGGTTGCCCTTCCAGGGGGGCAATTTTTTATGGGTCAAAACGATGCTGAAAAACAGGAATTACTCCGTCAGTTTGGTCAAGAAGCCTACGATCGCATTTATGCATGGGAGCTGCCCCAGCATCCGGTAACCCTGGCACCTTTTTTTATCGCTAAATACCCCGTCACCCACGCTCAGTGGAGGGCAGCAGAGGCTTTGCCTAAGGTAAAAATTGACCTCAATCCCGATCCTCTATGGTTTAAGGGCGATAACGCTCCGGTGGAAACCGTTAGTTGGAATGAGGCTATGGAGTTTTGCGATCGCCTGTCGGTTGACAGCGGCCAAACCTACACCCTACCCAGTGAGGCCCAATGGGAATACGCCTGTAGGGCTGGGACAACCACTCAGTTTCACTTTGGTGAAACAATTACTACTGACTTGGCTAATTACAACGGTAGCTCCAACTACGGCTCTGGTCCTAAAGGAATCTATCGACAAGAAAGCACTGATGTTGGTAGCTTTCCTCCTAATGCCTTTGGCCTGTACGACATGCACGGTAACGTGTGGGAGTGGTGTTTAAATCACTGGCACAATAGCTACAAAGGTGCCCCTACAGATGGCAGAGCCTGGGTGACGGGGGGAGATAGTTCCTACCGGGTACTACGGGGCGGTTCCTGGGTCAGCCTTGCCAGGTATTGTCGATCTGCCTATCGGGACTACAACCTCCCCAACTACCGTAGTCGTGGCAACGGTTTCCGCGTGCTATGGGTACCCCCCAAGGCTGGCAGTTAACCCTTGATTTTACGTCATAGCAATTCTTGACCGGATGAGGTATACGACATCATTGCTAACAAGGGGCTTAAGCCCCTTGTCTGTACTTCACTGGAATGGGAAACGCTATAGGACTCAAATTAGCCGCCCTCTATTAAAACTGATACCCAATTTGATTAAAGTTTGTCACCAGGGCGATATTCAAATGTTCCAAACTCTGGACTAACCAGGGTATTTCTTTGCAAGGGCGCTGTTCATGCAAGTTAAATAAGAGGGAAAAACGGCGCTCCAGCCAGGGTTTGGCCTCAGTACAAAAGAGGACCACCCGCAGTAATAAACCAACGGTGAGGATGTATCCAATATCCTCCAATAAATGACAAAACCGGCGAAATACAGGTTTCTGAGGGCTATCAATCACCAAAAAATTCAAAACTTGCTGACAAAACCGGGTGTAAATGTAACGACTTAGGTGCTGGTCATCAAAGTTAGCCATAATTTCTCGTAAATGCTGGCGTAAATTACGAGAAAAAGAGTTATTTCTATACCTTGAGTCAACCGCAGCGATGGGACCAATTAGATAGTCAACAAATTTCATCTTTAAAGTCGCGGAAGGAACGGGCGGTTTTGCTATAGGTTTGAAACCATGAAGCGATATCTTTTTGAGTACGACCCTGTTCAACTTTACCGGTGTAATAATTTAACGCTTCCCTTAGTTCCGATGCCTCTAATAAGGTTGGATTAGGTGCGATCGCAGTAGATAACTGGGATCTTGATCCGTGACTATGGTAACGAGCCAGGCGAACTCCTAAGTTTGTCTCCGCCTTAAGTCGAAGATCACGAATATTTTTAGCCTGTTCTTGACTACTATCTTGGGTCAATAGACTGGTGTCGTAGAGAAAGGGATAGTGGCGAATACGGGAGACAAGGGGTTGGTCATCAATAATTTCTTCACTATCTGGTGAATCCTTGGGCTCACCAAAAATTTTTCGTAGCCGATCTAACGCTCCATATTGTTCACTGGCTAGAAACTGTCTCAATAAATTTCGGACCTGCTGCGCCTGACCAGTTGAGGAGAATATGGCTGTATTATCTAAAATTCCGATCAGCTCAGGTATAGCCCAATGGTCACGGGACTGACCGTACCAATAATTAATTAAAATGTAACAACAACGGTTGAAAACATATTTGAACTTTTCATCCGCGTCTATGGATGTAGATAACTGGAATAGGGCTGAAGCGACCCTATGGTCAATATCGGTGCCACCCTCTAGGAATAAACTGCGAAAACGTTCGATCAGTTGCTGTGCAGACTCTTCTCTACGCCAGTACTGAAAGTACTGATAGAGAACCTCTTCTTCTACGCTATTGGGAGAATACACAGAATAGTTAGAACTGGAGTTGAAGGAATCTTCAGAAACCATGCCGAAATCCACCTTTAAGGTTACAGAACTGACCCAGCTAAAGTTCTTAGAAACTGCTTTAAAGTAGTTGAAACTAATAAGCAAAGGTGCATCATACCATTAAAAATAGCCCAGGCAAAGGCCTGTGTGGTGATTGAGGTCACTGTTTCGTCCTTACCATGATGGCTTTACAAAAAAACTATCAAAACTTTAACTAAAGTACCTCTTAAGTAGTAGGGATGCCCTGGAACTAGAATTAGAGGCTGTAATTCTAGGAGCCATTAGCACCGGCTTGCTGAGCGCAAAGGTTGCCATCTAGCCCCTCCGTTAAGCACTTCTCGTAGCGAATTTGCCAGACTACTGGCCTGGGTAATTGCTGAGCATAGGTAAGCGTCTCTATATAGACTGGTATGCTGGCCTTAGGATCGCCTTTAAGGGCAAGAATTTGAGCCTTTAAATAGAGCAGATCAGGATTTTTAGGAGCTTCTAACAGGGCCTTGTTGACTTCTGCCAAGGCTTGATCATAGCGTTTTAAATCGCGCAGACCAATGGCAATGCCGCGATGGGAGAGGTAGGTGGGATAGCCATTTTGTAAGCGAGCGATCGCCTGATCGGGGTTAGCGAAGGGCAGATTAACCGCCAGTAGTAAATCCATAAACCCTTTTAGCAAACTAAGTTCTGGATCCGCTGGGTTCACTTTTTCCGCAGCCTGTAATTCACTAAATACCTGTTGGAGCATCCGCAGGGCAGTCGGAGTACCTCTGGCAATTCCCTGGGTTTGTAGCACATGGGCTCCTTCCATAAAAACCCCTACGGCGCTATAAAGGTGACCCCTGAGGGGATCGGTGGCCTTTAGAGCTTCTGCCGCTTGTTGCGTTAACTGGGCCTGCCGGGCAAGTCCTTCAAGGTCGTTATTGAGATAGCTCAAAGCTGCTGCCATGGCATAATTCATGGGTTCCTTGGGCTCGGCGACTATAGCTTGATTTACTAATCTTTGCGCCCCCACGTAGTCACCGGCGTAGAACAACGCCTTAAAGGCACTCTCGCTTGCCGCCCCGATCCCATGGGGATTGGTCAGTCGAAAGGGATCGGCAGCCCCTGCCGGAGCTGGGGCCGTTAGTCCCATGGCGATAGCCGCCAGCATTCCCATCCAAAAAGGATGACGAAGACTTGGGAATAAAAATTTTTGCGATCGCGGCAGTTTTATCATTCTGTCTGCACTATTACCTGTTCTATGGCCTTCACGGCGGCGACGGTGCCAGATCATGGTGATCACCTTCCTATCTTTCACATTAATAGGACCATTGTGCCCGATAGCTTTGCCAGGTGACACGTTAGGCTGTTACAGATGATACACTGGCACTTTCCAGGCTAGTTTCACCAGGTGCGAGCCCAGGTCCTTACCAGCCTGACTGAATCGAGTGACGAAATTTCAGGTGTTTGCTCAGGTCCATGCTTTACCTTCGTCAGTTAACCTACCATCCTCCCGCCAGTTCTCGACCGATTTTAGATCAGGTTTCTCTGGAACTGGCCCCCCGTCAAATGGGGGTGATCTATGGCCCTAGCGGATCGGGTAAGAGTACCTTACTGGAGCTGGTAGCGGGCTTTGCCAGACCCACCGCAGGGACAATTCAGTGGCGGCAACAGACACTTGATCCTGAGTCTTTGCGGCAGTTGGCGGGCCTGGTGTTTCAGTTTCCGGAGCGTCACTTCTGTGGTCAGACGGTTTTGGAAGAATTGCGGTTAGGGCATCCTGAAATCAGCCGTGAAATCCTCGATCGCGCCCTCGGATCCGTAGGTCTGGATCACCTCTCCCTCCAGGCCCTACCCTATGCCCTGAGTGGTGGACAACAACGCCGCCTGGCTTTAGCGGTGCAGTTGATTCGCCAGCCCTACCTGTTGTTGCTGGATGAACCTACCGCTGGCCTGGACTGGTCGATGCGTCAGCAGATTCTGCGGCTACTACAGGAACTTAAACAAAATTGGACTCTGCTGGTGGTTTCCCACGATGCAGAGGAACTAGCAACCCTGGCCGATCAAAGCTGGCAGTTGCATCAAGGCCAGCTGACTGCAACCTCTAGGGTTGGTTCCCCAGGTGGAGATTAACACCCTAAAAGCTATGCAGACCCTACCGGATTATCCTCACCATTGGCAACAAAGCCTCCAATGGCAGCCTACGGCTCCCTTACAGGAGCAGTTTCAACACCTATATCAGGAAATTTTAAGAGCCAACCAACAGGTTAACCTGACCCGTATTACCAGTCCCGAGGACTTTTGGGAAAAGCATCTGTGGGATTCTTTACAGGGTGTGGCAGCCTGGTTACCCCAGGGGCAGGGGCCAGTTCCAAACCGTCGGCTGATCGACATTGGTTCCGGTGGGGGCTTCCCAGGTTTACCAGTTGCCCTGGTTTTTCCCCAGTGGTCGGTCACCCTATTAGATGGCACCCGTAAAAAAATGGTCCTTTTAGAAACCCTCTGCCAGACCCTGGCTATATCCAATACAACCCTGATCGCCCAACGGGCTGAACAGGTGGGCCACCAACCCAGCCACCGGGAAACCTATGATTTAGCTCTGCTGAGGGCCGTAGGCGGAGTTAACACCTGTGCTGAATATGCCTTACCCCTACTTCAGGTGGGTGGACAGGCTGTGCTCTACCGGGGGCAGTGGTCCGGTGCAGAGGCATCAGCCCTGGCAGCTATCTTGCCCCGGCTGGGTGGAGAGATGCTGGAGGTACGGGCAACTACAACTCCCCTAACCGGGAGTACACGGCATAATGTAGTGATAGCCAAGGTCAGCCCAACTCCGCCTCAATTTCCTCGTTCCCCTGGGATTCCCACCAAGTCTCCCCTAGGGGATGGCTAGTCAGTTAGCTGGCTTTACCTATGCATCGACTTTTGACGGTCCCTTGGCGACGAAATATACCTGAGTCCTTTTCAAACAACCTCTAAGCAGGATTTACTTTCTCCAGTTGAAACTATTTTCTCAAATCAAAAGACACCATGGCCAATAACCTCAGATTTTCAGAAAAATGGTTTAACCGAGGATTGTGGGTAATTGCTTTTTTGTTTGCATACTTCTTAATTGGCTTAGGCGGAACAATTGTTGGAGATCTGCCCAAGATTGAAAGTAAACTCTCGGCAGGAGATTTTGTAGACAAGGGCGAAAAAACAATCCTAACAAACAGCTTAAAATCCCTTAAGCAGGAGGAGGAAGCCTTAAATGATAAGGTTGAGCAGGCTCAATTGCAATTGGATGCGGTACACTCAGACTATCAGTCGTCTAAACAAGCATTTGATACCTGGATAACTACCAGAAAAGCCACCCAAAGTTCTTCCAGAGATAATGATTTAATTGCTCGAACAGCCAATCTAGAAGGCTTGCGGAAGAAAGAACGAAAATATCTCGCCGCAATCGAGTCAATTCAAAAACAATTACTTGATACACAGCAACAGGAATCGAAGATTGAAGAACAAATTCTATCTTTAGAGAATGCCTCTAGGGAAAAATTTAAAGCTGCTCAAAATCAAATAGAGCTGCGGGTATTTGTGTATCGACTTGCCTTTATATTGCCTCTTTTAATTATTGCTACCTATCTATTTAGAAAACATCGTAAGAAATCCTATTGGCCTTTTGTCTGGGGATTTATATTTTTTAGTTCATTTGCTTTCTTTGTGGAACTTGTTCCCTACCTACCCAGCTACGGTGGCTATGTAAGATATACCGTCGGTGCTGTAGTGACCTTAGTGGCGGGCAGGTACGTCATCTTAGCCCTTCAGAAATATATTGAACAGCAACGAGAGTTAGAGAAACAACCTGATTCGGAGCGTAAAAAAGATATCCAATATGATTTTGCCTTAACTAGAATTACTAGGGCTATATGCCCTAGTTGCGAAAGACCGATCGCAAAGGAAACGGATAACTTCTGTCAACATTGTGGAATCCAGATATACGATTCCTGCAAATCTTGTGGAACCAAAAACATTGCCTTTTCAAAATTTTGTTTTCACTGTGGTAGGCCCAGGGAAGAAAACCCACCCCTAACTACGCCCCAGGGCTGAACCAAGGCAAGCCCCATGGCCAGGGCTGCGGAGATCAGCATCTAGCTGGCTTAAACACCCCTAGCGTCAATCTTCTTTGCCTAAGGCTCCTGGAGACCCAGCCAGGGTACGCTGGGGAGAACAGGTGAAAATCATAATCACCAGGGTCAGAATGTAGGGAGTAGCGTTGAAAAGATAGTAATAGGAATCAATGCCCACCGATTGAAAAGCTGGTCCGAGAGCCTGGGCTCCACCAAATAGCAAAGAAGCCCACAGGCATTGCCAGGGCTGCCAACGGGCAAAAATCACCAGGGCTACAGCCATTAAGCCCTGGCCACTGGAGATTCGTTCAGTCCAAACGCCTGGGTAGTAAAGGGATAGGGAAGCGCCCCCCAGTCCGGCCAGAAAACTACCCATAACAATGCTGGTCAGGCGAACCTTGAAAATAGAAATTCCCATGGCTTTGGCGGCCTGGGGGCTATCGCCCACAGCCCGGACGTAGAGCCCCCAACGGGTTGATTTAAAAAACCAGTCTAGTAAGGGTACCAGGGCCACACCCACTAAAAACAGGGGACTAATCTTGAGGGCTGCCTGTACCTGGGGCAAGCTACTCCAATTTCCTACCTCCAGGGTGGTCAGTTGGGGAGCCTGGGGTTGAATAAAGGGTTTACCCAAGAAATTAGCTAGGCCGCTACCAAAAATAATCATAGCGATACCGACGGCAACATCGTTGACCCGGCGTTGTTGCGATAGCCAACCGTGAATCAGCCCCAAACCCATGCCGGCCACCCCCGCCATCAGTACCCCTAACCAGGGAGCCAGACTCACCCCCAGGGCTTTAGCACTGAGGTAGGCAACTCCATAGGCGCTCATAGCCCCTAGCCGCAGAGTACCTTCCAGGCCCAGATTGATTTTTCCACTTTTTTCCGTCAGGCATTCTCCCAGGCTGACAAATAAAAAGGGAACACTGCCCCGTAGGGTACCCGCTATGATCGCCAGGGGTACGCCCCACCAGCCCAGTGCTTCTGCCGCCATGATTTACCTCACCCGATTAATGGCCACGGATTTACTATTAAAATTTTTGAAAAAACCTGAAAACAGCCGACCGTAGAGGGAATCACTATAGAGCACACAGAGAAAAACCATGCCCTGAAATACCAGTACGGTAGCATCTGGTAGGTTTAGAGACCGCTGCAAAATTCCCCCGCTGGCCAGGATTCCTCCTAGCAATACCGACACCAATACCATCGCCAGGGGATTGTGGCGTGACACAAAGGCCACCAATACCCCCGCATAACCATAGCTAGAAACAATTGACTCGTTCAAGCGTCGTTGTACCGCCGCAATTTCTACCATGCCCGCCAGGCCCGCACAGGAGCCCCCCAGAAAACAGATCGCCAGGGTGAGCTTACCCACCGGTAGACCTGCCATGCGGGCAGCCCGAATATTTTCACCAGTGCTGCGGGTGGCAAAGCCAAAGGTAGTGCGTTGAATTAAAAAATAGGCCATAAAACAGGCCAGAGCTCCGTAGATTAAGCCAAAGTGAATACGACTGCCCGGTAAGCTCCCTAGCCAGGCAGTTGGCAAAATTTCATAGCTAGAGGGTTTAGTAACAAAGTTTGGATCCCGCAAGGGTCCCTCTACCAGGTGATTCATTAAGGCGATCGCCAGGTAGTTCATCAACAGACTGCTAATGGTTTCATTGACTCCCCGATAGTGGCGCAGGGCCCCCACCGCCATAATCCAGAGTCCTCCTGCCAGCAGACTGGTGAGGGCCATCAGCCCAACCACCAGCCCACCAGGCAGGACTAATCCCGTAGCCAGACCCACCAGGACCGCTATCAGTGCTCCGAACACCAGGGCCCCTTCATTACCAATAATCACCAACCCGAGCCGGGCTGGTAAGGCGGTACAGAGGCCGGTTAGCATCAGGGGAGCAGCCCGAATCAGAGTATTTTGCCAGGCATTCCAGCTGCCAAAGGCAGCCTTATAAATAGCGGCGTAGACCTCCAGGGGATTGGCCCCAGCCAGGGCGCAAAATCCCCCAAACAAAACCAGGGCCGCTAAAACCGCCAGGCAGGGAATCAAAATCGACTCCAGCGATCGCTGCCAGGATTGATGGACCACGATGGCGACCTCCAGCTTACTTAACCGATCCCTTAACGCCCTCAATCAGGTAGTCCATTTTCTCCAGTTCAATGTCGGTAATTTTGAAATCCTTACCGGCTGCCAGAATTTGCTTACCGTCGTTACTCTTCAGCGGTCCCTTGTAAATGGTTAACTGACCCGACTTGATACCGGCCAGAGCCTTGTCAGCATCAGCTTTGGCCGCGGCTGAAACGGCTGGACCATAGGGAGAGAGCTTACAGAAGTTTTCAGCCAACCCGCCCCGCAGAATATGGGGAATATCACCCTTAGCAATGGATTTACCCGCTATCAGCTTTTCTCCCAGGGAGGTGTAGATACTAGACCAATCCCATTCAGCCCCAGTTAGGTAGCCCTTGGGGGCCAGGGAGCTTTGGTTAGCATGGTAGCCAGAACAGAAGATACCCCGTTTTTCAGCGGTTTCCATCACCACCTTAGGGCTATCAACATGGCAGGTAATCACATCTACACCCTGGTCCACCATACTGTTGGTGGCCTCTGCTTCCTTCACCGGTACGGACCAGTCTCCTGTGAAGATGACCTGGGTAGTAATTTTAGGATTGACGGACCGGGCCCCCAGGGTAAAGCTGTTGACATTGCGGAGTAGCTGGGGAATGGGTTTGGCGGCTACGAAACCGAGTTTGCCCGACTTAGAGGTATGACCTGCCACTATCCCGGCTACGTACTGGGCCTCGTCGATGTAACCAAAATAGCTACAGATATTTTTGGGATGGACCCCATCCTGGTAAAGACCGCCAGCATGGAAGAACTGCACATCGGGGAACTCCTTGGCCATCTCCAGGATGTAGGGATCGAAATAGCCAAAGGAGGTAGGGAAGAGGGCCTTAGCTCCGTCTTGCTGAATCATGTTGCGCATGGTTTCAGCTACCGCCGTAGTTTCGGGGACGCTGGCTTCCTGCACCAGCTTCAGCCCCGGAACATTCTTGGCCATAGCCGCTGCTCCTTCAGCGTGGGCCTGGTTGTAGCCAAAGTCATCCTTAGGACCGACGTATATAAAGCCCACAACGTAGTCTTTAGCGGCGGTTTTATTATCGGCAGTGCCGGTAGGGGTTGGCTGGGCGCAACTGGTGCCCAACCTGGCCGTTAACCCGAAGGCGGAGGAAGCTAGTAACCCCCGCACCACCTGGCGGCGAGATAGGGGAAAGGAAATGTTACGATCGCGCATGGGGGATCTCCAGTAGTTAGTTGAGAAAACAGTTTAAGAAATGGCTTAGGAATTCACAGAGGGAGGTTAACCAGTCTTGCCAATTATCCCTTAAGGATTGATAAAACCTACGCCATAAGTTGTATAGCAGCTAACATTTTTCTTTTTTGATCGGTTGTGACTAGTTTTTTCCCATGTTTCCTACCCGCGCAAGTGTGATCGATCAGGCCCGGCAGTTGGGCTTCCACCTGGTAGGTATTGCCGCCCTATCCGATCGGCCCACAGTGGCTGAAACTGAGGCCCGCGATCACTTACAGCGATGGCTGCACCAGGGATATCAGGCGGATATGGCCTGGATGGCGGCCAGTAAACGGCAGGATATTCGTCAGGTCATGCCCGAGGCCCAATCGCTGATTGCCTTAGGCCTCAACTACTACACTCCCCATCGCCATTCTGACCATCCCCAGCACGGTAAAATTTCTCGCTACGCCTGGGGCCGGGACTACCACCGGGTTTTGCAGCGACGGCTGAAGGCCCTGGCCCGCTGGCTAGAGGCCCAGCCCCACCCCCAGGGGCAGCCCATTCGGGTGCGCTACTACGCCGACACTGGTCCAATTCAGGATAAGTTTTGGGCCCAGCAAGCTGGCCTGGGGTGGGTGGCTAAAAACGGTAATTTAATTACTCGCCAGTACGGTTCCTGGGTATTTTTAGGGGAACTTTTGACTACCCTGGAACTGGATCCCGACCTTCCCCATGGAGTCCACTGCGGCACCTGCACCCGCTGTTTACAAGCCTGTCCGACCCAGGCCATTACCCAGCCCTACGTAGTCGATGCAAATCGTTGTATTGCCTATCACACCATTGAAAACCGGTCTCCTACCCTGCCCCCTGAAATCATTCCCCATCTGCATAACTGGGTGGCTGGCTGTGATATTTGTCAGGATGTTTGTCCCTGGAATCAGCGCTTTGCCCAACCCACCGATAAAGTAGAATTTCAACCCGATCCCCAGCATCTTAGTCCTCCCCTAACTACCCTGGCTAATCTCTCGGAGGCTGACTGGCATCATCGTTTCCGGGCCTCAGCCCTGCGCCGGATTAAACCCGCCATGTGGCGACGTAACGCCCGAGCCATTTTGGGTCTACCTCAGTCCTAGTTAAGCTCAGCGTCAATAGACCAGGGGCCTCTGCAAACGAAATCTTACCAACCACTTTTAGCCCTGGGGGTCGGCAGAAACCGCCCTAGGGCCATCCTTACTATTGCATCGACTACCCTGGTACACTAAAGATTCTGTTTGAATATCGATTGTGCTGTATCGAACTGTTCTTTTTCCTTTACTGACCCTCACTGGGTTGCTGGCTTCCCCCTTGCCAGTCTACAGCCAGGCCCTGACCCCCTACCTATTACCCCTTGACTATAAAACCCTGGCTGATCAAGGCCGTTTTCTAGCTAATCAGGCTCAGCAATTAGGGGAATTACGTCAGTCTAGTCAAGCCCTGGCCCTGGCCCAATTGGCGGTCCAACTGGCTCCCAACGATGGCCAGGTGATCGCCCTTTTAGGAGGGCTGTATTTGCAAAACGATCAAATCGATCAGGCTATTACGCTGTTGGAGCGGGCTAAAACCTTAATTCCAGATAATGGGCGGGTTTTATTTTCCCTGGGTTCGGCTTACTTTCAAAAGGGTAATTATCGACAATCTGCCACCTATCTGGAGCAGGGCTTAAAGCTAGAGCCCAATAATCCCAATGCTCATTTCGATCTGGGTAATGCCTATTTTAAATTGCAAAAATATCCCCAGGCTATGGCTAGCTATAGTGCCTCAGTCAAAATTCAGCCTGATTTTTGGCCCGCAGTTAACAATATTGGTTTAGTCCTCTATGAGCAACGCCAGATTACCTCAGCGCTGGAAAAATGGACCCAGGCCCTGGCTTTGGCGGGAGGCAAAGAATCAGAGCCAAAGCTGGCTATGGCAATTGGCCGTTATGCCCAGGATAGCTGTCGTGTGGCTGCCCATGCCAGTAGCGATCGCTGTCAGAAAGCTATCACCCTGGGGGTCGAGGCCCTGGAACAGGATAGTCGTTACGGTCAACCTGAGTTTTTAGAAAAAATCTCTGGGGCCCCCGTCTGGTTAATTCTGCCCGCCAATTTTTCCAAGCCCCTGCCATTAAAGCCCTACTCCAGGAACTTTAGACCTTCTCTTAGAGTTTGAGTTTAGCTGCTGTTATGCCCCCTACCGCCCTGCCTGCCCTAATCGAGCAAATGCGCCAGCCCGGCTTCTATCCCCATCCGGTGACAGAACCGATCCAGTTGATGCAGACCCATGTTTCCTATGTGTTGCTGACGGGAGACTATGTTTACAAGGTCAAAAAACCGGTTAACTTTGGCTTTTTAGACTATTCCACCCTGGCTAAACGGCAGCACTTTTGCCAGGAGGAACTACGGCTTAACCGGCGCACCGCTGCCTCCCTTTACCTGGAGGTGGTGGCCATTGGCCAGTCTGATCATACCTATCAGCTGGGGACAGAACCGGCGGTGGAGTATGCGGTAAAAATGGTGCAGTTTCCCCAGGACACCTTACTAAGCGCCCTCTATGATCGGGGAGACCTGAAGGAAGATTTAATCCGGACATTAGCTCAGGTGGTAGCCCAGTTCCATACCCAGGCGGAAACCAATGACTACATTCGTAGTTTTGGCACCGTCAGTCAGGTGCGTCAGGCCTTTGACGAAAACTACGAACAAACCCTGGGCTTTATCGGTGGTCCCCAAACCCAGCCGCAGTTTGATCAAACCAAAGCCTATACCGACCAGTTCTTTAGTCAGCAGCAGGAGCTATTTCAGCAGCGCCTTGATCAGCACTGGATTCGCGCCTGTCATGGTGATCTACACCTGAATAACCTGTGCTACTGGCAGCATCAGCTCTATTTATTTGATTGCATTGAATTTAACGAACCCTTTCGTTACGTCGATGTCATGTACGATGTCGGCTTCGTGGTGATGGACCTGCTGGCCAGGGATTGCCAGGCTCTGGCTACCGCCTTTCTCAATCACTACGTTGAGCAAACCGGGGACTGGTCAGGTCTGCAACTTTTGCCCCTGTACATTAGCCGTCAGGCCTACGTGCGGGCCAAAGTCACCTCCTTTTGCTCAATGACCCGGCGGTTGAGCAGGGGGTTAAGGATGAAGCCAGCCAAAGGGCAGCGGGTTACTACCACCTGGCCTGGTCGGTGCTGCAACCCCGCCAGGGGCGGTTGTACCTGATGGCTGGTCTATCGGGGTCCGGTAAATCCACCACGGCGCGAGAACTGGCCCGGCAAACGGGAGCCGTGCATCTGCGATCGGACGCGGTTCGTAAGCACCTGGCGGGCTTACCCCTGGACCAGCCCGGCCCGGCCAGTTTATACACAGAGGCCATGCACCAAAAAACCTACGATCGCCTACTGGAACTGGGATTACTCCTGGCCCGGGCTGGCTTTACCGTGATCCTAGATGCTAAGTACGATCGCCAGGCCCTGCGCCAGGCGGCTGTCCACCAGGCCCACCAAGCGAATTTACCCGTGCAAATTCTCCATTGTGTTGCCCCCTGAGGTGCTGACCCAGCGCCTGGAGTCACGCTCTGGAGATATTGCCGACGCCACTGTGGCGGTGCTAGAACAGCAGGTGATGGAACCCTTTAGCTCTGCCCTGGAGAATTTGGTGAAAATTATTGATACGACCCTAGATGTACCAGCCCAAATAGCCGCTATAGTTAGGGCCGAAGGACCAGCCCTGGCTTCCTGATCTGACTACCATTAGCAGAGACCCTTGTGATTAATCGGATTATTCCATCGGCGCTTAAGCTCTGGCTGGTATTTTTGTTTGTGTATCTGGCTTTGGGTTACAGCATTATCGCCAGTATTTTTTTGGCGTCGTGGCAGGTTTAGCGGGAGGTACCCTGATGGCCTGGTGGATAACCCCCGGCGGTGAACCCAAAAAACCAGATGTACCCCAACCCCTGCGTCAACTAGGGCGGCAGTTACGTCAAACTCCCTCCCGGTTCTCCCTCCCAGATTTCTTCAAGAAAACCGATCGCCGTTATCCGCGATCCCGTCCCTAACCTAACCCCATCGCAACAAAGCAGTAGGGATAACTTCCTAATACCCTGGGGGATTGATGCAGGGGTGCAACCACAGTGTGGACGGGTACCCATTTATAGGAAATACTTTTAGATCATTTGGTTTTACCAACTGATTGCTAATTAATGGCCTCAAAAATACAAGTCACCCCTCTTCAGTTGCAATAAATGGGTAATATTTAAAAAGAAAAGTATACATTTTTATTGATTTAAGGCTAGTTTCCTATGAAAAAATATCTATTTTTGCCTGCTATCATTACTGGTTTGGGGCTGGTCCCGGCTTTGACTCCAGCGGCCCAGGCCAGTCCCCTGCCAGACTATTACCTGGGATTGGGGGTGAGAGCCTTCCTGCAAGACCCCACTTCCTTGGTGATTAACTCTAAGGCCAAGCTGTTTGATCTGGGTAGCCCCACCCCTACCCTATCGGCCCGCCCTGCGGTCATGTTTAGTAGCGACGGTGTTGAAGCCCGTCTACCCCTAACGGTGGATGTGCCCGTAGCTCCCAATATCTATCCCTACGCGGGTGGCGGTATTGCCTACAATGCTGACCGCCTCAGTGCGGTGGAGCCCATGGTGACCGGGGGCTTGGATATTGGTGTGGGGAGTAACCTCTATTTGGGCACTAACCTGAACCTAATCTTCCACAGTGGTGGAGAAACCGATACGGAAGCCTACTTTACCCTCAACTATGCCCTCTAGACAGCCTATGGTTGTAGGCGCTGGCCGGGGGTAGGGCGGTTCAGATCCTTCCCCCGGTTGACTTTTGTAGTTCTTGTCCGGGTCCCAATTAGGGGGCCAGGACACTGGCCAGTAGGGCTTTTTGGGCGTGCATACGATTTTCGGCTTGGTCCCAGACTCGAGAAGCCTTGCCTTCTATGACCTGGTGGGTGATTTCTTCCCCCGATGGGCTGGTAGGCAATGGAGAACAATGGCTTCAGGACTGGCCTTTTGCAGCAGCTCCTGGTTTACCTGGTAGGCCTGAAACAGGGGAATCCGCTGGTCCGCCAGGGATTCCTGTCCCATACTGGCCCAGACATCGGTATAAAGCACCTGGGCCTGGTCCACCGCTGCCACCGGATCTTCAGTAATCCATAGCTTGCCCCTGGTTCCCATCAGCGATCGGGCCTGATCGACAATGCTGCTGTCGGGACCGTAGCCAGGGGGAGAAGCAATATGCACATTCATCCCCACCAGGGCACAACCTAACAGCAAAGAGTGGGCGACGTTATTACCATCCCCCAGGTAAGCCAGGGTCAGACCCTGAAGCTGGTGAAATTCTTCCTGAATAGTTAGCAGATCTGCCAAAATCTGGCAGGGATGCTCTAAATCGGTAAGGGCGTTGATTACGGGAATAGTGGCATAGTCAGCAAATTCTTGAATCTCTGCCTGGGCAAAGGTGCGAATCGCTACTACATCCAGGTAGCGGTCTAAAACTCGGGCGGTGTCACTGGCGGGTTCGCCCCGACCCACCTGGGTAACGCCGGAGTGGAGATCCAGAACCTGGCCGCCCAACTGATACATGGCTACGGAAAAGCTTACCCGGGTGCGGGTGGAGGCCTTACGAAAGAGTAGACCGAGCACCTTTTGGGGAAAACTGGGCTGGATTTTTCCCGCTTTTAGATCGGCGGCAAAAGCCAGCAGATGGCTTAGCTCGTCGGCTGTTAGATCGCTTAGACTCAGCAGGTCCCGTCCACTTAAGGATGCCATGGCTGCTCAACTTCTTCTCAAAATAAGACATTACCAGATTTTAAGGCGGTTGATAAAGCTACCCGGTCAGCGGAATTTTTACCCTTAATGGCCGATCTGAGGCAGTTGGAGCCGTGTCGCCTCTAAAAAGATCCACTATTATTGGAAAAACTTTCTCGCCCCTTGCCCCTAGCTGCGATTTTTGTGGCTTGATCATCTCCGAAGGGCGGCTGGTGCATCCACGCAACAGGTTCCTGCATCGTTTCTTTGTTACTTCATCGACTCTACTATGATTAGTGCGGTTGTTCTTCCCCAGTCTACTCATCCTCTGCAAAGGCCTCAATCAGAGCCAGCTACGGTCAGGGATCTGGCAGCGGCTGGTCATTTTAGAGCGATCGCCCTGTGGCTAAATCAGCCCCTGGCTCCCCAGGGTATTTTTGTCCAGGTCCAGGCCCGTGGCCCCGGCTGTTTAGAAATTACGGTTGAATTTCAGCGATCGCCCAGGCGCGATCGGCTGGTGCGGTTTATCTGCCACCGTATTTGGGAACTTAACTCTGAGTTAATTCAGGGTATCCATATTCTGGCCCGGCCAGTGGGGTGGCGCCGGACGATCTGGCAACAGCGGGTTAAGATTGTCACTCCCGCATTAAAACGGCGTCAAGCTACCCAGGTGATCCGACCAGTGCAGCGCAGGCGATCGGCCCTTGCCCCCAGGGCCCGCCACCGTCGCCCCATGGCCTCGACCCAATTAAAAATCCTACGAGCTGGCATGCTTAGTGGTTCAGCGGTAGCCGCCTTTATTTTAGGGTGCGCTCTGGAAATGACCACTTCCCCTGCCCCTAGCCTCCCCAGCCTGAGCGCCAGTTCCAGCCAGGCTAGCCCCTCCATTAGTCCCCTGCCCTCCCCTGGGGATGCAGCCCCTAGCCCCACTGAGATGGCCACGGCCACCCCTGCAAGTACCTCCCCGTCGGTGTCCCCCCCGCCCCGAGGCAGAACCGGAGGCCCGAGCTGCGGTGGTGGATGCGGCCCTGGAACCCGTAGGGGTAGCCCAATACGCTAAACCCAGTGCCACTGGGGGTGATCAGGTAACTCTGCTGTTTGGCGGCGATATTTCCCTGGACGACCTGGATCATGCCCAGACTCAGGGGGAAGGCGGCTTCTTCGCCGAGGTTAAGGATTACCAACAGGCCGACGTGTCCATGGTCAATCTAGCTACCCCCCTGGCCACCGCCGCCACCAGTTTGACTGAGGAATTGCACCATAAAACCCGACCGGAAGCGGTGGATTGGCTGGCCAAAAGTGGCATTGATATTGTTAATTTAACCAATAGCAATCTGATGGAGTACGGGGAAGAGGGGTTGGCCCAAACCCTGACTGCCCTTGACCGTAAGGGGGTTTATCGGGTAGGGGCGGGCCGTAATGCCATGGAAGCCCGTCGGCCTGAAATTTTAGATGTTAAAGGTAAGCGGATTGCCTACCTGAGCTACGCCATGGGGGGTAAGAACGCTGCCATGGACACCACCGCTCTGCAAAAGCGAGCGGGAGCTAAAGATGGGGCGGCTATAAAAGAGCTGGAAAATTTCAAACGGTCTACGGCTTTCCGAGACCGGGCCGGCCTGAATGCCCAAAATATGCCCCAAATCGTGGAGGATCTGAAGGCAATTCGTAACCAGGTAGATTGGATTGTCGTGAATTTTCGCTGGGTCAATCAAATCTCATCCCAGCCTAATTTTGTCCAAACTAATCTGGCCCGCTTAGCCATTGATCAGGGGGCTGACCTGGTGGTGGGTTACCATCCCAATGTGATTCAGGGGGCAGAAATTTACAAAGGCAAGCCCATCGCCTACTCTCTGGGAGATTTTGTCTTCAAGTCCGATCAAGCGATCGCCAATCAGGATTCGGCCATGCTAAAGGTGGCCCTGCAGGGGGATCAGATGCGGGTGGAGTTTGTGCCAGTGCAGGTACGGGACTCCCGGCCTAAAACCCTGACTGGACCTGAAGCAGAGACCGTACTACAGCGCCTTCAGGCGGCCTCAGCCCAATTTCAAACCCCGATGCAATCCCCCTGGTGCTGCATCGGCAGGCTCCGGGTAGTTTACCCCAGCCGGCCCCAGCCGATGCCAGCCCCGCTGGTAGCTCCTTTGTGAATTCAGCTACCACCGATACCCTGGCGGTTCCTCCGACACCAGCTCCGAGTACCTTACCTCAAACTTCCCAGACTGCACCCACGCCAGCGGCTGCGTCCCAACCATTGGAGCATCCTGAGGGGGTTAAGTCCTCCAACCCCGGCACGGCTGCCCCCCTGCCCATCCTGGAAAATGCCCCAGATCTCAATCATCAATTACCCCAATGGGGGCCTAAGGTTTCGCCGAAACAAAAGGAGTTTCAACCCATTCCTCAAAACCAATCAGGGGCAGGGGAAGGGGGGGCTGTTTCTGCCATTCCCGCCGCCGTCATCAGTCATCAACACAGTCAGGAGTGGAACGACCAGGTGCCTTCCCAACCCCAGGTCAACCCCCAACCCGCTCCCGGCGCTGAAGCCGCCAGTACCCCTGACGTGGCTGTCACCCCAGATCAGCCCCAGGCCTAGGACTGGGTAGAAAAGCTGGAGGGCTTACCCACCCCTACCCATCTGTTTGCCAGACTCGCTAGCTGCCAAAGTCCCCAGTTCCTGCTCCCAAAACTGGGAGCAGGGGAGCCGGATCGGATGAAAGTCCCTCTCCTGGTGACTACCCCCTATCCCTACCTGCAAGGGCCCAACCTGGGGCATCTTGAAACAATTAATACAAAAGTCCGAGGAGGATGGTTATAGCCTGGTAATAGTCCAGGGTGGTGGCTCACTGGGCTAGAGCTGCCCCTATCACCCTGGGGTAATCGCAAATCCCTGTCGGTTGAACTGTTAACGCCATCCTGGTTGAGGCGATGCGTATTCTTTTGGTAGAGGACGACCTGCAACTGTCCCTGTCCCTGCGGGAGGTGCTGGTGGCCCAGCGTTACACCGTTGACGCGGTCAAGGACGGTGAAACCGCCTGGAGTCAGGCCCAGGTGTTTGACTACGATCTGGTATTGATGGATGTAACCCTGCCCAAACGGGATGGCTTGTCCCTCTGTCAGCAATTGCGGGACTCTGGCTACCACTGGCCGGTTTTGATGTTGACCGCCCGCGACACTACCCTGGATAAGGTGCGGGGCTTGGATGCCGGGGCCGATGCCTATATGGTGAAGCCCTTTGACCTGGCTGAGCTGTTAGCCCAGGTTCGGGCCCTGCTGCGTCGGGGCCAGGGGCGGAGCTCCTTCGTCCTGCAGTGGGGTGACCTCAGCCTCGACCCAGACAGCTATGAAGTTTTCTATGGCCGGTCTAGCCTGCGCCTCACCCCCAAGGAATTTGCCTTGATGGAGGCCCTGTTGCACTGTGGTAAACGGGTGCTGAGCCGGGCGGCACTGATTGATCAGGTTTGGCACGATCAAGACCTGGTGGAGGAGGTGACCATTAAAACCTACATCAAAACCCTGCGAGCCAAGTTAAAGGCGGCTGGCGCCCCCGGCAATTTTATTGAAACTGTCCACGGTCTGGGCTATCGCCTGCGGAGCTAGGGTTGATTGCACTGACCGATTTCCTGATTAGGGCGTGGCAGATATAGGGAAACTTCCCACAAAACTTGATTCCACCCGGCCATTTCCTGATCAGGGGATGGCAAAGATAATATTTTCCTTCAGAAAGGTTAATTCGACAAAGGAATTAATTATTAATGAGACGCCAATCATAGGAATTTGTTTGGGAAAAGTTGGTTTTGTCAAACAAATTATTATCAATGACGCGTGAAAAATAATAAATTCCTTGAGAAACCTTACTTTTGCGAAAGTTTTTATTATCAATGGCCGTTTTTATAACGGTTTTCCATGGAGTGAGACACCCCTTTGCTCAGTCCTACCCCCCCACCGCCTGGCTATAGGAGTTTCACGCTGTACCCCCCCTTGGCAAGGGAGGGTAGGGGGGTGGTCACGTCCCCCTACACCGGAGTGAAATCCGCTATAGCCCTGATCGCCGTTGCCCCTAGCTAGGGATCTGGGGCGGGCCGCCGCCTTCGCTTTGCTGAGGGCCTTAGCCCGTGTCCGTCTGTTTTTCAGCCTTGACAGAACAGGAATAGCTGGGGCCAGCCCCATCTACTCGATTTCTGCACAGAAGCGCCTCCAAAAACTCCACCCGGCTTGGCTAAGCTGCATTTAGCCTCAGCCCTAGTACCTGGGATCACGCTAGGGGGGCTGCCGCAATCCATATCATCCAGGAGTGGAACTATGTCCGTAGCCAGACGATATTTTCTCCAACTGTCCGCCGGGGCGACCCTGGCGATCGCTGCCCATGGCTGTAGCCAAAAACCCAACTCCCAGGGGGCAACCAACCCTTCTTCAGGCACTGAAAATCCCGGCAAAATTGCCATTGGCTTCTGGCCCGTGGCCTCTGGTCTGCCCCTATTTGTGGCGGAGAAAAAGGGCTACTTTAAGGAGGCGGGGCTGGAGGTGGAGGTGGTGAAGTTTGCCTCCCCTAACCAGGTGGCGGAGGCCCTGATTGCCGGTCGTCTGCAGGGCACTGGCAATGGGGTGGCTAGTGGGGTGTTGGGGCTGGCGGAGATTACCTCTCCGGGTTTATTTAAGATTATTACCGCCAACCCCAGCAACGTGGATCGGGTGCTAGACCAGGTGATCGTCGCTAAGGACAGTCCGATTCAGGCCGTTAGCGACCTGAAGGGTAAAAAGTTTGCCGCTGGTCCTGGAGCCCAGAACTTGGCCATTGCCCAGGCGATTTTGGCGGCGGCGGGGGTGACCAACCCCCAGGTGCAGCAGTTGGAGATTAAGCAGCACGTGGCGGCGATCGCCTCCAAGCAGATTGACGCCGCCTATACCCTGGAACCCACCGGTACCGTGGGCAGCCTCAAGGGAATTACCCGGGTTTTAGAAAATGGAGTGGTGTCTAAGTACATCCTGGGGGATGCCAAGGCCCCCTGGTTTGGCGGCTCGGCGGTACTCAGCACCAGTTTTATTGAAAAGTATCCCGCCACCACCCAGGCCTATATCGAAGCCTACCGCCGGGCGGTAAATGATATTCGCAATACCCCCGATGATACCCGTCAGTACCTGGTGGGCTACACCGCCATCGAAGGGGACCTGGTGCAAAAGGTGCCCCTGGTGGGTTATACCCTGTACGACGAGTTTACCCCGGAGGATCTGGGCCATTTTCAGAAGTTCTTTGACTTCATGGCGGAAAAGGGGTGTTCTCCAAGCCCGTGGATGTGGCCAGCCTGATCTATAAACAGCCCGCATGATGGTAGCCCCTCCCTCCGATTCCTTTATTGCCGTGCAGGGGCTGTATAAATCCTTTTTAGGCCAGCCCCTATACGAGGACTTTAACCTCAGCCTACCCACCAACCAGTTGATTTCTATCTTTGGCCCCAACGGTTGCGGCAAATCCACCCTGATCAATATGATCAGCGGCCTACTCCCCTACGACCAGGGGCAGATCACCATCCACGGCAAACCCCTCCGCCAGGCCCGCATTGGCTACGTCTTTCAAAATTATCGAGATGCCCTGTTCCCCTGGCTCACGGCCTACGACAACATCGCCTACCCCCTGCGAGTGCGGGGGGTCTCACCGGGGGAGTGCCACCACCGCATCCAGACCCTGGTGGAGACCTTCAATATTCGGCTAGACCTGGAGCGCTATCCCTATAGCTTCTCCGGGGGCAGCAACAACTGGTGTCCATTCTACGGGCACTGGTGGGGGAGCCGGAGGTGCTGTTTCTGGACGAGCCCTTCTCCGCCCTGGACTTTGAGACCACCCTGTTTGTACGGGATAAGCTACAGGAGATTTTTATCACCACCGGTATCCCCATGCTGATGGTGGTCCACAACCTGGAGGAGGCGGTCTACCTGGCGGACCAGGTGCTGCTGCTGAGTAAGCGCCCCACCCGCCTGGTGGAACGGGTGCCCTTTGACCTGCCCCGGCCCCGTACCCCCGATACCCTCAGCTCTCCGGAGTTTATTCAGGTCAGCCACCACTGTTTAGAGATCTTTCGTCAAGAGATGGGCAAATGACCACCACACCCCGCCTTGCTATCCGTCGGTCCCGGTCCCGGTCTGGGGCGGCGAGGGGCGATCGCTGGCTACCGTTGATTGGCCTGCTGGTGTTGTTTGGCCTGTGGTGGCTGATTGCCATTTCTGGCCTGGTTAACCCGGTACTGTTGCCGACCCCCCTTACTACCCTGGGAGCGCTGGTCAAGGGTATTGTCGTCGGCACCATGGTGATGGACTTTGGTACCACGGTGCTGCGCACCTTTGCCGCCTTCAGCCTGGCCGCCCTGGTGGGGGTACCCCTGGGGGTGGCCCTGGGCAGTTCGGAAAAGCTCTACCGCAGCGTTGAGTTTTTGATTGACTTTTTCCGATCCACCCCCGCCAGCGCCCTGATTCCCATGTTTGTGTTGTTTTTCGGGGTGAATAACCTCTCCAAGGTGGTGATCGCCGCCTTTAGTGCCCTGCTACTGATTGTGTTTAACAGCGCCTACGGGGTCATCCATGCCAAGCAATCGCGGATTTTAGCGGCCCAGGCCATGGGGGCTAACCGGTGGCAGATCTTTAAAGATGTGCTGGTGTTTGAGAGCCTGCCCCAGACCTTCATTGGCCTGCGCAGCGGCATCAGCATCGCCCTGGTGATCGTGATTGTGGCGGAGATGTTTATCGGCACCGAGCAGGGCCTGGGTAAACGCATCATTGACGCCCAGCAGATCCTCAACGTCCAGGATATGTACGCTTCCATCCTGCTCACCGGCCTGCTGGGCTACAGCCTGAATATGCTGTTTCTGACGGTGGAAAAGCGGCTGATCCATTGGAGCGGTAAGTAATTTTCCCCCTCGCGCTGTTACCTAAGCATGCAAGGTGATTAGGGTAGGGATGGGGTAATTACCGGTGATTTTATTTACCAGCCCTGAATAGGTGCGGTTACCATCGTCATTAGCCCGGTCTGTTATTTATAATTCGGCCAAAATCAAAGGGTGTCGCCCTACCCGAGGGGTGTGGTCTGGCTGAATTGCTCTTGGGATATGGCTAAGACCAAAACTCTGATGGCTTTGATTGCATCTGGCAGTGAGGACCTACTATGGGGACCGCCGCGATCGCTCCAGTCGAGGGTAAAATCGAATTATTACTCCAGGGGTAGCTCAACCATGACATCCTTGCCCCGTCCTAAACCCGTCCCTGGTGAGCCGTTGCAGCCGACCCTGCCCACCATGTATGACCTGCCCAGTGAGTTTCCTGAGGAGCCGGGTTTGCCTGACGTTTTCCACGATTTGCAACCCCAACTGCTGAGTCAGACCCTACGGCTGGTGGACTACGGCAGTGACAACTACTGCGATGCCTCAGACCTGAATCTTTACTACGATTCTGAGCATCCCCTCTGGCACAAACGGCCGGATTGGATGTTGTCGGTGGGGGTGCCCTGGCTCTACGGCGGCCAGGACCTGCGGCTGAGTTATGTCACCTGGCAGGAGGGCAAGGGGCCAGAGGTGGTGGTGGAGTTTCTCTCGCCGGGGACGGAACGGGAGGACCTGGGCCGGTTCTTTCGCCCTGGGGATGCCCTGTCAACGGTGCAGCCTCTACCCGCCCCTACTTCGCCACCGGGAAAACTGGAGGTCTACGAGCGCTACCTGCAGGTGCCCCACTACATTGTCTACAGCCGCTATAGCCAGACCCTACGGTATTTTAAGCTGGTGGCGGGGCGCTACCAAGAGCAGCCCCTGGCCCCCCAGCCCCCCCTGATCTGGCTACCGGAGCTCCACCTGGGCCTGGGCATCTGGGCTGGGGAATTTCAGCGCACCCCGGGGCAGTGGCTGCGGTGGTGTGACCAGGAGGGTAACTGGGTATTGACCGAAACTGAGCAAGAACGGCAAGCCAAGGAACAGGAACGCTGGGCTAAGGAACGGGAACGACAGGCCAAGGAACGAGAACGACAAGCCAAGGAACGAGAACGACAAGCTAAGGAACGAGAACGGCAAGCTAAGGAACAGGAACGTCGCGCCAGGGAACGAGAACAACAAGCTAAGGAGCAGGAACGGCAACGGGCTGATCGCCTGGCGGCTAAGCTGAGGGAGTTGGGGGTTGACCCAGATCGAGTGGAATAGGAATGGATGGATAGTCTACAAAAATAGATGCCGCCACGATCGCCTCAGCCGAGGGTAAATTGGTGTCCTTACTCCAGGGGTAGGCGAACGGTGACCAGGGTACCCTGCCCCACCTGGCTGAGCATCTGCCAATCTCCTCCGTGCAGGGTTACACAGGTGTTGACTACCGCCAGCCCCAGACCGGTGCCTTCCCGATCGCCGACGTTACTGGCCCGGTAAAAGGGTTCCATAACCCGGGGCTGGTCTTCGGCAGGAATCCCCTGTCCCTGGTCCTTCACCTGCCAGGTGGCCTGACCCTTGGCACAGCTCAGGCGCAGTTGGATGGGGCTCTGATCGGGGGAATACTTAATGGCATTGATTAACAGGTTGGTGAGCAGCGATCGCAACAGCCCCCGATCCAGAAAGGCCCGGCAGTCGCCGCCGTCCGCCTTAAACTCCAGGGGACGACGGTAGGTGAGGGCAATTTCCTCCACCAGGTCTCGACAGAAGGGCTCCAGGTCAAATAGCTCGCGGTGCAGGTCCAGGCGACCGGCCTCGGCTCGGGTCAACATTAGCAGATCGTTGAGCTGTTGCCCGAGGCGCTTGGCGGTGGTCTGGATGCGTTGGATAATTTGCCGTTGCTGGAGGGAGAGGGGGTCACCACCGAGTTGCAGGGACTCCGCCGAGAGCAGAATCGTCCCCAGGGGGGTGCGCAGCTCATGGGAGGCCATGGAGAAAAACCGGGTTTTCATGGCACTCAGGGCCTGGGTGCGCCGCAACTGGCCCTGCAGGGTGTGGAGCAGCAACAGTAGGACACCGGTTAGGACAAAGCCCACTAGTAGAACGCCGATGAAGCCGTAGCGGGGTTCCAGATCATAGTTGACCGAGGGGGTAAACACCATGCTCCACTGGCGCTGGCCCACGCTAAGGCGGCGGGTGCAGGCCTGAATGCGGGGGCAGAGGAGGCGATCCTGGGGTCCGGTTGGGGGCGATGGGGTAGCCTGGAGGGAAAACCGCTGCCAGTTAGCCCGGTACTGGCCTAGAAACTGGTCGGGGAGGGAAGCGTTGCGATCGTAGAGGGCAAAATCAATTTCATATTGCAGCCCCTGGAGGGACGCCTCGACCAAGTCAGAGAGCCGAAATACCCCAGAAAGAAACCCCGCAGTTGTTGCCGGCGTTCCGATCGGGGGGTGGGCAGGGGGAGAGATCGCCAGGTAAGGGGCTATAGACCGGTGAAAACATTAGAAAGCCAAGTTGATCCCGCTGCTCCTGAACTAGCCGAATACCCCCAGTGGCGGTGATCTGCCCCGTGTCCCGGGCCTGGTTCATAGCCGCAGCCCGAATCAGGTTAGAGTTGAGATCGTAGCCCAAGGCGACTTCGTTACCGGCCCAGGGTTCCACATAGGTAACTGGGGTATGGTAGGGCCGTGACCCAGCCCGCCCCAGCTGACGCTGGGGATTCAGTTCGGTAATCTGAAAAGCGGGGTATCCCTCGGCCCGCACCTGGGCCTCAAATTCTGGGCGATCCGTCGCGGCCACCAAAGGAGCCCACTCGATAGCCTGGATACCCGGATAGGTCTTCAGGACCCGGGCTGTAAGTACCGTAAAATCCTGGCGCTGGGGTTGGCGGACCCGGTGATAGTCATTCAGAAAGGCCAGAATATCATTGTAGCGATTTAAGCTGCGTTGGACGGCCAGGGTGAGGTTATCGATTTGACGGTTGAAACTCGCCTGTCTTTGGGATTGTTCCCACTCCCTCACCAGCCCGGCCAAACCAGTGGTCAGGATCATACCGGTGGTGAGCACCAGGCCGGAGATCAAGGAGTAGTAGCGGGAAAAGCCAACCATAGGAATTCAGGACTGTCTATAATGCCTGGCTTGATCTTTTCAGCCACCCCGGCTTCTGTGGTTAGGGTCAGACTTTTACGGCCAGGGCGATCGGGTGGCAAACCCACTCCCGGAGCTGAAGCCGCCAGTCCTCCTGACATGGCTGTCACCCCAGATTAGCCCCAGGCTTGGGGGCCTGGAGCTGACAGTGGAAGATTTTCCTATCTCCTGGCGCCCTACTCCACCCCTTCGATGCGGTCTTCTACCTCCTGGTAGAGTTCCTGCAGCCGTTCCAGGTTTTCGTCACTGGTTTCCCAGTAGCCCCGGCCATTCACCTCCAGCAGGGTGGAGACCATGCGGCGGAAGGAGTTGGGGTTGAGGTCCAGCAGTCGTCGACACATGGCCTCGTCCTGGATGAAGGTGGTGTTGACGTCTTCGTAGACCCAGTTGTCCACCGCCCCAGCGGTGGCGGACCAGCCCATGGTGTTCACCAGCCGCTTAGACAATTCCCGCACCCCTTCGTAGCCGTGGGAGAGCATGCCCTCGTACCACTTGGGGTTAAGCATCTTGGTACGGGCATCCAGGCGGACGGTTTCCGACAGGGTGCGCACCTGGGCATTGGCGGTGGTGGTGTCGGCGATGTAGGCGGCGGGGGTTTTGCCATCTCCCCGCAGGCTGGCCACCACCTTAGTGGGGTCGGAGTCAAAGTAGTGGGACACATCGGTGAGGGAGATCTCCGAGGAATCCAGGTTCTGGAAGGTGGCTTCGGCGGTTTTCAGGGCCGCCTCAAATAAGCCCCGGCTATTGTCCATCACCCCCGGATTATCGGAGTTAAAGGCAAAGGACTTGCGCTTCAGGTACATCTCTTGCAGCTCCGCCTCGTTTTCCCAGGTGCTGTTTTCCACCGCCAGGTTGATGTTGGCGGCGTAGGAGCCGGAGGCATTGGAGAAGATGCGGGTGGCGGCCTGACGCAGGTCAATGCCCATGTCGGCGGCCTGGGCCAGGGCGTGCTTGCGCACGAAGTTCTGCTCCAGGGGTTCATCGGCCTCCGCCGCCATTTTCACCGCCCGGTCCAGCAGGGCCATCTGGTTAATGAACAGGTCGCGGAAGACGCCGGAGCAATTCACCACAATGTCAATGCGGGGCCGGCCCAGTTCCGCCAGGGGCACCAGCTCCAGCTTATTCACCCGGCCCAGGGCATCGGGTAGGGGCTTAACCCCGACAAACCAGAGCATCTGGGCCAGGGATTCGCCGTAGGTCTTGATGTTGTCGGTGCCCCAGAGGACGGTGGCGATGGTTTCCGGGTAGGCACCACCGTTTTCCTGGCGCTGCCGCTCCAGTAGGCGGTCCACCACGATTTTGGCCGACTGCACTGCCGCCGTGGTGGGGATGGATTGGGGATCGAGAGCGTGGATATTTTTGCCCGTGGGTAGCACCTCCGGGTTGCGGATCGGGTCTCCGCCGGGGCCGGGGGTGATGTATTCCCCTCCAGGGCCTGGAGCAGCCCCCCCAACTCGTTATCGGCGCAGACCTGCTCGAGGCAAAACTCCAGGTACTCCATCAGGGGCTTGAGGCTCTCGCTATTGACATTGCCGTAGCCAGCCTCCCGCAGGGCCTTCAGCCAGGGCTCCTGGCGGCCAATGTTCAGGAAGTTGAGCCGTGACACCCGGCTGACCCGCCCTTCGGCGTCGATTTGTTCCTGCACCAGGGCGGTGACGGCAAGCCGCACCGCCTGGTTGAGATCGTAGAGCTGTTGCACATCCGCCAGGTGGCCCCGATCGCTGTTACCGTAGATCTCCTCCAGGTCGCGACCGATGCTCTCGGCAATGATGCGGGGTAGGCCCTTGATGCCGTCTTCTTCTCGGTCCAGGCTGGCGATGTTGACCAGGGTAGCGATCGCCTCCTCGGCGCTGGGGGGCTTACCCACCACGTGCAGCCCGCAGGGTAGCAGGCGAGACTCAATTTCCATCAGCTTGATGTAGACCTGGCCCACCAGGGTATCCCGCTGGTCGGCGCTGAGTTCCGCCCCATCCCCCTGCGGCAGGGGGACATCCCGATCCAGGTTACAAACCCGGGCGGTTTCCACGATCGCGTTAACGATCTGCACCGCCCGTCCACTGTCCTTATTGCCCTGGTAGGAGCCAATCAGCTCGCTGAGTTCCTTCAGCCCCTTGTAGAGGCCGGCGTTTTCTGCTGGCGGGGTGAGGTAGCTGATGGTTTCGGCGTAGCCCCGGCGCTTGGCGATGGTGGCCTCGGAGGGGTTATTGGCGGCGTAGTAGTAGAGGTTGGGGATGGTGCCGATCAGGCTGTCGGGGTAGCAACTGGCGGACATGCCCATCTGTTTGCCCGGCATGAACTCCAGGGATCCGTGGGTGCCAAAGTGGAGCACCGCATCCGCCCCCCAGATCTGATTCAGAAAGGTGTAGTAGGCGGCGAAGCCGTGGTGGGGGCTGGCGGAACGGGAGAACAGCAACCGCATGGGGTCACCCTCGTAGCCAAAGGTGGGCTGCACCCCGATGAACACATTGCCAAAGGCCTTGCCGTAGACCAGCAGATTTTCCCCATCGGTGTTGAGGTGACCCGGCGGCGGTCCCCAGTTTTCCTCCAGGCGATTGGCGTAGGGGGTGAGGGCCTGGTACTGCCGCACCGGCATGCGGTAGGCCACGTTCAATTCGGGGCTGTGGTACTGGGCCTGGGCATCGTGGATCACCTCCTGCATCAGGGCCTCGGCGGACTCCGGCAGATCCTGCACATCGTAGCCATTCTGCTGCATGGCCTGCATCACCCGATGGATGGAACCGAACACATCCAGGTAGGCGGCGGTGCCCACGTTGCCCTTGTCAGGGGGAAACTAAAGATGGTGATGGCGAGTTTTTTATCTACCTTGGGCTTGCGGCGCAGGTTGGCCCACTTCAGGGCCCGCTGGGCGATGGATTCAATCCGGTCCTGGAGGGAAATGGCCCGGCCGGTGAGGCCATCGCGACCAGACAGAACGATGGGCTCGATCGCCCCATCCAATTCGGGGATGGCCATTTGTAGAGCCACCTGGATGGGGTGCAGGCCCAGGTCACTGTCCTCCCACTCCTCGGTGGTTTGGAACACCAGGGGGAGGGCCACCATGTAGGGGCGATTCAGTTTTTTCAGGGTTTCAATCGCCTTGGGATGGTCTTGGCGGGCCGGCCCCCCCACCAGGGCGAAGCCCGTCAGGGAAACCACCGAGTCCACCAGGGCCCGGTCGCTATCCAGCGGGTCAAAGAAGTAGGCCTGCACCGGCTTGGAGAAGTCTAAGCCGCCGGCAAACACCGGAATCACCCGGGCCCCCAGGTACTCCAGTTCCTGCACCATGGCCACGTAGTGGGCATCGTCCCCGGTGATCAGGTGGGTGCGCTGCAGCACCAGACCGACGGTGGGGGCCAGGGGATCCTTGAGGTCGGCGGCGATGTCCCGGCGGCTGTCGTACCAGTTGAGGTACTCCTTAATGTCTTCGAACATGGTGGGGGCCATGGGGTGCCAGATCCCCAGGTCGGGGTAGGTGACCGGCTCCTGGTAGTCCAGGCTATCGATCTGGGGCGCGCCGGGGATAGCTTGATCGGGGATGACGTAGCGATCCACCAGCATCAGCAGGAAGTTTTCCAGGTTTTCCGGCGACCCCCCAGCCAGTACTGGAAGCTGAGCATGAAGTTACGGGCATCCTGGGCCTTTTCCACCGGCAGGTACTTAAGCACCTTGGGGAGGGTGCGCAGCAGCTTCAGCATGGCCTCCTCAAAGCCGCTGCCCTGCTGCTGGCGGCGCTTCTTCATGAATTCACCGATTACACTTTTGGACTGCCCCAACTGGGCCATGGAGAAGCTGCCCAGCTTATTCAGGCGCATCACCTGGGGCATGGAGGGGAAGCACACCGCCACCTCCAGGCGATCGCGCACCGGCTGCACCGCCGCCACCAGCTTATCCGCCAGGTCTTCAATGAAGATCAGGGAGGCGATAAATACATTGGCGGTGGCCAGGTCTTGCTGAAAGGCGGCGTAGTTGTCCCCATCCCGCAGTTCTTCGATCAGGTAACCACTCACCTCGATCGCCACCTGGGGATTGTGGGCATTAATGGATCGGACCGCCGCCGACAGAGCACTCTGGTACTGGGGTTCTAAAACCACATAGACCACCTTGACCAGCAACCGTCCCTTCAGTTCATCGGGGACAATATGGCGCACAGTGGGCTTAACGTGGGTAAACATGCCGTAGAACTCCTTTCCTAGCTAAAGCGAAAAATCGGGATTACTTCAGGGGTCCAGACCCAGCGGCAAACCCCTGAAGTAACATTTCGAAACAAATAGGACACCAGTGGTCTATTTCAAGTTTGCAGCAAAAACCTTGGCTGACAAGGCTTAGGCCCATTAGCCGTTACAATTTGAAACAGTTTGGGGCTTGGGCCGGTTGATCTTGATGGAGGTACTTCTGGGGCTGCTGAATTCCCCGGTCGGTATCCTCCATGGCGCATGGTAGGCTGTGGCTATTCTGGATCCCTAGGCTGTGGTGGGCAGGGTTGGCTGGGGCTCTTGCTCCAGTTTCAACACGACTACCCCCAGGGGCGGCAGGATCAAATCAAGGGAAAAAGGCCGGTTGTGGAAAGCCCAATCGTCAGACCATTTCCCTCCCAGGTTGCCCATATTACTGCCACCAAATTCCCGGGCATCGCTATTAAATAGCTCTTTGTAATAGCCCTTGTCGGGCACGCCAACTCGATAGTGGCTATGGGGTTGGGGGGTAAAGTTGCACACCACTACGAGGCATTCGCCACTATTTTTAGCCCGGCGAATAAAGGCCACCACGCTGTGACGATTGTCGCTACAGTCGATCCACTCGAAGCCGGCCTGATCGAAGTCCTGGCTAAACAGGGCCGGTTCGCTGCGGTAAAAATGATTCAACGCCGCCATAAAGTGCTTCAAGCCTTGGTGGGGTTCGTACTGCAGTAGATGCCACTCCAGGTCACCCCAGACATTCCACTCACTCCATTGGCCAAACTCCATGCTCATGAACAGGGTTTTCTTGCCCGGATGCATAAACATGTAAGCGTAGAGGCAGCGCAGATTAGCAAATTTTTGCCACTCGTCCCCCGGCATCTTGCCCAGCATATTGCTCTTGCCGTGCACCACCTCATCGTGGGAGAGGGCCAGCATGAAGTTTTCTGTAAAGGCATACCAGATGCTGAAGGTGACGTTGTTTTGGTGGAATTGGCGGAACCAGGGGTCCATGTGGAAGTAGTCCAGCATGTCGTGCATCCAGCCCATGTTCCATTTCAGATTAAAGCCCAGCCCCCCGACGTAGGTGGGCCAGGAGACCATGGGCCAGGCGGTGGATTCCTCAGCAATGGAGAGCACCCCGGAAAATAGCTGAACAGCACATGGTTGACCTGGCGCAGAAAATTGGCTGCCTCAATGTGCTCGTGGCCGCCATACTCGTTAGCCACCCACTCACCGTCTTTGCGAAAATAGTTCAGGTAGAGCATGGAGGCTACCGCATCTACCCGAATGCCGTCGATGTGGTATTTTTCAAACCAAAACACCGCGTTGGCCACCAAAAAGTTCCGTACCTCGTTGCGCCCGTAGTTAAACACCAGGGTGCCCCATTCCTTATGTTCGCCTTTGCGGGGGTCGGCGTGTTCGTAGAGGTGGGTGCCGTCAAAGAAGGCCAGGCCGTGGCCATCCTTCGGAAAGTGACCCGGCACCCAGTCTACCAGGACCCCAATGCCATTTTGGTGGCACTGATCAACAAAGAACATAAAGTCTTCGGGACTGCCATAGCGGGAGGTGACGGCGTAGTAACCGGTTACCTGGTAGCCCCAGGAGCCATCAAAGGGGTGCTCGGCTACGGGTAGTAGTTCGATGTGGGTAAAGCCCAACTCCTTGACGTAGGGAATCAGGCGATTGGCCAGTTCCCGATAGGTGAGGAAACGAGCCCCTGGCTTGAGTTCTGCCACCGTCACAATGGGCTCTTCACTGCCATCGGGGCGACGGGCGGGGTTGGCGGAGGATTCGTGTAGCCAAGAGCCCAGATGAACTTCGTAGATAGAAATGGGTTGGGTGAGGGGTTCTACCTGCCGTCGTTGCTCCATCCAGGCCTGGTCCTGCCAGGCATAGCGGTCTAAATCGGTGACAATAGAGGCGGTTTTAGGCCGGGTTTCCTGTTGGAAGCCGTAGGGATTGGATTTCTCGTAGATATGGCCATCGTAGTTTTTGATTTCGTACTTGTAGGAGGCCCCTACTTCTAAACCTGGAATGAATAGATCCCAGATGCCGTTGGAAAGGCGGCGCATTTGGTGCTTGCGGCCATCCCAGTGGTTAAAGTCTCCCAGGACTGAAACATTACGGGCATTGGGGGCCCACACAGCAAAATAAACTCCAGCTATCCCTTCCAATTGGGTAAAGTGGGCCCCCAGTTTTTCGTAGATGCGGTGGTGGTTGCCTTCTCCAAACAGGTGAATATCAAAGTCGGTAATAGCTCGAGTTTTGAAGGCGTAGGGGTCGTAAATGACGTAAACGTGACCGTCGCTGATGTACTTGAGCTGGTAGTTAGCCAGATCCTGAACTTCCAGAATGCATTCGAAGAAGTGCTGGTGGTGATTACTTTCCATTACTACTTCCCGGTGCTCTTCGGGCAATACTACCCAGGCTTGTTGGGCTTGGGGTAGGTAGGCCCGTACAGCCCAGACAGTTTTACCATCCTGCTGCACCATATGGGGACCCAACACCTCAAAGGGATCGTGGTGCTGATTCCAGACAATGCGATCAATTTGCTCAGGATCAACGGTTACAGACATTGTTTAGATTCCACAGATGATAATTATGCCGATTGAGGCGGTTTGGTGCTCTTACCTGCCTATCAATCATCGCCGGGATGGGGAAGGGGCCGATAGATGGTTTCTTACAGCCTCGTAGCATTGATTTTAAAGACGAGTTTAAAATCGGACAGGCTAGATTGCATTCTCAGAATAGCGTTTTGCGATTTACTTTGGCGATTGACTAGGGGCTAAATCCTGGGACAAACCTGAACCTTGGCCAAAATTATGGTTTCCCTCCCCAGGGATGGCTTCACCCCTAGCCCTGTAACTGACCTCAGGACTAGTTTCCAGGACTACTTAAAACGGCAAAATTAGCTTTAGGGCCCGACGTAATTTCAAAAGCATAATTAAACCTGCGAGCTTTCCCCTGGGGGAGGGGGAGGAGCTTGCTGAAGTTTTTCTTGGAGATTGGCATAGTCGGCGGCCGACAGGGGAGCACCACTGAGGGGAGATCGCGCGGTGGTAATGATTTCGGTGCGCAGGACCTCTTCTGGAATCTGATCTTTGGGGGCAGGGCGATCGCGCTGGCCTGGTTCAGCAAAGCCAAGGCCAGTGCCACCAAGCCCCTGGGGAGCCAGGCCTGAGGGCAGAAACAGAGAGCAGGTTTAGGAACCACGGCTGAGCTTAGTATTGGCCTTAATCGCTTCTAGCATAGCGCCCCTGGTTTCCTCCAGCTCAGCTCCTTGAATATCTACCCGGTAGCGAAAGGGAGACAGGAATCCCTGGATTTGCTTGGCTTTGCAGGTTAAATGGAGCTGGGTCAGAGCCACCTGGCGATCGCTATCTAGACTATCCAGGTAACTACCAAACCCTAAAAAGGCCAGGCCGTAGAGCAGCTCCTGGGTAAATTGGCCCTGGAAATAGCCGCCATGGACATCCCGTTTACCTTGACCATAATCCAGGGTGAGAAGAAAGTAATCCCAGGCCTTCAGCACCGGCTTACGCTTGGCCCGACTGAGCAGACCCGTAGGCTGGACGGAACGGGTATTATGCTGTGGATCGCATTTAAAGTCCCAATAATCGGTACAGTCGAAATAGGTAAAGAGATCGGCCAGATTAGCCCGACTGCTATCACCATCGCTCTGAACTTTAAACAGATCGGCCAGGGTCACCACCCGAGAACCTCGCAATCTATAGTAAGTAACAAACAAACTTTCCATCGCATTACAACTCTGGCCAGTCAGGGCCTCTCCCATGGGTAACCGGGGTAGAAATTCCTGATCTAAATTACTCAGGTTGATCAGCCCGTAATCGTCGTTATTGCCCTGGGGATTTTGTAGCGCCACATTCCCTAATCGATAACCACGGGCCTGAGTTCGACTGGGAAAGGCAATGTAATTGGCGGCGGTGGAAGCCAGACGCAGGGCGATATCGCCTTCATTACAAAACAGGTAGGATTCAGGAAAGCGGCGCAGAGACGCAGCCAGAAAATTAGCTCGACTAGAAATAATTGTCAGAATGGGAATATCGGGAGAAACTAAAATCAGGCGCTGTAGACGAAATACATCACCAATGTCGGGACTGGGTTTTTGGTCGATTGATCGACTATCAAACACATCGGAAAGAATGCGAATCACATTGGTTACCACAAAGCCTCCCATGCTGTGGCCAATAAAGCTCAGTTTGATCTTGTTTTGCCCTGGTTCTCGCCACTGCTGTTGAGCCCTAGCCATGGTCTGGCTATGATCGTTGCTGTCTATGGGTGAGGGAGACAACTCCTGGGCAGTTCGAACCACCAGGGTTTGATCGATCCGGCGGAGTAGTTCTACCAGATCAAGCACCCCAAAGTTGTCGGCCCGGTAGGCATCCCGAAAGTACACAATTAACCGCAACACCACCAGGGCGGCCATCAGAATACCTAGGACCAATAGCAAGGCCAACACCAGGCTAATCAGTAAAGTTGACCAGGAATGGGGCCAGTTACTCCTTGATGCGCCCAGGGTCATAATTCTGAGGCCTAGCAGTAGCAAAGCTCCCACCCCACCCATAATCAGAAAGTCACGGGGTAGGCGGGGTAGAGCGGTGAGGGCCTCCCAAATTTTCCCCCGACTAAAGTCAACGTTTTCTGAAGGCCATCGATAACCAATAAAAACCCGGTTAGTCTGACTGCTAATCGGGGAGTCCTGACGATTAATAAACTTAAAAATGCCCTTACACCAATCTGTAAATCCCGCCAGATTGGTGTTGTAGCCGTGGATAGCAATTACTAATTCGGCGCTGCCATCCTGGCTATGGATAGCCATCTGGTGTAATCGCTCGACAATTTCTTCAATACCTTGCACTGCCTGCCTTTGAAAGGTCTCGTCAGTTTCTCTGGCTTCTTCAATATTGGGGGGAGCACTACTCATGACAAAATAACCGGGAATCTTGCCTCCTACCCCCTGGGAGCTGTCGATAGCAACCAATTCAGCTAGTTCAGCCGAATCTGTCTCCTTAAAGACAAACTTTTGAATGGTGAAAGGTAGGTGTTCCATGGTGGCCTTCCCTTAGTAACGATCAGTAAAGAATAAAACTAACCGACCCAGGAAATCTTCAGCCAGGGTCTTCTATTCCATTCCCACCTTAGGTCACACCGTTGCCACCTATCGAGAAGATTCATGAAACGCTACGGAAGTAAGCTTCATTCAGGATTAAAACCACTTGCTTAAATCTATATGGCTCGCCTCTGACGCCTGGCGGTGGCCAGCCAGAACCCTGCCGATGGGATGTATTAAGGGTCTTTGTTGACCTGATGGTTCTCGGTATTGATTTGGGCCCACCGCTGTTCTAATTCTTGGCGCTCATGCTTAAGATGCCGCTCTAGTTCTTGAATTTCATCGCGTCTGGCAGCGGTTTCCAGCACCCGTCGATCCACTTCCTGGCTTTTCAGGGTGAGGGATTGCCGCCACCGTTCAGCTCGCTCAATTTCCTGCTCCAGGGCTGCCGGTGTGACTCCGTAGATCAGGTACTGTTCCACCAGGCTTAAAACCCAGGGAATGGCATCTTCTACCCCAGTCACCTGGTTCAGTGCGTCTAATTCCACCAGCACCAGGCTGCCTTCGCCAAAACCCAGCATGCGCGGCGTTTCCACCAGCCGTTCCTGGGGAATCCGTTCCCAGGTGGCCTCGGCGGTCCGTACCGCCAGCAAAGCTAGCGCTGCTCCTCCCATGAAGGCTTTTTTGTGTACCTTAGCCAGGTATTGCATGGTGCAGGCAAGTCCTTAATGTCGCGGATTTGAATCATGCAGAAGGATAGCAAGCACCCAGGGGCAAAGCAATCATCGCACCAGCAGAACTGGTGTTAACCAGTCTGGCCGACTTTACTTTTTCGGGAGTAGGGTGACACCTGCCAACCTTACCCCCTATCATACCTGTAGCCATCGCTCCAGGCTCAGAATCGATGACTGACGATTGTTCCCATTAGACCTGATTGTGCCATCCACCTTGAGTGTAAACCTGACCATTACCGATAGTTCCTATGGCCCTACTACAGCAGACCCCTTTCCATGCTCGATGCTTAGCCCTAGGGGGACGGATGACGGCCTTTGCCGGTTGGCAGATGCCCGTTCAGTTTACGGGTATTAGCTTAGAGCATGAAGCGGTGCGTACCCGAGCAGGTCTCTTTGATATTTCCCATATGGGTAAGTTGGAACTGGAGGGCAGGGGGCGATCGCGGCTCTCCAGCGCCTGGTGCCTTCTAACCTGGCCCGCTTGCAACCTGGTCAGGCCCAGTACACGGTTCTGCTCAATTCCCAGGGGGCATCATTGACGATTTGATCGTTTACCGCGAAGCTGACGGTAGCCATGGCCAGCGGTTGATGGTGATTATTAATGCCGCCACCACCGATAAGGATAAGGCCTGGTTGCTAGATCAGATTGGGGAGGGGGATGGGGCTCTGATAGATAACCTTCGCGATCGCGCCCTGCTGTCTCTCCAGGGTCCCCAGGCGGTGAATCTATTGCTTCCCTTGAGTGATGCTGAGCTCAACCAGATCCCGGCTTTTGGCCATCTCCATAGCCAGATTCTAGGGGCCCCCGCCTTTCTGGCCCGGACTGGCTATACGGGTGAGGATGGTTTTGAAATTATGACCGACCCCACTACGGGGCTTGCCCTTTGGGACGCCTTGATTCAGGCAGGGGCTACCCCCTGTGGCCTGGGAGCTCGGGATACCCTGCGACTGGAGGCGGCCATGCCCCTTTATGGTCAAGATATTGACGATAGGACAACTCCCCTGGAGGCCGGGTTGGGTTGGCTGGTTCACCTGGAGGAAAAGGCTGACTTCATTGGCCGAGCCGTGCTAGAACAGCAAAAACAAGCCGGTACACAGCGTCGTTTGGTGGGGTTAGCGATGGCCAATCGCGCCATTGCCCGCCACGGCTATCCGGTCATCTACCAGGGTGAAGTGGTGGGGGTAGTTACCAGTGGCACCCTCTCTCCCACCCTTAAAATTCCCATTGCCCTGGCCTATGTCCCTGCCGCCCTGGCCAGCCCTGGGCAGCTTCTGGAGGTGGAAATTCGCGGTCAAGGGCGATCGGCCCGGGTGGTGAAGCGGCCTTTTTATAAACGGGCTCGCCCCTCGCCCTTGACCTAGCTGGTAAAGCTTGATCAGGGTGGGGCAGGGGCGATGGCTCCGGTTTGCAAGGTCTGGCCAAAGCCCTATTTATGGCAATTTAGAATTTTGGCAATTTAGAACTTTCCATCATGGACCAGGCATCGATACCCCAGAGCCATCCCCAAATTCTCTATTTTTCCCACGGCGGTGGTCCCCTACCCCTGCTGGGCGATGCCAGTCACCAGACTATGGTGGAGTTTATGAAACGGCTGCCGACCCAACTAAAATGGCCCCAGGCCATTGTGGTGGTTAGTGCCCATTGGGAAGCCCCCGTGGCAACGGTGTTAGGTACCCCCCATCCTTCCCTACTTTACGATTACTATGGTTTTCCCAGGGCTGCCTATAGCCTGACCTACGCCGTCGCCGGTGATCCCGATCTGGCTAACCATCTGGCCCAGGGGCTTTACCACCGGGGTATTCCAGCCCGTATTGAGGCTGAGCGGGGTCTGGACCATGGGGTGTTCATCCCCTTGATGCTAATGTATCCAGAGGGTAATATTCCCGTACTACAGGTATCTTTATTGGCCAACCTTGATCCGGCTGCCCATCTTGCTCTGGGTCAGGCCCTGGGGGAACTGCTGCCGGCATCTACCCTGGTGCTTGGTTCGGGATTCTCGTTCCATAACTTGCAGGCGTTTTCATGGGCAGGGGGCAGGGCTCCAGATCCGGCCAATGACGCCTTTCAAAATTGGTTGATTACTACCGTCTGCGACCCCTGTTTGGACCAGCAGGAGCGTGAGCAGCGGCTAGTTCACTGGACCCAGGCCCCATCAGCCCGCTATTGTCACCCCAGAGAAGAGCATTTGTTGCCCCTGCACGTCTGTTTCGGTATGGCCCATCAGCCAGGACAACTGGTATTTGATGACTATATTTTAGGTAAACGGGGGGTTGGGTTTTTGTGGCAATAATCAGGAGGGGCCCGCCCCATCAAGCTTCCCACTTTTGTAGCCCTCACCCTAAATCCCTCTCCCAAGGCGGGAGAGGGACTTTGAATTCGGCTTCCCTTCTCCCTTTTTGGGAGAAGGGGCTGGGGGATGAGGGCAAACTTGCAAAACTGGGATGCACTCGCCCCATCAAGCTTCCCCGAAATCAATTCGCCAGAGACCGGCGGCCATATCCCCCAGGTACTTTTGGCGGGTTTCAATGGTTTCCTCATCCCAATGGTCATAGCGTTCGGCAATCGCCTGGGTTAGTTGAAAGTCACTGGTGGTATACACCAATCGCTTCACCCCGTAGTCGCTATTGTTCAGGTCCCGGTTGCGAGCCGCTTCCAGGGGGGTCATGTTACCCAGACGATAAATCAGGCGGTTTTGTTTAGCCTCGTCAATGTAGGCCCAGGCGGAGGAGGGGTGCTCCGGCAGAATATGCTCCAGGTTGTAGGTGGCACTATCGCTATCCAGGTCCTGGCCTGATCGCTGCTTTTCAAGGGCAAACAGAATGTAACGCACAATCTTTTTATTACGGCTATGGGTGGTGCGTAATTCCTTTTCTGCAAAAGCTCCCTTAAATTGGGCGTCATCGGGGTAAATCCGGCGCAGTGCCTGGCGCACCTGGCTATAGCGACCGTAGGTACCCTCGGAGACTTTGCGGGCGACATCGTTATAGAGGGTTTCTTGCTCGTGGGTGGGCAGGTTACAGATAACGTTATAACGCAGAGAAATTACCCCAATGGCTCGCAGAATTCGGCTAAAAGCGGAGCGATCGCTCTGGAAAAACCGTTGATAGCAGGCCAACAACATCGCCAGGGGCTGACGCACCCCAAACATCATCAGCTGCTTCAGGGCGTCCCGCTCATCGAGTCGCCAGCGGTTGTCTTGACCATCCCGCAGAGCGGCGTAGATATCGGCGCAGTAGTCCAGATCCCGCACCAGGGTAAAGGCCCCCTGCCGGGTAGTAACATGACGACGAATCGCCTTAAACAGATCGGTCTTCCGCACCAGTTTGTACCGGCTATTCCAAAATACCCGCAGAAACTCAGGAAAACTCTCACTGCCCAACAGGCCTACAATTCTTTCCCATCGGTCCTCTAGAGCTTGTACCTCGGTTGCGTGGATCTCGCCAGCGCTAATCAGGGAGAATAGGTAGTTTTTCAGCAGATCGGTGGAAGACAGCCGGACGCCTCGGGCATTGAGGGTTTCAAACACCTTAAAGGCATTCAGCTCATCGGTAACGGTGATCACGGTAAAAAATAGCTTATCTACCAGGGCATCGAGAAAGGCGGCAAACCCTTTACCACTCTCGGGCTGGGCTCCGCAACGGTTTTTAATCCGGTCTTTAAACCAGTTAAAGGCCTTACGCAGTTGGTGCTCAGAGGCATTCAAACCGCGCTGGGGTAGGCGATCGAGGGGTACCAGGTAGGTTTGATAAAAGCGGTTGCTATGGCGGTTGAGGGATAGCTTGGACTGGGGCACCAGACTCACTGGATCTACAAAACCTATGTAGCTGTTTTGCAGCTGGGCCTGGCGACGGCTATTATCCACCCCATCCAGTCCCGCCGCCACCAGATCCTTGAGATAGGACAGACCCGCCAGCACCAGAATACTCAGGGTGGTCAGGCGCTGTTGTCCGTCGATGATATCGAAAGTGCTTGCTGTCGGAGGATTGCAGCACCAGATACCCCATGTAGTGGGCGGGTTCGCCATCGCTGTCAAACAGGGCCGTAATGTCTTGCCAGAGGTCATCCCACTCGTCTTCACCCCAGGAATAGTCTCGCTGAAAGGGAGGCACATGGTAACTGAGGCCATTGCCGAGGAGCTGACGAAAGGTAGCATTGGTCGTATTGAAATTGAGGGTAGCCATGGATCTGTGGGGAGTAAGGCCGTGGGATACAAGCCCATGGGTCAGACCCACTATAATTGACTCCAGCTTCTATGGCACCGGTAACCCATGATTACCTGTATTGATCGGGTGTTGACCCCCGAAGACCTGGCCACCATTGATCAATACCTGGTCAGTGCGGAATTTGTTGACGGCAAGCAAACCGCCGGTATATTTGCCCAACCGGTTAAACATAATCAGCAACTGCGGGGTGATACGGATACCGCCCAATCGATCAAAGCCATAGTTACCGAGGCCCTGGCCAGCAACCCTCTGTTTCAAGCCATTGCCCGACCCCACAGCATTCGGCCAGCTTTAATCAATCGCTACGGGCCGGGTATGGCCTACGGCTGGCATACCGATAACGCCCTGATGGGGGCCCCCCCTCGCAGCCGTTCCGATCTATCCCTCACCCTCTTTCTCAGTCAACCCCATAGCTACCAGGGGAGAATTATTGATTGATAGCGGCCAGGGCCCCCAAGCCTTTAAGCTGGCAGCGGGCTCCATGGTGCTCTACCCTTCTACCTGTCTCCATGCCGTAGCGGAGGTCAGCGATGGGGTGCGCTTGGCTGCGGTCACCTGGGTCCAGAGCCTGGTGCGGCACCCCCACCACCGGGAAATTCTCTTTGATCTAGACACGGTACAGCGATCGCTGTTTGAACAATATGGCAAAACTCCAGAATTCGATCTAATCCACAAAACCTACACTAATTTGCTACGTCAGTGGGTAGAAATTTAGCCCGCTGCTATGGCTAAATCGGGCAGGTTTGGGTGGTTTAGCTTTGAAACCCCGGTCCCAAACCTGGGACTTTTAATTGCCAAAACCCACGTACCAAAAATAGGTGGCCATAGGAATAACCGTAGCCAGCACCAGCAACACAATCAGCAGGACGGCGTTATTACCCCGATTCTCTTCGGTAGTTTCGGCACTGGCAAAGGTGCTTTCACTCTGGCTATCAAAGGTTTCATCAAAAGCCGGAGCTCCAGGGTCAGGCTGGCCACTAAGCACGGCCACCAAGCGATCGCTGGCAGCCAGTAGAGCTTGATTATACTTATCGCCCTGTAATAGAGGTACCAGTACGGTCTGCTGAGCCACACTGGTGGCCAGGTCAGGGGGTAGGGCGGTAGCCGCCTGTTCTCCGACTCGAATACCCACGGTTTTAGTCACCTCATCCAACACCAGCAATACCTGGTTAGCCTGATCGGTGGTGGCCGGGTACCAGCGATCGAAGAGCTTATCCGTGAAGCTTTGTACCGTTTCGCCGTAGTCAAAATGATGAATGGTTACCAACCGCACCTCCGTGCCTGTGGTGGTGGCCAGGTTACTTAACTGACTGGTAATTTTACCTTCATTCAGGCGGCTGATAATGTTGGCGTCATCCACCAACCAGGTGGTGGCACCGGCGGAGAGGGTAGGTAACTGAAACACCGCGATCGCCTGGGCCGGGTTCACCGCCAGAGTCATGGCCAGCCCCAAGCAAAAAAATAGACTGCAGAGAGCGGCCGTCAGTCGAGCCATTAATCCAGGGGTGGGGGAAGCAGAATGCATAAATCTGAAGATGGGGAGCAGGAAGCTGATTTAAAGCTTGATCTAAGGCTACTACAGCAGCGATGCCAAGCTCAAGCCTGATCATAGGAGTCCAGACCCGCACAGGAGCAGACCAGATGGCGATCGCCGTAGGCCTGGTCAATGCGATTGACCGCTGGCCAGAACTTTGACTGTCGGGTAAAAGTGGTGGGGAATACGGCCCTCTGGCGATCGTAGGGGCGGGCCCAATCGCTAACCAGATCGACGGCGGTATGGGGAGCTTGATTCAACAGGTTGACCTGGCGATCGGCGGCACCGGTTTCAACGGCGCGAATTTCTTCCCGAATGGCAATCATTGCTTCACAAAACCGATCTAACTCTGCTAGAGACTCACTTTCGGTGGGTTCCACCATCAAGGTGCCCGCCACCGGCCAGGACATAGTTGGGGGATGGAAACCATAGTCAATCAGGCGTTTGGCAATATCTTCCACCCCCAGGTCAGCAGATTGCTTGAAATCTCGCACGTCAACAATACACTCGTGGGCTACCCGACCATTTTGACCGGTATAAAGAATGTCGTAGTAGCCCTCAAGCCGCTTAGCAATATAGTTGGCACTGAGAATGGCTACTTCAGTGGCCCGTTTTAGCCCTTCTCCCCCATCATGGTGATGTACATCCAGGAAATCGGCAAAATACTGGCGCTGCCCCAGGGGGCTGCACTTACCGCCCCAATCCCCTGTTCACCCCCCACTGTGGGCACCAGGCTATGACCGGGCAGGTAGGGCAGCAGGTGGGCTTTGACTCCGATTGGCCCCATTCCAGGCCCACCGCCGCCATGGGGAATGCAGAAGGTCTTATGGAGATTAAGGTGGCACACATCGGCCCCGAAATCGGCAGGACGGCACACCCCCACCTGAGCATTGAGGTTGGCCCCATCCATATACACCTGCCCACCATGGCGATGAACCAGATCACAAATAGTTTGAATTTCCGCTTCAAACACCCCGTGGGTCGAGGGATAGGTAACCATCAAGGCCGCCAGGTTGGCCTGGTACTTCTCCGCCTTTGCTTGCAGATCGGTCACATCAATGTTACCAGCCTGGTCACAGACAACGGTAACCACCTGCATGCCCGCCATTACCGCACTGGCTGGGTTGGTGCCGTGGGCCGACTGGGGAATCAGACAGACCGTACGATGGTGGTCACCCCGCTGGCGATGGTACTCTCGAATTACCAGGAGCCCAGCGTACTCTCCCTGGGCGCCAGCGTTGGGTTGCAGAGAGATACCGGCAAAGCCAGTAATTTCTGCCAGCCAGGTTTCCAGATCGGCAAACAGGTGGCGGTAGCCTTGGGTTTGATCGGCGGGAGCAAAGGGATGAATCTGACTAAACTGGGGCCAGGTAATTGGTGCCATTTCAGCGGTGGCGTTCAGTTTCATGGTGCAGGACCCCAGGGGAATCATGGCGGTAGCCAGGGACAGATCCTGACTCTGCAACCGGGTAATGTAACGCAACATTTCGGTTTCGCAGTGGTAGCGATTAAACACCGGATGGGTTAAATAGGCAGAGGTGCGCTGAAGCCCGGAGGGTAAGGCCACCTTCAGGGTAGGATCTGACAGCAGAAAGGCAAGCCCCCGAGCCGCCTCCTGGCCGCCAAAAATAGTCCAGAGATCAAGAACATCCTGGGAGGTGGTGGCCTCATCCAGGGTGATACCTAGTTGGGTTGGACTCAACTGCCGCAGATTGATGCGATGATGGGAGGCTCGATCCAGAATTGCGGTTGTTTGATCACCAGTAGAAATGGCAAGGGTGTCAAAAAAGGCGCTATGGACCAAGCCAAAGCCTAGTTGGGTTAGCCCCTGAGCTAGAACTACCGTGCTGTGATGAATCCGTTGGGCAATTTGCTCAAGACCACGGGGACCGTGGTATACCGCGTACATACTGGCCATAATCGCCAGTAAGACCTGGGCGGTGCAGATATTACTGGTGGCAGTATCGCGACGGATATGCTGTTCCCGAGTTTGCAGGGTCAGACGTAGAGCCGAATTGCCCCGGGCATCTTTAGAAACCCCCACCAGCCGACCAGGCAATTTACGGGCATAGACCTGGCGAGTGGCAAAGAATGCGGCATGGGGTCCACCAAAGCCCAGGGGACACCAAAGCGTTGACTATTGCCTACCACAATATCAGCCCCAAACTCTCCGGGGGGACGCAGTAGGGTAAGACTGAGCAAATCGGCGGCCACGGCCACCAGTACCCCCGCTTGGTGAGCCTGGGCCACCAGGTCGGTGGCATCGTAAAGGGACCCATCGGTGGCAGGGTACTGGAGTAATAGACCAAATAGGGGCAGGTCAAAACTAAGCTGCTGGCGATCGCCCACCACCACCTCAATCCCCAGGGGTTGAGCCCGGGTTTTTACCACCTCGATGGTTTGAGGATGGCAGTCTGCCGCTATCCAGAAGGTTTTGGCAGTTTTATGCTGGCGAGCATTATAGGCCAGGGTCATGGCCTCGGCTGCCGCCGTTCCCTCATCCAGCAGGGAAGCGTTGGCAATTTCCATGCCCGTCAGGTCTGTCACCAGGGTCTGAAAATTCAACAGGGCTTCCAGTCGCCCCTGGGCAATTTCTGGTTGGTAGGGGGTGTACTGGGTATACCAACCTGGATTTTCTAAAATATTGCGCTGAATCACCAGGGGGGTAACCGTGTTGGTGTAGCCCAGGCCAATAAAGGATCGCCACACCTGGTTCTGCTCTGCGATCGCCCGCAGCTTGGCCAGGGCAGCTGTTTCCTCTAGGCCCTGGGGCAAATCCAAGGCTCGCCGCAACCGAATTGCCTCTGGCACCGTAGCCTCGATCAACTGCTCCAGATCTTCATAGCCCAGCGCCTTCAGCATCGTCGCAATATCTTCAGGAGCGGGTCCTAGATGGCGAGCCAAAAAAGGACTCCAGGTTGGCTGTGGTGGTGCTTGTCCGGGAGTCTCAGGGGTAAAAGTGGCTAAAGCCTGGAAAGCAGCCCGAGTAGATTGGGAGAGGGGCGGAGTCATAGCCTTTTGTCGTAAATTTCAGATATAAAAATCAAATTTAGATTAATCTAAATCATCTTTACATTCTGAAATAAATTCTACCAATTGGCCAGTCTGCCCGTTGGTCTAGGGGAGAAACCTTACCGGTTGAGGGAGTGGTGAGAATTTTTAGTAAACCTCTGCCTCTGGCGATCGAGGCCGCAGTTGAAGCCGATAGGCACCATGGGCAAAGGACTAAGAGCCCACCTTGAGCTTGTACTCTTCATGGGACATGGCATCTTCTAGATCTTCCTCTAGGTTTTCCGCTCTGACCTTAATCAGCCAGCCGTCGCCGTAGGGATCATTGGCAATGTCTTCAGGGGCCTCTAGTAAAACCTCATTGCGCTCTACCACTTCTCCAGTAATCGGAGATTTGAGCTTTTCTACCGCCTTGACCGACTCGATATCCCCAAAGGATTCCCCCTTTTCTACAGTTTCTCCTGGCTCAGGTAATTCCAGGAAAACGATATCTCCCAACTGATCAATGGCAAAGGCAGTGATACCGACGATCACCAGATCCTCTTCCTCTGTATCCACCCGGGCATACTCATGGCTATCTAAATATTTTAGATTTTCCGGGTATTCAAATGCCATAGCTCCACCTCATCCCTAAAAGCCAGTCTATATCTCTGGGCAAAGTACCCAATTCAGTGCCAGTTTGCCACGAGTCTGTTAAATTGACACACTCTTTTTCAAGATTGTTATCGGTGCAATGGATAGATCGTCTTTGAGAGGTTGTTTGGAAAGCTGAAGAAAAGTCCCAAACGAGGCCTGCGGAATCGGATGACTGCCTACGGATAGTATTTTGGCGGCCTCTTGGGGCCCTACCAGGCTAGAAATACAGACCTAACTCTTAAGACAACCTATGGCTGGGGAATTAAGGTTGTTTTTACCCCTAAAGTGAAGGTTCAGGCAAACGCCTTAAACATCACACTCATTAGCCCCCACAGCCCGCTGTGGGGTTTCTTTAAATATTAACCCCCGCTGCCAGGGGCATCGGGATACTGCAAACCCCATCGGCGGAGATCACCGTTGAAGTGCCCCTAAGGTGAGCATTTTTAACATTGGTCACAATTGGATCCCGATAGCGACCCGAGGCCACCATGGTTTCAACGTAGTCGCTGGAACCCCCCTTGACTTGAAACTGAGCAATCACCTGCCCAGCCTGATCGATGTAGATATCGGGGCCAAACTGAGTGCCATCCACAGGAATTTGGTAGGCCCGGCTATCTGCCCCCTGAGGGCGGCGTTGAGGTTGAAGCCAAGGGCCTGCAGGTGTTCGAGGGCAAAGCCAAAACTGTAGGGATTTTCGCTAACGGTGCCAACCTGGGTGATCAGCCCAGCCCCAGGCTGGATCAGGGTGGTTGCCCCGTCTCGAACCGCCTGGGCCGCCAGGGAAAGATTGTGGGTCAGGGCCGGTATTAAGCCCACCAAAACCGCATCCCGGCTAGCGGCCAAGGGTTGATTATGAGAGGATTTGCTTGCCATTGAGGATAGTAGCCAGGGTTTATGGTTAGCTGATTATTCCCATTACAGCCGATCACTCCCTTAGGGAGAAAGCAGGGGCCGCCAGGGCACTAAAGTTTTATGGGAGTTTAAAGCCCAGGCAAGGTAAGGAGAAACCTTAGTTAGTCAAGACGAGTGGTCAGCAACTTATAGCCAAAGCCGATGGCCATCAGGGCGATAAAGAACTGCCAGAGACTGGTGGGGTTCAAGATAGCCCGACTGCTGAGGAAAACACAGAGGATACCGGCGATCACCCCCAGCCAACCGTAGGATTTAAGGCTAGAGGGCAGAAAGATCAGCACCAGTACCCCCAGACATAGGCTGATTACCGATAGGTCAGCGGCCACCCCCCGCCACCAGGGATAGGCGTGGGTGGTGAAGATGATGTTACTACCTAGAAAGTATATGCCCAGCAAGATTAAGGCCAGGCCACCGAAGAAGGCAAGAAAGCGCATGGTTAACCTAGAAAATACTATAGGACTCTAGAGGTTTATCAGGAAATCTACGTTCTAAACTTTGGTTTCAATTACGACCGCAACCCTGGGTCTATTGTAAACCAGCTTTTTGCCCCATGGAAACCACTCCGCTGGGGTCTAAAGTACTCCCTAATGTGGAGATTTGAGGCCTACCCCACCGGTGCGATCGCCAAGGGTAGCCGGGTGCGCTGTAAGTCGGGGGATTGACCTAGGAAATAGTACCTAATACCTCTGGGAGTAGAGCCTGGCTCAGTTCCCTAGCCAGTTAGGGGACTCCGGTGGAGAGGCTGTGGATGGCATAGACGGCCTGGTGGCGGCGGCGGCAGGCTTCCCCTAAGGACTCGACAGCAGGTAAAACAATTACTTGTACTTGGTTATTTCACGAAATGGATTGACGATAATTAACGCATCGTCAATCACTAGGTTGCCGCCCATGTCTTCGGTGTAGAGCGTAGAATATTGGTGCTGTCAAGCAGTACTGAGGATACTGCTTGACTGACAAAAGTTGATCGCTAATGGCTGAATAGCTTGCTGTGTGGTGATTTGAGTCATCTTGAGGACAAGAGGGGCACAGCGTTCTAAGGTTAGATACCACTCAAAACCGAGAACCCTATTTCCCCCCTTTACAATGCCCTAAATACCTGGTTGGGTCAATCACTGCCCTGGGCTCACCGAGCTCACTTGACGAGCTGCTTAAGCATTGTGGCCGCCCTGATTCAGCGCGGCGAGGTTAGTCTGACCCGCTGGCTACCTTACCTACCTTGCCGTGGACTACAGGCCCAAAGCAAACAGCGGCGGGTGAGTCGCTGGCTACATAATAGCCGTATCAACATTCACCGCCTTTATAAACCCTTGATTCAAGCCGCCTTGGCTACCTGGGGAGAGGGATGCTTGTATCTCAGCTTAGATACCTCCCTGTACTGGGAAGAGTATTGCCTGGTGCGCTTGTCCGTAGTGTATCGAGGCCGAGCTTTACCGATCATCTGGCGGGTCTTAAAACATGACAGTGCCTCAGTCGCCTTTGAAGCCTACCGGGAAATGCTATGTCAGGGAGCCCACCGATTACCCGCAGGGGTCAAGGTGGTCTTGCTGGCTGACCGGGGCTTTGTTCACCTCAAAGCCATGAAGCTGATCACTACCACCTTAGGCTGGCACTACCGGATTCGGATTAAACGCAACACCTGGATTTGGCGGTCGAGTAAAGGCTGGCGACAACTCAAGGATATTCATCTCCAGCGGGGTGAGGCCCGCTGCTTTCATACCGTCAAGGTGCACAGACGAGCTTGGTTTGGGCCTGTACACGTTGCCTTGGGCTGTAACAATGTCAACGGCGAGTTCTGGGCCATCCTCAGCGATGAACCCACCAGCCTGCATACCTTTGAGGAATACGGGTTGCGTTTCGATATCGAGGAGAGTTTTTTAGATGACCAGTCAGGCGGCTGGAACTTACAAAAGTCCGAAATTCGCTCTGTCTGTGCCCTCTCTCGACTTTGCTTTATCCTGGCGGTGGCCACCCTCTATGTCACTGCCCAAGGGGTTGATGTGGTGGCATCGGGCCAGCGCCGCCGGGTCGACCCCCATTGGTTTCGGGGTAACAGTTATTTTCGAATTGGCTGGGACTGGGTCAAAACCGCCTTGATACAAGGCTGGCAACTGATTGACTCAGTTTGTTTCACTCACGTTAAAGACCCTCAACCAGCCATGGCATCTCGGAAGCAACATGATGAACGCACCTATCGAATTGAGTTCAAGATACGCACCTACCAGTATGCCTCTGACTAAGTTTTGTCAGTCAACCAGCATTTTTTATTTGGGTACAAGGACTACTGTCCATGTACCCTCTTTTTTACGCTAGTCCCCCAACCGCTAGATACGCCCGTAGAGAGCTTTCGTCAACAGACCGCTAAACAACGAGCCTTGGCTGATGACAAAAACCGGCCAAAATAATTGACGCGAACCGGCCAAAATAGTTGACGTTTAATACAACCCCGTTTCTTTGCAGTATTCTGACCATCGCTATTGCCTTGGCGAAAGCCGGTCTCATCACTGTGAATCACCGCCTCCTGCTGCACATAGGCCTGGGCCTCTGCCACCGCCTCTACCACCGCCTAACTCACTTCCCGACGCAGACGGTTGATGCTCCCAGTTGACATCTCGATGCCAAACAAGGCCGCTAAACAGGTTTTGACTTGCTGATGGCTTTGGCGATAGGTTCCACTCAGCAAGGCTAAAACTGGACTTAGACGCTCGCCATAGCCACCAGGATGTACCGATAGTGGTAATGGGCTCCGGGTTGTTTCTCCGCAGTGAGCACAGGTCTCTGGTCGATGCTCGACTATACCCTGACAGGCGTCGGGTGGATACAACTTCTGGGAATGACCCGGGTGACCCGGTTGAGCCCCACGCTTACCACCCCCTTTGCCTTTCTCAGTGCCCTTGGGCGCACCAAACCCATCTTTTGAGGGGGGACGAGATGAGTTTTGCGAATTCTGGTTGAGATGCTCTTCTAAGTGGCTGACCCGGTCTTCTAGACGACTGATGGTCTCGATAAGGGTCGCTACCAGAGCTTTCACGCTGGCGGGGGTAGCCTCCCAATCTGAGGCAGAAATGGAGATGCCGCTGATGTCTATACTAGGCTCACTGCTTTGGCTCATAGGCTTTACCATACCGCTATAGCGGCTCTGGAACCCTTAATTCTTCAGGAACCTCTGAACGGTTACCAATTTCTTAAGGTGCTTGGAGAAATTGACTCAGGAGTTTGTCAGATGGTTCTACCATTGCCCAGGTACCATCGGCTTGCCGTCGCAGGGTGGCAAAGGCCATGGTTTCAGCGGTGCCAAAGCTGCTACCCTTGTCTAACTTACCTAGACGTCTATTCTTAACTCCACAGAGGCGAAATAGGTAGGCCGGAACCTCTGGACTGGAGACGATCAGGCAAAGGGCCTGCTGTTCTGCATCAGGTTCAACCTCCCCGTCAAAGGGCATAAATATTTTATTTCCCCGGAGGTCAAGGGCAATGTCCCCGAGGCTACTTTGGACCCGATATCCGGCCAGGTTATCTCCTGGCTGTAGGGTCCATCGCTGATAAAGATTTACCTTACGGGGGGATTGAGTTAGGGGGTTGACTACAACTCCAAACCCCCAGGAGTATGCTCCCTGCCAAAGTTACCCTGAGAAAAGGCGCTCTAGCCGTGGAGAAGAAATTCTGGATCAGAAACAGACAAGGGTTGATTTTGCCTTTGAACTTGAGGCCTAAGGAAGTTAACCAGATCACCGGCAATTTAGTCCATGTGTACTATAAAATCTCTTTATTATATTAACTTAACCGGGAATGGGAACAACGGCATCGACTTGGCCCAGATGCTTATTGATTCGGGGCCTGGGGTTTCTCCAGGTTTACCACTTGGGTTGGGTGCCCCAGGTTTGGGCGGTGACCGGGGCTAGGGCAATGGGAAGGGACCGGGGAATATCTGCCATGACCTCGACGTGAATCACCTGACCGGGTTCAATCACCAGGGTTTGAGGAGCCGTGCCCACACTGGTAGTCGCCCCTAGTAGGGCTCCCCCCAGCATGCCCATACCACTGAGACCCCCTAATACGGTTGCTGCCACTGCCCCAACTCCGGCTCCCAGGGCGAGATTATTGCCATTTATCTGGGGGTTGCCTACCAGGTAGCCGGAGCTGCTGGTAAAGGGAACTCGCTCGCCGCCAGGAAGAATCAGTAACCGACTAATCCAACGTTGGCTGTTATCGGGTTGGGTTTCAAACTGGCCTACGAGTTGGCTGCCCGCCGGTGCAATCACCCCATTGGTAACAGGATCGCGAATTTCCCTGGCTAATATCAGCACCTCGTTGCGGGGTAGATCACGATGGAGGGTGAGGGGATCTGGGCCCGGGTATCGCAGTTCTAGAACTGTTCCTGAAGCAATCAGGACATCGGGAGGAAGGGAGCGATCGCGGTTTTCTGGCGACGAACCTGGGCTGCGATCCGGCAGCGGGGTGCCAAAGCTAATCGGTGCTGCTGCTAGCCGTTGGCTGGGGGCTAGACCAGGGGGCTCCTCTGCTAGCACTGGAATCGATAGGACTGGGGCTGGGGATCTGGTGGAGCTTGGTTTTGGGATAATCGGCTCCTGGGTAATAGGGGCTAGGGGTGATGCCGTTGGGGTAACTGTGACAGTTGTGCTCTGGGGGGCTGGGGTAATAACTGACGCTGGAGCCGGAGTGGCCACCCCAACCGAGGCGGATTCAGCCACCTTGGCTACTAAAGGTTGGCTCTCCTGACCAGCGCCAGGAGAGGCCTGGGATGGTCGCTGGGGTAGGCTGGCGATATCAGTAGGGGGATGGGGCTCGGTTGGCGTCAGGGCCACCCCAACGGCCCGATCCAATTCCTCCAGACTGGGAACGCTGACCTGAGAATTTTCCGTTTGTCCTAGAGGTAGGGAGTCCAGGGCCAGGGTTTGGGGTAACTGGTTAAAACGATCCAGGTTGCCTGGCAACATTAGATTGGCAGCCGCAATACTAAAGCGACCGACCCCCTGATAGGGCCACTTCAGGTTAGGGTCTGCTGGTAGGGTGGGTAAACTCACCGCCATGCCCCCCGTTGAGGAAGGCGCGCTCTGACTGGAGGCAGTTAAAGTCCAGCGCGCCTGATCGCCCGCTGCCACTGCTAGCAGTTGAATCTGATCGGCTCTAATGACGATGGTTTTATCCAGTTCTAGCCGCACTTCTACCCGATTATCATCCATCTGGGTTAGGCGCACCTGACGGATCGGTCCCTGGTATTCGGCTTGGGTTGGACTTGACCCCAACCGGGTTTGGGGTAAGTCGAGCAGAATCGCCCTACCATCGGCGCTGAGGTGGTAGGTGGGCGTAATTTGTTTGGGTAGGGTGAGGGTAAGCTGTTGGGCGATCGGATCAAACCGCCAGGAAGAGAGTACCTCGCTCGCCAGGGCGGTAGTCACCCCAGCCAGGCTACCCACCAGGGTGCTACTTCCTACCAGGGCGGCCCAAAGACCTGGCTGGAGCCAGGCCGGTTGATGGCAAAAAGGGAGAGAAAAGGAAGACATAGACGCGATCTCGCTGGGGGATTTAACGGCCAGAGGGAACGGGGCCCTGTGCCTAAAATTTAATGATGTAAAACTAATTAAGGATAGGTCCAATCTTTAGAAATGGAAGAGGATGACATTGTTCCCGATATGTAATTTCATTAAGTAAGGGATTAGGAATCGCTGCCAGGGTTGCCCATCCTGACGTTCTATCAAGCCTGTCTCTGAACCGATTGCATGACATCGCCGCCCTAAGGTAAAAGGTATCTGAATGACTCTCCATAAAAATGGTATCGCCCCCCACGGCGGCACCCTCGTTAATCGTCTTGCCAGCCCTGATCAGGCGGCTTTATTTTTAGAAAAGGCGGCGACTATGCCCCGGGTAGGGCTGGATGAAAGGGCCTTTTCTGACCTGGTGATGATTGCCATTGGTGGCTTTAGCCCTCTGGATGGGTTTATGGGCAAAGCCGACTACGACGGGGTGGTTGCCGATATGCGCTTGGCTAATGGTTTGGTCTGGGCTATTCCCATTACCCTGTCCGTTAGCGAAGCTGCGGCCGCTCCCCTCCAGGAGGGGGCATGGATTCGTTTAGATGATCCCAGCGGACGTTTTGTGGGGGTCCTGGAACTCCAGGAAAAGTACACCTATGACAAGGTTCGAGAAGCCTTGCAGGTGTATCGTACCGAAGATCCTAACCATCCTGGCGTGCAGGTAGTCTATGACCAGGGGCCGGTGAATCTGGCGGGGCCAGTCTGGCTTTTACAGCGCGATCCCCATCCCCAGTTTCCCCGTTATCAGATTGATCCGGTGTTGTCTCGACAACTGTTTCAGGAACGGGGCTGGCAAACTGTTGTGGGATTTCAGACCCGTAATCCAATTCACCGGGCCCATGAGTATATTCAAAAATGTGCCCTGGAAACCGTTGATGGCCTTTTTCTCCATCCCCTGGTGGGGGCCACTAAGTCCGACGATATTCCAGCGGATGTGCGCATGCGCTGCTACGAAATCATGCTGGAGCACTATTTCCCGGCAGAACGGGTAATGTTGGCAATCAATCCTTCCGCCATGCGCTACGCTGGCCCCAGAGAGGCGATCTTCCATGCCCTAATTCGTAAAAACTATGGCTGTACCCATTTCATTGTGGGTCGAGACCATGCTGGAGTCGGCGATTACTACGGCACCTACGACGCTCAGTATATCTTTGATGAATTTGAACCGGGGGATTTGGGCATTAGTCCCATGAAGTTTGAACACGCCTTTTACTGTACCCGTACGGGGGGCATGGCTACTTCTAAAACTAGTCCTAGCCGTCAGGAAGAACGGATTCACCTATCGGGGACTAAGGTTAGGGAAATGCTGCGGCGGGGTGAGCTACCTCCCCCGAGTTTTCTCGGCCAGAGGTGGCAGCAGAATTGGCCAGGGTTATGCGGGTGACGGAAGCGGTGAGCTAAACGCAGGGAACTGAGGCGGTGGAATTAACACGACGGGCCTTTTTACATCAGGGGGGAATGGCCCTGGCCACTCTGGGGCTGGGGTTAGCTCCGGTTTCCTATTACCGGGCTCTGGCTAAGCCTGGCCGCCGTAAGCTGGCTTTACTGATTGGGATTAATCAATATCCCGCTGTGGCCCTTGATTCCATTGCAGGGGAGGATTGGTTGTTACGGGGCTGTCTCACCGATGTTGAGATGCAGCGGGAACTGTTGGTGTGTCGATTTGGTTTAAAGCCGCTGATATTGTTACCCTAACCGATCGCCAGGCCACCCGAACAGCGATTTTAGAGGCGATTGATTACCATTTGGTGCAGCAGATGCAGTCAGAGGATGTGGCTGTGTTGCATTTTAGTGGCTATGGTAGTCAGGTGCGCCTGGATACGGATTCAGGCCTGCTGCGTCAGGCTTGGGTGACTGTTGATAGCCAGTTACCTAGGGAAGATAACCCTGCCCTGGGGATCTCTTAGAGGCGGAGGTGCGAGCCCATTTACAGCCCCTCCTCAGTCCCCACCTGACCACGGTAATTGACGCGGGTAGTCAGGACGGGGGCTACGGTCGCTGGGGTAATTTTAAGGTGAGATCGCGGCCCACCTTACCCATAGGCAGCCTGCCCTATGGCTGGCAAGCCGCTCCGGTAGAACAGTCAGATGCCACCTGGCCAGGTTTGTTATTGCGGGCCGCTGCCCCTGGCAATTTGGTCCTGGAGGGGCCGTGGGATGGTTTTAGTGCGGGACTGCTGACCTATAGCTTGACCCAGCAACTCTGGCTGACCCTGCCCAATCCTAATCCTCAGGTGTGGATGGGGAAATTGGCTAATGCTGGAGAATTACCCATCAGACCCAAATTAGAGACTGTGGTCGGTGGCCGGTCCCTGCAAAAACCCCAGTCAACCGCCTACTTTCTGACTCCTGCTCTGGCCTCTAGTGATGGGGTGGTGATCGCCAGAGATCGTAGTGATCGGCCCCTATCCCTATGGTTGGGGGGCCTCGATCCAGAGGTTCTACGCTATGTGCAACCAGGGACTCGCCTGATGACGATCGCAGATGATGATCATCCACTAGAACTGCGACTAGAGGCCCGTAATGGTCTTAAGGCTACGGCCCGTCTTCTTAACCCCGAGGCAACCCTACCAGCGCTGGGTCAACCCCTCTATGAGAAAGTTCGCCTGTTACCCCAAACCATTGATCTGGTGGTAGCCCTTGATCATCAATTAAAACGCTTTGAACGGGTTGATGCCACCAGTGCTCTGGCTACAATTCCCTTTGTGACGGCGATTACTGCTGGTGATAGGGGGGCGGATTGTCTGTTTGGTCGCCTGTCTGAACCAACCGAAGTTACCCTAACCGCCGCTTTACCCGGTGCGGCAGGGGCCAGCAGTAGGTTATCTCAGGCCACCCCGCCGGGCCAGGAAGGTCGCTATGGTTTATTCTCTCCCCACCGTAGACTCCTGCCGGGCACCTGGCTGAGTCGAGAGGAGGCCATTAAGGGTGCCATTGGTCGCCTCGTCCCCTATTTCGAGAACTTGTTAGCTCTCAAACTGGTGCAGTTAACCGAAAATGCCAGGGCTTCCTGGTTGGCTGCCGCCATTACTCTGGAAACCCTATCCCCTCAGAGGCAGATACTGATGGGCCAGCAGAGCGATCGGGGCGGTCCCCAGGGATTACTCTGGCCGCCAACTCCATCCCTATCACCTGGCTCCGAGGTGGGGCTGATTCCAGCCCATACTCCCCTGGTGTACCGACTGGTGAATCGCTCCCGGTTTGCTCTATACCTGGCTTTAATTAATTTTAATAGTCAGAGCCAATGCTCTGTACTGCTAGGGTTAGCACCCCATCCAGACCTGGTAGGAGTGGTTGGGCCAGAGCCCGGGCTACTAGCATTAGCCCCTGAGCAAACCTGGGACCTGCCGGTCAATGGTAATGGGTGGGCATTACCAGGGGGAGATGGACGTTTAACTACCTATCTTATTCTCAGCCGTCGGCCCTTTGAACATTGCCTGGCAGCGATCGCCCTTAACGGTACCATGCCCGCCCGACCCGATCGCCCCCAAATTGTCAGTCAGCCTCTAAAACTAGCTCAAGCCCTGCTACAGGATCTCCACAGCGGGGTATTGGCCGCGCCTAACTATGAACTCAGCCACGATCAATGGGTTACATTTCGAGTTAACTATCAGATTCAGCAGACCTCCTGAGTTGAGGTCAGTTTCTAACATATTTCTACTGGGTTAAAAGTCGCTCAAAGCAGGTAGAGAAACGTCACATTTTAGACTTAACGACACAACTTTGCCCTATCCCAGGGCTATCATAGCTGTGCCCTGGTCTTTAACCTGGCAGCCCCTTAAGAACCATGAGTCGATTTCAAGATGTACGCTAAATTGTCCATGGGTTGGGTGGTTTTATCCCTTACCCTATTGTTCCCCGCTTTTGTGCCAGGTCTGGCTGTAGCCTGCCATGCCAACCACTCTTCAGGAAACCGCTCGAATATGTCTGAAGTTATGATTGTAGCCAGCGATCTTGGTAAAACTGTTGTTGCCCATGTAGGGGATATGGTTTTGATTCGTCTGGCCGAAAACCCTAGCACTGGCTACGTCTGGGAAATGGATACTCTCGATGCCCAATTGATTGAAATTAAGGGCTCCGAGTATCAGGCCGCCCCTGGAACTGGGGTAGGCCGGGGTGGAACCCGTCTGTTTCGTTTACAGGCAAAGGCACCGGGGACCGCACCCCTGCTGCTCAAGTTACGGCGTCCCTGGGAATCTGAGCATGAAGTGGCAGATCAATTGAGGGTAACCCTGCAGATTCAGTAGGGATAAGCTGATGGGTTCAGATAGGCAGCTATGGTGCTGTTTTTTCAGTGTTGCTTGAGGTGATCAAAGACCGACTTGTCGCCAAGATCGGGAATTAGCGGTTGGGTGAGTTTGCCTACAGCAAATATCAAAAATAGTAGAGCCCATACTGCCAGGAGCCCTTGCTTAACGGGTAGGGGTAACCATCCCAACAAATGTCCCAGTAGGGTGAGCGGTACCAGGGGAGTTAGTAGCTTGGTTTCTAGCTGGTTGAAGCAAAAAGCTTCCTTAAAATAAATACCGGTCAGGGCGGCAAAGGTAAACCCTATACCCCATAGGGTTTGGGGGTGTTCCACCACGGTTTGGGCCAGGGGAGTTTTAAAGCCATAGGCGATCGCCAAAGAGGTAAGGCCCCCTACTAACCAAAAACCCTGGAGTAATCGGTGCAGGACTATCATGTAAATGTGAATAGTGGCCAGACTCAACCCCAGTCCTAGCCAGAAAAGAAGGTAGCAACCGCCGATCAGGGGCACTGAGGGCTTGCTGGGCAGAACTGGCCAGACTCAGGCCCGTTCCCCCCGCAAAGGCTAGAGCAGAGATCGCCAATCCCAGTCGATAAAATCTAACTCCCTGAAGATCCTCAGAAGTAATGGTGTAGTTACCGAATTGGCCCTGGTAAAAGCGGACAGACTGAGTTTCCTGATCCATGGGATGGTCTCCTGAGCAATGGGTTGAGGTAAAGGCGAAGACTATACCGGTGGGGCCAGGGCTAGTTGGGTGGGCAGAATGACTCGAAAACAGGTAATCTGGCGATCGCTGGTAACCCGAATGGCCCCTCCCAACTGGCTGACCAATCCTTTCACCAAGGCTAACCCCAGACCCGTGCCCCCTTGCTTCCAGCGATCGGCGCTGGGCACCCGATAAAACTTGTCAAAAATCCGACTAATTTCCTGGGGGGAATGGTTACCCCTGTGTTCGTCAAAATAAATTCCACCTGACTGTCTTTCGAACCTGGCACGGTCTCCACTTGCAGAGTAATTCGCCCCCCCGGAGGAGTATATTTACAGGCATTATTCAGTAATTCCGCCAGTACTCGCTCCAGGCTGGGGCGATCGACATGAACTACGGGTAGGACCGCAGCCGTGGCGACTTCCAGGATTTGATCCCGACTTTTAGCCCGGGTTATAAAGCTATCAATCCAGCTCAGTATCCAAGTTTTAAGCATTACCGGCTCCATTTGCAGAGTATGGCTACCCATATCCAGCCGCTGTAAATCCAGTAGATCGTTAATCAAGCTAATTTCCCGCTCACATTCTTCCTGCAAAATATGAAAGTAACGGGCTAATCGATTTTGATCAGCCTTAGGCTTATGGGCGTCCTGGCTAATATTAAAAGCTTGATTCAGATGTACTCCCAGTAGTTGTAGAGCTACCCGCATAGTCGTAACCGGCGTCCGCAGTTCATGGGAAACCGTACTAAGAAAGTCATCCTTGAGGGTGTTTAACCGTTCCAGTTCCTTCACTTGAGATTGGGCCGCCTCGTAAAGCCTGGCTTGGCGAATGGCAATGGCACACTGGTTGGCAACCTGCTGGACTAGACGAATTTCAATATCACTAAATCCATACTCACAACCATTAATTAACCATAAATCCCCCAAAACCCCTCGATCATCTACAATCGGGCAGGCTAGCATAGCGACGTAACCCCGGTCTGGGTTAGGGATCATGGAACAAAATTGAAAATACTGGCCCCTCAGTAACTGGTTGTAAACCTCAGGAAAGGCATCCATTTGGGAAACTCGCCCCTGGTAAGCCGGAATAGCGCTATTGGAGCTGTTGTACTCGTAGTAAATGGTCGAGGTGCGCTGCTCCAGGTTGTATAGAGCCGTATTAGATCCCTTGGTGCCCAAAGCCTCGGTTAATTCCTGTACGGCCGTGAGCATGATCTGATTAACATCCAGGCTGTCTCGCACCCGATCGCTAATCCGTTTCAGGCTGGCTTCCACCTCTAAGGCGATCTGTAATTCTTCGGTCCGTTCCGTTACCTGTTGCTCCAGAAGACGCTCCCGTTCTGCCTGATGCTTTAAAGTCTGCTCCACCTGATGCTGAATCGTGATATCCCGCAAGGTCACCACCAACAGGGGTGGAGTGGAGCCCTGGCAGAGGGGAGAAATTTTAATCCAGATAATCCGCTGATCGCCGCCAGATTGGGGCCAGGCTACCTGGTGTTCGTAGTCCTTTCCCCTCTGTAGTACAACCTCCTCAGCCTCCCTACAGGATTGGGCCAGGGCGGCCGGAACAATATCCGCCTCCGATCGGCCCACTAAATCCTCCGGGTTGTACCCCACCAGAGCCCCATAGGCCCGATTAACCAACAGCCAGCGATGGTGGTGGTCCTTCAAACCTACTGGGGCGGCAATGCCGTCCAACACCTGAGCCAGGGAGGTAGTCAAGCTATCCTCCGGGTGGCAGGTCTCAGGAGAAAGACGATCTGCGGTCTGCTCCAGAATAGGAGCCGGGTCAGAAGAGGGCATGGGAATTATCTACTCCAATTGAGCCAGGTGAGGTTCGGTGGCCCGAGGCTACAGCAGCCCTTCGAGGTGGTCATTACTGTTCTCCCTTACCCCATTAAAATCACCCTATCCAGCACATGAATAATGCCGTTATCGGCCTCAATGTCAGCCGCCAGCACCGTCGCATTCTTGACCTCAAAGCCGTCCTCGCCGCTAATGGGAATGGGAGCGCCTTCGGCGGAGATAGCGGTTCCCAACTCAATCAACTGGGCCTGAGTATACTTGCCCGGCACGACATGGAACTTAAGAATTCTGGCCAGTTGGGGAGGATTTTGTACCAGAGTCTGTACCGTTCCTGGCGGTAGTTTGGCGAAGGCCTCATCGTTAGGGGCCAGTACTGTAAAGGGTCCCGGTCCTTTCAGGGTTTCCACCAAGCCGGCAGCCTGTACAGCGGCTACCAGAGTGGAAAAGCCTTCGGTTTGAGTTGCTATGTCAAGAATTGTGGCCATATTTTTGATAAATTTTTGATTTTTTTCCTATTATCTACCATCATAATCGGTTAAATAATGAAGCTCTAACCTGATCCCCGTATCGGGGTATTTCCATTCTGATATGGCGGTCAACTACCCTATGCCAAGAGATTAGAAGAGCCTTGACGAATTTAAATTAATAACTTTTGTCAACCTAGGGGGAGTGTTACAGTGGGAAAAATAATACCAACGGGGAAAATTGCCCATGCTTGAGGGTGGAATGCTCTCCCAAGAACAGGTTCAGGCTCTATCGCCCGTTGCTCTTGCCTATATTGGTGATGCTGTTTATGAACTGTTTGTCCGTAGCGCCTTTTTGCTTCCTCCTCAAAAAATTAATGCCTATCACCGCCAGGTGGTGAGTCAGGTCAGAGCTGAACAACAGGCTCTGCGGGTAGAGCAACTCCTACCCCGCCTGACGACTTACGAGCAAGAAGTTCTGCGACGGGGGCGCAATGCTGCTTCCAAAGGTCCTAAACGGCTAAAGGCTTCTATCTACCAACAGGCTACCGGATTTGAATCTTTAATTGGCTATCTTTATCTAACCGACCCAGCTCGCCTGGCAGACCTGCTAGGCTATATAGACCTTAGCCCTCCTAACCATGGCTCCGCAAAAACCCACCCCCAAACCCAGACTGAATCGCAATGCTAAGTCTTCTCAAGACAGGCCTCGGCCAAGTAGATCCGAATCTAAGGACTCCAGCCCCCAATCCAGGGACCAGAGATTTGAATCCAGGGATTAAAGGCCCAAATCCAGGGACCAAAGATTCGAACCCAGGGATCAAAGGCCCCAATCCAGGGACCAGAGATTCGAATCCAGGGATTAAAGGCCCAAATCCAGGGACCAGAGATTCGAATCCAGGGATCAAAGGCCCAAATCCAGGGACCAAAGATTCGAATCCAGGGATCAAAGACCCAAATCCAGGGACCAGAGATTCGAATCCAGGGATCAAAGGCCCCAATCCAGGGACCAAAGATTCGAATCCAGGGATCAAAGACCCTCCTATCGCTCCAGGACTGCGAACACTGCACCGGTCTTCAAGGATCAGTCTCTCGATCGCCAAGACCCTAATGCGGAACCCAGAGAGGAGCAAAGCAACAGTGATCTGATCTATGGTCGCCATGCGGTATCGGCGGCCTTGGAAAGTAACCGTCCCCTAAACCGGGTATGGGTCAATGATCGAATTCGTTACGATCCTCGTTTTTTGAGTTTAATTGACCAAGCCAAGGCTAGTGGAGCGGTGATCGATGAGGTTGATACTAAACGACTCAATCAAATTACTGAAGGGGCTAACCACCAGGGCATTGCTGCTCAGACCGCCTGCTACGATTATCAAGATCTTGAGGACCTGATAGAAGCAGCCCTGACTCTGACTAAAATACCCGTGATCGTGGCCGCTGATGGTATTACCGATCCCCATAACCTGGGGGCTATTATTCGTACTACCGAAGCCTTGGGAGGTCAGGGAATGATCATTCCTCAACGACGGGCAGCGGGAATCACCTCAACCGTAGCCAAGGTAGCTGCTGGTGCCCTTGAGCATTTACCGGTTGCCCGGGTCGTAAATCTCAGACGAGCTTTAGATAGCTTAAAAGAAAAAGGTTTCTGGATTTATGGTCTGTCTTCCCAGGCTAGTCAACCGCTTTACCGAACCCGTTTTGATTGACCCACTGTAATTGTAGTTGGATCCGAAGGGCAGGGATTAAGTCTTAGCGTTCAACAAAGTTGTGATGGGCTAGTATCGATTCCCTTGCAGGGAAAAGTGCCTAGCTTAAATGCATCTGTTGCTACGGGCATGGCCCTTTACGAGATTTATCGTCATCAATGGGAGTCAAAAATTCAACTGTCCCCTTGGCAAAACCAAATCTAAACCGGTATAAACAAAAGGGTCAGTATTTATTCTCAGACCTTCCCCGTCCATAGTGTTTTACAATTCTCAGTTAGATAGGCAGAAACTATGAAAACCCCTTTTGGCAATTTCTTAGGAAATCTTTTTGGTGCCCGCAAAGCATGGTGGCTTGAAATCAAAACTGGTTTGCCGAACTGTACCTACTATTTTGGTCCTTTCACCAGTAAGGCCGAAGCCGAAACCATGAAAAGTGGCTACATTGAGGATTTGGAGCAGGAAGGGGCTCAAAATATTCGTTCTGGGATTCAGTACTGTGGTGATCCCGTTCAGCTCACCATTAGTGAGGATGGCGAAGCCGCTGGAGTAGATTTGGTGTCTGTAGCCCTGAGCGGTCAACCTTAATCAAGACCCGATATTAGTCTGGGTAGTTTGGGGTCTACACCACAGTCAGACTAGTCTAAGAGGTTGTTTGAAAAGCCAAAGAGAGTCTCAGACTATACCCATGGAGTAAGGTAATCACCGCAAAATTCCCTATTTTGTTGGTCTCTTGGGGACGAACTATACCTGAGCCCTTTTCAAACAGCCTCTACAATCTTGGACCCATAGGCGGTCTGAGATTTAGCCATACCAAGCAGTATTACATTTTGTCTCCGATTAGTCGGCTCGGAAGTTAGAAGACATCTACAAAGTTTTGTCCTGATTGATCAAGGGTTAGACAGGTTTTTGTTTTCTGGCCCCGGCTATACTGGTTATGGGTAGCAATGCTGGGTGAGTCATTCTATCGGGGTAGGAAATAGGGATTAAAGTTCAAGCTTTGGAATTTTATCCCCTGACCTCCTATCCGTTCATGGTTCCCGGCTTTAACTTGGCACCCATAGTTCAAACCCCTGATTAAGGTGCAGGCCTGTGGCGGCAGAATACTCAAAGCATCAGGTTTGGCAGCGGTTGTACCAGGGTAGGTGTGTCAAGGCTGCCCAGGGAGGTTACGCCGGTTTTGGTTCCCCGGCCTTTGGGCTGGACTCTGTAGACGGTGAGCTGGTCAATAACCCGAATGAACAGCAAACCATTGATTTGATTCGACGCCATCACAAGTCGGGAAAATCTCTTCAACAAATTGCCAACTGGCTCAATCAGCAGGGCTACACAACTAAGCGAGGACACCAGTGGCAAAGGGTTTCAGTTAAGCGGGTACTAGACCGGCTCTATGGCCATAATCCTAAGGTAAATAGACATCCTAAGCCTTAAGGAGTATGCCTAGCCGTAACCATCAATCTGCCCATGGACCCTATCCACCTGCTCTTGCCCACTGCCAGTCACACCCCAGTAAGGTTGCGCCCCACTTGGGTGGGGGCTGTTTTTTTTCCCGCCAGTTTGGGGTTAGGCTGGCAACTTTGGTCTTGTCCGCTCTTGCCCGGCTCGATTTTGGCCCTGGGTTTGCTTTTAGGTTTACTGGAGCAGGCCCATATGGCTCGAGTCGATTTGGAGAAGGTTAAGATTCTGGGGCAACATCCAGACTATGGCCGTGACCCCCGTCTCTATCGATTTGCTCGGGTTCTAATGGTAACCCTGGGGAGAACTACTGGGCTTTTATCTGGCTAGTTTTGGCTATTTGGGGCTGGGCCTGGTAGTGATTATGCTGAGTCTGCTGGCATTTAACCTGGTTGCTGGGGTGGAGTTAAAAGTTGGCGATCGCCAACCCATTCAGACAGCTCCCTGGCATTCCCGTGGATTAGTCCTAAGCCTGGATGGTTTGGGGGTAGGGATGGGTTGTCTATGGCTAGCTGGCCAGGCCCAACTGTGGGTAGCAATAGGCTTTTTAAGCTTAACCCTGGTGTATAGTCTGACTAAATTAATCAATTATGCTGTTAACGATCGCCAGACTGGAGCCAAATCAACGGTTGAGGTTGCCGACCCCAGTCAGCAGCAACCAGAGACCCGCCAGTAAGATGAGCAGCGCCAGGCTGGCCAGAATTCCGTCTAGATAGGAGTTAGCTTCCATATTAACCGCCTAGACCTTGCCGCAACTGGGATTCAACAATAGCACAATCCACTCGGCCTGTACGGAAGCCACCAGCCCACCCGGCAAGGAAGAACTCTGGCTGCCCTGGGGAGCCTGGATTAGCCTGACCAGGCTTTCTACCCGATCAAAGGTAGGCTGTGCAGCCATGAGCTGGCGTAGTACCCGGGTGATTAGACGCCGTTGCAGGGCCAGGGGAGCCGATTGCAACGGGGGACGATGGAGACGACAGCTTTGATCGGTGGGGCGAAACTCCACAACCTGCTGGTAAAGTTCCGTTGTTAGGGCCGTTAGCAGGGTGACCTCGGCGCTGAGAATCTCGGCAGTTTGAGCCAGGGTACGGTCTACCCCAGGATTAAAGTGGGTTTTCAGGTAAGGCAGGACGGCTAGCCGCAGCCGGTTACGGGCGTAGGTTAGATCCTGGTTAGTGCTGTCGTTCCAGGGGGACAGGTTAAACCGCTGGCAGAAGCTGGTAATCTCGCCACGGGTGAATTCCAGTAGAGGCCGAACCAGTTCCAGGGTGGGCCAATCGTCCCCCAGGGGGCGCTGCCAGACCAGCGCCTGGAGACCGTCGCTGCTGCTGCCCCGGATCAGGTTATAAAGCAAAGTTTCTGCCCGATCGCTGGCGGTGTGGCCGGTAATCAGGTAAGCACAACCCTGGCTCTGGGCCAATGCCCCCAAGGCCCCGTAGCGCCAATGGCGGGCGGCTGCTTCACCGGGGGCTAGGGGAGGGGCCGTCAGCACCTGGCAGGGTACCTGCCAAGCCTGACAGAGATCGGCGACAAAGGCTGCATTCTGGGCCGAGTCGGCTCGCCAGCCATGATCGCAGTGCCCCACCCGCAGTTGCCAGTGCCAATGGGGTTGGAGGTCCAGCAATAGTCGGAGTAGGGCTACTGAATCTTGACCGCCGGAAACGGCAAGGAGCAAGGAGGCCTGGGGGGTAGCAGCGATCGCTGCTGCAAACAGCGGTGTAACCGGGCGTGGGTTGGGCTCCAGGGAATGGGGGACGAAGAACTGGGCTGAGTCATGGTGAAGGCCAGGACGGGGCTCACAATGAAGTGGCGGCCATGCCTGGGGGCAAGCCTACCTGGGCCTGGGCCAACTCCAGGCCTTGGGGGGCAACCGTGGAAAAGTCACCACTACGATTATTTATTGTGATCATAAACCGCGATATACTCCCTTGCAGAAGCCCCTGAGAGGAACCCCAATGGTTGCGGTCGCCATTCTTGCCGCTGGACGCGGTACCCGCATGAAGTCAAGTCTGCCCAAGGTCTTACATCCAGTAGGGGGCATGTCCATGATAGAGCGGGTCTTAGACGGACTGACAGTGATTCAGCCCACCCATACCCTGATTATCGTGGGTTTTGGTCAAGACCAGGTACAGAAGGCTTTAGCCCATCGGTCTGGACTTACCTTTGTACCGCAGACGGAGCAATTGGGCACAGGCCACGCAGTGCAGCAGGTGATTCCCTACCTGGAAGACTTTGATGGAGACCTGCTGGTGTTAAATGGGGATGTTCCCCTGATCCGGTCCTCTACCCTGGAGAACTTGGTGACCCTACACCAACAGCGTCACAATGCTGCCACCTTACTGACAGCCCAATTTATGGATCCGACTGGTTATGGTCGGGTGTTTTGTACTGAGCAAAATATTGTCACCGAAATTGTGGAACATCGGGATTGCACCCCGGCTCAGCGTCAGAATCCCCGCATTAACGCTGGCGTCTATTGTTTTCACTGGCCTCAGTTACTCACGGTATTGCCCCATCTGAGGGCTGACAATGATCAGCAGGAGTACTACCTGACCGATGTGGTCAAAGATCTCCACCCCGCCATGGCGGTAGATGTAGCCGATAGTCAGGAAATTTTTGGCATCAATAGCCGTAAGCAACTGGCCGAGGCCTATGCCATTTTGCAGGACCGGATTAAGGATTTCTGGATGGCGGCGGGGGTGACCCTGATTGATCCCGATAGCATTACCATCGACACTACGGTGCACATTGAGCCCGATGTGATCATCGAACCCCAAACTCACCTGCGGGGCCAAACCACCATCGCTACCGGTAGTCGTTTGGGGCCTGGATCGCTGATTGACAATAGTCAGATTGGGGCCAACGTCACCGCTAGCTTTTCAGTTATTACCGACAGCATCGTCCAAGCTGGGACCAGGATTGGCCCCTACGCCCATCTCAGGGGTCAGGCCGTGGTTGGGGAAAACTGTCGCATTGGTAACTTTGTGGAGTTAAAAAAGGCTACCCTGGGTACCCATACTAACGTCGCCCATCTTTCCTATCTCGGGGATGCCACCCTGGGTAATCAGGTGAATGTGGGGGCTGGAACCATTACGGCCAATTACGACGGTTACCGTAAACATGCCACCGTGATTGGCGATCGCACCAAGACCGGCTCCAACAGTGTCCTGGTAGCCCCGGTAACCTTGGGCAGCGATGTCACCGTAGCAGCGGGCTCCGTAGTCACCCGCGACGTACCCGATGACTGCCTGGTGGTTTCCCGATCACCCCAAAAAATCCATGAAGGCTGGCGTCCCCGCCATCTACGCCCGTCAGAGCCCCCCCCAGAGTCAGCTTCAAAGTAATTTTTCCTATGTATCCACCGGTTTCTCCGATAATTTTTGAATGGGGTCCCTTTGCCCTGCGCTGGTATGGCATGTTAATGCTGACGGCCATCCTCGCCGCCGCCACCGTAGCCAGCCGCTATGTGAGCCGCCAGGGAGAAGACCCCGACAACCTCTGGGACATGCTGTTCTGGATTTTAATTCCTGGTTTTATCGGGGCCCGGCTCTACTACGTATTTATTCAATCCCCCGCGGTCCCGATGGCCTGGGCTACTATCTGGCCCATCCCATCACCATTCTGCAGATTTGGACCGGGGGTATCCATATTTTTGGCGGTTTTATCTTTGGAATCATTGCCCTCTTGGTATTTACCCGCATCCGCCGACTTCAGCCCCTACCTTACCTGGATGGTATTGCCCTGGGCCTGCCCCTGGCCCAGGCAATTGGACGCTGGGGTAATTTTATCAACCAGGAACTTTACGGCCCTCCTACGCACCTACCCTGGGGCTTGAGGATTGATCCAGAACACCGCTTGGCTCCCTACGATAACCTTGGCCAGTATCCCGATAGCATCCGCTTCCAGCCCCTCTTTCTCTACGAGTCAGCTTGGAACCTGGTGGGGTTTGGGGTGCTGCTCTGGGTGGTGAGGCGGTTTGAACCCCAGCTTAAACCCGGAGACCTGTCTCTGATTTATCTAATCTGGTATCCCCTGGGGCGCTTTTTTCTAGAGTTTTTCCGCACCGACTCCTGGTTTTTTTCCGGTACTCCCTTTAACCTGGTACACATTCTTGCGGTGCTCGCTCTCGCGATCGCCAGTTTACTTCTTTACCGTCGCCATAGTGCCAGTACTTAGGATTGGGTCTGTTTGTCAGGGATTTACTGGTAGCCACAGAAGACTAGAGGGGAGCCGATCCCCTCCAGTCTTCTATTTCAGAGGTTGTTTGAAAAGGGTTATCCCAGGTATAGTTCGTTGCCACGAAACCACCAAGAGGTCGCCCAAAGACTGAATTCCGGGGAGATTATCCGACTCCACAGGTACGGTTTAAGGCTCTCTTTGATGTCTCAAACAACCTCTCAGGGACAACCGATGGTACTAGAGGGCACCCAGGTTGGCCAGTCCCAAAATCACCCCGGCTCCTAGCAAATGACCAAAGCTGGTGGTACCCAGCAAAGCTGGTAGGCCAAAGCCCCCAAACAGACTGGGAGAGGGCAGGGCTGGTGGAGCACTGGGATACTTAATGGTGAATTTACCGAAGGCGATCGCTAAAATATTGCACAAAATCATCACTATCGCCACCTTTGGACTCCAGGTTAGGGTGGTGGGGACCACTGCTAAAACCGGTAATAATGCCATAGGAGAACCTCCAAAACAACTGATTCTACAAGTGGTACCTGCTCCTGGCGCTGCCATCAGAGCTAGCCAGATGCCACGCTTAGGCTTACTTTTCCATGGGGCCATGGATCTGAGACAAAAGCTGTTGCAAGAATTTACAATTTCAGCAGATGTTAACCTTAAGCTATGGAAAGAGGATTACTCTGGCTACCCCTATTGATCATTTTTGTGGGCCTGGCCTGGGCTGGTTGGAATGAATATCAGAAGGTTCAGGCCTACGAGCGCTGGGCTAGTGATTTTGATCGAAGTAAGTACGATATTCGATCGGTGTTAGGGCAGATCGGTTCAACTCTGACCTGGGGGCGTCCTACCCGACAGGGACCGGTAGACCTGATCAGTTTATCGTTAACTGAGGTAAAACATATTCAACTCCAGGTGGATGGCCAGGTGCTGGAGCCGGATGCCGAGTCCCAGTCGGGTCAACAGATCTACCTGGAGTTGGAGCTTTACCATGGTCCTGGCTATCAGATCGCCTTTACTGAGGTTGATCTGGCCCGTCGCTGGCAAAAAGTATTACAGGAATTGATACAAAGGCTAAAATCGGCTTCGGATAATTAATCCTCCTTCTATCCTGGTATGACACCCCTGGCCCCCATTTCACCCCATCAGCTTCAGACCCGTCGGCAGATCCTCAGGCACCAACGTCGCCTTCACCTGGGGCAATCTTCCTGGCGGCTACTGGCTCTCCTCGGCCTCACAGCAGGTATCTTTTGGGCGGCTACCCGACCCAGTTGGGTGCTTCAAACTCCCCGCCAGATTCATGTCAAAGGCACCCACCTGCTCAGGGCCGCCATGATTCAGGATCTGGCCCCGCTTGTCTATCCCCAATCCCTGATGGAGATTGACCCCGAGGCGATCGCTCGGCAACTGCGACAACGGGCCCCTGTGGTTAACGTTAAGGTTAACCGGCAATTATTTCCTCCTGGCCTAACCATAACGGTGCAGGAACGGGTTCCCGTAGCTGTTGTGCTACCTCCTGACCAGACTGATGGTGAATTGCTTCAGGCTGGTTTAATCGATGATCGGGGAGCCTGGATGCCCCTCTCCAGCCTGGGTCTGACCAGCGCTGCCGCCAGTCGTTTACCAGGATTAAAACTTAAGGGCATGAAACCGGAATATCAGCGGTACTGGCCTCAAATCTACGCAACTGTTCATCGCAGTCCGGTTGCCATCCAAACCATCGACTGGCGCGATCCCTCTAACCTGGTGCTAGATACAGATCTCGGTAAGGTACATCTAGGCCCCTATACCCCCGAGTTGGGAGAACAACTGGCTACCCTGGATAAAATGCGTAACCTGGCCCAACAGGTGGAAAAATCCCTGGTGGCCCATATCGATCTAGCCAAACCCGGTCGGCCAGCCATTACCCTGACTACCGCCGCTACGGCAAAGACCCGGACTAAGGAGTGAAATAGGCTTTAAGATTTTCAGTTTTTTTACCTGGTATGTTCCTTTCTCGATGAAGTAATCTATAGTTGTCTGAAACCAGACAGGGGTTGCTAGTTCAGTACCAGAATTAAGGGCCCGTAAAAATCCTCAGATTTTCCCAGTCTCCTCTATTCAGGTTCATGTTTCGACTCCTGTTCAGGCTGACCTTAGCCTCTCCGATGTTTTCCAGTCGGCAGATATTTATGAACCATTCAGCTGCATCCCCTAATCCTTTTAGCCTTGCTGGGCTTAATCACAATCAATCTAACGGTACCAACCCCATGTCCGCAGATACGCTCAACCACAGTTTTCCCACGCCTGGTAGCATTGCCCGTATTAAGGTGATTGGGGTTGGTGGGGGTGGCTGTAACGCTGTTAATCGCATGATTCACAGTGGCCTGTCCGGCATTGAGTTTTGGTCCGTTAATACCGATGCCCAGGCTCTCGACCATACAGAGGTTTCTAATACCCTCCACATTGGGCAAAAGCTAACTCGTGGGTTGGGAGCGGGGGGCAATCCTGCCATTGGCCAGAAAGCCGCTGAAGAGTCTCGAGATGAGATTGCCACGGCCCTGGATAGCGCTGACCTGGTTTTTATTACAGCGGGTATGGGGGGTGGTACGGGAACAGGGGCGGCTCCGATTGTGGCTGAGGTGGCTAAGGAGGCGGGGGCCCTAACAGTAGGCGTGGTCACCCGTCCCTTTACCTTCGAAGGACGGCGCCGTATGACCCAGGCCGATGAGGGTATTGCTGCACTACAGGGGCGGGTAGACACCCTAATCGTGATCCCCAATGATAAATTGTTGTCTGTAATCTCTGAGCAGACCCCGGTCCAGGAAGCCTTTCGGGCCGCTGACGATATTCTCCGTCAGGGGGTGCAGGGGATTTCTGATATCATCACCATTCCTGGTCTGGTGAATGTTGACTTTGCTGATGTCCGGGCGGTCATGGCCGATGCTGGTACGGCCCTGATGGGGATTGGGGTAGGTTCGGGCAAGTCCCGGGCTCGGGAGGCGGCGATCGCGGCGATCTCCTCACCCCTATTGGAAGCCTCTATTGATGGGGCCTCTGGAGCCGTGTTTAATGTTACCGGGGGGAGCGACCTCACCCTCCACGAAGTCAATGCGGCGGCGGAAATTATCTACGAAGGGGTTGACCCCAACGCCAATATTATTTTTGGTGCCGTGATCGACGATCGGCTGCAGGGTGAGGTGAGAATTACTGTCATTGCCACCGGATTTAATACTCGAGCCAGCCATCAAACCGATTTAGAAACCGCTCGGGTAACCCCCTTTAAACGCAATCTGGCCACTCCTCCGATACAACTAACCGGCGGTAGTAACACCAGTGTTCTGGGAGGGGGTTTAGACATTCCTGACTTTTTGAAGCAACGACGGCCTAATAATCGCTAAATTGCCATGGCTTCGGGTAGTTCTCCTTCTGCTTCAATTCCCGTGGCCCTCACTATTGCTGGCTCTGACAGCGGTGGTGGGGCTGGTATCCAGGCTGATTTACGCACTTTCGCCTTTCACTGTGTCCATGGGGCTAGTGCCCTCACCTGTGTGACTGCCCAAAACACTCTGGGGGTGAGTCGGGTGGATGCCCTTTCGGGAGCGGCGGTGGTAGCCCAAATTGAAGCAGTTCTCGACGATATTGGGGCTAATGCCGTCAAAACTGGGATGCTTCTCAACCAGGAGATTATCCAGGCAGTGGTGGACACTCTCCTGGCGGTTCCTGTTTCTCCACCCCTGGTGGTGGATCCGGTAATGGTTTCCCGCACAGGGGCTCAATTGATTGACGATGGGGCGATTAAGACCCTTACCAACCGGTTATTGCCTTTGGCTACGTTGGTAACCCCTAATCGTTATGAAGCCCAATTATTGACGGGCTTGACCCTGACCACCCTGGCGGATATGGAGGCGGCCGCCCAGGCCATCTACCAACTGGGTCCTAGAGCAGTGTTAGTGAAGGGAGGTGGTATGGCTGATCCACTGCGGGGGGTAAATCTGTGGTTTGACGGCAAGGAGGTGGTGGTGCTGGCTACGGAAACCGTAGATACTCCCCATACCCACGGTACTGGCTGTACCCTTTCCGCCGCGATCGCCGCCCATTTGGCCCTGGGGGCTTCTCCCCGGATGGCCGTGGAAGCCGCCAAGGACTACGTTACTCAAGCCCTTAAACACGCCCTGGCGCTGGGCCGGGGCCAGGGGCCGGTGGGCCACTTCTTCCCTCTGCTGAGGTCGCCTGATTAGCCGTGGCCTGGCTTGGTTCCGACCCCACTGGCGCTCCCTATGGACCTGGGATTCTATTCCACGCCCATCAAATTACTAAAACCTATACCATGGGAGAAGTTGAGGTACAGGCCCTGCGCCAGGTGGACCTGGACCTCTACGAAGGAGAGTTTGTGGTTTTTCTAGGCCCTTCGGGTAGTGGTAAGTCAACGCTTTTGAATATTCTGGGGGGTCTAGATACCCCCACCCGGGGAGAGCTTTACTTTCGTCAGCACAACCTGACCCAGGCCGGTGACCGGCAGCTAACCCAATTTCGTCGTCAGTTTATTGGTTTTGTTTTCCAATTTTATAATCTGATTCCCAGCCTCACCGCCGAAGAAAACGTAGCCCTGGTAACGGATATCGCTCCCCATCCCATGGCCCCTGCCACCGCCCTTGAATTGGTAGGCCTGGGCGATCGCCGCCACCACTTTCCGGCCCAACTATCGGGAGGTGAGCAGCAGCGAGTCGCCATTGCCCGGGCCCTGGCCAAGCGTCCCGAAGTTTTATTATGCGATGAACCAACCGGTGCTCTAGACTATAGTACGGGTAAACGGGTGCTAGAGGTGCTGGCCCGGGTGAATCAGGAACTGGGGGCCACCGTAGTAGTTATTACCCATAACGCCGGGATTGGAGCCATGGGCGATCGGGTGATTACCATGCGCGATGGTCAGATTCAAACCATTGAACACCATGCTCAGCGGGCTACTCCCGATCAACTGGAATGGTAAGGTCCCTGACCGGTCAATTCTGTCCCCAAGATTCTAGCTAAAGCCACCTAATCTGGATTTTCAGAGCCTATGCAAGCCATTCGTGTGAACAATTTTGGTGGACCCGAGGTTCTACATCTGGAAACCACCCCTGTCCCTACCCTGGAAACCGATACCCAGGTTTTGGTAGAAATTCGAGCGGTGGGAGTTAATCCTGTAGATACCTACATTCGGGCTGGCACCTATGGTCGGCTGCCGACCCTGCCCTACACTCCAGGAGTGGATGGGGCCGGGGTAGTGACGGCGATAGGCGCAGCGGTTACTGACCTACGGGTGGGTGATCGGGTCTACGGTGGTTGGCCCCTGACTGGAACCTACGCCCAGTTCGCCCTTTACGATCGCCCCTGGGTCTATCCTCTTGCCTCCCATTTATCTTTTGAACAGGGAGCTTGTCTGTTCGTGCCCTACTCCACCGCCTACCGGGCTTTGTTTGAAAAAGCCCGGGCCCAACCCGGCGATCGGGTTTTAATCCATGGAGCCACCGGAGCCGTGGGTTTGGCGGCGGTACAACTGGCTCTGGCGGCAGGCTTGACTGTGATTGGCACCGGCGGTAGCCCCGCCGGTCGCGAGCTAGTAGCTCAACAGGGTGATGTCCTGGTGCTGGATCACCATAGCCCTACCTATCCAACCGATCTGATGCGGGCCACGGCGGGAGAGGGGGTAACTATTATTGTGGAAATGCTCGCCAACCTTAATCTAAGCCAGGATCTAACCTGGCTCAGTCCAGCCGGGCGGGTGGTGGTGGTGGGTAGTCGGGGTGAGGTTACTATTGATCCTCGCCATATCCTTAGTCGGGAAAGCTGGGTGACGGGGGTAAACCTGTTTAGCACTCCCCCTGAGACCCTCCACCGCATTCAAAAAGCTCTCTACGCCGGTTTAATTAATCGCAGTCTCTGCCCCATCCTTAGCCATAGCCTACCCCTGGAAGCAGCTGCCCAGGCTCATCAGCAGGTGTTATCAGCCGGTGCCCAGGGTAATCGCGTGCTCCTGCCTGCACCCCTAGAGCTGTAGTGGGGCGGCTCTACCTTGTTCAGGTCAGCTTCTCGTCAAAATGTTAAGGACTGTGTTGATTTTTTCATCGGGTTTTGGTTCAAGGCAGTCAGTCCCGTATGATCATCTGTAAAGTTTGTAAATTTTGCTAAGATTCTGGAGATTCAAACGTGTCTCTTCCGTTATTAAGCTATTCTCCGTCCAGTCAAAATCAACGGGTTGCTGCCTACGAAGTGGGGGGTGACGAGCAGCCTAGGGTTTTTTCGACTGATGACCTGTTCAGTTCTAGTGATATAGATGCCTTAATTGAGGCTGCCTATCGACAAATTTTCTTCCATGCCTTTAAGACGGACCGGGAGCCTTTCCTCGAGTCCCAACTCCGTAACGGCCAGATTACAGTGCGGGACTTTATTCGTGGTCTTGCTCTTTCGACTACCTTTTACAACAGTTTCTACGAAAAAAACAGCAACTATAAGTTTGTTGAACACTGCGTCCAGAAGATTTTGGGCCGCGATGTCTACAGCGAACGAGAAAAAATTGCCTGGTCTATTGTAGTGGCTACTAAGGGTATTCAGGGCTTTGTCGATCAACTGCTAGACAGTCAAGAGTATCTGGATAGCTTTGGCTACAATATCGTGCCCTACCAACGCCGTCGGGTTCTTCCCGGTCGAGTTGAAGGAGAACGGCCCATCCATATCAAAAATCCTCGTTACGATTCCTACCATCGGAATTTACTGGGCTTCCCCCAAATTATCTGGCAATCTCAGGTGAAGCGTTTTATTCCCCAAGAGAAAAAGATTACCCCTGGCAACCCCAGAATGTTCCTGGATATGGCTCGTGGTCTGGCTCCTGTTAGTGCTGCTCCGGCCAAGGTTTCCGTGGGCGATATTAATATCGCCACCGCCGTTCCCTATCGTCAACTCTAGGGATTCTATTGCACCAATCACCCTATCCTCAGGGTGAACTGAGTTCAAGCTCTATGCTCGAATTCAATGAATAGGGGATGTTGCCCAGCATCATCCCCTATTTTTATGAAACACTGATCGAGGTTTGCCAGGCCTGTTAACCCTGACCCACCCTGTCTAATCTGCTCCTGGCGGTTAGAGGTTAAACTAAGGGGGGAAGGAGGTAGCGCAGGCGGTTGCAGGCTGGTTAAGCCAGTCTGAGGAAAGTCCGGGCTCCCAAAAGACCAGACTTGCTGGGTAACGCCCAGTGCGGGTGACCGTGAGGAGAGTGCCACAGAAACATACCGCCGATGGCCCCAGGCAGCCTGGCTGGCTGGCAGGTACAGGTAAGGGTGCAAAGGTGCGGTAAGGGCGCACCAGCAGTATCGAGAGGTACTGGCTCGGTAAACCCCGGTCGGGTGCAAGGTCAGAGGGGCAAGGGTTGGTCTTTTTCCTGTCCCGTTATAGAGCACCGCAAGAGGCGGCTGGTAACAGTCGTCCCAGATAGATAACCGCCCCCCCAAAAGGGGAACAGAACCCGGCTTATGTCTAGCTCCTTCCCTCTTTACTATGGCCGATTCCTTGCCCTCCCAAGCCCATCGCCAGTTACAGCGTTGTTTACAAAAATTGGGTTTGCCCGAACCGATTCAGGTGGATTGGGTGCGCTTGGATCGGGCTTTAACCCACGGTTCCGTGGATGCCAAAGATAACTATGAACAGCTTGAACTGCTAGGGGATGCTGTACTCAAACTGGCGGCAACGGAATATTTGCAGGCTACCTTTCCCCAGGCCACAGTGGGGGAAATTTCGGCTCTGCGGTCGGTACTTACCAGCGATCGCACCCTGGCCCAACTCGCAGCCGAACTAGGGCTGGACCATTACCTGTTAACCGCCCGAGGGCTACCGCGATCGGAGAGTTTGTCGCCAGCCCGCCTGGCCGATAGCTTTGAAGCTATTCTGGCGGTTCTATACCTGGAGAATCATAATCTGGCCTTGATTCGTCCCTGGCTTGATGCCCATCTGGAACGGTTGACCCACCGGCTGCAACAAGATCCAACCCGCCAGAATTATAAAGATGCTTTGCAGGTACTGACCCAGGCCCACGATCGCACCCGACCCCAATATCGCACTATTGAAGAAAATCCCAACGACGGCCATCCCTACCGTTACCGTTCCGAGGTGTGGTTTCAGGAGACCTGTTGGGGAGTCGGCCAGGGTCCTACCAAGAAACTGGCTGAGCAGGCTGCTGCCGCTGAGGCCTGTAGTAAGCTGGAACCCCTGATTCGGTCCCAACCTCAGCCATAGGCTGATCAGCCTGGTTGGTTTCACCCCCAAACCGACAGGAACTTGCTTCGGAGTCAACCGGGTTTTAGCCTAACCCCAATGTTTACCTGAACTTTATTTATTTCCGTATATTTCTTAATAGTGGTAACTGGTTGAGCCATGATATATTCAAGCTCAAAGATTAATACTTAAGATCAAAATAAGAGATCAAAATAAGTCTTATTTCTAAAGGTGATTAAATCTATTCTTACCAGGATTTAGGTGAAATCTTTCCTTCAACCTATGAGCTTTATGCTTAAAGGCTCCAGTGTTATTACTGACCGAAGGGGCAAAGTTAGTTTAATCTTAATCGGGGTAATGTAGCCAAGTGTATGGCTCAACTCTTGCTGATACTATCCATATTTTTTAGACTCATAGATTTCCCAGCTAACAACGCTATAAATTACATTCTGTAACCTATGACGGGTAATTCATCAAAGTTCGTTCTAGCTTTACTGGGGGTTTTTGGCCTAGCCCCTCTGCCGGTGCTGGCCATTACTCCGGTGTCCATCGATGGTCAAACTCCCAATCTGCCAGGTATGGGAGAACCCGTAACAATGCATCGCTTGGAAGAATTGGCTGAGCAAATTAGCGTCACCAATCCACCAGATGTCCATGGTGCTCAGGTCCCTATTTCCACCTTAGATTTAAAGCAACTACCGATTTTGGGAGACCTGGTTGACCGGGATGGCAGACTACAATTACCCCTGGGCCTTACTGTTTACAACGCCATGGGTAATACTTCCATTGGTTTTGGGTCTAAGTTTTAGCCACTCTGCCCGGTATACTGCTACTACCAGGAGAGAGAAACAGGATTAGTTTTGGGCGTTAATCTTCGCAGTTACGTATATATCGACAGCCTACAGCCTCAGCATGCCGCCTATATGGGTACCGTTGCCCTGGGGTTCTTACCATTGCCTGGAGATGCCTCCCTTTGGATAGAGATTTCTCCAGGTATTGAAATTAACCGAATTTTAGACATTGGCCTGAAGGCGGCGGTGGTACGCTCAGGAACTTTAATTGTTGAGCGTCTCTATGGGTTGCTGGAGGTACACGCCAGTAACCAGGGAGAAGTGCATGCGGCGGGCAAGGCGATGTTAGAGGCCCTGGGGGTTAGCTATCGCGATCGCCTCAAGCCCCGAGTCATTTCCAGTCAGGTGATTCGGAACCTCAATCCCCACCATGTCCAACTAATTAACCGTAGCCGTCGCGGTAACATGATTGTGGCGGGGCAAACCCTCTATGTGTTTGAGGTTGAACCTGCGGCCTATGCTTCCCTGGCGGCAAACCAGGCAGAAAAAGCTGCCCTGATTAATATTTTGCAGATCAGCTCGGTGGGCAGTTTTGGTCGTCTCTATCTGGGGGGCGAGGAGCGAGATATTTTGGCAGCCCAACAGGCTGTTCTGGCCTCTATGGAAGCCATCTCCGGAAGGGATCATCCCTCCGACCAGCGCCACGAGTAAACTCCATCCAGCCCTTATCCCTAGTCCTATGTCTATCGTTCCTTCCTTGCTTGACGCTGTGCCGGTCGATCTCATCCGTTATAACGACCAGGGCCTGGTGCCTGCCATCGTGCAGGATCATTTGGATGGTACGGTGCTAATGATGGCCTGGATGAATCCAGAGGCTCTGCGCCAGACTCTAACAACGGGAGAAACCTGGTTTTGGAGTCGATCCCGCCAGACTCTTTGGCATAAGGGAGCCACATCGGGCCATACTCAACGAATTCAAACTATCCGCTACGACTGCGATAGTGATGCCTTGCTGGTAACGGTGGAGCAACAGGGTGAGGTAGCCTGCCATACCGGAGAGCGCAGTTGTTTTCACCAGGTTGGTAACGATAAAGTTCTGCCTCCTGCTGATACCCTATCCCAGGTGTTTGCGGTGATTACCCAACGCCGTCTGCAACCTGACCCCAACTCTTACACCTGTAAGTTGCTGGAGGGGGAGATAATAAAATTCTCAAAAAAATCGGGGAAGAAGCGGCTGAGGTGGTAATGGCCTGCAAAGACGATGACCCAGAGGCGATCGCTGCCGAGGTAGCTGACTTGTTTTATCACACCCTAGTGGCCCTGGCTTACCACCAGGTTGATCTGAAAAATGTTTACCGTAAGTTACAGCAGCGTCGAGGATCTACCAACTATACTGTCTCCTGACAGCGAGCCTTCCCCGCCTAAAGTTGATCCCCAATCACGGGAAGGATAGAACCTCCACCAGGAACCCATGCCGGCAATTCTGTTTTTTATCTCCAGGGTAGTCTGTCATTCTCCCGCCAGCCAGGTTCTTACTATATGCTTTGACTTGTACCTCTCCTGAATGGTTGACCATAGCAATGGGCCGACTTACCACCCACGTTCTTGATACAGCCCTGGGTAAACCCGCCGCCTCTTTGCGGCTGACAGTCTGGGCCATTAATGATGCAGCAGATATTAAAACCGCCCTAAAAACGGTGGAGACCAGCGCCGATGGTCGTACCCCTGAGCCTTTGCTGGAGGGAGAGGAGTTTAAGAAGGGCACCTACGAAATCACCTTTGATGTGGCGGCCTACTTTGCTAGAACTAACCTGGAAATCGCCCATCCTCCCTTTTTAGACCAAATTCCCGTCCGCTTTACGGTGGCCGATCCCAAAGCTAACTACCATGTTCCCCTACTGGTTTCTCCCTGGGCCTATAGCACCTATCGAGGTAGTTAGGGGCCTATGACCAATCCCGCCCTGGCTGCCTTTATGTGGTTGGCACTCCCCTGGGTAATCTGGAGGACATGAGCCTGCGAGCTGTGCGAATTCTGCAAGCCGTTGATTTAATTGCGGCGGAAGACACCCGTCATACTGGTAAGCTACTCCACCATTTTCAGATCACCACGCCCCAGATCAGTTACCACCATCACAACCGTCAGGAGCGCCTGGGGGAACTGCTAGATCATCTTCAGCATCAGCACCAGGCGGTGGCCCTGGTTAGCGATGCTGGCATGCCGGGAATTTCCGACCCTGGCCAGGAGCTAATTGCGGCCTGTATTCAGGCTGGGGTGGAGGTGGTCCCTATCCCTGGACCTACGGCCGCCATTACGGCCCTGTGCGGATCGGGATTAGCCAGCGATCGCTTTGTCTTTGAGGGCTTTCTGCCCACCAGGGGAACAGCCCGCCGCGATCGCCTTCAGGCCTTGCAGCGGGAAGAGCGTACCCTGATTCTCTATGAAGCCCCCCACCGGCTACTCACAACCCTGGGGGATCTGGTGAACTGTCTGGGACCCGATCGCTCCCTTAGCATAGGCCGGGAACTTACCAAACGCTTTGAAGAATTCTGGCGAGGTACCCTGGCGACCGCTCTGGCCCATTATCAACACCAGACTCCCAAGGGGGAATTTACCCTGGTGATTGCCGGAACCTCTCCCGAGATCCCCCTGTTGTCAGAGGCTGCCCTCCAGGCAGAAATTCTCCGCCTCTTAAACCAGGGTTTATCTCGTAGTGACATTAGCCGACAACTGGCTCAGCTTACGGGCCAATCACGACAAAAAATCTACCAGCTATCTTTGACGGTCGAACCCTGAGCTGTTAGGTTATCAACCAGGTTCATAGCGGTACTGTGGTTCTGCTCCCCAAATCCAGCACTGCTCCCCGGAGGAGAGTCCCAGGCTTCAAATTAGGCGAGGTTTAATGACGCCTTAGGACTAAATGTAGGCAGAAATATCTTCACCACATTCGTCGGCCAGATAACACAGGGCTCGAAAACGCAGCTCAACCAATTCGTTGTACAAAGGGTTTAGCTTGCAAAGGGGAGGTATGTGACCAAGGCAATGACCCAAAACCACTAAATCTCGCTCGAAGGGGCATTGACTGGGAATTAAGGCAGCGACCTGGTGGGCACGGTTGGGGGTATTAATATTGAAATTGCTAACCCACTGCCGTACAGGCTTTAAAGGTTGAAAAATCAAAATGGGAATAATCATTGAAATCAATCTTGCCTCCATAGTAGCAAGGAAGTTCAGGGGCGAAGGCATAAATTACAAAGAGATTCAAAAGATTTATCTAATGAATACGTGATCATGATAAGGCAGAGTCAATATGCAGCGGTTGATTATTGATCGGGATCAAATCAGGGACGGTTACTTGAGCCTGACCCTAGATCAGCAGCATTACCTGTATCGAGTTTTGCGTCTGGGCAGTGGTGATCAATTTCTGGCTTTAGATGGCCAGGGTCAGCAGTGGTTAGCAGCCCTGACCGACCAGGCTGGCTTGGCAATGGTGAGGCCCCAGCCCGTGATCCCAGACTGCTTACCTTTGATTACCCTGGCGATCGCCCTGCCTAAGGGTAATGGCTTTGATCAGGTGGTGCGTCAGGCTACGGAACTGGGGGTGACTTGTTTGCAACCTATTCTCAGTCAACGTACGCTAGCCGATCCCAGCCCGCAGCGATTAGAGCGCTGGCGACGAATTGCCGCTGAAGCCACCGAACAATCGGAGCGGCTCCAGCTTCCTCAGATTCTGTCACCCCTTACCTGGTCGGCTTACCTCGATCAGGGCAGAGCGGCAACCCGATGGATCTGCCTTACCCGCACCCCTGCTCCCCATTTGCTCAGCCTGGCTCACCGGAGTCTGTTAACCGGGGAAGTGGCTATCGCGATCGGGCCAGAAGGAGGCTGGACAGAGACGGAAGTCACCGCTGCCGAGGCCGCCAACTTTCAGCCCGTATCTCTGGGTGCGCAAATCCTACGGGCCGTAACGGCTCCCCTGGCTGCCCTGACCTTAGTTCAGGCGGTGTATGCGATTCGCCTCCAGGACTCCAGCCCCTGCCCCTGAAACCGTTGCGAGGGAAACTTGTGGATCCTAGAGGTTTAACTTTTGCCAGTTAGTTAATCAGGCCCCATAGTCACCTTTCGCTTAGAGGTTGCTTGAAAAGGGTTATCCCAGGTATAGCTTGCCGTGTCCTCCCGGGCCGCCAGTGTTTCAGATCTTTCGCTGGACCCAGGCAGGGGGGATGCAATCAGTTTTACCATTAGACCGCACTCAATCTAGCCCGGTTAGCGTATCCGCGGATGGCTCTGTGATAGTGAGCACAAGTTATAGCGATGGGCGGTATGGGCCTCCATATGTACAGGCCTTTATCTTAGGGAAGCCAGGGTTAGGAGGTGGTATTTACATTGGCACCTTACCATACCTGGATAGCCGCGCTTACGGGGTATCCGCCGATGGCTCTGTGGTAGTAGGTGCCCTTCAACTTTTAGGTGCTTTTCAAAATACCTTCGATTCCTCAGGTAAAATAGCCGCTCTCTGGACTCAGACTGGTTCTGGGGCTTCTATTAGGCTGATTTTAGGAACTGCTTTGCAAAGTTTCGCCTCTAGCGTATCCGCGGACGGGACTGTAGTTGTAGGTCAGTCTGGGAATGAAGCTTTTATCTGGAACAATACCCAAGGTATGCAAGGGCTAGGATTACTACCAGGAAGTAGTTCCAGTTATGCCTCTGACGTATCTGCAGACGGGACTGTAGTCGTAGGTCAGTCTGGAGGTGAGGCCTTTATCTGGAATAATGCCCAGGGAATGCAATCCCTAGCAAGTGTGCTGACTGCCGCCGGAATCAACAACCTAACAGGTTGGGAGTTGGCAAGCGCTACAGCAGTATCCGCGGACGGCTTCACTGTAGTAGGGTATGGCACCAATCCCAGTGGACAAACAGAGGCCTGGATAGCCGATCTGCGTAACCCTACAGCTGTACCCACCCCGGCTCTGCTCCCTGGTCTGATGGCCATGGGGGTGGCGGCCTGGCGTAAGCGCAACGCCGGAGCAGAAGTGGCTGAAGAAGACTAAAGGGTTCTACTTGTACCGCTTCTCCAGACCAGGGTTCAGACTCATGCTTGACCACCAGTCAGGTATAAGTCTACACACCTATCCACTTTTACAAAGCCCCTGGCCAACTCACCAGGGGCCGACAAACCCAGGCAAAATTTTGCAATAGTTCTCATTGTAGAACTCTTGCACTAAAGATGATCTTTTGATTTTAAGCGTCCTAAAGGAAGCGCAGACTCTTCTGTTAAGGTTGTTGATAATAATTCCAGCAACTGGGATTGGCAACTTGATTTGGGGCGCGGTTAAGGTTTTTCTTAATAAGAATTGCTGCTACGACTCGAGGATGCGTGCTTGTCGGGGTAGATTTTTAGCAAAATCTGTCTATTACGCATTCTACTACCAATGAGAATTGCTGAATCCTTTAAAGAGTCGTTTAATATCAAGTCCGACCAATTAACCTAAGAATTATAGGCCGATAACCCTATCCCACCCTGGGTCCATAGTGTGGTCGATTAAGCGGACTTGATATAATTTGGGTTTCCGCTTATTAGCCTATCCATCTTCTGTCACTTTGGCAAATCTTCGGGAATTTTCGGCATTAGGGAGTGTTCAGAAAACGGTGCCAGATCGGGCTGAAACCATTGATTTCTAGTTGCCAAAACCGGGGTTTACGCAAAATTCTGATCACTCTCGGCATTACAGACAAGGGGAATTGAGCTCTTCACCCTAGTTTGATAGTTGACCATGTAAACCTACCTATCGCCAGCAACAACCGTCGTAACATACTGGAATTCCTCTACCTAACCCAGGACTCAGCGGTTGTAAAGCATGTAATTAAGCTCACTTTCCAACCATTCATTAAACAATCGATCTAAAATTTCTTGCCTTATAGTGGCAGTTAGCTCGGGTTGAATAAAGTCATCCACGTATAGCAGTTCGAACCCCACCTCAGATTGAATAGGACCTAGGACTTCCTTAGGCTTTGCTCCAAAAATCATCGCCGCTCGATCAGGTTGCAACTGCCAGCGAGATACTGGACCTTCTAATCCACAGGCCATGCGTCTTCGCTGATCAGCATCATAACGATGACAGGCTTCAAAGAAGCTAAGCTCCTCTTCTTCAACTTGATAGAGCAATTCTTGGGCCAGAGCCTGTTCAGCCACAACAAGACGGTAGACAATAGCAACTTGATACTGAACCTTATGCCGAGCGAAATAAACCTCCACCTGATCAGCGAATAGATGACTAGCCAACTTTTGTCTGAGCAAGCTCGACTTGATACCGCGCTCCCAGTCCTCAGGAGTCAACATTTGCTCCTTTAGCCAGGCAAGGGTCTGGGTAGCACTCTCTAATTTGTGGTCATAGCGGAATTGATCCGATGCGAACTGTATTTCTTCAGCAGCCACCCTAAGATTCTGTTCACCGCTGACTCTATCAATGATCTCATTAATCAAAATCTCACAATACAAGTCCTTGAGTTTTCGATTGCACCTCAGGTGATCAACAACCCGATCATGAGTTATGGATAAACCCTCTAAGCCAGCTACAAACTCTTGCATCTCAAACAAATTACATACTTAGAAACTAAGCTGTGAACATATTTAATTATATCAATAACTTGAGGATATGTTAACTATCTCCGCTTTTCTTAGGCCTAGTCACAGCTACTTCAGCAGCAACGCCATCTGCTGAAGCCCTGACCATAGCCGAGGTAGGCACCGCGCCTGAGGTCATTACAGACTCCTGACGCAGACTCACATTGCCGGAGGAATCAGACGCAAAGACCAAAGCCGAAAATTTTCTTCCCTGGAAAATAGCATAGATCCCGGAAGAAGTTGAAGTGTCAGAAGTTAGCGTAAACTCTGCGATAAAGTTTAGAGCTCGGAACGAGGCAATTAAAATTAATCGAGGTGCCCCATAATAAATCAACACACAAAATCATAGAAACATTGCTATGGCGGATAGCATTAATATAAAATCCAGGTAAAAAGCCTTACTACTAATCAGCGGTAAACCATAGATTCATACGAGTGAATCGCTAACCACCATAGCGCTGAAGAGGCTATAGGCTATAGACTAACGACAGCCTTAACACTTCCAGTAGCAAACGCCACACCGTCTACGGCAACAGCTGCCGCAACAGATATCCCTACAGCAGCACCAACGCCAGCTTCAACAAGTGGCCTCAGATTTCCATAGGATACACTAGTGAAATAGTTAGTATCAAACTTATAGTCAGAGAAATATGAGGCACTAACAGGATAAGATACTAACGATCCTCCTTCAATCAGCTCTGATTCTACTAATTCCAGAAAACTTAGTCTTTCAATTCTGACAGATGAATCCATGGCTTTAAACTCCATTGGTAGAAAATTGATTAGAAGATTCAACAACCTTGATCGGATCTGGCAAGGCACCATATAAATTTCTTACATATTGAACCTCATCCAGAATTAAAACAATCTTGCCTTATTAAAGCTCTAATGAGTTACAAAAAGGGATAACTTTCAGAGGCAATCTGCTAAAAATGGCTTAGCATTTTTGTTATCCATAACTATTGAAAGAGCAATAAATTCAACATCAAATTGAAATAAAATCTGAATCATAGAGACATACTTTTCTGGGGCAGATTTAAGTACACTCTATAGATATCAAAACATTTCTTGATGTTTTTACTCATTGAGAAAAGTCTGAGAAAATACATCTTATCGGAGATAAGAATAAAACTCCTCAAGCTTTAAGTTTAGAACGCGTACAATAAGGCAAATAATCAAGATCGCATTAACAAAAATGACAAACTTTAGCCAAGCTAGCCAAGCTAGCCAAGCTAGCTTGGCTAAAAGAAGTCAAAAGTTAGAATGCGATAGCTGTAGAACTAGACTTAGAGCCAGCATAACTGAACCAAAAAGAAACTGCGGTTGCCGAACTATAGGTATCAGTTACAGCAAACCATCGACCCGTAGCAGTTGCTTTTGCATCTGCATCAGCTATAGCAAGACCACCTTTTACAAGCTCGCTATTAGTAGCATTTTCCAGGTATTGGAGATCAGAAATAATCATTGTACGTTCCTCTTTGTAAGGTTTAGTTATCGGCTTTACTAAAACCGACGCTTAAACCTTATACCGATATCACCTATTAACGCATGCCAAAATGGCAGCTATTCACTAAGAATCAGCTTTTTGCATCTAGGTACAGTCAATTATTCTAAGTATACAGAGTATCAAAAAAGTTAATTCGAGTAAACTTCAATACTCTACTTACGGATAACTTGTGAGGCAAGTCTTATATTTTTAAGAATGAGGCATTATCTAGGTAGGTAGCATTTATTCTCAGGCTGATTCTTAAAAAAATCTCTAATGAGTTTGAACTCCTAATAGGACATAGCTATCGTAAAGTGCTAAGACTTAGCGTACTTATCGTCTTAAGTTCAAATAGTGAAGAACTTTTCTAAGAAAGCTGCCATATTGGCAGCTTTCTTAGAAAATAAGAATTCTTTTATATGAAAAATGAGATAAGCTATCTCACGGTTGCGCTTGAGTTTAGGACTACTTCCATGTCAGTATCAGCTAACTTCCCAAGAGTTTCCTCAATTCAACAAATACTGTCTAACATATGGGTGGCGTCAGGCGTTGAGGGGTACTCTTCAACCTTTGCTGACGAATTTAAAACACTAGATTTAAGTCTAGGGAAGTCCCTCATACCGTCAGAGGGAGTACTATCTACTACCTATGGAGCTGAGAACTTTTATATTATTGGCGAAGGTCAGGTTCGCCTTCTAATTAAGGATTCCTTCAGGGGACGTGAAGTTACAGTTCGTGTAATGGGTCCTGGGGAATGGTTTGGGGCAGACGATTTACTTTGTCCCCATGCTCAGATGCCCTATCGAGCCCTTGCTATAACCAGTGGCCATGTCTATTGCCTGCCGCAAAGCGTTCTATCCCTTTGGTTAGGCCAATACCCCCCGCTCCAGATCTACCTATCTGCAATGACCTGCGAGTATCAGCGAATGGCGTTTCTACGTACAGCCCAGGGGCTTCAAGGTATCTCAAGAACCGATCTCAGAGTTCTAGCCGGCCGGGTTCAGGATTACCTGATCCCAGCCAACACCCAAATCACTGATTTTTACCCTGACCAGGCTGGAATATTTTGGCTACGCTCAGGAAGAATTCTTAGCGACCAAGGCAATCTCCCTAATATCGGTGAATATTGGGTAAGAGAAGGTAACTCCTCACCATTAGACTGGAAGGCTGATACGGATCTATTTGTTACCTTCTTACCTATTCAAATTAGAGAAGGCGGTAATGACCGGGGCTCACCGCTGGAATCTGCCCTGGGTGACCTAGGGCTGTCGAATTTTCGTGAAAGTAGCAGGAACTTTCCAGAAACTTGTTTTGCTTATCAGACTAACAACAAAGTCAAACTCTTAGCGCCATTGCAAGTCAATCAAGTTGACTCAGAACCCCCCATAGAAAGTCGGAGAAAAAACAAACCTAATAGTAACCAGGAACTTACCCATGCCTTTCCCAGGCTAGGGTATCGTCGCTCAATCTTAAGTCGATTTCACCGATTTCCTTGGATTGAGCAGCAAAATTCCTCTGATTGTGGAGTAGCCTGTCTAGCCATGATCTGCCGTTACTGGGGTAAATCTATATCCTTAAATGCTTTAAGAGAACAGGCGAGCGTTAGACGATCTGGGGCTACTCTACAAGGTTTGAGTAAGGCGGCCGAACTAATTGGTTTTCAAGCTAGGCCAGTCAGAGCTAGTTTAAATCGGATCGTTAAACAACCCACCCCCTGGATTGCCCACTGGCAAGGAGATCATTACATCGTAGTTTACAGAATAGCCAGAAATACTGTTATAGTTGCCGATCCTGCTGAAGGTAAACGAAGCATCTCAAAGGAGACGTTTCAAAAGGGATGGACTGGCTATGCCTTACTCTTAGAGCCAACCAGAAAGCTGAGAATCAACCAGTAGCAAAAAAGCATCCCTAGGACGATATGCCAGGCTCGTATCTCCCTATTTATTTCTAGCGTTTCAGATTTTATTAATTTCTATTTTAGTTCAAATTTTGAGTTTGATAACACCATTATTTACGCAAATAATTTTAGACAAAGTAGTTGTTCAGAAAAGCTTATCAACACTAAATATCTTTGCTATAGGTCTTATTGCCTTTGGTTTTTGGGCAATAGCTATGGAGGCTGCTAGGAACTACCTGGTAGCACATGTATCAACCCGATTAGATTTAGCTATGGTCACGGGCTTTGTCAAACATGCTATTTCCTTGCCCCTAAAGTTTTATGATACTCGTCGCGTTGGTGATATTATCACTCGCGTTCAAGAGAACCAAAAGATTCAACGTTTTCTAGTAAGCCAGTTAATGACAACTTTTCTAAGTGTGCTTACTGGATTTGTTTATCTAGTTCTAATGTCTTACTATAACATTGGACTAACTCTACTAATTTTACTCTTTATTCCTCCCATTGCCATAATTACATTAATTTCTACGCCTTTCTTAAGAGATATCTCTAGAAAGATATTTAAAGAGGCTGCCAACCAAAACTCTATTTTAGTTGAATTAATTAACGGAATTGCCGCCATTAAGTCAGCCAGTGTAGAGCAAGAAGTTAGATGGCAATGGGAAGGTGCAGTTACCCAGTTTCAAAATGCTACTTTTAAGGGTTATAAGTTTGGTATTGGGTTAGAAACGATCAACCGCATCCTTAGCATTATTGCTACTACCTCTCTTCTCTGGATGGGAGCAAGAATGGTAATCTTGAATGAATTGACTATTGGTCAATTTGTTGCTTTCAATATGATGATCGGATACATCTTAAACCCAGTAGTTGCCTTAGCTAACCTTTGGGATCAATTACAAGAAGTGCTAATTTCCGTTGAACGCTTAAATGACGTATTCGAAGCTGAACCAGAGCAAACTTTAGAGCAATCAGCTCTAACTTTACCAAATATTAATGGTCAGGTTATCTTTGACAAAGTTACTTTCTCCTACGACTCAGAAACTGAGCATAATATCCTAGAAAATATTTCCTTCATTGTTCAGCCTGGTCAAACCATAGCGGTTGTAGGTCGTAGTGGTTCAGGTAAAACCACCCTAGTTAAGCTCCTAGAAGGATTATATCATCCTACCCGAGGACGAATTTTAGTGGATGGACATGATATTCGTAATGTATCAACTTACTCTTTGAGAACTCAGATTGGGATAGTGCCTCAGGAGTGTTTTCTCTTCTCAGGTACGATATTAGACAATATTTCTCTATATCGACAGGGGATAACACTAGAAAGTGTTATTGAGGCAGCTAAATTAGCTGAGGCTCATGCTTTTATCCAAAGGTTGCCCTTGGGCTACAGTACAAAAGTAGGCGAAAGGGGTTCTACCTTGTCTGGAGGTCAACGTCAACGCATTGCTATCGCTAGAGCATTGCTAGGCAATCCTCGAATTCTTATTCTTGATGAAGCCACTAGTTCATTAGATACTGAATCAGAAAGAAGGTTTCAGAGCAATCTCTCACAAATCAGTCGAAATCGTACGACCTTTATTATTGCTCATCGCTTATCGACTGTTCGTAACGCCGATTATATTTTAGTTCTAGATAGGGGTATCTTGGTAGAACAGGGTACCCATGAGCAGCTAATAGATGAACAAGGCTTGTATTACACCTTAGTTAGTCAGCAACTGAGTCCCTAACACCACCAGTTCAATTCAAAGGTAAATAGACAAAGTTTATTCTGGAGATTTTTAGTAGCAATACTTTCAAGTAATAAATCATACTTATTCTTATAAAGTATTAGTCTAGGCTAGACTCTGGCCACTTTGAACGATGCGATTAATCAATAAATAAGTATATCGAACGCGAAAGATCGAATCGGATAACGGTGCAAAGTATTGCGTTCTGTAAGAGCTTACTTCTGATTTCCTTATGTCTATTAACATCTATCGACTTAATCTAATAGTTCACCATCAATATTAAAAAAATATCAGAATTACCATATCAAAACTTAAAATATTTGAGACTAAATAAATTAGCATTAGATATTCTAATGCTAACGACATCCTCGACAATATTTACTTCGATAAATGAGTATTTTCAATAGCTCTATATTTTCTAAGTTCGCCAATTCAAGAATCAAGTGCATCACTCAAGGTCTGATGTTTTTGATTGGCATCTATAAAATACCTCAAAAGGTGTGAGAAATCCAAGAGATTTGCGCGGTCTATGATTAATCAGGTCAACAGCTTTTTTAAGCTCCTCCTGCTTAATGATTTTGAAGTTAGTTCCTTTCGGGAAGAACTGGCGAAGAAGACCATTAGTATGCTCGTTCAGACCTCTTTCCCAAGAGTGATAGGGTCGTGCAAAGAAGCAGCTTACCCCAAGGTTAGCCGACAACTCAGCATGGTTAGTGAACTCTTTGCCGTTGTCAAAGGTCATGGTCTGGCGGTAGTCGGCGGGAACGGAAGCAAACAGGCCTAGGGTAACGCGATTGACCTGTTGAGAGCTCTTGTCTTTGAGTAAACCGGCTAAGAGGAATTTAGAGGCTTTGTCGACGTGAGTGACCAGGGCTCCCCTATGATTGCTACCGATGACGGTATCGCTTTCCCAGTGACCGATGTGGGATTTAGCATCAGCGCTAGCGGGACGAGATTCGATGCCGACCCGACCTGGAATTTGACCGCGTTTGGATTGTTCTGAATGACGCCGCCGTCGATGGGAGCGTCCCTGCCGCAGATGGCTCAAGTATTGGCGAAGCCCAAGACAGTTGGCATAGATCATTTTGTATATGGTTTCGTAACTGACAGAAGCTTTGCCTTCACGCTTTAATCGACCAGCAATCTGCTCCGGAGAATGGAAATTACGAAGTCCCTGCTCGATATCCGGCAAACAGGATAGAGAAGCCGAGCGAAAAGCAGTTTGGGCTGCTTTTCGCCTGACTTCGCTTTGGCATTGGGCCAGGTCGGGACGATAGTGGCCATCGCAGAGGTTACGCTGCCATTCGCGGCTTAGGGTGCTCTGAGAGCGCCTCATGATCAGGGCAATTTTGTGAAAAGAGAGCCGTTCAAAGGTTCTCAGGCGATATAGTTCGAAGCGCTCGTTTGGGTTAAGCTGGGTGTAACTCATAGGGTTGTCTTGAAGTCGTGGAAAACATCAGACTATCCTATGAGCCTTCCTGGGGGAAGACCTTCAGGCGATGCATTTCAAGTTTGAACTGGCGTACTCTTAACAGAGTAATAGTATTTACTTAAGCCAATCAACTTTTAAGTATAAAATGCTAGCTTAATGACTTATTTAATAACTAAACAGTAAAATAAGAGATAGCGCTTATAGTCGATTTGCCAAAATTTAATATTAAAACTACAAATATAACTAATCTTGTGGATTCCATATTTTTGCCCTATACTATTAATAAGTAAGAATAGAATGGGATCGCAATTCCTATCTTTGAAGCAAGATAATTTTGTTATAGCAATTATCTTGCCTGTACTAACACTTGAGCGAATGAAGTACTAAAAAAGTACTGCTTAAGTGCTGAAATGCTTGGAATCTCTATGGTTCTCCAGATAGTCTGTATATCACTCAAATAGGAGCAGTAATATGCAAGAATTAACAGGGTTCACTCCAGATTCTCTTCCTCAAAGGGTGCAAGATCTTAAGATATCTACAACTTCAGACTCTAATCCCCAATATGCATCTTGTACTGATTGGAGCGACTCCCTTGAATTCTTTTTAGAGCAACCACCTGCTCGATTTCCCTATTACCTTTTTCTGGGGGCCTTTGCCTTTACGGCTATTGTCGGCGCATGGTCTTGGTTTGGTAAAGTAGATGAGATTAGCGTTGCCCGAGGGACGTTGGTTCCTCAAGGTCTAGTTTATAAGGTTCAACCCTCTGTAGCGGGCAAGGTAGCTCATGTAGCTGTTTCTGAAGGAAATCGGGTTAATCAAGGTCAGATTATTATTCAGCTCGATCAGCAAATGATCAAAACAGAGTTGGAGAGACAATCCTATAACCTTGACAGCTATCGAGACCGTCTAAATCAAGTTTTAGCATTAATTGATCAAACTCAGCTAGGCTTAAAAACTGTAGGAGCTATTTCTGAAGCTAACATTAAAAGTCATAAATCTGCTCTTGTTCAAGAAAATACTGTTATCACTACGAATAATCGGCTACTTAATCAATTACAGTCTGAACGAGAGGCTCATAAGGATAGACTAAAACGCCTTACTGTTTTAGCAGATCGTGGTGGGGTTGCAGTTGATCAACTTTTTCAAGTAGAACAAGATCTACGGGATCGAGATTGGCGAATTACTGAGATTCAAGGTGCAAATGAGAGTTCTAACGCTGAAATTACTAGACTTGTATCTGAATTGAATGGAGCTAAGGCTTCAGCTAAAAATGATCAAATTCAAACTAGAGAAAAATTGCAGCAGTTGAAAATCGAAGCCAATCAGATTAGGGCAAGCATTCAGGAAGCCCAATCTCTACTAGAACGTGGCCGAACGGAACTAGAGCAAACCAACCTGCGCTCTCCTGTAGATGGCTTGGTTTCAAACTTAACCATTCCTAAGGCAGGCGAGGTTGCCCAAGTAGGCCAGACAATAGCCCAAGTCATGCCCTATGATGCTCCTGTAGTTCTGTTAGCCTGGCTACCTAGTGAGCAATCCGGGCTAGTAAGATCTGGCATGCCAGTTAATGTTAAACTCGATAGCTTCCCTTATCAGGACTATGGTGTTATCGCAGGAAAACTTATAACAATTGCTCCTGATGCTCAGTTTAAGGAAGGGATGGGAAATGTTTATCGAGTAGAAGTCGCTCTCGAACAATCCTCGATTATCCATGAAGGTAAATCTATTAATTTACGTCCTGGTGAAACCGGTAGTGCAGAAGTTGTTGTCCGACAACGTAGGATAATCAGTCTTATACTAGAGCCGATTTTAAAGTTACGGAAAGGTAATCTTAGCCTTTAGGATTTGAATTGGTGATGTGTTGAAAATACACAGCAGAAATAGACTTTACCTAAGAATATTAAAACTGAAAAAGAGAACCTATTTTTTAGATAGTTGAAAATAGCGATTTCTAATCTGGCCTCAATAAATAAAATTTCTGGGTTTTTAGGGAGATGCGATAAGTCATGCTTTCCAAATTTACCTCTAACAGAAACAATTCTTTAAGCGAAGAGCAGCTTAATGAGATAATAGCAGCTATCATTAGCGGTAAATACTCTTGGGCTTGCCTTCTTCTGTTACGCTTTTGTGGCTATAACCCATTAGATTATATTCCCTATCGTACTTTTAATCGATTAATAAAAGAACATTCATATGCCAATTCAAATGAATTGTATGACTCTATGAATTCATCTAAGCTTGATCAAAATTCTGTAGCCAAAGATCTTTCCTATCTAAATGACTTAGACCATCAGAATCAAAGGATTTTTGGAGGATCATTCTTTACGAGCGAATATAGCAATCTAGTTTAATTTCTATAAAACCCTCGAACTCAATCTCTCATAGAATAATCAAGACAGCCTTAGTATACTTAGAAGTGATTAGTTGCTATTACTATATCCTCACAGAAAATAGTAATAGCAACTAATTAGACTCAAGAAAATTTCTATTTTTTAAGGACATCTTGAGCACCAAGTACTATGTAATAGCCGGGATTTTCTCTGATATTCCCAAAGCACTATGGCTAATTCTAACCTATAGCGTAGGGATCTCCAAAACTCTATCCTCTGGGAAACATAACATTATAGTTTATCAATTTTTTCCCTAAATTAGAGAAATAGTGTTTTATTTTGCCTATGAATCTAATCTAATCATAAAGCCATATAAGAGACCAAGCATAATCACAGAGAGTCCACCAAAAATCAGCGATCCATTGCCTTCATGCCAGTATTCGAAATCGATTTGTCTATCATCATTAACTAACACAACTAGCAATGATACTCGAAAACAATTAACAATAAATCCTAAAATTTGACTACAAACAATTACAAAATATTTTTTTGAACCCGAAAGTGGAAACAGAGTAAGGCATAAGCTAGAAAGACCTAACAAATAGGTCATGTATTCAATACCAGAGCAGCCTCTAAATACTTTTATGACCTTAGAAGAAAGAACAAATTGGCTATTTTCAATTGAAAAAATCTCTAGTCTAGTGAAACTTAGTAACGTCCCACTAAATATCGCCGTTAGACTAGATAAATCTGGCAAAGTCAGAGCAATAACACTAGGTACGCCTAGAAAGAATAGTAATATTATCTCCTTTATATAGATTCTTAATCCTTGTCGACTAAAACTAAATAGCAAAAATCCTATCCCGCCTAAGAATGGCATTAGTCGAATAAATACAAAACTATAGACTTTAAAGCTTATCACACACAAGGAAACAATTATTAAAAATCCAATTAAGCTATCTGGACGTCTAATTTTTATAGGATATAAAATAGTTTTACGAGTTTGTAGTTCCCAAATACCTAGAGCAAATAAGCTACTCATAGCCAGATGAGCTATATCACCTACTCTCCACAAAAAGTTAATATAGCTAAGAATTAAAGAAACTCCAAGTGCCAGACAAATAACCTGCTTATCATTCATATTTACTCAAATTTATCAGCTATAAATCTTTAGAAAACTAAGAATATATAAGTGCCAAAAAATAAGACATATACCGGCTCCCATGAAAAGGAGTTGAAACCATAGAAGAGAGTATTTCTCTTCTATGATTTTCAGTTTTCCTAAGTTAGTCGCTCTATTTCAGTTCAGGAAAAGTTGATTTTTTATTCCACTTGAACAAAAGAAGAATAAAATAAGTTAATTTATGTCAAGGTTAAGTTTTGTAATACTCTTTGCGAAGTATTCCCCCGATTCCAACTGCGAGTAAAGAGCCTAAAATCGTTAGAGGCTCTGGCACTGCATACGGACTAGCACTGATCGATACAAGCCCAGCTTTTGTTTCACTTAGTTGAACTTTTGTAGCCTGTGGGAAAAACCGTCTGAAGGTACCGCTAAATTGGGCTAAAAAAAATTCGGTTAAGGACTCACTTGATTGACTGGTATTAAATGAGTTGAAGCTGATTGCATCAGTTTTCTCTGAGCTATAATTATCTAAGCCAGAAGTATTGAGAAACGCTAAGAGATTAAGCCGATCTAGGGATGTTCCAACACTGCCATCATCCATCAGAGTTGACAGGTTAAAATTGATATTAGCTAGAGCGGATGCTGCTTCAAACTCTTGGATTTCAATTTGAGTGGTCAATACAATACTACCAGTGAAGTCAAAGGAGAAAGTTTCTCCCGATGCAATATCAAAATCACCCACAACTCTAGCATAAGTATCCGCTGTCCCAAAGTAGTCCAGTCCTTCGCCAGTAGTTAGGCTAGATACGAAGTTAAATGCGCTAGCTGGTGATAAAAGCGGAGTGACAAATATACTTTGGGCATTAGCTGTGGCTTCCACAATGCCATTCCGGCTTACGGTTAGCGTACTCGTAATAGCTTCAGCAGTGGTGTCAAGGGGGCTAATAGAGAAGTTGGAAAATACGAAGGTACTTTCTGAAAAAGAAAGGGTGGCTGCTTTAGCCTCAGGGGTAAGGAGTAGGACTCCAATTGCTCCACCTCCAAGTACACTTAGGCTAGTGATAAGTGAAGACGCTCTTGACTTTCTTACAGTAAGCATAGAAAAAAATCCTTAAGTAGGTTAAAAGGTGAGTCACAACTACAATGGGAACGAGGCAGATCTTAACAGTCCCATTCAGAGGTCAAGCATCAACTGCGCCTAGAATTCTTAGAACACAGTCGAACAAGCAATCTATTATTGCTTGGTGGCTAACAAGCCTAACTCATCTGACGAAATAGTAAAAGCTGAACATTGCAAGGGCGTTTCGACTCGCCTTGACGGGTTCAAGATTATATTGCATTTTAACATTAACATCTACGTATAAATACGGTGTTACTAAACTTCCCCATAAATGCTCCCAGGATACCTTTTTACTTTTCCGTTAGGGTTTATAGTCCTTGCGGTTTTCTTTAGAATAGTTGGAGAAAATACCTGGTGTCATCAAGTATCTGTAAAGAAGTTCACAGGATCTGTGAAATAAAATACTGAAGACCTTATTTCCTATAGGTTTACTCTCTGTAGTGATTCAGATATCGGAAGTCATGATAAGTTAAATTAATATTGATACTTTATAGGTATAGATCGTTGAAGTGGACATCAAAAAACTTCTACTAGCGTTCGCCGAGGTTTGCTGCAATGCTCATTTTATCTTATCAAAGTAAATGGCTAAGCTAGGGTTGGTTACTGAGGCTCCCTCTACAGATATTCCCGATCTAACCCTTCGCCAGGCTAATGTTTTGTTCTTCAGTAATGTCCTGGAGCGGGGGGATGTGGCTATGGTGGGGGATCAGATGGTTCAGGCGGGGACCGAGATCGCCCCCGATCAATTCCCCTGTCAATCCCTGCGACCCCAGGCGGAGATTGCTTTACTGGACCAGGATGCTAACAGCAGTGGACACCTGATCCTGCTACGCTATCAACCCGGGACCACCGTGCTCCGACGCCACCATCCAGGCTATGAGCAGATCTTAGTTCTGGCGGGGGATATTAAACGTCAATTATTTTCACCAGTTTTTGTCCTCAGTCAAGGCTCGTTGTTTAGCCGTCCGTTGGCAAAGCTCTCTACCTGAATTGCAAAAATGACGGCATGATGAACGAGGCGATCAACGGCAGCGACGGTCGTGGTTGAGTCAGAGAAGATGGCGTTCCAGGCAGTAAAAGGGTGATTGGCTGTAATCATTAGGCTTTTGAGTTGATAACGATGGGCAATGAACTCAAATTAGGACAGAGGTTTCGGCTTCTGACTTTTTGACATAGCTGAGATTGTCAAGAATCAAAAGGTCATACTTATCCAGCTTGAGGAGGGCGGTTTGAAGTTGGAGGCTGACTTTTGCGGGCTGCAAGAGTTGCACTAGGACAGAGGCTGAGAGAAACCGGACGCGTGCGCTCAACTCTAGTAGGGAACACGCAATGGCAGCGGCCATGTGGGTTTTACCAGCTCCGGAGGGGCCAAATAGTAAGAGATTTTCACCCCGCTTGAGCCAGGCTGTATTTTAGGCCAGTTGCATCACTGCTGTGGAGTTGAGGGTGGGACAACGGTCGAAATCAAAATCAAAGTTAGAGAGGACTTTGGCAGTGGGCAGATGAGCGTCTTTGAGGGCCCGTAGCTTACGCCTGAGACTCTCAATCACATGACGAGAATTGACCCTGCGAGATCGTCGAATCGGATTACTACCGAGGACATGAATTCGGACCATTTGGATGGGTTTCTCAGCCGAAAAGCCGTCATCCAACTGGTCATGATTTAACTCAATGGTTAGGGTTTGACCGATTAGGCGAGACCGCACCGTGTAGGTAATGTGTAATAGCTATAGCGAGCCGGACTCATCGCTTCCGAGTGTACTGAGACTGCTTTCGTTACCCCATTGGGCATTGAGTCCGAAGATTTTTCAAGAATCAAACTGGATTGCTATAGAACTGGCAATCCCTCCCGATAGCGGCTGACCTTTTAAAATGAGAATTGCTGTGGTCAAGGTATAGTAAGGTCCATCATCAGCACAAGGCTAATTAGCTTACGACAGGTTCTAAGGGTTCAGGCCAAAGCTATACTATTCTCATCAAGCTAAGGTTATTGACACTCGCTAGAGACAGATTGAGCCATGGTTTCCTATACTGCTTCCGCCCTTAAAGCTGAGCTCAACGAACGGGGCTGGCGTCTGACTCCCCAGCGGGAAATTATCCTCAAAACCTTTCAGAACTTACCCGAGGGCAACCATCTCAGCGCTGAAGATCTGTGCGATCTCCTGGGCAAAGCAGGAGATCCCATCAGCCTCTCGACTATTTACCGTACCCTTAAGCTCATGGCTCGTATGGGAATTTTGCGGGAGCTGGAGCTGTCCGAAGGTCAGAAGCGTTATGAAATTAACCAGCCCGCGCCCCATCACCACCATCATTTGATTTGTGTTCGCTGCGCTAAAACCATTGAATTTAAAAATGACGCCGTTCTCAAGGTGGGGGCAAAAACCGCCACCAGATCGGGGTACCATTTGCTCGATTGTCAGCTACTAATTCAAGGTATTTGCCCCAACTGTCAGCGGTCTATTACCCCCGTCTAACTTTTTGGCTAATGCCCCAGCAATTGCTCGGCGCGAGCTACAAAGTTGGTGGCGGTCAGGCCGTTTAAGGCCATGATCTGGCCAGCGGTAGCAGTGGTTTCTCCTCGTTTCCAGCTAAATACATCCCGTGGTAGGTGACTCCGCAACAAAATCGGTTCTAGCATGGCGCTGGCACCACCGGTAATACCCAGCAGAACGTCTCCTCCAAATAGCCGCTCAAAGCCTGCTTCATCTAAGAAGTCACTATCCGCTTCGCTGCACAGTTCCCAGGCCACATCGCTGGGGCGATAGAGGCGACGGGGATTGACCACTGAGACAACCCGGCTACCCACCCCCCGACTAGCGAGTTGGGCGGCGGCCTCTAGAACCGGAATCAGGGTCATGTCCCCGATTACCGCAAAGGTCACAGTCTTTTCACCGGGGTGGGTGATTAGTTCTACCGCTCCCTCCGCCAAGGCCTGACGGGTTTGGGCAAAGGTGGTGTAAATCGGTAAGGCAGACTTGCTGGCGGTAATCACCACCCCTTTGTTGCGGCTCCCTAGGGCCCAGTCGTAGCAAACCTGAATGGCGTTAGCATCGGGGGGAAACAGAGGAAACACATTGCCATTACGCATCATGGCGGCAAAGTAGTTTTCCACCTCCGGACGCTGGTGGGTCCAGCCATTGCGACCCTGTTCCAGAGCCCCAGCGGTAAATAGGGTGACGGTAGCGGGGGTAGGACGGCGTAGTTCCGCCATGGCTTGGGTGACGGTTTGCCAGATGGGTAGACCGTTAATCGCAAAGGATTCGTAGGAACACCAGAGGCTACGGGCACCAAATAAAGCTTGAGCCGCCGCCAGACCAGCACAGGCGTCTTCGCTGAGGGGTTCGTAAACCTGACCCTGGGGTTCCTGAAAATAGATGGGGTCGGGGGTCGGGTGAATAATTTTCAGGGCCTGGTTAATGTTATTAATGCCCGAGGCTGCGTTACCGTCGGCGTTGGTGATGACAAACTGGGGATCCTGCTGGCCCACATAGCCCACCAGCACCCCCATGGCGGTGGTGGCCACCTGCTTTTCTCCTAGGGTAAACTCCTGCAACGGTAGTTCTCCCAGCTCGGCCAGGGGTAGGACGGACTCGGTAACAGCGGTCTGGGCCGCAGGACCAGCCATGGAGCGTTCATAATTGGTGCGTACCACCTGCCAGGCGGGGGCGGCCAGGGCACGATCGCTGAGGGCTTTAGCAATGTAGTCCCGCTCCAGGTTGTCTCCAGGGTAGAGGTTATGGGATTGGGCACCGCGCTTGTGAACCCCCGCCCCCTTGAGTTGCTTCACAATTAATACCGTTAGTCGGCCCCCCAGGGCCAGTTGGGCGGCCTGGTCGGTGGCTTCTAATACAGCCCGGGTAAAGGCTAGGCGTTGGGCAAAGGAGAAGTGGGTACTATCTACGTAGGCCCCAGGTTGGTTGGTATCGTCATAGTCCCGGGCATCCACCAGAATCACCTCTTCAAAGCCGTTGCCCCGCCAGTAGGCCACCATGCCAGCGTTGGTTTGGGTAGAAACCATGCTGTGGTGTTCCTGGGAATAGCCGTTCCACACCAGAATCGGTAGGAAGTTGGTGACCCTGGGGTAGGCGGTGTGAAAGTGGGCCATGCTACTCATAATGTAGGGTTCCCCCAGGCCGCCATCGCCAATGGTGACGGGAAATAGCACCCCCGGATGGAGTCTGGCACCGGCCATAGCAAAATGTTGTCCCTGCCCCAGGGGGCCAGCCGGACTCAGTAATCCAGGGATTTGCCCCGATAAGTGGCCCAGTAACCCGTGGGTTTCCCGGAAGCGATCGCACAATTGCTGCACGGTTTCAATCCCCATGGACTCCAGGGAACGGTCTAAAAAGGCATGGCTATAGAAGCCCGGCGCATGGTGCCCCACTTCTGTGACCAGGTTTTTATGGCCCAGCATGACCAGGGCCGCCATGACCTCGGCAATACTGGCAAAACCGCCAGGATGTCCCGACTCTTTGCTGGCGGTCATTTGTAAAGTCAGGTAACGGAGGGCGTCGGCAGCTAGCAGAGTCTGGTACACCGCCGCTGGGTCATGGGAGGAGCTAATGGCGGTTTGGCCAGGGGCAATGGCTGGAGTATGGCCGTAGGTGTCAAACTGCGGTAGTAATTCCCCAAAATACTGAATTCCCTGACAAAATGCTGGTTCTGCTGTTGTACTTACCGCCGTCATAACCCAACCTCCCTAACTGCAGGAATATATATAGACCCATATCAGCCGCCGCCGGTGAAATCAAGCCAACCCATGGATCAACAGAGGGTGGATGAGATCAACGGAATTGCCTACTTCATCCTACCAAGATCCGTCGCTCCCCATAGCCACAGCCTAGACCAGGGGAGCAGGGGGGCATAGGCCTCCAGGTATCTTAGATCACCCACCCCAGTCTGGTTTCAAATTCATCGGCAGTTGTGATGGACATTAGTCCCCCATTACCTTGGGAAAGGGCTAACCTTAAGGGATAATAAAAACTACACACTTCGCAATATTTTTCCTGCTAAGGATATGACCTTGCCAGACCTCCACTCTTCTCCCCCTCTGGAACTTTCTGATGCCTCCGTCAGCCTTGACCAGGCTCCCCTGGCCTATGATTGGCAGCGCCCATCCAAGCCCTGGCTGGCAGTTGGTTTAGGGTTGGGGGCGGGGGTTTTGTTAACCCTCTTAGGTACCCACATAATGGCTCCCAAGCCCTCCACTAGGGCCTCAGCTCCAGCCCCAGCCCCGACCTCGCCAGCCGCCAGCCAAACTGTGACCGCGACTGGGGTGCAATGGCAGACTGTAGCCGACAGCCTGGCGGTAAATGGCACGGTAAAGGCTATGGATCTTCTCTCTATTGCCCCCCAGGTGAGCGGTCTACAAATTCGTCAGGTGCTGGTGCGGGAAGGGGACGCCGTGGTTTCTGGCCAGGTTCTGGCTCGGCTCGATGATACTACGTTGCAGGCCGATAGACGGCAGGCTCAGGCTCAGTTATCGGTAGCCCAGGCTCAGGTGGCTCAACGGCAGGCAGCCCTAGCCCAGGCTCGCGCTAACCTGGCAGAGGTGCAGCAAAATCTAGATCGAAGTCAAGCTCTGGCCAGCCGGGGCGCGATCAGTCAGCAGGAGTTAATGCGCCAGCGTACCCAGATGGTCACCGTCCAAGAGTCGGTGGGTCTGGCCACGGCTGATCTGGCCAGCGCCCAGGCGGGGGTGAGATCCCAGCAGGCGGCTTTGGAGCGCCTGCAAACTCAGATTAGTCAGACGGCGGTGCGGGCCCCTATGGCGGGTACCGTAGCCGAGCGTAGGGCCAGCGTCGGAGATATTTCTGCCGCGGGTGCGGCGATCGTCACGCTGATTCAAAATAACCAACTCAAGCTAGCGGCAGAGGTACCCCAAACCCAAATCAGTCGGGTGACACCGGGGGCTCCAGTGGCTATTCGTTCTACCAGCGATCGCCGTTTGCAGCTTCAGGGGTAGTGCAGTCCATTGATCCGGTGATTCAGGCTACTACCCGCACCGCTATTGTCAACGTTAGTTTGCCGGTCAGTCCCTTACTCAAATCCGGCATGTTTCTCCAGGGCGATATTACCCTAGCTTCCCGGCCTGGGTTGACTATCCCGGCTACAGCCCTACAGCCCCGCCCAGATGGCAGTAGTCAGGTGTTTGTGGTGAATAAAAATAATCAGGTGAGCGCTCGCCAGGTCACCCTGGGCAGCCGTCTATCGACTCAGGCAGGGCGATCGGTGCAGGTGGAAGTTCTCCAGGGACTGGAGTCTGGAGAACGGGTGGTAACCAGTGGGGTAGGTTTTTTACAGGATGGGGACAGCGTTATCCTGGCCCCATAGTCACTCTTTCCAGTACCGCTTAAGGGAGGCGCCGGGGGTTAGTCCTCCTGTTCCAAAAATTCTGGTCGGCGGTTACGGGGAATAGGCCACTCAGAATTCTCTCCCCAATAAAGCAACTTTCAATCACCACGTACTCGCGGCTAAATTGCTCCAGGGCGTTCAGCAGAACATCAAGAGCCAGAGCGTCGCTGGTGCCCAGATCAAACCAGCAGCGAGCCCATCGTCCCTCGTACTCCACTTCTCCCATATTGTGCATGAGGGAAAGCATGCTGTCCCCCAACCGGTCCTGGTCATAGCCCATGTAGCTAATATCCAGGCCTGTATCTTGGACCTGAAGGTTTTCTGCATTAAACCCCCCCAATTTTCCTAGAAAAAACCAGGAAGAAAATACCTCGTCAATGTACTGTTGTTCCAGGTTTGAGGGAACCGTATCAAACCTTAACCAAATCCAGAGATTAAAAAAATCGCACTCACGAAATTCCACCTGCATGGCCACCTGTCTATCCATCTTCCTACAGTACTTTACAGGCAGATCGGTGGATTGGCGTAATCACGCCAACCGAAATAGGTAATCGGCTAGGGGGAATAGAGACCAATGGCTAGAATTCAAACTTCAAAACCCGGCAGACCCTGGTGTAAATTCACCAGTTTGCCTTCAGTGCTGACTGTCCTTAAAATTTAGTCAGCACTAAATTATCCCGATGAATAACCGTGTCAGCCCCCGCGTAGCCAAGGATACTGGCAATTTCGTTCGGAGTGGCGACCGCAAATTTGTTGGAGTTCCCGATCGCTGTAGTTAACAATGCCGCGGCCGATTTCCTGACCGTCAGCGGTACAAAGCTGGACCACCTCTTGGGGCTCAAACTGCCCTTGGGTACGAATGATACCGGCAGCCAAAAGGGATTTTCCCCCCGTTAGTAGGGCCTGAGCGGCTCCCCCATCAACATAAATTTGCCCTGTAGTTGGTAAATTGGAGGCAATCCAGCGCTTACGGCCTCGACTGGGTCTTGCCTGGGGAGTGAATTGGGTTCCCACCGCTTCACCCCCTAAGGCCTTGATAATATTAGCTGGTTGACGACCGTCGGTAATGACCGTGCGAATACCCGCCATGGTGGCAATTTGAGCGGCCTCCAACTTGGTCACCATACCTCCCGTTCCCCAGCTTGACCCCTGTTTCCCCGCCCCCGCCTTTAAGGTTAGCAATTGCTCCAGCGTATCAATCTGGTCAATCGGTTGGGCCTCAGGATGATGACGCGGATCCAGCGAATAGAGACGATCAATATCGGTGAGGAGGAATAGCCATTCAGCCCCAACTAAATTGGCCACCAGGGCGGAAAGGGTATCGTTGTCACCAAACCTGAGTTCTTCTACCGCTACGGTATCGTTTTCATTGACAATAGGAATTACCCCCAGGCTAAGCAACTGGCGAAAGGTGCGGTAGCTGTTGGTGTAGCGCGATCGCTGGGTCAGGTCGCTACGGGTCAGCAGCACCTGGGCAATGGGCTGATTCAGCGCCGAAAATAGGTCATCGTAGATCCGCATCAAACGCCCTTGACCTACCGCCGCCACCGCCTGTTTCATGGCCAGGGTTTTAGGCCGTTCTTGGAGATTCATACGGCGGCAGCCAATGCCCACCGCCCCAGAGGAAACCAGCACCACCCGGTGTCCTTGTGTTCTGAGGATGGTGAGGGTTTCCACCAGATTGGCCAGGGTAGAAAGGGCAAACTGGCCAAAGGTTGGGCCCGCCAGGCTTGAGGTGCCAATCTTAACCACTAGCGTAGAACCAGAATGGGCAATCATAGCTCTGTGATGATGTGCAGATAGGGTTAGAATACCTGAGTCAGGTCCGGTTTTTGTCCTCTACACAGCTTCGAACAGCAGATTAACATCCGTCCAAAAAGACTATATAGCCGGCTTACCGTAGCTAAGCTATGCCCGCCAAAGGCTAGACCAAACCGGTCAAAAAAGTGGGCGGGGCTGAGCTGATCGAATCGGGATGACAGGATTTGAACCTGCGACATCCTGCTCCCAAAGCAGGCGCGCTACCAAGCTGCGCTACATCCCGTTGTACTATGGCTACTCTAGCATATGCAAAATGTCTGTGAAAAACGGCTTGGACAATTGGCAGCAAATTCCATTGGCGACCCTTTCAGAGGGAATTAGGGGTCAGACAACTCGATTAGACTAGGAACCATTGGTTGCTTGTTGCAAGAACTAGAATTTAGACAAAAAACCTATTGCGCTTCCCATTGGTCTCAGCCTGTAGACCTTTGCTGATTAGCCAGGAATTTTGTCAGGGTGAGGTAGTGGGTAGAGCGGACTCCTGATTACTGTCCACTAATTAATGCTCTCTCTCATTTTGGCGGCCTCTTGGCGGCGAATTAGACCTAGGACAACTCTTTTCAACCAACCTCTAATTAAGATAAGAATAGAACAACATTCTAATTTGTGAAGCGTTCTGCAGGTAACCAGTGTTAGACGAACAGGCTAAAAAAACTCTCTTGCGTAAAATTCCCCATGGTCTTTATATTTGTGGGGTGAGGCAGGTAGATGATCTGAATGGATTTACTGCCAGTTGGGTGATGCAGGCTTCCTTTACGCCCCCCCTGGTGGTTAATTGTGTTAAAAACGACTCTAGTTCCCATGCCATGATCAAAGCCAGTGGAGTCTTCGCCCTGAGCTTTTTAGAGGCGGGGCAAAAGGATCTAGCTCAGCGTTTTTTCAAGCCACTGCGGCGAATGGGGAACAAATTTGAAGATATTGAGTTTTATCCAGGGCCAGAAACTGGCTGTCCCATCATTCAAGATACCCTGGGCTACCTTGAGTGCCGGGTAACCGGATCGGTGGAACAGGGAGACCATACCGTATTTGTGGCGGAAGTAATTGGGGCTTCTCTACACCGCCAGGGAGATCCCTGCTGCTGGAAACTACGGGTTGGAACTACGGCGGTTAAAATCGGTGCAATGGGTTTAAGGGGTGGTTTAAAGAGCGAAAGAGGGGCTCAAACTATAGCTGGGGAGTCGGGTCATCTCCTCAGCAATTACTATTTGAGCGATCTGGTGGCGGCGAACTATGCTGGAACCTCTTGCAAACAGCCTTTAAGTCTAGTTGGCGGGTGCCTCCATGGCTGTTTTGATTGTCTTTAATCTAATTCTGGCTCTGGCAGCTCTTTGGCTGGCCCGTTGCCTATGGCAACTGGGCCAGACCTTAGCCCTTTTTAACCGGCAAATCGATCATTGGTTACCCGATGGAGAGAGTGATTCAGGCTTTCTAGAAGTTGTTACCCTAATTCGTCAGAGCCAAACCCAAATCGCCGTTCTAAGAAGGGGGTATGGTCAACTACAGGCAGGATTAAATCGGGGTCGTCAAATGGTGTTTCTATTCACCCTGATGGCCAGAATTCTAACTCTGGCCCCAAATCTGACCAGCAAACCGCTGAAACAAAAGCGGCGCAGACCCTCGACTGTGCCCTAGCCCTCTTAAAATCAGGCGGGGCTGAGGCCTTTGCGCCAGTTTAATCCCGAAGGTGAACGGAGATGAAGTCAATTCGGGGATGAAAGACGCTAGGATTGCATAGAGATTGATGACGACAGCATAAGTCGAGCGGGAGAACTATGGGGGACAAGCAATCGAGGGGATTCACGGGGGGCGTGGTGGTAGGTGCAGCCCTAGGGGTCATCACCGGCTTGTTACTGGCCCCCCGATCAGGTCGAGAAACTCGAAGAATTCTAAAAAAATCAGCCGATGCCTTGCCCGAAATGGCAGAAGATTTGGCAACGACGGTACAACTCCATGCCGATTTGCTGTCAGAAACTGCTTTGGTGAATTGGGAGCATACCCTGGAAAGATTACGGGCTGCGATCGCCGCCGGCCAGGCTGCAACCCGTCAGGAGTACACCCACCTCACCACCATTAGCCCATCCCAACTGCCCCATAACTCTCAACGGAACCAGGCCTAAAGGGGACTCACCTTGACCGATCCGCTGTTCTGGCTGGCTTTATCCCTACTGCTTTTAGCCGTTAGCTTAACAACGGTTTTATTGGTGGCGGTGCCAACCCTGCGGGAACTGGGGCGGGCTGCCCGCAGTGCGGAAAAACTTTTCGATACCCTAGATCGTCACCTGCCCCCCACTCTGGAAGCGATTCGACTAACGGGTCTGGAAATTGGTGAACTCACCGACGATATGAATGCGGGGGTACGCAGCGCTGGCCAGGTAGTTAAACAGGTAGAAGAAAGCATTACGGTAGCCCGCCAGCAGGCTCAAACCCTGCACACAGGTACCAAAAGTGTTTGGACTGGACTCAGGGTAGCCTGGCAAACCTGGCTGAATCAACCCGACCATAGGGCTCGCCGTCCTAGTTCCCGGACCAGGAAGTTGGGTCATCAGCGATTGGCCTTAACCGATTTGCCTAGAACCACTCCAGGTAGCCCCGCGCTCCGGTCGCCATCCTCCCCCCGCTCCCCCATCGCCGCCGTCAGGAGAACCTTCCCCCATCGCCGATCCCTGGTTGTAAGCTAGTCAACTTAGACTTAGACGGGGCCTGCGATCGCAGCCCCTCTCCTTAATCAGAGTCGCAAAGCAGGGGCACACCGATGGGCCAGTGCTAATTTAGTTGCCGATCTCCGCCCTCCGGCAATGACGCCCTGACTGGTTCTATGGTTTTTTGATTAAATAGATGTAAATAAGTGTAAACAAAGATATAGTCTAAATTAAGACAACCATGGTGTAACATCCACTGCCGTTGTTGGGTTCTCAGTTCTTCCCTACGTTTGCTTTCTATGTCGCTTTCTTCCTGGCAAGTCAGTGTTAAATCTACTTTTAAAGTTCTAGTAGTCGGCCTGGCCCTATGTTGCTTTGGGTTATTCACCCCGTCAGCTTGGGCCTACGAAAATCCAGAGTTATTACCTGAAGGCGAAACCGCCATCATTGATTTGGCTAAGTCCTTGACTCCACGCCAGGAAGAAAATCTCAACACCGAGCTTAGCCAATTTGAAACCGAGACGGGGTGGAAATTACGGGTATTGACTCAGTACGATCGCACACCGGGTCGGGCGGTCAAAGATTTTTGGGGACTGGATGACCGCAGCATAATGCTGGTGGCCGATCCCGGGGCGGCAACCTGCTCAACTTCAGTGTCGGTGATGCGGTTTACGACCTCCTACCACGTACCTTCTGGATCGAACTACAGACTCGCTATGGTAATCAATTTTTTGTGCGGGAGAATGGTGAAGATCGATCGATCTTAAGTGCTCTGGAATCTATTCAGGGGTGTTTACGTCAGGGCGGTTGCAATGTGGTGCCTGGCTTGCCTCAAGAGCAGTGGATTTTAACCTTAATCACATCCATTGTGGGTGGTCTGGTCTGTGGCTTTGCCGCCCATTCTCGCAAGCCTGGTCAAGGTCTGGCCTGGCAATGGGTGTTAATTTTTTCACCCCTATGGGGTATTTTGTTTTTTGCCTTTGGCATTGGCCCCGTGGTCACTCGTACCAGCGAGTGGTTACCCGTTACTCGCAATATTGTTGGTTTTTTACTAGGCGCTCTGGTGGCCTATCTAACTCCCTCCTTTAATCGCCCTTCCTCTACCTCAGAAACCTGAGATTGTATCGGCCTGTATTTTGGTCATATTTTGGCGGCGAAACATAGCTGGGTGTACTCTTTTGCAGCAGTTCCTTAAGGGGATGTAACAGAAAAACTTCTGTGATGATTGAGAAGAAATAGTTTCAGATGTCTGTGGTATTCTGTTACCATGATTATATTCTTGGTTAAGTCAGGCAGTCATTCTATGGTTGCCTCCCCTGGTTTCTCTATCCTGCAGTAGAGTTGACCCTGGTGGAGTGGTCCTGATGGATTGCTTAGTGCAAGGAGGTATTGGCTATGGCCGAGCCTAATTGCCCCTGGTCTTGGTTATTGATTTTTGTTGTTATTAGATAAACCCTATGAGCTCAAAAACTGCTGCCTATATTGCAACTGAAGAGGAGTTTGATGCTTTAATTACCGGCGAGTCCCTGGTGGTGGTGGACTTTACCGCCACCTGGTGTGGGCCTTGCAAAATGGTGGGCCCTAGAATGGATGAACTAGCCCAAGCTTACGACGGTCGGCTCCAGGTCTTTAAAGTCGATTTAGATGCCCATGCAAACCTAGCCAAGCGTTTTGGAATTCGTAGTATTCCATCGGTCACGCTGTTTAAGGGGGAAAGACCTTGACTACTTTGGTGGGGGCTAAACCCTACGAAGAATATGCCCAGGCCGTTGATCAATACCTTTAACGCGGTTAATTAGGGGTAGATGTCAGAACTCAGGAACTTAAAAGCCAGTAGCCTGGCTCTTGATTGCTGAGTAATGGTCCAATTCTGGTTTCAGGTAAGTTCTCTTTGGTTTTATAGACCGAGATCCACTGTCCAATGTCGATGGCCAGCTTCAGCTAGACTCTGCTGACACCACCAGTCTGGTGATAGTCCGATAACGTCAAACTCAGCCAGCCATCGATAGGGATTAAGGTAGATCTAAGTAACTAATTTTTAGCTATTTTCGGCCCACTAGCCAAATCCACTAGTCAAAAGAGTTGACCTGCAATAAATGACATCGATCCTGGTTTCGATGTCATTAGGTTACATCAATCTGGCTGTGGACCCTCGTCTTGATTACACACTGGCGCACCAGTTCAACTCAAGGGGTCTAAGGTTCCCGCTCCTTTTCCTGTCGCTGCCGTAGAGCAGCAATACCCATGCCAATCAAACCGGGTAGCAGGGCAGGAGTGGGGACTGCCTCAGGATTAGATGGAGGGGCAGGCTCAGAAGAGACCCCAGCCTGGGCGGGAGCAGTGACAATCAGGCCCGCAGCCACTGTAGCCCCGACTGCAACCATGATAGAGTATAGAAATCGTTTATTCATATTGTTAAAATCTGCTAATTAAACAAGTGTTCTTTCCTATTAAATTTATTCTCGCCAGAAAAGGCCAGCTTGAAAACATAAATTTATCAGGAATTCATCAGCTTGTAAGGTTTTTTTATGGTTTAAAGTAATGCTGCCGACGGCTTTTCCCGTTCAGGTTGGCATTGTCGGGGGAGTGGTATGGTCGGGGTCATAGCGGCGGGTAGGGGGCGCAAACCCGCAGGAGGTGCCGTCTACATGCACCACCTGGTCTTCCCAGGGTAGACGGTAACGGCCCGCCACCATATCCTGCATAAAGGTGTAGGGGCAATCCATAGCACCTCCCTGCACCGCGACGTAACCCCGATGCCCCAGTTGATAGGGGTTATTTTCTACCCCCCAGTGAATGCGAGCCTCTCGCACCAGGTCCGGGCGGACTTCGCAGGTGATGATCTCATCGGGCCGGTGACTGCCCTGCACCATGACCGTGCCATCAAAATTACAGATCATCCCCTCCCCCATGGAGTCAAAGGTACCGTCACTGCCACAGAGGCAGACACTGGCGGTTACCATCAGGTTTTGAAAGGCGTTGGCTTGATTAGTGATGCGCCAGCTATGGCGAATCGGGGCGGTGTACCCGGCGGTACGCAGCATGATCTCCGCCCCCTTATAGGCGCATTCCCGGGCCATTTCGGGGAACATGCCGTCATGGCAGATAATCAGGGCTAGCTTACAGCCCCGGGGACCGGTAATCACTGGAATACCTAGATTTCCCGGCTCCCAAGCCTCCACCGGTACCCAGGGGTGAAGCTTACGGTAGTAGAGGAGGATCTGCCCCTGATCATCAATCACCAGACCGGTATTGTAGGGATTACCCCTGGGGTTGTATTCCATGATCGAGAAGCAGCCCCACAGGTGATGTTCCATACAGGCCTGGCGAAAGGCGGCCACCTCGGGTCCATCCAGGCTACACATCAGTTCAGGGGCGGTGTTCATGGACAGGCCGTGGAGGGCGTACTCTGGAAAAACCACCAAATCGAGGCCAGGGTTGTTACGGCGGGCCTTAGCCACCATTTGCACCACCCGCTGGGTTTGGGCGGCTAGTTGGTTGGGGGTTTCTACCACGGGCACCTGCAACTGCACCAGACCGATCACCACACCATGGGGTGACTTATTTAATCCGCCCAGTCCGCTCATTAAAACCTCCAATGTCAGAGAATCAGACCTGCATGGCCACCAGCGGCGGAATGCATAGGTCAATCATAGGCGATCGCTAAACTCAATCAGCTAGAGGTGACCGTTGTTTCCCTAGGCGACGGTGATACCAGGGCAGGGATGACGATCGCGGCTTTTTCCCCAGGACTAAACCGCCAGGGGCAGCAGAAAGCCCGGAAGTACCCCCTCTCCCGACAGTTCCGTGGGCAAGGAACGTACCTCTACCGGCTGATGGGGGCGATAGATCTCAACCTGTTGATCTTGCGGGTTCACCAGCCACCCCAGGCGCACCCCATTGGCGATGTAGTCCTGCAGCTTCAGTTGTAACGGTTCCAGGGGGTCGGTGGCAGAGCGCAGTTCAATCACAAAGTCAGGGGCAATGGGGGGAAACCGCCGCCGTTGCTCAGGGGTCAGGGCCTGCCAACGGGCTTTCTCAATCCAGGCTACATCCGGCGATCGATTAGCCCCATTGGGTAGCTTGAAGATGGTAGAAGAACTGAAGACGTACCCTAAGCCAGTTTGTCGGTTCCAAATTTCTACGTCTGTAATCAGACCGGCTTCCTGATTACCACTTTCTCCACCAACCGGGGCCATCACTACTAACTCTCCCGTCGCCGTGAGCTCAAACTGCCAATCTCGATTACGCTGACACAGTTGCCAAAACTGCTCCTCCGTCAGGTGTACGCCATCTAAATTAAGGGTTAGAACATGCATAACTCTTCTGGCTTAGGAACCCTGACTCCCGACTTTATAGCCCTCTAGGATTCGTAGCCCATGCTAACATCCTGGATTCTCTCCCACCAGGATAACTACCTAGGGGCAAAGACAAGTGATTTCTTATACCTGTAGTCAAGATGGGGGCTATTCGGTATAGATTCTCTGGCGGTGTTGGTCAAAAAATTAACGGAGAAAAAGCTGGAGGCGATAGCGGATTTCACTTGGGTGAAGTACGGTGTGAACACCCCCCTTGCCCCCCTTGATTAAGGAGGGGTACAGCGTGAAACTCCTACAGCCAGGGACTGGGGGGGTAGGACTGAGCAATGGGGTGTCTGACTCTATCGAAAACCCTGATAACTGGCATCCGATTAAATAACCCCTGGTGCGGATGGGCACCAGGGGCTGGTTTAGTTATAGGAGATTAGAAATAGAGGCTTTAGAAGCGTTAACAAAATTATCTTCCCTCGACTATCCCCATGGCGATAGTGATCCGATCTTAAGTTCATCCAAGGTTTACGAATATTGCCCCTCTACAAACATTCGATGTTTTGTGACCAGAGATTAGGGATGATTACGGCCTGCTTAATAGGACTAAAGGGTTACCCCCAGAACAGCAAAACCGCTAAGATTTAAGGATGATAGATGAACGAACGGCTCCTAATCCTTGGATTAGCGCCGTTCCCTGTCCAGTCTAGTGACGTTAGTTGAGCTGAAACCCTAAGAGGTTGTTTGAAAAGCCAAAGAGAGTCTCAAACTATACCTATGGAGTATGATGATCACCGCAAAATTCAGTATTTTGGTGACCCCGTGGCGGCGAATTATACCTAGGACAACCCTTTTCAAACAACCTCTAAGACAGATGGCTGGTATCCGGGCCCAAGGCCGCCCCCCCTTATACAAGCCAGTGATCCGGTCCATGGCCCTGGCGGGTTTAGGTCTGGCCCTTTCCCTGGCGATCTCGGGTTGGTGAGATACCACCAGAGTCACCTGGTCTTGCTGGCCTTTACCAACCAGACGCCCCGGTTAGGCTGGTCTCCCCCACCTCGGCGGTGATGGGAAGGGTATCTGGGTCTTTGCTGTGGGCCTTACCGATATCCTGAGGTTGGCTGACTTCGCTGCTCCAACCGTAGCGGGCTAGCAGTTCCTGAGGCTGATCACAGCCAAATTGCCAGTGGCGTACCACCCGGCCTCGGTCTAATTTCTGGGCATGCTGGGCGGCCAGGATGGAGCCCTGGGAGACTCCATCTATCCCCAGAACACTGACTTCAGGCAGGTACATAAGGACGCCTTCCAGGAGCCAAAGGGTGGGGGTAACTTGGTGCAGGAGATCGGTTTTGTAGTCTAATGCCGTGGGTAGGTCCACCTCATAGCAGGATGTCTATAGTTTGACCCAAGGGCTATGGGGTGACCGGTGTTGCTGGCGATCGCCAGGGTGTCACCGCAGGTAGCTCCTGCCAGTGGGTGGTGTAACGCTGGGAGAAGTACTCCGCCCGGGGGGTCCAGGTGGGGTTGAGGCCCAGGGCAGCAATCCATCCGCAGACTAGATGAAATGATCAGACCAGCGATCGCCCCTCTATTTCCCAATCTGACTTCTCACCCATTGCCGAAACGCCTTCACCAGTTCCAGATAATCCATCGTTTCCGCCTGTTGTAAAAATCCAGCAATCTCTGAAATCGGCAAACTGACAAAAAATTGACTCGTTTCGGAGGTGATATAGAGTCCATTAACCAGTTGCTTCACCGTCAATGTATCCCCGTTATAAATCCAGACTTCTGCCACACCCAAATGGGCATAAACCTGAAGGCGATTTTGAGAACTATTCGTCACATCAATTTCCACCACCAAATCCGGTGCGGGGTCTTCGGTCAGATCCAACCGTCGCTTGCCTCGCACGGCACCAATATTACGAATGTAGAAGCATTTATCGGGTTCTGCCCCACTCAATTCAGGACCTTTGAACGTAGTAGAGCCAAGGGGATAAATTTGCACCTCCAACTCTTCCGCCAGAGTTTCCACAAACCGACCGAGAACTTCTTTACCCAGTTCGTGTTCTGGAGAAGGAGCCATGATTTCTAAATTGCCACGATTGTAAGTCAGCCGTAAACGGCGATCGCTCAATTCTGTTAGCAGCCTCTCATAGGTCTGCCAGCTAATTCCAGAGAGATGGATCAGTTCAGTGGGAGGAGCGAGTGGAGTTGTAACCATAGGATTTCACCCGGTAACCCATAGGCTCATTGTAGATGATTGTCAATTCAGCCTTTAGGAATACGATGCTTATTTCCTCTCGCATGAGAAAGGTGGCGGTGGGGTTGGGGATCAGGTGGCGGTTGAGAGCAAGGCTGGGCTCAATGGCATCGCCGGGGACGGGGAAAGCCATAGATTAACCTAGGGAGTGGTGCATCTATACTATCCTCTTTGGGGGAATTGGGGTTATTGTTCTGGGGTTTAGGGGTGGGGCTTTGGGGAGGGGTATGGGCTAGGGGTTGTCTGTGGATTTAGCAGGCTTGTCTAGATTTGGGATCTTTTACCTTTATTTATCGATTTATGGAGATACGACCGTTTATGGATTCTTCGTGGTGAGAAGTTTCTTATGAGATCTGGCAAGCAATTCCTGGAATGAAGTTTCTACTCAACTGGGATCCCCAGCAAGTGGGGACTTAAGCAAGCTGTTTGGTTAATAGTCGTCTGTCATAATCCAGAAAACCTAATTTTAAATAAAGGGCCGTGGCTCCTGTATTGTTTCGTTCGGGCGTATCTAAAGGTTAGGGGAGGGGTCGGTTAGGGGGTTAGGAACGGAGGGAAAGAGGTCATCAAAACGATGATTAGCCCAAGCTAACCTGAGCAAGAGAAGATGGTTAAAGCCATCCTCACTCCAGCGCATACCGACACCCTTGAAGCGCTGCTGAATCAGCCATTTACAGGCACTTTCCACCATTCCGGAGCCCAAGGGAAGACCGAGACGATCAAAGGTTTGATATTGGGTGTGGTGGTGGTGGCGTTGAAAGTAGGCCTGTACCTGAAGCAGGGTAGCAAAGGCGGAGGCAGACCAACCGGGCAGATGAATCAAGTGAAGTAAGGTCTGTCGCACCCGTCGGGCTTGGCCATGGCGCAGCCAATGACGCCAGCGCTGAAACCAGGCCTGGGCTTCAGCGGAGTGGAGGGAGCCAAAGAGGGCCTCGGTGGCGCGGGCTAGATGACCAGCGGCGTGGAAGAAATCGAGCACGGCGATAGCGGTGGCAAAGCAGGTGCGGTAGACCCGCCAAAAGCCTCGTCCACCATCGCTGAGCCAGACCACCAGGGGAGCGGTCTTAACGCCCTGGCGAGTGGCTTCTAGTTGAATGACCGGGATGAAGTCGTCAATCGTATCCAACACCGCCACCAGTCGACGTCTCAGCAGTTGGGGGACGGTCTTTCCTGCCCGGGTGATCCGGCGGCCAAGGCGGGCCAGAATGCCCACTTTTACCTCCCGCCACTGAATCGCCCCTTTGGGCGTCTTTGGGGTGGGGCGAAAGGGCACCATCACCCCATCGGCTCCAATCGCTAACGGTAGAGCCGCTAAGGCCGCCTCCATCGGCTCAGGGGCTACCCCTTCACCCCCGGCTTGAACCACCAAAGCCTGAGCTAGAGCCACTTCGGCCCGTTGCCCTACCTGCTGCACCCAATTCCATAGACTCGCCGCACTCACCGATAGCCCGCTCCACTGGCGCAACACCTCACTGGCCTGACCATAGGGCATCATTACGCTCAACAGACAGCCTAAGCGCACTAATTCCTCACTACTCTGCTGGTAGGGCACAATCCCTAGCGCTTCGTCGAGCGGCACCCGCTGACTCTCTGGGCATCCCCGAGGACAGCGACCCACCCGTCGCTTTCAGGCAATGGCCCCCACCAAGGTCTCCATCTGCCGCGACTGAAATCCTTTCGAGTGCAGCCGACTCCCGCAGTGGGGGCAGTGGGGCCACACCTGAGGGGCCTCTGCCCGGCGCGCTAACTCGTTCTCCAACACCCAGCGAGCTATCATCAAGCCCACTTCTAACGCCACTAGCACCATCCCAGCCAGACTTTGGGCCGTTGTTAGGGGCAAGAGTCGCGCCTGCACGTCCGGTTGCTCTAGCTTTTCGCCCAGTCGATGCGCTATACTCATAAGACATTTTTTGTTTGGGTGCAAGGACTATTGTCCATGTACCCTCTTTTTTACGCTAGTCTCCCAACCGCTAGATACGCCCGTTTCGTTCAGAGCCAAGGTATCAGACTTAAGATCAAAATCAGAATTTCTGACTTAATTAATGACTAGCTTGGTTTAGCTGCCCATCGATAGAACAGGATACATCCATTAAACATGGGTATAAAGCTTGGCCAGAGGTCCTGATGGGCAATAAACTCAAGGGATAGAGATTAGACAACTGGCTTCTAAACAGTTGACAATTTAAGGCGGCGGCTAGTCGTTTCACCTAACGGTGTAATAAAGGCTTCATAACTAAAAATCCTGCTCCAAAGGCGCTAACTACCACCAATAAAATAGTAGTAGCTAACCATAATCCACTCAGGTCAGAAGCTTTCTGACTACGCTGACCGACCCGAGGGGGCTCTAAACGCTCTTCCGTGTATAGAATCGGAGAGGCCTGGGAAGGCAGGCTAGAAGACCCCTTAACCCTCGGTTTAGCTACTTTTTTGAGAGGCGGCCTAGGCTTGCCTGGGAGAATTTTACTAAATTGGTGGGTGAGGTGGGAAACAGCCTCAGATCCCTGGTTTATCAGCGTATCCCGTGCATCACCATGGGGCCCATCCACCTTCGCCGATGGCCTGGCATAAGGTGCGACCTCCAGGGATGCCGGTGCCAGCCAGGGGGATAAGGGAGCCGGAGAGGGGGTCGCAACCAGCCCAGGATCTAGACCTGGAATTACGGCCGGTTCTATAGCCTGTTTGAGTTGAAAAGCGGACTCGGTAAATTTAAGGATTTCCTGGCGAAGCAAGTGATTCTGCTGCTCAAGTCGTTGATTTTGTTGCGTCAACGAATCGACCAGAGCCTGGTTGGCCTTTAACTCGCTAGCCAATTCCCGGTATACAGAGATCGGTACGGAGGGAGCATGGCGAGAAGGCAAGACTGAAGTGCGGTCCCCTAGGGGTTCAGAAGAATAGGATGAGATCATAATTACCCAAACAACGCCTGAATGTCAGGATGGTCTGACCAAGGGTAAACTACTTCAACCAAAATGAATCATCTAAACAAAAATTTTTGTCAACTTTTCTATATGGCGGCTATTAAAGCGTCACCCCCAAAACCTATGGCTTCGGCCAGCCCACTCAGGACCGGGTTAAACACTGTTACCCGATGATGGTTTGGCGGGCTAAGCAATGGCTAGCTACCCAGTTTGAAGGCTTCCACCGCCAACGCATACATTGTTCCCAGCTTAAAACTATTCAGGCAGTCCAACCAGAGAGGTTTAGGACGCTTATGGAGCAGGATTGATGGACGCCAGCGGCGACTGTAGACCAGCCAGTTTACCAGCTCGGCACCCACGACCAAAAATAAAGCGACAATGTTGTCCTGCCATACGGCCTGCCCAGAAATAACGGCTATGGAAACTCCTGAGAAGTAGCCTGATAATAAGCTGATGATAATCAAGGAAATCCGCCGCCAGGGATTGATTAACCAGAGACTTAACTGATCGGCGATGCTGTCTACCAGGAGACTGATGCGGGTGCGTTGCATGAATAGATGGATGGTAAAACCGTAGAAAAACTTTACATTACCTCAGACCCTCAGGGTGACTTGCTAAGATAACTCAAAATTAACAGTTCTGCCCGCTGGAGCAGGGTCTGTTTTATCTGTATCGTTATCTTCCAGTGGTTATCAATTCAATCCCTGCCCTTTACTTGTACCAGTCCCTGGCCCAACCCTATGGATATTAAATTGATTTTGATAGGACTCACCGGTTTGTTTGTGGTCGCCACCCTATTTTTTGGGACCAAGAATGGTTTCTATGATACCGACAGCTACCATGGCAATGGTTCTGCCCATTAGCTTGTAAGCACTATCTAGCCATGGCTCCAGGACTATGGGGGGTAGGCAGGAGTGAACCCTATGAGCCCGTTGGTCTGCATGCCCTTTGCCGTTGGCCATGACCAGGAGGGCCTGTGCCTGGAGGTGGGCATGGGACCCCATCATATTATTCTTGACTGCGGTCTGGCTAACCTCCAGGCACTGAAGACAGCCAGAAACGACCGGGGCGCGGCCAATCTATTGTTTTGCAGCCATGCCCACTCCGATCATGCCGCTGGCATTTTGGATTTTCATCGTTTTTTTCCGGGAGTCCCCATTTATGGAAGTGAGGTGACTGCCCAGCTCCTGTCCCTAAACTGGCCTGATCTAGTAGATGGCATGGATCTATGCCAGGCGTTACCCTGGCATACTCCCCTACAGGTGGCAGAGGATCTAACTATTCAAATCTGGCCAGCCGGCCATTTGCCCGGGGCTGCCTGTGCTCTATTTACCTACAGGTCACCAGAGCGAGCTTACACAGTCTTTTATACGGGTGATTTTTTTATGTCCAACTCCCGGCTGGTGGATGGCCTGCCGCTGGAGGTGCTACGTGGGCTTAAACCCGATGTGCTGATTGTGGAAGGCAGTGTGGGTACCGCCTGCCATTCCCATCGGCGTCAGCAGGAAAATCAACTGGCGACAACTATTTATGATCTATGGCAGCAGGGACGATCGCTGTTATTACCGGTGCCCACCCTGGGTCTGGGTCAGGAGTTGGTCATGCTTTTGCGCAGCCATCACCACTTTACCGGCAAAGATATAACGGTTTGGGTAGATAACCGGGTAGCGGCTGGATGTGATGCCTATTTAGAGTTACTCCCCCACCTACCCGCTAGTGTGCAAAATTTTGCCCGGCACCAACCCCTGTTTTGGGATGAGCGGATTCTACCCCGCATACGACGGCTCACCAGCTCCAATCAATTGGATGAGAGTCATCCCTGTATTATCATTGCCGATCAGGGAGGCGACCCCAGCGCCTACTGTCGTACCTTAAAGCATCCCTGGTCTATTCTATTGCCGGAAGCCCTGGCGGCCGACCTGGCTCTGACGGTTTTGAGCCATCCAGGCCTTGACTCCGATCTGCCCCTGGATTGGTTACAGTCCCTGGCCCCAGAATTGGAACTGGGCCGGGTCCAGTTGGAAACCTACAGCCTGGCTACCCATAGCGATCGCATTGGCACCACCCAGCTAATCCATAACCTACGTCCCCAGCATGTGGTCTTAATTCATGGGCATCCCAACCACCTGGCCGACCTGGCGGCCCTGGAGGAACTACAAACTCGCTACCATCTGCACCTACCGACAACGGGTAAGCTATTGGAATTTCCCCTAGGCGATCGCTTTCTCCAACCAGCCCCCCTGACCCCGTCTTTGAAGTTGAAATTACCGCGGTTGATGATTGTCTGCTGCTACAACTACCAGAGGCGATGATTCGAGACCGGCGATCTCACCTACTCACCGGCTCCGGCCTGGTACAGGCTCGCTGGCAAGGAGATGAGCTGGTTTTAAAGGGCGTCAGTCAACGGGATGTGCTGCGCTCTATGGCCTGGAGTCCTCGCCAAGCATCAAGCCAAAACTGTCGCGATTGTCAGTATCTGCGTCAGGGTCGCTGTCGCAGTCATCAGTCTCCCCTCTATGGTAGAGAGGTTAGTCCTGAGGGCTACTGTCAGGCTTTTGAACCGAGTCTGGAAGCCAAGGATCGGCAGGCACTATAGAAAACCACGGGGAGGGAAAAGAACGATGCAGGAATCTTGCCACCAGGGTTTTTAAACCTAAACAAGACCGGGGGTATGACTTCCCATGACTGTGTAGCGGTATTGAGACGGTGGCTGGGAATTAAAAAGATCGGCCACGGGGGGACTCTAGATCCAATGGCAGAGGGAGTACTGCCCCTGGCCATAGGCCGGGCCACTCGCCTGCTTCCCTACCTACCCACGGACAAAAGCTATGAGGCTATCGTGCGATTCGGCATCACCACCACCACCGATGATCTGGAAGGAACTCCCCTCACCCAGGTGGGTGCTAGCCATCTAAGCTGGCCCAGTCTGGAGGCAGTTCTGCCTGAATTTTTAGGCACTATTCAGCAGATACCGCCCCAATTTAGCGCTATTCAGGTCAAAGGACAACGACTCTACGACCTGGCGCGACGAGGCCAACCGGTGATGCCTCCCCCGAGATCGGTAACCATTCACCATCTCCAGGTGACGCAGTGGCAACCAGGGGATTACCCCGAACTTACCCTCGCCGTTGACTGCGGACCTGGCACCTACATCCGCTCCCTGGCCCGAGACCTGGGCCAGAGGGTTGGCACTGGTGCTACCCTGGTGAGTCTACGACGAACCCGTAGCGGAGGGTTTAATTGGCAGCAGAGTCTCAGCTTGGAGATGGTAAAGACCGAACTAGAGACGGGGAAACTTCGCCTCACCCCCATTGCTGGCGCTCTGGTTAACTTACCGGCGATCGCCCTCGCCGCCCCCCTGGCCCGAGCCTGGCAACAGGGCCAAAAAGTAACTGCTCCCCTATCCTTACCCCTGGGGCAGCCCCACCGGGTGCTGGCGGCAGAGTCAGGAGAGTTACTGGGGATAGGACAGAACGAAGACCGTCAGGGTGAGGTGATTCTGAAAGCAAAAATGGTGTTGCAACCCTGGATCCCCCTCCCCGATCTGTAGACCTAGCTCCCAACCCCAGGGGACATCCATTAGGCTGCCCTGCCAAGGATGGAGGCACAGGTAACTTTAGGTCGGGGGCTAGCAGGCTACTCCGGCAGGCAAGCTGGTGGTACGTTCAAAGCCGGATTGAATTAGCCTATGCACCAGATCAGCAAAATCTACCCCACTGGCCTGCCACAAAAGGGGATACATACTGGTAGCGGTAAAGCCTGGCATGGTATTGATTTCGTTAATGAGTACGGTTTCACTGGCTTCCAGATAGAAGAAATCTACCCGGGCAATGCCAGCTCCATCGATCGCCTGAAAGGCGGTTACCGCCATAGATTGAATTTGGGCCAGGATGGCAGAGGGTAAAACCGCCGGAATAATCAAATCAGCACGGCCACTGGTGTATTTGGTTTCGTAGTCGTAAAAATCGCTTTGAAAGGTAATTTCTCCCACCACCGAGGCTCGCGGGTGGTCGTTGCCCAACACCGCACACTCTACTTCCCGGGCGCTGACCCCAGCCTCTACAATCAGGCGGCGATCGTAACTGGCGGCGTTGTCCAGGGCGGCCTCTAGTCCCCCTCGGTCTTGTACTCTGGCAATACCAACGGAAGACCCCAGGTTGGCGGGCTTAACAAAGCAGGGATAGCCTAACTCGGTTTCGATGCGATCGCAAAGTTTTGGAAACACACAGGGATCGGACCAAACTTGACTACGACTCACCTCCAGGTACTTTACCTGGGGTAAACCGGCCTGGGCAAAGGCCATCTTCATAGCGATTTTATCCATTCCCAGGGCTGAGCCCAGCACACCAGAGCCCACAAAGGGCTGACCCATTAAGGTAAAAAGTCCCTGAACCGTGCCGTCCTCACCATTAGGGCCGTGTAGTACGGGAAACCAGATGTCAATATCAGTCACCTGGGAAAAGTGAGGCAATCGCTCCAGGGGCTGGGATGGGGTGGCAAGGGATGCCCTAGGAACCAGGCCTGTGGCCAAAATTTGACTGGCTTGATCAGGCCCGTGCCAGATCCCCTGTTTGTCAATATAAACCGGTATCACCTGGTAGCGATCGCCATTGTCTCCCCTGGCTAAGGCCGAAGCAATGGCCTGGGCCGAAGCTATTGACACCTCGTGCTCCCCAGAACAGCCCCCAAATACCAACCCTACTCCGATCTTGACCATGGCCCGATCCCCTTGCAGCTATTGCCGATAGGGTATCATAGAGCGCTGTCCAGAAAGCACAGGCAAAAAAAAGCCTGGGATCCCTCCAGGTCTCCCAGGGCTTAACAATCAGGGTGCATCTACTGTTCTTTAATACAGTGGATTCTCTGGCTAATCCGGATAGTTTTTCAGAAATTTCTGCAATTTTCGAAAAAACTATGGCGGATTGGACTCGGGTTAAGCATTAGACAATCGATTGATTGCCTGACCCGATAGGCGAGCATGGGTTTCCGCCAGCAGTTGAGGAATCCGATCAGCGTGCGGACTACGGCGCAAACAGTCCGCCAGGTCTAACTGCGCCAACTGATCGGCCCTTTGGCCAGGGAACCAGTGACCTCCATTACCTAGAAGGTTGTAGCGAGCTTTAGCGTACTCTTCCATATCAAAGGCCAGGAGCAGATTACGTAACCAGAGAATGGTAGGGATATTGATCTGACCAGGAGTTTCTTCGGGGGTCGGCAAGCCCACTCGCCAGGTGCGTAGCCAGTCATTGCCCAGGGTAGCCCGTGCTTGGTGCTCTAGCCGTTCCAAAATCGGCTGTAAATGGCTGGAGGCCTGACTCAAAAGTGGCAGAGTTTTCAGGTGTTCATCAAAGTCAGAGGGGCGAGCCGCCCCAATACTAAGGGTATGGACCTGGGGATGGCTGAGGCAAAACAGGTCATTAAACACCATTGGGCTGAGGGGATCACATAGTCTTGCCAGGGTAGGGGAGGGATTATAGAGATGCCCTCCCTTATCAGCAGGACTAATAATAAATACCCCCATGTCCTGCTGTTGGGCTGCGGCAATCGCGGCCCAGTTATCCTGGTTGATGTAGTACCAGTGCAGATTAACGTAATCAAACCGGTTAGAAGCAATAGCCTGCTGAATTACCGCCAGCGGTGCGTGGGTAGAAAAGCCAATAAACCGTACCCGCCCCTGCTGTTGAAATTCCTGAGCTACCTCTAAACATCCGCCGGGCCTCAAGGTATAGTCCAGTAGTTCGGCGGTATTGACACCATGAATACCCAGCAAATCAATGGTTTCTAAACCCAATCGGGTGAGGGATTGGATTAAATGTTGGCGAAAGTCCGCCGGATTCTCCTGGGGGAGACCTTGGTTTGAACGATTAAGCGATCGCGAGGTAGCTTGGGCAAAATCTGCCCCAGTTGAACTTCAGAGGTACCGTAGCCCCAGGCGGTTTCAATATGGTTAATACCCAGATCGAGAGCCCGGTGAATGGTAGCCTCCAGATTTTCCTGGCTGGCCCGGGACACCTCCGCCAGGGGCAAATGATTCCAACTTTGCTGATAACGCATGCCACCGCAGGAAAAAACCGGCATTGGCAGCTCGGTACGACCAAACCGACGGTATTCCATAGCAGACCTCCTAAGGGTCTAAGAATTACTCCCTACCCTAGAGACTGCGTACCTTAACCTGGCCATCCTTGACCTCACCCACCAGTACCTCTGTGGCTAAGCCAATAAACAGCCCATTTTCTAATACACCCGGAATATTGTTGATGATTTTCTCCAGCTCAGCCGGGTTAGCGATGGCACCAAAAGTGACATCCAGAACCATATTGCCCTGGTCCGTAATGACTGGCCCGTCCTTTTTTACCCCCATCCGTAGATCGGACTTGCCTCCCAGGGCTTCCAGGGCCTTAGTGACCGGGGCTACCGCCAGGGGCAATACCTCTACCGGCAGAGCAAAGGTGGTGCCCAGTTGATTTACCAATTTGGAGCTATCGACCACCACAATAAACTGCCGAGCCAAACCATCGACAATTTTTTCGCGGGTGTGGGCGGCCCCGCCCCCCTTTGTCAAATTCATTTGGGGATCCACTTCATCAGCCCCATCGATGGCCAGGTCAATGGTCTCCACTTCATCCAGGGTGGTGAGGGGGATACCATAGCGCTTGGCCAGCACCGAGGCCTGAAAAGAGGTAGGCACCCCCTTAACATTGGTAACCTCACCAGCGGCTAGCCGCTCTCCAATAAACTGAATAGCATAGGCGGTAGTGGAGCCCGTCCCTAGCCCAATCACCGTGTTGGATTGCACCCGAGCAGCGGCTTGGCGCCCCACTTCCTGTTTCATCAGCTTGACTGGATCAGTTTCTGCGGCCATGTCCTCAAGTCCTCCTGGCAAATGATTGGGTCTCCCTTTCTAGAATGACCTAAACTGGTTCCCCTGCATAGTCCATAGGCTGCAGGCTGAAGCCGCAGAGGCTGCCTAGCCCTGCCGGTAGTCCCCATTCTGGGGGATAGTAGATTTATCTATTCTCCCAGGCCAGCAACTATGGCTCAACCCAAAATTATTGTTCTCGATGATGACCCCACCGGTTCCCAGACCGTCCACAGCTGCCTTTTGCTGATGCGTTGGGATGAAACGACCCTGGTTCAGGGTCTTCAGGATAGCTCCCCGATTTGCTTTGTGCTGACTAATACCCGCGCCCTCAGTCCTATCGCCGCTGCACAGGTGACCCGCCAGGTATGTCAGAACCTAAAACGAGCGATCGCCCAGGCCGATATCGAGGATTTTCTCATCGTTAGCCGCTCCGACTCTACGCTGCGGGGCCATTACCCGGTTGAAACCGATGTGATTGCGGCAGAGTTGGGGCCCTTCGATGCCCATTTTTTGGTGCCAGCTTTTTTTGAAGGGGGACGCATCACCCGGGATAGTCGCCACTACCTGCTGGTAGAGGGGGTGCCCACCCCTGTGGAGCAAACAGAATTTGCCCGAGATTCGGTGTTTGGTTACAGCACCAGCTATCTACCCGACTACGTCGCCGAGAAAACCCGCGATCGCATTCCCGCCCATCAGGTTCAGCGGTTTACCCTGCCAGACTTGCGGCAAGGCTGTCTAGACCGACTGCTAACTTTGCAGGGCAATACCTGCTGCGTTGTTGATGGAGAAACCCAGGCCGACTTAGATGCCTTTGCCCGGGATGTGTTGATGGCCGCTACCCGAGGTAAACGGTTTTTATTTCGTAGTGCCGCCAGTTTACTAACCGCCCTGGCAGCCCTCCCCCAACCGATTGGGGCGGAGCACATGGGTCGCTACGTACGGGGTAAGGCTCCAGGGGTAGTGGTCGTGGGTTCCCATGTCCAGAAAACCACCCAGCAACTGCAACAACTGCTACAACAGCCAGGGGTCACCGGTATTCCGGTGGATGTTACTCAATTACAGGAGTCTGGTCCGGGACCTTTGCTGGAGGAGATCCGACATCAAGTCGAACAGATCTACGGTGAGGGCCAGACCCCTGTGGTTTATACCAGTCGACAGGAGCTTAGTTTTGCTACGGTGGCGGCAAGGTTAGATTTTGGTAGTCAGGTTTCTGCCCTATTGATGGCAGTGATTCAGGGACTGCCCGCCGATATAGGATTTCTAATTAGTAAGGGAGGGATCACCTCCAACGACACCCTTAGCACCGGCCTAAACCTGACCAGTGCTCGTCTATTGGGGCAGATTTTACCCGGTGTTTCGGTGGTTCGAACCCCTGTCCACCATCCCCAATTTCCTGATTTACCCGTAGTCTTATTTCCCGGCAATGTGGGGGATGATCAAGCCCTGGTAACGGTGTATCAGCGCCTGCACCAATAGGCCCTTAGCCTTCCCTGTCTCTAGGGCAGCCAAAATTAAAGAATGCCAACAAAATGCAGTGGACCATGACCACTGACCAGTTCCAGCAATAAGGCTAAAAAACCTACCATGGCCAGGCGGCCATTCCAAACCTCGGCCACAGGGGTCAGGCCCCAGGCCGATCGCTCGGGTGGGTAAATCTTCACTCGTTTTTCCGGTTGCACCACATCTGAAAACAATCGTCGGGGGGCTTCCAGGGCTTCTATCACCATATCCGCCATATCATTGACAAATTGGGCATGGGTGTTAAGGGCAGGAACCCGATGAAACCCTTCAATACCAGCCTCATGGGCCAGTTCCCGGTACTCGATATCAATTTCCTGAAGGGTTTCGATATGTTCAGAAACAAAACTAATGGGAACCACCACCAGATCCGTTACCCCCTGCTCTGCCAGTCGGGCGATCGCATCTTCGGTGTAGGGCTGTAACCACTCCACCGGCCCTACCCGGCTTTGGTAAGCCAGGGTATGGGGATTGGGTCGATTCAGGGCAGCCATAATCAGCTCAGTGCAGTGTTCAATTTCTCGCTGATAAGGGTCCCCCGCCTCCTCTACGTAGCTAACCGGCACCCCATGGGCGGTAAAGAAAATATGAGCTTGATCGGGTAGCTCTAGTTTGTCCAGTTCCTGAGCAATCAGGTCAGCCATCGCCCCCGTATAACCAGGGCGGTTATACCAGGAGGGAATCACTGTGTAGCTAATCCGGTTCAGGGCCGGATCTTCAGCCCAAATTTGTTCTAACAGACGAAAGCTGGAACCACTGGTACTGATAGAAAATTGGGGATAGAGGGGTAAAACCACCAGCTGATCAATGGCGTCGCGCTTAATCTGGGCTATGGCCTCTTCAGTAAAGGGATACCAGTAGCGCATACCGATATAAACATGAACATCCTCTCCCCGATTTACCAGGGTAGTCTTCAGGGCTTCTGCCTGTTGTTCGGTAATTTGCCGCAGGGGAGAGCCGCCACCAATTTGGGCGTAGTTAGCCTGGGAACGCTTAGCTCGGGAGGTGGAAATTAACCAGGCCAGGGGCCGCTGTAGCCAGGGTAGGGGCAGACGAATAATTTCGGGATCGGCAAACAGGTTAAACAAAAACGGCTGAACGTCTTCCAGACTCTCTGGTCCACCCAAATTTAGTAGTAAAACCCCAACCCGACCCATGGCACTATCGTAGTTTCTAAACGTCTGTAATAGGGCAAGCTTGCCCGTCGATAACCTTTAGTTAGCACCTTTAATTAGTTATTTCTAATCAGGCCCTAGTTTATCTATCGTAACAATTTGCCCTGCGTAGCTTGAAATTGGGCTTAATCTGTATTTTTTATATATTCTACAGGTTTGATGGATGGTTTCCCAGCGGTCCAGGTAGAGTTCGTTAAGGATTGGTCATGATGGATGGGGAAAAAATTGACACCGCCATTAGGCAGCTTAACCAGCGGTTGAAGGCCGCTCGCCTGGGTTTGGCGGTAGAACGACGGGGCGATCGCCTGGGTTTACGGGGAACCCTGCCCCCCGTCCTGGCAGCGATCGCCATCGGCCCCATCAGCAGCGCCTACCCCTGGGCTTGCCCGCCACCCCGGCTGGCCTTAAGCAAATTGAACAGGAAGCCAAGGTGATTGCGGGCCAACTGATTCAACGTAACTTTAGCTGGCATCCTTACCTGGAGATCGCCAATCCGGTAGCGGCAGAGACCATTCCCCTGGGGGAACGCATCAACCAATTTCACCACCACCTATACCAGCGATTCTCAGACCGACTGGGTTGCCCAGGCCTCTCTGAAAACCACCTGGGACAAAGCCTACGCCCCCTACCTGAAAAAATTAGAGGCCCAGGCGATCGCCCATCCCCACCAGACCTTAGGCGAGGCGATTATAGCCACCCTGGCCAGCCTACCGCCCCAGAGCCGTAGTCGCCAGGTGGGCGTTACAGCCCTGAAAGCCTTTGCCACCTTTCACCAAATTACTTTACCCCAGGCTATTGATAGCCTGGAGAATAGCTATGGCCTGGGTCACACCCAACGGCGCAACCTGCCCACCGATGAAGAGATTCTCACCTGCTACGATCGCATTCCCAATCCGGCCTGGCGGGCTGTTTATGGCTTGATGGCCACCTACGGCCTGCGTAACCACGAGGTTTTTTTCTGCGATCGTACTAACCTTGGTTGCCCCGCTCAGGAAGACCGGATTACCGTATTGGAGACAACCAAAACCGGACTCCATGATGTCTGGCCCTTTTACCCCGAATGGGTGGATCGCTTTTCTCTACGCCAGGTGCAATTACCCGCCATTAACACCGATCTACACACAACCACCCTACAACGGGTTGGTCAGCAGGTTTCCATCCAATTTAAGCGTTACGACATCCCCTTCTCCCCCTACGATCTTCGCCACGCTTGGGCTGTGCGGACCATCCATTTTGGTCTTCCCGATACGGTGGCGGCTCGCATGATGGGCCACTCTGTTGCTATTCATACCCATACCTACCACCGCTGGATTACCCTGCGGGATCAACGCCAGGCCGTAGCATCAGCCCTGGCAGAGCACTCCTGGAACGCTCCGGTGTAAGGCTGGGGCGAAGACAACTGTGGTCCGAAACCAGCCCTAGGGAAGAAAACCAGGGGCAAGTTCTGGTTAGGATCAGCTGCTAACGTAAAAAGCTACTCATGCCCCCCAACAGCAGGCAGGTAATAGAGGCTGCCACTCCGTCGGGGGTGAGCCAGCCCAGGGGCATAGCCTGACCAACAACTAGCTGCACCAAAACCACTCCCATAACCATGCCGCCAACCACGCCAATAATGGTCAACAGGACCGATCGCCAAAACTTATATTCTTTACGATTTAAAAGATAGATGGCGGCGGCAATGGCCAGGGCCAGAGCCAGAGAGGCAGCAGAAAGACTGAGTAGGGCCAATCCTGTAAAGATCACCAGGGGCCAGATAATATCATTGCGGCTGGGAGTATCTATGAGACCCGCCAACCAATCAGGACGAGATAACTTTGGGGTAAGGTTAGAAACTGCCGGAGGCTCAGTGGGGTTTTCAGCAAAACGAATGCGATCGGGCACCTTAATTTTGCCTTCCTGCCGCAATCGCAAACGTTCCATCAAAATAGCGTCGTAGGCGGCCTCTATAGTCGCCTTTTTCTGGGATCCTCACTACCCTCCTGCACTAAGCGATCGCGGGCAGCTTGAATGTCTTCAAAACTAGAGGCTTCTGTTAACCCCAGCAATTCGTAGGAATTTTGATCACTCATGGATAACACTCAGAAGATCCCGGGAGGCCAGTATCATCTGCTTTAGCAGAATGATCTTAATATACACAACCAGAGGTGAAGGACCTCAAGTTACAGTGTAACCAGGGACCTCTGAAATGGGAACTACTAAAATTCTATACTGGCCCATCTGCCATGGTAGCTACTTTATCCAATGATCAAGAAAAGGTAGTGCAGGCTATCTACGCCAGTCTGCGGCCAGGGCAGCAGAGCCTGGCTGACTGGTCAGCAGGTAGTCTAGCGGTATCGGCGGTACCAGGGGCAGGCAAGTCGACGGGCATGGCCGCCGCCGCCGCCCTCACCATTGCCCGCCATCATCTGCATCTCAATCGTCAGCTGGTGTTGGTTACCTTTACCCGATCCGCCGCCGCCAATCTCAAGGCCAGGGTCAAAAACCATCTCCGGCATCTCGAGCTATCCCCAACCAGCTTCACGGTTTCAACCCTCCATGGTCTAGCCCTCACCATCGCCACCCGCAACCCTGAGCTGTCTAACCTCAGCCTGGAAACTCTCACCCTGGTTTCTCCAGCCCAAAGTAATCGACTGCTGCGGACCTGTACAGAACGATGGATCCTGAATCATGGCGACCTATACCAGGCACTCGTGGATGGTCGTCAGTTTGATGGCGAGGAAACCGAGCAGCTAAGACGGCAATCGGTTTTGCGGACAGAGGTTCTACCCAGTTTGGCCCATACTACGATTCGGGAAGCTAAAAGTTCCGGTCTACAACCGGAGGATCTGGAGGCCTGGAGTAGGCAATCCATGGTCCCATCCCAGGGGGAAAAACTTGACTATGGAGTGCTATCCATAGCGGCGGGCCTCTATAGCGAATATCAAAATTCGTTGGAACAGCAGGGCTTGATTGACTACGACGACATGATCCTGGCAGCCCTGCGCACCCTCCAGGATGATCGAACCCGACAGTTCTGGCAAAATCGAGTGTTTGCAGTATTTGAGGATGAGGCGCAGGATTCCTCCCCCCTACAAACCCGGTTACTGACTATCCTGGCTCAGGATCCAAATGATCCAGAGAATCAGCCTAATCTGGTACGAGTCGGCGATCCTAATCAGGCCATTAACTCTACTTTCACCCCGGCGGATCCCGCCTTCTTTAATCAGTTTTGTGATGCCTGCCGTCAGCACCATCGCCTGATTACCCTGGATCAGGCTGGCCGTAGCAGCCCCCTGATTATGGCGGCGGCCAACTATCTACTAACCTGGGTGAATCAGGCCGGAGTAGCTGGGCCTGAAGTTCCCTTCCGGCAGCAGGCCATTCATCCAGTCCCTGGGGATGATCCCCAAATCGATGCCAATCCCATACCCCTGGGGGCGGGGATAGAAATTGTCACCCCAACCACTATCCTCGATTCCATTGCCCTTCTGGCTCAACGCTTAGCCCATCTCTATCGTCAGGACCCTAGCCTAAGCCTGGCAGTTCTGGTACGCGAGGGCCGCCAGGGCCGTTACCTGGCTCAGCATTTACGTAATCCTGAGCAGATAGGGGTGGACCTGGCTGAGCTGGGTTTACCTATCTACGATGTTGGCGAGCAAGACCGCCAAACCCAGGTGCCAGAAAATATGCTCACCCTGCTTAGATTTATGGATAGCCCCCATTCCCCCAATCGCCTCAAGGCCGCCCTGGGGGTTCTGGTGGACCGCCAAAAAATTCCCAGACAAGATCTAAATCTTCTGGCCTTAGCTCCAGAGCAATTCCTATATCCGGGGCCTTTGCATCAAGATCCCGAAGCTGAAGCGGTCAGCAGCGCCCGGCGCTACTGTACAGCCCTATTGAGATCGCGGTTCGAACTACCTGCCTATAGCCTGTTTTCCTTTCTTGGCTTGACCTTGGGTTATAGCCAGAGTGAACTGGCCACCGCCGACAAGCTGGCGGCTCGGGTCAGCCAGCAAGGTGGTCCGGACCATAGCCTGGCAGCCAGCCTACGGATACTAGAAGAAATCCTTGAATCTGAACACTTTAGTGCCGTCGAAACGGAAGATACCGACTCCCTCTATACCCGTCCTGGCCAGGTCACTATTATGACCATGCACAGGGCTAAAGGTTTGGACTGGGACGCAGTTTTTCTTCCCTTTCTCCAGGAAAAAACCTTACCCGGTAATCTTTGGGTTCCACCCCAGGCTAACTTCCTGGGAGATTTCACCCTGGCAGAGGTGGCCAGGGCCCAGATTCGTACCCATATCCATCAACCCCAGGCCCCCACCATCAGCCTTTCAGCCGCCTGGGAACGGGCCCAGCAACTTAAGGTGGCAGAAGAGTATCGTTTACTCTACGTGGCCATGACCCGGGCTAAGCGCCTACTGTGGATGGCGGCTGCCCAACAAGCTCCCTTTACCTGGAGTAAGCCCGAGGGCCTGCAAACGGCTCAGCCCTGTCCGGTGTTGCCTGTTCTCCAACAGTGGCTAACAACGGCAACACCCTCGAACTCGGCCAGTTAAAGCACCTGGCCAGAGGCGCTGCGAGCCTGGTACTGGCCCATGCCAGCATGGCCCAGCCACTGCTCACCATCAACAATGCACTGACCTCGCAGGAAAACCTTTTTGACCTTACCGGTGACCTGGCGACCCTCAAACAAAGAGTAATCCACCAGGGAGTGATGGTTACTGGCACTCAGGGTATGGGTTTGATCTGGATCAAATAAAACCAGATCGCCATCACTACCCACTGCAATGGTGCCTTTACGAGGAAATAACCCAAACATTTTAGCTGGAGCCGTAGCGGTCAATTGAACAAAGCGGTTCAGGGTAATCCGACCGGCCCGTACCCCCCATCGTAGAGCAGGGTCAGGCGCAGTTCCACCCCTGGTGCCCCGTTGGGGATGCGGTTGAAGTTAGCACGGCCAATCTGCTTGGATTTCAAAATTCCTAGGGGATTTTCGTTAAAACAGAAGGGGCAGTGATCGGTAGCCACCAGCTGCAAATCGTCAAAACGTAACCCCCGCCAAAGGGCATGCTGGCACTCATGATCTCGTAGAGGGGGAGTCATAACGTATTTAGAGGCTTCAAAGCCGGGGGCGTCGTACTCGGAATGGTCGAGAAACAAATAATGGGGACAGGTTTCGGCAAAGGCGGGGATGCCGCGATCGCGAGCTTCCACCACCGCCTCTAAGGCTTCCTTAGCCGATAGGTGAACGATGTACACCGGTACCTCGGCCAACTCAGCAATGCGGATTACCCGGTGAGTAGCTTCCCCCTCCATCAGGCGGGGGCGGGTAAGCTGGTGATACTTAGGAGAGATGTTACCCTGTTCCAGGGCTTCTTCGATCAGTGCCTGAATCACCACCCCATTCTCAGCGTGGAGATTCACCATGCCGCCATGCCCCCCACCTGCCGCATGGTTTTGAAAATAGCGGCGTCATCCACCATCAGCACCCCGGGGTAGGCCATGTAAAGCTTAAAGCTGGACACTCCGTCCTGGTTAATCAGGTCTGGTAGTTCTCCCAGGGATGCGGGATTAATGTCGGTAAGAATAACGTGAAAGGCATAGTCAACACAGCACTGAGGCTCTGCTGCCGCTAAGCGGCGATCGAGGGCGGCCTTGGGACTGTCGTCATGAAATTGTTGAGCAAAATCAATAATTGTAGTAGTGCCACCAAAGGCAGCAGAACGGGTACCGGTTTCAAAGCTGTCGCAGGTATAAACGTCGTTCCCCATAGGGGTTTCCATGTGTACATGGGCATCGATACCACCCGGAAAGACGATTAGGCCAGTGGCATCATGGACCTCTGCATTGTCTACGGACAGACTCCGACCAATGGCTTCAATTTGACCATCCTGAATCAGGATATCGCCTTCGTAGTCATCGACGGCAGTGATGATACGACCACCTTTGATCAGCACTTGGGGCATGGGTTGATTTCCTAATAATATTGACTATCCCTTTCCCTTTTCACAACTCTGGTACCAGGGTCAGGGCTTTAAACCTATACGACTATAGTCCCAGTTCAATGTTGTTATTCAAATTATTCAATGAATATTTAGATAGAGCCTCACCCTAACTACCTAGCAGGAACCATAGCGAAAGAGCTTATCGGTGGCTAGAAACAGTGAAGCCCTGGAGATATCTCCAGGGCTTCACTGTTTATTGAGCCAAAATCACCAATTCAACTAGCCAAAGCGACTAGAGGTAGAGGCAATTAGGAAGGCGGCATAGGTGACAATGTAGCCGACAGTAAAGTGGGCCAGCCCCACCACCCGGGCCTGCACAATGGAAAGGGCCACAGGCTTATCCTTCCACCGCACCAAGTTAGCCAGGGGAGTGCGCTCATGGGCCCAAACAATGGTCTCAATCAATTCCTGCCAGTAGCCCCGCCAGGAAATCAAGAACATAAAGCCCGTCGCCCAAATCAGGTGGCCAAACAGGAACATCCAGGCCCAAACCGCCAGGTTATTCATACCATAGGGGTTGTAGCCATTAATCAACTGGGAGGAGTTGAGCCACAGGTAATCCCGTAGCCACCCCATCAGGTAGGTGGAACTCTCATTGAATTGAGCCACATTCCCTCCCCAAATCGACAGATGCTTCCAGTGCCAGTAGAAGGTCACCCACCCAATCGTGTTCAGCATCCAGAACATCGCCAGGTAGAAGGCATCCCAGGCAGAAATGTCGCAGGTGCCACCCCGGCCCGGGCCATCGCAGGGGAAGCTATAGCCAAAGTCCTTCTTATCCGGCATCAACTTAGAACCCCGCGCATCCAACGCTCCCTTCACCAAAATCAGGGTGGTGGTATGCAGCCCCAGGGCAATGGCGTGGTGCACCAAAAAGTCCCCAGGCCCAATCGTCAAAAACAGCGAGTTGGTGCCACTGTTAATCGCTTCAAACCACCCCGGCAGCCACACCGCATTAGCCGTCTGCGTAATGCTGTCCGGATTCGATAACAACGTATCAAAGCCGTAGAGCATCTTACCCGAGGCCGCCTGCACCCACTGGGCAAAGACTGGCTCCACCAGAATTTGCTTCTCGGGGGTACCAAAGGCCACCACCACATCGTTGTGCACGTACAGCCCCAGGGTATGGAAGCCCAGGAACAGCGACACCCAACTCAGGTGGGAAATAATCGCTTCCTTATGCTGCAACACCCGGTCCAGGACGTTGTTCTTATTCGCCGCCGGGTCGTAGTCCCGAATCAGGAAAATCGCCCCATGGGCAAAGGCCCCCACCATGATGAAGCCCGCAATGTACTGGTGGTGGGTATAGAGCGCCGCCATGGTGGTGTAATCCTTGGCGATAAACGCATAGGGCGGCAGCGCATACATGTGCTGCGCCACCAAGGAGGTCACCACCCCTAGACTAGCCAGCGCCAACGCCAGTTGGAAGTGCAGGGAGTTATTCAAGGTGTCGTACAGTCCCTTGTGGCCCTCTCCTAAGCCACCCTTCGGCGGCTTGTGGGCATTCAAGATCTCCTTGATGCTGTGGCCAATGCCGAAGTTGGTCCGGTACATGTGCCCCGCAATGATGAAAATCACCGCGATCGCCAGGTGGTGATGGGCCATATCCGTCAACCACAGCGACTCGGTTTGGGGATGGAATCCACCTAAAAAGGTCAGAATCGCTGAACCCGACCCCGTCGCCGTACCAAAAATATGGCCACTGGTGTCCGGAGCCTGGGCATAGACTCCCCAGTTCCCCGTAAAGAAGGGCAGCAACCCTTCCGGGTGCGGCTTCACCGACAAAAAGTTATCCCAGCCCACGTGCACACCCCGCGATTCCGGGATGGCCACGTGCACCAGGTGCCCCGTCCAGGCCAGAGAACTGACCCCAAACAATCCCGCCAGGTGGTGGTTCAGCCGCGATTCCGCGTTCTTAAACCACGATAGGCTGGGCCGAAACTTCGGCTGTAAATGCAGCCAACCCGCAAATAAAAACACCGCTGACAAAATCAGCAAAAATACCGCACCGCTATACAGGTCCACATTGGTGCGCATCCCAATCGTGTACCACCAGTGGTACACCCCAGAAAAGGAAATGTTCACCGGAAAGCTCGAACCCGCCTGGGAAAATGCATCCACCGCAGGCTGCCCAAATTGGGGGTCCCAAATGGCGTGGGCGATGGGTTTTACATTCAGCGGGTCCTTTATCCACTGCTCAAAGTTGCCTTGCCAGGCCACATGGAACAGGTTGCCCGAGGTCCACAGAAAAATGATCGCTAGGTGGCCAAAGTGCGAAGCGAAAATCTTTTGATAAAGATTCTCCTCCGTCATGCCATCGTGGCTTTCAAAGTCGTGGGCGGTGGCAATCCCGTACCAGATCCGCCGCGTGGTCGGATCCGCTGCCAATTCCTGGCTGAATTTAGGGAATTTAGTTGCCATGAATCAAAACGAATTTACTACAACATTTGAGTCATGATTTTTGATATCCATTCCAGGAAAAATCCCGGCCTGTACTATCAATTCGATGGGTTAAGGGTAAAAACCCCGTGGCTTTTACCCCCAGGAGATTCCATGACCAGAAACCTACCCCACCGCAATAATTCGAGCCAGGAAGAAGGCCCAGGTGGTGGCAATACCCCCCAATAAATAATGGGCCACTCCCACCGCCCGGCCCTGGGTAATACTCAGGGCGCGGGGTTGAATCGCTGGGGCCACCTTCAATTTGTTGTGGGCCCACACAATCGATTCAATCAGTTCCTGCCAGTAGCCACGGCCACTGAACAAAAACATCAGACTAAAGGCCCACACAAAGTGTGCCCCCAAAAACATCAACCCGTAGGCCGATAACGCTGACCCGTAGGAGCCAATTACCTGGGAGGCCTGGGCCCATAAAAAGTCCCGCAGCCAGCCATTAATCGTAATCGCGCTCTGGGCAAAGTTGCCACCGGTAATGTGGCTGACGCTGCCGTCCGCCGATACCGTACCCCACACGTCCGATTGCATCTTCCAGCTAAAGTGGAAAATCACAATCGACAGCGAGTTGTACATCCAAAATAGGCCCAAAAATACATGGTCCCATCCCGATACCTGGCAGGTGCCACCCCGGCCTGGTCCGTCGCAGGGGAAGCGGAAACCCAACTCGCCCTTGTCCGGAATCAACCGCGAACTGCGGGCGTACAGCACTCCCTTCAGCAGAATTAACACCGTCACGTGGATGGTAAACGCATGGATATGGTGCACCATGAAGTCCGCCGTACCCAGGGGAATGGCCGACATCGCTACCTTACCCCCCACCGCTAACACCTCTCCGTTGAACACCGGGCTCACCCCCGCCAAGGCGTGGGGCGCCGTATTGCCCGCCGCCGCCGCGTGGATGCCCTGCACCCATTGGGCAAAGACTGGTTGCAGCTTAATCGCCGTATCCGAAAACATGTCCTGGGGTCGGCCCAGGGCCCGCATCGTGTCGTTGTGGATGTATAACCCAAAGCTATGGAAGCCTAGGAAAATACACACCCAGTTCAGGTGGGAAATAATCGCATCCCGGTGCCGCAATACCCGGTCTAACAGGTTATTCACATGGGTGGCTGGCTCGTAGTCCCGCACCATGAAAATCGCCGCGTGGGCCCCAGCACCCACCACCAAAAAGCCCCCTATCCACATGTGGTGGGTAAATAGGGACAGTTGGGTGGGATAGTCCGTGGCAATGTACGGATAGGGCGGCATGGCGTACATGTGATGGGCCACAATAATCGTGACTGACCCCAGCATCGCCAGGTTCAGCGCTAATTGGGCGTGCCACGAGGTGGTAAACACTTCGTACAGTCCCTTGTGCCCTTCCCCGGTGAAGGGGCCTTTGTGGGCTTCCAACACTTCCTTGAAGCTGTGGCCTATCCCCCAGTTGGTCCGGTAGAAATGGCCCGCTACGATAAACAGTACCGCCAGCGCCAGGTGATGGTGGGCCGTATCCGACAGCCATAAACCCCCAGTCTGAGGATTTAAACCCCCTTGAAGGTTAAAAAGTCGGCGTATGCTCCCCAGTTCAGCGTGAAAAACGGCTTTAACCCCAACCCAAAGCTCGGGTATAGTTCCGCCATTAACTCCCGGTTGAACAACCACTCGTGGGGCAACGGAATCGCACTCACCGTGTCAATCACCCGGCCACCTAAACTCAGGGGCTTACCCGCATCAATCGCGTCTAAACACGCATTAATCGGCAGCGACACGTGGATCTGCTGCCCCGCATAGCCCAAACACCCCAGCCCCAATAGCCCCGCCAGGTGGTGGTTCATCATCGATTCTACGTTCTGGAACCATTCCAGCTTCGGGGCCGCTTTGTGATAATGAAACCACCCCGCAAATAGCATTAACCCCGCCATCACTAACGCCCCGATCGCTGTACAGTACAGCTCGTAGCCATTCGTAATGCCGTTGGCTCGCCACAACTGAAATAACCCAGAGGTAATCTGGATCCCTCGAAACCCTCCGCCTACATCGGCGTTCAATATCTCCTGGCCAAAAATTGGCCACACTACCTGCGCACTCGGTTTGATCCCGTCGGGTTCGTTAGCCACGCTTCGTAGTTCGAAAACTTCGCGCCGTGAAAATACATGCCACTTAGCCAGATGAAAATCACCGCCAAATGACCAAAATGCGCACTGAATATCTTGCGCGATACATCCTCTAAGTCACTGGTGTGACTGTCAAAATCGTGAGCATCGGCGTGCAGGTTCCAAATCCATGTCGTCGTCTTTGGTCCCTTCGCTAAGGTCCGGTCAAAGTGACCCGGTTTCCCCCACTTCTCAAACGAAGTCGGCACCGGATCCCGATCCACTACTACCTTCACTTCTTGTCCCGACTTAGGGGGACTTATGGTCATGGGATTCTCCTCTCTACTACTGGAAAATACAGAGCGGAAAAGGCACTTCTAGAATATAGGTACTCATATCAATAGAGTCCATAGAAAAGCCTTAGGGTACGGCTTTCAGGGCCTTAACCCCGACTCCCGAATTTAAGACTTATCAAACCTGAATAACCATGCTTGAAAGTCTTGCAATCAGGAACATGTACCTTAGTCGCGCTTTTTAAAGATCCTGCTGCCAGGTTTCCTCGAGTTACGAAACCACCAGAAATAGCCAGAGCAAGCCAGGGTAGGTTAAGTATCAAAGTACAGAATCCCTGCAATCCATGTAAGGGAAGTTTTCACAAGTTAATAATTCTAGCTGGAGTAAAAATTAATGGATCCAATACCTAGGGATTACTTAAGTCTTTTCCATCCTTATGGCTGTAGTTATTAAGCTAAGAAAGCAAGGTAAGGTCATAGGGCTTAACCCAGGCATAAAAGCATCTTGAGCTTGTCCTAACCAGGCTGGAACTGCAATTTTCTAAAGAGTTAGCTTTACCCGGTGATCTTTTTAGTTTGCCTGTAGCGAGTCTGAACATCCTCCAGGGTAAATAGAGCCGTAAAGGCAAGACCCCGGTCTCTATATAGCTCTGCACCTCCCTGCTGCCGATCCACCAGCGCCAGCACCTGATCAATACGATAATCAGCTTCCTGCAAGCGTTCTACAGCCTGCAAGGCAGACTGACCAGTAGTTACCACATCTTCTAAAACCGTAATCAGACTCCCACCCGGCAGATTTATGCCCTCAATGTAGGCCCTGGTACCGTGGCCTTTAGCCTGTTTACGAATAATTAAAGGAAAGATCTCTCGGTGGGCGTAAAGACCCACCAAGCTCACAGCCGTGACCATGGGATCGGCCCCCAGAGTTAACCCAGCCACCCCCACCACCTCTGGTCCCAGGTACGACAGCAACAACTGCCCAATCATCAGAGCACCCTGGGGATGGAGGGTAACCTGCTTACCATTAATGTAGTAGGAACTAGGTTGCCCTGAACTAAGGACAAAATCTCCCTCTTGATAAGCCTTCTGGCAGATTAAATCGAGTAGGCGCGATCGCATCTGCTCTGGGGTAAGATCTGTCAGGAGTTTAGCTACTTGAGTCATAGAAAATAAAAATGTTCTGACCTTCTGGTTTTACGATATAAACGACTTAACACCTGCATATCTAAATGAATTATTTTTTAATCATTCTGCATTTCTTGATAGATATCAATAGTAGTCATAGGCGTCAATCAAGATATTTAAGCTTGGTAGTTGGCAAGCCAAGGTTTCATGGTTACGGCTCAGGTTATCGTTACCAGGGCAAGGGTCTTAGAGGGTGAGCATAACGACAAAGATGGCTAATCTGCTGTCTCTTGCCCTGTCCTCCAGGCTATCGATCCATTCCGGTTTAAGTTTATGCCTGCCCATAATGTTGAATATTGAGTTCCCAACAAGAGGTTAGATTTAGATGATGACAATTAAATTCGCTCAAGTTTCTGGATTACTCCTGACAGTTTTAAGTATGGGAATTTTAACAACTGCCGTCGCGCAGGCCGAAACAACCCCTCCCAACTCCCTTCCCCAAGCCCTTGATCAGTTGATTTCTGGCCATTCTGGAGACTATTTGAGTAATCGTACCCTGGGTCGTCAGCTAACACGTATATTCGGCTTGGGATTTCCAGAACAGGAGATGGACCTGGACGCCGGTAGCCTTGCCGTTAGCTTGAAGGAATTAATGTATTTGCAAAATAGTACCGATACTACTTTGCGAGTCGCCGACTTACCCACTCCCTACAGCACCAGTTTGCTAACTTTACCCCGGCGGCAACCTTCCATTGGCACAGAGTTTATTTTTGAGAACCGCTAAAGTCTTGCTGCGGCTAAGCCGGTTTTCGGCTTAGCCCAACTTGGATTATCGGTAATCGATCGGATAGATAGTCGATTTTGTCGATCGTAGCTGGCGATCCACCGCAATCCGAGGCAGGCGATGCTTGAAGCCACAGAGAATTTCCCAAGAGATGGTGTTACTCATGGCTGCCCAATCATCGGCAGTAACCTGGTAATCACCATCTTGACCCAGCAGAGTGACCACGTCTCCCTCTTGGAGACCCGGAATGTGGGTCACATCAATCATTAATTGATCCATAGTAATGGCTCCCACTTGCCGAGCCGGCTGACCATTAACCAAAACTTTCAACTGATTCGAAAGGGACCGCGGCACCCCATCGGCGTAGCCAATTCCTACAACTGCCAGGCGCATGGGGCGATCGGTAACAAACTGATGGCCATAACTAACGCCGGTCCCAGCCTCGATATCTTTAAGATGGGTCAGACGAGCCTTAACCTGCATGACCGGCTGTAAATCTACCGTGGAGCTGAGATGGGGAGCAGGATAAAGACCATAGAGCCCCAGTCCGATACGCACCATGTCATAGTGCAAAGACGGATCGGTTAAACTAGCTGCGGTATTGGCCAGATGTAAGCGAGGCGGCATCAGGTGTTCAGCCCGCAATTGTTGAACAGCGGTAACAAACCGCTGCTGTTGTTGCTTCATGGTTCTAGAGTCGGGGCTATCGGCGGTAGCCAAATGAGAGTAGAGACTGGCAATACGCAGATGGGGTAGTTGGCGAACAAACCGTACAAACTCTACTGCTTCAGAGGAGGGAAAACCTAGACGACTCATACCCGTATCCAGCTTCAGGTGCACGCTGGCAGGACGGGCGGCTACTAACTGGGACAGTACTTCAGAAAAAATCAGAGCCTGCTTTGGCATCACCAGGGTTGGCTGCAACCGCCAATGGGCGATCGCCTCCATTTCTTCGCGGCTATTGATAGCCCCCATTACTAGAATCTGAGCCTGAATCCCTGCCTCTCTCAGTTCTATTCCCTCAGGTACAGTGGCTACCCCCAGCCAGCTTGCTCCTGCGGCGAGGGCTACCTGGGCAGTGGTCACGGCCCCATGACCGTAGGCATCAGCCTTAACCACCGCCATGAGATCGGTATGACTACCCAATAAACCTTTAATTTGCTGAAGATTATGGTGTAGGGCCAGGTGATTAATTTCTACCCAAGCCCGACAACAGCGCATTGGCTGCAAACTTGGAGTCCGTTCCCAACTCAGCATAGTTCACTCCTGTCAACGCCAACACCTTCTAGCGACCCATCCTAACCCCAGGAGTCCTAGTTAGTCTAGTTTAGAGGCCAAATTCCTGCCTTGGGTATCTGTGCTAACATTCATCTATGAAGTTATTAGAGAAAATCTAAGTTAGTTATAGTTAATAACTGTATTAACCGTTGTCCTCAATTCCGTTACTGCAATTAACCTGAACGCTAATGGGTAAGGTTCTGGTGCTAAATGCCTCCTATGAACCGCTCAACATTACGAGCTGGCGGAGAGCTGCTGTGTTAATTATTAAGGGTAAGGCGGAACAACTGGAGCATAACGGCAAGCTTCTGTACAGTGGTTTCCCCCTACCTACCGTGATTCGTCTACGCCACTACGTTCGTCTTCCCTATAAGGATATACCCCTAACTCGTCGTAACCTCCTTCAACGAGATAATCATACCTGCCAGTACTGTGGCTACGATGGTGAGGGACTTACCCTTGACCACGTTATTCCTCGTTCCCGAGGCGGCGGCGATAGCTGGGAAAATATGGTAACCGCCTGTGTGCACTGTAACGTTAGAAAAGGTAACCGTACCCCCAAAGAAGCGGGTATGCCGCTCACCAGTCAACCCCGCAAGCCCCATAGCAGCCTTTACTTTGAGGTAACCCGCCAGATTCACAACGGCATACACCAGGAATGGAAAAAATACATGATTGGGATTTCCTAATACCAAATGGCGTAAGTTATAGCGGTTTTCCATAGAGTGAGACACCCCATTCCTCAGTCCTACCCCCCAGCGCCTGGCTGTATGAGATTCACGCTGTACCCCTCCTTGGCAAGGGGGGCGTTCACATCGCACTTCACCGGAGTGAAATCCGCTATAGAAGGTCGCTTATGGGAGGGTCAGAAATCAGGAGTCTACTTGGCTACTCTCCCATATTTAAAGGAGTTTCATGGCAATCCACCGGGGTCTACAGGCGGAGATTGCCATGGCCATTCTCCCTATCACCACCGTCAGGGGCTAAATTATTCTCCTGGTCATTTTTTGTGCAAAGATTTGGTAGCGTTGATAACGGCAAGGTTACTCATTCCCTTGAAATGATAATTAAAGAACCATGAGTATCTGTCTATGACCCTATGTGAGTACAGACCAGGCTTAGAAGGGATACCGGCCACTCAGTCCAGCATCAGTTTTGTTGATGGCCAGGCCGGCACACTAGAGTATCGCGGTATCAACATTGAGGAACTGGCTCACCACAGCAATTTCCTGGAAACCGCCTATCTTTTAATTTGGGGTACCCTACCCTCCCGGCCAGAGTTAGATGCCTTTGAGCATCAAATTCGCTATCATCGACGGCTAAAGTATCGCATCCGCGACATGATGAAGTGCTTTCCAGAAAGTGGCCATCCTATGGATGCTCTGCAGGCCTGTGCCGCCGCCCTGGGGCTGTTTTACTCCCGTCGCGCCCTAGATAATCCCATTTATATTCAAAAAGCTGTGGTGCGATTACTAGCCAAAATTCCCACCATGGTAGCCGCCTTTCAACTCATGCGAAAGGGAAATGACCCAGTGCAGCCTCGGGATGATCTGGACTACGCCGCCAATTTCCTATACATGCTGAACGAACGGCAGCCCGATCCTCTGGCCGCCCGTATTTTCGATATCTGCCTGATTCTACACGCCGAACACACCATTAATGCTTCGACTTTCTCGGCAATGGTGACGGCTTCAACCCTGACCGATCCCTATGCAGTAGTAGCCTCAGCAGTAGGAACTCTGGCTGGTCCTCTCCACGGAGGAGCTAACGAAGAAGTAATTGAGATGTTGCAAAGTATTGGCAGCATCGAAAATGTTCGTCCCTTTGTCGATCGCTGTATTGAGCAAAAAGCCAAGATCATGGGATTTGGTCACCGGGTCTATAAGGTGAAAGATCCCGGGCTACGATTCTACAAAAACTGGCGGAGCAACTGTTCGAGAAGTTTGGGCAAGACCACTATTACGCCATTGCCCTGGAAATGGAGCAGGCAGTATCTGAAAAACTTGGTCATAAGGGAATTTATCCCAACGTTGACTTTTACTCAGGCTTGGTTTACCGAAAGCTAGGGATTCCTACCGATCTATTCACCCCGGTTTTTGCCATTGCCCGGGTAGCTGGCTGGCTAGCCCATTGGAAAGAGCAACTTGGGGAAAATCGTATCTTCAGGCCTACCCAGGTCTATACCGGCGAACGAGATCGTCCCTATATTGACTTGCCCAACCGTCCCCAGACCTGGGATCAGCAGAAATTCCAAATTTCTCTTTCCTCCTGATGGGTCAGACCCCTCTGGGCACAAACTCAATGTCAATGCACTATATATGCAGTGACGATTTTCAGGAACTCCTGCCCCTCCAATCCTCTGGATTGGAGGGCTTTTTCTATCTGAACAGATTCTATAGCCGTAGCTACCCACTCAAGGTGCGGAAACCCAACAGCATGGCTAACCAGCACAAACTTTATTGGGGCAAGCCAGGCCCAGCGGTTCTGCCCAAGACTGAGAAGCATGATGACGCCGATCAGCCGCAGAGGAGGAACGCTACAGATGAAAGCTATCTAGGGGAATCTATTAATGATTCTACTGGATTTTTTTTATCGACCGAAAGGCCAGGGGCGTTCCGTCTATCCCTGGGAAAGGGAGTAGAATTTTCTATAGCCCATTATTTAATGCTTAGCAGTTAATGTTGACTGTTAACTAAATACAGGGTTTCCCATAGAGTATGGTTAATAACGGTTGTGCCAGGTACTGATAGATGAACCAAGGAATTGACCTACAAGGTAGTTTTGTACAGATCTTGACAGATTTAGGCTTACCTCAAGGGGCAGCTAGAGCCCTGTGGTTGCCTTTCCCCATGGTTTTAATTTTGATTGGTGCTACTGTCAGTATTTTCGTAACAGTCTGGTTAGAACGTAAAATTTCCGCTGCCGCTCAACAGCGCATTGGTCCAGAATACGTAGGGCCGTTGGGTACTCTGCAAGCCGCCGCCGATGGCATTAAGCTGCTGTTTAAAGAAGACATTACTCCAGCCAAGGCCGATCCGATTCTATTTACCCTGGGTCCCGCCATTGTTGTTATCCCAGTATTTTTGTCCTACCTGATCGTACCCTTTGGTCAGAATATGGTGATTACCGATATTGGTATCGGCATATTTTTATGGATCGCCCTTTCTAGCATTGCCCCCATTGGTTTACTCATGGCGGGCTATTCCTCCAACAACAAATATTCTCTCTTAGGAGGGCTCAGGGCCGCCGCTCAGTCAATTAGCTATGAAATTCCCATGGCTCTGGCGGTGTTAGCTGTAGTTTTGATGTCTAACAGCCTCAGTACCATTGATATTGTTAATCAACAGTCTGGTTATGGCATTTTGGGATGGAATATCTGGCGTCAACCGGCCGGCTTTTTGATTTTCTGGATTGCGGCCCTGGCAGAATGTGAGCGCCTGCCCTTTGACCTACCAGAAGCTGAAGAAGAGTTAGTGGCTGGCTATCAGACTGAATACACAGGTATGAAATTCGGTTTGTTTTATGTCGGTTCCTACGTCAATTTGGTCTTATCAGCTCTAATTGTCTCGATTTTATACCTGGGAGGATGGGAGTTTCCTGTATCGGTAAGCTGGCTGGCTGGCCTGTTACAAGTAAGCGAAAATACCCCCTGGCTTCAGGTCATTACCGCTGCCATTGGCATCATGATGACGTTGTTTAAAGCCTATGCTTTGGTCTTCACCGCTATTTTATTGCGCTGGACCGTACCCAGGGTTCGCATTGATCAACTTTTGGACTTCGGTTGGAAGTTTCTACTGCCCGTATCCCTAGTTAATTTATTGCTAACTGCCGCTTTGAAGCTGACTTTTCCTGTCGCCTTTGGGGGTTAGATTCAGGGGACAAAGACTACTCGGTTTCTTGACTCCCATCACAATTTATAATCATCCATCGTTTCAGAGGTTTTCTCTATGCTGGGTTTTCTAAAACAAATTGGCGATTACGCAAAAGATAGTTTCCAGGCTGCCAAGTATATTGGTCAAGGCTTGTCGGTTACTTTTGAGCATATGGGACGCCGTCCTGTTACGGTTCAGTATCCCTACGAAAAGTTGATTCCCTCGGAACGATTTCGGGGCAGAATTCACTTTGAGTTTGATAAATGTATAGCCTGTGAAGTATGTGTACGGGTATGCCCGATTAATCTTCCTGTAGTTGACTGGGACTTTGACAAAACCACTAAGAAAAAGACCCTCAAGCACTACAGCATCGACTTTGGTGTGTGCATTTTTTGTGGAAACTGTGTTGAGTATTGCCCTACTAATTGTCTGTCAATGACCGAGGAGTATGAATTAGCCTCCTACGATCGCCACGAGTTAAATTACGACAACGTTGCCCTGGGACGACTACCCTACAAAGTCACTCAAGATTCTATGGTGACACCTTTACGAGAATTAGCCTATCTGCCCAAGGGAGTTCTGGATCCCCATGATTTACCAGCCAATACTCGACGAGCTGGTAAACTACCCCAAGAAATTCTTGAAGAAGCCGCGGTCACGGATAAACCCTAGGCATTTTCGACAATGGGAACTGAAGCTACTCAAGAACAGAATTACAGTGTTTATCAGGAGTAAAAGCGAGTGACATTAGCGCAAGGGGTTCAACTGGTTACATTGGGATTGCTATCCGCCATGATGCTGGGTAGCGCTCTGGCTGTTGTACTGCTAGAAAACATTGTTTATTCAGCTTTTTTGCTGGGGGCGTGTTTATCAGCATGGCTGGCATGTATATTTTGCTCAATGCTGGATTTGTAGCCGCAGCCCAGGTTTTAGTCTATGTTGGTGCCGTTAATGTGTTGATTCTCTTCGGTATCATGCTGGTGAACAAACGCCAGGCCTTAGAACCAGTAGCTCGGGCCTGGTTAGGCCAGGTTGTGACTGGGGGCGTTTGTACCGGTTTATTTGTTTTGTTAAGCCTATCGGTGGTAAATACTACCTGGAGTATTTCCCCTGAAACGCCAGTGGGCGAAGCGGCGATCATCGAAATTGGTAAACACTTTTTCTCTGATTATTTACTGCCCTTTGAACTCGCTTCTGTACTTTTGCTGATTGCTCTAATTGGGGCCATTGTGCTTGCCCGTCGTGAGTTTATTCCTGATGTCAGTCCTGGCAGCCCTGACTCCGAAGCCCTTCAACTTCCAGAAAGACCTCGAGAACTGGTGTCCGCCGCTGATTTGCGAGACTCTTAGCAGACCTCTAGAGAAGGAACTGGATAACAGATCCTGGAAAGATGAATCAATTATCTGTATTTATTGGATCAGACTATGCAGCTTGAATACTTTTTGTTAGTAGCCGCCGCCCTCTTCTGCATTGGTATCTATGGACTGGTAACCAGTCGCAATGTAATTAGGGTATTAATGTCTATCGAACTCATGCTTAATGCAGTCAACCTTAACCTGATGGCCTTTTCAAACTACCTTGATCCCATTGGTATTAATGGTCAGGTCTTTGCAGTTTTTGTGATTAGTATCGCAGCGGCCGAGGCCGCCGTTGGCCTGGCTATTGTGCTGTCTATCTATCGAAATCGTGACACTATCGATATGGAACAATTTAACCTGCTAAAGTGGTAGAGCTAGGATAAAAATTAACTTTTGCCAGGTTCCGGGAAAATGCAGAAGTTAAAGAGTTGCTTCTATGTATGCCTGCTTTCCATGGTTAGTTGTTTTGCACCTACCTACTCTGCACTGGATGGGGCAGTCAAACTGTGCGACTTAACCAGGTCATTATTGTTCATAAAGCTAGAAATCGGCTGAGCCAGCAGTGGGCTGAAACCTGCGCCCAGCAGCTAGAAGCTATGGGGACTCAAGTACTCCGAGGTCCTAGCGGTCCCAAGGATAACCCCTATCCAGTCTTTCTCGCCTCGGTTAGCCAACCTATTGATCTGGCTATTGTTTTTGGAGGGGATGGTACAGCCCTGGCGGCGGCTCGCCATCTGGCACCAGAGCGGATACCGATTTTAGCGGTCAATATTGGCGGACATTTGGGTTTCTTAACGGAAACCTCTGATCAAATGGAAAATACCGAGATGGTTTGGGATCGCCTCCGTAGCGATCGCTTCGCTATTCAGCAACGAATGATGCTGGAGGCTCAAATTTTTCACGGTAGTTCGAAGCATCGGGAAGCCGCTAGCGAACCATTTCTGGCCTTGAATGAAATGACCATTAAACCCGCTTCTCCCGATCGCATGATTACCTCCACTCTAGAAATGGAAATTGATGGAGAAATAGTAGATCAATACCAGGGAGATGGTCTCTTAATCAGTACCCCTACCGGGTCTACGGGGTACACCGTAGCAGCAGGTGGTCCGATTATTCATCCGGGTATGGATGCCATTGTAGTCACCCCCATATGCCCCCTTAGCCTTTCCAGTCGTTCTATTGTTTTACCCCCTGGATTGGTGGTCAGTGTCTGGCCTCTGGCCGATCCTGACCTCAGCACCAAACTCTGGACTGATGGAGTTTTAGGCACAGCCATCTGGCCAGGTCAACGGGTAGATGTGCGTACCGCCAGCCATGTAACGGAATTTATTATTCTTCGCCAAGACTACTCCTATTACACTACCCTGCGCCAGAAGCTCAGTTGGGGGGACTCGCATTAGCTTTGCTAATAACCATCGTAACTAAAACAAGTAGTCCGTAAATGAGAACCTTAGTTCTACTCCCTCTTGCTCCTTAACCACTCGCCCCTATAGCTAAATTCCAGGGAAACCAGCAGCAGCCGTTTTCCATCCGCTGTCGTGCTATGCTGCAACAGTCTTCTCTATCGGTGCTGGCGGAGATCAGCCGCTAGCGGTAAGGGGGAAAGCCTGGTGCAAGTCCAGCACTGTTCCGCAGCTGTAAACGCTTTTTTTGCCATGGGCATACCCTGTAGGGTACCGTGGCTAAACCTGGAAAGCCTGAGTCAGAATGCCCGCCGGTAGCTATCAGTCTGGTGCATGATTACTCCTATCCCTGAGGGGACAGAAGGGATCCGCTCACCAGTCCTTTATCTAATCCTCTATCTGCGAGATACAGATGAATCGGTTTAAAGACTATCCCCCTTCCCCGAGCCGCATACAGCGCCAGCTTATGATTGGTGCATCAATTCTAGTTCTCCTGGTTTTAGGTTCTCCCGCCCTTGCCCATCACCTCATGGGGGGTCGGGTGCCAGACTCAGCTCTGACAGGTTTTCTGTCAGGTCTAGCCCACCCCCTGATTGGCCTAGACCATGCTGCTTTCATCCTGGCGATTGGCCTGCTGGCAGCGACTAAACCCCGTGGCCTGATCATTCCCATCGTCTTTAGCCTAATGGCGATGGTCGGTACAGCCATCCATCTTACAAACCTCACCCTGGTGGGTACGGAGTTAGGAATTACCCTATCTCTGGTAGTTTTCAGCCTCTTTCTAGCCATCGGCCACCAGCTTCCCCTCCTGCCTATGGTTATCCTGGCGGCCCTGGCGGGGGTTTGTCACGGCTATGGTTATGGGGAGTCAATTTTTGGTGCCCAGCTCGAACCTTTAATCAGCTACCTGATCGGGTTTACCGTAATTCAACTAATTATTTCCCTGGGGGCCTATAGCCTAGCTCGGTTTAGCCTGGGGGCTCCAGAGTTGATCCGATCCAGACTCAGCACCCCAGGCTGGATTCTATGCGGAGTCGGTCTGGCATTGATCTATGGCCAAAGCCTAGAAGCACTGCTCACCAGCCTTAAGCCTTAGGGCTACCGCAGACGGTTATACACCCTCCAGTCAGGGGGCTTTCCTCCCCACCAGCAGGTCCTCTGACCACCATCATGTAAGTATGAAAACCCTACAGAACCATTCAGATCTGTGGAAGGAGGTGCTATGGCTAGATTATTGTGGTCATCGATGTGGGACTTAGATTTGGCAGCCGCCCAGCTACAGCGAGATCGGGTGATGGCAGCTCTGGCCCCCTTTAGTTTCTCTACTTCAGGACGACTTCAAGTTACCTCGATAGAAATTCAGGAAACCCCAGAGGCCCTTACCGTGACAGCATTTTTTCCGGGTGTAGACCCCACCACGGTAGAGGTGCGAGCTACGCCGCGCTCCCTCATGTTTTTGGGACAACAGTCCATTCCCAACACCGAAAGCTATCTCTATAGTTGGACGATGAGACCTTTTCAACAGTCTCTGGTATTACCAGCAACGGTCAGAGACAGACAAATCCAGGTCAGCTACCAGACAGGAGGGGCCCTGGTGGTAACCCTACCCCGACAAACAGGTTTCTGGAGACCACTAGAAGAGTTAAGCAGAAAATGGCAACAGGGAATAGGGTGGCGTATTGGACCCTGGCTTAGGCAGGTAAAGAAACAGCTGGGTCAGCGCTTACGGCAGTGGAGCGATCGCCTTCTGGGTGAAGACTATCAAGGTCAATAAATTCTCCCTGATAGTTGAGCCGCTCAGCCCTTTCCTGACTCGTGGTCAGGGTCCTATGTTGCAGCCCCGTAATCTTTGGCCCGAACCAGCACCAGGAATCTAAAACCTAAATTAGAAAGCAGCTCTAAATTGGGCGATCGGGTAGAAACTAAAACATAGGCTGGTAAACTACGGCCCAGTTAGGTGCAGTGTATCCATTCTTTCGCGTAAGTTTTTATCGGACCCGCCATGTTAGACTTCGACGATTGTCTCAAACATAAGTATGCTTATATCGCTATTGGTGAGTTTAAGCCAGGGTGCTTTTCTGAAGCTCGACAACTTTACGAAAAGGCCGTCTCTACCTATAGCAAGGGCTTTAAAGGAGCCTACCTGATGCAGGAATCGGGAACTGACCGTGGAATTGCCATCATTCTTTGGGAGAATGTAGAAAATATGGCAGAACATCAAGATACTATTTATCAACAGACCCTGGCTAAAATTGCCCATCTCTTTGTTGCCCCTCCTACTACAGCCTTTTACGAGGTCTGTAGCGAGATTGGCTTACCCCAAATACTGGCTGGTGCAGTCTAACTGCTTTAGTCCATCCCCCACCAGGGAAAGAAGTTTGAAGGGGTTATTCCCTAGCCGTCAGGTTAGATAAATTACATCTGTGGCCAGAATGCCTAACCCCTGGGGGCTAAATCAGGGTTCTGGCTGGTTTCTACTCTGCCAATCTTTTTTCCCTGATAACTCCAAGTCTTGTAAATTAAATCTATGGCCCAACCCAAGCACACTCAGGCCCATCTTTCCCGCAGCGTTCCTAAGCATCAATCAGAATTCTTCAAACAACGAACTCGCAACTCTATGGAGTACTACATGGGAGCTAAGTTGCTGGAGGTAGGAGTTAATCCTAAAAACACAATTTACCGCTGGAGCTCCCAAATCAAAGGGGATCAGGAAATCATCACCATCAGCGCCTACTGGGGCGAGTCCCGGCAAAAACTCGACTCCGAAAACTCCTAATACCCTCTGACATCCATTTACCTGCTTTTTATCTGTTGTCAGGCAAGGTTTTTCTTGGCGGGGTCATGGCAATTTGCTCAAGCCCCCTGGATCAGCTGCGGGCACAGCCATTGCCTTTTCCTTGGCCCTCGGCTTATTAAGCCTAGCGGAGCTGATTTAATCCGTCGCCTGCCCTAAGCGATCTTTGTTCCAGGCCTGCTGAAGAGCGATTAGTTCGTCGCGATGGGCCGTAATTTGTAAAATATTGGACACTGAAGAATCACCCTCAAGACCCGATCTCAGGGTCAGGCTAATTTGTTCCTCTCGACCGGCTCGCCGCCAATAAAACCAACCTGCAAAGGGAGCCAGCAGCATTAGCGCAGTAAAAATCAACCCGTATTGAGGAAACAAACTGGCCAAGACAAGGGCAAAACAAAGACAGGCTACGGCCGCAAGGAAGCTTAAAAATCCAGCTAGAAACCAGCTAGGTCTTACCATACCGGTAAATTGCAAACTAGCTTCCGCTGGCTTAACGGTTTGGAGTTGGTAGGCCCGGCTCTCGAAATAACGGGTCAAAACTTGCATCGTCAATTCAGGAGCCGCTGGGGGAATCAAATCCAGAGTTTCGGTTCGGTCTTTAGTAGAGGCCCGAATAAAAAAGAATAACCCTACCATCAAAAGTAGGGTTAAAAATAATGTGGAATAGGTAGTAGTTAAATTCACGACAATGGACAGGGGTGACTAGGTTCCCGACAGGATGAAAGGGCACCGCAAGGTTGACCTACGGTATCTAAGTAAACTATTCCTGCCCAGGCAGGAACCTTGCTCTAATAATGGGACAGGGACATTGCCTCCGCCTGATCATAGTTCACCACCTTGGCATGGCCCATGTAGGATTTCCATAACTCTGAAAGCTCTTCCGCCGGCAAGCGCCAATCAGGGTTGAGACGGTACATCCGCCGGGGGCGTCCCCTCCCTTCTACTTTTTTCCAGTAGCCATCAATGGCTTTCTCATCTTCGAGAAACTTTAAAGCGCTGTAGAGTACGGTATCAGAAAGACGGTAGTGGGGATACTGCTGACTCAGGCAATGAATTAATTCAGTACCATAGGAATCCTGTTGCAGTAAAACGGTGAGAACGTAACATACCGCTAACTCCTTATTCAAGTAAATCGGGGGTGGATCCTCGAAAAACTGGTGGATATCCTCAAACTTCATGGGATCACTCCAATAGCGATGGGGCGGTGTGAATTCATGGTGAACCTATACACCTCTAATTTTAGGTGCAGGTGATCCCGCTGTCTTCCATCGGGGGAAGATAGTAACCAGTCGAAATTTTTTTTAGTCATTATTAAATCTTTGTCATGATAAAAATTTTTATCTGGCCAGAGATATTAAGATGTCTTTCCCTATCTTTCCTTAACAGGGATTTAGGCTGGCCTCCCCTGGTTTGAATTGACTGCTAGTGATGCTGACAAAAGAAAAACAGACTGTAAACCCGATCCTTAACGACCACCAGAGGGTAGGCTAAAGTCATTAGTATTGAACAAAATATTGCCCTGATCCAGAGCCAGGATATTGATCTGTAGAGGTCCGGCAGTAAAAGTATTAATAGCGGTAACTACCTGTAGTTCTAGCGGCCGATTGACTTGTTTGACGGCGGCCAGAAATTTCAACAAGGTTTCGGTGCGGTTATCGCCTACTTCCAACTTGTCGTCAACAATGCCATCCTGACGAGCTCTAAATTGAGCTGAGGCTAGTAATAGATTTAGGCTTTCCACTAAACTACGATCGCTCAGGGGGACTGTGTCCAGGGTCACCGTAGCCAACCGCTGACCCTGAGGATAGATCTGCTGATTGGCGGTGGCATCAATGAATACCTGGATACAGGGATCTCCTCCTTTAATCACACAGGTCTCCCCAGTTACGTAATTGGCGGCGGACAAAAGCCGAACAATATACTCCTGTCCATTCACCAGGCGATCTGAGGAGTCGCTGCACCTCCTGGCGTGAAATCAGAATCACCTGTTGATCGGGGGGGCGACCAGGGGCGATCGCTTGAATGGCTCGACGGTTGGCCTCAAATAAAAAGCGATCGATAATCTCCTTAGCCTGCTGGCGATTGTCTACCTGAACCAGCCCCGACAGAAGAACCTGGTTTCGACCCAGGGCGATATTGCCGCGAAATAATCCCTCGTATTGACTTTGTAACTCCGCTACTCGCTCCTCCAGTAAGGCTTGCTGAGCTTCCAAATCGTGAAGACGGCGCTCCCGATCTACAATTGCCCGATCCCGATCGGCAATAACCTGGTCAAGAGCCTTAATAGCCTGATCGCGACTGGCAATCTTGGCACTAATGGCCGCTTGCTGCTGCTGCAACCGATCTCGCTGAGTTCGCAGTAGGTCAGTGGCGCGGCGGAGGCTAACTGCCTCCTGGGAAACCCCCAGTAATTGCTGGCGAGTCTGCCGCAATTGCTGCTGAGTCCGAGCCTGCTGATCCACAGCTCGACTGAGAAACTGGTTGATCTTTGCTAACCGGGATAGGGCTCGCTGGCGTTCATTGGCTGCCGCCACCAGATCGGCCTTAACTTTCTCCTGAGCCCCCAGGGCCTGGCTTAACTGGGTTTGGGCGCTGGTGAGATCGTTCTGAATCTTACCCAGTTCAAATACCCCTGTGCGCAGCTGACTACTAATGCCAAATAAAATAGCCAGAGTAGAGGCTGAAATGATGCTGCCCGTGGCAATACTGACCAGGGTGGCGGTTTGCCGAGGGCGAAGATTAAACAGGCTCAACCGGGCTTTGCCCACCCGCATGCCAATGCGATCCCCCAGGGTAGCGATCCCTCCCCCAGTAACAAAACCGCCAGTATTAAAACGTAACCAGAAACCATCCCCGAACTATCCGCCTATGTTTCCGCCTTCACTCTACTGCAAGATTCCCAGCCCTGGACCGGCAGCCAGGTAGTCCCCCCTTACCCAGGGCATAATCAGAGCTGGCCTAGTCACCAGCAGGCCATAACAATTTAATCGCTAATAGGGCAAATCCCATCGCCGCGATCGCCTTGACTAAGCGTTCCGGTAATAGCTGAGCGGTTCCCTCCCCCAGCACAACTCCCAACAAACTGGTAAGAACTAGGGCCCCAGCCGTACCCAAAAACACCGCCTGGGGAACTTTAGACTGCCCCCCAGGGCAATGGCCGCCAGTTGGCTTTTATCCCCCAATTCAGAAATAAAAACCGCCGAAAAGCTTAGAAAAAGCAAGTTCCAATCCATAGAGAAAAGCCCTGTAGAGGGTTAGAGATGAGCAATGTCCCAAAGTAACCAAAGGGTAATCACCAGCAACAGGGCACCGGCCATAGTATTCAAGACTTGGGGAGAAACCCGTCGGGCTAGCCACTGCCCTAACCACACCCCAATAAAGCTGGTGGCAACTAAGGCTGCTCCAGCCCCCAAAAACACCACCCAGGGAGACTCGGCCTGGGCACTAATCAAAAGGGTTGTAACCTGGGTTTTATCTCCCAACTCCGCCAAAAAAATTGTTCCAAAGGTAGAAATAAACACTCGCCAGAAACCAGCTACCGTAACTGGTTCACGGCTAGGAACAAAAGCTTCAGGTTGGGGTTCGGAACTGGACACAACAAAAAGTCCTCTTAGGCTGGGACCAGACTACAGGTCTACAGTCTGGTTAAACCGATCCATTTCCAGGCTATCTTCACCGTAGATATCGCCAATGTGCTCCTGACAGCAGGCGATGGCGAAATCATTGAGTTCTTCCGCTTCGATGTTAAACATAACTTTAAAGGTCTGAGGGGTCACCCGACAAAAATCAGGCCGGTGGTCGTAAATAGTACAGAGTCGCTGACCAGGGTCGTAGTGGATACACCACCCTTCGGGTCCCACCAAGTCCATATATTGATCGATCTGAGCTGGAGTCAAATAATTCTCCAGCTCAGGGCGCTCTTCAGGGGCCAGGAAACAACAGGCTCCGCAATTCTTAACACACTGCCAGGTGGCCATAGACGAAAAGGTAAAGCCTTGCCTTAGAATTTTATTAAGTTATCTAAAATATACTGCCTGGAAACCGGTAGAATAACACATTGAAGAAGACATAATCTACTTTGGTCTGTGTTGGGAGGTTTTATGAGCTTGTTGAGTAGCATTAATTTTGAGCTTATCGCCCAGTTAATGATGCTGGCTATGATTGTTATTGCTGGGCCAGTAATTGTATTTTTGCTATTTTTACGCGGTGGAGATCTATAAAGGGATGCAGTCGCGGCGAGATTGATAAAGGCTGGATCAAAGGTCTGGCCAGTATCGTCAGGCCTTTCCCTGGCTGTTTTTCTACAGCCTTATTTTGAATGCAAGACCTTCTCCAGTCCTCAACGTCCTTAGAAGTCTGAAGGATTACGCCTCCTCCAGACTTCTAAGGACCAGTTGGCACAGCTAACTGAGGGTTTTAGGTTGTTCCTATGGGAGCTAATTATGGTGAAGGGATAGGAGTTGAAGCTGACCAGCCTTGTTTCAGGATAAATTCTGCAATTGATAAATCAACTGGCGTAGTGACCTTCAGGTTGGTTTCTTCTCCCGGCACGATATACACAGGCAGATGGCATTGCTCAAAAAGAGCCGCATCATCGGTCACGGTCCACCCCTCAACGATGGCCTGTTGGTGACATTGCTTCAACAGACTAACGTTAAAGCCCTGGGGAGTTTGGGCAGCCCACAGCTGCGATCGATCAGGGGTAGAGCGAATTTGTTGGGTATCGTCCACCACCTTGATCGTATCCTTCACTGGAACGGCGGCGATCAGGCCATTATAGTTGGCCAGGGCGGTCGCACACCGATTAAATAAATCAGGAGTGGCCAGGCAACGGGCACCGTCATGGATAAGCACCTGGGTAGCCTCCCCAGGTAACCCCTGCAAACCATTGTAAACAGACTGCTGTCGGGTTTCGCCGCCAGCAATAAACTCGACGGGTTTACTTAAGCCCAGAGCGCTGACCCAGGTTTCTAGGGCAGCGCGATCGCTCGGTTGGTAAATTAACCCAATCCAGCCAATCGCCGCCGCCGCCTCCGCCGATAGCAGGGTCCAGGCAATAATGGGCTTATCCAGCAAGGTCAGGAGCAATTTATTGTGGCTAGCGCCCATACGGCGTCCCAAACCTGCCGCTGGAATCAAGAGGTGTACACATTTCATAACTTATTCAACCGGCTAGGGAAATTAAGGTGGGAATTTGGTCTTTATCTATGGAAAGATTTAATTCATTTTGCCTGACCCAGCCCCCTAAATTCTGGTTAGGTTCCATTACAATAGCTTGCGAACAAGCATGGACGTTAATTATGCGGGTACTGGCTCTTGTTCCGGGAGGGGTTGAACGCCAACTGGCGTTTTTCCCTTTGCTCAGTCAAATTCAAGATAAATTGGCGTCGACCGAAATCATCGTCGTCGTTGAACCACAGGCCCAGCCTGTCTACACCCTATCTAAGGCTGTCAAAGAGGTAATTCCCTATGCCTTCGAAGCTCCTAATAGCCCGGCTGACTGGGCGAACCTATTAGGAATTCTGCGCGATTGGGAATTCGACGTGGTCATTACCCTAACTCAGTCCTGGTCCCTGGGCCTGTTACTGTGGCTGAGTGGCATTCCTACCCGGATCGGTTACGGGGGCGGAGGCAATGGGTTGTTCTTAACCCATGCCATCGATCGCCATAGCCCATCGGACTATGGTCAGTTACTGACTCCCCTGAAGCTGTCTACCCAGTTATCGCCACCCACCATTACCCTGCCCCAGGCTGACCTCAGAGCCGCTGAGGGCCTGCGCCAGGGGGCTGGCCTGACTAGCGGTTACGTGGCCATCTATCCAGGTTGTTTACCGGGGGGTGATAGTTATCCAACCGAGGGCTGGACTGCTCTACTCAAGGATTTTCAACAACGTCAGCCCGGTCTGCCCCTGGTTCTACTGCAAACACCCGAGTCCCTGGAGGCGATTGCCCAGTTGAAAGCCGCCATTCCCGATTTAGGTGTGCTGATGCCAGAAACCCTGGGGCAACTAGCGGCTTTAATTGCCGGTGCTAATTTAGTCATCACCGTCAATCGCTATCCCCTATCTCTGGCAGCAGCCCTGGGGGTTTATACAGTGGGATTAAACACTAATCTGGAGAGCCCAGCCGCTACCCACCCGGATCGGCTGGTGATGCTTACCTCCCCCAATAGTCAACTGGGAGGTATTCTTCCTGCGACGGTGATTAAAAAAGTCTGGAACGAATAGGAGGAGGGTATTTACCATGGATAAGATTAAAGAGCAGACCAACCGGGTAATTCAATTAGTATTTGCTGGAGACACGGCTCAAATTTATCAAAGGACCCTAACCCGTAGCTGGGATATTCTCAGGGAAACAGGCATTTTAATCTGGCTGGTGATCTGCTTGGTATTTGTCGGCGGTGAATGGTTTTACCGCAATTCTATTCAATTAGGCAGTCAAACCCGTGCCTGGTACCAGCAGGTTAGCGAAAATTCCGGAGTCTCTGGGACAGACCCAAGTCAATCTGTAGGTAGTACTGGCCAAGCCCTGCTGCATAGCTTACAGTCAGGAGCCCTTTACCTGCTGGATCAAGCTCGTCAGCAACTGGGTATAACCAAGCCAGAAGCAGCTGCCCCATCGCCGATTCCTCCCGACTCGAAGCCAGAGCCCCCTTCCTCCCCTTCTCCAGCCACAGCCGAAGAGAAGGCTGCCCCTGTTCCCAGTACCGATGATTAGCTAGCCTTGAGGCGGGCTACCGCCCCCAAACAGTAGGGTGATCTGCTCCAGCTCCAGGGAAAACGGCCCTGGAGTAAATTTAGGATTGAGAATTTTGTCGTACTCGAATTTGCTCAACATTAGTTGCAAGGAGCAAATCCGCGCTGAATTTAAAGGTGGCGCTTGAGGCTGACTCCTAGCTCGAAACAGGGGTGTTAGCTGGGCAAAGGGAATGGTAACGGTAATCCATTCGGCGGCAATGGTGTCAAAGCTGTAGCCATAGGCGATCGCATCCCAGCCCGGTTGATCTCGCAGAAAAAACTTATAGCGTTGACCATCTCCCCGCAGCCGCAGGCAGAGTCCCTGATAGGCCGCGAGATTCAGGGGAGGATCGAAATTACGAGTCCGCACCGAGACAAACCCTCCCGAATTATCTGTAGAAACCAGCCCGGTAAAACGGAGAGATTGCTCCCCAGGCTCTAATCGACTCTGACTCACTCCACCCATGACCACGTCATCCAGAGCACCCCATAGGGCCAAGGAATTTGGGCTGTTCTGGGTAAAATCAAACAGGACACCATCCTGAAGCTGGGGCGGTGTGACCCCATGGGAACCTGAAATCATGGTTTGTAACCAGCTCAAAACGGGAACAGCATCAAAAAAACGCAAGATTTCTAGAAAGCGACCCAAATCCCAAGTACGATTACCAGGAGTCATCGAATTTCCCCCCTTAGACGGAGTTTAGCGAGCTGGGCAATTGCCTGAAACCCATCAGACAAGTCGGGATTAGCCCACAAATAGAGCCTTAACCCTATTGTGCCCTAGGACCGGATGAGTGGTAGGTTGGGTAGGAAAGATTGATGAAATATACAGTTGCCATGGTTAATTCAACGGAACGTATTCGGGTTTTCATTTGTGGATCGGCCCTGCGGGGGCAGCCAGATAACCATAACCTGCAATCAGCAGAATTTCTGGGGGTAACCAAGACCGCTCCGAATTATCGTTTGCACTCCGTTGAAAATGGCTGGCATCCGGGCATCTACAGAACGGAGACAGCAGGTGTGGCAATTCCCGGTGAGATCTATGCCCTCACCCCAGAACAGTTCGGCCATCTTGAAGATAGTGAACCTCCCCATATGTACCCGGCGTCTGTGGACCTGGCCGATGGCAGTCAGGCGATCGCTTTTCTCTACCCTGAAGAATTAATCATCACCCATAATTGGCCCGATATTTCTACCTACGGGGGCTGGGCCGCCTACAAAGCAGCCACAGGCGCGGAGCAGACCTAAGCACCAGGTAAACCCTGGTCGATGGATAGCTGACCGTGGGCCAGGGCCAGTTGGTAATACTGTTGAGCGTGCTCCAGAAGGTTTTGACTCTCCTCCGGAGCTAGGGACCGCACAGTTCGGGCTGGTATACCCATCACCAGAGATCCAGGTGGTACATCCTTGGTCACCACGGCTCCAGCCCCAATCATGCTACCGGTTCCCACCCGCACGCCGTTGAGAATAACAGACCCAATCCCCACCAGACTGCCCCGTTCAATATGGGCACTGTGGATAACCGCCCGATGACCAATGGTAACGTAATCTTCCAAAATAGTAGGGTAGCCCAGGTCGCCATGCAGAATGGCACCGTCCTGGATGTTACTATAGGCACCCACCCGGATAGCTTCTACGTCTCCCCGCAGAATCGCTCCGTACCAAACGCTACAACCCGCTGCCAGAGTTACATGGCCAATTACCGTAGCATTGGGGGCGACGAAAGCGGCTGGGGTTAGGTCTGGCTTGGACCAGACCAGACTAGGGGGTAATCGCATAGACGGCATCTACCTTCTGAGCAAGCGCTGGGGACTGGGCTATTCCACCCGAGAAACCTGGCTACGGCTATAATACGGCTACACAGTGATATTTGCCGTATTACTACTCATTGCGAGGAAGGCTCTGGTCCAACCCCATGGTTAATTCCCCGTTACACTACCCCATCTATGGCCCAGAAATTCGGTGTCCTCACTGCCATCAACCGATTCCGGCCCTAACCCTAACCGATAGCTATCTTTGTAGTCGTCATGGAGCCTTTGAAGCCGATCCCGAAACTAAAGAGTTAGTACATTTACAGTCAGGGCGGCACTGGCGTTGTTGGGATGGGCAATGGTATCGCCAGCATACCCATCCTGACGGTATTCGGTTTGAAATTCATGAAGCCCTGGATCGTTTGTATACCCAAGGCTATCGGGCTACCCGAGTCATCATTGCTGAGCGCTATCAGGACCTGGTCAAGGGGTATCTAGAGCGCAGTTCTCCCTGGCGAGGAGAAGCTGACCCGGCTCTAGTTCCTAAGCTTTACGGCTTACCCGTAGAGTTCAGCCCACCGCCGGATCAAGACCCCCAATGGGAGGTGATTAATTTCAACCTGCAAAAGGAGCCGGGCCTACCCATTCGCTACCCCTATTTTCGCTTGTTTGAGTAATGCTGCACCATAGTTCTATCCGAACTCAAAATATTCACCGGGCCATGGCCTTTTATGAACGGTTGGGTTTCCAGGTAGAAGTCCGGTTCACGGCGGGTATGACCCTGGCCTGCTGGCTACAGGGGTTAGGTACCCGTCTGGAGCTGATTCAGGTGCCTGATCCCCAGGCCACCGCCGATGCCTTTAAGGACGAGCATTACACCGGCTATTACCATCTTTCCTTTGATTTGACTGATCGGGTCCCCCGTTTATCGGATTGGCTAGACCAGCTCCAGGAAAGCTTTAGTAAGGTCGATGGAGACTTGAGTTTAGAGGTACTGCTTGCCCCCTGCCAGCAAATGATTGGCGATCGCATTTACGAAATTACTTTTCTAGCGGATGCCGACGGCTTACCTCTGGAGTTTTTGCGCCTTCTAGGTCCGGTGCATAGGTAAATCGGTTTACCTGGCACTTACCGACACAGCTTTGGCGACTCCTTTCGGGGCCTTCGGGGGTACTCAAAAGCAGCCAGGAGCGACCCTATCCCTGAACTGAGCTTAATCCTGATGACTTAATCCTGATGATCAGAGGATTCGGAATCATCCAAGACCTCAATCCTGATGGGAGTCGTACTAGCCGTCTTAGGGGGTGGGGTAACCTGCTGATAGGCCAGACTGACTAGGGATCGCAGACCCTGAATCAAGGGTTGAAAGGGACGGTAGCGATCGCCATAGGTTTGGGCCATATCGCCATCAAAGTGCTCCAGTTGTTCCTGTAGCTGACCAATCACATCGGCGGGCAAATTGGTTTTTAGATCATTGGCCAGATTTAACAGTTGGGCAACAATGTCGTTCCAACTGGGAACCGCAGTATCAGCATCAGCAGGAGCCTCAGCGGCAGTAGAGGCACTAGCCGTTGCCGAATCGACCGGGGGCTTAAGCTGATCAATCACATCGGCCAGGGATTGACGACCCAGGGACTCCACCTCCAAGGTGCCACCCTTGAGTTCAGAGAAGGTGGCGTTAGCCGCACCTTGAAGGATTTCACGAATCCGATCCAGTCGCTGGATACCTTGCTGTTGAGCCTTTTCCCAATCAGCCTTAACTTTATCTTGAACGCTATGGGTCATGGTATTTATCCTTCCAGAATTACAAAACAGTCCCAATTCAACATGAACAGAGGGTCCGTCCTCGGTTGAGTACGGCTGAGTTGGCAGCTAACTCCCAGGGAAAAACTTACCTGGACTGAGAAAAATCACGGCGACGATCCACCAAAAGTTGAGTCACTTCGGTAATAGCCAGGGTGGCCAATACCCCATCATCAATCCAACCAAAAATTGGTATCCAGTCCGGAGCTATATCCAGGGGACTGATCAGGTATATCAAAGTTCCCAATAGAACCACCCAACGATAGCGGGTATTACGAATTAACTGACGGTACCAACCCATCATGGCTGGAATTAACAGCCTTTTTTTCATGGCCATCTCCCTGGCGTTAACAATCTTATTGTGTCAGAGCTAGAGGATTTGTCCAGGTAGGGAAAACCCTTGCTATAGCCTGGTTTTCCACCGTATTGACCGAATCGGGAAGACCGTATAACCAGCCCTCCCCCTTGGTTATGGCTACAAAACCCGCCGGGCGATCGCCCGTTGCACCATCCAGACTCCCCCTAGCACCAGGGCCCCGAGCCAGAGCCCACCGCCAGTCTGAACCCGGCCCGCCAACAGACACCATCCCCCCAGCCCCACCAGACTTAAACTACACCCCGCCACCGTCGTTAACATCCCTCGTAACGCCTGCTGGCTGTTGGCCACCTGAGTGGCTAGATCCGTGGCCGGGGGCAGGCGCTGGAGCGTTATACTGGCGACCTGGAAAGCTTCATAATCAGCCAGACTGATCTGGTAGTAGGTACCCAGTTCGGCATCCCGCAGGGAGGGTACGCTACGCAGTCCAAATTCTCTGGCCTGAGCAATAGCGGCGCGAATCTGGCGCTGACTAGCCATTGGACCCAGGGTTTCAAACAGCAGCTGCCGATAAATACCGGTTTTGGCCATAGCCAAAACCTGGGCAGTCAAATCCAGATTCATGGCAGGTTTACTCCCCATAGGCTACTCCGACATCGCTCCTCTGGATTAACCCATCAACCAGTAAGCCAGTACAGCACTACCCAGGGGTACGGTGAGGTTATCAAGGCCATAGAAAGAGAGGGTTTCCAGGGCGGTGGCGGCGATCGCCACCACCAGGGCCGTAGTCATCACCTGGCCACTAAACCCATCAGTCAAACCCAGTACCCAAAAACAGGTTAGAAAGGTGGCCCCAGCCATCATCAGGCTGCCCTCCCAACTTTTCTGGCTACCTAAAACCTGGTAAGGATGCCGCCCAAATCGCCGCCCCACCAGGGCCGCCAAACCATCTCCCCAGGTCATGGTGAGGATGCCTAGAGTAGCGTACTGGGGCAGGGCAGGGGGCCAAAAGGCCAGGGTCAGGAGGCCCATGCTAATGGCATAGAAAAAGGTACCCAAACTGTGGCGACCGACCCCATTAATACCCGGCAAAATTGGGTAGTGATAGGAGAGCAGGGCCACCCCGCTAAACAATACTGAGGCCCCCACCCCCATCCAGGTGGGGGTATGGAGCCACCAGGCCAGCAGAATAACTTGCCCAGCCCCAATATGGACAACTTTTCGAGTAATTTCAGTACCCACCTGGGTGTATCGCCGCAGACCTTCAGCCAGGGCCCCCACCAGCCCTAACCAGGCTAAAACCAGGAGGATTTGCACAACGGTGGTAACCATGATGGTAGAGGAAGTGGGTATAGTGAAATGGGACTTTTAGACCTTACTACACGAACTTCCTATGGGAACATATAAACGGGTATTACTTAAACTAAGTGGCGAGGCCCTTATGGGCAATCTCGCCTATGGTATCGATCCTCAGGTGGTAGAGGCGATCGCCGTCGAAGTTGCCGAGGTGGTGCGGGCCGGCATCGAAACAGCGATCGTCGTCGGGGCAGGCAATATCTTCCGAGGCATTAAAGGATCGGCTGCTGGTATGGATCGGGCCACCGCCGACTACATTGGCATGATCGCTACAGTGATGAACGCCATGACCCTGCAAGACTGCCTGGAACGCATTGGTATTCCTACCCGAGTGCAAACCGCCATCGCCATGCAGGAAATTGCCGAACCCTATATTCGCCGTCGCGCCATTCGCCACCTGGAAAAAAATCGGGTGGTTATTTTTGGGGCAGGTTCCGGCAATCCTTTTTTTACCACCGACACCACCGCCGCCCTCAGGGCCGCTGAAATTAACGCCGAAGTCGTATTTAAAGCCACTAAAGTTGACGGAATCTACGACTCTGATCCTAAAATTAATCCCAATGCTCGGCGCTACCGTACCCTTACCTATGGTCATGTACTTCAGCACGACCTGAAGGTCATGGACAGCACTGCCATTGCCCTCTGTAAAGACAACCACATTCCCATTATGGTATTTGACCTATCTACCGCCGGCAATATTCAGCGGGCGCTGATGGGTGAGTCGATTGGCACAATTGTAGGAGAGTCCTTTGATGTCAGCTGATGATATTTTGCTAGAAACCGAAGATCAAATGCACAAGGCGATTGAAGCCACCCAGCGAAACTTCAACACGATTCGTACCGGGCGAGCCAATGCCTCCCTGCTGGATCGTATAGAAATCGAATATTACGACGTCCCAACCTCCCTCAAGGCCCTGGCCAATATCTCCACTCCCGACGCCAGTACTTTGATGATTCAACCCTTTGATGGCAGTACCCTAACCAAAATTGAGAAAGCCATTTCCCTATCTGACGTGGGGCTTACCCCCAACAATGACGGTAGGGTGATTCGCCTCAATATTCCTGCCCTCACCACCGAGCGCCGCCAGGAGTTTGTAAAAACAGCCCACAAGCTGGCAGAAGAGGGTCGGGTATCAATTCGTAACCAACGTCGCCAGGGCATCGATGGCATTAAAAAACTAGAAAAAGCCAGTGAGATTTCCGAAGACGAGTCCCGTGACTTACAGGAGGAGATTCAAAAGTTGACTGACAAGTATATTGCCAAACTCGATCAGGCTCTGGCGGCTAAGGAAAAGGATATTACTACGGTATAGAAATCAGCCTTAGAGGTTGTTTGAAAAGGGCTCAGGTATAGTGAGGGGCCGCCAAAACACTGAATTTTGCGGTAATCACCTACTCCATGGGAATAGTCTGAGACTCTCTTTGGCTTTTCAAACAACCTCTTACCCCATTAGCTCTGGCTTGAAGAACTTTGACTTAAAAGTTTTGGCCGCAGTCATCCATGGTTTTAGCCGAGAACCCAAGCCACCAGGGTGATGGGGGTCATCTATAAATTACCCTTTAATCATGCTGATTTTAATTGTTGAAGATGAAGCAGAAATCGCTCGTTTAATCCAGCTTTATCTTGAAAAAGAAGGCTTCACCTGCCATATCTGTGATAACGGCGAGGCGGCTCTGGACTATCAGCAAAGCCTCCACCCCGATCTAGTGATTCTTGACCTGATGCTGCCTAAGCTGGATGGCCTTGAGGTTTGCGCCCGTATTCGCCAAAGTCCAGGAGCCAAAGACCCATATATTTTAATGTTGACGGCCCGGGGCGAAGAAATAGATCGGGTAATTGGCCTCTCGACGGGAGCCGATGACTACCTGGTCAAGCCCTTTAGTCCTCGAGAACTGGTAGCCCGGGTCCGAGCTCTACTGCGGCGTAGCCTGCGCCATCGCCAGGATCAAACCGACCAAAGCTATCAAACCACTCACTTTACCCTGAATTTAGAGCGCCGCACAGCCCAACGGCAGATTGCCAAAGGAATCACGGAATGGCTGGATCTAACCCCCCTGGAGTTCAACCTGCTTGCCACCTTCATGAGCTATCCAGGTCGGGTCTGGAGTCGCCACCATCTGATCGAAAAACTGTGGGGAGAAGACTTTTTCGGCGATGAACGGGTTGTAGACACCCACATTGCCAGACTGCGCAAAAAAATAGAGTCTGACCCGTCCCAGCCCACCTACGTAAAAACGGTCACTGGCGTGGGCTATCGCTTTGAGGATGAAGCCAGCTTAACAGCCAAACCATAAAATCTAAAATCCTGTGAATCTTTAACTCAATAGATAAATTTTTGTCAACGGATCTTATTCCTAAAGAGCCACAACCCTCTGTTTGCAAGAGTTTTAATGGTAAAGGGAAAAACCTTAGAGCAATTCATGACTTGTTGACATCTAGAGAAAAACTGTAAAATTAAGTACAGAACCAAATACTAACGTTCATCTGGAAACGTTCACCTGGAATTTAGAGGATTGAGCCTCTGGGTTCTGCCCGATAGTCCCAGACGGAAGTAGGGAGTTTGACTCCCGAAGGAACGCACCCCGCCTTAACAGTTATAACCATCTTAGTTAGACAGGAGTCGTCTAAATGCAATTGTCTTATCGGGGCGTTCAGTATAATTACGAGCCCACCCTACTCGAAGTGAGAGAAAGTTCTAGTTCTGGTTTCTACCGTGGTCGTCGCCTGCCTTTCTCCTATGCCAGTCATGTGCAGGCTCCCTATCCAGTCGCTAATCTGACCTATCGGGGCATGCGGTACGACACGACCGGGGCAACCTGTTCTTCCCTGGCCTTAACACCTCAAGGGCCAGTAGCCACCTCGGGCCAATCCCTGGGGTTGGTTGGTCGCCAAGCCCGTCTTCATCTGCTACGGCAGGCAGGCGAGGTGCATCGCACCAACATTGAGCGGACCCTCCATCACCGCATCGCCGTAGCCCGAGCCTCAGGGAATCAGTCTCTGGTGCAGATGCTAGAAGATGAGTTTCATCAATTGGTTTAAAAGTAGGAATAAGGATCCAGAGAGAAATTATAAACTACTGGATTAGTCTAGCGATCGCCCTACTCCCTTCAGTACTCTGGAGCGGTAAACCATTATTGTGCTGTGGCTGGAGCAGCGCAAAGGCATCCATCAGGATGCTTTTTTTATGGTTTTATCCACCAGCATGGCAAATAAAACCATAAAAGCTCACTAACCTGCTGTATCATGCCACCAAAGCTATAGGAATCCAGGGTGTCACAGCAACGCTTAATTATCGAAATGGGAATGGGGGTAGACCAGCATGGTCAAGACCCAACGGTAGCCGCTATGCGGGCAGTAGGCAATGCGATCGCCCACAATGCCCTACCCGGTGTCTGGGAGGTAGCGGGTCTCAGCCATCCGGACCAGATGATCGTTGAAGTCCAGATTGCTGTTCCCTTTCCAGAACAGGTACGACAACAGGAGGTACTGGCGGTATTACCCTTCGGCCAGAAGTCCATCAGTCTTAAGCCAGGGGGTATGGTGGTGGCAGGGCGAGCGATTCCCGAACTGGAAGACAAAAACGACGATATGTACGTGGCGATCGCGGCTATTACGGTCTCCATTCCCGTTTTATAAGCAGCCCTATCCTAGTCGAGTACCTCGATATCGCAGGTCTGCTTTAAAGGCGGCTGGCTGAACAAAATTAGGCATGTCACCCTGATGGCCCATCAAAATCACTGAGTCCCCTGGTGCCAGGTAGGTATCGTGACCGGGGTGAATAATCACCTCGCCATGCTCTCGCCGTAGGGCCACGATAATAAAGGTACCCTGACCGCGCACCTCAATATCGCCAATGGTACGGCCAACTAAGGGAGAGTCAGGCTCCACCGCCAATTCACTCAGCTGAATATCCAACTCCGCCAAAAACTCGTTCAAACCATGGTGACCGTCAGTCTGAGCTAAAAAGTCCACCGCCGCCGGGTGTCGAATCAGATGAGCCATGCGCAGGGCACTAATGGTAGCCGGTAGAACCACATGATCCGCCCCAGCCAAACGTAATTTCTTCTCCGTAGAGGGCATTTCTCCCCGCGCCAGGATCATCAACTGGGGATTGAGTTCCCGAGCCGTCAGGGTAATAAAGACATTGGCCGCGTCACTGGGGAGCACCGTCGCTAGGGAGCGGGCCTGGAGAATACCCGCCGCTTCCAGCACTCCCTCATCGGTAGCATTGCCCTGGTAGACCAGATAGCCGTGGTCCCGAGCCATAGTGATGCGTTCGGGATCGTTGTCAATAATAATAAAGGGATAGCGATCGCCCTGCAATTTATAGGCAACTAACTGACCAATACGGCCAAAACCACAGATAATCACATGGTCTGCTAAATTCTCAATTTCCTTACTCATACGCTTAAGATTTAGAGCCCGATGAATTTCCCCCTCCGTAATCAGCTGAATAAAGCCGGAGACCGTATAGGCAACCGATAGGGCTCCAGCAATAATTACAAAAATCGTAAATATTTTCAGCCCTGGGGACTGAACCGGTCTGACCTCCCCGTAGCCCACTCCAAAAACCGTAATCACCACCATAAATAGGGCGTCTAGAAAGCTCCAGCCAGCCAGCATATAGCCACCCACCCCCAGCACCGCCGTCAACAGAAAAATAAAGATTCCGACGAGAATGCGCTGCAAAGAACTAAAGGAATTTCGCATTAACATTGCCAGGGGCTAAGGGGGAATTCCGGCAAAAGCAACCTGACTCAGCCGATGAAAGCTTACAGCCAAATTATAAGTAAAAACTATAGAACCTGGAGAAGACTGTGGGAGTAAGCTCCCTAGCCAATTTACCTGAGTTAACCGAGGGGCCGAGTAACTTTTCCTGACCTCTCATTTAGTTTTGTCTGTATCATAATACCTACCTGCCTTGTTCTATTAGAGCGGCAGTCATTTCTACAGTGCATCTAAGTAGCGGCCTATTTTGTCATGAAAACTTCTACCCTGATTGAGAATCCTCTCTTAATTGGTGAAGGCTTACCACCCTTTGATGGTCTCGAAGTCAGCCATATTGTGCCGGGCATTACCACCCTACTGCAGGAACTAACGGCCAATCTAGAGGCATTGGAAAGTCATGTTTCTCCCACTTGGTCGGGCTTAGTTAACCCACTAACCCGGATTCGTGAGCGCCTCAGTTGGAGTTGGGGGATTATTTCTCACCTCATGGGGGTTAAGAATAGCCCCGAGCTCAGGGCTGCCTACGAGGCTGTACAGCCTGCCTTAATTGAATTTGAAACTCGCCTGGACCAAAGCGAACCGATCTATGCCGCCTTTAAAGCCATGCGTCATGGCTCCCAATGGCCACAGCTAGAACCAGCCCAACAACGCATTGTGGAATCAGCACTGCGGCAAGCTGAACTGGCCGGGATAGGGCTACAAGGCTCTAGCCGCGATCGCTTTAACCAAATCCAGCAAACCCTGGCAGAACTTTCTACCCAATTTTCCAACAATGTGCTGGATGCCACCAAAGCCTTTAGACTCACCCTCACCACCGCCGCAGAGATTGAGGGCTTGCCCCCCAGCTTGCTAGCCTTAGCTGCTCAAAATGCACGTCAGTATAGTTATGCCAACGCTACAGCGGCTACCGGCCCCTGGGTAATTACCCTTGACTATCCCAGCTTTACCCCCTTCATGCAGCATAGTCGGCGGCGGGACCTGCGACAACAGCTCTACCTGGCCTTTATTACCCGGGCCGCCAATGGTGATTTGGACAATGCCCCCCTGATGCACCGCATCCTGGAACTACGTTATGAAATGACCGAGCTACTAGGCTACGGTTCCTACGCCGAATTGAGTCTGGCTCGTAAAATGGCCCCTTCCGTAGAAGCAATCTACACCCTGATGGAGGAGCTACGGGTAGCTAGTTACGATACGGCCACAGAAGAATTGCAACAATTAAGCGCCTTTGCTCGACAAAAAGGTGCCCCCGAAGCCGAGCACCTGACCTATTGGGATACAGCTTTCTGGGCCGAACGTATACGAGAAGAAAAATATGGCCTCAGTGATGAGCAGTTACGTCCCTACTTTCCCCTGCCCCAGGTATTAGAGGGTTTATTTGATCTGGCCCATCAAATTTTTGGTATTACTATTACTGCCGCTGACGGAGAAGCTCCTGTTTGGAACCCCGATGTCAGCTACTTTCGGGTGCTCAATCATGACCACGCCGCGATCGCCTACTTCTATCTGGACCCCTACAGTCGGCCAGCGGAGAAACGGGGTGGAGCCTGGATGGATGAGTGCATTAACCGAGCCAAGATCAATGATACGGTGCGCCTGCCGGTAGCCTACTTAGTTTGTAACCAGGCTCCGCCTGTAGGAACCACCCCCAGCCTCATGACCTTTGCCGAAGTGGAAACCCTCTTCCACGAGTTTGGCCATGGCCTGCAACACATGCTAACCCAGGTCGACTACGCTGGTGCCTCTGGCATCAATAACGTTGAGTGGGATGCGGTAGAATTACCCAGTCAGTTCATGGAAAACTGGTGCTACCACCGCCACACCCTCTTTAGCATGGCCCGTCACTACGAAACCGGGGAATCCTTGCCAGAAGAGCTATACCAAAAGATCCTGACAGCCCGGACCTTCATGACCGGTAGCGCCACCCTTCGACAAATTCGCTTTGCCTGGACCGATCTAGAACTCCACCACCGCTACCGTCCCCATCGGGGAGAAACCATCTCCGAGGTTAGCCATCGCATCGCCAGTCAAGCCTCTATTCTTGAACCTCTGGCAGAAGACGCCTTTCTGTGTTCCTTTACCCATATTTTTGCCGGGGGCTATGCTGCGGGTTACTACAGCTACTTCTGGGCAGAAGTCTTAAGTGCCGATGCCTTCGCCGCCTTTGAAGAAGCCGGTCTCGCCGATCCAAAAGCCCTCACCCAAACTGGCCAACGTTTTCGTGACACAGTTCTGGCTTTGGGCGGTAGTCAGCATCCCATGGTAATTTTCAAAACCTTTCGGGGCCGTGAACCCAGTACAGAAGCCCTCCTGCGCCACCGTGGTTTGGCAAGGGTCTAGCTTCTATGGCTTTTGCCCTACCATGTGATTAAAAATAGATTTTTGGGAAATATAAATCGAATCTTTGCAATTGGTCGCTTACCATCAAGCTTTGATTATGATTTCCTACTCTACGGTTAGTTCCCCGGTGGGCCAGTTTCCCCAGTTGCCAGTGTTGCCCATCCCTAAGGCAGAGGTGCTGGGTATGGGTGGGCTATTCCTGGTTTCAGTCATCATCGGTATCGGAGTCTCCCGTAAAATCCAATACCTGACCAAGCAGCTCAACCGGGAGCGTTACCTCAACCAGGATCTCCGCAAAAAGGTGAAAATGGCCGTCCAAACCATTACCAGAATGGAACAAAATCCCGACTTAATCCATTCCCGGGAATTTAATCTGGACTATCTACGCATGCGCATGGAAGAAGACCTATTCCATGCCGTTATTGTCAATCAACTGAAGGTCAAGGTAAAGCAACAAATTAGTGTGGCCCTGCGTCCCCCCAGGTTGAATTGGGGTTGATGGGTATGGCGGGTAAACCCCGACTCATAGACGAAATCTTTGATGTGGAATATCAACCCGGCGATCGCCCCGGCGCTAAAAAGCGAGTACTGTTCCGTATTCAAATTAAGTTAGCCAAATTACCTACCCAAACCACGTCTTCTACCATTAGTGATCTCATTGGTTGTATTGAAAAGTTCATGGATGCAGCCTCAGAACATACCCATTGGCAACCCACGATCCAGGGTCGAATTGCCTCTATACGTTGGGACCAGCGGGCTAAGCCAACACCTTTACTAGTGCTTGAGCAATCCAACGACGGAGCCACAGTGACCTTCCGGAGCAAAAACATTCTGCCGTTGAGCCAAAGTCGCCAGTCCCCTCCCTCCCTGGGTAATGCCTGAGCGACTAGCGACTACGGTGCCTCACCCAGGCAGAAGTAATATTTAATACCCCATGATCGAATCTCCTCAGCCCTGGGCATCCTAACCCTAACCCTTAGGATTGCGATACTATGCTGGCCAGAGTCTGGAGTGCCTCCCTGGTAGGTCTTGATGCCCTCAAGGTAGGCGTGGAAGTAGACCTTTCCGGTGGCCTACCAGGGGTAGTGATTGTGGGCCTACCCGATACCGCCGTGCAAGAATCCCGAGAAAGGGTCAAGGCGGCCCTTAAGAATGCTGGTTTTGCCTTTCCCCTGCGTAAGGTAGTGATTAACCTGACCCCTGCCGATCTGCGCAAGGAAGGTCCTATTTTTGACCTGCCCATCAGTATTGCCATTTTAGCCGCCGAGGGCAAAGTTCCCATCACCGCCCTGAACGATCTACTGTTTTTGGGGGAAGTTTCTCTGGATGGCAGCCTCAGACCCGTAGCAGGAGTTCTACCCATTGCCGCCGCCGCTCAAAAACTGGGCATTCGAGGGCTGGTGGTACCCCAGGATAATGCACGAGAAGCCGCCGTTGTCCCGAAGTTAACGGTCTATGGCCTACAAAACCTACAGGAGGTAGCCGATTTCCTGAATTATCCAGGTCAGTACCAGCCCTTCCTTCGGGACGACCAAAGTTTAAACATGCCCCCAGTCAACGCCTTAGATCTGCGAGATGTAAAGGGGCAGGCCCAAGCCCGTCGAGCTCTGGAAATCGCCGCAGCTGGCGGCCATAACCTGATCTTTGTGGGACCGCCAGGTAGTGGTAAAACTATGCTGGCTCGCCGATTACCCTCAATCTTACCGCCCTTACAATTTGAGGAAGCTCTGGATGTCACCCAGATTTATTCTGTGGCCGGTCTACTCAAAGAAAAGGGAACCCTGGTCCATACCCGCCCCTTCCGTAGCCCCCACCATTCCGCCTCGGGACCATCCCTGGTGGGAGGGGGCAGTTACCCTAAACCAGGGGAAATTTCCCTGGCACATCGAGGAGTACTGTTCCTAAACAGTTAAACAATGGCAAACTCATTAGCTATAGAGTTACTGAAACAGCAGCTATGGCTAAAATTATTGGATACGCACGGGTAAGTAGTCGTGAACAGGCTTTAAATAGTCACGCACTTGAGCAACAAATACACCGACTTAAAGACGCTGGCGTAGAGAATGTCTACTTCGATATAGATTCTGGAAGACGGGATAACCGGAAAAGCTTCAGAATAGTGATGGATATGGTGAGGTCGCGGCAAATATCAGGGGTTGTGATTACCCGATTAGACCGTCTAACTCGCTCGCTGGTTACCTTAAGACGGGCTCTGGAAGAATTCCAAGACAACAACGTAAATCTGAAAGCTCTAGACGACAGTATTGATCTATCAACAGCAGCAGGAAAGTTCCACCTCAACATATTAGGAGCGCTTGCTGAGATGGAAGTAGACCGTCTATCAGAACGAGTCAGCCATGGCTGGGCCCACCTGAGAAACCGAAAGGTAGCCGTGAACCCACCCTTTGGATACGTTGAGGAAGAAGGCAGGCATTATCTGGATCACACAGCCTTTCTATGTCTTCGCGAAAACAGGGAAGAACGATTTAGAGCCCAGATTGCCCGTGAAATTGTCGAAACCTTTTTAGAACGTAAAACCCTCAGGATGACTCTTAGAGTCATTAACGAAAAGTACGGGATCCATAACTTTGCCCATAACAACGGCAAGCGGCAACGGGGAGGGAAAGTTGCTAAGGACCTGTTGCGCTTTAGTCCGGCAGGGTTACAGAATTGGTTGACTAACCCAGTTCTACAGGGGCACATCTGTTACCTAAGGAAAAAGAGAGGAAAGCGGTTACCCCCAGAAGACTGGCAAATTCATTACGATACCCACCCCGACCAACGGATTATGACCAAGGAAGAGGGTGAAACAATTGAGAAAACTATCAAGGAAAACTATCGAATCAAAGGATTCGGATCCACAGCACTCAAATACCCTCTATCAGGTTTGATATTTTGTGGAGAGTGCCGGAGTTCTTGTTATTCGGTAACAGGTGCCAAAAGCTATCACAGAGCCAAACGTCTGGGCATTAAGCCAGAACTAAACTACTACTTCCAATGTAAGAACTGGCGAATGAGGGCTTGCCATCAGAAGAAGCTAATCCGCATGGAAAAGGTAGAGGCCGCCGTCATTGAAACCTTGAATCAGAAAGCCAGGGATCTAAATACGATCGCTGAGTCATCCAGAGAAGAGATGGATCCTCCTGAAATCCAGGCCCTTAAAATCGAGCTGATGTACTATGAGAACGCCCCTGGCAATCTAGCAGGTCCGATTATCAGCGCTATTAAGCAAAAGATCCTTGCCTACTACCAGGAGCTGCAACTATCATCGTTAATCACTGAGAGCCAGCGACAGTTACTGATCAACGTCTTTACCGATCCCCTATATTGGGAAACCCTGGAAGATAAGGAGAGACGTAACATTTACAGAACACTGGTTAATCGGGTTGTGATTGAAGGGGGTGAGGTTATCAAGGTTGAACTAGCGTTCTAACTCTCTAGCTGGCGCTATGACACCTTCATCGCTGACCAGGCTATAACGGCTGGAGTGCCCTTAGGATCTGGAATTCAGCGAAATTAACTAAGCCGCCCCTTACCAATGGCCAAATGGGTACAAATGGGTACACCAGATTTTTTTCTGTTAATGAGGATCTAGGACAGGGATGGTCTGTTCTGGGGACAGAGGATGAGGGGCTAGGAGGATCCCAGGCTTTTGCCTGGGCTGGGGCGAAGAAAGGAATGCGATCGCTGGGGTAGCAATCGCATTCCCCAGAAAATCGCCATTAGGGGGCTGGAGGGAATTGCGATCGCGGGCTGGTAGCTATCACTGTGTCCTCAACTGTGGACAGTAGTGAAGCCAATGGGTACCACTTCAGCCCCTTCCATTAAGACATGGCTGGTTTCCAGGATGAGGTCTATCCCCTCGAAGGAAAGATGGTTATCTACTGCGCCGATAGTCCCAAGGCATGATGGGATGCTCCTGACTCCAGAAGTTGAGCTTTTCTGTTGGGCTTGGGCTTCTGCCTGGAGTAACTGGGCTTGAGTATCCGGGCCGCTACTCAAGAATTGGGTATAGACGGGCGCATAGCCTTCGGCCACCATCTGGAGATTGACGTTCTGGCCATTGGCATAGATTTCGGCGACCAATCGCCCGTAGCGATCCCTATCGGCTTCTCTAAACTGAATGGTGGAGCCTCGGGGGGTTAGCTGGCGCAGCCGTTCAGTAGCGGCGGGTCCCCAGGGGATCTGAGATGTTTCAGGGGTATCGATACAGGTCAGGCGAACGGTAATGTTTTCGCCCTGATAATCCATCCGCAGGGTGTCGCCGTCGCCTACCGAAATAACGGTAGCCTCTGGCAGGTTGAGGTTAGCGATCGCGGGGTCTGGTTCAGGTTCAGGGATCGTGCTCTGGATAGGGTTAAGGGGGTTACAGCCTGTCAGGATGAGGGCTACCCATGGTAGGTACCAGGCTTTCATTGTTTTCATAGGATAACTATGGTTTTAGGATACCCAAGGCTTCCCTGGCCTGCTACCCGTTGAAGGGTCCCGGCGTAGGGGGTCCTGGCCGAGGGGCTGGGGCAGGGTCTGCTCGATCGCTCGCTTGGCGGCTACGATCTCAGCGGTGTAGGCGATGGGGTCCATGGTGGTGGGTAATAAGCGCTTGGAGTAATTCCCTTCAGGACGCGGGTGCGATCGCCCCTGCTGGTCCGCTAGCCGTTACCATTTGGCCCGATAACAGCAGCTAACGCCATTGATTACAGACCTCCGCCATGGCCTGCAGGCAGCGATCGAGGGTGGTTTCGCCCCCTAGGCGGGTCAGGGTGTTTTGCATGGTGGGGAAATTTTGGATCAGCTCGGAGCGTTCTTGGTAGGCCAGGGTATCCAGGATAGCGGCAAAGCTCAGGAAACTAACCTGGAGTTCCTCAAGACGGGGCAGCAGGGAGAACCATGCCTCTGCGGCATAGTAGCGTTCTTTAAAGGTTTCCATGATCTCCAGGGCCTCGGGTAGGAGTTCAGGGGGCAGGTGGGAGGCCAGTTCCCCCAGGGCATTGGCGCGGGAGGATTCACTCTGAATCTGGCGGGTGATCTCCAGGGCTTCGGGTAGGAGTTCGGGGAAGTGTTGGGCCAGTTTCCCCAGGGCTAAGGCGCGGTGTTGTTCAATCTGAATCTGGCGGGTGATCTCCAAAGCTTCGGGTAGGAGTTCGGGGAAGTGTTGGGCCAGTTTCCCCAGGGCGTCGGCGCGGTAGTATTCACTCTGAATCTGGCGGGTAGCCTCCAGGGCTTCGGGTAATAGTTCGGGGGACAGGTGGGGGGCCAGTTTCCCCAGGGCTAAGGCGCGGTAGTGACTCTGAATCTGGCGGGCAATCTCCAGGGCTTCGGGTAGGAGTTCGGGGGGCAGGTGGGAGGCCAGTTCCCCCAGGGCATTGGCGCGGGAGGATTCACTCTGAATCTGGCGGGTGATCTCCAGGGCTTCGGGTAGGAGTTCGGGGAAGTGTTGGGAGGCCAGGTTTCCCAGGGCGCGGGAGGATTCACTCTGAATCTTGCGGGTGGTCTCCAAAGCTTCGGGTAGAAGTTTGGGAAGCTGTCGGGCCAGGTCTCTCAGGGCGCGGGAGGATTCACTCTGAATCTTGCGGGTGATCTCCAAAGCTTCGGGTAGGAGTTCGGGAAGCTGTCGGGCCAGGTCTCCCAGGGCGTCGGCGCGGTAGTATTCACTCTGAATCTGGCGGGCAATCTCCAGGGCTTCGGGTAGGAGTTCGGGGGGCAGGTGGGGGGCCAGGTCTGTCAAGGCGCGGGCGCGGTCGGATTCATCCTGAATCTGGCGGGTGATCTCCAGGGCCTCGGGTAAGAGTTCGGGGAGAAGATAGGGGGCCAGGTCTCCCAGGGCGTCGGCGCGGTAGTATTCACTCTGAATCTGGCGGGCAATCTCCAGGGCTTCGGGTAGGAGTTCGGGGGGCAGGTAAGGGGCCAGGTTCCCCAGGGCATCGGCGCGGTAGTATTCATTCTGAATCTGGCGGGTGATCTCCAGGGCTTCGGGTAGCAGTTCAGGGAATTGTTGGGCCAGGTCTTTCAGGGCGAGGGCGCGGTCGTATTCATTCTGAATCTGGCCGGCAATCTCCAGGGCTTCAGGTAAGAGTTCAGGAGGCAGATGGGGGGCCAGTTTCCCCAGGGCCTCGGCGCGGGAGTCTTTATCCTGAATCTGGCGGGTAGCCTCCAGGGCCTTGGGTAAGAGTTCGGGGAATTGTCGGGCCAGGTCTCTCAGGGCCTCGGCGCGGAAGTATTCATCCTGAATCTGGCGGGCAGCCGCCAGGGCTTCGGGTAGCAGTTCAGGTAGCTGTTGGACCAGTTTCCCCAGGGCTTGAGCGCGGTCGGATTCATCCTGAATCTGGCGGGTGATCTCCAGGGCCTCGGGTAGTAGTTCAGGGGGCAGGTGAGGGGCCAAACCTCCCAGGGCGCCGGCGCGGTGCCATTCATTCTGGATCTGACGGCTGACCTCCAGGGCTTCGGGTAGGAGTTCAGGGGGCAGATGGGGGGCCAGGTTTCCCAGGGCCTCGGCGCGGTCGTATTCACGCTGAATCTGGCGGACACCCTCCAGGGCCTCAGGTAGCAGTTCAGGAACCTGTTGGGCTAGGTCTCTCAGTGTCCAGGCGCGGGGGAGTTCATCCTGAATCTGGCGGGTAGCCTCCAGGGCTTCGGGTAAGAGTTCGGGGGGCAGGTGGGGGGCCAGGTCTGTCAAGGCGCGGGCGCGGGAGGATTCACTCTGAATCTGGCGGGTGATCTCCAGGGCCTCGGGTAAGAGTTCGGGGAGAAGATAGGGGGCCAGGTCTCCCAGGGCGTCGGCGCGGTAGTATTCATCCTGAATCTGGCGGGTGATCTCCAGGGCCTCGGGTAAGAGTTCGGGGAGAAGATAGGGGGCCAGGTCTCCCAGGGCGTCGGCGCGGTAGTATTCATCCTGAATCTGGCGGGCAGCCGCCAGGGCTTCGGGTAGGAGTTCGGGGGGCAGGTGGGGGGCCAGTTTCCCCAGGGCGAGGGCTCGGCCGACTTTATCCTGAATCTGGCGGGCAATCTCGAGAGCTTGAGGCAGTAGAGCCTGGGGTAGATGGTCAACAACCTGGCCCAGCTTTGAGACTATATCCCGACTGCCCTGAATTCCCGTAATGGCCGACAACGCATCGGGCCAGTACTGAGGAAAGCGCTGAGCCAGGGCGACCAGGGCAGAGGATCGGTTGGTAGCATTATGAAACTGACCAATGGTGTTGAGTAATTCCGGTAGTAGGGACTCTGGCAGGTGGGGCACCAGGGCAACCAGGCAATCGGCGCGTTGATTGGGTTCCTGGGTTTGTTCGGCATAGGCCAGCCCCTGGGCTGGTTGCCAGATCTGTTTCTCCACCAGGGCTGCCAGCAGGGGGGGCGGGATGTTGCTAGCCAGGCTATTGATGGAGGTGCGAATCAGGGCATAGCGAAACAGTAGGGCAAGGGCGGTGGCTGGGGCCTGTTGGTAGGTCTGCTCAGCCAGTCTCCAGGCCCGGCCCAGGTCGTTAACAAAGGTGGCGGGTTTGCCCCTGGCTTCACAGGCTCCGTACCATCCATTGCCGCCGGTGGGGTTGGTTTCCTGTAGCAACTGGTGTACCTGCTCGGGCTGGTCAGCCTGTTCCATATGCCAGGTCAGGTAGGTGTAGCTGTAGCCATCATCCGGTAGGGTATGCCACTGGTGGTGTTGGGTTTGGCAGCGATAGCGGTCTAGCAGGTGGCGATGGGCCTGGGCTAGAGACAGACCCAGGCCGGGTAAGTCCCCCTGGCGGGTGACCTGGGTGGGGCTGGTGAGGAGCTGCTGGGCCCGGTCATGCATCAAGTCATGGAGTCGATAGGTAGGGGGTTGACCCGGCTGGCTTACCCCAGTCAATAGCAGGGCCTTGGCCCGCAGGGTTCGTAAGATGGCGGCGGCCTGGCGGGGGGTGACCTGCCAGAGCAGGGCCGCCACTGGGGGGTAATCTGGCTATCCTCGGGTACAATGCCCAGCCAGGCAAACTGACCCAGTTGCTCTGTCGAAAGCAGCCTGAGGCTGAGGTTAAAGCAGGCGAGGATGCTATGGCGGCGGCGTTTGCTATCCTCCGGTAGCTCCTCCTGGCTATAAAGGTCCAGGCTTTCTAGCCGGGCCAGCTCGGTTTGAAAGTCCCTCAATAGCTCGTCCCAACTGACTCCGTCCCTCACCTGGGCCACCGCCAGGTCCAGGGCCAGGGGCAAAAATCCCAGCCGTTCGGCCAGGCTGAGGGCCTGGAGCTTTTCTACATCGCCCAGGGGTCTGGCCAGGGTCTGGGTGATCAGGGTGAGGGCCTGGTCTGGGGTCATCGGATCTAGCTCGTAGATACGAGCATCGGGGATGCGGGCCTCCCGGGTGGTGACCAGCACACGGCAATGCTGCCCCCCACCCGAAACCAGTCCAGGTGCTCGACCTGCCAGACATCATCCACCACCAGCAGCATGGTTTTGTCGTAGAGCAGGGTGCGCAGGTGGGAGGAGGCCGCCGCCTCGGTGGTGGGTCGGTAGTCCCGATCGCCCAGGGCGACAATCCAGCCGTTGAGCAGGGGCAGGAGGTCTGGGGTTTGGCCCAGGGTCACCCACAAAATGCCATCGGCGAAGTGGCCCTGTACCGCCGGGTCGTGGGCCAGCCGGGTGGCCAACACTGACTTACCAATCCCCCCAGGCCGTAAAGGGCACTCACCACCAGGGTACCGCTGCCCCCAGGGGCACCCGCCAACAAAGAGGCCTTCACCGGGGTCTCATGTTCAGGGCGTTCAACGTAGGCCTCGGGCAGGGGTGGCATCTGCAGGGGGATGGCCCACTGACGCCGGAATCGGTCCTGCTCAGTCCCTGGGCTGGCCAGGCCGGGGAGGAGCACCAGAGGCTGACCAAAGTGATCACAGAGGGGAGTTTGGGGCTCATGCTGCAGGGCCTGGGTGACGTAGTCCACCAGGCTATAGGTGGTCACCCCCTGGCCGGGCTGGCGGGTTGGGTCGAGCCCCGCCAATAGGGCTTTAGTCAGGGTGCTGTAGGGGGTGTTGAGATCGGTCCAGGAGGGTTCAAAATCCCGAGAGGAGGCAATGAAGCAGCGGCTATAGCCATCCCGCCGTTCCGGGTTAGCCGCCGCCACATCCAGCAGCAGCCCGCCGCTATGGCAGCAGTCGAGCCAGACAATCTGATTTTTGATGGGGCTACTGCTCAGCCACTTTTGCACCTGGGCCAGGGAGATACCAGGGCGATCATCCCCTGAGTTGCTCTCACTGGTGAGCAAGTAGCCCTTATCCACCCCGAGGGGTCCCTCGGGGTCGGGCCGGCCATGGCCCGAAAAGTAAATCAGCACCGTCTCAGGATGCTGGGGGCTGTTGGGTACCAGCAGTTGCTTTAGGGCATCCCGTAACTGTTTTTGGGTAAGGCGGAGGTTAGCCCCAACCTGGGGCTGCTGTTCCTCCCCCACCCTGGAAATCGCCTCGGGTAATCGCAAAACCTTAAAGTCGCTGTCATGCTCCAGCCGGTGGGCGATGGCTTCGGCATCCGCCGCTGGCGACTTCAACGGGGGCATGTGATCGTAGGTGTTGATGCCAATAACCAGGGCAACCCGACTGGACATGGTATTTCAAACCTGAACAGCTAAACCAAGGGGTGAGGCTAATCATCAGTCTAATTTAACTATCCCCTCGAGGGTTACTTCCGTCAGAGCGCCTACAATAAAATTATGGCTTGGCCTAGCCCGTTGAGTATCGGGTGGATGGGTCAAAGCTAATATCGGGTAGGTGTTCTGGCTCGCTTCCCTCAACTGAGAACCATCGTCATGCCCCAACTGGTTCCCCTACAAATTGATCAAAACACCCTCATCTACCTGGAGGTAGGGCCCGGTCCCCAGATGGCTGGACCAGCCCCCGGTGGTGACGCTACCCGGGGAGACCTGGGTCTGGGGTCTAAAGGTGCCCTGACGGAGACCGCCCGCCAGGCCATGGCCAGTTTTACAGCCCTGGAAACTACCCTCAAAACCTACACCCAGGGGGTTCTTAATGCTTTCAGAGATCTAGGCTCCGCCAATGTAGACCAGGTGAAGCTGGAGTTTGGCGTTAACCTCGCCGGTGAAGCTGGGGTGCCCTACATCACCCGGGGCACCGCTGAATGTAGCTTGAAAATTACGGTGGAGTGTTCCTTTCCATCGGGCACGACGACCAGCTAGACGGTGAATCGGGGCGGGTTGGTTTTGCCCTCTCCCCAGCGGCTTACCATTCTGGTCGATAGCGGGTTAATTGGAGCAATCGCTGGTAGTCAATCCACTACCGGTGGCACCCAGGGTGTTACCGCAGGTAGCTCCTGCCAGTGGGTGGTGTAACGCTGGGAGAAGTACTCCGCCCGGGGGGTCCAGGTGGGGTTGAGGCCCAGGGCAGCAAACTTTACCGCATCGGGGTGGAGGCGACGGTTGAGGTGGTCGAGGGTGGCCATCAGGCGATCGCGTTTGGCCCTATCCACCACCGGGGCCAGTAGGCACCCCTGCACCTGGTCAGCGGGGGTGAGGTGGGTGGCGATCACCTTGGCCTTGAGGTAGTCATAGCCGGGGGTAAAGGCCTGGGTGGCTAGCTCCAGGGCGGTGTGGATCAGCTGGCCGGTGTCCTGGGTGGGGGGCTCCAGGGGGGCGGAGCGGGCGGCGGCGTACTGGTGGTCTGGGGTGTAGTAGCTGGTGCGCAGGGTGACGGTGAGGTGGCCTGTCACCAGGCCATCGGCCCGGAGTTTTTCGGCGCAGCGGCTGGTGTAGGTGGCCACAGCTTCTTTGATCTCCGTCAGGCTGGTGACGGGGTGGCCAAAGGAGCGGGAGACAATCCGCATGGTGACGGGGGCGGCGATGGGCTGCAATGGAAAGCAGGGGGTACCGGCCAGTTCCAGGGCGGTGCGCAGGCCTTGCAGGCCAAACCGTTGTTTAATCTGGGCGGGGTTGGCCTGTTTTAACTGTAGGGCGGTGGTGATCGCCATAGCCTTGAGTTTGGCCTGGAGGTTGGGGCCAATGCCCCAGACTTGCCCCACGGCCTGGCTGGCCAAAAAGGCGTCGGGGTCGGGCCGGCGGTTCAGGTCGAAAACCCCCTGGTGTTCGGGGTGGCCTTTGGCGGCCTGGGCGGCTAGCTTGGCCAGGGTTTTGGTGGGGGCAATGCCGACGGAGACGGGGATGCCGGTCCAGCGCTGCACGGTGTGGCGGATGGTCTGGCCGTAGTCTGCCAGGGTGGTGGGGTCGAAGCCCTTGAGGTTGAGGAAGGCTTCGTCGATGGAGTATTGCTCGACTCCGGCGCTAAACTGCTGCAGGGTTTGGATCACCCGGCGGGACATGTCTTTGTAGAGCACGGGGTTGGCGGAGAAGGCGTGGATTTTGCCCTGGCGGATCAGGGGCAGCAGGCTGGGCAGGGGGGCCTGCATGGCGACTAGGGGTTTGGCGGCGGCGGAGCGGGCGATGACGCAACCATCGTTATTGGAGAGCACCACCACGGGTTGGTGCTTCAGGTCGGGGCGAAACACCTGTTCGCAGGAGGCGAAGAAGGCGTTGCAGTCTACCAGGGCAAACATGGCTAGGGCCGGCGGATCAGGTAGGTGACTACGCCCCACAGGTCCATTTCGGGGGGAGTCCTCTAGTCGTAGCACCTGCAGGCTACCGGCAATCGCGGCCACCACCAGGCAACCGGGTTGGGGGGGCTGAGAGCGGTCCAGGATCAGCAGGTCTCCGGGTTGGGCGGCGGCCCCCGCCACCAGGTCTCCCTCTACCCGCATGATAAAGGTGGCGGCGGGGTTGGCGATCAGGTGGCGGTTGAGAATCAAGGCTGGGCTCAATGGCATCGCCGGGGACGGGGAAACCCATAGAATCGACCTAAGGAGTGGTGCATCTATACTATCCTCTTTGAGGGAATTGGGTGGATTGTTGTGGGGTTTAGGGGTGGGGGCTAGGGGAGCAAGAAGATTTTTCCTCTGGTTGGAGCACTTCAGGGTCGGAGTGTCGGTTAAGGAAATAACCTGCCACCTCTTTTGCTGGAATCAGACGTTTGTAGAAGAAATTTGAAAAACTTTTTATAAAGTTTCCTGATATCCTGGGCACCCTATGAAATAAGTAATAAGTCTATGAGTTTTTTATGCTAACTCCTTACCTACCTAATCTACCCAGCACCAATAGCTGTCTAACTTTGACTAGCTTCCTTAAAGCCAGCTGTAAAAGCAGCCAGCCCTACACCCATCATTTCTCGGGATGGCCTTATGGGATCCTAGTGGCGGCGGCAACTTTACAGCCAACTTGTCAACACTTCCTGACCCAGGACTCCTGAGATAGGGATAGTTATCAGCCATTGGGTTTTGCGGTAGCCCTGGGTCGTATTGGCGCGAGTTAGAACATCTCCCTAAAACTCATCTGACTTGGTGTAATAGACCACTTGCATCAACCATTATGTTTTTCTTTCCATGCAATTAGAATCATTGAACTCTCCTAATATTCCAGTATGGATTCTGTCGCTTTTGCCTCTAAAACTTCCAGGTAAAGTAACAAAAACCTTCCCCTCTCATAAGGGTCATGAATCAAAAAATTTATATTAAACCATTAGTTAACGTCCCTCTAAAGAGTTGGTGAACCAGTTACTAGATTCTTCGCAATTGACAGCAGAAGTCAATTCAATAAAGGTGACTTTATCTCATTTGAGTGGGAAAAACCTGGTGAAAAAAGTTACGACTATTTCAGACAAGAGGATGGCGATCCAAAAGCTATTTCGCTTACACAAATATCTGCGATTGATGCTGAGAATATGGCCGAAAACTTTAAAGATGATATTGCAAGTGATCTTCGTTCTAGACTAAATCAAAAAGAAATAGAGCTTGAGGAAAGAGAAGGAAAGATTGATAAACTGATAGAAGAAAAAGTCGAAAACCGACTTATTGAAGTTGAAAAGCTTAATAATGAAATAAGGCAAAGAGAAACAATTTTAGAATCAGAGAAGAATGAACTATATTCCAGAGCTGACTTTATAGAAAAGCAGAAATTGGAAATTGAAAAACTTATTCAGTCAGTTGAGCCTTATAGATTAGCTGTTTCTTGGAAAACTAAAGCTGAGACTAATCTATCTACAGAAACAGAAACAGAAACACATCCAGAGAACTTGATCTCACAATGGCAGAACGCCCTAGTGTCTAATGGGCTTATCCTTCCCAAAACCCTGTCAATCAGCTATCTCGTCTCTCTTCTCAGCGCGTTTTTCTCTGGCAGCTTAGTTCTCCTGAATGGTCCTGTAGGCGTTGGCAAAACCAGCATTGTGAAAAAATCAGCTAAGCTACTGGGGGGCAACTGCAAAGTCATCCCAGTGCGTCCAGCCTGGCTAAATCCTGCTGATTTGCTCGGATTCTTTGATCCCATTAAAGAGATCTTCCGTCCCTCGCCTTTCTTAAATGCTCTCAAAAATGCCGAAAATACTCCTGAACGCCTTAACCTAATCTGTTTAGATGAACTCAATCTCGCAAGAATTGAGAATTATGGCGCAGACCTGCTCTCCACCCTAGAATATTCTTGCCCGAACTATCAAAATAAAGAAGAAATAAGAACGAAAGAAGGTCTTCTATTGTATTCAGAAAGTATTGAAACAGAACTCTGGAGAGAAGCTAGATATTTAAATGAGAAACCAGATAGAAGTGATAAGGAACAACAGCGTCTCGAGCAGCTTCAAGCTATGCTAGATAGCTATCAGGCAAATTTCTATCTATCTTCGAATATAGCTATTCTTGGAACTTTAAATTCTGACGAAACAACCTATGATCTTAGTCCAAAAGTTATTGATCGAGCTTACGTCATTAGCTATCCATCTGCTGATTTAGCTTCGACGTTTAAGACAGAAGCTGTCTCAAATAATGCAGATTTACAGCAGTTGTCTTATCTATCAGTTCCTACACTAACCAATGAAATCAGTCTGCGTATAAAACAACTTTCCCAGCTTAAGTCCATCAACCAACCAGAAGGAGAAACCTTAATCAGAGGCCTAGTTACAAACTGGAAAAAAGTATTGGAATGGAACAAATCTTTCTCTGGTCTTGGTATTCCCTTCAGGGCATAGAGCTAATCGAGACTTCAAAGTAATATATGCTGTTTGCAACTTATTGGGCCTTTCTAGTCAAGACTGTCTAGGTTATTTCTTATTTACCAAGCTGCTACCTAGAGTTTCTTTTTTCAAGGAACCTAAAACAGTTGATCAGTATGAGCAGTGGCTTTTCACTTTGCGGAAAGATTTTAACGATCTTGACACTAAGCTTGACGACTACGACCCAGGAGATATTTTGGAACAAATCCAATCTCAGGTTGAAGATAAAAGACGTCAACATGTTCGGTATTGGGTACGCACATGACCTATCCCAATATTCAGTTTGTAAATTTTGCCAATCATCTATTTCCTCGTGATAAAGACGACATACCCTACATTAGACAGTTCAAAAAGAAATGGTACATCAAGTTAGACACTCCCTGGTCGGGAGGTGTCGCGCTAGAAAGTCCTTCCCTATTTCATCTGAACTGGATACCTGATAAACAGCTTTGGGAACCACCACCCAGCTTAAGTGGTGACATTACTAGGCGCTCAGGCGAAATTACAGCTGTTCTAACTACTCCTCAAGGAACGGTTATCAAGGACTCCCCGAGAGCATCCTTGAGAGTTCGCCCTGCTAACATCACTGAACAGCAGATGGAAAAAATGATTTCTGACATTGGAATTATGGCGCTAACAACTGCCTGCTGTGTTAAGAGAGATGTCCCAATGCCCGTAGGAGAAGGAGACGGAGTAGATAGTCTGGGACAACAGTGGGCTGCTGGTGAAGGCATTCTCGCCACAGCAACTGCCCTGCTTGAACTAGCTGATGTTGTTCAGAATTCCTGGACTGATCTTGAAAAACGTCCTCTCAAAAGTTTTATTACAGAAGCAGGCCCCGTAGAAATAGAACGTGCAAACCCATCTCCTCAATTACTTGTACGAAAGTTGATGAATCCTTCCAAGCGTCGCATCTTTGGTATAAAACGCTTAGAGTCAACGATGTGTTCTGAAAATGAATTTATTTGTTATGTTATTGATTATTATCTACGAAATTTAGCTAAAGGGCTAGCAGATAGTCTCGATTCTCTATCTATCAGAAATATCAACAGAAAAATTACTAATCATACAGGTAAGAAAAGAGATGACCCTGAGTTTATAGAGTTTATCAATAGAGCTGATAAAAAGAACTATGATGTCAATGCTCGTAGCGAAGCCTTAAAGCAAAAGATTATTTCTATCTCAAAAAAACTTAGAAATTGTGAAGAGTGGGCTAAACAAGTCAGGCAAGCTAGTTTCATCAAAGATATTAGAACACCATCTGTACCTTCCATAACCTCACTAAGGCTTACAGAATCGCCCACCTACGGTCCCATTTACATAAAATTTTCCAAAGTAATGGGAGATGCCTTAGAACCACTTCAGAAAGTCCTTCATCTTATCGAGAACATTTTTCAGGGAAAAGTCAAGCCGACATGGGAGATCTACGAGATTTGGTGCTTTGCCAAACTATACAGTGGATTTATCTTATACACTACCTTAAAACCAGAGGCCAACGAACCAGACTTATTTCAATGCCTATCTTTAGATAAAAATGGCTCTATAATTTTACCTAAAGAACGCAGATTCAAGCTTGTAGGTAATATCAATAACTATTCTAATCTAGAAACTTCATTAATATATGAACCTCATTTAATCAATCAAAGGGGTGAAAGTCGAACTCCGGATATATACATTGAGTCTAAAATAGGCTCCATTCAGAAAAAGTACTGTTTTGACGTAAAATATCGAAATTATCATGAGCAAAGTGATAAAGTATTAATTGAAGACGTCATTGGAACTGCTAGAGATAAATATAAGCGTGGTCTGATTTCTACAGGAAGTTTTATTCTTCACTCAGACGTAAGTATTGATTACTGGGGTGAAGTTCCATTTCATCGTTTCATTAATGAAAACCTAAATGTTAATATAGACGAGTCAGAGTGGCCTGGCCATGGCTATGGAGCTATTTCATTTGTCCCTGGTCACAATGAGGATAGGCAGTTAAGAAAGATAGTTAGACTATTATTTCAATATTTATTTCGATATTATGATTCTTCACCACTAGCTGTGGTATGTATCAATTGCGGATACAAGTTACGTATTGGACAAGATGCGCACACTAGCTGGAAGCCAGATCTTATTTCCGAAGACGAACTGGCAAATAGAGTCCTTAATAGTCATGAACGTGCCGGTAATGGGACAGGAATTTACTGCTCATGTCCAAAATGTGGAGATTTCTGGATAGTTCAAAATTGCTTTGGGCCACATCATAGACTGTTAAAGTTCCAGGATTGCTTTCATCGAAATTCAGATCATCCTAAATTTCGAGATAAATGGATGTATATTTGCCCTGAGTGTGGAAGTGATCCTGCACCGGATGATTTAGTTTAATTACGAATGGCTACATAAATGGCTACATAATTTATCATATGCAGCGATTCAGCGATTCAGCGATTCAGCGATTCTTGATCTGATAAACCTATTAGGCGAAAGACTCTTGTCAGTTGAATCTCATACGTTGAAGAATCACTATGCTCACTTCAGCGTTTTGAGTATAAGAACAAGACTCAGCGTCCTCATACGTATTAAGTTTCTCCCTACCCATCTACTCAATCCCTAGAAGGGTGGGAACAGATCGCTGAGGGCTATTCTAATCCTGCTGCCAGGCTTCACCGGCAAGCTGGGGGTAGGCTCCAGGTCCAGTAGGGCGCGATCGCCCTCTAGGGCCGCGATGGTGCCCACCACCCAGGTGATCTCCTTCCGGTAGGCGGCTTTGTAGCCCACCCGTAATGGCATCTGTTGTTCCGTCATCCTGGCTCCTGTAATCCGCTGGTTGTTCCGGGGCACCGGTAAGCTTACCAGTTCTGGAGCAGTTGGGGCATGGTCATCAGCCGGGTCTGAGGGGGCTAAAAAGGAAAAAATTTTGCGTTGGGCTTGATGAAAAAAGTAGGGGGAGGGTTGGGGGGATACCCCGGAGTCGATGGGGGTGGAGTAAGAGATTGGGGAAATCGCCACCGCTATAGATCGATTATGGTCCTGTAGGAAAGACCAATCAGGCGGGGTGTTGCTAATCTGCTTAAACTTTTCTGAAGTTTAAGGAACTTTTGCATCCTAATGCTGTAGGGGTCGGGTTGACTATGGTTTAATCGGTGTATCCCTTCGTTAAGGGCCGCTCAGGCGTTAAGGCCTTGAGCTAAGTTCCTGAAATTGTTGCCTGTTAGATAGCTGATTAGCTCAGCAAATCTAGAGAAGTAATCAACTAAAAGGCTTCAAGCCGGTATCTCTACTCTTTTGAGTAGGTGATCTGGGGGTTGGGGCCTTTTACTTCGTTTGGGTGATTTTCTAGATTTACCACTTTACCTTGGCGGCCCACCAGGCGGGGTGGAGGGGGCCCCTGGCAATGTTTTTGCGGTGGCGGGCATACCAGGCTTCCCGTCTGGCTTTATCGGCCTCTGATTCGCCGGGTTGCTTGGGAGATCCTTTAACTCCCTGCTGGCCAAAGCGGACCATACGCACGATGCCCTTGTGTTTGACTAACACCACATGGCTATAGGTGGAGTGGTCTGGGGTGACCTTGGGAAGGTTGTAATCCTCGAAGGTTTCGCCGTAGTAGCTAATCATGCTCAGTAGGCGGGGTAGCACCACAGGCGGGCGGGGCTGAGGTTGAAGTGGCCGCTGTTGGCGCCGACGTAGACCTGGGGCTGGAGGGTGTCGTTCTGGCTGAGCTGACCAAGCCATTGAAAGCTACCGCCTAAGACCAGGCCGGTGTTTTGTTCGGGGCTGAGGGCGGCCAGTTTGGTGTGGTAAAGGGGTAGGGCTCCGTCGCTGCTGTTGAGTTTGTAGGCGATCCGGGCTTCACTAATGCCGGGGTAGGTGGTGATCAGGCTACCGCTGCTGCCATCGTCACAGTAGATGTCGTCTTCAAAGCCCTGGTCACTGGTGCTGCTAAAGTTGGCACCGGTGACCGAGACTAACCGCCAGGGGGCGTTGGGGTAGGCGTCGTTGAAGTCGGTGGAGGTACTGGGCCGGGTGGGGCTAGAGCTGGTCAGAACGAATTGGCTGAGTAGACTGATTCCATCCCCCTGGCTATCGGGCCAGGCGCGGTCGATGATCAAATCATCGAATCCGACGCCGTAGTCGCTGAAGCCGACTATTTCGTAACCCCCAAAGTCCAGGGTGGGATAAAGAATGGGGTCGTAGGCATTGGCCTGGGCCATCCAGTAGGCGATGGTGCCGGGCACCAGGGCCCACCTTTCTTGGACTAGATGCATGCCCAGATCGTAGCCCAGTTGCACAAAGCTCCAGGTGTAGCTCGGGGGGTGCCCGAGCTGGGGCAGGGGGGTAGGCTGCTACCGCCGCCAGTCACCACCGCCCCGGCCTCCACCTTAAGGCTGGCCCCCACCGCCCAGATGCCGGTGTAGGGAATGGTGATTATCCCACTACTGTGGATGCCGTTAGTGTCCACCACCTCGGTCAGGTTAGAGGTCAAAGGGGTCCAGATGTTCAGGCTGGTCTGGTTACTGGCCCCAGGGTGGGTGAGATGCACCTGGTAGCGATCTCGGTTGATGGCGTTTTGAAGAGGCATAGGGGGGAAGTGGGAGAGTGATGGAGTAAGGGGGTAGGAAACCACAAAAATAGAGAAACCAATCCACGGCAAGAACCCTCTTTCTTTTTCTCCTGATTACTGACTCCTGATCACTGACCACTTCCCTTACAACACATCAACATTCCCAATCGCTCCCACTACCTGCCATTCCAAATTGGCCACCACACACTGCAGGGTGAGGGAGTCGCGGCGGTGGGTGCTGTCTAGCCTGCCGCTGATGCCGGTGGTGCTGGTGACGTTGCCGAAGTGGATCAATTGGGAGGCGTTCTGGGCGATCCGCCAGCCGCCGGCGCCGATGCCGGTGACCCGGATCAGGGAGTCCACAGGGGCGGTGGTGGGTAGGGTGAGGGTAACCCGGGCGGCATTGTTGGTGCGGTAGCCGGTGTTGGCGGCCATGGTGGCGCTGGTGCTGCTGACTTCGGTGACGGGCAGGCCGACGAAGGGCAGGGGTTGCCAGCTCTGGTCTCCCCGCAGCCAGGTGGTGGCGTTGGCGGTGCCACTACTGGCCAGCCGGGCGGTGGAGAGCACCCCAGAACCGATATCGGCGGCATCAATGGCGGTGTCTCCGATCGCTACCCAGTTACTATCGGTGGCGGCGGGCAGGGCGGCCAGGATATAGGTAATGCCGGTATCCAGTTGTTTGACGGTGTAGCCCGGCACCTCGCTAGCACCGGTGATCGCCAGCCGGGCCGCCTGGTTAGCGACGGGGACGGGAATATTCAAAAACAACTGGGGAATGGTGGCGGGGTCCAGTTTACCGGCCCCATCCAGCACGGGCACGTTGCCGCTGCCGCTGCCGGTGTTGACCAGGGCGGCGCTACCCAGTTCCAGTAGGGTACGGGCTTCGGAGATCGACAGGGACTGGATTCCACCGGAGCCGGTGCTACTGCGACCCAGCAGGGTACTGCTGGCGATCGCTTGCATTTTGGCAAAGCTAATGGCGGCGTTGGCCACCGTGGGGTTGGGGTAGGTGCCGGTCAGGTCGCCCCCGGCATTACCCACCGGGGCCGCGCCAGTGATCCAACTGGGTTGACCGCCATTAACCGCCAGGAGTTGGCCGGGGTCACCAATTGGTAGGCGGGTAAATTTGCCGTTGGCATCGCGATAGTAGAGGTCACCGGTGGCGTCGTTGCCAAGGGCAACCTGGAGGTCTCTAACCAGGGTGTTGTTGTAGCTGTTTTGGATTGCCATGGGGAAGAAGGAAAAGAAGAGAGAAGAGACAAGAAAAACAGGGAAGAAAGAAGAGATTAAACCACTTCGAAGTTGCCGAGGCTGTTTTGCACCATCCAGGCGTGGGGGCTGGTGTAGGCGAGTTCGAGGACGGCGCCGGGGCTGAGGCTGTGGATGCGACCGCTGATGCCGGGGCTGGTGGTGGCGGTGTTGAAGTGGACTTGTTGGTGGGGGGGTTGTTCGATGCGGAATAGGTTATTCAGGCCGCTGACCACCAGGCGATCGCCGGGGTTGGCCTGGGAGGGCAGGGTGAGGTGTTGTAGGCTGAGGCCCTGGCAGAGGTAGTGGGTGTTGACTTCCATGGGGGTACTGGGGGCGGTGATTAGTTGCCAGGTGAGGCCAGCGCCGCTGCTGCCGCCGCCGCCGCTTTCGATCTGGTCCACCAGGTCCTCGGTGGCTAACCGCAGGGCCAGGAGCAGTTCCACGGAGCGTTGTTCGTAGGAGGTGGGAGCGGTGACCGGGGGCACCGCGCCGCCGAAGTTTTGTACCAGTTGGTTGAGCAGTTCCAGGACGATGCTTTGGTAGTTGGAAGGAGAGGGAGTGGACATGGGAGGGGGCATGGGAGTAGGGGAGTGATGGAGTAGGAGAGTGATGGAGTGATGGAGTAGAAGAAGCCAGCCACAGTAAGCATTCCTATTTGTTTACTTCTGATTACTGACCTCTGATTACTGACTACTTACTGGTTCCCCTACTCCCCACTCCCCATTCCCTACTCCCAAAATGGCTTTTAGAAGTTCATCGCGGGAGAGTTTCATCCGGCGGGGGATACGTTTCTGGGCGGCGATCGCTCTCAGGGCGGTGATGTTTTTGGCCTCCAGGTCGGTTTGGCTGTAGGTGGCAGGTTGGGCTTCAGAGAGAGTGGGTTCTGGGGGCGAGTCCTCGGACCCCTTAGGGGTCAGTTCTGGGGATAAGGCTTCAGGTAGATCAGGAGTTGGTTCTGGGGACTGGGCCTCAGGTAAATCAGGGGTCTGTTCTGGAGACTGTTCCTGAGATAGATCAGGGGCGGATGCTGGCTGGTCTTCTGAGAGATTAAGGGTCTGTTCTGGGGATAAGTCTTCAGACTGAACAGGGCTCTGTTCTGGGGGTTGCTCCTCAGGTAAATCAGAGATTCTGTTCTGGGGACCGGTCTTCAGACTGATGTTCTGGGGAGCGTTTACGGGCCTTGGGTTCTCCGTAGCGTTGATGGCGGCTGGGGTCGAAGTCGGCTTCGTTGATGATCATCTTGGCCCCGGGCAGGTCGGGGTGAACAATTTCCAGGGTGGGGATCATTATTCACCAACCTGTCCGGCGATGCGGACGGCGAGGCGGGGGTCGACTAAGACGGTGCCCCACAGGCAGGAGAGGTAGAAGCCAAGCTGGTGGTATTCGTCGCGGATTTCCAGGCGTAGGGTGACGCCGGTCATGTCGTCTACCCAGGTGAGGAAGTTGTTGGTGACGCCGGGGATGTTCAGGCGGGCGGCGGGGCGGGAGTCGAAGGCAAAGGCGAAGGGGTGAAAGGCCAGATTGATGCTGTGGGAGGCTAGTAGGCTGACGGCTTCGCCGCCCAGTTTGGGTAGCCTGAGGCCGGGCTCGATGGCCACGTTGGTGTTGCCCACCCCCAGGGTGACATCCAGGGTCACCACGTACTGTTGGCTATCACCGGCGAAGCTGATTACGTCGCCGATGATCAGGGGGTGGGGTTGGTGGCTTTGTTGATCCGGATGGTTTTGGCCCCGGCCAGGTGGGAGCCATTGACGGTGGTGGCTCCGGTGCTGAGGGGGGTGGAGAGGTGGGCGATGTTGTCCAGGCCCACGTCTTCGTACCAGTCAAAGCCGTAGGCCCGGGAGACTTCTCCCTCCCGCAGGGCGTCGGAGGAGGCGGATTGGCTAATGTCTCTAAAGGCGGGTAGGCCGGTGGCGTTGCCGTAGGCGCCGGAGTTGAGGGACATTTTGCGCATAAATTTGGGGCATTTCTGGCGGGTGAGCACGGTCTTGGCCTGCTGGGCGTCGGTGGGGGCAAAGCCAAAGGGGGTGGTGCCGGGGGTGCCGACCACGCCGTAGATGCCTTTGTAGTTATGGGCGATGCTTTCGGTCATCCGCTCCACAATCGGACTGACGGCGTTCATCAAAAACATCGGGGTGTCCCGGTCGGCGTTCTCCATCAGGGTGAGGTGTTCTTCGTTGAGGGGAAAGTTGACTTCCTCCCAGTAGTTGAGCGGTACCTTCACCGTCAGGGGGTTGGGGGCATTGCCGGAGGGCGGGGGTGAGGCCGCCGGAGTAACCGGGCGAGAGATAAACTCCGGCGGAATAATCACCTCGGTGACGCCACCGTAGTTAGCCCCCTGGGAGCGATCGCCCGTGGTTTGGTGGTTAATCAGTGCCGGTAGGCTGGTTTCTTTGCGGATCACATCAATGGCACGGGCCAGGATTCTACCGTAGAGGTCTTCGAGAGCCATAGGAGGGGGAGTAGGGGATAAGGGGCAACAGGCGCAAGGCGCAGGGCAACAGGCGAGGAAAGGGAGTAGGGGGTAGGGAGTGGGCAGTGGGGGGAAAGGAAAGGCGCAAGGCGACGGGCGCAGGGCGACGGGCTAGGAGGGAGAGTGGGCAGTGGGGAATGGGGAAAGGAGGGAATCAGTAGTCAGTGGTCAGGAGGGAAGAAGTAGAGGAGTGATAGAGGCTGGAGGTAGGGGATAGGGGACAGAACCTGGGAGTAATTCATGGAGGAAAGATCCTTGTATTTCCAGACCTTGCGCCTTGCGCCCTGCGCCTGTAGCCCTCCCTGCCCCACTCCCTAAATGGCGATGGAAACCTTCCCATTCAACACATCAATCGGGTTGATGCCTTTGACAATGCCGTCGTCGGGGGAGTAGGTGGCGGTGGTTTCGCGGCTGACGCTGGCTTCGCCGGTGGTGCCTGCCCCAGCGGCGTCGTTGGAGAAGAACATGGCGGGGTATTTGGTTTTCAGGTCGCTCCAGAGGCCGTCGGGTTCGATGATGGTGCCGTCTTTAAATTGCAGGGCGTGGGTGGCTTTGGGGAGGAGTAAATCTTCGTATTCGGGGCGGATGCCGGTGTGCACCAGGCCGCGGACGGCGTGGAGTTGTTTTTGATAGTCCTGGGCCAGGGTCTGGAGCTGTTCTACCTGGCTGCGGGTGCTGTCTCGTTCGTTTTTGATTTCTTCTTGCAGGTCCTCCAGTTGGCTGCGGAAATCGTCCCGTTCGCTGGTCAGGCTGTCCAATTGCTCCTGCAGCAGCGGCTGATTGGCCGCCGCCGCCAGAGCCTCCCGCGCCGCCTGGGGGTCCAGGCCCTGGTACGGGGCAAACTGATCCGTCACCGCCTGCTGTAGGGCATTGAGTCGTTCCAAGGCATCGTCAGAGAGCACCGCATCCTTGGGGAGGGCTTTCTTCAGTTCACGGATGTATTTAGAGAGGTCCATAGGGGGAGGGGGAGTAGGGAATGGGGGGGACAGTGGTCAGTTATCAGTGGTTAGAAGGGAAGAAGTAGGGGAGTGATGGAGTAAGGGAATAGAGCAGGCAGGGGGACTGGAAACAAAAACTAGGAGTAATTGATGGCAGCAAGATTCTTGTATTTCGAGACCCTGCGCCTTGCGCCCTGCGCCTGTAGCCCTACCCTGTATCACTCTCCGGAAAGGTCTCTGGAAAAAACTTGGTCTTCTGGGCCAGTTCCCGCAGTTCGCCGGTGTTAATCACCTCCAGTTCCTTCAGGCGGCTGTAGGCGAGTAGGAGTTGGGGGTCGGCGGCGAGGTTGTCGAAGAATTTGGTTTCTAGTTCGGCGTGGCCGCCGTAGGCTAGGCCGAGCCAGTAGGCGTGGTGGCGGAGGCATTCGGTGATGCCGGTGGCGAAGTCGGAGGCGAATAGGTAGAGTTCGCTTTCGATTTTCTTGGCGCCGATTTGGCTGGTGAGGGCGGCCTGCCGATCGCCGGGTTTGATCAGGTAGTCGGCGCCTAAGAAGTCCATTTCCTGTTCGATGTCTTTGATATCCAGGCGGCTCATGGCTAGGCTTTGGGAGTTGGGTTCGACCCAGCTAAAGCCGCCCCCTAGGGGCACGTCGACGACGCGGCGGGGGCCGAGGGTCATGTCTTCGCCCTGGCCGCCGGTGCGCACGGGGGAGGGGAAGCAGCAGTAGTGCATTTTTTGGCGGTGGTCGGAGCTGACCTGGTAGTGGATCAGGTTGAGTTTGGCCAGGGAAAATAGGGTGGGGTTGCTTTGAAAGAAGCCGCTGCGATCGCCGCCGTAGAGGCAGACTAGGGGGATATGGTCGAAGGGGACGATCTGGCCCCGTTCCCGGCGGCCCATGATGCCGGATCGCTCGGGTAGGTGGTGTTCGATGGCCTTGCCGCTGCGGTCCCGTTCTAGCATGTAGGTGTCGAAGCGGCCGGGGGTGAGTTTCAGGTAAAAGTCCTGGTCGGTTTCGCCGTAGGGGCCCTGGGGTAGGGTTTGGCTGTAGTGGATGATGGCCATGGCTAGTACGTTACGACCGTTGACGCGGCGGTAGCGCCAGTTGATGACCTGCTGGTTGCTGTAGGGTTGCCAGTAGGGGTGGCGGCGGGCGCCGATGGCGTCGGCTAGGGAGACGACGCTATCGTCCTGTTGGGGGTAGTCCACCAGACAAAAGGTGTGGCCGAGGCGCAGGGCCTGAACGCCCAGGTGGGCGCACAGGCGATCGCCCCGGGTGCCGATGCCGTCTAGCGATTCCCAGTGGTCGATGATCTCCCTGGGTACGTCCACCAGGCGAACGCCGTGGCTAAATACCAGGCCCATGAAGTCGCGGCAGGTTTTGGCGAATTTGTCGGAGAAGTGGGACATCACCAGCCGCTGGTGGTATTCGCTGTTCGATTCGCCGGGCAGTTGGGGCAGGAAGCGTTTGGCGTTGGCTTTGGGGCTGATGGTGCCGTCGGCTTTGTAGTCTAGCCAGGCCCGATCGCCGTGGTAGACGGCGTCGAGCAGTTCCCACACGGGCAGTTGTTGCCGGTAGGCGTGGCAGGGGTAGTCGATCTGGGGGGTATCGGGCACGATCCGGGCCAGGGGTTCGGGTTGCCCTTAAGGATAGTGGAATATAGTACGGGTGAACTGGGGTGATGGAGGGTGGGGCTGGGAAGGGTTGGAGGGTGAGGGGTTGGGGGTTGTGATTAAAGTTTAAGGACAGCGCAGTTTGATTTTGTAGTTTGCCTGTCAATATAATGTCACACTGAGGTTAAGTCTCTCGGTAAACTAGCCAGAGCACCCAGGGACTGTCGCAATGCTAACTCGAATAGAAGCCTTTCACTATCGCTGCTTCGACCATTTGGATATTAGCCTTGGCCACTTCCATGTGTTGGCTGGGGCTAACGGTAGTGGCAAAAGTACCTTACTTGATCTGCCACTGCTCTTGGGTGATCTGCTTAAGCATGGGCTAACCGCCGCATTCCTAGAGGTGCCCAGAATCGCGGGTAAGCCTAGAACTCAGAACTTTCAGGAATTGATTCACCAGGGCAAAGGAAATTATTTTGGCTTTGCGGTGGAAGCGGAACTGCCGGAACATCTCAAACGACAGTTTCTGGAGGGGGCTACTGGTGCTGTAGCCAAAGATGAGAACCGACAATTTTCTAAGCTGCGTTACGAGTTACGTTTGGAGTTGTTTAATCACGAACTAGAGGTTGGTGACGAATATCTGTGGGTAATGGCTAATAAAGTAGCGCAGACTAGAGAAAGTTGGGGCATTGGTGGTCAACGGGTTAAACCCTACTGGAAGAGCTTAATTGAACGCGATGCGGGTCGTGAAGCCGTTTTTAAGGAAGACTTAAATTCCAGGGGTAAAACGGAAGTCAAGTTGCCGCTGGATGAGCTGGCTCTGAACAATATCCCCAGAGATCTGCAAAAGTATGCGGCTCCTATTTGGATGCGAGACTTGCTAGAAAAAAGACAATTTCCTATGAGCCAAGCTGGGACAAGTTGCGAACGGCCTCTCCGCCTGGTCAGGGTAGCGTTCTTAAGAGCGATGCCTCGAACCTACCCTGGCTATTGTTGAATCTTAAAAACAAAGATTTGGACCGCTATACGGCCTGGGAAGACCACGTCAAGACGGCGCTACCCAACATAGGCAGTATTGATGTAGTGGAGCGGGCGGATGATCACTATGCCTACCTCAAGGTGACCTATACCGGAGGCTATGAGGTCACGTCTTCTGGGCTGTCCTACGGTACGCTCCATATTTTGGCCTTGACTGTATTGCCATATCTACTTAGCCCTCCAGCTATGATTTGCATTGAGGAATTGGAAAATGGCATCTATCCGAAGGCGATTGAAAGCGTCTTACAGTCCCTCAGCTCTCTTTACGACTCGCAGATTCTGATTTCTACCCATTCCCCCATTGTGCTTGCCCATGTGGACTTGGATGCGGTGATCGCGATGCGTAGCGATCAAAATGGGTCTGTTCAGGCTGTAGCGGGTCATCAACACCCGATGCTAGAAGACTGGCGAGGAAAAATTGACTTGGGCACTTTGTTCGCCGCAGGAATTTTGGAATGAAGGATTGCGTCTTTTTGGTGGCTGACACAAATATGGAGGCCACCTTTCGAGGTTTTCTAGAGCGAGAGAACTTTCACCTGAGCCTGGGCGTTTGCCCTTTTGATTTTGATGTGATCGTGGAAAGTCGCAACGACCCTGGGGTTTACAAGTACGGCCATGAGCTTTTAGTCCCTTATCAAAAGACTCATCGTTATGCAGTAGTGGTGCTTGACCAAGACTGGGATGGCGCTCCAGCAGGCCACAAAATTGAGGAAGAGATTCGGGGGAACTTGATTAGCAGTGGATGGGCGGTAGAGGCCTGCGCTGTCATTGTGATCGACCCTGAGCTGGAGGCGTGGATTTGGCAAGACTCTCCACACCTGGAGACTGCTTTTAGATTCAACCCAGCTAAACAGGGTGCTAGCCTGAAGGACTGGCTGAAGGAAAAAGAGCTGTGGCCAGAGGGTACTGCTAAACCGCCTGACCCCAAAGGGGCGGTTGAGAAGACGTTGCGATTTACTCGTATCCCCCGATCCTCGGCGCTATACAAGCAAATCACTAGTCGGGTCTCGATTCGCAACTGCGAGGATCCGGCTTTTCTGAAATTGAAAGAGACATTGCAAAACTGGTTTCCTGCTTAGAAGAAAATTTGAGCAGTTAAGACTCAACCGCTGTTTTGGTGTCACCGCCATGTTGGGTGACGCGAGGACGACAGCGGATTTTGACTGCCCCCTTGATGAAAGCATCGTCGGTAGCTTTATTGGACCAGATGTAGGCTTCGCCCGGTTTAAGGTGAGCCATTTTATCGGGGGTAAGGCTATCCAGGGCGGCATTGGCCTTCTGGATATGCTTCAGCCAGGCGGGGGAGTTGAACTTGTGAAGGATGATTTGGCTGGATAACTCGATCAGCGAGACGGGTACTGAGGGCGGGTCTTGGCTGGCGACCATAATACTGGTGCCTTTGTGGCGCATCTCGCGAACGACTTCGATCAGCCCGGCAAGTAGGTCGGGGCTTTCGATGTATTTGTGGGCTTCGTCAAAAACGACTAGCTTGTTGAACTTGTGGCCTGCATATTCGGCGTCGGCGAAGAGCTGGAGGAGCACCACAAAGAGGCCCAGGGCTTCGTCTTTTTCGATGAATTCGTCTCGCAGATCGACAATGACCAAACGACCAGGTTGAATCAAGGTACTGAGGTGGATAGTGTCGTCGATGTACTCCGAAGCCAGTTCTAGGCGTTGATGGGCAAGACCCTTGAGAGTGTCGGAGAGGGAAGAACTGTCGATACCATTACGAATAGCTTGCACCGTCAGGTTGTGGCGGTGAGTCTTCATGATCCGGTTGAGCTGACGAATATAGGTAGATTGGTTACCCACGGCCCCCATCAGAAAGCGCCAGTGGCTGGCTTGCAGCTCTGAGGCGACAAACTTGATCGGGTGAATAGCGATGTCGGGGTATTCGGCGCGGCGATCGCCCAACTTATCCGCCGGAGCTAACAGGATGACATCCGATAGAGCTTTTGGCTCAGCACCGTAGCGATCCTTGAGGGTGGCCAGTTGGGCCGCATCGGTGTTGGGCCACACCATGCTGGTGAATTCAGGTTTGTAGTCTTGGGTAGGGCTGTAGTGGAAGATAATGGTGGTCAGGGGCTCGGGGAGGCGGTTGATGTGGGGAATCGACAAAGACGCCATTTCAGCGATGGTGCCCAGGGTGTAGCTTTTGCCGCCGCCCTGGACGCCAAATAGGCTGATGGTGTGGGTTTGGTTCAGATCAATCGCAATCTTACGCCCGGAGGCTTCACCGAGCAGGCCATACTGGGGTGATGTACCGTTCACGCCTAGCAAGACATCATAGGTTGGGTCTGCATCCCTTGAGGCAATAACAGCAGAAGGTTGCCCAGTTTCAACTTCAGCTGCACGGGGCATGGATAGAGGCTCAACGACTTGAAGATAGTTCAAGGGATCCGGCGATTTTGTGGAAACTGCTCCTGAAATATCAGGCGGGTCTTGATCATCTACTACATCGACGAACTCTAAAGTAATCTCTTCATCTATAACAACTTCAGGCTTAGTCATTCCTGTGGCTTGCAGGTCCTGCCAGGTGATGCTGCGATCGCGCTCACCGCCCAGAAAGGCCGCCGTATCCAGGCGGGGCACGGAGGTCACACGACTACGCAGACGTTCGGTGGTGGTTTCCGTGGCGGCTGGAGCTATCTGGGGTGTTACGGTGTCTGGGGTGGCCTGGGCAGCCACCTCCAACAGTTCGCGGATCAGGTCTATGCCAATACGGTGAAACTCAATCCCAGCTTCGGTTTCTGGGGCTTCGGTGCCGGGTTTGGCCAGGTCAAAGATCAAGGCGCTGCGGGTAAAGGCCAGGCTGTAGCCGGTTTCCAGGGTCTCCAGAAAAAATTGGGCTTCTTCTTTGGCTTCGGCATCAATTAGGCAATAGCGCACCCCTCGGTTCAGGTAGGTGGCCAGAAGCTGGCATAGCTCCCGGGTTTTGACCAGGCGATCGGGGCGATCGCAGGCCAGCCGCTGGGGGTCAAAGTGATGGCTGAGGATAGTTTCGCTCTGACCAATTTGTTCGGCAATGCTGTCTTTAAGCTGGTTGAGCTGGGCCAGGCTTTGGTTTTGGCTGTAGCACTTGACTTCTACCAGGCGACAGGTGATGGTTCTGCTGGCGGCATTGAGGTCGAACAGGGCCAGGTCAGTGCGTTTGAAGCTAACGGCATCCCCCAGCTCATCGGACTGTTTTTGAAGGCTGCGGTAGAGGTCGAGATGGGCATCCAGAGGCACCACGATCTGGTTGCTGAAGACCCCCTGGTAGTCCAGGTAGAGTCTCGCCAGCGCTAGACCTAACACCTCAGCCCGTTGGCTGGGGGAGGAGATTAGCTTCAGGGCCAGCCGCCCAGAGAGCGATCGCAGCTCATCTAACACCGTTTCGGCATAGGCAGGCCCATGGGGCAGGCCGTAGGTTTGCAGTACCGGGCGCACCAGGGCCTCCAGTTCTTCGGTGGAGCGGGAGGTGATCACCAGGTTGTGGCCCAGGTGGGAAGCTGGTTCTGGGGAATGGTCGATCAAGTAATCGGGGCGGCTCTGGCGTTGCCCATGGTCGTAGAACTCGATGCCCATGTTGCGATCGATGGTGATCACCCAGTCGCTGACCTCGTGTACCCGCACAATCAAGGCACGATCGTCGTCATCCAGGGCCAAGGAGAGGACAGGACGCAGGTTTTGGTCGGTGCGTCCGGTGGCAATCGCCGCTGTCGCCTGGGATAGGGTGGCTGGTAGACTCGCCAGAAGAGGGCTGAGGCTATCTCTCTCCCCGGCGGGAATTGCGATACCGTGCTTGGGTTTGCGGTTCCAGCGCACGGTGCTGTCGTCTTCCAGGTAATCCACCTCGAAGGCTTGGTAGAGGCCGTGAATGGGGGCGGTAGCCCCCCGGTCAGGTACAGGCTCGGCAGACACCTGCTCGGCGGGGAAGACATCGAACAGGACGCTGAGATGGGCCAGATGCTGATCGGGCGATCGCTGAAATTCCTGGGTGCTGCGGATGGCCAGGCTGAGTTTAGGGCATAGATGATTCTGCCGGGGGGTAGAGAAGTCATCGGCTTCACGGGCAGTGATGGAAGCAGTGGGAGAAAGCAAGTTAAACAGGGCACTGCCCACCCCAACCGCGTCGGGGTCGGGCACAAATAGACAAATATCGTAGGTTAAGTCGGCAAAGGAGGTCGTCTTTTGCAACTCCAGCAGCATGTCCGCCAGCACAGCCCCTTGGCCAGGGTTAAAGGCATTCAGGGTCAGGGTGCGGACGTAGGGATGCTGAATCAGGTAGCGCTTAACCCGCTGGGCCAGGTAAGCGCCGTCAATGGTGGCACCGCCAATGCCCGGTTCTTCTAGGGTAAAGGCGGTGCAAATATCGCTGATTAGCCCTCGGGGATCGGCGTCTTGGGCTGGGGCATAGAGGGTCCAGAGGGGGTGGATATTGTCGATTGCGGTAAGCACCTGACTATTGCCCAGGGTCAGCACAGGGGGAAAGCTGACGGGAGCCAGCGATCGCAGCAGGGTATCCCGACTGGCGACGACAAATTCTTCGGCACTCTGGGCTGCTTGGCGCAGCCAGTTTTGGCCGACCTGGGCCCAGGTGGCCAGCCACAGAGCGCGCAGGGGATGGGTGGGGCTGACCAGGGCCGCTTCCCGCAGGCGACCCCGATAGTCGGTCAGGATGAGGGCAATGGTGTCTACCGCTAGCAGTATTCTCAGGGCCGTCAGCGCCTGTTGCTGGGCTGAGCCCTGGGTCTGGTGGGCCTGCTGTAGCTGGTGTTGGAGAGCGACCTGGTAGGCGGCGGCGTAGGCGACGATCGCCGCCTGGAGTTGATACAGATCGGCGGCTTGGGTGACCAGGTGTTTATCTCCCTGGCCTACCGCCTCAAAGTACTGGGTGCGGGCGGCGAGGAACCGCTGGGTGGCTTCATCCTGGGGCCACTCGGCCAGTTGCTGGGTGCTGTTACCCACCACCCCAGACCGAATGGCCAGATGCCAGTTGACTGCCCCCGTGGGTTCCGCCAGAATCTTCTGCTCCAGGGTCTTGAGCACATCGACCACGGGAATGTTGAGGCTGCCTTCGCGGCCAAACTTCACCTCAATCCCGTGGGTGTTTGCCGTTGAGCGGGTGGATTTGGCGGCCCAGTCTACCCCGGTGACCTGGATAGTATCAGGATCCCGCTGATCTTGCAGGGCCATGAATTGCAGCCGCAGTTGGGCGTGAGCCCGGCTTACCTCTCGCTGGATAGCCCGTTGGATGGGGGCAATGTCCAACTCATCGTCCGGCAGCACGTAGAACAGGTCGCTTTCGTGGGGGTAAACGCCGACGGCCCCTTCGGACTCCCCCTCCCAGGGAAGGGGACGACCGGTGCCATCCACTAGGGGCAACAGGTCGCCCGCCTCGGTGAGGGGCAAAATGCGGATAAAATGCCAGCCCTCCTGCCAGTCCACCTTGGTATAGCGAGAAAAGGACAGAGTGGCCTGGGGTTTTTTCGATTTCCAAACGGCTTTAGTGCGCACCAAACCCACGGGGCCAGCATCAACGGCAATCACTTGGGCTGAGAATTTAGCCAGTCCAGGTACCTTGGCCGGGTGGGGGGTGGTCTCAAAACTAACGGAAAAACTGCGGAGTCCCCGCTTACCCACGGGCAGAATCTTTTGCCCCAGCAGTTCCCCTAACCGTGGGTCATCCTCATCCTCCGGGACAGTGGGTAGCTCTAGGGCAGTCACGGTCAGGGTGAGGGTACCGGCCTGATCGCCGTCATCATCAAACGGCCAGCGATTAAAAGCAAACTCCCACAGGTTGCGGTCCAATACAATCCGGCGCGTCCACTGGCGGGGGTCTTCTAGACCCAGCTCCACCAGGGTATTGGCTAACCTGTTGCGAAAAGCGCGATTGGCCAACTCTAGCTCCAGCACCCGCAACCGCTCAGATTTCGGCGACCAAGTGAGGGTATGGACACACTGGCGGTTGCGATCCAGACGGTGAAGTACCTTGGTCGGGTCGCTAACCAGTTCAAAGTCGGGCACCAGCCCCAGTTCAAACAGGGCGGCTCCCACCACGGCAGGGTCAAAGTCGTTGGCTTCCAGGGTGAGCAGGAAGCGGGCCTGGGCCTTCGCATCGGCGTAGGGCCAGGCGGTGTCGGTTAAGCGCCTGAGCATCTCTTGGACAGGCGATTGTAGGGATGTGGGCAATCGGTTGAGGCGGTGAGCGACCACCTGGGCATAGACATCCCCCACCTGGAGGTCTTCAAAGGTGGCCACGCCAAAGGAATCTTCGGCGGAGGTACGCAGGTCATCGGGGATGAACACCAGCAGGGGCGGGCGCTGGGTCCCATCGGACAGGGGATTGCGCAGCTCCACCAGTTTGGTGCCGCTGACAATCATCTCAGGGGGAATGGAGCCGGTGCGCCGGTCCCACAGCAGCACCACCTCGGCGCTATGGATCTCGGCCCGCAGGGCTCCGCAGAGGCGAATCATCAGGTCGGTGCTAAGGTTTGAAAGACGCATGCAATGGCCCGGTTGCCGCGATCTCAGTTCCTCAACCAGCCAGGGCAAGAGCACCTGCTCTAGGGCAGCGCTGAGTTCGTGACCGTTGAGTTCCTGAAGTCCTTGGGCCATAAGGGTCTCTTCTCACACCTTAGTTTACAGAACTCGCATCCAGGCCAATCTCATACCGGGGAGTAACGGTTTGAGAAATATAGGCGTCTGACAAATCGCGATAAAAGCCCACCTCGCGTAGGCGGGAGGTGAAGGCTCGGCGATTGTCTTGCAGAGCCTGGCGGTCGGTGATGCTGGCGGGGCCAAAGCCATCGCCTTCGGGGAGCTGGTCTACGTAGAGACCATAGCGGGTTTGCAGCCAGTGCAATAGTTCATCGATACGCAGGGGCGCACTATGGAACCCCAGGTGACCCCCTGGCCGCAGTACGGCAATTTGCAGCAGCACCTCCAGTAGTCGACTATCCAGAATAAAACGGCGCGGGGCGTTGCGGGTTCTGGCCTGGGCTAGCAATGCCCCAGGACGATTTTTGAGCAGGAGGGAATCCAGGCATTCCGTGATGTAACGACGGTGGTACTGCCCCCGCAGGGCGGTGAGAATTTCGATGTAGGTCTCAAAGGGAGGTAAATCCATGCCGACAATCGCCTGGGTATCTCGATCCAGTTCTTCGCTGTTGCTGTCACTGTCTTCCAATAGACCAGCCAGGCGCTGCTTAAAGAATGGTTCGAGATCGCCCTTGTAGATCGCTCCCTGGAGGGCGGCGACTTCGCCCACGGTGAGCTGTTCTTCACTCTGCCTACTGAGCTTGCCTAGTTTGACCAGGTGTTTACTAAACTCATCCAGCTTGCGCAAGGCATAGTGGGCTTTAACAAAATTGGGAATACGGCGGAAATGTACATCGGCGCTGGTTTCAGCCAGGGCCGCCATGGGCGTATCGGGCCGGTTGGCCACATCCACCAGCAAGCCAATGGGGTAAGGGGCCTGGCCACCAGTGGGGGCTCCCTGGCGCTTCACCAGTTCGGGAATGAGTTTGAGCAGGCGTAGGTGATAGATGGCCAGGTGAAAGGAAAAGAGAATCTTCAGGTAGTCCACCATCACGGAACGGGGGATAAAGCTCTGGTAGAAGAACAAGGACTTGATATCTTCGGCGAGTAACGTCGCCGACTCCAGACACACAGGGGGATAGGGGTGGCCCCGTTGGGTGGTATCAGCAGCGTCGGAAATGGTCATGGGCAGGTGCAGCAGGGCCTGGGTTTCCACATCGACGCCCTCCTGGTTTTGTTGGTGGGTGACGGGGTCGATGCCGGGAAAGAAAAAGGCCTTGAGCTGATCTAGGGCATCAGCTCCGCCCCTGGCGTGGTACAGCATTTCATAGAGCTGCTGAGAGGTGCCGTAGTCCCTGGAATGTTTGGGATTGCGCAGGCGGTAGGTAAACCCGTGCAGGGGACGGGGGGCGGCCACGGCCTCTTTATCTCCCTGGCCCCGATTCACCATATCCATCAGGTGGGTGCGCAGCCAGCGCTCTAGGATGTCGCGGTGGTCGGCAAAGCCCTGAAAGCGGTCGGGATGGGCCAGGACTTCATCCACAAAGGTGTCAATTTCTAGGGTGAAGTTGCGGGTTAGGCGGCTGGGATGCCCCCCGTGCCAGAGGCGGGCAAAGAACGCGGTCAGCACCCGATCCATGTCGGTGAATTTGAATTCGAGGTAGCTGATGCGGGGGAGGCGAAATTCGCTATCCCGTTTAGATAGGGCCATGGGTTACCTCCGGTTCCAGGGCGGCCAACTGAAGCTGGCCTGAGTCTTCCCGGCGGACCCGGTAGAAGTCGTGACCGGTGGTGGTGAGCAATACCTCCTGGTAGGGAGCGGAGGCCAGCAGATTTTTGAACACCACCAGGCTAAGGTAGTAGCCCTGGGTTTGCTCAATGCTAGGGCAATAGCCCCGGTTGAGCCGTTCCAGCATTTCAAAGATGTCCAGGTCAATGATCAGCTCAGCATTGGGGGTGCCCTGGTAGCGCAGCACCAGCCCCCTGGGCTGGTGTTCCACAAAGCGGGCAGCGGCGGCCTGGTCGTAGCGGCCCAGGGTAAACCGGTCTTTGGCAAATAGGCGGTAGCTGCGGAGGGTGCCGTTCTCCACGTCACGCACCTGGAGGGCCACCGTTCCTTGCAGACGCTCGGGGTTGTTCAGTCCTTCGCCCCGATTGATGGCGCTCAGGATGCGATCGCAGGCTGCTGGCGGCAAGGTCGGGCTCTGGAGCAACTCCAGCAGTTGGGTGGCGCTGCGGTAGGGCAACAGCCGCTGCCATCCCTCGGTACGCTGCTCAAAGAAGTGACGACGGCGCAGGGCGGCCACGTAGCGCTGGTGGACGGCAAATCGATCACCCCCGCCGCTGGCGGAAAAATCCCTGGGCAGCTCGGCAAAGACAGCGGTGAAGATCTGCTGGTCAAAGGTGCTGCGCAGGTCAAAGGCGAACCGTTTGCCCCTGGCCACTGGAGCCATAAAGTCTAGCTCTCGATCCAGGCGGGCATCGGTGCCCTGGCCGAGGTCCACCTCCTTCAGTAGAGTGAGCAGGCGATCGCCCTGGGGACCTTCGCCGCCACGCCAGCTATTAAAGTAAAAGCTATCAAGAATGGCCTGCCGGGCACTGCTGTCAAACCGGTGGTAGAGCTGTTTAATCTCTTCGCAACTGCGAATCGCTAACCAGCAGGTAAGCCAGGGCCGAGCGTAGGTCACGCAGGGTGATGTGCAGCCGGTTGCGCAGGTGGGTGAGGGTATAGAGGGCCTTCATCCGCTCGATAACCTTTTCCCCGGCGATGGGGTCTTGGCAGGTTTGGGCATTGTGCAGGGCATAGCAGCGATCAGCAATCTCACAGGTTTTGCAGGGTTCCCAAAACTTGGGATGGGTAAGCTTACGAATCTGTCGTTCCAGGATGGAGCCCTGTCGACCGGGGCCATCGGCCACCACACTGCGCAGGTTGAGGTTAACCAGGGCCACCCCAGCGGTGGGCATCCCCGTCTGAAGGCCCTCTGAGACTACGGTTTTTAGCTGACTAAAGCTATCGCCCCGGCTAGTGAGAAAATCCATCAGGCGGCCTTCGTTGATGGCGATCAGGCGCACCTCTTCGGGGTGCCACTGGGCGGCATCACTGCCCTGGAAGGGGGCAAAGAAGTCATCGAGCACCGCATCGTTGGTCTGATCACCCTCATCCTGACTGCCGTCGTAGTTGCTCAGGTAGGTGCGGCCATTGAACACCATGCGGCAACCGTTCACCGGGCGATGGTCGAGGCTGCCCCCTTGCTCGGCGGCGTATAGCTCTAGCTTTTGCAAAAAGGCGGTTTTGCCATCCCCAGCGTTTCCGGTGATGATCACCAGGTTAAATTCGCCCTGGAGCACGGCGGGCAGCAGCTCATCATCCAGCAGGGTAGGGATGTAGGTTTGGTCGCCAAAGGTATCGAGGCCCCGAGTACCAGCATTGCTGCGGTGGCTCTGGCTGTAGAGGGTGACTAGGTGGCTGACAAAGGGGTTGCCGGTGCCATCGTTCCGCAGACGGGAGAGGGTGACGTCAGGTTCGACCGGTGGAGGCAGATGGAGGGCCTGGGGAATGGCCTGGAGGGCGGTGATCAGGTCGGTAGCGGTGGGGAGGCGATTCGCAGCGTTTGGGGGCAATTAGTTTTAACATCAGCTCTGCCAGGGCTGGGGCCAGGTCGGTGAGACTAGAGTAGTCGCGGGGGTCTTTGGCGGGTCGGCCCGCCGGGGGCTGGCTGGTTTCCCAGGGATAGTGGCCGGTGATGGCTTCGTAGAGGGTGATGCCCAGGGCATAGAGGTCGCGGTCTACCAGGTCGGCAGCCTGGGGGGGCTGGTCTAAATCCAGGTCGGGGGGCAGATAGCGCCAGGAGCCGCCCCCCGTAAAGTCTATTTTGTCGGCCAGGACGGCGACATTGAAGTCGATGATTTTGGCTCCTTCGTCGGTCCACAGCAGGTTGCTGGGTTTGATGTCGCAGTGGTAGACGCCGTGTTGGTGCAGGTGGGCCAGTCCGGTAGCAATATCCAGGGCCAGCCGCAGGCCGTCTTCGGGGAAAAGAGACGGTCTTTGACCATATCTTTGACGTCAATGCCCCCCTCTACATAGGCAAAGGCGATGAAGGGCGGACCTTCATTGGGCAAATAGTCGGGATAAAAGACCTTAACCACGTTGGGATGGTCGGGCAGGTTGCTGAGGGCACGGAATTCTTTCTTTAGCCGTTCGATCACGGAGTAGCGATCGCGCAAAATGATCTTCATGGCGATGGTGCGATCCGCCAGGGTATCGATCACCTTGTAGACGACGCCGAAGCTGCCTTCCCCCAGTTTGGACTGGACGCGGTATTTGCGGCCCAGTTGGGTGTCGGGGGCCAGGTGGCGGTAGTCGAGGGCGGGCTCGGGCTCGGGCGGCGGTGGTGGCGGGGCCACGGGCTGGGCCTTGGCGGTGCGGATCAGGCCCTTGAGCTCGGTCCAGGCTTGTTTGGCGGTGGGGCGGTCTGGGATGGCAAAGGTGCAGAGGCGCTGGAGCCAGTCGTCGAAGCCGGGGGGCAGGTTGGGGGTCTGCTGGGAAGGGGCCACGGGGAAGATGGCCTGGCGGCGGTGCAGGTCGCTGGGGTCGGCAAAGGGTTTTTGGCCGGTGAACAGTTCGTAGAGCAGCAGCCCGGCGGCAAGATATCGGCGGCGGGGCTGGCGGCTCCGGTGTTGCCGCCCTGGCACTCGGGGGCGAGGTAGTCTTTGTCGAGCAGGTCGGTGATGTCGGCGGCGATGGTGCGGCTGCGCTGGGTGCCGCTGCGGGCGTAGTCGAAGTCGATCAGGTAGGTTTGGCCGTTGGTGCCGACCAGGATGGCGCTGGGGTTGAGGTGGCGGTGGGTAATGTCGCGGCGGTGGGCGTGGTGCAGGGCGGAGAGCAGGTCTTGGGCAATTTTGAGTTTTTGGTCGTAGGTGAGGGCCAGGTCGGGCTTGTTGAAGTAGAGCTTGAGTACGTTGCCGGGAATGTCGTCGGTGACCAGGTAAAAGACATCCTGCATTTCGCTGGCAAAGAAGGTGCGCACGCCCAGGATGTTGGGGTGGGGGGACATACGGTTGAGGGCAACGTAGGCGTTTTGGATGCGGGCCTGCTGTTGGGCGATTTCCTCGGGGTCGGTGAGGTAGGGGTCGGCGCGATAGGCGCGCAGCAGGGCGGTGCCCGATTTGGGGCCTGCGGCGGTGTTGTAGACGCGGTAGTCGGTGTAGGTGTCTTCGCTGCCGCCCAGGTCTTCGAGCACGGTCCAGTCGCCGAATTGTTTGGGGCCGTTGATGGGGCGACTGTTGGCTTGTAGGGCGTTGAGCACCAGGCGGTGGCTGCCGCGAATGTCGCGGTTGGCCCAGTTGGGCAGACGGGTGCTGTCTTTGAAGAAGCGCTCGGCGCGGGCAAGGGTGGTGGTAGCTTTGCCGTCTTTGCCGCTGGGGTCGCTGAGGCTGGCGTTGGGGGCGGGGAGCACGACGACGGCATCGACGTAGAGTTGGTCGAGCTCGGGGCGGGCGGGGTTAATGTCGGTGATTAGCCCTTTGAGGGCGCGGGCGTGGCCTTTGAGTTTGAGCAGGGGGAGGTGAAGGGTTGTTTTCCTTCGGGGTACCATTTGGAGCCGTAGACGCTGATGGGTCTGGTGGTGCCTTTGACGTCGATGAGGTAGACAGCGTGGGGGGCGAGGAGGGCGATATCGACTTCAAAATCTTGACCGTGGCGGGTGATCTCGAAGTTGTGGACAACGGTGTAGGTGTCGGGGAGGCGATCGCGCAGGTGGGCGATGACGAGGCGTTCGGCATCGTTGATGGGTTGGCCTATCGCAATCACCTTTGCCATTAGGCGGATTCCTCGATCTCTTTTTCGACTAGGGCTACTGCTTCCTTCTCTGCTTCAATAGCCCGATCTTGAAGTTGCCAAGCCTTCAAAACAGGATTAGCGATCTTTTCTCGAATTTCTTTATCAGGCCAGGGTATGTCTATTTTGGCAATATGTTGTGGATCAAGCTGAGGAATAGAGGTTCCAAAGGCATGCCTAGTAATAACTCGATATCCGTACCACGAACTTAAAAGAGCAAATAAATATCCTGCATCCACGTCTGAGTCAGGACAAATTCTCATTAAATGATTAGATACAACCCCGTCATCAACAACCGCGTTAACTCTAATTGGCCTTCCAATTAAACCTCCCAGTTGACCTGCATCCTGGATAAGCAGCCAGTTCCGTTTGACAATGTAATCCTTAATCTTAGGTGCTTTTTTACTCAGGTATCCTCTTGGCTCTGGATTAATCCTGAATAATTCGCTACCTGAAAAATAGGCGTAACCATATTTGGGATCTTCAACATGAATACGCTTAAATATTCCAGGCGTAAAAACTTTGGAAACTTCGCCAATCCTTTTAGGTGGATACTTACTTTCAGACAGCCTCTCTTGAGCAAAATTACATATAGGGGAAAAGTGAGCTGCATCTAATCTTCTCAAAAGAGAAGAAGCGGTGTTAAATACTGAGAAACTTACAGAAGCTTCATCACTTGAGGGACTAGGGAGTTCTAACAGCTCTTGCAAATTTTGCGACGAAGAGGCAAGTAAAATCCCAGCATTCGTCCTGTCTTCTGATGCTTCCAGAATTAAATCATGAGCCCTTTCTTGAACTTTTTTGTCAGGCTCAAGTATGGGTGTTTCAAGAACCTGGGAAGGTAACAAGTTTGGAATTATTGATCCAGTCTCACTTTGTGTAATTAGTGCATGACCGTATTTGCAAGCAAGATAAGCATATAAATAACCAGGCTTAATAAGTTTTGGGTCAGGAATAATCCTCATGAAATTCGTAGAGCCAACACAATCCTCCATGTCTTTTCGGACATAGACCATGTCTCCTACAGTTCCAAAGCATGTAACTAAAGTCCAGCCGGATTCCAATTTTAGCTGTGATGGATACTGCTTTATAACCTTCTTTGAAAGCAATGGAGCGGTTAGCTTAGGATTTAACATCAATATATCGGTGTTCCCTAGCATGGGAGTCCCATGTTTTGCATCCTCAACATAGACTCTCTTAAAATAAGGCGCAATAAATATACCTTTATCTCCGCCAAGCGTAACAGCAGACAAACTTCTTTTAGGAAGAGTATTTTTTGCAATGGTTAAGCGAGCAGCAAACCCTTTAGAGACATAAGTTTTACCATCAAGCCGTCTCTCTCCCCTATTAAGCCAGGAACTAGATATTTCTTTGATTTTCATAAACCTAATTCAGATTAAAGCTTGTCTTCTGGGTAAACCTGGCTCGGGATATCGGGCACGAAATTTGTGGTACTCTTGTCCGATTTTGGGAAGATCATCATCTAAAATCTTTTGCTTGCGGCGAAGGGTTCGTTTTACCTTTTCCCCACTCAGCCGAATCGTCTCCGTCTCAATTACCGTTTCCACCAGTTCTTCACCATCCGGGCTGCGCTTATACAGCGTATTCCCTCGTCGATCAAAGCCAACCTTTTCCGCCACCGCCATAAACACCGGATATTCCGTCACCTGGCCCAGGGCTTCGGCCTTCATCTCCTGATCCGTCTTCTTCTTCAAAAACAGCAGACTGGTCAGGATGTTCACATTCGCCTCAACGATAAACACCTCCACCGGCAGATCCACACTGGCCAGCACCCAGCAGTGCTTCAAAATCCAGCGGCGAATATACTCATCCCCCGGATTGCCCAAAATGCCATCGGGCAACACAATTCCCATGCGCCCCCCCGGCCTCAGCCAGTTCACACAGCGCTCAATAAACAAAATCTCCGGCGCTACCGCCGTCTGGTAGCCGTCGCCGCGAATAAACGAGCCATCCTCCTGCCGCTTGCCCCACTTCGCCGCCAGGTCAAAATTGTTCAGCACCATCGGGTCGCTAATCGGGATATCCGATCCAAAGGGCGGGTTCGTCATCAGCACATCAATCGTCCCCAGCGGAATCTTGTCCTTCGCTAGGTCATTCCCCTCCAGGTGGCTTTTAGGGAATGCCAACGAATCCATGTGAAAAACATCCCCCTCCGCATTAGCAGACATCATCAGATTCATCTTCGAGGTCTTCACCAGCGCCGGGTCAAAGTCGGCCCCAAACAGGTTCGTCTCAACGTATTCCTTAATTTCCGCCTTCAACGACAGAAACTGTTCCGTAGACTCATCCGCCGGGTCAATGCCCAGCTCCTTCTGGCGCTGCTTCAGCAGGTGGTTCACCGTGCTAATCAAAAAGCCCCCCGTGCCGCAGGCTGGGTCTAGCACCCGCTCATGGGGTTGAGGGTCAAGCATATCTACCAGCAGCTTAATCGCGCCCCTGGGGGTAAAGTATTGGCCCCGGTCTCCCCGCAGGTTGTCGCCCACAATTTCTTGATAGGCTGCCCCCTTCGCATCAATATCCGTGCGGTTAAAGTCGTACTTCGCCAGTTCCGACACCATAAACGCCAGAGCCCGATCCGACAGCTCAATCTGCTCATTGCCCTGGAAGATGCTGGCGTACTGCACCTTCACTTCGTCAAACAGCGGCTCAATCCGCTTCCGAATGGCAACCCGGCCATCATCTTCAAATTGCTCCGTCGCCCCCGCCCAAAACCTGGGCTCCTGACCGTTCCGGTTCCGCTCGTCGTGCATCTTGGCAAAAATCAGGTAGAGAAACTGCCGAAAGGCCACATCCTTCGACATCCCCTCATTGCCGTGAATGAAATTGTGGCAGCGGCGAAACGTCACCCGCAGCAGCTCTGGGTCAGCCTTCCGCATCCGGGCCATAGAGGCCACCTCGCGAGACCCCAGGGTTTCATCCCCCATTGGCCAATCGCCCACGGGCTTAAAGCTCACATCAAACCGGGTGACCTCCTTCTGCAAAAAGAAGAACTCCAGCCCGTTCGTCCACAGGCCCCACTCGCAGTTCTCTGCGGCGCCCATAAACTCCTTCAGCACCTCCAGGTCGCGCTTGGCCTGGTCGTGCGATCGCATTTTGGTAATGCCCCGCCCGGTGGGCTCCTTCTCGCAAACCACCACCCGCCGCAGGTTCTCTACCTCATGGGGCAGGCCATGGCGAAAGATAGCGATGCCCACCTTCTTATTCTTGCCCCCCACCGGTACCTTTAAGTCCGGCTCCATATCCTCCACAGAAATGCCGTACTCATGGAACAGCGCCCGGGCAATCCGCTGCCGCACCTGTTCTTTACTGCTGTCCTTCACCAGGCCATTGGTGATGTAGTCCAGCAGCATCCCGTCGGGAATAGCGGTAATCTCTTTCTGGCTACCGGCCTCGATAACCGTCTGATCTATTGAGAGCTCTGTCATATAACGGTTTCATATAACGATTTCTGCTACTCTGCTTACCCTGTTCTACTTAAACCAGGCTAACGATTTTAGGAACTCAATTCTAGAGGCTTATGCTGATTTCTCCTCAAAACCTCTAATTCTATTTACATGCTATGACTGGCAAGCCCCCAAAAACCAAGCCAGGAATCAGGATATCTATATTTCCAGTTTAGAAGCCTGAGATGCTATTCCCTGGTTTACAGATTGACCTTCCTGAAGCTGTAGGACCGGGAATAGGTAAGGTAGGGGCTCTCTAGGGTCCAATCCTGGGTCTCTGCCTGGGCTGCCTTCCTGTCTAGCATAGTCTTCTTCAGGCGGTCTGGCAGGTCTTCCATAGATACGCTCAATTTAACCTCCTTGGCCCCTGAATAGAGCTTCAACTTCTTGCCACCTCCCACCGGCACTTCCTGCAAATCCCTACCTGCCAGGTATTGAGTCACCTGCTCCCGCAATGCCTTAAGCTGGGCCTCCAGGGGCTTGATCTGGGCGCTCAGCTCCTCTATCAAGGCCGTGGCTTTGATCAAATCATCCAGGTTATCCAGGGTTAGGATGTCCGGGTCATGCTGTAGGTCTGCCCGGGCGATTTGCTCCAGGCAGGCAATGGTGGCCAAGCAGTCTCCCAGGGCCGAGTGGTCACCCTGCAGCGCTTGAGGTTTGGGACTGCCCGTAAATCGCTGGTGAAGCCGCATGATGCAAATGTCTTCAATCTCTGGAAATTCCAATCCGTTCAAAGCCGCTGTTCCCTCCAACATGGCCAGGTCAAAACGGCTGTTATAGGCCAGGATAGTCCTACCTTCCAGTAGATCCAGAATGCTACCGTGGGCGGTTTCCCAGGCGATCGCCCCCTTCTGTTCCAGCAAGTCTACAGACAACCCATGGACGGCCAGGGCATGGGGGCTGATCGCCTGTTTAGGCTGAAAGTATTGATGAAACAGGGTTTCCCCGATAGGGCTGAGAATAGCCAGTTCCAGGATCTCAGCCAGGGCCCCGACCCCACTGGTTTCGGTGTCTAAGACCACGTAACCATCAGGGTCATCTAAAATATCGCGGGCTGTGGTTATGGCGGCGTTCCTGATGCTAATTGGGTTCATGATGTTGACTCCTAGATGTTCTTCTATAACGGTTGTAAAATCTCCAGTAATAACGATGGGGCGTTAGTCATTAGGTAGATTTATAGTCTTAAGCGTAACGACTAAATAACTGGGTCGAAAGATGTCGAGGCTTCAGCAATGCAGTCCCCAGTGTATTCAGGCATATTTTCCGATGATCAAGGTCTTGCCCCAGAACCTCTATTCATCTCCCCTTTCTAGGATCTCAGGCACGTAGACCCGCTTGAGGGGAAGCAACCCCTTGTAGCGGGAGTCAAACTGTTCGTAGTGTTGTAGGACTAACTCCACCAGCTGATTCCCATCGATCAGGCGGAGGTTGCTTTTGCCCAGGGCAAACCCCAGGGCCTGCTTGGTAAAGGAGCCCAGGGTGACGATCAGGCCAAATTCGCCAGGGCCAACGTTGCCGTAGAGGGCGGCGACCACTGGGTTGCCGATACTGCCCTGATCGCTTTTAACCTGGACCTTGATGATGGGGGGTTCAAAGCCCAGCTCATCTCTGTGGGCAATAATGTCAATGCCCCCATCGGGGCCTGGCGGGCTGACCCGAGTGCGATAGCCCATGGTGCTGAGAAGATGGGCAACAAACTCGGCAAAGGGGTGGCCTTTAAGCTCTCGGGCTAGTTGCTTCAGCAGAAAGTCGCGGGTGGTCTGCTCGATTTCATCGGCCACCAGGGAGACAGTCTCATCCTCGGTGCCTGCCTGGGGGGTGACCTGGCCTTGCAGGGCGGCCAGGAATTCGTCTGCATAGGACTTGACTTGAAATAGGCTCATGGCCGAGCCGATTTCGTAGAGAGCTCCCTGGGTGAAGGCGGTACGGGGGAGGGACTTGAGCCACTTGACCCGATGGAGATGGGGGTAACCAGCCTCAATGGTTGGATTGTAGAGGTAGGGGCCAGTCACTTCGCCGATGTGGATTTCGCGATCGCGCTTGGAGGGGTAGATGACCAAGTCCTCAGCCTTGAGGTCATGGACAAAGCGGAAGAGTTGGCCAGCGTTATTGGGAATTGCCCCTGGTTTGAGGTCAGGGTAGGTGGAGGCAACCCTGGCTTTGAAGGCTTCACGGTCAGGGGGAAGGGTGCCGAGGTCGCCCATCTTAGCCCAGCCAACGGCGATGAAGTGCTTTTTCAGAAATAGGGTATCGGCATCGCCGGTTTTGCCAGCGTGGATACCCCAGAGGGCGCGATCGTTCATTGAGTTAATCTGGTACCCTCCTTGGGAGAATACCTCCTTTTACTTTTGCGTACTGGTTTTTGCGTACTGGAAAGAAATCTAATCGATAGGGTATAGGCTAGGCCGATCTATGCCTATACCCTGAAACTATGGAGGTTGCCGGTCACAGACCTGGCATTTAGTAATCTTTATGCAGGAGCAGAACTATCTTTCTTGGCATCCAACTCCTGAATGGTCCTAGCGATTTTGCCCCCGAGTTCCTTAGCCAGGGTTTTCAACTCAGCCCTTTGAGCTTCATCGAGCCCTTGCCAATATACAGAGAATAAAGTCACCGGGGCTTTAATACCGTAGTAGGCAGCAAAGGGCATAAGAGGGATTAAAATCCATGAACCGAAAAGCAGGGTTAGGATGCCGAGAATCAAACTGGCTGCCATAGCGACCGGCAATACCCTTGAGACTTCCTTGACAGTCTTTTGCGCGACATCCATCCATCCAACTTCTCCACGGCGACGGGCTCCTTCCATGGACAAAATTGCTTTGAGAGCAACGTAGAAGGCTACAGAAAAAGCCCCGGTGACACCAGCAGCGGCAGAGCCTTCTGCTAACTCACCTAGAAGCTCTTCATTTTCAGCTATTACTTGACCAAGGTCGGCTTCGGACAAGCTAACTGCTGCAACGTCTTCGATGACAGGCTCTAAAATAGTTCCATCTTGGGAGTTGATCGAGACATCGACTTGCTGAGGTATTTCAGCTTGGCTGTGCTGATGGGTGAAAAGAGCTTGACGATCGGGAGTAAAATCCATAACCCCATCCTCGTCTATATCTCCATCGTAAGCATCTCTAAGGTTATCTCGCGTTGCTTCAAGTTCTTCGCCAAGGGTAGTGTCTCTGTCACCTCTTGCCCTGTTTTCAGAAAAGTCTTCCAGGAAGGTATTCTGAACGTCATTATCTCCCCCATTAGATTGAGCTACTTTGTGGGAAATATCTTTTTTTCAAAGAAAGCCCTGATAGCGTCAGAGCCTTGTACCTTGAACTCGTCTGGAACGTGTGAGTCATAGCCTTCCTCAGGGTTGATACCATATTCTTGATACCGTCTGGAAATATATGACTTTAGATTGGATGGAAGATTATCAAAGTCTAGATAAGCCGATGATGAAGTGTCACCTGCGAGTTGATGTGTTGATTTTTCCATTAATAGATCCTCATTTATAAAGGGTTAATCTCGCTTTTATACGACTTACGAGGGAAGTCGTTGGTCGTTGACTTGGGCTTAAGGTTGAGCGTTACCGACTTAGTCTTTCGCCTTGAAAAACCGTAGTCCTGGATCCACCTAGGATGGCAAAATCAGGACAATCAGAGCGTTTTATTCTGAAATGAAATAGACAGGGATAAAATTTACTGCTTAAACTAAAAGTGTTAGTATTTATTGCTTGTATCTAAATTCATGGGCAACTCAATTAACTATATTTAATGGACTCAGGGAATTTAAGCCAGGAGTCAGCTATTGGGCTTACTCCTTAATTCACAGCTTTCCCAGGGAATCAGGAAGAATTTCACAAGATTTACAATTCTAGTCTCGCCCAACCCTCCGCCATAGGCTGATTTAGCGACATGGCGGGGACTAGAGCCTTTTTGCCCTGGGCATCCTAGAGGGTGAAGTTATGTAATCCTTTCCCCTCTGGAGGTCTAGATCGCCAGGGGGCTTCTTTATGGTCAGGCTTAAGTGACCACAGACCTGAGCCCTGGGAGCCAATAAAAAGCCACCCTGGAGGGAGTGGTGGAAGTGCAAGTGCAGGTGGACTGGGGGTTAGAGTATCACATCGCTAGGAAACGAAAACCCTAAAAACTCATCGCTGACAGGAGTGTCAGTGGCGATAGCCCTTTCGATGGCATCTAACACTCGCTGTTTAACCCCTGGCGCATCAAAGTTCACCGTTGCAATATTCGCGTTAAACTCGCCAAACTTTTCGCGGTGCCGTTCAACTGCTGTCATCAATTCATTATCCATCACAGACTCCTGAGAGTGTTTTCTACTAATTGGCTAAAGGTTGGGGCAATGTACTTAGCTATCTCTGGTTTCCGTCCCCTTGCGGGGTAAGGAAAATGCGGGCGTTGACATTAGTCCCTGGTTCTGTCACATTAGCTTTGCCAGCGCAAGGTGGGATGAGCCCCGCCGATGGCCCGCGCAATGTTTTCGCCTTCCTATCAGACGTGGTGGGGAGGTGAAATCTATTTTTACTTGATTTCAACCTCTTAACACAATACCTAAGCCGTGTTAAAACTAAGACTGTCTTAAATAGAGTTTTCATCCCCTTGCGGGGTAAGGAGGGTGCGGAACGATAGGACTCTAGAAAACTTATGATATGAGATTTTCAAAGTACGGTTTTAGCCGCTGTACGGAGAGGGTCGTTAACAAAACGAAACCTTTTCCAAACATAAGAACGATTTTTCCAAAAGAACAGGTATCATCTCGTTTGCCCAGCAAGCCCTGACGATCGCAATCAGAAAAACTGTCCGGGCGCTGTGTTGCTAGCCTTAACGTCAATTTTCTCTCTCCTACGACTCGCGGCGAGTTGGCCCTTTCTCGCAACATCTTTGTTACACGTCGACATCCTTTTATTCATAGGGCTTTTGGCCTGTCTGGGGCTAACCTGGGCTGCATTTGTCTGTTACAAAAAGATATGCCCAGCCCAGGTGGCTTTGGCGACCCAACGGCAGGAATGTGAACCGGAGATTAGCCTTGTTGTGATGCCCGTTGGCAGGTAAATATAGCCGTCAGATGATTGTTTTACGGCGACATCGCCGTGATAACAATCCCCAGCTGCGATCGCAGTTGAGCCCAGATACCGTCCAACTTGGCTAGCGGCTACCGGGACGGTGCTAGGGAGTCAGGCTGAGTAACCAGGTCATCACTAATCCAAGCTAGTAGAGACTATTCCCCCCAGAACACTGGCGCGATCTCACCCCTCCGCCAAATTACCTAACCCGGGTGATCCCCTGGGGGGCCCGGAGCTACCAGGGGCAGGCTAAGGCTAAACTACACCACCATACCCGCCATGACTCGGACCCATCACCGGCTTTTTCCGTTGAAGACTAAGGGCAAAAGGTTTCAGTCTGTCCCACCCCAGAACATCGATCCGGGGTTGCTCCAGAAATGGAACCTCATCCTTACCCAGGAGGAGGAGGAGCTAGACTTTGACTTTCCCCTGGCCCCGGAGGATCTGAGCCAGTGCTATTCCCCTGATGTATTAGAGCAACTGATTTAGCCCCCTGACCGGTTAATCCGGCCTGCGGTACCGGAGGAGCTGGGGAAAATAGGGCGGTAGGGGGGCATGCGCATTAGGGCGGCCACTTCCTGTACCCAGCGGCGGCCTTCCTGGTAAAGGCTACCCAGGCGTTCCGGTTGGTTGTACTGGCGGGTGCCAGCCCCACTGCTAGAGAAGGTTTCGGCGGCGAAGGGGCGGACGTTTTTAATCTGCTGTTGAATCCGGGCTATTTCCAGTAGCGCGCTGCGCAGGGTGGCTTCCGCCTGGGGGAAGTGTTGGGTGATCCGGTTACAACTGTCGTCGATTTTTTTGGTGTACACCGATTCCAGGGGGTAGCCCAGTACGGCGCGGATGGTTTCCCGTTCCGGGTCAGTGATGGTCATGGTCGAGGCGCTCCCGGTTGTCGATAATCAGTTTCAGTTGGGCGATCTGGGCGGGGCTGAGGTGTTCCCATTGGGCTTTCAGGTTAACAATCGCCTGTTGGATCAAGGCGGCGGCGACGGCTTTTTGGACGGTGCTCATACCAGGGAGGCTCCTGAGGTGTCGGTGTAGATCTCGAGGCCGGTGGTGATGCTGACCAGGGCGACAAAGCGGCGGTATTCGCGCCTCAGCTCCGGCAGCAGGGTGCTGCCTTCCAGGCTGCGTTGGCTATTGATGGCGGTAGCGAGGGTGTCGAGTTGGCCCAGGTAGTCTTCAACGGTGGCGATCGCGGCGTTACTGTAGCCACTATGGGTCATGGTTTCAATGGCGCTCAGGGCCGCGGCAATAGCCTGCTGGCTGCTATTGCTGGCCGGATACCCCAGGTATTTGCCAATTCTCTGGGGGGTAGGGCTGGCGAAGGGCATGGACGGACGGAAGGGAATGAATTTGCGATCAATACTAGCGTACTATCGGGGTGCAGGGCGGGGAAAGGTGACGATTTATCAACTATCCGGAATCTGCTCCCCAGGTCTTGGAATAAGCAGTAGTGAGGCGTATTCCGTTGCCCTACTGTTTCCCCTACCATCAGAAGCAGTAATGGCGGGTGGCCTTCAGCCAACGGCAGTTCTAAGGAGCAGCAGTCATGACAACCGACTACATCTTCTTTGTCCATGGGGTTAAAAGTCGCGACCGGCAGGCCTTTGAGGGTAACTGCAATGCCATCCTCCAAAGTGTGGGGCAGTACCTTGAAGGTAAGGATCGCCGGTTAGAACCGATTTACCTGTTCTGGGGTAACCTCAACGTCGATTACCAAACCAATCTGGTCGATGGTCTAAAAAAGTCGCCCCAGTGGCAAAAGCTTTGGTTTCAAGAGTTTCGCAGCCAGACTATTCTTCCCTTTGTCGGTGATGCCGCCCTCTACCTCAGTCGCCATGTGGGGGCTAAGGTGGCCTATCAGTTTCGCGATATCACCCTGGAGAAACTGCGGCACCGTCAGCCTGGCGATCGCCTGCACCTGGTCACCCATAGTCTGGGTACGGTGATTCTCTTTGACCTGCTATTCGCTGGCCGCTGGCAAGACCCTCGCCTCAATCAAGACACCAGCACCCGCGATCTTAATCAGGCAATTAGGGAAATTCGCGAAGTCTTGTTTGGGTTGGCCCCCAAACCCGAGGAAGGCCTACAGATTGCCAGTATCCACACCCTGGGTTCTCCCCTGGCCTTGTTCAGTCTACTATCGGTCACCGGTGAAAGTAGCCACGATCTAGCCCCCAACCTGCGCCAGCTATTGCAAAATCTTTACCATAAAAATGGTAAGCGGCCCCTACCCTGGTATAACTACCTCCATCCTGGCGATCCCATCGCCTATACCCTGCAGGGGGTAATCCCGACTCTGCTCCAACCCGCCCAGTTCTATGTGCAGGTGAGGGATGTGATCACAGAGCATTATGGTTTTCCCCTAACCCAGGGTATCTTGCCCCTGCTGTGGGGCGGTAGCGCCCATGAAAGCTACTGGCAAAGTCGGCTGGTGGCTAAGACTATTGCTCAGACCCTAGCTCTATAGCCTACATTCCGCAGGTTGACAGGGAATAGATGTGGGGTGTTCCAGGCTGACCATCCTTTGATCACTAGACCATCGATGGTGGGGAGTGATCAGGGTTTTGTGTAAATCCTGATTCTGGCAACCAGTAATCAATGGTTTCGCGTGATTTGGCAGGGTTTTCTAAACACTCCCCAAAACGGCGAAGCCACTGACAGCATGAAGGCTGTTTCTCTTGCTCCTGACTCCTGATCACTGACTACTGACCACTGATGCCCAAATCCCCCTCCGCCTCCTGACTCCACTGCTGTACCGATCGCTGATCCGCGATCGCTAGGGCAGCGGCGATGATGTGTTTGCAGGGGAAGGGGGGTCGGGTGGCGGGCCAGTTCCGCGATCGCCGTTGGCTGGGGTAGGTGGGCACCTGGTAGGGGGTTTCGCTATGGCTATGGTCGGGGCAGCTACAGGTGTAGGCCCAGGGGCCCTGGCCAGGGATATAGCCGGGGGGAGGTGATTACCGCCGCCGGGGTCGCAGTAGGTGTCGTTTTCAAAGCCCTGGTCGCTGCTGCTGCTAAAGTCGGCACCGGTGACGGAGACTAGCCGCCAGGGGGCGTTGGGGTAGGCATTGTTGAAGGCGGTAGAGGTGCTGGGCCGGGTGGGGGTGTCACTGATCAAGAAGAACTGGCTGAGTAGGCTGATCTGGTCGCCCTGGCTATCGGGCCAGGCGCGATCGATGATCAGGTTATCGTAGTTGACGCCGTAGTCGCTGAAGCCGACCATTTCGTAACCCCCATAGTCCAGGGTGGGGTAGAGAATGGGGTCGTAGGCATTGGCCTGGGCCATCCAGTAGGCGATGGTGCCGGGCACCAGGGCCCAGCTTTCCTGCATCAGGTCGAGGCCGATGTCGTAGCCCAGGTCAACAAAGCTCCAGGTGTAGCTCAGGGCGGTGCCCGCTGGGGGGCAGGGGGGAGGCCGTTGCCACCGCTGCCACCGGTGCTGTCCTCCTGGTAACGCTGGGCGGTGACCCGGTGGCAGCCGCCATAGAGGGCCGGGCCCCGGGCTGAGCGAAAGAATAGATGCCAGCCCCCAGGGTGGCCCTGACGGCGCTCGGGCCGTAGGGTCAGACCCCGTTGCACCCGAGCCTTACGACTGACATACTGGGCCGTTTCCAGGGGAGTGTAGGTGAGGGGTTGGCCCGGGGGCGGGGGTAGCGTTTGGGCATGGGGGCGCAAGGCGACAGGCGCAGGGCAACGGGCGACGGAAGGGGAGTGGGTAATGGGCAGTGGGGAGTGGGGTATCGGAAGAGGCGATGGGCGAGGGGCGACGGAAAGGGAGGAAAGAGGGGTGGGAATAAAAACTGAAAGTAGTTGATGGCAGAAAAATCCTCGTATTTGAGGACCTTGCGCCTTGCGCCTGTCGCCCTCCCTGCCTTTCGCCCTGCGCCGTCACCCCATCACCTGCCTATACGCCGCCCCAAACCCCCGCAGCCGTTTCAAAAACTGCCCCTGGAGCTGGGCGATCGCGTTGGGGTCGAGGATCAGGTTTTCCTTCAGGCTGTAGGGGGTGACGTGGAGGGTGGCTAGGGCGGTGATGGGTAGGTGGGGGAATTGGTGGGGCCAGGCTAGGGCGTAGGCGGCGGCCTGGAGTTCGGCGTCGGCGATCGCCTGGGGCCAGATTTTGTAACCGGTACTTTTTAGTTCGTAGAGTACCAGGCCGGGGGTGAGGGGGTGGCTGGCTACCAGGTCCAGGGTGCCGGCGTAGCCGTGGTCGGGGTTGAAGACGGGTTGGTTGGGGTAGAGGGGTTGGGGTAGGGCGAGTAGTTGGGTCAGGTAGGGTTTGAGCTGGCGGCCCAACGGGGCGATCTCGGGGGGAAGGGGGAGGAGTTTGCCCTGGTGGCAGCAGGCTTTGAACCACTGGTCCAGGCGATCGCCCCGTTGGCGGCTGGTTTGGCGTTTGCGGGTGCTGGCCAGGGGGTGGTTGGCTAGGGCCTGGGTGAGCTGGGCCCTGACCTGGGGGGGCTGGGTGAGGTTGAGGATGGTGGTGACGCTGGGCAGGCGGTGGAATTGGCCCTGGTCGTCCCAGAAGGTGTACCAGCGCATGGCAGGGGGCAGGAGCAATGTCCCCAGGATAGTACGGATGAATGGGTATGGCGGGGGGTGGCCTTTTTTATAGGGCGCCACTACGAGGGGGGAGGGGAGGTAGGTCTGTCGAGACAGGCGATACAGGTAATGAGGCCGCAGGGGGCTATCCTCCGGTAGGTGGGGGTGGTCAAAGGTGCCTGATTCAACCATGGCTAGTCGTTCCATCACCGCCCGGGAGCGGCGATTACCCAGGGCGGTAAAGGAGACGATTTCCGCTAGGTTGAGGTCGACAAACCCGACCTGGAGGGCGGCACGGGCGGCTTCAGTGGCTAACCCCTGACCCCAGTGGTCAAAGGCGAGTCGCCAGCCAACTTCCACACAGGGGGAGCAGGGTAGTTGGGGAGAGGGTTGGTGTAGGCCGACAAATCCAATGAACTGGTGGGAGGTTTTTAGTTCCGTTGCCCACAGTCCCCAGCCCTGTTGTTCAATTAGGCTCTGGCAGCGATCCGCCAGGGCGTCGCTGTCGGCCCGGGTGAGCTGGCTGGGTAGAAAGGCCATCACCCGGGGGTCGGCGTTGAGGGCAGCAAAGGGTTGGCGATCGGTGGGGTGCCACTGTCGCAGGTGTAGGCGATCTGTTTCGATTTCGATGCGATCGGCCATGGCTGAGAAATGGCATAGTCAGATAACTTCCTCTTTTTCAGCCCCTTCTATACTGGTCTAAGCTGGATGATGGATCTCATGGTATTTGATATTGAAATAGTCAACTGTACGCTTATACAAATAAATACCGCCAGTTGACCAAGTGTTATTTCACTTCGCACAATTAAAGCTATGCCAGAGAGAAATGTAAGCAGTGCTGTAAAGCCAATTAATATACGGGAAGATGTTGCAACAGTACCCTGTATAAAAGACTGAACTCGTTTCTCTACACGGGATTGATACGTCTCTCTAATATACTGAATAAAACAAAAGATAACGCTACCAAGCATTACAATCAGGCAGGTTAAAGCCGCAAAATTTTTATTATAGAAAAAAATAAGGGCTAGCGATAGTAAAATTTTTGGCAATTCGATGGCAAGTTTCAGAAAGCTTTCAGGCATTGGATGGTGGGAGACTCGTGCTGTAAGAATCCCGAGAACTATTTCTAATCCACTAGCAAACAGAAAAATTACTATAGCAAAAATGCTAAGAGCAATAACCGAACCAGCCTCTTGCTGAACAATGACTTTGTCAATACAAATCTGGATTATAAAAACAGGAATTGCTAGCCAGAAAAAAGCAACACAAGTGCTAAGAAGGGCGACACCTAATAATGAGGGTAAAATCACTTGTTGTCTAGTGCCTCTATAGATAATGATTCGTTAGCTTAAATGCCCTTGTAGGGGTCTTGTATGAATAGTTTCAGTACAAGTATCCAGTATCCAGCGATCTCACCGCTATGATACTTAAGATTCTGTGATGTCCAGGAAATAGTCTCTGGGGCAAGTGGGTTCACCATTCCCTCAACCAAAGCCTCCCCTCTCTACCTAAAGGCGGCGGTGCCAAATCGGGGCACTCCCATACCAGTCAATTCCATGTAGCCTTCGGCGGCGGCGTCTACCTGGTCATCGTGGGTGCCGTCGGGGAAGCTGACCAGTTCGTTGATAAAGCCATGGGTCCAGGGGGCCTGCAGTAGGTAAACTTCGCCAAATTCGGCGGCGCGGCTCAGGGGACCGGCTCGTTCTAGTTTACTCAGGCGGGTGGTGAGGCCTTTGGCGTCGTAGCCGGTCAGTAGGCTGCGTAGGTGTTGGGTTTGGTATTCTCCGGCCTGGCCGGGGTCCCGTTGCCAGCGAATGGCGACGCCGGGGCCGTCGGCGGCGGCGATCGCCTGCAGGCGGGTGGTGACGCCGGCGGGGGTGAGGTGGTCAACGGTGACATCGAGGATGAGGATGCCGCCGTTTTGCATTAGCCCTAGTTTGACGCTGGCGGTGGCGTCGGGGTCGGTGCCCTGGCGATCTCGGGTGCTGGCGAAGTCCCAACTGCGCAGGGTGCGGGTGAGCTGGGGGAGGGGGCCGGGGGGTAGGAGTTTAAACCAGTCGGTGCGAAAGACTTTGCCGGCTACGGGTTTAATGGCCCAGTTACCTTCTAGTAGGCGTTCCCGTTCCACCAGGGGCAGGGAGCGTAGGGCGGCCAGGTATTCCTTGTTGACCTTCAGCAGGGCGGGGTTATCGCTCACCCGGCTGGGGATGAAGGTGAGGGAGCGGGAGTGGTCGGTGGGCTGGTCAAACCAGGTGATCTGGCCATCGATGCGTTCAAAGTGGCGCAGTACCCCAGAACGGCTGGGGATGGGGAAGCCGTCTTCCCCGAGCCACCAGGCAATCAGGGCTTTCAGGTGGTGGTCGGGGTCGGGGTTACAACTGGCCCGGATGTAGGGGCGGACGCCACAGGTGGAGCGGTTGCGGGAGGCCAGGTAGTTCCAGCAGTATTCGCTAATTTGGGTGGCTTCGTCGAAGAGGATGGCGGGGATTTCGGAGCCTTGAAAGTTATGGGCGTCCTTGTCAAAGCGCAGGTGGCGAAAGACGATCTTGGCCCCGGAGGGAAATTCCCAGGTGAGGGCGGCGATTTTGAAGCGGCCCCCAGGTAGGGGTAGATCTGCATGGAGGCGTCGATTAGGCCGCCGGGCATTTTGATCTGGGGGTAGGAGCTGCGCACAATCAGGGCGCTAAAGCGGGGGTTATGCAGGTGACGGATCGGGTCCAGCAGTAGGGAAAAGGTCTTGCCACCCCCCGCCCCACCGCCGTAGATGACGATATCAGCGGGGTTACTCAAAAAAGCCTCCTGGGGCCCCGGCTGGGGCCGAATGGTCAGGCTCATGGCCCCCGGGGGGAATATCCCCCTGACAGTGCCCCCCTGCCGACGGCCAGGAAAGCTACCGCGATCACCAGGGTCAAGGCCAGGATTAGTCCAGGTCAGCCAGAGCAGGAGGGAGAGGGAGAGAGCGAAGAGGACATACATAGGGGGAGTAGGGAGTAGGCAGTGGGGAATGGGGAATGGGGAATGGGGAATGGGGAAGGCGCAAGGCAACGGGCGACAGAAGGGGTAAAGAGAGACGGAGAACAGAACCTGGGCGTAATTGATAACAGAAAGATCCTTATATCTCCCCGCCTTGCGCCTTGCGCCCTGGGCCTGTCGCCCTCCCTATCCCCTCTTCCGTTATCTGGCAAGTAAATCACCACCTGGGCGGGGTTAATCGGTTCCTCCACCGGTTTATCCGTCCATCCCGCCTGGCTCTTCAGCCAGAAGATAATGGCGGTGGTGTTGCCCTCCATACACAGGTCGTAGAGCTTTTGGGCGACGGCCTGGGAGGCGGTCAGGCGGCCCAGGCCGTAGGCCCGTTCCACCTCTGGGGTAGCTTTCCAGCGGTCCAGGGTGCGGGGGCTGATGTCAATAGCGATCGCAATCTGGTTCAAGGTACAGCCCAACCCAGCCAGCTTTTCAATCTTGGCCAGTTGTTCTGGGGTGGGTTTCTTGGCAGAACGAGGCATGGGAGGGGTCAAGAGTCAGGGGTCAGTGATCAGGAGAGGGATGGGGGGAGTGATGGCGTAGGGGGTAGGGGAGTGAGTGGTCAGAAGGAGGGAAAGAAGCCTTCCTACGGTCAGTTACTTTGCCATTTGGCCCTTCTGACCACTGATTTCTGATTACTGATTACTACCCTCCCCCTTCCCCCTGTCCTCCTCCCCGCTAGATAGACGCAGCCGGGGGACGTCGTGGATCAATCGTTCCAATCGTTCTAGGCGTTCATGGATGCGGCCCAACCGGAGGATCAGCTCTCGGTTGGTTTCCACCAGTTGTTTGTTGGTCTCCTGCTGAGCGGCCACCAGGTTTTCTAGCATCTGCCAGGATTCTGAAACTTGGGAGGTGTGTTGTTTGAGTACGGTCTGTAATAACCACACTGCCGCGATCGCCATAAAACCCATCTCCCCCAGGCCAATGCTAGGGATAACCGGCAGGCCAGGGGCAGGGGGCGAAGTCAAGGAGGGTACAGAAGGGGGGTTGTCCATAGCGCAATCTCCTACAGCTTTTCGCCATAGTACATGCGATCTATAATAATGCTCAAGCAAGAAAAATACCGGGGCAAGAGGGGTCAGTGATCAGGGATCAGTGGTCAGGAGGGAGCCAATCAAAACCCTCACTGGAGGTTACTTGGAGAGTGTTCAGGGGGCCAGGCTGAAGCCATGGGTTTCCCCTTGCCCAAACCCGCATTTAGACAAAATCCTGATCACTCTTACCCATAGCGAAAATCCTGCCTCTCAAACTCCTGATTACTGACCCCTGACTACTGACTACTTTCCCCCTTTCCCCCTACTCCCCACTCCCCTCTTATGCACCTCCTCATCACCCAGTCCACCATCCTCAAGCCCTCCCCTGAGCAGGCCCGGTTATTGCCGCCTAAGACGTTGTTGCCGGTGGAGAAGGGTAAGTTGTTGCCGATTCTGGCCTATAAGGCGGAGGGGGATCATCTTCGCTTTACCTTAGACCGGGCGCGGATTAATCTGGTGGAGCTCCATGCCAGTGGGCGCAATACCTGGTATGTCTATGGCCCCCACTGTGAAGATCCCAGTGGCTATAGTGTCAGTAATCAACCGGCGGATAGGCCGGGGCGAATTAAGGAGGGGGGCAGCAGAGTGTGAATTTTAAGTTGCCGGGGTTTTCGACTCTGTTTACTATGTCAGATCCGATTGACCCCCAGGCTTTGTCTTTCACCTGGGCGGAGGCGTTGCACTGGGATGGTAAGACGTTCCGGCAGCCGGATAATCGGGGTCAGGTGGAGCAGATTATTAAGATGGCCCGGGTGATGCAGCAGGTGCGGCGTAAGTTGGGGAATCGGCGTATTACCATTACCTCTTGGCTAAGGCCCTATGCGGTTAATCTGGCGGTGGGAGGGGCGAGTAATTCCCGCCATCTCTATGGCGATGGGGTAGATTTTACGGTAACGGGGATGAGTCCGGCCCAGGTCTATGGGGCCTTAGATAGCTGGTGGGGGACCCAGGGCGGGTTGGCCCAGGGGGGGCGGTTAGGCTTTACCCACCTGGATGGCCGGGGGCGGATGGCCCGGTGGGAGTATCTGGGGGCATAGAAGAATAGGGACCTGCAGGGCCTGAATGTTAATCTCGGTGGCCACTACGGTACTGGTCAATGAAACGCTTCAGTGGTTGCGAAATCTAGAGTGACTATCCTATCTCGATTGCCCTGTAGCAGACTTTCTATCCTGCTAGGATAGCTCTTCGAGTACTCCAAGCCTGGACTATTCACCAAAGTGTTGGTAAATTCTGAAACTCTTATTCGCATTCCATCTCGGACTTTGTGTATAAAAGCACACTATAAAAATCGGGAATTCGCTGAAACCTTTTCCTGGGATAGGTTTGAGGTGTTTCTCATAAGTAGTTATGAATAATGCAGGTTAAATCGCTTAACAGAAACATAGGCTTTCCAATTAAAGCTATATGAAAATTGCTGACCTGCCTCAGCAGGGCTTGACATTTCGGGCACTATTAAGTTACTCATTGCTTAGTTTCCACTCCTCTGGGTTGGTCGCCTGGAGAGAGTGAAGCGGTCGCAAGACCAAGATAAGGAGGACCACTCAATATGCCTATCCAAGATCGGGGTGCCAAAATTCAGGCACCTTCAGCTCGGCCATCTATTGATCTGGCTAAGCTGCTAGAGCTACTAGCCGATTCAATTCTCACTGAGCAGGATACATCTAAGGATTTCGACCCTAGAAATCGATTCTCTGTTTCTCTTCAGTACTGACCCAAAGACTCGCTTGCGAATTTGTACCTCAGCGGTCTTGATTAGACTTTTCTCCCACCCCAAGTTCAAAGACGCCTTCAAGCCCTCGGATTCCAGTGGTTTTGTCCAAAACTTCGATGCACCTCCCTTTGGCTTCAGAGCCAAGTTAGGCGGAGAACTGTCAGAGGGCAACCCAGCCAAGCTACCGGGACACCTTGATAAGTTGATCGCGGCAATCGATCAGGCTTTAGATGCTGCTCTAACCAATGAGTCTAACCTGTCCAGGCTCTTGTTAGACAACCCAGCCCAGCAGTTTCAAACCCTAGCCTCCTCTGTGGGAGCAACCTTCAAAAATCAAGTCTACCAGGCTAATCTTAAGCCTCTGACGTTCGACGCCAGCGATCGTAACGGTTCTGCGGCAGTTGCCAAGGTTTTGTTAGCAGTAGAGCAGGTCGAGGCCGATGACTGCTTTGGCCGCATGAAAGAAGCGATCGCATCCCGACTCGAACAGCGCGATTATGAAGAAGACGACATCGACACCGCCATTGACAGCTTGGAAGCTGAACGAGATCGAGCCGATAGCCAAATTACGCGATTCCTCAATTTTCTAGACGACACCGCCTTATCCCGTGTGCGACTAAATGTCACCTTCAAGATTATGGAGACCGTTGCTGAACAGGCTCGCAGCAGTACCCAGCACGATTATCGATATCTGGTGGAGTACATCAACAGGGTTTTAGTGCTAGTGGAAGACGTCAAAACAAATGGGTTGTCCATTGACCTGACCGCCCTCTATGGTCAGAATGCTGATTTTAACCTAGCTACCTACCTCAACCAGGCCACCTTCTACTCATGCCTAGCGGTATGGCCCGAATGGAAAACTCAAATCTTTGAGGAGAAGGTCAGCAACAAAGATAGCTACGGCGTTCAGCGAGGGGTTAGCTACCGATTCCGCATCAATGGCAATAATCCAGAAAAAGCGAAACCAGCCTTCGACGCACGCCTAGACTACATCAACGAAACCCTGCTGGCGGAAGACCCACTCAGCGTGTCGCCCTACAGCTTGTGCCGACGCCTGGCTGAACTAATTGTGCTGGATGCCGTCATCCCCAAGAACGGCGGAGAAGCTCAGGAAATTTCAACGACAACAATTACTCAGACTATCCAGGCACGCCTGGTGACCTTAATGGCTGAAGGTAGGCTAGGTATCCAAACCTTGATTCAAGATTTGAGAGATCGTACTGAAGTCATGCGTGCCGTTTCACGAGCGCTGATTAAAGTGCTACAAGACAAAGGCAAAAAGATTGTGGTCCAGGCCCAACGCCGCACAGCGCAGCAATTTATTTGTGTCAAACGAAGCATTGTGGCTTGGAGCCGGCTGGAAGGAGCTGAACCAGGGGTCAAAGACCTATTGGTGAGTGCTCAAAGCCAGAGCCAGGAGTCGGTGGAGTGGTTTAACCACATCGAAATTTCTGAGAGTCCTAACGTACCTCAGCTCTTGTTCTCTCTCAAAGTCACTACTGAGTTGACAGAGCAAAACCTGATACTCAAGGGGACAGACCATCAGGCTATGAAAGCCCAACGGCTGTTCCCAGGACAAATGCTTCAGGTCGTTTGGGTACCCTGTGAGTCGGCTATAGACAAAGATTACGATTTAACCCCAACAGCTAAGCAAGCAAGAGCATGGGCACTGTCGTCGTCTGTCCTAGTTGAATATGAGTTGCGCACCTTAACCCGCCAGAATGGCCCTCAAAAGGAAAACCAGATACCCAACAGTGGCATGCCGCCGCAATCGCTGCCTTTCCTGTACTAGTCTACTGCTGCCTGTGGCGCATCATTCAGCGATTGCGCAACGGTGCGATAGAGTCGCCTACAGACTTTACAACCCTGATGCTACGCCTTCAGCAGACTGGCAAAAATAGCAACAGTGAGGGCGAAGCCTACGTCTACGGAGCAGCCCAGTCCATTGAAGCGCTGCTAGCCCAGGATGGCCCAGTCCGTATGCAAGGGATCACCCTAGACAATCTAGCTTCTACTTCAGCTCGGTACGTCAACTCTGGTGCCTTTGATGCCTTAATCAGTGCTTTTCCCCTAGCATTGACCACCCCATCTCAACCCCAGGTCGAGAAAATCGGCCTGATCTCCTACTCTACCCGCCCCTGCGATGAAGCCCCCACCCTAAAAGGCGATAACAGAAGCGACCTGTTCTTTACCCAGAGCTATGTCGCCTCCGCGATCGCCCAGCCCTTTTCTGGGTACGAACTCAAGTCAGAGCGCACCCAATCTGACATTGTCAGATCCGAAGAGGAGATGCAGAACCAGCGCATTGTCCGAGAAGAAATTGGGCATCTTCGGCAGCTTGGCTGCAAGCACATTGTTTTGCTGTCCCATGCCTATGGGAGTCGTCATCTCAACCGTATTGCCGACCACAACGCGCCTTTGACCCCAGTTACCTTTCTCGAAGAGGTCTTTCAATCGTTTCCAGACCTGACCCTTTACCCCCTACTACGAGATGTTTTCCCCGCGACCCGCCTGCGCAAGCGAAGCCCAGGAGAAGCCGCCTTTGAAATTTTGAAAGCTGGAGACCATGTTAACTTTCTCCGCAATACCGCCATGGAGCGGGTACGAGACATCATTCCCGTCTATACCTTTGCCACACTGCACGTTATCGATCAAGAAAAGCGGCCCCAATCTGGGTTCTGTGTATACTTCCTAGTGTCTGACCAACGGGTGAGCAACATTACTTGGACAGAACGTGCCCGCCAGCACCTACTTGATCCAGAGGGCGATTCCCTCATCCATCCTTGCCTGACAGCAGTACTGCGGGGATTGCACTTTATTGAAGCTGAGCGAGGGGTAAAAGGGGGACAGCTCATCCCCGTATTAGATCCCTTTCGGTGGATTCTCCCCACTACTCGGGAAGCTGCTGGAGAAGTCGAGATTTTGCACTCTCGCCGCCGAGGCCGAGTTTACCTCAGCTACCCCGCCCTCCTCACCCATGTGTCGCAGACCCTGCACCGGAGACAACCGTGATGGAAAAGGACTTTCTGTTACAGGCCTCGACCTGGGGTCGCGTATTTGAGATTGCAGTTCAGCGCGGCGTAATTGCCTACCTGCTGCAGCAAAACCTGCTGTCACTGGGACATCCATCCCTAGAAGGGTGGGGAGAGTATAAGGTCGCCGATGTCACTCAAAGAGTCATCCGGGATCTCCACGTCACGGATCAAAATGTTAGACAGTGGATAGAGTCTAACATCCGACACCTATTGGTCTTCGGCTATGGGCTGGGATGGAGCACTATGCGCGAATACCTAACGCGCAATAATGCCAAACATTTTCAAATCGAAGCTATTTGGGCTCCACTCTCACTGCCTGGAGTTGAAGAACCCTACGACAAAGGGATTGAGAAAACGGCTCTCGCCTTTAAGCAAGCCTTTAACCTGCCTGGTCCTGCTGATATTGCATTACTCCAGCGTGGACAACCTGGCCGAGCCGATTTCTTGCTGTGGTTAAAGGCTGCCGAGGCATCTACTCAGCGCAGAATTAAACGACCCGAGAATGTCATTCTTTGCCTAGAGTTTTCCTACAACGCTCCCCCCAAGCTGGCGGATTTTAGAACCGAGGAACCCCACTGCAACGAAGTTCATCGCTATGCCCGCTACATTGAGTCACGCGGTGTATTTGCCCGAGTCTGTGCTGAGGTTGAAAGCAGCGAGATAGCGATCAGCCAACAGCTGTCGGATCACCTGATGGCCTTTAGCGGCAGTGACAAGCCCCTCTACAAACTCTGCCAAGCTTCCTCCTACACGGAGCGGCTGATCAACCTGCTAGTCAAACAGGGCCGTCTGACTGGAAAGTGCCAGGCCAGCGCGATAGCTGTCACATCAAACGGTCTAGAAAGCATAACTGCCAATTTTGAGGACGGTACTCAAGGAAGTGATCCTCGAATTCAACTTATGGCGTCTTTGGGTGAAGCTTACCGAAAAGCTCGCAAGTTAAAAGATGACGCCCGTGATGATCTGGATAAAGAAATTCAGATTGTGTTCAATAAGCTGGTGAGATTGCTCCCATCAGACTTCAGAAAACAGGCCAAAACCATCGGTAATAAAGCCCCTAAGTTAGCCAGTTCACTGCACCTGTTCTTTTCTGAAACAGTCAAGGACTTCTATAACCCGATGCAAGCGATATCAGTAGAAGATGCTCTCTCCTCCCTAAAATCCACAGAGGCCCTAAAAGATTTTTTCGGTGGCGATCCTCAACCAGCCATTACCAAAGCTCTTAACCAGCGCCTTTCTCCAACCGGTAAGGTCACCCTCAGAGATGCCCACGCTGCTGCGGTAGTAGCGGGACTTGACGCAGCACAACCGGGTAAACTAAACGTGATTGCGCTAGAAGGCAATCCAGGCATCGGCAAAACCACTGCGGTCACTCAGTTCTTAGCCCAGCAGAACGAAGGCTACTGCTTTCTTTACGTCAGTCCCCGAGTCGTCATCAACCGAGATGTGACGGCCAAACTCGCCCACAATGACCAGGGCCAGCCGAGCGGTATTTTAACCTTGACATCCAACGCAAAGCTAATTAGCTCAGCGGCTCCGTGGTATGAGAAAAAGATTTACACTCCAGGCACCAAAAAACTGCAAATTGACAGTGCTGTCGTTACAGACGGAGTCGCTGGCTTGAAGCATCCCATCTGCAATACCCTATTTGTAACCCCTCAGGAAGAGCAGGATATTGACACCGAAATTGTCGCCTCAAGGCGGTACAAGCGTGCCCGCAACGAGCGAGAAGACAGCATGCAATCAAAGACTCGACCAGGGGTTTTAAGAACACTTGCGATCTCAGCCCGCAAGTTGCTCGATGTAAATCCTAAGGTCAACCGGCTGGTGCTGACTGCTGCCATTCAGGGGTACCGCTCGCTCAAGAGCCAGACCACGATTGATGCTCTCAGCCAGTTATTTAGCAAAAACGCCAACACCACCGCAGGTAAGCACGAACGGCTAAACTTTGCCAAAAAAATTCCGACTATTATCGCCATGGTCGATGAGGTCGCAGGCGATGGAGCTGGAGCGCTTTTCTGTCATGGCCTAGCCGAGTGGCTCACCCAGCAGTTTATCGACCCCTTTGAAGAAGAGCACTGCCCCTTTCGGGTGGTGCTGATCATCTCAGATGCCTCGTTGAGTAACGAAGTAGTGCTCAGCAGCTATCTAAATTCTGGTGATCGTGCTCCAGATAAGGTGTTGATTAGCCCAACTAACGGCAGCAGCCCCTTTCGTGTCTCTGGCACAATCATGAAAGTCGGTTCAGGGCGACATCCTACCCTTCACGTCATGACCAACAGCTATCCGGCATCTACCCTCGACATCAACTACAGCATTCGGTTAGCCTCTATCACCCCAAACCTTACCAGTGATGGGCAGCCTCAGCCTATCCGACAGGCTGTGCGCGAGCAGTCTGCCAAAGAACTGCTCAGCAATGCTCAGCTTGAAATCGAAAAGGCATTAAATCAGGGAGCTGAGCAAGTTATCTTTTTTGCCCAAGACAAGGCCTTCCTAAGACAACTACGACAAAACCTAACAGAGACCGAAGCATCATTACTTACTTCCAATGATGTTGAAATCTTGGATCAAAGTGTGCGGGAAAACCAGCGCCTCAAACTGGTTCAAGAGCCTAAACGGGACCAAGTCCGTGTCTTTCTTATGACTTCCTCCGGGGCCAGGGGCGTTTCGTTCCCCAAAACTGATTGGATCATCGCCTCTATTCCCCGATTCAACATAGAAGCTGCTCTCATGGAAGTAGCCCAACTTATCTATCGAGGTCGCGGTCTATACACCGACGCCGTAACAGGTCAAAAAGTATCGGGCGACCATAAGGCTCGCCGCCTGGTGATGCTTATCAACGATTTTATGATCACCGAAGACTCCGGAGATCACGATCGCCGTTGGCTGCGGCAGTCTACCGATCTTCTAACGCTGCTTTTAATGCTGCGCTCCACCATCCACACCCGCATTAAAGGAGACGCCGGCCTTCAACGACAAAGCATTGCCTTTGTGCCAGTAGGATTTGTCGGCGACGAAGAACTGCTAAGCCTGATGTCCGATGACCTCCGCGACTTTCTTCGAGAGGCTCAGGTGTTTCTGTGTGATGACCATAACCCGGAAGACAGAGCCTTAGTGAAAAAAGCCCAGCAGCTGGTGGAAGGGCTGTTTGCTCACTTCAATCTAAAGGGATTTTCTCCAGAAGTAGGCACAGCTTCCTATGTGGACTACAACGCGATCGAAGCTCTAGCCAAAACTATTTCACGCCCTACTAGCCGCTTACTAGGATCGCTGACCCATGAAAGCTTAACTGTTCCCAAAGAACTGACTTGTGTTGGCCCTTTCTGGATAGAAGACTGGCGAGGAAGAAAAGCCGAAGAGAGATTTAGCTTCGAGACCTGGCGTGCCGATGTGGATGAAGGTAGCCTTAGTTTGCTAGGAATTTTAAGCTCAATTGCTGACAATATTAGCTTCCCACCTAGGCTGCGGCAACCCGCCAAAGAGCTTCACCGTCTGCTTATTCGGGAGAAGGAAGGACCAGCAAGGGAATATTCAACTTTACAAGATACCAAAACCGATAACATTGTGGTTGCTCTACCACTAGACTATCCTCATTTTTGGAAAGCACAACCCGAGGATGGTGGCAGGAAAAAACTACTAGAAGACCCAGTAACCTGGCGCGATGCCCTAGGAACTGCATTGACATCCCAGGGACTAATTATGCCAGTTCTGCCTATTTATCAAGAGTTCCCCTGGGCGGCTGTAGTCGGTCAAAGAACCATCAGCCAGCTAGAGACAGTATTTGATAACCGATACTTCATGGCTTCTAGCGAACTTAATCTCCTAAACACAATCCTTTTAGAAGATAATGACGAGGCTGAGTAAAGCACTAAAACAATTCATATCCCTAATGAAGTCTTACTCAGCTCTAGATATTGCTATCAAGTCTAGATATCGCTATCAAGTAAGGTGTACCCCACTTGTTTTTCAATAACTCTAATCAATCCCCCGACTTACACCGCACCCGGCTACCCTCGCCGATCGCACCGGTGGGGTAGGTTTCAAAAATACGGTTCACCGCCAGGGCATAGCCCTCGTAGGTGTGGGCGGTGGCGGTGGTGAGCAGGGCCTCGATCAAGTTTCTGGGTGAAGAAGGGGGAGAGGGTAAACATCCGCAGGGCCCTGACCACCATGCTGGGCCAGTCGGTCAAGATTACGGTCAGGGCTAGATGGACTTCGGGGTTGGCCCGGAAGCCATCAAAGTCGGGCAGGACCTGGGGGTCGAAGCGGGATAGGTGGAAGGGGCATTCGTGCCAGGGCAGCAGCAGGCGGGCGGGCGGGGGTTGGCCAAAGCCTTTGGTTGAGGTGACTTCAAAGATCCGAAAGCAGACGAAGGGGAGGTGATCGATAACATTCAGGCCGATCTCAAAGACGCCCCGTTGTACTCCCTTGATCTCATCAGGTTTGAGGTGGTCCAGGCTGATGATCAGTTGACATTGGTGGTCGATCCAACTGAGGCGAGCCCCTTCGGCCTCATGGCGGCGGTTGAGGCGATCTCCGATGTGGATAGCTTCCAGGTAGCCTGTCATGGGGTCAAGGAAGGTAGCAGTAGTAGCAGCATAGCAAGGGGTTGGGTAGATTTGCGGTGGAGTGGCTAGGGCGGGGTTGGGTATCTTGAGGGAAAGAACCTAGGCCTCCAGCGATCGCTGGAGGTTTTTTTATTCAATCCCTACCCAGCCCCGAAGAAGGGATGGGTATCGAGGAGGGTGATTTGCTCACGACGGTTTCTGGATGGATTTGTGATTACTTCACCCGCGTAGGTGCTGGGCTGGGTGGGGTCGTCAGGGTGGGCGTCGTTATTGCTCCATCGGGAGCTGATGCCCATTGATCCAGGCAATCAGGTGCGGTACTCGGTGTGTCACTATGGCAGCTTGACCCTGGCGGAGAGGCAGCCCTAGGGGTTTGAGTATTCCCCCTTGGCTGAGGTCTATCCATGGAAAGGTGATCAGGACGTTTCCGCTGTTGAGCCATACAGTTGAGCCATACAATTTAAATGAAACCCGACGTTAAGCTGGGTTCCTGAACCTTCTAAAGGTGAACAATGCCTACCTTTACCCTGACTAATGAACAGGTCATTGAATTAGTCAAGCAGCTATCCAATGAGCAGCAGATTGAGGTGTTTCGATTCTTGCTGCTACAACAGTGGGGGCAGTGGGGGTCCCTATCCCACTATGGCGTAGATCGGGCTAGACTCGTGGCTCAAGAACGCCATCAGGACTGGGATGCCATGACCGAGGATGAGCGAGAAGCTTTTATTGACGAAGTTGTGCACGAAGATTAGTGCAGCTTGCTATTGTTAGGGCAACGGAGTTTGTCTTGTTGCTGGCCTAGGTTTGACAATGCCAGCCAGGTTATTGAGCTGGAGTAGGTGAGGGTCGGTGATCTGGCCTGTATTTGGGCGGGGGCGGGTCCTGGCTAGGGGAGTTGGGCATACTACCTGAGTATGTTCCTGAGAATCCAGGGGTTCCCTGCGGCGACTACGGTGGCGGCGGGGAACTTTCTTTTTAGCCTGTTGTTGAGGCCCCTGCGGCTGGGGTTGGGCGTCTCTGATAAAACAGCACGCGGGCATTTCTATTATCGCGCCCGGGGCCTGTCAAGGGCTTGGCAAGCTGTGTCGGTCTGGCCGGCTGACCCGGTGGTAGGGGTGCCGGTGGCCCTGGCCAGACCCGCAGCCCTTGACAGGGGGTTCTCGCTAGTTGGCTTCAGCCAGGGGCGCGGGGCACTGCCGTTGCGTTCTGTTTTTGGCTATGGTTACCTTTTCTGCTGCCCAGTTTGATGCCGTGGCGGGTGTAAGCATTCCCCTGGCGTGGTGTAAGACTCGCTTTACGGGTTTGCGCGATCGCAAGCAGTTCATCCTGTCGGGCTATCCCCGTCAAGCCCATCAGGCTATCCTGCAGCGGCTAACTGAGCTGGGGTGTGAGGTTACCGATCACTCGGTGTCTACGGTGCTGGGCTATGGCTCGGTGACCTTTAAGGGGTCTCCTGAGGTGATTGCCCGGCTGGCCCTGATCTTTGCGGCTCCCGCTCAGGCCCAGTCCCTGGTGATTACGGCTAAGGTCACCCTGGGCAGGCGTCAGGGGGGCCGGTCGGTGTTACAGGCGGTGGTTTAGGCCTTACCTGGCAGGGGCTGCGGCCCTTGTCAGGTTTTTTTATGGGTGCAAGGGTCTCTGGTTGAATAGTTTGGGGTTAGGAGTGTTTCGATGGGGCAAAAAGCTTGAGGGGTCAGGCCGGGCTGAGGCCCCGCCTTTTGGTTTGCCTGCTGGAGGGGTGAGGTAAGGTAGCGGGTAGGCCAGGCTACGCCCGGCTACCCTTAGGGGTTGGGCTGTCAAAGTTAGCCTGTTAAGCCGAAATGATTCTTATAGTGAGAACTGTAGTTCGCTTCAATAAAATGCCCCTCAGATTTATCAATGTTGATCTCGATATCGAGTCCAAGCAGCCCCTCGACCACCTGTGCCTTGAATTGAGCACATGGGATATTCATCATCTATATTGTGGGCCATCGGAGAGAGGATTCCTCGCGCGGCTTGAATGCGCCAACGGCGGTGAGACATGTGAGCCTGATAGTATTATCAATAAGTTTTGTGATGCCATCGAACGGATTGATGAGAGAGCTTTAGGGGAGTGGCAAGCTGCGAACTTTCGGTGTTTTGACCTTGGATACGAGACAACGGGAGCTGACCAGAGGTGGAACTCCGCAATACGGCATTCAACGCTATCGAGGGTTGTTTCGATTGGAGCCTCCCTCGCATTTACCGCCTACCCAAGAAACCCAAGCGAACAAGACGGTGCATCCAAGGGCGGGTAACGTTTTTCAGTGATCCACAAAATTGCCGTGGATCGCGTTGGAGGTAAGCGTCTTCAGATTGCTTAAGCAGAGGTACTTTTTTATGAAGTGGCTAAATTCCCACACCAATACAATGCCCTGAACATTGTCTATTTCTCTTGTGATGAGTTTGATGACTTCTCAGAGCAAAAATACACTACCACCATTGTTCAGGGTTGCCAATCGGCCTAAGAGGTTGTTTGAAAAGGGTTGTTCCAAGTATAGTTCGCCGCCAGAGGGCCGCTAAAACACTGAATTTTGCGATGATTGTCCCACTCCGTGGGTATAGTTTGAAACTCTCTTTGGCTTTCCAAACAACCTCTAAGAGGTTCATACACTCGCGATGCTCGAGTTTCGGAGTTTCGGAGATAACCCTGCCCTAGACGTAAACAATTTTTAACTTGCCAAGGATATTGGTCAACATATGTTCAGGCATCAATTATCCTTGATTTGATTTAAGGTTCTCCATGGAGAGGTTAGAGAGCCATCTTTAGTCTGGAGATAGGGCTAGGGATTGAGTCACAGGTTGGGATATTGCCTTGAATTATCTGATCTCCTAGCTCCCGAATCAGGTCTCCCTACAGTCTAGTACCCGCAGGGGTAATGTCACATCTACTCTGGCTTGTCAGAAACTGAAATTATGTCCGGTTCCTGAACAGACCATCCCATCTTTTTGTGGAGGTAGCCCGTGTTTGATCGCCCCGCTCAAGCTAACAGTAAACAAACTCAAGAGTCTGACCCAAGCTATTTTGTGTCGCCTCCTACGGTGTCCTTACCCAAAGGTGGTGGGGCAATTCAGGGGATGGGCGAGAAATTTGCCGCCAATCCGGTGACGGGGACTGGCTCGATGTCAGTGCCGATCGCAACTAGCCCTGGTCGAGCTGGCTTCGGCCCCCAGCTAGCCCTCTCCTATGACTCTGGGGCGGGGAATGGCCTCTTTGGGCTGGGGTGGAATCTGTCGCTGCCGTCGATTACGCGCAAGACGGATAAGGGATTGCCGCGCTATTGGGATGGTGAAGAGTCGGACGTGTTCATTCTGTCCGGTGCGGAAGATTTGGTGCCTGTGCTGAAGGCTGATGGCACCGTCGATGAATTTGTGAGGGATCGCTATCGAATTCGTCGATATCGGCCTCGGATTGAGGGGTTGTTTGCCCGGATTGAACGGTGGACAAAGGTGGATTCGGGGGAAACGCACTGGCGATCGCTCTCGAAGGACAACATCACCACTTTCTATGGCAAGACGGCGGAAAGTCGTATCGCTGATCCCAATGATCCTAACGCTGTTTTTAGCTGGCTAATTTGCGAGAGCTATGACGACAAGGGTAATGCGATTCGTTATGGGTACAAAGCGGAAAATTCCGATGGGATTAATAGGGCACAGGCCCATGAGCGGAATCGAACTCTGGGGGACGATCGGTTAATCGCTACCTGAAGCAGGTCTACTATGGCAACCAAACGCCACGTCAACCAAATGAAGATTTGAGTCTGCGAACGGATTGGTTGTTTGAGGTGGTGTTTGACTATGGGGAACATGATCTGATCAACCCCAAGCCGGACGATTCAGGTATCTGGTCAGTTCGTAACGATCCCTTCTCTTCCTATCGATCTACTTTTGAGGTGCGGACTTACCGCCTGTGTCAGCGGGTGCTGATGTTTCACCACTTTGAAGGTGAAGCAGGAGTGGGGCGCGATTGTTTGGTGCGATCGACGGATTTTGACTATTCCGATGAGCAAGATGGGACTGATCTCCGTCATCCGATTTATTCACGTCTGTTGTCGGTGACGCAAACGGGCTACAAGCGTGATGGCGACAGCTATCTGAAGAAATCTTTGCCGCCGTTAGAGTTTACCTATAGCGAACCGAGTATTGACGAGACGGTGCGGGAGGTTGATCCCGATAGTTTGGAGAATTTGCCTCAAGGGTTGGATGGGACGCGCTATCAGTGGGTCGATCTAGACGGCGAGGGCTTGTCGGGGATTTTGACAGAGCAGGGGACGAGTTGGTTTTATAAGCGCAATCTTAGCCCGATCAATCCTGTACCCACAAACGGTGGACCGACAGAATCGCCACGGGTGGCGGCGCGATTTGGGGCGGTGGAGTTGGTGGCGAGTCAGCCGGTGAGTGGGTTGGCGAATGGGGCGCAGTTTTTGGATTTGGCGGGGGATGGGCGACTGGATGTGGTGACGCTGCGGGGGGCGGTGCCCGGTTTTTATGAGCGGACGATGGAGGAAGCGTGGGAGTCGTTTCGGGCCTTTAAGTCGTTGCCGAATGTGGATTGGGATAACCCGAATCTCAGGTTCATTGACCTAGATGGAGATGGCCATAGTGACATCCTGATCACAGAGGAGAACTGTTTTGTTTGGTATTCGTCGTTGGCGGAGGCAGGTTTTGGGGCGGCGGAGTGGGTGCGCCAGCCCTGGGATGAGGAATTGGGTCCAAGGGTAGTGTTTGCCGATAGCACCCAGTCGATTCACTTGGCAGACATGTCCGGGGATGGGCTGACGGACATTGTGCGGATCCGCAATGGGGAGGTTTGTTATTGGCCCAATCTGGGTTATGGGCGGTTCGGGGCAAAGGTGACGATGGACCATGCGCCCTGGTTTGATGCGCCGGATATTTTTGACCAGCGGCGGATTGTGCTGGCGGATATTGATGGGTCGGGGACGACGGATATTTTGTACCTGAGCAGTGAAGGGGTGCAGGTTTATTTCAATCAGTCGGGAAATGGTTGGTCGGCAAAGCGAGTGGTGCGATCGTTCCCGGCGATCGATAGCGTGGCTTCGGTCACGGCGATCGACCTGTTGGGCAATGGCACGGCTTGTCTAGTGTGGTCTTCGCCGCTGCCGGGGAATGGTCGCCGGGTAATGCGATACATCGATCTGTTGGGGGGACAGAAGCCCCATTTGCTGATTAAGACCGTCAACAATATGGGGGCGGAAACAGAGGTGCAGTATGCGCCTTCCACGAAGTTTTACCTGCAAGACAGGTTGGCGGGTAAACCCTGGATTACGAAGCTGCCGTTTCCAGTGCATGTGGTGGAAAAGGTGACGGTGTTTGACAAATGGCGCAATACTCGTTTTGTCAGCACCTACAGCTATCACCATGGCTATTTTGATGGCACAGAGCGGGAGTTTCGTGGCTTTGGGCGGGTGGAGCAGACGGATGTGGAGGATTTTGGCACCTTTGCAGCGGGGAATGGGTCAAGTCCTTACATTAGTCCTGACAAAACGCTGTATCAGCCTCCGGTGAAAACGATTACCTGGTTTCATACGGGGGCGTTTATCGATCGCCACCGCATCCTGACCCAATTTCAATCAGAATACTTTGCACCGAGTTCTGCCCAATTTACAGAGCATGTGCTACCAGAACCCAATCTTGCGAATGCGGATCTCTCAGCGGAGGAGTGGCGGGAGGCTTTGCGGGCTTGCAAGGGCATGATGCTGCGGCAAGAGATCTATGAACTGGATGTGGATGCTCTGGCACGAGGGGAGGAAGATCGAGTCAAGCTGTTTTCAACCGCGTTTCACAACTGCCAGATTCAGCGGCTTCAGCCCCGTGGCATCAATCGGCATGGGGTATTTCTGGTGACGGAGAGCGAGGCAGTTACCTATCACTATGAGTTGGACTTACGTCCGGCATCTTTGCAACCCGATCCCCGCGTTGCCCATACGCTGAATCTGCGGACTGATGACTATGGCAATGTGCTGGAATCAGTGGCGATCGCCTACCCCGCTTGGGGCGATTTGAAGATAACAGCCTGCGTGATGAAGACCAGGAGCTAATTAGGCAGGTGCAGGGAGAACGGCACTTGGTCTACACGGAAAATCGCTTCACGAATGACATTGCCGCAGAGTCGGATTCTTACCGACTGCGCCTGCCTTGCGAGGTGAAGACCTATGAGCTGACGGGCGTTGTGCCCAGTGGGGAGTTTTACTTCACGCTAAACGAACTGCGAAATACCAACATTGCCAGTGCAGTTTCAGACATTGGCTACCATGTCACACCCAATCGCACGACTCCCCAAAAGCGATTGGTGGAGCAGGTGCGGATGCTGTACTTCAGCGAGAATTTGACGACCCCTCTCCCCTTTGGACAATTGAATGCCCTGGGGCTACCCTACGAAACCTATAAGCTGGCATTGACGGACGATCTATTAACCGCCGTGTTGGGTGAACAACTGAATACAGAGGCGCGATCGCACCTAGTGACGGCGAACCTCAGCGGTTATCTCAGTGGTGCCGATCTGGCTGATCGCTTTCCGGGAGAACCAACCAGAGGACAATACTGGATTCGTTCAGGGATTGCTGGATTTGCCGATGATGCTGCCGACCATTTCTATTTACCAGAGCGGTATACCGATCCCTTTGGCAACACCACAACGCTGGTCTATGACCGACGGGATCTCTATATCCAGTCCAGTACTGATCCGGTTGGTAATACTACAACCGTCGAGGTGTTTGATTTTCGGGTGCTGGCTCCGCGACGGCTGCGGGACATCAACGGCAATGTTTCGGAGGTGATGTTTGATGTGCTGGGAATGCTTGCGGCAATGGCGGTGTTGGGCAAGGGCAGCCAGGGCGATAATCTGCTTGGGTTTGATGAGGCACTGCTGCATCCCGATCTCGCCACTCTGATCCGCTTCTTTACCGAGGAGTACAACGAGGCAGAGGCGCGGCGGTTGTTGGGGAATGCGACGGCGCGACATCTTTACTACTTTGGCGAACAGCAGGAAGCTGATGGCACAATGACTTACAATCATCATCCTGCCTGTGCCGCCGGATTGGTGCGGGAGGTTCATGTTGCCGAAGGTGGGGCGGATAGTCCACTGCAAGCGGGATTTGAGTATTCCGATGGTATGGGCGCGGTGCTGGTGAAAAAGGTGCAGGCGGAACCGGAAGCTGATGGGCAGCCGTTGCGCTGGATTGCTACGGGCAAGACAGTTCTGAATAACAAAGGCAAGCCGGTTAAACAGTACGAGCCGTATTTCAGTCCCAGTGGGCACCGCTTTGAGGAACCAATGGAAGTGGGTGTCACGCTCATTCTCTTTTACGATGCGGCGGGGCGGCAGGTACGGACGGAAATGCCCGATCGCACCTACAACCGGGTGGAATTTTCGCCCTGGTTTATGGCGACCTGGGATGGCAGCGATACGATTTTGGAGCCGGGGAATACCTGGTATGCGCGACGAACCGATCCCGATCATCCCGACTTTGCCCAATTTAATACGCCAGAAAACCGGCGGGCGGTCAGGCTGGCAGAGATTCATGCCAATACGCCTGCGGTGACTCATCTAGACAGCTTGGGGCGGGACGTGGTGGCGATCGCCCACAACCGCTTTGAGCACGAGGGTGCGATTACCGACGAGAAGTATGTCACCTATACCAAGCTGGATGCGGAGGGCAAACCGCTCTGGATCGAGGATGCCCGCGGCAACCGGGTGATGGAGTACATCACGCCAGCGGGCGCGGAGCGGCTCTTCACCCCCTGCTACGACATCGCCGGCAATCTGCTGGCGCAGCACAGCATGGATGGGGGCGACCGCTGGATGGTGGCCGATGCCACGGGCCAGCCGTTCTACGCCTGGGATCGCAATGAGCGGGTAGACGAGGGCGGCATCCTGGTACCAGAAAATCGGGTTTTTCACACCACCTACGACGCGTTGCGGCGCCCATTGGAGCAGCGGCTGCGGATTAATGGCGGCGAGACGCTGGTGGTGGAGCGGCTGGTGTATGGCGAATCCCACCCGGAGGCCCAGGCGCGCAATTTGCGGGGGCAGCTGTGGCAGCACTTCGACCCCAGCGGATTGGAGACGAATGAGCGGTTTGATTTCAAGGGCAATCGGCTGGAGGCCAGCCGGCGGCTGACCCAAACCTACAATGAACCTGTAATTGACTGGAATACAGAAACCCCTTTAGACGAGAGGTTTACCCAGCGCACCCGGTACGATGCCCTGGGGCGCATGACTCGGTTGGAAAACTGGCATCGGTCAGCCCGCCCAGATCAGCCTGCCCCGCCGCCTCCGGCGACCTATACCCCCCAGTACAACCAGCGGGGGGTGCTGGCAGGCGAAATCCTGGCCGTGCAGGGGCAGGTCACCGAGGCCATTCTAAACATTGACCACGACGCCAAGGGACAACGGCTGCGGGTCGATTACGGCAATAACACTAGCACCAGCTATACCTACGACCCAGAAACTTTCCGGCTGACCCGATTAACCACCACCCGGACGGGGGGCAGTCGCGTCTATCAGGACTTGCACTATACCTATGACCCGGTGGGGAATATCACTGAAATTCGTGATGATGCCTACGAGCCGATTTTCTTCAGTAACCAGAGGGTAGAGCCACGCAGTCGTTTTGGGTATGATGCCTTGTATCGATTGATTGAGGCAGAGGGACGCGAACAATACAGCAACTCGGGCGCTCCACCGCAAAAATTGCCCAATGCGCCGGAGGTTACCTTTCCGGTTGACTCGCCGATTGACCCGAATGCGTTGCGCAACTATACCCACCATTACGTTTACGATGCGGTTGGCAATATTACGCGAATGGAGCATCAAGCGGGGGATAGCGGTAGCTGGACACGCCATTACGACTACGCGATCGACAGCAACCGTCTCCTGCGCACTTGGCTGGGCAGCCGTGAACTGGAGGCGGTGCGCTACGACTACGACACTCACGGCAGTCTGCTCAACCTGGCGAATACGCCGGAGGACTACCGCCTACGCTGGGACTACCGCGACATGATCCACACCGCCAACCTGGGCGGCGGCGGGCAGGCATTTTACACCTACGACAGTGGCAAACAGCGCACCCGCAAACGCATTGAACACCTCGGCAGTCGCGTGGAAGAACGGCTCTACCTGGGCGGTATGGAACTTTATCGCCGCTGGCAGAATGGGGCACTGGTGGAAGAAATCGAAACCCACCACCTATTTGCAGATGACCAACGGGCACTAATTGTTGAAGATGTCCTGAGCACCAACAATCCTCGCCTCACTCCGGGCATTCTGTTTCGCTACCAATACGGCAATCACCTGGGTTCCGTCAGCCTGGAAATGACGGGGGGTAACGATCCGCAAGTGATTTCCTATGAGGAATACCACCCCTACGGCACCACCGCCTACCAAGCGAGGAATCGAGATGTGCAGGCAACGGCGAAGCGGTATCGCTACACCGGCATGGAACGGGATGAGGAGCCGGGGTTGAGTTATCACACGGCTAGGTATTATTTGCCTTGGCTGGGGAGATGGGGGAGTGTGGATCCGATTGGAGTTAGGGATACATTAAATGCCTACTCATACGCAAGGAACAACCCGTTTTCAAATACTGATATGGGAGGAACTCAGGCAATGAGTTGGTTAGAAAGACGAACTCAGCAAATGAGTCAAGATTATCAACTAATTAGAGAATATTTATCTGGAGCAGAAAGGTCGGTTGGATCATTCGTTCAAGGAATTGGCAATGCTCTTCGACATCCGGTGGATACAGCGGAAACCATGGTTAGAGACATTGACGACCGCCTAGAAGCTGGAGACGCACGGGGAGCATTAAATATTATAGTACCTATAGATTCCGCTTTATCCGAAGCGCAACACACACGAGAAGCCATCGATCGCGGAGATCTCGAAGCAGCTGGCGAACATGCCACAAATACTATCATTACAGGAGCGATGGTAATACCTGTCGCAGGCACGGCCCTTCGAGTACTCTCGCGCACAGCTAGAGGCACCTTGAGAACTGCCACAAGAGCAATGGTAGCCATACCTGCCAGAAGAGCAGTGGCGGCAGAAGCAGCGGCAGTAGAAGCAGCGATGGCAGAAGCAGCGATGGCAGAAGCAGCGGCGGCAGAAGCGGCGGCCGCAGAAGCGGCGGCCGCAGAAGCAGTGGGTACGGCTGGTGCTCCGACCAACATTTTATTTGGTGAGATTAAGCCATTGTCCGCGGCTGGGATTCGTGGAGGACGTAGGCAACTTCATAGCCGTATTCGTGAGGCTGCGGTAACTGAAGGTGGGAATGCAGCGCTTGTGTTGTATTCGCGTTCTACACGTGTGGTGACTATGATCACATACGAAATACTTGAAGATGGATTCTTGGGTGAAGCAACTTGGTTGGGAGAGATTGGACGTATTTCAGAACCTCTAATGGAAACTCTTCGCACAGAGGCTGGGGGAAGACTGGATCTTATTGGTAATTGGCTTGAGCCAACGCTGCGCCAAATGGCATCGGAGGCAACAGGGATAGAGTTTGCTATTAAAGCTAGCAGTGAAAATGGGGCAGACTTGGTTAGACTGCATTAATTTTCAAATGACCAGCGAAGCATTGCCGAATAAACATCGACATTCAATAATGTCTAGAATTAAGGATCGCAACGTGAGCGCCATAAAAGCCACCCTTAAATCCGGCGACAGCGGTGCAAATGTCGCGAACGTGATTGTAAGTCTGTTGCTCTTAACTGATCAGGTTTTATGCACTGTCATAAGAAAAACGACAAGCGAAACCTGGGATGCTTTACACTGCATCATACATGATCAACCCAAAGGACAGATTTGTCCTTGAGTGGTCACGTAAATCGGGAGTTCATGAGCCAATCGCACAGAGTGCTAGGGGATAAAACCGCTTATGCAGTGCGATCGCCAATCTTGTAGGTTGGGTTGAGGACACGAAACCCAACATCAGCATCAGGATTTTGAGGATTTGAGGATTGACAGGATGAAGAAAATGGGAAGTTAAAAAATCAGGAAATCAGAGATTTATATAACCCTTAGAAAATCAGGAAGAATCTCATGCAACGTGTTACTTTGCCCTCACCCATTGGCTCAGATGGACTCTTACAACTACAGCTCCCTGACGAACTCAAAAATCAAGACGTTACGGTGATCATTCGACCAGACCGTCCATGAATTAAAAGCCAGCATTCGTATTTCTTCAACACTTCGGACAGTTTTTATGAAAACGCTGGAAACGCCTGCAACGCCGTCAGTTTTGACCCTCACCCTAAATCCCTCTCCCAAGCTGGGAGAGGGACTTCAATCCGGCTCCCCTTCGCCCTTTTTGGGAGAAGGGGTTGGGGGATGAGGGCGGCTCGGCGCAAAAGTGTCCGGACTATTGATTTCTTGAATCCTTAATTTGAAATTGGTTGCACTACCCTCAATGTCCAAATTAGTGCCCTGAACTCATCCTTAAAAACTCATCGGAGATTTCTATGGTTAACCCCCAACCTACGAGAACTGTCAGAGGTCAAGTTCTTAGACCTGATAACACGCCCTTGAGTGGCATCAAAGGCTTTACCGTTCAAGCCTTTGATGCCATTTCACCTACGAATATCGTGCCTCTAGGTAATCCGGTTGCCCTGCCAGCCGACGGCAAATACCAGATTACCTACACCTGGTCGTCACCTAACCCATCAAGAAACCAGCCAAACTTGCTGGTGCGCGTGGTCAGTCAAGGCGCGATCGTGGGTCAAGCCAGCAAACAATTTGCTGGGATGAAAGAAACCCTCGACATTACCGTTAACGTTCCGCCACCCCCACCTCCCACCTTCAATCTATTCTGCACCGTCAAAGAGCAAACCACAGGCGCAACACGCCCCAATCTGCGCGTAGACGCAACCTTCCGAGTCAGCAATCAAGTGCTTCTTACCCCCTCCAGCACCACTAATGCTGATGGAAATGTCTCTTTTGCCGTCGATCGCGCCCTCTTCAACAATCTCCCCTCAGGGCAAAGCATTACCGTCACCTTCCAAGTCTTCCAGGGCACACAACTCCTGCAAACCAGCAGCAGCATCCCTAATCTGCAACCCGAAGACCAGAAATTTGACATTCTAGTCACCCTACCCCCCAAAAACTATCTAGTCAAAGGCACCATTCGCCAGAGTAACGGTGCGGTTTTAGCAGGTGCGATCGTCCACGCCGATAACGTAAAACAGGGTACCCGCCTCGGTACAAGCAGAACGGACAGCAACGGCAACTATGAAATCCACTATACCCTGGCAGCGGAAGCCAGCGACCCTGATTTAGTCATCAGCGTGTACAACGAACAGGGACAACCACTAGCTATCTCCCCCGTAGAGATAACGCTAAGTCTGAAGAGACGATCGACTTGATCGTCAACATCCCTGAGCCACCAATAGTTGAAGATCCCTTGATCGTCAAGGGCGAAATTCGGCAAGCCGACGGCACGCCATTGGCGAATACCTTAGTTCGTGCCGTTGATAAAGACATGCGAACGGAACAACTCCTGGGCGAACAACGGACGAATACACAGGGCTACTACGAAATTCGATACACGCGATCGCAGTTCAGCCGCGCCGAAAAACAAAGCGCCGATCTGATCGTGCGAGTCTTTGACTCTAATAACCAGGAAATTCAACAACTCACCGCAACCACTGACACCAATACGCCCCTCGAAACCATTGCCATTAAAGATGCTCAGGGCAATACCCGTGACACACCCATCTGGTTTAATGCCCCTGCCGTTGCCATCATTAACCTGAGCATCATCGATCCTCGCTATCGGGGGCTTTCAGAATATGAACGCTACCTCCAGGAACTCACTCCCCTGCTCGAAAGTATCCCCCTCGGCAATCTCGAAGCCGAAGACATTATCTTTCTCGCGAAAGAAACCACTATTAACAGTCAGCACATTACCTTTCTACGCGATGCCTTTCGCCTCAGCCAGCAGACTGCCATTACTCCCCCTGCTTTCTACGGGCTATTTCGCCAAAACCTACCCACAGATTTGAGCTTTTTATTAGCCCGCGATCCCCAAGAATGGCGCAGTGCGCTCCAGCGATCGCTCCAGGACAATATCATTCCTGCTGGCTTAGCGCCTGATCTAGATAGCCTGATCGCCCAGTTCCAAGCCCTACTCATCACCTACACAGCTGGAGGTATAGACAACCAACCCTCGGCTCTAGGTGAGATCCTGGCAACTGCACTCTCCACCCCAGCACTGCGCCAAGCCTTTACCACTGCCTATGCTGCCTACGATGGCAAAGACGCGACAGCATTTTGGACTAATCTCAAAACCCAAACAGGATTTCAAAATGGGGTCGCAGAGACCGTGCAATTTACCCTGCAAGCCAGCACCCTTACCCAAAATCACCTCCCTTTGGTGCGTGTCCTGCAACAGGAGCGGCAACGGGGCACGGTGCTCACGCTCTCTGCCCTAGCTCGATTGGATGAAGCGGGCTGGCTCCGGTTGCTGAATACAACCATCGATAATCAGCCCGTGGGCACTCCCGCAGGGATACCCGGCACAACACCCGCAGAAAAAGTACAAAATTATGCGAAAGCACTGACTCAACTAACCGCAGCCACCTTCCCAACCGTGGCGATCGCCGCTCGGCTGGAGCAAGGCACCCTACCTGGCAAGCAAGATCTGCTCACCTTCTTTGCCAACAACCCAGACTTTGCGATCGATCGCACCCCCCTAAGCCAGTATCTGGTCGATCGCACAGACGCACTGAGGGGGTACAAAATCCAGAGGTCATCGCGGCTACTCAACGGATTTTTTATGTAGCTCCTCAGTTTGAATTGATGGAACCGCTGTTAGCCAATCAATTAACTTCGGCTTTGGCAATTACTCGGTTGGGCGAAACTCAATTCATCCAGCAATACGAACAGCCCCTAGGTGGACGCACCCAAGCTCAACTGATCTTCCAGCGGGCTGAGGTTAGAACATCTCATGCTTTGGCAATGCTGTCAAAATACGGTGCAGTTTTCAATACGGTTAGCCCTTGGGTGGTGCCGACGCTCTTGACTGAGACAGCGAGGGAGTACGCTGATGATCCTACCGTAGTCCCCGATCTTGAACTTCTGTTTGGCTCACTCACCTCTTGCGAATGTGAACATTGCCGTTCGGTCTATAGTCCAGCCGCCTATCTAACCGATGGATTGAACTTTTTAAAGCGATCAACCCTATTGGATGATTTTCGTCGTCGTCGCCCCGATATTGGCGCGATCGAACTCACCTGTGCCAATACGCATACCCCATTGCCGTATATTGACCTGGTGAATGAAGTTTTAGAAACAGCCGCCACTCCCAAAAGAAGACTCCAACCAGCATCAGCCTATATCGGAGACCTTACCCAAAAAATTATCTCCGATAGCTTGCGAGGGGCTATCCCCGAACTCTCAGCTCAAGCAAGAGTATCTCCTATCCTAGAACCTCCCATTCCAGTGGCTCCCTTAGAGCCCAACCCGGAAATAATTCAGCATTGGGTTATTCATGACAGAAATAGAGTGTATAGAATTTCGCGAGATGGAGATGCTTAAACGTAATCGTTTCTGCTCAAACGACACGGTCAGCCGCAGAACTGCTCGCAGAACCAGAAAACATTACGGAAGATGTTTACAATACCCTACTTAAAACAGCGGCATACCCCACAGACTTACCATTTGACCTATGGTTAGAAACGGCAAGAGTTTACCTGAAACACCTAGGTAGCAGTCGTCATGAGATCATGCAGCTTTTCCAACAAGGTGGCTTACCATCTGAAGATGCTCTGACACTGGAAGCAATGGGCTTATCACCTGCGGAAGGGGCGATCGTAGTTTCTTCAGATATCAGCGAGGCTGGAGTTCGTCGATTTTATTCCTCCGATCCATCCTCCGATCCATCCTTCGATCTGACTCGCTTAAATCAAGTCCCCGAACTGCTCGATCGAGCCAACATAAGCTACCAAGAATTGCTGGATGTGCTCGATTTGCGGCTTATTAATCCAGAGCGGTCGGTTTCTCTGTCAGATCCTCGCAATGTAGACGACTGCGATTTAAGCCAGTACAGATTGATGGGGTTAACTCCCGTATTTTTAGATCGCCTGCATCGGTTCTTGCGACTGCGTCGGGCGTTGGGTTGGTCAATCGCAGAACTCGATCGGGCGATCGCAGCAATGGCTTCAACGGCGATCGATGACGCACTCCTCAAAAAACTTAGCGATATTCAACAACTAAGTTCGAGGCTAAATGTACCTATATCAGACCTATTGAGTCTTTGGCCAACCTCAGCCACTCCGCCAGAATCCTTGGAATTCAACCGTGATCTGCGTTTAGCAAGAATTTTGCGGTTGCAGGCAAGAGAACTGCCGATGTTACGACGACTCCTAGGTGACCCGATCGCACCGAGCAATCCTGCCAACACCGTTAAGTTTATCGAACGGCTTGATGCCATCCGCCATTCCAACTTTTCGATCGTGCAGCTTGCCTATTTGTACTTGCATGACGCGGATGCCGTTGCTGTGCTGGAACCCGGTGATGAGCAACTACGGGCGATAGTAAGAACCTTGCGGGTAGGATTCGGTACTTCTACAGAAGCCACCGCACGAGAAGCCCTGGTTATCCAAACTCTAGCCGATGCACTTCAGCTAGATAGTAAGATTACACGATTGCTGTTGGAAAACCTGTTGCCTTCTGCGATCGCTGATTTTCTCACTGTTCCTGCTGATGCAACGACTGATCCTGGTCGGGAAACGATTCCTCCTGGTCTACAAACGACCTTCCGGCGACTGCACAAAATTGCTTTACTGATCACTGGCTTTGACCTCACCGTTGAAGAATTGCAGCACTTTGCCACTCCGGCATTGCTCGACCTAACTCAACTGCCACTCCCAGAAGTGAACCCTGCCCAACTCCAGCAATGGGAGCAGATCCAGATCTTCCAAACCTTGCGAGACAGTCTACCTCAACGCAAAACCCATTTAGTTGAGGTATTCACTACGCCAACTATAGAAGTGGCTAGGACAAAACTCACTGAAGCCACAGGATGGAAGACAGATGAAATTAGTTCACTGAGTTCTCTTGAAGATTTTCGATCGCCTGCCCGCTTAATCCGCATCCAACGGCAAATTAACTTAAGTCGGCGGATTGGCATTCCCATGAGTCAACTGACCAACTGGGCAACGACAGCACCCGACTCCGCACAAGCTAAGGCAATTCAGAATGCCGTGAAGGCAAAGTATGAGGAGAAGCAGTGGTTGACCCTTGCCCGTTCCTTAAATGACCCACTGCGCGAGAAACGGCGAATTGCCCTCGTTGCCTACCTAATTCATCGCCCTGAATTATGGTCTCCTGGGGCAAGTGCCAATCGTCCTGCTAATGCCAATATGCTGTACGAGCATTTCCTGATTGATGTGGAAATGAGTGCGTGTCAGTTAACCTCGCGGGTCCGGCAGGCGATCGCTGCCGTCCAACTCTTCATCCAGCGCTGCCTCATGGGTTTGGAAGGCTCGCTCACAATTTCGCCAGACCTTGCCCAAGAATGGGAAACCTGGATGAAAACCTACCGCTACTGGGAAGCCAACCGCAAGATTTTTGTCTATCCCGAAAACTGGATTGAGCCGGAACTACGCGATCACAAAACCCCCTTCTTCAAGACCCTAGAAAATGCTCTACTGCAAAACGATGTCACCGAAGAAACCGTTGAGAATGCCTTTTATCGCTACCTGGAACAACTCAACGAGGTCGCTCGGCTAGAAATCGTTGGCATGTATGTGGAAGAAGAAGCCAGAATTATTCATGTGTTTGGGCGCACTCCCGGCATTCCCCACCGCTACTACTACCGTCGCCTGGTCAACACCACCCAGAATTCTTGGCTAACAGGGCAGTGGACAGCTTGGGAAAAGGTGGAACTCGACATCGAAGGCGAACACCTGATTCCCGTGATTTGGAACCGCCGCCTCTACCTGTTCTGGGCAATTTTTACTGAAAAGGCAGTTCAGCCGGGGCGCACCTCTGAAAGTGACAATGGCACCCCACCCCAAAAATACTGGGAAATTCAACTAGCCTACAGTGAATATCGAAATGGGCAGTGGTCAGCAAAAACTGTATCTGACTTGAACATTAGAGGGGATAACTTAAATCAGGAGAACTATATTTTTAAGGCGTTTAATAATGATGAACTAGTGATTCGCTGCTATGTGACTGAGGGTGAATTACCAATCCAAGCAATTGCTACAAATGAATTTGTTGTTTCTAACTGTTCTGGACAAATTCAAGTTAGAGATGTGTATGAAATGTATTTATCTTATTTGCGCCCGCTTGGTAATAGTTTTAAGATGAACTCCCTGGTCGAAGACACCACACGCAAACATTTTGACAGGGAAAAGGACTATTTATATCTGACAGATGGCTCTCCAGCAGCAACATGGGTTTCAAGATCTCCTTTTGGTCTGGCTGCCTGGATAATAGGTGCATCAGTCCATTTGTTGAAGCTTACGCCTGGGCAGTACAAGCTATTACCACCTCATCAAAATGAGCAGTTTATCGCTGCCTACTTTCCTTTCTATTATCACGATGATCAACATATTTTCTTCGTAACAAAGGAACTTCCACCAGCCTCTTCAAGAGGGCGTTCTTTAAGTGATTGGGTAGAGGAACTTCCCGAGTTAAGATCTAGCATCGACATAAATCGTTTGGGAATCGAGCGCATACCAGGCAGAGAAATTAGCCTTCCACCGGGTGTATCTGGTGCGGGCGATAATCCTCAACTGCCCAGTGCCTTGACACTAGACGTTTATAGCGATACCGGATCTAATTGGAATGCTGTGCTTTCAGCTTTGGCAGAGTATAAGAAGCGGTACATCTTCCGACCCTTTTATCATCCCTATGTTTGCTTATTTATCAAACAACTCAACCAATTTGGCATCGTAGGTTTACTCAACCCATTTCCCGATTCCGCTGGGGCAATCCCCACAGAACCAGAAGGCAGTAAACTTCGCCGTCAGCGTAATCAACACGAAATTTTTGCCCCTGATTATCAGCCCAACCGAGATATAGTCGCACCCGATTCCCTTGATCCGGTTGAGGATATTGACTTTAGCCCTAATGGCGCTTATAGCCTTTACAACTGGGAGCTATTCTTCCATGCACCGTTGCTGGTTGCCGATCGCCTGATGCAAAACCAGCAATTTGCCGAAGCTCAGAAATGGTTCCATTACATCTTCGACCCAACAGTTGGTGATGATCCAACTGTTTCTGTAGAGCTGCGCGGAACACCAGCCCGGTTTTGGAAGTTTCGCCCCTTCTATGAGCTTGCCAACGAGCGCCATACCATTGAACATCTGATGCGCGCCCTCAATCAGGGTGACGAAAAACTGATCCAACAAGTCAACGAATGGCGCGACGATCCCTTCAATCCCCACCTGATTGCGAGGATGCGAATCACAGCCTACATGAAAACCGTTGTGATGAAATATCTCGACAACTTGATTGCCTGGGGTGACTATCTCTTCCAGCAAGACACCCTGGAAACCATAGCTGAAGCAACCCAGATTTATGTGCTAGCAGCCAATATTCTGGGACCCAAACCTCAGATTATTCCGCCACGCGGTACTCCCCCAGTTCAAACTTTTGACGAACTAGAGCCTCGCCTCGATGCCTTCAGCAACGCCTTAGTGCGCCTTGAAGAACAACTGCCTCAGTTTGAATCCGGTATACGCACAGGCGATTCTCCCAGGCTCCCAGACGTTCTGTACTTTTGTATTCCCGCCAATGACAAGCTATTGAGATACTGGGATACTGTGAGCGATCGCCTCTTTAAGCTGCGTCACTGTATGAATATCGAAGGCATGGTACGCCAGTTACCTCTCTTTGAACCCCCGATCGATCCTGCTCTTTTGGTTCGGGCTAGAGCTATGGGCGTTGACCTGCGCGGCGTATTGTCGGGGACTGATTCCCCCTCACCCTACCGCTTTAGCATCATGCTCCAAAAGGCGAACGAACTCTGTGCCGAGGTGAAATCCCTTGGGGCTGCACTACTCAGCGCCTACGAAAAACGCGATGCAGAAGCTATGGTCCGGTTGCGCTCTGAACATGAAATCAGAATGCTGGATGCTATGAAAGAAATTCGCCAGAAGCAGCTTGAGGAGGCGAAGGAGACTAAGGCAGGCTTGGAGCGATCGAAATTGCAAATCGAGGAACGTCGAAATTTTTATCGTGATATTGAGAGAATTAGCAGTGGTGAGCAAATTAGCCTTGATCATCAGAATGTTGCCCATCTTTTCGGACTATCAGCTCAACATATGAGTTCATTGGCATCGAGCTTAAATCTAGTTCCTAACTTTGATATTGGAACATCTGGATGGGCAGGTAGTCCTGTTGTCAAAGCATCCTTTGGGGGTAGCCAGTTAGGCAGTGCCGCCTCTGCAGCTGCCGAGTTTGTACGGATGATCGCAACTCAATACTCTTATGAAGCTTCTATGAGCTCCACAATGGCTGGATACGACCGCCGTTGGGATGACTGGAAACTGCAAGAGCATTTAGCGGATAAGGAGATTATTCAAATTGATAAACAGATAACTGCCGCAGACATTCGTTGCCAAATTGCTCAAAAGGAAATTGATAACCATGATCTTCAGCGCAAAAATGCTCAAGAGGCTGATGAATACATGCGACGTAAGTTCACCAATCAAGAACTCTACGATTGGATGATTTCAGAAGTTTCTGCAATTTACTTTCAAAGTTATCAACTCGCTTACGAAACGGCTCGTCAAGCAGAACAAGCCTATCACTTTGAAAGAGGCTTAACAGATTCTAGCTTTATCCGTTTTGGACAATGGGATAGCTTGCGACGGGGATTGATGGCAGGAGAACGTTTACAGCTCGATCTACGTCGTTTAGAGATGGCTTATCTCAACGAAAATCGACGTGAGTATGAACTGACTAAGCATATTTCTTTAGTGGCTCTCAACCCCGTAGCTTTAATGGCGCTCAAAGAAACAGGGAGCTGTGAAATTCAAATTCCAGAAGTACTGTTTGACCTCGACTATCCTGGTCATTATATGCGGCGAATTAAATCCGTGAGTCTAACCATTCCTTGCGTCACTGGTCCCTACACCAGTGTTAACTGTACCCTCACCCTACTCAGCAACAAGACTCGTATCGATCGTAACCCCGGAAGTAGCTATTTAGAAGATCTAGAAAACGATGATCCAAGATTTGTCACTAATTTTGCCGCGATGCAATCGATCGCCACCAGCACTGCCCAAAACGACAGCGGTCTGTTTGAACTCAACTTCCGCGACGAACGCTACCTCCCCTTTGAAGGTGCCGGGGCCATCTCCACCTGGCGGCTAGAACTATCCGGGAAATGGGACGGTGTTGAGTTACCCCAGTTCAACTTCGACACCATCACCGACGTGATCTTGCACCTGCGCTATACCGCCAGAGATGGCGGTGAATCGCTCAAAGATGCTGCCGTTGAGCACTTGCAAACGGGGGTGAATCAGCTCGTCAGCGCAGCGGGTGAACGGGGCTTGTTCCGGCTCTTCAGCCTGCGCCACGAGTTCTCTACCGAATGGCACCGCTTCGTGCAGTCGGATGATGACACGCTTACCGTCACCCTGACGCAACAGCAGTTTCCGTTTATGTTCCAGCGCCGCGACATGACCTTTGTCGCCGTCGATCTCTACCTGGCAGGGCACGAAGAACCTGTAGCCCGCAACGTGGCACCGGTCAGCGAACCCAATGCCCGCTGGCGAGTTGAGATACCGGGCGAATCTATTCGCAATGCTTTTGCAGCCATGTCTCCAGACAGATCTCCAGAGACCCAGAGTAGCCTCAATGCTTTTTTGGTGTGTCGATACACCGTGTCTCTCCCCCTGCACCTTAGGGAGTCCCTGCCTTATGCCTGATTCCACCCCAGTTCCCAACCCCTGGCGATTGGCCTGTACCGGCGACCCCCAGGCGATCGCCCAAATCCTCAACCGCACCCTCCAGACCAAGGGCATTGAAGCCACCGTGACCAGTCAGCCCCAGTGCCTGCGGCTCACCCTGCGATCGCCACAGCCCCTAAACCGCGAAAAGGTAGTGGCCTGGCTCCAAACGGGCTTGGCCAAGCTGAATCCGGCCCAGTTTCAGCGCATAGAGGTGGTGGCTTGGCGATCGCAAGTCCCGGCCCCCGACTGGCAACAGGAAGTCAAAGTAGCCGCCCCCTTTCGGTAGGGAATCGCAGGCCCAACGCCCCTGCTGCTGAACCAGCGGTGAACCTGGAGCGGTTGGCCAATGCCACTGCCGTCAACATCCAGGCCAGGGATATCACCGGGCAGTTGGTGGTGGGCAACAAAAACATCGTGGTAGGTCCGGGTGGGCATTTAGTGGTCAATCGGCTGGCGGCCCAGTCTCGCCCCCAAATCAAACCCATTGCGGCCAAGGATCGGCTTCAGCCGCCGCCGGTGCCCTATCTGCTCGATCGCACTGAAGAAAGCCAGACCATCATCGCCGCCCTGGGTCAGCGGCAAAGTGTGGAATGCTTTCAGCGATCGCGGCTTTGGCAAAACCGCCCTGCTCTGCGCGATCGCTCATCGCCCCGAGGTCATCTCCCAATTTTCGGCGGGGGTGCCCTACCTGTCGGCCCGGCGGCTGCCCCTGGAAGATCTCTGGCAGGCCTTGTTTGACGCTTTCTACACCACCGATCTCCCCTGCAAGCCGACCCTCACCCAAATTCGCCACTGCCTCAAGGGCCAGGCTGCCCTGGTGGTCATCGATGATGCCGTCCTAGATAATGACGATCTGCAAGCATTGCTCTGTCAGTTTCCCGACCAGACCTTTCTGTTTGCCACCCAGCAGCAGCAGATCTGGGGAGCCGAAGCCAAGGCCATTCCCCTGCCAGGGTTGCCTCTAGCGGATGCGATCGCCCTAGTCGAGCAAACCCTGGGCCGGGCCTTGAGCACCCGTGAACAGCGGGCTGCAGAGACCCTGTGCCGACACCTGAAGGGGCACCCCCTGCGAATTTTGCAGGCGACCGCTAAAGTCAAGCACCGAGCCGTGGCGCTCGCCGATGTCCTTCAGCAAGTACTTGCCGCCCCCAGCCCAAAACAGGTGACCCTGTCGGAACTGGAGCAGTTGCCCGCCCCGGCCAAACGCGTTCTGGCCGTGTTGGCTCTTTTTGTGGGCATTCCCCTCCAGGCGGCGGCCCTGGCCGACCTATCGGGTACCCCAGAGGTGGCCCCGGCCCTGGCCGACCTCCAGGCTTGGCACTGGGTGATGGGTAATGGCCAAGGCTTTCACCTAGCGGAAAACCTGCTGGCACCCCTCCAGCCCTGGGTGGCAATTCAAGACTGGCTGCCTCACTTGGCGACTGAAGTATCTCGGTGGTTGCAACTGAGGCAGATTGATGCCACTGGGTTGGCAACCCAGGCCGACCCCATCCTCCAGGTGATGGCCCTGGCGACCCAGGGCGAACAGTGGACCACGGTGCTAGAGCTGGGCCGAGGCCTAGAAACCGCTCTCATTCTCAAGGGGCAGTGGGGTCGGTGGGAAGAGAGCTTACAGATGCAACTCCAGGCGGCCCAGGCCCTTGGAGATCGCCCCACGGAGGCGTTTGTGCTCCACCAACTGGGCTCGCGATCTCTGGCCCTGGGCGATGTGCTCACCGGTCACCACTACCTGACCGAAGCCCTGAGCCTGCGGGACACCCTGGCCGACCCCAGCGGCGTGGAATGGACCGAGCACAATCTCGCCCTGCTCTACAGCGCCGCCGCCCTGGAGCCCGACCCATCCTTCGCCCACTTGACGTCCACCCCGCCCCCATCTGACCCGTCTCTCATCCATCGGTTTCCTATGCGCTGGGCTGCGATCGCAGCCGCCGGAGTGGGGGCCATTGGCGTTGTCGGGGCCATTGGGTGGGCGCTCTGGCCCCGACCCTTCGAGATTAAAGCGCGTCCCTCAGAATTGGTCTTTCCGGCCACGACCATCAATACCCCTGTCACCCAGGCCTTAACCCTGAGCAACCCAGGCCGACAGGCCCTAGAGCTAAGCGAGCCAGACTTTACCCTGCTAGGGGCAGCCCAGGCCGACTATCAAATTCTCGCCAATACCTGCGTGGAAGTCGCCCCCCTGCCACCGGGAGACGACTGTACAGTCCTGATCCAGTTTCTGCCTCAGATTGAGGGCGATCGCCCCGCCCAGCTTCGGATTCAACTTGCGCCCAACCAGTACCGCGACATTCCTCTCCAGGGCCGCGCCCTGCCCGAGGAGCTACCACCGGAGCTCACGACATCCCTGAGCGTTAGCTCTGTCACCCTCACCTTTGATCGTCACGAAATCGGCACCCCCAGCCCCGCCCAAACCCTCACTCTCACCAACGACGGCGATACAGAGGTGACCCTCACCCCAGCGGTGTTGACCCTGACAGGGGAGCATCCCCAGGATTTTGCCGTGGCGCTGGATGCCGCCTGCCCTGACCAGATCAACGCAGACAACACGATTACCCTTGCCCCCGGAGATCGCTGTGACCTGCCCATTACCTTTCAGCCCCAGGTGGTGGGCGATCGCACCGCGACTCTCACCCTGGCCCTCGCCGAGCTGGCCAGTCCGCTACAGATTTCTCTGGCTGGAACCGGGATCACTGTGCCTCGCTTAACCCTGCAGCGATCGCCCCAGCCCTTTGGGCCAACCCCCATTGGCCAGAACAGCCCAGCCCAGACCGTGCAAATTCTCAGCAGTGGCACCGGCCCCCTCACCATTACCGCCGTCACCCTCGCTGGCCAGGAAACCCAATCCTTTCGTATCGGTGAACAAACCTGCACCAACAGCAGTCTGAATCCCCAGGCCACCTGCTCACTGTCTATCCTGTTTGCCCCCCGCACCGCCGGTTCGCATCAAGCCCAACTTCGAATTCAAAGCAATGCCGCAGATTCCCCCCATCTCCTACCCGTATCCGGCAAGGGCCAGTTGCAAGCCACTCCGGCCCCCACAGCCCGGTTGGTTGTTACATCTGACGAAATAGATTTCGGATACGGCACGTCTGATAAAAACCCCCAGATCCTGCGCCTGACTCATCAAGGCGATGGTTCACTAACCATTGAACAGATTACTCTGACGGGAGAAGATGCTGACCGCTTTGTGCTCAGCCATCAGTGCGAAGGACAAACACTAAATTCATCGGGAGAATTCTGTCCAGTAGAAATACAGTTTCAACCTGGGGGGCCAAATACCCGGGTCAGTGCCCAAATTGAGGTTTATGCCAGTTCCATGTCTAAACCCATCATCATTCAATTATGGGGCTCCGTTCTGATCTGACTTTTACTACTTCTAAAATTTTCTACTTCTCTAACACTAAAGACGCCAGCAGCATGAACAACTTAAACCAAAGCCAACCCTCGATTTCTGCCAACATCACCGCCCGAGATATTTCTGGGCAAGTCGTTTTGGGCTCTCAAAACACCGTAAGTCAGCAGAGTGGCATAGCCCCCGAGTCCCTGGTCACCCCAGCGGAGCTTGAAGAGCTGCGCCAGTGCTTTCAGCAGCTCAGACAGCAGGTGCAGCTCAACGCTCCCACAGAAAAACAGGCCTCAGCCCTAGAGCGCGTGGACGAACTAGAAGCTACGATCACGACTGAAAAGCCCGATCTAACCACCATTCAATACGTCAAAAACTGGTTTGGCAAGCACCTGCCCAAGCTAGCTGGTGCCGTTACCGGTATCATCATTCACCCAATCGTTGGCAAACTGGTTGAAGCAGTGGGAGATATGGCTGCTGCGGATTTTCGAGATCGCTTCTCTCCCTAAAGCGCTATGCAGCCATAGGGCAAGAAAAAGCCCCCAGGCGGCTGGGGGTGGCTAGTTCGCTAGTCTCAGAATGACCAGTGGTTTATTCCTCGACATCGCCAATTATGCCTGACTGATTTTAGTTTGGTTCAATCGTACTTAATAGGGGTCGCTGGGGGTGGTGGCGATCGCTCACCACCACGATTCTCTCAAGATCAGGGCACTGCCAGGATGGTCACCCTATCGCCCCCTAGCGAGTTAGTTGAGGCGGTAGTCGTAGTGGGCCTTCACCAACCGGGTGACAATTTGGGTGTCGTAGTGCAGGATGCCCCGGATGATGCCGAGTTTGTCGCAAAATCTGAGCAGCTCATCCTGGGTTTAAAGCTAACGTTCACCACGATGTTGTGGAGGCCAGCGACGATGGAGAGGAACTGCACCTCCTCAAACTGGGCTAGTTCTTCGGCGACAGCGTTGACCCGACGGGTCTCTACGGTCAGGTTGATGATGACGGCCTGGGGAGGGGCCATCCGGGTGGGGTCAGCCCAGGCCTGAAGCTGTAGCAGGTCACTGTTGAGCAGGCGCTGGACCCGATAACGGGCGGTGGCTTCCGGGATGTTGACGAGATCGCTGACCTCTTTGTAGGTGATCCGTCCGTTCACCTTCATCAGTTCAATGATGCTACGGTCTAGATCGTCCAGGCTGGGGCAGTGAAGGTCGTTTTCCATGAGAGAGACCAAGGGGCCTTTCTTTTATAGCCCATTGGCTACAGCGTCAGCTATGGGGTGTTACCACTCTGGGTAGGGGGAGGCGATGTAGTCCCATAGGGTTATCTTACCCTGGCGACAAAATGGATTGGGTTTCAGCGTGGAGTTAGGCCCTATGGCGGAGTGGGGTACTGTGGGGGCTGTCTGCTGCAGGAGGGTGCTCACTGAGGCCAGGCCGGGCTGACGCCCAGCCTTCTAGTTTGCTTTTTGGTGGGGTTAGGTGAGGCAGCGGGTATGCCAGGCTGCGCCCGGCCACCCTCAACACCACCGCCGCGAGCTAGAACCCCTTCAGGTAGGTTGCTCGTTGGGCGATTTTTGCGCCACAGGCAATGGTCGCACACGGAGCCGGGCGCAAGGTAAGGTGACCCTTGCCCATCGCACTCAGTGGTTGCTCATGGTTATTATTTTGGCCATTGCCACCAGACTGGGGCAAGAGCGCAGTGGGTGGGCCAGCAATGGCCATTTTTAAGGGTATTCGCTTTTAATATTGGCTCGGGCAAACCTTGCCCCCTTTCGGGTGTGCGATGTCTGTCATGGGCGCAAAAATCGCAGTTTCTCGCCAGAGATCGCGGTTGTTAACCCCAGAACAGTACAACACCATTGTGGAAACAATGGTGTTCCCTTCGGTCACTTTATTTTTATTCACTGTGGGGGGCTTCGCCGCCAGCCCCCCACACCCCCCGGCTCGGGGAGAGAAAGGTAGCTGGGGAGTTGGGCTTTGTCAAGCTTTTTGGGCTTTCCATGGCTACTTGTTTCAAAAGTTTTACCCTTAAAAATGTAGTCCTATTAATAGAAAATACTCAATTTTGAGTAGCTATCAATTAACCTCAAAAAGACCTTATAGAAGCTCTAAATCCATTCCAATTATGACTAAAAAATGGCTCAAATTCATCAAAAACCCATTGATTTCCTTGATCAAAAATAGTACAATTGTTCTAGTAGAAAGCAAGGCAATTCCAGCTAGTGGGTTACGTCCCTCACCCAATCTCTTAATAGTGTTCTGTGTTGGTTGTAAACAGAGTAGGCGCGAAGTTTACAGGCTGTTCTCACACCCCCAGCAACCCTAACAAGAAAGGGCGATCAGCCGTAATTGGTAGTTCTGGTAAGTCTTTCGGCTCAAGTATTTTAGACCGAAAATCGCGCGTAAACAGATTAGCTGGCGAGTTAGACAGTGAGGCACTGTCTAAAAACTTGAGTCGGCTTTCTACCCCTAAAACTGTCGGAGGCAATATGGCAGAGCTTTGGATTAAACAGCCTCAAGGATGGGTTTCTCTCGGGGTCGTCAGCACCGTTGATCTCGCTTTAGCTCAGGCTGAAGTACTCAAACGGCTTCTTCCAGAAAGGGTGTTTAAGGTTTCTATTTACGAGGAAAGTTATGCGTGTTCTTGAACTTGATGCCAGGTATGAACCAGAGGATCAACCCCGGTCCATTTCTCCTTGGGAGTTTGATCTGATTGCCTTAGAAACTATGGTCCAGCGGTGGGGAACCAAGGCTGTTTTAGAGCAGGTAGCAACCATTCATAAGCGCAGTCATAGGGGCTCTGAGGTGCGCTGGAGCGTGCTAAGTCAGGCTTACCTCATGGCTGGTTACGACAGCCCTAACGATTGCGACTGCTAACCCTGGGGCGTTTGCCCCTGCCATCTCTGTAAATCTAACCTCCTACCCATCATGGTGACTGCTTTTAACATTCTCTATTCCGCCGCCGCTGTCCGTCGTTTACTGGGGCTAAATGCTTCTTCCTCAGTTCAACTTAAAAAGTTTGCCTGGGTGATCTGGGTATGGGTAAAGGGGCGACGACCCACCTTTATCAGTAAGCGGGTCTTTCTCCAACATTTTGTGGAGTGGCGCAAGGCTCAAAGTCGGGGTCTACGGGTAACGGCTTTACTTAGTCCAGCTCGTCACTATAGCGTTCGTAACCCTTCTCGTAATACGGCCTATCTGGTTGAGCAACGCTCTGATGGGGTTTTCTGTACCTGCGACGACTTCAATAATCAGCTTGAGTTTTTTAGCCAGGGGTGTTGTAAACATGGCTACGCCGTACTCAGGCAGCTTGGCTGGAGTTCTTTGCAAGCTTACCTCCAGGCTCAAAAGGTTCGGCCTTTACCTCGGGCTTACGAGGTTGTCGCCATCTATGCTGCGTAATCCACTGTCATTAAAAGGAAGTTCAATCTATGACGCTGTTACCTGAAACCATTCGTCAAACGATTCCGGCTCTCTATTCCCAGGAGGCGGTTGAGGATCCAATTGCCCGGGTGATGTTCTTTCATCCCCTGTCGTCCTTTCGCTGGTTTGTGACGGAGTTTGATGGGGAGGATCTGTTTTTTGGCCTGGTGCAGGGATTAGAAGAAGAACTGGGCTATTTCCGTCTCAGTGAGTTGGAGTCGGTGAAGGTGCTGGGGTTACCGGTAGAGCGGGATCTGTACTTTCAGCCTCAGCCCCTTTCCACCCTCAGGCAGGGTTAAGTTACAAGCCCTGGGCATGGCGTTAAAAGGCCTTTTCTATCACGGGTTATCCCCAGAACAGGATCCACCGCGATCGCTGGCATCTACCTACTCACTACTCATTAAAGGAGAACACCATGATTGTGCGAGAACCTCTTGAAATTGCCTATCAGCATTACCAGGCCCAGCAAGAACAAATCCAGGACGAAAAAGCAGAGGCGTGGGCGTTAGACCTGGCCTACCTGCAAGAAATGGTAGACCGTTGGGGTCTACTGACGGTGGTGGGGGCGCTGTTTCGTGATTTTGAGGCTGGGTTGGGCAGGCGGCAGGTCGCGCCCTTGTCTGAGGTTAATTCTGACGAGTTTTAGTATCCCACTAAGGAGTTTTGTCATGTTTAAGAAGGCCACTAAACACCAATCCCGCCTGCGGCTGGCCCTATCGGGGCCCAGTGGGTGTGGTAAGACCTATAGCGCCCTCAATATTGCCCACCATCTGGGTAGACGGATTGCGGTGATTGACACGGAGCATGGCAGTGCCAGTAAGTATGCTGACCGGTTTGAGTTTGATGTCTGTGAGTTGAAGGATTGTCATCCCGGTAATTACATCAATCTGTTGCGGGAGGCGGCCCAGGCGGAGTATGAGGTGATCATTATTGATTCCCTTAGCCATGCCTGGTTCTGGGAGTTAGATCAGACCAGTCAGGCCCAAAATAGTTTTGCCGCCTGGGGGGATGTGCGCAAGCTAGAGCGGGCTTTGGTTCAGGAGATGCTGGGGTCTCCGGCCCATATCATCGGCACCATGCGGACGAAGACGGAGTGGGTGTTAGAAGAGAACCAGAAGGGTAAAACAACCCCCCGCAAGGTGGGCATGGCCCCGATTCAGGCCTCTGGTATTGAGTATGAGTTTGACCTGGCGGGGGAGATGGATCTTAACCATATCCTCTCGATTTCCAAGAGCCGCTGTCCGGTTCTGGCTAATACCACCCATGCTAATCCGGGGGAGTCTCTGGCCGATACCCTGATGCTCTGGCTCAGTGATGGTAGTCCGATGGAGGAGAGTGGGGAGAGTAAGGGGCGGCGGGTCCGGTTCGCCCGGGAGGCGGCGGGGTTAGATCTGGAGTCGGTGCGCAATTTGATTATGGCGGAGTTTGATGGGCGGACTAATCCGCGCCAGTTGTCCTCTAGTGACTGCGATCGCCTGGTTGAGTTGATTGAGGGTCTGGCCAGTTCCCAGACTGCCCAACGGGCTTGAGGGTTGTCGATTGCTAACCCCTAGCCCTGGCTGGGGGTAACCCTGCTTCCTTTGGACTATAGCGATGATTGACCTCTATTTTTCTAGTGACATCGATTCATCAACAGGAGTGGAAACTATGGCGACTACCACCGGTAATGGTACCGATACCAGCGCCCTGTTTGGGCTATTGACGGAGACCCTCAAGCGGATGGAGCTGGCGATGATGGCGGTGGCCAGTCAGCATCCGCCTAATTGGCGTAAGCCGTTGTCTGACTATGGGGGTAATTGGGTCAGTCGGGTTGGGGCCCATGAGATTAAGCGAGATCCCTATGGGCCGACGGTGGTCTGGTGGATGGGGCATTACTATCTGAGGCGCTGTGGTAGTAATCCCAAGTATGGGGCGGCGATTTGGTTTAGTCGCCGTGTGGGCAGTGGGGAGGATGGGGAGAGTGGCTATGTACGGTTGATTACCTTTTCCCAGGAGAGTCCACCTGCGGGGGTGGAGCCGTTGCCGGATTATGTGGTGAAGGCGTTGGGGTATTAGCAGGTGAGTAGGATGAAATTTGCTTTGGGTGATTTGGTGCAGGATTCGCGTAATTTGGTGGAATGGGGAGATCTCCAGGGGCAGAGGGTGTTGGTGCCCCGGGTGGGTAGGGTGGTGGAGTATAACGAGGATCTAAATCGTTATCGGGTGAAATGGTCTAGTAAACGGACCTGGGTCAAGGAGGGGGCCCTGGTGCGGGTGGTGGAATAGGGGGGCACTCAAGCCCAGGGTTAGTTGTGACGTAGGCTATCACTCTACACTCCTAGATGTGGCGGTGGCCCATAATGTTACCTAAGGTTATAGCCGCCGGCCAGCCAGAGCGAATACCCAGCCGTAGCACTGGAAAAAATTTTAAACGCGCTCCGCGCGTACTCGATCCTCGAACCAGGGCAAAGGGCAAAAGCACAAAAGGGTAAAGGGTAAAGGGCTACAGGAGCCCAGGCGGCGCACACACCACCCGAAAACCGATGACATAGTCCCGACCATCCGGAAAGTTGCGATCGCGGTTGGCCGAGCGACAGCCTACTGGGTCGCTATACCAGGACCCGCCCCGCACCAGGCGAAGGTTACTACTACCACTGGTCACCCAGGCGCTACCATCCCTGGGGGCACCATCGTAGCTGGGGTGCCAATGGTCTTCACACCACTCCAAAACATTACCGTGCATGTCCGCTAGTCCCCAGGGGTTCACCCCAAAGCTACCCACCGGGGTAGTCTGTTCTCGATAGGTTCCCTTCGGCCCAGAGCCATAGCTGTAGTTGCCGTCGTAGTTGGCCAGGTCGGGGGTGATCGTGTCACCGCAGTAAAAGGGGGTGGTAGTGCCCGCTCGACAGGCGTATTCCCACTCCGCTTCGCTGGGCAGTCGGTAGGGTTTGCCGGTGTGTTGGGAGAGGCGATGGCAAAATTCCACCGCCTCATACCAGGTCACCTGCTCCACCGGGTGATGCTCGCCCTTAAAGTGGGATGGGTCTGGGTTGAGCTCATAGTTAATAGGGGGCAGGCTGGCGACGGCTCGCCATTGGGCCTGGGTGACGGGGTGTTGGCCCAGGTAAAAGGTCGAAAGGCTGACCCGGTGTTGCTGTTCTACGTTTAAGCCTTTTGTATCTACATAACTACTGCTTTGGTACCAATTCCGTCCCTCTTCATCCTCGGGGGAGCCCATCATAAATTCCCCCGCCGGGATCTGCACCAGGGCCAGGGTTTGCTCCAGGGGCAGGGCTGCTCGCCACACCAGGGGGCTAATCACCCGGGGCACGGGCTGGTCCTGACTCAGGCGTAGTTCTAGCATGGGCTGGGGTTGGCCGCTGGGGCCCCCGCTTAACCCCAGGGCCTGGCTGGCGGCCTGGCGCAGGGCCAGGGGCTGGGGCTCATGGTTGAGCAGGGTCAATAGGGTGTCCTGGGCCGCGCCCATTTCACCCAGGGCCAGGGCGGCACTACCCCGCACCTCCAGGTCCTCTTCAGGATCCTGAAGCAGGGTGAGCAGGGCGGTGTTACCAATCTTCAGTTTGCCCAGGGCGGCGGCGGCGGCCTGGCGGGCTTGGGGGGGTTGTTGTTTGCGGTTCTCTAGCATCCCCACCAGGTTGGGTTCGGCTACCCGGGCGGCGGCTCCGTAGGTGGTCAGTTCCTGGGCGGCCCGCAGCCGGTCCTTTAGGTTGGGTTCGGCCAGGTCGGCAATCAACCGCTTAATCCGGCGTTGGTCTTCGATGCGCCGCAGTTCGTCCGGGTCTAGATCAACGGTGCGGGCCAGGCGGTCGGCCACCCCGGCGGGGATGCCGTCATCCTGGCTCTGGTCAAGGCAGCAGTCCCGCAGGGCCAAAATGAACCCCTTCACCTGGGGGGTATCACTGTTGGTTTTGGTTAGCTTGGCCGGTAGGGTCTGGCTAAAAAACTCCTCCCAGGCCGCCTCGGGGTCTGGCTGCTGGCAAATCTGTTCCACCAGGTAGGCGGCGGCCAGGTATTCCGCCAGGGGGTCTAATATCACCCGGGTGCGATCCCCGGGTCGGGGCTTTGCAGAAAGGATAGGCGGTCCTTCAGGTAGCGAAATCGGGCTTCGGCGGTGTTGTCCTCCACCCTGGCCAGGGCGGCGATGGCGGCTTCCGTATTAATCCAGTTGGGGCGGTAGGTGTTTTGTAGACAGGCCCAGGCCACTGCCCTGGCATCCCGTTGTACCTCCCGGTCTTCCCGTTTACTGGCGGGCTCGATGGCGCGGTTGAGCTGGGTCAGGTAACTGAGCATCAACCGCGGTACAGAGTCCGGTAGGATGCCCCCGGCCCCTTGTCGTTCGTTGATCATCTGATCAATGTAAAGGCAGGCCAGCAGGGGGGTGATGGGTTTATCGGCGGTCATGCGACGCAGGCGATCGCTACCGTGGGCATAGTCGTCATCCAAAAACAGATCCACCAGCTTAGTCCCCTGGGGGTCTTTTTAGACCTGGCCTCCAGGTAAGCCTTCATAAAGGGCCAGAGCAGGCCAGGTTGAATTTGTAACGGTCGTAGGGTGGTATGGGGTAGGTTGCCCAGCCGATCTGTTTCCTCCAGGCGGGAGGTGACCACCAGGGCCTTAGGGGCAAAGTCCGGCAGGGCTGGGCTGATAGCCTCACGGGTTGCTGATCCCATCTCCGATAGGTGATCCACAATCACCAGCAGTCGTTGACGCCGTAGCAGTTTCTCCACCAGTTCTGGTGGTAGCGAGTCGGTTTGTTGAGTCAGGCTACTGAGCAGACCGCTCAGGGTCTCAACCAGGGAGCTGTTTTTCTCCAGGTCTGCCTCCAGTAACACGGGAATCATCCGGTGGTTAGTCAGTTGCTTCTGTAGCCCCCATTCAGCAATCTGGCAGGCCCAACTGGTTTTACCCGCTCCCCCTTCCCCCGCAATCAGTAAAATGGCCAGTTTCTTCGCGAAGGTGGGAGCCAGATCCTCAGGCTGTAGGTTTAGCTCGGAGGACGTACTTTCCCCTAACTGAACCGGCAGACTAATGTGGATGGTTCGATGATCGACGGTCTTAAGGGCATGAAAGGAGTCCCGCGCCACCTGCCAATGATCCTCCACCCAGGCATCCAACACCCGGTTGGGATACTTCAAGGGCTTCACCAGGGTCAGGGGTAGGGTCCACTGGGTCCAGGGTAGGGTGATGTCTTTGGAGGGGAGTTTCAATAACCATCGGGGTCGCAGCCACCATACCCCCAGGTAACCCACTACCGCCGCCCCGGCTATCCCCAGGGCCAGTTGGTGTTTCTCCAGCAGTTGGTCGGCTCGCTCCACCAGGGTGGGAGCCTGGGTCTGGGCCAGGCTGGTAGCCGGTCTCACCCCACCCGAGATCGCCAGGGAAAGGGCCAGACCTAAACCCGCCAGGGCCATGGACCGGATCACTGGCTTGTATAAGGGGGGCGGCATTGGGCCCGGATACCAGCCATCTGTCCTAGAGGTTGTTTGAAAAGGGTTGTCCCAGGTATAATTCGCCGCCACGGGGTCACCAAAATACTGAATTTTGCGGTGATCATCCTACTCCATAGGTATAGCTTGAGACTCTCTTTGGCTTTTCAAACAACCTCTTAGGGTTTCAGCTAAACTAACGTCACTAGACTGGACAGGGAACGGCGCTAATCCAAGGATTAGGAGCCATTCGTTCATCTATCATCCTTAAATCTTAACGGCTTTGCTGTTCTGGGGATAACTGATTTTCAGGCTTTGATAGGTTAAGCGGATCTGGCTAACGCCCCGGCGATGCCCGGGCAGATTTTCAGGGGCTCGAGCGCAGCCCAAGCTTTTTAGGACCAAGCAATATTTCAGAAAAGCTGCGCTAAAACTAGAGAACAGGGTCCAGTTACCTTTGTGGATCCATCTTTATTAGGCTGTCCATGAGATTATCTAAGTATGTAATTGTCGGTGTCCTGGCGCTGTTAACCCTGGTGGAGACCAGGGCTGTGGCGGAGCTATTCACCCAGGCTGGTCAAACACCAGGCCCATCCCTTACCCCAGTCCCCTCTACTCGGCCCACGGGGGCGGTGATTTCCGTGGGGGATGGCGATACCCTGCGCATGGCCTACCAGGGGAAGCCGGTGACGGTGCGGTTGGCCTGTGTTGATGCGCCGGAGACTGGCCAGGTCCCCTATGGGCCAGCGGCGCGGGACCGGTTGGGGGAACTGCTGCCCCGGGGAACTCAGATTAGCTTCCGGGAGGCTGATCGCGACCGCTACGGGCGTATGGTGGCGGAGGTGTACCTGCTAGATGGCACCTCGGTGAATCTCAAGCTGGTGCAGGAGGGCCAGGCGGTGGTGTACCGGCAATACCTCAGCGGTTGTCCAGAGAGTCGGGAGACGTTGCTGACGGCGGAGACCCAGGCCCGGCGAGCCAAGTTGAATTTTTGGAGCCAGGCTAGTCCCCTAATGCCCTGGGATTACCGGCAGGGGTTAACCAGTAGCCCTCCCCTACCGGAACCCGCCCCCCTCACTCCAGTCCCAATTCGAGAGGCCCAGCGGGGCCGCTGTGATTGTCCCTACGATCTAGATAATGCCGGGCGCACCTGCGGTGATCGCTCCTCCTATAACCGTTCTGGGGGCACCAATCGGATCTGCTATGTCGGGGAAGGGCCCTAGGGTAATAATCCGTAATCTCTGGTCACAAAACATCGAATGTTTGCAGAAAGGCAATATTCGTTAACATCCGATGAACCTGGGGCCAGATCACTATCACGATGGGGATAGTCGGGGGAGGATGGGGTTGTTAACGCCTCTAAAGCCTCTATTTCTAATTTCCCTATACCTAACCAGCCCCTGGTGCCCATCCGCGCCAGGGGTTATTTAATGGGGGCTTTGTCAAAGCCGCCCTTTTTAAGTTTGCTGGCGATCAGGGCTAGTAGATCAATAAGCTGATCTTGAGTCATTACTTCAACCAGATCAGAGATATTGATATGACTAGGTTGCCCTCGACCATACACTTCAGCCAACAGTTGCTCTGGCAGTTGACCTCTAAAGGCGGCAATTTTAGCAAGCATCTCTAAGCCAGGCAGGTTTCCCTTCTTCCAATAGACCAGCGCTCCTTGAGAGATCCCTAGTCGTTCACAAAAGTCCCGCTGAGACTCCTTGCCCTTTATCTCTACTATCACTTTGGCAAAGCGATCGCGAACCTCTGCGTCCACCACGTTCTATCTCCTTCTTTTGTATTTGGACGACCTTAAGTGTCAACAAGGATATATCACTCCCCATACCCCTTAAAACTAACAAAATATAACGACAAATAACCGATCACTAAACTTCTTAAAGCTACTGGGGTCAGAAAGAACCCGCCATCGCTCCGACCAAAAAAATCGGTGTATATTGAACGAAATATAATTATAGCACAAACGAAAGATATTTCGTTTAAAAGGACGGAATTCTTCCGCCCTAATTTGAGGTTCTTCTTTTTCGCAATCCCCAAACCTTTATATATCAAGAAATAACTATTCAGGACCCCCCTGACAGAGGAGAACAGGTGAACTCAATAATCTAAAAAATAAGGTATATTAAAAGAATGATTTTTCTAGCATAAACGAAAGATATTTCGTTTAAAAGGACGGAAGCTCTCCGTCCTGCTTTAGGTTGCTGCTTTGCGTCAAGCCTTAAAAAGGCTTGCCTTTAATGATCGAGATCACTGCAAATCCTGCGGAAAGGGTTAATAGTACTTTTGACTTTAAATTATTAGTACTTTTGACCTAGCGGGATCTTAGGGTCTGAGTTGCTGTGGTCTGCAAGGTTAACGCCTTGTACTACGACCAAACTTGTCTGGCCTTGCCTGGCAAACGAACTGACTGGCATGGGATTTTGAAAAGCTGGGGGCAAAAGAATGGCCTGCCAGCGTTACCCTTTTCAATGCATGGAAGCGAAGAAAAAGTCACGCGATGCGGCCAAAGAACTAGAAAAGGTCATTGATAACCTGCAAAAAAGTGACAACTTAACCGCGGCCAAGCATATTGAGAACGCAATTGCCATACTCAAGATGCCCGATTCCGGTGATCCTGATCGACCTGATCAGTCGCTTTGATGCCTTAACAAAGACTGACCTGTTAGTTCCAAAACATCCACTCAGCCATGCAATAGGCTCATGGGCATCAACCCCATCGGGTTATGTGCTGTTTTAGTGATGCACCAGTGGCTAACTCCAGGCCCCATAGATCGGGGAGACACACCTGTAGAGATGTGAGTCAAATTGACACAGTTGTATCACCAGCAGCCTAGACAGGAGAGAGTAATCACCTTTCTGGTCCCCAGAACAGTTTTCCCAGTACCTGACTGCTAAATATTCGCTGGATAGTACAAGGTTTCCCGGCCTGCCGTCTACAGATTAGTCAGGCAAGCACAAAGAATCTAGCCTAAGGAATTAAGCATTAGCCTAAGCAAAGCTAAGGATAACTAATTTCAAAATAGCTGTTCTGGGGATAACCAAATAAAAAACATAAGAAATCATGACCTGGAATAATTCAAACGAAAATTAGTGTATATTTGAGCGAAATATTATTCGCACATTTTTGAATTAATTTTAGTTTACGCGAGGGGAGCTTCTACTAAGGCTATGTACTCATCAACCTTGGCTGAATTGCTACGAAAGACGGCCCTGCGGTTTCTGGAAGCCTGCGATAATGTCCGCGCTAGTCACCCTGAGGCGTCAGAAAGTGATTTCAAATCGCTGGTAGCGGAGGAAGTGAAGCGTCTAAGAAAGGCAGAAAGCTTTAGTCAGAAGGCTTATCGGGCTAATAGGGGCTCTCTGGGTTCCTAAGAGAATGAAGACTAAGGATGTTGTTTGGATCATTCCATGGCTGTGGACTTAGATCCTGATACTGTCAGACGACACAGCGAGAAGGGTTCCGCCTCGGGCTGGCTGGAAAAGCGTGTGGGCAATAAACATCGTAAAAGCCCCAGTGTCTCCTATTACTATGGCTGGTTAGACCAGGGTCGGCAGTGTAAGCGGTATGTGCCGGTGGCCAAACTCGGGCAGGTGACTCAGATGATTAGCGATCGCTGCGGGGTGGAGGAAATTTTAGGGTTTCTAACGGTCAAACGGTGACCGGCCTCAAGCGCTCCAGGGGGAGGCTGGGATGGAAAACTATAACGCATTGGCACTAAAGCTATGGGCTACGTCACTCTAAAAGACTGGCTTCTCATTTTTAGGATTAGGTCGAGTTTGGTTTTAATTTGGGGTTGAGTTGCAAGATAAGCCCTATTAAAGCTGGGTTTGCGGTCTGGTCTGGGACGGTGGCAAGGTTGGGGACCTGGATTCGGGTCAGACTTTTCTGAGAAGGTAGCTACGATAGGTTACAATTTCCGAGTTTTAATCAGAATGGTTGTCGATCCCCGATCGCGGTGTTAAGGTCGGTAGCAATGGTTGATCCAGACCTTCGTTAAGGAGAGTAAAACCATGGTTTTGTCTATTGCCAGATTTGTTGATTAGGTGACCCCGTAATTCGAGAGAGCGCTCTATCCCTGCAAACCCTGTAGAGACTGGTTCCGATTATTGTCACCGCTGGCTATTGTGCCCATTGCTTTTTTACAACCTTGATTCAGGCAGTACCCGGAGGAATCCCCTAAGGGGGGTGCTTGCCCTTGGGTTAGCTGCCATCTCACTGCGGGGTTGCCCCGCAGAAGGAGGACAACAATGAACTTTAAAGGAAAAACCGCCCTGGTTACCGGGGCATCTCGAGGGATTGGGCGAGCCATCGCCCACCGGCTGGCCCAGCAAGGCTGCCAACGAATTTTGTTACTGGCTCGCAACCGAGATCGCCTCTGCCAGGTGGCGGAGGAACTGGGCCAGTGGGGAGTTGAGGGGGTGGTGTTAGCAGTGGATTTGGCGGACCCCATCCAGGTGAATGTGGTGATTGCCCAGGCCTGGCAACAGTATGGCCCGGTACATCTGCTGGTTAACTGCGCTGGGGTAGCTCACCAAACCCCCTTTCTGCAGGCTCGCCTCCCCCAGGTGCAGGCGGAAATTTCCACCAATCTGGTGGGGCTCTATACCGTCACCCGGCTGGTGGGCCGCCGCATGGGGGTGCGGCGGGAGGGGTGCATTGTCAATGTCTCCAGTTTGATGGGTAAGGTGGCGGCTCCCACCATGGCTACCTACTCCGCCACCAAGTTCGCCATCCTGGGCTTTACCCAGGCCCTGCGCACTGAACTGGCCCCTTACCAGGTGAGGGTGGTGGCGCTGTTGCCTTCTCTCACCGATACCGATATGGTGCGAGGATTTGATTGGTTCCGCTGGGTGCAACCGGTCAGTCCAGAGCAGGTGGCCGAGGCCCTGGTGACGGGCCTGCGGCAGGGCCGCCGAGAGATTTTGGTGGGCTGGCAAAGCCATGGGGCGGTCTGGTTGCAACGGCTCTTCCCCTGGTTGGTGGAGGCCCTGGTGCAGCAGGCCAGTCCTGCGGTGAAGCCTACTGCCCCCTATCCCCTGCGGCAGCGGGTGTCTAGTTAGCGGCCAGTTGATCGGCAATGCCCCCCAGGATAGAGCCAGGAGTTTTACTCCGGTCCTAGCCTGGGTCACCCGATGACAAATAGTATTGATCGAGACGGGCGGCAAGGGCCCCCAGACTGGTGGCCGAGATCACCTCTGAAATGGAAATATTAATCCTATGGTGGGCTTGACCCGTCAGCTGGGCATTTAGGGTGTTGGTGAACTGGGCAATATCGAGGGAAGCTAGCCCGCACTCCTCCAGGGTCCACTCTGCTTTGGCCTCCAGTCCAGTAATTCGTTGGACGATATGGATCAATTCCGCCAGGGTATCTCCGCTTTCAGGGGGGCAATGGCTAATCGGGGGGTCCAGCCCCGTCTCAAAACTCCATCCAGGGGACGCATCAACCTGGTGAATAAAACCACCAGTATCACCAGCCCCCCAAACTCGTACCACTCAATTGGGCAGGGTTGGGGGCTAAACCAGTAAAAGGCTTTGCGGTAGCTCCACCAATTCCACCACTCGCCCCGGGTGAGGGCGTAGTACCACTGCCCCACCATTTGATGGAAGAGGAAACACCCATAGACCGTAGGGGCCAGCAGGCGGGTCATCCCCCTTGACCGCAGCACTCTGGCGGTTAGCCCCTGCCCGGTGCTGAGGGTGAAAATCCAAACCAGGGTAAGGGGGGCAAACAGCCGGGCGTAGAGATCATCCCAGATACGGTTAACCAGGGCGGGATCGGCACTGCTATTAGCAGCCTCGGGGCGCATCCAAAATTGATGGCCATCGGCAAAGTTCCCCTGGGCGATATGGGCCAAACTGATTCCTAGGACCATTAGGGTGATGGCATCGGCAATATGGCCCCAAAGCTGGCCGCGTCGCCGCTCCAGGGGACGGATGGCGTCATATAAGAAGGCCCCGGCCATACCCACCAGGAAGTAGATCATCCATAGGGGTGAAAACAGATAAAAATCCAGTATCAGGGCGTTGTCGGCGGGGGTACCGGTGGTTTTGGCGGCGTAACCAAACCAGAACACCAGCAACAGCACCAGGTTTATCCCTAAAATTCCGCCGATCAGGCCCAGGAGGGAAGGGAGTTGGCCGCGTTTTTGGTAGAGAGCATTGTAGGCAAAGGGAAAGATCACCAGACATTGACAGTACACCGAGATGTACCAGAGGTAGTAGCCTAAAAACCAGGTGGTTTTCCAGAGGGGGGTGGCCTGCAGCCCCGCCAGGTATACCCCCAGGGTCAGGCCCAGGTTAGCGCCCCAGGAGGTGGGTATCCAGGGGGTGCCCTCGCAGAAGAGGCGCTCCAGATCGCCCCCTGGGCAACCCAGTGAAAGGCTGGCGAGAAGGTCGCCGGTCGGCAACTGACCAGCAGGTGAACCAGGCCCAGGCCCACCGCTACTAGATAGAGGGGTAGATCTGGGCAATACGGGTTTTAATAAACCCCAGGGGCTTGGTAATTGGCGATGGCATGGAGACCGCCAGAGAAAACCCCGACAGGGTAAAAAAGCTGTGAATATGCCAGGGAAACTGGCGCAGGTTGGCAACCGGACCCAGGGATGCCTCGGACCCAAAGTGCATTAACATCACGTAGCACACCAGCACAAACTGGAATCCAGTCACCACCGACCAATCTAGTTTGGGCTTTTCCGACCCATCGCCGGGGGCCGGTTCAACTCCACGGGGGGCGATGCCCAGCACTTCAAACAGGCCCCGCCGCACATACTTGTGGCTGGCGGTCCTGGGTAAGTCTTCCCCTGACTAGCTTCCAAACACTGGGGTACTTATAGGTGGCCAGGCCCATATCTCTTAGCCAGGGTCTGATTTCCGTCAGTAGGGTGGGCAGGGTGACCCGGTGGGGGATAGTAGGGGCCAATACCAGGGCACAACCCACCTCTTCTCCATGGATTTGCGAGGGGACCGAGAAGCAAACCGCCTCCTGGATCCAGGGATGTTGAACCAGCAGGGTTTCCACCTCCAGGGGGGCGATCTGTCTCTCCCCTTTTTGATTAACTCCTTGACTCGCCCCCCCAAGGTCAGGGCCCCCTCGGCATCGGTCTGGCCCAGATCCCGGTGAGGAACCAGGAATGTAAGCGGCCATCTGCGGGCGATCGCAGTAAAAACCAGGCCTGTTGATTCGCCAGGGGGTTATCAAGATAGCCGCTAAACAGGGTTGAACCGGTGATGGCCACCTCCCCTTCGACCCCCGGGGGTAGGGGGTGGAGGATCAGGGGGTTAACGATGGCCAGGGAGGCTGCGACGGGCACCCCCACCGAGCCTGGCGTTTGCTGCCATTCCTCACCAGTGCGAGGGGGTTGGCAGATGGGCATCTGCTCCGACATGCTGTAGGTGGCCACCACTGGGCACCCAAAGGTTTTCTCCAGGAGTTGGCGATCGGACTCCTGCAGCGCCGCCGCCCCAGATTCGAATCAGGCGAAGCTGATGGCCGCGCCAGACTCCATCCTGGTCAAACTGAAGGGTGGGGGTGTGATAGAGATAGCGAAGGGTGGCATTGTGGATGCTCGGCACCGCCGAGTACCAGGTAGGGGCAGGGTTGGAGTGGCTCAGGGCCTCGACCATGGTTTCTGGGGTATAGGCTCCGTCGCCGGTAATGGCAGCCCCCACCGCCAGGCTGGCTACCACCGAGGCACTGATGCCGCCGATGTGGTAGAGCGGCATGACACTGTAGGTGACATCCTGGCAGGTTAGCCCCAGGCCCTCCGCCAAAATCACCCCATTCCAAACCACGGACCGCTGTCCCAGGGGGATAAGCTTGGCCACCCCGGTGGTGCCGGAGGTCCGCAATAGTAGACAGATGGCCTCGGCACCGTTCACTAAGGCCGGTTGATGTTCAAAATCGGGCCGCGGATTACAGTATTGAAATAGCCCTGGGGACTCCCTCCGGGTGGGCTCCGCCCGATGCAGCTGGGCCTGCCCCGTCTGAGCATAGCGTTCAAAGGCGGCCTCGGCGGCGGGTGCCGCCATGCCGATAAATAGCACCAGGTGCTGAGGCCTGATCTGCTCCAGGGCCATCCAGGTATCCACTTCACTCAGGCGCGGATCCAGGGGGGCCGCGCAGGCCTGACAGGCAATGGAGAGAAAGGCCAGAGCAGCGGTGACACTGCCGCCGGGGGGAGCCAGGTAGGCTACCACCTCGCCGGGCTGCACCCCCAGTCGCCGCAGGTCCCCCTCTCCGCCGGGTTGGCAAAACCTCAACACCTGGCCGTAGGAGGTGAACCACTGGGGGTCCTGGTGTCGGGCCTCCCGCAGCAGCGGGGCGGTGCTGGGTTGGGCCGTGAGCATTTCCAGCAGGGTGGTGGGCAGCCCAGTGGTCTGGATGGCCACCGCCTGCATCTGCAGGTTGTCCACCACCGCCCGGGAACTGAGACCGCTGGTTTTCCTCCAGTGCAGGGTCGGGGTCGATGCCCCAGCCCCTCCAGCCATGAAATCATCAATCAGGGCCTGTAGGATGGGGTCTCTGGCCTGGGTTTGATCCACCCCGTGCCCCCCTGCAGATAGTAGACCTGGGTGTGGGTAGAGTTCATGGCCAGGGCCAGGGCCTCCGACCAGGGCCGATGGGGATCCTGCTGACCAATCAGGTGCAGACTGGGAATTTGGGGCACCCCAGCCGGCCCCGCGCCCCACCCCAGGGCCGATCGCAGTTGCCAGAGCGGAAAAGCCAGGGCGGCACAGGCAATAATAGCTCCCCGCCCCAGTCGGTCTGGCTGCAACGCCGTGGCCATAGCACCGGGATGCCGTTGGGATAGGGCCCTGAGTAGCCATTCATCCTGACTCAGACCGCAGAGCAGGGAGACCAGCCACCCCCCTCGCTAAAGCCAAAGAGGTAGTCAAAGGGGCCCTCCTGCTCTAGAACCCTTAGCAGATAGTGCAGGGTGTCCAGTAACGCCTCCAGGGTGATCTGCTCCAGAGTTCTCGGCAACCAGCCATACCAGGGGCCAGGGATTTCAGCCCCGACTCCTAAGCCGGGCTGGTCAAGGGGTCTGGGGCCATGCAGATAGAAGATGTGGTACTGAGGTCGTAAAAGTCCCAGGTTGTTCAGCTGCAGCTGGGTGACCTGGCGGTTACTGCCACTGCCATGGAGGGCCAAGAGCCTGATGGGGGGAGATGCGATCGCGGGGGAAGGGGCTGCCATAGGGTTAGGGAGGGCCGAGATCACCGATCTGCTGGTGTTAAAATCGACCCAAAGGCCCTGAAGGTTACAAAGAGGGATAGCCCTATGGTACAAACAATCGCCGCAGATAACCTCACCCTCTATGATCTGCAGCAGCATTTCCAGTTACAACGAACAGAGGATCCATTCTTCTTTTCAGAGTGGCAGGAGAACCTACCGGTACTGACAGAATCTGAGCAACAAAGACTATCCCGGGTGCGGCAGATCGTGGCTAATCTGGAGCAGCGATCTGTTCTGGAAAATACCGTCAAGCTAGCCGTCGTCGCTCCCCTGCTAGATTTGTCAGGGCTTTTTCTGCCACCTTTTTATGTCAGTACAGAAAACTCTGTAGAAATTGAAGCCAGGGATGAGACCACTGTGGTGCGGGGTCGCATTGACATCCTGGTGATCAAGGACCAGCTTTGGGTACTGGTGATTGAGTCAAAGCGAGCCGAGTTCTCCCCCAAGGTTGGCATTCCCCAGGTGCTCTCCTATATGCTAGCTGCTCCCCAGAGGGGGTTGCCCCTCTATGGGCTGGTTACGAATGGCACCGATTTTGTCTTTCTGAAGCTCCTGCGACAAGACCATCCCCTCTATGCCCGCTCGCGGCAATTCATTTTGGCACAGGATCATGACTTAGAACAGGTTTTACAAATCCTCAAGCGCCTTGCCGGCATTGTTGCTCAACTATAGAGAGGGGCTAGCTTCTGACCCTGGAGGCCTTTGTCGATCTATTTCTGGCCGGGACCCTCTACTTCGGTAATTACCATCACCATGTTCTAGGCTGGCTGGGGCAGCGGGGTCAGGCGATTGCGGCGGACCGGTTCTTGGTGCTGCGCTATGAAGACCTGGTGCTGGATAAGCTGACATCGGTGGATCGGATCGCCAGATTTATGGTGCCTGGCCTCAGCCTGAATGAGGCCAGCCGCGATCAAATTGCACATCGGACAGAGTTTGACGTAATGAAGGCGGAGTTGACTCGCCATCCTCAGAGTTTTCACTTCAGGCCGGAAAACTACTTTCGATCAGGCCGCACCCATGATTGGGAGAATCACCTATCCCCAGCTTTGGCAGCATCCATTGATCAGAAAACCAGAGATCTGTGGGCGGCCGTCCTAGATCCCTGATCCTATCCAAGAGCATGGCTATCGGCGGGCATCTCCCTATTCTCAGACCCTTCCTTAATCTGTACCCATAGTCAACCCATCCCCACCGGTTAACCCTGGATAATGGCAGGCTGGAACTTCAACTCCCCTGTGAGCTGTCACCATAGGAGGTCAGACGGGTATGGCGATCGTAGTCGCCCAGGACCGCTGAGGTAAAGCCAAAGTCAGTAATGGCAAGGATAACCAGTTCTTCGGTAGCGGCAGTATTACGGGTTTGGTGAACAATCCAACGGGGTACAAAAATAATATCCTGTGCCTTAATTGGAGTCCAATGATCGCCAAGACGGATGTCACCAGTGCCCGCCAGCACCACAAAGAGAGACTCGTGGGCGTGCCTGTGGAGCTCGTTATTTTTCCCCGGTGCGATGCGGAGAAGCCGCGGATCCATTGTCTGAGTCTCAGGGAATCCGATCCGGTCAACGGTGAAATCGATATTGAGTTTCTCGTTGCGGTTAACGTACATCGACTTGCCGTTCCCAGAGGCGTTAGTCACCCAGACACTGGGGGATAGTTCCTGGCCCAGGGGATGGCGTAATTTGACCGTTTGAATCAGTTTTTGCAGTGCTTCAGACAGGATTTCAGTCATGGCAGTTCCTATGGATGAGGATGGAAAACAGATTAATGGTTCAGCCAGAGACGCAGGAGCAGCCGAGGTGCAGTGGGGTCATCCACGTAGGCGTCGCGATCGTGGGCTGTTGTCCTGTTGTTGATGAAGAGAAAGTCGCCAGGATTCAGGTGAATGGCCAGCACATGGTTCGGATCTTCGAGGGCGGCGTCAAGGGCGTCGAAGGCCTCAACATCAAGCGGGTCAAGCCTCTCTCCGATACGTCCATGGCCCTTTTCAATCCAATAGCGCATGTAACGCAATGACAAATGTCCCCTGTAGGAAAAGACTGGAAAGCGGTTCTGCCTGACATGGTCGAGATCACGGTTACCACCCGGGGTCACCACATCCCGCACGAAGGAGTGATAAAGTCGCTCCAATAGCTGGGGGTGACGAACCCGCAAGACCTCATGGGCTTGGGCCGCAGAAGCTAACCGAGAGCATCCGCCCTCGGGGGCCTGGCGCACACAGGCAAGGCCAACAATGCCAGGGCATACGCTCTTGCCAGAGGAATCCGTGTGCATACCCGTTGATTCCCGGGTCTGGGAGACCGGAATCGGTCTATCCCGGTAGGATGCACCGGAGTCCTGAACCTCGTAGAGTCGACCATAGGTGTCAATAGTCGATCCTAAGGCCAGGGCTATTTTCAGATAGGTGAGGCGGAGTGCTAGCTGGGGCAGGGTTGGCAATCCTCGCACCCAGGCCACACCGGTACCCTGGTCAATTTCGCGCCCCATGGCCTTGGCGAGGGCGTCCAGCCCAGGTGTCTGAACCGAGTCACGCTTGAGCACCTTGACCGGGTCCTCCACCCTATGAGCCCAGTGTTCAAGGGTCTCAATTTCCTGGAGTACCGCTATCGTCGGCTGAAACTGCCAACTGGTGCGATCCTCCATATCACGGGCAAGCCATGCCAGGGGAGCAACCCGTTCCTGGGACGCCACCCGGATCATCCTACTTCCACCCGGAAAAGCAGGTGGAGGGGCAACCCGTAGAGCGGCTCAAAAAAGGCGGGATCAAGGGCGACGTGCTCCTCGGTGACCCTCAATTCCACAATCCTGGGGAGTAGAGTAAAACCACTCGCCGCCAGCGCCCCAAAGTAGTCGGAGAAGGTTTTATGCACGCAGCGCACTGGCACCGGGATACCGTCGCGACGCCAGATCTTGCCTTCATAGGTATGATCAACCCCCGCAAAGTAGTTCATGCCCTCCGTCGCGAAGAAAAGGGCGCCACCGGTGGACCCATATAGGGAAAACAGGGGTGGGGTACGGTAAAAACAAAGCGGCCACCCGGGGCAAGCAGAGCTCGAACCCTCCCCATGACCGAGGTCATAGCAGCGCGACTCAGATAGTTGAAAAGGAAAACCGCCATAGCCCGATCAAAGGTCTCCCGGGGAAATTGACTAAAACAGGCGGCATCGCTAACCTCAAAGGCCATAGCACAGGTGGTCTCGGCCGGTATCGCCTGACGGGCGGTGTACACCATCTGACTGGAGATATCCACACCGAAGACGGAAGCTGCTCCCGCCTCCGCCAGACGCCGCGCCAGATAACCTTCACCGCAACCAAGGTCGAGGATGTGGGCACCTGCGATCGGGCCCAGCTCCTCCAGTACAAAGGGGCGGGCTGTAAAGTCACTGAGCAGAACCCGCTGATCCCGCTTCCAGTTGGACGCCTCGGCGTTGTAGATAGCCTCCGTTGGTTGAGCCTGCATTAGATTACCTCCTGCGCACAATCTGGATTCATTGCACGTTCGTATAGCCAATCCCAAAAGGCAGTGCGCAGTTGGAGGGATTTGAGCATACCCCGACGCAAGCCCAAGCGACCCGATTGACTTTGGGCAAAGTCGGTGGAAATCGCCTGAAGCGTCGCTTGATGATGATCGTCTACCGTCGTATGCAGTAGGAAAAAGACGGTGTCCCGTGGACTTAGACCCTGAAGGCGATTAATTGCCGCTACCAGAGGTTCGTAGATTACGCGCACAATATTCTCTGTGCCCAGCCCGAAGGCGCCAACCGCCTCGGCAGGGGATCCGAAGGCAAGGATTTGTAAAAACAGCTCCCGCCAACATACGACTTGATCATGCTCAGCAGTAAGTTCAAGATCGACGCCTCAGGGCATCGGAAAAACGCTCGAAGAGCAAGGGATGGGGTATACCGTCAATCCACTCACGCTCTATGCCTTGGGCGGCCAATACTGCGAATTCTCCATCATCGTAAACACCAGACTCCTCCATCAGGTTCTCCAATAGGGCTTTACGATGTATGGGGTTTTCAAGTCGGGAAATGACAGTTGTGAGGTAGCGGGGAAAATGGGCCGAGTAGCCGTAGTAATGACAAGCAAAGTCCCTCAGACTCCATGCCATATCCGGTAGCGTAGCTTCTGCGAGTGCTTTCAAATAAGGATGGCGCACAGCGCGATGACGCAGAGACTCTTCGGCCAGCCCCATAACAAAGAGTTCACTGCTGTTGGTATTGATGCTGTTTATACCTATTATTTCTTCTTGATTTATCAACTGTATTGCCATTTTGAAGCTCTGTCTTAATCGCCTGATTGCCCTATCTCCCGATTCAAGGCACAGAGGCACAGATTAATCAGTACAACTCTTTTTCCTATACTCTCCAGGAATCTGGCTATCTGTATCGCTATTAATTAATTGATAGAAGTGCCTGAATAAACCGTAAATATTTTAAAGAACCTTTGAAGTGTAATAAATTATACTCGCTAAGTATCCTTAATATGATATTCAAACTATATTTATTATATCTTTCTCCCTGATTATGGGTCAAATTATTAGCGCGATCTCTGGCTGGCTAGAGTATTAGCAGGATGCTTCCCTAGGTGAATTAATGTACCACATCGAATCTAGGGCATCTTAGAAGTCGTGATGAGAGAAAATTAGTTGAAACTGGTTTTCTCGGTTTCAACCGTAATGAGGTCGCCCGATCTCAGAACAAGATTACTAGGTTATCGGATTTTTATCTGAGCTGAAAATAATACCTGGACAGGCATTATTTTCAGCTGTTAACTCTGCTAGTTCAGGGCTTTATGGGGTCTAACCCATCGCTGAAAACTTGGATCCAAATATACTCCAAAGACTCACGATAATCTCGAGGAGAGATGTGAAAGACCCAGATCAAAGATGGAATACTGCCAAACTCGGGTAGAGCAATAAGAAATGTGAATTTGCCATTGTTTATCCGTGACTGGATGAGTTTACAGAGTTTAAACGAGATGTACTAGAGTTCTTGCGCCAGCCCCTGGAGGATGGCTATGTCAGCATTACACGGACCCGTCAATCCGTTGTCTTTCCAGCCCAATTTACCCTGGTAGCCAGTACTAATCCCTGTCCCTGCGGATTCTATGGTGATGCGGTCCAGCCCTGTAGCTGTAGCCCACGCCATCGGGAAACTTACTGGTCTAGACTTTCTGGCCCCCTCATGGATCGCATTGATCTTCAGGTAGTAGTCAGTCGGATTAAACCTGAGGAAATTACTCAACACCAGGGCAGCGAAGACTCCGCCACGGTGCGCCAGCGGGTTCTACAAGCTCGCCAACAGGCCCAGAATCGCTTTAAGCAAGAGGCCCGCCTTCAATGTAATGCCGACATGCAAAGTCGCCACCTGAAACAATGGTGCCCATTGAATGAGGGTAGTCGCATACTGTTAGAGGGGGCCGTACGGAAATTAGGCCTATCAGCCCGAGCCACCGATCGCATCCTTAAGGTTAGTCGTACCATCGCCGACCTGGATGGCCAGGAACACTTGCAAACCAACCACATTGCCGAGGCCATTCAATATCGCACCCTGGACCGCATGGCCTGAACCAGAGAGGCAACTGACCATAACTAGGGAAAGGACTATCCCTGGTTGATGCTCGAAATCGATATGATTAGAAGCGGACGTCAACCCTGACGATCCTGTTGCCTATGCCATTGAAAATCCGTTGTGAAAACTGGTCTAACCCATCTGCTGGCATTACCCCTGGGATTATTTTCCCTGATCTTTAGTCTGGGACCCTTTCGGCCCCTCCAGCCCTCTGGTCTACGGGGTCAGGCTCTGGCGGTGCAGTGGCGATCGCCCTGGCTCAGGGATCAGCTTCCCGATCCAACGGTCAACGCCATCGTCACCGACTATCTCCAGGTTTTGGAAGATCACGGTCTACCCCAATCAGAACAGGGGATTTGGATTCAGCCCAGCCATAGTCAGGTGGTAGAACATCAAGGTACCCTACCCCTGCCGGCAGCCTCCCTGACTAAACTCACCACCACCCTGGCAGCCCTAAAAACCTGGCCAGTGGATCACCACTTCGATACTCTGGTGGGTTTTACCGGGACCCTTAAAGACGGCATTCTTGAGGGAGATTTAGTAGTGCAAGGGGGGGGCGATCCCCTCTTTGTTTGGGAAGAAGGGATAGTTCTAGCCAATCATCTTCAAACCTTAGGGATTCAACGGGTAACCGGAGATTTACGGGTGATTGGTCCTTTTACTATGAACTTTGAAACCGATACCAAGACCTCCGCCAAGGCTCTATACCGGGTTATGACAGCTCGCACCTGGCCCCGATCAGCCTGGCGCGCCTACGCTAACCTGCCTCCAGACACCCCTCATCCCCATCTAACGATTCGAGGCTCGGTACAAGCTATCGCCGATGGCCAGCCCTCCCCCATCTGGCTGGTACGGCACCGGTCCCTGCCCCTGATTACCATCCTCAAAGCTATGAACATCTACAGTAACAATAGTATGGCCCAGCAGGTTACCGACCTGGTGGGGGGAGCTACTACCGTAGCCACCACCGCTACTGCTGCCGCCAGTCTACCGGATGGAGAGATTAGCCTGGTCAACGGGTCAGGCCTGGGCCTGGAGAATCGCCTATCACCCCGAGCTATTGTGGCTGTATCCCTGGCCCTGGAAAAACGCCTGGCCCAGGATGGCCATAGTATTAGTGATGTACTACCGGTAGCGGGGCAGGATCAAGGAACCTTGAACCACCGCTATATTCCCCCTAGTGCAGCGGTCAAAACCGGTACTCTGGACCAGGTTAGCGCCCTGGCCGGGCTCCTACCCACCGCCAGAGGACCGGTGTGGTTTGCGATTATTAATCGGGGCTGGGCGGTCCCCTATTTGCGTACTCAGCAGGATAATCTGCTACAGGCTCTAGAGAGCCATTGGGGAGCCGGAGCGGTATCGGGCCCCCTGATTTCCCCGCTAAATCGAGAGACAGGAGACCTGCGCTACGGTGATCCCCGTCGTAATCAGGCTCCTTAGCCTGGTGTTTCCATCCTAATTTTGCTAAGCCTCCCCACCTACCCCGATGAGCCTTTTATTTCTAAGCAACGGCCATGGAGAAGACCTGAATAGTAGCCTGATCATCCAGGCGCTGAGGAAACAACGGCCCGATATTGCCATTACGGCCCTACCCCTGGTGGGGGAGGGCGATGCCTACCGCCGGCTGGGGGTAGAATTGATTGGCCCGACCCAGGCCCTGCCTTCGGGAGGAATGGTCTATACCCATCCGCTGAACTGGCTAAAAGACCTGATGAGTGGTCTACTGGGTCTGACCTGGCAACAACTGATGGCGCTAGGGCGTTATCGCCAAACTACAGACCTGGTGATGGCGGTGGGAGATATTGTTCCGATTTTCTTCGCCCACCTGGTTAATCGACCCTACGCAGCTTTCCTGGTTTCCACCTCCAGCTATTACGAAGGGCGATTGCGTTTACCCTGGCTGACCCGCTACTGCTTGCGTCACCCCCGCTGTGTCACGGTTTTTACCCGCGATCGCTTTACCTGTGAGGACTTACACCGACAGGGCATGGCCAAAGCCCAATTTGCTGGCTATCCGATTATGGATGCCCTGAACCTCAGCCAGTGCGATCTAGAGCTCAACCTCAGCCAGGTGATGGTAGCCATCCTACCTGGCAGCCGAGTTCCAGAAGCCCTGCGCAACCTCGAGCTACAACTCCAAATCTGCGAGGCAGTGGCCCGCTTAGAGCCAACCCAGTTTCGAGTAGCCCTGGTGAAAGCCATCACCCCCGACCAGCTCCAAGCCCTGGCCGTCGCTGCGGGGTGGGACTATCACCCAGAGGGTCGGCTGAGTAAGTCCCTGGGAAGCCAGTCCATCCAGGTTCGGGCCTACTGGGGTGCCTTTGCCGATATTATTCATCACTGCGATATTGCCCTGGGGATGGCGGGTACGGCGGTGGAGCAGGCGGTCGGCCTGGGTAAACCCGTAGTCCAAATAGCTGGCCAGGGACCCCAGTTTACCTATCGCTTTGCCGAAGCCCAAATGCGCTTATTGGGGGATTCGGTCACCACCATCGGCCATGCCTATGGCAAGGTTGGACCGCAGCACCTGGAGGCGATCGCCACCACCTTAGTAGCCAGGGCCCACGACCAGAGCTACCGCCAGCGTTGCCTGGCCAATGGTCTGGAACGAGTGGGGGAACCCGGAGGGTCGGCGGGCATCGCCACTGGCTTAAGCCATTATTGTCCATCCCCTAGGGCTTGAGGGCAGGCAGGAGATCGGGCTGGCCGGGCCAGGGCTGGAGCGCCAGGGCAATGGATCGGGCGGCACCGGCGGACCCCATGCGATCGGAACCATTGGCGGCGATCGCCTGGAGTCGGGCACTATTACCCAGACATTGGTGCAGAGCTAACCCCAGGTCCAGGGGTTGGCTCACCACCGCCAGCGACTCCCCCAGCAGGCGCTGCTGAATGGCAGCAAAGGCGGGGGTAAATTGGGGTCCCTTACCCGGCAAAGTAAAGACCGGTTTTCCCAAACCCACCGCCTGCTCGGTGGCGGTACCCGCCGTAGCAATGACAGCGTCCGCCAGGTGCAGACTCTCAGCAAAGGCATCCTGGGTCAGTAGCAGCTGATGCTGGCCCTGACGAAAGCCAGGATAGGAACCAGGTTGGGGCTGCCAGCCCGCCTCCAGCAGAGATTCTTTGAAAACCGCCAGATTCAAGGCAGGGGCGATCGCCGCCAGTAACCGCAACTGGCGATCGGCAAAGACCTGCTGAACACTGACCAAACCTGCCAGTATCCGTTGCCAGTTGTCAAAGGCTTCAGGAGCGCGGGATCCGGGCACCAGAGCCAGGGTCAGGCAGGGGCGGCAATCGGAAAAACTGGCGGTGAGGGTGGCCAGGGTATGGGGGTTAGATTCCAACCCATCCATCATCGGGTTGCCCACATAGCTGGCTGGCACTCCCAGCTTTTGCAGGGTGTCAGCGGTGCGTTGATCCCGCACAAACACCTGCTGGCAACGGCGATGCCCCATGAGCCAGCGTTCCCAGGGAAAATAGACCGAACCGCACCAGCCCGGCGGCCCATCAGTTGCCGCTGGGCTGGGCTGGGCCAACTGATATTGGGACTTAGCCGTACCAAGGAAGGCGTACTCCGCCCCACTGGCCCAGGCCAGGGCTAAGGGCACCACATCCCCAACGGCAAAAATTTTACCGCCAGCCCGGGCCCAGCTACGGATAGTGCGCCATTGATCGAGGGTGAGGCCGATTAAACCTTGCCGCAGGTCGCCCCAGACCTGCCGCCCATCCATGTAGATAAACCCCCCGGAGGGCATGGAATCGGGTTGGCCCTAGTCGGGCAATACCCGCTCGATCGTAAACTCCGCCCTCCCCCACCATGGGCAAGGCCCTCAGGGTGGGGGCTTGGGGTAACTGCCTGAGTTCCTTTAAAATCCGCACCGCAATGGCATCTTCTCCATGACCATTACTGAGGCAGAGTAGGTTCATAGGGGCTCTTCGCTGGCTATGCTTTTAACCTAGCAGATTTGGGCAACAGGGCTGCGCCACCCCCAACTGGCCTTACCACCAACCACTGCAGCCAGGGGGTTTGTTAAAAAGCTGTTCTACTTTCTAGGAAAGCCCTACCCATAGCAGCATCAGGAGTACACCACCAGCAGAAATGCCATCAGCACCACCCATCAGGCCAAGGCATCTATAAGAAAATATTCAACAAAACCAAATTGGACTAAAGCATTTCCTATCAATCCTGACGTCAACCTGACCAACCCCGACCTGGTTCTAACCCAGGCCTCAAGAAAATCTAATGCAGGGGCTAGATTTTCTTGTCAAGGGGCCAGGTTGGGAACCAAACCTTTAAGATAAGTCTCTAAAGCCGGTCGGAATACCGGAGTATGTGTCAATATGGACCTTAAATAATACTGATGACACAGCGATGGCGCTGTGTTCAGGGTTACTGTATTGAGATTTGATGGAGACTAACCATGACACTACAATTGGGAGACCAGGTTCCTAACTTTACCCAACAAACCAGCGAAGGCGAAATCGATTTTTATGATTGGGCTGGAGACAGTTGGGTGGTATTGTTTTCCCACCCCGCTGACTATACTCCAGTTTGTACCACTGAATTAGGCAGTGTTGCCCGCCTTAAGCCCGAATTCGAAAAACGCCATGTTAAGGTAATTGCCCTCAGCGTTGACGATGCTGAGTCCCATCGGGGCTGGATTGGAGACATTAACGAAACCCAGGGAGTAACAGTCAATTATCCCATCATTGCCGATGCCGACAAGAAAGTATCCGACCTCTACGGCATGATTCACCCCAATGCCAATGCCAAGGTAACAGTACGCAGCGTATTTGTGATTGATCCCAATAAAAAGCTGCGCCTGACCATTACCTATCCCCCCAGTGCAGGTCGTAACTTTGCCGAAATTTTACGGGTAATTGATTCCCTGCAACTGACCGATAACTACAGTGTAGCTACTCCCGTAGACTGGCAGGACGGGGATGATGTGGTAGTGGTTCCGACCATTCCTACCGATGAAGCTCGTCAACGCTTTCCTAAAGGGGTTACAGAAATTAAACCCTACCTGCGTATCACCCCCCAGCCCAACCGCTAAGCTGGGCTAACCCTTGCCAACCTGGCATCAAGCCAGGGGTGAACAATCACCCCTGGCTCATGTTTTTTATTAAGCCTCCATCAATAAAGCCAGGGATTCTTGAGAAGTTACTTGCCTGGCCTGCTGATCAGGGCCATAGCCGGTCACGCTCGTAAAAGCTAAAGCGGGCGTAGCCCATAAAGGTAGGCCGCGCCTTGGTGCCTACCGGATAGGCCCTCAGGCCAAACAGATAAACACCCCCAGAACGGGGATTATAGTAAGGCCGTAGGACCAGGGTAATGGGTGAGCCGGGAGGTACAGGGGAGCTAAATTGGACCGTCAGCGCGTGGGTCTCTGGATCTTCCTGTACCGGTCCCAGGGATAGGGGAACCTGTCCCTCTGGAGTATTGATAAAGGCCTGGGTCGCCTCCAGGCGATAGCCAAAGGCTGCATCCTCCCCTTCATCCAGGCTGACCACCACCTGCCCCAGGGACTCCACCGCGGTTGCCGGAAAGTCAAAGGTGAAATAATAGGTGGGATCAGCTTCCCCTGCCCAGCTGCGGCTAGGGTAGCTGTCAGTCAAGCGCAGGGGATAGGAAAATTCCACCAATCCATCCCGATGCTGAATTGCCGCAGCGGAAAATGGTTCCACAGCGATCGCCCCCAAGGTCATCACTAGGGGTATGGCTGCCATGGTTCTTCCCCGAGTCAGGTAACCAATTAATCTGTATAATCGCCTGCCATGGGGAAGAACCATGGGAAGCCTCCCTTAAACAGCAACAACCCTTACAGCGATGAGCTAGATCTTCACCAGATACCAACTAGATCAAATAGCTCAAACCGATTTGCACCAGCTAGCCAGTTACTACCGCTAAATACCCTGACAAGGCAGGGCCAAGCCCAATAAAACCATTCCTACCAACAGGGTGGTCAAGGCTAAAAGAGCCAGGACATGGATCCAATCTTGATTTAAATGGGGAGAGGCGTAGTTCATAGGATAACCTCTGTCGTTATTAGTCCCTAGTTAGAGGTCTATAGTTAACTCTAACTGAAACCCATGGTCAGGAGCGGACAGGACCTTTAATCCAGTTCCTAATTAAATTCTAGTATATAAATCCTAGCATCGATTCAAGGGTGTCCCTGGAGTTTGGCTCACCCTAAATACATCTATCGGGCCATCTACCGGGGGAAGGGAACAAAACCAGGATGATGAACCCGGACTCCTATGCTGAGCAGAGTTAACCCTGACTATATTTCATTGGTATCAAACCGACTGTAGTCCAAGAACTATAAAAAAGGAGCCCCTCAGCAGGCTCCTTTTTGAACAGAAATTAAAATGATCTAGCTGTGTCCACCCGTCACTAAACTGGTCAGCAAAGGCAGATTAGCGGCCAACAGGTAGGCGAAGGTAGCGCCGCCAATACCGCCAATTAAAAAGCCACCGGCAAACTCACTCCAGCCTTCGTTAGTATCGAAACCGGCTGGGGGTGTAAAGGGAGCGGTCGCCCGGGTAACCGCAGGATTGACTCCTGCCCCAGAATAAATGGAGAGGCAGGCGGTAAGAATTACCACCAGAGCCGCCGCACTAAGAAGACCGGCCAGTCCAGGGATATCCGAATCCCGCAGAGGACCCAGCAGGGCAAAGGGACCATAGAGCAGATAGCCGTGGGCCATACCTATTTCTAAGCCCCGACGCTGGGCAGAAAGGCCAGCCCGATAAGCAGGTAGGTTGCCAATAAAGGCTTTGGTCAAGGCTGAAGCATTAATAGGGGTTTCCAGATTGCCGATTTGAGGGTCACCGGCTGGCTTGATGACATCGTTCATGAGATGTAGTTCTCCAACTCAAACAGTTATCACAGCAAAGTAAGAAGCTGCTTTAATGGGTTCAACAAACACTAAAGCCTGCTAGGCCGCCCATCAAAACAGATTTATAAAACAAATTTCGGCTGATTTTTCCACGCTTTTCCAGGCTGAAGCCCTGAGAGCAGAGGTTTTTCAGTCTAGGGATGGAGTAGTAAATCTGGGAAAAATCGATTGAACTCAATTAAAATTCCGGCCGTAATTACCATCCAGACGGTAGCCAGAACAGGAGCGGTTGAGAGATATCTAAGCAGGTTATCCATGGAATTCTCTTTAAGTCAACAAACAGGATGGAAAGATCAAGATAGCTCAACGAGGTGAGACGGTGATTTCATCGTCCTTGGCAAACATAGCTCCACTGGCAATATCCTTAAAGGCAGCCAGGGGCCAGGCGAATCCGGCCAGGGATGACTTCAGAGCCAGGGGCACATCAATGATGATTTCCTTCTCCTCAGGATTTTTCTCGCCACGCACCGCGATCAGGTAGGACCGACCAACCCAACCAATCCAACCGGCAATGTAAAGAAAGAGCAAACTAGGAATCAAAAACTCTCCGGCGTGGGCCAGGTCGCCATCGACAACCAAATGGGGTAGACCATCGGTGCCACAGAGCAAACTGGAGTTTCCATAGAACTCAAAGCGGGCCTTAGCCTGAGCCGTGGTAGCATTAGCCGCCCGCTTCAAGAAAGCTGAATTTTGACCACAAGGGGTAAGGCCAGCCACATTATCGCCCGCCAAACTAGCGGAGGCCGAACCGGCTATACCAAACCACAGAGCAATAACCAGAGCTACAGCAAAAAACCGTCGCATAGACTGTTCCTTTATTTATCGAAGAAACCCGGGGCAATTCGAACAAAGATTAAATTTTTGTACAAATTTTCACCCAACTTGGTGGTCATAATACCCCGCCACGGAAACCCCCGTAAAGCTAAGATCACTAAGGTGTTTACATCTCTACAAATTTCCCGGGTTGGGGATGGGAATTGGGATCAATGACAACCATCTTAGCTATAGAAACTAGCTGTGACGAAACAGCGGTGGCCATAGTGCGCGATCGCCAGATTCTCAGTAGTCTGGTGTCGTCTCAGATCGAAATACATCAACCCTACGGTGGGGTTGTGCCTGAAGTTGCTTCCCGCCACCATGTGGTCACCCTGGCGGCAGAACTGGAGACGGTTTTGCCAGCAGCCGGAGTGGATTGGGCTGACATTGATGCAGTGGCGGCAACCTCTGCCCCTGGATTAGTGGGAGCCTTAATGGTGGGCTTAACGGCTGGCAAAACCCTGGCCATGGTCCATGGCAAACCTTTTTTAGCGGTTCACCACCTGGAGGGTCATATCTACGCTAACTATCTGGCCCATCCCGATCTGGAGCCGCCTTTTCTGTGCCTGTTGGTGTCTGGGGGACATACCAGTTTAATTGGAGTGAGGGGCTGCGGTCAGTATGAAATCCTGGGGCAAACCCGGGATGACGCGGCGGGGGAGGCCTTTGATAAGGTGGCCCGGTTACTGGGTCTGGGATATCCGGGAGGACCTATCGTCGATCGCCTGGCTCAAGAGGGGAATTTCCACGCCTATGCCCTCCCGCAAGGTAAGATTTCTTTACCATCAGGGGGATTTCATCCCTACGACTGTAGCTTTAGTGGTTTAAAGACGGCAATGCGGCGACTGGTGGAGAAGCTTCAAACAGAAACCTCAGCACCGCTTCCTATCGCTGATTTGGCCGCTAGTTTTCAAGCTACGGTGGCCCGTAGTCTAACCCAACGGGCGATCGCCTGTGCCCTCGATCACGGCTTCAGCACCATTGCCATTGGTGGGGGGGTGGCCGCCAATGGGGGATTACGCCAGCAGCTCCAGAGCGCTGCCCAAGAGCATAATTTGCGAGTTCTATGTCCGCCCCTCAGCCTCTGTACGGATAATGCTGCTATGATTGCCTGCGCTGCCATCGATCACTTTCAGCAGGGGCAGCGATCGCCCTGGCAGGTGGGAGCCCTGTCTCGCCTTGACCTAACCCGAGTGATGGAACTCTATGGGTGAAACCCGTTATCATGCGGGCACCCCCTAACCTTCTAACTTCCCTATGGTATCCGCTCTCCGCCCAGCCTCTGACCATAACTCCAGCCGCCAGCCCCTTGCCCCTGGGGTTTATATCGTTGGGGCGGGGCCTGGCGATCCTGAACTGCTAACGGTCAAGGCCCAGCGCTTGCTGAGTCAGGCCGATACCGTTCTCTACGCCAACTCCCTGGTGCCCCGACAAATTCTCGAGTGGGTTCGTGCCGACGCCGATCGCATCGGTACCGCTAACCTCACCCTGGAGGAAATCCTTCCCCTGATGATTGAGCGGGTGCGAGCGGGGCAGGCGGTGGTACGCTTACAATCTGGTGACCCCAGCCTTTACAGCGCCATCCACGAGCAGATGCAGGCTCTGGCAGCGGCGGCCATTCCCTTTGAAGTGATTCCGGGCATCAGCGCCTACCAGGCAGCGGCGGCTCGGCTGAAAACAGAACTTACCATTCCAGGGCTGGTGCAATCGATTATTTTGACTCGTATCAGTGGTCGTACCCGGGTTCCTGACGGAGAAGATCTGGCCGCCCTGGCCGCCCATCAAACCAGCCTCTGTCTCTACCTCAGTGCGCGCCACGTAGAAACGGCCCAGGCTCAACTGATGGCACACTACCCACCCCAGACTCCGGTGGCCGTATGTTATCGCTTGGGCTGGCCAGATGAGCAAATCTGGCGCATCTCCCTGGAGGAAATGGCCGCCGTCACCCACCGCTATAATCTAACCCGGACCACCCTATACCTGGTCAGCCCAGCTTTAGGGACATCACCGGATGCCCTGGCCTCGGCAGACACCTCAAACCAGGCGGAGGATCGATTACCCCGATCACGCCTCTATAATCCTGACCATAATCACCTGTTTCGGCCCCAGACTACCCCCCCAGCCCCTGTATAGGAGTAGCCCTAGACAGCGATTAGGCCTGGCCTATAGACCAAGGGCCGCCCTTTACCCTAAAGCTGGGGGGCCTGGCTGACAATCCTGGGGTCCAGTTAAGGCCATAGCCCCTCTTTAACTAGTAAAGAAAAAAGCGGCTTGGGTACCAGATAAATTGATAGTTAGATCCATCGATAGGCAGGAAATCCTCCAAATGGCCAATCTTTCTCCGGTTAAGGCCAAGTACCCCCCAACTCCTATATCATTGATTGCTATAGGAAGAACCCGTGGATACACTGAAGTGATTACCCTTTCACTGCTGCACCCGCTCCATAAAACCGCTGTTCAAAGTTGGGCCTTTGAACAGGAACCTGTGATTCGGATTGGTCGGGCCACCGACAGTCATGTCATTCTCTACAGTGCTGTTGTCTCCAGACATCATGCTGAATTACATCGAACTGACCAGGGCTGGATGGTCAAAAGTCTGGGTACCAACGGCACTTACCTGGATGGTCAACGAATTACCTACGTAGCAGTGGAAAACGGCACCGTGATTCGTTTAGCCCGTTCCGGGCCCAATATTCAAATTCACATTAACGATCAATGAGGGGTGTCACCCCCTACCTATCGAGGAAAGGCCTGGGTAATATATTGATCATGAATTTCATGGGAATTACCCATGTTGCGTCAATCCCTCTCTAAGTAAGGTCACAATAGTGGCCTTTTTTTGTGGTCTGGCCTGGTGATTTCCCAGGGAGGTAACCCAAGGGACCATCGGTGGATCACCCCTAAAGACCCAATTCGTTTTATATTAGGGTGTTCTAGCTAAACAATAGCTATGGCTAACACCCTGGGGGTAGTCTGGATCAGGGCAGGGGATAGCCCGTGACTGGCCGGTTGCTCTAGAGTTTATAAGCCATGCAAGGGCCCAGCACGGGTAAGCATTCTGATTCGTCTATGCCCCGTCAAGACTGGCTGCAATAACTGAACTGGCCATTGATTGGAGGGTTTTCCATGCGCCTTTCCCAAATGTTGTTCGTTACCCTGCGGGAAGATCCGGTAGAAGCCGAAATTCCCAGTCATAAGTTACTGTTACGGGCCGGTTACATCCGTCGCATAGCCAGTGGGGTGTATGCTTACATGCCCTTGCTGTGGCGGGTGTTGACCAAGATCTCTGCCATCATTCGGGAAGAGATGAACGCCACTGGGGCCCAGGAATGTCTCTTACCCCAATTGCAGCCTGCGGACCTGTGGCGAGAGTCGGGACGTTGGGAAACCTACACCAAGGCCGAAGGGATTATGTTTTCCCTGGTTGATCGACGCCAGCAGGAAATGGGGTTGGGTCCTACCCATGAGGAAATCATTACAGCTATCGCCCGGGATATGGTGCGATCCTACCGCCAGTTGCCCCTCCATCTTTACCAGATTCAAACTAAGTTTCGAGATGAAATCCGTCCCCGTTTCGGACTGATGCGGGGTCGGGAGTTCATCATGAAGGATGGCTATTCCTTCCATACCGATGAGACCAGTCTTAAGCAAACCTACCAGGAGATGTATCAGGCCTACGGTAGCATTCTGCGTCGCTGTGGTCTTGAGTTTCGGGCCGTGGATGCAGATTCCGGGGCGATCGGTGGGTCGGGTTCGACGGAGTTTATGGTGCTGGCAGACGCGGGGGAAGATGAGGTTCTCTATACCCCTGATGGGATCTATGCTGCCAACGTGGAAAAAGCCCTATCCCTGCCACCGGAAGCGGTGCCCTCTGGCTTTGGTGAGTTGGCCACCCTGGCTACTCCCAATACCCCTACCATTGACTCCCTAGCCCAGTTTTTGGGCTGCTCTCCCAGCCAGATTGTAAAAAATGTCCTGTACCAGGTGATGTTTGATGGGGGTAAGGGGGCACTGGTGCTGGTCAGCCTACGGGGCGACCAGGAAGTCAACGAGGTCAAGCTCACTAACGAGTTAACCAAGCTAGCAGGGACCTACGGCGGCACGACGGTGCTGGCCTTAGCCGTGCCCGATGCCGCCACCCAACAGAACTGGATAACTAAGCCCTTGCCCCTGGGCTACATCGGTCCCGATCTGGAAGATAGCTATATCCAGCCGGACTTAAAGGACCTGGCCCCCAATTTTTTGCGATTGGTAGATCGGACAGCGGTGGATCTGGAAAATTTTGTGACCGGCGCCAATCAAGTCGGCTACCACCGGGTGGGAGCTAATTGGGGAGATACTTTGACCTTACCGAGCCGGGTGGTTGATATCCGCAAGGCGATCGCTGGTGATCGGGCCTGCCATAATCCTGAACAGATTCTACAAACGGCCCGGGGGATTGAAATTGGTCATATTTTCCAGTTGGGTACCAAGTATTCCCAAGCCTTAGCCGCCACCTATACCGGTGAAACGGGTGAGGAACTGCCCCTGGTGATGGGTTGCTACGGAATTGGGGTATCCCGCCTGGCTCAAGCGGCGGTGGAGCAGTCCTACGACAAGAATGGCATTGTCTGGCCAGTGGCGATCGCTCCCTATCAGGTCATTGTGGTTATTCCTAACATGACCGATGCCCTACAGGTAGAAAAGGCTACCCAACTCTACAAAAACCTGCAGAAAGCTGGGGTTGAAACCCTTCTAGACGACCGCAACGAAAGGGCCGGTGTCAAATTTAAGGATGCCGATTTAATTGGTATTCCCTACCGGGTTGTTACCGGTCGAGCCCTGGCGGAAGGTAGGGTAGAAGTGGTAGAACGGGCCAGCGGTGAGATGGCAGAAGTAACCCTGGATGGAGTGGTAGCATGGATCCACCAGCGACTTCTAAACTGCCCTACCCCTTAGTCACTCCGCCAGGCCATGGCTAGGGATAGAAGGTCACCGCTGGTAAACCTAAAGACTCCTCCAGACCCAGCATTAAATTAAGGCACTGTACCGACTGGGAGGCCTGGCCCTTCATCAGGTTATCAATAGCTGACATGACAATCACCCGACCGGTGCGGGGATCAACTTCGATCCCAGGAAGCAACGGTTAGTTCCCCAGGCCCACTTAGTTTGGGGGTAGACACCAGGGGGTAATAGGGTAACCCAGGGCGAGGAACGATAAAAGGCACTGTAAATCGTCAGCAGGTCATCCCGGACCAAACCCGGATCCCGCAGGGTGGCATAGACCGTGGAGAGAATGCCACGCACCATGGGAATCAGGTGGGGAGTAAATTGAACGGTAACCTCGTGACGGGCCAGATGACTACAAATTTGTTCGATTTCTGGGGTATGGCGATGACGGGTAACGCCATAGGCGGAGATAGAATTACTGGCTTCTGCCAGGAGCATGGAGGTTTTAGCCACCCGACCGCCCCCTGAAGTACCAGACTTGGCATCGATGATCAGGGTTTCGGGCTGGGCCAAGCCCTGCTTCAGGAGAGGGGCAATAGCCAACAGGCTGGCGGTGGGATAGCAGCCCGGACAGCCAATCAAGCGAGCGTTACGAATGCGATCGCGAAATAACTCAGGTAATCCGTAAACCGCCTCTGCCGCTACCGGTTGGTCCTGGCGTTCCACCTTATACCAGTCGGTGTAAATAGCCAGATTTTCAAAGCGATAGTCTGCCGATAAATCTAGCACCCGACAGCCTTTTTCCAGCAGCACAGGAGCCATAGTACAGGCCAAACCGTTGGGTAGGGAAAGAAACACCACCTGGCAGCGATCGCCAATTACCTGTAAATCCACCGGCTCGACCGTCAGATTGACCTGATCGGCGAGGTGGGGATAGATATCCGTATAGGGTTGACCCGCACTACTATCTCCCCCAGGTAGGTTAGTTCCACCGCTGGATGGTCAGCCAGTAAGCGCACCAGTTGCACTCCACCGTAACCTGATGCTCCCACGATGCCTACGGAAACTTTCTCCATGGATATCCCGCCTACCCTGAGTAAGGATTAAGAACAATCAACAACCAAGCAACAACTTAGTCTGGCAAAAGATAGCACAGATATTGGTATAACCAACAGTGATTTTGCCATTGATAAAGTCAATCACGATCCCCATGGCAGACTGATATCAATTTACCGACTTCCCCTGACTTCTGAGTACTGACTACTTCTGACCTCGCGTTGCAGGATCAATTTTCACCTCACTTGGTACTAGGCTGGCGGATTATAGTTGTCAGCCAAATCGGTAAATACCTGTTGAACCGCTGGATGGACCAATGCACCCTGAATCACATTTAATCCTTCCTGCAGGCTCCGATCGGCTGCCAGGGCAGCTTCTACGCCCTGATTAGCCAGTTTTAGTACGTAGGGGGCGGTGGCATTACTGAGGGCCTGGGTGGCGGTCCAGGGTACAGCACCGGGCATATTGGGAACCCCAAAGTGTATTACTCCATGCTCTGTGTAGGTAGGGTGGCTGTGACTGGTGGGACGCAGGGTTTCAATGCACCCCCCTTGATCCACCGCTACGTCAATAATCACTGAGCCAGGCTCCATGGCCGCCACCAAATCGCTGGTAACCAGAGTGGGAGCGCGGCGTCCAGGCACCAACACCGCTCCTATCAAGAGATCGGCCTGGGGAACAACTGTAGCAATCTGGTGGGCGCTACTATAGAGCAACTCTACCCGGGAACCAAACAGGGTCTCCAAGTAGGCCAAACGTTCCACGTTTACATCGATAATCTGAACTCTGGCTCCCAAGCCCACCGCCATTTTGGCGGCTTCTGTACCGACTACACCACCGCCTAGAATGACCACCAGCCCTGGGGAAACCCCTGGCATACCCCCCAGTAACACCCCCCGTCCACCCTGCTGGCGTTCTAGATAGCGGGCTCCAAACTGTACAGACAGACGGCCCGCAATCATGCTCATGGGAGTTAATAGGGGCAATCGACCATCGGCGGTAGTCACGGTTTCATAGGCGATCGCCGTCATGCCACTGGCCAGGAGTGCCTCCGTCAGGGTGCGTTCGGCGGCCAAATGCAGGTAGGTAAACAACACCAGGTCAGGGCGAAAAAACCTATATTCTGAGGGCTGAGGTTCCTTCACCTTGACTACCAGGGTTTGCTGCCAGGCGATCGCCCCATCCCCTACCACGGTAGCTCCCGCCCGCTGATAATCCTCATCCTGAAAACCCGAGCCCTCTCCGGCTAAAGTTTCTACCACCACCCGATGGCCCTGCTGACAGAGACTATGGACAATAGCCGGAGTCAGCCCAACCCGAAACTCCTGATCCTTAATTTCCCGAGGAACCCCAATCTCCATGGTTAAGTTGATAAAAGGACAGTGACTAGGCCCACCGGCATTATATAGCTTCGGCCAGGACCCTGAGCCTGGGGCCGATGTGCTGGCGATTGATAAACCCTGGCCTGTTACCCACCTGTTGGGTAGCCGGGCCGCCGACCGTAAAACCGATACTGCCAGTAGTCCTGCACAATTCGGTGATGGTCAAAGCAAAGCTGCTCAGGTAAATCCCAAGGATGAAAGATAGCGACGGTTTTAGCATCGTCAGCCGCCACTGGATCACGATTAGCCATGGCCAGAAATACCAGACTCAGGGTGTGCTGGCGGGGATCACGGGCCGGATCGGAATAAACCCCAAACTGCTCAATCAGGGTAACCGCCAGTTGGGTTTCCTCCAGAGCTTCTCGACGAGCAGCGGTTTCTACAGATTCGCCATAGTCCACAAAGCCCCCTGGCAGAGCCCATCCCAGGGGAGGGTGACGGCGTTCAATCAGTACGATAGGGCGGTGAGGACGATGAATCAGTTCAATAATTAAATCAACCGTAGGCACTGGATTGCGGTAGGCAGAGGCAGCCATTGTAGATAGGTGCTAGAAGTGCAGAAGTCAGAAATATGGCAAACCCGCTTTTAGCCTATGGCGATGGCGGTTTCACCCCGGGAAACAATACTCCCACAATCAAACCATTTGGCGTCGTTACCATGCTAAAGTCAACTGGAATCCCACGGAATTGACCATGCCCTTTCCCCGAGCCAGTGGCATTTTATTACACCCCACGTCCCTGCCAGGCCCCTGGGGAATTGGTGATCTAGGCCCCTCCGCCTACGAGTTTGTTGATTTTTTGGCGGCAGCGGGCCAGCAACTGTGGCAGATCCTGCCCCTGGGACCACCGGGTCATGGCAACTCTCCCTATATGGGTTACTCCTCCATGGCTGGTAATCCCTTACTAATTAGCCTGGATCAACTGTGCGATCGCGGCTGGTTAGCCCCCGAAGAACTGGAGGATCTCGCGGGTCTACCCGATCAGGTTGTCGCCTTCGACCAGGTAATTCCCCTGAAAACCGCCCTGTTAGAGCGGGCTGCTCGTCGCTTTCAGACCAACGCTACGGAAGCTGATCAAGATGCTTTTACCCGGTTCTGTGCCGATTCCCACTTTTGGGTGGAAGAGTATGGCTTTTTCATGGCCCTTAAACAAACCTTTGGCGGTGCCAGCTGGACTGAATGGGATCAACCCATTGCCCGTCGTGATCCAGTTGTATTAGAAGAATGGCGTCAGAGCCTCAGCGGCGATATTTTCTGCCATAAGTTTTTACAGTTTGAATTTCATCGCCAGTGGCGTCATCTCAAGCAATATGCCAACGATCGCCAGATTCAAATTATTGGCGATATCCCCATTTATGTAGCCCACGACAGCGTTGATGTCTGGGCCTTTCCAGAGAATTTTCTGATTGATCCAGATACCCTGGCTCCGGCTGAAATGGCTGGGGTTCCCCCTGATTATTTCAGCGAAACCGGACAACTCTGGGGCAACCCCATTTACAACTGGAAACAGCTTCAGCAGGATGGTTTTAATTGGTGGATTCAACGCCTTAAAGCTCTGCTGGATTATGTGGATTTAATTCGGGTCGATCACTTTCGAGGCCTACAGGCTTACTGGAGCGTTCCCGCTGGAGAAACCACCGCTATCCATGGAACATGGGTGGAAGCTCCAGGGGTGGAGCTGTTTGAAACCATTCGCCAGCAACTGGGCAGCCTGCCCATTCTGGCGGAGGACCTGGGGGTTATTACTCCTGAGGTAGAGGATCTGCGCGATCGCTTTGAGTTTCCGGGCATGAAAATTTTACACTTTGCCTTTGGTTCTGATAGCGCTAACCCCTACCTACCCACCAATTACGTCCACAACAGCGTAGTTTACACAGGCACCCACGACAATAACACGACCCTGGGTTGGTTCGAGCGACTGTCTGACTATGAAAAGGAGCGCTTGCTTCTTTACGTTGGTTGTTTCGCTCCAGAAGGCATTCACTGGACGATGATTCGACTAGCTCTTATGTCTATCGCCAATCAAGCCATTATTCCACTTCAGGATATTCTGGGTTACGGCAGTGATTGTCGTATGAATAGCCCCGGACTATCTGAAGGCAACTGGAATTGGCGCTACCCCAGGCAGGCCCTGGGGCCAGAACTGGCCCGACAACTGCGAGCCTTAACGGAATTATCTAACCGGGCGGCCCGACCTCTAGAATCCATGAACTGGGAAGAGGGCGGTTAGCCTGCGATCGCTCTGGCTAAAGGGTATCTTCCTCCTCCAGGGCTTCCTCCCCGGTTTCTACCGTAACGGGGGCACCGTTAATGGCTAGCTTTTCCCGGACCTGGGCCTCAACCTTGGCGGCAAAGGTCGGGTCTTCTTGCAGTCTCAGGACGGTATTATCCCGGCCCTGGGCCACATTATCGCCATCGTAGCTATACCAAGCCCCTTTACGAAGAATAACGCCGGTTTGCTCTGCCAGGTCAACCAAACAACCCAGGGTAGAAATACCCTGACCAAAAAGAATATCGAACTCCGCAATCCGAAAGGGGGAGCTACCTTGTTTTTAGCCACCTTCACCTTAGCCCGAATCCCGTACTCTTCTGTGCCTTTCTTCAAGGTTTGAATACGCCGAATATCTAGCCGAACCGAGGCGTAAAACTTAAGGGCATTACCTCCAGTGGTGGTTTCGGGATTACCGTAGGAAACCCCAATCTTTTGCCGGAGTTGGTTAAGAAAAATTACTGTACATTGAGACTTACCAATACTACCGGTAATTTTTCGCAGGGCCTGACTCATTAAGCGAGCCTGTAGACCCACATGGGCGTCTCCCATTTCCCCTTCAATTTCAGCTCGAGGCACCAGGGCCGCTACGGAATCCACCACCACCACATCAATAGCAGAGGAGCGCACTAGCTGATCCACCACTTCCAGCCCCATTTCCCCGGTGTCAGGCTGGGAAACCAATAATTCGTCGATATTGACCCCTAAAGCTTTGGCATAAACCGGGTCGAGAGCGTGTTCCGCGTCTACAAAGGCAGCCACTCCCCCAGCTTTTTGCACCTCGGCAATGGCATGGAGAGCAACGGTGGTTTTACCGGAACTCTCAGGACCGTAGATTTCAATTACCCGTCCCTTAGGTAACCCACCCCCCAGGGCCAGGTCAAGGGTCAGGGCACCGGTGGGGATAGTTTCCACCTGCATGCGACTGGCTTCTCCCAGGCGCATAATCGAACCTTTACCAAAATTGCGCTCAATCTGGTTGAGCACCAGGGAAAGTGCTTTCTGTTTTTCGGAAACGTCGTTGTTTTTAGAAGCCATGGTTACCTGGAACTCATAGAAATGGGTCAGTAGCGGGTTAATTTTATAGCTTTAGCCAGAACCCCTAGAACCGAAGCAATCAGCAAAAGTTAAGACTGGATAAACCTTCCAGTCTCGCCTCCACCGGCTTGCCCAGGGCTACGGCTATAGTAAACCCTCTTCCCAGCCAAAAGTGTAGTTCGCCCGGGGCTAAACCGCCACCCTGCTGATCAGTCGGAAAGACCTTGCCTTTCCCTATCTAATATAGTACGCTTGAACCATTCAGGCAACCCCCAGTTAAGCAAGAGGATCATGGTGATGTTGACCCCTTCATTGGCGCACGTTTCTGTCTTTCCCGGTTGGATAGCCGGGGTTACCTACCGGCGGGGAGAAGGCTATCGCTGTTGGGTGATTAACCCTGACTTTGTGGTGCTTAACGACGGTGAGGTATATCCCAACGGTCAGGCAGCGATCGCTGCCGGTCGCCTATTTATTCACCACTCCCTGGAGGTCGAAGCTGATCGGGGGCATCGGAGTTAAGGAATGTTGCCGGAGCGGGTAGTTGGGGTCCAGACCATTGATCACCATCCTAGTAATCGCTGCATCGCCCCACGGACGGATCGGTCCAACCGTCGCCGCCACTGCCAGCGGCGAAAGTCCCGGTTGTAGCTGTATTCGTTAGGGCGATAAATGCACCAGCCTTCCCAGGTAAGTTTCAGAGCCCAGGAGCCAAAAATCAGGTATATCAGCCAGGTTAGGTAGCTTCCTGTCAACAAATTCAACCCGATTAAAAAGCTACCAAAAATCAAAAACTGCATTAAGCCGTGGTGAAATCGCTGCTGGCGTTGTCGATCAAAGGCGCTGCGATCGGCCAGGTCATGCTTTTGTAGCTCCCATTCCTGTTCTGCGGCCGCCAGAGTAGCGGCGGAAATACCCAGCTCCTCAGCCACCTCCAGTAACTGATGGCGAGACAACTGACCCGAATCGGTTTGCTGGGCTATGGCAATACGCAGGATCTGCTGAACATCGATGGTTTCATACAGGGGTTCTTCCCCTTCCCAGAGAGATTGGTGATTACCTCAGCCATAGTTCTATCCTTCTATGACCCTTACTCCTTTCTTATAGAAGAAAATTCGACTCTGGGGGAGCTGCTTCCAGTACGGAAATCCCTATTATGGGATCACCCATACCCTTGTTCTTAGCCAGAGGACCGTGACTCTAGCCAGAGCATGGGAGAACCTGCTGAATTTGGGTATCCTCACCTAGGACATCTATACTGACCGTCAGAGTGTGCACTATGACCCAATTACTTCCCCTTTCCCTGGAGGATGGCATCGAGATTTACATCGAGGCCACAGAAAACCTAGGAGCTCCTAATTTCTCCCCTGTGCTGGATAGGGATTGGCAAGGTGAAACCACCCGGACGACCAAAGGCGTAGGTTGGGGCGCAACCGAGCCTATCACGCCTATCACTCCAGTTGCTGCACCCCAAGGACTACAAGGCATGGAAGGGACGATTCGGGCTTACAGCCGTCATGCCCTGAATGCTTTCAAGGATATGACCATTGCCAATGTAGAAAAGGTGACTCTGGAGTTCGGCCTTAAAATTAGCGGAGAAGCAGGTATTCCCTACATTACTAAGGGAACCGCTGAGAGCAATCTAAAAATCGTTGTCGAGTGTTCCTTTAATCGGCAACCTGATTAGAGTACATCCCAGTTTTGCAAGTTTGCCCTCATCCCCCAGCCCCTTCTCCCAAAAAGGGAGAAGGGGAGCCGGATTCAAAGTCCCTCTCCCGCCTTGGGAGAGGGATTTAGGGTGAGGGCTGCAAAACTGGGATGCACCCCCTGATTACCTGATTAGCCCTGGGTCTGCACCTGGAGAACAATACCAGAGGGCAGAGACAGTAAAGGAACATCAGGATGCAGAACTCGCTATCCAGTAACCCGGCTCCTGTCCTTAAAGAACAGTCGTTTTCTCTGGATTAAAAAAGCAGGTATCTGGGTGAAATAACCCAAGTACCTGCTCTGACTAAGAGGTTGTTTAAGAAGGGCTCAGGTATATTTCGCCGCCAAGGGGTGGCCAAAATACGGAGTTTTGCGGTAATTATCCCACTTAATAGGTATAGTTGGAGACCCTCTTTGGCTTGTCAAACAACCCCTAAGGACTAAAGTTAAGAAAGCCGACCTGGCATAAATCCACCGGATTCCCCTGACTACTAAGGTTTGACTTCTGCCATCCCTTACAGGGGTAGCGAAAGGAGTCCCTTAGTGGTGGCCCGCAATTCTAGAAACTACTGCGACGATACTGGCCATTGCCATTGCCGTAATCGCCGCTTTTACCACGGCTATTCGAACTCTCGTCACGGGGAAGAGCTTTATTTACCTTCATTTCTCGACCCATCCATTCAGCCCCATCCAGGGCCTTGATGACGTTATCTTCCTGACCCTCACCCGCCATATCAACGAAGGCAAAACCGCGGGGCTTACCTGTTTCTCGATTAATCGGTAAGCTAACTCGCTTAACCGCACCATACTCATTAAAGACCTGCTCTAGATCTTCACGGGTGACATCGTAGGACAAATTACCAACATAAATAGACATAGAATTCTCTCCTAAAACAGCATGTACAGCGCATAGACGGAGATGAACCTGTGTCGGACATCGAAATGAAATGAAACAAGCGTAATCTACCGAAAGCTGGACTATAGCTTATCGTAGCACCTGCTCAGTCCCGTTGGATTGCTACAGAGGTCTTTCAACGAATCTGGAGATAGGCTAGCGCCCTGGTAAAATAGGCTGCTCTACGGCTTGCCGGAAAACTTCTACCTCTTCATTAAAGTCAATAGGTAGAACTGCTACTACGTTTTCGTGGGGACGGGGAATAATTACCCAGGTCTCCAGGATACCTCCGGGAGTATTTCTGCAGCCTCTACCCCAGCCGCCATGGCGGCTTTTACCTCAGACACGTCTCCCCGAATATTCACCGTAAACCGAGCGCTACCAGCTCGAATATAACCAATTAGGGTGACACGCCCTGCCTTCACCATCGCATCGGCAGCGGCTAACACGGGGGAAAGCCCCTGGTTTCAAGAGATCCAACGGCCTGTGGCATTACTGCTCTCCTCAGAAAATCCTGTAGTTTAAAAACCATCCTTTATTGTAGGGGGCGGCGGTATGAATGGGAAATAGGAGATTCAGCAAGAATTCTGAAGCTTTTCGAGAATCGCAGACCCCACCCTGCCCTGGTTACCCCCATTACCAGGGCAGGGTTTGACCATCCCAGTTAAAGAAACCGCCGCTATCTTCAGGATTAAGACGCTCAATAACCGCCATTAACTGGGCAACAGTGCGGGTAACTGGAAATAGTTTTTCCCTGGGTACGCCCCGCTGAAAGGGTTGGGAAAGGGCAGTGTCGGTAGTGCCGGGGTGAAGTAAAGCCAGGATAGTTTGGGGACTCTTACGACTATATTCCAGGGCAGCGGTCTTAATCAGCATGTTTAATGCCGCTTTTGCCGCCCGATACCCGTACCATCCACCCAGGTGATTATCGCCAATACTGCCTACTTTAGCGGAAATGACCCCATAGACACTGGGGTGATCGTGCTTCAACAGAGGTAATAGATACCTGGCTAACAAAACGCCCCCCACCGCGTTTACCTGAAAGGATCTAAGCAGGTTGTCTGGCTGAATTTGCGACAGGCTCTTCTCTGGCTGTAATTGACTATCGTGGAGTAGGCCAACGGCGTAGATGGCTAGATGCAGGCGGGGTGTTTGGCTTTGCAGTTGGGCGATCGCGGCGGCCACGGTGGCTTCCTCAGTCACATCCAATTCCAATAGCCTTAGCCGGGGGTTACTTTGGGCCAGGGCCAGTAATTTCTCCGCTCGATTCAGATCACGATAGGTGGCATAAACCCGATCAAAACGAGGATCAGCCAGCCAGTGGTGTACAAAACCTAAACCGATACCCTGGCTGGCCCCGACCACCAGTGCAGATGCCTGTTCTAGAGAATCTCCGAAATCCATAGTGCCATCCCCTAAAGGAACAATGAGAACCTAAGCAATCAGGTCTAAGATGGTCTCAACGACTTTTTCAGGCTGTTCAAGCATAGCCATATGGCCACAGTTAGCCAGCTCAATCACGGGACTGGTTCTGGCATCGCCGATGGGTAAATAGGCGGCCAGATGTTTTACAAACCTGGGTTCCATGACAGTATCCTGACATCCCGCCAGAAAATAGGTAGGCTGGCTCAGACTGGAAACTAAGCGGGGCAGTAAATGCACCTCCGGCTCAGTAGTGGACTCTAGCAAAGCCCCCAAAGCAGCTTGGGGATTAGCTTCGACTAAATCCTCCAGTCGCCGATAGCCCCAACGATATCCCAGGGGCTGAACCACCATCGCCCGACTCAATAGCAGAGGTAAAAGGGGGAGATACTTGAGCCAGGGCGATCGCCAGCGGACAATCTGTCGTCCTACCTGGCGAAACCGTTGAAAGTCTTTCTCAATATAAATGCCTCCCCCGGCATTCAGACAAATCACTCCTTTGACCAGATCGGGAAAACAGTAGGCCGTCCACAGGGCAATACTACCTCCCAGGGAATGCCCCACCAACCAGACAGAATCAAGCTTGAGCTGATGCAGCAATTCCCCTAAATCGCGGGCATAGGTAGCCAGGCTATAGGCAGAACTGGAGCAGTGGAGATGGGCAGCGGCGGCAGGAATACCCGGCAAAAACTGATCCAATTCAAAGCGAGACTGACCAAAGCCGCGCAAATCGTAGGTTAAACAAGAATATTTCTGGTTTAGATAGTTAAGGACGGGTTGCCAGTATTTATGACTTAATAGCCAACCATGGATAAATACTAGGGGAGGACTGGAGCCCACCGTCGTGAGTTCATAGTAATGGGGAACACCAAAAACTGTTGTTATCGCCATGATATTGATCCTACCTTAAGTCCATGGAGCCATGGAAGGTTGACCTGGCAAGTTTTTACCAACTGTTTAAAGTGAAACTCCTTTTGCCTCCCCCTAACCCTTTAGTTTAGAATTGAAAAATATTTTTATCGGCAACTTGGCAGCGTCTGCATGGGGTTTTGGAAAAATCTTTTTACTGGTTCCGATAATGTTGTTCCAGACACTCCAGAACCATTAGCAGTGGTTCTAGAAACTATGGCTGAGCCTCAGGACGGCTTTTCCATTGTTTTTAGTACCGATCGCGACCTTGACCTCTATGAACTAGAAGAACTATGTAACGCGGTGGGCTGGGCTAGACGACCGATTCGCAAAGTTCGCAAGGCCATTCAGCATAGCTACCTGGTGATCACCATGTGGGAACAGCGGGGCAGTCGTCGCCGGTTGATTGGGTTTTCCCGAGCCACCTCTGACCATGCCTTTAATGCCACCATCTGGGATGTGGTGGTACACCCCAGTTTTCAGGGCAGGGGGCTAGGTAAAGAGCTGATGCAACAAATGATCAAAAAACTTCGCCACGAGGATATTAGTAACGTTACCCTTTTTGCCGATCCCCAGGTGGTTGACTTTTACAAGGGTTTAGGGTTTATGCCCGACCCTGAGGGGATTAAGGGAATGTTCTGGTATCCCGACTAAAGTATCGCCACAGCTTAAATCGGGTGATCCCTAACTTCAACTGTCCAGATTGGAGACATTGGGGCGACCAGTCGCCAGGTAAGCCTGGTAGCCATGGCGGGAGGTCCAGGTGATGGCCCCATCTTGTTCTGGGCAAAAGACCTGGATACCTTCAGCCCGCAGGGTTTGCTCCAAGGAACTGGAGATCCTGGAGGCAGAGGCGATCGCCACTCGGGGATGAACGGCCTTAAGCAATTCGGGCACCAGGGGAGCACCATCCCACCACAGCACTTCACTAGCCAGGATTGCCCCCTGACTCACCAACTGGCGCTGCTCTAAGGGTGCTAACCCTGACAGCATTAACCAGTCATGGTCAAACAGAGTCAACTTCAAGGCAGATCCTGTATCGGTGAGCAACTGTACCCGTTGTCGCCCCAGGGGATGGCCTTGATCCAGCGCTAAGGGATAGGTAGGCTGGAGCAGGGGGGCATCGGTCCCAGCCTGATAAAGCCGATTAACTGGAGCCTGGGCGGCGATCAGTCGCCAATTATCAGAGTCGCTAGTAACTCCCCTGATGCCGTAGTCTACCCGATTGATGCCCGCCTGTCGCAAAAAGGGAAGGAGGGTATAAAAGGCAGTGCGATGGGTACCGCTATTCACCACCAGGGTAGATTGGCGATCCTGCACCACCATCACCGCATCAGCCTGAGCTGCCAGAACGGTCACCTGAGCCCGGGTGGCAGCTCCATACCAGAGAGGGCCCAGCCCTACCAGGGGAATTAACCAGAGCAAAGTCCAGCGCTGCCAGCGTCGCCAACCACCCCCAGCGGTTAAACTGTAGAGGCTGTAAAGACTGTAGAGGCTAAACAATTGCCACAGGGTAAGCTGACCAGTGGCCAGGGAACTTCCCGGCAGGTGAGTCTCCCACTCTACCAACCCAATTAACAGATGGGTCGGCAACCACAACAACCAGGCCACCATGGCAGCTATCCCAGGGGATAGGAGAGCCACCAAGCCACTGAAAATACCGCCTAAGCTAATGACCGTAACTAACGGCGTGACCACCATATTCAACAGCAGACTATAGGTAGTCAGAGTATTAAAGTGGAAAAGACTCAGGGGAATGGTCCAGCTATAGGCCGCCAGGGGTACGGCCACCAGGCTGGCCAACCCAGGGGGAAGCCAGGTCAGGCGATCGCTAAGGGCAGGGGTGGCCACCACCAAGCCCAGGGTAGCCATCACACTCAATTGAAAACCAATGTCCTCAATCCAGCTGGGGTTCCACACTAACAGAATGGTGGTGGCCAGGAGCAAACAACCCAGGGGTTTTACCTGGCGTTCTAGGACTATACCCACCAGTACCCCCAACCCCATGACAGTGGCCCGCATAATACTGGGCTGGGCACCAGTGATTAAAGCATAGGTAGTCAGGGCTGCGGACCCTACCCCCAGCTTAACTAATCCCGGTCTAACCAGGTGATTAGCCAGCCTGGGGTGATTCAGTAGCCCTAGAATCACCCCTAACACCAGAGAAACATGAAAACCTGAAGCCGCCAGAATATGGGCCAGCCCCGCCTGGATAAAACTATCTTGCAGATCATAGGGCAGGTTAACCGCCCGTCAATCCAGGGCCATGGCGCTGACTAAGGCCCCCGCCCGCTCCCCTAAGCCCAGGCGATGGGCCTGGGCAATGCGCTGACGGACTTGCCATAAACCCCAGCCAGGGGTGCGAATCGCCGGCAGGTATTTGCACTTGCCGAGCTCTAAAGCCAGCATAACAGTCCTGACTGGCCAGGTATTGGGGTAGGTCAAAACCATGGGGATTTTTAGCCGGAGTGGGGGCATAGAGTTTTCCTTCTAACCTGATTTTGAGGCCAGGATAGAGGGGCTTAATGGCGGTGGCGGCCAGAGTAACGTAGAGTCGCCCTACCACCGGTTGGGGTGGTTTGAGGGCTATACCGTCGCCATCCAGTGATTGAGCCCGATTAGTCTGGAGCCAGAGCTGACCCTTACCATTGCGGTTAATGCGGGGCATGGCTTCAATCTGTCCCCAGACAACCTGCTCAGCTGCGGGGGAAGTGGACAGCAGATGGCTGATGTCCAGGCGATCGGCGGAGGGATAGTGCCAGCCATAGTTAAGGCTGGCCATGGCTGCAATTACCCCCATGGCCAACCATCCCCCTGGTCCAGGCCCCAGGGACCATTGAGACGGCAAGATCAGGGCAGCCAATACCCCTGTGATTAAGGCTAGAGTCAGGATCAGTAGAACCCCCGGCCACAGATCCAGTCCAGCGTAGCGTACCCCCAGGCTGACCATAGTCAGGCCCAGACAGTAGGCTCCACATCCCAGCCAGGCAAGGTTGATACCCATAGGACAGTACTAAAGGTAGGCAGATAGTATCGATCACAGGCCACCGGGACGAATAAGACCTGCCTCCCCCACACCAGGGGTATGGTTTTAGAGAACCCAACTTAGCCTGGCTCCCTAACAGGGGCCAGGTAAATTAGTAGATTCTTGTTATAACCACTGATAGGCCACCCAATTCAGTAGCAATCCATTGATAAAAACCATCACCATCAGGGCAATCTGATACCACTCGATTGGGCGTACTGTCAGGTCGAGGGCCGCATGGAAAAAGTTCAAGACTGAATAGGTCAGGCTCAAACCAAAGTGGATTAGACGATAGGTGGGAGACGTGTAAAAGGTGGTAGCCGCGATCGCTACCATAGGCAGGGCGAAGAACGCCAGCATCATCCACAGGTGGGAAATCGGTGTCTTGCCGTTGTAGCGAGGGATGGCAATACTCTCACCGTAAAGTAGGGGCATCATGGCCAACTGACTGTGAAAGACCATGCCAAAAAGAAAAACTACCCACAGAACGATTATCTGACCTTGAATAGGGATATTCATTATTTTCTCTCCCAATTCAACTTTTCTAGTCTATTTAGATCCTACCTCCCTCAACGGAGTTAGGAAGGGGATATATCCCCTGATGACCAGGATCGTTGTAATTCTTACCAGACTCTGGCACCCAGTCTCAGAGGTTGTTGGAAAAGGGTTCAAGTCTATTTTGCCGTCAAGGGGCCGCCAAAATACGGACCCGAATTCGGAATTGTGCGGCAATTATCCGACTCCATAGGTATAATCTGAGACTCTCTTGGGCTTTTCAAACCACCTCTCAAGGTTTATACCGCAGTGCTCACCGCTCCATTGAGGCATTGTGATCAAAGCTCTAGTTAGCGGGTTAACCCCATGCGAATCTCTGAGCAGAAGCAGGCCCGATCTACTATCTCCCCCACCTTAATCACACTGGTACGCATGCGTAGATTAGGATTAGCAAACCATAGTCGTTCTTCTAGGGAGCCGGTAGCCGTGGGAGTGGTTAAGGTCAGAACCTGATCTTTTAGATGGTACTGGCTTGTCGTGGAGGGAAGATCGCCATGGCTTTGCACCATCAAGCCCCTGCCGGTCTGATCAGGCGATAGAATGACCACCAGGCTGGTACTTTTAGTCGGTGCCGCTGCCTCTGACAGACGACTGTCTTGTTCGATCCGCAGGCCGCAGAGAATACTCTGGGAATCGTGGCCTAGGGGCTGACAGAGGGCGGCCAAGCTAGGGTCATGGGCGGGTAAAAACTCCAGGAATAGATTGGACTGGCCGGCCTGGGAACTCTGATCCGCCAGGGAGTGGGTAGTCCGTTGGGAAAACCACTTACCGGCCAGGGTTTCAAAAAGTTCACAATATCCATGGGGTTAATCTGGGTTGGACCCAATAATTCATAGTCTTTAATTTTACGGTGAAGTGCTCCTTTCCTGGTGAGCGATCCCCATCCTGACTGACCAACATTCGCTAAGGAGGGGATCGGAGAGTGATAAGCTAGCCATTACGGTGAAAATTGTCTTTAAAATTGTTGGATGATGCCTCAATGACCGCAGTAAATCAGGTACCCTATTTGCTCCGCGCTGCCCGTCACGAAGTGCTTGATCGACCGCCCGTATGGATGATGCGTCAGGCTGGTCGCTACATGAAGGTATACCGAGACCTGCGGGACCGTTATCCCTCCTTTCGGGAGCGATCGGAAAATCCTGATCTGGCCATTGAAATTTCCCTGCAACCCTGGCGAGCCTTTCGTCCTGACGGGGTAATTATGTTTTCTGATATTCTCACCCCCCTGCCAGGCATGGGGATTCCCTTTGATATTGTGGAAAGCCAGGGTCCAATTATTGCTCCCCCCTTCGTAGTCAGGCCCAGATCGACGCTGTCCACAGCCTTGATCCCGAAACTGCCCTACCCTATATCCGCACTATTCTACAAACCCTGCGTCGGGAAGTGGGCAATGAAGCCACCGTCCTAGGCTTTGTAGGATTGCCCTGGACCCTGGCAGCCTACGCGGTAGAGGGCAAAACCTCTAAAAACTATACCCACATTAAGGGGATGGCTTTCTCCGAACCCGCCATGCTCCATAGCCTGCTGGCTAAGCTGGCAGACAATATTGCCACCTACGTTCGTTACCAGATTGACTGTGGAGCCCAGGTGGTGCAATTGTTTGATTCCTGGGCGGGCCAGCTGAGTCCGATCGATTATCGTAGCTTTGCCCTGCCCTACCAGCAGCGGGTGGTGCAACAGGTGAAGCAAACCCATCCCGATACTCCTCTGATTCTTTATATCAGTGGTAGTGCAGGTATTTTTGACCTGATGGGGGAATCGGGAGTAGATATTGTCAGTGTAGATTGGACGGTAGACATGGCCGATGCCCGGCGACGCTTGGCACCTGAATTAGGGGTTCAGGGGAATATTGATCCGGCGGTGCTGTTTGGTTCTAAACAAATGATTCGCGATCGCATTCTAGATACCATTAACAAAGCCGGCAACCGGGGTCACATTCTCAATTTAGGCCATGGTATTTTGCCCGGCACCCCAGAGGAAAATGCAGCCTACTTCTTTGAAACCGCCAAACAAGTAGATAAACCGTTGGCTCGGGTTTAACAGGAAACCCTAGACCCAGGGTCAAAGACCTGGTTAACCGCCGCTGTGGGGGTTTTGCAGCCGTTGTTTCAGCCGTTGCGGATCGCCTACATCGGTAACTCGACCCGCCTCCAGTAAAAAGGCGCGATCGCAGTAGTCCAGTTCTACCAACCGATGGGTAACCCAGAGGGCAGTCAAACATCGCTCCTTGACCAAATGGCGTACCCGTTTTACCAGGTCAATTTGACTGTCGGGGTCTAGCAGAGCAGTAGGTTCGTCCAGTAATAACACATGGCAATGGCGAGCGATTGCCCCTGCGATCGCCACCCGCTGTTTTTGGCCGCCGCTCAGGGCGTAGATTGGTCGTCGCTTTAAGTCCAGCAAGTTAATTGCTGTCAAAGCATCGTCGACCCGTTCGTGGATTGCCGCCAGAGAGAGTTGCTCCGCCACCAGACCAAAGGCTATGTCGGCTCCTACCGTAGGCATCACCAGTTGATGATCGGGATTTTGAAAAACGAAGCCAACCGGTTCTTCAATCCGCCAATTTCCCTGTTGAGGGGTTAGCAGCCCTGACAGAATTTTCAGTAGGGTAGACTTACCACTACCGTTATTACCCAGGAGCATACAAAACTCTCCCCGCTGCACTGAAAGAGAGCAGCCCTGGAGCACGGCTTCCCCAGAGGGCCAGCGAAACTCCAGATCCTGGACAAAAATAGCTACTTGATCGGTGGCGGGGTCCTCCGTAGTGGAAGACTGGAAAGCTGAAGGCAGATCAGAACTCAAAAGTATATCCTTTCAGGCTTTAATCCATAGGATCGAAATTATTGATCGCTACCCAGGGCAAAGAAGCCAGGGGGGCGTCCAGAGGCCGTCGCCGTACTGGTTTTCTCAAAGATCTGTACCGCGGCGATTTCACTACTGAGGACGTTAATTTTTTTATGGGGTTGTTGATCGCAGGTCAGTTCCAGCACTGTAGTGGCAGTTGCCCCCAGAGCTTCAACCAGCGAAGCATAAAGACGATCAGCTTCGCCTACTTCTTTCTTTTGAACCGATAGGGGCACGGGGGTTTGCTTGAGGGTTAACTCGATCGTAAACATCAGACAGCTCAATGAGGTTAGCAACAGGAGCGGAGGAGTAGAAATTTTCCCGAGCTCTACTCTAGTGTAAATGCATCGGCCCACTTTGCATGGGCCCGAGATAGCGAGTCAGATAGGGAGAAAAAACCTCATAAATAAGAGTCAGGGGTTTATTCCGGTGCCAGAATAAGTAGTGACGGCCCCAAAAGGGCCCACTCTGATCGAAGGCCGTCTCCAGCACCTTGGAGTCACCCAGGTGGAGTCCTTGAATATCACGGTAAAGCTCAGTGCGAAGTCGGGCAAGACTGGCCCAAATGGGCAAGGACCTGTTTTCCAGATATTCATCCACATGGCTAGCCTCCCACCAGGAAGTGGCGTAGGCCAACCGTTGACCCGAGGCGGTACGCAACCACACCTGCCGGCGTAAACGAGGGCCGGGCACAACCTGAATAATGTCTGGAGCCCCATCAAGATCCAGGCCCACCAAAGACATATCAATCACATCTACCTCTGTGGGTTCCCGGGTGAGAAGCTGTAGATGGCGAGTAGGGGAGCCATCTCCCAACAATAAAATCTGCCAGGCCGGAGCCAGTTGTTCATGGGGCAAACCCTCCTGCACCGTCGATTGACCGACCTGCCAGCGGGGCTTGAGGGCGTGCCATTGATAGGGAGAAAGACTGGAATCGGGGGAAGAATGGCGACAACCAAGACTTGTTATAAAAGTTTACATTTTTATCTATGCTATCGCGTTTTTGGGTTGATGGGGACAGTGATTAGAAGTCAGGAGCAGGCGATGGAGTTAACTTTTGAGCGCTAATGCCTAAATTCTCTCCTGGGCTATATTTTGCCTTTCAATAGCGAATACGAGGATCGATATAGGCGTTGAAAATATCAATAGCAATACTAATCAGGGCTACAATCAGTCCAAAAAATACCATTAACCCCTGCACCACTGGATAGTCCCGCTGGGCAATAGCTTCATAGAGACGATTAGCCAGACCTGGCCAGGAAAAGGTGACTTCCGTCAGTACGGCTCCCCCCAACATGGAGGCAAAGGTCAGGCCCAGGATGGTAATGACTGGAATCAGAGCATTCTTCAGGGCATGGACCAGTACAATGCGCCGCTCGGGAATACCTCTGGCGCGAGCTGCTTCGACGTAGTCTGAAGCCAGGGTTTGCTTGAGGTTTACTCGCACCATACGCTCAAACACTCCGCTGATTAAAAGACCAAGGGTAAGGCTAGGGAGCGCCAGGTAGTAAAGGGCAGTAAAAAAGCTGGGCAAATCAAAGACCAGCAGACTATCGAGTAAGTATAAACCGGTTGGTCCTTGGGGTGGAGTACCCTGGAGCGGGTAGCGCGTGGCAATGGGAAACCAACCCAGTTGCACGGCAAAAATCATCTGTAAAATCATGCCAAACCAGTACATGGGAATGGCGTAGGTAACAATGCCAAACAATCTACCAGCTGCATCTAAAGCGGTGTTAGGGCGTGAAGCCGCCAGCGAACCTACCGTCACCCCCACCGCCACCGCCACCACCATGCCACAGGAGGCTAATTCTACAGTGGCGGGGAAGTGAGCCTGAATAATATCCCAGACCGTTTGTCCCTGGGTGGCGAGGGAGGTACCCAGATTTAGCCTGAGTAAGTTACTTAAGTAGTCCAGGTACTGAATCCACAGCGGCTGGTCTAACCCCAGCTGGCTCCGCAGTTGATCCTTGGCGGCGGCGGGAGCCCGGGCCCCCAAGAGGGCATCCACCGGATCCCCTGGGGTGGCCCGTAGTAGTAAGAAAACCACTGTGGTAATGGTCCAGACCATCAAGGGAGCCAACAGTAGCCGGGTGAGAATGTAGTAGCGTAGAGCAGCGGATTGGGCCATGGCAGAGTGCCCTATTCTTCTTCATTGATAGGGAGAGTTTCGTGCAGGTCGGTAGTTCCTGGACTATCAGCCTCTTCCTGCAATGCCGGAGGAATAACCGCCACCGCCGCGATCGCATCATCCTCATCCAGGCGTTGCAACCGTACCCCCGTAGCTGGCCTTGACTGAATGGAAATATCCTTAACTCGCTGGCGAATAATAATGCCCCGGTTAGTGATTAGCATGAGTTCATCCCCCTCACTGACCACCCTGAGGGCCACCAGGGTATCATCTTGCTTGCGGAACTTGGTGGCCATGATGCCCAAACCAGCTCGATTTTGCAGGCGAAACTTGACGACGGGCACCCGTTTACCCAATCCTGAGGCGGTAATCACCAGCACCCAGGGACCCATTTCGCTACCGGGGCTAAGGGTATCGTCATCTTCCTCTGTAGCCGCCGCCTGTACCAGGGCCTCCACCACCTGACTGGGCAGCATATCCATACTGATCAGCTCATCTCCGTTCCGCAAGGTCATCGCCTTAACCCCTCGCGTAGGCCGCCCCAGGGGGCGCAGTTGATCGTCATCGGCTTTGAAGTGAATCGTCATACCCCGCCGGGAACCGATTAAAAGGCTATCGCTGGTCCGGGCTAACCGGACCCAGCGCAACTGGTCGCCCTCCTCCAGGGAAATGGCAATCAGACCGTTGGTGCGAATATTGCTAAAGGCGGACAGGGTAGTTTTCTTGACATAGCCGCCCCGGGTGAGCATGACCAAATAATCTTCATCGGTGAATTCCCGCACCGCCAGCACCGAGGTAATGGACTCCTCCACTGGTATGGGCAGCATCTGGACGATGGGAACACCACGGGCAGCACGGGAGCCTTCGGGTACCTGGTAGGCCCGTAGGCAGTAAGTGACGCCGCGATCGCTAAAGAACAGTACATGATCGTGGGTATAGCAGGTAAGAAAGTGCTGAACACCGTCATCCTCCTTCATTTTAGTGCCGGCCTTACCCCGGGTAGCCCGATTTTGGGCTTCAAAGGTGGTGACCGGCATCCGCTTAATGTAGCCCTGGTCGGTGACCAGAATCACTACCTGCTCGTTGGCAATCAGGGAAATATCGGTAAGCTCTGCGTCATCGGCTTCAATCACCGTACGACGAGGATTACTATGCTTGGCCTTAAGTTCCCCCAACTCATTGGTGATGATTTCAAGAATTCGTTCCCGCCGGGCCAGAATATCCTGGAGGTCAGTAATCCTGGCCACCAGTTCGTCATGTTCCGCCTCAATCTTATTGGCCTCCAGGGCGGTGAGTCGCCGCAGTTGCATTTGCAGAATGGCATCGGCTTGGAGCTCGGAGAGGCCATAGCTTTCAATTAGTTCCTGCTTGGCGGTAGGGGTATCGGCGGCGCCTCGAATCAGGGCAATAATGGCATCCAGGTTAGCCAGGGCAATCAGATAACCCTGCAGAATATGATCTCGCTCTTCTGCTTTACGAAGTTCGTATTGGGTGCGGCGGGTAATGGTTTCGATGCGAAAGTCAAGGAAAACCTCCAGCATGCGCTTCAGCCCCAACAATTGGGGCTCGCCGTTAACCAGGGCCAGCATGTTGACGCCAAAGTTATTTTGCAGGGCGTTTGCTTATAGAGGTTGTTAAGTACTACCCGGGGATAGGCATCGCGCTTGAGCTCAATCACAATCCGCATGCCGTCGCGATCGCTCTCGTCTCGAATGTCAGAAATTCCCTCGAGTTTGCGGTCATTAACCATTTCGGCAATGCGCTCAATCATGCCTGCCTTATTAGTCTGGTAAGGCAGTTCGGTAATGATAATGGCATCCCGATCAGGACGCCCCCGATGCTCAATGGTTTCAATATTGGCTACCCCCCGCATGGTCACCGACCCTCGCCCGGTAATATAGGCGTCGCGGATACCGTTGCGGCCTAGAATTTGCCCGCCCGTGGGAAAGTCGGGACCGGGGATGATCTCCATCAGAGCGGCGGTGGAAATTTGGGGATTTTCGATCAGGGCGATCACCCCATCGATTAACTCACCGGGATTATGGGGAGGAATATTGGTGGCCATACCCACAGCGATCCCGGAGGATCCGTTTAAGAGCAGTTGAGGTAGGCGGGAGGGTAATACCACCGGTTCCTGCTGGGAACCATCAAAGTTGTCAACAAAGTCAACGGTCTCGGACTCGATATCTTGCAGTAGGGAGTCACTGGCCAGGGATTGCAACCGACACTCGGTGTACCGCATGGCCGCCGGTGGGTCGTTATCGATGGAACCAAAGTTGCCGTGGCCATTGATTAGGGGCGATCGCATGGAAAAGTCCTGGGCCATCCGCACCAGGGCATCGTAGACCGCCGTATCACCGTGGGGATGGTACTTACCCAGTACTTCCCCAACCACCCGGGCACACTTACGGAAGGGGCGATCGGCGCTCAAGCCCAACTCATGCATGGCATAGAGAATACGCCGATGCACCGGCTTAAGCCCATCCCTGGCATCTGGAAGGGCCCGCCCCACAATTACGCTCATGGCGTATTCCAGGTAGGACCGAGACATTTCGTTACGCAGATCCGTGGGGACGATCCGCTCTTCGGGGGTTGCCATAGCCAGGAAAAGCTCCAGATTTTAGAATGATAAAGCGCTACTCAGCAGCCCTCGGCGCGAAGGTCTGATTAGCGCTTTAAAGAGTTAATTTTGTAGGAACTCGTGCTTAGTTATAATAGCACAAATCTACTGCCAGGGCCCATGGCGGGCTGGCCAACCCCAAACCGACTCAGCCCAGCTTTATTTGCGGATCGGTTGGTGCTTCAGGGCTATAGGGCCTTGGCCAGAAAGGGTATGTCCTGACTCCGGAGTCAGGCTGTTTAGTTAGCAGGGTAACTTCTCCACCTATGGCCAATTCTTTGTCACGGGCAAAACTCCCCGTGATCTACTCGCCTCTTTTTCTAGATCATGATACCGGTTCCTTTCACCCAGAAAACCCTGGACGGTTACGGGCGATCGCGGCGGCGCTCCAGGCAGTGAGCTGGGCTGACCGCTTGGACTGGCGCTTACCTACCATGGTTGATGATCAAGTGGACCAGGCCATTGCCCATCTGCATAGCCCGGACTATATTCGTAGGTTGGAGCAGTTGGCCACCAGGGGCGGCGGCCAACTGGATGGCGATACGGTGGTCTCCGCCGCTAGTTACCAGGTGGCTCGCCTGGCGGTGAGGGCCTGGCTAGATAGTGTGGATTCGGTCTTGAAGACGAGGGGATCTGCCTTTGTCCTGGCCCGACCGCCAGGGCACCATGCGCTGCGGGACCGGGGCATGGGCTTTTGTCTGTTGGGCAATGCGGCGATCGCCGCTAACTATGCCCTAACCCAACCAGGAGTAGGGCGGGTGGCTATTCTAGATTGGGATGTGCACCATGGTAATGGTACCCAGGCCCTAGTGGAGGCTAATCCGGCGATCGCCTACTGTTCGCTGCACCAGTTTCCCGCCTACCCTGGCACCGGTCGGCGGGAGGAAACCGGCGTCTGCCATAATGTCCTCAATCTGCCCCTACCCCCTGGCAGTGGGGCCACAGAATATAACCAGGCCTTTGAACAATCGGTATTGCCCTTTTTACAAAATTTCGTCCCCGATCTGCTGATTGTTAGTGCTGGCTACGATGGGAATGGGGCTGATCCCCTGGCTAATATGGCCTTAAAGCCTGAAGACTTTGGCAACTTTAGTAGGTATTGCCTGGGTTTAACCCGCCCCATAGTCTTTGGCCTGGAGGGAGGGTATGATTATGCCGCCCTCAGTCAGTCAGTGCTGGCGACCCTGGCGGCCTGTCTGGGGGTGTAGCCGCTTCAGGCTCCGTCTCCAGATAACCACGGGCTAAAAAAGGACAGTCCACCACCTGGGCAGTAGCTGTTTCCAGGCTAACCACCAGACCGGCTCCTCCCGCCTTGGTCCGCACATACCCCAAGCCCCGGGGTCCCTGGGGGCGATCAACCATGCTAGTGAGAATCCCCACTTTTTCTCCTGCCAGGGTAATTGGCGTGCCCGTGGGCACCGGTTGACTGAGTTCCAAGCCCCAGAGTTGCTGCTTCACCCCCCGATAGGTATTCAGACGGGCGATGGTTTCCTGGCCAATGTAGCAGCCCTTATCAAAGGCAATAGTTTGCCACAATCCTGCTTCCAGGGGATTGTAATCCTCCCCCAGTTCCGCCCCGGGCAAGGGTCGACCCTGTTCCACCCGCAGTTGCTCCCACACCTGTTCTCCTGCAAGAATAGCCCCTGCCTGCTGCAGTTGGGCCCAGGCGGAGGCCGCGATCGCGACGGGTACCAGCAGGGTATAGCCCACCAGACCCAGACCCGTACCGAGCGCCAGGCGGATAGTCTCCCCAGCGATCGCCACTAGACCATGATCGCCAACCCTTTCTCTAGGAGGACTATCCACCCCCAGCTTTGTCAGTAGGGCTTCACTGTCAGGACCCACCAGGGTAAAGGCTAGCAGCCTTCCCGTCAGGTTAGTCAGGGTGACCCGATCAGCTGGAAAAATATAGCGATCCATCCAGGTGATCAGGGCTTGATCCTGGCCAGGGGAGGTGAGCAGTAGCAGCATTTCGTCAGTGACATAGACCGTTACCAGATCGAGGGTTCTAGCGGTGGCAGTCAAAAAGACGGTGTCGCACCCCTCCCCGGGCTGGCGCTGATAAAAACTATTCGTGGTTTGGTTATGTAAAAATCGCAGCCGATCGGCTCCACCAATCTGTAGAAGCCCCCAATGACTTCGATCAAACAGGGCGCATCCCTGTCGGACCGCCACTAGGGACTGATCGTCGTTACCAAAGCTGAGGGGCACTGGTTCAACTCCAAAGATGCCTCCGGCCTGGTGTTGAAGCTCTCTTAGTTTTTCGATCATGGTTGGTGGGGAGAGATGGTAAGGCGATTCTCTAGGGTGATGGTCTTGACAGTAGCCATAGTGGCCCTGGTCAGAGTCAAAACCGTACTGACTATACCAACTACCATAGCGGTTTCCACCCCTAGCGGTAGTTCCTCAACCTTAAAGGAAAACAATGAATCTGGGGGTATAGCTGAGTTTGCCCTTTACATAGGAACAGATCTGAATCGGAGCCTGCCGATCTACCCAACTGGGCGGTGCAGCTCTCAATTCAGTCCTACCTGGCGGTGGATAGGAAACTCCACCGGGTTGGGGGAGACTTATCGGTTTTTTCCCAGGCTTCACCAGTCGCCTGTCTACCGCTGCCATGCAAACCTACGTAAAGGACTATCCAGCATGACAACTCTGAAAGTTGGTATCAACGGATTTGGCCGGATTGGCCGGCTGGTGTTTCGGGGTGGGTTGAAAAACCCCAATATTGAATTTGTTGGTATTAATGACCTGGTGCCCCCCGAGAACCTGGCTTACCTGCTTAAGTACGACTCTACCCATGGTCGCTTTGATGGCACCGTAGAGGCGGTGGAGGATGGCATTATTGTCAACGGCAAAAAGATTCCCTGTATGGCGGTTCGCAACCCATCCGAGCTACCCTGGGGGACTCTGGGAGCTGACTACGTAGTGGAATCTACGGGCCTATTCACTACCTTTGATACCGCTCATCAGCACATTGATGCCGGAGCAAAACGGGTAATCATCTCTGCTCCCACCAAAGATCCCGACCAGGTTCATACCCTGTTGGTCGGAGTTAACCATGGGAGTTTTGATCCCGAACGGGATTTCATAGTTTCTAATGCTAGTTGTACAACTAATTGCCTGGCCCCCGTGGCCAAGGTAATTAACGATAACTTCGGCCTGGTAGAAGGGTTAATGACCACCGTCCATGCCACTACTGCGACCCAACCGACGGTCGATGGTCCCTCTAAGAAAGACTTTCGGGGTGGTCGGGGAGCTGGCCAGAATATTATTCCAGCCTCCACGGGAGCCGCCAAGGCCGTTACCCTGGTATTACCTGAACTGCAGGGCCGGCTAACCGGTATGGCCTTGCGGGTGCCAACTGCCAATGTTTCCGTGGTCGACCTTACCTTTAGAACTGCCCAAGCCACCAGCTATGGAGCTATTTGTGAGGCCATGAAGGCAGCCGCAGCAGGTCCAATGCAGGGAATTCTGGGCTACACCGAGGAAGACGTGGTATCGAGTGACTTTCTCACCGATCCCCATTCCAGCACCTTTGATGCCGGGGCTGGTATTGCTCTGAACAGTCATTTCTTCAAGGTGGTGGCCTGGTACGACAACGAATGGGGATACTCGATGCGGGTCCTTGACCTGATGGCCTATATGGCTCAACGGGAAGGCATTCTTTCTGGTGTTAAGATTCCCGCCATGGTCTAGAAGGTTGCTGGAAAAGCCCTCTCCCAAGGGGAGAGGGCTTTTGACAAGTCTTGCCGACTTGCCCTCCGATAGGCAGGAAGCTGCGTTATCCAGGGGAGAATCTGGAGGTGAGGGGTAGAACTACCCTGCTGACCATGGATTTGGTTTATCAATCACTGGTCTGAAGGTTGACCTGGTTGAGGTTCAGTCCGATCTGAAATGGCCCTTAGCGCGGAGGTGTAGGCCGTAGTTTTTACGACTACCCAGTAAATGGGCGTATACGTAGGTCAGTTGACCGCCCAGGAAAAAAATCTGACTGGTCAAGTAAATCCATAGCATTAGCACCATAAAGCCGCTGAGCACTCCGTAGGAGCGGAAACGACTACCCAAACTAATGACGCTGTTACTAATTAGCTGTTGCAAAATCAACCAGAGGGAGGCGGTAAAGAAAGCCCCTAACCAGATGTCTCGCCAGGCGATCCGGGTGCGAGGCAAGATTTTATAGAGCACCATAACCACCAGGTTAAGAATCACAAAGGAACTGAGCAGCCGCATGCGGGGCAGGATTTGCACCCGATCAATGGGACTGAACAGACCCAAACTGTTGAGTTTATCCAGCCATGGTAAGAGGCTATCCACCGCGATATTAGATAACAAAGACAACAGTACCAGGGCCGCCAGCCCCATCACTAACAGAAAGGAAAGGGACCGTCGCCAGATAAAGGTAAAGGCGATCGCCCCGAAACCACTAGCAAAATCGTGACGGGCCTCAACCCTCCAAATTTTATCGAAGGCCCGACTCAGGGCTCCGAAAAAACCACTGGCGCTGAAGAAGAGGATTGTAGAACCGACGATACCGGCTCCCCGACTACCAGTATGAAAGTGCACCAGGGTGGTTTCCACCAATCCAAAGGCGTCAGGGGGTAGGGACTGGCGAGCCATATTCAAAACCGTATTAAAGGTGGTGGTATTGGGACCCATTAAAAATCCGGCAATACTCAGCATCACCAGCAAAATAGGAAAAAGAGAAAATACCCCGTAATAGGCTAGGGCCGCTCCCATTTCCAGACCATCATCCTGCTGCCACTTTACCAGGGTGCGAGCCATCAGCCGCACCCAAAGGGAATGGCGGATTCGAGCCCTAATTAACCGCAGCAAAGGGGTATGGAGGAGGGCATAGGGACGGACTTTCCAGGTCCCACACCAGTGCTGCGATCGTGTCGGTTCCCTTTTCATCCCGTTGATGGTTGCACCCTAAGAGCCATCCCAGTCTCAATTCATACCATAGGATTCCGGGCAGGCGTCAATAGGTCGGGTATGGACTCGATTGGGGGGCCGACCATGGGCCAAACCTTCAGGGGACAGAGGAAGAACCAGGAACATCGTAGTAGGGCTGTAACCAGGCTAGATTAACTTCACAGAGATAGTCCACCACCCAATCGGCCCGGCGGTGGAGCATATGGTAAGGGTAGCTATGGGCCACCCCGACTACCGGTACACCTGCCCGTCTGGCGGCTTCGATACCGGCAAAGGAGTCTTCTATAGCAACACAGTTCTGAGGCTGCAGGGCCAGATCGGGAAACTGCTGATTCAGTTGGCGGATGGCCAACAGATAGCTGTCAGGGGCAGGCTTACTACCCTCCAGGGCTACCTGATCACCAGACACGATGAGATCAACCCAAGCGGCCACACCCGCCCGGTCTAAAACCACTTGAATTTCTTGCTGGCGAGCCCCCGATACAATAGCCAGCTTCAACTGGTGGGCCCGAATCTGATACAGCAGGTCTTCCAGACCAGGATAGAGAGGAAGATTAGCCATGGTGGCGATCGCCTGACGGTAGCGATCGGTCTTGCGAGTCAATAGCTGCTGCAATTGCTGAGGAGTGATCACCCGGCCTTGCCGTTCCCATAAGCTGGTAATGCAAGCTTGATCGGTCCGCCCCCGACATAATTGGGAGTAGTCTGTCAAGGTGGGGCGAAGATTTTCTGCCAACAATAGGTCTTCGATCAGCTGTTGATGCAGCCCCTCATCATTGATAACAATCCCATTGAAATCTAATAAAATTGCCTTTAGCACCATACCCTATCCCTTCCTTAGCAGACTGTTTAAAGTTTCCTTCAGACCATTGCGATGAAGGGTTCTCAGGATTTATAGCAGAAAGGTCGGTTGCTGAAAACCATAGCCCGCGCCCTTGAGTTTTTGATTAGAGATTCGTCCATGGTAGGCAGATGTCTCCAGTTGGGTAGGGTCCCAGCTAACCGCAGCCAGGTTGTAGGCCCGACACACCCGATCAACTAACCCTCGTCGAGAAGGAATTTCATCCTGCACCAGGTTGTAGATACCCCCTAAAGATTGCTGCCTCACAAAGGCGATCGCCCCCACAATATCCTTAAGGTGAACCCAGTTAGTGGGTTGATCGCCCCGACCAGGACGCACCGTACCAGCGAAACTACGATAGATGGTAGCCAGTTCTCGACCGGGACCGTAAATTCCCCCCAGGCGCAAAATAGCCACCTGACGACGGTCAGTGGCAGCAGTCAACAGGGTTTGTTCCGTAGTCAACATAATCGTTCCATTGGGAGAGAGGGGACGGGGCGGATCAGCCTCAGTCACCCAGGCACCGCCATAGTCCCCATAGACAGAGCAAGTACTGGTAAAAATAATCTGTCCCAGTCCGGGCCGATCCTCTAACTGATAGTCCTCTAGATAGTGCATCAGGGTTTGAGCAGTGGCCAGGTAGGTGGCGCAATAATCACCTTGACGCCCTGCGGCCAGACAAATCAGCAGGGTATGAACTCCCCCCGCCAGTAAGTCGGAGAAGGCGGCCAGATCCGATCCCCGCATGACCAGGGCCCGATCAGCGATCGACTCTAACTCGGCCAGTCGTTCCGGACGGGTGGTGGTAGCAGCGATTCGCAGCCCCTGTTCTCGCCAGTGGCGGGCTACCGCCATACCCACATAGCCACACCCTAAAATAGCCACATCCACCATAGTCGTTTCCCCCATTGCCCTTTCTAAAGCTATCATTCACCTGGAGGTGGATGGCAGGATTTAACGTCAGGAAGAATAGATGAAATGCTATCCTAGCCTTCATTCCTCAGGATCTTCTAAAGTCAGTGATGCAAGGTAGGTCTCCCCGTAACCGAACCCTGAGCTTAAGTGGAGCTGAACTGGCAGTGCTTTCCCAGCGGTTAATACAACTGCACAAGCCAGTACAGCCAGGCCAAATCCTCAACCAAACAATTTGTCAAGATCTGTGGGAAACCCTGCCCTACCTGCCTTCTGCCTTTGTAGATCTAATGATTTTAGACCCCCCTACAATCTAAATAAGTGTTTTCAGGGCAGGGTCTTTAATAAATTAGAGGATGACGCCTATACCGACTGGTTGAATAGCTGGTTAGGCCAGCTTAAAAAAGTGCTAAAGCCTAATGCCTCAATTTACTGTTGTGGAGACTGGTCAACGTCGGTAGCCATGTACCCAGCCCTCAGACAACACTTTAAAATTAAAAATAGAATTACCTGGGAACGGGAAAAGGGACGGGGAGCCAAAGCTAATTGGAAGAACACCTGTGAGGATATCTGGTTTTGTACCATGTCTGAACAGTACTACTTTAACGTTGATGCCGTTAAGCTCAAGCGCCGGGTAATCGCCCCCTATCTGACCCCCGAAGGAAATCCCAAGGATTGGGAAAAACAGGGAGAAAAAAATATCGCCTCACCCATCCAGCTAATCTGTGGACCGATATTACTATTCCCTTCTGGTCTATGGGGGAAAATACCGACCACCCCACCCAAAAATCAGAAAAGTTAGTGGCCAAGTTAATTCTGGCCAGTTCTCAACCCCAGGATGTGATTCTTTGATCCCTTTCTGGGCAGTGGCACCACGGCGGTGGTGGCCAAGAAACTGGGCCGCCAGTTTGTTGGTATTGAAATTGAACCCAGTTACTGCTGTTTAGCGCAAAAGCGATTGGACCTGGCGGAGGTGGATAATCGAATTCAGGGGTATCGGGAAGGTATTTTCTGGGAACGCAATACCCCCAATTCTGGATAAGCCAGAATCCCCTAACTGCAAAGCAACGGGTTTATTACGCTGGAGCATAGCCAATGAAGTTTGCGATCGCCCAACTTAACCCCATCATTGGTGACCTGACCCACAATGCCCAGCAGGTGCTTGAGGCAGCCTACCAGGCTGACCAGGCCGGAGCCACCATGATGATTACCACGGAACTGGTGTTGTGCGGCTATCCTCCCCGAGATCTACTACTGCGACCAGGTTTTATTAAGGCTATGGAGCGCCAATTGGAGCAACTGGCCCAGCAATTACCGCCGGGCCTCAGAGTACTGGTGGGGTTTGCAGCCATCAATCCCAGGGCTGAGCAACTGGGGGAAAAAACCCTGTTCAATAGTGCCGCTCTGCTCCAGGGTGGAGCAATTCAGGAGGTTTTCCATAAGCAACTTTTACCCACCTACGACGTCTTTGAGGAGGATCGTTACTTTGCACCGGGACCAGGGGCTAGTGTTTTTACCCTGGCCGGCGTAGGTCGCATAGGCGTCACTATTTGTGAGGATCTCTGGAACGACGAACAATTCTGGGGAGAACGACGCTACCCCCGCGATCCCATTGCCGATCTGGCTGCTCAGGGATTGATCTGGTGATCAACCTCTCCGCCTCTCCCTACAGCCTTCACAAGCCAGGACTACGAGCCGCCATGCTAGCCCACAGCGCTCAGCGCTATGGCTGCGCCCTACTCTACGCTAACCAGGTAGGAGGAAATGATGACCTGATTTTCGACGGTGCCAGCATGGCCTTTAATCGTCAGGGAGAACTAATGGGCCGGCTACCAGCCTTTCAACCAGGCCTATTGGTGATTGATTACGATGCCATACAAGGCGATCTACAACCCACCCAGGTGGCGACTTTACCCGTAGATGAGCAGGAATCCCTGTGGTCAGCCCTGTGTTTGGGGGTAAGGGACTATGCCTGCAAGTGTGGTTTTACCAGGGTAGTGATCGGTTTGAGTGGAGGCATTGACTCGGCCCTGGTGGCTACCATCGCCGCCGCCGCCCTGGGACCTGAGCAGGTACTGGCGGTACTGATGCCCTCCCCCTATAGCTCCGATCACTCCATCAGCGATGCCCAGGCCCTTTGCCACAACCTGGGAATTGAATATACCATCCTGCCGATTGAGCCCTTGATGACCGCCTACAATCGCACCCTGGCTTCTCTATTTGCCGGGACCCAGGTTGGCATTACTGAGGAAAATCTGCAATCACGGATTCGGGGTAACCTGCTCATGGCCATTGCCAACAAGTTTGGCCATTTACTCCTATCTACAGGTAATAAGTCAGAAATGGCGGTGGGTTACTGTACCCTCTATGGCGATATGAATGGGGGACTGGCGGCGATCGCCGATGTACCTAAGACCCGAGTCTACAGCCTGTGCCACTGGCTCAACCACCATCGGGGTACCCCCCTGCCTATCTGGCCAGGCTAGGCAACCATAATCTGATCGGCCCCCTAATTCCCCAGGCTATTCTAGACAAACCTCCCAGCGCCGAGCTCAAACCTAACCAGGTAGATCAGGACTCCCTACCGGCCTATGAAGTTCTGGATGACATTCTGGAACGACTGGTGCAGCACCACCAGTCCCTGGCAGAAATTACGGCAGCAGGTCATCATAGCGGAGTAGTTGAACAGGTCATGGGATTAGTAGCCCGGGCAGAGTTTAAGCGACGCCAGGCTCCGCCAGTACTAAAGGTCACTGATCGAGCCTTTGGCCTGGGCTGGCGCATGCCCATCGCCTATCACTGGTCAAAAGATGATTTTTAAGGCCGCCTGACATACACTTTGGCCATAATCTCTGACCATAGCCGGGTTTCTACCTCAACCACCGAGGATAGAAGACCGGTCCTGCTAGATAGGGGGTGAGACCCCCTCCGTTCCTATCTCCATTTGGGATTTAATTACAGCCAACTCTACCCGTACCAGGGCCAACGGGGCGGCAGAGGATTGGCAAAGGCTATTATTTAATATCAGGGAAAACAAGGGAAGGTACAGGCAGGTGACTCTTCAGCAGCAAGAACTTCAAGCCCTTATTACAGAGATTGACGCCATCTTGGGTAAAAACCACTCCCGGCTATCGCGGGCAGCGGCCAAGGAAATTGACCACCATCGTCAGCTCTTCACCCGTGTCAAGGAACACCTGGTGGAACCCCAGATAGAACCGCCTCCCACCCTCGATTCGCCCACCCTACCAGCGATCGCCGAGGAGCCTAGTCTGGCCGCCAGTCAGGTACTGAAGGCACTGTTGGAGGAGATGCAATACCTGCGGGGCCAGACCCTGCAAATTCTCACCCCTCTGCAAACCGAAGTTTCTAGTCTACGACAGCAGCGAGAAGCCCTATTAAGCGAAGTCCAGGAATTACAGCAACAACGTCTAGCCCAGGCAGCCAGCAGCGATCCAGACCAGCTACCTCGTCCCTGGCAGCAGGCCTTAAATCGCCTCACTGACCATCTCGATAGCTATCTGACTGATCGGTTAGATGGGGCTGTCAAGCGTCTGGAAGCCTCTACTGCCAATAGTTATCTCCTCAGTCAATCCCCCCAGGAGGGCATCACCTTAGACCAGCAGCCTGGACTCCTCAGTCCCGAACAACGACTCCACTATCTACAGCAGGTACAAACCGAGACGGACCAACTGGTTAGAAATCTAGACCTTTCCCTACGAACTGTTTTTGAAACTCTGCATCAAACCCTCTACGGCTATCAGGACTCCCTCCACCAGGGTCTGCATCAAATGCATAGTCTGGGGCAGCAAGGAGAAGCTTTGTTTACCACCCTGGTCAACCACCTGAGTCAGGGTTTCACCCCCAATCCCCGGGCAGCCCAGAAGATAGCGGCGGTAGGTCCCTCTCGTCAGCCCGAACCGGCCCTTTCTGCCCCTACCCCATTACCGGTGATTCCCACCTTCACGCCCCCAGCAGTTTTACCCCCCTACCCAGCACCTCTCAACCGCTGGATTGGGATAGCTTGCAAAGAGGCCTGGAGGAGGACCTGAGTCTGCTCCAACTGGAGGAGGAGATCGCCCACCTGGAGATCGACCTACCCTCACCAGACCTGACCTCCGACTTTCAGCCTGAGTTGGACAGGGCAGAAGGAACGGTAACCACCATCCCCAACCCTGAAGAAGAGCCCCTTGTGCTCTTGCAACAACTCCATGCCCCTGGGCCTGACCCCACCATGTCGGTATCCTGGTCGAATCAGGCAGTTACCACCGTAACCCCCATAGAACCGGAAGAAAGTCTGGACGATTTATACCAAAGTCTGTTTGGTAGCCCCTCCTCTGCCCACCCCCTGTCTCCCCTGGCTGATCAGGAGGCGGCTAGCCAGCCGCCAGACCCTAGGGCATCCGCCATTAGCAACCTGGATAATAGGGCTGAGGTTCTGACCATCACCAGCTTAGAACAGCTCCTGCCGGATGATCCCCATGCCCTGGAACAGCCCTCCCCGCTGGATTTAATCAATCCCTTTGGTAGTCTAGCGGATAGCCTGGAACAGGACAGCTCTTCCCCTATGCAGGCGGACTTGCTCGAGGCAGATCCGCCCCTGCCCTTGCCCAACAACTACCATCTGGTACTTGATACCCTTACCCTTGACCACCTTCAGGAAGACCTGGCCAACTTTGAAAGCAATGATCTTGCAGGAGCAGAGCCCCCTCCCCCTGGGGTTTTTCCTCTAGAGTTAACCCCAGAGTCAGGTGAATCAGACTTACAACCATCAGACCTGACCCTGGTAGCTTCCATAGCTCCAGCCACCACTGCGCCGATGACTACCTCCCCCCTACCCCCCAGAGTAGCTCTGAAGTTGGGACTGAAGTCGAGGCGCAGATCCTATCTTCGCCCCCTGCCCATCAGCCTGAACCGGTCCTGGCCAGCTCCGATACAACTCTAAGGCTCGACCATCTACTAGATGATTTGCACCTGCTTTCCCTGGCGGATTGGTCCCTCGACCGCGATGCTGAGCTGGCTGGCGCTACCCTCTGCCCCGATCCCCCCTCGAGCCTGAGTCAGAACCCGTCAATCTGCTAGTCACCCCTGCTGGGATTGTCGCCTCTCCCCCAGCACCAGACCTCGCTGTACAGCAGGAAAATCATCAAGAGCAAGGCGATCGCACCTTAGACACCTCAGTTGAACCGGTCATCATAGGTGCAGACCACCTACCGCCAACGGATGAACCATCCTCGAGTTTGTGGTTTCTGGGCCTGGACATTGGCAGTAGTGGCCTCTCAGCGGTGTTATTAAATCGGAACACAGGCCATGTCCATCCCCTTTATTGGGTAGATCGGGCCATATCCGGTGCCACTGCGGATAAGTTCTTTCGATTACCGGCAATCGCCTCGATGCAGATAGGTAATGGCGACGCAAGCTATCAATTGAAATCAGTGGGCTCCTCAGCCCTAACGGTTTCCTGGGAAGATAACGACAGTTCAGGCCAAACCAGCCTGACTTTAAAGGGTCTGAAATCTTTCCTGAAGGTGGGTATCCCTATAGTGCTGCCGGATGGAGGCGGCCCTCAGCCCCAGGTACAGTGGTCTGAAACCACAGCCTTACCTCTAGGGGTATTTCAAGCCGCCCTGGAGGATTTGCTGGCCACCCTGCCCCAAGGGTTGGGGGTGGATTCTCCCTTTAGGTTAGGAGCAGTAGGACTGGAGCTAGGTAAGCTGGGTCAGGCTCTGGAGCACCTGGCCGGAGTAATTGTTAGCTATCCAGCTAATTGGCCCGATAGTTACACCTTTAACCTCCGGGAAACTATCCTTGGGGCAGGATTAATCCGTGACCCTGAAGCTATTTACTTTATCGAAGATGGAATCGCTGCCATACTCTCTGGTTTACCCGATCCCGATCACGAAACAGAGCTAACCGCAGGTCAACCGATTCAGCAGCAAACCCTCTATGGCTGCAACTGGGTAGGGGGAACGGTGGTGATTTCTGCCGGTAGTAGCGTGACTGAACTAGGTGTGGTGAATCTACCAGACCAGCTCCAGGCCTTAACCTACGATGATTTTCAACTCTACGCCATGGGCTACGCCGGAGATGCCATTGATCAAGATATTATTAGCCATCTGCTACATCCCTCGGAACGCCGCCAGCAACCCCCTGCAACGTCAGCAACAACCCACCATGAAGCAGAGACTGGTTGGAGCTGGCAAGCAGCAATTCCAGAGTTAGAGCAGGCGGCCTGGAACGATCTAGCTTTAGACGAGCTAGAGTTACCTCGACCGGCTGAGCCCGATTTAGGTCGACGACAGCGGCTACAACAACGGCTGGAAAGCTCAGCTCTCGGACAAAGTGTTTTAGATGCCGCCCGTCATCTGAAGTTAATCCTGCAGCACCAGGCCCAATTTGATCTGGAACTGGCAGACCAACACTGGTTAGTGCGTAGCAAAGATCTAGAAGACCGTATTATTTTGCCCTACATTCAGCGTCTAAATGGTCAGATGAACCGCTTACTCAGCCAGTCAGGTCTATCTACCCAGGGAATTAACCAGGTGATTTGTACCGGCGGTACGGCATCTCTACCCAAAATAGCCCGCTGGCTACGGCAAAAATTTCCCAATGCCACCATTGTGCAAGATACCTACCAGAGCGATCGCCCCCCAGTTGTAGTCGAGTTGCCTATGGTCTGGCGAATTTGGCCCGCTATCCCGAGGTTTTAGACCGCAATCGACACCAGTATAGCGACATGTTTTTACTGATGGAGTTACTGCGGGTCTTCCCCAACCAACCCATGCCCCTGGAGGGCATTATGCACCTGTTACGGCAGCAAGGGGTTAAAGTTGAAGCCTGTCAGTCCCATCTGATAGCCCTACTAGAAGGACGCTTGCCTCCTGGTTTATTACCTAGGGATAGCCATAGTTCCGTTCGGTTTGAACCCGATCCGTGGCACATCAACGCTGGGGAGCTAAAACTATTTAGCCAACCCAGTCCCCAGGTCTACGTCTTTAATCAACCAGATTACGAGCGCTTACAACCCTATTTAGAGACTCTCCTGGCCCAAAAGCACCAAAGCCTAATTGATCCCCTGGTAGTCAAACTGATGGCATCACCGGCTGAGCCAGGGCTGGCCACGGCTAACGCTTGAGGACTAAATAGGAAATCAGCCTGAGAGGTTGCTGGGCAGGCAAAATAGGGATGACAGACTATACTCACGGATAAAAAATCTCCTGGGAATTTAGTATTTTGGCGACCTATTGGGGACGAACCATAGGGGCAAAAATCCTTTAAACCAACTTGGGCCAAAAATAGCTTTGGGGGATTATTGCTATTGCTAATGACCCTTCAGGCGGATCCCCAAAAACAGATCATAAAGGAAATGGGAGAAATCCTTTACCTGTAGCAACCCCAGGGATTGGGGAGAACCCTTAGCGTCCAGCAGGGGCCTCATGACTTCATAGGTGGGCTTATATTTGTACCAGGGTACGGAAGGCCAGAGGTGATGAACCAGATGGTAGTTCTGACCCATAATCAAAATATTTAAAATGACGCCGGGATAAACTCGGGCATTTTTCCAGCGATCGCGCTCCTGAAAAGGACGGTGGGGTAAATAGTCGAAGAACAATCCCAGAGCAATACCCACCACCAGAGCTGGAGAAAACCAAAAATTGAAAATATAACCGAGAAAATCAAATTTCCATGCGGCAAAAACCAAGGCAGCTACTGCAAAACGCCCTAAAAACCACTCTAGCAACTCCCAATTACGCCACAGTTGACGCCTGAAGAAATAGATTTCGTGGTAGAAAAATCGAGCCGCAATCAACCAGAGGGGTCCACCAGTAGAAACAAAGTGGTCCGGGTCATTCTCTGGATCGTTAACATGGGCGTGGTGTTGTAGGTGCACCCGGGTAAATACAGGAAAAGAGAATCCCAAAATCAGGGCACTGCCGTGGCCTAACGCCGCGTTCACGAGACGATGGCGATGGGCTGAATTATGGGAGGCGTCGTGGATCACCGTACCCGCCAGATGAAGGGATAGAACGTTCATCAAAAACACACACCAACCCGCCCATCCCCAGAGGAAATAGCCCAGAGTAGAAAGGGTAATCAGCCCTGCCGATGCCATAAACATGAGCGTATCAACACTCAAGCCTCCCTCAGTTTTAAAAGCTCAGGGGGAACGGTTTTTCGCATCGTCAGGGGCTCAGCTGCCACCGACATCTCGCCTTGCTCCTACGCACCAGTATTTCCGGTAGTATACGTTACGACGCCGCAATAATAAAGTTTTGTGACGACTCCTCAGAAAAAATTTTTGAAATTGGATAGTTAGCTAAATGGCTGGTTGCAGCTGAATGGAGGTTAAAATTCTTACGTATCAGTGTTTAAAGTCTTTTATCCTAGCTTGCTGACCACCGATAACCCTGTCTCTAGTGTATTTTGGGGCTATTCAAAGGTCATCTTTTTAGAGTTGGGTGGAGTCGCCTTTTCCCCTGCTGTTCTGTTGATGTCATTCTATGCCACCTACACTTCTGCCAAGTAACTGCCGCCGCACCAAGATTGTTGCCACCATTGGCCCTGCTACCCAAAGCGCTGAGGTATTAAGATCCCTCATTGAAGCTGGGGCTACTACCCTGCGCCTTAACTTCTCCCATGGCAGCCACGATGATCACCAGCGTAGCATTCGCCTGATTCGCCAGGTTTCCTTCGAGTTAAATCAGCCCGTAGGAATTTTGCAGGATCTACAGGGACCAAAGATCCGGCTGGGGAAATTTGATCAGGGTTCAATTCAACTAGCCAAGGGAGATAGTTTCGTACTCACCAGTGAACGGGTGGTGGGCACCCAGGATCGGGCCTGTGTCACCTACGACAAATTGGCTCAGGAGGTGCCCACAGGAGCCCGAGTGATGTTGGACGATGGCCGGGTCGAAATGCTGGTGGAGAAGGTTGACCTGGAAGCACAGGAACTCCACTGTCGGGTGCTGGTGGGAGGGATACTGTCTAATAACAAGGGAGTTAACTTTCCGGGGGTATACCTGTCGATCAAGGCCCTGACCGATAAAGACCGGGAAGATTTGCTATTTGGCCTGAATCAGGGGGTGGATTGGGTTGCTCTTAGTTTTGTCCGCAATCCTCAAGATGTACTGGAAATCAAAGAAATTATTGCCAGCGTCGGTAAGCATGTGCCGGTGATTGTCAAAATCGAAAAGCACGAGGCGATCGAACAAATGGACGCGATCCTCTCCCTGTCCGATGGCGTCATGGTAGCCCGGGGAGATCTGGGGGTGGAGTTACCCGCCGAAGAGGTGCCAATTTTACAGAAACGTCTGATTCTAACTGCCAATTCCCTAGGGATTCCAGTGATCACGGCGACCCAAATGCTCGATAGCATGGTGTCTAATCCTCGGCCAACCCGAGCCGAAGTCTCTGATATCGCTAACGCCATTCTGGATGGTACCGACGCGGTGATGTTATCTAATGAGACGGCGGTGGGTAAATTTCCGGTGGAGGCGGTAGCGACCATGGCCAGGGTGGCGGTGCGTACCGAACAGGAAGGAATGATTCGTGGCGATCGCCTTTCTACTGGAATTTATTCCATTCCTAATGCCATCAGTCAGGCGGTCAGCCGTATTGCCACCCAATTAAATGCCGCTGCCATTATGACCCTAACTAAAAGCGGTGCCACCGCCCGCAATGTTTCTAAGTATCGGCCCCAAACCCCAATTCTGGCGGTCACACCCCAGGTGAGCGTGGCTCGCCAGCTACAACTGGTTTGGGGGGTGCGTCCCTTACTGGTGCTGGATTTACCCTCTACCAATCAAACCTTTCAAGCGGCGATGGGAGTAGCCCAGGAAAAGGGCATGCTTCAGGATGGGGATCTGGTGGTGCTAACGGCGGGTACTCTCCATGGCGTCTCAGGATCCACCGATTTAATTAAGGTAGATGTAGTGACGGCGGTTTTAGGCCGAGGGGTGGGCATTGGCGAAGCTTCCGTCAGTGGGCGCGCCAGGGTTGCCCACAACAGCCTGGAAGTGAGCAACTTTAACGATGGAGAAATTCTGGTAGTTTCCCGCACCAGCGCCGATTTCGTTGATGCCATTCGGCGATCGCCGGGCATTATCACTGAAGAGGACAGCCTTACCAGCCATGCCGCCGTGATTGGCCTGCGCCTGGGGGTACCAGTCATTGTGGGAGTGAAAAACGCCACAGAAATCATTCGAGACGGGGCGATTCTCACCCTGGATACCCGCAGGGGCCTGGTTTATTCTGGTGCCATGGGGGCAGTCAAGCACGACCCTATGGTGAGTGGGCTTTAGGCCAAAGGCTTAATAGAAAAACCCTGACAAAAATTGTCAGGGTTTTTTGACACTAAATATTTTTTTTGAGAGACTACAACCTCCAGCCGCACCGCTAACTCAGGCTCTGGGCGAAAGATAGGTCCACGGGCTGCCTTCAAAGTGGAGTAGTAGCTTAACCTACTTATAAAGCTCTGTTGATAGCCGAAGTGCCAAAATACCAGGTACTAAAGCAAGGGCAAGGGCAACAAAGATCTGAGTATCGGAAAGGGGCATACAACCGTTCCTCCCTTAGGGGTAAACATCATCAAGGCCATCAGCCTGTCTAGACCTGATTGTTAATCAAGATGGTTCAAGTCGGTTAACCGGCGTCAATAACTGTTACACAGCTTAATGGTCCACTAAGATTAATTAACTGGAACCGAGCTGTTTGCTCCGTTGATATTGTCTTTTGGGGGTAAGGTCTAAAGACAGGCCCGGTCCCCAGGGTCCTTCGAAATCTAAGTCTGATTTCTGCTGTTGCTATAACCTAACCTCTATTTGTTAAGCGCCTGTGACCTCTACCCAACCCTTAAGGACTGAATTTGAACGGCAGCTACTGCGAGTACAACGGGATCTACTACGCATGGGAGCCCTGGTGGAGAATTCCTGTGTCCTAGCCCGTGATGCCCTTTGCGATCGCAATTTAGATGCGGTTCATCGCCTTAAGGCTCAAGATAAACAGGTGGATAGATTCTACCGCCAGATTGAGGTAGACTGCATTCACCTATTTACCCTCCAGGTGCTAGCCGACGAGGACCTGCGCCGGGTGGGTGCCTTCATTCAGATGGTGCGGGATCTAGAGCGGATTGGCGACTATGCCAAGGACTTAGGAGAAGTATCCATCAAGCTTTTTCCCTACCCCGTTCATCCCCTGATGGGACAGGTACAGGTGATGCTGGATCGCTGTCGTTCCATGGTGGCCATGAGTCTGCTGGCCCTATCCGATTTAGACGCAGAGTCTGGTCTTGAGATTAAGCAAAAAGACGACCTGGTAGACGCAGACTACGATCATCTCTACGATTGCCTGGCCCATCAGACCAATCTAGTAGGCTCCGTTGAGCCGACAGTTTTACTAATTCTGGCCATTCGCTATATGGAACGTATCGCTGATCACGCCACTAATATTGGGAAGCGAGTGGCCTATATTGTCACTGGTGAGCGTTCCTAGCCATTCTGCCCACTCTGGTGTCGTCACCCCTGAAACTAAATGCCCCAGCTACCTGGCGAACAATTTTTACATAACGTTACTCTCTATTGACAAAAAGCTTTGCTAGAGGAGCATTTATTGAGAGACTAGTAGGGGCGGGATGAATAAATGATCTGTTTTGTCTAGTCTATGGCAAGCTTTGGGCAGGGCAGGTCATCCCCCCAATCACGCCCAGGAATAGGTAGGAATGAATCGCTACATGGAATTTTCAATCGCCGCATTACTCGCCAGCTTTGCAAAGGAAAAAACCCTTACCCTGAAGAACCTGGAAAAAAAACTGCACTGTAACAGTGATAGTAGTCAGCGGGAACTTCAAATTGCCATTGATGCCCTGGAACGCCTGGGTATTCTGGCGAAGGATCGAGGTAAATATCGTCGCCAAACCACAGACAACCTGGTGGAAGGTAAGCTACGCTGTTCCAGCAAAGGCTTTTGCTTTGCCATTCAGGATCAGGAAGGTAGCGAAGATATCTACGTGCGGGAAAGCCATTTGAGTACCGCTTGGAATGGCGATCGAGTCCTGGTCAAGGTCACCAAAGAAGGTGTGGGTCGCCGCAGTCCCGAGGGAGAAGTGCAACTGATTTTAGAACGGGCCAATGCATCGGTGTTAGCCCGGGTGAAACAGCAGCATGGAGAATATCGAGCCGTCCCCCTTGATGACCGGTTGTTGTTTGAGTTGCAACTCCTGGCCAATGGCATTGACCTCAACACGGCGGTGGATCAACTCGCTCACATTGAAATCCTGCGCTATCCCCTCGGCCAAGACCCACCCCAGGGCCGGGTAGCTCAAGTCCTGGGCAGTGATGCAGAAACTGCCTCGGACATTGACATTGTTTATTGTAAACATGACCTACCGCGAAAATTTTCCGATGCAGTGATGGCGGCAGCGGCAGAGTTGCCAACCCGAGTCCGCAGGACCGATCTCAAGGGGCGGCTAGATTTGCGCAAGCTCCCTACCCTGGCTATTACCGCACCCCAGGTCCGGGTCATCGACGATGCCCTGACTCTAGAAAAAGATACGGTTGATCGCTGGCGTCTAGGCATTCACATTGCCGATATAGCCCAATACGTCCCGGCCCACTCCCCCATTGATCAGGAAGCAGCTAGACGGGGAACCTCCGTTTACCTGGGGGATCAGACAGTGCCTATGTTACCCCCAACTCTGGTAGAAGAACTGGGTTGTCTGAGTCCAGGCCAAGAACGACTAGCCATGTCAGTGTTGATCAATTTAGACGACAGCGGCAAAATCCTTGACTACGAAATTCAACCTACTGTAATTAAGGTAGATCACCAGATTACCTACCAGCAGGCCCAGGCTGTGCTGGAACGGGATAACCCCGAGGCGGTATCTGACCTGGGTATCGGTACAGACACCCTAGCTGCCCTGGATCCAATTGCAGATCTGGTAGATAATTTGCTCTATGTGAGTCAGGCCATTAAGCGACAGAGGTTACAGCGGGGGTCCTTTGAACTGAAGCTACCCGAATACAATTTTCCCGCCGATAGCGAAGAGCCCCTAACCCACTACCGATCGCCCAAGTTCCAGTATGACGATGAGGGGCTGTTGGGAGTGATGGTGGTTTCAACGGCGGGTATGGCCCGAGCCATTGTGACAGAATGTATGCTGCTAGCCAACCAGTTGGTGGCCCAGCACCTCAAAGCCCTGGGGGTACCTGCTCTCTATCGGTTGCATCGGGCTCCCGATCTAAACGATGCCCAGGAATTAATTAAGCTGGCGGAAAACATGGAAATAGCCCTCACCTTAATTGATCCCGATCAACTGCAACCCCAGGACTACCAGAACTTCGTCCAACAGTTCGCTTCCTCCAGCGCTGAGAAGATCCTGACCTATTTACTGTTGGAAACCATCCAACCGGCCTTCTACAGCACCCATCCCGATCTTCACTTTGGTCTAGCTCTGACCGAAGGCTATAGCCATTTCACCTCCCCTTCTCGCCGCTATGCCGATCTACTTACCCAGCGCATTCTTCAGGCTGTATTTACATCGGGTCGAGATCGCCGCACCACCCGCTCTAAAGAGGTGGTCAATCTCCGCCATAGCTCCTGTCATGGTCAGGTGAGCTGGAATGTCTTACCTCCCGATCTCCACCACGAATTAGAAGATGATATGGGACGGCTGGCCATTCATCTGACAGAGCGGGAGCGACTAGCCCAGGAAGCCGAGTCTGACCTGGAGGGCTTGAAGAAAGCCGAATTTATGCGATCGCACACGGGCGAAGTATTCCATGGATTAATCACTGGAGTTCAGTCCTACGGATTTTTCGTGGAAATCGAGGACCTCTTAGTGGAGGGCCTGGTACATGTGAGTTCTCTAAAGGATGATTGGTACGAGTACCGAGCTCGCCAGCAAAAGCTGGTGGGCCGCAAAAACTGTCAGCAATATCGCCTGGGGGATCAGGTCGACGTTCAGGTGAAAAGTGTTGACTATTACCGTCAGCAAATTGACCTGGTGGCGGTAGGAGGCGGTAGCCACCTAACAGAAGAGGAGGCCAGCAGCTACAGTGCCGATGGCGATGACGATGACGCCGAAGCCAATGACCTGGCCCTTGGCGATCCCTCAGGGACCTACGAGAATGAGTAGAATAGGTTTGTAGCTCTCTTGCCACTCCATACTCAAGCTGCCTCCCTGACACTTGCCCCCCAGCCTGATCCACAACCTGGCGATGACCAACCTTAACTATCCTTTGGTTCTGGGAGTAACCGGAGCCTCGGGTCAGATCTATGCTGTACGTATTCTCCGGTACCTGCTTAAGGCTGGCTGGACAGTTGATCTGGTCGCTTCTAAAGCTACGGCTATGGTCTGGCAAGCAGAGGCAGGCGTCACCCTGCCCCTGGCTCCCGAGGCCCAAGTAGCTTTCTGGCGTCAGCAGGCCAGTGTACCAGAAGCAGGCAGGTTACGTTGCCACGCCTGGGCTGATGTGGGGGCCTCCATTGCCAGCGGATCACGGCGAACCGCGGGTATGGTAATCATTCCCTGTAGTATGAGCACCGTCGCTCGCCTGGCGGTCGGTATGAGCTCCGATCTATTAGAGCGGGCCGCCGACGTCCAACTCAAGGAGGGCCGCAAACTGGTAATTGTGCCTCGAGAAACTCCCTTTAGCCTCATCCATTTACGTAATTTGACGGCCTTAGCCGAAGCCGGGGTTCGCATAGTACCAGCTATCCCAGCCTGGTATCACCATCCCCAAACCATTGAGGATCTGGTAGATTTCGTTATAGCTCGCGCCCTCGATCAACTTGATATCGATTGTGACTTTCTACAGCGCTGGCAGGGACATTTGCCCCATGAACTTCAGCGTGGAATAGCCGATCCGGTTCCATCTCCCCTCCAAGAGGATTAAGTCTATGGCTAGGGTACGCCTTATCTTTGTCTTACTGGTATCTAGCCTGGTGCTGCTGCTCACCCTAGAAAATACCAGGGTGGCCCTTCCCCTATTTCTTTTAGGGGGACAGTCCCTGGCTCTACCAGTAGGAGTCTGGCTCCTGGGGGCGATCGCCCTGGGTTCCCTAACCACCCTACTATTGATTACCCTACTGGGCATGGACCGGCCAACCAGAACAGGCGGACGCCGGTACCGCTACAGTCCCCAGGGTTTCTATGAGCCCTCCCCAGGGGCAGTACCATCGACCAACCAACCAACCCCCGATCGGGGTGATTGGCAAGCCTGGACTGACTTAAAATCACCCAGCCAGTGGGAGAATTGGGAGTCCCTCAGCCAAACCTCCAGAGCTGTTGATCAACCTTCCTCAACCCCACCTCGAAGCCGCTCGTGGTTTAGCCGATCAGCCCAGCCCGATTCAGATCAGAGTCAGCGACTAGAACAGTCCCTGGAAGAACTCTCGGAGGATTGGGGCGATCTGAGAACGGCGACGTTACCGCGCTACGGGAGTCAGTCCAGTCCAGGAAAGTCTAGAAGAAATTACTGAAGGCTGGGATGATTTGGAACCTACCTCTTCAGTTCGGGAATTTGAAGTCCCCCAGTCTCCTCGCCAGGTTTATCGAGACGGTTCTATCTATTCCTATAATTACGGAGATCGTCCCAATCCTGGCCAGACCGACAATATTTACGCCCCCCCTGACCAGAGTCGACCAAACTCCAGCAACCAGACCGATAGAGCATCGGCTACCGAGCCCCAGCCCCCGGAAGATCCCGAAGTTGAGGAAGCTGGAGTCGTAGATGCCGACTATCGGGTCTTAATTCCCCCCTATCCCTCTGCCAGCTCCGGGGATCATTGAGATCACTAACCCTACCCCAACCATTTCTTTTGTTTTAACTGGTTTATGTCTCTTACTGCTAAGACCCTACGCCAACGCCTCCAGGGCATTAATCTTTATCTGATTGGAATGATGGGAGCTGGCAAAAGTACGACTGGTCGTAGTCTAGCCCAGGCCTTGGAGTATCAGTTCTTTGATACTGATACCATCGCTGAGCAGGTAGCTGGCCAGGCGATCGCCAGTATTTTCCACCAACAGGGAGAAGCCGCCTTTCGTCAGCTAGAAACAGCCGTACTGGCTCAGCTATCGGCCTATCAACGATTAGTGGTAGCCACTGGGGGTGGCATAGTTACCCAAACTGCCAACTGGAGCTATCTACACCATGGCGTTGTAGTCTGGCTGGATGTTCCCCTGCCCTTGTTACAACAACGGTTGCTGGGAGATCACCAGCGGCCCCTATTACAAAAAGACGATTGGCCTGTCACCCTGGCCAGTTTACTAGATCAGCGCCAACCTCTCTATGCCCAAGCCGATGTGTGCATTACCGTGCAACCAGAGGAAGCCGTGGAGGCGATCGTAAATCGCATATTAACGGTTGTTGACGAAAGAATTCGACCAGACCCTAATTCTATTGAACTGAATTGATACACTAGCCAAGGCTCTCATCTTTTAGTCCCTTACCTCAGCTAGTACCATGGTTTCTCCAGCCTCCTCTCAAGCCGATGCTATTCATGCTGCCGAAGCTTTACGAGTGCGCATTTTAAGTGAGGCTCTACCCTACATCCAACAATTTCGCGGACGCACGGTAGTGGTTAAGTATGGTGGTGCCGCCATGAAAGATAGCAACCTTAAAGCCGATGTAATTCGCGATATCGTCTTTATGGCCTGTGTTGGTATACGGCCTGTAGTGGTTCACGGTGGCGGCCCAGAAATCAATTTTTGGCTTGACAAGCTGGGGATCGAACCCCAGTTTAAAGATGGCTTGCGGGTCACCGATGCCCCCACCATGGACGTGGTAGAGATGGTACTGGTGGGTCGGGTTAATAAAGAACTGGTATCGCTGATTAACCAGGCTGGCGGTCAGGCAGTGGGGCTTTGCGGCGTAGATGGCAACTTAATTACCGCCCGGCCTCAGGGTGCCCAGGGAGTAGGATTTGTGGGAGAGGTCAGCAATATCGATTCTAATGTACTTAAATCCCTGGTAGAAGCTGGTTACATTCCCATCGTCTCCAGCGTTGCCAGCGATGAAACTGGACAGGCTTACAACATTAATGCCGATACGGTAGCTGGTGAAATTGCCGCCGCCCTGGGAGCCGAAAAACTAATTTTACTGACCGATACTCGGGGAATTTTAGAAGACTACAAAGATCCGTCTACCCTACTACCCAAACTAGATATTCAGCGAGCCCGAGCATTAATTGACGCAGGTATTGTATCGGGAGGCATGATTCCTAAGGTGAATTGTTGTGTTCGGTCCCTGGCCCAGGGAGTAGGAGCCGCCCATATCCTCGACGGACGCATACCCCACGCCCTGTTACTAGAGATTTTTAGTGACCTGGGTATTGGTTCTATGATTGTGGCATCAGACTTTCGCAGTTAACCTAAGAGGCTGTTTGAAAAGGGCTCAGGTATAATTCACCGCCAGCGGGTCGCCAAAATACTGAATTTTCGGTGATTATCCTACTCCATAGGTATAGTTTGAAACTCCCTTGGGCTTTTCCAACAACTTCTAAGTGGCGGGTTAAATCTGGTAGACCATCACACCTTTCAAAGCCTACTTATTCTGAGTTAGGCGGCCCTGTAGCACTAGCTAGCTATCCAGGAGTGAGGGAGTAAAGCTCATCAAAATCCTCCTTTATTAAGCAAATGCTAATCTCAACACAGGATTTTTAAGTTGATAGAGCACTAAATCTAATTTAGGGATAAGCAAATAAAAAACTAAGGGGACCTCAGAAATATTCTAAAGTCCCCTTAAAGATTTTGGTGGCGGGGCATGGATTTGAACCATGGACCTTCGGGTTATGAGCCCGACGAGCTACCAGACTGCTCTACCCCGCGTCGCTTTAATCAGTATAGCGATAAGTTCTTCAAATAACCATTGTTTTTAGAATTTTCTTAGATATCGCCCTAGCCACTGACAAGGAGGTGCAAACAACCAGAATCCATAGCGAAAGTCCCATAGCCAAATGCCTAGAGTAGGAAGCCTGGGGAATAACAACCTCGCCGTTAGGGGTCTGACCCTGATAGGCAGAGCTGTAGTCAACCATTACCATAGCTACCATAAGCACGGCATGGTGTGGTCTCCGTTCTCCAGAAGGGGCTACTTTGGTAGCCTCTTTTACCTCTTATTGTTGATCCTTACCTGGCAACTCCTATGGTTTATCAGCTGCTATCAAGTCCGAATCGTTCTTCCAATACCCCTAACTCAAGTTGCAGTCATGGTTTTTCCCGGTCCTTTTCTAGATCCCAAGATTTTTCCTTTCTCAGCGCTGTCTTAGAAGGTTTTACCAGTGGAATTCTAGTGTTGACCCGGGAGGGTGACTTACTTCATGCTAATCAAACCGGCCAGGCCTTCGCCGGTTATCTCAGGGACCTGGATGGTACGAAAGGAAAAGCGGTTCCTGCAAGTCTTTGGACCATTTGTGGCTATTTAGAAGAAAGTCGGGAATTATTTCCCGATAGTTCTTTGGTATTAACTCAAGACTTCATCAGACTGGACGGATGCCATTTACGGACTCGGGTCCAGTGGCTTAATTTCGAGCAGGCTGAGCCATTGCTCTTTTTAGTAGTGATTGAGGAGTACCATCCGTCATCCCAGGTTTTAGCGGCAAGTTGAGAGACAGCCCTGAGGGTGAAAACCTGATGACCAGCTTGAGAGGTTGCTTGAAAAGCCAAAGAGAGTCTCAAGCTATACCTATGGAGTAGGATAATCACCGAAAATTCAGTGTTTTGGCGACCCGCTGGCGGCGAATTATACCTGAGCCCTTTTCAAACAACCTCTGAAGATGGATTTGGGCTAAGCCGATGATTGACATAGCGGCTGAGAAGCGCACCGACCACTCAGGTAAGCCAGAAAGCTATGCCCTTTCCCCTTTGGTAAGGCTTTGCCAAGGATTCAAATCGGGAGTGTTCAGAAAACCAGGCCAAATCGGCTTTAGATAGGGCACAGGATGACAGTAAGAGTCGCCTTGAAAGAATAAGAATCCCCGGTACCAGAGCACCGGGGATAGGTTAAATATAGAATTTAAGAAATAAACGCTTTACAAGCTTTAACACTCCTATGATGCCTGACCTTCTTCTCAAGTGATAGCAATCCCCCGTTGACTTCACCAAATATTAATGGAAACGGGGAAGATTACAAAAATTCCATATAGCCTAGACCAAGCCCCACAGGATAGACTGCCGCTTTGTTCTATGGTGTTAGCCCCTAGCCCCCTGCCGGTCAAGCTTTAGCAGCGGCCCTGAGGGACTAACCAGGGGTAGCAAAGCGAATCTTGAGATAGTCGTCTTCCATCTTGGCCCCGGAGGGCTCCAGGGCCGCTAGAGCTTGAGGTAGCACTAAATTACGGCGATGGTTGCCAATCCGAACATTGAGTTCATCGGCGGACTTACTCAGTTCAATTTTGTCTTTGGCGATTCCCGGCAGGTATAGTTCCAGGCTGTACTGACTGTCCTGCTGGGTCACCCTCAGAGTCGTTTCTTTGTAATAAACCTGAGTTGGATCCTCCTCGGCGTAGAGGGTCTCCTTAAGCCGCTGTAGTGACTCTAAACCACACATCTCATCGGCAAATAGGGGAATTTCCTTAACTGGTAAAGGACGGAAATTCTCATGGATCTCGTGCCTGTACCGCTGCTGCTTTTCCTTCATACGTTGAAAGAAGGGGTCCTGCACAGCATCAGGAATAATACGATTAGCAATCACCAAATCGGTGCCCACATTGTAGAGACTCAGATAGGCGTGGGCCCGCAGCGATTCTTTAATCACCATTTTCTCTGGATTGGTTACCAGGCGCACGGAGGTGGTGCTGGCATCGGTCAGTACCTTTTCCAGAGCAATTAACTGCTCATAGAATTCGTAGGGAGCATCCATGACCTCTTTAGTCGGGAGGGAGAACCCTGCCACTGGCCTGAAAAAGGGTTCCACCAGAGGTCGTAGGGCCTCAGAAACTGCCTGAAAGGGTTTATACAGCTTACGCATATACCATCCCGCCACTTCCGGCAGGCTCAGCAAGCGCAGGGCAGTTCCAGTCGGCGCAGAATCGATAATCAAGACATCGTATTCCCCTTCGTCATGGTGCCGTTTCATCCTCACCAGACTGAAAATCTCATCCATGCCCGGTAAAATAGCTAGCTCTTCAGCTTCAATGCCCTCTAGCCCTCGGGCCTGCAAAACATTGGTGATGTATCGTTTCACCGCTCCCCAGTTGCCTTCCAGTTCTAATAGGGCATCTAACTCTGCACCCCAAAGAAGGGGCTGTACCGGTCGAGGATCATGCCCCAGTTCTAGATCAAAACTATCGGCGAGGGAGTGGGCAGGATCCGTACTCAGTACCAGAGTTTTATAGCCTAACTCTGCACAGCGCAGACCTGTAGCCGCGGCTACAGAGGTTTTACCGACTCCGCCCTTACCCGTCATTAACAATACCCGCATGTGGGTTGCCTCGCCTTTTGAATAATACTTTCTGAACTTTAGTGTCTGCGATCGCTATGGTTCACCGGGTGGCAAACCAACTTGAACATAATTATTAATTTATAGGGTTTTAAGGGTTTCTGCCGGACTGCTGATCAATCAGTGATGATCCCCTTCGGACAGGTATCTCTAGCTGATCAGTGGGATTAATCACCTGGTTACTGCCCCTTACCCCTTGCCTAGGTTTCAACATCCTGATTGAATAAGGGCTAAAGATGAACTTTTTAAACAGGAAGAGCCCATGTATATCGTCCAAATTGCCTCAGAATGCGCTCCCGTAATTAAGGCTGGTGGCCTGGGCGATGTGGTTTATGGGCTGAGTAGCGAACTTGAAGGGCGGGGTCATTGTGTTGAAATCATTTTGCCCAAATACGACTGCATGCGCTACGACCATATTTGGGGCCTTCATGATGCCTATCGGGATTTGATAGTCCCCTGGTATGGCACCGATATTCGCTGTGACGTGTTTTGCGGTTGGGTACACGGCCGTTTGTGCTTTTTCATCGAGCCTAAATCCTGGGAAATGTTCTTCAACCGGGGTTGCTACTACGGCTGCTACGACGATCCAATGCGTTTTGCGTTCTTTAGTAAGGCGGCCCTGGAATTTTTACTGCGCAGTAACAAGCGCCCTGATGTTATTCACTGCCATGACTGGCAAACCGGTCTGATTCCTCCCATGTTGTTTGAAATTTATAAGTACAACGGCATGGAATTTCAGCGGACTCTATACACCATTCATAACTTCAAACACCAGGGTATTGGGGCTAACGAGATTCTCAAGGCTACTGGCCTAAATCGGGATGACTATTATTTTCAGTACGATCGCCTGCGGGACAATTTCAATCCCTTTGCCATTAACTTTATGAAGGGTGGTATTACCTACGCTAATCACGTTAATACAGTGTCCCCTTACCATGCCTGGGAAGCTCAACATACCGATCAGGGGTTTGGCTTGGGCCATACCCTGCATACCCATCAACACAAATTTTCTGGTATCCTCAACGGTATTGACCATAGCGTTTGGAATCCGGAAACCGATCGCTACATTCCCCATCACTATGGCCTCACCACCTTTGAAGATAAGGCCCTGAATAAGAAAGAACTGAGGGACCGCCTACTGCTGCGCCAGAGCGCTAGTCCTCTGGTTGCCTTTATTGGTCGCCTTGACGATCAAAAGGGTGTCCACCTGGTACATCATGCCATTTATCACACCCTTGCCCGGGGTGGACAGTTTGTTCTGCTAGGTTCGGCTACAGAAAAAAGTATCAACGACTGGTTCTGGCACGAAAAGTTACACCTGAATGATAATCCCGATGTCCACTTAGAAATTGGCTTTAACGAAGAGCTAGCCCACCTCATCTACGCTGGGGCCGATATGATTGTGGTACCCAGTAATTTTGAACCCTGCGGTCTCACCCAAATGATTGGTCTCAAGTATGGCACGGTGCCCATTGTGCGCGGAGTGGGCGGACTGGTGAATACGGTCTTTGACTGGGACTACGATAGCTTCCATGAGCCTGAAGAACGCAATGGTTTTGTATTCTTTCAAACTGACTACTCGGCGCTGGAATCGGCCATGAACCGAGCCTTTGATATTTGGGAACAACAACCTCAAATCTTCCGACAACTGGTCCAACAGGGCATGGGGTACGACTTTTCCTGGAATCATCCGGGACAGGCCTACATCGATCTCTACGAATATATCCGCCACAAGTAGTGATTTTCTGTTTTTCTGTCCTATCCCGAGATCCTGGCTACTGGAATGGGCAGTCTGGTAAGAGAATTTATTCTATCCATGACTCCTTCTTCTTCCCACTCCCCACCCCTAACCCGAGCTAAGCTACTGCAAGGCCAGGGCGATGCCCTTTATGCCCTGGGTCGCTATAGTGAAGCCTTAGGACGCTTCCAGGCCGCCCTGGAACTTCAGTCCGACAGCTATGAGCTTTGGACTCTGCATGGATTTACCCTGACGGCCCTAAAGTGTTTTGAAGCATCGCTGGAAAGTTATAATCAGGCTTTAACCCGTTGCCCAGACTATTCCCTGGCCTGGCATGGCAAGGGCCATTCCCTGGCTAAACTCAGTCATTTTGAGGAAGCCGCCAGCCACTTACAGCAGGCTGTGCGCCTTAACCCCGCCGATACCAAAGCCTGGTATAACCTGGGAACAGCCCAGAACCAGCTGGGGCGCTACCGGGATGCGATCGCTAGTTTTGAGCAAAGCCTCATCCTTGATCCTCGAGATCATCACTCTTACTACAACCAGGCAGTCGCCTTACACGGTTTACAAGCTTACGAAAAAGCCCTGCAAGTGTTGCAAAACGCCTTAAAGCTTAAACCCGATAGTCATTACATCTGGAATCAACGGGGCACTAGCCTGCTACAACTAGGGCGCTACGGCGAGGCGATCGCCAGTTTCGATGCTTCCCTCCAATGTAAAGCCCATAACCCTAATGCCTGGTATGGCAAAGCCAGAGTCTACGCCATGACTAACGACCTAGACAGGGCCATCAAAAATTTGTATCGCACCTTTGTTATTAGTCCCTATGTCTATCGGGTCATGGTTCAAATGGATAACCACTTCGATCCTATTCGATCCGAAGCTGAGTTCCAGCACCTGATTAATAATCACTAATCCCAACCGAAATTGAGTCAAAAATATTCTCCAGGTATTCCCTTAAGAGGTTGTTTGAAAAGGGTTATCTCAGGTATAGTTCGCCGATAGTAACGGCTATCCCCTGCCCCAAAACTGCTTCAACTCCTCCATCCCTAGCTGCAGTAATTGCTCAGCAGCTGCTTTGGTCAGGGGTTTAGCAAAGAAATAGCCCTGGCCATAATCACAGCCTCCCTGACTGAGAATAGTTACCTGTTGCGCACTCTCAACCCCCTCCGCAACCACCTCCATACCCAGGGTTTTTCCCAGGGTCAAGATAGTCTGAATAATAGCCCAGTCTTCCCTCATCACAAAGGACTTGTCGATCTTTAGGGTATCCATGGGAAAACGGTGCAGATAACTCAAGGAAGAATAGCCAGTACCAAAATCATCAATGGACAGCTTTAAATCCAGAGATTTTAGCTTCAGCATTAAATCAATTGCCCGATCCACATCTCCCATAACCATGCTTTCAGTAATTTCCAGACGTATACACTCACCCTTTACCCGGGTTTCCTGGAGGGTCTTTTCCACTTGACTAATCAGATCGGACTGGCCAAACTGGCGATTTGATAAGTTAATACTCATAGCTAGCTGTGAGTGTTCGGGGAAGGCCTCATGCCACTGTTGTAGCTGTTGACAGGCTGTCCGAAAGATCCACTGTCCCAGGGCCATAATCAAACCCGTTTCTTCCGCCGCTGGAATAAAGGTACCCGGCAAAACCAGACCACGGTCCTTCTGGTGCCAGCGTACCAGGGCTTCAAATCCCGCCAGTTCACCCGTTTGTAGCCGGATAATGGGCTGGTAATAGAGCAAAAACTCCTGATTATCCAGCGCCGTAATCAGGTCGCTCTCCAGTTGCAGGCGGTTTACAGCCTCTGTCAACATTGTAGAGGCAAAAATTTCAAACCTGGATTTACCCAGAGCCTTGGCCCGGTACATGGCGGTGTGGGCATCCCGAAGCAGATCGGCCGGTCGATGATCGAAACCGGTGTAGCTCACAGCCATTCCCGTACTGATGGTACTGGGCAGTTTCTGCCCAGCAATGGTGATAGGTGCAGATAGGATGTCCTGTAGGCTATCCATGCGCTGCCCCACACTATCGCTATCTAAGCTGGTGAATAATAGAGCAAACTCATCGCCGCCTACCCGTGCCACTCCAGCCTCTGGGGTGGAAAATTTTAACAGCCGCTGGGCTATGACCCGCAGGACCTGGTCACCGGCATGGTGGCCCAAGCTTTCGTTAATGACTTTAAACCGATCAACCCCCATAAACACTATAGTTATTGGCAAACTAGCGGACCTCTGTCCTAGAGCCTTTTTAGACCTTTGTTCTAGAGCCTTTTTAATACTCTTGAGAAAACCCTCCCGATTAGGTAGGCCGGTCAAAGGGTCATGGTTTCTGCTGTACTTGATTTGATAGGTGATAACTACAGCCGTTGTCAATAACACTCCGATCATTGGCTCTGCGATGGGTAGCCAGAATAGTTGACTAACCCCCAACCATGTCAATCCCCCCAAAATTACCATTACTCCCAGGATGCTACCCAGTAGTTCAAGGGGGCGATCAGTTACCAAGACGAAGGTCAGGGCACCGGCTACTATGCACCAACTCCAAAGCCACAGACCTTCGGTCCAAGGAGGCAGGAACCTGTAGAGGGCTGGCTTGCCCTCTACTAAATCCAGCAACTGGCTAACCATCTGGGCGTGAATGGCTACCCCTGACATCTTAATATCTCTGTTTTGGATAGAACTAAAGGGGGTAGGAAAGCCATCCTTAAGACTGGGTGCAACTGAACCAAGCAAAACCACTTTGTTGGTAATCCAGCTGGGATCAAACTGACCACTCAACACTTGACTGATGGAAAGCTGATGCTGGGAAGTGTCCTGCCCACGGTAGCGCAGCAAAATTTGATAGCCACCGTTATCGATGGTTTGATAACCGCCGTCCTGGCCTGATAGGGCTGGGATAGTGACTCTACCTAGGTAGAGACGGTTGTGGTCGCGATCGAAACGAAAGGGGTGGGGTGGGTGGTGATCCGCTAGAATTAACCGCAAAGCAAAGGAGTAGTGTTTTGTGGTTTTACCCGAAACAAATAAAAGATTGCGACGTATAACATCGTCAGGGTCGGTCGGGAAGTCGTTAAAGCCCACCCGGTCTGGTTCCACGGTGGGGGGAGGAACTTCACTGCCGTCTGAGATACTATCAACTTTCTTGATAACGATCAGATTCTTGGCGGCCAGTTGCTTAATTAAGGCCTCAGAACCAGGGGGATGTAAGGTGCTGCGATATAAATCTAGCCCAACCACACTGGGATGGTGGGACTGAAGTTTCTGCAGTACAGTCGCCAGTTGGGCATCTACCAGGGGCCAGCCATACTGGCGAATGTCTCCCTCAGTAATGCCAATAATGGTGACGCGAGGGTGAAGATCCCGACTGGGTTGAGATCGCACCAGCCCATCAAAGAGAAATAATTCCAGCCGTTCGATCAGCCCCAGGTACTTCACCCCACTGACAAAGGCCCCCGCCAGCACGCTGGACAGCAGCACAATCTTAATACCTGTTGCCGCTAACTTACCGGCAGACTGGTATAGAAAGGCAGGAACGATAATTTGTCGAATCCGATCACCGATGTGGACGGAGCTAGCTTTTGAAGTGGCAGGAACCTTTGATTGTGGCATGGCCCTCAAGTCGTTACACCTTGTCTCGTCAGTCAGGAACTATTTGACATCTACGCGACTAAGATCCACCCCTGTTAAGAGAATCATAAAATCCTTTGCCCAGGGATGTTGTAACTATAATCATGGCCGCCGGTGATGGCTACCGTGACACCAACTAAAAGTCCATACACTAGGGGGGCGGGGAGGCTTATTTAAGCTGAGGCAGGACCTCCTCCAGCTCCCGTAGGGCCTCCTCCTCCAGCTTGGTTTGCATGGGGCAGAACTTAGGCCCACACATCGAGCAAAACTCAATGGCCATGGGTTCCAGGTTGGGGTGGTTGATATTGGCGGGGATAATCATGCGGCCCCGGCCCACCTCGGTCCGGATCAATTCCGCCGGTAGACCTTCGCGCTCAGCCACGTAGGCCATTTCCTCGGTAATCATGCCCTGACGGGCGTAGTGCAGTTGGGACACATTTTTGTGATTTTGTCGTTTAGCAAGCCATGGGGTTCTCATGGGGTGACCTCCAGATCGGGGTAAGGGGAATACTATGTAGCACAAAAAATCAGCCGCTCACCTAGTCGTAGGCGGTAATGCTCTGGCGCAGGCGGTTAAAATCGAAAACCTGGGTTTTGCCGCGCCGGGCCTGGACTTGAATTGCCCCAGGGATAGTACCAGGGACACCACAATCGGTGCGGTAAAACTCACCAGTAGGTCACCGGCCCAGGGCAGGCTATTCCAGCCGGAGAAATCCGGTCCGGGAAAGAACAGGGCCCCCAGGGCAATTCCGGCCAGGGCACTGCCCAGGGCCATGGGGCCAGTCAGTCGCCGGGAATAGAGGCCAAACAGCACCGGGAAGAGGGCACCAGCACAGACCAAATCCGCCAGCAAAAATAGGTAAAGGACGTTGTACCCCTGGGCCGCTAGAAACACCGTAGGAATACTAATCACCAGGGTGAGGATACGGGTGAGCTTGAGAATATCTTGACTGGACCGGTGGGGTAAGAGCCGTAACAGGTCGGTGGTGAATAGGCTGATAATGCCGTTGAGTAAGGCTCCCAGGGTACTCATCACCAGGGCCAGCACCAGCACCAGCACCAGAATACTGAACCATTGGGGCAGGGCCAGGGCTTGAATCAGGGAGAAAAAGGCCCGGTCGTCATTAAAGCCAAAATGCATGGCCAGAATACCCAGCAGTCCAGCGATAATCAGCATGGGCCAGATCAAGATAAAGGATCCAAGGAAGGATTGCTGTACCACCCGATCGCTGCGACAGGCATAGACCCGTTGCCAGTTGACCTGGTTAAACATTTCTGCGGCAATCACCGCGATCACCAGGGTGGCGCCAAACCGCAGCCCAGGTCCATTGGTGAGGCTGAGCAGTTCTGGGGCGGCTTGCATCACCGGGGCGATCGCCTTTTCCCAGCCCCCCAGGGCCACCAGGGCGATGGCAAAACTCAAGGGTAGCAGGGGCGCAATCACCACAAATTGCAGGGCATCGGTGAAGATAGCCGCCCCTAAGCCCCCCACCAGGGTGTAGATAAACACCGCCGTCATCACCACCAGGGAGGTCAGCCAGAGGGGAACTGCGGCCATTAATTCCACCGCCTTGGCGATCGCCGTTAGTTCTGCGGTCAGATAGATAAACATGTAAAAGAGGGCGATCGCCAGGGTCAGCAGGTACATAGCATTACCAAAGCGATGTAAAACGTACTCATTGAGACCATGGCCCTGGGGCATCAATGAGCGAATGCGACCCCCCATGGTGGCAAATAGCCCAGAGGGTCCAGCCTGCCCCAGGCAGTAGCCCAGGATACCGGCGATACCGCTGGTCGCCCCCACCTGGGGAGGACTGAACAGGGTCCAGGCTCCCAGGGCTGAGGCCACAATGGTAGCGATGGCCATACCGGTGCCCATGCGGTTGCGGCTTACCATATAGTCTTCTAAGGTGATGGTCTGGCGGCTACTCTGCCGCAGTCCCAGCAGGGTAAAAATAGTCGCCGTCATTATGGTTACGGCCAGTGCCGTGGTGGCTAGCGTCATCAACAACCTACCTTTGACGTAGAGAATTGGGTAACGCTAGGGATAGGACTCTCAGCCTTAAGGTCAGGTCAGCCAGCGATCGCTTGAGTACCTTGGTACCCGGGAAAGAGTTATCGGTCCACCCGTTGCAGCAGGTGGGTAAAGCTTCCGGGACCGAGTTGGGGCTGTAGCTGGCTCGTCGCTTCGGTGCATGACCAGAATCAACGCTTTCCTCCGCTGGTATTAACCAGGTCAGGTTCTGAGGGTATAATCTCAGCCCGAGCATCTCGGGCACCCCTAGCTTGATGGCTATCATATCATCCCCATCGGACAGAGATGCTCAGATTAAGTTTTGCCAATAATTCTTCCGCCAATAGTCAAGATACCCGGACTATTCACGCCCGATCGTCTCCTTCAGATGACGCCACCAATCTCTCGGGTTAGTCCCGCAGGTCCTGAGCCCGGAGGTAGAGATCAATCCAATGCTTCTGCACCTGCTTTGGTTTTATTACCAGCTTACGGGCAATAGTCTCCAGGGGCTGCCCCTCTCGCAAGCCTTCTAAAATAGCCTGTTCCTCTGAACTCAAATGTTGCCAGAAATGCTTCCACTGAGCTGGTGTTAAGCCAAAGTTATGGGTGGCCAGGGAAGTCTTCAGCCAATCCAGGACCATAGCCGGTTGTTCCTTTAAGGCAAATCCCTTCAGAGCGTGGTAGGTTACCTGTTCCCTCAGCCGATACACCCGTTTGACTGGACATTTTAGCTCTTGGGCGATTTGCTCTGGGGTCAGGCCTTGCAGGTGTAATTGCAACCATGTCACCGCTTCATGACCAATCTGCCGGCCCAGATAAAGCATTAAAGCATTTTTCACCTGAGTTCTCTGCAGTTGTTGATCGAGGCTATTTTGCTCGGCCTGGTAACGATTCCAGGCCTCCGTATCGAGTAAGCTAATGGCCTCTTCCGCTGACTCTGGAGCCAATTCATCGGAGACCACCTGAATCAGCTCACCAGAGGGCGCCTGGGTAATGCCGCTGCGCTGGCTAGAGCGCAGATAGTTGACAAAACGATACAGCAGTAGGGGTTGATTACGAATTGGCCGCCGACAGTACTCCTCAATACTGGCCAGCATCAGCTGGTTACGTAATCGAGCCTGGGGACTACAGGTGGCAATCCACCGTAATTGCTGCTCCAGATAGCGATCGCTGCGAATCATCTCTTGAATAACTTCCTGAATCACCTCCACCACGGTACGCTGACGATCTCGACTCAGGGCCACCCAAGCACTAATTTTATTCCGTAGCAGAAATAATCGACTTAATCGCTGTACCAGATGCTGATAGCTCTGCTCTGGATTAAGGCTGCGGTAACCTACCCGCAGCAATTGATAGCGGTATTCAATAGATTGGGAGGTTATTTCAAACTCTTCAGGGGTGAGCTGGCTAAGCCGCTCAGGATCATATCCCAGCAACCACCGGACTATACCCTCATGGATAGACTGGCTCTCTTCAGGGTAATCAAGGGCAAGTCTATGCAACCAGTCTTCAGTAAGCTTGTCTACCCTGACCATGGGGCTTCAGTTCCATAATCGCTTCAGAGGAGAGGCGCAAAACTGTGGGGGGCAAGGGTTGAGACTACAATAACAAACCCCTAGTTAGGCAAATACCCAAAGCTTTGCTTTACTTAGCCCCCTAACCGTGGTAAATTATCAAACAAGTCATAGAAACTATTCAAACCTAACATAAAATTAATATAATTGTGAAATTAATAAAAAATAGCTGGAAAATGCTATAGAAAAACAAAGCAAAAGTTTAAAGTAAGACATTGTTAACACAGAAATTTTGAGTTTGCCCTAATAATTCTTAAATTAGTACAGCTATAAGTTGGTAAATAGTAATACAGCAAAACTTACAATGATGATATTACTCGTAAAGGAGGAAATCCTTGGAAGGGAAGGCCTTTGCATTTACAACGGGTTTGCATCACTTCAGCAAGGCCAGTTACCTTGAAGTTCTATAGCTAGTTCACGCTGGTAACGATGTTGGACTTTTAATATTTTTATGGTTACAGATTGAACTTATAGTTAATATTCGTTAGTTTATGAGCTTTGAATTCTTTCATCCCTTCGGAACTCCTAATTTTATTGCCGCCCTGGCGATGTTCCTGTGGATACCCTTTGTATTTTTGTTATTCAGGGCTTTACCTACTCAGCGAGCAATTGTAATCGCTTTTATCATAGGCACTTTATTTCTACCTGAGGTTCAGTTAATTATTCCGGGCTTTCCTGACTACACCAAGATTTCAGCCGCTTCTTATGTCATATTAATTTATACTTTGGTGTCTAAAGATAGCTATCGAATTCGCCAGTTCAGGTTGCATTGGTTCGATATACCTATGCTTATTTGGTGCATTACTCCTTTTTTCAGTTATCTTGCCAATGATTTAAGTTCATACGATGCCCTATCTGCTACCCTTGAGCAGACAATGAAATGGGGCGTCCCATTCTTTTTAGGACGTATTTATTTGAACGATGTTCCTGGTTTGCGAAATTTAGCCATTGGTATTTTTGCTGGAGGTGTTGCTTATATTCCTTTTTGTATTTTCGAAATGCGGATGTCTCCTCAGTTACATATGATTCTATATGGTGGTTTCCCCCATGACTCCTTCGCTCAAGCTGTGCGAGGCAATGGGTTTCGTCCAACTGTATTTGTCCGCCATGGTTTAATTCTCAGTTTTATTATGATAACCGCCCTGGTCGTTGGGGTGTGGCTGTGGAAGACCGGTATACTCAAAAAGATTTTTGGCATCCCTATGGTTGCTGTGATACCAATTTTCTTCTTGACTGATATTTTACTGCGCTCTACCGGTGCTTACATTACCTTACTAGTAGCTCTAGTTCTGCTGTTTTCATCCGTATTAATTTTTAGGTCTAATTTAGGACCTTACCTGGTGATTGGCGGGGTTGTTTTCTATCTCTTTGTGGTCATTACCTATCAGAATCCTGATATTACAAATAATATTATTAATTTTCTTTCTGGATTTGTGGATCCCGAGCGTATTGATTCTTTAAAATTTAGATTTGATAACGAAAATATTTTGTTAGAAAAAGCTAAGCAACAATTATTTTTAGGTTGGGGAGGTTACGGTCGTAATTTCGTTGTTAAAGCTGACGAATGGGGTGAAACTAAAACTGTTGTAGATAGTCTGTGGATTATCACTATAGGAAGTTTGGGTTTACTTGGTTTAATCAGTCTTTTTTCTTCGGTTTTCTTGCCCGTCATCAGTTTGCTTAATACTAAATCTCCAGTTAAGGTTTGGGACAAAGCAGAATTTGCAGCCCCTGGAGTATTGTCTCTAGTACTTTTGATGTATTCAGTCGAGATTCTTGTCAATGCTCCCGTGTTGCCTCACATTACTTTAATAATGGGAGCCTTAACAGGATATGTACTTGCTCCCAATCGTCGCAATAGTTCGTGGGGTGGCAGAACTAAATTGGCTATTTCAAGTTCTGTGAGTTCTACTACTTAGATATAGCGGTTTTCCATAGAGTGAGACACCCCATTGCCCAATCCTACCCCCCAGTACCTGGCTGTATGAGATTTACGCTGTAACCCCCCCTTGCCAAGCTGCCGTGTACACATAAGTCGGGTCTAACTTCGTTTGAGTCCTTTGCGTCCCCAAAATCCCCCAATTCTGGTGGATTTTGAAGGGTTCGGTTCCCCAGGAATTGGGGGCTGGGGGGCAGTTTGTCGCTGATTGGGTTAGATTTGATCACTTGTGTGTATACCGTAGCCTTGCCAAGGGGGCAGGGGGGTGATCACATCGCACTTCACCCAAGTGAAATCCGCTATAGCAGCTTTGACTACCTAATAAAAGTTGGTAATTTTTACTCCAATTCCTTGCCCCTTGGCAAAGGTATTATCATTTAAGTTAGCTTAGGCTACTTCTCAAAAGGGGATAAAAACTAAAGTTGACTTACAAAACTTTAAATGCTGGCGGTTAGAAGCCAGGCAAAACTCGCCTAGGCGGGTATAGGTCCTATGGCTAGTCGGTGCAGATCGACTTCGTCTGGATAGCAGCGGTTTTAACCGCCGTAAGCCAATGTTTTGTTAGTCGACCAGAATCCCATAGGTGATCCTATCTTGATCGATAGGATCAGGGTTAAGTTAACCACTCAGGAGAGCTTCTACAAACTCATAGCTGGAGAACGGTCGAAGATCTTCAATACCTTCTCCAGCCCCGATAAAACGGATTGGCAAACCCAGTTGTTCAACTACCGCTAGAGCTATCCCACCCCGAGCGCTGCCATCCAGTTTAGTTAATACCACTCCACTGAGATTGGCCGCTTCGGCAAACACCTCCGCCTGACGTAGCCCGTTCTGACCCAGGGTTGCATCTAGAACTAGTAAGGCTTCAATCCTGGCATCGGGGGCTTGCCGATCCACAATACGGCGAATCTTGGCCAACTCGTCCATCAGGTTCTTCTTGTTTTGCAGCCGTCCAGCCGTATCCACCAGCAATAGCTCTACGTTTCTAGACTGAGCCGCCGCGATCGCATCAAAAACTACCGCCGCTGGGTCTGTATTTTTACCGGGGTTAGCAATCACTTCCACCTGACTGCGGCTACCCCAGGCCTTAACCTGCTCCACAGCAGCGGCGCGAAAGGTGTCGGCGGCAGCAATCAGAGTGTTGTAGCCAGATTTTTTAGCGATATGGGCCAGCTTACCGATGGTGGTGGTTTTACCGGCTCCATTCACCCCGGTCATCAACCAAATATTTAAGCTGCCTTTCTCTGGTACAAAGGCCAGATTGCGAGATTTCCCCAGGGGGGCATCTAACATTTCCCGCAGCAAGGTTTTCAGGTAAGCGATCGCCTGCTCAGGGGGCAGAACGTCCTGCCGTAAACGGGTTTGCAAGGACTCAATCACCTTGTCAGTAGCCGCCACACCCACATCAGCCTGGAGCAGTAGGGTTTCAATTTCCAGAATAGCGTCATCGTTCAGGGGACCCTGGCCGACGATCGCCTTCAACTGATTGATCAGATTTAGTCGGGTTTTATTCAGACCCTGGCGGAGTCGCTTCAGCCAGGTAATTTCCTCAACTGAAATATCATCGGGACGACGTCCTTGGGCCGCCAGTACCTCAGCGGACCAGAGAAAAGCCTCGTCTAGATCGATTTCAGCCAGTTCTGGACTGGTGGCTGGCGCTGGCTGGGCTTCAACTGGAGCCACAACAGGATCCGGGATAGCGTCCGCCGCCAACTGTTCCAGCCGTTGTTGTCGTTCTGCTTCAGCTCGAGCCCATAGGGGTAAAGTGGTCTCCGGGGGTCCCTGGGGAGAGGCGGCATCGGAACCCAGGGGAGCTTCTGCTTGAACCGCTATGCCAGGCTCAAGCAGAACACTGGTGGGGGTCTGAGCAGAGGGTTCCAAATTAGCAAGCTGAGATGGAGCTTCTTCCGCTTCTGATGCTTCTAACTCTGATAGTGGTTCCGATACTGGCTCTGACTCTAGTCTGGCTTGCTGTTGCTGAATATTTTGGTAGGCCGCCTTAGCCCACTTGAGATAATCCTCAGGAGAAAGGGACTGATTGGCACTAGAGTCCTTTGCTGGGGACGACGATTCAGTGTTACTGGTGTCATCGGTGGTATCGCCAGAGGAGTCTTCAGAGGCCTTGAAACTACGTTGAAACCAATCAAACTCGGCCATGGCAGGCCCACCCTAATGAACGATTGATGATGATTAATGATGCCACTGTACTACGTTAAGGATATGTTAGGGATTGACTACAGATTCCAGGGGTTCTAGGTGAGGGTCGGTTGTTAGGGCTAAATTTTGCTGACGGCTGATAACTCGTCTTAAAACACCATTGATAAAACGGTAACCGTCTTCATCGCTGTAACGCTTAGCCAGTTCTACCGCCTCGTTGATAGCTACCCGGTCAGGTGTACCGAGATAATCCATTTCCACCACAGCTAAGCGTAAAATATCACGATCAATACGAGCTAGACGCTTCAGTTGCCAGGCTATCATAGCTTCACCCAAAATGTCGTCGACAGTGGCCCGATGCTGAACAGCCTGTTCTAATAGCTGAAGGGCGAAATCCTTAACCTCAGTTTGGTGGCCCATTTGAATTAACTGGGGCAACTCTAGGGCATGGGCCAGGCGATTGATAGCTGATTGAGTCAGGTTAATGGCGTCTTCCACCATCATTTTACTGCTCTCCAGGTTACCTGCCAGCAGGTCCGTATCGATCAGACGGTTACTACCCCGTTTGAGTTCATCAGAGGCAGCTTCTAAATCGTCTTTAGCCTCCATCGTCAAAGTTTTAACGGCGGCTTGCAAGAGTTGATCCAGGTTCTGATTGATTAGCTTTTTGGGCCCGTCAGATAGCTGGCTTAACCCCAACAACGCCAATTCCCGACCAATACGACGAGCCTGCATAGCCGATCTCTCCCAAATATAGCCTTGCTATCTTAGCAATCTTCCTCTGCCCTAGGGGCAGGCTGGGAAGAATTAACTATGTCGCCTCCCCGCTCAAGAGAATTGCCCCCAGGGAACCATAGGACCGAATGCGATCGGGGGGAACCGCTGCCGCCAGGTCTGGCCCGACAATACCACCAGATAGAAGCACTTTAAAGGCCTCCTCTACGGAAATGGAGAGATTAATAACATCGGCCTCAGGCACAACCGCGTACCAACCGCTGGTAGGGTTAGGAGTGGTGGGTACAAATACGCTGAGCATGGCGGGTAAGGTCGGGTTACTGGCCATAGCCCCCGTTACAAAGGCGATCGCCCAGGCCCCCTGACGCGGATACTCCACCAAAACTACCCGACGAAAGCGACTTTTAGAGTCCTGAAAAACCGTCTGCAGGAGTTGTTGAAGGGTTTTGTACACTGAACCGGCCAGGGGAATGGCCTGGAGGGTGCGATCGCCCCAGTCTAGCAACCAGCGACCGGCGATATTACGAGCCATGAGGCCAATAATTAAAATAGCCAGAAGGGGTACGGCCAGACCAATGGAAAGATTAATCAGATCTACCAGAATAGGATTAAAGCCCTTAAAGGGAGTTAACTGACGGGGAAACCGGGTTAGCAAACGAATCACCCAACTGGCAATGGTAATGGTGAGCCAGATAGTGGTAGCCAGAGGAATCACCACCAGTAAGCCAGCAATTAAATCATTTTTTAGATCTTGTTTAATTTTTTGCACCATAGATAACTCCAGGCGGTCTTGACCGGAACGGGGTACGGCAGGGGAAGGATTAAGGGTAGAAGAACCATCAACATCCATAGGGGAGTCCTCTAGTCAAAGATACCGTCGCTCAACATCAGAACGGGTTAGGAACACCAGTGCCATACTGAGGTCATAGCCCTCTGCCGCCGTAGAGTTATCTACAATTGTAGACACGGTCGGCGGAACTGGAGTGGTTATCGGTGGTTATAACAAGTCAGCCCGGGTGCTCACCCTAAGGCTTGGGAGCAAAAGACCCTAAACTCATGGTAAGAACCAGACGCCAGATCAGATTAAAAAACCTGATTCCATTCGTAGATACTGTACTCTGTCCAAATACCATGCTGCCAGTAGGGATCGGCTTCAATTAACTGACCCACGATCGCGGCATCTGCCGCCTCATAGGTACCAAAAACCTTAGTATTATCGGTGGTGGGGCCCAGGCTTAGTAAAATGCCTTGCTCCTTCTGAACCTGTAAACCCTGCAGATGGGCCTGACGATAGGGAATACGTTTCTCCAGGGCGTTTTCACAGTAGGAACCCCACAATACGTACTTAGGCATAAATAAGCAAAAACATCACAATGAATATATTTATTGTAAGGGATGAAAGATTTCAAAAGTTGCGGTAAACTTCATCAGATTTAATCTCCCTTACCTTAGTTGGTTAATCCAGCTGATTGGTCCAGCTATTGATCGGCCCTCCTGACAGGATGTTCTATGAGCCAGAACGAAACTGCTAATATCGTCACTTTGACAACCCCGCCGATGGCCATAGATGCTATCGATCCTGAGTCTCTGGTGAGTACCTATGCTGATAACCTGATGTCATCCCTGTTTGAGGATGTAGACAAGGTTTTAGCCGGCGATCTTAACGCCCTAGCCACCGTAGAAGCAAGTCTGGCCTCCGCAGACGATCAGGCTCAGCCTGACCTCTCCAGTGATTCCCCCAATCTGCAGGTCGATGCTGTTGAGCCCAGTCAAGCCTTAATCACAACTCCTGGCAACGCTCTTGATAGCTGGGTGGCTGAGCCTGAAGCCAATCCTACCCCTGCAGCCGCGGCTAAGAGCCGCTGGGGTCGTTTCCTTGACCACTTTCTACTGCTGTCTACGGGGCTATCGTTGCTGGGCCTGCTGATTTTCTTCTGGATGCATCAACGCCAAGCGACCCTACAGGTGGCTGGTGGGGCCGCCACTCAACCAACCACAGCGGTAAGTCAGGCCGATGCAGAATTTGTCCAGTATTTGCAGCGATCGCTAGAAGTGATTGGCAAAAAAGCTGAGCAGATCAAAGCCTCAGGCCAGGTACCAATCCAGGCTGCCCCTGGGGATCTGCCACTGGTCCCCCCCTGGGGTTAACCAATGGAGCGGCACCAGCGGGAGGGCCGATTAATGTAATTGAACGGATCTATATTCCCTACCAGGCCCCTGGCAGTGCGCCGGTATCACCTTCCTCCCAGGCCATCTCCCCCACCGCTACTACCTCGGCTACTAGCCCTACCCTTACTCCAGGGGTAAGTCATGTACTGGTGGGTGTCCTGGAATTGGGCGATCGCTCTGCCGCCTTGTTTGACATCAACGGCATACCCCAACGAGTTTATATTGGCGAAGCCATTGGTAGTGCTGGTTGGAGTCTGGTGTCGGTCAGTCGGGAAGAAGTCCGGATCCGTCGCAATGGAGAGGTGAGATCGATCTATATTGGTCAGGAATTTTAGCGTCCATCCCCAACCCCTGGTAGATCAGAGACTGCACACCTATTCTTAGGGACAAGCGCAATGGGCTTATTTGAGGATTTAAGTCGATTTTTAGCCACTCGCCTGGATGAATTTCTCAAGGCCAACCCCCATCTGGAGTTGCTCGGTCTGGAGGATCAATTGCGAGGGCAGGAGCAGGACGCCATTCACCTATTGGGGGAATTAAAACGACGCCAGAAGCAACTGGAAGATAGCATTCTAGCCACGGCCCAGGAGATTCAACGGTGGCATCTACGGATTCAACATGCCCAATTAGCTCAGCGTCCAGATCTAGCTAAACTGGCGGAGGAACGGGAAGCGGCCCTACTGCGCCAGGGTAATCAGTACTGGGGACAGATGCAAGGGGTAAAGGAGCAAATCAGCCAGACCCGTTTACTGCAACAGCAGATCCATGAGCGCCGCCGAGAGCTAAAGGTCAAGATTGCCGAGGTACAGGCAGAGCGGACAGCTCAGCGTTCAACCAGTTGGGATCGAGGTTGGAACGCTTCTCCCTTTGAAGGATTTAATCAGTCACCCCTTGACCCCCTGGAAGAGTCCTTCCAGCGCTGGGAAACGGAACAGGAACTAGAGGACTTAAAGCGAAAGATGAACCGTTAGTTTTTTCCTGGCCTGGTTCTCTGACCTTGGGGTTTGGGAATTTCAAAGGAAATGGAGGGTGAGGATGACGCGGGCTGGGGCCGAATTGTAGAGCCAGGTCTGTCCCCACCGGGCTCCGTAGATGAATCTGCCGCTACCACCAGAGATTCTGCCTGGGGCGACGGCGGTGACTGAGAAGATTGTCGATGGCCAAGGTTAGAGGCGATCGCCAAGCCAATACCCGCCCCTACCACCAAGGGTAGGGATAGGTCCAGTTGACTAAACCAAAGAGTATGGCCTAACCACTGCCATCCCTCCACAGTAAAGAATATGAGTAGAAAGCAAAATAACCAGAGCTTCATCACCACTCCCCCAGACCTGGTTCATTATAGCGATGGTGATGATTTCCGATATCTTTATAGGACAACCCGGCTTCCTGATGAAATAACCGTGGCAGTAGGCACCATCAGGACCAGCGGAGAGATGATCAGGTCCTGATGGATAAGTGCTCCCTATTCCTCTTCACCCAGAAGTTCTAAGTCCCCGCCAGCAGGCTCCGAAACCGTTGCTGTAGAGGCTTCTGGCACCACAGGAAGCGCATCTGTCACCTGTTTTATGGTCAAAAACCGAATCACTTCATCACTTAGACGCATAGCCCGCTCCAGGGGAGCCACGGCCGCCCCATTGCCTGCGTAGTTCATCTGGATATAAATACCCTCACGGAAGCGATCGATTTCGTAAGCCAATCGTCGCTTACCCCGGTGCTGGGTTTCTAAAATCGAAACTCCCTGTTCGGTCAGAAGAGTTTGATATTTGCCAATAATTCCGTCTACAGCCTCGTCGTTTAAGTCGGGACGAAGAATGTACATGGTTTCGTACATGTATGCTTTCATAAGGGTTCCTTGTGGACATGAGTGGCCTCTACCCCTGCGACCCTACCTGTCAGGTAGAGAAAACCAGTCTTCTGCTAGGGGCCCAGGATAGAAGCAAGGATCTATGATTATACCCATATTAATAGCGACGTTTAGCAGGTGATATGGCCCAACGCTACGTTAGAGTTCAATCCCATCTAGGGCAGTTTCACTACGGCATCCTGCCACCGGATCGGCGGGTTCAGATTCTGGATGCGCCGCCCTGGCTGGAGGGTCAATTAACAGGGGTGGAACTATTACCAGACCAATATTCTATTCTTGCTCCCTGTGCCCCTTCCAAAGTCGTAGCGGTTGGCAAAAACTACGCCGATCATGCGGCGGAAATGGGTTCCCCCCGCCCCCAGAGCCCTTAATTTTTCTTAAACCTTCTACATCGGTTACGGCCACAGGTAGTCCCATCTATTATCCTCCTCAGGCACAGCAGGTGGATTACGAGGGAGAACTGGCTCTAGTTATTGGAGAGCGGTGTTGCCAATTAAAACCGGGAGAAGCTAAAACTAAAATTTGGGGTTATACCATTGCTAATGATGTAACCGCTCGAGACCTTCAACGTAAGGATGCTCAGTGGACTCGAGCTAAGGGATTTGATTCTTTTTGTCCCCTGGGCCCCTGGATAGTGAGAGAAATCAGTCCTGGGGCACAGCTGCAAACCTTTATCAACGATCGACCTGAACCGGTTCAGGCAGCCCCCATTGATAGGATGATTTTTAGCCCGGAGGAGATTGTTACTTACATAACTCAAGTTATGACCTTATTGCCTGGAGACGTAATTTTAACTGGTACTCCAGCGGGAGTCGGAGCTTTATCGGTAGGCGATCAGATTAGAGTAGAAATAGAAGGAATAGGAACTCTGGAGAATACTGTGGCAGCCAGAGTTTAAGATCAACCCAATTCTCTAGGGCACCTGCATATGCACAGCGTCAGAGATAGTAGGAATTTCAGCGTATTCACCCCGTAGCGTTTGTACCAGAGAATAACCCACTGAAGCCAACATCCCCAAAAATAACAAATTATACAAAGTGCTGGAGAGTAACTGGCCCAGAAGAGCAGGGTCAAGAATACTCAAAATCAAACTAAATACCGCCAGAATAAAACTCAGTAGAATAGCTTGCATGGTATTAAAACGAATAAATCGACTGATGTTTTCATTCCTGACCACTAATAAAATCAGTACCAAAAAAATCAATAGCCCGAAAAAAGGAATGGTTTGCTCCAGAGTAGTATAGACTCCAATTAAAGGTGCCAGGGGCAGGAATAAAAAGTCAACGATCGGGAACTGACGACTTAACTGACTACCGTAGGGCAAGCCAGCGGTAATAGGTAAAATATAGGGTAGGGCGGCGAAAACCCGATCTAACCCATTGGGAGAACTATTCCAGTTCATTGGTTTCCTCCAAGAGCGGTCAAGATATTTTTTTATTTTACTCAATGCTGGCAAGTCTAAACCCCATCTGGCACTCAAACTGAGTAGGCTGATCCTGCCTCAGATTAGTCACCAAGCGGCCACAACACAGGGTTCCCTGATGCCATCGGGGCTGACCATTATGATCAGCCAATAGACAATTTTGGCAGATTAGCTGAGGGGAGAGGAGTTGGCTATCGGTCAACATCACTAACATGGCTTTAACCCTCCGATCAATGGAGTCGGCCTGACTTTATCTCTACCTCAATTCTAAAGGGTTTGTATGTCCCCGGTGTGCCCTTCCATACCCAATGCCCTCTAACAACACGGAATGTAATATAGAGAGTTTAGTCGAGAGCCCTCAGGAGGTGGGAGAAAGCCCAACCATAAAACTAGTACGAGGCAACCTAAACTAGTTGCCCCGTTAAGAGGGAGTCAGCAGTGGGTATGCAGCGGATATATTTACGCCCTCCAGTACTAGGTGGATTAAATAATCTCAGTTTTATTCGAGATGGTTTTCTTTCTAGGCATTGGCGTGGGCCGATCGCTATCTTCTGTATTTTGGCTGTAACCTTCGCTGCGTTGCCATACCGGTACGGTCTGGTCATAGGCCATTTGCAGAGCCGCCGCCGCAATTGTATGGAGATCGTACTCACTACCGAGCTGGGAAACAATCGGTAGAAAAGAGGCCAGGCGCTCACTGGTAATGGCTTCTCTGACCTGATTACGCAAACGTTCTAAATTACGGGCAGCAATTTCGGCTCGAGTGGGAATTTTCACTAGAGTTACGGGCTGTCTGGTCTGACGCTCAATTTGCTTCAGCTTGTATTTCTCCAACGGAGTCACCAGAGAAATAGCTACGCCAGTTTTACCGGCACGACCAGTACGACCAATACGATGGACGTAGTTTTCAATTGCATCGGGCAAGTCAAAATTAATGACATGGGTCAAATCATCGACATGTAGACCCCGGGCGGCAATATCGGTAGCGACTACCCAGCGCACCTGCTGCTGACGAAACCGAATTAACAACCGTTCCCGCTGCGATTGGCTGAGATCACCATGGTATTCATCTACGCTGTAACCAGCTGCTTGCAGCTGGCGAGTGAGTTCACTAGCGGTACGACGGGTTCGTACAAAAATTAAAGCACTCTCCGGATCCTCGATTTCAAGAATGGGCTGTAAAGCTCTGACCTTAGTCCAGCCCCGGGGCACCACATAGGAAATCTGTTGAATTTGCTTGGGAGAGGCTTTAGGTGCCTGAATGGTCACAGATACGGGTGTCTGGAGAAACTTAGTTGCTAGTTCTCGAATTTCGGGAGCCATCGTAGCTGAGAAGAAGACCGTTTGACGGTTCGCTGGAGCCTGACTGAGGATTTTCTCGACATCCTGAATAAAACCCATATTCAACATTTCGTCGGCTTCATCCAGGACTAGCCAGGCCATATCTTTAAGGGATAAACTGCCCCGGCTGAGTAAATCAAGAATCCGCCCTGGGGTACCGACTACGATTTGAGAGCCCCGACGTAACTGTTCCTGTTGCCGTTCTATAGCCTGACCGCCATACACTGCCAGCACCTTGGGCCGTCCCTGCAAGCGATAACTACGCATAGCCTGACACACCTGAATCGCCAGTTCTCGGGTGGGGGTAATCACCAAAGCCTGCACCTGGGGGTTATTGCTATCAACCTGTTCTAACAACGGTAAGGAAAAGGCGGCAGTTTTACCTGTACCGGTTTGAGCCTGACCAATTAAATCTCGTCCTGATAGCAGGTGGGGAATCGCCTCAGCTTGAATCGCGGTAGGCTCGTGATAGCCCAGGGACTCAAGATGGCTAACGCGAGCAGCCGACAAACCCAAACTGGCAAAGGAAAAGGTCATAAAAAATCCTCAAAAAAGTAACGATCTCAAAAACTAAGGTTGAAAGTGGCTAGATTCAAGCGACCTGGCCAAACAGGTCATAGGTATCGGCAGCGGTAATTTTAACGGGAACAATCTGATTTAAGGGGGAGAACCGGTAACATAAACCAACCCGTCAACCTCAGGAGCAAAGCGTTCAGAGCGACCAATCGCCGTACCTGTAGCCGGATTTTCCTGCTCAATCAACACATCTAAGGTCTGACCAATACAAGCCTGGTTATGTTGCCAGGCGATGGGCTGTTGGGCCAGCATCAGGGTTTGACGACGTTGCTCAATCAGATCTGGAGGCACAGGATTGGGTAGGTCGTAGGCTGGGGTGCCAACCTCTGCCGAAAAACCAAAGACTCCCAAGTGATCAAATCGATGGCGCTCTACAAAGGTCAGAAGGTGATCGAAATGAGCCTGGGTTTCCCCAGGAAAACCCACTATGAAAGTAGTTCTAAGCACTGCTGCCGGTAAGGCCTGGCGAATCCGATCAATCACCTGATCATTAACCTGACCTTGCCAGGGACGATTCATCGCCCGGAGCACCTCGGGATGGGAGTGCTGTAGGGGTAAATCCAGGTAGGGCAAAACATTAGGGGTCTCTTGAATAGCCCGAATCACATCGCCGGTTAAACCGGTGGGATAGGCATAGTGCATACGAATCCAGGGAATGTTAACCTGCCCCAGACCCCTGAGCAAATCAGCTAACCGGGACTGACCGTAGAGATCGAGGCCGTAGTTAGTAGTAATTTGAGAAATTAGCACCAGTTCCTGGACTCCCTCTTCAGCCAGTTGCCGGGCTTCGGCCAGAATGGACTCCAGCGATCGCGATCGCTCGATTACCCCGGAGGTGAGGAATAATACAAAAAGCACAACGATAATCACATCCCTCTGCTACTCGCAGGTAGGCCACGCTGGAGGCAGTGGTTCGATAACGGGGCACCGTTTCATCAGCAATGTAAGTGGGCTCAGGGGTCACCAGCTTGACTCGTTCACCCGCTTCGGCCCGTTCAATCACCTCCACGATCTGGTGGTAATCCCCGGTACCAACCAGAGCAACCGCCTCGGGAATTTCCTCCAAAAGTTCGTGATGAAAGTGCTGAGCCAGACAACCCGTAATCACGATTTTTTTCTGAGCCGCTGCCAACTCTACCAGGGTTCGCACCGACTCTTCTCGAGCGGCTTCAATAAAACTACAGGTATTCACCACTACATAATCGGCCAGTTCCTCATTACTATCTACCTGGTAACCGGCCTGTACCAGTAAACCGAGCATATGCTCTGTATCAATCCGATTTTTCTCACACCCGAGGTGATTAAATGCTACCGTCGGCTTTAGCCCCATGCCTATTGTCCTAGCGATCAACCTAAACGGTCGGTTTCATCAATGTCTCCGACCTCAGGAATAAAACGCTGAACTCCATCTCTTACCATGGCTACGGCACTTTATCCCGATTTGCAAACTTGACATTCTCAAGACTGCTTGACCAAGATAACCTTAAAACTGCTCCCTAGGATTAACAACTTTAGTTCTTAAGTCTGATTCAGAATGAAGTTGTCAACTATGCAGGCGCATACCAAGGCTTTTTGGCAATTGTTCAAGCCGTCCGTCGAACCCTATCCCTCATGTTCGATTCCGCGAAACCGAATAGATTATGAAATTTACCCCCATTCAATCAGATCTGAATGGGTAACACAACTTAACATTACCACTTTAGGGTACCACACATTAACAACAGTTCTAGAGAATTAGCACTTGATTACTTTACTCTTCCCCCCAGCCCCCTGGGTCCTTGTAGATGAGTCGTTGTAATTGTCGTTGTAGAATAAAACTCCAATTCAATTATTAAAGACATCTCCATCTCGTGGTCTTTTCCCCTGATCCTCCTATTCGGTCAGATTCCCTTAGTCGTACCCAGGTACTGGTTGCCATGGGAGTGACATCGATTTTGTTATTACTAGCTGCTAAGCTCTGGCTACACTTTCAACCCCAGATTCTAGTACCCGTTACCCTAACCATAGGGGATAGTCTAATAGGGATCTGTTTAGGGCTGGGAATAACCCTTCTGAGCGGAGTTATTTATCGCTTTTGGCCAGCCTACCGTAAAAGTGCTGACAGCTACTTAACCATGGTGTTAAAACCGCTCCATTGGCTTGATTTACCCTGGTTAGGTTTATTACCAGGGTTGAGTGAAGAACTACTATTTCGAGGAGTTATCTTACCGGCGATTGGTTTCACACCTCAGGGTGTGATCATATCGGCCGCCAGCTTTGGCATTTTACATCTGAGTAGCTGGCGACAATGGCCCTACGTAATTTGGGCTACCCTAATTGGCTTAGGGTTGGGACTGGGCGTTGTTATGACTCATAATCTACTGGTTCCGGTATTGGCCCACATCACCACCAACTTAATTTCCAGCCTTTTGTGGAAGTGGAACCTGGCAAAAACCGCAGCCTAACTTAACTGGCAAACCAGGTAAAATAAACTTAACAGGAAGGCTGAAGGAGCTGCTATGAAGGCTTTTGTTGCTGGTGCTACTGGCGAAACCGGGGCAAGAATTGTAACGTCCTTGCTAAAGCGGAATATACCGACAACGGCTCTGGTAAGGGATGAAGCGATTGCCCGGGCTAAATTACCCCCAGAGGTTACTCTGGTCCAGGGAGACGTGACCAATGCCGCCAGTCTGAGGCAAGCGATGGTGGGTTGCACCGTAGTTCTTAGCGCTACTGGAGCCTGTCCCAGCTTTGATCCCAGCGGTCCCTATCAGGTTGATTATCAAGGGACTAAGCATCTAGTAGATGCCGCTCGAATGGCGGCAGTCGATCACTTCGTGATGGTTTCATCCCTCTGTGTATCCAGGTTTTTCCATCCCTTAAACCTTTTCTGGCTGGTACTTTACTGGAAAAAGTTAGGGGAAGAATATCTACAGGCTAGTGGGTTAACCTACACTATTGTTCGCCCTGGGGGACTTAAAAATGACGACTTAGATAGTCGGCCCCTGATCATGGCACCAGCCGACACCCTATTTGAGGGAAATATTCCTCGCCTTAAGGTGGCAGAAACCTGTGTTGAGGCCCTATTTTTGCCCTCAGCCCAGGACAAGATTGTAGAAATCGTAGCTCAAAGTCAAGCTAGCCCCAAATCCTTCGAAGATTTATTTACCGGAGTCGCCCCATAGAGACTCTGAGATTAGATCCGCTGAGATTCTTGTCCATCGCCCTTAAAGGTTGTTTGACAAGCTAAAGAGAGTCTCAAGCTATAGCGTTTCTTATTCGAGTGAAGTATAGACAAGGGGCTTAAGCCCCTTGTTAGCAGGGATACCGTTTACCTGATCCGGTCAAGAACTGCTACATATCTAGGGAGCGGGATAATTACCGCAAAATTCAGTATTTCGGCGGCTTCTTGGTGGCCAACTATAGTGGGGACGACCCTTTTCAAACATTTTCTTAGCAAGGCTATGACCGATGGGTCAGAAGATAGACCAAAAGATAGGATAGAGTATGAAAATTCTTCCCTAGTTTCCCTGCCTGTGCCAGAGTACTTGTTGTCTAGTACTTGCCAACCCATGATTCTGGGTTTTGATCCTGGTCAACAAAAGTGTGGCCTGGCCCTGATGGGGATAGATCGCATCGTGGGATACCACCAGGTTGTGCCTGTCGGAGCGGTAATTGGGGAGATCAACCGTCTACGGGGGCAGTTTCCCATTGTTACGATTGTACTGGGAGATCAGACTGGTGCCGCCCAGTGGCAAGCTGAACTGGGTCAACTAAAGGATTTACCCCGGCTGGTGCTGGTGGACGAACGCTATTCGAGTTTAGAGGCTCGCCATCGCTACTGGCAAATGTATCCGCCTCGAGGTATGGCCCGATGGATTCCCCAGGCCCTGCGACCCATTCCCCGTCCAATTGATGATATAGTGGCTATTTTGCTAATTGAGCGTTATCTCAGCCAGCTTACCCAGCCCTGATTAAACCTAAACCAGCTTTTAGCCTAATGCCATGGTCGACAGCAGGGTACGGTAGCTACCCTAAAGGAGGCGAAGAGGAGGCAGAACCCTGCCTGACCCGCCAGCCTGAGCCTAAGAATCAGACCAAAACCATTAACTTTAGGGTGGCCAGGTCAACCGCTCTACAATCGCCGAGATGTGGTAATATAATTCTCTGTTAAGGGCGTGTAGCTCAGTGGACTAGAGCACGTGGCTACGGACCACGGTGTCGGGGGTTCGAATCCCTCCTCGCCCGTTTTAATCTGACCGTCAGGCTTTTCTTAGAGATCTTTGGAAAAGTCAAGACAGGTTTGAAATTATACCTACAGGGTAGGATAGTTTTTTTATGGTTAGGTATAGTTGGTACTTTTTTGGCGACCAGCTATACCTGAAACGCCCCTTTTCAAACAACCTCTTAGCCGTCAACAGCGTAGACATCGCGTCCGCCTGCTAGGGAAAACTCAAGAGAATGGGATAAATCCTTGCTGGAGCCGGTGATGAACACTACAAAGCCCATCAAGACGAGCAGGGCAGCGAGCCCAAAAATATTGCGGTAACTGAGACTATCCGCCAAGGTACCTAAGACTGGTCCAGCCAGGGCAATGCCGACATCGAAGCCCACCATCACCAGACCAAAGGTCCGACCCCGTTCCCGGGGTGTAGAGCGATCGCTGGTCAGGGCCGCTACCATAGGAATCAGCGTACCCGCTGCCGCCCCCTGCATCAGGCCTGCCAGTAAAAACATGGGAATATTATGGGCCTGCCAGAACATCGCCATGGCCAGGCTGTAGATCACCAGGCTAAGGGTAATAAAGCGACCGCGACCGTGATTATCAGACACCCGGCCTACCACCAACCGCGACATAAAGCTAGCGATCGCTGAAGCGGTATAGATCAGGCCTACATTTAAATCTAGTCCTGCTTCTCGAACATAAAGCGGGACAAAGGTGCTGAGGGTGCCAAAGGCCAGGCCGACCAGCAACAAAATCATAGCGGGAGTCCGCAGCCGTCCCGTCCAGAGCTGACTCCAGAAGGGCTCGGGGGACGAGGCTGAAGAGTCCCCCCGATCAGGGTGATGGGACTCCCGTAGGCCCATCACCAGTGCCAGGCCGATCAGCCCCAGCACCGTCATGGCGAAAAAGGCCAATCCAAACCCCAGAACTCCGTAAATAAAACCGCCCAGAGCCGGCCCCAAAGCCAACCCGATAGGATTCACCAGGGTCATATAACCAATCAGCTCCCCCCGGTTACCAGGAGGCGACAGATTTACCACCAGGGCGTGGTAAGCCACGACAAAGGCGGCAATACTAACCCCGTGGAAAGCCCGAATTAGCATCAGGGCAAGGATTTCCAAATCTATCCGGACGTTAGCTGTAATTATCCAGACCTGATGGGGTAAGGCCATCACCAGCAGGTAGCCCAGGGGAGCCAGGGTAACCGCTACAAGCCCGATCACCATCACCAACTTACGCCCCCGACGATCAGCCAGATGGGCCAGACCGGGCCGGGTTAGCAACAAACCCAGGGCGAAAGAGGCCATAACCGTGCCAATTTCCTGACCACTACCCCCCAGGGTGGCAATAAATAGGGGGAGGGTAGGGAGCAAGCCAGCCAATCCGGCCCAGAAGCACAGCCCGGCCCCAAATAAAAGGGCCAGATTATTGCGTACTGAGGGGCCTAAGGCGGCGAAAATAGTCAAAATAGTTTACTCCGTGCATAAGGTAGGGGTAGACCTGAAGAACCCTGGCCTGCCCTGCCTTCAATGTAAACAAATGTTGCATTCCCTGGCTATAGTTCGCCGCGCTAATTTCGACCCCAGTGGTCAGTATCGCTACTGGCTGGAGCGCCAATGGCAGGGGGAAGCTCCGATTTTATCCGTAGTTATGCTTAATCCCAGTCGGGCCGATGGTGCCGTTGATGATCCAACCCTACGTCGGATGATAGACCTGGCTCAGCACTGGGGATTTGGTGTCTTAGTGGTGGTCAACTTATTTGCCTACCGCACTCCCCACCCTCGTCAGTTAAGGCAGGTAGTCGATCCGGTGGGGGTGGCTAATGACCAGGCCCTGGTGACGGCGGCAGCCCTGGCTAACCGTCTACTGCTGGCTTGGGGTAATGGCGGCGGCTGGCGTCACCGCGATCGCCAGGTCCTTAACCTTTTACAGCCCTATCGACAGAAATGGAGCGCGATCGGCTACAACCAAACCGGGCAACCCCGCCATCCCCTCTATGCTCGGCGAGATGTAACCCTACAACCCTGGCCAGAATAGGTATGTTTGAGACTCTCTTCGGTTTTTCAAACAAGCTTTTAGCGTCCATTCAGACTAGGTTTTTTGAGGTAAATTGCGGATAAATTTCTCAAAACTATCCTGATTACCCTGGCCTCGGGCTGAAATATAAATTATCAGACAGATTTTTAGAGGTGCAGGAATGGATGCCTGTTGGATGGCGGCTCAGCTTTTAGTCAACTGTATAACCAAGGAGACAAATTTAGCCCCCTTCACGCCCCCAGCAGAAAATCAGCCTCTGGCGTCGATGGTTCCTTCCCTCCTGCGTAGCTCTTCCCCTCACCTTTCCAGGGCACCAGCAAAGATAGCTGGAAATAATCTGACTCCCGAGCTCAGTCCACCGGCGATCGGCCATTTATCCTTTGGTCTAGATTCAGCCCAGGATGAGATTAGTATCTCAAGGGATGCTGAAGCCAGTCCCCTGAATCCAGGTAATATGGGGAGCTTATCCGCCCAGGTAGAGGTAGACCTACAAGCCCTCATAGCTACCCATCCTTCGCCCCATGGGCGTTTTGCCAATCAGGGACAGGTCCAGACAGATTGGTCTAGCACTCCACGACCGGTTAATGGCAGCCAGATGTATCGCTTCCGCCTGGCTTCTCTACGGGCTGGTAAACTCTACACCCGAATTTCTCCCCTACTTTACCAGTATGACTGGCAGTCAGCCCCGCTCCACCCTACCCATCAGGATTGGCAGGCCTTGCTCCGTCAGGAGGCGGCTGTCATGGCCAGGGCCCAGGGCCACAATCGCTTGAGTATTGTGCTGGGAGACTCCCTGAGTCTATGGTTGCCGGCCGAACTCCTACCCCGCAACCACTTCTGGCTGAATCAGGGGATTGCTGGCGAAACCACCAGTCAGATTTTAGAGCGCTTACAGGACTTCTCCCAGACCCGTCCCCATACCATTCACCTGATGGCCGGTATTAACGATCTCAAACAGGGGGCCAGCGATGACCAGGTACTTAGGAATTTTCAACGGATTTTGTACCATCTCAAGCGACAGCATCCCCAGGCGCGGATTGTGGTTTATTCAATTTTGCCGACTCGCTGGCAGGCCCTACCCAGCGATCGCATCAGCGCTCTAAATCGTTCCCTTGCCTATCTGGCGAGCTACGAGGGAGCCAGCTTTGTAGACTTACAACCTGCGTTTAGGGATGGGCAAGGACAACTACGGCAGGAGTTAACCACCGACGGCATTCATCTGGCTCCCGAGGGTTACGAGCTCTGGCGCACAGCTCTGGTAAGCTACTGATTATTCTGTTATGTCAACTGACCGCGATCACCTCAGCCCATGGATGTTCTGGCTCTGATTATCACTACCCTAACCGCCATCCTGGCTCCGGGAGGGATGGTAGTCGATCACCTGGCCGAACAGGCGGTGCGGAGTCAAACCGCCAGCATTGAAAGGATTCAGGTGCGCATCGATAATCTACCTAACTATCAAATCCTTTGGGGTCGCGTTGATCAGGTGAAGATTTCTGCTGCAGGAGTCTATCTACGTCAGTTACCGGATTTGCGCGTGGACGGCTTCGATCTAGAAACTGACCCTCTGGATGTGGATGGGGCTGCTTTGCGGCAGGGACGTTTAAAGTTGAATCAACCGGCCCAGGCTGCCTTACGGTTGAGATTAAAAGCCAGTGATTTAAATATTTTTCTGGCTTCAGCCAGAGTCCAAACCTGGTTAGACGAACTGCAATTCAACCTGTCTGGTTTTAGTTTAGAACGAGAACAACGGCGCTATGGGCTGAGTCATCCGGCTATCGAATTTCTTGGCGGTGACCGATTGCGCCTGGCCATAGATCTACAGGATCGTCTCAGTCAGGAAAGTATTCCCATTGTTATAGAAACGGGGTTAGAGATCATCCAGGGCGATCGCCTGCGACTGATTAATCCCACCGTTAGCATTCAGGGCATCGAAGCCCCCTCCCAATTAATTAGTTCTCTAGCCGCAGGAGCCAGCCAGACCTTTAGCCTACGCCAGCTAGAACGCCTGGGCCTAATGCTGCGGGTATTGACCCTGAAGGTGAGGGACAACAGCCTTGATCTGGCGGTTTTTGCCCGTTTGGAGCCTACTTCTCCCTTACTACAGAAACAGTCAGGTGAATAAGCTGTCCTAAAGCTTGTGCCAGGTTAGAGGTTCTGATCTACCCTGACAATGTTCCCCCTGGAGAAATCCACCATGGACTATAAAGAAAAACTACGACGCATTCCCCTGGGAATTTTAGTCGGGTTGGCAACACTGACGCTGGTTTCCGGTGGGGCGGTAGCCTGGTTAACCTGGCGCTCCCTAAACCCAAGGTTACCCGTAGCGGAACTACCCAATCCGGTGGTTAAATCCCCAAGATCTACTCACCCACCCTCCCAGGCCGCCCAACCTGACCCTAGGGCTGACTCAAAGCCATCCTCTACGACTCCAGCCGCCCATCTAAATGGCCAGGTCTACTGGTTAAAGAATGAAGCTGGGCAGTTCAAACTGGTACCCCAGTCCCTGGCGATCGAGGCCGGTCCCTCTTCCTCCGAGCAAATCACCGCAGTCCTGAATGCCCTTCTAACCCAGACTGGAGATAGCAACCAGAAGACCTTTACCACCATTCCCGCGAATACCCGTTTACTAGCGGCCTCGGTGCAGCCGGATGGTATTCATGTGAACCTTTCTGCCAGCTTTAGCCAGGGTGGCGGTAGCGCCTCCATGGTGGGACGTTTAGGCCAGGTAATTTATACCGCTACCAGCTTTGATCCTGGCGCTAGGGTCTGGCTAGAAATTGAGGGTAAACCTCTAACCCTGCTGGGAGGAGAAGGGCTGGAGATAAGTCAGCCCATCACCCGGTCTGGGTTTGACCAGGCCTTTAAGTTGTAAGGGCGGCCCCGGTGCCGTCCTCGACCAGGGCCCTGTCCCTGCAGCAATGGCTCCATCAGCTGCTGCTAGCCTGTGGTGGCCAACCTGGGGAGGATAGCGGCTACCGTCTACGTTGGGCCAGACCCCAAACTGGGCCTGCCTATATCTACGATCTAAATCCTGCCTTACCCCTGGCTCAGCGGTTTGCTCTAGCGAACAACCTGATCAGCCGATGGCAAAGCCTTGAATTACCGGCAACCCCTCCCCTCCTCCTTCAGATCAAAACCCATACCCAACTCCATCCCCTACCATCGGGACAACTGACTTTAACTCCCGACGCGATCGCCCTGGCCGCCTGGTTAACCTGGTTTAGGCACAGCCAGGGGCTATCTCCCTGGCCCGTCAGGCCTGCCCCTGATCTGGTCCTGGCTCCCACCAGTCTGGCTGCACGGCTACAGCTATCCCCCTGGATGGCTATTCACTACATCCAAAGTCGTTGCCATCACCTGGCCAGATTAATGGATACCAAAGCGGCTCAGCCTGAATCAAAACTACCGCCAACACCCCTGGAAGATAGGGGCGAGGACCTCAAAGACCTCGTCCCCCGGACTAAGGCGGGACAGCGAGTCTTAGGGGGATTGTGCATCTGGTGGATGGATTGGTAGATGTCAGAGTTGAAGGGGAGGGCACCCGCTTCAAACTAGCCTACAATCTGGCGACGGAGGTAGATAGCTGGCTGAGCCAGATCACCCTGACTACTCCGCCCCCAGAACTGACCCTTCTGCTCAAGGGGGTGGATTATAGCCTTAGCCTGGTTACCGGCAGGCCTGGGCAACAACTTTAGAATCAGTCTAGAACCAATTTCTGGCGGTCTGCCAGGCTAGCGACCAATTAGGGTAAGTTAACCCCAGTGGTGGCCTCTTCATCCAACAGCCAGTACAGGTCTCCCAGGGGCCGCACCAGACGAGAGGGATAGGCCAGGTCGTCTCCATCTGCACGGAATACTTGCTGGAGAGCAGCTTGTTTACTGGCACCAGCCGCCAAAAACATGACCTGACGACTGTGGTTAATGAGCGGTAGGGTAAAGGTAATACGAGGGTCTTCGCCCCTATAGCCTACCGTCACCAGGCGATCGCTAACGGTCAGGGCAGCGGTATGGGGAAATAAAGAAGCGGTGTGGCCATCATCCCCCATACCCAGCAGCACCAGGTCAAACTGGGGAATGGCATCCCGGGAATCGGGCTGGAGACGGCTAAACAGATCTCTAAGGCTAGCTTCGTAGGTTTGGGCTGCCAGGCTAGGGGGGGTGGCTTGGGTGGGGGTTAGGAAAATCTGGCTAGCAGGAATTGGCACCCGATCGAGCCAAACCTGACGGGCCATGCCGGCGTTGCTATCGGGATGGTCAGGGGGGACATAGCGCTCGTCACCCCAAAAGACATAGAGATTCTGCCAGGGCAAAGACTCCTCTGCTAGAGCGGCATAAAGGGGCTTAGGAGTACCCCCACCAGCCAGAGCCAGGGTGCAGAAACCCTGCCGATCTACCGATCGACGAATTTGGTCGATAACCAGGTGGAGTGCACGCTGTACCAGCGCCGTTTTATTCGGCAAGATTTCCACAATGGGGGGAGTCATGATCATGTCCCTGGCTAGTCTACTAGAAAGGATTAAGCTCAAAGTAGCTTAACTCTGGCCGGCCCTGTTTGGCCTTAAGCGAAATTACAGAACTTGATCCTGTTTCCTCACCCGATTCTACCCATGCCCCCCTTTATTCCCCCTGGCCCCTACACCACGGCCTCTCCATGACTCTCTACATCGCCCTGGTAGCTCACCGCACCTGGCAACGCACCCTAAATCTAGCCCCTGTTCCCTATCAGAATCAGATTTTTTTAGGCCAGGGGGAAACTCCCATTTTTGGCCGTTGGGCAGCCCCATCCCGGGCTAAAGGCACAATTATTGCCACCTATGGCATTACTGGAGACCTGGAAAACCAGTGGATATTAGAGATTTTAGGACGTAAGGCTTACCAGCAGGGCTATGGGGTGGTGGTGTTTGACTGGCGGGGCCATGGCAGAACCGCTGAATTATCCCCAACCTTGACCTCCGACGGTATTTACGAAGGACAGGACTACCTGGCCCTGGCGGCCAGCGCTAAGGATCTGGGCTGTCCACCGCCCTACTGGCTGGTGGGGTATTCCCTCAGTGGCCAACTAGCCCTGTGGGGAGGGCAGGCCACCATGCACTTACCCTCGGAAAGCACCTTGAAGCGGTCAGACATCGGCGGTGTGGCGGTGGTTTGTCCCAACCTGGATGCCAACCGTTCTCTACGCTATTTAACCGCCACTGCCCTGGGTCGCCAGCTAGAACAGGCCATTAGCCGGGAACTTCGACGTATGGCCCAGCGCCTTTACCAGGCTCACCCTGACCAGATCGACCCAAAGGCGATCGCCCGCGCCCGTAGCATCTGGACCTTTGATCAAGAGCTGGTAATTCCCCGCCTGGGCTTTGCCAGTGTAGAAGATTACTACGCCCATAGCAGTCCCCTGACTTTTATGGCCAATCTAAATCTACCCGTCTTGATTCTCTATGCCGCCGACGATCCCCTATTTGACCCTGATCTGATTCCTGAGCTACAGAGGATTTGTAACACCAATACCAACTTAAAATTAGTGCTAACTCCCCAGGGGGGCCATGTGGGCTACTACAGTAGCAGGGTGGGGCAGCACCTGAGCCAGGACTCCAATCCCTGGTGGGCCTGGAACCGGGTGCTGGAATGGATTGAGTATCAGAGCTAAGGGCTAAATCCAGAAGGGTGCACCCTACTTTTGTAGCCCTCACCCTAAAAGGGAGAAGGGACTGGGGGATGAGGGCAAACTTGCAAAACTGGGATGCACCCATCTAGAACCTGCCGATCCTGAGTTTGGATGGACAGGCCCTGGCTCCCATGGCTGTTCTACAGGCAAAGACTAGCTTCTGCCCGAAATGGCGGTGAGATCGCGAGCCGCGTTCTTACTGCCATTACCGTTGGGCTGACGAGGCTGAATTAGACCGTAACCTCCATGGTTACGCTCATAGACCACATTAATTTCTCCGGTCTCAGCGTTGAGAAACACGTAGAAATCGTGATCAATTAAGATTAATTGCTCCATAGCTTCTGCCACGGTCATAGGAGGCATGGCAAAATACTTGGTCCGCACCACTTCCTCCGGTAGTTGGGGCTCACCGGTGGTCAGCACCTCCGTCACATCGGTACCAGGTTGTTGGTTAAGAAAGGCTTCTGTGGTTTTACCCAGATTACTGTGCTTGTGGTTGTTGCGTTTTTCTTTGAATTTACGCAGTTGGCGACTAATTTTGTTGGCCACCAGATCAATACTGGCATAGAGATTTTCACTGCTTTCTTCGGCCCGGACAACAGCCTTATCGATATAGAGGGTGACCTCTGCCGCCTGCTTGGAGCTAATGCGAGGATTACGAGCTACCGACAAGTGCACATCCACTTCGTTAGTTAAATTTTGAAAGTGGCTCACTGCCTTAAGAATTTTTTGCTCTACATAGTCACGAATAGCATCGGTAATCTCAATATTTCTACCATGGATAACCAGCTTCATAAAGCGGACTCCTTGAAACATCGGCCTATGATTTCACCCTAGCACCTTGTATCCTGTACAACAGTATCCTTTAAGAACCTTTGCAAGGGTTGATAAATCTTGACTGGTAAAGGTATTGACTTGTTGGTGGGGGGCGATCGCTACTACCTTAAAAGCAGGGGAAGGAAATGACCATGGCCCAGTTTGAACCGGGTAAAAAGCCCATCTGTGAGGTTTATAACCTGGGTTTAGTCCCCTATGACCAGGCCTGGAGCGGCCAAAAACAATGGGTAGATGGACACCGCCATGCCCCCAGCCCGATCGCCTCGTGCTACTGGAGCATCCCCCGGTATATACCCTGGGTCAGGGCTCTAATCCCATCCATCTCAAAGGTGCGCCAGAAGATCTGCCCTACCCCCTATTTCGTACCGAACGGGGAGGGGAGGTAACCCACCACTGCCCTGGTCAACTGGTAGCCTATCCGATTCTCAATTTACAGCGGCACCGTCCTGACCTGCACTGGTATCTGCGTCAGCTGGAGGCGGTGGTGCTAGAGGTGTTGGCCAGGGTGGGAGTGGCAGGAGAGCGGCAGGCTGGTTTAACTGGGGTTTGGGTCGGCGATTACAAACTCGCAGCAATTGGAATTAAGGTGAGCCGCTGGATTACCATGCATGGCTTCGCCCTGAATGTATGCTGCGATCTGTCGGGCTTTGAGGCGATTGTCCCCTGTGGCATTACCCAGCGATCGGTGGGGAAGCTATCTCAGTTCTGTTGTGGGCTGACGGTTGATCAGATCCGTCCCCTGGTCATCGAAAGCTTTGCCCGGGTATTTAACCTGACCATGGTTTACCCTCCTGCCCCGGCCTGGATTGGCCAAACCCTTTCGCGGCACAGAGACTACAACGAGACCAGCGCTTCATTTCCCCCGGTGGACAGGGACAATGACAGCGGGGACAGAGCAACCACCGGGCGGTCTGGCGCTGATTAAGGCTGGCCCAGCGGCGAAAACTTGCCTGGGCATCAGGGGCAGCGATCGCCGCTGGGTAATCGGTCCTGGGGGGTGCTACTGTAGACCAGAGTCTGGCATCGAAACTGGGATGATGCCGCAACCAATCGGGCAGAGGAGAAGGCTGAGGCAGAGAGGGCGCAGGTGTTTCAGAGGCCCGATGATACCAGTCCGCCGGAGAAAAACGAATATCCTTCACTTCGAAGCCCAGCTGGGGATTAAGCCGGGTCAGAATGGTTAACCGTTCCAGGGTTAGGGTTTGGCCCCACATGGCATTAGCCACAGCCACGTAGAGCACCTGCCGTTCTAGCCGGACTGGAATCGCCTGACCAGCCACCACGGCTCCGACTACCCCTGACCAGTGCCGCAATACCTGACGAAAGCGAGCCTGACGGTGCCAGTTGGGTTGTTGCTCAAATTCATCAATGAGACGAGCCAGGGAATCAAAGGCCATAGCCAGTTGGGCGATAATGTCCTCGATTTTAGCCCCTACTGTGAATTGTGCTTGTCAATCTGGCGGAAATCATTACTATTTAGGTTATTCCTTTCCCCCTATTAAGCCGATGGTTAAGCGACCACCCAGCCCCGATACCAACGACTCTCTGCTCAGCCCTCCCCTGCAAGCTGGCCTGGAAAGTTTGATGGTGAATCTGGATGAAGAGCTCGAACGCTATCGCCAGGGAGAATCCCATCGCCGCTCTAGAAGTCGATTAAAGCTCCGCCCTAAAGACCCGGTCTCTCCCCGCCTACCTCAATTTTCCAACCCAACGGCAGCTAATTCCCAGGCATTAACGACCCCAGCAACTACCACCAGCGCCCTAGGAGGAGCCCCTGCCGCCCTTGGTCCTAAAAATACCCCCAAAATTAGCTCGCCAGTGGCCAGCGGTTCCCCATCCCAAGATTTAACCGCCTATCCGACCGCCACCGAAGATTATCTGGAAAGTACGGAGGCTCTGCTGGAAGCCGATCCCACAGCCTATATCACTGACTATAGTTTTTCCTCCAGCAGTTCCCCTGCTGGTCTGGGTCGGCAGTTGGCTACACCCCTGGGCCTGGGGGCTCTCCTCCTCCTCCTCTTAACCAGTGCCGGATTTGGTTACCTGGTCACGTCGCCCCAGGCGATCGGCCAGCTAAAAAACCATCCCCTGGTCCAGCGACTCATCCAAAGTCTTCCCCAATCCAGCCCAGCACCGTCCAGTTCTACCACTGAGGCGGTTCCCCCCACCGCCGACACCCAGGGTCAAGGCTTACAGGGGCTAGGGCCAGATCTGTCAGCCCAGGAATTCGGCAAACTAGATCTAAACCGCCTCAGCAACTTGCCATCCAGCCCCTCTAACCCGGTTGTCCCCAACCCCGAACCGGGTCAGCCCTCCCAGCCAGAATCGGCCACCTCCAGGGAGCCGCTCAAGACCTCGCCTATGGCCCCCTTGCCCACTATTCCCCTGCAGCAGCCTGCCACTGCCTCCCCTCGCAGTTTAGTAGAATCCACCACCCCGATAGTCAGGTCCGTATCTCCGCGGGTTTTACCCCGGCCCTCCCAACCCGTGGTAACCTCTAGTACTAATCTCCAACCGCCTAAACCCCTCGGTCGGCCATCCTCCTCTAGATCGCCCCTGCCCCCCGCCCCCTTGAGTCAGGCCCCCCGGCCCCTGAATTCCACCAATAGGACTGGACCTCGCTATTACGTAGTAGCTAACTACAGCGGCGACTCCTCTCTACAGGCAGCTCGGCAATCGGTAGCAGATGCCTATCTACGCAATTTTCCTAGCGGTCTTAAGATCCAACTGGGAGCCTTCGCCCAGGAGTCCGCGGCCCGGGATTTAATTGAAAAGCTCCAAAGTCAGGGCCTGGCGGTTCAGCTGTACGTCGCTCCCTAAACCTCTGGTTTTGCCCTCCCCATCCCCGCCTCTGCTGTTATCCTGAAGGAGATCTGAGTCGAGGGGACAGGATTGATGGGCTTCTTAGATCGAGCATTACAGGTGATCAAGGTCAGTCTAAATGGAATGGTGAACCAGGCTGAAGACCCAGAAAGGGTACTGAACCGGGTTATGGATGACATGCAAGGTCACCTGATGCAGTTGCGTCAGGCAGTCGCCCAAGCCATTGCCACCCAAAAGCGTACCGAGCGGCAAAGCGCCCAGGCTAGAACTCTGGCCCAGGAATGGTATAGCCGGGCTGAATTAGCCCTAAAGAACGGCGAAGAGGATCTAGCCCGTCAGGCCCTAAAACGTCGCCAGGGCTATGTGGAATCAGCTGAGATGATGACCAGACAGGTTAGCCAACAGCAACAGATGGTGGCTCAGATGAAGGAAAATATGGGTCAGTTGGAGGCTAAAATCGCCCAGGCTAGAACCCAAAAAGACATGTATATTGCTCGATTTCGATCGGCAGAGGCGGCCCAACGGATTCAAGAGTTAATGGCTGGTACAGGGGCGATTCGCTGCTTTTGACCAAATGGAGCAGCAGGTACTTGACCTGGAAGCCCGTTCCCAGGCTCTAGCAGATCTGGTTAAGGACCCCTTAGAAAGTCAGTTTGTCCAGCTAGAGGCCAGTACTGGTGAATTGGATAGGGAACTGGCTGCCATGAAAAGACGCCTCATGCCAGGGTCTGGAGAGACTCCTTAAACAGTTATTCTCAAGTTTTTTGATCTGAAGGAATGGTGATATCAAGGACTTGAACTGGTTGCTGGGGCTCCAGGGTAGCCAGGGCTGGCTGAATATCAGCAGAATTGCCCACTACTAGAATGGCTAATTGATCGAGTTTTAGGCGTTCTTGAGCTGCTGCTAAAACATCGCTAGCGGTGATTTTACGAACCTGTTCCTGGAATTGGAAAATAAAGTTAGCAGGATAGTGGTAGTACTCGTTGCGAATTAATCGGGCTAAAATTTGGCTGGACTTCTGGAATTTAAACACAAAGCTGTTCAATACCGAATCCTTAGCCAGAGTCAACTCCTCGAGAGTAATGGGGCTGGTGCGAATACGTTCAATTTCCCTTTTGACTGCTTGAATAAAGGGAACGGTGGTGGTAGAACGGGTTTCACCGCCACCAATAAACATACCGGGATAGTCATAGCGAGGAGACCAGAAGGCATAGACTGAATAGGCTAACCCCTGGCGCGATCGGACCTGGTTAAATAACCGACCACTAAAACTATTGAGGACCTCGTTCATTACTTCCAGGGCAGGATAGTCAGGGGCGTTAAACTGACCACCCAAATGGCCCAACTGAACATAACTCTGGGTTAGCTGGGGTTGTTCTATAGCAAATAGTCCTGCTTTTGCCTGTCCTACCACCGGTAGATGGGTGATATCCAGAGCTTCACCCTCCCCCTGCCAGTCTCCAAAGTATTGATTAACTAAGGTCTTCATGCGAGTACTATCAAAGTCTCCCTCCAGCCCTAGAATCGTGCGATCGGGGCGAATCGAAGCCCGATAAAAGGCTTCAACATCCTGGCGGCTAATAGATTCTAAAGTGGCGTATTCAACGGTGCGGCCATAGGGACTATCGGCTCCATAAATCAACTTGGCAAATTCCCGACCAGTAATGCTGTCGGGGTCATCGTTACGGCGGGCGATACTACCACGATACTGTCCCTTCAGAAAGTCAACTCGATCGGGGGCAAAGGCAGGGCGTTGAATTACATCGGCAAACAGACTTAAGACCAGCTCAGCATCATTCACCAGGCTATCGAAACTAGCACTGCCAGCGACGGTATCAATGCTGGTTTCAATTGAGGCGGCCCGATTTTCCAGCACCTGATTCAAAGCGTCAGGAGCAAGCTTTTGAGTCCCCCCAAACGCATCGCTTCTCCTGTAATAGCAGCCAGACCAACCTGGCGGGCCGGTTCAAAGCGAATCCGGTCCTGAAGGTAGCAGTACCGCTAACCAAAGGCAGTTCATGGTTTTCCATCAGGTAAACCACCAAACCATTGGCCAGCTGGTAGCGTTCAAAGGGAGGTATTTTTAGCTCTGCCAGGGGAGCGAACTTGAGGTCATCATAGTGACGCGGCGTCAGGGCACTGGCCGGTGACTGCCAGACCAACCCCAAAGCAATTAGCACCGCCAGTAGCCCCAGGCCAAACCCCCGAAGCTTTGATACAGGGGGAAGTAGATACTAACTCCAGCCCTCTTTACCGCCCTAATCCATCTCATTGCGCCCAACTTTCCTGACCTACCTATGATTGATGATCTGACTTCGACAGTAGTTTGCCTACGGTACGCCCCTCAGGCTTAAATAAACTGCGGGCGACCCGCTGCACGTCAGCTGCCGAAATTCTGTCAATAGTTTCTAAATCTTTAAATAAATTTCGCCAATCACCTGTTTTAGCCGAATACTCAGCTAACCTCGCCGCCATACCACTATTGGAGTCCAAACTGCGCAGTAGGGCAGCCCTAGCATTAGTCTTAACTCGCTTGAGTTCCGTCGCGCTAACGGGTTCCTGCTGTAGTCGGTCTAATTCCTGGCGAAATAGAGCAGCAACCTCATCAGGATCGTGACCAGGGGCAGTTAAACCATAAAGTAAAAAAATATTTTCGTATTTATCTCCAGGGAATCCATTCAGAACACCGATGTCAAGAGCGATCTGAGCTTTATCCACCAGGGTTTGATAGAGGCGAGAAGTGCGACCCTCCACCAGCAGGCTATCAATCATGCTATAAACCAGGTGATCGGGGTGGGTCATACCGGGACGATGATACCCCTCGAGATACCAGGGCTCGGAAGTCAGAGAAAGGGTAAACTGGCGAGGAGCTAGTTGAACAGGCTCTTGAATCAGCGGTTCAGGGGGGCGGGGACGAGCCGGATAACGACCAAAGTAAACCTGAGCCAGTTGTTTGACGATGACCGGGTCAACATCGCCCACCAAAACTGCGGTTAAGTTGCCAGGACCATAGTAGGTTTTATAAAATTCCTCAATGTCTTTACGGGTAGCGGCATAGAGATCCTTCTGGTAACCAATCACCGGACGACGATAGGGATGCTGTTCAAAGGCTTTTTCTAAAAAGGTCTCCACCATTGTGCCCATGGGAGAGTTATCGACCCGCATACGGCGTTCTTCAAGAATCACATTTTTTTCCTCGAAAAACTGGCGAAAAACAGGGTCAATCAATCGTTCCGATTCTAGGGACATCCATAACTCTAATTTATTGGCTGGCAGACTATAAAAATAGCGAGTTTGATCGGCAGCGGTATTAGCGTTTAGCCCTACTCCGCCAGCTTGCTCAATAATTTGGCCATACTTGTTCTGGTCAACATAGGTAGCCGCTTGCTGGGCCAGTTGGTTCATTTGGGCTTGCAGCTTTGCCTTAGTGGATTCAGACCCAGTGGTCTCTGCGGCCAATATTTGATCAAAAGTCCGATCCATTTTGGCCAGAACTTGCTTTTCAGCCAGATAATTAAGGGTACCAATACGACTGGTTCCCTTAAAAGCCAAATGTTCTAGATAGTGGGCTACTCCAGTTTTACCGTCGCGTTCATTGACGGCCCCGACATTGGCATAAACCATAAAAGAAACAACGGGTACCTGATGGCGTTCCAGAACAATGAATTTCATGCCGTTGTCTAGAGTAAATTCGCTAACCGCAGCACTAAGCCGATCAAGGTAGGGCTGGGTAGACTGGGCCACCATCAGAGAAGGTTCATCGGCCCAGGCCCTTGACTCTGTAACTCCCCATCCCAGAGTCAGCCACAGGATAAGTATAGACAACCCTATGGATTGTCCTGACATACTCAGGATAGGGTTGAGCCAACTCCAGCTAAACCCGTCTTTACCCCATCTAACATTCATAGCATTGCTTCAAAACCTGGATCAGATAAGGCTAGATTTGGCGGGCTTAGAGCCTGAGCCCGCCAAATCTAAAAACAGCTATACCGGCAGCCATGACCATAAAAAATACCTGAATCATCGCGCCATGCAAAACTCCATTGAGTTTAGCAATTAATTCCCAAATAGTGATATCCAGAGTGCATCCCAGTTTTGCAAGTTTGCCCTCATCCCCCAGCCCCTTCTCCCAAAAAGGGAGAAGGGGAGCCGGATTCAAAGTCCCTCTCCCGCCTTGGGAGAGGGATTTAGGGTGAGGGCTAAAAAAGTGGGATGCACCCGATATCCAAAGGTGAGGAGGATTTGTTATCGGTTCTCCAGGAGGCATAATTCGGTGGGTCACTTTACCGCAGGTCAGGATTGCCGCTTATAGTAGGAGAGACCAGCAGCAACAAGTCTATTGAATACCGGTGGAATATCCTTCTAACTTAGAGCAGTGGAGCCGACGGTTACTGGCAGCTTTATTTTTGGCCGGCCAGGTAGTTATCCATCTGATTTCCCGCCCCCTCCATCGTCGTAACACTATTGAGCAGATGGCCTCAGTAGGACCGGAGTCTTTGCTGATCGCATTGATCACTGCGGCCTTTGTCGGTATGGTATTTACTATTCAGGTCACCCGCGAATTCCTAAGTTTTGGGGCTGGGACAGCCGTAGGTGGTGTGTTAGCGCTGACTTTAGCCCGAGAATTAGGGCCGGTGTTAACCGCAGTTATTATTGCCGGTCGAGTAGGGTCGGCCTTTGCCGCCGAAATCGGCACCATGCGTGTGACTGAGCAGATCGATGCTTTGCAGATTCTGAAGACTGACCCCATCGACTATCTAGTCATTCCCCGCGTTGTAGCCTGCGCCATGATGATGCCCTTGCTAAATATTATGGCCTTTATTACGGGCATGGGGGGGACTGCTGATTGCTACCAGTCAGTACGGTATTGCTACGTCGGTTTTCTTAAATTCAGCCAAGAATTTTTTATCTGTTTGGGATTTAGTCAGCTCTTTAATTAAGGCTTTTTGTTTTGGCATCTTAATTGCCGTCATTGGTACCAACTGGGGCTTAACCACAACTGGTGGAGCTAAGGGAGTTGGGCAATCTACGACAACGGCGGTGGTGACAGCTTTGCTGGCTATTTTCATTAGTAATTTTTTCCTTTCCTGGTTAATGTTTCAGGGCAAGGGTAGCGCTATACTCACCAGTGCTCTGGTTTACCATAGTTCTCAGGTCTGAGTTAACCCCTAAGGTCTGCTAAAACCGTGAAAAATCCCCCCTGCCTCTACTGACACCCTTAGACGCCTTACTTTAATGATTTACCTGGTCCCTATCTTTGGGGCAGTACCGGCCTTCTATCAGCTCTGGCGTCACCAGGGTGACCGGGAACAGCAGGCGGTCTACCGATTGGTGGTAACTCTAGCTTTAGGTTGGTTAATGGCCTATGGCCTGTTAAGTGCGGGTAGCCAACTGGCACCCGGACTATCAATTCGCTTACTGGTGACGAATACCCTGGTGACCACCGGCTATACCCTGACCAATCTGGTACTGATGGTTCGCTTGTTACAAGGGCGATCGCTAAAACTACCTGGCTTTAGTGGACTAAGCAGGCATCTACCTTAGAGGTTATTTGAAAAGGGTTATCCCAGGTATGGTTCGCCGCCAGAGGGCCGCCAAAATACTGATTGTTGTGGTGATTATCCTACTCCATAGGTATAGTTTGAGACTGCCTTTGGCTTTTCAACCAACCTCTTAAGAGGTTTGATTGAGTAGGGCACATCTTAAAGGCAGCAGATGTAAAGACCTATGAATTTCAATCGCTAAATCCGACAACTTGCCTGGAGCAAGCAAGGATGATGAGAATCGCCAACCTCAATTTGAAGAGTAGTATGTTGAACACCAAAATGGTCCCGTAATTCCTGGCAAATTTCAGCCAGAAATTTATCGCCGGGATGCCCCATAGGAATAACCAAATGAGCCGTCAGAGCAGTTTCTACAGTACTCATACTCCAGATATGCAGATCGTGTACCTGAGTTACACCAGAACGCTCAGACAAATAGGCATAAATCGCCTGTTCATCAATGGCATGGGGAACACCATCAATCACCAGATGAAAAGAGTCTTTTAATAATCCCCAGGTACTAACAAATATAAAGACACAGATAAAAAAACTAAATAATGGATTGAGCCAAAGCCAGTGGGTTACTAAAACTCCCACACCAGCTAGAACTACACCAACTGAAACCAATGCATCGGCAGCCATATGCTGAAATGCAGCTCGAATGTTGATATCACTTTTACGTCCCGAGAGAAACATTAAGGCCGTTCCCGTATTAATTAAAACTCCAAGAACTGCGATGCTAATAATAATTTCACCATTTACCTGGCCAGGATTAAGGAGACGCTGAGCAGCTTCCCAGAAAATTCCGCCAGTAGCCACAATTAAAAAGACTGAATTAAGAAAAGCCGCTAAAACTGATGACTTGCGCCAGCCGTAGGTGTATCGGCTAGAGGCCGGACGACGAACCAAGACATTTGCAATCCACGCCAGCAATAGTCCCAAAACATCGCTTAAATTATGACCTGCATCAGCCATGAGGGCAACTGAGTTAGCAAGCAACCCCCAGGCGAACTCGGTACAAACAAAACCCCCATTCAGGATTAAACCAACAGCAAAAGCTCGATCATAATTAAAAGGCCTGTGTTGATGCCCACCATGGGAATGTTTTTGCTGACTGTGGGAACATTGATGGGTCATCAATTAAAACTTGTTGAGCTAAATATTTTTTTAGATTAAAAAAATAAATGTCTTCTTATTTTAGCTTATTCAATTCAAAACATCAACTTTTTTTCGAAAAGTTACCTAAAAAGTTGTCTGAAAAGGGCTCAGGTATAGTTCGTCGTTAAGGAGCTACGTAAATACTGAATTTTGCGGTAATTATCCGACTCCATAGATATAGCTTTAGAACCTCTTTAGATTTTCAATCAATCTCTAAAACTATGTATTTCTAAATTCTAAAGTCTTCAGGGAAAGAATCCTAATAGTTATGATTCTTTCCCTGAAGACTTTAGAGCAGTAAAGGTAATCTTTTAGTCTGAATTCCTTTGGTCTGAATGGAAAGATAATCTAGCCGGTCTTTTCATCATTCCTAGAAAGAATAGTAAGCCAATCGCACCACCCACGACTGCAATTACAATTTTCAGACTACTACTATGATGTAGCCCTATCATCAAGAAAGTGGTGACCATGGTTAGAGTGAACACCACATCCCGACGTCGATTAATGATTACAATGGTAATTAAAACCATTGCCATAATAGCCAAGATAGATCAAACTTCGGTGCGATCTCGCCATCCCCAACTGTAGAGAGTAGCCGCTAAAGTAATAAAGGTTAATACCGTAGTCCAAGCTAAATAAATACTAAAAGCCCCATGACAAAACCGCTGTCGCCGTTGGGAAGCAGGGACTAGACCAATCTCCAAAACTCGATAAATAGTTACCAGGGCACCTAGTAGAAGCATCAGTGGCAAGAGAGCGAGGGCGAACTGACTGGAAGAAAATAGCCAACACCAAGTCATTTGGGCTATTCCTAACACCGTTAGCAATGTGTTAATCTGCCCAAACTGATTCGAGTTCACTGAATTACGGAAATCCCATCTAAGCGAAATTGCATCGGAATCTAATAGGTAATAAAGCCAATGGTCTACCCTAGCCTGATAAGCGAAGTAACCCAGGAGGGCCAGATAAATAACCCCCCACAGAGCCAAACTATAGATAGAAGGAATAATACCAATACCAACCAGGTTAGTCTTAAAAAGATTAAGGATACTATTAACTGGTCCGTAAAGCGTAGACAAATAATTCACAATAAAACTGACTAATGTGACCAATAAAGCTAGAATGAAAGTAGACTCTCTAAACTTTACAGGAATTTTATTGTTATTCATAGGAAACAATCTACAGGAACTTCTACTGATAACAGCTATCAATCAATTATCTTGTATAGGCTAGTAACAAAACCAAACAAAAAGCCCAAGGTTCAAGGTTTACAAACCAGTTTTACAATATAGCGGTTCTCAATCTAACGAGGCACACTAGAAGCCTTAGTAGATAAATACCGCAGTCATCGCCACGGACCTCACGCCAGCGAAAACCGCTATAAGCAAAAAGACGTAGTCACCAAACCTATAGGAACCTATATAGATTTAGAGATCTTGAGATTCATCTTACTTCTAGCCTTGCAAAATTAAGATAAATCAAAATTTATATAGATGCAATATAAAAAGCGAACTAAAGTGTACCCCGTTGTCTAGACAGTTAGGGTAGGAATTTAAAGTAGAGTCGCCATTTAGTTCATTTTCTTTCTCTACGTCTCTTTTTTACATCACTATCCTCCTGCTTACTGAAGTAGACACTGGCTGGCGGCCTATAGTTCAGTGACTGGTGTAGCCGCTCCTGGTTATAAAACCGAAAATAACGCTCCAGATTCTCAATGGCACTTGAAACACTGTCGTAGTCTTTGAGGTAGACCTCTTCGTACTTGACGGTACGCCACAGCCGTTCCACGAAAATGTTATCAAAAGCCCGGCCCTTGCCGTCTTGAGAAATTTGGATCGCTCGCCCCTCTAACGCCCCTGTAAAGGCCAGGCTGGTAAATTGACTGCCCTGATCTGAGTTAAAGATCGTAGGCTGACTGACCTGCAGCGCCTCCTCCAGGGCCACCAAACAAAAATGCACATCCATGGTATTCGATAGCTGCCAGGACAGTACATAACGGCTGTACCAGTCCATCACCGCTACCAAATACACAAACCCATTCGCCAGCCGAATATAGGTAATATCCGTGCTCCACACCAGATCGGGGCGGTCAATACACAGCCCCCTCAGCAAGTAGGGATACCGGCGAGCGTTGTCCCCAGCTATCGTTGTCCGGGGCTTCGGATAGATCGCCTGAATCCCCATCTGACGCATGATCCGCGCCACCCGCTTATGATTGACCGCCTCGCCCTGTTGTCTCAACCAGGCGGTCATTCGGCGCACCCGTAAAACGGCGTCGCCGTGTATTGTTCGTCTATTCGTTCCATCAGATGTAACTCGTAAGGGTCAATCGCCACTGGTTCGTAGTACCAGCTAGACCGCGCCAGCTCTAGTAACTCACATTGTCGACGGATACTCAGCTGAGGATGCTCTGGCTCCACCAGCCGTCGTTTATTCGCCAGCGGTAAGGCCAGATTTTTTTTTCAACCAGTCCACTTCTACCTTCAGTTGACCGATTTGTTGATAAAGTTGGGCGGTTAGCTCTTCCTGGTCTTTACGGCCCTGGGCTCGCCGTGACGAAAAAATGCCAGGAAGCTCATCGAGCACCTGCTTCTTCCATTGGTTGATCTGGCTGGCATGGACGCCATACTCACTCGATAGTTCGTTCACAGTTTTTAGCCCCTTGATGGCCTCTAGAGCCACCTTAGCCTTGAAGTCCGCACCATGTCGCTTGCGCTGCATTTCCCTGTTGATCTCCGTATAGCTACTGAATTGCTGGGCAGCGACTCTATCTTATTTCCCTGTACAGTTTCCGGGGTACATCATAAACCCTGACAAAAGAAGACTTAGATAAGTATGTTTCTGTATGACCTATTGGATAGGTTGGCATCAGTAATAAGTATTGAATGAAGCAAGTCCTAATACGCCTCCAGTCGAACTAGCTGAGAGGGGTCACCCCTCTTAACAAAATAACTAACGGACATTTGCTTTGTGTCTGCCCTGATTGGCAATTGGGTTGGGACCCTCGCCCTACAAGAGCTGGACGAGGGTCTTCTACACAAGAGAAGATTTGGGCTACCGTCACTTCCAGTTGTGAACCCTTTAGCCCTCGGACCTCTAAAGCTGGTTAAGGAAGCTGATCCCTGGTTGCCGGCGTAAAGGTAAGTCGGTCCTTGCCCCGAAGCATCAGATCTTTCTGCGCCATCAACAGGTTACTTCGGAAAAAAGCTCCAACCATGCCTATGGAGCAGGACAACCCCCGCAAGATTCAGAATTTTGTCAATCTCTTAGCACTGAACTATACCTGAGACCATCCTTTGCAAACCATCCCTAAGGGTGGTGGGTAGCCAGACCACTTCTACTCAGGGCAGGGATCGAGAAGCCCTTTTGTTTAAGATGAATATTCTGCATGTGCTTCTTAACCGTGTTAGGAGCAATAAATAGCTCATCGGCAATTTGCTTATAGGTATAGTTAGCCCGCTGTAGCATCCAGATCTCTGTTTCCCGTTCGGTCAAGCCATAGTGTTGGGCTTCTTCCATAGCGATTCCCTTAACCAACTGATATTGGTCCTTGAGCTCTAAAACAATGCAGTACTGGCCCAGGGTATCGAGCTTCATATAGCGAGCTATCACCGTAAAGGTAATCGAACTATTGATGCAAATTTTGCTTTTCATAACCCAGTGTTGTTCTGGGAACCGCCGCCGTACATCCACCACTGAGTTACAAAGATAACTAATTTCCCTGGGGATCACCTCTGAAGAATTACGTTCCTAACCAATCTGACGCAAAATTCGACAGGCGCAGTCGTTAGCATAAAGTACCTGCTTACCTTCGGTAATAATCAAAACTCCATTAGTTAGCTTGGTGAGAGCCTCTTCTACCACAGGGTCTTGAATATCCACCTGGTTCTTGCCGCCACCTTCAAGACCGGTTCCAGGAAAAGGTGTAGCTTTAGTTAAATCTTCTATGGGCACTCGAATAAATAACATAATTGGCTAGTAGTCCTGATCGAGGATAAAACTTGATTACCAAAGCTGGACCCAGATGGCACTAGCAGCCCAGCCTGACCATAATGGAATACCCAGAGCTATAACATTGCCAGAAAATATCTACCCTTGAAGGCTCAAGATAGTATTTTCAAGGATGTAATTAATTTCTAGCTTAAATAGCAAGGGAAGGAAATACGCCTAAAAACGCAATCACGATTACACGGATAAAGTCGCGAAAAAGGTTGTATCTTTTTATTCTTCAAATTCTAAAGACAACCGCGTAAATCTACTAGGCCGTCTTGCTAAACAGAAAGATATAAATCAAACATTACTTTCTGAGTCATGGTCATATCACCTCTACAAATCTAAGGGCACATTTCTTAGGGTAAAGACACCATGGCTAGACTGGCGATTGGCATTAACACCGGCAATTCTCAGAAAAATAACCGTTTACTGGTTTAGTGACACGGTATTGATTCTGTCAACTGTGGGCTAAAGCAAATCCTAAAACCAGTATTTAACCACGATACTTACTGGCGAATAAGATTCCGGAGATATTGCTATACCCGGATTACAAATAAGCCAGAAACCTCTCCTATGACCAGCATAACAAGACTACTGAGGAGGGTATTACTCCCAGAATGAGTAATGCAAACCGAGCTTCTATTAAGGACTGTGTAGAAAAAATCCCCAGATTGGCAAAAACAATTCACTTCTTAATACTTCGCAACGGGGTTGGGGTTGCTGAGGCGAGCGGATTCACCCTCAGGTCAGCCCAGGCGGTTTATTTTCAGGCAGTTGGAAACTCAGAAGGGATAAATAACCCTGGGGTGAGTACGCGGCCCAGGGAAATCCCTGCGATTATCGAAGTGTGGAAAGCCAAGGGACAGAGAAAACACAGGCAACCCGCCAAAGGTTAGATTGGTCTTTATTGGCTAAGAAATGTAATCAACACTCAAATCGTAAGGAAATTCTTGATATGGCTTCTGTTGCACCTTACTCATCGGATTATCAATCTCCATTGGCAGACCTAATTGACATTGAGTTGGATGATTTAATCATTCGTGAATCTACTCCAGGGACGCTTACTACTTATCCGTTAGCTCCAAGCAGTATCGTTGATGCCGCTAGTGATTCTTTTTGTTTCTTTGAGAGTTCGTTTCAAAGGACCATTTTGGACAGTTGGCGTATCCGCCTTTGCTCCAACACCTATGATTGCTAGGTTTATGTTCGAGGGACTGGGGAAGACAGCAGGAGTAGGCGGCACTCCTTTCCTGGAGGCTAATATTGCGAGTGCTCCTGTCCTGACTGCTCCTGGCGTTGCAGAGTATGTACTTACGGCTGCGCTTCCTGCAGGTAGTCTAAGCCCAGATGCAGTCTATCGACTTTCGGCGACGTTGCGCTACGGTGTTGCAGCTCCTTTCGTTGGGTCTGGCTTCATCGAAGGAGCAGTATTCCAAACAGTACCTGTAGGTGTTGCTCATTAAGGCAGTGATACCTTTCAGCCGCTCTTGAATATCAGGTTTTGGGTTTCTCAGTAGTTCTGTAGGCCGGCTCAGACAATGGGAAACCCACTGATTTCAAGCCAAGATGTTAGTTTTTTCTTGATCTACCTAAGAAATTAAAGCAATAATTTAAACATAATTGTGTGCTTAGATTAAGTCTAGCTGAGGCGCAGGGCCCTCACCTCTTTTACGGAATGCTAAGCCAACTGTTCTCTTACATCAACAGACTCCATCCCCCTGGGGGAGGCGGCAATTTCATTCTCCTGTTCCAGGCAGGGTGACCTTGCTTCTTTCCCCTACTTCCTTCTTTGACTGACCCTTTAATAAAGCGCAGGGGAAACAATCATGTCAACCTCATTTACAACCGGCAGGTTAGCTGCGGGTAACAGTAACCAAAATACGGAATCAAACAAACTTGACCAAATTCAAGGGCTGACTGCCGCCGCCCAGAGTTGGCTACAAAACACCCTCCAGGTCGAGACGGTTGAGGAGCTGGCGGAGTTGGCGGTGGATCAGGCCCTGAACCGGTTAGAGGCTGACGGTAACCCCGTCCCTCGAGATCAACTGGAGGACTGGATTGGCCAGGCCCAGGCCCTGGTCGCGGCCCAGGACTCCTGGCAACCCTTTGCTACCTTTGTAGTATCTCTGCAATCTCGCCAGGTCGGTGGGGAGACCCAACAGCGCACCGTTATTTACTTTCTCGAAGGCGATCGCAGAAAAATCTGGCCTGGCCTGGAGTGTGACGGTGTCTACGGGTTGATGACGGATCAACTGCAGCGACTGTTTCAACTGCAGCCAGAGGCGCCCCCCCGGCGACGAGTCAACCCATAGCCCAACCAACGTCAGCCCCCGATCTGCCCCCTGAGGTTAGGGCAGATCTAGATCAATCCGGGGAGTCGCCTACCCCGGGACAGGATGCTGAAACCAGTTACCCGCCCGAACCCGCTGCAGGGTCACCCCCTGAACCCACCCCAGAGATGCCCGCCACCCCCGCCGCCGAACCAACCTCGGCCCCTCAATCCAGCCCGGCCAGCCCATCTGCCCCAGGGGAAACAGGACAACCCACCCGCCTGGAAACGATGCAACTGAAGTTCAGGCAACCCCACTGCCAGAAAACGATGCCGCAGACCAGGCCAAGTCAGGGGAGACTGATGGGGAGGAAACCAACCCAGCCATAGAGATCCTCATTGATCAGCAGCGGCAATCGCTGGGCCGCCCCCTCCCGGCTGATCACCCCTGGATCTGGAGATCACCTTTCAACTGGGGGGGCCAGGGGCGCTGGCGCTGAGCCGACAAGCCCTGCCCTACCAGGCCCAGGTCTATGGACAAAACCGCATCACTGGGGAAAAATCATTTTTAGGTAAGACCTCGACTGGTTATTTAGTGGAGGGTGAATTGACCTACACCTGTCGACTGGCCAATCTGGTGCTACCCCAGTCCGATGCCTACCGGCTTCAGGTGATTACCGGCTTGGAGGGGGGCTCCGTCGGCCCGGATTTGTTTGAGGTTTCCTTTGTCCAGGTGATTTAGTACAGTTCCTGCTGATGGGAGTTAGAACCCGATAGACAGGGTTGATACCTATCTTGATTGAGTCATGGAAGGGCGATCTATGGGTGCATTTGACTGGGAGGTTTTTTTGCGGCGGTGGAGTCAGGCCATCCTGGCATCCATGGATGGGGCCGATCGCCAGCTATTACCGCCAGAGGTGATTGAATCGGGCTGGCTGGGCTACCCCGGCGCCAGTGAGGCGGATCTGCAGCGGACGGAAACCCGCCTGGGGGTGAGGCTACCCCCTCCTACCGGGCCTTTCTGCAGGTCAGCAACGGTTGGCGACTGACGGCGAAGCCGGGGGATGGCTCTAACCATCGGCTGTGGTCCTGCGAGGCCATCGATCGCTTCATCGCCCGCCACCCCCAGTGGATTAAAAGCTTCGGCAATGGCCAGGATCTCACCCCCTGAGCTCGGAGGACAGCCTGGACGACCTGGACGATGCCTGGCAGCCCGTGGGCATCAGCGACGAGGAGTACTACCTCTACGGCGCAGATCAGGACCCCACCAGGCTAAGACTGGAGTATCTACCGACCGCCCTGGAAATCAGTGATGTGGGCTTAGACTCGAATTTATTTGCTCAATCCCCAGGTGGTGACGCCGCAGGGGGAGTGGGAGGCCTGGTTTCTGGCGGATTACCTGGGGGGGCCAATCGCTACCCCTGCTTCCGAACCCTGATGGAGGCGGAGTACCAAAACTTTTTGGATGGGCTCAAGGCCCTGACTGAGACGGTCGCTGCCCCGAAGGCCAATCCAGCCCCCCAGCAGGAAACGGCAGTATCCATGGCCGCCTCTCCCCCAATCCATCGGAGGACAGCCGCCCTGAAGCAGCGCCCCCCAATCCAGCTCCCCCCAGCGATGATCCCGACCGGCGGCGGCCGTCGCTGGGCCCGAGCCCCTCCCAGGGAAGGCCCCAGAATTAGAGGAGCTAGACCCGCAGGAGATGCCCTGGCAACGGTTAAAGTACCTGGCGATCGAGGTGCAGGCCAGACCCACCCAGGCCAAGCTGGAGTACAGAACCCTGCTGCGCCAGGCCGATGACTTGACCGATGAGGTGTGGACTGGTCTGCCGGATCAAAAGGTGAAGCAATGGCTGCGGCGGCACCTGAAGGCAACCAAGAAAACCCCCCTGCCTTCGCCATCTACCCCTGACAGCTTTGCCACCGCAGTTCTACCGGCAATCGCCCCTGAGCCCCAACCCCCCAGGGTAGTGCAATCTGCCCTGCCGGATCCCTACCCCCTAGCCCTGAATCTACAGCTTGAGCAACTGGTGATTGGGGACCCAGCCCGCCCGGGCAACTCCCTGGTGATCAACCCCGTCCCTTCGCGTTCGTCTAAATACCTGAAAATGGGCTCCCTGGTGGGCCACCAGCCCTTTGCCATTGAGGTGGCCTTTCGCCTACTGGGGGAACCCCTCAACCATCCCAGTCTGGATCAGGTGCTCTACAGGGTGCAAGTGTTTGCCCAAAACCGAACCCACAGTCAATGGCTAGAATTGGGAGAAACCTCCCCCGCTCCCCTGACCCCGGGCTGTTTAGCCTACCGCACCACTCTGTTTAACCAGACCCTGGAAACCGGTATGTATCGGCTGCAGGTGCTCACCCGGTTTTCAGGGGCGGCCCTGGCCCTGGCCTCCTTTGAACTGCCACTGCTAAACGTGGTGTGAGGTAAATGTGGTACGAGGCGGCTTCCCCCCTCTGCCGCTGGTGATCCTGGCGATCAACCCGAGTTGACCCCGGAGTTAAGGGGTTAAGATAGCCTTAACCATTGCTCCCTCAGGTGTCACGATCATGTTGGATCTAACCGTCTACCCCTCCCGTGCTTTTATTCGCTTTACCGCCCATAACCAACTGTTGGCAGACCTGACCGGCGAAACCGTGACAGCCTCCGTACAACGGTGGGGCGGCCAAACCTATATCCAGACTGCCCAACCGGGTAAAGCCCTGCCCGCCCTATCTAACCAATCTGATGCTGGGGCCGGTCAGTTAACCCTGGGGATGGCCCTCCATACTTCGCCAAACCCAGATCCCTTATCCCAGGATAGGGCTGCCTCCCTGAACCAGGTTGACCCCGTGGCACCGGCGATCGATGAGAACCTATTGACCGAGGTCATCCAAACCCTCTTCCAGGTCTGCCGTAACCCCAAACTCTACCAGGACTGCGGTAACCCCAAGGAAGCCAGGGCGGTGGAAGGGGAGGTGGCGGCGGAAATTATTGCCACCTATCGACAAATTAAACGCAATCAAGCCTCTCCCATTGTTCAGCGTTTAAATCAACAGCTATAGTCCTGGAGTAGTTCACCCTTACCTCTCCCACCCCTGTCTCCGTAATCTTCAGGCAGCCGCCTGAAATGTTGCTGAGCAAACGCCTGTAAATCTGCTCAGGGTAGTATGATGCCCTCAGGGTTGTTATTTCCACCATAGCAATACCTCGGCTAGCTTGCATATACCTGACCGATAATGAGTGAGTCCTATGTCAACATTGGTCCGATTGCCTGTCGTCTTTCCAACCTGATTGTCACGACAGATAACGGTAATCCAAATTTTTCCGCCACGGTTCTCCAGGGTAATCAGCCCTTTTCCCTACAGGTGACGGTAGAGTTTTCGGGTCCCGGCGCGATCGCCCTGATGCCCCTATCACCGGCCATTCAAGTTAGTTTCTACACCAAACCCCTGGGACCCGAAGCGGGGGTTGACCTAGGGAGCTTAGTGATTAATACCAGGCCTGGCCTATTTACCTACACCCCTACCTTGGCCCTGGGATCACCCTTTTCCATGGGTCTGAAGGCTAAAATGCTCTACCGTATTGGCGCGGCGCTGCGGGTAGGGGCTCCCGATTGGCCCTCCTTAATTACGGGCTACACTGAAGAAATCACGGTTGAACTTTACACCCATACCGATGCCCATGCAGGATGATCTCTTACCCTTTTTAGCCACCGTAGGTCTTTTCATCCTTTACCTGGTTTGGTCAGCGGCTACGGAAATGGGAACCCGTTGGCCATGGCGACGATAAATGGTTTCAAAACTGGACCAAATAAAAACCAGCCACAAAGGACTGGTTCATTTGCTGTGTTGAGAGTAGGAGAACCTGATACCGATTAAACCAAAGCCGACCAAACCGGAAAGAAGGATAGGATGGTAAGGCATCAAATCTGTAAATAAATGTAACATTTTGATTCTATTTTTGCAAGTTTGTATTTATAAGCCGGTAGAAACCCATGCCTGGGGGCCTGGACAGCCCCACCTTTAATTACCCGTAAAGATAATGAAGAGGCCCGTCAAGCCCAGACCCAGGCTGAGCAAACTACCCCATAGGGGCCCCTGGTCCTTCAGCACCGGAGACTGATGTAGGGGTTGGAGGTGGTCAACGTCAATCCAGAAGTGCCCCCCAGCCCGCCGTCCCCAACCCGTCACCTGGACCTGGCACCCTAGCCAGCGCTGGGGATGGCAGGGAGAGTCAGCTACCCCTAGCCAGACCAGCTGTGGAGTCGTCAGGGCCAGCTTCATCAACCCTTCTCCATAGGTCAGGTAATATTGTTGAGCTAAGCTATTAGCCAGGCCGGGGGAGCCCATCAAGGTCGCCTCCAGGCGCAGCGGTTGGCCCTCTACAGGGAGCCTGGTCTTACGGTTAACCACTATTTCTTCCAGGTCGAAGGCCGAGGTGAGATGGGCCGGGATATTGGGATATAGCCGATTAATACGCAGTAAAATTCCCAGCCCCAGGCTGAGTAACATCAGGCCTTTTAAGACACTGGAGTCTTGATACACCCAGGTCAGCTGCTGCCAGCCCAGAGTATCCAGCATGCGCCCGAACCAACCCAGAATTAGGACTACCATTCCTGCTCCCCATAGGCTCACCAGAACACTTTTCTGACCTAGCAGGCGAGCCACCGAGAAACCAGTCGATAGACGAGCTCTGTTCGGTTGGTTTTGGGGATAGCACTGGCAAAACTGTAATCGCTCTCCCAGGGGAGGATGGGAAGAGTTAGCCTGCAACCAGTAACGGTAAGGGTTAGCACTATCATCACGGGTGAGAACGGACCAATCCAGGGTGGTCAAAAAGCTACCGGGGCTCAGCGCCGATTCGCAGGCTCAAGGGCAGCAACACCTCTAACCCTAACCCCAGGGGTGAAGATTACCCCGCCGCTTAACATCCCTGACCAGGGCCAGGGTTAAATCGATCAAGCTTTGTTGTAAAGCAGAAGGATTCTGGGTCAGGGCCACCACCTGGCGATCGCAAAGGCGACTACGGCAGCGTGACAGGGCCAGAGCTAACTGACGTAAGCCCCAGAAACCGCCATAACAGGTAACTGCTGCCAGGGTCAGTAACCAGCGAACTACTCCCAAGTGGCGATCGCTCCAGGCCGCCAATTGGCAATAGCCCCGATGACAGCCCAGGAGTAGTACCCCAAGGGTCGTCATCACCGGTAGGTCACCATTGACCCTGTGGGCCAACTCATAGCTACAAAGGGTAGTCAGGGTCTGGCTAGCCGTCTCTTTCAAAAGCCCCTGACTGACCACCAGGCGAGTCTGACCTCCGCCCCAGCCGTAGCTGAAGCAGAGGGGAGTAGCCACAGGCAGCAGTCGCAGGGGAGGCAGAGACCAACCCTGTTGTTGGCATACCCGACGCAGTAGGCGCAGAGCGTCGGGATGATCCCTTTGTAGTTGGGACAGGGGCAGGGGATGCTGACCATAGGCCCGACTCAGCATCCAGTCCATCAGCCAGGGACTGGCCAGGGCTAGAATCACCAATAGGCCTAAGATCAGGCTGGTGGTCGGAGGGTCAAAACCAGGGAGACCGTAAAGGGGGATGGGCCAGGATATTAATCGCATCAGCCGATTGAAACTCCACAAACCACTGTGGATGATTAGGCTAATGAGCCAGATCAGGGCGATCGCCGTCAAGCCTTGAAGGGTATGGAGGACTAGCCTCTGGTGGGCCGCCAGAGAGAAAAAACGACCCCCACTGCTGTTGCCAGGATTAACTTTACCTGGTACCTCAGCCACCAAGCGATTCAGCCGCTGGTAATCAAATAGGGATTGACTGGTGTTTGCTTCTGCAGCAGGCCCGTGGCGGTGGTCCACTGCTGGGGAGGGATAGGTCTGTAACACCTGTATCGCCCATTCCCGCACCTGGCTGGATTGGCTGGTAAGCAACTGCTGACACAAGCGCCGCGCCAGAGCCTGATTACCCAAGCCCTGATGGGTACGAATCAGGGCCATGACAACCTTTAGTCGATAAATTCCTGGCAGAGACTTTTGTCGATATAACTGTTGAAAATACCTCAGGGCCTGACCATAGTGCTGCTGCTGTAAGGCCTGTAAGGCCTGACCGTAGAGTTGGGCGGTAGTCCGATCAAGGGGTTGGGGTTGACCCGATGCTGGAGACGGGGTGGGGGGAAGACATGGCTAGGATGACGTTGGCCAGAACACTGAAGATAGGGTAGATCGCTCTGGCTGGATCTGGATGGGCTTGCTAGGGGGCCTGGACTCTGGAGCCACAAAATCAGGGCTAGGTTGGGTCCAGACCCTCTTGAGCCAGTAGGGTTTCGACGAACCCATAGAGACTGACTTCGTCATCGCCACCAAGTTGACGAGTCTTTAACTCCGTTAATCCCCGCGCCAGTGGGGTAGCCTGCCGTTTGTAGTCACGATGGGCGGTGAGCAAATCTGCAAAAATTCCCTGTTCAATTTGCAAGCGACTTTGACCCTCCTGTAAAGGGGTCTGATAGGCAACATTTTCCACGTCGTACTTGAGTAAAACCAGCAGGGCGGAGCTGAGCTGTTGTAATTCCGCCTGTAAACTGCGGGTATCGAGTTCGAGGCGATCAAAACCCACCTGTCCGGTAATTTTTAGTTCGATGATGGGAGCCACGGTGTGATCGGGTAAAGTGGCCCTGGCATCAGTCACCCGAGCGATCGCCCCCTGCCTAATTTGCTCCGGACTTTCTTGCCCCTTAGCTTTTAACTCCAGGCGCACAATAGGCCGTTGGAAATAATTAGTTTGGAGACAAGCCTCAATACCGGCTGGGGTCATCTCCACCAGGTAAGCGCCCCGCTGATAGCCCGCTTCTTCCACATTATTAGCCTCCAGGGAACCGGGGTTAAAAATCCAGCCTTCCGCGCAATAGTGCTTGTGAATATGCCCCAAGGCCAGGTAGTCAATTCCTGCTTGTTTTAGGGGTAATAGATCGCTGTAGCGTAGGGCTCCTGCATAGCGGGCGATCTCCCCTTCCAGGCCATGGTGAAACATTAAAATGCTCTGGGCCGGGCCGGGCGGAAGGGCAGCAATCCCCTCTGCCAGTCGTTCAATCGCCCGGGGTGCGGTGGCTCCATACCAGTGGGAACCAATTACCCGCACTCCACAGTCCAGATCAATGTAACTGCCGGCGCGGGTCTGGGGATTCCAGACCGTCAATAAAGGTGCTTCCTCGGAGCCACTATGGGGCTCCAGCAACATCAGCAGGCCCCACTCTGAAAGATACTTAAGCCAGCTGGTAGGGGTGCTATAGGGACGGTTATCGTGGTTGCCCTCAATCGCCAGCACAGGAATATTAGCCTGCTGTAAGGCTTGTAGACAGAGTTGGGCCTGGTTGAGGGTAGCGGGTTTAATATTGCGATGCTCAAACAAATCCCCCGCAATTAAAACGAAATCCACGGCTTCCTGAATGGCATAGCGCTCCAGGGTCGTTTGTAGGGCGCGAAAAAAGTCCTTAGTACGTTCTGGAGTATCGTAGCGATCAAAACCCAGGTGAATATCTGCGATGTGAAGGAACCTGGCCATGGAATCTATCCTTTCGCTGTCCAGAGTCAATTTAAATCGATGCAGATTCTGCCGCCAATTCTTCCAGGCGCTCCTGCTGATCACGGCTGATACAGGACTGAATCAGGTCTTCCAGGTCCCCCTCCAGCACTGGAGTCAGGGTAAAGTTTTGGTTCAAGCGATGGTCGGTAACCCGATTATCTTTGTAGTTATAGGTACGAATTTTTTCAGAACGAGCCCCACTTCCCACCTGCGATCGCCGCATTGAGGTAACCGCTTCCTGCTGCTCCCGCAGCTTGATTTCGTAGAGTTTGGCCCGCAAAATCTGCATAGCCCGTTCCCGGTTCTTGAGTTGGGATCGCTCTTCGGTACAGAAAACCCGAATACCTGTGGGCTTGTGAAACAGGTCAACGGCGGTTTCTACCTTATTAACGTTTTGTCCCCCTGCTCCCCCGATCGCGCCGTAGTTAGTTCGATGTCTTTGGCATCAATCTGCACCTCTACATCATCTACTTCGGGCATAATCGCCACCGTTGCCGTAGAAGTATGGACTCGCCCCCCCGCTTCGGTTACCGGCACTCGCTGGACCCGATGCACACCAGCCTCAAACTTTAACTGACTATAGACGCGATCTCCGGTAATTTCTAAGATCGCTTCCTTAAAGCCCCCCATATCGGCGGTTGACTCACTCAGAAGTTTAACCCGCCAGCCCTTGGTCTCTGCGTAGCGAGAATAAAGCCGCACCAGATCACCAGCCCAGATACTGGCCTCATCACCCCCCGTGCCAGCTCGAATCTCCAGCATGATATTTTTATCATCATTAGGATCCCTGGGGAGGAGTAGCACCTTAAGCCGACCTTCTAGCCCTCGCAAACACTCCTCCAGAGCTTCCACTTCCACACTGGCCATAGCCTTTAATTCAAGGTCACCACTGGCTTCCTTGTAAACCTCCTTAGCCCCTGCCAGTTGCTGCTGAGCCTGCTTCCAGGCGTCATAGGCAATGACTGTCTCCTCTAAGGTGGATCGAGACTTGGCAATTCGCTGAAACTCGTCAGGATCCTGAGCTACGTCCGGATCCGCCAATCTGCGAGTCAGTTCTTGAAAAGTCTGATCAACAGAATTAAGTTTGTCAATCAGATAGGCCTCAGCCATAGCAATAAAGAGGAAGGGCTAGGAGAGAGTCAGAAATTTGAGTTGGCCGACGATAGGAGCTAGCGGAGGAAACTCAAATCAAACCTCAAGATAAAGGCTTGCAACGGTTACCAACCCTAGTTGTCCTTCTGCTGCGACATGCCATACTTCCGCAGGAAGCGTTCCACCCGGCCTTCAGTGTCAATAATTTTCTGAGTACCGGTGTAGAAGGGATGGTTGCCAGACCACACGTCGACATGAAGTTCTGGCTTGGTGGAACCAACGGTCATAATCTCCTGACCATCGCAGTAGACCTTAGCCTCTGGATACCAGGTGGGATGAATCTCAGACTTAGCCATAGTAAAACCAATCCTGGAAGAAATAGAATATTCAAAAATAGTCTAGCGTTTGGAGAACTGAGGTGCCTTACGGGCCTTCTTAAGACCGTACTTACGCCGTTCCTTTGACCTGGGATCGCGAGTCAAGTATCCTTCAGTTTTTAGCGGTTTGCGATTTTCAGGCGCGAGTTCACAAAGAGCGCGGGCTACCCCCAAACGAATGGCATCGGCCTGACCAGTTAGGCCTCCCCCTTTAACGTTAACCAAAATATCGTAATCATTTTCCAAACCCAGAACCTCCAGAGGAGAGCGGGTTGTCGTCAAGTAGGCAGGGTTAAATTGCAGGTAATCATCCCCTGGACGCTTATTAATCACCAACTGACCTGTACCAGGTACCAAACGTACTCGAGCAATAGCGGACTTACGGCGGCCCGTGCCCCAGTAGGTAACTCGTTCTGTCTTATCGATCGCCTGCATTAGTTAAGCTCTCCAGGAATAGTGGTAACAACAAGGGGCTGAGGGGTTTGGGCCTGATGGGGATGATCGGGTCCAGCATAGACCTTCAGCTTAGTAAACTGCTGCCGCCCCAGGGTGGTCTTGGGCAACATTCCCTTAACGGCCTGCTCAATAATCCGGGAGGGAATACGAGCTTGAAGCTTATCAAAAGTCTCTGTTTTCATACCACCGGGACGTCCAGAATGGCGGCGATACAGCTTAGTACTGGCCTTACGACCGGTCACCACGACTTTCTCAGCATTAACAACAATGACAAAGTCACCGGTATCCATATGGGGAGTAAAGGTGGGCTTATTTTTACCCCGCAAAACCGTGGCAATAGTCGTGGCTAGGCGACCCAAACGTTGGTCCTTAGCATCAATCAAATACCACTGGCGATCAATAGAATTGTGAGCAGGTAAGTAGGTCTTGGTCATAATATGTATCCGTTGTTTAGCGTCTCTCTGGTTAATCTCAACTTAAGAACCGGGAAGGTTTAGGCTACTGCCGCTGCCAGATAAAACTGGGGTTGGGTATCAAACCATAGTTCTGGGGGAAAGGGCAGGGGATCGTAACCAACCCGCAGCAGGCAGAGTCCCTGAGCTGGAGCTGAATATTTAACCCGGTGGCGCTGACGATGATACCAGAGTTGCTGAAAGTCTTGGGGTGGCAACTCGCCATTGCCCACCTTAACTATCAGCCCCATGATCAGCCGAACCATGCCGTATAAAAATCCTCTGGCCTGTAGCTCTACGGTCAAAAAGTCACCCTGGCGCCGACATTCCGCCGCCTGTAAATCAACCCAAGAATGGGAACGGCCAGAACGGGCCCGATGAAAGGCGGCCATGTCGTGGGTACCGACCATCGGTTTCAGGGCAGCTTCAATTCGAGCCTGATCCAGGTAGCGGTGGTAATAGTGCCAGACAAAGGGGCGCACAAAAAGATTGGGGCAGTCGCCGGTATAAACAGTGTAACGATAGCGACGCCACTGGGCAGAAAACTGAGCGTGCCAATCTTCGGGCACCGCTGTTGTCGCCCGCACCAGAATATCCTGGGGTAAGCGGGCATTCAAAATATCAGCCCAGCGATGGGCGGGAATAAAATCAGGGGCATCGAAATGGGCTACCTGAGCCGCCGCATGCACACCAGTATCAGTGCGCCCAGCCCCACTCAAGCGTACAGAATAACCCAGAACAGAGGAAATCACTGTCTCCAATTCTCCCTGGACAGTACGGGCGTTAGGTTGCCACTGCCAACCATGGAGGTGGGTACCCACATACTGCACCACCATAGCCACCCGCTGAATTGATTGACCCAATTCAGGGGCGCTATTTTTCAGGCTACGCTGTATGGCAGAGACCTTTCCCATCGCTAAAAAACCTAGACAAAACCTACCCAACGAAAACTCACACCAGTTCAATAACCGCCATTTCTGAATTATCACCGCGGCGACGCACGGTCTTGACAATACGGGTATAGCCTCCAGCTCGATCGCCGTAGCGATCGCCGGCTTGACTAAACAGGGCATGAACTAATTGTTTGTCGTAGATATAGCCAAGGGCCTGACGACGAGCCGAGAGGGAACCATCCTTAGCCAGAGTAATCATGCGATCGGCCTCTTCCCGGACTGCCCTGGCCTTAGCCTTGGTAGTGGTAATGCGACCGTGACGAATCAGCTCAGTAGTCAAAGACCGCAATAGAGCCTTGCGCTGATCAGCAGGTTTACTTAATTGATGAACGCGACAACGGTGACGCATAACAGTTAACTCAGGTGAATAACATTAAGGACGCAAAAAGTGCACGGGAGAAACTCAAAACCTAGGCAGTTTTAGAGGCTTTTTCGAGGGGTAGGGTAATCCCTAACCGCTCCTGAAGGGCTTCAATCACTTCTTCTGCAGACTTTTGCCCAAAGTTTTTAATTTCCAGTAGATCTTCTTGGCTGAAGTCCAGCAGATCGGCTACAGAATTAATTTGAGCTCGCTTCAAGCAGTTATAAGCGCGCACCGAAAGCCGCAACTCCTCAATGGGAATTTGATTGTTAGGATCTTCTTCCCTGACTTCCTCATCGATTTTAGTCTCCAGGGTGACATCTTTGAGGGGGACAAACAGATTAACCAAAATATCGGCGGCCTGACTAATAGCCTGCTGAGGAGTAATGCTGCCATTGGTCCAGATTTCCATGGTGAGCTTATCCTTTTGCATAGAACCAGACATCACCACCTCATCCACAGTGTAGTTGACCTTACGAACAGGCATAAACACTGCATCAATTTGAATAAAGTCCAAGGCCGTAGCGTCGTCTTTACTCCGATCAACGGCCCGGTATCCATGGCCTCGCTCGATTCTGAATTCCATTTCCAGACTGTGGCCATCGACTACAGTGGCAACGTACTGGTCAGGATTGACAACCTCCACCTCCGAAGGTAAATCAAAATGACCTGCCGTTACCCGGGCTGGCCCCTGTACCGTCAGGCGGCCAATTTGAGGATGACTGGAATAGCTACGTAAAACGATTTCCTTCATATTAAGAAGGATATCTAGAACATCTTCCCGGACTCCAGGGATAGTGGAAAATTCGTGGGTGGCACCAGCGATTCTCACCGCCGTAATGGCTACTCCCTCCAGGTTAGACAGCAGAACACGCCGTAAAGCATTACCAACGGTAGTACCTTGACTGCGCTCCAGGGGCTCGATATCAAACTTGCCGTGCTGCCCCTGATCGGCCTCAATAGTTAACTCAACGCAATCTATATGAAACTGTGCCATATACGCTCTCCCTTCAACCTAACGTCCGATCAAGCCTATCCGTAGCCCTAGACACGCCGCCGCTTAGGTGGTCGACAACCATTGTGGGGAATCGGGGTAACATCTCGAATTAGGGTAATTTCCAACCCCGCCCCCTGGAGCGCCCGAATGGCTGTTTCTCGACCAGCCCCAGGCCCGCTAACCATTACCTGAATCTGACGCATGCCCTGGTCCATGGCACGGCGAGCCGCACTATCAGCCGCCGTTTGGGCAGCAAAGGGGGTTCCCTTTTTGGCTCCCTTAAATCCACTGGAGCCAGCCGAGGCCCAGGAAACAGCTTCACCAGACTGATCGGTAATGGTGACAATGGTGTTGTTAAAGGTGGAGCAAATATGGGCAACTCCACTGGGAATATTTTTTTTGCTCTTGCGAGGACCAGTTTTGCGGGTTGGTTTGGCCATGGTGTTTCAACTAAAACCTGAAATAAAGGTAGGCGATCGCTAAACAATCAAAAAACTCGCCATGCCAGCAGCGAGTCTCATTATGGCAGAAACTTCAAGGGACAAACCTGAAGCTCGAATTGAAAATTATTTCTTGGGTGCTTTTTTCTTGCCGGCTACAGTACGTCGAGTACCTCCCCGACGGGTACGAGAGTTGGTACGAGTGCGTTGACCACGCACCGGCAACCCGGCTCGATGTCGCCGTCCCCGATAGGTACCAATGTCCATCAATCGCTTCGATGTTCATGCTTTCCAGGCGGCGCAGATCACCTTCAACCTGGTAGTCACTTTCTACCGCATCCCGGAGCTTAGCCACATCGACATCGGTTAAGTCCTTAACTCGAATATCGGGATCAACCCCAGTTTTAGCAAGAATCTCGTGGGAACGGGTTAACCCAATACCGTAAATATAGGTTAAGCCAATTTCAATACGTTTGTCGCGTGGCAAATCCACGCCTGCTATCCGTGCCACCTAAAGTATCTCCCCCAAATTCATTTCACCAGTGCAGCGCTATTGGTTACCCTTGAGCTCTGCCCTTATTGTTCATCATCACCAAACCAGGACCTAAAACTTAGTGAGACTGGAAACTCAAGGCCCCGCAGCCCCACTTAACTGTTAACCCTGGCGCTGCTTATGCTTGGGATTAGAACAAATCACCATGACTCGACCTCGACGGCGAATCACACAACACTTATCACACATTTTGCGAACAGACGCCCGGACTTTCATGCCCAACTCGCACTTCACTACAGACATGCTATCCTAGCAAACCCTCGGTGCTGTAGTCAAATTAAAACTTGGGCTTTATCTGAATGAGGATGCCAGAGAAGTAGGAAAAGTCGTCAAAGACAGTTTTTGGGTTTCCTGCCTTACTCCTCTCACTACGGCTGCCCTGAATTTTCCGGTCATCGGTGCCTGTGGACTTGGGGTAATAAATACCCCCTGACTTATAAAATCTCTGTTTCGGGACAGTCCTCCGCCACCACCAGTTCCACATCACCCCGAGGTACAGCCGCCAAACGTTGGGTAATGGCACCAATGCTTTCTATACGAACCATTTCTTCCCAGGAGCAAATTTCATCATCCTCTTCGGTTTCGTACCTCAGAGTAATTAAATCCCCCTCAATATCGAGAATTCGGGCCCGCTCTATCCAACGCTGTTGATCCCTCAGGAAGATCCAGACTTCTCGACCATCACAACAGAGTTGATAGATCTTGCGATGTAGCATAGGCGCTTCTCCTGGGCCGGTAAGATAAGTCCTGAAAGGAGCTGAATCAGGGGAGGTAGAAATCAGATGGGCAATCGCCCTGGACAGGGGGAATGGCGATGGATGATTACTGAATGCCACTATTCGCCGGTTGACCAGACCGGCATAAACATGAACTAATTTTAGCTAAGTCTGAGAAGTATTGAAGATGAAAAGATCCCTTTAGTGTTCCTTAAATAGTTGACCGCTGGGGTGAATCCCCCAACTATAGTAAAAATTGACCTTGCGATCGCCCCTTGCCATGCTTCTCCACCTCTGTACCTGGCCCGAAGTTGAAACCTACCTAAGGCACTCCCAGGGGATTATTTTCCCGATTGGATTGACAGAACAGCATGGCCCTACGGGCCTGATTGGCACCGATGCCATTTGTGCCGAAGTGGTGGCCCGGGGAGTGGGAGAAGCCGCCAATGCCCTGGTGGGGCCCACCATTAATGTGGGCATGGCCCTGCACCATACCGCCTTTCCCGGCAGTATGAGCCTACGACCCAGTACCCTGATTGCCCTCTTGCAAGATTACCTAAAACCATTGGTGGGCTACGGCTTTACCCGATTTTTCTTTATCAACGGCCACGGGGGCAACATTGCACCCTTAAAGGCAGCCTTTGCCGAAACCTATGCTGCCCTGGCGGCGGCCCCATTGCCCCAGGCAGCAGAGGTCCGCTGCGGTCTGGCCAATTGGTTTATGGCGGCCTCGGTCTACAGCCTGGCCAAAGAACTTTATGGCGATCAGGAGGGGTCCCACGCCACCCCCAGTGAAGTAGCCCTGACTCAATACGTTTATCCCGATCAGATTAAAAAAGCCGAATTAAATCCCCCCATTGCCGTTTCCGGCTTTCCCATCTACGGTCCAGAGGATTTTCGTCGCCATTATCCCGACGGGCGCATGGGATCCAACCCGGCCCTGGCCACTCCAGACCATGGCCAACGGTTTTACGAAGCGGCGGTTAAAGACCTCACCCAGGATTATCTGAAGTTTCTCTCCGCCCCCTGATGGGTCCCCGAAGCCCAGGCATGGAATCGCGATAAGAAGACTGAAGTTGATGGTGGTGATTTCCGCAATTAGCACTATTCTGGTAAACAACTTTTGTTCAGCCTTTCTTCAAGGTCAGACCCTGCCATGCATAACTTTCTGCCCGTTGCCTATTTTGAAGGCCAGTTTCGGGATTTTAACGATGCCAAAATTTCCATTGCTACCCACGCACTTCACTACGGCACAGGAGCTTTTGGCGGATTACGAGGGATTCCCGATCCCGATCACGACGGTCAAATTTTGCTGTTTCGCCTCGATCGCCACTGCCAGCGGCTCAGCACCAGCGCTCGCCTGCTCAACTACGACCTACCGGCTGAAACCATTCAGACGCTTATTACCGACTTCGTAAAAAAGAACCAACCCACCACCTCCTTTTACATTCGGCCCCTGGTTTATACCTCTGACCTGGGCATTTCTCCCCGACTGCACAACGTTGAGAAAAACTTCTTTATCTACGGACTTGAGCTGGGGGACTACCTCTCACCGGAGGGAGTGACCTGCCGGATTAGCTCCTGGTATCGTCAGGAGGACCGCAGCCTACCCTTGCGGGGCAAAATTAGCGGCGCTTACATTACCTCCTCTTTAGCCAAAACGGAAGCGGTAGAGTCGGGATTTGATGAGGCGATTTTAATGAATTCCCAGGGCAAAGTCAGCGAAGCTTCCGGCATGAACGTCTTTATTGTTCGCCACGGCAAGCTGATTACCCCTGGCTATGACCAGGATATTTTGGAAGGCATTACCCGCGATAGCATTCTTACCCTGGCCAGGAATTTGGGCATCGAGGTGATCGAACGGCCAGTAGATAAATCGGAGCTATTCATTGCGGAGGAGGTTTTTCTGAGTGGTACGGCCGCTAAAATTACGCCAGTACGCCAGGTTGAATCCTACACCCTACCGACCCAGCGCCCCCTTACCGATCGCCTGCGCCATCAACTCAGCGCTATTACCGAAGGCCGGGACCAGGCCTATGGAGACTGGGTCTTCCGGATCGAGATTTAGCCAAAGTTTGCTGTTTCTGGTCTAGCCTTGGGCCCTATCACTATAGTTCTGCACCGCTGGAGAGGCCCCTACGGCACCCTGCCTTACCCTCAAGACAACCCCAGCAAAGTCTGCACCGTGGCCACGACTCCCGAACCCACCTGCTCAATCTCCTCAGCGGTGGTAAAGCGACCCAAACCAAAACGCAGGGAGGCCTGGGCTAGGGCATCGCTGTGGCCTAAGGCCTTGAGCACATGGGAGGGAGTAGGCCGGGCGCTACTACAGGCGGCCCCGGAGGAAAGGGCCACCAGGGACCTTAACCCTAGCCCCAGGGCAGTCCCATCCACCCCCATAATGCTGATATTCAGGTTGCCTGGCAGGCAGTGCTGGGGATGGCCATTGCGCCGCACAGGTATACTGGCCTGCAGCATAGCCCAGAGGCGATCGCGCAACCGCCCCAACCGGTCCCCTTCCACCGCCATCTCCGCCAGACCCAACTGCACCGCCGTGGTCAGCCCCACAATCTGATGGGGAGCCAGGGTCCCCGATCTCAGCCCCCGCTCATGGCCACCACCGTGGATCTGGGAAGCCAGGGAGACCCGGGGATGCCGCCGCCGGACATAAAGAGCGCCAATTCCCTTCGGGCCATAGACCTTGTGGGCGGTAAGGGAAAGCAGATCAATTCCTAGACTTTGCACATCGAGAGGAATTTTACCGATCGCCTGGGCTCCATCGCTGTGGAATAGCACGCCGCGATCTCGACAGCGCTGACCAATCTCCGCCAGGGGTTGAAGGACACCTATTTCATTATTGGCCGCCATCACCGACACCAAAAGGGTATCCTGCCGAAAGGCGGCTTCTAAGTCCTCCAGGTTAATCAACCCATCTGCTCCAACTGGTAGATAGGTGACGGCAAAGCCCAGACCCTCCAGGTAGCGACAGGGATCGAGAACCGCATTGTGTTCGGTCTGCACCGTAATCAGGTGTCGCCCCCGGTTAAAACCAGCTTCTGCCACCCCCTTAATGGCCAGATTATTAGCCTCGGTGGCACCACTGGTGAAGATAATTTCTTCAGGACTGGCGTTGATGGCGGCGGCTAGACTGGCCCGAGCCTTTTTGATCCCGGCGGCAGCGGTCCAACCGTAGGCATGGGTAGCACTGGCGGGGTTACCAAAATGTTGACCTAACCAGGGTAGCATCGCCTCCAATACCCGGGGATCCACCGGAGTAGTGGCCTGGTGGTCAAGGTAGATGGGGCGATTTACCATGGCGTTTCAGGTCTCCTCCCCGATTAATTGCCAGCGAATCGTTTGGGCGGTGACGCTATCGGCCTCTCCCAGTCGTACCTGAATGGTTTCGTGGGTAATGGGAGCCAGGGCCGCCAGTAGCGATCGCAGGTGGGGGGTACTCTCGCCGCTATCCAGATAAACCCGCTCCGCCAGCTGGTTAAGGCGCTTCCAGGTGGTGTAAAGCCGGACGGCGGTCTGTTCAATTTGGGCAGCCTGGGCCACCATATCGGCGGCAGAATTGAGGCAACCCACCCGCAGGGCTTCCTCCAACGCCAGTTCCAGATCCAGATCGATGGCCTCCAGTAATTGCACCTGGTTAGCAGAGGCCAGGTATTTTGACAGATAACGGGCTTCGGCAGTCACCTGCTTGAGGGTATCGAGATCGGGATTGAGTTCCACCTCGGTTTTCAGGGTCGCCTGGTGAGCCACCGGCAACTTTTCCATCTCCTTTACCAGGGGAGCCAAATAGCGGGTAGGAATGGTCTGGTTCGCCGCCTTTTCCCGCAGGGTTTCGGGAATCAACTCTGAGGTCATGGCGGCCCATTCATCGGCCACCTGACGCACTTCTCGACGGGTGATGTGGTCACCCTTACGGGCGGAGTCGGTGACCAGTTGCTGCACCTCTGGAGCGGCCTTAGCAGTCTCTACAAAGGCCCGCTTACTGAATTGATTAACGTCTGCCGGGGCCAGCAGCCCTGCCTGCAGGAGTTGATCGGCACTCTCTGCCAGTTCGATCAGGTTATAGGCATGGCTTTTAGTAATTTCCCGGTCCTTCAACCAGTTGAGAAAACCGGTACCCCGCCCATCACCGCCGCGCTTTTCCCGATCGCGCACCGCCTTTAAAATTCGCCCCCGCCAGATATCGGTTTGCAGGTCAAAGCGATCGCACACCTGCCAGGCCGCCTCTACCTGGCGCTGAAAATCGTAGTCAGAGAGTTGCTCATCGTTAGGATCGGGCAGTTGAAAGGATAATTCTCCTGCCTGAATAGCTGCTTCGATGGTCTCAGAGGAATAGGACACTGCTGGTTTACCGCTGACTGGGGGCTTTATTATGACATGGTACAGCGGTAGTTAGGGTCAACCCGCAGAACCTCAGCGATCGGCCCTGAGTCCGTGCTGCCGGGGATCAAAGCCGTCAGGAAAATGGGTAGAGTCGGGGTCGTAATCAGCGGTAGCCAGTTGGGCCTCCTTGAGGATGGCCGTTTTAAGGTTGGCTCCAATGATCATGGCCCCCCGCAGATCTGCCTGACTCAGGTCAGCTTCCCCCAGGTTGCTATAGCTGAGGTCAGCCCCCCGCAGGTTAGCCCGGGTTAAATTGACCCCACTCAAGTCGGCATAGCTAAAATCAGCTCCCTTTAGATCAACTCCCTGTAAATCCACTCCGGGTAAGACCAGGTACTCAAAGTTGCGTTGACCAACCTGATAGGCCTGGATCAAATCAGCAGCGGTGAGAATATTAGCGACAGGTACGGCATTCAGCATAGCGGTACAGGGTGCAAAAATACTATCGCCCGGTTAGATAGGCTGTGGTCTCGTAATCAGCACAGCCGATGGCTGCCTCCGACAGGGCCGTTCGGGGATGAACAGGACACTTTAGCAAAGGACTATGGGTAAAATACCGACACTGGGCACAGGGAATTTGGTGCATAATTCTGGCCCGTTGCAGCCCATCGCGGGTCAGAGCCACCAGTTGCCATAGGATCAACAGCACCAAGCTCCAGGCCACCACACACCCTAGAGGCACCAGCAGAAAGTGCCTTAGATCCATCAAATTCCGCAGCAGCAGCCCTATCGCTTCCACCATAACTACCCCCGCTCACCTGGGAGCCGCTCTTGATTAGCCAGCTCCCAGGCAGAGAAACCTGGGCTTACCTTACCGTCAAACCCAGGCCAGCAGAGCAGACCTTAGAGAAACTTAGCCTCTCTTAGTTAAGGTTTAGACAGTTAGGGTTTCAAAACCTAAAGAAGTCTGTAGAACCTTTGCCGCTTCTGGTCCTATCTTCTTTGTCTCAATCCCCTATGCAGGTCAAGCCACGATAGACTAACTGCCATCAGGAGCATTTTGAAGAGATTTCCAAGGGTTAAAGCCCAGTAGCAACCTCTAAGGAAAGGTAGAAATTTTTAGTTACATTATGGTGGGCTAAGACCAACCTGATAGTATAGATAGATTAGGTTTTGGCCCCAGGCAAACCGACAAAGGTCGTCAAAAACCTGTGCGGCCTTGACTTTTAGTGATCCATTCTGGCTTCAACCTTTTACCCTTAGCTATGCTTCGAGGCTGGGAAACTGTTATTTAAGCCTGGATCCATTAGAACCCGTAGTTAGATCTGTATTTCAGTTCTCTTTCCCCTTAAGTCTATGGTGAATACCGCCACCCTACCGATTCCGGCCTCTGTGCCTCAGACCATCAAGCATACCCTGTCAGTGCTGGTGGAAGATGAGGCGGGTGTACTAACTCGCATTGCCGGTTTGTTTGCTCGTCGGGGCTTTAACATTGAAAGTCTGGCGGTGGGCCCGACAGAAAATCCCGGCATTTCCCGCATCACCATGGTGGTGCCAGGGGATGAGCAGGTGATTGAGCAATTGACTAAGCAGCTCTACAAATTAATCAATGTGATTAAGGTTAATGACCTTACCTATATCCCCTGTGTGGAGCGGGAATTGATGCTGCTCAAGGTCAATGCCACTAGCGTTAATCGGGCTGAGATTATTGACCTGGCTCAAATTTTTAGGGCTCGGGTAGTGGATGTGTCGGAGGATTCCCTGACCCTGGAGGTGGTGGGTGACCCCGGTAAAATGGTGGCGATTGTACAGGTGTTGAGTCGCTTCGGTTTACGGGAAGTAGCCCGCACCGGAAAAATCGCCTTGCCCCGCGAGTCTGGAGTTAATACTGAATACCTGAAGTCCCTGGAACGGAAACTCTAATGACCCCATCTCAAACTCCGATTCCCGTTGTTGTTAACGGGGCCTGCGGCAAAATGGGCCAGGAGGTGATTAAGGCGGTAGCCCAAGCCGAAGATATGGTTCTGGTGGGGGCGATCGATAAAAAGCCCGACCTGGTGGGAGAGGATATTGGTACCGTGATTGGCGGCCAACCCCTAGAGGTGCCGGTGATGAATGACTTAGAAGCCACTCTGGTCATGGCCCAAAGTCAGGGACTGGCAGTGATGGTGGATTTCACCCATCCCGATAGCGTATACGAATCGGTACGAGCCGCGATCGCCTATGGGGTGCGACCGGTGGTCGGCACAACGGGCTTGAGTGTCAACCAGATTCGAGATCTGGCAGAGTTTGCCGACAAGGCCAGCATCGGCTGTCTGGTGGTGCCCAATTTTTCCATTGGGGTGGTGTTGATGCAGCAGGCCGCCCAACAGGCGGCTCAGTACTTTGACCATGTAGAAATTATTGAACTGCACCACAATCAAAAGGCTGACGCCCCCAGCGGAACGGCGGTCCAAACCGCTCAAATGCTGGCCCAGGCCCATAAAAACTTTAATCCACCCCTGGTTACCGAAACCGAGACCCTCAAGGGCGCTCGGGGTGGTCAAACGGCGGAGGGCATCCATATCCATAGTGTGCGGCTGCCGGGGTTGATCGCCCACCAAGAGATTTTATTTGGCGCGCCGGGGCAACTGTACACCCTTCGCCACGACACCAGCGATCGGGCTAGCTTTATGCCAGGGGTGTTACTGTGTATCCGGCGAGTAATGGCCTTGAAGTCACTAATCTACGGTCTGGATAAAGTGCTCTAGTACCAGGTGAGGTCAGTCAGGGAACCCTTGAAAAGGGGGACGGAGGTCCGGCGTGATTGTCCCGATAGCCATTCCGTTAGGTTAAAAAGACTATTCTGTGGCACTCTGAAACAGTAAGGTTCCACCCTCAATTCAGTCAGTCCTGCAGAATGGTTATGCAAACCCTACCCAGTCCCATCCCTCAGGCCAGTTCTCTGGCTGCCAATCCAGCCTTTGATACGACTATCCACCGACGCAAGACCCGCCCCGTTACCGTTGGAAGTGTCACCATCGGCGGCGGCCACCCGGTGGTTGTGCAGTCCATGATCAATGAAGACACCCTCGATATTGAAGGTTCTGTTGCAGCTATTCGTCGACTGCACGAAATTGGTTGCGAAATTGTTCGGTAACCGTTCCCAGTATGGCCCACGCTAAAGCCCTGGGAGATATTCGTAAAATTTTGGCAGACACCTACCAACCCGTACCCCTGGTGGCGGATGTACACCACAACGGCCTGAAAATAGCCTTGGAAGTAGCCAAGCATGTTGACAAGGTACGTATTAACCCTGGTCTCTACGTTTTTGAAAAACCCCAGGCTGGGCGTACGGCCTTTAGTCAAGCTGAATTTGAGGAAATTGGCTCGAAAATTCGTGACACTCTGGAGCCTTTGGTGGTGTCCCTGAGGGACCAGGGTAAGGCAATGCGAATTGGCGTAAACCACGGTTCTCTGGCGGAGCGGATGCTTTTCACCTATGGAGATACCCCGGCCGGCATGGTGGAATCTGCCCTGGAATTTATTGCCATTTGCCAGTCCCTGGACTTTCGTAATCTGGTGATTTCTCTCAAGGCCTCACGGGTGCCGGTGATGGTGGCCGCCTATCGGCTGATGGTAAAACGCATGGATCAGTTGGGAATGGATTACCCCCTGCACCTGGGAGTAACTGAAGCGGGAGATGGCGAATACGGTCGTATCAAATCTACTGCCGGTATCGCCACCCTTTTAGCTGATGGCATTGGTGATACGATTCGAGTTTCCCTAACGGAAGCCCCCGAAAAAGAGATTCCTGTGTGCTATAGCATTCTGCAGGCCTTGGGGCTACGCAAAACCATGGTAGAGTACGTTGCCTGTCCCTCCTGTGGGCGTACCTTGTTTAATCTGGAAGAGGTGCTTCATCAAGTACGCGAAGCAACCCAGCATCTGACTGGCCTTGACATCGCCGTTATGGGTTGCATTGTCAACGGTCCTGGAGAAATGGCCGATGCGGACTATGGTTATGTAGGTAAAACCCCTGGCTATATTTCCCTGTATCGAGGGCGTGATGAAATTAAGCGAGTACCCGAAGGCGAAGGGGTGGCAGAACTGATTCAGCTGATTAAGGCGGATGGTCGCTGGGTAGATCCCTAGGACTACTTTTAGCGGTGCATAGGCCTGCTTTAAGTATGGCTTGGGTGGCCACCCTGGCAAACCACTGGCCTTGGCTACGGTTCGTCCACCACACCAGTCATGGAGTAAAGTTGTGCTAGGCCTCTGTTTCCCCTTGCCATGTTTCTAAAGCGATTTCTGACTGGCCTGAGTTTGGGTTTGCTGGTGGTGATCGGCCTGGCCCTTTACCAGCAGGTGCTTTTTTCCCAATCGGCCCTTCGCCCCAATCCTCCCCTTACGACTTCCCCCACCAAAGCCACCCCGGTCTTATCAGCCCAGACCCAGGCCCTGATAGCGAGTCACCCAGAATTAGTCAACCCACCCCGCCAGGATATTCGCCTGGTAGTGATCAGTGACTTAAATAGTGCCTACGGTTCCACCGATTACGAACCCGAGGTGGATCAGGGCATGACTCTACTGCCTTTCTGGCAGCCCGATCTGGTGGTGTGTAGTGGCGATATGGTGGCCGGACAGAATCCTGCCCTTAGCCGCGATCGCATCGACGCCATGTGGCAGGCCTTTGATGACCACATCACTGCTCCTTTACGACAGCAGAAAATTCCCTACGGCTTTACTCTGGGTAACCACGATGCCTCCGGTGCCCTGGGGGTGAGGGGGCAGTACCTATTTAGCCAGGAACGCGATCGGGCAGCCGCCTATTGGAACCATCCCACCCATAATCCTGGTTTGAACTTTATCGATCGCTCCCAATTCCCCTTCTACTACACCTTTACCTACGGTGGCGTCTTCTTCATGGCCTGGGATGGTTCCTCGAGCCGTATTTCTGATCAACAACTGACCTGGATTGATCGAGCCCTGGGCAGTTCCGCCGCCCAAACCGCCAAGGCCCGCATTGTAATTAGCCACCTTCCTCTCTATGCCGTAGCCGTAGGCCGTGACGAACCTGGGGAGGTTCTGGAAAATTCCGCCCGCCTCCAGGCCATGCTAGAGCATCATCACGTCCATACTGTCATTAGTGGCCACCATCATGCCTACTATCCAGCCCACAAGGGTAAATTGCAACTTCTACATACGGGAATTTTGGGAGCCGGGCCCCGGCCCTTGATCGATAGTAAACTGCCCACCCGAAAAACCATTACCGTTGTAGACATTGACTTTAATAGTGCCGACCTGACCACCTACACTACCTACGATATGGCCAGCCTAAAGATTATTGCTAACCAGGAACTGCCCCGGTTGTTAGCTGGCCACAACGGAATGCTACTGCGCCGCGATGTGACTTACGGGAGTCTGCGGCCTGAAGAAAAAAACTTTTGCCAGCAACGCCTGGGTAAGGCCCTCTGTACTGCCTGAGAAACCTTAAAAACCAGGATAACAACTTCTAAGGAGGGCTGGGCCAGAGACAGATCTCCTATCTGTGATAACCTAAATACAATTACAGGGATTCAGTGCCCTGGTTTTACTGTCTGCACAGATCGGCTTGGGATCCCAGGAGGTGACTTGACCATTCCCAGGCGACCTCAAGATATTTATCATAGCCGCAGCTACCTTTAGCCGAAAGCAGGCGACACAGAACGCCTATTCAGCTCTTGCTGCAGCGATTTAGGCAGTCCTCAAGATTAGGACTAAATTTACAGTTTCGCCTTTACGGTGGTAAGGCCATCCAATTTCACTCTATTCTATAAAAGGAGAAAAGACATTTTCCTATGACTCAAGTCCTTGTCGGTGAAAACGAAGGCATCGAATCAGCTCTGCGCCGCTTCAAGCGGCAGGTCTCTAAGGCTGGAATTTTCTCTGAGGTAAAACGTCGTCGTCATTTTGAAACCCCTCAGGAAAAGCGTAAACGTAAGGCCGTAGCCCGACGTAAAAAGCGCTACCGTTAGGCTCAGGCCCTCAACCCAGTCCAAGTCTGGCTCAAGGGTTTGACCTATTTTTCTTGTTCAGCTTCAGCCCAATTCCCAGTAAATCTGGAAATTGGGCTGTTCAGTTTATAGATCAGGCCAAACCCGTCCGGTAATAACCTTAACCGCCAATCCCAAGTCGTCCTGCCAGGGATGGGCTGAGGGGTATCAGTACCGCCAAAGCCAGAAATAAGCCCAGTAATCCCAAGGCGGCCCGAGTATCATCGGGTTCCGTCAAATCGTCCAGGCAAGGCCGCTCCAGATTTCGTTGCAGCACCACAATTAAGGCTGCCCAGTACAGAGCCAGAGGGTTCGCCAGAGATACCAGAGCCAGTAAAATCAGCGTAATAACGGTGGTACGGCCAGCAATCTTACGACCATAAATCGCCTGTACCACCCGTCCGCCATCTAGACGACCGGCAGGCATCAGGTTTAACGCTGTAATCACCAGGCCTAACCAGCCGTAGATACTGAGGGGATGAACATCCACCAGGGGTGCCTGTAGAGCATCCCCCAGCACCACCCGAGCCAGAGTACCCACCAGTACCGATCCCTGGAAAAAGGCTACCGGTAACTGAAAAGCACTGCCAGGATGGGATAGCACCAAACCCACCCCCAGCATTGCCAGGGAAACCAACCCTCCCAAAGCCGGGCCGGCAAAGGCAATGTCAAACAGGCTGGTGCGGTTAGGCAATAAAGACTCAAAGCGGGTCAAACTGCCAAAACTACCGATTTGCCAGGTGGGAATTAGGAAGGGAGGACTCAAACGAACGCCATGGCGTCGGGCCAGGAGCCAGTGACCTGCTTCATGACTAAAGAGGATAACCAGCAGTCCCCCTAGAAAGGGTATGGTATCGGGCCACCGGGAGGAGTCCTGTAGCAGATCAAAACCCTGCAATAGGGCCCCGGCCTCTAGGCCGGTGAAGAGGGTCACAAGGCCCAATACCCCAGCGATCGCCCATTGAATAGGGGTAGTTTTGACCGGATCTAAACTGGCGGGTAGCACCACCACCGTTGGCCGTTGATCCTGGTTTTCTACCAGAAACAGCCGATAGCGATCGCCCAACCGTTCTGTCAATGAACGACTCAGCTCCGCCTGGGTCTGCGCCGGTTGGCCGCGCAGGTTACCGCGAAAGATCGCCCCCTGGTCATAGGCTATGGTTTCAGTACGAAAGTAGGTGTCCAAACCAAAGATGCCTTCAATTTGCACCAGGTCGGCAGCTGGAATAGCAATCTCTACCGTTGTTCCAGGAGTAGCGGTGACCTGATCGGTGGGTGCAGCAGCCTGTTCATCGGGTAAGGGCCTCAGGTCCGAAGCAGGACTGGACTGGGCCAGGGTACGCAGACGACGCCCCAGATAAATATAAATCCCTGTAGACACCAGCAACAGGGCCAGAACCCCCACCAGATTGAGGTAAACTCCCAGGGCTACTAGACCAAAAAAGAGTAGCCAGGGAGCCATCAAAACTACCGACTGTAGCCAGGCCAGCAGGCCAGGGGTACCGTAGGGAAGGGCGCGGCGGTAGCCCCACACCAGAATGGCGATCGCCACCAGCAAAATCAGCCCAGTAGTAACCATAGGTATTTCATTGATCAGCGAACCAGGGTTAGAGGATGTTTGCATTGCAAGAATGCAACCAGCTATTGATTAAGTCTAGCGTTGATAGGTCAACCAGGAGAGCCCAAGCCCATATTTGAAAACTCAAGCTAACCTCCTCTGCTATGATTGAGCCAGTATGGTTATCCTTGCTATCTCAGCCGCCCATGGTCACGCTCTCCCCTTCTACCCCTGTGACCACCCCTTTCCCTAACTTTCGCATTACCCTTGCGCCTCTCAGTCTGGATACCGCCTACAGCCTGGCAGATCAACCCTGTAATGGGGCTGTGGTGGTGATGAGCGGCGTGGTGCGCAACCACAGCGACGGCAGGGCAGTGATGGCGCTAGAATACCAGGCTTACGAGCCTATGGCCTTGGTAGTTTTTCGCCAGATTGAGGCCCAGATTTACCAGACCTGGCCCCAGGTCAATCGCGTGGTTATTCACCATCGTATCGGTCGATTAACCATCGGTGAAATCAGTGTGCTGGTAGCGATCGGCTGCCCCCATCGGTCAGAAGCCTTCGCCGCTTGCCAGTATGCCATTGATACCCTGAAGCACAGTGCCCCGATCTGGAAAAGGAGTGGTACAACGATGGAGAAGGGGAATGCAGCGGTAGCTGGGTTAGCATTGGGGCCTGCGAAGCAACCCCAGTCAATTAAACCGGGGGTGGACCGGCCTGGACAGGTTTCTGACCAGACTGGGGACTAAGGCTGCGAAAATAGCTGCCGCCCACAATGATCCAGAAACCCCCATAGGCGATCGCCTGCAGTAGGTAGAGGTGATCGCGATAGCCCAGGAGGGTTTTCAGCACAATGCCGGGAAACTGGCGATCGGGCAAAATACCACTGGTGTCCCAGAGCAAGGGACCTAAAATACAGGAAGCTTGAGCAATACACAGGTCTCCGTAGGTGCCCCCAACCTGGCTCAGGGTAGCCAGCCCCGCATCCAGGTTTTTTAGCACTGAAATCACTAAACCACCAATAATCATCAGCAGCAGTATCCCCATCACCTGAAAGAACTGCTTCAAGTTAATGGTGAGGCCCCAGCGAAATAAAGCGATCCCCAGAATTGCCGCTGCCGCCAGCCCCACCAGGGCTCCCAAGGCGGCACTAAGACTGGCTTCGACGTTGGTAAAGATAAACAAAACCGTTTCAAAGCCCTCCCGTAGTACGGCGATACAGACCAGGCTAAAAATTCCCCAGCCAGCCGCCTCTCCTCCCTGCAGAGCGGTTTGCACGGCTCCCTCAATTTCTCCCCTGAGGCTGCGGGCCTGGCGGGTCATCCACAATAGCATCCAGCTCAGCATGAGGATGGCGATCGCCCCAAACAGCACATTCAGCAGGGGAGTGACCACACTGCGCAGATGGGGTAGCACCAGTTGCACCTGCCGAAGACTGATACCCAGGGCCAGGCCTACCATGGCACTACCAGCTAAACCGGCGGCCACTCCACCGTAGACCCAGGGGTTAAGGCGCTGACAGTGGGCCTTACTCAGGCAAGCCAGTACAATAGCTACCACCAAAGCCGCTTCTACCCCCTCTCGTAGAGTAATTAAGCCAGTCGGTAGGGCTGTCGTCAAATCCATAGCAAGAGCTTGAAATGATATAGGGATTGAAATGATATGGAGCTGAAAAAATAACATTGAACCTGGCCTCAGGGGATCGGGCTGGAGCTGAACAGGAGTGCAAACTGATGGCTATTCTGAACTCTTGCTATTCTAGCCCGGCCTATCGCCGACCCGATGGGGGCGATCGCTACCCCCGCTCAATAAGCTCCCTCCCCGGTTATAACCACCCAAATAGTTCTCACCAGAATATAAATATCCAGCCATACCGACCAGTTCCTCACGTAGTAGGCGTCCAGGTTAACCCGGGCGGGGTAGGAAATATTATTGCGCCCCGAAACCTGCCATAACCCGGTCAGCCCTGGCAAAACTCGGGTATAAAGTCTGTAGGTTTCGGCGTAACGTTCAATCTCATCCCCAACAATGGGGCGAGGTCCCACCAGACTCATTTCACCCCGCAGTACATTCCATAATTGGGGTAATTCATCCAGACTGGTGCGCCGTAAAAGGCGACCAATGGTGGTCACCCTGGGATCGTAACGTAGCTTATGATCCGCATCCCATTGCTGACGCAACACGGGATTGGCCTGCAAATAATTCTCCAAAACCTGGTCAGCATTTTCAACCATGGTGCGAAACTTCCAGGCCACAAAGGGCGTACCATATTGGCCCAGCCGTTGCTGACCGTAAAATAAGGGGCCTGGGGAGTCTAGCTTGATCAAAATTGTCACCAGCAGCAGCAGCGGTAACAGCAAAACCGCCAGTATCAAGGCTAGAGAGAAGTCTAGCAGCGCCTTAGTAATGCGTGATCCAGGTAAGAGCAGACGTTGACTAATTTCTAAACCCAGAATACCCCCCAAATCCCTGGCTCCCACCCAAAGACTGGCCAGACCAAACAGATCAGGAATCATCAGTAAATGGGCAAAACTATGGCCATAGTCCTCCAGAATCGTCAGCAAGCGTTGACGATCTACCCCTGGAATCGCCACAATGGCGTAGTGAATATCCCGTTGACGAGCCAGAAGAGGGGCCAGGGCCAGGCCACCGACTACAGGAATACCCCATAGTTGACCCTTGATAGCAGGGTTATCATCCAGTACCGCCATAGGCTTAAGACCAAACCAGGGCTGGTTTTTCAAAGTTTTAATCACCAGTTCGCCGGTCCGTCCCGCCCCCAAAATTAACACCGGATAGCCCCACCAGTCGCATTTAGCAAACAGGTGGCGGACCAGCCATCGCCCCAGAAGCACTAAAAGCAGGGAGAACAACCAGGCCAGTAGAAACACACTGCGAGAGTAGGTTTCTCCCTGACGTACCAGAAAGATACCGGATCCTAACACCAGATAAATAAAGGTGGTCGATAACACCACCCGCCGTAGCTCCTCCACCGGGCTAACACATACTCCGGGATAGAGTCCGGCCAGGCCATAGGCCAGAATAAATACCCCCAGCACCGGCCACAGTTGTCCGTAGAGCATCGGCTGGTACTGGCCATCCAGAACCAGCCGCCCATAAACACTGATCGCTCCGGCCAGCAATAGGGCCAGTAGGTCAGCGGTAGCCAGTAAACCCACCATGGGAATGGAGCGACTGGACATTTTCAAAGAAGCCTTGACCGGATTAACCGCCCGTTGTGGAAGAAACATACGCCTGCTCATTGCCCTGGATTTCCGTCCTTACTCTAAGCCATTACCCTGACAAAAATTCACCCATTGATGGTTGACAAAATCCCACAGTTGCTGACGGAAGCGCTGCTCAGAAAACCCTTCAGCATGATGCCGAATAATTTCAGCTCTGAAGTGACTGCGAATTTCCTCAAAGTAACTAACTGCCGCCATCAGGGCCTCAACGGTTTGCTGGTGAAACAGAACCCCAGTCTGACCAGCCCGGACAGTTTCCCCGCTACCACCCTGACCATAGGCGATCACCGGTGCCCCAGCGGCTTGAGCTTCGACAACGGTGATGCCGAAATCTTCCTCGGCGGGAAAGATAAAGGCCCGGCAACGCTCCATGTAATCAGCCACCAGAGCATCATCAGGTTTCTGAATAAAGGTGATATTTTCCCTGGCCGATCGCCGCAATTGCTCTAGACCTGGACCATCCCCCATCACCACCAGGGGCCAACCCAGTTGGTTAAAAGCAGCCACTGACAGATCAACTCGCTTATAGGGCACACAACGGGAAACCGTGAGGTAAAAGTCCTCGCGATCGCGATGCCAGCGAAACCGATCAACGGCCACCGGTGGATAAAGGACCGTAGCGGGACGACGATAGGTTTTCCAAATACGACGAGCAACGTAGCGAGAATTGGCCAAAAAGCAATCGACGCGACTGGCAGCGGCCAGATCCCACAGCCGCAAATAGTGGAGGACTAAACGGGTGAGGCCCGAGCCCAGGCCCTTCAGGCCTGACTGGCTGAGGTATTGATGCTGTAAGTCCCAGGCATAGCGAATAGGGGTGTGGACATAGCTGACATGGAACTGATTGGCTCGGGTAATCACCCCTTTAGCAACGGCATGATTACTGGAGATCACCAGATCATAGGAGTCCAGATTAAACTGCTCAATCGCCAGGGGCATGAGGGGTAAATAATGGCGAAAGTACTTTTGGGCCAGGGGTAGGTGCTGCAAAAAGGAGGTCTGCACTCGGGTATGGGTAGGCAGAATCGGTCCCCCCTGGGGATGGGGAAAATGGACCAGGGCAAACAGATCCGCCTGGGTAAAAAGACCAAGCATTTGCTCTACCACCTTTTCAGAGCCAGCCCGAGCCTGCAACCATTCGTGGACAATAGCAACCTTAGTTGATGACAATTCAGGGATATTCAAGGCCTCTGGAGAGTAGGGATAGGACACTAGATCAAGGACAGAGGCCCGTACCGGCCATGCCATCGTAATTAATTGCTAATTGGGAACCGCCACCTGGCTTCCCCCCGATAAATCAGTGATCTGCACCTTATAGGTACCAGCCTTAGGCGGGGTAGCAGTACCCCCATAAACCGGCTTTGCCTGGGCATCATTGCCCTGGCGGGTGAGGGAACTATCAAAGCTATTTTTGGTTTCCAGATTCAGAAACCGCACCAGATGAAACCCCGCGTCATCGTAGTAGACAGTAAAGGCCAGGGACTCCATCACCCCTTTGCACTGGCGACCGGTGGCAACAGAACTGGGCAGGGGCTGGGGACGACCGGCAATGTTAATAAAGTCTTGACGAATCCAGCCCTCTGCCCCGGATTGTTCAAACTTGACGTAGTACCAGAGGTCGTCGCCAGCCTGGACTGACCTCAACAGTTGTACAGGGTCCCCCACCAATCCGTAGCCCCGAGGCGAGGCGGTAGTACTGGGGGCAGAGCGAAGATTAATGTGGGCCTCTGGCTGGGCGGCAATCAGTTGGGCCGCCTGGGGAGGGCTGAGGGGGGTGCCGGGTTCAGTCGGGGCAGGGACAACGGCAGCATTAGGGACTGGCGTGGCACTGGGAGACGCCTGGGGGGAGCGGGAGCAACGGGCTGAACAGCCCCTGGTGAGGCGGGGGGGGGCGTTGGACCCTCGACCTTCTGCCTAAAGCCACAGGCAGCCGTAGCTAAGCCCAATCCGCAGCAGAGACCCAAGCCTAGTAACCCACTGAGCCGACCCATGGTGCCCCTTCAAGAAAAAATCACAAGAGATAGCATAGCCTGTTCTTGCCAGGTCTCCCCTTACCCTGACTTTTTCAAACCCAGGGTAAGGGGTTCAGGTGCTAGGGTTAGTGATTCTTAATCACAGGAAAAGTCAACCTAAATCATTTCCCTTTCCTGGCATTACCAGCAAACTAAGGATGTGAAGAACGCGTTTCATTTCTATATCAAACTTTATTATGTTAAACCACCTCCAGGGCCTTTGGCCTTGGAGGTTATTATTTGTATAGGTACACCCCCCTGAGGGGACAATCGCTTCCTGGTTATCTATGGCCTTTCCCTTTTCTGGTCAACAGCGTAGTTTGCCGCTATGGCTGGGGGCTTTGCTAGCCGGGACCATGGTACTAACTGTGGGTATTGGGGTTTTGATCTGGCGCAGTCGATCGACCCCCTACGACATCAATTCCTTTACCACCGTCGCTAGTCTCCAGCCGCTGACGGTGCGGGTGAGTGCTAGTGGGCGGGTAAAACCCGGCCAAACCGTTAACCTCAGCCCTGCTAATGCAGGTATCGTAGAGCATCTCTACGTTGAGCAAGGGATCGGGTCAACCAGGGCCAACTAATTGCCCGCATGGAGAGTCGAGATATTAAGGCCCAGATCAATCAATACCAGGCCGCTGTAGCGGAGGCAAAGGCGGCTCTGGCTGACCTTAGCCGGGGTAGTCGTCCCGCCGTTCTGGCCCAGGCCCGGGCGGGGGTAGCTACGGCCCAGACCCAGGTGGTGGATAGCCAGGCCCGATTAGATCTGGCCAGGGCTGAACTGGAGCGCAACCAGACTCTGTTTGACCGGGGAGCCATTTCTCGCGCTACCCTGGACAACGCTCTCCGGGAACAACGTAGTGCCCAGGCAGGACTGGCCCAAGCCCGATCTCGGGTAGCTGAAGCTCAGCAGCGCCTTCAGGATTTAGAAAATCAGCCCACACCAGAGGCCTTAATCCAGGCCCAAGCTCACCTGACCCAGGCCCAGGCCCAACTACAGGGTAGCCAGGTGCGGCTTGCGGAACGGGAAATTCGAGCTCCCTTTGCTGGGGTAATTACCCAAAAGTTTGCCACCGCCGGAGCCTTTGTTACCCCCACCACCTCTGCTTCCGAGGCTTCCTCCGCCAGTTCTACAGCGATTGTGGCCCTGGCCCAAGACCTGGAGGTACTGGCGGAGGTACCAGAGGCCAATATCAGCCTGATTCAATTGGGGCAACGGGTAGAGGTAGAAGCCGATGGCTTGGCCAGGCAAACCTTTCGCGGTCGAGTCAAACGCATCGCCCCAGAGGCGATTGAACGGCAAAATGTCACCCTGTTTCAGGTCCGTATTCAATTAGACAGCGGCAAGGACCAACTGCGATCGAATATGACTGTGAATGTTGCCTTTATTGCCAATCAGGTGGCCGACGCCCTGGTGGTACCAACGGTGGCTGTGGTGACCCAGCGGGGCCAGACCGGTTTACTGGTACCCGGTAAGGGCCAGGATATTGTTTTCCAACCCGTTACCCTGGGACCCCAGGCAGGAGATAAAATCCAGATCTTAAATGGCTTGCAGGCGGGCGATCGGGTGTTTGTTAACCTACCCCCTGGAAAGTCCCTGGAAAGCCTTACCCTGCGCCAGGATCGCTAGGCCAATAGTCCTACAGTCGCGCCAATTGAGTCGCCTATGTCCAGCCCACCCCGGTCCGGCTATACCCTACCGGTCTTTGCCTGTGCTGCCGCCGTCGCCGCCCTACGGTGTCTACTCGACAAGGGCGATCGCCCCAATCAGGTTACCCTTAATCTGGTCAACCCTGACCAGACCGCTACCCTTCCCATTCACCAACTGGCCCCCCTCCCTGACGGTGCGGTGCTGGCCATTACCCACAGCGATCCTGGGGATAACCTGGATCTCACCCGCCATACCCCGATCTGGGCCATGGTCACCTGGGGTAGTCCAGACCAGGGCGAGCCGATTCTACTGATGGGGGGCGAAGGGCTGGGCCGCCATCACCACCAGGCAGGAGAACCCGCCATCTATGGCTACGCCCGCCAACTGATGCACCACCATCTCATCCCCTGGCTGCCGGTGGGTAAAACCCTACGGGTCACAGTCATTTTGCCCGAGGGTCGCAGCCTGGCGGCACGGACCTCTAACGCCGCCTTTGGGGTCATAGACGGACTGGCCCTCCTGGGTACCTCCGGCATCGCCGCTCCCCTCAGCGCTCCCGGCCAACTGGACCAGGCTCGCCACACCCTGGCCCGCCTGGCCACCAGCTATCCAGTGCTGGTGTTTTGCCTGGGGGAAAATGGCCTGGATCTGGCCTTACAGTTGGGCATTGATCCCCACTGTCGCTTGAAAACTGCCAACTGGCTGGGGCCGCTCCTACTGGAGGCGGCGGAGCGGCAATTGCAGGGGGTATTACTGCTGGGATACCACGGTAAGTTATTAAAACTGGCGGGGGGAATCTTTCACACCCACCATCACCTGGCGGACGGTCGCCAGGAAATTTTAGCCGCCTGCTGCGCCATCCAGGGGGTAAATCTGGCAGTGATTCAGGCGGTGCTGCAGGAACCTACGGTGGAGGCCGGGCTCGCCCTGCTACAGAAAGAAGGGGTAGCCGAGGGGGTTTATAACCACATCGTCAACCGCATTGATCAGCGGGCCAGGGACTACGTCACCGCTCTGACGGGGCGATCGCTGAGGATTGGTTCAATGGTTTTTAACCGCGATCGCCAGATTATAGCCACCAGCCCCACCGGCAAAACTCTGCTCCACCAAGTTTTGGTAGACTAAGTTACAGAATATTTTTTATAGTTGTAGTCCCCTGCCCCAGGGTCAATTGTTTGTTTTTGAGCAGTTTTACCAGACCTACATGGCCAGTCTGTCTTCTCTAAGTTTTCAGCCCGCCCAGAGTTAGTACAGTCGGGCTTGCCCCCCTGCCCTAACCTAAAGACCAATATTTTTTTTACATTTACCTATTTAAAACCTGCCCTGGTTAAGACATACTGACCAAAACTCTCGGGTTAGTTGACCGGTCTAGCTCCAGGGTTAGGACCGCTATCTATCACCCCTGGGACTGTCTGCTAAGGATTTTTCCCTGGCGCACTTCTTGATCCCAATCCTCCGGGTTCTAAACCCTTTCAAGTTCTCTAACTCTCATCCCTCTCCAGCTATCGTTTCCCTTGCCCTGTCTATCCCCAGGATTTAGCCGTGTCTTTGCAAACCGAACCCCTTTCCTCCCTGCAGGAACCCTTACTATCTGAAGTCAACCGCCAGATGCTGGTTATTCTTGACTTTGGGTCCCAATACTCAGAGCTGATCGCCCGACGCATCCGAGAAACCGAAGTCTATTCCGAGGTGTTGTCCTACCGCACCACCGCAGAGCAACTGAGGCAACTCAACCCCCGGGGCATTATTCTGTCCGGCGGTCCCAATTCAGTCTACGCTGAAGCTGCTCCCCACTGTGATCCAGAGATCTGGAGTTTGGGCGTTCCGGTGTTAGGGGTTTGCTACGGTATGCAGCTGATGGTGCAACAGTTGGGTGGCCAGGTAGAACGGGCCGAGCGGGGAGAATATGGCAAGGCCGATTTACTGATTGACGATCCCACCGATCTGCTCACCAATGTGGAGCCCGGTACCACCATGTGGATGAGCCACGGTGACTCCGTTAGCCAGTTGCCCCCTGGCTTTTCGGTCCTAGCCCATACCCGTAATACTCCCTGTGCCGCCGTTGCCGATCACCAGCGTAAATTTTACGGGGTGCAATTCCATCCCGAGGTCGTCCATTCCCAGGGAGGACTGGCCCTGATTCGTAATTTTGTGTATCACATCTGCCATTGTGAACCCACCTGGACCACCGCTGCCTTTGTAGAGGAGGCGATTCGGGAAGTCCGCGGACGGGTGGGCGATAAACGGGTACTGCTGGCCCTTTCTGGAGGGGTTGACTCCTCTACCCTGGCCTTTCTATTGCATGAGGCGATTGGCGATCAGCTCACCTGCATGTTTATTGATCAGGGGTTTATGCGTAAGGAAGAACCCGAACGGCTGATTAAACTGTTCCAGGAGCAGTTCCATATTCCAGTGCACCATATCCGTGCCCAGGAACGATTTCTAACCAGGGTAGCTGGTATTACCGACCCCGAAGAAAAGCGGAAGCGGATTGGCCATGAATTCATTCGTGTTTTTGAAGAGGAATCCAGAAACCTGGGCCCCTTTGACTATCTGGCCCAGGGCACTCTCTATCCTGATGTGATTGAATCTGCCGATACCAATGTCGACCCTAAAACGGGAGAGCGGGTTGCCGTTAAAATCAAAAGCCACCACAACGTTGGTGGTTTACCTAAGGACTTGCAATTCAAACTGGTGGAGCCCCTGCGAAAACTCTTTAAAGACGAAGTCCGTAAGGTGGGCCTATCGATTGGCTTGCCGGCGGAGATTGTCCGTCGCCATCCCTTTCCTGGCCCAGGATTAGCCATTCGCATCATTGGCGAAATCACCGAAGAACGGCTGGAGATTCTTCGCAATGCCGACTACATTGTTCGAGATGAAATTAACAAACAAGGCATGTACAACGATTTCTGGCAAGCCTTTGCGGTGCTGCTACCGGTACGCAGTGTGGGGGTGATGGGAGATCAACGCACCTATGCCTACCCAATTGTGCTGCGTTTAGTCAGCAGTGAAGATGGCATGACTGCTGACTGGTCACGAGTTCCCTACGAGTTGCTAGAGACCCTCTCCAATCGCATTGTCAACGAAGTCGAGGGCGTCAATCGGGTGGTTTACGACATTACTTCCAAACCCCCTGGCACCATTGAGTGGGAGTAGATTGTTCTCCCTGGAGCGATCGGTCCCTATCGGAAGGCCGGGATTTCTGGTTTCTCCTTTCCATACCCACTGCTAACTAGGGACCATGCTCCACCCCTCATAACTATGCAAGTCGATATCTTACTACTGACGGTTTACTTCATTTGCCTTGGCTACGTCATCTATCAGATGGCCCTATCCCTGGAAGCCGAGTTAGAGGATCAGATTAAAGTTCTGCAGGATCAGGGAGATCCTGAAAAGTTCTGTCCAGGACCAATTAGCCCGTCAGGGACTACCTCCAGCCCTGGCAGAGGTAACGGCCCTTGCCCCTGCTCCCCTTAAACCACTGCCATCCTTACAGTTACAGGTCCTCACCCCTAGCCCCTTTAGTAGTGAGGAGGACCGCGAAGTTGATGGACAGGTCATCGTTCAGGTCCTACCCCAGGGACCCCAATTAATTCAGCCCCTCAAAGCACTGACCGTTCAGGTCCTCAATCAAACTCGTAACTTTCAGGTATCGGTAGATTGGGACCGGAGTTCCTTTACCCGGATGAATCATCAAACTTACCGGGTAATTCGCCATACTCCAGGCATGCGATTTGATCTGGCCCTGCCTCAGGTGATTAGTGTAGTGAATCCGCGCCAGCTTTTGAGTACCCAGATAACTAGCGAAGACTCCTTTGGTCGCCATCCAGATACCCAGGTTTTGCAGGTGGCATCCCCCCTGGTTAACGTGCCTCAGCTAATTAACCTACCAGCTAAGTCCAGGGTTTATGGCCTGGACCTAGCGCTGCAACTTTTGCCCCTTAGTGGTCGAGGTAATCCGATTGGCTTGCTTTTACCCTTTCAATTTCAATTGGAGGTTTTACCGGCTAAAATTCCCATTCCCTACCTGGATTGGATTTTAAGGCGATAGTCCTAACTCGGGCATACCCTCGGCACCTCGCTGTAGTCAACCCTAGGGCCTGACCCACTATGATCTTGCCAGCCTATCTATAGAGGCGCATAGTCTCCCAGGTCTTGCAGTAAAGCAGCTCAATCGATGGGCAAATGGGAGGTCGCCGTGAGCAGATCAGGTAGCCAGCTAATAGCCAGGCCTAGCAGGGAAAGCAGGGAAAGGCAGAAAAAAATAGCGCTATTTTTGAAGTTGGCCACCATCATATCTACCCGGACCAGCAGAGCCACCGCCACCAGCATCCCCCAGCAGGCAAATAGACGGAACTGGGAGACCGCCGTAATGGTCAGGAAGGTAACCACTAAAGCTAGCAAAAAATATCCCCAGTCAGACCGAAAGCCCCTAACTATAACCTGACGACAGAGGCTCCAGAAGAACGCCGCAACCCCTGCCACCAGAATGGCCAGAGTCAGGTTGATACTCCAAGTTAAAGGGTTCGCCTTAATGGTATGGAGAAAGTTGCCGTAGGTGGCATAGGCAATCACTAAGAGCAGCCAGGAAAACCAGGGGAGGTTCATGTTATGGCACCACACCAGGGATGATTCATTTAACCATGGAAACTAAGTCAGACTAGCTTAAGAGGTTGTTTGAAAAGGGTTATCCCAGGTATAGTTCGCCGCCAGAGAACCGCCAAAGTACTACGTTCCCAGAAGATGTTCTACTCCCCATACTCCACAAAAGATATAGCTTGAGAACCTCTTTGGCTTTTCCAAGCCCTCTCAAGATGCTAGACAGTAACTGACTCCTTGGGCAGTCTAGATGGTAAGGATAGAAAGGAAAAGGACAGCGGTTGGTAATTCTAGCCTATACTCTAATCTATTCATCTATTGTTCTTAAGCGCATCAGGATCCTGGTCTATGATTTTCCCTGGAGCTCCCGTTACGGTAATTAATTTGAATGATACCTACTATGGTTTTCAGGGTTTAGTACAGCGGATTACAGATGGCAAGGTGGCCGTTCTCTTTGAAGGCGGAAATTGGGATAAATTGGTCACCTTTGAGCTATCTGAACTGGAACCTGTCAATCCTGGTCAGCGTCGCACCTAGACATCTATGGGACTAGCCCTTTTTCCTACAGTAGAATCCCCCGATCGCCTGACCATATTGCCGAGGTGGTGGAAACCTCCACCACTGAGTTTCTAGCCCAGTGCTTGGGTCAAGATCAACTTAGTTTTCCATCCATGCCTGCCTTTGGTAGTTGGGTTAGGGCTCAGGAGGAAAACTCAGGCAATCAAATTTACGGAGTAGTCTACCAGGGTAGTACCACTCCGATTGACTCCATTCACCGGGCTCGAGCCCTGGGGCTTTCCCTGACGGAACTGCGGCAGCAACAGCCGCAAATTTTCGCTATGCTAAAAACCGAGTTTCGAGTGGCCATTCTGGGTTTTCAGCCAGCTCCCCAGCCCGAAAGACCTGTAGAACCAATTTATCAGTATATTCCTCCCTGTCCCCCGCCTGTACACCAAGCCGTTTACCGTTGCTCAACGGCCTCTGTGATTGCCTTTACGACTCAGTTAGAATTTCTCAGGACCTTGCTCAGCCTGACCCATGCCCCGGTAGATAACCTGGTAGCGGCGGTGATCCGACAAGGCTACCAGATTCGCAATCTGGATCGGACCTGGTTGGTTCAAGCCTGTCGCAGCCTCAGTCTTTTGCTCAAAGATGACTACGATCGCCTGCGCTCGATTTTAGGGCAAATTCATAGTTGAGGCAGGTAGAGGCGAGCCTAGCCCAGGGAAAATTACGGGCAAACCCTCCAACTTAGTTCCTTGGAAGTGACGGGGGGTTTTACAATGGTTTACATTTGCTACTATTGCTCCCTGACCCACCATCCACCCTTACTTGCTATGATCGGGGCTGGCCTGGTTAGGATGAGGCTGCTAGCGACATCCCTCTCTGAGCCACCTGCTCAGCTGACCAAGTCCACAGAATCCGGAGAATCCGTTATATGCCAACTAAAGACATCAGCCGTTACCGAAATATCGGAATCTTTGCCCACGTCGATGCGGGTAAAACCACCACTACCGAGCGTATTCTCAAGCTGACGGGGAGAATCCATAAGATCGGGGAAGTTCACGAGGGAGCTGCCACCACCGACTTCATGGAGCAAGAACAGGAACGGGGGATTACGATTCAGTCAGCCGCCACCTCCTGTTTTTGGAAAGATCATCAATTTAATATTATTGATACTCCCGGTCACGTTGACTTCACCATTGAAGTGTACCGGTCCCTTAAGGTTTTGGATGGTGGGGTAGGTGTGTTTTGTGGCTCCGGTGGTGTAGAACCCCAGTCAGAAACCAACTGGCGCTACGCCAACGACTCCAAGGTAGCCCGAATTATCTACGTTAACAAGCTAGACCGGATTGGGGCCGACTTCTACCGGGTGGTTAAACAGGTAGAAAATGTATTGGCAGCCAAACCCCTGGTAATGGTATTGCCCATTGGCCAAGAAAACGACTTTATCGGTGTGGTTGACCTGCTTACCCGCAAAGCTTGGGTTTGGGATGACTCGGGGGAACCAGAAAACTATGAAATTCTGGAGGTGCCCGAAGATATGCAGGCCGATGTAGAAAAATATCGGGAAATCTTGATCGAGTTAGCGGTAGAACAGGATGAGGAAATCCTGGAAAAGTACCTGGAAGGGGAAGAGATTACCCTTGACGAAATCAAGTCCTGTATTCGCAAGGGTACCCGGGAGTTAGCTTTCTTTCCCACCTACTGTGGATCCTCCTTTAAGAATAAGGGGGTGCAATTGGTACTGGATGCGGTGGTAGATTACCTACCCAACCCCATGGAGGTGCCGCCTCAGCCAGAAATGGATTTGGAAGGCAATCCTACTGGTGGTTTTGCCTACGTAGATGCAGCCAAGCCCCTGCGGGCCCTGGCCTTTAAGATTATGGACGATCGCTTCGGTGCCCTTACCTTTACCCGGATCTACTCCGGTCACTTGAAAAAAGGAGACACTATTCTAGATACCGCCACCGGTAAAACTGAGCGCATCAGCCGGATTGTAGAAATGCACGCCAACGACCGGGAGGAAGTTGACGAAGCTCAGGCTGGTGACATTGTGGCCCTAATCGGCATGAAGAACGTCCAAACCGGGCACACCCTCTGCGATCCGAAACAACCCGCTACCCTGGAGCCCATGGTTTTTCCAGACCCGGTGATTTCCATTGCCGTTGCTCCCAAAAAGAAGGGTGACAACGAAAAAATGGGGCTAGCCCTGAGCAAAATGGTCCAGGAAGACCCCTCCTTCCAGGTAGAAACCGACCAGGAAAGTGGTGAGGTAATTCTTAAGGGGATGGGAGAACTGCACCTGGATATTAAGGTGGACATTCTCAAGCGGACCCATGGCGTCGAAGTGGAGGTGGGCAAACCCCAGGTGGCCTACCGTGAATCTATCACCCGGCGTCTTCAAGATAGCTACACCCATAAAAAGCAATCTGGAGGATCGGGTCAGTACGCCAAGATCGACTACGCTGTCGAACCGGGCGAGGTGGGCACGGGCTTCTCCTTTGAGTCGAAGGTGACCGGCGGTAACGTTCCCCGAGAATTCTGGCCGGCGGTGCAGAAGGGCTTTGAAACCAGCGTCGACAAGGGGCCCCTGGCGGGCTACCCGGTGGTAGACCTGAAGGTTACCCTCACCGATGGCGGCTTCCACCCGGTAGACTCTTCGGCCATCGCCTTTGAAATTGCGGCCCGGGCCGCCTATCGCCAATCTCTACCTAAGGCCGGTCCCCAATTACTGGAACCGGTGATGAAGGTAGATGTCTTTACCCCAGAAGACTACATGGGGGATGTGATTGGTGACCTGAACCGACGACGGGGCATGATTAAATCCCAAGATTCAACCATGACCGGGGTGCGGGTCAAGGCCGATGTGCCCCTGAGTGAAATGTTTGGCTACATTGGGATCTGCGCACCATGACCTCGGGACGGGGACAGTTCTCCATGGAGTTCTCCCACTATGCCCCCTGCCCCACTAACGTGGCAGAAGCTGTAATTAAGGAAGCCAAGGATTGCCAGGCTGCCTCCTAAGCCTTTGCTGGTCAATTAAATACCCCTACACCCAGGCCACTGCGGCCTGGGTGTTTTTTAGCGCTCCAAGTCAGCCCTGGCCACACCATTACAGGTAGGAGCCCTGGACCCGTCCCCTTTAAGGGAATAGAAAAACGGTTTGATAGGGATAGGTCCCCATGGAATGATAGAATGAACTTATTAGGAATGATTCTTGATAGTCCTCCCGCTTTCCTGGCCTTGATGACCAGGGCCTATCCAGGTTTTTCGCTGCCCATACAACTCGCTCTCTGGAGTCACGGCCCCTAGGCCCAACCATGTCCCATCTCCCTCTTGCCCAGCTTCAAACCGGCGATCGCGCCATCATTGTCCATCTCCACACTCCCTCCGAGGGCTTGCGTCAGCGCCTACTAGCCCTGGGATTTCGTCAGGGTCGATCGATCGAAATGATGCGCCGCTCCCTATTTTGGGGTCCTCTCCATGTGCGTATCGGTACCACAGAGGTCATGTTACGTCGCCAGGAGGCGGAAAACATTGCCATTGCCCTACCCAGCTAGGATTAACGGAAGGCCGCTATGAAACGTATCGCTGTACTGGGCATGCCCAATACGGGCAAATCCACCTTTTTTAATCGCTTCACCGGCGCTAAGGCAAGCATTGCCAATTGGCCGGGCATGACTGTGGACTTAATGGTAGCGAGTCTCAATCTAGACGACGCTGAGGTTAAGGTGGTTGACCTGCCCGGCATCTATGATCTACAGGGTTTTTCCCAGGACGAAGCGGTGGTCCAAAAATTTTTGGCCACTACCCCCGTCAACCTGGTGATTATCGTCATCAATGCCACCCAGATCGATCACCAATTAAGTCTGGCATTGCAGGTTAAACACCTGGGACTACCGGCGGTACTTCTATTAAATATGGCCGACGAGGCCCCCAAGTTTGGCGTTAAAATCGAGGCCGAGGTCATTGCTAGCCACTTAGCCATGCCTGTGGTGTTACTAAGCGCCAAGTACGGCCATGGTTACCAGATGGCAGTGGGGACTATTACCCAGGTTTTGCAGCAGCAGCAAACCCCAGCGGTGTGCCTGGGGGAACTGGGCGATCGCCAACTCCCCCAACCGGAGCTTGAAGCTCAGATCGATCGTGTCTTGCAGAGGGCGGTGCAGCTTCCCCAGCGTCCCCCTCAAACCCTCACCAATCGTCTGGATCGAGTGCTGTTGCACCCACTGTGGGGATTACCACTATTCTTTGCCGCCATGTACCTGATGTTTCAGGCGGTTTATAGCCTGGGCACTCCCCTTCAGGATGGCCTGGGCTACGGGCTGGAGTGGGTCCGACGGGTTGCCCTGGAACCCGCCTTGACCCCTTTACCGGCCTTTGTTAAGGGCTTTCTAATCGGTGGGCTATACGACGGTGTGGGGGCGGTGGTAGCCTTTGTGCCGATTATTTTGGTGTTTTTTATGGCCATGGCCATCATTGAAGATAGTGGCTATCTGGCCCGGTCTGCTTTTTTAATGGATGCCTTTATGGAGCGGTTAGGGCTGGATGGGCGCTCCTTTGTCATGGCCCTGATGGGCTTTGGCTGTAATGTACCCGCCATTATGGGCACCCGGGTGATGCGATCGCCAGGCCTACGGATGCTATCGATGCTGGTGATTCCCTTTTCCCTATGTTCGGCGCGGTTAAATGTATTTCTATTTATTACCACCGCCCTGTTTAGTCCCGGGTCGCCCCCCTGGTGCTATTCAGTCTATATCTGGTAAGCTTCGCCGCCGCCTTAATCACCGCTGCCCTATTCAAGGGCAAATTTGTTAACAAGGACCCCCTAGTGTTAGAACTACCTCCCTACCGCTTTCCCACCCTGAGACATATCTGGGTACGGGCCTGGTCAGAGGTCAGGCACTTTTGGCGCTGGTCCTACCGGTTTATTATTGCCGGGGTAGTGATGGTATGGTTATTGACCCATTTACCCCCTGACGTTCCCCCCGCCAGCCCCCAGAGCCTGTCAGGCCTGATCGGCCAGGTTACTCAACCCTTGCTGGCACCCCTGGGAATTAATGCCCAACTGGCGATCTCGTTGATTTTTGGCTTTATTGCTAAGGAAATCGTGCTGGGGGGGCTGGCGGTGATTTATGGCACCGGTGGCACTATTGGCCTGGAGAGTACTATGGCTCAGCAGATTGACTGGGTACAGGGCTATAGTTTTATGCTGTTTACCCTGCTCTACATGCCCTGTCTTTCCACCGTTGCCGTACTCAAAAGCGAATCTAAAAGCATCCGATTTACCACCCTGGCGGTGGTTTGGTCCCTTGGGCTGGCCTGGTTAGCCAGTTTTCTTTTCTACCAGGGAGCTCGCCACCTGGGATTCTAAATTGAGCCCTGGTTGACCACCAGGGCTGTAGCCAGGTTAATAGACCCGCTTTGGCTTCCCTGAAGCTATCGTTTTCAGCTGTAATCCTATACCATTAGCAGTTGGCTCTGTTGGAGTCAATTCTGGCAGAGACCCGGTGTTTGTCCCAACCCTGTGCTGACATAGGACCTGTATAGATGGCAGTAGATCCCAAAACCTGGTCAGGGCTATCCTCCCAGGAAGCCGCCGAACGGCTCCGACAGGAGGGCTATAACGAATTACCTGCCAGCGATCGCCGGACTTTTTGGACCATTGCTGTAGAAATCATCCAGGAACCCATTTTTTTATTACTGGTGGCCTGTGGGGTGATCTACTGGCTGTTGGGAGACGCCCAGGAAGCCCTGATTTTAATGGGCTTTGTTTTATTTATCGTAGCCATTAACCTCTACCAGGAGCAAAAAACTGAAAAGTCCCTGGAAGCCCTGCGGGATTTGTCCAGTCCCCGCGCCCTGGTGATTCGAGACGGCAACCGGCAACGCATTGCCGGGCGGGAGGTAGTCAAGGGCGACCTGGTAATTCTGGCGGAGGGCGATCGGGTACCCGCCGATGGCCTACTGCGCTGGTCGACTCACCTGACCGTAGATGAATCCCTACTGACGGGGGAGTCATTGCCAGTGCGTAAGCGGGCAGCGGGCTGGGGAGAAAACCGCCTAACCAGTCCTGGGGGAGATGACTTGCCCGCCGTTTTCTCCGGCACTCTGGTGGTACAGGGGCAGGCCATCGCCGAGGTGCTAGCCACGGGGCTGCACACCGAAATGGGCAAAATCGGCCGGGCCCTCCAAACCGTAGTACCAGAAGATACCCGGCTGCAGCGAGAAACCCGAAGCGTAGTCCAGCAATTAACCGGTATTGCCATTCTCATCTGTGGAGCGGTGGTCTTAATTTATGGCTTTACCCGGGGTGATTGGTTACATGGGGTGCTGGCGGGACTAGCCCTGGCCATGGCCATTTTGCCCAACGAAATTCCGGTGGTGTTAACCATTTTTCTGGCCCTGGGAGCCTGGCGTTTTTCCCAGCAACGGGTACTAACCCGACGCACTCCGGTGGTAGAAACCCTGGGGTCGACCACCGTGCTGTGTGTGGATAAAACCGGCACCCTGACCTTCAATCGCATGGCGGTCCAGCAGTTGTTTGTCCCCCAGGATGAAGAGGGACAGCCCCGCCCCCTGCTTTACGATGTCACCGATCACCCGCAGGCACCGCTGCCGGAAAGCCTGCATCGCCTGGTGGAATTTGGTATTCTGGCCAGTCGCCGGGATCCCTTCGACCCGATGGAAAAAGCCCTACAACAGTTAGGCGAGGATTACCTGGCCACCACGGAACATCTCCACGGGGACTGGCAAATGCTGCAAGAGTACCCCCTTTCCCCGGAGTTACTGGCCATGTCCTGCGTGTGGGAATCGCCCCAGGGAGACCTGACGGTAGCCGCCAAGGGGGCTCCAGAGGCGATCGCCAATCTCTGCCACTTTAACGGCCAGCAGCGATCGGTGCTAACGGACCAAATTCAGACCATGGCCCAGGCGGGATTACGCCTTTTAGGGGTAGCCCAGGGTAGTCAATCCGCCGGTAAACCCCGTACCCACGCCAGGGTACTAGATTCCCCGGCACAACTGCCAGACAACCAGCACGACTTCGACTTTGAATTTTTAGGTTTGGTGGGTTTGGCCGATCCTGTCCGTCCCACCGTTGCCCCGGCCATTGCGGAATGTTACCGGGCGGGCATTCGGGTGATTATGATTACCGGTGACTATCCGGCTACAGCCAGTACCATTGCGAGTCAGATTGGCCTGGCTCCCGCCACCGCCATTCTCACCGGGGCTGAACTGGACCACCTCAGCCCTGAAGAACTGCAAAGTCGGATTGCCACCGTCAATATTTTTGCCCGGGTGGTGCCGGAGCAAAAACTCCAAATTGTTAACGCCCTGAAGCAACGGGGCGAGATCGTGGCGATGACCGGCGACGGGGTCAACGATGCTCCCGCCCTGAAGGCAGCCCACATTGGCATTGCCATGGGAGGAAGGGGAACGGATGTGGCGCGGGAAGCCGCCGATCTGGTACTGCTGGAGGATGATTTTTCCGCTATTGTGGCTTCGGTTAAACTGGGTCGACGGATTTTTGACAACCTCAAAAAAGGGATGGCCTATACCCTGGCGGTGCATATTCCGATCGCGGGCATTTCTCTAATACCAGTGATTTTCCAGTGGCCCCTGGTATTAATGCCCATCCATATTGCCTTTCTGCACCTGTTGATTGATCCCGCCTGCACCATTGTGTTCGAAGCCGAGCCCGCCGAAGCCGACACCATGGAGCGCCCCCCGCCCCCCGCGGGAATCCCTGTTTAGTCGTCGCACCCTGAAGCTAATTCTGTGGCAGGGGTTGAGCGTTTTAGGGGTACTGGTGGCGGTGTTCGCCATCGCCTATTATCGCGGCAATGGAGAGTTCGATGCCCGGACCCTGGCCTTTACCGCCTTGATTATTGCCAACCTCAGCCTGATTGTCACCAACCGTTCCTGGTCTCGCCCAGCCCTAGCCACCCTGACCACCCCTAACCCGGCTCTGTGGTGGGTGCTGGGAGCCGGGGTTGGACTGCTGGCCATGATTCTCTACCAGCCCCTACTGCGATCGCTGTTTCGCTTTTCCGTCCTACATCCCCTCGATCTGGCCCTGGCGATCGCCGCCGGAATGATTAGCACCCTCTGGTTTGAAGCCCTGAAGCTGAATAGAAAACGGTCTTAAACCCCATCGGAGTCAGGTACCCGGCTGGCAGACAAAGGGTTGCAAACTCGTCACCAGAGCCTGGGCCCGGGCGGTAATCGTAGACCAGTCGCAGCGAGCGATCGCCTGACTGGGGCAAAGGGCCGTAGAAAGTCCAACGGCGGTTGCCCCCGCCTCCATCAAGGATGGCACCATCTCCAAACTAATTCCCCCTGTAGGCACCAGGGGAATGGAGTCTAGGGGACCCTGCAAACTCCGTAGGTAAGCTGCTCCCCCTACCGCCGTAATGGGAAACACCTTAACGGCGGTGGCCCCCGCCTGCCATGCAGCTAAGACTTCACTGGGGGTGAGGGCACCTGGCACCAGGGGTAGCCCGTGGTGAATAGCCCAGGCCACCATGGCCTCCGCTGTATGGGGAGTAAAGGCAAAGGCGGCTCCGGCAGCGGTGGCCGCCTCCAGATCGGCGATGGACAGCAGGGTGCCAGCGCCAATTTGACAATCGGGCAGGGCCCGCTGCAATTGGCTCAGTAATTGCCCTGGAGAGGGGCTATTCCAGGTTACTTCAATCAACCGCAGCCCCCCCGCCGCCAGGGCTTGGGCCAGGTGTAAACCCTGGTCCAGGGTTTGGGGACGCAGCACCGCGATCGCCCGATACTGTCTTAAAAGGGCCAGAAAAGATGGGGCATCCATTATGGACTAATCACCCCCAGCTCAAGCCGGAGAAAGGGCAACTTGGGGACTAGGGGCGCTGGGGATCGGGGTAAGCTGGGCCAGCACACTATTAATGTTGGATCGGGCGTCACCGAAAAACATCAGGGTATTATCCCGGTAAAACAGAGGATTATCTACCCCGGCATAGCCCACCGAAAGACTGCGCTTGACCACCACCACAGTTTCTGCCTGCCATACCTGCATCACTGGCATGCCAGCAATAGGGCTGGTGGGGTCTTCCTGGGCGCTAGGATTGACCGTATCGTTGGCCCCGACCACCAACACCAGATCGGTGGTAGAAAAATCCTCGTTAATTTCCTCCATTTCCAGCACAATATCGTAGGGAACATTGGCCTCCGCCAGCAGCACGTTCATATGACCAGGCATGCGCCCCGCCACAGGATGAATACCAAAGCGTACCTGCTTACCCTGGTCCCTAAGAATGCGAGTAATTTCAGCGATGGCGTGCTGGGCTTGGGCGACCGCCATGCCATAGCCCGGCACAATTACGATACTCTGGGCGGCCCGCAGGCGATCAACCACCTCAGTGGCGTTGGTGGGGGTAGCATCGGCAGCAGGGCCAGAGCTTTTACCAGAACTAACCTGGGCACCTTCCCCAAAACCCCCCAACAGCACATTCAGAAAGGAGCGGTTCATGCCCTTACACATGATGTAACTGAGAATGGCCCCGCTACTACCCACTAAAGCCCCGGTAATGATCAATAAATCGTTGTTCAGCATAAAACCTGCCGCCGCCGAAGCCAGGCCTGAGTAGCTATTCAACAGGGAAATCACCACCGCCATATCGGCCCCCCCAATGGCCAGCACAATCACTACCCCGAAGATGCCTGAGATTAGGGTGAGCATGGCCAGGGGTAAGAGGCCGTTGTCGCCAGTGGCGGTGACAAAGGGAACGGCGAAGGCCACCATGGCGATCAGCATAGCCACGGTAAAAAAGTGACGGGCTGGCAACAGCACGGCCCGACTGGGTAACAAGGCCTGGAGCTTCCCTACGGCTACCATCGAGCCGGTAAAGGTAACCATGCCAATGAAGACACCAATATAGATCTCAAGGCGGTGGATGGTTTCCTCCAGCCCACCACTGGCGGTACCGGGTTGCAGATACTCAGCAAAACCCACCAGCACCGCCGCCAGACCAACAAAGCTGTTTAATAAGGCCACCATTTCGGGCATAGCGGTCATGGCCACCCGGGAGGCAGCCAGTACGCCCACCAGAATACCCAAACCAATGGATCCTATCTGAACGGGGTATCCCTGGCTAATCAGAGCAGTAGCTAAAAAGGCGATCGCCATACCCAAAATCCCCAGCAGATTACCGCGTTTAGCGGTTTCCTGGGTAGAGAGACCACTGAGGCTGAGAATAAACAGAATGCTAGCGGCGATATAGGCGGTGGTAACAAAGGGGTTGGCCATAGAAAAAGAAGGGAAATAGAGAACCGAAGGAGAGCAGTTTTGTCCTCACCAGACTGGTGCCTGGGATGGAGAAGGACTTAACGGTGGAACATATTCAGCATGCGCTGGGAAACCATAAAGCCCCCGGCAATATTCACCGTCCCCAAAAACAGGGCCAGGGCGCCCAGCAGAGTCACAGGAGAGAAAAGGTCACCGGAGATTTGTAGCATGCCTCCAATGATAATGATGCCGCTGATGGCGTTGGTCACACTCATTAAGGGGGTATGAAGGGCAGGGGTAACATCCCAAATCACCTTCCAGCCCAAGAAACTGGCCAACACAAAGACGGTGAAATGGGTCAGAAAGGAAGGCGGTGCCCATCGCCCCATGGCTAGAAAGACTAGACCAATAGCGATCGGCCAGAGTAGCTGGGACCCCACAGTTTGCCAGCCGGGAACAGGGGCAGACGGTGAGCTGAGACTGGGGCGATCTGGCGACTGAGGGGCAGGCACAGAAGCCTGGGGTTTGGGGGCAGGCCAAATCACCTCACCCCGGTGAATAACGGTAACGGCCCGGACTACCTCATCCTCCAGATTGATGGCAAACTGGTCCGACCCGCCCAGGTCAGTGAGCAAATGGCAAAGGTTGTTGCCATAGAGCTGACTAGCCTGGGCCGCCATCCGACTGGGCAGATCGGTCAGACCAATAATGGTCACACCCTGGTGGGTGACAATCTGGCCAGGCACGGTGACTTCGCAGTTTCCCCCTGTTCTGCCGCCAGATCAACGACCACCGATCCGGGTTTCATAGCTTCAACCATTTCCTGGGTAATTAACTTAGGGGCCGGTTTACCAGGAATTAGGGCGGTGGTAATGATAATGTCTACTTCCCGCGCCTGCTGGGCGAATAGGGCCATTTCGGCGGCAATAAAGGCAGGACTCATAACCTTGGCATAGCCGCCATCACCATTGCCATCCTCTTGAAAGTGGAGTTCCAGGAACTCCGCCCCATACTCTGCACCTGTTCCTTCACCGTCGGACGAGTATCAAAGGCTTTGACCATGGCACCCAGACTACGAGCCGTACCAATAGCTGATAGCCCCGCTACCCCAGCTCCGATCACCAGAACCCGAGCTGGGGGCATTTTACCAGCGGCGGTAATCTGACCAGTAAAACAACGACCGAACTGATGGGCAGCCTCAATTACTGCGCGATAACCACCAATATTGGCCATGGAACTGAGGGCATCGAGTTTTTGGGCGCGGGTAATGCGGGGCACCGCATCCATCGCCAATACCGTTCCTCCCTGAACAGCCAGTCGCTCCATTAAGTCGGGGTTTTGAGCTGGCCAGATAAAACTAATCAGGGTTTTACCTGGGCTCAACAGATCGGCTTCGTGCCTTTGCCGGTCAGGACACCATTGGGGAGCCCGAACCTTAAGAATAATATCGGCGGCTTCCCAAAGGCTGGAGGCATCCGGTAGGACCTGGCAACCAGCGGTTACGTAGGCTTGATCGGTAAAACCAGCACCAACCCCGGCCTGGGCTTCAATACATACCTGAAATCCTAGTTTTTGTAGTTTTTTGGCCGTGTCAGGGGCGATCGCTACCCGCTGCTCACCGGTAAAGATTTCTCTGGGGATACCGACTTTAAGGCCCAGGGCAGGGAGGGCAGCGGCACCAGAGGTCGGCATTGGGGCGGGGGTGACAAGGGTCATGGAAAAAGCTATGGGTAAATAATTCCGTTTTAGAGATAGTAGCGGTGATCCCCATCAGGTCAGAAAATCTTCAACAAGGTTTTATAGCAGGCGCTCCAATCGCAACCCCGCCAGCCATCATGCAGCTTATAAACTACCGCTTGAATCGCTTTTAGAGGTTTTTAAAAAGGGTAGTAGCAGGTATGGTTCGTCACCTAAAGACCGGCTAAATACTGAATTCCCAGGAGATTGCTCGACCCCATAGGTATAATTGGAGACCCTCTCTGGCTTTTGAAACAACCTCCTACGGCCCGCCCATCCACTATTTGAGAAAAATCATGGAACTTACCCCTCGGTAGACAGATAGGAAAGGAATGGGGAGAACATCGTCTTTTAATCAAGTCATAAGCTTTTAGTGAAGCTGGTCAGACCAACCTTGATAAAACTCTTTTCCGGGTCTTTGATAGATATACGGGCGTAAGCATAATTTATTCAGATAGTTTAAGTAATAGCACTTAGATCTATGTAATTAGATCACTGTATTCTACCTAGATTCATTCTGGGATTTTAAGACTATCTCCTAAAAAAAGTCTACAGCTCGTGTCTAATTAAGTCTCTCCGGCAGACAGCCGACTGTTGAAGTCACCTTGTTTAACTACCTGATTTATCCTATGAAAAATGTTTTGCTAAAAGCAAGTGTTGTTTCGGCTGGTATAGCCGTCAGCAGCTTGGTGGTCAACCTGCAGCCAGCCAGTGCCACTGGTTTCTATGGTGATTATGATCCAAGTTTTTGGGGTGTCTACAATCTGGATATTGACCGGTCAACGACCCCCCTACCCCTAGCCCAGCCACCTATACCAATGGGGGCGTAGATTTTACAAATGCACCCAGTTCAGTAGTGCTTTACGGTGGCAACAGATACAACGTACCTGCCCCGGATGACAATGGTGACGGCTATCCTGGGGTCGCGGGAGCCACCTATTTTGAGACTCAGTTAGCCAGTGACGGCTACGTTTTCTTTAACTGGAATTACGGAACCTATGATACAAGGCAATTTGATCCATTCGTCGTAGTTATCAATGGAGCTTTATATTCCACCCTCGCCAGTGTTGATGGACAGCAAGGTCGTTTTGTTTCCCCATTCCTTAGACAGGGCGACGTATTTGGCTTCTCAATTTTGACCTACGATAATGCCGGTGGTATTGGATACGCCCAGATTCTCTGACTTTGGTGTATCCTCCAATCCTGAAGCGGTTCCTACACCGGCCCTATTGCCTGGCCTAATTGGTATGGGCGTGGCGGCTCTGCGGAAAAAACGGCAAGAAAACCAGGAAATCAGTGCTTAGAATTCAGAAGCCCGGGATTTAAACCGGGCTTGAGTAAACCTATTTTCAGTGCCTTACCCTGGCTAGGATAGGTGCACCGAAAATAGGTTTTTTCTATGGATCAAGCCCATCAACGGCATTATTGCCAGACTCCACACCGCTGTCGCTGGTATCTATAGCGGCTTGACGGCGTTCTTCCCGCTTTTTGCGTTCAGCCGCCAGCATATCCTGCATAACCTCTTGGGCCTGGGCCAATTTTTCTAAGTTTCTTCGGTAGAGATCTAAGTCCTTTGAAAGTTTATCGGCGGGTAGGTGCAGGCGATCGCCTAGATAATTCACCAAATCCGTCAGTACTTCTTGATTTTGCAGGGTAGCCTCGCCCGCCATCAATTCCCATAAGGTATATAGGCCTATTCCAAAGGGACGACTATACTTAAACCCTGATTGGTCAACGATAGGAGCTAAAATAGCGGCAATTTGGTTAGAGTCCTGACTGCCATGGGGGTCTGCCACCAGAGCTTTAAAGCTATCCAGATTGAGGCCGTTAGCTGCCTGCTGCACCGCCATCGCATCCTGACGGTACTGGTCAGGGGAGCCTTGAGTAGAGCAGCATAGGGCTTTAAAAATAGAATCGGTATCGGACTCTGGTCGATAGCCCGCCATAAACTTATCAAAGGTGGTCACAACCCCCAGGGCATAGATGGGATCGTAGGTAAAATCAACGTTAACAGACAATAAATGCATCTCGACCAACAACTCATCTACCACACGGCGGTAAATAGAATTAATGGGCCGGGTGTGGTGGGTATAAAAGTCCCGTTTAGCATCAGAAACCGTGCGTACAGGTGCGTTGTTCACAGTCGAGAAGTTAAAAAAATAGATTAATTTATTGTCGCGTGTGAGGGTGCCTTTGCCAAGTCACAGATTAGGGATGGAGCCCTGACCTGGCTTAGAGGTGGTTGGAAAAGAGCTATTCCAGGTATAGTTCGCTGCTAAGGGGCCGCCAAAATACTGAATTTTTGGTAATTATCCGACTCCCTAAGTATGGCTTCAAACCCTCCTTGGCTTTTCCAAGCATCTCTCAAGAAAGGACATCAATCACTGGCTGGCCAGTTGCCCCACCTGGGTAGCAATGGTGGAGTCGTAAAGCCTGAGGTAATTCCAATAACCGGCAAAGACGGCGCGGACGTAGCCCCTGGTTTCGGGAAAAGGAATTTTCTCGGCAAAGTCATCGGCATCCCGGTAGCCACCCTGCCGGATCCACTTAGCCACATTGCCAGGGCCAGCATTATAACTGGCGATCGGAAGAGAGAATGGTTCCTATACTCGGCGTGGGTGTGATCTAAATACCAGGTACCCAGACGAATATTATCTTCGGGGTGGGTCAGGTCATAGCTGGCCAACCCCGCCGATGCCTGAATCCATTTTGCGGTGTCGGGCATCACCTGCATCAGGCCGGTAGCTCCCACCCCGGATCGGATCTTGGGGCTAAAGTGGGACTCTTGACGAATCAGCGCCACCACCAGCAGTGGGTTAAGCTGGCGCTGGGTCGCCCAGGTTTGAATCAGGCCGGCGTAGGGCAAGGGATACACCCCATGCCAGTAGTCTGGCCGTTGCTTCAGGTCCCCTAGGGCCTTCTGGTTCTCTGGGGTATCTGCTGCCGCCAGGCTGGCTATCTGGTTAATACCGTTAAGATAGTCTCCCTGGGACTGGCGCATCAACCCATCCACAAACTGCTCTGCCGGTAGGGGATCTCTGCCGATTCACAAACTCGCTTTGCCAGCGCTGCCAGGCCCTCAGATCCTGCCCCAAGCGGTAGAGTTCCTGTAGGGTTGGGGAGCCCGTGGGGAGAGCAAGGCGAGTTTGCAGGGGGTTAACCTGGGGGACTTTAAATCGAACCGTGGTAAAGTCCCCCACATCCCAACCCAGGGCCACTGCTGACCGCCAAGCATAGTAGGACTCAGGGTGGGTAGCGATCACCCCGTTTAAAGACCGACTGGGCCAGGCTGGCTTTGTCCAGTTGCCCGGCCCATTTACCTACCCAAAAACCCGCTGCTGCTGCCAGCTGACTGCGGGGAGTAGACTTGAGCAGTTGCTGTCCCCAGTCTAGGGCCAGGGCCAGGTTTCCCTGGTCAGCCGCCCTTTGAGCGCGGTCCAGGCGCACCTCAGCCGCCGCCTCAGATTGGGGATAGCGTTGCAAAATTTGGTCTCGGGTAGCCTGAGCCTGGTCGGGGCTGGATAGCCGATCCAGAATTTGGGCCCGCATCACCATCGCCTCTGGGGCCCGGTCCGGAAAGCGCTGCATCACCTGTTCCAGTACCCCTAGGGCTGGTTGATCCGATAGGCTGAGGGTAAGCCGTAAAAGGCCGGTGGCGGTTTCGGGAGCTTGGGGAAAGCGCTGATCGAGGAGGTTAAACAGGGCGATCGCCCGTTCCCGTTGTTGACCAATCTGGTAGCCCCGGGCGGCCCGGTAGAGGTTGCGGGGAGAGAGCCCAGCCCGGGCATAGGCAGGCCCCGCCGCCCCGTATTGATACCTTTGCCACAGAGCAAAGCCGATGATTTGCCAGTCCTGCGGACGGAGTTGACTAGCAAACTCCCTAGTTAAACGAGCCAGGGCCGCCTCACAGTCGGCTCCCTGAAAATTGGCTCGGGCAATGATCATAAGCAGAGGTAGGGCATCGACCCGGTGAGGATTGGCGGTCAGGCGCTGCTGGGCTACCTGAACGGCTTGTGGATCTTGGGGAAACCTTTGCAGGAGCCGATCCCACTGGGTTTGGTCCTGTTGGCCCAACCGGTAGAGCCAGCTAGCCATGGCCGGATCGTCACCATACCGTTGTTGCAGACGGTGTTGGGTTTGGTCCGCCGCCTCAGACTGACCGCTGGCCAATTGGGCTTCAGCCTGGGCTAACAAAATATAGGGCCCCAGTACTGGATAGTTCCCTTCTAATCCGGCGAGCAGGGGCAAAGCCCGATTGCCCTGATGGGCTTGAATTAAATCGAGGGCGAGCAAATAACGAGCCCGATACTGAGTCAGGGAAGGCGACCCCTGGGCGTAGTGGGCTAGCTGGTCCCGCCGTTGGTCCGGTGGCTGGGCCACCAGGGCCAGTACCGGGTCGGCCTTGTCATCGGGCCGCCCCAAATGCAAAACCATCCCCAGAGATTCCTGCAGCATCCGATAGCTGGGCAAACTACTGATCAGGGCGGTCGCCATACCCAGGCAAAGGGCACCCACACCAGCGATCGCCAGGGGAGGCAGACTAATTTTGAATCGCTTCACCATGGGAACCAGTCGCGCCTTACCAGCAAAATTGGGTCACAGCCAGGGGTAGAAGGCTAAAGCCTTTGGTCTAGTAGTCCCTGACGGGGGTGATCGCGACGACTCTCGCGAATTTTCTCATAAAGCTGCCGCTCCTCGGCGCTAGGATGGCTAGGCGGCATGATCACCACCTTAATCAGCTGATCCCCCCGTTCGCCCTTGGGGTGGGGCCAGCCCTTACCCCGCAGGCGCAAAGTCTGGCCTGAACGGGTGGCGGCGGGCAGATGCATAGAAACACTACCATCGGGGGTAGGCACATCGATTTTGCCCCCCAACACCGCTTCATCGGGGGTAATGGGGACTTCGCAAACCAGATTGTCTCCCTCAAACTTAAACAGGGCATGGGGTGTGAGTTGCACCACCAGATAAACATCGCCGCGTTGTTTACTATAGGGGTTCATCGGTCCCCGTCCCTTCAGGCGAATCTTGCTGCCCTGCCTGGCACCAGGGGGAATTCGCACCTCCACCTCATCGTTACCAATGCGCAAACGCTTTTGGGCACCATGAAAGGCTTCGCTAAAGGTAAGGCTGATATTGGCCTCTTGATCAAAGGACTGGGAAGCAGCACCGGTGTCAAATCCAAATCCCGTGGGTCCAGATCCCCCGTAGGAATAGCTACGGGAGCGAGGGCCACCGGCTCCACCGGTAAAACGCCCCAGCAGCTCGTTAATAAATTCGTCAAAGCTACCATAGCCACTAAAGTCAAAGCCCCCAACGTCACCAGGTGCGCCGCCGTAGGCTCCCCCCGACGCGATTGGCCTGCTGCCAATACTGACCAAACTGGTCATATTTTTTGCGCTTATCTGGGTCCGAAAGGACTTCGTAGGCTTCGCTAACTTCCTTGAACTTAGCTTCTGCCCCCTGATCGCCGGGGTTCACATCGGGATGATATTTACGGGCCAGCTTCCGAAAGGACTGCTTGATTTCCTCCGTTGAGGCTGTTCGGCTGACCCCGAGCAGGGCGTAGTAGTCTTTGAAGCCAGTGGCCGCCATGGCATTCCTCCTTAATAGGTAGCTCTAGCCTAGCAAACTCCACCGATCAGGGCAGTTCGGTTTTCTGCCAAGGGGGTAGCTTTAAGGTTGAGCGAGAACTTACTAAGGGTAGGTAGAAAGTACCAAGCTATGGCCAGGTGACTGGCCTTGAAGGTCTGGGGGATGGCCCTGGGGAAAGCTGCCAAACTTCGCTAAAAAGTAAGGCTATAGATAAGCCTGTAAAACCGCCGCCGTAGCCGACCCGGTTTTAGCCCAGCTGAACCCCTGGGCTCGCTCCAGCCCGGCCCGGTGTAGCTGCTGCCACAGTTGGCGATCCTGCCATACCGCTGCCATTGCCGCCGCCAGTTCCCCCACCTGGTAGGGGTCGATCAGCAGGGCCGCATCCCCCGCCACCTCGGGCAAGGCCGCCAGGTTGGAGGTGATTACCGGGGTACCGCAGGCCATGGCCTCCAGTACCGGCAGGCCAAACCCCTCCCACAGGCTGGGAAACACCAGGGCCAGGGCCTGGTTGATTAACCGGGGTAAATCCGCCTCGGGGACGTAGCCCAGGAACCGCACCCGTGGCCCCAGCCCCAGGGCCTCCACCTGGGCTTGCAGGGCGGGGGTAAACCGGCGATCGCCGCCGCCCCCAATCCACAACTTCAGGTCAGCGGCCCCGGCGGGCAACTGGGCAAAGGCCTGAATTAACCGGGCCAGGTTTTTGTAGGGATCATGGCGCCCCAGGTAGAGCAGGTAGGGCTGGCGCGGTAGGTCTAGCCACCGGTAGTGACGGTGATCGTAGGCCAGGGGAGTAACGGTTTGGGGAGTAGCTGAGGGGCCAAAAAACTCATGGATATCCCGCTGGGTGGCAAGGGAATTGCAAAGGATATGGATCGCCTGGCCCATCACCTGGGGGAGGTAGTAGCGGCAATAGGCCACCAGGGCCGGAGACATTTGGGAGCTAAACCGCAGGGGAATCAAATCGTGCACCGTCACCACCGTACGGCAGCGAGACCAGAGGGGAGCTTCTGGAATGGGGAGAAGAGCAACCGACTATGCAGTTGTCGATAGAGGCGGGGCAGGTAGGTTTGGGTCCACCACAGCCGACGACCATGGCCCCAGGTACCCGAGTCACTGGTGGCGTTGCTGGGGGAGGGTTGCCACTGCTGGTGGTTGAGGGGGCGGGGGGCAAGCACGGCCTGGGTGGTCAAGCCCAGGTAGGGCAAAATATTCAAGGCGTAGACCGCTAGCCCTGTGGGTTGACGGGGGACAAAGGCCAGGTTAATCAGCAGGTCAGCCTGGGGCATGGGGGCAGGGCAGAAAACCCTTGGATTCTACCCTAAAGTAGGGATTGATAGGCGGCCAGGGTGGCTTGGGCGGTGCGCCGCCAGGAGAACTGATCCGCCTGAGCGTAGCCCTGGGTAATCAGGGACTGGCGCAGGACCCGATCGCTAATCACCCGCCAGCAGGCCGCCGCCAGTTCCTCTGGGCTGGCTGGGTCCACCAGCAGGGCGGCCTCCCCCGCCACCTCTGGCAAAGAGGAGCTACGGGCGGCCACCACCGGGCAGCCTAGGGTCATGGCCTCCAGTACTGGTAGGCCAAAGCCCTCGTACCAGGAGGGATAGGCAAACAGATCGGCGTGGGCATAGGCGTAGGCCACCTGGGCGTCGCTGAGGTAGTCCAGATGGTGGATGTGCCCATGCCAGGGAGAAGCGGCGATGGCGGCAAAGATCGGGTCAACCTGCCAGCCCCGTTGCCCCACTAGCACCAACTGGTGATCGATGCGGTGTTGGCTTTTGAGCTGGTTAAAGGCCTGAATCAAAGTTAAGAGGTTTTTGCGGGGCTCCAGGGTGCTAACAAATAGGATGTAGGGCCGCTCCCCCAGAAGTTCTGGTCCCAGGTATGCAGGCTTCTGAGCGACAATGCCCGGCCCCAGGGCGTCCCTGGCATAGCGGCTGGCCAGGGGGGTAACCCTGATGCGATTGCGATCCACCCCCAGATACTCCTCAATATCTCGTTTGGAACTCTCAGAAATGGTCAGCACCAGGTCACTCCAGCCCAGACACCGTTGGATCTGGTGGCGATAGCCCCGGGATACGGCAGTAACATACTGGGGATAGCGTAAAAAACATAGATCATAGATAGTGATTAACCGCTGACTATGACGACAGGGAAACACGCTGTAGTTGGTGCCGTGGTAAAGGTCAGGGCGGCCAAAACGGTCTTCTAGACTGGCTAAAATTGGCCCGTGGCCCGGCAGTTGCATCAATAGATTGAGCAGACGCACCGGCAGAGGCAGCACAACCGGGTTGGGGTAGGAATTCAATACCTCCGGCAGGGTGAAGTTACCCCGCAGCCAGTTCTTCAGGCTGGGCTGGTAGGTCAACCCCAGGTGAAAGCCTTCGGTTTCCTGCAGCGCCGCCAGGGCCGCCAGCAGGTTAATCACGTAGAGCCCTACCCCACTGGGACGGGGTAAGACCGGGGTGGCTTCAACCAGAACTTTCATTGGAAAATAGCCTCCGCCTTATTGCGGGGGTACACCCCCATTCTCCCTGGTGTAGACACTGACCATAGCAGATTCTAAGACCTTGTTATAGATTATTGAACCCAGAGCCTTATCTTCTATCGTCAACCTCTGACCCAAGGTATGAAACCCCACGGAAAAAATTTCCCAGGGGGTAAAGTCCCACTCAGGACGAAAGGCTTTGGTCGACTGATTCTCTACCCCCACAGATTTAAATCTGACAGCTTTTTTGGCATTGATAAAGTTGAATATTCTTGAAAATGGATACTCCCAATGATCATTATTGGATAGATATAAACCTATAGAATTACCATTGGTCTTATTAGCCGTATCAACCGCCTTAAAGTAGGGTAATAGCAGGCTTGGATTGGCGTTAAAGTAAGTACTTATCCTGGGTTGATTGATAATTGAATAGTCACTTGTGATAAAAAGTTCAGAGGCAAAAACTGGACGATGAGAACTAAACACCAGGTAGGGAAGAGAGGTTAAAGCCAGGATCAAAACTAATCCATAAGCCAGCCTAGTCAACTCCAGGGTGTAGTACCCTAAAACCGTGCCCATCAAGGCAGCTGCCAAAACAAAGAAAGGAAGGTGCAAACGGCTTGCCCAGGGCTGCCAGGCCAACAAACTGTTATATGCAATTACCATGGCAACCAGGGTAATACTGTAAAGCAGCAAGGTGAAACGGTGATTAAACCTTCTGCGATAGTGAAAAACATACAGTCCCGCAGATAGAATCACCAATAAAAGGGTAATAGGGTTTCCCGAATAGTCTTCACTTAGAAATATTGGCATCGAACCGTCCATAGCCTTAATTTGAAAGGCCAGGCCAGAGAAGGTGGTTCGAGGGTCGCTGACATCAAGATGGATCAGGCTATGGATCTGATAGACTACCTTGACGATGAAGCGGTTGGCAAAATCGTAGGGAACCGCCAGGTGAAGGGCAGTATTTCTAACCAGGTTTGAAAGGATTGCTGCCGGTGTAAATAAGGTGTTCTTGGTGATGTCTCCACTAACCCCCAGGGGTTTGCCAAACACCTGATAATTTCTCATCCAATGACCCAGGTTGAGCAGTAGGGGCATGGCTAGGCTCACCACCATGGGCTTTACAGACCTGGCCCCCAACTGTTGGAATCCCAAAAATAGGCCAGTAACCACCAGGGGCAACCCGTAGATATAGGCGGTGCCCTTGCTTAAGAGGGCTAACCCCAGGGCCAGGCCCAACTCTATAAAGGTTCTAGCATCGGTCTGGCCTTGGGCCAGTCGTAAAAGGTTATAGCTTAAGCAAACCAGCCAAAACGATAATACATAGTCATTTTGGCTGGTCACCGACTGCAATAATCCCATCGGTATGGTGGCGCAAATCACCGTCGCCAGGGCCTGCCCCCCCACCCCAGTCCCTAGCTGCCGGGCCAGTAGGGAAACCCCCACCAGACACCCTGCCATACTCGACCACTGGACCAGGTTAGCAAAGCGATTGCCCCCACTCAAAATCTGTAAATGCATAATCGCGAAACTAGACCAGGGGGAGAGTCCAACTGGCGCAGGTTATGGGTGGGGTAATGGGCGACGGATTGGTGCTGTATCCAGTACATTACCCGGGCCATGTGGTAGGTCATGGAGTCCCAGTTGTTGGGGGGGGCCACCAGGGCCACCAATAAGGAGAGGCCCAACAGGGGCAATAGGCAAATCAGGCAAAACCGAATAAAGGGATTTTCCCCAAGGGTTTGACTCCAGTCCCTGACCAATTGCTTTAGCTGTCCAGCAATACCTCGCAAGGAAGAAAGTCTACTCAGGTGAAAAACCATTAACAGGTTAACTATTAACCAACCGCCTAAAACATAGGGTTGATTGATCAAAGAGAAAATATTGAGTAGTTCTGTTATTGCCGTCAGCAGGGTAGCCCACAACAGAGCGGCCGACAATATCGATCGCCGCCCGCCGCCACCCTGAATCTGGCAAGCAAGCCACAACAACCCCAGGGGCAGTACCAGGAAAAGTGGCAACAGTAGAGTAACCATGATTCCTAAAATCCCTTCGATGAATGAGGTACCTCGCTGCCCACCAGAGATACCGGGCCGTAACTGGCCAATAACCATAGCCCAAATTGATTTGGGGAAGGTTAAGGCGCTTGACGGGGTAAAAATATTGCTCCTGATATTGCGGCTAACTTCTACCCCCCTATACCAGGGTCCCCTGATTTACCTGATCTGGTGCCAGGGCTACAACTAATTAGCTTAATCAAGTAGGTTATAACGCAAAATGCAGTAAATGGCCCGAAAGCCATCGCGCCAGCCGATCTCTTTACCCTCTTGGTAGGTGCGGCCATAGTAGGAGATCCCCACCTCGTAGATGCGACAATTCAGCCTGGCCACCTTAGCGGTAATCTCGGGCTCAAAGCCAAAGCGGTTTTCTTGAATGGAAATTGATTGAATAACTTCGCGCCGAAAGGCCTTGTAACAGGTTTCCATATCGGTGAGGTTAATGTTGGTAAACATGTTAGACAACATGGTGAGAAAGCGGTTACCTAACATGTGCCAGTAGTACACTACCCGGTGGGGGCGACCCCCCTGAAACCGGGAGCCAAACACCACATCGGCCTTACCGGTCAGAATCGGCTCAATTACAACCGGAAACTCCTGGGGGTCGTACTCCAGGTCGGCATCCTGAACGATGACAATATCCCCCGTAGCGGCGGCGAACCCGGTGCGGAGGGCAGCCCCCTTACCTCGATTAACCGGATGGTAAATAATCTGATCGACTTGAGGGGCAATATTAGATTTAAGTAATTCTCGGGTGCCATCCTGAGAACAATCATCAACAATAATGATTTCACAGTTCTCTACGGTAGAGTTTTTTACAGCATTCACAACTTGTTGAATGGTAAAAAGCTCATTAAAACAGGGAATGATGACAGAAAGTTTCATTACCTTATCCCTTAACTACGGTACAAAAATTATTCATCCATAGTTGAAAATATTGATGCTTAAAATTAGAAAATCCCGATTCGTATATCAAAATATTTTGCAATTTTGATTGGTTATAGTAACGTTTATGATCGCGAATTTCCTCCTCACTAACAATTTTAAGTTTATAAGAGAGAAATTCTAAAACCGGTTGAGCCCATACCGATGGTACAGTCAGTATTAATTTGCCGCCAGGGACCAGAACGCGATAAATCTCTGTGAGTATTTCTTTTTCGTGTTCAATATGCTCTAAAACTGCCAGCATTGTTACTACATCGAAGCTAGAGTCCTGAAATGGCAACTCACCACTAAACTTAAGTCGAGAAACTTCAATATTGTTATGGCTAAAGGGACTTACCTTAAAGTCTACGCCAAAGCCTTGTTTAATCTGGGGAGATGCGTATTTAAGAAAGCTGGCTTTAGGGCCACAGCCAATATCTAGTAAAACAGCGTTTTTGGGTATGTGAGGCATTACCCTGACTAATCTGAGTTTTCTAAGTAGAGGTTCTAAGATCGGCTCTTTCATGTCTTTTTCTCTAAATACTGACGGTATTTAATTTGCTATCAATAGGGCTATAAATAGATCTCAAAATTAAGTATCTACGGCCATAATTACTCCTATTCAGACTTTGCTTACTGCACCGTAAGGGTGATCTCATGGGTTGTTCCCTGCCAGTGGAAGAAAGTAGCCAATTAGTTCCGACAATAAATCAAATTTGAGTTGATAGGACCCTGGGACTTCAGGTAATTTCACTACACCGATCGCAACAGCATCCTGGCCTGGCAGTACTCAATCTGCCAGCACAAATAATCGGTTTTCTGACTTTAGCTCCCCCTCACCCACCAACCGTACCCGTACCCGGGTTTCCCCCTTGAGCAGGGCACTGTGCACTCCAAACCAGACTTTATTTCCCCGATTGGTCAAATCGGCTCTCAGATAAATTTGTTCTCCAGGCTTAAAACCAGCCTCTGGGTTAACATTGTTAAAATCTTTAAAGGGGTTAACCTCAGGCCCATAGGGTGCCATGGTTACCTGGTTAATGGTGCCTTTAAGGTTGGGTAAGTAATCTGGTGTTTCCGTCTCTCCCACGCGCAGGGGCACCACTAGAGATTTAAGGCAACGTACCACCTGGCTATCTTTAACATGCCAGAACCGTTGAGGATAAAGACCACTATCAATGGGAATCGGGTCCCACTGCCAACCATTAGTTCCCGTCACCAGCACCACCTGCACCAGCAAAGAGAACCCCAGCAGTGGAAAAAAACAATGGCATCTTAGGGGTAGAAGCCATTAGGGGTTTCCCCGAACCCTGCCAGAGCATAGTTAATAACATAGACCAGAGGCACCAAAAGATCGGTCATAAACCGGGTTCCAGCACTATAGCCAGCCCACCAGAAAGTGTAAAAAGAGTACTGGATAAAAATTCCTAAGGCCGCCAGCAGCAGAGTGTAGATTAGCCAGCGATCGGCTGGGGGTTCTGTTGACGATCGCCCTAAGCGTATTAATCCCGGTATGACTAACAGTAAAACCGGAGACATTACCAGTAATCCCCGGCTAGGGCTAACCAGATGGGCCAGGGCAGTAGGGAGAAAATGGGCTAAAGTCAGCAAATAGGGTGCTTGACCAACAAATACCGTGCTGTAACCGCCAGAAAATTGACCAAAGTGGTAGGTATTCCAGGCTAGAACTGGTAGGTAAACACCAAAGGCCGCCATAAAAATTAGGGCCTTAAAGCGGTAGTAGTACACCACATAGACCAGGGCTGCAATAGAGAAAATTGCGCTGGTGGGCCGTACAGCAGGTAAGAAGCCAAAACAGAGCCCCGCCAGGAATAGGTGCATCAAGAGCAGACCAGGGGCGGAGCGGCGAGCTGCCCGCAATAGCAGATAAAACCCTGTTACCAGCATCAGGTTTGCCGGACCGTGTTGCCAGAGGGCCCGACCACTGGTGGACCAGGTGCTGGTGGCAAAGCCAAAGGTGACGGTGGAAAGCAGGGCCACCCGAAGGGAAAATTTGAGCCGACTGGCCTGGTAAAACACCACTACCGCCAAGGCTGTTAAGATAGCCGCCGCGATACTTTCAAACAAGATACGCAAGGGTTCAAAGCTGGGGTCGGTAATATCCGTAGAGGGGGCAAAAATCCTTAGCCCTAAATACAAAACCAGATAAATCGGAAAAGATAAAACACTAACCCCAATCGGATAAACGGAAACCCAATGACCGTGAAGGGACTGGATCAAGTAATAAGGCTGGCCCTGACCCAAATAGCTATTTCTAAAATTATCGAAATAGATAGTTCCATGGTGCAACAGGTTTAATGCCGCTAGAGAACTGGGTACTGTATCCCCCGAGCCATAATGCAGCCCCAGCAGTAGGTAAAGGGCCACGGCACCCCCAAAGAGAACCCATAGCAGGAGTAGATCGCCGGAGTTATTTCTTGCCGTTACCGTCATTTTCATCCCACGCCCGATCTCCTTAAGCTCTGGAGTCATCGTTTTAAGCATTTAGCTTCATCACTTTAGCATAAATCTGATCTTTTAAATGACTGAGAGCTTAAGTCAAGCTTTTGCTAGAGAGAATTTAATCCTTATATCTAAAAATATTTACTTACAGGTTAATAGTTTTAGGGTTTAGCATAGCCACTAATAATTAACTGTGTAATCATGATTATGGAAGGTACGTCATTCTACTGACGAGATTTTAAAGTTATTTCTGCTTTACTATCTTCCTGGCTTCTTAGTGGTAAACTGCGACTGAAGTAATTCTTTTTTAACCAGGCAATGGCAAAGGTTCTCTGACCTTGTTTTCGGGCAGAAAGGGGGTCAAGTTAGGGGCAAGGGCAAAGTCGGTACTATGCGGCACTGTAAGGAAGGGTTTCTGGGTTCTAATCCCCCGATAAAACTGACCTGACGCTGGTAAATCGCGTCTGCTTTTGAGCTAATCTAGCAAACGTAGATTCCTTAGGCTTCTACCCCAGCTTCCCTAACCATTTGCCAGGTAGCCTGATAGCGATGGAGTTGCTCATTAAAACCAAGCGTCCCAGTCAAGTCAAGGGCCTACTGCTCTCTGCCTGGCAGTACCGTTACTTCATTCTGTCTTCCATTAAGGTGGAATTTAAGGGGCGCTTTGCCCGTAGTCGCCTGGGGGGCTTGTGGGTAATCATCCATCCGCTGATTCAGGCGGCGATCTTTGCCTTAGTACTGGGCCAACTGCTCTCTGGTCGGTTGCCAGGTATGGCTAATAACAAACTGGCCTATCCGATTTACCTACTGGCGGGTACCCTAGCCTGGACCCTATTTACCGAGGTCATCACCCGCTGCCTAACGGTGTTTATTGACAATGCCAATCTGCTTAAGAAACTGGTATTTCCCAAAATTTGCCTACCCCTCATTGTTACCGGCTCGGCTCTGGTAAATAACGTCTTTCTATTGGGTGGCATTCTCTTAATTGTCATGGTGATGGGGTTTGTACCAGGGATTAACCTGATCTGGATACCAGTCCTAACGGTGGTTAATCTGGCCCTGGCCCTGGGGATCGGTTTAATTATGGGCACCCTGAATGTCTTCATGCGCGATATTGGTCAGGTTGTACCGGTTATTTTGCAGTTGAGCTTTTGGTTTACTCCCATTGCCTATAGCGCCAACGTGTTACCTGGCCGCATCCAGAGTTGGGCAAAGCTCAATCCAATGTATTGGGTTGTTCAGGGTTACCACAATGCCATACTCTATAATTTACCGCCATCCTGGGTACAGCTTGGTTGGGTAAGTCTATTGGCTCTGGCCCTACTGGTCATGGCCATGGGGCTTTTTAAGCGAGCCAGTAGCGAAATTGTAGATGCGTTATGAGCCTACCCGTACTGCAGGTTTCTAACCTGGGTAAAGCCTACCGCCAATATCATTCTGAGTTAAATCGGGTCGCCTCCTGGTTTGGCTTGCCGACCAAACCAGCAAGCGAACACTGGGTATTACGGGGGATTTCCTTTGCAGTGGACTCCGGTAAAGCTATTGGCATTGTGGGCCAAAACGGCGCGGGTAAAAGTACCCTATTGAAACTGATTACCGGCACCCAACGCCCTACCCAGGGCAACATCTCTATTAATGGCCGAGTCGCGGCGATTTTAGAGCTGGGTATGGGCTTTAACCCCGAGTTCACCGGCCGCCAAAATGCCTACCATGCGGTTGGGTTAATGGGATTCTATGAGGGCGAAATTGAGGCCGTCATGCCCGAAATCGAAGAATTTGCTGAGATTGGTGAATACTTTGACCAACCGGTGCATACCTACTCCAGTGGGATGCAAATGCGGGTAGCCTTTGCGGTGGTGACCGCCTTTCGACCAGAGATTTTAATCGTTGATGAGGCCCTTTCCGTTGGGGATACCTATTTTCAACATAAAAGTTTTAGCCGGATTCGAGAGTTTCAAAAACAGGGCACAACTCTGCTGATTGTCTCCCATGATCCCGGTGCGATTCAGACTTTGTGCGATCGGGCTATCTTGTTAGAAAACGGTACAGTTATTAAAGACGGCAATCCAGAAGAAGTTCTGAATTATTATAATGCAATGATCGCTGACAAGGAAAAGAAAACCATTGCAATCAAACCGCTAGCAACTGGCAAAGTACAAACAGTTTCTGGTACAAGGGAAGCAGAGGTGGATTCCGTTATCCTTCTCAATAACCAGAATGAACCCGCAGAAATTATCAACGTAGGCGAACCAGTTACGCTAAAGGTAAGGGTAAAAATCAACAAAGAGTTGCCCAGCTTGGTACTTGGCTATATGATTAAAAACCGCTTCGGTCAAGATATCTACGGAACTAATACCTGGCATACTCAGCAGCCAATTAAAGATTTAGATGAAGGAGAAACCCTTACCTATAGTATTCATTTTAATATGAATCTTGGACCAGGAAACTATTCTATTTCAACAGCGTTAATCAGTTCTAATATTGAACTACTAGAAAGGTATGAGTGGTGTGATTTAATGTCTATTTTTAGTGTAGTAAATCTAGATAAGATTCATTTTGGTGGAATCGCCTGGATCGAGCCGATTTTTGTAGTTGATCGGGATAGATAAGCAATCAAATGAGTCCTGTAGATTTTATAAAACGATTGTTTTCTTCCATAAATCTAGGGATTTATAGGTATACCTATGTTGAAAATCTAAAGCGAGAGGTAGAAGCCTATAAAATCGAAAACCATAACCTTTATAAGGACGCTTCTTTTCAGCATAACTTTTCGCATCTTTCGGAAAGAATGGATACACTCTACATTGAGATCATCAAACACCAGATTACCAGTCGTTGGAGTCTATACGACCACCTAACCAATTTGTTTGAAGGTGATTACCCCATTAAAATACGTTGCTGCCCAATTTGTAACTTTAAGGGCAATAGTAACTCTTTTGTAGAATATATTTCCCACTGTATTTTTGGAGGGGGCAAGCTAACTCGCTATCAATGTCCAGAATGCGATGCCATTTTTGGCCCAGATAAAATGCTCACATTATCCCCCGAAATGTTGAGCGAGGAATATACATGGCACTATCGAGTTTTTTCAGAAGGTGATTCGACTGAACTTGAGAAAAAAGCCTTTTATGCGATGAACCCAAATCCAGAGGGTCTATACCTAAATTGGGGGTCAGGCACCTGGTCTAATACATTACAACAACTGCGTGCTGAAGGTTGGAATATTTACGGCTACGAACCTCATTCGTCTTCTGTAGGTCAGCCGGAATATCATATCAATGACTTTAAAGTTCTATCAAAAATGTCCTTCGACGGAATTTTTTCTAATAACGTCCTTGAACATCTACTCAATCCAATCGAAGATATTAAGACTATGAAAAAACTACTCAAACCAGGGGGTATGTTGCTCCATGCGACTCCTTGCTTTGAATATCTCTATGAGTTTACGCGATTTCACCTGGTGTTCTTTCTGGGTCGCTCCCGTGAAATTCTGGCAGACAGAACCAACATGAAATTGGAAAAATATTTCCGTGATGGACAATTCATGTATATTTTACTTAGATAGTGTCCTGGAGTTCGCATGCTGTTTGTCTCCTACGCCCAAAACTACGAAGATGTAATGCTGTGGAGGGCACTCAAGCATGTAGATAAAGGCTTTTACATTGACGTAGGAGCTAACGACCCAGTTGAGCATTCTGTCACTAAGGTTTTTTACGATAGAGGTTGGCGGGGTATTAATATTGAGCCCGTTGAATCCTGGATTCAAAAACTACGGCTAGCTCGCTCCAGAGATATCAATCTACAGGTGGCTGCTAGTAATCTACCAGGGGATCTAACTTTCTTCGAAGTAGTTGATACAGGACTTTCCACTACCAATCCAGAGTTTGCTAGAAGACATGCTCATGATCGTGGGTTTTCATTAAAAGAGTACTCTGTACCAGCTAAAACTCTAACTCAAATTTATTTAGAAGAACAGGTTGAAGAAGTTCATTTTCTTAAAATAGATGTAGAAGGTGGTGAACAGTCTGTCCTGGAGGGAATAGATTTTGATGCCATTCGACCCTGGATTATTCTGGTAGAAGCGACTTTGCCACTGATTCCAACGGAGAATTATCAAGATTGGGAGTCTTTAATTATTTCTGCTGACTATCACTTTATTTACTTTGATGGCATAAATCGATTTTATATTGCCGATGAGCACAGTCAGCTAGATTCTGCTTTTTACTCTCCGCCAAATATCTGGGATGAATTTATTCCCACAAAAGAGTATGAAATCAGGCAAAAATATCAATATTTGCAAGGCCAATATGAATATTCGCAGAGGCAGCATCAACACCAGTATCAACAACTGCAAGGACAGTATCAACAACTGCAAGGACAGTATCAACAACTGCAAGGACAGTATCAACATTTATCTAAAGAAATGTATGACCTTAAGCATGGTCGAATCTGGCGTCTTACAGCGCCATTCCGACGAGTTGGCGATTTAGAAAGACACCTTAAGCAGCGACTTGCAAAAAAAGTTGTAACAAGAGATAGACTAAACCTTGGAAAGATAAAGGTTACTTTAACGCACAAACTACTACGCACGGTACAGCAAAATCCAGGGTTGGAATCAATTGCTTTAAAGTTAATACCTCAGTCCCTGCGTCAAATTCTTAGGGCTAAACTTACCTCGCTGTCTGCGACCAAGTCACCAAATCTCGAAGACCTTTCTGACTATGCCGTTGATTTTTTCTATGCCTTAAAATCTGAACGAAAATCGAAATGAAAATCCTAATCGATCTGCAAGCCTGTCAAACCGCCAGCCGTAGCCGTGGCATTGGTCGCTATAGTTTGGCCCTGGCCCAGGCACTGGTTAGAAACTGCGGCAGCCATGATATACACCTACTTTTAAACGGGCAGTTAGGGGCCTCTATTCCTGAAATTCGAGCCAGTTTCGCTAGTCTTTTGCCCACCAGCAATCTGCACGTGTTTGAGGCCCCCGATTTCCCCCTATGGAACAAGATACCTGGCTGTTTCAGGCGGCCCACGTCATTCGTCAGGCATTTATCGAAACCCTAGCCCCCGATATTGTTCATATTTCAAGTTTAGTGGAATGGTGGGATGTACCGATCTCACTACCGCCGGTGCAATCCTGCTTGCCGTCCTCCCTTACTCTTTATGATCTAATTCCCCTCAAACGTCCCGATGCCCTTCCGCCCCATCCCCAGGCTCAGCAATGGTATCGCAGTCAAATTGCCCAAATCAGTCAAGCCAGCTTGGTCCTGGCTATTTCTGAGTACGCCCGGCAAGAAGCCTTACAAGCCCTGGCCCTTGATCCGTCCCGGGTGGTGACCATTGCTGCCGGTGTTTCAGAGGTTTTCTTTGGCGATCTACCCGATGACGCTGCCACAAGGGCTAATTTTCTCAAGGCTCAGGGTATTGAAAAGCCCTTTGCCCTGGTGGTAGGCGTCATTGAACCAAGAAAAAATAATCTTCGGCTGGTTGAAGCCTGGGCCCAGCTGCCTCCCTCAGTTCGCCATCGCCATCAGTTGGTTTTTGTCGCCAGTACCATTTGTCCCACCACCTTTAAGGCCTTAATCGAAGCCCTTAAACGCCATAACATTCCAGACCAGGAGGTAATCTTTCTACAAGATCAATCTGATCACAATCTTCACCTGCTCTATAGCGCCTGTAGGGTATTTATTCTTCCTTCTTTGCAAGAAGGGTTTGGTTTACCTGCCGCCGAAGCCATGGTCTGCGGCGCCGCCACCATTGGGTCTAATGCCACCAGTATTCCTGAGGTCATCGGCTGGCAAGAGGCCCTGTTTGACCCAACCAGTGTCGACCAAATTAGAGAAAAACTGCTTCAGGTGCTCACCGACGAGGCCTTTTTACTGGCCCTTAAACAACACGCTAAATCCAGGGCTGATCAATTTTCCTGGGATGCCGTCGCCCAACGGGCCATGGCGGCCTTTACCAATACGGTTAGCACCGCGCCGGTAAGGGAACCTGGGGTTACCCCCGATGCAAAGGGAGATCTTTATCGAGATCGCCTGCTTTACGCCCTGGCAGCCATTCCCTTTGCCGCCAACCAGGCTAACCTGTGCGCCGCCGCCTCTGCAGTCGCCGCCAACCGCCCTCGCAACTACAGACAACTACTTATAGATGTGAGCGTTTTAGCCGTCTCTGACTCTCAAACAGGTATACAGCGAGTAGTACGCAATTTTTCGAAACAACTGTTGCAAAATCCTCCCCTGGGCTTTCAAGTGAGGCTGGTCCGTTGTCTTAAGCACCTTTGGGTTTGGCAATATGCAACCCAGCTAGAGCAGAAAATTTTAGGGCAGCAAACATCGGTTACCCAGGTGCGAGAACCAGTGCTAGAAGTTTTTGCCGGTGATGTTTTTCTAGGGGCCGATCTGGGTTTAGAATACGTACCCAACCAGCGGGCCTGGTTTGATCGGGCTCGCCATAGGGGAGTTGATATTCAGTTTATTGTTTACGATATTCTTCCGGTACGGATGCCCCAATATTCCCATGCAGGTATCCTTAGTCTGTTTTTACCCTGGCTTCAGGAAATCACCCAGATATCTTCTAGATTAATTTGTATCTCAAAAACCGTAGCCGACGAACTGGGGAGTTGGTATGTTGAACAGGGATTTTCCCTGATCAGTTGCCCTTAATTACATCCATCCCTATGGGGGCTGATTTAGACAACGCCGATAGTCAGGCTGTACAAAATTCCAATGCATTACCAAAGATAGACAATTCAGCCCTGCCTACCTTTCTCATGGTGGGCACCATTGAACCCCGCAAAGGTCACCAGCAGGTATTTGAGGCTTTTCAACTACTGTGGAACCAGGGCATTGCAGTCCGTCTGGTAATCATTGGTAGAGTTGGCTGGAATGTCGAACCCTTAATTAAAGAGATCGAGAGCCATGAACAGATCAATAAAAATTTAATCTGGCTAAATAACAGTAGCGATCAGGTTTTAGAAGCCTGGTATCACCATGCTTCAGCCCTCATTGCAGCTTCCTATGGTGAAGGTTTTGGCTTACCTTTGATTGAAGCAGCCCAGAGAAAGCTACCGGTTCTGGCTCGAGATCTGCCGGTTTTTAGGGAAGTGGCTGGCAACCACGCCTTTTACTTTAGGGCAGATAACCCATCAGAACTGGCCAGGGCCATTCAGACCTGGCTCCAGCTCTTTGCTAGTAACCAACATCCCCAATCGGAGGCCATGCCCTGGCTTAGTTGGGAAGACAGCACAAATCAGCTTAAAATAGCCATGGAAATCGAGGTTCAACAGCCCTAATAATCGAGAACGGCCAGACGATTGTTTGAAAAAACCAAAGGGTCTCTATGCCTACTCTAGCCTTAATCGCACAATTCACTGGCTGGATAGCTACGATACAGCCAGGTTGGTTTACCAGGCTTTTCTGGAGCAGCATTTCTGGCTCGTACAAAAATGTATTGACCGAGATCTAGCGATCGGTGTTTAACATCGAGTAAATTTTCTGACAACCGATTTACCGAAAAGAAACCTTCACTACGATTATCATGGACATCTGACGAAAACATTTCTTCAATCTCAAAACCACAGTGAGATAAAAGCATAGCAATTTCGTGCTTATTGTACTCGCGATTATGTCTTCCGTAAATACCATAACCGGAATAGGGATCATAAATATTAGCCCCGGCTATCATTCTGGCTACATTTTCTAGCCGATTTACATTGGGGGTAGTTAATATCAGTATACCATTTGGCTGCAAGGATTTCTTGATTCGCAATAATGCCTGCATTGGATCATTAATCAAATGCTCTAAAACTTCACAAAACAAGATTACATCAAATTTTTGCTCAAAGGGAATATCTTCAACATCAATATTGTGATTGACATATTCAAACTCAAAGACCTCATTGCAGGATAAATTTCTTTGAATCTGAGTTGCCGTGCCACTATCAATGCCAAAATAATTAGTAAAAAATAAATCAAAATCAGTAAATTTCTTTAATAAGATTGATGTGAAGTAGGGGTTTGCACCAATTTCTAACAAGCGTCCCTGATGGTCTTGGGGTAAAAGATTCAGGGTATAAACAAATCGCCTAAAGTCTTCTTTAAGATAGTTATCTAGTTCACCCATAGTTGGAGAATCGCCCAAGTGAAACCCCTTTGAATAGTCAAATAAAGAGGCCTCTGTCTCGCCCCCAGGGAAATGAATAGGGTACTCAATTTCAGGAAAGGTTTTGCGGATATCCTTCCTAAAAACTTTGCGAAGAATTCTATTCATATTAACCCCCTCTTCTCTTTCTTCCTGGCCTATCTTACTACATTGATTACAACCCTTAGAAAGAGACCCAGAATCTGCCTGCCTGGCGAAATTAATGCTCCATCCCCAACGGCTTTGCCGCCGGTGGCAGAGGGCCGATTCAGTCCTGTGGGCAGACCGCAGCGGCCATGGTGCGCTTCATCAGAGGCCGGACAAGACTCCATTTATGAAGCTTCTATGAATTTATCTAGACAGATAATAAAGATTGTCCTATAAAAGAATTCATTAAATATTCATCTGCCCCCATGAAAAGTAAAGCCTTCATCAAGAATCATCCCTTGACCTCAGCCCTGGTGGCTGCCTCCTTGAGCCTGGGTAGTCTGAGCCTGGCTTGCCAGTCTGCCCGAGCTGCCGCCTTTACCAACGGTAGCTTTGAAATCGGTCCTGCCTCCGGTGCAAACCTGAACATTGGAAGTACAGCCATTACTGGTTGGACTGTTTTCGGCCACGATGTTGATTACGTCTCTTCCCTGTGGCAAAACACTGATGGTACTAAGAGTATAGACCTAAATGGCGGCAGCATTGGCGGCATTGCCCAAACCTTCGACACTGTGGCTGGTAACACGTATCAGGTGCTTTTTGATCTGGCTGGTAATCCAGATGGTGGTCCGGCCATTAAGACCCTCGGGATATTGGCCATTAGCGGCGTTCCCCAAGACCTGGTAAATCCTGCGCTGACTCCCCAGACCTTTAGTTTTGATATTACCGGTAAGAGCTTTACAAACATGGGTTGGCAAGCCAAAACCTACCAGTTTACCGCCACCGGGGCCAGCACCACCCTGGGCTTTTTCTCGAGTCTTGGAGGTTCCTACGGTCCCGCCTTAGATAATGTGCGGGTTGTTGCTAATTCTCCTTCTCCTTCTCCTTCTCCTAACAATGTACCTACCCCGGCCCTGCTGCCAGGGTTAATCGGCATGGGTCTAGCGGCCTGGCGCAAGCGAAAGGCAGAAATGCAGGCAGAATAAGGTCTGGCCTGGTTTAGCCTTTTTTCTATTGTGGTCAGTTATAACCGTCTTCTTTCTAGCGAGGGCGGTTATCTTTTTAGAACAAATCGATCAACCAGGTCTTAGAGGTTCAGTAGATCCCAAGGTCGCCTGACCACCACGCCCCAGCCCCTTCTCCCAAAACTGGAGGAAAGAGCGCCGATTTGAACCTGGCATAACCCTGCTATTTACCTCCCTCACCCATACCCCCTGCTCCCACCCATGTACCCACACCGGCCCTACTGCCAGGACTTCTTAGCAAACCCTTACCCGTTATAGCGAATTGCACTCGGGTGACGTGGGCTGTGAACACCCCCCTTGGCAAGGTACAGCATGAAACTCCTACAGCCAGGTACTGGGGGGTAGGATTGAGCAATGGGGTGTCTCACTCTAGGGAAAACCGCCATAGCAGCAAACCCTTACCCGTTAACAGCAAACCCCTACCCGTTAACAGCAAACCCTTACCCGTTAACAGCAAACCCCTACCCGTTAACAGCAAACCCCTACCCGTTAACAGCAAACCCCTACTCGTTAACAGCAAACCCCTACTCGTTAGTAACAAACCAGTAAGCGTTTACTGAAAACCCTTACCTGTTAACAGCTAACGCCTACTAGTTGGCAACCAACCTGAACCGGGCCAGAGCCTTTCCAGCCTGGGTTCCAGCTCCTTCCAGACCACCGCCCATTTTTCCCCCAGGTTAAAACAATACATCCTTGAGGCCCGCTCGACCTGGGCCACGGCATGACCCTAAACGCCTATCGGCAGCGGCTGGATACCCTGCGAGACCGACAAACCCACTATAACCGCCTGCTCTCTAGGGTCGGTCAGGCCTACAGCGCCCTGCTCAATGCCGAGCCCGAACTGATGCTCCTGACCCCTGATGCTATGACCCCTGCTCTGGGTCAATCCCCAGTTCCCTTAGCTTAGCCGCCAAGCGATCGGCCCGTTGCCGCTCCTGTTCCTTAGCTCGTCGCTCCTGTTCCTTGGCTCGCCGTTCCTGTTCCTTGGCTTGCCGTTCCTGTTCGGTTTCGGTCAATACCCAGTTACCCTCTTGGTCACACCACCGCAACCACTGCCCCGGGGTGCGCTGAAATTCCCCCGCCCAGATGCCCAGGCCCAGCTGGAGATCCGGCAACCAGATCAGGGGGGGTGGGGGGCCAGGGGCTGCTCTTGGTAGCGCCCCGCCACCAGCTTAAAGTACCGTAGGGTCTGGCTATAGCGGCTGTAGACAATGTAGTGGGGCACCTGTAGGTAGCGCTCGTAGACCTCCAGTTTTCCCGGTGGCGAAGTAGGGGCGGGTAGAGGCTGCACCGTTGACAGGGCATCCCCAGGGCGAAAGAACCGGCCCAGGTCCTCCCGCTCCGTCCCCGGGGAGAGAAACTCCACTACCACCTCCGGCCCCTTGCCCTCCTGCCAGGTGACATAACTCAACCGTAGATCCTGGCCGCCGTAGAGCCAGGGCACCCCCACCGACAGCATCCAATCCGGCCGTTTGTGCCAGAGGGGATGGTCCGGGTCGTAGTAAAGATTCAGGTCTGAGGCATCGCAGTAGTTGTCACTGCCGTAGTCCACCAGTCGTAGGGTCTGACTCAGCAGTTGGGGTTGCAAATCGTGGAAAACGTCAGGCAAACCCGGCTCCTCAGGAAACTCACTGGGCAGGTCGTACATGGTGGGCAGCCCCGGTTGCAAGGGAGAGACTGCCAGGGGTTTGGGTCGGGGCAAGGGGGTCATGGTTCAGCCACCCGCAACATGCTCCCATTCTATCCCAGCTCATGGTTCAGCTCCAGGAACACCGGTTTAACAGCTTCTCAGTGGTCAAGAGTCAGTGGTCAGACAAGATGCTGCCCTCACCCCCAGCCCCTCCTGGGAGAGGTGAATCATGACAAAAGAGCATGGCTGCGATCTGCTGAATTCTGGTCGCCCCCTGCCCTCCTGACTACTGATTCCTGACATCTGATTACTGACTCCCCTACTCCACTCGATCTGGGTCAATTCCCAGTTCCCTGAGCTTAGCCGCCAAGCGATCGGCCCGTTGCCGTTCCTGCTCCTTGGCCTGTCGTTCCCGTTCCTTAGCCCAGCGTTCCTGTTCCTTGGCTTGCCGTTCTCGTTCCTTGGCCTGCCGTTCCTGTTCGGTTTCGGTCAATACCCAGTTACCCTCCTGGTCACACCACCGCAGCCACTGCCCCGGGGTGCGCTGAAATTCCCCCGCCCAGATCCCCAGGCCCAGATGGAGATCCGGCAACCAGATCAGGGGGGGCTGGGGGGCCAGGGGCTGCTCTTGGTAGCGCCCCGCCACCAGCTTAAAGTACCGTAGGGTCTGGCTATAGCGGCTGTAGACAATGTAGTGGGGCACCTGTAGGTAGCGCTCGTAGACCTCCAGTTTTCCCGGTGGCGAAGTAGGGGCGGGTAGAGGCTGCACCGTTGACAGGGCATCCCCAGGGCGAAAGAACCGGCCCAGGTCCTCCCGCTCCGTCCCCGGCGAGAGAAACTCCACCACCACCTCTGGCCCCTTGCCCTCCTGCCAGGTGACATAACTCAGCCTCAGGTCCTGGCCGCCGTAGAGCCAGGGTACCCCCACCGACAGCATCCAATCCGGCCGTTTGTGCCAGAGGGGATGGTCCGGGTCGTAGTAAAGATTCAGGTCTGAGGCATCGCAGTAGTTGTCACTGCCGTAGTCCACCAGCCGTAGGGTCTGACTCAGCAGTTGGGGCTGCAAATCGTGGAATACGTCAGGCAAACCCGGCTCCTCAGGAAACTCACTGGGCAGGTCGTACATAGTGGGCAGCCCCGGTTGCAAGGGAGAAACTGCCAGGGGTTTGGGTCGGGGCAAGGGGGTCATGGTTCAGCCACCCGCAACATATTTCCATTCTATCCCAGCTCATGGTTCAGCTCCAGGAACACCGGTTTAACAGCTTCTCAGTGGTCAAGAGTCAGTGGTCAGACAAGATACTGCCCTCACCCCCAGCCCCTCCTGGGAGAGGGATTTAGGGTGAGAGCTGAATCATGACAAAAGAGCATGGCTGCGATCTGCTGAATTCTGGTCGCCCCCTGCCCTCCTGACTACTGATTCCTGACATCTGATTACTGACTCCCCTACTCCACTCGATCTGGGTCAATTCCCAGTTCCCTGAGCTTAGCCGCCAAGCGATCAGCCCGTTGCCGTTCCTGCTCCTTGGCCTGTCGTTCCCGTTCCTTGGCCTGTCGTTCCTGTTCCTTAGCCCAGCGTTCCTGTTCCTTGGCTTGCCGTTCCTGTTCCTTGGCCTGCCGTTCTTGCTCAGTTTCGGTCAATACCCAGTTACCCTCCTGGTCACACCACCGCAACCACTGCCCCGGGGTGCGCTGAAATTCCCCAGCCCAGATGCCCAGGCCCAGGTGGAGCTCCGGTAGCCAGATCAGGGGGGGCTGGGGGGCCAGGGGCTGCTCTTGGTAGCGCCCCGCCACCAGCCTAAAGTACCGTAGGGTCTGGCTATAGCGGCTGTAGACAATGTAATGGGGCACCTGCAGGTAGCGCTCGTAGACCTCCAGTTTCCCTGGTGGTGAAGTGGGTAGAGGCTGCACCGTTGACAGGGCATCCCCAGGGCGAAAGAACCGGCCCAGGTCCTCCCGCTCTGTCCCCGGCGAGAGAAACTCCACCACCACCTCTGGCCCCTTGCCCTCCTGCCAGGTCACATAGCTCAACCGTAGATCCTGGCCGCCGTAGAGCCAGGGCACCCCCACCGACAGCATCCAATCCGGCCGCTTGTGCCAGAGGGGATGCTCAGAATCGTAGTAAAGATTCAGGTCCGAGGCATCGCAGTAGTTGTCACTGCCGTAGTCCACCAGCCGTAGGGTCTGACTCAGCAGTTGGGGTTGCAAATCGTGGAAAACGTCAGGCAAACCCGGCTCCTCAGGAAACTCACTGGGCAGGTCGTACATGGTGGGCAGCCCCGGTTGCAAGGGAGAGACTGCCAGGGGTTTGGGTCGGGGCAAGGGGGTCATGGTTCAGCCACCCGCAACATGCTCCCATTCTATCCGATTGCCCCCGTCACCAGCGACGGGGAGTCAGTGGTCAGACAAGATATCCCCCCTGCTCCCTTGCTCCCCCTGCTCCCCCTGCTCCCCCCTGGCCTGAGGCGCTATTCTTTAATAGATCCTCCCCAGTCTTCCCCCCGGCCCCATGACCAAATGGTTCAACACCGCTGGCCCTTGCCAACCCGATATCCATTACCTGGTGCCCCCCAGCCAGCGGTTGCCTGATTTGGTGTCCTTAATTCACCAGCGCAACTACTTCGTCATCCACGCCCCCCGCCAAACCGGCAAGACCACCGCCATGCTCACCCTGGCCCAGGAGCTAACCCAGCAGGGCACCTATGCAGCAGTGTTGCTGTCGGTGGAGGTGGGTTCGGTCTGCCCTGATCAACCGGACCAGGCCGAACTAGCCATCCTTGATGCCTGGCGGGGGGCGATTTCCTATTATTTGCCGGCGGAGCTGCAGCCGCCGGCCTGGCCCGAGGCCCCTCCCCTGCGGCGGATTGGTGCCGCCCTGCAGGCCTGGGCAGAGCAGTGCCCCCGGCCCCTGGTGGTGTTTATCGATGAGATCGACTCCTTGCAAAACCAAACCCTGATCACGGTGCTGCGGCAAATCCGCGATGGCTTCCCCCGTCGGCCCCAGGGTTTTCCCCAGAGCATCGCCCTGATTGGCATGCGGGATGTGCGAGATTACAAGGTGGCGGCGGGGGGTAGCGATCGCCTCTCCACCGCCAGCCCCTTCAACATCAAAGTCGCCTCCCTCACCCTGGGCAACTTTTCCTTTGCCGAGGTGGAGGAGCTCTACCGGCAGCACACCCAGGCCACTGGCCAGGTGTTTACCGCCGCCGCCATTGACCACGCCTTTGCCCTCACCGCTGGCCAGCCCTGGCTGGTCAATGCCCTGGCCAGGCAGGCGACGGAGGTCCTGGCCCCCGACCCCGCCACCCCGATTACCCCGGCGATTATTGACCAGGCCAAGGAGATCCTCATCGATCGCCAGGACACCCACCTGGATAGCCTGGCGGAGCGGTTGCGGGAGGAGCGGGTGCGGGCCATCATTCAACCGATCCTGGCGGGGGAGGAGTTGCCCGAAACCCCCGAGGATGATCGCCGTTTTGTCCTCGACCTGGGGCTAGTAAAGCGCAGCCCCCAGGGGGGGTTGGTGATTGCCAACCCGATTTACCGGGAGGTGATTCCCCGGGTGCTGGCCCAGGGCCCCCAGGATAGCCTGCCCCAGATTCAGCCCACCTGGTTGGGACCGGAGGGAGTGCTGGACCCCGACGCCCTGCTCCAGGCCTTCCTGAGTTTTTGGCGGCAGCACGGCCAGCCCCTGCTAAAAAGCACCCCCTACCCGGAAATTGCCCCCCACCTGGTGTTGATGGCCTTTTTGCATCGGGTGGTCAACGGCGGCGGTAGCCTGGAACGGGAGTATGCCATCGGCAGCGGTCGCATGGATATCTGCCTGCGCTACGGCCAGGTCACCCTGGGTCTGGAGCTGAAGGTGTGGAAAGCCGGTCGCCCCGACCCCCTGACCCAGGGCCTGGAGCAGTTAGACCGCTACCTGGCGGGGTTGGGGTTAGACCAGGGCTGGCTGGTGATCTTCGATCAACGCCCCGACCTGCCCCCCTGGAGGAGCGCACCACAGCGAGCACCGTGACCAGCCCCGGGGGCCGGGCGGTTACGGTGATTCGCGGGTGACGGGGGGACAGTGGCGGCCCGCCCAGAGAAAGCTGCTGGAAATCAATTGATTTTCTAGCCCGAGATTGAGACCATAGCTACTGAAAGAATTGGTAGCCACCTTCCTAGTGCTCGCTGCTACAATATATTTATACTATCTCTGGTGCGGCGATGAGTACGGCCCAACCCACCTATGACGATATAGCGGGTTTCACAAATATGTTATACGGATAGGGGTAGAAAACCGTAAGAAGTCGATAAAGGCTTACAGCACCGATTTACGGCAGAAGATCATTGAGACCTATGAGAACGAGCGCATTTCCCAGCGCCAGTTAGCCCAGCGATTTCGAGTGACTCCGAGTTTTATCGTAAAACTACTGAAGCAGTATCGGGAAACCGGTGATCTCAGCCCCCAAGACCAGTCCTAGGCGCCCAAGGGAACTGGATGAGGCGCAGATGCAGAAAGTACAAGCCCGTACTACTATCCAACCCTCCGGCAATTCTGATAAACTCGCTTCGCTCCCAACCATTTTTTCCTCAAATATTCTTCTATCCCAAACTAAGATCTATCACTTAAATCTTCTAAAACTCCAGAAATCATGATTTTTAGCTGAGGAACGTCTTCTTGAACCGCTTTCCAGATAATTTCTACATCTGTATTAAAATAATCATGAATTAGTTTATCGCGCATTCCAGCAATATCTCGCCAGGGAACATCAGGATATTGGTTTCTTATTGAATCTGGGATTTGCTTCACGGCTTCGCCAATAATTTCGATCGCCCTGGAAACCGCAAACACCTTTTCCAGTTTTTGCGAGAAAGCTTCAAACTCAATGCCCGTCGTAAACTGCTCGATCGCCGCCACAGCATCGAGAATATCCTGTAGGTAGTCTGCAACGTCCCGCTTGCTCACAGGTAAACAACCTCTGCCAAAATTCGCTCTCCAATGCGCGGCTTTAGTCCTGACTTATGCACCAAATCGACCTTGACTCCCAGATTGTCCTTGAGGTAGTTTTCCAAATTGACAAACTTCAGTAAACTCGGTGTCTCCGAAAACTCCACCAGCACATCCACATCACTGGCTTCCGTCTGCTCCTGTCTAACATAGGAGCCAAAAACACCTAATTCCCGAACTTTATAGCGTTCCTTTAACAGTGACTTGTTTTGCACAAGCCACTGTTTAATCTCCTCCAGTGTTTTCATAAAGCCCAACCCCTTCAAAGCAAGCACAGCACATTATCTAGATTACCCTGCCCCCCACCTATCTAGCTTCACCACCGACCAAACTACCCATAGCCCCGCCAACTCCCTACCCAACAATCCCCAGAGCCAGGAGACCGATTTCCAAATTCAAGGACTAAAGAAGCAGATTAGCGAGTTACGTGGCCCGCATCCATGACGATGTCTTTGACCTGGAGGTAGACCAGGATTTTCAGCCCAGGGTGTTTTAACCGTTCCTGAATACCCTTCCCGAATTAAGGCGATGAGCGAGGAAAGATCACTGGCAAAAGCCAACCTCACCTCTCTATCGCCAGTCTCTACTCGCTGAAGAATACAATTGAACGGAGACCTCTAGGGGTCCCGTCATGGCATCTGAGGTAAAGCAGTATGGTTGATTTAGAGCAAAAGCTACTGCTAGGTTCAACACTTTGTAAGCAGGCTGATTTTTCTGCGTCATGGTACAACAGATGGCGGCGGCAAATTGCTAATGCTGCCCACGAGCTGGATCCTGAAAGCCGTCCTGTTTGGGATACGGTTTGGCGAGGCATGACCGATACCAAAACAATGCACCGAAAACTTTGGGAATGGTGCGCGATCGCCCAGGTGCTAGAGGAGCGCGGTATGTTAACCGCAGATCGAAAGGGGATTGGTTTTGCAGTTGGCCAGGAGCCCCTGGCATCCCTATTTGCATCCCGAAATGTTGAACTGATCGCATCAGACTTTATTGACAACACCCCATCCCAGACTTGGGGCTCAACTGGGCAACTCGCTGTTTCCCTCGAAAGTATCCATTGGCCCGGTTTTCTTCCTTTTGATGATTTTTGTGACCGAGTAACCTATCAGAATATTGATATGCGCCAGCTGGGTGACGTTCCCCTTGATGCTTTTGATTTCAGTTGGAGCTCCTGTTCATTCGAACATCTGGGTAGCCTTGAGGCTGGTATTCAATTTCTCATCAATTCCATGGCTTGCCTAAGAAAAGGTGGGGTTGCCGTCCATACCACTGAATTTAATGTATCTTCGAACCAGAATACGATTGAAATCGGTGATAGTGTTATTTACCGCAGAAAAGATATTGAATCCTTAGACTGTCGTTTGCGTCGAATTGGTTGTGCTCTAGAGGCTATGGACTTTGATCCAGGTACTGCTGAACATGACGTTGCCTTTGATCAACCTCCCTATTACGAAGATGGACGCCAACACATTAAGCTGCAAATAGGTGATTATGTCAGTACATCAATGCTACTTATCATTCGCAAATGGGTCTAAGCGGTACGATCTATCTCTCCCCCGCCCCACCCTGAATCAGAGGAAGTACAGCATGAAACTGTAGCGGTTAGATGCTGAGGGGCCGCATTGAGCCGTGGAATGCCTGCCACGATCGAAAACGGCTCTAACCATCGGTCTAGGGCAGACTTTAGTCGGATAAAGTGGGTTGGGAAGCTTGACTGCCTCGATTCATAGCGGCATTGATTTGATTAACAAACTCACCATGATCAACGACGGGCTTAGAGATATATCCATCAGCCCCACTTTCCCTGAGAAAAAACTCCCGATCGCCCTGCATCGCATGGGCTGTCACCAGAATTATAGGTAAATGGGTAGTTTGGGGATCGGCTTTGAGCAGGCGAGTAATTTTAATTCCATCCATAGACTGGCCCTGGTACCTACTATGGGATAGGGAAACATCCATTAAAATTACATCCACCTCACCGCGCCGGGCAATGGCGATTACTTCCTCCACATCTTCGGTATGCTTAACGGCTAGTCCACCCCGTTTAGTCAGGATTTTAGAAAAAACCCGGGCATTGACCAGATCATCTTCCACAATTAAGACGGTTTTGGTTTTCATGGTCTCCCCAGCCACCTCTATGACCAGAACATTAAAAAAATTACCTATCAAACCTATGGTAAGGCCAACAGGTCAGCCTGCGGTTAATGTACACCCAATGAGGTGTGTCAAAATCAGCAAAAGCGTGAAAAAATCAGCATCGACTTACTTTAACTCCCAGAATCGCCTCCGGTAGGATAATTTGATGGCTTAGATACCGGTCATACTTGCCATAACCCTATTCTTAGCTATAAGTTACAGCATTATTATTAACACCTATGTATTACCCCACCCCCCTACCTACCCTATCCAGGACTAATGCCCATGGCTGACCAACTTGACATCTTCGCTGCTGGGCAAATTGTACCCACCTCCCTGCATGCAGAGGTGCAGCGGTCCTACCTGGAATACGCTATGAGCGTTATTGTCGGTCGGGCGCTACCCGATGTACGGGATGGTTTAAACCGGTACATCGCCGCATTCTCTACGCCATGCACGAATTGGGCTTAACCCCCGATCGCCCTTACCGTAAATGCGCCCGGGTGGTGGGAGATGTGCTGGGTAAATACCATCCCCACGGCGACCAGGCCGTTTACGATGCCCTGGTACGGATGGTGCAGACCTTTTCCAGCCGCTATCCCCTGCTGGACGGCCATGGTAACTTCGGCTCGGTGGATAACGACCCAGCCGCAGCCATGCGCTATACAGAAACCCGCCTCTCCCCCTCAGCCATGGGGCAATGCTGGCAGACATCAGCGAAGCCCTGGTGGATTTCATTGATAACTTCGATAGCTCCCAGCAGGAGCCGGTGGTGCTCCCCGCCCAACTGCCCAATCTTTTGCTAAATGGCTGCTCTGGCATTGCGGTGGGGATGGCCACCAATATTCCGCCCCATAACCTGGGGGAGGTGGTAGAGGGGCTCATGGCCCTCATCGATCGGCCCGATCTACCCGAACAGGAACTATTCGCCCTGATTCCCGGACCCGACTTTCCTACGGGCGGAGAAATTATTGGCACCGCCGGTATCTACGAAGCCTACCGAACCGGGCGGGGCAGCATCCCCATTCGGGGTATCAGTCAATTTGAGGAAATTCGCCCCGGTAAGGGGCGGCAGCGCCGCAACGCCATTGTGGTGACGGAGTTACCCTACCAGGTTAATAAGGCGGGCTGGATTGAGAAAATTGCCCAACTGGTCAACGGCGACAAGCTAGAGGGCATTGCCGATATTCGCGATGAGAGCGATCGCGATGGCATGCGGGTGGTGATTGAACTCAAGCGAGAGGCCTCCGCCCAACGGATATTACAGGAACTTTACCGGACCACACCCCTGCAAACCAACTTTGGCGTCATTATGCTCGCCCTGGACCAGGGACAACCCCGGCAGATGAGCCTACGGGAAGTCATGCAGGCCTTTCTGGATTTTCGGGAAACGACCTTAACTCGCCACTATCAGGATCAGTTAGACAAAACTGAAGCCCGATTGCACATTCTCGAAGGTTTACTAACCGCCCTGACTAACCTGGATGCCATTATTACTATTCTGCGTCAGGCCGCCGATGGCACCACCGCTAAACAACAATTTCAACAGCAATTCAACCTCAGTGAACGGCAATCCGATGCGATTCTGGCCATGCCCCTGCGTAAGTTAACAGGCCTGGAACAACAGGGTTTACAGGAGGAATTTACTAAATCTAGCCAGCTTCGCGACCAATTACAGCGACTGTTGTCCGATCGCAAAGAGCGCCTCAAGGCGATGAAAAAGGAGCTCAAAGCACTGCGGAAGAAATTTACCGATCAGCGCCGTACCCGGATTCAAAGCGAGGAGGAACGGGCAGAAGAGTCCCAACAGGTAGAGGAAAGTATTGCCGAGGTCATAGAGGAGGAAAACTGGGTAGAGTTTACCCAAAAAGGCTACGTACGCCGCTTTTCTCGCCGTACCTATCAGCGTCGCCAGGCCCGCCAAACTGCCGACACAGGTGCCAGTCTTCAACCTCTAGAGGAGGATGTGGTGCTGCAAGTAGAACCGGCTTTAACCAGTCAGGAACTATTGACCATTACCCGCGATGGTCGCGCCTTTACCCTAAAGGTGGCTGATATTCCGGCTAATCCCCGGCAGGGTAAGGGAGTTCCCCTGGTGAATCTGCTGCCCGATACGGTACCTGCCGAGGCCGGGGCGATCGCCAGTCAACTGGTAATCACACCAGAAAGGTTAGAACAGGACCTGATCGTGGTTACCCGTCTGGGCAAAATCAAGCGATCTCCGCTCCAGGAATTTACCAGTCTAACCGGGCGGGGTTTAACAGCCATCAAAGTAAAACCAGAAGACGAGGTCATCTACGCCATTCTGGCGGCAGCCGGGGACGACCTGATACTGGCAACCTCGGGAGGGCGATTACTACGATTTCCCATCGATCAGGACAACCTACCGCCAATGGGGCGGGCCGCCCAGGGCCCCCAGGGAGTCCGCATGGGTAAACAGGAAACCCTGGTGGGATGTGTGGCGGTCAAGTCTCACCAAGACCAACTGGTGCTGGTGTCAGCAGCGGGCTATGCCAAACGCATGGCAGCCGCTGACCTGCGGGTAGCCCGGCGGGGAGACCTGGGTAGTCAATGTTTTCACTTCAGCCAACGGGGAGATCAGTTGATTACCCTGCTCATCGATCGCCCCCAGGAGACCCTAACCATCCTCACCAGCGAAGAACGGCTGGCCCTGCTACCGGTGGCCTCCCTTCCCTATTTGGGCCGCACCGGAGACAGTGATCGAGCCATTAAACTACAGCGGGGAGAAACCCTCACCCTGGCTTGCTATGTCAGCCCTGGCCGGGGCCCGGTTGATCTTGCCGAAACCTAGCCCAGGCAACCCTGGGGAGCATGGTAAGGCCTCTCCAGCCCTGGTTAGCCCTATGCCCTGAGATAGTTCAGGTTAGGGTAGCCATGGTCAACCTTAACCGCACCCCAGGCTCTGCCCACCCCCCGTTAGAACTAACCAGTCGTCACAAAAATTAAGCCAAAAAGTCTTGCCAAGTAGAGGAATTTCCGTAAGCTAACTCTTTAAACAAAGAAAATCGTTTAAAGGTGCATTGAACATGGCTGAACAGCCCCCAGCCCAAGACTCCAACCGTGACAGCCTTGGTTTTGACGAGTGGATTGCCCTCTTTGTGGCCTTTTCGGTGATGGGTGCCCTGCTCTGGTGGAGTCTCGGCCGTAGGTCCGAAAATGCAATCGCTCACTGGATTTCCTCCGGCAACAAAGTCGAGCAAACCACCCCGACCAGTGGTGAGGTTGCATCCCCCGGAGTAGCCGATGCTGCCCCAGCAGCGGTAGATCTGGCGGCCCCCCCAACCACCCCGCCCCCCAGGGTGTGGTTAACCCAAGCAGCCAGAAAGGGGCCGTGCCTGAGGCGATCGCCGCCGCCCCTACTACCACTACCACCGCCCCAGCCCCTACCGACCTTGCCCCAGCGGCAGCACCCACAACAACCGGCCCGGTGCCCACCGCCATTAGGGTTCCAGCGGCTGGCAATCGTCCCCTCACCTTTCCCGATCTGCCAACTAGCCACTGGGCCTATCCCTTCATCAAGGAACTGGCTAGACGGGGCATGGTGACAGGGGTAGGAGATGGCACCTTCAAACCCGATCAGCCGGTCAACCGGGCCCAGTACGTGGCCCTACTCAACGAGGTGTTAAGTGGCACCCGGCAGGGGCAAAGCCCCTTTAAGGATGTACAGCGGGGGTTTTGGGCTACCGAGGCGATTGGGGCGGCAGTTCAAGCTGGTTTTATCAAAGGCTACCCCGACCAAACCTTCCAGCCTGGCGTTCCCATGACCAAAATGCAGGTGTTACTATCCCTGGCCAATGGTTTTCAACTACCCAAACCCGTAGAAACAAATCGATCGCTGCAAGCCCTGAGAGATGGCGAGCAAATTCCGGCCTGGGCTAAACCAGCCATAGCCGCCGCTACTGAAGCTGGCGTGGTGGTGAACTATCCCGATATCAATCAGTTTCATCCTAACCAGGCGGCCACCCGCGCCGAAGTGGTGACCATGGTGTACCAGGCCCTAAAGACCACCGGACAGCTCCCCGCTATTCAATCCCCTTACATTTTCAAGCCCAGCATCGTGCAACCTTAAAATCCCCAGATGGCAGGTTGTGCAAATCCCTAGGTAGTCCTATTGGCAATCGCCAGGACCACAGTTTACAGGCAAAATTCAGGTCTCAGATTAAGGCCAAAAGCCAGGTTAACCAGGGCAGCCATGCTGCTGGATTAGCCGGGAAAGCCATCGCCCATCCATTTAATGGTCAGTTTGCACCAGCTTTTCTACCCAAAAAGGATAAATCTGCCTAAACCACAACCTTAATTGACACATTTGCATAAAGATAGAATATGATATCTACAAGCTTACTTAATCTCTCACTAACTTCCCTTTTGACGTATGGGATACCTCGATAATTATCAATCTAGTTCACTTAGCATAGATGAGTTGGATCGCAAGATCATTGATTTGCTCAAGGCCGATGGACGCACCACATATAAAGAAATTTCTACTCGATTAGATATTCCAGAGGCGACCGCTCGTTACCGGGTACAAAGGTTACTCCATGCCGAGTTTATTCAAATTCAAGCTTGGCCTAATCCCCAATGCTTTGGAGTGCCCCACGCTGCTATTTTGCACCTGTTTGTGGAAAATGGATGGGTCAATCAAGTTGCCGAACAACTCAGTAACCTGGAGGAGGTGCAATTCGTAGCCATTACTGCTGGTCGCCATAACATCGTAGTAGATGTGAACTTTGGTAAGCACGAAGAGCTACTGGCTTTCTTTGATAAGCTAGCCTCCATGAGTGGCATTATTCGCTACGAAACTCAGATCATTTTGCGATTGCTAAAGGCCAAGTATCAATACAAGTTGAACTAAGGCGTTGCGGTCAGAATTTGACTCTTTCTCTAAAAGCCCTGGAGTGTACTCCAGGGCTTTCCTATTCAGTACTCAGAAGGAGCCCTAGTTAACTGACCAAACATTGGCTTACGGCGGTTCAAACCACTGCTATCTAGACGAAGTCGATATTCGCCGACTGACCCACAACCCGCGTAGGCGGGTTGTGCCTGTCTAGGCACGGCTTTTAGCCGCCAGCATTGAGAGTTTTGTCAGTCAACTCAGAAGGAACCTCTAGCTGCCTTTCAGAGGACAGGAAAGAAATGCCTGAATTTTAGATTCTAAGAATAAAAGTCCATAAAATCTAAAATACCCTGGGTAAAAAGTTAATGGGAAAAAACTGGGGTGCTAGGATTCGAACCTAGGAATGGCGGGACCAAAACCCGCTGCCTTACCGCTTGGCTACACCCCATTAATATTCATCACTTTCGTAATATACCAGGTCAAACCAGGGCTATGTCAAGATGTTAACCCTGCAACAGCCAAGCATCCCTATCCATACCCTGGAGAAGCCTAAAGCCTTCTAGCAGCCTGGAGATTACCGGCAAAAGAGGGGAGTCCGGTTATCGAGGGGCTGCTCAACCCTCTCCATCACTGTTATCCTTGCCCAGGAAGGAACCAAAAACGGTGTGTTCCAGTTCCATTCGCTGCTCCATCTGCCGCAGAAAATAGCCGGTCATCATAGCTGAGGCTAGTAAACCAGCAAGATTTTCGCGATCGGTTGTAATCTGAACGTTAAAGCTATCGGTGGGCAGCACCCCAATTAGTCCCTGAACGTTATGGGAAATAATTTGTTTGATTTCGCCACTAACGGATTGAGCTACACGGGTTAGAACCTCGGGGGATTGGTGCTGTAGATACTTCAGTAATTCATTAGAATGATCACCATCCATTGATAGAGCGATAAATTCGCCATCTTCAGGGTTAAATACCATGGAAACTCAACGACCTCCGGTAACAACGCGGGTGCAGTCACGCATCTAGACTGGTAGCTGGATTCTGGCAAAACCTTAGTGACCAGAGGATTTGTCCAGGTTATACCTACCAGTACTGACGATAATAGCGTAACGAATCATGAAATAGGGATTAAGGTTCAGATTCATCCGGGGGTTGGGCTCCCCCTGGATCGCCTTCAGGCTCTGGACTGGTAGGACTTTGGCCCCTGGGGCGAAGTTCTGGCAACTGATCAATCTCAAAGTGTTGATAAAACTTATTGGTTACCTGTACTACGGGCGATCGGGCCTCCGCCTGCCGCCGCTTGCGAACAAACCCCTGGGCGATTAATTCTTGCACATGCTGGTAAGCACCAGAACCACGCAAATCTACCAAATCGGTTTGACTTAGGGGTCCCTTCAGGGCGATCGCCGCCAGGGTACGCAGAGCCCCTACTCCCAAATCCAGGGGAATCAGCATATCCACCAGAAACCGATAGCGTTCCTTCAGTTGGAGGCAATAACCCTCCAGGGTTTCAACAATTTCCAGAGCCCCATCGCGGTGGGCGTAGTCATCCATGAGTTGAATCAGTCCCTCTTCCACCGCTTGGCGATCGCTGCGGGCCAACTCCGCCAGTTTGGCAATGGAGAGGGGCTGTCCCTTCAGGTAGAGAATGGCTTCTATGGTGGTAGCTAAGCTTGACATCAACAACCTTCACCCAAACATGCCCCAGCCTACCTGCAATTGTTGAAACTGGATCAAAAACTGGACCAGTCTTAATCCAGGTTGCGACCCGTCAACTCCACGAAAATATCCTCGAGGTTAGAGGGGCGCACCATGATGCCAGTTTTATCCGCCTGGTCTTCCAGGTAGGCATTGGCCAGGGTAAGGGTGGGAAAGAAGCGATAGTCCCAGCGATCGCTGCGCTGAGTCATGACGATTCCTTCTCCATGGCGTTGCCGGAGTTCCTCCAGGGTACCCATGGCAATTAGCTTGCCCTGGTCAAGAATACCAATACGATTGCAGAGATACTCTACCTCTTCCATATAGTGGGTAGTCAGCAGAATAGTAATACCCTGCTGGTTGAGGCGCTGAATAATTTCCCACAGCCGACGCCGGGTTTGGGGGTCCAGCCCTACGGTGGGCTCATCTAGAAATAACACTTGGGGTTGATGGAGCAGGGCCCGGGCAATTTGCAGACGGCGTTTCATACCCCCGGAAAGGGTTTTGACCTTATCATCGCGGCGATCGTTGAGTTCTACATAGTCTAGCCAGGTGTCGATGGCTTGCCGGCGATCCAAAGGCCGAATGTGGTGCATACGCCCATGAAACTCCATGTTTTCCCACACCGTCAGGTCACCATCTACACTGGTTTGCTGCAATACCACACCGATCTGACGACGCACCTCTAGGGGTTGGCGAGTAACATCGTAACCGGCCACTACAATGGTGCCCTGACTGGCCTGGGTCAGGGTAGTAACCATGCGGATGGTGGTTGACTTGCCGGCACCGTTAGGGCCTAGGAGACCAAAAATTTCCCCAGCGGTGATGGTCAAGGACAGATCGTTGACCACCAGAGCGCCATTGTAGACTTTATGAACATTTTGCAAACAAACCGCCGCAACCATAATCACCAGGGAAAAGGGCTAGACTCAAGGGGTGGGTATTCCCCCTTATCTATGGCGATCATATAGCAATTAACCGGACTATGCGGGCCAGAATTGACCAGGCTATTCTCTATCTGCATCAGCAGGATGTTCCCCACTATAAGAAATCTGGCTCGACGGTGAGAAATAGCTACTTCTGGGCCTTGCGGTCGATTGCTGATCGGAGTGGATTCCATCAAGACTGGGAGTTTTCAGAGTCGGTCTGGATTGCCCTGGGGCGGCTGTTAATCGCCTTTGCAGGATCGGGCTACCTGGGTTATCGAGAAACCCTGCTGGAGTTTGCTGACGGGCAGAAAATTCCCGCCGACCTGAAGGGGGCTGCCACCTGGATTGATGATCAGGAATGGCAAATCGATCGGGATGATCCCCATAGCTAAGGGAACCAACAAATTTAGCTGCAACTAAGCTGGGAGAGATAGCCCCGGTGCAGTCAGGTCTTAACCAAACTGAGGGGGGCATAGCGTCTCAGAAAATCCTGTAACCGTGCTTTAAAGTCTTCCCTGGCCCAGTTGATCAAGGTGTTATGGAGGTCGTTATCCCCTTCACCAGGTACTAACCAAAGCTCCTTGGGGCTGGCGGTGGCCTGGTAGAGGCGATCGCTCATGACGGCGGGAATGTATCGATCCTCCAACCCATGAATATAGAGCACTGGCGGCCGCAGCTGACTAGCCCTGGCCAGGGAGTTAAAGTGCTGGTTCACCAGCCATCGCACCGGAAACCATCGGTTATAGGCAGATAGGGCTACCATGTCGGCCATAGAGGTAAAGGAAGACTCGACTACCAAGGCGGCGATCGCCTCTACTCGCATCGCCAGTTCCAACCCAATCGCTCCCCCCAGGGAGTGACCATAAACCACCAGGTTTTCAGGTGCGACCCCCTTTTCCTGGTGAAGAAATTGATAGGCCGCCAGGGCATCATCGTAGAGCCGGGACTCACTGGCAAAGGGGCCCGAACTTTGACCGTAGCCCCGGTAGTCAATGGCCAGCACCGAAGCTCCTAGCGATTCGCAACAGATCCACCCGGTCCAAACTGGTGGCCATGTTCCCGGTATTGCCGTGCAGGTAAAGAAAGGTCAGGGGCACGGAGGGCTCAGCCGGTAGCCACCAGCCCTGCAGGTCAGCCACCACCGGGCACAGGAATGACGAGGGTCTCGTAGGTCCAACCCAGGTCTCCAGGAGTGGTATCCAACCTGGCGCTGGGTATAAACATCAACCATCGTTGCGCCCACCACAGCCAGGCACACAGGATCAGGTAAGCCAGGCTGGCGACGGCCATAAATAGCATCAGCAACTTCACCAGGGCCATGGCAACCAGTCCTCAGAGGGGGTTAGGACGACGACGATGCCAATCTGTTGCCTGCTCGTAGGCGTAACCCACCTCAAACAACAGATCCTCCCGCAGAGCATTGCCAATTAGTTGCAAACCAATCGGTAATCCCTGGGGATCAAAGCCACAGGGTACACTCAAACCGGGTAGGCCGGCCAGATTAACCGGTATGGTCATGAGGTCAGAAAGATACATGCTAAGGGGGTCATTGACCTTTTCACCGGCCTTAAAGGCCGTAGTTGGGGTGGTGGGGCATACCAACACATCTACCTGCTCAAAGGCCCGATCAAAGTCTTGTTTAATCAGGGTACGCACCTTTTGGGCCTTCAGATAGTAGGCATCGTAATAGCCAGCGGAAAGGGCGTAGGTGCCAATCATAATGCGGCGCTTAACCTCTGCCCCAAATCCCTGGGCCCGGGTTTGGGTGTACATGGTGAGTAGGTTTTCGTTATTACTACGGACCCCGTACTTGACCCCATCGTAGCGAGCCAGGTTAGAGGAGGCCTCAGAGGGAGCAATAATATAGTAGGTCGGTAAGCCATAGGCAAAGCGAGGACAGGAAATTTCCTGAATTTCTGCCCCCAGTTCTTGCAGTTGCTGCAAGGCTTTTTCGGTAGCAGCCTTGACTGCCGGGGCGATTCCCTCGCTGGCAAAGGTTTCTGTGATTAGGCCAATGCGACGGCCCTTGAGGCTGGTTTGAAGGCACTGACAGTAGTCGGGAACCGCTACCTTAAGGCTAGTAGAGTCGTGGGGATCGTGACCCGCAATCGCCCCCAGCACCAGGGCGGCGTCCTCTACCGTCGGAGCAAGGGGGCCGATTTGGTCAAGGGAAGAGGCGTAGGCCACCAGGCCAAAGCGGGACACCAGACCGTAGGTGGGTTTAAGACCGACCACCCCGCAGAGGGCAGCGGGTTGACGAATGGATCCGCCCGTATCGGAACCCAGGGCTACGGCGCACTCGCCAGCGGCCACGGCGGCGGCGGAGCCGCCGGAGGACCCCCCGGTACCCGCTGAATATCCCAGGGGTTAGCGGTCACCTGGTAGGCAGAGTTTTCCGTAGAGCTACCCATGGCAAACTCGTCCAGATTGGTTTTACCCAGAGCGATCGCCCCGGCCTGGCGAAGGCGCTGAGTGACGGTTGATTCGTAGGGAGGGATAAAATTCTCTAATACCTTAGAGGCGCAGGTGGTACGAACTCCCTGAGTACAAAGATTGTCCTTAAGGGCCATAGGAATACCCTCTAACAACCCGATGGTCTCACCGGCGGCAATTCTGGCATCAACGGCTTGAGCCTGGGCCAGGGCCTGGTCAGAGGTTACGGTCAAATAGCTGTGGAGTTGGGGCTCCACAGCCGTAATTTGGTCCAGGTAGGCCTGGGTAATTTCCACGGCTGATCGGGTTTTGTTAACCAAGTGATGATGCAGTTCGCGGATGACAGACATGGCATTCCTCAGCGGCTCAACAGATAGGGGCTGAAATTGGGTACAGCTACCAGGGTATCAGTATAGACAGAGTCGCTACAGGAATGCGCTACTAAAAACCCCAAACCGATCTAGCGATCGCGGGCACCCGCTAGTCTTCGTGCTCCTCAAAGGGATCAGTGAGATGCTTAGCGGGAGGACCAAAGGAGGTGTAAACGGCAAAGCCCGTAACCGCCAACAGGGTGGTGGCCACAGATATGATAAGAACTGTTGCAGGTTCCATAAAGTTTATGAGAATGGCATACCTCTCCATCCTATAATATTACGAACTATTAAAGTTTTTCATTGTGGTAAGGATCCATGGCGCAACGGACTTGGTTGGGAGATGTGCTTAAGCCCCTAAACTCGGAGTATGGCAAGGTCGTTCCCGGTTGGGGAACCACTCCCGTAATGGCGATTTTTATTGGCTTATTCCTTGTATTTTTGCTGATTATTCTCCAGCTCTACAACTCCTCGATTATTCTCGAGAGTTTTGATGTTGATTGGCGCAGTATTGGCAGCTAACTCTATCAAGACCCTATAGAGTTTGGGTTAAGTGGTGCGGGATAACCCGCACCACTTTTATTATGGTCAGCCAGCGAGTGGCCCAATTGCCAGAACCATGCTCTAAACTGTTCAGGAGATACCTGAGGACCGGGGTAGAACAAGGCTCTTGCCCAGGCGTCCTCTCATCATGTCCATAGGAGTTGGCAATGAACGTTTTTGGTGTGGGTTTGCCTGAAATGGCCTTAATTCTGGTGCTGGCTCTGCTGGTGTTTGGACCCAAGAAGCTACCAGAAATTGGGCGCAGCCTGGGGAAAGCCATCAAGGGCTTCCAGGAAGCTTCTAAGGAGTTTGAGGAGGAATTTAAAAAGAGGCTCAACAACTAGAGAAAACCTTGACCAGTCCGATGAAAGCATCGCTGGAAACCAATCCCCCAAGGCCCTATCGCCCCACGACCAGTCTACGGAGGAACTTCAGGTAGAAGCAACCGAGGTAGCAATCTCACCATCCCAGCCAGGGGAAGAGTCTATCCATCACAACGACGAGGACCGAAGCGAATCCCCCACCTCCGTTTAGCTCAGGACAACCCATCGGCATGCCCCCCTCTCCATCCGTCGCCGGGCCCGTACCAATTAGCCTGGTGGTAGGTCTTGGTAATCCTGGTACCCAATACGCGGGGACTCGCCATAACATTGGCTTTGAAGTCCTTGACGCCCTGGCCCATCGCTGGCAGATCACCCTGAAGCCAGAGCGGCGATTTCAGGCAGACTACGGCTCTGGCCGTCTGTCGCCAGGTCGTTCTTTGCACCTGCTCAAGCCAACCACCTATATGAACCGGTCCGGCCAGTCCCTACGAGCCGCCATCGATTGGCTTAAGCTTTCACCCCAGGCCATCTTGGTGGTCTACGACGATATGGATTTGCCGGTGGGCCGGTTGCGGCTGCGATTGTCAGGTTCCGCCGGGGGACACAATGGTATGAAATCCACCATTGCCCATCTCCATACCCAGGATTTTAGCCGTCTACGCATTGGTATTGGGGCTACCCACCAATCTGAGGACCGGGACCAGGCGGTGGTGGCCCATGTGCTGGGTAGTTTTTCTAAAGCAGAGCGGCAAACTATGGATCGGGTGACGGAATTAGCGGTAAAGGCGGTGGAAGACAGTTGCCTCTACAGCGTGGAAGTGGCCATGAACCATTACAACGGCCTCGCCATCGAACCCTAGCTCAAGACCATAAAATAACGATAAATCACAATTCCGCCAGGGACCGATTAAAGGCCGTGGTTGGTGCCAAACTAAAGACAGGATTGGAACGAGGCTTCGAGACTTGCCATGACCACAGCCCTGCCCCCTGTCGTCGATATTCCCGCCCTGGATCAGGGACTGCCTACCCTTTCGGGGTGGGAAACTGAAATTAGGGCGGCCTTAGCCCATCCCGCCCCGGTTTTCTTACCCCAGACTAATATCCGATGGCAACAGCTCACAGCAGGCTTCGCCATTGCCCTCCATATGCACCAGCCCACCATTCCTGCCGGTACCCAGGGGGCCCTGATTAACCATCTGCAGTATATGTTTGAGCACCCCTTTGATGGTGACAACCATAACGCCGGTGCCTTTGCCTACTGCTATGGGCGGTTAGGGGATTTTATTCCCGAGTTGGTCCATCAGGGCTGTAATCCCAGGGTAATGCTAGATTACTCGGGCACCCTGCTGTGGGGGCTACAGCAAATGGGGCGGCAGGATATTCTAGATAAGTTGCATCGCCTGGCCTGTGACCCTGCCTATCAACCCTACGTAGAATGGTTAGGAACCTGCTGGGGCCACGCCGTAATTTCCTCGACCCCGATTCCCGATCTAAGGTTACAAATTCGAGCCTGGCAGCATCAATTTGCCAGTATTTTTGGGTTAGAAGCCCTGAGTCGAGTCAGAGGCTTTTCGCCCCCAGAAATGCATTTACCAAACCATCCCGATGTCCTCTACGCCTTCATTACCACTCTGCTGGACTGTGGCTATAGCTGGCTGTTAGTCCAAGAGCATACGGTAGAGACCCTAGAAGGTACGGCCCTTAGCCAGCCCCATTGGCCCCATCGCCTGGTAGCCCGTAACTCCCAGGGGGAAGTGGCGGAAATTCTGGCGTTGATTAAAACCCAGGGGTCAGATACCAAACTGGTGGGTCAGATGCAGCCCTACTGGGAAGCTAAAACCCTCCACCCCCAGCCCCTGGGAGGAGTAAGGGTCCCTCCCCTGGTAAGCCAGATTAGTGATGGTGAAAATGGCGGCGTCATGATGAACGAGTTTCCCAGTGCCTTTATGCGGTCCTGGTATGAAATTCGTGACCAGGGTAGCCAGGTGGTGGGGTTAAACGGTACGGAATACCTGGAACTGGCGCTGGCGGACGGCAGTGACCAAAAGCTCTGGCCCGCCTGTCAAGCCAGGGGTCAACAACAGTTATGGCAGCAACTGGGGGATCGTACCGGCACTGTGGCGGTGACTGAGGCGATCTCGGCCCTGCAGGCGGCTGACCCCCACTTTGCCATGCAGGGTGGATCCTGGACCAGCGATCGCGACTGGGTAAGAGGCTACGATAACGTTATGGAACCCCTGGAACGCCTTAGCGTTCAGTTTCATCAGACCATGGATCGCCAACCCCGCCATCAGGATGGTCAGCCCCTGGAACGCCAGTTTCGGTATCGCAATGCCCTGTTACATAATCTGCTACTACAGACCAGTTGCTTTCGCTACTGGGGACAGGGAGCCTGGACCGACTATGCCCGAGAGATCTATCAACGCGGACAAGCAATTCTGACCCATGATTTTAGCTAGCCTTTGACTTCAAGCTAGATTAGGGAAATACCTTATCGAGATGGTGCCCAGGGAATTAGTATAGCTAGACTAACAGGGCTTGCTCGGGAATTGACCAGGGGTTTATTTTTTCCAAAAAGCCTTGACAGCCCCACAGAAAAAGGTATGGTTTACAATGACTTTATCTTTTAGTGCAATATTATTTGGGTGATAGCCATAGCCACCGCAAGGTCACTAAGGCGAGCCAAAACCTCTGGTCAATATCAACTTTCCCAGAGCTTATAAGGGACAAACTTTAGGTTAGGAATTCTAGGATTGACCAGTTAATCAGGTTTCAGCCATTCCAGCCAAAGCTATTTTTTCCCTATCCCCTAACTATCTGCTGTTCCCGTCAGTCACTCCCTGTAGCTTTAATCTATGCTTCTATCTACCCATGCTGATAACCCGAGTCCCTTTTTAACCTGGCAGCGGATTACTGATTGGGCCCAGGAGCACTACCGCTGCCGCAGCTTCAATAAGGACGAACGCATTCCCACCCGTCCTGGTCTGTTGTACCTGGTTGAGCGGGGAGCCGTACGCCTGGTAGGGACCAGCTATCTGGTGAACGAGGTAACCCCAGGGGAGCTGGATCTACAAGAAGAAGAGGGTGGCGAGGAGGAAGAGTCCCTATCCCTAGCCTTGGCGGGAAACGAAGAAGCCTTTTTGGGGTTTGTCGGGGCAGGACAGCCCTTTGAAGTTGTGGCCCAACCTCCCTTTAATTTGCAAAGCTATGCCCATGTTGATCAGACTACCATTGTCTGGTTGTACTGGAGCGACCTGGATAACTGGCCCCACTTCCGACGAGAAATTCTGGACGCTTTTCGCTATCAGCACCAGCGTAAGTTACTCTGGCTCACTACCCTGGGTCAGCGTCGCACCATTGACCGCCTGCTGGGCTTTGTCACCCTACTGATTGGGGAGTTTGGTGAACCCTACGAATCAGGGTACTATCTGCCCTGGCCCCTAACCCATGCCCAGATTGGTAGCGCCATCGGCTCTACCCGGGTAACGGTAACCCGGCTGATGGGTAAGCTACGCCAGCGACGACTGATCCATGTCTACAAAGATGGCCTGATTGCCATTCCGGCTACGTCAGCCATGGCTGAAGAAGTCACTATCCAGCAACAAGCCTGACAGACCGTGCCATAGGTCTAGCCGGTTCTCCTGGGTTCATGGCCGCAGGCTGAGCTGGTAGATCCTGGCGGGCCAGCAAAGCCCCTCCTAGGGTGGTTGGGACACCTGCTGAGTTCTCACCCGATATAGGGTCGCCTGATTTACGGCCCCTGGTCGCAGACTACGGGACCAGCCCTGGGGTAGTTGGCCCCCATCGATAAGTCCCCATACTTCCTCAAGATTCAAAGGATTCCAGCAAAGATGGGGCAGGAGCAGAGGTTTTTTCCGCCCCTAACTTTTTCAGATTCAAGGGCAGGTTGGTAAACTGGGGTAGAATTTCCTCTGTAAAGGCCTCTGCCGCCTTGGATCGATAGCGGTTAGGATTAAAAATCACCGATAGGGTGCGGTTGACGGTCACCGCATCAATTCTCGAGCGATGTAAAACTCCCATCTGCAATTCTTTTTCAATGGCGGAGTTGGAAACAAAGGCCACCCCCAGGCCCGCCTGTACCGCTGTCTTAATCGCTTCAATGGAGTTTAGCTCCATCTCTACCTTTAGCCGCCGGGTTTCAATCCCACATTGAGTTAGAACCTGGTCGATCACCTTGCGAATGGTAGATTGGGAATCCAGGGCAATGAAATGGAGCTTATAGAGATCTTCCCGGTAAATACGATCATGGCTGGCTAGGGGGTGGTGCATGGGCATAATCAAAGCCAATTCATCTTCGGCGTAAGGTATCACCTGCAGAGAGTCTTGTAACTCACTAGGAATCTCGCCCCCAATAATAGCCAGATCAACCTGACCATTCGCCACACTCCAGGAAGTACGCCGGGTAGAGTGAACATGAAGTTGTACCGCCACATCGGCGTACTTCTGACGAAACAAACCAATCATACGGGGTAATAGATAGGTGCCAGTGGTTTGGCTGGCGCCGATAATCAAACTACCGCCCTGCAGGTTTTGCAGGTCCTCAATAGCACGGCAGGTCTCTTCGCACAAACTGAGGATGCGATCGCCATAGCTCAATAACAGGTGACCGGCTTCGGTCAGTTGGGCCCGCCGCCCCCCCGGTCAAACAGAGGCACATCCAGCTGTCGTTCCAGGTTTTGCACCTGCAAACTCACTGCCGGTTGAGAAACGTAAAGACTATCGGCAGCCCGTTTAAAGCTACCCTCTGCCGCAATGGCTTTGAGGATACGCAACTGATCAAGGGTAAAAGGAAGATCGGCCATGGGTGTTTACCCGTAGAGGTGTAAGTTCACGGTTAGCCATCCTTAGATAACTGGTCTTAAAAGAGTGAGAGACTTTTATAAAGACGAAACTGGTTATACCAGCTCTAAGGACACATCTGCTATGGTAAGGCAAAGGTGTAGTTAAGGTTTGTTAGCTATTTTCCTATGGAATCTGCCCCTCCTCTTACAGTCCGACATGAGCAGGTGTTAAGGGCCACTGTACGGCACTACATTGCCACTGCCGAACCGGTAGGATCACGGGCCTTAGCCCAAGAGTATGACCTTAAAGTTAGCCCAGCTACGGTTCGCAACACCATGGGATGGCTGGAAAAATACGGACTACTCTACCAACCCCACACCTCCGCAGGGCGCATCCCCTCTGATTTTGGCTATCGTCTTTACGTTGATCGATTAATGAGTCCCTCCGGTCATCTGGGCCGTAAGATAGATGCTATTTTGTCAGAAGAACTGGGGTTGGTGGGCTGGAGTCTGGAGGCGGTGCTCAAGGAAGCCACCCAAATTCTAGCCCAGGTGACCGGCTACCTGGCCTTGGTAACCGTCCCCTCCGCTAGTAAAGTTTTAATTCGCCATGTCCAGCTGGTCCAGGTGGATATGGGCCAGCTACTGGTGATTGTCCTGCTGGACTCCCTCAGTACTGAATCAGTGGTCGTCAGGTTATCCGATCAAGAGGAGGCCGCCACAGTTGAACATCCGGGCAATCGGCAACTCCAGATTTTATCTAACTTTCTGACAGACCACCTGCGGGGACGTCCCCTCAGTGACGTTACCAGCCTGGACCTGACTGGCCTAGATCGAGAGTTTCGTCGCTATGGTCTGATGCTATGGCAAGCCCTGGTGGACCTGGCCCGGCGATCGCGCCTGAGCGGCACCACTCAGTTAGTGGTCAGCGGTCTAGCGGAGGTTTTGCGTCAACCTGAATTTTCTGATGCCCAGCATATGCAGGCCATTATCAGATTACTTGAGGAAGAGCAAGCCCAACTGTGGCCCCTTTTATTTGATCAGTCCCCCGCCCATCGAGAGGGCACTAGGGCCGATGTCCGGGTTTGGATTGGCTCAGAAAATCCCATCGAGCCAATGCAGGGCTGTGCCCTGGTAGTGTCTAACTATACCAAACAACAACAGGCTTTAGGTAGCGTAGGGGTCCTGGGTCCCACCCGAATGGTTTACGATAATGCGGTAGAAGTGGTTAAAGCTACCGCTGATTATCTCTCTAATACCCTAGGTCTAAGTAGTTAGTCGCCCTTAGAGGTTGTTTGAAAAGCCAAGGATTGTCTTAGATTATACCTATAGAGTCAGATAATCGCTGCAAAATTCAGTATTCTGGTAGCTTTTTGGCGGCAAACTATACCTGGGGTAACCCTTTTCAAACAACCTCTCAATCAGAATTTATCAAGCGCTCCTCCATCCATAGCCAACCATGATCATTGAGATTCTTGCTGTTATCTCCATTGGGGCAGCAACCGGACTCAGGGTGCTTCTATCCCTACTGCTGGTTGGTTTAATGTCAGGCGATCAGCTCTGGGCTAACGTTCCCCTGCTGGCTGATCTGCCCTCTAATCTGGTACTGGGAACCTTAGTCGGTGGCTCCATCGTCGAAGCCGTACTATCTAAAGATGGCTACGGTCGACGCTGGCTCTATCCCGCCGAACTGGTCCTCAGCCTTGGTGCCGGAGTCCTGGCGGGTGTAGGAATAGGTCGCACCCTGGGATTGCCACCAGAGTTACATAGAGTCGCCGGATTAATCAGTGGCTTACTCGCCCTGGTAATTCAACTGGGCCAGGCAGGCTGGCTCTATCGCCCCCAAGCCCTACCCCCATGGGCACTTTTTCTGGTAGATGGGCTTTGCATTAGCCTGGTTCTGTGCAGCTTCTATGCTCCCCAATTGGGTGGGGTACTAGCCTTAGCCCTACTGTGGTTAGTCCTGCATACAGCTTATCGGTGGCGTAATTGGTTTCGGGGTCAGGACTAATTTTCATCGAGGAAAAAGTAGATTATGACCTCAGGTCTACCTTACAGGTTGTTTGAAAAGGGCTCAGGTATAGTTGGCCGCCAAGGGAGCTGCAAAACACTGAGTTTTGCATTAATTATCCAACTCCCTAGGTATAGCCTGAAACTCTTTTTGGCTTTTCAAACAAGCCCCTAGTCAAGGCTATTAATCACCCTGGCCAGGTCAAAGTCTTTCTCGGTTAAGCCACCCAAATCGTGGGTAGTCAGGTGAATCACCACCCGATTATAGGAAATAGCTAGATCGGGATGGTGACCAGCCGCCTCCGCTGGCTCCACCAGACGATTAACAAAGGCAACTGCTCCGATAAAGTTCTTAAATGTACGAGTACAGACAATAGTTTTACCCTCTAAGTGCCAATCGGGCAGTTGGTTTAGATAGGCATTAATAACACTAGGGCTGAGTAAGGTTGCCATAGGGGGTTTAATTAAAGAACACTACAGCACCATCAAGCCGGTAGTTAAAAGACTCGACAGAGGTCAACAATGACCTGCTTATGTGAGATGCACTACTGTCAATCTACCTTTGATCAGTTATTATAGCTAGAAATGCCCTATCGAAAAGTTAAAGTCATTCTATATAGTTGATTTTAATTAGGGTGGCATTTTCAATTTTTACTTTGGCTCGGAGAAGCTTGTGACTATTTACATCGGCAACTTGTCCTTTAAGGCTACTGAGGACGATATTAGAGATGTCTTCGCTGAATACGGTGAAGTCGTCCGTGTTAGTTTGCCCATCGATCGCGAAACCGGACGTAAACGGGGCTTTGCCTTTGTTGAAATGGGCAGCGAACAGAGTGAGGACAAGGCTGTTTCTGAGTTAGACGGGGCTGAGTGGTTAGGTCGTGAACTAAAGGTCAACAAAGCCCGACCCCGCACTGAGGGCGGTGAACGTAGCGTTGGCGGCAATAAGGGCGGGGGCAAGAAGGGTTTTTCCCGTAATCCCCTTTAGCCGTTGCTTCCATAGTCAGCCAGGAGTGTTGCCCTTTACTACGATTAGAGCTTTATCAGCCGTAGCAACTTTTAATCGGTTAGATAGGTCCGTTAAGTGTAAACCTCTTACCCCTATCTTTCCTGAGTCTATGAGCCGTTCTGACCCAAGTAATTAATCATCATTTTAAGATAGCAGCCAGATGGGGCGGTGGCGCTGGTTTTCACTGGTAACGGTATTTACCGTTATATTCATTGCTATCGCAGTGATAGTTGATTCCCTTAGGGGTCTATACCAGACCCTCAGTCAGCTCTCGCCCCTGCTTGCTAATTTGGTCTTGGGGTTGCTTGTCATCTTAATTCTAGCCCTGATGGGTTGGGCAATTTATTACCTGAGGCTGTTTCTACGTCCGCGTCAACGCTCTACCCCTCCAACCGTTCCTCCCACCTTAGTCGCTGCTGCTACGGTTAATCTGGAGGCGGTTCAACGCCAGGTGGAAGAACTTCAGGATCAGGTAGCTCAGCAGGCCATATTAGCGGCTGCCCAGAATTTAGCCAGGGCTATGGAAACCGGCGAAATCACCATTACATTTATTGGTTTAGGGGCCGCCGGTAAAACCAGTTTGATTAATCGTTTGATCGGAACTCCCCTCGGATCGGTAGCTGCCTCCATGGGGACAACCCAGAGTAATCAGGTCTATAGCTGGCACCTACCCCGTACAGATCGCACCCTCAAGTTGATTGACACCCCTGGTTTGGCAGAGCCGGGGGTAGTGGGCACCCAACGAGAACAGCTGGCCAGAATCGCTGCGACCCAGGCCAATTTAGTTGTATTTGTCATTGATGACGATATCCGTCAAGGGGAGTATGGGGTTTTAGAAAGCTTGTTGACGATGGGAAAGCGTACGCTTGTAGTGCTAAATAAGGCCGATCGCTATCCCCCTGAAGACTTACAAACTCTACTGGATAAGCTGCGATCGCGCCTGGTGCCGCCTTTGACCGCCGATGATATTCTGGCTGTAGCTGCGGACCCCAAGCCACTCCCCAACCCAGAGGGAGGCTGGTTACAAATGCGACCTAACCTTGATCCCTTACTGGCCCGACTAGCAGATATGCTCAGGCAGGAGGGAGATCAACTGATTGCAGATAATATTCTGCTTCAGTCTCAACAGTTGGGAGAAAAAGCCCGCCATCTTTTAGATCAACAGCGTCAGACCGAGGCGGATCAAATTATCGATCGCTATCAGTGGTTGGGAGCTGCGGCCATTGCCGCCAATCCCTTATCTGGCCTTGATTTTCTGGCTACGGCAGCGGTCAATGCCCAGATGGTAGTAGACCTCAGTCGGGTCTATGGTTATCACCTTAGCCTTGAGCAGGGTAAGGCCCTGGCCCTGTCTTTAGCTAAAACCCTCACAGGTTTAGGTCTGGCTAAGGGAGCAGTAGATTTATTGACCCTGGGTTTGCAGGCCAGTCCACTGACCAGTCTGGGAGCCAGGCTATTGAAGGGAGCGACCGGTGCCTATCTGACTCGCATTGCCGGTAAAAGCTTTGCCGAATACTTTCGCCACCATCAGACCTGGGGAGACGGAGGGATGGCGGCGGTGGTTACTCAGCAGTTTCAGCTGCATCAGCGGCAGGGGTTAATGCAGGCCTTTGTGCGCACCGCCCTGGCCCGACTCACCCCAGAAAATTTAACCTGAAAGCAGGCTACGGTGGAGAATCCAGCCCTGGAAGGAAAGACCTGAGGGTGGGCCAGATGAACTTTGCCACCCATAGAAAAATTTTAAGTCTATAGCTCTAGCGAGAGGCTTGGAAACACAGTTAATCGATCAAAGCTAATCACGGCAGAGGTGCTGGCTGGCCTTCGTCTCCTGGCTGGTAACTAGGGCTATAAAGTAGATGCCCCCGATTGCCTGGGAGGGTTTTATCCCTTAGTAACCGCCAGGCCCCAACGGCCTAAGCAGTTTAATTACAGGATGGGGTAATGATTATGAATTTCGATAGATCTGGATTTTCGTAGGGTAGCTGTGGTCCGTCCAATGAGTTGGTAAGGGGCAAGCCTACCGGGTTGGTTGACTAGCCTCCGCCCTGGCATCTGTGGCTACAGCTAAGTGACTGGTTTTCAGGACATGGCATCAAACAGGTTTCTATCTGATTCAATTTCTATAGTAGATTCGGTTAGCAATTAACCTATAGCCCTTGGGGCTGTAAGAAAGCCACCATCTCATCGATACCCCGTTGAATACGACGGGTCACAGTCATGGGACTAACGCCAATTTTTTCTGCCACTTCCTTGCGGGATAACCCCTTGAAAAAGACAAACTCAATGGCTGTTCTAGTTTTACCTTCCAGGTGGTTGAGGGCACGCTGGATTTGCTGGCGGTCCTCTTCCAGATCCTGCATGAGCTGGTAATGGGTATCCGGCAAACTATCCCCCAGAGTCATACCAGAATCCAGGTGGTGGGAAATGGTAGCATCCAGACTCAAAGGTAGGCGATTACGATGGGCCATACGGGCATTTTGCCACTCCTTCACCGGTACCCCCAGGGCAGCAGCCATTTCGTTATCACCGGGATGACGACCCAACCGACGCATCAGTTCTGGTTGCAGCTTCTGGCCTTCCTTTTGCAAGTCTTGCCAGCGGCGAGGAATCTTTACGGTGGCTCCCCGGTCCCGCAGAAAATGTAACATTTCGCCGCGAACATAGGGAACTGCAAAGGAGCTAAAGGCGCAACCCTGGGCTGGATTAAAGCGCTCAATAGCTCGAATCAAGCCAATATAACCAATTTGTTCAAGATCCTCGTAGGGCTCTGAACACTGATAGCTGACTCGATGGGCAATTTTCCGTACCAGACCCGCATTGAGTCTGACCAGTTGATTCCGAATCTTCACTGTAGGGGAATGTTGATACTGCATCAGCAGTTCCATTCCCCGAGAGCGAATGGTCGATGATTGATTAACCATGTTTGCGTATGTCCATGCGAGAAACAGTTCTTTAAGAACTGTGTTCTATTCTCGGCAGTGACACTGGCAATCACCATCGTTAATTTACGGTACTCTGCTGCCGTCACCAGCCCAAGTTGCGTATATTCACAGAGATGGGCTGGTAGAAGTAAGTAAACGCCACCGGTTCACGGCAGCCGCCAGGTCTAAGCCACGAAAGTCCGCCAGATCTACCTCTAGCCAGGGGGTGAGTTGATCCAGCCCTTGATCATGCAAGCTGGCCATCATGCTCGCCAGAGCTACAGCCAGGAATGGGGGCGAGGCGGTGTAGTGTCTTTGGAGGTAGAGCATGGCGGCGGCGATCGCCCGTATCTGACCCGCTTCCACCAGTTGTTCTAGGGCTGACAGATCAATTACCTCCCTACCCAGTTGTAATTGATGGGGAAACTGCACTTTAATTTTGATTCGTCCCTGGGCTCCAGGGTCTGGCAGGGTAGGCCACTGTAGCTGGCGGGCAGTGAGGGGGCCGAAGTGGGGGCCGCCTTCAGGGCGCCGGTGGGTGGGGTAGGCTGCCGCAATAGCCTGGGCCTGGTGGGTAACATCATGGGGAACAAAGTTTTCCAGGGCAATCACCTGATCGGCTACATCAAAGTAGTCACCGCTGCCCCCCATGACCAAAATTGTGGAAATACCGTAATCGGTATACATCTGCCGTACCTTATCCACCAGGGGGGTAATGGGTTCGGCAGATTTAGGAATCAAAGCCTGCATGCGGCGATCGCGAATCATAAAATTCGTGGCCGATGTGTCTTCATCCACCAGCAGTACCCTGGCCCCAACCTCCAGGGCTTCCATGATGGCAGCCGCCTGGGAGGTGCTACCACTGGCATTAGGGGTAGAAAAATGCTGGGTAGATTGGCCCTGGGGGAGGTGGTGAAGAAAGGGGGAAATATCCACAGCCGTTACACTGCGACCATCTTCGGCCCGAATTTTAAAGGCGGCGGCATCGGTAACGACCTGATGCCGGCCATCCCCAGGAATATGGTTATAGATACCCATGGCGATCGCCCTTAGCAGGGTAGATTTACCGTGATAGCCCCCTCCCACCACCAGGGTGACCCCTGGGGAATGCCCATACCCGTCAGCCGACCAGCATGGGGACAAACCAGAGAAACCCGCAGGGAAGGAGGAGACTGAAAAGGAATTATCCCTGTCTCCAGAGGGCCATCCTCCACGCCGCTGCAGCGGGGCAGAATTGATCCATCGGCAATAAAGGCTACCAGCCCCTGCTCCACCAATTGACTACGCAGCACCTCCGCATCCTCAGCGGTATGACAATGCTGCTCTAGGTCCAGCGAATCCAGGGCGGAGTAGATCAGGGTTTGCTCCACCAGGGCTGGTAGGGTTACCGTCAGTAGGGTAGCGGCCTGGTATCCATCGATCCGGCGGCCTATCCCTGGGAGGCCTACCCTGAAGCGCAACTCCACTCCAGCGCCGCTAATCCGAACGGCACTGCGGTTCAAAATGACTTGACTGGGACGGATAATCTGGACCAGACCGCTGTTACCGGATCCGCAGCGACTGTTCAGCAGGGTGGTGGCCCGGTAAAACTGCCGAATCAGGTAGTCCCCCAGGGCAATGGCCCGACAGGGTATGGACCAGAGAGAGGCGGGGAACTGAGCGATCGCCTGGGGCACCTCTACCCGGACCTGGCTGGGGACGGCGAAGGGATCAGCCTGGACATGGTCAATCCTTAGGGTCCAACCAGATAAGCTGTAGGACCCTTGCAAGGCTTTATAGGCGGAATAACTTTGGTGATGTAGGCTGATCAGACGATCACTTAGAACACACTGGGAGCTCATGGAGAGTGGTCAGTTGACGTGCTTCCCAACTATAATTCAAACTACCCTGATGCCTTTGCCTGAGCAAACTCTGTCGCCGTGTTTATTACCCAGACCCCTGCCTCGGCACCTTCCCTACCGCAAGACCTATTGGGCGCGATCGCCGATCTGAAAGCCGACCTGAAGGCGGTGATCCTGGCCCACTACTACCAGGAGCCAGATATTCAGGATGTGGCCGACTACATTGGCGATTCCCTGGGTCTTTCCCGTCAAGCCGCTGCCACCGATGCCGAGGTGATTGTCTTTGCAGGTGTGCATTTTATGGCGGAAACCGCCAAGATACTCAATCCAAATAAGCAGGTTCTGTTGCCAGATTTAAACGCCGGTTGCTCTCTAGCTGACAGTTGCCCACCGAAGGCCTTTGCCGCCTTTAAGCAGGCTCATCCTGGTCACCTGGTGATTTCCTACATCAACTGTACCGCAGAGATTAAGGCTATGAGTGACATTATCTGCACCAGTGCCAATGCGGTAGCGATCGTCCAGCAAGTTCCCCTAGATCAACCAATTATTTTTGCTCCTGATCAAAATCTGGGCCGCTATGTGATGGCCCAAACCGGGCGGGATATGGTGCTATGGCCCGGTAGTTGTATCGTCCACGAAACCTTTTCAGAAAAAAAGTTAATTCAGCTTCAGCTTGACTATCCTGAGGCCGAGGTAATTGCCCACCCCGAATGTGAAACTCCAGTCCTGAGTCACGCCCATTACATTGGTTCCACTACTGCCTTGCTGCGCTACGTTCAAGCCAGTGATAAACAGCAATTTATTGTAGTTACTGAACCCGGTATTATCCACCAAATGGAAAAACAGGCTCCCAATAAGCTGTTTATCCCCGCCCCACCCACGGCCAATTGTGCCTGCAATGAGTGTCCCTACATGCGGCTCAATACCCTTGAGAAACTTTACTTAGCCATGAAGAATCGGCAGCCAGAAATTACTCTGCCATCATCGTTACAGCAGGCGGCCTTGAAACCAATTCAACGGATGCTGGCCATGAGCCCCTAGTGATTCTGGATAAAACTCTCTAGGGTAGCCGTGAGATGATCCACCAAATTATCAGGTTGATTGGTGAGTTGCTTACACTCCTGCTCTATGTGGGTGACAATTTCCTCTGGCAGAGCTAATAGGGAAACCAGGCGCTGATAGGCGTTGGCTTCTTCCTGATTAATCAGATCTTCTTCAGCATTACGAGCACTAGCGCTGATAACCTGATAACCGAGTCTGAGCACCACCTGACGTTGGGCACTGCTGGTGAGCCTGGGCACCAATTCCTCCAGGGGGATATTTTGAGCCAGATAGTCCCGCAGTTCTAATCGCAGACTTTCTTGCTGAGCTGGTTCGCTGGCAAAGAGGCGACTGAATTGATCGAGCATTACCTCTATTTCTTCCTCAGCTAGATCGCCGTCACTCCAGGCCATGGTGGCGACGGTTCGGAGCAGAGTCATTTGGGCGGGACTAATAGATGGCGGGGGAGAAGGATCCAGGGACATAGCTATTTCTATGGCATCAAAGTTACTGCAAAGATTAGCATGGGAACTGAGCGATCGCCCCTAACCTAATCTTTGATTAATCTCTACAAAAAATGGGCTGGACAATCTGCCCAGCCCATCCCTAGGGAACGTACCAAAGACTTACTGCAGCACCAGTTTAACGTTGGCATTTTGCAGACCGGGACGCTTCACCTCCGCCAGGGTTTTATTGACTGCATACTTCTGATTAATGGCATTAATCAATTCAGTCTGGTTGTGTTTTTTAGCTACACCCCATAGATCGGCAATCAGATCAAAGGAACCGTCCGCATTACGGGACCAGCCTAAATCATATTCACCGTCCAGAATAGCCACGATGTCAGCCCGAACTCGCTGACCGTTGTAGCCTCGCACATCTGCCTCTGTTTGAGTGGCAATGCCCAGGTCAGACAGAGATTGCTTAAGAATTTCAGCATCGGTGACTTTGGTGCGAAGAGTACTGAAGTGAGACATAGGGTTTCCTCCTGTAGGAAAATTGAGAGAGACAACGAGATATGAGAGTTAATCAAGCCAGGAACCGATAGGGGCTACCTGGACACCAACTGCTAGCCGGAGCTAGCCCTTCTCCCGGATACCACCGGACAGAAAGTCTGTTAAAACTCCATGCGCTGATACTCAGCCACGGAGGCCGCCGCTGGACGGGCTCGTTGGCGGGCCCAATCTCGCAGGGCACCCACCTGTTCACTCATAGTTTTAGAAAGGGGCAAGGTAGCTCGAATAGAAGCAATAATATCGAGCTGAGTGAACTCCCGTCCTTGGGCAAATGCTTCGTACATAGCAGAAATCAGACCCTGCTCAATTTCTGCACCGGAGAAACCATCGCAGACCTTGGTAAGTTGCTCCAGATCAAAGCGCTCAATGTCGCGACGTCGTTTCTGTAAATGAATTTGAAAAATATCTTTACGCTCTTCGGGATTGGGCAAATCCACAAAAAAGATTTCGTCAAATCGACCTTTACGCAAAAACTCACTGGGTAAACGCTCAACCCGATTAGCGGTAGCCATAACAAAAACCGGGGAGGTTTTTTCCTGCATCCAGGTCAAGAATGTGCCAAAAATTCGACTAGAGGTGCCACCATCGGAATCGGAGGAACCTGCACCCCCAGCAAAAGCCTTATCGATTTCATCTATAAACAAAATTGCCGGGGAAATAGATTCAGCTGTACGCAGAGCATTACGTAAATTAGCCTCCGATCGCCCCACGGTGGACCCATCATAAACCCGACCTAAATCAAGGCGCAACAAGGGCAGCCCCCAGAGCCGGGAAGTGGTTTTAGCAATCAAAGACTTGCCACAACCAGGTACTCCCAAAATTAACATACCCTTGGGTTGGGGTAAGCCATACTGGCGAGCCCGTTCAGTAAAGGCGTCAGATCGCTGCTTTAACCAATGTTTTAGCTCTTCTAAGCCACCAACCGCATCAATGGTTTCATCCACGTCCATAAACTCCAGGATGCCGTTGCGACGAATCAGCTGACGTTTTTCCGAGAGAACTATCTCTACTTCCTCAGAGGTTAGGCGCCCAGCCATAACCCGAGCCTTGCGGTAAACTTTCTCAGCTTCATCGCGAGTTAGACCAAGGGCTGCCTTTAACAGCTTTTCTCGCTCCTCTGTAGTCAAGGTTTCTTTACGGGCCCGGGCTAGTTGACTGGAAAGTACTTCGTCTAACTCAGTCATAGTAGGCAGGGAGAAATCCAGGAGAACAACCTCTTTCTCCAGTTCGATGGGAATTTCCTGAACAGGAGACATCAAAACAATGGTTTTACCACTACCCTTAAGGGCAACAATAGCGTCTCGCAAACAGCGGGTAACAGCCGGTGAATCTTTAAATGGATGGAGATCTTTAAAGATATAAAGGCCCGCCTCGCGCTGTCGAATCACCCATTCTACGGCCGCTTCAGGAGAAACGGTATTATTATGTTGAGACCCCGAGCTGGAGTTACCGTACTCAACCATGCCCCGGGTCATAGTCCAGCTATAGACTCGCAAAGAAGATTTAGCATCCTGCTGAGCCAGTTGGCGGGCTACGGCAACCAGGGTTTGTTCAGCCCGTTCTTCCTCAAAGGTAACCAGATAAATCAGAGGATATTGGGATTGTATGAGTACGCTTAAATCCTCTTTCATGGTCGATACCTTTAGGAAACTAAAGTAATAAAAGACAACCAAGTCAGGACGAAAACCAATAAGCTCAATCGGGCTTTACCATTAGCAAAGCCAGGCTTTTAAAAAACGTTAGAAAAAATCTCACCAGCAACGAAGCTTTAACATACAACCAACTCACCTTCACCAAACTGGTTAGAATCCACCGCCATGGGGGAAATTGGCGAGTCTGAAAGAATCAATGAATCTGAGCAAGAAGATAGCTGAACCACCTCTACCAGTGCAGTATCTTTAAGCACCAAGGCAGATGTACAACAGGGACAATTGTATATTTGATGGGTTTGACCACAGGAACCATGCAAACCATTGACAACCAAATCAGCGTTAGCCAGGTAAAAGTCAATGGCACGTTGAGCGATGGCAGACATGGCTTCACCCTCTACGGCGGAATAAATTTTGAGCTGGCGATGGGTCTCGGAGGGCAGATAGAGGGTAACTTTACTTGACTTTAGCTCTTCCATAACTCATCTCTAATGGCAGTTCAGGTGCCCCATGTCTGTAATTACCATAAAGGTCTTAAGGGATGCCGTCAAGCCAGCAAGACGTCTTGACGGCATGTTTGTAACCTATCTTTACAGTGCCAGGGGGATTGGGTCTGGTACTGGCTAGAGGGTAATCGCCCCTGCGGCTTTACGACCTGGCTCGGGGGTGATTAACAGTCCCGATTTCCCAGGCAGCGATCGGGAGTCGTAACCCAGGGCTTATAGGGTGGTGAGATGGTCCTGGGTATAGCGCGGTGTACGCTAGCTAGTACAAGTAGTCAGACCACGAAAAACCCCTTAACCGTAAACAGACCTCCCCGTAGCTGAGACTCCAGTAAAGTCTGCCGATTACTTTTAAGCATTTGTTGTTCGTAAAATATTTGCCTGTAGGCAACCTTGATTAAAAGATCCCTATCGTGACTAGAAGTGACAGTCTTCAGGCTATAGATTCTGGGCTGCTCATCCCCTGGAATCTGGTAACCGCTGACCCGATGATTTTGACTATTGGGTTTATAGACTAGTCACGGCAGACTCCCTTAAGGATTATCAATTAACAGAAAATAGAATCAGACATCCTCAGCCGATGGCTCCACAACCTTGCCACCAGCCATGGCAGCTTACCAGGGGAAAACCGACAGGAATTAAAGGCCTAGCTTAAAAGCAAAGGAAATCAAAATTTGCATCTCGCCAAAAACTTAATAAACCATTGTAGTCAGCAAATTTTCTTAATCCTTACTCCCCCTTATTTTTGTTGCAAAAGCTTTATCAGGAAAGGGCTTCGAGCTTTCCTGATAAAGCTTTTGCAGATCTCGCAGAAGGCCGACCCAAGGCCTCAACGGGATTCTTAACAACTTGTAAAATAAGCGAGTGCGTCATCGGTGTATAAAAATTTGTGGAGGGTTGATTGAGGAGAGCGAAAGCCAACTCGGTCAACGGTTTGAAGGATTGATTCATTGCTATCAAGGAATCAACTCCCGCTCCCTCTTGGTTCATGACTCAAGCTTTGCTGAAGTTATATATTTAGACACTTTAACAAACTTGAAGAAATGTAAACCAAAGGGGGTGACGGGTCATTCTACTCCTTAAGATCTCTTTGTAGGTACTTGGTTAGGCGTTTTCCTTGCCTGATCTGGTCCGGGGCCTTAGAGCCCATCTTTTTAGCCAACTCAGCGACAAAAATAATTAGGAGATTTGAGTCGATGTTTGACGCATACACTAAGGTTGTTTCTCAGGCTGATGCCCGCGGCGAATTTCTGTCTAGCGATCAGCTAGATGCCCTTTCCCGTGTTACCAGCGATGGCCTAAAGCGGATTGACTCCGTTAACCGCTTGACTGGTAGTGCTTCTAAAATCGTATCCGACGCGGCCCGAGCTCTGTTTGCTGAGCAGCCTCAGTTGATCGCCCCCGGCGGCAATGCTTACACCAACCGTCGTATGGCTGCTTGCCTGCGCGACATGGAAATCATTCTGCGTTACGTAACCTACGCCACCTTCACCGGTGATGCCAGCGTTCTCAACGATCGCTGCTTGAATGGTCTGCGGGAAACCTACGCTGCCCTGGGTGTTCCTGGTGCTTCCGTAGCCGCTGGTGTAGAAAAAATGAAAGCTTCGGCTATCTCTATCGTTAACGATCCTGCTGGTATCACCCAAGGCGATTGCAGCTCTTTGATTTCTGAAATCAGCAGCTACTTTGACCTGGCTGCCGCTGCCGTTGCTTAGGTTCAAGTAGTTTTGAACCCTATTTCAATTGGGTCCCAATCCCAATGGCTTAAATTTTGTTCATTTGCTGTGAAGACAACTAGAAGGAGAACCTTAACGTTATGAAAACCCCTTTAACCGAAGCAGTTTCTACTGCCGATTCTCAAGGCCGTTTCTTGAGCGCTTCTGAGATGCAGTCTTTCTTTGGTCGTCTGCGTCAAGCCACCTCTGGTCTAGAAGCGGCTCGGGCTCTGACCAATAAGGCTGAATCTTTGGTCAGCGGTGCGGCTCAAGCTGTTTATAACAAGTTCCCCTACACCACCCAAATGCAGGGCGCTAACTACGCCGCTGATCAGCGTGGTAAGGACAAGTGCGCTCGGGACATCGGCTACTATCTGCGGATGGTGACCTACTGCTGTGTTGCGGGCGGTACCGGTCCTATAGATGAGTACCTGATTGCTGGTCTGGATGAAATCAATAGTACCTTTGAACTCTCCCCCAGCTGGTACGTTGAAGCGCTGCGTTACATCAAGGCTAACCACGGCCTGTCTGGTGATGCTGCTTCGGAAGCCAATTCCTACATTGATTACGCCATCAACGCCCTGAGCTAGTTGGCAATCATCGCCCGGAGGGGCAGACAGTTGTTAGCCCATTGTTAACGATTGTTTGTTACTCCGGGTATTTTTATAGCCTTTATAGCCCTAGGCCCAGATCATTGGGCAGGGGTATCTCAGAAGACCGACTCGGGTTACCTCTGGGTTTTTCCTGTTCTGAATGTTCTGGCCAGAGCTATAGAAATTTACATGCTGTGTTTAGAAACCCTGTCGTAAGGAGTAGGATCTATGCCGATTACTACGGCAGCATCCCGGCTAGGGACCGCTGCTTTTAGTGAAACTGCCCCAGTCGAACTACGGTCTAACTGGACTGCCGGAGACGCAGAAATCGTCATTCGGGCCGTTTACCGTCAGCTTTTAGGTAACGATTATTTGATGAACTCGGAACGCCTGATCAGCGCCGAGTCTTTGCTTAAAAACGGTTACATTACTGTCCGGGAATTTGTCCGGGCGGTAGCCAAGTCGGAGTTATACAAAGAAAAGTTTTTCTACCCCAATTTTCAGACCCGTGTGATTGAGCTCCATACCAAGCATTTGCTGGGTCGGGCTCCCTACGATGAGTCGGAGGTGGTTGACCACCTCGATCGCTACGAAAATGAAGGCTATGACGCTGATGTGGACTCCTTCATTGACAGCGAAGAGTACCAGACCAACTTTGGTGACCATGTGGTTCCCTACTACCGTAGCTTTGTTTACCAGGCAGGGCAGCGGTCTGTAGGCTTCACCCGCATGTTCCAGCTCTATCGTGGCTATGCCAACAGCGATAGATCCCAGGCGGCGGGTAAAAAGTCTCGTCTGGCGGCGGAGTTGGGCCGTAATACCTCCTCCTCTGTTGTCAGTCCGACCAGCACTAATGCGGGTTGGTCTGCCCAGGCTAATAAGCTGGCCACCCCCAGCAAAGCCCTGGGAGGATCCACACCCTACGGTACCACTGCCGGTCGGGTGTATCGGGTAGAAGTGATGGGAGCAAACCTGCCTCGCTATCCCAAGGTACGCCGTATTAATACGGTCTATCTGGTCCCCTACGAAAAGCTGTCAGCCAAGTTGCAGCAAATCAATAAACTAGGCGGTCGGGTGACCAGTGTTACCCAGGCTAGCTTTTAGTTAACTTAACTGGACTTCGATAGAGGCGTTCTGATAGATGGCTCTACTAAGTCTTGCAACTGTAGCAGGGGGTTGGCTTCCGTCTGGGCTGGCAAACCCCCTGGTATTTTGATCAAATAGCCTTGACAAAGGCTTGATAACATACCCTTGATTGATAGCTGAGGAAATTGGCCTACCATGCTGACTCAAAATATTTCTGGTAGTGAATCGGTTGCTGGCAGCCGGACCTTTATTTATGAAGTAGAAGGACTGCGTCAAAACCAGGAAACCAGTCAAAATAACTATCCTATTCGCAAAAGTGGTAGTGTCTTTATCAAGGTGCCCTACCGACGTATGAACGAGGAAATGCAACGGATTACCCGCCTGGGTGGCAAGATTGTTAGCATTCGTCCCCTTTCTGGCACTGAAGCTTAAAAGTAATGGCATGGGGTTAGACTCTCAAGCCCTGGTGAATGCCCAGGGAGATGCCTATACCGTTGACCAAGCCCTGGCTAACCTGAAGCAAACTGAAGACACTGGCTTACGTTACTACGCGGCCTGGTGGCTGGGGCGGTTTCGAGTCGATCAACCTGATGCGATCGCGGCCTTGACGGCGGCCCTGGTCGATGAAGCCGATCGCTCCTCTGACGGTGGCTATCCCCTACGGCGCAATGCGACTCGGGCCCTGGGCAAACTGGGTAATCGACAGGTGGTGCCTGCTCTGATTGAATGCCTGACCTGTTCCGATTACTACGTTCGCGAGGCGGCGGCCCAGGCTCTGGAAAGCCTGGGAGATAGTCGTGCCATTGCTCCCTTGCGATCGCTGCTGGCAGGAGGCGTAGAGGCGGCTCTACCGGTGCCCGGCCAGCCCCACCTGGTGCAGCCCTACAATGCCATCCTTGAGGCGTTGGGTAGCTTGGGGGCGACGGAGGCGGTCGGAGAAATTACCCCCTTTCTTAGCCACGCAGTGGCACAGGTTCAAAATGCCGCTGCCCGCGCCCTCTACCAACTGACCGGGGATTCCAGCCACTGTCAGGCCCTGGTAGAGCGTTTACAGGCACCTAATCTGCAATTACGGCGATCGGCAATGATGGACCTGGGGGCGATCGGCTACCTACCCGCAGCCACCGCGATCGCCACTACCCTGGCGGAAAATAGCCTGAAGCTAATTGCTTTGCAGCAGATTTTAGAGCATCATTTGCAAGATTGGGGGTTTCCTGAACAGACCCTGGGGGATGAGTCGCACCAGGTTTTAGCCTTGATGGATAGTTTGCTGTAGGAATGGGCATGGCTGAAGCAGTCACAACTGAGGTGACAGCCTCGATTCAGGGAGTGGAAAGCGCCGATTCGAAGGCGGCCCTGGTGCAGGCAGTGGCTCGGCTGGCGGCGCTCCGCCACCCCGATGCCATTCCTACCCTGATTCGAGTATTGGGCTACAACAACCCCGGTGCCGCCGTTGCCGCTGTGGATGGGTTAGTGGCCCTGGGTGCAGGGGCAGTCGATAGCCTGCTGACGGAACTGGATGGCTACAACTACGGAGCCCGGGCCTGGGCAATTCGGGCCCTGGCTTTAATTGGTGACCCCCGGGCCCTACCCGTGCTGTTAGAGGCGGCCACCGCCGATTTTGCCCTGAGTGTGAGGCGAGCGGCAGCCAGGGGGGTCGGGGCCATTGAGTGGCAACTACTACCGGTAGATCGGGTGGCAGGGGCTCAGGCGGAGGTTTTGCAAGTATTGCTAAAGGTAATTCAGGACCCGGAGTGGGTGGTGCGTTACGCGGCAGTGGTGAGTCTGCAAACCCTGGCCAGAACGACCCTGACCCACCAGTCAACTATTCTAACCACCCTGGAAAGTCTATTGATAGAGGAGCCCACCCTTGCGGTCCAGGCTCGGGCGCAGTGGGCCCTGGACCAGCTGCGATCGCAACTGTCCCCCTAAATCGCCTATCTCTCCCCGAGCCCCTAGGGCTGGTTTTGCTGGTTACCGCCCCCAGGGATTAGGCAAACTACCTGAGGGCAGGTTAGGCTAAGAACTGAGGGCTACAGGCCCGATAACCGACCCGACAGAGAGGCCTCTCAGTCATTGCCATCCCCATCCACCCTGGCCCACCCGGCTCTACTAATTTCACCTATGGAAATCCTGGATACACCCCCAGCGCCTGCCCCTGCCCAGCCGCCCCTGGCTGGGTTCGACGGCTGTTCTCCACCCCGGCCCGACCTGATTAGCGCCTGTGTCCACTGCGGCTTTTGCCTCACCACCTGCCCTAGCTACCGGGTAATCGGTAAGGAAACCGACTCCCCCCGGGGCGTATTTACCTGATGAATGCCATTAACCAGGGGCAAGCTCCCCTGTCGGCAGCCTCGGTGCAGCACTTTGACTCCTGTCTGGGGTGCCTGGCCTGCACCACCGCCTGTCCCTCCGGGGTGCAGTACGATCAACTGATCGCGGCGGTACGCCCCCAGGTGCAGCGCCATGCCCGCCGTTCCTGGCCTGATCAACTGCTGCGGGGGCTGATTTTTAACCTGTTTCCCTACCCGGCACGGCTGCGACTGCTGGCCGGCCCCCTCTATCTATACCAACAGCTAGGGTTAGATCGCCTGGTCCAGCGGAGCGGCTGGCTCACCCGCGTCTCCCCTAATCTAGCCGCCATGGCCTCCCTGCTGCCTACCGTCACGGCGGACAGCTTCCGGAGTGGTTTAGCAGCGGTGGTGCCAGCTATAGGGCCCCAGCGCTACCGGGTGGGTATGATCTTGGGTTGCGTCCAACAGGTGTTTTTCGCAGAGGTAAATCAGGCTACGGCCCGGGTCCTCAGCGCCAACGGCTGTGAGGTGGTGATTCCCCCCTCCCAGGGCTGCTGTGCCGCCCTCCCCGCCCACCAGGGAGAAACGGCCCAGGCCCAGGTTTTGGCTCGCCAGATGATTGACACCTTTGAGCAGGCCCAGGTGGATTACGTGATTATCAATGCGGCGGGCTGTGGCCACACCCTGAAGGAGTACCACCACATCCTGGCGGAGGACCCGGAATATAGCGATCGGGCCCAGGCCTTCGTCGCTAAGGTGCGGGACGTGCAGGAATTCCTGGCGGAGGTTGGGCTTACCGCCCCCCTCCATGCCCTCACCGAGGGAGAACTGCCCCTGGTATTTCAGGATGCCTGTCACCTGCTCCACGGTCAGAAAATCAGCCTTCAGCCCCGCCAGCTACTTCGTCAGATTCCAGGGGTGATCCTGCGAGAACCCCTGGACGCGGCTCTTTGCTGTGGCAGCGCCGGGGTTTACAACATGCTGCAACCCCAGGTGGCGGAGGAACTGGGCCAGATGAAGGTGACCAACCTGGTAAATACCGGTGCCCAACTAATTGCCTCCCCCAACCCCGGTTGCTCCCTGCAAATCCAGAAGCACCTGGCTCAGCAGGGTAAGCCCCTACCCCTACTGCATCCCATGGAGCTGCTAGACTACTCTATCCGGGGCTTCCGGTTCAAGGCTGGAGAATTTAGCCCCCCTTCCCCCTAGGTTGCCTCTACCCATGCCCTTTACCTACCCCCCCAGCCCCCGCCAGGACCAGGTTGATATTTACCACGGTATGGAGGTGGCCGATCCCTATCGCTGGCTGGAGGACTCTGTCTCAGAGGCTACCCGGCAGTGGATTCGGGCCCAAAACCAGGTGACCTTTGCCTACCTGGAGCAATTGCCCCACCGTCAGGCCATTCAGCAACGCCTGACCCAACTGTGGAACTACGAGCGCTATGGTATCCCCTTCCGCCAGGGAGGCCGTTACTTCTACTTTAAGAACGACGGTCTACAAAACCAGAGCGTGCTCTATACCCTGGCCAGTCTGGAGGCCGAACCTCGGGTCCTGCTGGATCCTAATACCCTTTCTCCAGATGGTACGGTGGCCCTCAGTGGTTTGGCGGTCAGCGAAGATGGTGCCTGGCTGGCCTACGGCCTGTCCACCGCTGGTTCCGATTGGGTTGAGTGGCATGTGCGCGACATTAACACCGGTGGCGATACCGGGGATGAGCTGCGCTGGGTTAAATTTTCTAGTGTTGCCTGGACCCACGACCACCAGGGCTTTTTCTACAGTCGCTACGATGAACCCGACCCTGGGGCTCCAGCGGAGATGGTGAACTACTATCAAAAACTTTACTACCACCGCCTGGGTACCCCCAAGCCACCGATGTGCTGGTCTATGAACGTCCTGACCAAAAGGAGTGGGGCTTCGCTGGCAGCGTCACCGAGGATGGTCGTTATCTGGTGATTTCGGTGTGGCGCGGTACCGATCCTAACAATCTGGTGTTTTACCGAGATCTGAGTCAGGCTGACAGCCCCGTTATCGAACTGATTTCCCAGTTTGAGGCCAACTACAGTCTGGTGGGCAACGACGGCGATCGCTTCTGGTTTCGCAGCGATCGCAACGCTCCTCGGGGTCGCCTGATGGCCATCCATCTCCACCAGCCCCAGCCTGAGGACTGGCAGGAGATCATTGCGGAGGGACAGGACACTCTGCAGTCGGTTAGTCTACTGAACCATCAGTTTGTCGCCAATTACCTGCAAGACGCCTACACCACCCTGCGCATCTACAGCCTGGAGGGGCAACTGGTGCGATCGGTCGACCTCCCCGGTATCGGTTCTGCGGCGGGCTTTGAGGGTAAACCCCAGGACCGGGAAACCTTCTACAGCTTCACCAGCTTTACTACCCCCAACACCATTTACCATTACGACCTGGTGACCGGGGTGAGCACTCCCTACCGCCAGCCCCAGGTGGCCTTTAACCCCGAGGATTACACCACGACCCAGGTGTTTTATCCCAGCCGGGACGGCACCGCCATTCCCCTGTTTATAACCCACCGCCGCGACCTGGATTTAAGTCGCCCCCATCCCACCCTGCTCTACGGCTACGGTGGTTTTAACGTCTCCCTGACCCCCAGTTTTTCCGTCAGCAACCTGGTGTGGATGGAAATGGGTGGTATCTACGCGGTCTCTAACCTGCGGGGGGCGGCGAGTACGGCGAAACCTGGCACCAGGCCGGCACCAAGCGGCAAAAACAAACGGTCTTCGATGACTTTATTGCCGCCGCCGAATGGCTCATAGCCAAAGGCTACACCCGGCCAGCCCAGCTCGCCATCATGGGGGGCAGTAATGGCGGCCTGCTGGTGGGGGCCTGCATGACCCAGCGTCCTGACCTGTTTAGGGCGGCCCTACCGGCGGTGGGGGTGATGGATATGTTGCGGTTTAACCAGTTCACCATTGGCTGGGCCTGGGAATCGGACTACGGTTCGCCCCAGAACCCGGAGGATTTTGTCGCCCTTTACGCCTATTCGCCCCTCCACAATCTGCGGTCGGATACCGCCTATCCGGCCACCTTAATTACTACCGCCGACCACGATGACCGGGTGGTGCCCGCCCATAGCTTTAAGTTTGCCGCCGCTTTGCAAGCGGCTCACCAGGGTGATGCGCCCGTCCTAATTCGGATCGAAACCCAGGCTGGCCATGGGGCGGGTAAGCCAACGGCCAAGCTAATCGAGGAAGCCAGCGATCGCTGGGCCTTTTTAGTAGAGCAACTGTCGATGACTGATGGGCTGACCCCCTAACCCTTACCCAAAGGTTGAATTTACTGACCCAGCCAGAGCAAACCTTTAGCCTCAAGTCAGTAACGCCAACCCCTTTTCTATCAATGGGTACCCCTGCATAGAAAAACCGTTGCCGTTAATAGAATTGTCGTTCCCTCCCCTAGCTCCGGGGTTCGCCCTTGGCGGATGGCTTTAAAGCTAAGGGCAGCAGCAGTTCTGTTGGCCAGCTACCCGGTACCCAAATCAAGCCAGGGTAGAGGTTCCCAGGTCGGGGGGAGGTCCTGCCAGCGACCGTTGCCAATCGCCCGCACCGCTTCCTTTAGACTCAGGTCGCCGGTGTAAAGGGCCCGTCCCACAATTACCCCCTTTACGCCCAGGGGTTCCAACGATAGAAGCTGGAGTAAATCCCCCAGTCCCCCCACCCCGCCGGAGGCGATCACCGGAATAGTTACAGCTTCAGCCATAGCTCGGAGGGCCTCCAGGTTGGGGCCCTGCAGCGTCCCATCGCGCTGAATATCGGTGTAGATAATAGCGGCAGCGCCCCGTTCTTCCACCTGCCGGGCTAAATCTAGAGCGCTGGTCTGGGAGGTATCCAACCAGCCCCGGGTGGCTACCTTGCCATTTCTAGCGTCGATACCGACGATGATGCGGTCGGGAAAGCTCTGACTCAGGTCGCTGATCAGATCGGGCTGTTCCAGGGCAGCGGTGCCTAAAATGGCAAACTGCACCCCCAGGGCCAGCAGATCGGCCACCCGGTCGCGATCTCGCAGCCCCCCACCCACCTGTACCGGGATAGTCAGCTCCTGCGCAATCGCCTGAATTACCGGCCAGTTAACCGGTTGACCGGCCTTAGCCCCATCTAGATCCACCAGATGCAGACGGGTAGCCCCCTGTTCAACCCAGCGCTGAGCTACCGCCACCGGGTCCTGGTCAAACACCTGGGATTGGTCATAGTCTCCCTGGTACAGCCGCACGCAGTTACCTTGCAGCAGATCGATCGCGGGAATCACATCCATGGTCAAAATTGCCCTATCCAGCTTACCTATTCTATCGGTCTATCCCCTACCCACCGGGACCAATTTCCCGTAGACTCCTAAATGCTGATCATCTTGAATCACCATGCTAGACCTGACTGGGAAGAAAGCCCTGGTAACGGGCATCGCCAATAATCGATCGATTGCCTGGGGCATTGCCCAGCAACTCCACCAGGCGGGAGCCGAGCTGGCTATTACCTACCTGCCTGACGAAAAAGGTAAGTTAGAGGGCAAGGTCAAGGAATTGGTCGATCCCCTCCATCCCAGTTTATTTCTCCCCTGCAATGTGCAGGAGGAAGCCCAGGTAGAGGAAGTATTTACCACCCTTCAGCAGGCCTGGGGTCAACTGGATATTTTGATTCACTGTCTGGCCTTTGCCAATCGAGATGATCTGGCCGGAGACTTCAGTCAGACCTCCCGCCAGGGTTTTCAACTGGCCCTGGATGTCAGCGCCTATTCCCTGGTAAGTCTGGCCCGGGGAGCCAAACCCCTAATGACCCAAGGGGGTAGCATTGTCACCCTGACCTACCTGGGTGGGGTGCGGGTGGTGCCCAATTACAACGTTATGGGTATTGCCAAAGCTGCCCTGGAAATGAACGTGCGCTACCTGGCAGCGGAAATGGGTGGCGCTAACATTCGGGTGAACGGCATTTCCGCTGGTCCCATTCGCACCCTGGCTTCCTCTGCCGTGGGAGGAATTTTGGATATGATTCACCATGTGGAAGCCACCGCTCCGCTGCGGCGCACCGTCACCCAAACAGAAGTGGGCAATACCGCTGCCTTTCTCGGTAGCGACCTGTCCAGTGGGATTACTGGACAAATCATCTATGTGGATTCGGGCTACGGCATTATGGGAATGTAGTGGTGGCCAAGTTAACCGCCAACCATCGCCTGTAGCCCAAGAAAACTATGGATTGCATTTACATAACCGGCATTCGTGGTTACGGCTACATTGGCTACTTGCCAGCCGAAAAAATCTTAGGTCAGTGGTTCGGGGTAGATCTGAGATTATGGCTGGACATCACCAAGGCAAGTCAAAGTGATGACATCGCCCATACCCTGGATTATCGCCAGACTATTAACCTGGTCCAGGAGCTGATTAAAACCTCTCAATTTGACTTGTTAGAACGATTGGCAGGGAAATTGCCGATCGGGTTTTAAGCTCCAACGATACTTTATCGAAGGTCCAGGTTACAGTCCATAAACCCGCCGCTCCTATTGCTGATTTCGACGGTTCCATTAGTATTGAAATGATTCGGTCTAAAGAGTAATCAATCACTGACTTGCCCTGGCTCCTCACTCTCCCTACGGCATTGCCAAATCTATACCACCAAGTCCTAGCAGCCCTTGCCCTCGGTAGTAACATGGGTGATTCCCGCGCTACCCTGGAGGCCGCCTTGGTCAGGCTGGGGAATAGCCCCGGCGTGACAGTCATAGGTCGCTCTAGTTTGTACAAAACACACCCCCTAGGCGGACCAGAACAGCCCGATTACCTGAATGCCTGTGCAATCATCAAAGTTGAAATTTGTCCCCAACAATTACTGACAATTTTGATGGGCATAGAACAAGAATTTAGCAGGGTAAGAACGGTCCGTTGGGGTCCAAGAACTCTAGATTTAGATATTCTTTTGTATGCTGATATGACTATAGATACAGCTACCCTAAAGATTCCCCATCCCAGGATGGTAGAGCGAGCCTTTGTATTAGTACCTCTGGCCGAAATTGCCCCGGACTGGGTTCATCCCCCATCAGGTCAGACCATTGCTGCATTGGTTGAGAAATTAAATCCTTCAGGAATAGAAATCTTAGCACCAGGTGCCAGGGGTCTGAATTAACCAGGCAGATGTAGAACATCCATGGCAATAGAGTGCCTGGCGATGTTACCCAATTAAACTTACCCAATTAAACTTTTACGACGCCGGATAAACAGGTTCTTTATCAATCATTACCGGTTCCTGGTAAAGCAAGGCGGTGAAGGTTACGGTGGACCCCAGCCCTTCCCCCATGCTGATGAAATGCACCGTGCCGCCCATGGCTTCGATTAGGCGTTGGGAAATGGCTAACCCCAGTCCACTACCGCCGTACTGGCGGGTCCGTTCCCCGTCTACCTGACTGAAGGTCTGAAACAGGCGGTCCTGTTTTTCTAGGGAAACCCCAATACCCGTGTCGGCTACACTGATTTTGACGCTGCCGGGCCAGGTTCTACCCTGATATTCGACTTTTTGGGGCTTCACCTCGGCGCTGATGGTAACCCCCCCTCATGGGTAAATTTATTGGCGTTACCCACCAGGTTCAGCAGCACCTGCAGTAAGCGCTGGTAATTACCATTTACAGTGATGGCGTCGCGGGTAGCCGGCAGCAGAATTTTAAAGTAGAGGCCCTTGTGCTCCGCCTGGGGACGGGCGAAACTTTCCAGGTCCCCCAGGAGCTCCCGCAGATTAACTGGACCCATATCAATCTGCATTTTACCTGCTTCGATTTTGGCCAGATCGAGCACATCGTTGATTAAATTCAGCAGGTGTAGGGCAGACTTGTGGGCTTCCTCGATAAATTCCTGCTGCTCTGCCGGGTCGTCGGCCATGCCATCTAGCACCAACTTAAGGAAGCCAATCATGCCATTTAAGGGGGTCCTCAGCTCGTGGGAGGTGTTAGCCAGAAACTCACTTTTTAAGCGGGAGGCTTCCTCCGCTTGACGTCTAGCTTCCTCTGCCTGACGGCGGGCCTCCTGGGACTCTCGTTGTTTTTCTAGCAGGCTGGCATTGGCCTGCTGAAGCTTGATGGCGAGGGAGTGACTCTCGGAAAATACTCGGGCATGGGCGATCGCCGTACCCACCTGATCCGCCAGGTCGGTAATCAAACCCAATTCTAATTCTGTCCAGGGCCGAACCGCTGGACTGTAGAGCAAAATAAAACCATTGACCTGGCCCTGGTAACGGGTAGCCACAGCAACAGTGGTCTGATCCGACTGGTGAGGATGATTAGCTACCAGAACCGCCCCGGCTTGTCGAGCCGCCGTCTCCAGGTGTAGCTGGTCGGCGGCAGGTAAGGGCTGACCCAACCAGCTGATTAAGGTTTTATTACCCAGGTACTCAGCGGCTATGACATTGGTTTGGGTAGGAGATATACCACAGACAACACAGCGGTCTGCGGTAAATAGCTCCCCCAATCCTTCTACGGTTTGTTGCTGAATAATGTCCAGGTCCAAAGTCCAGCGAACATTACGGGTAATTTGGGTCAGCCGGGGGGAATAGGCTTGTAATTGGATGTAGGGATGGACCTCAATCTCGTCGCCCCGGCCTTTCAGGACGGGAGCCGGGGTATAGAGAGCCTCGGTTAGACCATGAACATTTAACCAGTAGCCCATGGCGGCCACCTTAAACAGCTCTCCCTTGGGGTTAAGCAGGGGATGGAGCACCCAGACCATATCAATACTGTGGGAACCAGAAGGGTAGCGGCCAGGGAGTTGCAGGGGCTGACTCAAGGTTTTTAGAGTAGTCAAAGCCTGAGCCAGGGTTTCTGGTGCCGGAAAAGCAGTCACCTCGGACAGTCGGCGACCCACCCAATTAGCGGTAGAACCCACCAGGGGCGGACTGGCTCCGATGGCGTGAACCGACTCAACCCTACCCTCCGGGTTGAGAAGAACAGTCCATCCGTGTAAAGGCTCGCCCCCCAATCTGACTCCACCCCGGCATAACTGGGGCTGGCGCGACTGGGGAGAGGAGCAGGAAGGTTCATAGAATTCAAGCTTGTTAACCTGCCGACAAGACCGTACTAACGTACTATGGCTAGACCTCAGTCATTCCATTCCCCTTTGGGGGGAACGGCGGGATTGCGGGGTAGATGGCGCACCAGATCATCTTCAGGCCGGCGATCGCCCCTGAGCCACTGCCGCAGGGCCACCTCAATGACCTTGGCCGGATCGGAGGTGAGATGACTCACCTGATTCATAAGTTCTCGGTCAATGTGAACCAACAGTTCCACCTTGTCCGCCGAGGATGGCAGGCTATCAATAGCTCTGGAAGCGACTTCATCCATAGAGGTTGACTAGAGTAACTACTTAGGGGAACTGGTTGCTCGTGGTTTGAACTCTGACTACTCAAGCTCCAGGCTGTCGCCTGAGTTATCGGCATTCGCCCAGAGGAACCATTACAATATTTGCAGTTTACTCTATGTTCATCCTTCCTGGTAACCCTGGTATGACCGAGGTCCCTGTTGCCCAGATTCGCAATTTTTCGATTATTGCCCACATCGATCACGGTAAATCGACCCTGGCGGATCGGTTATTGCAGCGCACCGGCACCGTTAGCGATCGCGACATGAAGGCCCAGTTCCTCGACAGTATGGATTTGGAGCGGGAGCGGGGTATCACCATTAAACTGCAGGCAGCGCGGATGAACTATCGAGCTCAGGATGGTAAAGACTACATTCTGAACCTGATCGACACCCCGGGCCATGTGGACTTTTCCTACGAGGTATCCCGATCCCTGATCGCCTGCGAAGGGGCCCTGCTGGTGGTGGATGCCTCCCAGGGGGTGGAGGCCCAAACCCTGGCCAACGTTTACCTGGCCCTGGAAAATGACTTGGAAATTATTCCGGTCTTAAACAAAATTGACCTGCCGGGGGCTGACCCGGAGCGGATTAAACAGGAAATCGAAGAAATCATTGGCCTCGACTGCAGCAATGCAATTCTGGCCTCCGCCAAGGAGGGGGTGGGGATTGACGAAATTCTGGAGTCCATTGTCTACCTGGTACCTCCCCCCAGGACACGGTGGAACAACCCCTACGGGCTCTAATTTTTGATAGCTACTACGACAGCTATCGGGGGGTGATTGTCTACTTCCGGCTGGTAGACGGCACCCTGCGCCACAAGGATAAGGTGCGGCTGATGGCCTCCGGTAAGGAGTACGACATTGACGAGCTGGGGGTACTGGCTCCCCACCAGGTGAAGGTAGACCAACTCCATGCTGGCGAAGTGGGCTACCTGGCCGCCTCCATTAAGGCGGTGGAGGACGCTCGGGTGGGGGACACCATTACCCTGGTGCAAAATCCCGCCACTGAGCCCTTGCCGGGCTACGTCGAGGCCAAACCAATGGTTTTCTGTGGCCTCTTCCCCACCGCCTCGGACCAGTTCGAAGAACTGCGGGAAGCCCTGGAAAAGCTGCGCCTTAGTGATGCGGCCCTGAACTACGAGCCCGAAACCTCCAGCGCTATGGGCTTTGGCTTCCGCTGCGGCTTCCTGGGGCTGCTGCACATGGAAATTGTCCAGGAGCGGCTGGAACGGGAATATAACCTGGATCTAATTACCACCGCCCCCTCGGTGATCTACCGGGTCACCACCCTGGCGGGAGAAGTGCTGGAGATTGATAACCCCAGCACCCTGCCCGACCCCCAGGCCCGGGAAAAAATCGAAGAGCCCTACGTCCAACTGGATATTATTACCCCTGAGGAGTACGTCGGCCCCCTGATGGAGTTGTGCCAGTCCCGCCGGGGAGACTTTAAAGACATGAAGTACCTGACCCAGGGCCGTACCACCCTAATCTACGAAGTGCCCCTGGCGGAGGTGGTGACGGATTTCTTTGACCAGATGAAGTCCCGCACCAAGGGCTACGCCAGTATGGAGTACCACCTGATTGGCTACCGGGCCAACCCCTGGTGCGCCTAGACGTGTTGATTAACGGTGATCAGGTGGATTCCCTGGCCTCCATTGTGCACCGGGATAAGGCCTACTACGTCGGCAAAGCCCTGGTGGAAAAACTCAAGGAACTGATTCCCCGCCATCAGTTTAAGATTCCCATCCAGGCCGCCATTGGTAGTCGGGTGATCGCCAGCGAGAGTATTCCTGCCCTACGTAAGGATGTACTGGCCAAGTGCTACGGGGGGATATCTCCCGCAAGAAAAAACTGCTGCAGAAACAGGCTAAGGGGAAGAAACGGCTAAAGGCGATCGGCACCGTAGATGTGCCCCAAGAGGCCTTTATGGCGGTCCTGAAACTATCCTAAAATTAGCCTTGGCCGTCTGCGACCCAGTCATCTCTAAGGTCTAGCCCCTGGCTCCACTGCCAGTATCACTGTTCATCTTGAGAACTGCGCCATGATTAAAAACGACGCCTGGATCAACACCATGGCCGCCCAGGGAATGATTCAGCCCTTCCAGCCGATCTTGATAAGACGGGTAAATCTGCAAGGAGATGGGGGCAATCGCCCGGTGATTAGCTATGGGTTATCCTCCTACGGCTATGACATTCGCCTGTCTCCATCAGAGTTTCGAATCTTTCGCCATATTCCAGGTACGGTGGTTGACCCGAAAAACTTCAGTCCCGATAATCTAGAACCGACCCACCTAAAGACCGACGATAGCGGTGGCTACTTTATCTTGCCTGCCCACTCCTATGGCTTGGGGGTTGCCCTGGAGAAGCTTACCGTTCCAGATAATATCAGCGTTATTTGTATCGGCAAATCGACCTATGCGCGTTGCGGTATTATTGCCAATCTCACCCCCGCTGAAGCGGGCTGGCGCGGCCATCTGACCCTGGAGTTTTCCAATTCCTCGAGCGCTGACTGCCGTATTTACGCCAACGAAGGGGTGGTACAGTTAATTTTCTTTGAAGGCGATCCCTGCCAGGTCAGTTACGAGACCCGCCGGGGTAAATACCAGGATCAGGAGGAACGGGTGACCCTACCAAAGGTTTAACCGATCGCTCTGGCCTAGTGGTCAAAACCAGGGCTAGGAGGGCTGGTTTAGAATGGAGAAATCGGTTCCTGACCGCCGTCTCCCCTGTTGGATTGGTCCCTGAGGTTTACCCATGACTACTTTCTCCGCCGATTTATCTACCCCCCAGCCCACCTACTGGCCCTGGCGCAACCAGGAGATTCACTACGTTCAGGCGGGAGAGCCCCGGGACAATCGCCCACCCCTGCTACTGATCCATGGCTTTGGCGCTTCCACCGATCACTGGCGTAAGAACATTACCAATCTGGCCCAGGACTTTCAGGTGTGGGCCATTGACCTGGTGGGTTTTGGGCAATCGGCTAAGCCCGACTGGGAATACAGCGGTGGTCTCTGGCAAGCCCAGTTGCAGGAATTTATTACCGAGAAGATTGGCCGGCCTACCGTACTGGCGGGTAATTCCCTGGGGGGCTATAGCGCCCTCTGCACCGCCGCTAACCATCCTGAAGCCGCTGCCGGTTTAGTCCTACTCAACAGTGCGGGGCCCTTTTCTGACCAAACTACCCGTACCCGGCCCAACCCTTTGGGCAAGCTGATCCAAGCTATTCTGCTCCAACCCCTGCCCAGCTGGCTGATCTTTCAGTACGTTCGCCAACCGGCGGTGATTCGCCGCACCCTGGAACAGGTCTACCTGGATAAATCCGCCATTACCGATCAATTGGTGGCCGATATTCGCCGCCCGGCTGATGACCCCGGGGCCGCTACGGTGTTTGCTTCGGTGTTTAAGTCACCCCAGGGAGAGGCGATTGACCAGCTGCTCGAAAAACTATCCTGTCCCCTACTGATGCTCTGGGGCGAGGGGGATCCCTGGATGAACTGTCGAGAAAAGGGGGCCCGGTTTCGCCAGTACTACCCCAACTTACGGGAACATTACCTGCAAGCCGGTCACTGCCCCCACGACGAGGTGCCTGACCAGGTTAACCAGCTGTTACGCCAGTGGTTACTAGAACAGGGGCTGGAGCGTTTCTCATTCCAGTGAAGTACAGACCAGGGGCTTAAGCCCCTGGTTAGCAGGGATACCGTGTACCTGATCCGGTCAAGAATTGCTATATGGGGGTGAGCTAACCCACCAGGGTTTTTTGATAAATACCTAGGGTCTGGCGGGCCAGCTGGGGCCATTGGTAGCGCTGCTGCACCTTAACGTAGCCCGCCCTACCCAGGGTGGCGGCGATGGTCGGGTGGTGGAGCAGATAATTAATGCGATCGCTGATTTGATCGGCCTGCTGGTCTACCAGGTACCCATCCACTCCCTCCCTGATCACCTCCCGCAGGGCGGGAATCGCGCCCCCCACCACCGGCTTAGCAAAGCTCCAGGCCTCGACGTAGACTCCGCCAAAACTTTCCTGGAAAGAAGGCACGCACAACAGGCTACAGGCGGCCAGGGCATTAGTTTTCTCTTGCAGAGAGGCGACTCCCAGGCGATGGATACGTCGATCACCGTGGGTGGCAAAGATAGCCTCGGACTGGCCCACTGGGGGACCCATAAACACAAAGTGGGTGTCGGGGTGCTGACGCCAAACCCCTGAAGTTGCCTGCAGCAGTTGCCGATAGCCCTTATAACCATAGTGCTGGCCTAGAAAGAGCACCATGGGTCCAGCGATACCGTGGCGCTGGCGAAAGCTTTCGGCATCGGCCTGGGCCGCCAGCACCGGTCCCATACCGGTGACATGGACTTTCTCGGGGGCCACTCCGATTTCCACCAGCACGGCTTTTTCAGCCTCGGTAAGGGCAATCAGGGCATCGGCCTGGCGGTAAAGCCGGGCGTACTGCTGGTAGGGCCAGCCCACCCAACGAGGGTGGTGTACAGGGGTCAGCAGGAAGGGGATATCTCGCCACCGGGCCACCTGCAGGGAAGCGGCGGTGAGGCCTTCCCGCCCAATCCGAACATTGTGGATCAGATCGGCGGTAGTCGCTAAAGGTCCTAAGGACTGGGCGATCGCCTCAGCAATAACGGGTAGAGCCCGACCCATCAGGGCATAGTAGCCCAACACCGCTGGCACCAGGGTGAGTTTTTGCCAGGGGCTCAACCCCAACTGGTTTACCGGGATACCATCGATTTGGTAGGCACTGGCAGGAGGATGGCGGAGGGTAGTGCCCAACAGCCAGTCGGTGCGGTTAGTACGCCAGTGGCTGGCTACAGCCACGCTGTGGTCAGGGGCCAGGGCTTGAGCTAGCTGGTGGCCATAGGTCTGAGCCCCCCCAACGGCGGGGGGATAGCTGGTCAGGGTGTAGAGCAGGTGCATGGACAGCTATAGGAATAAAGCAAAATCACAAAAGGGCTGGTCGCCCGGCCCGGCCCATTGCTATGGTTAAGAAAAATCAAACAGGTAAACAATGGAGTCAGCCGGATTAGGGGTCGTGATCATGGTAAGTCTTTGGGCTTGGGCTTGCCTATGATTCAGGCGGAAACCCTGAGCCTGCTGGAATGGTCTCGCTTGGGGCAGCACCTGGCCAGCTTCGCCGCCACCAGCCTGGGGGCGATCGCCGCCCAGCATCTAGCCATTCCCACCCATCAGGCCGAAAGTGAGGCCCTCCAAGCCCAAACCCGGGAAGCCTACTGGCTGGATCAGCACCACCGCAGTCTGAGTTTTGCCGGTATTCGTGACCTCAGCACCAGCCTGGAGCGGGTACAACGCCAGGGTACCCTAACGGGGCAGGAATTACTGGATATTGCCAGTACCCTGAAGGGGGCGCGGCAAATCCGTCGGCTAATTGAGGCGGAAACCGAGGTAGACCTGCCGGTGTTTCAGGGATTGGTGGCGGATTGGCGGACCCACCCCGAATTAGAACAACACATCTACCACTGCATTGACGACCGGGGAGAGGTAACGGACCGGGCCAGCCCTAAGCTAGCCGCGATTCGAGAACGACTCAACGGCACTCGCCAGCAGATCCAACAACGGCTACAACGCATTATTCAACGCCAGGGGGGAGCCCTCCAGGAAACCCTGATTACCCAACGGGGCGATCGCTTCGTGCTGCCGGTCAAAGCCCCCCAAAAGGATGCCATCCCCGGCCTGGTCCACGATGTCTCCGCCAGTGGAGCTACCCTCTACATTGAGCCCCATGCCATTGTGGAGGCGGGTAACCAACTACGCCAGTTAATGCGGCAGGAACAGACAGAAATCGAGGCGGTGCTGATGGCTATCAGCCAGCAGGTGGGAGCGGTTGGGCCAGACCTGGAGAACCTGTTGGCCACCCTGACCCGGCTTGATTTAGCCTGTGCCCGGTCTCGCTATTCCCTTTGGTTAGAAGCCAATCCCCCCGGTTTATTAGCGACGGTACCACCACCCTGAGGCAGTTGCGCCATCCCCTGCTGGTCTGGCAACAGCGCCAGGAAGGGGCTAACCCGGTGGTGCCCATCGATCTGGTAATGACCGATCAGCTACGGGTGGTGGCGATTACCGGGCCCAACACAGGGGGCAAAACCGTTACCCTAAAAACCCTGGGTCTAGCCGCCTTAATGGCTAAGGTGGGATTATTTGTAGCGGCCCGAGAACCGGTGGAACTGCCCTGGTTTGACCAGGTACTGGCAGACATCGGGGACGAGCAGTCAATTGAGCAAAACCTATCTACATTTTCGGGTCATATCCGACGTATTGGCCGAATTTTAGCAGCATTGGAGGATCTACCCACCACTGCCGGCGTGGCCAATGCTCTGGTTCTGCTGGATGAGGTGGGAGCGGGCACCGATCCCACCGAAGGGACCGCCCTGGCCCTGGCCCTACTGCGTTACCTGGCCAACCACGCCCGCTTGACGGTGGCCACCACCCATTACGGTGAACTCAAGGCCCTCAAGTACCAGGATCGCCGCTTTGAAAACGCCGCCGTCGAGTTTGATGAAGTCAGTCTTTCCCCCACCTATCGCCTGTTGTGGGGCATTCCAGGGCGGTCTAACGCCCTGGCCATCGCCCGCCGCCTGGGACTCAAAGGAGCGGTGGTGGATGGGGCGGCGGCGGTCATGGCGGGGGCCGGGCAGGAGGATGTTAACCAGGTAATTGCCGCCCTGGAAGCCCAGCGGCGTGAACAGGAAGCCAGTTCCCAGGCAGCGGCGGCCCTGCTGACGGAAACCGAGCACCTGCACCGGGAGATTCATCAACGGGCGGAGTGGCTACGGCAACGCCAGGAAGACTTACAGGGGCAACAGCAACTGGCTATTCAGCAGGCGATCGCCCAGGCAAAAGCCGATATCGCCCGGGTAATTCGCCAGTTACAGCAGGGCCAGCCCACAGCCCAGGCAGCGCAGAAAGCGACGGCAGCGATCGATAGCCTGAGCCAGACCCACCTTCGCCCTCACCCCTCTAACCAACCCGCTGCTAAAACCGGATTTAGACCCCAGGTGGGCGATCGGGTACGCCTGATGAGTTTGGGGCAAACTGCTGAAGTATTGACAGAGCCCGATGCAGACCAACGGTTAACGGTGCGCTTTGGTCTACTCAAGACTACTGTTCACCTCAACGATATCGAATCCTTACAGGGAGAGAAGGCCCTGGTGGAGCCCAAGGTTAAGCCTCCACCAGCCTCACCTCCGACCTCCAGCCCTGCCCCCCTGGTACTGCGCACCGCCAGCAATACAGTGGATCTGAGGGGCATGCGGGTGGCGGAAGCAGAACCAGTCCTGGAACAGGCGATCGCCAAGACCCAAAGCGGGGCACTTTGGGTAATCCACGGTCACGGCACGGGCAAACTGCGCCAGGGAGTCCAGGACTACCTGCAGCACCACCCCCAGGTACAACGCTTTGAAGCCGCCGATCAAAGCGATGGAGGAACAGGCGTAACAGTCATTTACCTGCGGTAATGATTGAATCCCCTTCTCCACCATCCTGGTCCACCGGTTACCCATGCTAAGGCTATACCACGGGTAACGGGCCGGCTTCCCTATTCGTAAATCCAAGCCTGGGTGCTGGGTTCCCAGGCTACCAGTTCGGTTTCTGAGAACCATAGGGCGATTTCCGTGTGGGCTGTTTCTGGAGCATCAGAGCCATGGATAATATTGCGGCCTACGGTCACCCCCAGGTCTCCCCGGATGGTGCCCGGTTCCGCCTCCAGGGGTTTGGTGGCACCAATCATCTTCCGGGCCGAGGCAATCACTCCTTCCCCTTGCCAGACCATAGCCACCACTGGACCAGAGGTAATGAAGTCCACCAGGCCAGCAAAGAAAGGACGCTCCCGATGGACTGCGTAGTGCTCCTCCGCCAGGGCTCGCGACACCGCCATCAGCTTCAGGCCTACCAGGGTAAAGCCCTTAGTTTCAAAACGACCAATAATTTCACTAACTAACCCGCGCTGAACGCCATCGGGCTTAATCATTAAGAAAGTGCGTTCCAAGTTACCAGCTCCTAACCTAAGTACCAACCCTTTCTATGCTGAGTAAGGACGGCCATTTTGTAAAGAGTTTCTGCCAGACCTGAGGTCTGCAGGATAGGGGATGGGAAATGCTGCCCGACGCCCATGGCGATCAAGGTTCAGGCCAGAAAATTCCATCGAGGGATAAATCTTTCCCCACCCCTTTGCCTCCCATGGCTAGAGCCCTAGCCCTTACCACCGTTCTTGAGCATGGCAATTTCTGATGCGGACAGGGTAAGAGCTAAAAATCTGACCGGGCCCTGCCCTGGGTCAACCCTTAACCGTAGCCCGAGCGGAGAGCAGGGAAGGACACAATGGAGCCAGAACCGGAAGTCCAATGGAAGCAGGCCCACCTTTCTTCATAGGGAATCGCGAGCAACTCAAAACTAATCCTGGCAAAGAAAACCTGACGACCCTCGACTTCACTTGATTTCTACTCTAATCTCAGATATAATTCATTCAATTCAGAATTATTTTCATTTACACTCCTATATTTTTTGGCGTTATCCTCTGACATTAATCTATCTATCCTTTGCAGCAACTGCCTGCCCTGACAGGAAAGCCTGACTGAGTATTAACTTAATGCTCTGGCTGTACTGATTGACCAGCTTTCTCAAATGATCGGACCGTTTTGTCAGTCAAGCCGCTGGCTATGTTAGGAAGAAATAAAGTACTGAAACCAATCTTTCAAGGTAACTTGCCTGCCAAACGCCCATCCAATCAAACCTATTTTCAAGTATTGAAGAGTGATGTTAACCAATAATTAAACAAACCTTGGTTACTTTTTAATCTGGCAATAACGTCGCTAGTCTGATGGCTTCTAAACCCATGGGATACACTTTAACGAAGGAAGAATCTCTCAGTTCACAGTTTTGAGCATCACCCTCCTAGCTCATCCGGACAACAGCCGGGGAAGAAGATAAGTATCTTGCATCGGCAATGTTTTTTGGTTTAAAGTTAAATGAATAGAGATGGAGTTCCTGGGCGCAGCAAACCTCCTATAAATTCTATAGGATGAATTCAACAATATCTATAAAATCCTCCCTAAAATGCCTTCAGCATGACAATTGAAAATTTTGACATCTTTAGAAATAAAAAAATCTTAATTTCAGGTGGGCTGGGATTTATCGGTAGCAATCTAGCCAGACGACTGGTGGGCTTGGGGAGTATTGTTTCTATTGTTGACAGTTTAATTGCCGAATATGGCGGCAATCTTAACAATATTATCGATATCAAAGATCGAATAAAAATTAATATTTCTGACGTTAGAGATGAATATAGTTTTAAGTATTTAATTCGAGGCCAAGATTATCTATTTAATCTGGCCGGACAAACCAGTCATTTAGACTCCATGGAATCACCTTATACCGATCTCGATATTAATTGTCGAGCTCAACTTTCTATCTTAGAATCATGCCGCCATCACAACCCAGAAGTGCGTATTGTTTTTACCAGTACTCGTCAGATCTACGGTAAGCCTGACTATCTCCCCGTTGATGAAAAACATCTGCTTCGCCCCGTAGACGTCAATGGCATCAATAAAATGGCCGGTGAATGGTACCACATTTTATATAATAATGTTTATGGAATTCCGACCGTTGCCCTTAGACTAATTAACACCTACGGACCTGGCATGCGTATTAAAGACGCTCGTCAAACCTTCTTGGGAACCTGGATTCGCAACCTGATTGAGGGAACTCCCTTTGAAGTCTGGGGTGGAGATCAACTACGAGACTATAACTATATTGATGATGTTATTGACGCTCTTTTGATGGCCGCGATCGCTGAACAAGCTATAGGTCAGGTTTTTAATCTAGGTGGTCATGAAGTTATTAGCTTGAGAGATACGGCTGAACTCTTAGTCAAAGTCCATGGGACAGGGGATTATAAATTATGTGACTTTCCTGAGGAACGACGCAAGATAGACATTGGAGATTACTATAGCGACTATAGTTTAATTCATAGGATTTTAGGCTGGCATCCTAAAATTAATTTAGCTCTCGGCTTAGAGAAAACCATTAGTTTCTATAAAACCAATCTAAAACAATATCTATAATTGCTGCTATGTATTCACCTATGATCACTAAGAAAATTCCTCAAACCGATCCCCTATCTAGTTATCGGGCCTACCAATCTGAAATTAACGAGGCAATTCAACAAGTTCTCGAGAGTGGATTCTATGTTTTAGGAGAGCCAGTCGAAGCCTTTGAACAGGAGTTCTCAAGTTATTTAGGTACCAACTATGGCATCGGCGTAGCCAGTGGTACAGACGCCTTAGTCATTGCCCTACGGGCCTGTGGTGTTGGTGCTGGCGATGTGGTTTTAACCGTTTCCCATACGGCGGTGGCAACGGTTGCGGCCATCGAGCTGACCGGAGCAACGGCTTTCCTGGTGGACGTAGATGCAGCTAGTTTTACAATTAATTGCGATCGCCTGGCAGAAGCCATTGTTCATGTCCTCAACACTCCATCCCTGGGGCGGCTAAAGGCAATTGTACCGGTTCATCTCTACGGTCATTCAGCTGACCTACCGGCCATTATGCAACTAGCAGATCAGTATGACCTGTACGTAGTTGAAGACTGTTCTCAGGCCCATGGGGCCGCCCTCAACCAGCGTAAAGTAGGCACCTGGGGACACTGCGCCGCCTTCAGCTGTTACCCAACCAAAAACCTTGGAGCCATAGGAGATGCTGGTATTATTGTGACTCGGGATCCAGACCTGGCTCAACAGTGCCAGAGAATTCGTCAGTATGGGTGGGCGACTCGCTACATCAGTGATACGCCTGGCATGAATTCCAGACTGGATGCCCTTCAGGCGGCTATTCTCAGGGTTAAATTAAAATATCTGGATGCAGATAATACTCAACGGCAAGCTATTGCCCTGCACTATAGTCAGAAACTACAGAATTTACCCTTGCAACTACCTGAAACTGGCCCTGGAGTTTTCCATAGCTACCATCAATTTGTGCTGCGGGTAGGACAACGGGATGCCATGTTCGCTTTTCTGCAGGGGCAGGGCATTGGCGTGGGACTCCACTATCCCTTACCAGTTCATCTCCAACCTGCCTATCAAGGCCGCCTGCCTCTAGCTCCAGGCGGCCTACCCGTTACCGAACAACTCAGTCAGGAGATCATCAGCTTGCCGATGTATCCCTGCCTTAGCACCGATGCTATGGACACAACAGAATTAGCCATAGTTAACTGGTATAGCGAGCCTGGTCGCAGCTCCGATAATTCGATAGGGGTGACCAGGGCCGGGTAAGGTCAAGTAGTTTGTAACGAAAACTACACCAGAGTTTCTTGTTGCCGGTCTACGGCGCTAAAGTAAGGACGGATTCTTAATCTGCACTGACTGTGGAAGTGTCTCAGGTCTTTGACCCAACCGCCGCCGATGTTCAGGCAATTTTTAACCGAATTGCCCCCGTTTATGACGACTTAAACCAGCAACTGAGTCTGGGGTTACATCAGGTGTGGAAAGCGATGGCCGTCCGCTGGAGTGGGGCTGCTCCAGGTCACAGGTGTCTGGACATTTGCTGTGGTAGTGGCGATCTGAGCTCTACTGCTAGCTCGACGGGTAGGGCCCAAGGGTCATGTCTATGGCATTGATTTTGCCCCTGAACAGTTGGCCATTGCCCGTCTTAGGTACCGCGCCGCCGCCGTTACCTGGTGCCTGGGAGATGCCCTGGATTTACCTTTTGCCACCGCGAGTTTTGACGCCATTACCATGGGTTATGGTTTGCGTAACCTGGCTAATATGGGGCAGGGACTAAGGGAGTTACGTCGAGTGCTAAAGCCAGGAGCGATTGCCGCCATTCTAGATTTTCACCGCCCCCAAAGCAACCAGGTGCAGCAATGGCAACAGTGGTATCTCCACCATATTGTCATACCGGCTGCCCGCCGGCACGGGCTGACCCAGGAGTATGCCTACATCACCCCCAGTCTTGACCGTTTTCCCCAGGGACCAGAACAGATTGAACTAGCCCAGCAGGCTGGCTTTCAGCGGGTCAACCACTACCCCATCGCGGCCGGTATGATGGGCGTTTTGGTTCTATCATGAGCTGGGTCGATCTGTGGTTAGTCGTGGCTCCGCCTCTATTTGGAGGCATCATTGGCTATTTCACCAATGACATCGCCATTAAAATGCTATTTCGCCCCTATCACCCGATTCATTTAGGTAGCTGGCGTTTACCCTTTACCCCTGGATTAATTCCGGCCAATCAAGCCCGACTGGCCCAGCGAATTGCCGATACGATTATGGGCTCGTTGCTGACGCCAGAGGAGCTACAGAACCTGGCTCGCCGTTTACTCCAAACCGAACGGACCCAAGCGGCAATTAAGTGGTTACTGGCCCTGGCCCTGGACCAAATCAAAAATCGATCCCAGGTGCGCACAGCTCAAATTGCCGGTCGTATTTTGGAGGATTTATTCGGTAAGTCCCTGACCCCGCCTAATTCGAGTTTGGGCTCGTCGAGAGGACTTCCTTGAGCCCCAGTTAAATCAACTTTTTGATCAGGTGTTGGTGGATTTCAAGCTAAACTCCCAACAGGCTGATCAGATTAGCCACTGGTTAGTTACCAGTGTGTTGCCCCCTAATCGGGTACGAGAACTGGTGATTGACTTTTTGAGCGATCGCAATATTCAGGTGATTGACACTATCTTCAGGGAACGCACCAGTGGCACCTACTGGGTTGTAGCCAATTTATTTGGTGTGCGTAATGCCCTGGCCCGGTTACGCACCTTTTGTTTAGACGAACGAGAGGTTAGTAATGCCCGAATTGCCGAATTAGTCACAGCCTTACAAGCCAAAAAACGGCTAAGGGAGTGGTTACAGCAAACCTCGATGCAGAACTTACCCGTGGCAACGGTGCGTCATATTCAGCATAACCTGCGGGAATCGGTGCAGAGCTACATTCAGACCTTAGGACCGGAATTTATTCGTAGTCTGGGCAACTCCGTTAATTGGGAAGTTTTAGCCACCCAACTGTTAAATCGCCTCCAGCATTCTGAGGTGATCAGCCAATCTCTCGATCCGGTTAGTGAAGAACTGGCTCTCATTATTGAGCAATATTTAGAACGGGATCTGGAATCCCTGGTAACCCAGATCATTCCGATCCTTGAACATTGATCAGGTAATTATTGATTGGGTAAAGGGTACCCCTCCCCGCGATCTGGAACTGGCCATTCAAGCCATTGTCCGCAACGAACTTCAGGCCATCGTCAATTTAGGCGGAATTCTAGGCTTTGCCATTGGTCTATTTCAATCAGGCTTTCTCTATATTCAACGAGTTGGATAGGGGACTATCTGGGGTTACCTGTCCCTGGTGCACCGGTGAGAATTCTGGTCAGACAGCCTGGGAATCTATAGCAAATGATCGAAAAGATATCGTCAGCTTAGATCGGCGGCTTATCCAGGTTGGCAGGCCCTACCGTGTAGGTAATCGATAAAGGAATTTCTACTCGCTCAGATGCCTGGCGAATTTCTAAACCCACAATCAAACCATCGTCATCGTAGTCAAGGATCAGGTTAGGAGAAATGCGGGCAGTTTCTCCTACTTCGCGGCTGTTCAAAGCAATTTGCAGGATGTCTCGGTCAGGATCGTAGGTAATCTGCATGGGAGGGACTAACTTGTCAGGAGCAGGCAATTCACCTAAATATCATAGTTCCTTAAGGGTGACTGTCTGATTCTGGCTCTGTAGTTCTCCCCTGGGGTGGGGGTAACTTTTCCACCAAACCCATTTCAAAGGCAATATCCGGTAGTTCTTCAGCCCGATATTGCCCTGGTTCAAACAGCCCACCTGGAGTCAGGCACAACTGGCGAAGCTGGACTACTTCTGTATTCAAAAATATCGATTGCGATAACCGCCGTTCCAAGCCCATGGTGTCTCCTGATCTAAAGCACTGAATTGCGATTGGCCATTACCCTACTCGTCAAGCTGCCACAACTCCCGATTGTAGTTTTCATCCAGAATTTGTTTGGGGCGTAAAATCAGCACCACCTTACCTAGAATCGGTACCGATAGGGGGGTAGAACTCCAGGCAAGGGCCAGTTGTTCACCCTCTGCCACTAAAAAGTAGTTCTCGGGGTTCCAACTGCGCTCTGAGCGATCGACAATCACCAACACCGCTTCGTCAGGGCTATCGGCAGGGTAATTGGGCAGTTGATGGGCCTGGGTGAGCAAACCGACGGGGTCTTCGGCCCTAAAAATCACCTGCCAACCCGGTACCGCTAGCCAGGCACCGACGCCACTAAAAGTCACCAGCCCAAAGGGTTCGGCAGGGACGGCAACCGGTACAGCCTTGAGATCTACAAGGCTCAGAGGCATCTGGCCTACCACCGGAATCACCCGGGGTAGTTCGGTTTCTGTCTCTAGGCGGTAGAGGGGTAGGCGGGGAGCGGGCTGGGCCTTGACTACGGTAAAATCCGTCAGTAGTTTTTCGACTTCCTGGCGAGCCGTGGCGCTGTCGGCAAACCGTAGCCCCTGGGCAATCAGCCGGGAACGGTCTTGCAGGTCGGCCTTCTGGCGGGCTAAATTCCAGTAGTAAAAGGCGATCGGATCGCCGGGGCTATCCTCAAATGCGGGCAGATTTTGCTTACGGTAGGCATATTCCTTGATGGGTTTAACCAATTCCTGCACCTGGTCCACATCCAACCCATGGTGCAAAATAAACTCCGCCGTACTAGCCCGCTCAGCCTGGGAAAGTACCCGCAGTTCGTACAGGTTATCGCTACCCCGCTGGGTAAAGTGGGCCTGGGCAGCCTCAGAGATACCAACCTTAACCATCGATTGATAGACCTGCTCAGCCACCATAATCTGGTTTTGTTGAATCGGTTCAAAGCCAGTTTCCTCAAAAATCTGCTGGGGATTGAAACCGGCTTTTTGTAAAAGCTGGCAGCCCTGGGCCCAGTCTATCCAGGTGCCCTGTTTACGCCGCAAGGCTAAGAGGGTCGCGTCTACCATTTCAGGGGCGATAGAAGGGGAAGGGGAGGAAGGAGGAAATACCATAATCAAAACGAGAAACTCTATAGCTTTGGCCAGCCGCTGAGGACAACCTGGACAGAGGTGGAAAAGGCTAGCTGACCAGTACCGGGCTATAACTAACCACCCATGTCTGACTCTAGCGCGGATAGCACTCCAGGGCACTATCGAGCAGTAAAAAGTTAGGCTTGACTAGATCACCTCCCTTAGGAGAGTATTAGAAACAGTCCAGGGGCTATAGCTCAGTTGGTAGAGCACTTGAATGGCATTCAAGGGGTCAGCGGTTCGAATCCGCTTAGCTCCATTTCTGGTAGATTAGGCGATCGCCGTTCAGGATGCTGACAGGCCGGTCCATGTTCTTCTAGTTGATTCAGACGACGAATTAACTGATGTAGTCGGCCAAAATCGCGATGATTAAAATTCATCACCAGCCGGGGTAGGTGGGTCGTTGGATCGTTACGCTCCTCTGGCAGGCTGGGGGACCTGACAATCTCCCCTTGATCGAGAATATCCCGAAATTCCTGGTTAAGGGTAGCCACCGCCTGATCGGACAAGTCCTGTTTAAGGCGAATCACCAGGCGATCGCCCACGTAGCGACAGGAATGGTAGATGCGATAAAAACTACTGATGGCAGCGCAGGCATCTTCCACGTTATCGGTCATGGTATACAAATTGGGATCATCAGCGCTAATCAGCCCCCGCTCTAGCAGGTGGGTACGAATGTAGGTATCCCAACCCTGCCAGTAGGTACCACCGGGGTGATCCACCAGGACAATGGGCATGGGGTCAGCCTTACCGGTTTGAATCAAGGTTAAAGATTCAAAGGCTTCATCCTGGGTGCCAAATCCCCCCGGGAACAGGGCCAGGGCATCACTTTCCCGCAGAAAAAATAACTTGCGGGTAAAAAAGTACTTAAAGTTAATGAGCTTGGCGTTCCCTGCCATCACCGGATTAGCCCCCTGTTCAAAGGGCAGTTGAATATTCAATCCAAAGGAGTGGTCGTGGCCCGCCCCCAGGTTACCGGCCTCCATAATCCCGCCCCCAGCTCCGGTCATGACCATAAAACCCGCATCGGTAATACGGTGAGCAAAGTTCCGGGCGAGCTGATAATCCGGATGGTCCGAACCCATACGGGCTGATCCAAAAATAGTGATTTTGCGAATATGGCGGTAGGGATAAAAGATCTGAAACCCCTGCTCCATATCCAGCAGAGCATGGTTGAGAATCTTCCAGTCCAGGCGATCGGCCTCTCGCCCCATCATCCGTAGAATAGTTTCCAGCACCTGCCTGATTAGCTTGCCGTGTTCCATAGTCGAGAGATTTTCTAGTACCGTGATCAGATCGGACTGAATCGGGGTCGGCAGATCAGACGGTAAGGCTACCATAACGGTGATTTTTTAGGAGCAGCATTCTAATTTTAGTCAGAATCGGCCCCTCTATCGCTAACCAAAGCTTTTCAGCCTGAGCCATGAAAAAGGGAACCCGTCAGGGCTGACGGGTTCCCTATCGATAGGAACCAGATTCATAGTCCGGTTCATCTAACTAGAGTTGATCCTGGCGGGGGCCTAAGCCCCTTGCCCGGAACTTACCCAACTGCCATCTGCTATAGAGATTGGCTTAGGCCTCGTCCAGGGCGGCAATACCGGGCAGTACTTTGCCCTCTAGCAGTTCCAGGCTAGCCCCACCACCGGTGGAAATGTGGCTCATTTTTTCCGCCACACCGACCTTTTCTACGGCGGCCACGGAGTCACCACCACCGATGATGGTGGTGACCCCCTGACCGGTGAGGTCCGCCAGGGTATGGGCGATCGCCTCGGTACCGACGGCGAACTTGTCAAACTCAAACACCCCCATGGGGCCGTTCCAGATCACCGACTTAGATTGCTTCAGCGCAGCCTGAAACACCTGCACGGAATCGGGGCCGATGTCCAACCCCATCCAGCCATCGGGGATGGCGTCAATGCTCACGGTTTGGGCATTGGCGTTGGCATCAAAGGCATCGGCCACCACCACATCGGTGGGCAGTAGCAACTCCACCCCCCGCTCCTTGGCCTTAGCCTCTAGTTTCCGGGCCAGTTCCAGCTTGTCTTCTTCTACCAGGGACTTGCCCACCGCCAGACCCCGCGCCTTGTAGAAGGTGAAGATCATGCCGCCGCCGATCAGCAGCTTATCGACCTTTTCCAGTAGGGTCTCGATCACGCCAATTTTACTGGAGACCTTAGACCCGCCAATAATGGCCGCCAGGGGGCGCTGGGGATTTTCGATCGCCGCCTGCAGGTATTGCAGTTCCTTCTCGATCAGGTATCCCGCCACCGAGGGGCTGAGGTACTGGGTAACACCGGCGGTGGAGGCGTGGGCCCGGTGGGCGGTGCCAAAGGCATCATTGACGTAGAGGTCGGCATTGGCCGCCAGTTGTTTAGCAAATTCCGGGTCATTGGCCTCTTCGCCGGGGTAGAAGCGGACATTTTCCAGCAGGGCGACCTGGCCATTTTCCAGGGCACCAACGGCGGCGGCAACGGTTTCACCAATGCAGTCATCGCACTTGACCACGGGCTGGCCCAGTAACTCACCCAGGCGTTGGGCGACGGGGGTGAGGCGCATACTGTCCACCACCTTGCCATCGGGACGACCAAAGTGACTGGTTAGCAGCACCTTTGCCCCCTTGCCAGTGAGGTCTTGAATGGTAGGTAGGGCGGCCCGAATGCGGGTGTCGTCGGTGATATTGCCCTGTTTGTCGAGGGGCACATTAAAGTCGGCCCGAATTAGGACTCGCTTGCCCGCTACGTCAGCGGCGGTTAGACTGGCCACGGATTTTTTGACCACGGTGATAAATCTCCTGAAAACTGCTTAAGTCTTTATGTTTGTTTATTACGTTATGGAACAACAGGAACTAAGCCGACTCAACCTTGTCTAAGCTAGTCTTAGCCATGGGTATAACCCAGCTAGCCCCTGAATCTGTCGTAATATTTACCTATCAGCCCTCTATTTTACCGGAGTGCGAGTTCCCTTTGATTGCCTATGTTTAAGACCGTTTTATTTCCTATTGATATGAGTTCCGAGGCCCAGCAAGCTGCTCCTAAGGTAGTGGAATTGGTGAACTTCCATCACAGTCGCCTGGTACTGCTGTCGGTGGTCGAAGCTCAGGAATCAGGCCAGGCCACCAACCAGTCTTCTCCAGAGGCGGTGGCCAGACTGCTAGGTAAGGCCAGGGAGTTATTCGCCACCCAGGGCATTGCTGCCGAAGTCATCGAACGTCAGGGGCAACCCGCCTTTGTGATCTGCGATGTGGCCGACGAGATCGGAGCCGATCTGATTGTCATGGGCTGTCGGGGGGTGGGTCTGATTGAAGAAGTACAGGCAGAAAGTGTCACTACCCGGGTGATTAATCTTTCTCCCTGCCCGATTTTAATCATTCCTTGAGGCCAGCCGGGGCAGCAGACCTGGTAAGCCTGAGCATTGGTGGGCCCAACCCAGAATCCGGGTAGGTGAGAGCCTAACCCCCACCGCAATCCGTGCTCTAAGCCAGGATTGCTAAGATGGAACCATTAATAATCAGGCAGTGAGCTTGAGGGGTTATTTCAAAAGGGTTATTCCAGGTATAGTTCGCCGTTAAGAGGCTGCCCAAATACTAAATTTTGTAGAGATTATCCTAATCTACAGGTATGGTTTAAGACCATCTTTAGGCTTTTCAAACAACCTCTAAGGAACACCTCTATGCCCAGAACTCCAAGTGAGTACACAATTCATTTGCTATTTGAGGGAGGCCACCGAGAAGAGGTGAGCTTTGCCACCATCCAGGACTTTCAAAAATGGTACAGCGGCGAACTGATGCCTAAGGCCAGTTCCGATGACTTTATTACCGTTCCCCTGCCCAAAATTAACCCTGGGGAATACATGGTGCTGCGGCCCTCCCGACTGGTGGCGATTCGGGTGGAGCCGATTCTTTAGTTCCAGTGTTGAGCGATTTTGATGGGCAGCATCAGCATTGGCGTCAGGGGGCTGGCTATCATCGCTGGCTTGACGACTATGGCTGGAGCCCTCTCCCCTGAACTCCAGCCTCCTCTGGTTGCGCCCCATGGGTCTGCCTTTCAGGCCATACCAGAGTTTCAGCAATCCCTGGTATGGGCAGAGTTGGAGTGGCCGTCCCAACGATCCGCCCTACTCCAGGCCATTAACCACAGTCTAACCTACCTGGCTAGCCCTAAGGCCGCCGTTGATTACCAGAATCCTGCCATCCCAGGATTGAGCCGCGATTCGCCTCTGGCGCAGCCTGCAACGCTTACGGGACCTGGTGCAAACCAGCCCTGACCGGGCTGGCTGGCAAGCCGCCCTACAACGGGAGTTCCAGCTTTATCAGGCGATTGGTCAAGACGGCCAGGGCACGGTGGCCTTTACCGGTTACTTTGAGCCCCACTTTCGGGCTAGTCCTGTAGCCACAGCAGAGTACCCCTACCCCCTCTACCGCCGTCCCCCCGATCTAGACACCTGGCCCCGGCCCCACCCCACCCGACTGGATCTGGAGGGGATTAATGGTCTTGCCGGTGGCCAGGGACCCCTGGCGGGGCTGGAGTTAGTGTGGCTAGCTAATCGCCTAGAGGCCTTTCTGGTGCAGGTGCAGGGGTCAGCCCAGCTCGACCTACCCGATGGCCGGGTGATGGCGGTGGGGTACGCTGGCCGTACCGATTATCCCTATACCAGCATTGGCCGGGCCCTGGTGGAGGATGGTAAAATTGCCGCCGCCGACCTCTCCCTGCCCCGGTTGAGGGAGTACTTTGCCACCCATCCCGCCGATTTAGATAGCTACTTACCCCGTAACCAGCGGTTTATTTTCTTTCGGGAAACCCCTGAAGGCGTCCCCATCGGTAGTCTGCGGGTACCGGTGACGGCGGGCTATTCCATTGCCACCGATAAGTCCCTCATGCCCCCCGGCGCGATCGCCTTGATCCAACTCGCCCTACCCCAGCGCAGCTCGAAGGGGGCCTGGGTGAGTCGGCCCACCACCCGGCTGGTACTGGACCAGGACACGGGCGGAGCGATCGTGGGACCCGGCCGAGTTGATCTCTTTGTAGGTTCGGGGGTAGAGGCGGGGGAAATGGCAGGTCGCATCAATACATCGGGCCGCCTGTTTTATCTATTGCTCAAACCCTGAAGCACGGGTCTAGTGATTACAGCTCCATCTCGTCAGGGCATCCCCTTCAGATAGTGGTAGGTCCAGGTTTCCTGCACCTTACCAGTCCAGCGTTGGGTCGCGACCATGGGGAAAACAATCCCCTGCGGATGGTTATTGAGGGTGGTGTCGGATAAATTCAGAGCCCCTCGGATTACTGGAGGTTGCCCAGGTCCTTGTTAATTACCAGGGCTGTGGCCAGCCAGGCCGTACCGTTAAACAACAGGCTAAGGCCCAGGTACAAAGCCATCAGCCAGGCAGATCGAAAGGGCCAGGAATTACTTATTAAAATTCCTAAAATCATGGTGGTGATACCGTTAAGCACGATCAACCAGGACATACTGCACCCAGATCGGTTAACGAAGCCCATCGTTAGAGTTACTCCTCCGTCCACCAGAAAGAGGATGCCAAAGGCCAGGGTTAAAGTTACTAGAGCCTGATTTCCGTGGCTTACAATATAGAAACCAACGATTCCATAGGCCATTCCAACCATCAGGTTCAGCCACTGTCCCTTAACGGGTTTGGCCCAGCCGCCCTGAGTCACTAGGATCACACCCCTAGGGTGGTCAACCACCCTAGGGCTGGGGTCAAGACAGGGGAAGCAAGGGTAGGAGTAAAGATTGCCAGGGTTCCCAGGCCTATCAAGACGATGCTCAGGCCCATTAGCCAACCTATGGATTTTTTAACCTTAGTTTTTGACATAAGTTCCGGCGCTATTGTGGGCGTCTTTGAAAGAAAAGATACCAAGAAGTTTTTTTGCCATTCATTGCAACAGGCCAGATGCTAGGGGTAGCCATGGATTCTGTTTTACTTTCTGGCTGCACAGGTGGAGGATAGATGGGCAATAAATTCCAAAATGCTATCCATTCGCTCCCGTAACAGGTGGGCGGAGTCGGGGGCATGGTTAATAATAAAACTAAAAACTAGGGGTTGATAATCAGGGGGCTGTAAGTATCCGGACAGGGCAACCTCTCCGGTCATGGCACCAGATTTTCCCTGTAGGTGGGTAGCTACAATGCTGTTGTTGAAGCGGCGTCTAAGGGTACCACTGACCCCTGCCACCGCCAGGGAAGCTCGAAAGATTTCGCCATCGGGCCGATTGGCCATAACCTGTAGGGTTTCTACCAGGGCCTCAGGGGTAATTAAATTATGGCGAGATAGGCCAGAACCATCAACCAGAACCCAGCCTGTGGTACTGACTCCCAAATTCCCCAGAATCGTTTTTACTGCCCTGGTGCCAGCTTCACTGGCCTCTTCCGGGGGAAAGGGAGGCTTTCATGGCCAGGGTCTTGAGTAAAACCTCAGCATAGAGATTATGGCTATCTTGATTGGCTGGAAGTAGTAATTGCCCCAGGGGAGGAGAAAGAACCGCCGCCAGTTCTGGCTGTTTGAAGGGGGTAGGGGTGGGGGTGATTACCGTTGAGTCAACCGGGATACCGGCCTGACGAAGAGCCTCTTGGATTGCCTGGCTAAAGGCTGTGGCTGGGTTAAGGACTGCCAGTTCAAGGGTCACAGGAGCATCCTGTTTAGTCATTTGTCCCACCAGGTGAAAGTTACCTGAAATCTGCGATCGCCCCACCACCTGAGGTTCCAGGGTCACTTCTGGGGCGACCGTGAGGGTATCGTTAATCACCCCAGCCTGATCCCCTGGATTTAGAGACCACTGGAGGTTTAAGGGTTGACCAACCTGGCTGGGAGTCAGGGTGAGGGTGAGGGCATTCTGGTTAAAAATTAAGCTATTAACGACGGGAGCGTAGGCAAACTGTATGTCCTCCCATTCCCAGGTAGGGTTAAGGGCCAGGCCAGGAAAGTAGGAATCATCCAGTACCAGGCGTCGGACTCGGGTTACTCCGGCAGCCCCTAACTGCTGCGCCAGGTCTTGAAGTTGGAGGGCGGTGAGGCTGGGATCCCCTCTGCCCACCAGGCGTAGATTGGTGGTGCCGTCAGCCTCAGGTTGACCATAGATTGAGGTGCGAAGGCGATAGTCGGGACCCAGGTAAACCAGGGCTGCTGCTGTTGTCAGTAGCTTCAGATTCGAGGCGGGAGTAAACAGGCGATCGCTGTGGAGGCCGTACAGGGTGCGAGGGGGGCGACCCTGCCTTGCCTGGGTTTGCAGTAAAAAGCCGACATAGGCCCTATCCAGGGGTGGTTGATTCAGCCTGATTTCCAGAGAATGGGCCAGATTGGCTTCACAGACCCTGGAGTCCGCTTTGACCGCTGGTGAGCCCAGGCTGATCAGGAGCGCTATCAACCAGAGCCTAAGGGCTTTGATACCTGTTGATCTAGCCATGGTTAAGCCGAGGGGCGGATGGGGTCAGGCCGCAGTCGCTGCAGAATAACAATGGCGGGTCCCACGACCGGACTCCGCCCTACTACCAGGCCATCGGCAGTCCGCAATGTCAGTTGAATCAATCCTAGCTGTTGAGCTTGATCATAAATTTCCTGACCGATTCTATCCTGTTCACTGGCCAGCAGTCCGTACCAGGCTTCCTCCAAATTAACCACCAGGCTATTGGTGGCCAGTGTCACCTCAACCGATGCAATTAACTCAGCACCATAGGATTGACTGATACGACTGACCTGAGCTTGAATATCGGCAATTCGATTGGCTTCTGGAGTTGGGGCGGGGGCGATCGCCGGGGTTGGTTCCGATGCCTTCCCAGGGATGAGGCCGCTCGGCTCCCTGTTGCCAGCCTCCTGATCTGCTGTTATCACTGTCTGCCGCGGTCCCCCACCCATGGGACTACCCAGCACCAATATCAACACCACCAAACCCAATAGGATGGCGGTAAGTAGCTCGTCGGATAGGGTTCTTTGCCACTCAAGGGGAAGTTGACTTCTCAGCCATCTCAGGCCCCGTCGCCAAACCCTTAACATATCTGTTAGTAGAAGAAAAATCTGGTCGACCACTCCCAAGGGTTTGGGATGATAGGGAATTTCTGTCTCGAGCCAATCTTGATTGACTAAATCTGGGCTGGAAGGGGGAACGGACGGTTGCTTTTTGTCCTGACTGGCCTCTTCTCCCTGGTCAGGGGTGGTTGCCAGACCGCTCCAGCTATCGACATCGGGTAGGGGTGAAACCTGTTCTGCCCCTGCTCCTGGAGAGCTAGCATCGACATGGGATTGGGAATTGGTTAATTCTGCAACATCAGCGGAGGTCCCTAAGGGGTCGGTCCCTTGAACGGCCTGAATGGTCTCGGATGCCTCATTGGCAATGGCCGGTGTTGCTTCAGGTAAGTCAGCAGGATCGGATTGCATAGCTAACGCAGTCTATCGGTTGAAGTTCACCTCTGCCCACCATACCATCATCCCCTCAGCATTCTTACGGGTAAGGAGCGTGACCTGGCCTAGGGACTCTAGGGAACGGCTGGCTACCCCAGGTTCGGGAAGCCCTAAAGAGTCACCATGGCAAGAAAAGTTAATATTGTGTTACATTTATTTATATTGATTGTTAGTCTTTACCCCCTCAAGGTTTTTTGACTTTACAGCTTTGCTTAAATCAGGCTGTTATAGGGGTTTTCCGGGTTTGGTTGCCTTACAAGTTTAGAATTCTGGAGTTAAGACCGATGACAATTCAGCCTACTAATTCTTCTTTGGCCCCTTCCTTTCCCACCAGATTGAATATTTTGGGTTTAGCCTTTTTTATGCTGGGGGCTCCCCACATTTATGGAGTTCTCAGGCAACGACGCGATCGCCCGGTGCAGCCATCTCTGGCCAGGTATGCAAGCCTGATAATTTTAGCCCTGGCCCTGGCCGGCTTATTGGAGTTGTCCCTGCTTTACTAAAAGTTTTCTGGTATCAGGTAGCGCAGATTAACGCTGTAAACTTTTTAATTTTGCTGCCTGATTCCCCTTTATTTTCTTCAACTGAGAGGGCTTTTCAAGCAATTTCTGTAAGCCTTCAGGGGGTTATGAAGAGGGAACTCAAAATCTCGGACGGCTTGCGTTCTGTGTCGATTTTGTCTTTGTCTTCAGCTTTAAGGCTAGGATCAATTTGTAGCCTGAAAACCTATACCTGAAAACCTGGGACTGCAGAAAGATCCTGACACCAGGATAGGTGGCTTCATCAAAGAAGTTCTGGCCGGGCTGCGGAGATTAACCACTTTAGAGGTTGTTTGAAAAGCCAAGGAGGGTCTCAAACTATGCCTACCAGTAAGCTGTTCACCCTCAGGGAAGAACCCATACCCGGGGCTGAGTTACTGGCTCGCTACGCCTTAGGAGAACGGGATTTCAAATCCATCAAACTGGAGGGAGTAGATTTAAGCGGAGCCTGCCTGGGTGGTATTGACTTAAGTCGATCGCATTTGATCCAGGTGAATCTGGCCAATGCCAATCTCCAGAACGCCAACCTGAGTGAGGCTAACTTGGCGGGGGCTGACCTGTCCCATAGCAATCTATTTGGGGCTTTTTTAAGTGGTGCCAATTTGAGCCACAGTTGCCTGAAATCCGCCAACCTGACCGAAGCCGATTTGAGTGGATCTTCCCTGGAGCAAGCTGATTTGAGGGACGCCTTGCTTCACCTCACCTGTCTTTCCGAGTCGAATCTGCAGGGAGCTAATTTGACCGGGGCCCGGATGTGTGGGGCCCGACTGTGGAAAGCTAACCTGACTAATGCCAATCTCCAGGGAGCTGACCTGTGTGATGTCAACCTCTGTGAAGCCAACCTCTGTGGTGCCAATCTGGAAGCTGCCGATACCAGCGAAGCCGTCCTAACCGGGGCAACCATGCCTCCCGGTACGGTGCATGATTAATTACTGCCTGGGGCGGAGGGAGGTTTGAACCTCAGGCAGGATGTCGGCAGACAGGTAAAACCTGTTACCGAAGACAAAACATTGTTGAGATTTGTGCGATCGCTTTTATGAACCAATCCTAATTTTGATATTGAATCTCAACGGTCCAGACCTGAGCCTCAGAGGTTTATCCTACACTCTGGTTGTATGTAGGCGGCTATCTTTTCAGGATGGCGGCTGAATTATTGTGATGGGCCAGGGGGCTGACTGACCCGTCCTTGGTGTGGTCCGCGTTCTTGGTATCTGTAAAGGCAGCCCCTGGCCTATCTCTGTCCCCAAGGAGTTCCCATGACGACCCCAAAACGTATTGGTATTCTCACCAGTGGTGGTGATTGTCCCGGTTTAAATGCTGTCATCCGGGCAGTAGTTAAATGCGCTAACCGCCGCGGTTGGGATGTCATTGGTATTCCCTACAGCACCGATGGCCTCATCCACATCGCAGAGGGACGTTATCGGCTGGAGGATTTAGTGTTGCGGGAGCATGGCTACGACATTCCCGGCATTCTCCAGGGTTTAGACGTACTGCAATTTCTCAGTGGTTCTATTTTAGGGTCCCTGAATAAGGGGCATCCCAACAATTCTGAAACTGTGGCCAAGATTTTGGCAGGTTACCGCCTCCTTAATCTGGATTGCCTGATTGCCATTGGCGGTGACGGTAGTCTGGATATTATGTATGACCTGGCTGAGCGAGGCGGTTGGAATTTGATTGGCATTCCTAAAACCATCGATAATGACGTACCCTTTACAGAAAAATCCATTGGTTTTAATACGGCTGTGCAGACGGTCACCAGCGCCCTCTACGACCTGACCTTTACGGCAGCCAGCCACGATCGCGTCATGGTCGTAGAAGTAATGGGACGAGATGCCGGGCATCTGGCCCTGCACTCGGGCATTGCCGGTGGAGCCGACGTGATTTTAATTCCTGAACTGGTGCCCCACCTGAACCCGCCCATCATTACCCAAATTTGTCAGGGTATTGCCACTATGCGCCAGCGCGGTCGCAAGTTTGCCTTACTGGTGGTGGCGGAAGGAGTACACGGTGAAGGGGGGAGAAGGTGCCTTCGATTGGGGAATATCTGGCTAAACTAGTCGCCAATCGCAGTGGTGCCCTTTGCCAAACCGGTGATGCTACCTACTGCGATATGGATCAGGTGGAAACCCGGGCCACGGTGTTGGGTCATATTCAACGCAGTGGTACCCCCACCGCCAGCGATCGCCTGCTGGCTTCTGCCTTTGGCCGCAAAGCCATTGATCTGATTGAAGAAGGCCGCTATAGTCGCTTGGTGGTGTGGGAGGCGGGTCGGGTGCGTTCCAAGGATCTGGCAGAGGTAATTGCTATTATCCGAGAGTGCCACCGGCAGGGAATCTGTCCGGGACCGGTGGAAACCGATAGCACCATGGTGAAAGTAGCTCGCTCCCTGGGAATTTACGTGGGTCCCGATCTGGGTTTGGCCACTGAAAATGTACAGGCAGCCCTGAATTTATGGGCGACCGAAGTTCAGGTGATTTAAGCCCGTAGACCTACCTGGCCTTAGAGGATGCTTCAAAGACCAAAGCGGGTCTTAAACTATAGCTGGGGAGTCGGATAATCCCGCAAAAGGCATTATTTTGGCGGTCTTCTGGCGGTAAACTGTGCCTGGGATAACCGGTTGTCAGGATGCCGACCCCAGGGATATTTTTACCGGGCCTATTTACCTGGGAAAGGGGGTAGATGGCGGTAAATTTGCTGCCAGACATCCCCTGGACCAAGGCCAAAGATAAAATATAGAGCCAGGAGTAAAAAGCCCACCAGCAGAACGGTTTGCAGGGTATTTTTAACCAACTTAAACAGCCAGCTGCTGACCAGAAAAACGATCACCAGGGCCGCCAGGGTAAGCAGAATTTCCATAGCCTCCCTCTTCTATCCCAGGGAAACAACTGTGGGCTGACTGAAGGTTTGACTGACCCGTGTGACCTCTCCCCTGGCCCACTGATCAACAGCGAGAATATCCCTAAGGCTGGGCTGATGGTGGTGATCAAGACGATGTCGAATCGCACACCTGCTCGATCACCCGAGGAATCTCTAAAAAGTGAATTTTCTCTTCCAGGAAAAGGGCTACGGCCTGTTCGTTGGCGGCGTTAAGTACGGCGGTCATGGTGCCGCCCATCCGCCCTGCCTGGTAAGCCAGGTCCATGCAAGGGTATTTACTATGGTCGGGTTCTCGAAAGGTCAGACTACCGGCCTTCACTAAATCAAGGGTTTCCCAGTCGGTGGAGAGGCGATCGGGCCAGGAAATAGCATAGAGAAGCGGTAGGCGCATATCGGGCCAGCCCAACTGGGCCAGTACCGAGGTGTCCTGTAATTCAATCAGGGAGTGGATAATGCTCTGGGGATGGATAACGATGGCGATGTGATCGTAGTCAACCTTAAAAAGATAGTGCGCCTCAATTACCTCTAGCCCTTTGTTCATCAGGGTAGCGGAGTCTACGGTAATTTTCCGACCCATGGACCAGTTGGGGTGTTTAAGGGCATCGGCGACGGTGACCTGGGTTAGCTTTTCCACTGGCCAGTCACGAAAAGCCCCCCCTGAAGCGGTCAGCAAAATGCGCCGCAGCCCCCCTCGGGTACTCCCTGCAAACACTGAAAAATCGCCGAGTGTTCGGAATCTGCGGGCAGCAGTTTGACCCCATGCTCAGCCACCAGGGGCAATACCACAGGCCCCCCGGCAATCAGGGTTTCCTTATTGGCCAGGGCAATGTCCTTACCGGCCTGAATCGCCGCCAGGGTGGGGAGCAACCCGGCACAGCCAACAATGCCGGTTACTACTACCTCGGCATCCCCATAGCCAGCCACCGCTACTACTCCCTCTTCTCCTGCCACAATCTGGGGCTGGGGATCGACGCCGGTCAGGGCCTGGCGTAGTTCCTGAAACTTGTCGGGATTACTGATCGCCACGATTTCTGGCCTAAATTGACGTACCTGCTGAGCCAGTAAATCCACATTATTGCCCGCCGCAATGCCCACCAGACGGAACCGATCAGGATAATGTTCGAGAATATCCAGGGTTTGGGTACCGATGGAGCCAGTGGATCCCAGTAAAGTGATAGCTTTCACGGAAGACTCTTAAAAGCGATAGACCATAATCCTAGAATCTCATGTTGCGGTCTTTTATGGATGGGGTCGGATGGTTTTAACCAACTGGCTCTGTCGGTGTGTCACCCGGGAAAAAGACCGATAGTATAGACAACTGAAGGTAGAAGGATTAACTAGACAGGCGCGGATTTCAAACTGGCATAGCCTCAGACCCCTGGTTGTGCTGGGTAGGTCATCCTGGCCCTGTGAGGAGCGAATTCATCAAGACCCGGCCCCCGGTGCTTGGGTCAGTCGACTGTGTAGCCCATTCCTAATTGATCTCCCCTCCATCTATGGATTTTCGTTTACCTCCCCTGGTCGCTGGCCTTACGGTTCTAGCTACTACCCTGCTTACTCCGGGGCTTAGTCGGGCTGGAGATTTTGGTCAGTTACCTATTTCCCCCGATCTGGCTATCGCCATTGCCAGTCCGGTGCGAGGGGGCAGCTTCCACAATCTGATGATCTTGACCCAGGTGCCCCACCGCCGCCAATGTTGGCAGGAACAGGGCAGCAGTCCGGTACGGGTAGACCTCCTATTGCTGAATTTTGATTTTACCGGGGCCTGCGATCGCCAGACCGATGGTAATGGTTACTCCGTGCGGGTCAATGGCGAGGACCTGGGGGTCAGCTATCGGCTGGAAATTTCCACCCGTGAGACCGATCTGGTGCTACTGGCTCGCCCTACCCGAGATCGCCAGTTACCAATAATTGAAATTGGCCACAGCCATGGCCGTCAGCCAGGTTTTTTGAAAATCCAACTGAATCCCGGATGGCAACTCACTCGCCGTACCTACAATGGCCAGCCCGTCGGCCATATCTACCTGACCCACGACCAACCCCTGGCGCTGGTCGCCTCAGGTTCCCCAGGGCCGACTTCCCCTCCCCCCGCAGCCCCAGTTGTCAGGCCTTTACCACCTCGTCGACCCGCTCCGGCAATCGCCCCACCCCCTAACCCGAACCAGCCTACCGCCCCCTACTTTCGGGTGGTGGTTCCCATCGCCAATAGCGACACTCTACAGCAGGTCCGCAACCTGGAACCCAAGTCCTTTGCCACTACGATAGATGGCCAGTCGGTGGTACAGGTGGGTCTGTTTCAGGAGCAACAGCGAGCCCAGGAAGTCTACCAGGCCCTGGTGGCGGCCAGCCTACCAGCCCGGATTCTAGCCGCCCCACCCCTACCTGGAGCTACCATTCCTCCGTTTCAGCCCCCCTTACCCCAGGGTCGCCTGCTGGTGGTCATTGATCCTGGTCACGGCGGTCGTGATCCAGGGGCGATCGGGATTGGCGGAGTGCAGGAAAAAATATCAATACCATCCTGGGGAATCGGGTACGGACCCAGCTTGAAGCAGCGGGCATAACCGTCTTGATGACCCGTAGTGATGACCAGTGGGTAGGTTTAGATGCCCGGGCTGACCTGGCTAACCAGGCAGGGGCCGCAGTGTTTGTCAGTATCCATGCCAATGCCATTAGTATGGATCGACCAGAAATCAACGGGCTAGAAACCTATTATCTGTCCACCGGCGATCGCCTGGCCCAGCGAATTCATGCCAGCGTACTGCGTAATACCGACCTGGCTGACCGGGGTATCCGTCAGGCTCGCTTCTATGTGCTACGCCACACCAATATGCCGTCGGTGTTGGTGGAAACGGGCTACCTGACCGGTGCCGTGGATGCGGCTCGATTTCGCAATCCAGCGGCGGTCCGGCAAATTGCCAACGCTATTGCCCGGGGTATCCTGGATTTTCTTGGTCGTTAGGGGAGATGGCCTGGAAATCCGTTAGAGTGACTACACGGATTGTTTACCCTGGCCCCCAGGGGCTGTACTGAGTAGCATTAACCGTCCTGCATATTGCCTGGCATACCTATGAAAAAAGTCTTTGTCCTTGACACCAATGTATTGCTTCACGACCCTACGGCAATCTTTCGGTTTGAGGAGAACGATGTGGTTTTACCAATTACCATCATTGAGGAGTTAGACCGATTTAAAAAGGAAACCGCTGATACAGGTCGCAATGCCCGCCATGTTTCTCGTACCCTGGACGAGCTCCGGCAGCAGGGATCGCTGGTGCAGGGCATTCCCCTGGCCCAGGGGGGTATTTGAAGGTAGCCCTATGCCACCGCGACACCCTCAACCAACTCCCCGCTGAATTAGAGGGTGACAAGGGAGATAATGCGATTCTGGCGGTGGCTATGGAATACCGTCAGCACCATGACCTGCCGGTGGTATTGGTGAGTAAGGACACGAATCTGCGCATCAAGGCCGATGCCCTGGGACTGGTGGCAGAAGATTACGAAACTGACAAAGTTAATATTGATAATCTTTATACCGGTGCCCTTGAGGTGATGGTGCCTGCTGCCACCATTAGCCAACTGTTTAGCGAGGGAGGTCTGCATTTGGATAGGCCCCTCTACCCTAACCAGGCTCTCACCCTGGTGGATGAGGCTAACCCCACCCATACCGCCCTGGCCTTTGTCCGGGGAAAAAGCCATAAAATTGAACCCCTGGCTAAGCTCCCCCATGCCGGTGTTTCTCGAGTACAGCCCCGCAACCGGGAACAGCGCTTTGCCTTTGAGCTGTTGTTGCAGGACGATATTGCCCTGGTCACCCTGGTGGGTAAGGCGGGCACGGGTAAAACCCTCCTGGCGATCGCGGCGGGGGTACAAAAGGTAGCGGACGAACGGCTCTATTCCAGGTTATTAATTGCCCGCCCCATCGTCCCCCTGGGTCGAGATATTGGCTACTTGCCTGGCGATCTAACGGAAAAGCTCAACCCCTGGATGCAACCCCTCTACGATAACTTTGATCTAATTTTTGGCACCCAGGATATGCGCGGCAAGCCCGATCACTGGCGGCGGGGCCATGAAGAAATGATGGACCAGGGATTGTTGCAAATTGAGCCCCTGACCTATATTCGGGGACGATCGATTCCCCAGCAGTTTTTAATTGTAGATGAAGCCCAAAATCTCACGCCCCACGAGGTTAAGACCATCCTCACCCGGGCTGGAGAAGGGACGAAAATCATCCTCACCGGTGACCCAGACCAGATCGATAACCCCTACGTCGATGCCGCCAGTAATGGCCTGACTTATGTGGCAGAACGGTTTAAGCAGGAGGCCATTGCTGGCCATATCACCCTCTATAAAGGGGAGCGATCGGAACTGGCGGAGCGATCGGCGGTACTGCTATAAATTGCCTCAGCCGTTAGTCCTGGCCCACTTCGTAGTACTGACTGGCGGCTCAGATAGGCCATTCCAGATCCCTCTCCCCATAGGTTATTCTCAAAGGGTCTGGTTCACTATAAATTTTTTGCCCTGGTAACAGCGCCGGGGAATACCTGGAGTCCAAACCCATGCCTCAGTCGGATAGCGATCGCATCGTCCGCCAGCTACCAACCGTAGCCGGAATTCTGGGGGGTATCTTATTGTTGACCAATCGTTTACTAACCCTGAGCTTAACCGATTCCCAGGCTCGCTCCGATGTTATGGGGGTGATTTTAAGTGCCCTGCTCATTCTCACCGGCCTACTCTGGAAACGGGTTCAACCCATTCCGCCAGAGGCTGTAATTCTCGAGGGCGAGGAAGGATTTGAATTAAATCCCGATCTACCGGAACTATGTAGGACCGAACTGGCCTGGGCTTCTCACCTGCTCCTCACCAACACCGTCACCCGATCGCTGGTGGTTTATTACCAGGGTCAGGTATTGCTGCGGCGAGGTATTCTGGGACCTATTGCCGAACTCAACCCTGGCCCAATTTTGCAGCGGGTACTGACCACAGGTCAACCGGTATATCTGGTAAATCTGAAGCTTTATCCAGGTCGGGTGGAGTTTACCTACCTGCCCCCCAATACCCAGGGAGTCATCTGCCAGCCCCTTGGTCAGGAGGGGGCCATCATTTTAGCGGCTAATGCTCCTCGCAGTTACACCAAGCAAGATGAAATTTGGATCCAAGCAATTGCGGACAAGCTCACCCACAGCCTCGCTCAAATCAACCTCAAAGCAGCTTGAGGATCAATCCCCCCAGGCCCCCCAGGCATAAGCCGACAATTCCAGCTACCAGTAAAATTGCCCTGACCTGATGGGGCTTTAACCCAGCGGTAAATAATTGGTTGCTGAGGGTTTGGGTGCTGATCAAGCAAATAGCAGCCACCAGGAAACCGGCCATGCTCAAGAGGAGTGCCTGCCCCAGTAAAATTCCGGGGGTCAGCCGATCAATCTGGTTAGTTCCCAGATGATTTAAGCTAATGGCCAAAACTCCTGTAAACAAAATTGGACCTAATAGGTCGGGTCGCCACAGCGGAGATTTTCTATCGGCAGTCTGGCTCAGGCTATAAACCTGTAGCCAAAGACCCAAAACTCCTAAGGGCCAGAGCCCAATCCAGGCAATTTCAGGTAAGCCAGTGAGAATGAGGCCAGCCCCAAGATAGAGGCCACCACATAGCAGTATCAACCCCAAATCGGGAGCGCTACGCCAGCGAACGAACTTGCTGACGGGAACGATGCAGTCTGGACGAGGGCTTGGGGGACCGAGTCATGGAATCTTGGGTCACTTAAAATAAAAACTAATACCTGAAACATAGACATGCCTAGATTAGCCCATCTTGTCATAAAGCCTGGCCAATTCTCCAACGTCGGTAACCCGTTTTGTGATACAACCGGATCTGGGCACCTGTGAATTAATGCACGGTGGGCCGACTGTGTCTCAGGGAGATTAACCAATGGCTGAATTATCCATACCCCTCGAGGGTCAGGTTGGGGTGGTAACTGGTGCCTCCCGGGGTATTGGCCGAGCGATCGCCCTCGGTCTAGCAGCGGCAGGGGCAAAAGTAGTAGTTAATTACGCCCAATCTGCCCAAGCCGCAGAAGCTGTTGTCGAACAAATTCAGGCCGCTGGCGGTCAGGCCCTGGCTCTACAGGCCGACGTGGCTCAAGTTGATCAGGTGGAACGGCTGGTGGCTGAAACTGTAGAGAAACTGGGCCCTATTAATATTTTGGTGAATAACGCTGGGATTACCCGCGACACCCTGCTGCTACGTATGAAACTGGAGGATTGGCAGGCCGTCATTGATCTAAACCTGACCGGGGTGTTTCTCTGTACCCGAGCCGTGAGTAAGGGCATGTTAAAGCGGCGATCGGGTCGGATTATCAATATCGCCTCTGTGGCTGGACAGATGGGTAACCCTGGTCAGGCCAACTATAGCGCAGCTAAGGCCGGGGTGATTGGCTTCACTAAAACCGTAGCTAAGGAGTTAGCCCCTCGGGGAATTACGGTTAATGCGGTAGCTCCAGGTTTTATTGCGACGGAAATGACCGAAAATCTGCCTAATGCTGAGGAGATTTTGAAGTTTATCCCCCTGGGTCGCTTTGGTCAGGCTGAGGAAGTCGCAGGAATGGTGAAGTTTTTGGCGGCCGATCCTGCTGCTGCCTATATTACGGGTCAGGTTTTTAATGTTGATGGGGGTATGGTAATGGCTTAGACCCGATCCCTCAAAGCTAAGGTAGGTTATGCCTGCCCATGGGATCAAAACCAGAGATTGGCAAGCAACGATTACCGACGGGCTAGTGCTATACTAAAAAACACGATTATGGCGGGTGTAGCCAAGAGGTTAAGGCAGTGGATTGTGGTTCCACCATTCGAGGGTTCGATTCCCTTCACTCGCCCTGGTTTTAGACTTTGAAAAAATAGGCTGGACACTCAGCTGGACATTTTTCGACGAGTACAACAACAAAACTGAATAGCCCCCATCCTGATTACAGGTGTAAAAAATCACCTGTCTTCGCCCTGGTGGGAGAGATCCAAGGTGTTACGGTGGACTCTAGAGGGCTGTGAAGACCGGAGCCGGGGTTCCTAAGCCATAAGAGCCATGCATGTTCTAACCCTTAATTTAGATAGCGTACACCTGACGGAGGAGCAGTTTTGGCAACTGTGTCAGCGTAATCGAGATTGGCAGTTTGAGCTGACGGCGACGGGAGAGTTAGTAGTGATGGCCCCGGTTGGTGGAGAAAGTGGTAATCAGGAAGCCAATTTAAACGGCTACGTCTGGTTATGGAACCGACAAACCGGCTTAGGGTACGTCTTTAGTTCTTCTACCATCTTCAAGCTACCCAATGGCGCTAATCGATCGCCAGATGTGGCCTGGATTGAGAAAGCCCGTTGGCAGGCCCTAACCCCTGAGCAACGGCGGCGCTTTCCCCCATTGCCCCTGACTTTGTAATTGAATTGCGCTCTGCCACCGACCCCCTGGAACCGTTACAACTGAAGCTGCAGGACTACCTCGCCAATGGGGTGCGCTTGGGGTGGCTGGTGAACCCCCAGGATCAACAGGTTGAGATCTATCGCCCCCATCAGCCGGTAGAGGTGCGTTCCTTGCCCACGGAGCTGTCGGGAGAGGGGGTACTTCCGGGCTTTCTGCTGCCCCTGGCGGTTTAGTCCTGGGGAAAAGGCCGCGATCGTCATCCCTGCCTTGGTATCACCGTCGCCTAGGGAAACAATGGTCGCCTCTGGCTGATTGAGGTTAGCGATCGCATTCCCCAGGAAATCCTCATTAGGGGACCGGAGGGAAGCGCGATCGCGGGTTGGTGAGATACCACCAGAGTCACCTGGTCTTGCTGGCCTTTACCAACCAGACGCCCCGGTTAGGCTGGTCTCCCCCACCTCGGCGGTGATGGGGAGGGTATCTGGGTCTTTGCTGTGGGCCTTACCGATATCCTGAGGTTGGCTGACTTCGCTGCTCCAACCGTAGCGGGCTAGCAGTTCCTGAGGCTGATCACAGCCAAATTGCCAGTGGCGTACCACCCGGCCTCGGTCTAATTTCTGGGCATGCTGGGCGGCCAGGATGGAGCCCTGGGAGACTCCATCTATCCCCAGAACACTGACTTCATTCAGGCAGGTACATAAGGACGCCTTCCAGGAGCCAAAGGGTGGGGGTAACTTGGTGCAGGAGATCGGTTTTGTAGTCTAATGCCGTGGGTAGGTCCACCTCATAGCAGGATGTCTATAGTTTGACTCAAGGGCTATGGGGTGACCGGTGTTGCTGACGATCGCCAGGGTGTCACCGCAGGTAGCTCCTGCCAGTGGGTGGTGTAACGCTGGGAGAAGTACTCTGCTCGGGAAGTCCAGGTGGGGTTGAGACCCAGGGCAGCAAACTTGACCGCATCGGGGTGGAGGCGGCGGTTGAGGTGGTCGAGGGTGACCATCAGGCTACCGGGTTGGGGGGGTCTGGAGCGGTCCAGGATCAGCAGGTCTCCGGGTTGGGCGGTGGCCCCTGCCACCAGGTCTCCCTCTACCCGCATGATAAAGGTGGCGGCGGGGAATGAAGTTTCCATTCAATTGGGATCCCCAGCGAGTGGGGACTCTGCCCTATTAAAACCCATACAAGCAGGGCATTTCAAGCCCCGTTTGCGAGGGATAGCCATTTTCTACCCAATTCACCGCCAAAATCACCCCTCCAAACCGCCTCAAACCCTTGCCCCGTAGGCCATCGAGGGATAGAACGAGAAACCGTCATTCCAGCCATTTTGGCTATCCCTCGCCGCGTCTTCTTAAACGATGATTCATTGCCCTTTCTGAGGTCAAGAAAGATAACCTGGATTTATTGGAGGCAAAGACAGCTTTTTTCTGACTTAGCAATGCTGGAGGTTGACCATGGCTATCAATCGTGCCCAGGGTTGCTGGCTGGGCCAACTGACGGGGGATGCCCTGGGTAGTCTGGTGGAGTTCTAGTCGCCAGCAGAGATTCGGCGGCTGTACCCAGAGGGGGTGCGCTATCTGGCGGATGGCGGCACCTGGGGGACGATAGCGGGTCAGCCATGAGCCGCAGCTCCAGATCGCAGGACTTCAACGGCCACGTAGCCGGTGCCGCCCAGGATCAATGTCGAAACTCGGTTCACGAGGCAGCTACCACCGGGAAGCGTGCGCCGCGGCCAATGGCTTCAATTACGCAGTCGCCGAGTGCTGCGCCATCGGTAAGTGCATTGAAGGCAGGCACCTTCATCTGCTCTCGGATGATGTCGACGCCGACAGCATTGTCCGTAGCCGGGCCCGTGACGACGCAAGGCTCGACACTGAAACGTTCGCGCAAAAGTTTGACGCCACCCCAAGCGGCGACCGGATCGTTCGCCGCGAGTACAACTGCGGTAAGGGCTTGGCGAATGTCTGCGCAATCGAGAATTGCGTCAACACCATAGGTGCCGAGAATGCCATCGCCGAGTTCAAAAACGATGACATCAGGCTTCTTCCGCGCGATCTCGGTGATCATGGTGCGCGTCAGCGCCGGACCCACACTGCGGGTAGTGGTGATCACACCGAGATCAGTGAATACCATGGAGTTGCGAGCACCAGCATCTTCCATGGCGAGGATGTCGCGTCGCAGCGAAACACCGGTCGCCTTGAAGCAGTCGACGACGAAGCCGCGATGACGCATACGACTCACCATCGCGCAGGCGGCGGTGGTTTTGCCGACTTCCATGCAGGTTCCAGCGAATGCGACCACGGGTACGCCCTGAGAATCGAGTCTTGCACCGAAGTCGAGCTTGCGATAACCCGCGCGTGCCGGTACGCCGATGGGTTCACCGAGGTAGGGAAAAGTGAGCACTACACCGAGGACTCGACAATCGAAGGGTTTGCTCTTGTCGGGGGGCGCGGAGTCGCAGATACCGAGCACCCCGCCGATATTGAGCATCTGGATCACATCGTCCGCAGCAAGTTTTTCCGGTACATGACCTGAGTAACCAAAGAGCGCTTTGCGGTGCCCGATCGCACCCACAACGATGTCGCCTTTGTAGATCTTCGCTATACGACCGCTGGTGAGCTCAAGCGTATTGTAGCCAGACTTGTTGTTGAGAATCTCGACCACGACCACCACGCCTTCTTCCGAGGGTAGGTTGTTGGTAGCGATGCATACCTCCTGACCGAGGCCACAAGCCTGGACGATGGAAGCGATCTTGTCGACGAGGATAGTTCTCATTTTTTTGCAGTCTCCTGGGTCCCGTAGTGGCTTGATGCAGCCGCTGGCACTCCGGGGCGGCAATTTTCCCATTCAATTGGGTTTCCCCCACCGATTGGGTACCCTACCCTATTAGAACCCATAGGGGCAGGGCATTTCAACCTCCGTTTGGGAGGGATAGCCATGCTCCACCCACCTCACATTCAAAACCACCCCTCCAAAACCCCTCACATCCTTGCCCCGTAAGCTATCGAGGAGGCGATTCCGGCCCAATGGTTGGAGCGGGTGTTGAGTTGTCGCCCCCAGGCGGGGCGGGCGGGGGTGCATCGGCCCCGGCCTGAGTGTTTCTGGCCGGTGGATGGGTTGGGGTTGGCGACGGCGCTATGGGGGGAGGGGTGAGATGGGGTGAACTATTACCAGCGATCTCCTTGAGTCTTCTCCCTACCCATCTACTCAATCCCTAGAAGGGTGGGAACAGATCGCTGAGGGCTATTCTAATCCTGCTGTCGGGGGTCACTGACAAGCTGGGGGTAGGCTCCAGGTCCAGCAGGGCGCGATCGCCCTCCAGGACCGCGATGGTGCCCACCACCCAGGTGATCTCCTTCCGGTAGGCGGCTTTGTAGCCCACCTGTAATGGCATCTGTTGTTCCGTCATCCTGGCTCCTGTAATCCGCTGGCTGTCCTGGGGCACCGGTAAGCTTACCAGTTCTCGGGAATTTGGGACATGATCATGGTAATAAGCCCAAAACGCAACCAATTAGAGCAAGCAGGGGAGATGGAGGCACTAAAAGAAGCCTATCGCTTAACGGGAGCTTGATAAATCACTGGACGCCTTGCCTTTTGCTATCAAGGACCTCGGTCGTCAAAGATGGGCCATCGTTGCCAATGTTCCCACTACCGATTGATGTCAGAACAGAGAGTAGTGCCGCTGTTCCTGATACCGCTAATGCTTGTGTCCAATCTATGCTGAGAATATTCATTCCGGTCACAAAGAGCGCTAATAAAGACTGTGCGAATGTCTTAATCGCCCTTTCAGCCGTTGCCAATGCAAACTTTTTACTAAACATTGATTCTCCTTACGCCATAGCACTTTTTCGGTGGACTTAAGAATTCAAATTAATATTACCTAGCCAAGAGAATATGGTGAGCTGAGCAGGCTAAAAAGGAAAAAATTTTGCGTCGGGCTTGATGAAAAAAGTAGGGGGAGGGTTGGGGGGATACCCCGGAGTCGATGGGGGTGGAGTAAGGGATTGGGGAAATCGCCACCGCTATAGATCGGTTATGGTCCTGTAAGAAAGACCAATCAGGCAGGGCGTTGCTAATCTGCTTAAACTTTTCTGAAGTTTAAGAAATTTTTGCATCCTAATCCTGTAGGGGTCGGGTTGACTATGGTTTAATTGGTGTATCCCTTCGTTAAGGGCCGCTCAGGCGTTAAGGCCTTGAGCTAAGTTCCTGAAATTGTTGCCTGTTAGATAGCTGGTTAACCAGCAAATCTAGAGAAGTAATCAACTAAAAGGCTTCAAACCTCTATCTCTATTCTTTTGAGTAGGTGAGCCGGGGGTTGGGGCCTTTTACTTCCTCTGGGTGATTTTCTAGATTTACCACTTTACCTTGGCGGCCCACCAGGCGGACGCCGTGGCTAAAGGCCAGGCCCATGAAGTCGCGGCAGGTTGTGGCGAATTTGTCGGAGAAGTGGGACATCACCAGCCGCTGGTGGTATTCGCTGTTAGATTCGCCGGGCAGTTGGGGCAGGAAGCGTTTGGCGTTGGCTTTGGGGCTGATAGTGCCGTCGGCTTTGTAGTCTAGCCAGGCGCGATCGCGGCCGGTCTAGAAATCTTTTACCCCAGTCACAGAAAACCTAGGGTTCAATAGGGATAGCTACAGAAAAGGGCTCCCAACCGCCGAGTTACAGCCGTTTCTGTGTAAGTCAAAATACCAATTCAGTCATAGCGGATGTCTGGCCCAGAATCCCTACCCCATTTAGATCGCTTAGCCCTGAGTCAGGCCCTGGCCAAATTACCTGACCCGCAGTTTAAGCAGGTGGTATTTGCCCTAGAGCCACCGGCGAGCATCCTCCCCGCTGATTCGTCATCCCTGGGCGATCGCGTGGCTAGTCTGCTGCAATGGGTGGAGAACAACGGGCCGGGGCTGGCGGCGCTCCAGCGGGTTTTGGGGCAGGTTAGCCAGCCTTCGGGCCGCGATCGCCCAGACCCAGACCCGCCTCTTTGTCTAGTTTCTATGCCCGCCAATCCCTTCTTTACAGGTCGGGAAACCCTGCTGACCGCCATTCACCGCACCCTATCGGAGCGGGGCCGGGCGGCCCTTTATGGCCTGGGCGATCTGGGCAAGACCCAGACGGCGCGGGCCTACGTGGAACAACACCGGTCAGCCTATCACCAACACCACCCCATCGCTATCCAGTCCTTTGAAATACCCGTGCACTCTTCCAGAACCCTGATCAGAAAGGTTAAAATCTAGGCAAACAGCTTGTTTAAGAGGTTTTATAACCCCAGGGGTTCCAGCCAGACTTCAGAGATTTACAACAGATTAATCAACCATGACAACTCGGCAGGTGGTAATTGATATTCCCGAAACCGTACTCCTGTCTGAAAAGACAGACGAAATTACCTTCGCCCGTGAACTGCGCACCCTGGCGGCGGTAAAACTTTATGAACTGGGCCGTCTCTCCTCCGGGCGAGCGGCTGAACTAGCCGGCATGACCCGGGTGGAGTTTCTGCTCAGTCTGGATCGCTATAAGGTTTTTCCCCTCAAGGCTGAACTCCAGGATCTTGAGGGCAATCGTGCCTGAGGCGGTTTCTAAACTCGACAACGCGTTCTAGCCCTGGCTAGTGAAGACTAGACCCCCAGGGTCAAGCAACTGATTTAACCCCCTACCGGTTGACCCGACCTGCGGTGCCAGAGGAGCTGGGGAAGATAGGGCGGTAGGGGGGCATGCGCATCAGGGCGGCCACCTCCTGTACCCAGCGGCGGCCTTCCTGGTAGAGGCTACCCAGGCGTTCCGGTTGGTTGTACTGGCGGGTGCCAGCCCCACTGCTAGAGAAGGTTTCGGCGGCGAAGGGGCGGACGTTTTTGATCTGCTGTTGAATCCGGGTTATTTCCAGCAGGGCGCTGCGCAGGGTGGCTTCCGCCTGGGGGAAGTGCTGGGTGATCCGGTTACAACTGTCGTCGATTTTTTTGGTGTACACCGATTCCAGGGGGTAACCCAGCACAGCGCGGATGGTTTCCCGTTCCGGGTCAGTGATGGCCATGGTCGAGGCGCTCCCGGTTGTCGATAATCAGTTTCAGTTGGGCAATCTGGGCGGGGCTGAGGTGTTCCCATTGGGCTTTCAGGTTAACAATCGCCTGTTGGATCAAGGCGGCGGCGACGGCTTTTTGGACGGTGCTCATACCAGGGAGGCTCCTGAGGTGTCGGTGTAGATCTCGAGGCCGGTGGTGATGCTGACCAGGGCCACAAAGCGACTATACTCGCCCCTCAGCTCCGGCAGCAGGGTGCTGCCTTCCAGGCTGCGTTGGCTATTGATGGCGGTAGCGAGGGTGTCGAGCTGGCCCAGGTAGTCTTCAACGGTGGCGATCGCGGCGTTACTGTAGCCACTGTGGGTCATGGTTTCAATGGCGCTCAGGGCCGCGGCAATAGCCTGCTGGCTGCTATTGCTGGCCGGATACCCCAGATATTTGCCAATTCTCTGGGGGTAGGGCTGGCGAAGGGCATGGGCGGACGGAAGAGAATGAATTTGCGATCAGTACTAGAGTACTATCGGGGCGCAAGGCGGGGGAGTGATCAGGGGTCAGTGGTCAGGAGCGTCACTAGGAAGGGTGGAACCCCACCTGCAGGACCCCTTGGGGGATTTCCGTGGCTAATCCCTGGCCCCAAACCCCAACTAACGTCCAGTCACTTCGCCGAGGGCCTCTTGAATGACGTCATCACTGACCCCGTGACGCTTGAGGCTGGCTATCAATGCAGATACGGTATCACCGTCCAAACGCTCCAAGTCAGCTCGTAACCCTTGCCCAATATAAGCGCGCACTAAGGGTTGATACCCAGAAAAACCCAGCAGGGGTGCAACTTGCTTCAAATCTTCAATCACATCTTCAGGCATACGAATCGTGATTGTTGTCATGGGGCGGTTCCTATCCAACCGCTTTTTTAACGCCTCAGGTTTCATAAAATTCCCACTCCCTGCGTGTCGCTTTACGAGCTGAAATGACTCGAATAATGTCGTTTTCCCGCTCAATGAAGACAACGTACAGCAAGTTCCAACGCCGATCTAAACCAATGACGGCGTCTCGCGCCTCATCGTTACGGCTAGCATCAACAACTACAAGTAATGGGTCGAAGAAGACCTCTGCAGCTTGCTGAAACCTAACTCCGTCATGGTTGATTGGGTTGATCCTGGCTTTTTCGTCGTTCCAGACAAAAGTAATGCCATTGAGAAGGAAATACACATCCATGGGTGTAGTGTAGGCAAAGTGTATTTACATTGTCAATACACTTCAGTGGTGTAGCTGGAATGCTGCCATCTCTTTCCAGGTCCAACAGAAGCAATTTAAGGGCCGTCCCGCAGATCAGGGGAAGCCGCCCAAGGACTACATAGGCCGAAACTTTCCCCATAGCTCTCTGATTGGATAGATAGGCTGAAAGCTTTAGTCCCCCAGTCTCCCCTGCCCCCCAGTCTCCCCTGCCCCCCACTCACCACTCACCACTCCCTATTCCCTACTCCCGGCGCACTGCGCCTTCCCCCATGTCCCCCTCCGCCTCCTGACTCCACTGCTGTACCAATCGCTGATCCGCGATCGCCTTGGCGGCGTCCAGCACACTGCCTCCCCCAATCCCCACCACTACATCGATGGCCTGGCCCCGAAACCTGGCCACCGCCTCATCCACCAGCAGGGGAGACGGTTCCCCAGAGACGGTCAGGTGGGCCCAGCCCATATCCCTGGCCTCCAACTCCTGGATCAGACTGGACCAGCGGGGGGTAGCGCAGAAGGACTGTTTACCGGTGACTAAAAGGACCTGACGGCCAAACCCCGCCACCAGGGCCGGCAGTTCGGCGATGCGGCCGCTGCCAAAATCAATCCGGGGTAGACGGGAGATGGAAAAGGGGGGAATTGCATAAACCTGGGGCCTTGGCCAAAATGACACCTATTGTTTTAGCCAAAGCTATACTAGGCTAGTTTGGGTTGAAGGCTAGAGTTGTTGCCAGGTAAAACAGGGCAGATTTTGGATAGGGATCTTTACAACACCCCAGTCTATTCAGTCACCGATGCCGCTCGGTATCTACATATCCCTGTGGGTACCCTGCGTTCCTGGTTGCAGGGTCGTGAGTATTCCATCAAAAATGGCAAACAGTCTTTTCAACCCTTGATCCAGCGTCCCAGGGTTGATTTGCCCCAAATCTCCTTCACCAATCTGGTTGAAGCCCATGTACTGCGGTCAATCCGAAAAGTTCATGGCGTCCGCCTTGATAAGGTCCGGAGTGCCCTCGATTACCTTGACCAACAGTTTCAGATTCCCCACCCCCTGGCCCGGGTCGAGTTTCAAACTGATGGTGTCAATCTGTTTGTCGAATCTGTGGGGCGACTGGTGAATGTTTCCCAAAGTGGCCAACTGGCGATGAAAACCGTACTTAAGAACCTGCTGGCCCGGGTTGAGTGGAATGAACAGGGGTTTGCCACCCGGCTATTCCCGACGACCCGGGAGGATGCTGAAACCTCCTCGGTAGAAGCCAGAACTATTGCCATTGATCCAGGGGTGTCCTTTGGGCGTCCTGTGATTACCGGAACCGGTATTCCAACCCTGGCGATCGCAGAACGCTATGAAGCTGGGGAGTCGCCAGAGTCAATTGCCGATGACCTGAACTGCACGCCTTCCCAAATTCATGATGCCATTCGTTTTGAACTTATCCTATCCCGTGCGGCGTGAGCAAAAAGCGACCTAGGATTACCTTCTTTATCGACCACTGCGTTAGTCAAAGAATTGTTCCAGAGGCGCTGCGAGCGGCGGGCGCGTTGGTAGAAACCCATATTGATCACTTTCCTGTTGACGCCCGAGATATTGACTGGCTCCCCGAAGTCAGTGACCGGGGTTGGGTCGTCATCACCAAAGATTGGGGGTTGAATAGCAACCTGCTTGAACTTCAAGCCATTGCCGCCGCTAATGCACGGGTATTTATCCTATCCTCGGGCAACTATACGGGACTACAGATGGCAGACATCCTGGTGAATAGTCTTGACCGGCTTGAAAAAGTAGCCCGTGGCAATCAACCTCCATTTATTGCCAGAATTATGGCCAATGGCAGGGTCACCATCCACCGTAATCAAACACAATTACGCAAGCTCCTCAAGCAAGATACCTAAGTACCGGTTTAGCCAGCATCCTGAGGACAGGGCGCATCGAAGCAAAGGGTGGGTGTTCTAGACACCGGCAAGGGGTTCTCCAACGGCACTCCCGGGGCCTTACTGATGCTTGATTTCCTGGTAGTGCATTAATGCATTACCGCGCCCTGCACCTCCCATAGCGGCCCGGAGAGCATATACTGAAAGAAGTTAGAGGTGTCGAGAATCTATATCTTCTGGCAAGTGTTCATGATTGCCATTCCCCACTACATCAGTCCCGAAGACTACCTCGACATCGAACGAGACAGCCCTATCCGCCATGAGTATCAACGCGGCTTGGTCTATGCAATGGCCGGTGGCACAGACAACCACGATCGAATTGCCCTCAACCTACTCACCCTCCTTAACCTCCATCTCGGTGACTCAGAATGCCGATTTCATTCCGGCAATGTTAAGGTCAACTATAACGACGAGTTTTATTACTATCCTGATGCCTTTGTCACCTGCGATCGCCGCGATCGTGATGACCGCTATATTAAGCGCTACCCCAAACTGATTGTGGAAGTCCTTTCAACGAGTACGGAACAGTTTGACTCAGGGAAGAAATTTGAAGATTATAAACAGCTCGCATCCCTGGAAGAATATGTTTTGATTTCCCAGACAACCCAGTGGGTAGAATGTCGCCGTCTCAACCCCCCAGACCTCTGGGAGACAGTCATTTACCGCCTAGGGGATCAGGTTAGGCTAAAAAGCATCGATTCTCGAATTTGCGATTGCCAATCTCTATCGCGGCCTTGACACCTGACCTTGTCACCCAAAGTAGGATAACAGCGCAAGGTAGGGAGTAGGCAGTGGAGTGTCGGAAGAGGAGTGATGGAGTAGGGGGTTAGGGGAGTAAACGTAGTCACACCAGGTAATGGGGCAAACAGGACAAGCAATGTGTTCACAGTCAATCTAAACCGAAGTAATCATGAAGAGTCTTTGAACCAACAAGCATTTCAGCAGATTAGCCTTTACGCTAAGTATATCTACCCTTGGTGGCACAGAAACCTTGTCAGCGTCCTAGTAAGCAGGCGTAGTAGGGCATAGAAGCCCCTAACATGGTTCAAATTTGCCTGATTCTCAATCAGGAGCAGGGTTGAAAATGACTGATTTACGGGTTTCAGGGTTTTTCCGCGCCACTAAGCTGCAAGCCTTTTAACGTTTAAGTCAACCTAATTTAAAGAGGTAGCTGCTATGGCTATTGATTTACATAATTTCACTTGGGAAGAGGTCCGTCTAGTTCAGGTGGAATCTCAGCCTCACCATATCGCTGGGGTATTGGCTAACATTCGAGACACTCTGGAGAACTCAGATTGCGAATGGGAAGATGTTTACTCCGGTTACTATGACTGTGAGGACGACGGGACGGTGACCTTCTACGAAGGAGAGAGTGCGGAAGCTGGGAACCCAGGAATTTGGACCTATATGGTGTATGACTGTACCGCCACAGAGGAAGAAGTGGTGACCAACTTAACCATCAACACCCTTGATCCAGTCCTAGAACTGCGCAAGCTGGCGGGGGTTTAGGGTAACTAGATTACAGCTAAAGCCGTTATTGACAGCCTGAATTGCAATCGAATAGAATAGGTTCACGGACAGGTGGCAACAAAAATTGCTGGTCCTGCGTCGACTGTTGGCGGAGGGCTACAGTGCCAGCTCCATCGATGACCTGATCGGTGGCCAGGGGGAAGGGGTGCTGGAAAACATTCTGCAGGGGGGTGCCCACCTGAGGGTGGAGGCAGCCAATCCGGCCCTGGCCTTTTTGACCCAGATTCGCGATCGCTCCGCTTCCCCCAACCTGGAGGCCTCCCCCACCGCTGCTGTTCCCCCATTCCCAGCCACTTGGACCCGTCTACCCTAACTGCTAACGAAACTGAACAACGGAGAGAGAATGGATAATATAGACGCGACTATCGCTCACATTAAGATTGGTGATGTTTTAACCGGTATTGTGAAATCAATTGATTCTTATAGTTGCTTAATCAATCTCCATATTCCGGGAATGGATTCGAGTTTAGATGGTTTACTGAATATTAATGACATTAGCTGGAGAAAAATTTCTCACCCATCGGAAACTATTCAAATTGGGGAGCAGGTCGAGGTTATGGTGATCGACTTGACGCCGGAAGAGAGAAGTATTTCTCTTGGCATGAAGCAATTGCAAGCTCACCCCTGGCAAGACCTGGTTTCTCGGTTAAGCGTAGGCGATAAAATCAGAGTTCTGATTAGAGAAATCGCAGGCGATGGCATTTTTGTTGAAATTGAAGATGAACTAGAGGGGATTGTTGATGCTTCCGAGATTTCCTGGAGTAAAAAAAGACCTCGATTATTTGTCGGCCAGGAAACTGATGCTCTTATTTTAGCAATTGATGAAAGTCAGCCTAAAGTCAGTTTAAGTATCAAGCGAAGCACTGAAAATCCGTGGGAAAAGTTTGCAAAAACGCATGAGCCAGGATCGGTAGTTTCAGTTTTAATCAGCAAAATCACCAGTTTTGGTATTTTTGCTGATTTGGAAGGTGGTATTGAAGGCTTCATTTATACTTCTGAAGTTTCAGGCGACAATGATGCTCAGCAGCTTATAGCCGGAATAAAAGTTGGGAGGCGTATCAATGTGAAAGTTGTATCCATTGATGCTCAGAAAGAGAGAATAGCTCTGGGTTTAATATAATGTCCCTACTTGTTGGGGAACCTAATGGAACGGAAACTCTGGGGCGTATCTAGCGGTTGGGGGACTAGCGTAAAAAAGAGGGTACATGGACAGTAGTCCTTGTACCCAAATAAAAAATGCCCTATGAGCATAGCGCATCGACTGGGCGAAAAGCTAGAGCAACCGGACGTGCAGGCGCGACTCTTGCCCCTAACAACGGCCCAAAGTCTGGCTGGGATGGTGCTAGTGGCGTTAGAAGTGGGCTTGATGATAGCTCGCTGGGTGTTGGAGAACGAGTTAGCGCGCCGGGCAGAGGCCCCTCAGGTGTGGCCCCACTGCCCCCACTGCGGGAGTCGGCTGCACTCGAAAGGATTTCAGTCGCGGCAGATGGAGACCTTGGTGGGGGCCATTGCCTGAAAGCGACGGGTGGGTCGCTGTCCTCGGGGATGCCCAGAGAGTCAGCGGGTGCCGCTCGACGAAGCGCTAGGGATTGTGCCCTACCAGCAGAGTAGTGAGGAATTAGTGCGCTTAGGCTGTCTGTTGAGCGTAATGATGCCCTATGGTCAGGCCAGTGAGGTGTTGCGCCAGTGGAGCGGGCTATCGGTGAGTGCGGCGAGTCTATGGAATTGGGTGCAGCAGGTAGGGCAACGGGCCGAAGTGGCTCTAGCTCAGGCTTTGGTGGTTCAAGCCGGGGGTGAAGGGGTAGCCCCTGAGCCGATGGAGGCGGCCTTAGCGGCTCTACCGTTAGCGATTGGAGCCGATGGGGTGATGGTGCCCTTTCGCCCCACCCCAAAGACGCCCAAAGGGGCGATTCAGTGGCGGGAGGTAAAAGTGGGCATTCTGGCCCGCCTTGGCCGCCGGATCACCCGGGCAGGAAAGACCGTCCCCCAACTGCTGAGACGTCGACTGGTGGCGGTGTTGGGTACGATTGACGACTTCATCCCGGTCATTCAACTAGAAGCCACTCGCCAGGGCGTTAAGACCGCTCCCCTGGTGGTCTGGCTCAGCGATGGTGGACGAGGCTTTTGGCGGGTCTACCGCACCTGCTTTGCCACCGCTATCGCCGTGCTCGATTTCTTCCACGCCGCTGGTCATCTAGCCCGCGCCACCGAGGCCCTCTTTGGCTCCCTCCACTCCGCTGAAGCCCAGGCCTGGTTTCAGCGCTGGCGTCATTGGCTGCGCCATGGCCAAGCCCGACGGGTGCGACAGACCTTACTTCACTTGATTCATCTGCCCGGTTGGTCTGCCTCCGCCTTTGCTACCCTGCTTCAGGTACAGGCCTACTTTCAACGCCACCACCACCACACCCGATATCAAACCTTTGATCGTCTCGGTCTTCCCTTGGGCTCCGGAATGGTGGAAAGTGCCTGTAAATGGCTGATTCAGCAGCGCTTCAAGGGTGTCGGTATGCGCTGGAGTGAGGATGGCTTTAACCATCTTCTCTTGCTCAGGTTAGCTTGGGCTAATCATCGTTTTGATGACCTCTTTCCCTCCGTTCCTAACCCCCTAACCGACCCCTCCCCTAACCTTTAGATACGCCCTTGGCTCTGTCTTTAACCGAAGGATGAGCTCCTCAGAAAGACCTGGCCAGTTGTGAATACAGTTGCCTCAAAAATCCATTGCCAAAATTGCTGAAATGAAGCTTTTTGCCGTACTCGGTGATTGACTGTAGTGGACAATACAGTATTTTAGGGGTGAAGCTCGCTAAACATAGGTCTGCTGAGATATTCAGCGATTCACGCTAAACCTAGCTAGGTTGAGGTTATGAAAAAAATAGAAGCCATTATTCGTCCCTTTAAGCTGGACGAAGTCAAAATTGCCCTGGTTAATGCCGGTATCGTCGGCATGACTGTTTCAGAAGTACGGGGTTTTGGCCGACAAAAAGGTCAAACCGAGCGTTATCGCGGGTCTGAGTATACCGTTGAGTTTCTCCAGAAACTCAAGGTAGAGATTGTAGTAGACGATGCCCAGGTCGATACCGTCGTCGATCGCATTATTTCCGCTTCCCGCACTGGAGAAATTGGGGATGGAAAAATCTTTGTCAGTCCTGTGAATGAAATCATCCGTATCCGGACTGGGGAAAAGAACACCGAGGCTGTTTAGTTTGCGTTCATATTGCAATTTCAGGGTCACTACCGTCCGTGTTGAGAGGCCTAAGTTCTCTCAACACGGATATTCTTGGTTTTCGTGCTTATTTTTTCCACGCTGCTTTTGGGGAGTCTAGCTATTTAATTTCATATCAGCGGTGGTGGTGCATCACCCCAAGCCTTTGGAGTAAAGTGGCTCAGCCTGCGTCCATAGCCTGGCGGCTGGGGAGAGCACGGTGATCGGTTTATGAACATTTGCCTTTACAGTCGGCTGACCAATGCTATGATAAGGGACTGTGTTTGATTTTTTAAGCAGGTTATCAGACTTGGGAATGGCATGGCTAAGAAAAGCATGATTGCGCGGGAACAAAAGCGGGAAAAGCTGGTGGCCCAGTACGCCAAGAAACGGGCGGCCCTGCTAGAAGAGTTCGAAAGTACTCAAAATCAGCAAGAACGAATCGATATCCACCGCAAGATTCAACAACTTCCTCGTAACAGTTCTCCAACCCGTCTCCATAACCGCTGCTGGATGACAGGTCGTCCGCGGGGCTACTATCGGGATTTTGGTCTTTGTCGTAACAAATTACGGGAAATGGCTCACCAGGGTTTATTGCCTGGGGTAGTTAAGTCCAGTTGGTAAGGCTAGGAGACGGTGAGACCACGGCTCTGCCTTTGGTAGAACAGTTAAGGACGTTTTTACACTCCTTAGCTTTAGTCATAGTTGTGTAAAGAACCTTGAGACTTTTTTGGAGAAGCCTCAAGGTTCTTTTTATATAAATTCTGGTTAGTCTGTTAGCTGATCTCCTGTCTCGCACCCTATGAGGGTATTTGAAAAGCCAAAGAGAGTTTCAAGCTATACCTATTGAGAGCGTCCCCAGAAAGAGAAGGGGTTACAAATCAAGGGTGATTGATCGCCCACAACAGCGGTCAATACCCAGGCGATCGCAGAGCAGATCGCCCACCGCATTGGCCACGGTAAACTCGCCGTAAAAACTATTGGAAAAGTCAAAGCCTTGCAACTCTGTCAAAATAGCTATAACCAGGGAACCCAGGTCGTCTTCTCCTTCTAGCCGCTGCCGCACAAACACTTGGGTAACCCGATTAGCGATCAGGGCGTTGGCTGGTTCCGGCAAGTATTCAGCATTGAGCCAGGCCAGTAACCGCGACTGTAGCCAATCCCCTTCCTGCTGAGGATTTTCCAAGGGAGGAAGGGTAATGGGGGCTGGGGATTGGGCCATGGTTGGGCTCTTCAGGAGAGGTTATAGCCGTAGCCTGGCTAAAACAAGTTATAAATTCATTATACCAGTCCCCTGTTTGGTTAAGGCCTGTCGGCGTTCTCCTCAGCCTTAGAGGTTGTTTGAAAAGCCGAAGAGAGGCTCAAACTATACCTATGGAGTCGGATAATCACCGCAAAATTCCCTATTCTAGGGACCTCTTGACGGCAAAATATCCCTGAGCCCTTTTCCAATAACCTCTTAGCCAGAATAGATTGAAAGACCTCCCTGCCCTGGCTCAGATCGCTTTAGCAGCGCTGGAGCCTGAGAAAATGTTCTTCGCCGCTCCGGGCTGGAATCGAAACGGTGACCGGTTCCATTTCTAGTACCCTGAAGTAAGGACGGAAGATTCGAGGCTAATTCCTCTGGCGTAATCCCGAAAGGGGGACCTCCTGGACGTCGATGGGTAAAGAAAACCCCTACCAATTCTCCCTTGGGGGTTAACAGGTCGGCCGCCAGTTGGACGTAGGCCGATCGCAGGTTGGGATCAAGAGCGCAAAAACAGGTGTGTTCCACCACATACTGGAACTGACCGGCCAGTTCTGGCACCAGGGTGAAAATATCTTGCTGTCGCAGGCTAAGCAGCAGATGGGCGGCCTGCGCCTGCTGCTCCAGAGCGGCGATCGCTGATGGTGCAAAGTCTACAGCGGTAACCTGAAACCCCTGGTGGGCAAACAGCAAGGCATCGTAGCCTCGTCCTGCCCCCAGGACAATGGCCGAGGCCTGGGAGTGATGAGACTGGCGGTTGATCCACTGTTGTAGGGCTGGGGCTGGCTGACCCAGATCCCAGGCAGTGCGACCCTCCTGATAGCGTTGTTCCCAGGCAGAGGCACTGAGATCGGTTGATTGAGGTGCGGTCATAGGAAGCTCCGGTATATGCTCTCCACAGAGTTTAGGGTAGCGCTAATGCAGCGACGTCAACTATTTACGGGTTTGTTAGGAGGACTGGGTACGGCGATGGTGACCCAGGGAAGGACGCCATCCCACTCACCCCCGGTGCGGAAGCCGCCTCGCCTGCGGCAAGGAGATCAGGTGGGGATCATCAGCCCGGCAGGAGCCACCTACGATGCTGACCGTCTGGATCTGGTGGTAGACGCGGTCAAGGGGTTGGGCTTTGTTCCACGGGTCGCTCCCCATGCCCTGGACCGCTATGGCTATCTGGCGGGTCAAGATCGCGATTGGGCGGCTGACATCAACACTTTCTTTGCCGATCCCAAGGTGGCTGCCCTGTTACCCATCCGAGGAGATTGGGGCAGTGCCCGCCTCTTACCCTATCTCGACTACGACATTATTGGCCGACATCCAAAGGTGTTGATTGGTTTTAGTGATATTACCGCCCTCCTGCTGGCTATTCATGCCCAAACCGGTCTGGTTACCTTCCATGGCCCCCACGGTCTCACCGCCTGGCGCCCGGATCAGGTGGAAGGCTTTCGCCGGGTTCTGATTGGGGCAGAAGCCCTAACCTATAGTAATCCCTTACTTGGATCCGATCAGGACCGACTAATGCGAGACCAGGGGCGCATCCATACCCTTACCCCTGGTCAGGCCAGTGCACCCTTAATCGGTGGTAACCTCTCTGTTCTGTGTGGTTTGGTGGGTTCTCCCTATATGCCCGAGACCAGAGGACGGATTCTATTCCTTGAGGATGTGGGGGAATCCCCCTATCGTATCGATCGCATGATCACCCACCTAAAACTGGCGGGGATACTCGACCATCTGGCTGGTTTTATCTTTGGCCAGTGTGGGGACTGTAATCCCGGGGAGGGATATGGCTCCCTTACCCTGCGGGAAATCTTGCAGGATCATATCCAACCGCTGGGTATACCGGCCTGGATGGGAGCCTGGATTGGCCATGTGGAACCGATGTGGACCTTACCCCTGGGAATTCCGGTAACTATAGAGGCCACCAGCGGTCGCCTAACTATGGTGGAAGCAGCGGTTAGCTGAGGGTTGAGTCAGAGGCCGGGGAAAAAATCACTGAAACAGTGGCGGCCCTGGAAAAGTTATGACAAAATTGGGCTCAAGTGAACCTTCCTGAAATCCTGGGGAGATTTTTTCCCGTAGACCCAATGCAGGTCGATAGTGGCCATCAGCCCTGCCTAACCTTCTCCCCAGCCTGGTAGTCCGGCTATACTAGATGGCCCTATGAGATAAATGATCATGGTGCAACCTTTCCGCCAGTCTCCACCAGTCCGTTCTACCTCATTATCTGCTGCTGCTGGCCAACCCGGACTAGTGGGCAGGGTCTTACCTTCAAACCGATTAACCTATCGCCCCTTTTTGCTGGTGGGCCTATTTTGGGTTGTCTTGGTGGCTGTAGCGGCTCTGGCCTACCAGCAATTGATGCATTCTCCTGCCTCCAGCACTTTTACCGAGCTTCCCCAGGCTCCCCTGACGGCAGCTCCAGCCTCTCCCGAAGCCACCGCTGTCCTGATGGATCCCGTGCAGCCTAGGGAACAGCGGCTAGCACAGCCCACCCCCACTGTTCTAAAGCCAAATTCGGCCAAATCCCAGCTTAACCCTGGATGGTTGTTGTGTTTCATCGGCCTGTGTGCCCTGGGCTGCTTTGCCATTAGTCAACAGGTTCAGAAACCTCGGCGGCGGCGCCTCTACGCCCGTGGTGGCGGACCTCGGCCCCGATCTCCAGCTCCGAAACGTCTCAACCCCTATTCTCCCCAGCGGGACCGCGTCATTGTGCCCCAGGCGGTTTCGGATGTGCCACCCCTGTCTCCCCCTGACCGCCAGCAGAACTCGCCACCGCCAATTGTAGATAGTCTTAGCACCGCCACCACAGTTGTGTCCGATAGAGAAGACTTGCCCCTCGACTGGCCCGAAACCAGCCTTGCCCATAGCTTGGATCTGCGACAACGTCGTTCCCTATCCTCCCTGTTCTAAACCCTGAGTTAGGAATTTAGCCCTCCCCTGCCCTGCTAATTGGATCGGGATCAACCTTAGAAGTAACTTGTTTGAGCCACCTACCGGTCATTTTCCATCCTGATTATGTTGCTCCCCTACCCCCTGGCCATCGCTTCCCTATGGCTAAATTTCAGTTGCTCTGCGATCTCCTGTTGCAGGAAGGGGTGATTACTCCGGATCAACTGTATCAACCCGGTGAGCCTCCCCGCCAGTGGTTGGAACTGGTACACCAGCCAGATTATGTTAGAGCCTATTGCCAGGGTACAGTAGATGCCAGGGCGCAGCGACGTATTGGTTTGCCCTGGAGCCCAGCTCTGGTAAAACGTACCTCAACGGCGGTAGGAGGAACTATCTTAACCGCTAAGCTAGCTTTGGAATATGGGCTGGCTTGCAATACCGCTGGCGGTACTCACCATGCTTTTCCCGATTATGGCTCAGGATTTTGTATTTTTAACGATTTAGCGATCGCGGCTCGAGTCCTGCAAAACCATGGTCGGGTGAGGCGTCTACTGATCCTTGACCTGGATGTGCATCAGGGGGATGGCACCGCCTGGATCTTTCGCCAGGATCCCAGTGTCTTTACCTTTTCGATGCACTGCGCTGAAAATTTTCCAGCCCGAAAACAGACCAGTGATTTAGATGTAGCCCTATCCTCCGGGCTGGAGGATGAAGCCTATCTTGATTGTCTGGCCCGGTACCTCCCCGATCTGCTCAGCCAGGTGAAACCCGATCTGGTCCTTTACGATGCCGGGGTTGATCCCCACCGGGACGATCGCCTGGGCAAGCTGTCTCTGACCAATACAGGGCTCTACAACCGCGACTATCTGGTGCTAGACACCTGTATTCTGGCATCTTACCCGGTAGCCTGTGTCATCGGTGGAGGCTACAGTGAAACCATGGAAGATCTGGTTTTTCGCCATTCCCTCTTACATCGAGCTGCCACTGAAGTATTTCAACGCCGCAGGTTATAGACCCTAGGGTACCGGCAGTCGTGATAGACCCACTAGATTTGCTATAGTCGGCACTATGACCTGGATAATTGCTACCTTCTATAAGTTTGTCCCCCTGGTTGACGTTGGCCAGCTCCAGAGAATATTACTGGTCTACTGCCAGCAGCTAGAATTGCGAGGCACTATTTTATTGGCTCCAGAGGGCATTAATGCGACGGTGGTGGGACGCCAAAGCGCTATCGATCACCTACTCGCCTGGCTAGCCAGTCAACCCCAGATTGGTCCCTGCCACTACCAGGCTGGAATTATTACTAAGGTGCCCTTTGAGCGCTTAAAGGTAAAGCTGAAGAGCGAAATTGTGGCTCTGGGAAAACCCGAGATTAACCCGGCGGACCAGGTGGGTGTCTACGTTGAACCAGAGGATTGGAATTCCCTAATCAGCGATCCGGAGGTAATGGTCATTGATACTCGTAATGCCTTTGAAGTGGAGGTGGGTAGCTTTAAGGGCGCAGTCAACCCCCAGACCCGATCCTTTCGAGAATTACCAGCCTATGTCGCTAACCACCTGGACCCGGTTCACCACCCCCAGATAGCTATGTTTTGTACTGGCGGCATTCGCTGTGAAAAGGCAACGGCTTATTTGCTAAAACAGGGTTTTCAGCAGGTTTATCACCTCAAGGGGGGATTCTCAACTATCTTCGCCGGGTTCCTCCTGGTCAGAGCCTATGGCAGGGAGAATGTTTTGTCTTTGATCAACGGGTTAGCCTCAACCATCAGCTGGAAACCGGCTCCTATCAACTGTGTCAGACCTGCGGCTATCCCATCCGGCATGGTCCTCTAGGGACCGAGACTGACCCTGGCAACCAGGGTTGTCCCCAGTGCTCTCTCGCCGCGTCCTGAGACCTCAGGGACGTTAAAGTTCTAGGTCCAGGCACTAAGAGTTCACCCTGAGCAATTTCACTAGGCTAGCGCTGCTATATTCCATTCCACACCAAATAAGGGGAACGTTGTCAAACCATTGTTATATTTTGTAAAATATTAAGAGGTTCCTTTTTGATGGTGGTCTTTTCTCTGGCTGTCAGTCATTCTCAAGGCTGATCTCGGTGACCCAATGCCTGCCTCGAAAGCCAAATTCTCTTCCCATCCAGGGTCGATTCTGGAGTTTGGTAGTCGAGATATTGTTTCTCTCAGGAGTTAATTCATGAACGAACCGATGCAACTCTCTCTCGAACAGCAATTTAATCTACAATCCTTTGAGACTCAGGTTAATAAAATGAGTCGTGAACAGGCTCAGCAGTTTCTCGTTAAGATGTATGAGCAAATGATGATGCGGGAAACTATGTACAAGAGTTTTCTCAAGCATGAGTGGGGAATTGGTCCTAATCCCTTGATTTGATTCAAGTTTCACCCTTCCTTTTGAAGATGGCGGCCTCCCTCTCTGGCATGATTCTGGAGAATCCGGCTGGGGATGCTGGGGTGCCCTTTCTAGTGAATTATTGATTTTTGGTTATCCTCCTGGTCATGGCCAAAGTAACGACGAATGGCTGTGCCACCAGTTAAATGCTCCCTCGGTTAGGGAGAACTGGCTCTAGATGCCACTGGGAATGGGGCAGTGTGGTGAGGGGGTGGCCAGGTTTCGGTAATGACTGGTTGCTCTTGGGGGGAAGCTACAGGTGGGGTTTTGAGACATCACAGGTCACCTTTGCCCGTCGGCCTCGGGGAGTATGTTAGGTGGCGATCCCTGCTCTTGCCTATCGTAGAGGGAGAAAGCTTACTTGTCCTTCCCACTCACCCTCAAGACTGCACTCCGCAATCAAGGTAATTTCCTCTATCGCCAACCCTACTGGAACACGACGGCTCACCTCAAACAACCCAGGCATTGACAATCCAGCTTGAAGGCGTTCATAAGCAAAAGTTATCATCGTAGCAACATCGTGAGTCAAAACAATTCGACTTTCTTGGGCTGCCCATGCTAAAACGGCTGGGTCATCTGCTCCCGACAAGCTCACATCTTGAACACGCACAAGGTCAATATCTGGGCTTTGACGAAGAACACCCCGCACGATTTAGTTATTAAAATTCTCATCAGCCAGAAATCGAACCATTTTGGATTATCTGGACTGATTACGTCTAGCGAGTAAGCGATCGCGTATTCCAATAGGATTAAACCGCTGTTCAGCCTCCTGCTGAATCATGTTTGCCTGATGCTGGCGTTCTGCAAGATAGGTATGAACCTCATCCCGATGTCTGAGGTAGTAACCAATAACAAGGTATATATCTGGTAGTTGAAGCGATGGATACTGCTCCCCTATTTCCTCTGGTGTACATCCCTCTAAAAAAGCTGTCACGACAGTATCTAGGGTGACACGAGTTCTAGACACCCGCACAACACCATAAGCATCAGTCTCTATAGGCGCGGGTTCAAGGGCAATTGCTAGAGTCATAGATAGTCCCAGGTTCCTAACCCCTATGGTAGCAAACAACCATTCAGAGCAGAGTCTTCAAGGGCTATAGAGGTTACTTGCTGGTTCTTGTAATCCTCATGTTCCCTCTTCTTCCAAGCAGAGCGCAAAACTCCGCGTAATCGCAGAGCTTCAACAAAGAGAGGTATAGCAAAATAGCTGCAACAACTGTCAAAATTATTTGACCAACCCTCCCAGGCAAAATACGCTAACTGCATATCCTGCTAAAGCTAAAACAATATAGACAATTACAAAATTCAACAAAATTAATAAAGGAGCAGAAAATCTAGGATCGACCAGAATTTGAATAATATTTCCATATTAATGTATGATGTACCCCGGAAACTGTACAGGGAAATAAGATAGAGTCGCTGCCCAGCAATTCAGTAGCTATACGGAGATCAACAGGGAAATGCAGCGCAAGCGACATGGTGCGGACTTCAAGGCTAAGGTGGCTCTAGAGGCCATCAAGGGGCTAAAAACTGTGAACGAACTATCGAGTGAGTATGGCGTCCATGCCAGCCAGATCAACCAATGGAAGAAGCAGGTGCTCGATGAGCTTCCTGGCATTTTTTCGTCACGGCGAGCCCAGGGCCGTAAAGACCAGGAAGAGCTAACCGCCCAACTTTATCAACAAATCGGTCAACTGAAGGTAGAAGTGGACTGGTTGAAAAAAAATCTGGCCTTACCGCTGGCGAATAAACGACGGCTGGTGGAGCCAGAGCATCCTCAGCTGAGTATCCGTCGACAATGTGAGTTACTAGAGCTGGCGCGGTCTAGCTGGTACTACGAACCAGTGGCGATTGACCCTTACGAGTTACATCTGATGGAACGAATAGACGAACAATACACGGCGACGCCGTTTTACGGGGTGCGCCGAATGACCGCCTGGTTGAGACAACAGGGCGAGGCGGTCAATCATAAGCGGGTGGCGCGGATCATGCGTCAGATGGGGATTCAGGCGATCTATCCGAAGCCCCGGACAACGATAGCTGGGGACAACGCTCGCCGGTATCCCTACTTGCTGAGGGGGCTGTGTATTGACCGCCCCGATCTGGTGTGGAGCACGGATATTACCTATATTCGGCTGGCGAATGGGTTTGTGTATTTGGTAGCGGTGATGGACTGGTACAGCCGTTATGTACTGTCCTGGCAGCTATCGAATACCATGGATGTGCATTTTTGTTTGGTGGCCCTGGAGGAGGCGCTGCAGGTCAGTCAGCCTACGATCTTTAACTCAGATCAGGGCAGTCAATTTACCAGCCTGGCCTTTACAGGGGCGTTAGAGGGGCGAGCGATCCAAATTTCTCAAGACGGCAAGGGCCGGGCTTTTGATAACATTTTCGTGGAACGGCTGTGGCGTACCGTCAAGTACGAAGAGGTCTACCTCAAAGACTACGACAGTGTTTCAAGTGCCATTGAGAATCTGGAGCGTTATTTTCGGTTTTATAACCAGGAGCGGCTACACCAGTCACTGAACTATAGGCCGCCAGCCAGTGTCTACTTCAGTAAGCAGGAGGATAGTGATGTAAAAAAAGAGACGTAGAGAAAGAAAATGAACTAAATGGCGACTCTACTTTAAATTCCTACCCTAACTGTCTAGACAACGGGGTACACTTTAATGTACGCCCTGACAAAGAGCCTAAGCCACCTAACGTTATGCATCCGCGATCTACGATTTACGAAAACTCAGCTTCTGATAAGCGACCTTCTAGTGGTTCATACTCATCCTCAAGCAACCAAAGCTGGGCTTGATCGTAACTATCACATTGCTTAATCAATTTGTACTGCTCGGCAGGATCAAGAATCTGACAATAACCCGACTCATCACCTAGAAGCATCAGAAGGTAGGGGGGCGACTGCATAGGGTCAACCCAAACTTCCAAAAAGTTCCAGTTATTCTTCGCTGGGTCGATTGCGGGGGACGGGGTGGTATTTGTTATCTGCATCAATCTTTACCTCGCCATAGAATAAAGGAAGAGTCGAACCATCAGGGTCAATGCGGACACCGATCGCCTCAGTGAACATCAATCCATAACGATCATAGCCCCTAGCAAAACCTGTATAGATACCGCCTATTATGATAGCTTGTGCGACTCGAGACAGGGTATCTTCATCGTTGAACACATGGGCTGATCGCCCTCGCCGTAGAAGCCGATTACTCTGCGCCGTATTTGGCAGGTGCTTGGCAATATGCCGACGATCGAGGATGATTTCGCCATCAATCCCGCTCATACAGATTTCCGTGACTGCTCGGATTCTATGATGTCATACCCATTCACTACCTACCCAACTTCTTCCTACGCCACAGGCTCCCCATAAAACGGCACAAATTTTCAGATTGATGCTGCAAACTTCTTGAAGATTATGTCCAGTGCAAGTATGCAGTTCGCTAGGACCAAGACCATAAATAACTGCATTCACAGATTCATACATCACACGCCATTCTTGTGCCGTAAGGCAAATTGAAGTCGAGTTTGCCTCACATTGAAGACGAATTTTTGACCTTAAACAACGAGCATCCTCAACAGAATTACCCAAGATTTTTTGAATTGTACGGGTAAATCCTCCACCAAAAACCTCCATAAAAACCCAATCAAGAAATCTTTGTTCACTAGGTTCAAAGTTAATTTCAATAATGGAGGATTCCATTTTCGATACATCAAGATTTAACGATTATTTATTGGACACTAGGAATTACGGCATAACGGTGCCCATCACCCGCCGCAGATGACCTAGAATGCCAACCGATAACCTCTCGGCGGTCGGGTGCATGGGCGTTGTTAGACAGTAGAGACACATTGCTATATCAGATATGATATAAATACATTATGGGAAATCAAAGCAAACCTTTAGCTTGGCTGCACGGTGAAGTTAAGACTCCACCTTTCAGTCATGAAGCGCGGATAGAGGCAGGTTTCTTGCTCAGGCAACTACAGGAAGGCGAAGCGCTTGGATTACCACATTCGCGTCCTATGCCAAGTATAGGGGCGTGCTGTCATGAACTACGTATTCGAGATGTGGATAAAAATTGGAGGATCATTTATCGGATTGATGACGATGCAGTCTTGATTGTTGAGGTTTTTAACAAAACAACGAGATCGACACCCAAAAATGTAATTGAGATTTGCAAAAAGCGTTTGAGCAGATACGACACTGACCAACAGGAGTAAGGTGATGGAACAAGCCAAGAAAGAACGTTTAGAATCTAAAGGCTGGAAAATTGGGACAGTCTCAGACTTTTTAGAGTTAACACAGGAAGAAATTATTTTTGTTGAAATCAAGCTGGCTCTTAGCAACAGTTTGAAGGATTGTCGGCAAAAAACTATGACTCAAGCTGAACTCGCTTCTAAAATCGGCTCCAGCCAACCTCGGATCGCTAAAGCTGAAAATGGTGATGCTTCAGTCTCAATTGAATTGCTAATCCGGGCAATGTTGGCAACAGGTGCAACGCCTCAAGATATCGGGCAAATTATTGCTGGTGTAGGCTAGCTATGAACTTTGTCTAGAACCAGTTGGTTTAGAACCATGTGCTGAAAAGCTGAAAGCCTACCTTCAATGTTCTTCATATAGCACGAAGGCAAGTATATAAAGAGGTTTCTCATTTTGCAAGTAACTCATTTTACAAATAATATTACTGCCCATGCGGTGGCAAATAGTAGTGGAAACGAGTACCAAGGGTAAAAATATTTTTCGTACCACTTGGATTTACGACCTAAAGCTTTCGTTATAGTTGAATTGCTCAATAATTCTTCTATCGCATTTGCACCTCCCCACAACACAAATGCAGAAGAAGCAGACGTGAGTATTCCAAGGAAGCCTAATATGAAAATCAGATTCTTGGCATCTGTCTTGCCCCATGAAAAACTAAGTGCTGCAAAAAGTAATCCTTGCAAGGTTATGAACCATGTAATTCGATGGTTAACCAAATCATTTTCATGCATAACTCTACGCAAGTAGAATTCTTCATCGTCAGATAAAGCCATGTCGAATCCTCTAATCAAGGTAAGGTTTTTGCCTTGGTATTGCCTGTCTAACTCCTTATTAGAGAGAATTTTTCCGTCTAATCCCCGTATAGGGAATCTTAGGTGAAAATCTGTCCGCCTAAACACCCCTGGAGGGATCTTAGGTGGAAAGTTTCAGTATAAATACCCCCGTGCCCTAGCTGCTCTGTAACTCAAGATTTCTTTAGCAATGGTACGGGTTTGCTCATGGATTCGCCATTCTTGAGTAAGAACTGGGCATCTGATCAACTGATCTCCGGCCCAATATAACCAGCCCCCCAACCATTGCCCTTAGCTCGATCCTAGTCGCGGGTTCTATAGGGTGAATCCCTGGCCACCGACCCCCTCACCGTTAGATAGACTTCTCTATCCGCCTTGCGCCCTGCGCCTGTAGCCCCCTCCCCCAGGCCTACAAGCTGAGAGCAAAGCGAAGCGCGATCGGCCCCCCACCCTTTAACCCCTTCCGTCGGGTTCAGGGCGTTCCGCCGCCCTGAACAAGGGGGTCCGGGGGAAATCGCCATTCCCCCGGCAAGAAAAACAGTAATCAGGGGTCAGTAATCAGCGATCAGTCATCAGGAGTCCCCCTACCCCCTGGGAGATTGGCTGGGGTATGGGAGTTGTGGAAAGAACTTACACCCTACAGTAGCTACACGAGGGCGGTCTCACTGAACTAAGGAGATGGGCTTTGATACAATTGGGGTTAGGTCCATAGTTGTGGTTAGACGGTGATGCCAGAGGTTGCCCGGTTCTATGGAATTGTGATTAAGGTGTTCTTTGGTGATCACCCTCCCCCTCACTTCCATGCAATCTATGGTGAGTTCAATGCATTGGTTAGTATTGAATCTCTGCAAATCATTGAGGGAGATCTGCCCAGTCGTGCTCAGCAACTAGTTGTAGAGTGGGCAACCCTGTACCAGCAAGATCTTTTGCAGATGTGGAACATGCAGGAGTTTCGTAAACTACCGCCTCTCAAGTAGGGTCAAACTTGTATGAAATACCCTCGCATTTTAAAAGCTCAAGCCGTTGACGACCACACCCTATGATGTACCCCGGAAACTGTACAGGGAAATAAGATAGAGTCGCTGCCCAGCAATTCAGTAGCTATACGGAGATCAACAGGGAAATGCAGCGCAAGCGACATGGTGCGGACTTCAAGGCTAAGGTGGCTCTAGAGGCCATCAAGGGGCTAAAAACTGTGAACGAACTATCGAGTGAGTATGGCGTCCATGCCAGCCAGATCAACCAATGGAAGAAGCAGGTGCTCGATGAGCTTCCTGGCATTTTTTCGTCACGGCGAGCCCAGGGCCGTAAAGACCAGGAAGAGCTAACCGCCCAACTTTATCAACAAATCGGTCAACTGAAGGTAGAAGTGGACTGGTTGAAAAAAAAATCTGGCCTTACCGCTGGCGAATAAACGACGGCTGGTGGAGCCAGAGCATCCTCAGCTGAGTATCCGTCGACAATGTGAGTTACTAGAGCTGGCGCGGTCTAGCTGGTACTACGAACCAGTGGCGATTGACCCTTACGAGTTACATCTGATGGAACGAATAGACGAACAATACACGGCGACGCCGTTTTACGGGTGCGCCGAATGACCGCCTGGTTGAGACAACAGGGCGAGGCGGTCAATCATAAGCGGGTGGCGCGGATCATGCGTCAGATGGGGATTCAGGCGATCTATCCGAAGCCCCGGACAACGATAGCTGGGGACAACGCTCGCCGGTATCCCTACTTGCTGAGGGGGCTGTGTATTGACCGCCCCGATCTGGTGTGGAGCACGGATATTACCTATATTCGGCTGGCGAATGGGTTTGTGTATTTGGTAGCGGTGATGGACTGGTACAGCCGTTATGTACTGTCCTGGCAGCTATCGAATACCATGGATGTGCATTTTTGTTTGGTGGCCCTGGAGGAGGCGCTGCAGGTCAGTCAGCCTACGATCTTTAACTCAGATCAGGGCAGTCAATTTACCAGCCTGGCCTTTACAGGGGCGTTAGAGGGGCGAGCGATCCAAATTTCTCAAGACGGCAAGGGCCGGGCTTTTGATAACATTTTCGTGGAACGGCTGTGGCGTACCGTCAAGTACGAAGAGGTCTACCTCAAAGACTACGACAGTGTTTCAAGTGCCATTGAGAATCTGGAGCGTTATTTTCGGTTTTATAACCAGGAGCGGCTACACCAGTCACTGAACTATAGGCCGCCAGCCAGTGTCTACTTCAGTAAGCAGGAGGATAGTGATGTAAAAAAGAGACGTAGAGAAAGAAAATGAACTAAATGGCGACTCTACTTTAAATTCCTACCCTAACTGTCTAGACAACGGGGTACACTTTACCCTGATGATTGAATTCACCAATCAAGAAGTCAAGGTATACGATATTCGCCATCTTTTAGAAAACCCCACGTTTGCTCCACTTCGTCAACCCCTATTTTTCAGGACCTTTCAAGTTGAACCAGGGGGCTACGGAATTGTTTGGAATGACGATATTGATCTGAGTGAGTACGAACTTTGGCAAAACAGTGTGACGATGATTGAACCTACCCCGCTGGCCCCTTGGCAAGGTGGGGAAGGATGGGTGATCACACCCCACTTTACCCCAGTGAATCCGCTGTAACGATCGCACCCCCGCCAACAGCGATCACAGGGGTATGTTTAACGATCACAGGGGTGTGTTTAGGATGCGCTTAATGGTGATCGATATATGCATAGATTAAACCTTAGGTATTTTGGGTCGATTTGCCCAAAAAACAGTCGTCAGTAATCAGGAGACCTCTCTACCCAGGTCCCATCCTGAGGAAGTTCCTCCCCACCTAACCCAGGTCTACAAGCTGAGACCAACTGGACTTTCTATGACAATTTTTTGGTTGTATCAGATTTAGCAGTTTTTTCTCAAATTCAAGGACTTTATCCTAATCGTTATATTTTGCAATTATCTTGCCAGAGGATGCTGATGATTTTCTTAAGAGATGGCAGACTCTCTTCTGACTCACTGGAAAATGCCAATGTACAGATTTATCGGCAGCACCTACTCCTGGTGGCGGCTATTTAGCAAGTCATTGAGTAAGTTTTGATCATCCCCAGGTTCGCCCTGAGTTTTTCTGTCCCCATGTGCTGCCCTTCTGTCAAGCTTTAAACCATTCGTTGTTGTTGACCATTGAGCCCATGCCCCTAACCCATCCGCCCCAAGCCCAAGGTCTTTACCATCCCCAGTTTGAGCATGATGCTTGCGGGGTGGGGTTTGTTGTCCATATGAAGGGTGCCCAGTCCCACACCATGGTGGAGCAGGGGCTGACTATCCTGGTGAACCTCTCCCACCGGGGAGCGGTGGGGGCGGAGGCCAACACCGGCGATGGGGCGGGGATTTTGCTACAGCTTCCCCATCGGTTTATGGTCAAGGTGGCCAGGGAAATCGGCATCGACCTGCCCGCCGTGGGCGATTACGGTGTCGGGTTATGCTTTGCCTCCCCCGATCCGGAGGCCCGACAACGGGGGCGACAGATTTTTGAGCAGATTGCGGCGGCGGAGGGTCAACGGGTGCTGGGCTGGCGGGATGTACCCACGGACAATAGCGCCCTGGGGGCCACGGCCCGAGCCAGCGAACCCTTTATGGAGCAGGTGTTCATCCAGCGGGGGAGGGCCTCAGGGATGAGCTGGACTTTGAACGGAAGCTCTACGTCATCCGTAAGCGATCGCACTCCGCCATTCGCCCCACCGGCATCGACCCCTACTGGTACACCACCAGCCTCTCCTGCCGCACCATTGTCTACAAGGGCATGCTCACCCCTGAACAGGTGGGCCCCTACTTCCCTGACCTGGCGGACGCCGACATGGAGAGCGCCCTGGCCCTGGTACACTCCCGCTTTAGCACCAACACCTTCCCCAGTTGGGAACGGTCCCACCCCTACCGCTACATTGCCCACAACGGGGAAATCAATACCCTGCGGGGCAACATCAACTGGATGTATGCCCGGCAGTCCATGTTTGAGTCGGAGCTGTTTGGCGATGACCTGCAGCGCACCCAGCCCGTAATCAATAAGGATGGCAGTGACTCCGGTATTTTTGACAACACCCTGGAGCTGATGGTGCTAGCGGGGCGATCGCTGCCCCACGCCATGATGATGATGGTGCCCGAGCCCTGGTCGGCCCACGAGTCCATGAGTCCAGAAAAAAGGGCCTTCTATCAATACCATGCCTGCCTGATGGAGCCCTGGGATGGCCCCGCCTCCATTGCCTTCACCGATGGCCGCAGCATGGGGGCGGTGCTGGATCGTAACGGTCTGCGTCCCTCCCGCTACACCGTCACCAAGGATGACCTGGTGATTATGGCTTCGGAGGCTGGTGTCCTCCCCATTGCCCCCGAGCGGGTCGCCTATAAGGGCCGATTGGAGCCCGGTCGCATGTTTCTGGTGGATATGGCGGAGGGGCGGATTGTGGCCGACGCCGAAATCAAAGCCCAGATTGCCAGTGCCCACCCCTACCAGCAGTGGTTAAATCGCCACCTGGTGCAGCTGGCGGATCTGCCCACCCCGCCCCCCACCCCGGCTCCGGCGGGCCACCCCCTATCGGTTCTACAAACCGCCTTTGGCTACAGCTTTGAGGAGCTGCGTCTGCTGATCAAACCGATGGCGGAAAGCGGCGTGGAGGCGGTGGGGGCGATGGGGACCGATACCCCCCTGCCGGTGTTGTCGAATCGGCCCCGGCTACTCTACGACTACTTCCACCAGTTATTTGCCCAGGTCACCAACCCCCCCATCGACTCAATTCGGGAGGCGATCATCACCTCGGCGGAGACCACCATCGGTCGGGAGGGCAACCTGCTCAACCCCCAGCCCGAGAGTTGTCACCTGATCAACCTGAAGACCCCGATCATCACCAACGAAGAGTTGGCCAAACTGCAGGGGCGGGTGACCAGGGCTTTGCCGCCGTCACCCTACCGATCCTGTTTGCGGCCCAGGCCGGGGAGGCGGGGCTGCAGCCGGCCCTGGACCAGCTCTGGGCTGCAGCGGATGCCGCCATTGCCCAGGGCACCAGCCTGATTATCCTCAGCGATCGCGGGGTCGGGCCGGAACAGGCCGCCATCCCCGCTCTGCTGGCGGTGGCGGGGCTGCACCACCACCTGATTCGCAACGGCACCCGTACCCAGGTGGGGATTGTGCTGGAGTCGGGGGAACCCCGGGAGGTGCACCACTTCGCCCTGCTGATCGGCTACGGCTGCGGTGCCATTAACCCCTACCTGGTGTTTGACACCATTGACGGCATGATGGCGGACCAGATTTTGCCCCCCATGGACCGGCACAAGGCTCAGCAGAACCTGATCAAGGCGGTGACCAAGGGGGTGATTAAAATCGCCTCCAAGATTGGCATCTCCACCATCCAAAGCTATCGGGGTGCCCAAATCTTTGAGGCCCTGGGGCTAAACCAGGCGGTGGTGGACCGCTACTTCACCTGGACCACCTCTCGCTTACAGGGCATTGACCTGGAGGTGATTGCCCAGGAGGCCCTGAAGCGGCACCACCACGCCTTTCCCGATCGCCCCAGGAGAGCCCCAGCCTGGATGTGGGGGAGACTACCAGTGGCGGCGTGACGGCGAAGCCCACCTGCTCAGCCCCGAGGTGATCCATACCCTGCAACAGGCGGTACGCACCGGCGACTACGCCCTCTACAAGCGCTACGCCGCTTTGGTCAACCAGCAGGATCAGCAACTCTTCCGCCTGCGGGACCTGCTGGAATTTAAGCCCCGATCCCCCATCTCCCTGGAGGAGGTGGAGCCGGTGGAGGCCATCACCCGCCGCTTTAAGACCGGGGCCATGAGCTACGGCTCGATCTCCAAGGAGGCCCACGAGGCCCTGGCCATCGCCATGAACCGCATCGGCGGTAGATCCAACACCGGCGAAGGGGAGAAGACCCGGAACGCTACACCTGGACCAATGATCGGGGCGACTCGAAAAACAGCGCCATCAAGCAGGTGGCCTCGGGCCGGTTTGGGGTGACCAGCCTCTACCTGTCCCAGGCCAGGGAGTTACAGATCAAAATGGCCCAGGGAGCAAAACCCGGCGAAGGGGGCCAATTGCCCGGCCGCAAGGTCTACCCCTGGATTGCCAAGGTGCGCCACTCCACCCCTGGGGTGGGCCTGATCTCTCCACCCCCCACCACGATATCTACTCCATCGAAGACCTGGCGGAGTTGATTCACGACCTCAAAAATGCCAACCGCCAGGCCCGCATCAACGTCAAGCTGGTGTCGGAGGTAGGGGTGGGCACCATCGCCGCCGGGGTGGCCAAGGCCCATGCCGATGTGATCCTGATCGCGGGCTTTGACGGCGGCACTGGGGCCTCTCCCCAGACCTCCATTAAGCATGCCGGTCTGCCCTGGGAACTGGGTCTGGCGGAAACCCACCAAACCCTGGTGCTCAACAACCTGCGTAGCCGGGTGGTGGTGGAGGCGGATGGCCAGATGAAAACTGGGCGGGATGTGGTGATCGGTGCCCTGTTGGGGGCGGAGGAGTTTGGCTTTTCCACCGCTCCCCTGGTCTCCCTGGGCTGCATCATGATGCGGGTCTGCCACCTGAATACCTGTCCGGTGGGGGTAGCCACCCAGGATCCAGAGCTGCGCCAGCACTTCATGGGGGACCCGGACCATGTGGTCAACTTTATGCGCTTCATTGCCCAGGATATGCGGGAAATCATGGCGGAGTTGGGCTTCCGCAGCGTCAATGACATGGTGGGGCGCACCGATGTGCTGGAGCCGAAGCGGGCGATCGCCCACTGGAAGGCCCAGGGGCTGGACCTCACCCCTATCCTGCACCAGCCGCAGGTGGGCCCGGAGGTGGGCCGCTACTGCCAGCAGGCCCAGGACCATGGTCTGGAGAAATCCCTGGATATGACCAGGTTGCTAGACCTGTGCGAACCGGCGATCGCCCGGGGGAAAAGGTGACCGCCACCCTACCCATCCAGAACACCAATCGGGTGGTGGGCACCATCCTCGGCAACGAAATCACCAAGCGGCACTGGGAGGGGCTGCCGGAGGACACTATCCACCTGCGCTTCCAGGGCAGCGCCGGCCAGAGCTTCGGGGCCTTTGTGCCCCGGGGGTCACCCTGGAGTTGGAGGGGGAAGCCAACGACTACCTGGGTAAGGGCCTCAGCGGTGGCAAGCTGATTGTTTACCCCCCCGCCAGTCTACCTTTGTGCCCGCCGAGAACATTATCACCGGCAATGTCGCCTTCTACGGTGCCACCAGCGGCGAAGCCTTCATCCGGGGCCAGGCTGGGGAACGGTTCTGCGTCCGCAACTCCGGCGTCACCGCCCTAGTGGAGGGGGTCGGAGACCATGGCTGCGAGTATATGACCGGCGGTAAGACCGTGGTGCTGGGCCGCACCGGCCGTAACTTTGCGGCGGGTATGAGTGGCGGCATTGCCTACGTGCTGGATGAAGTCGGGGATTTCCCCAGCCGCTGTAACCGGGAGATGGTGGATTTGGAAACCCTGGAAGATCCGGAGGAAATCCGCGACCTGCGGGATTTAATCCAGCGCCACATCGACTATACCGACAGTGCCCTGGGCCAGCGCATCCTCCACCACTGGGAGGAGATGGTGCCCCGCTTTGTTAAGGTCATGCCCCGCGACTACAAGCGGGTGTTGCAGCATATCCAAACCGCCCTGGCCTCTGGCCTGACCGGCGACGAGGCCCTGACCGCTGCCTTTGAAGAAAACGCCCGCGACGTCGCCCGCATCGGCGGGGGTTAGATAGCAGGTGCATTCGCCCTAGCAAGGCACCTGCTATCAACTTGCGGCAAGCCCACCCAAGGAAGGGTAGTCATGCAGAAGCAATAGTCATACCATGGCTCCCTTCTGTAAACAGAATAGACATTGGATGATCTTAAAGCACAAAAAATGGAGACAAAGACGATTCAAATTCGAGTAAGTGCAGAAGCTGCAGAGCGATTTGAAGCGGCATCTGAGGAAGATCGGCGAAAGATTGAGGTTTTGCTGAGCTTGGAACTAGGGGACTTGACTCAACCTCAGCGATCGCTGGAAGAGATCATGAATTCGATGGGTAATTATGCTCAATCTCAAGGACTAACGCCTGAAATTCTAGAATCCATTCTCAATGAGGAGTAGCGGTTTTGTTCTAGACACTAATGTTTTGGTTAGCGCTGCTCTTTTTCAACAGAGCAAACCTGCCCAAGTCTTTAGAAAGGTTTTAGATGTAGGCAATGTACTGATTTCAGTGGAAACCCTAGAGGAACTAAGAGGTGTATTAAATCGAAAGAAGTTGGAGCGCTACCTTACCTTAGAAGACAAAAGAGACTTCTTGGCAGTCTTGGTGAGGCGATCCTCTTTGATTGAACCTTCTTTGAAAATCTCGGCTTGTCGAGACCCTAAAGATAATCAAATCTTAGAATTAGCGGTTAGCGGTCAGGCGGACTTTATCATCACAGGGGACAACGATCTATTAGTTCTTAATCCCTTTCAGAACATCCAAATTTTAACTCCAGACACTTGGTTACAGAATCATTATTAAGGACAACCACCATGGGAAAACCAACCGGCTTTATGGAATACCTGCGGGAGGTGGCGGAGGAAATCGCCCCCAGCGATCGCATCCGCAACTGGGATGAATTTCACCTGGCCATGGCGGAGGACAACCTCCGTACCCAGGCGGCCCGCTGTATGGACTGCGGCACTCCCTTTGCCACACTGGCCTCACCCTTAGCGGCATGGCCAGTGGCTGCCCCATCAACAACCTGATTCCAGAATGGAACGATCTGGTCTACCGGGGGCTGTGGCAGGAGGCCCTGGAGCGGCTCCACAAGACCAACAACTTCCCGGAATTTACCGGTCGGGTCTGCCCCGCCCCCTGCGAGGGGGCCTGTGTGCTGGGCATCACCAACCCGGCGGTGACCATTAAAAACATTGAATACTCCATCGCCGAAAAGGGTTGGGAATCCGGCTGGATCACCCCCACCCCCGGCCCAGCGCACCGGTAAAAAGGTGGCGGTGATCGGATCGGGCCCCGCTGGTCTGGCGGCGGCGGCCCAGCTCAACAGTGCGGGCCACTGGGTGACGGTCTACGAACGGGCCGATCGCCCCGGTGGCCTGCTCATGTACGGCATCCCCAACATGAAGCTGGATAAGCGCCAGGTGGTGCAGCGTCGCCTGGAGGTGCTGGAGGCGGAGGGGGTAACCTTTGTCTGTAACACCGAAATTGGTAAGCATCTACCCGCCGCCACCCTACTACAGGAGTATGAGGCGGTGGTGCTCTGCACCGGTGCCACCCAACCCCGCAACCTGACCATCCCCGGTCGGGATCTGCAGGGTATTCACTTTGCTATGGAATTCCTCACCGCCAACACCCAGGCGGTGCTGGATGGGGCCCCTGGCCCCCAGTACATTTCGGCGGCGGGCCAGGATGTGGTGATCATTGGCGGTGGGGACACCGGCACCGACTGCGTCGGCACCTCCCTGCGCCATGGCTGCCGCAGCGTCACCCAGTTAGAGATCATGCCCCAGCCCCCGGATCAGCGCGCCCCCAACAACCCCTGGCCGGAGTGGCCCAAGGTCTACAAAATGGACTACGGCCAGGAGGAGGCCGCCGCCCGGTTTGGTGCCGATCCCCGCACCTACCTGACCACCGCCACCCACCTGGAGGGGGATGACCAGGGCCAGGTAAAGGCGGTGCACACGGTACAGATTCAGTGGGGTAAGGATGACCAGGGCCGGTTTGTGCCCCAGCCTGTAGCGGGCACCGAACGGGTGCTGCCGGCCCAGCTGGTGCTGCTGGCCATGGGCTTTTTAGGCCCCGAACAACCCCTGCTGGAGTCCCTGGGCCTGGAGCGGGATGGTCGTAGCAACATTAAGGCGGACCCCGGCCAGTTCACCACCTCTATCCCTGGCGTCTTTGCCGCCGGCGATTGTCGGCGCGGCCAGAGCCTGGTGGTGTGGGCGATCAATGAGGGCCGGGGGGCGGCGCGGGAGTGCGATCGCTACCTGATGGGGGCCACCGAGTTACCCTAATCCGAGGAATGATACTTGCCCCGCGCCTAGACTGAAGAATTGAACCGAGTGATTTTGGCCGGAATGCCCACAACGGTAGCTCCCGCTGGTACATCCTGGAGGACTACCGCGTTGGCTCCAACCTGGGCATGATCGCCAATGGTGACAGGGCGGATAATCTTAGCCCCCGCCCCAATATCAACGTGTCCACCCATTTTAACTCCGCCAACAATGGTGACCTGCTGCAGTATCAAGCAATTGCAGCCAATCTGAGCATCGGGATGAATCACAACCCCATTCGGGTGGGTAAGCAATAGACCTCCCCCAAGCTGGCAACTCAGGGGATATCGGCAGCGGCCATAACTGTCCAAAAGCGATGCTGGAAAACAGCTAGTTTTGTAAAATAAAATCCTAAAATCCCGCCCTTTTTTTGCCATCTTTGATATTGGCGTATGGACTTAAGCAATTGGCGAGACGGATCCCACCATCCTCTTAATTTCTCTCGGTCCCAATCAGGTTCACTGGCGGATATGGCCGTCATAGGGGTAGGATTTTTTCTGCTCAAACGGGTGGGCAATGTTTCTAAGTGGTTAATCATAGAATTAGCTTTAATCATTAATACATGGTACTAAGCATTGAGAAATTTCCGGGAGAATAGCAGTCTACCTGGAAAATCTTATTAAAAAGTTTATGGTCTGACTGCTAGTGCCTTTAAAGAGACAATGACTTTTGCAGACCCACCCTGTCCTTAGCCTTCTAGGCTGAAGCTATAGCCTTAAACGATGGGGACTTGAGTCTAGAACCTTGAGTCTTTTTGAATACCCATGGGCCGAAGGAATGGGTCAGTTTGCTCACCTGCGGCGGTTCGGTATCCCCTCCTTCAGAGAAATGCCTTAAGCCTTCACTATAGAGGTATCTGTCAAGCCGGAGTCAAAACACTATGGGAAAAGTTGTCGGAATTGACCTGGGCACCACCAACTCGGTGGTCGCTGTTATGGAAGGGGGTAAGCCCACGGTGATTGCCAATGCTGAGGGGTTTCGCACTACCCCGTCGGTGGTGGCCTATGCTAAAAATGGCGATCGCCTGGTGGGTCAAATCGCCAAGCGCCAGGCGGTGATGAATCCTGAAAATACCTTTTATTCCGTTAAGCGCTTCATTGGCCGCCGTTATGATGAGGTCAGCCACGAGTCCACCGAAGTAGCCTATAAGGTGTTGAACGTCGGCAACAACGTCAAGATTGACTGCCCCCAGGCGGGTAAACAGTTTGCTCCGGAAGAAATCTCCGCCCAGGTTCTACGCAAGCTGGCGGACGATGCCAGCAAGTATCTGGGGGAAAAGGTCACCCAGGCGGTGATTACGGTGCCCGCCTACTTTAACGACTCCCAGCGGCAGGCCACCAAGGATGCGGGTAAAATCGCTGGCCTAGAGGTGCTGCGGATTATCAACGAACCCACCGCCGCCTCCCTGGCCTACGGCCTAGATCGCAAGAGCAACGAAACTATCCTGGTGTTTGACCTGGGGGGGTACCTTCGATGTGTCCATCCTGGAAGTAGGTGACGGGGTATTTGAGGTGCTGGCCACTTCCGGTGACACCCACCTGGGGGGCGACGACTTTGATAAGAAAATTGTTGACTACCTGGCCGCCGAGTTCCAGAAGCTGGAAGGCATTGACCTGCGCAAGGACAAGCAGGCCCTGCAACGCCTGACGGAGGCGGCGGAAAAGGCCAAGATCGAGCTTTCCAGTGCTACTCAGTCAGAGGTCAACCTGCCCTTCATTACCGCTACCCAGGATGGGCCTAAGCACCTGGAAATGGTTCTTACCCGGGCCAAGTTTGAGGAGCTCTGTGCCGACCTGATCGATCGCAGCCGCATACCGGTGGAGCAAGCCCTTAAGGATGCCAAACTGAACAAGAGTGACATTGATGAAGTGGTGCTGGTGGGGGGGTCCACCCGGATTCCCGCCATTAAGGAACTGGTGAAGCGAGTCCTCGACAAGGAACCCAACGAAACCGTCAACCCTGATGAGGTGGTGGCCGTCGGTGCGGCCATTCAGGGGGTGTACTGGCCGGGGAAGTCAAGGATATACTGCTACTGGATGTCACCCCCTCTCCCTGGGAGTAGAAACCCTGGGTGGGGTGATGACCAAGCTGATTACCCGTAACACCACCATTCCCACCAAAAAGTCCGAGGTCTTCTCCACCGCCCAGGATGGTCAGACCAATGTGGAAATCAAGGTGCTCCAGGGTGAGCGGGAAATGGCCAACGATAACAAGAGCCTGGGCACCTTCCAGCTCTCTGGTATTCCCCCGGCCCCTCGCGGCGTGCCCCAGATCGAGGTGATCTTTGATATTGACGCCAACGGTATTCTCAATGTCACCGCTAAGGACAAGGGCACTGGTAAGGAGCAAACCATTACCATTTCTGGGGCTTCCACCCTGGACCAGTCCGAGGTAGACCGCATGGTAAAGGATGCGGAAAGCAATGCTGGGGTTGATAAGGAACGGCGCGAACGGATTGATCTGAAGAATCAGGCCGATTCCCTCTGCTACCAGGCGGAAAAGCAGTTGACCGATATGGGCGACAAGGTGCCCGCCGCCGATAAGGCTAAGGCTGAAACCCAGATCAAGTCTCTGCGGGAGGCGATCGCGGCGGAAAACTTTGACGCCATTAAGTCCCTAACCACCGAGCTACAGCAAACTCTCTACGGTATCAGTACTAACCTCTACCAGCAGGCTGGGGCCGAGGGCGGTAGTCCGGCAGGGGACTCCGCCACCTCTAGCGGCGGTGGGGATGATGTGATTGATGCGGAGTTTTCTGAGCCTGAATCTAAGTAGCTTAGAACTTAGGGATTTCTCCGGTTTGAGGTTTGACTCTACTCCGACAACCAGGCGGGCGGATGGGTTACCCATCCGCCTTTTTCCCAGCTAGGGCTGACCCTGGGATACAGCCCTAGCGTCAGGTCAGGGCCCTGGGTATCCTAGACCTTCTGCCCCGTATTAGTCTTGCTCGTCTGGCACCGACCGGCGGTGCCCCAGTGGGCTGGCCAAAGCCATAATGCCTTTTCGTCCCGGTCCATGCCTGGCCCCTTAACCCCTACGGTGAATAGCTTACCTATAGACCAACTCCTAGCTCTGGACCGCTGCCATGTTTGGCATCCCTACGCGGCCATGCCTGCCCAGGGACCGATATTTCCGGTGCGATCGGCCCGGGGTGTTTACCTGGAACTGGAAACCGGCGATCGCCTGGTTGATGGCATGTCTTCCTGGTGGGCCTGCATCCACGGCTACAACCACCCCCAACTGAATCAGGCGGCTCACGATCAAATTGATCGCATGAGCCATGTCATGTTTGGCGGTTTGACCCACCAGCCCGCCGTCCAACTGGCCCAGCGTCTGGTGCAGTGGACACCGGATCCACTACACCATGTATTTTTTTGCGATTCTGGCTCCGTGGCCGTGGAGGTGGCGATGAAAATGGCCATTCAGTACTGGCATAGTCGAGGCCAGCCCCAACGCCAACACTTCCTGACCCTGCGACGGGGCTACCATGGCGATACCTTTGCCGCCATGGCCGTGTGCGACCCGGTAAACGGTATGCACCACCTGTTTCGTCGCAGCCTGGTCAGTCAGTACTTTGCCGATGCTCCCCAGGTCGGCTTTGACCAGTCCTGGCAGGAACAGGATATCCACAGCTTTGCCAGCCTACTGGCCCAGCACCAGGGCGAGATTGCCGCCGCTATTTTTGAGCCGATTGTGCAGGGAGCCGGGGGGATGCGTTTCTACCATCCCCAGTACCTGCGCCGGGTACGGGAGCTGTGTGATCAATACCAGACCTTGCTGATTTTGGACGAAATTGCCACGGGCTTTGGCCGGACCGGTAAGTTATTTGCCTCTGAGTACGGTCCGGTGTGCCCGGATATTTTATGCCTGGGTAAGGCTTTGTCTGGGGGGTTTATGTCCCTGGCCGCCACCCTGACCACCGCCGCCATCAGTCAAAGCTTCGCTCAGGGTGAGGCCGGGGTGTTTATGCACGGTCCCACCTTTATGGCTAATCCCCTGGCCTGCGCCGTGGCGCTGGAGAACCTTAACTTGTTAGAAAGCTATGATTGGGCTGGCCGGGTACAGGCGATCGCCGATCAACTGACCAGGGAACTGGAACCTTGTCGTCATCTGGCAGCGGTTAAAGATGTCCGGGTGTTGGGAGCGATCGGCGTTATAGAACTTCACCAGCCCGTCGATATGGCGGCGGTGCAACCGCAATTCGTTGCCCAGGGGGTTTGGCTTCGCCCCTTTGGACGATTAATTTACACCATGCCTCCCTATATCATTACTCCCCAGGAGTTAAGGCAAATTACCACAGCGATGGTTGCGGTGGTCAGCCGACTACCGCCCCCGTGACGCCCTGATTGATCCTTGTTCCCCCATCTCCCTTCCCTGGGGATTAGTCGTGCTAAGCTAGACAAGTTGTCAAAATCGCACATCCAGAATTTCGGGTCTTTCGGGGTTCAGTCTAAACCCTGGGAGCACATCTGGATGGTGGATAAACCCGAGAGGAGAACAATTCAATGGCAGTTATTACCCTACCTGAGCTACTCGAATCTGGGGTCCACTTCGGTCATCAAACCCGGCGGTGGAACCCGAAGATGGAACCCTATATTTTCACTTCCCGTAATGGCGTGCACATCATTGATCTGGTGCAAACCGCCCAACTGGTGGAGCAAGCCTACGCCTTTACCCGATCAGCAGCTGAGCAAGGTCAGCGGTTTTTATTTATCGGTACTAAACGGCAAGCCGCTGGTATTGTGGCCCAGGAAGCCAGTCGATGCGGCTCCCATTACGTTAATCAACGCTGGCTGGGGGGGATGTTGACCAACTGGACTACCATTAAATCCCGGGCTGATCGCCTCAAGGAACTGGAACGTATGGAGCAAACCGGTGCGATCGATCTGCGTCCCAAGAAAGAAGCAGCGGTGTTTCGGCGGGAATTGGAAAAGCTGCAAAAATACCTGGGCGGTATTAAAACCATGCGGCGCGTACCGGATGTGGCCATTATTGTGGACATTAAACGGGAATACAATGCTGTCTCTGAGTGCCATAAGTTGGGAATTCCAATTATTTCCCTGCTGGACACTAACTGCGATCCCGATCTGGTGGATGTTCCCATTCCTGGTAATGACGATGCCATTCGCTCCATTAAATTGATTCTGGGCAAACTGGCCGATGCCATTTATGAAGGTTCCCATGGTGGTCAGGCTAGGGGCAATGAGGATTACGAAGACTACGAGGGAGCCGAAGATGATGACTATGGCTACGATATTCCGGCTGCCGACGAAGATGAAGAAGAAGATTAGGCTGGAGGGCGGTTTGATTCCTGAAGAATAATTTCTGTCGTCAGGGCTGGAATCTTTTCAATACCCAGGAAATAGCATCATAATGGCGACTATGGGGTCTCAGCCGCCCTTTTTCTATCGACTACTTAAACTTGACCGTGTTCACATGACCATAGTGCGTTAGGACCTTATCACCATGGCAGAAATTTCTGCAAAACTCGTAAAAGACCTGCGAGATAAAACCGGCGCAGGGATGATGGATTGTAAAAAAGCTCTACAGGAGAACCAGGGAGACCTGGAAAAGGCAGCGGATTGGCTGCGGCAGAAGGGTATTGCTTCTGCCGCCAAGAAAGAAGGACGAGTGGCCGCCGAGGGTCTGGTGGATAGCTATATCCATACCGGTGGACGGGTGGGTGTGCTGGTGGAAGTTAACTGTGAAACTGATTTCGTTGCCCGCCGAGAAGAGTTCAAAAATTTGGTGCGGGATGTGGCTATGCAAGTTGCCGCCTGCCCTAATGTTCAGTACGTGCGGGTGAGCGATATTCCAGAAGCGATCGTGGCTAAGGAAAAGGAAATTGAGATGGGTCGGGATGACCTGGCCAAAAAGCCCCAGGCCATTCGCGAGAAAATTGTGGAGGGGCGGATTGACAAGCGACTGAAGGAGCTATCCTTGATGGACCAGCCCTTTATTAAGGATCAAAATATTTCTATTGAGGAACTAGTCAAGGCTGCCATCGCTAAGCTGGGCGAAAATATTCAAGTACGCCGATTCTCTCGTTTTGTTATGGGTGAGGGTATCGAAAAGGAAGTGACTAATTTCGCTGAAGAGGTAGCGGCTCAGGCCGGGAGATCGTAATTCAGGAGCCCAGACAATGGTCAGGCCGGTGGAAAACATTCGTAAAGAGATGGATAGCCTGAATCAGGCTACCCATCTTCTTGCGGAGGAGTTCAACCGGCTTTATACCAGTTATCTTGATAGTCTGGGAATGGTTTTGCGTCGCCAGGTGGTGATGGCAACCTACCATTTATGTACCCAGGTATATCCTGAGCGATTTCTAGCTTTGTCCCTGGGGCAGCGTCAGGCCTTACAGCGAGATATTCGCCAGCTTGGCGAGAGGGCCAATCACTGGCTGCAAAGCTTGCTGGATCCGAGCCTGGATCTGGACACCCTGGACTCCCCTGAGTCGATTTCCGATCAGGATGGTGAGTCGGACCAGGCTGAAGCTCAGTCCCCAAGCCATCTATCCATCCCATCCGAGTCTGAGCAGGGACAGGACCAGGCAATGGATGGTAAATCCCAGGTCAGCGAAGAAAAGCAGTCCAGCGATCCAGGGGATGATTTTAGTTTACCCATACTCTTAAAACGTATGGTGATGGCGGCCCTGGCAGAGGACCTGGGGGAGGACTTAGGCGATCGCCTGTTTGCTGGCGATCAGATCACTCCCACCCGATTAGCTAAACACCATATCTTTTTAGAGCAACAGATGCGTGATCTGCTGCAACAAATTTCTAAACGAGCGAACCATCTTCTCCAAGCCGCCCAGGTTTTGCCCAAACTCCCCGATGGCGTTCTTAATGCCGCCTCAGAGGCGGATGTGGGACCCAGCCGAGGTCGCTCGGTACCCAATATTCTCAACGTTATGATAGCCCTGGCACCGGGACGAGAGGAAGCCCTGCAGGAACGGGTGGAGGAAGCTTTGATGGCAGCAGAGGAGGAGGAAGAAGAAGAGGAAGGGCCGGAAGATCAGGAGGAAGGGGAGGAGGAACAGGAAGACCGGAAGCAAAGTCCGATGACCCATCTGGCTGCTATTAATCTGCGTTTATCGGACCTTGAATTTAGCGACGTACAATCTTCTCTCTGGCGGGGAAAGCTACGTACTGCCCTGGGTCAGCTACGTAAGCTGGGCAAGCACTACCAGAAATTGCAGCGGGAGCTAGCTATTTCTGAGGCAGAGCATGCCTGGCGAGCTATTTGGTACGATGATGCGAGATCCTAGGTTATGGCGGCTGATCGGGAACCGACCTCACCGGATTGGTTGCGGCTGCAAAGGGCTCTTTCTGTGGAGGCTGACAGTGGTTTTAATGACCTGGTGGGTAAGCAGCAAACCTTTAGCCAGTTTCTCCGGGATTGCCTGGCTTCTCCTCCCCCTGTTTTATCTATGGATCAGCAGCAGATCTGGGTGGATTTGGCCCACCAGTACGATCGCTACCCCGATCTAAGCTTTGCCCACCGTCAACATCTGGTGGCTAAAACCCGACGACTGTTACACCATACCCGTCAATTGTTGACAACCTACGGCCAAACTCGCCAGATCGGTACTCCAGTCGCCAGTGAACAGGGGCGATCGCTATCTAAAGCCAGAAGCGATCCATCTCTATCGATCCCTACCCCGGTTCAGGTGAGTCCGTCCCGGCAGGGAGGAGAAAGTTCAACCGATGGTAATTTGGACCAGTCCCTCACCTACTTGAAGGGGATCGGGCCCAAAAATAGCGATCGCCTGGCCCGTTTGGGGTTACTGACCGTTCTCGATGTGCTCCATTACTATCCTCGAGATCATATTAATTACGCCCAGCAGGTGAAAATCGCCGCTTTAGTTCCGGGGGAAACCGTCACCATCCTGGGCACGGTAAAGCGGGTTAACTGTTTCACCAGTCCTCGGAATAAACAGCTCACCATCTTTGAACTACACCTGGCTGATGGCACCGGTCAGTTGAAACTGAATCGCTTTTACCCCGGTAACCGCTACAGTACCCCTAGCTGGCAGCAGCAGCAAAAACGCCAGTATCCGCTCGGGGCGATCGTGGCCGCCGCCGGGCTGGTCAAGCAGGGAAAATTTGGCCTTACCCTGGAAGATCCCCACCTGGAGGTATTGGATAGCCTGGGGGATCAGATTGAATCCCTGGCTATTGGTCGGCTAGTACCGGTCTATTCCTTGACCGAAGGGGTGCCGGCCGATTTGGTGCGACGGGCCGTGGCCGCCGCCCTACCGGCCCTGACCCAGATTATCGATCCCCTACCGGCAGACCTGCGACAAACCTATGATTTAATTGAGCTGAGCCAAGCCCTGCACCAGATTCACTTTCCTGACCATCACGATGGTCTGACCCAGGCTCGACGGCGCCTGGTATTTGACGAATTTTTCTATTTGCAACTGGGTTTACTCCGGCGACGCCAGCAACAACAACAGCAACAAACCGCTATTACCCTGGCCCCTAGAGGTGAGTTGATTGACCGATTTTATCAGCTTCTGCCGTTTCCCTTAACCGCCGCCCAGCAACGGGTGGTTAGCGATATTCTCACCGATTTACAAAAAAATGTACCCATGAATCGTCTGGTACAGGGCGATGTGGGATCTGGCAAAACCGTTGTTGCCGTCATTGCCATGCTGGCGGCGATCCAGGCGGGTTATCAGGCTACCCTGATGGCCCCTACTGAGGTCCTGGCGGAACAGCATTACCGCAAACTAGTGGAATGGTGCAACCAGCTTCACCTGCCCGTAGAACTCCTCACCGGTTCGACTCGCACCGCTCGGCGACGCCAAATGCTTTCTAGCCTGGTCACAGGAGAATTACCCATCCTGGTGGGAACCCATGCTCTGATCGAAGATCCGGTGCAATTTCAGGCCCTTGGTCTGGTGGTGATTGATGAGCAACATCGCTTCGGCGTACAGCAACGGGCTCGATTGACCCAAAAGGGTACCCACCCCCACGTTCTCACCTTGACCGCTACCCCCATTCCCCGTACCCTTTCCCTCACCCTTCATGGCGATCTAGATGTCAGCCAGATTGATGAGTTGCCGCCGGGACGCCGAGCTATTCAAACCACTTTGCTGACCAGTCAGGATCGTCCCCATGCCTATGACTTGATCAAACGGGAAATTGCCCAGGGTCGACAGGCCTACGTGGTTTTGCCTCTGGTGGAAGAGTCGGAAAAACTTGATCTGAAGTCGGCTGTGGAAGAACATCAGCGCCTGGCACAGTTGATTTTTCCCGACTTTCAGGTAGACCTGCTGCATGGCCGGATGAGCGCTGTGGAAAAGGATGCCGCGATTACCCGCTTTCGTCGGGCCGACAGCCATATTCTGGTTTCTACCACAGTGGTGGAAGTGGGGGTGGACGTACCTAATGCCTCTGTCATGCTCATAGAAAACGCCGATCGCTTTGGCCTTTCCCAGCTTCATCAGTTGCGGGGGCGAGTCGGTCGAGGGGCAGCCCAGTCCTTTTGTTTGCTACTTAGCAGCAGTCGCAGCGAAACCGCCCGACAACGATTGCAGGTGCTGGAGCAATCTCAGGATGGTTTCTTTATCGCTGAAATGGATCTACGACTGCGGGGCCCTGGCGAGGTGTTGGGGACTCGTCAGTCAGGCCTACCAGACTTTGCCCTGGCTAGCCTGATGGAAGACCAGGCGGTATTGACGGTGGCTCGCCAGGCTGCGGAGCAAACCCTGGTCACCGATGCTAGCCTGGCCCGTTGGCCGGGTCTGGCCAGGGAACTACAACGTCGCTACGAAAAACTGATGGGAGGTACAATGATGACCTGATTGCCAGTTGCTCTAGCCGTTTTCGACCCCTGCCTTGGAGAATCTTCTGGAAAATTGGCTAAACCTCAGAAACGATCAGGTATCCTAAGCATATTCTAGGGCCTGTTTTAGATGGGATAGATGGAGCCTCAACCCTGACCACCCATCCCATACTTAAGCCCCCATTATACTGAGTCCTACTTTTGCCATCAGAGGTAGGTGATTACTCCCAACCAGGATATCTCTAATGAGACCCTCCCTAATCGGCGTTCCCACTCTTGCCTCTGCCCTGCTGCTGTCCTCTCTGGTGTTGGGGGGCGGCGGCCTGGTCAGGGCCGATGCTCGCCAGAGCGGAGAAAACCCTACGGTTGTTGCTCAGATTTCCCCGCCCCGAGTGAGCTTGCCCAGCTGAAGCGAGATGCGGATCTGGCCTTTAGTCGAGCTACTACTCTTTTCTTCGTTTTATTGGGGACTCTAGTGCTTTTGCTGGGTGTAGGGGTGGTAATGCTCTGGCTGATGCGGCGATCGGTGATTCAAGAAGTATCGGTGGTGGTCCGTAACCAGATTAACGACATTACCAACCTGGAACGGAAAATCTACGCCGCCACCCGGGATTTGGAACAGGTCCTCACTCAGGCGGAGGAAATGGCCAGTACTATTGAAAGTCGTACCGATCGCTTCCAGGAAGAAGCCCTGACTAAAAAGCAGGTGCTTAATCGCCTGGTGGATGACCTGGCGGAATTTAAGGCCCGTACCCTAAACGACTGGCAATCTAACCTGGCGGATTTGCAGGTCAAACTGGAAACCAGCGAAGCAGATTTTGTTGGTCAGTTGGGGCGGCTACGGCAGAGTGCTGACGATCAGGTCACCACCCTGCGGAAGGAAACCCAAATGCAAAGGGATGTGGTCTTTCGCGCCCTGGAAGAAGCCCAGACTGGTTTTCTAAGAGATGTGAACCGTCTCCGCAGTGAGGTGGAGGTGCATCAGGATGGGGCACTACAAAAACTTAATCAGGGGGAAGCCAGCTTTGCTGATCGTCTCGTCAGTCTTACGGTAACGGTGCAGGAGGAGCGGGATCGGGTGATGGCCGCCCTGGCCGATCTACGCCAGCAGCTCACCCATCAGGCTCATGAACAGGTGGAACGCCAGGCCACTACTATCGCCGCTACTCTGGAGCAGCAGCAACAGACTAGCCTGGATCGACTCCACACCCAAGAACAGGAGATTATCCGCCAGCTGAGCGATGTTCAGGTTAGTGTCTACGGCCATCGGGATCTGGCTATGCAGACAATCCAGCGGAGTATGGAGGAGTTTACCCAACGCTTTGCTAACCTGCGCAGTGAAGTTGAGTCCCATCGTACCCGTATTCTGCAAGACCTACGTCAGTCGGCAGATCAGTTTTTGGGACAGTTTGGCGGTCTTCAGGTCAGTCTGGAACAACGTCAGGCCGATCTGCTGAGTAATCTTGACAGTGCGGCTCACCAGGCTCTTGACCAATTTGCCGATCTCCGTGGTCGGGTAGAAGTAGGGCAGCAGGGTGTCCTGGAGGAATTTGATCAGGTAGCTCAGGGCCTGAGGGCCCAGTTAGTTCAGATGGCCACGGAGGCTGAACTCCAGAAAAGCACCCTGGTTACCGATCTGGACACTACCGCCAGAGCCTTTAAAGATCAGGTGGCAGGTTTGCAAAACCAGACCCTGGAACAGCATCGCCAGGTACTGGAAAGCCTGCGAGCCATGGAAGTTGCCTTTACCGAACAACTCACCCAGGTTAGGGAGATGGTCTTTACCAAGCGAGATCGGGTGTTCGATAAAATTGATGAGTTTGATCGTCGTCTGGGGGAAGACCTGGCCGGGTTGGCGACTACCGCTACAGAGCGAGAGAATCAGCTGCGGTCCCAGTTGGATCAACTGATTGCCACCATTGCCGAACAGTTTAGCCAGTTGCAAGCCGATATTGAAGCTGGTCGGGAAGTAGCTTTGGGGGATATGGCCTTGCTGCAACAAAGCTATAAGGTTCGCCTGGAAGCGATTCAGGCTGACGCTCAGCACCAAAAGCAAGAAATTATGGAACGGCTCGGAGAAGTCACTCCCCAGTATCTGGCGGATTCCTTTATGAGCGAGACTCGCCATCAGTTTACAACCCTAACAGACAAAATTGTTCGCCTGGAAATCAACCGACCAGAGCTATTCCTCACCGCCGACGAATACATTCAGAGCGGCGATCGCCATCTTGCCAGCAGCGACTATAGTCTGGCCCTGGCGGATTACGACCGAGCCCTGGAGATTCAGCCCGCGAATATTAATCTCTGGCTCAACCGAGCTAAGGCCCAACAGGCTTTAGAACAACTCGAAGCGGCCCTGACCTCCCTAGATCGGCTACTCAGCCTTAACCCTCACCATAGTCAGGCCCTTTACCAAAAAGGGTTGCTGCTGCGGGAACTGCGACGACCGGAGGAGGCCCTGAGCACCTTTGATCAACTAACTACCATTACTCCAGAAGACGCCAAAGTCTGGCTCAACCGCGGCATGATCTTAAGTCGATTAAAACGGCGAGAAGAGGCCATTGAGGCCTTTGATCAAGCCCTGGTAATTAACCCTGAGTACCACGAAGCCTGGGTTAATCGGGGCGTATCCTACGGCATCTTGCAGCGCCATGAAGAAGCCTTCCAGTCCTTTGATCGGGCTGTTGAGGTGCAGGCTAACGATGCTATCGCCTGGCTTAATCGGGGTCTTTCCTTGCTAGAGTTAGAGCGCTATGATGAAGCCCTGGTCTCCTTTGATAAGGCAGTACGGTTTAACCCCGATAGTGCTAAAGCTTGGGATAACCGGGGTCTGGCCCTGGTGAAGTTAGGCCAGGATGAAGAAGCCCTAAAGAGCTTCGATAAGGCCATCGCTCTAGATAGTGACTATGCCAGAGCTCACTACAATAAGGCCATTTGTTACGCCTTCCAGCGCCAGGTTGACGTTGCCCTGGAAGCGCTACAGCAGGCTGTGCGCATTGACCCTGCCTACCGGGAAGAAGCCCGTACTGAGCCTGCCTTTGACTCTCTCTGGACTGATAACTGGTTCCGAGAACTGGTACAGACCTAGGGTACGGTTTTCCAGTCGGGTAAGCCCTATTTCTAAATCTAGGCTAAGCCTGATAATAAAAGCATTAAGGATGCTGCCGGGATCTCAGGAACCGGTGCTTCACAGAGTCGAAATTGAATCATGGGATGCAGACTGACCGACTTACGTTTTCAATAATTAAGGTTCAGAAACAAAAACAACTTCAGTAGAGTCATTAAAGTTCGTCAGGTTGTTCAGGGCTTTACGCTCCAGAACTTGATCAGTACAATTGTTTTGGGTGGTTTAGGGTTTAAGCCTTGGGAGTAGCGCCACTTTGGGCAAGGAGCTTGCCTCCGATAGGCCTGAAGTTCATCTTTTTTCAGGGCCTTCTCATCGCTCTTAAGGCAGCCTGCACTGCCCTTGATTCCGCCTTAGGACAAGATTAGGGTCCCATTAGTTATTTCATTAGTTAACCGTCCTGTAGTTTTCTACTCAGAAGTGACGAAAGAGTGACGCCATTGGTCAGGTTTAATTTTTTCGTCAGGTGTTTTTAGCATTGTCAGTGAAGGTGAAGTTAAGCCATGTCAAATCTTAAACCTCGATTATCAAATCCTAAACCTCTCTACAGTGCTGACGCAGTTCGCACCTACCTCCATGAGATTGGTCGGGTTCCCTTGTTAACCCATGAGGAAGAAATTATCTTCGGTAAGCAGGTGCAAGCCTACATGATGTTGCTGGAGTTGAAGGAACAACTGGCTCTGACCTTGCAGCGTCAGCCTTCCCTGGAGGAGTGGACCAGGGCAGCCGAAATAACTGAGGAACAGTTAACCAGGCAGTTAGCCCAGGGGGAACGGGCCAAGCGCAAGATGATTGAGGCCAACTTGCGGCTGGTGGTAGCGATCGCTAAAAAATATCAAAAGCGCAATCTGGAGTTTCTCGACTTAATCCAGGAAGGCACCCTGGGTTTAGAACGGGGGGTAGAAAAATTTGATCCCACTAAGGGTTATAAGTTTTCCACCTATGCCTACTGGTGGATTCGTCAGGCCATTACCCGGGCTATTGCCCAGCAGGCCCGCACCATTCGTCTGCCCATTCACATTACCGAAAAGTTGAATAAAATTAAGCGCGTTCAGCGAGAATTATCTCAAAAGCTGGGGCGCAGTCCTAGTGCGGTGGAAATTGGTGAAGAGTTAGAGCTGGAGCCAAGACAAATTCGCGAGTTCTTGGTGATGGCGCGACAACCAGTTTCTCTGGATGTTCGTATTGGTGATAATCAGGATACAGAGTTGCAGGAGCTATTGGAGGACGATGGCATTTCGCCTGAAACCTTTACCGCCCAGGAATCTCTGAAGCAAGACATTCGCAGTTTGCTGGCAGAGCTAACTCCCCAGCAGAAAGAAGTGATTTCCCTCCGCTATGGTCTGGAGGATGGCAAGGAGCTATCCCTAGCTAAGGTGGGTAATCGCATGAATATCAGTCGGGAACGGGTACGTCAGCTCGAGCAGCAGGCCCTTAAGCACCTCCGGCGACGCAAGTCAGCCATGCACGGCTATATTGCCAGTTAGGTTTGCTGTGGGATTTCTAGGCAGCGGTTTTGGTTTGATTGCGACCTTCCTGTTTAGCCCGTAGTAGGGCCTGGTCGGCTTGATTAATCAGGTTTTCCAGGGCAGGCATGGGGATACTGGGGTGGCCTATCCAGCTGGCTACCCCAATACTTATGGTTACCTTTAGGGAACCCTGGTCGGTGTCAAAGGGGGTCTCGGCGATGACTCGGCGTAACCGTTCGGCCCCACACCAGGCATCCGTTTGGTTGGTTTCTGGCATCAGTACAATAAATTCTTCGCCTCCATAGCGGGCCAGAATGTCGCTTTGACGCAGATTACCCTTGAGCCGTAGCACCACATCCCGCAGCACCTGATCCCCAATCAGATGGCCGTAGGTGTCGTTAATAACCTTAAAGTGATCGATGTCAATCAACAGAAGTGTCAGGGATCGGTTGAAACGTTTGGCCCTGGCCATTTCTCGTTGGGTGACTTCAAAAAAATGACGGCGGTTGTATACATGGGTGAGAGAATCTCGAATAGCCAGTTCCTGTAATGCTAGCTGAGCGGCTCGAACTTCAGTAAAGTCTTCTATTGCCCCTTCGTAGTAGGCGATCTGGCCGGTGCTATCGGTCACGGCTCGGGCCCTGACCCGAATCCATAGGACCAGTCCATCCTGGCGGCACAGTTCGAGTTCGCAGTGCTTGACCAGACCCACCTGTTTTAGACAGTTTTGCCAATCTTCCCGGCTGGCGGTTGAATCAATTAGTGGATTAGCTTGTAGGAAGGAGGCGCGATCGCCAAAGCCAAACATATGCACCAGGGCAGGATTAGCGTCTAACAGATTACCCTCAGGGCTAAAGCGACACAGGCCTATGGGAACATGATCGAATAGGCTACGGTAACGAGCCTCTGACGCTTTCAGATGATTTTCCATCTGCTTGCGCTCAGTGATATTGCGCATAAAAGTCAGGACGGCGGGGCGATAGTTAAACTCAATTACGGAGGCATGGAATTCAATATCAATTATTTGACCATTGTGACATTGGAGTTGTTTCTCACTCTGGCATAGCTCGCCCATCTGGGCCTCCGGTTGTCCTCGACAGGCCAGCAGGTCTTGGTAATCTATATTGGGCAAAATCTCTTCCAGGCGAATTGGTTGGTACTGAGAGATGGCAAAACCTAGCCAACTTTGAAAGCAGCGATTGCAATAGACGATACTACCTTCTTGAAAAATCGCCACCCCAATCTGGGCCTGCTCGACAATGTTACGAAATAACATGGGCACCTGCAAAACCTGGTAATCGAACCATGACGGGGGGGCTGGAGAATTACCATGGGTTCGGGCTACGCTACCTGCCTGTCCCTGGAGTGGCAGGGACTCTGGATGTCTTAACTCAGAAGCGATTTCTTCAGCTGCCTCCAGATGATGAAGGGCCGCTTCAAAGTTATGTTGGGCCTTGTAAAGGGTGCTTAACTGTCGCTGAAAGTCGTAGGCTTGCTGTTGATAGCCCTGTTTCAGGGCAATGGTTAAAGCCATCTGAATCAAGGCGCTGGCCTGTTGCGGCTGCTGCTTTTGCAAATATAGGGTAGCCATCTGCCGGAGAATTAGGATCTGACCCTGATGATCGTTGGCGGCCTCGGCCCCGGTTAGGGTTGCCCGTAGAAACTCCAGATCATGGCTGACCTGGTCTGAAGTCAAGGTCTGGGGATCAGAACTGCATAAATTCGCAATGGCATCGGAGGAAAAACTCATAGCTATCAGGTACACTGCGGTAGAAAATAGACCGACCCCAACTCAGCACCTCTGCCTGTCAACCAGGCCGAACCACCTTAAAAAAGTAAGATTTAAATCTATTGCCAAGGTCTAGACCTGGAATCATCAGACTCTTATCTGGCTAGATTTTACCCAGAGCTGAAGCCGATCGCTAAAACCCATTACTTTTCATTCTGTTTTATTAGCTTTCCCCGACTCCAACCTTGATGATCTAAACCGATTTAACCCTGGAGAGGCTCGCTGGAACTGGAATTAAAGTGATTACCAGGGGAACAGTTGAAGTAAATCGAAAGTTTTCCATCCTTTTGGGGATTTCGGTTTTAGGATACGGAAAGAAAATTCCAGATCAAACGCTTCGAGGAATACTACCATTCCCGACTCAAAAACTTTTTGGTGCCCTGGTGGAGATTGGCTATGCAACAGATTCCAGCCCCGTTGTGGACCCTTGTTATCGGTATTGGAGTAACCTTGATTAGCCTCTGGCTTGGCCAGAATAACCATTGGTTACCGGAACAAGCCTCAGAGCAGGCACCTTTGGTAGATCAACTGTTTAATGTTATGGTTACCATTGGTACCGCTCTATTTATTGTGGTCCAGGGCGCGATCGTCTATTCCTTGATTCGCTTCCGGCGGCGTCAGGGAGATGAAAGCGATGGTCTGCCAATCGAGGGAAATCTTCCTTTAGAGGTATTTTGGACCGCTATCCCCGCCGTTATTGTGGTGGGTCTTAGCCTTTACAGCGTTGTTGTCTTTCAAGAAATGGGAGGCTTTTCCCCTGGTGGTCACCATCACCAGGGCACGATGGTGGCCCAGGCTCCTCAGGCTGTCGTTGTGGATGTTCCCACCAATTTATTGGCCCAGGCTGACGACGTTTACTCCCAGATGCAAGTTTATGGATTTGGAGCTACCCCCCAGGAAGAAGCAAAGACTCCCGATTTGACGGTGAATGTCACCGGTATGCAGTACGCCTGGATCTTTAGCTATCCCGATACCGGTATCGTTGATGGCGAGCTGCATATACCTGTTGGTAAGGATGTGCAGCTTTTGATTCAGGCCCAGGATGTGATTCATTCCTTCTGGGTACCTCAGTTTCGGCTCAAACAGGATGCCCTACCCGGTCAATCGGCGGAATTACGCTTTGTCGCTAGTCGGGAAGGTACCTATCCAGTGGTTTGTGCTGAACTCTGTGGTGCCTACCACGGAGGTATGCGAACTCAGGTGATTGTCCATTCCCAAGCGGACTACGAGACCTGGGTGAACAGCCGTTTGGCCCAGGTGCCAGCGGCTACTGAAGGCCAGACTCTGGCTTCAGGCCATGACCATAGCGATCATTTAAGTCGTATCGCCGATCAGATTGCGATCGCGCCTCAACAAGTTGTGCGGTTGACTGAGCAGATCAAGCCTAACCCAATGTAGATGACTGGATTGGCCACCAGCCTGATCCCTGGCGCCAGTACTCCGACTCATACCGGTCTTAGGGTCATGGTTCTGGCTACTGTCCCAAAGCCCTAATTGTCCATCTCGTCTTTACTTTAGTATTTTTATATTCAAGCCATGACATCAGCAGATTTGCCCCTGAATGCTTCCCTACCCGACTCTGGCCATGGTCATCCCGATCGCTGGAAATGGTACGACTACTTCACCTTTAACGTTGACCATAAGGTAATTGGTATCCAATACCTGGTATCTGCCTTCATCTTCTATCTGGTGGGCGGTTTTATGGCGGTCCTCATGCGGACGGAGCTAGCCACCCCCGATTCTGACTTTATTAACCCTAATCTCTACAATGCGTTTTTGACTAACCACGGCACCATTATGATCTTCCTCTGGATTATTCCAGCGGCGATCGGGGGCTTTGGTAATTATTTGATTCCCCTGATGATTGGGGCCCGGGATATGGCCTTTCCTAAGTTAAATGCCCTGGCCTTTTGGTTAATTCCTCCTGCTGGTGCCCTATTGCTGGCCAGTTTTTTCTTCGGTGGAGCCCAGGCCGGTTGGACCTCCTATCCGCCCTTGAGTGAAATTACCGCTAACACGGCCCAAACCCTTTGGATTTTGGTGATTCTGCTGCTGGGAACCTCCTCTATTTTAGGGTCTGTAAACTTTCTGGTTACCATCTGGAAAATGCGGGTTCCCAGCTTAGGTTGGGGCCAGTTACCTCTATTTTGCTGGGCCATGGTGGCGACCGCGGCCCTGGCCCTATTTTCTACCCCTGTGCTGGCGGCTGGTATGATCTTGCTGCTGTTTGACATCAACTTTGGCACCTCCTTCTATAAGCCCGAAGGGGGGGTGATGTGGTGGTGTACCAGCATCTGTTCTGGTTCTACTCTCACCCGGCCGTTTATTTGATGATTCTGCCGATCTTCGGGATCATGTCGGAAATTATTCCGGTCCATGCCCGTAAGCCTATTTTTGGCTATAAGGCGATCGCCTATTCCTCCATGACCATCTGCCTGGTGGGCCTGTTCGTTTGGGTACACCACATGTTTACCAGCGGTACGGCGCCCTGGATGCGGATTTTCTTTACCATTTCTACCTTAATTGTAGCCGTACCTACAGGCATCAAGATTTTTAGCTGGGTAGCGACTCTCTGGGTGGCAAGATTCGCTATACCAGCGCCATGCTGTTTGCCGTTGGCCTACTTTCTATGTTTGTGTTTGGCGGCCTCAGCGGCGTCACCCTGGGGGCCTCTGCCTTTGATATCCATGTCCACGATACCTACTATGTCGTCGGTCACTTCCACTATGTTTTGTTTGGGGGGTCTGTATTTGGTGTCTATGCGGCGGTATACCATTGGTTTCCCAAAATTACAGGACGTTTGCTGAATGAACGGTTGGGTCAGGTTCATTTTGTGCTGACCTTTATTGGCACTATTCTCACCTTTACCCCCATGCACCAGTTGGGTATGCAGGGCATGCCTCGCCGGGTAGCCATGTACGATCCCCAATTTGCTGGGTTGAATCAGCTGGTTACCCTCGGGGCTTATATTCTGGCCGTATCAGTGATTCCCTTCTACATCAACATTATCTGGAGCTGGATCAAAGGTCCCCTGGCCGGTCCCAATCCCTGGAACGCGCTGACCCTGGAGTGGACCACTGCTTCACCTCCGATTATTGAAAATTGGGAGGTGTTGCCGGTGGTTACCCGCCCACCCTACGACTACGGTAGGGAGCAATTAGAAACTTCCGAAAATTAGCAATCCCTTCTGGGTAACTTCGATTGGTTTCCTTCCCTGGCCTGGCACCAGCTTTCCCGATCCAGTTTGATTGGTCCCTATTCCCTTTACCCGATCTATGCAAACTACCGTTGACTCTAATTCCCCCAGCGCTGTTCACGGAGATAGCCATCAGGATTTACGTGTGGTGGGGTTGCTCACCTTTTTAGCCTCTGAGTTTTTGATGTTCTGTGGCTTTTTCGCGGTGTTTTTGGTATTCCGTAGCGCGATCGCCCAGTGGCCGCCAGAGGATACTGAAGTAGAACTGCTGTTACCCGCCATAAACACGGTAATTCTGGTGTCTAGTAGTTGGGTCATTAATTTGGGCACCAAGGCCATCAAGAAAAATGACCTGGCCGGCTTACGACTTTGGTTTGGCATTACGGTGGCCATGGGAGCGGTGTTTCTGGTAGGCCAGGTCTATGAATATATGAACCTGGGCTACGGCCTCACCACTAATCTGTTCAGTAACTGCTTTTACCTGATGACCGGTTTCCACGGTCTCCATGTGTTTATTGGGCTGTTGCTGATTCTAGGGGTGTTGTGGCGATCGCGGCGGCCCAATCACTACACTGACCTTACCCACACCGGTCCCGAAATGGCAGAAATCTACTGGCACTTTGTGGATGTGGTCTGGATTGTCCTGTTTGCCCTAGTGTATTTGCTAACCCTGTTTTAGGTGATTTAGTCCGACTCCTGGTAAATTTCCTGCCTCCTGGGGGCTTTCAGCCTGATCTGAAAGCCCCTAATTTTTTCTGCCTATCTTGCTTGAGCCGGCATGGAGACCAGCTACCAACCTATCCAGACTCCCATGCTTGTTATCTTCTAATTGACCCATTAAGGTTGCCTTAAACCCATGGCCAAAGCTATACAGTTAGTTGCCTTGGCGATGTTTCCGATCTCGCCAGTAAAACGGCATGTATAACAAGATCAAACAGCCTATACCGACGCCTTCCATGCCCAGGATATACCACGGCCATGGTCCCAGGTAATCTAACAGGGTCGGTAAATTTGGCTTATGGGCGATAAATAAATAGTTGCTTTGCAAAACCCCATTCACAATGCCTATTAATCCCATATAGCCATTGAGGTAGAGAATGACCCGCCATAGGGAACGCCAGTAGGGGCGGTAGCCTTCCACTAAGGTCATATAAATGGCCGCGGTTACTATCCCCCCATGGCCAATAAAAATAATAAAGTAGCGAATATTGGGAAAGCTCCAGTTGCCGATGTCAGGGGTGATCAGAGCTTGGGTCGCTCCAGCTAAACCCAACAAATATAAAAACTCATATCCCAGTTGGTTTTTGGTGAGTAGCACGTAGGCACTGAGTAATACCAAGAGATTACAAAGATGTAAGGGGAGCATGGATTGTGGTGTCCATGAACCACTCTTCCAGGTCCAAAGTTGCCAGGTTGCTTCATTCAACAGTAGTAAGCTGGCTAAAGTACAACGCCAGATAGCACGGGCTCTGGCCGATGCCTGTCGTCCCCAATAAACCATCACCCCATTCAGCAGTAAAATACATCCCAGCCCACTCCAATGGGCGAGGCCAAACAACTGAAAGGGGATATCTCCGTATTCTTTCTGGGTGACAATATTCATCAAAACCCCGCCGCCAGAATTGGTTAGGATCTATGCTCATCCCCGGGTAAAAATTAACTTGCAGCCTGCGATGATTAGTACTACTGATAGTACAAGCGATAGTGTAGGTACTGGAAAACGTTGACTACCCAGCTGTGAACCGGCGGTACCGCCGATTACGGCAGCACCGGCTAATCCCCAGGCCAGAGACGGGATCGGTTGACCGCTACTAAAATGACCGACTAGCCCAGCTATTGAATTCACCAGGATAAATAAGGCCGAAACCGCTGCCGCCGATCGCGTCTGTGCCCAATTTCGTAATAGCAACAGAGGGGTTAGGAAAATTCCCCCTCCTGTACCGGTAAGACCTGACACCAAGCCGATGCCAGCTCCAACCACCAGGGCGGTTGAAGGATTGGGGGGGTAATCTGGGTCGGATCGCTACGGCGGAAAACCAGGCGAAGGGCGGAGACAAGTAGCACAACCCCGAGCAAAGGCTTGAAAATTGCACCTGGTAGGTGCAGGTAGCCTCCGACAAAGGCTGCCGGAACCGATAGCAAGGCAAAGGGCCAGAACAAACTCCAGGAGAAGTGCCCGGCTCGCCAAAATTGTACGGTACTGATGGTGGCCACCAGGATATTAAGGATCAGGGCAGTGGGTTTGATCAGCCCGGTGGCAAAGCCGCAGAGTGTCATCACGGCAATATAGCCTGAGGCACCAGCATGACCCACGGAAGAGTAAAGGAAAGCCATCAAACCAATGGCTAGGGGTAGGGCTGTCAGCTGGGTGTAGGCCATGGCTAGGGTTTTGCCTGATGGAGCTGCCTTAAGGATAAATCAATACGATCGCCGGTAACGTCCACTACGGACTTTAGCGCTCCAGCTCTAGTTGGAAGGCGATGGGGGATAGTTCAGGTAAGCTTCAATCAAGTAGTCTTCTCCCAGGGAACGATAGGTCAGAGCTGTCAAGTCGATCGCTTGGGCCATATGGGTAATACCCAGATCGCCAATCGGGGTGGGGGCCTGATTACCACCAATTAACTTAGGGGCAATAAAGGCCCAAAGTTTATCGATTACCCGATCAGCGATCGCTTGGGCGGCGAGGTTACCACCACATTCCCACAACACCATGGCACAGCCCTGCTGGTAGAGGTAATCGGTTACCTGAGCGGGGGTGAGGGGATCTAGGGTAATCACTTCAACTCCCAGATCCCTTAGTCTTTGCACCTGATTTTCAGCCGCTGCTGGGGTAGTAAATACCAGAGTAGGAGCTATCTCGGTAGCCCAGAGATGGGCTTGGTCCGGCAAGTCAAGCTGGCGACTGAGGACTACCCGTTTAGGGTTAGGGCCACTATAACCATGGGTAGTAAGGTGGGGATTATCGCAGCGGACGGTGTTGCCCCCCACTACCACGGCATCACAATGGGCCCGTAGGCGGTGCACTTCGGCCCTGGCTGTAGGGCCTGTAATCCAACGGCTCTGACCAGCTTGGGTGGCGATTTTACCATCCAGGGTCATGGCGTATTTGAGCACACCCAAGGGCCGGTGACGAGTTACCCGCTGAAGAAAGCCTTCGTTCAGTCGCTGACATGCTCTCTCCGCCACCCCCACAATGACCTCAATACCCGCTGCTCGTAAGCGCTCAATGCCCCCACCCGATACCCTGGGATCGGGATCAACCATACCCGCCACTACCCGCCGAATCCCCGATCCGATAATCGCCTCTGTGCAGGGCGGGGTTCGTCCCGTGTGATTACAGGGCTCCAGGTTAACGTAAAGGGTCGCCCCCCGAGCTCGTTCCCCCGCTTCTTGCAGGGCAAAGACCTCCGCGTGGGGTAGGCCCAGGCCAGGATGAAATCCTTCCCCTACTATTTCCCCCTGCTTTACTACCACTGCCCCCACCATCGGATTTGGGGCCGTGCGTCCCATACCCTGTTGGGCCAGGGCTAAACATCGCTCCAGCCAATAGGTGTGTTCTGTGGCATCGATGGAACCGGGCTGGGTCAAAGATAACTTCCTTGATAAGCACTAAAGTGGGCACTCAGGGGTTAGGGAAGAAAGGCCGCAAAAATCTCTTTTGACTTCTCTCCCGGTGCCATTACTCTTAAACTTTACCGCCTGAAGCCTGGGAATCCACCACTGGCTGACATACCCATGACTGCTAAACTAAGCCTATATTCTAGACGAGTGTGCGCGAGTGACTGTTATTCCTCCCTTTGATGTAACAGAGCAGTTCAAGACCCTGGAAGCTGAGGTCAATACCGCCGTGGCTGCGGTTCTGGCTTCAGGGCAATATATTAATGGTCCGACCGTGGAGGCCTTTGCCCATGCCTTTGGGCAATACGTTGGAACAGAACATTGCGTCGTCTGTAACTCTGGCACCGATGCGCTTTATTTAGCCCTCAGGGCTCTCAAGATCGGTCCTGGCGATGAGGTCATTACCCCTTCCTTTACCTTTATCGCTACCGCGGAGGTGATTAGCGCCGTGGGAGCGACTCCCGTATTTGTTGATATTAGCCTCGATAGCTTTACCCTGGACTGCGCCAAACTGGAGACCGCCATTAGCGATCGCACCCGCGCCATTATGCCGGTTCACCTGTTTGGCCAACCCGCCGATCTGGAACCCTTGCTGGGACTGGCCGATCGCTATAATCTGGCGGTGATCGAAGACTGCGCTCAGGCCACCGGGGCCCGCTGGCAGGGCCAACAGGTCGGTAGTATTGGTCAACTGGGTTGCTTTAGTTTTTACCCCACCAAAAATTTGGGGGGCTGTGGCGATGGTGGTGCGATTACCACCAACGATGCCGAACTGGCTGCCACTATGAAAATGCTACGGGAGCATGGTAGTCGAGTTAAGTATCACCACGAAGCGATCGGTATTAATAGTCGTCTCGATTCGGTGCAGGCTGCCATTCTTGCAATTAAGCTGCGCTATCTGAATGACTGGAATCAACAGCGTTGTCAAATTGCTGCCAATTATCACCAACTGCTCAAGTCCATTGAGGAGGTGGCCTGTCCCCAGGGGGTTAGCTTCGGTCAGAGCGTCTGGAACCAGTACACCCTGCGGTTAACTGGAGCAACCGCCCATGGTGGCGAGCGGGATCAGGTACAGCGGTTGCTCCGGGACGCGGGGGTGATCACCGCCGTTTACTATCCCCTACCCCTACACCTGCAGCCAGTTTATCGTTACCTGGAATATCAACCGGGAGACTTACCTGCCTCCGAAACCGCCGCTCACCAAGTACTGTCCCTACCAATGTTTCCCGAGCTGAGACGGGAGCAGCAGGAACAGGTGGTTGAGCGCCTCAAGCAAGCCCTGGTTCAGGCTGGTTTGACGGCAGTCAGGGTGGGTTAACTCAGGGGTTGATCAGCTGACGACCTTAGGAAAGCTTAAGGCTTGGAATTGTTCAATCTGATTCCAAATTTGTTTGTAGTTTTCTATACTATGATTAAGGGTCCAAAGGGAAGTAACTATCCCTGTTCCAGGGAGTTGACCAGAGTGACCATTTCCAGTGAAGGTCAGTAAGAGGTGATAGTGCAGTGACAGGTGCAGATCCCGGTTCTCTCCAGGCCTATGATCCTCTGGTTATAGGGCGCTACTATCGTTGGCGGTTCTGGACCATAGGTTGGCGCATTCTGCAAATTTCCTGGTGGTTGGGGACCTTTGTGCTGGGTTTGCAAAGCGATCTCTGGTTGGGACGAGAAGAACAAAATCAACCTCGACGGGCTAGCCAGTTGCGCCAGGTTTTAACTAATCTGGGTCCCACCTTCATTAAGGTGGGGCAGGCCCTTTCTACCCGCCCCGACCTGGTGCGTAAGGATTTTCTGGAAGAGCTGATCAAGCTACAGGATCAGTTACCTCCCTTTCCTACTCCCCAGGCCCGGGCCATTATCCAAGCAGAGCTAGACTATAGTCCGGAGGAAATCTTTAGTTCTTTCTCCCCGCCCCCGTGGCGGCGGCAAGTTTAGGTCAGGTGTATCGAGCCCGACTATTTTCTGGCGAGGAGGTGGCGGTGAAGGTGCAACGCCCCAACCTGCGCCCCATGATCTGTCGGGACTTATTTTTGATGCGTTGGGCGGCTACCTGGTTAGGTCGGTTTTTACCCCTTAACCTGGGTCACGATCTGACCCTGATTGTCGATGAGTTTGGCACCAAGCTATTTGAAGAAATTGATTACATTAACGAAGGTCATAATGCCAAGCGTTTTGCCGAAAATTTTAAACCGATGAGACGGTAAAGGTACCCCGCATTCACTGGCCCTACAGTACCCATCGAGTGCTTACTTTGGAGTGGATTGATGGGTGTAAATTGATTGACCTGGAGACAATAGCTGCTTCTAAGCTGAATCCTGATCGTTTAATTGAAATTGGCGTTACCTCTGGATTGCGGCAACTGCTAGAGTTTGGCTTTTTCCATGCCAATCCCCACCCCGGTAACCTGTTTGCCATGGCCGATGGTCGGATGGCCTACATTGACTTTGGCATGATGGATCAGCTCAACCAGGAAACTAAGGAAACTCTAGTGGACGCGGTGGTTTACCTGATTAATCAAGACTTTGATCGGCTCGGTCAAGCCTTTGTTAAGCTGGGTTTTTTGACTCCAGATACCGACCTGAGGCCGATTATTCCAGCTCTACAGCGAGTTTTAGGAGACTCCATAGGGGCCAAGGTACGGGACTTTAATTTTAAGACCATCACCGATCAGTTCTCTGAGTTGATGTACGATTATCCCTTTCGAGTGCCCGCTAAATTTGCCCTGATTATTCGCTCTCTGGTGACCCAGGAAGGGTTAGCCTTGAGCCTCAATCCTGACTTTAAAATCGTTGATGTGGCCTATCCCTACGTAGCCCGACGCCTTTTGCTGGGCGAAACCCCGGCTCTGCGTCAGCGGCTTCTGGAGGTTCTCTTCAAAGATGGTCAGCTACAATGGCAGCGCTTGGAAAATATGCTGACTATGGCCCGTACAGATGCCAGTTTTGATGTGTTGCCTACTGCCAGGTTAGGGCTGGGTTACCTGATGTCAGGGGAAGCAGAGCACCTACGGCGGATGATTTTGTTGGCCTTAACCGAAAACGATCGCCTCCACACCGAAGAAGTCCAGCGTCTCTGGACCTTAATGAAGGATGACATTACTGTTGATCGGGTGCTTGGCCTGGCCTGGTCGGCCCTGGCGGATTATTCCCTGCACCAGGCCCAGCAGTTAGTACCTGCCGTGGGTAACCTGCTCCCCCGATAAGCTTTTACCCCCATAGGTGGTTACCTCCTACCTCTGTTTAGCCCTTAAACCCTAGGGATTCCGGGGTAGGTATGCTTGACTAACATGGTTCATAAGTCAATCTATCCAACCCAGATGTTGTGCTACTGCGGCTTTCTTGTTTTTAAGGGAAGATTTGTGCCTACCTTGTCCCTAGTAGGGAGGGGATGGGACCCCGGGGAAAGGCCAAGGATGGCATGGGATAGATGCTGGTTGATCTGTCTCCAAGTATTTGGGCTTGGGACAATCTCTAAACCGTTGCCGGACCTTCCTATTTTATTAATATCATCCCCTGGGGGGGATGGTAGCCTGAAGAAGATTCTATTCTCTCAACGGTCCCTAGTATGGTTACCACCCCTGATCGCCTTCAGGTTTCTCTTCCCCAGTCTCCTTTCTCTAACGAGAGTCGGGTCGCCGTTTTGCTCATGGGGTATGGCGAAGTGGAAAGTTATGATGATTTTGCCAACTACAATGAGCAGGCTTTGCAGTTGCTCACCGCTAAGTTTGCCCCCGTACCTACCTGGGTATACCCACCCCTGGCCCGGGTGCTGGCTGCCTTTGATCTACACGAATGGGGGCATCAGCACGGTAATTTTATTTCCCCCACAATGCCATTTTCGAAGCTCAGCGAGCCGGCATAGAGGCCCACTTGCAGCAACGCTGGGGTGATCGGGTGAAGGTATTTAAGGCCTTTAACTTTTGTCAGCCCTTTTTACCCCATCAGGTCTTAGCTCAGGTGAAGCAGGAGGGCTACGATAAGCTGCTGATCTATCCCTTGCTAGTGGTAGATTCCATTTTTACCAGTGGTATTGCCGTAGAACAGGTGAATAAAGCTCTGGCCCAGGAGATGGATGGGAGCCAGCATTGGGTCACTGGAATGCGCTACATTCCTTCATTTTTCAACGCCTCTGACTATATCGATCTATTGGTGGCTCTGGTAGAAGAAAAGATTAATAGCCACCTGGCGGTAGCCCATCTACCCTCCCAAATTGGCATCGTGCTGATGAACCATGGCTGTCCCTTCGAAGCGAAAGGCTTTACCTCTGGCATTGATGAAAGTCAGAAGCTGTACGACCAGGTGCGCGATCGCCTGATCCATAAGTACCCACTGATTTCCGTGGGCTGGCTTAACCATGATACCCCCTTAATTAAATGGACCCAGCCCAATGCCAGTCTGGCGGCCCGCAACTTAATTGACTTGGGTGCTACCGCCCTGTTGTTTATGCCCATTGGTTTTGCCACCGAAAACCACGAAACCCTGCTGGATGTAGAACACATTATTGCCAGCCTGCGGCGACAGCGACCCCAGGTCACCTACGTGCAAATGCCCTGTGTGAATGATAACCCCAGTTTTCTAACCATGGCCGCAGGCTGGGCGGATAAATTCATTGGTGATTTGTTGGCAACCACTGCCCTAGCCGTTAATCCAGCTCTGGCGGCGGCTCAATCCAGAGTTACTGAGTCGAGTCATGTTCATCACCATGACCACGACCACCCTGGCCATGGTCACCATCACCACCATCACTGAGAGGCTTGGCGGGGGAACTATAATCCTGGATAACTGGGACGGTTCTTCCTGCCTGTTTCTTTAATCCAGGCCGAGTTCTCGTTTCAGGGCGCGGATAGACTTTTCCCCAATATAGCTATCGCAAACCACCAGTTGGGGGGGCGAATCAGGTCCTGTTCGGCCCTAGCGATCGCCTGTTTAACCGCTGGTAGGCTGGCATCATCCAGCAGAATGGTTTGGGCGCTATGGACCAGGGTATTGAGTTTGTAGCTATCTTCGGTTTGGGCGGTGATGATCATAATGTCATCCCCCCGCAGACTATAGCTAATTACCTCCGCTGCCCTCAAAATTCCTGTGCTCAGACTGATGATACCCAGGCAGGCCCCCTTGGGGAGCTGCTTCAGCATGGCTAACTCTTTTTTGTAGTCGTAGATATCGACCGCAATTACCCGTACCGACTTGGGAGCAGCGATCGCCTCTGCCTCATGGATAAAATAGCGGCTGGTGACCACTGTGCCCGACCGGGTTTGGGATAATACCTCTTCTAACTCCTCTAGCGGTACCAATTGCAGGGGAATTGCCAAAGCGTTTTCCAGCTCCCGGGCAATTAGCTGACCGGCACCAATATCTTGCCGGGGTACGGTCACCAGAACCCGAGCACTACAGCGGAGCCGCCAGTCAATTTCTCCGAGAAACAGTTCTCGAGCTTGATGAAGGGAGCAGCCCTGGTGTAAGAGATCATCTAAAGCGGTCTCCACCACGCCCCGAGCCTGGGTGAATTGCTGCCATAGGGCAGACTGAGGGCGGGCGCTTTCTGTGGTGCCCTGGGCTCGCACATAAATGCCCGACCCCGGAATGGCTTCCACAACTCCGGCTTCTTCAAGCTGACGATAAACCTTACTGATGGTGTTTCGGTGTAAACCGGTATAGGTGGCTAACTGGCGCGTACTGGGCAGACGATAGCCCGGTGGATACTGGCGCGAAGCTATGGCGAACCAGATCTGACTGTAGAGCTGGGTCGAGGAGGGAATTTCGCTATCCGGTTGAATGTGAAATTGAATCATCCTACCTCCGGACTAGGGCAACCTGAGAACCCATTGTTAGTAGTTCCATCTTTATCCAGAGATTATAGCTTTGGCCAGAGCCCTGAAGATAGAGTGCATCGGTTAAAGTAGGGTCTGGGTCTAAGGGAGCTGGTAACCTGGGCACGCTGTTAGGAAATCCGCTTAAGAGCTAAGTTAAGAGAAGCTAATGATCTCAAGTTTAAGTCCAGTCATGGTTCCTTTACCAATCCAATCTACTACCGTTACCCTAACCAGTTCAGCCTTAGCAATTCCTGCCTATGTGGCGGCGCCGACGGCGGCGGGCAGCTTTCCTGGGGTGGTGGTGATTCAGGAGGTTTTTGGTGTTAATGCCCATATTCGTGATGTTGCTGATCGTCTGGCTGCGATGGGTTACGTTGCCATTGCCCCCCACCTCTACCATCGCCAGGTAGTTAATTTTGAGGTGGGCTACAGCGAGGCCGATCTGGCCCTGGGACGCCAGTACAAAGACGGAACTCGGGCCGACCAGTTGCTTAGCGATATCCAGTCTGCGATCGCCTATTTAACCCACAGCCCCAAGGTCAAATCTAGCGGGGTTGGGTGCCTGGGGTTTTGTTTTGGGGGCCATGTGGCTTACCTGGCTGCTACTTTGCCCGAAATCAAGGCTACTGCCTGCTTCTATGGAGCTGGCATTACTACCATGACTCCAGGGGGGGGTGATCCTACCCTGAGCCTGACCGCCCAGATCGGGGGAACTTTTTACGGTTTCTTTGGCGACGCCAATCCCTTAATTCCTTTGCAGCAGGTAGACCAGATTGAAGCAGCCCTGACCCAGTACGGGATTCCCCATCGTATCTTCTGCTACCCTGGTGCTGGCCATGGATTTTTCTGTGATCAACGCTATAGTTATCAGGCAGAAGCGGCCCAGGACGCCTGGCAGCAGATTCTAAAGCTGTTCGCAGCGACCTTGACAGCCTAACCCCTTAGTTAACCAGGTAGGGTTAGGTTGACTTGTGCCGCTATCGGGGGTAATTCTGTTGAACTCAGCACCACTGGTGAAGGATTGATTCTCAGCTTATAGCCAGGGGGTCCAGTTTGATTTTAATTGAGCTGGCTAGGCATTATGGCTGCTCTTTGCTCCGGGGTCTGGCCAATGTGTTAGATTTTATTGAGTTTGGCGACGGTCCTGGGTGCCTCTGGCTGGCAGATGCCATAGTTTTATCTGTACTCGATATCAGAAGAAAATCTGCTGCTACACTAATAACCGCAGTATTATTAGGTATTAACTTTAGTTGTTCACTTTAGCCGACAGAGAGAGCTAGAAACTCAAGAGTTAGGGGAGTAAAGGGACAACGCAGGGAGGGGGCAGAGTACCTGAGTATGAAGCCCACAAATAGTTCTTGTTACCACTATTATAAAATTAATACTTAAACAGGTTTATCGGTGCTTTTTGATTAGTTTTTCATTGGTCCTTTTGATTAGCAAGTATGGCATTGAATCACAAACTCAGTAATATTCTGATTGTTGAAGACAGTAAAGGTCGTCGGGAAATCGTTTTGGATGGATCAGTTTACTCTATTGGTAGAGATCCTAAATGCGATATTCGCCTTTCTTCGCAATTTGTCTCCAGACATCATGCTACCCTCGTTCAACTGCCTAAGGATGATGATACTTTTTATTACCGTATCGTAGATGGTAATCTTAAGGGTAAGCCCAGCGCTAATGGTATGTTAATTAATGGCCGTAAGTTGTTAGCCCATGACTTGAAGAACGAAGACGAAATTGTCTTTGGTCCTCAAGCCAGAGCCATTTACTATCAGCTTAAGCGAGATAGCCAATCAACCTTTCCTCCCGATGAGTTTGATATTACGTTGATCAGCCCCAATATGGTGGAAGAGGGGGAAACTGAAGATCATGACTCCATGGATTTTCCTGAAACCGCTGAAGCTTAAGGATTGACCATACTCCTTAAAATTGCCTGGTGTATAGATTCAAAAACCCTTTTACAGTGATTATTGCTTTTGAGAGGCAATTGATCGTTTTTTACCACCAAGTTTAATTGAACCTGGGTAGAAAGAGAATTGGGCGGATGAATCAGAACCTCAATAGTGGTTAACTCCGACAAATTAATTTTCCCAGGCTTTTCCTTAGCCACCACGTAGTCCTTGGAGCTATAGATAATGGATAAATCGCAGGATTCTAAGACCCGGGAAATCGAGGTCCGCAAGCTATGGTTGACTGCATCGAAGTCTACCTCAGGCAAATCAAGGCAACTAGCGTAACGGGCCATGGTATATTTGTATTAACTGCGCGATACTTTTCCTTACCCTGATGCTTATATATTAAAGGTTGATGGAGGATAGATGTAAATTCATTCAAGGAGAAATCAGTAGTATTAGTTAATGTTGTTGGCTGCCCGTGGATGCTGAGTCCTGGCTCCTCGTTTCCCTTAAAGGGCGGCTAAAGGGGCCTAGAAAGTTGTTTAAAGAGCTACGGATGATTTCAAATTATGTTTGTGGAGTAAGGTGGTCTCCACAAATTCAGTATTTTGGCGGTCTCTTGGCGGCGAACTATCCCTGGGCAAACGTTTTTCAAACAACCTCTTTGAGGTTGTTTGAAAAACCAAGAAGAGTCTCAAACTATACCTATGGATTGGATAATCACCGCAAAATTCCGTATTTTGGTGGCCCTTTGACGGCGAACTATTCTTGGGAAAACGGGAAAACCCTTTTCAAATAACCTCTTAGGCAGATTGAAATTGGCTGCTGATCGGCGGTCTAAGGGTTAGGGCCAAAGCTATATTGAAGACCTTTGTAGCTGGTTATAGGCGGCATAGACTTCCTGAACGGTGTACCAGTTTAAAAATAGACGGGCAACTTCCAGGGCTAGTTGAGGTTTGTTCTGGTTGATCAGCCAGTTCAGTAAGGGAGCCAGGGTGCGCTCGTTTAGTCGCCCCCCAGGGTAAGTACACCCCACAGGATACGATGGATCCAGGTCATTTGGATCATCATTCTGACATTCCAGGTGGGATGTTTTTGATAAAACACCACTCCCATGCGACCCCGTTGGATTTCTTGATCGATTAGGGAGGGTACTTGATCAAGGGAAAAGGGCGGATGCCAGTGATAGCCTATGGCCTGGGGGGCTTTGACCAGGGATAATCCCAGGTTTTTCAGGCGCACACCCAGTTCTAAGTCTTCCCAGCCGTAAAGAGTAAATTGGCTGTCAAACAACCCTGCCTCCTCCAGCCAGTGCTTGGCAATGGCGACATTGCCTGTGGCAAAGAAAGCTCGGGAATAATCGGTGAGCTTTACACCTTCTGCCATAGGGTTGTCGAAATTGCAGGTGTTGATCACCTGACCGTAGGTGAAATAGCGATCGCTGCCATGGCGATCAATAGCGCTGGCCAGAGCCGTGGCGTGGGCCTGGAGAAATCCTTCTACCGCTACCAAATCGCTATCTACAAAGGCAATGATGTTTCCTCGAGCCATTTGTACGCCGAAATTGCGGGCGATCGCAGGCCCCTGATGGTTTTGTTCAAATAATCGCAGGTGAGGAAACTCTGCCTGGGATTGGCGTAGCCACTCCACCGTGCCATCGCTGGAGCCGTCATCAACGACAATGATTTCATAGTCTTTGATCAGGTCTTTCTGAAAACGCTGGTGTTCCAGGGCTGTTAAGCATTTTCTAAAATTGGCCTGCGGTTATAGGTCGGAATTACAACACTAAAAAACACAGCTAACCTCCAAGGGGTTTTCCTATCCTAACCCTATTCTTCTCCATCGGGGAGGACCCGGGACGCCTATTGCTGGCAGTTAGGGGTCAGAATTCTAGTTTTCATCATTCTCCCATCAAGTCTCGGCCTTAGGGCTGGGGCAACTCTGGTTGCTAGGGATTATCGTCGTTTCAGCCAGATCACGAAAGCCAGAACCCATCCCCCAGGGGTAAGACGAATAGGGCCAGAATGATCAGACCAGTTTTCTGTTCAGCCGTCATCACCAGGCGTCGGTTGGTGACTAGTCGGGGGCGAATCGACAGGGTAGAGTCATCCTTTTTACCTAACCAGCTGACAGCATTCAAAAAAACATCCCCATTTAGTTGTTGCTCAAACAGTCCATCTGTAGCAAAGGTAGAATTGCCAATTACCACTAGACGAGCCTCGGGGCTACTATCTTTGCTCTCCCCAGATTGGAGCGGTGGCAGCGATCGCTGCAACGCGACTCCCAGGGTGTAGGGGCCGGCGGCAGGAGCATTCTGGTCAATCTTTACCTCTCCCTGGGGGAGAGGGCCTCAGCCTGGCTTTGAGGTTTACTGCGAAGAATGGGCTGAGCGGTGACGCCGGCTATGGTCTCCAGGTTGATGGGGCGTACCAGAGGAAAAAGGATCGGCCTCCCACAAAGTCATGGGTAATAGGGTGGTCACCGTAGTCGGTGACCAGGGGAGCGGCCGGGCCTAAGCCCACCATTTGCCCGGCTCCGGAGCTATCCAGCACAATTCGATTGTCCAGGCTGATGCCCCAGCTATCCAACAGGCGATCTAGATTGGGGCTGGTGCGGGGATCAATCATCAACAGTAAACTACCGCCCTTTTCCAGGTATGTGGTCAGGGTCGTCACTTCCTTATCGAAAAATTGGGCAGAGGGTCCCGCGACGATCACCACACTACCCTCTTCAGGAATCTCAGCGGTGGTGGATAGATCCAGGGTTTCCACCGTGAAGCCCTGATCTTTCAGGGCAGTGGCAGCTTGCAGAAAACCGGCCTTGCTACCATCAATGGGTAATTCCCGATGCCCCTGGGTAAAGTAGACCCTTAAGCTACCCTGGCGGCTGAGCTGATCGAGATGGTTGGTGAGGGTGCGCTCGGATAGGCGATCGCTGCGACTCACGGTTTGAACTAAGCGCCGCTGGTTGCCCTGCTGTAAAAACACGGCCCCGGGTTGGGTAACTCCAAACTCCTGGGCCTGCCGGGGATTCTCAGAGGGATTAACGTACTCAAAGCTAAACTGGTTCCCTGCCTGGCGGTAACTTTCCAGTAACTGGCGATCCTGAGGATTGGGATTGGGATCAAAGATCACCACCCTAGTGGGAGTCGAGAGAGCCTTGATTACTTTCTGGGATTGCGGTGCCAGGGTAAAAATTTGATTTTCTGTTAGATCAATGCGAATGGAGTGACGCACCGCCAGGAAATTTAGTAAAGCCAGAATAGTTAGCACCGCTAGAGTAGCCACTAGAGCATTGGTGCTAGCCTGGGTCGATCGCTGCTGCCAGAAACCATCACCACCAGAAGAGTTCCTAAACCCCAGGCCGATTCCTGCCAGCCCCACCCCTCCTACTAGTAAGGCTAGAGCCAGGGGTGACCAACCCGCCAGGAAACCTACCACCAGGGCTGCGGTAATCAGGGCTAGGCCAGGCCAGACCAGGTACTTTAAACGCTTTTTAATGGCGATATTCATGACAAACTATTGGTTCTCTAACTAGGATCGTTGAAATCTCAGGGTTTCGATGAATTGGGCGGTGAGGTAAAGCCCCAGCAAAATCAAGGATAAAAATAATACCAGCCCACTACTGTCAAAAATGCCTTCGGTAAAATCCGTAAAGTGCTTCAGCAGAGACAGCTGGCCCACCACCTTACCGGCTACACCCGGCAATCCTTGGGCCAGGCTATCAACTAGCCAGAGGAGCAAAATCAGGGCAAAGGTCATGATGGCAGCTAGCACCGTACTTTCTGTGAGCGAAGAAATAAACATGCCCAGGGCCAGTACGCTGGCGGCCATCAACAGCAATCCCAGGTGGGCCAAACCAAATACCCCTGGCTGGATGGGGGAGAGGCGGTGGCCAGGGCGATAGCCTGCCCCACCATCAAGGGTAAAACTAGCCCAATGTAAAAGCTCACCACTGCCAGTAGTTTGCCCAGGGCTACGGCCCAGTTGGGTAGGGGGGAGGTGGCTAGCAATTCCAGAGTGCCGCGCTTTCGTTCTTCGGCGTAGAGACCCATAGATAGTATGGGGAGAATAAATAACGAAAGCGATCCCAGCAAGCCTACGTAGGCTTTAATGAATTCGTAGGCCACATCTAAGGGCGGCATACCCATTGGGGCCACCTGGTCTGCCTGGGCGACCTGGGCAATAATCCCCTCGGAACCCAGCAGCATAGTGACTAGGAAAACCCCTCCCAACAACCAGAAAAAACCTGCCACCAGATAAGACAGGGGGGAGGCCAGGTAGCTCTGGAGTTCACGACGAAAAATAGCCAGAATAGTTCTATAGATCATGGTCATGGGTAGGCAGCAAGGCAGGGAAAACAACGGTTTAGGCAGGGCTGGAGTACTCCCCAGTGGACGGGGTTGATTCTACCCCCTCTACAGTGGTGAGGTTGAGAAATACCTCCTCCAGGCTGGCCTGCTGTCGCCGCAACTCATGCAGACCCAGACCTCCATTTACCAGGGTGGCGGCGATTTCCTGACCCAGGGTAGCATTGCCGTCTCCCCGCACCCGCAGGCGATGATGATCTGGGGGCAGGGGATTGGTCTCCAGTCGGACAATCTCTTGCACCTGGGCTAAATCCTTCAGTAGGGCTTGGGCCTGGTCCACATTGCCCTGCACTTCAACTTCGTAGATTCCTTCCCCCACCAGGCGAGCGGTTAAATTGGCAGGAGTATCGGTGACAACAATTTGTCCCCGGTTAATAATGGTGATGCGATCGCAGGTCATACTCACCTCGGGCAAAATGTGAGTTGACAAAATGATTGTATGGCTACCGGCCAGACTCTTAATCAATTGCCGCACCTCGTTAATTTGCCGCGGATCAAGGCCCACCGTTGGTTCATCCAGAATAATGACAGGGGGATCGTGGATGATAGCCTGGGCAATGCCGACTCGCTGTTTGTATCCCTTTGATAGTTTGCGAATCAAAACCTGACTTTTATCCTCCAGCCCACAGCGATCGATGGAGATTTTTACCCGTTGCTGGCGCTCACCCGCCGACACCCCTTTAATTTGAGCCACAAAGTTGAGGAAGCCAGCCACCGTCATATCTGGATAAAGGGGGGGACTCGGGCAGATAGCCAATTCGTTGTCGCACCGCCATGGCATCTCTATGAACGTCGTATCCCGCCACCCGGGCTGTGCCCTGGGAAGCGGGCAGATAGCCCGCCAAAATTCGCATAGTGGTGGTTTTACCTGCCCCGTTGGGTCCTAAAAACCCTAAAATTTCACCGGATTCCGCCGCAAAACTGACATCCTGCAAAGCTGTGGTGGATCCGTAGTTTTTGCTCAGGTGCTCAACTTCAATCATGGCTAAGAGACGGCTGGGTTCAATAATCTAGGATGCAACTTTCACTATAGTCTTTCCCTATAGATCCCTTCAATTTTCTCCTGGGTGTGCTAACTAAAGTCAGAGTAACAGTACCAGGAAAAATCGAGCGCAGCTATAGGGTAGCTTTCAGCAGACGGAGACCTCGGGGGCTTAAGGGATGGATACATTTCGGCTGAAGCGGGTATCTTCCAGCTCTACACTAAGATTGGTCGGGGTACTGCCGTGGCTGCGTAGGATAGGCTAAAACATACTGGTCATAAGGTTGGCGGAACATGGTGAAAATAGCTGTGATTGACTACGATATGGGAAACCTCCATTCCGCCTGTAAAGGTCTGGCGATCGCGGGGGCAGAACCTTTGATTACCGATCGCCCCCTCGATTTAGCCCAGGCCGATGCCCTGGTGTTGCCAGGGGATGGTGCTTTTGATCCTGCCATGCAGCATCTGCGATCGCGGCATTTGGTAGGGCCAATTCAGACTGCCATAGCCAGTGGCAAACCCTTTTTAGGGATTTGCCTGGGGCTACAGTTATTGTTTGAGTCCAGTGATGAAGGGCAGGAACCAGGCTTGGGCATTTTACCAGGTCGAATTCGGCGATTTTGCCGCGAACCTCTGATTACCATTCCCCATATGGGCTGGAACCAGCTTACCCTCACCCAACCTGACCATCCCCTTTGGTGGGGAATCAACCAGGGGGATTGGGTCTATTTTGTCCATTCCTACTACGCTGATCCTACCGACAAAACAATTATTGCCGCCACCACTACCCACGGTAGCCAAACCGTAACCGCCGCCATCTGCCAGGGAAATCTGATGGCCATGCAATACCATCCAGAGAAATCTGCCCCGGCCGGATTAACCATGCTGGCTAACTTTGTCACCCTGGCGGCCCAGAGGTATTAGCCTAAAGGGCAACGGGAGTTTGATTGCCAGACTGAGTTCCAATCCCTACAAGGCTATTGGTATTGGCATCCCACAAAATGAACTGGGCGCAGTGCAACATATCCTTAATGCCTACAGTTTTCACATGAGACAGTAGATGGGCATTAGCTTGATGACAGGCAGCCAAGTTATAATTGGGGACTCTCTCAGAAAGATGGTGAATGGTGTGATAGCTAATATCAGCCGTAAACCAGCGTAAAATAGCGGGCAATTTTAAATAACTGCTCCCTTCAACTGCTCCCCGTACGTAATCCCAACCAGCAGTTTTATGGGCATAGGCTCCCTCAAAATTATGCTGGACAAAAAAGACGCAGATAAAGATTGCTCCCGCCAGAGTTAAAACAGAAGCATATAGGCTAAAGAATAAAGCCGGACCAATTAAATAGCTGAAAATAAACCAACTGGACACCACCAAAATATTATTCCAGAGCAAATCCCAGAATTCTTCTCTGGTGGGCCATTGCTTAGACTGGTGGGTGGCAATTAGCTGCTTAAGGTTAACTTTACCATCGGCTTTGAACCCGATCACACCATCGCGAAGAAAATCATAGATGCCGAGAATTAGGGTTAGCCTTGGCTTAATCACCAAATAAAAGAACCCCCCGGCAGGGTCATAATCGGTTGGCGTAAAAATCCATAGAGCTTTTGATCAAAGGGCTGGAGTTGGGAAAATTCCTCTGTAGACAGAAAATCACCAATGCCTCGATAACGTTCCCAATCTCCATTGGTTTTGTGGTGATAGGCGTGATCCCTGGACCAAGCATACTGGGGTATGGCATTGATGGCTCCCAAAACAAAACCAGCCAGTCGATTTAATCGCCTTGATTTGAACAGGGAATAATGGCCGCAATCATGCATTAGGGAGAAGCAACGCAGTAAAAACAACACCATCAAGATAACGATGGGTGGCAATAACCAGAGAGAAATAGATGCCGCCTTGACAGCTAGAACCCATAAACCAATGTAGGGTAGAACCGTATTCAGAATTTGATAGGTTGCCCGGTAGTTGTTGCTCTTCATGTAGGGAGCCAGGACAAAATCTGACTTTTGCACCATGATATTTTCAAAAAGTACGATTTAAATGTGACTTGTTAGCGGTTGTTTAAAGAGAATTTCAACTGTAGACAGCCCCCCGACGATGGAGAAAGACTCAGATGAGAACATCATGCTACTCCACAGGTATAACCTTCATCTTTCCAGGGACCTCTAAGGTAGTAACTCAACGGACCTATCCCATTATCGTCAGGGGCCTTAATCCTTTGACCTGAATCAACTAAAAAACTATTATCGAGCACTCAGTATTAAGAATATTTAAGTGCTTTGTGGGTATCCTAGCATATTCCCATGGCAAGCCAGGGGATTTACCTTTGGATCTGGGCCTCGCTGATTGCTCCCGATCATGATCGGTGGTTGGGGATTAATCAGTTGTGAGAATGGCGTACATGGTGTTGGGCGGCAAACGGAGCTTGATTTCCCCACCTTGTCGCTGTATCGGGATATCTGCCTGGGCCATACCATTCATATCCAGAGCCTGGGCTCGACGGATAGCGCTATGGCTGAGTTGGAGCAAAACATCGGTGTTGGCCACCTGCCAGGGAGGTTTGCCGTAGCTCACCACCTCGTAACCCTGGTGGGGAGCGCCCTGGCCGTCAGTCCATTGGGCTGGTTTTTGTTGCCAATCGGTAGGCCGGGCGGTGGTGCCCACCTGCACTAAAATTCGTTTAGACTGGGCTAGGGGTTGATCATCCATAGCCGCCACCATCACCGTGGCGTAGGCATTGCCAGCGGTAATGGTCAGATCCTTCAATTTGATGGCTCCCCTAGTCTGCAAGAAACCGCTCGCTCCTTGGGCTTTAGGGCTGTTGAGTAAGCAGATACCCTGGCCGTAGTCCCAGGTAATTTCTGTGGTGATTGAGGTGATGGTTTGCTGTTGAAAATTGAGGTGAGCACTGAAGTCAATGGCTTTGTTCTGGCTGACGTCACCGTCGTAGGTGACCTGAACCGGCCCCACTAAAAAAGCCAGGGGATGGACTATGGTTGGGGTGCCAGGCTGAGCTTTAGGAATTTGGTGATCCCGATTTGGATCAAAACTACTTTCCTCGCTAATCAGGGGTGTTTGACGTTGCCACAGAGCTTCTAGGGAACGGTGTTCCTCCACCACTGGAGTACCGGTTTTCAGGTAACCCTGACGATAGATCAGGGCGGCGGCAGGGAAATTTCCCAGGAGTTCTGGAGTGTCAGCAATCCACTTGCCCAGGGAGGGTAGGTAGCCATTGGCAGAGTCGGGCGATCGCCACTGGGGTTGATTTAGTTGGAACCAGTAAAAACCGTCTACACCCGTCAGGGATTGAAATAGACTGACCAGAAAGGGACCTTCTGACTGGTAGCTGAGGGGAGGTACCCAGGAACTTTCAGTGATTACCATAGGGTAGCCACTGACCTGTTTTAAGTTGGTCGGTAGCTGGTCAGGCTGCAACAAAACTGAAGGGTCAGTGAAGCGATCTCCCGCCACGATCGCCCAGCCACTGTACTGGCCGCTATGGAGGCCACCGTAGTAGCGGTTAACTGCCATCACGTCACCCGGGCTATAGGCATAGCGTTCGGCATCGTTGAGACGAGTCGTGTCGGCAGTTTTCCAATTATCGGCATTAATCAGCGCTTTCACCCCAATTTCCTGGCGTAGAAAGTTGACCATGGTGCGATGGAAATCCATCATGGTAATCGTGAGAAACTCCGTTTGGTCCGCTAGTCGTTGGGCTCTGCCGGCATTTTGGGAGTTTTTAAGCCCTGGCCCAGACCAGAGAATCGGAAGTTTTACCCCCAGAAGATTGGGTCATTTCCCCAATAGGGATTAGCCCTAGTCGACCCTGGCTGGGGTTATCTCCCTCTATTGAGCTTTGCTGCCAGGCCTTTAGAGTGGCATCTAAGGATCCATATTTAGCCATTAACCAATCCCAGTAACGGCCTAGAAGCAGATCCAGGTCTCCTCCTTTCAACCGTTCCAGGGTCCAGAATAGAAGGGAATCTTCGTTTTGTAGTTGCAACAGGGCTACCGCTGGGTCATCCTTTAAGGCCAGTCCTGTGTAGGGATTAACCGGTTCCAGCAAGGCTCGCCACCAGTCTTTATAGGCCGCCTGTACCACCGGGTCGAAAAACAGTAACCCCATCATGGTGTCGCTGTCCCGGGGTACTGGCCAGTTCGGTTGAAGGGGCAAAGCCGCGGCAAAGTAGGGAGAAAGGGTGGTGTAAATTCCTTCTTTTTTCATGGCCGCTACCAATTGCCAGAGTTGATCGCGGGCGGTCAGGTTAATAGCATTTAAGCCATCCTTAGGGTTGGAGGAGGGAATCTGGCCGTGCCAACGCACCATATTCACCCCCCGTTTAGCCAGAAATCTGGCATGTTCTGCCATGGCTGACGGCTTACTTTTCCAGATTTCCGTATTCACCGCCCAGAAACGAATAGGCTGGCCGGCCCCAGTGACAAAGTCCTGACCATTGTCCGATCGGCGGATAAAGCCCGACTGCCCGGCTACCGCTTCATTCAGGTAACGTAGGTCCAGCAGGGCCTGGGGACTAAAGCGATCGGGCTCGGGGTGAAATTCCAGGCCTGGGCTGGATCCACTAGATTGGTTAGCCGAACCCTGGGATTGGCTGGTGACTGGTTACCCCAGGATAGCCAGCCATGGCAAGCCACCGCCAGTAGGGTCACTCCTAGCCATAGACCCAGCCCAGCCCAACCCCGAAGTCGTAGGCCCGACCAATGTTGTTTGAGCAAACGGAACATGGATTTTGCGGTGGAGAGCTCTATTAAGCCTAGCGAATAGCCTGTCTTTCCCCGGCATCCATACCTGACCTTGATAGAATTCTTATAGACTGTTTAAAGTTACTGCCATGCTTCGTGTTTATGGCAATCGTACCCTGAAAACCCTACCTGGACTGGCCATCCGTCCTACTTCCGTGCGGGTCAGGCAGGCGGTGTGCAATATCTGGCAAAACCAGATCCAGGGTTGTCGCTGGCTAGATCTGTGCGCTGGTACTGGGGCCATGGCTGCAGAAGCCCTCGGGCGGGGGGCAGCAGAAGTAGTAGGTATTGAACTGTCGGCAGAAGCCTATGGGGTAGCCCGACAAAACTGGCAAAAGATAGCTAAACCCGATCAGCGCATTACTCTATTTAAAGGAGATGTACTCAACCAACTATCTCGGCTCAAGGGTCAATCCTTTGATCTGATTTATTTTGATTCCCCCTACCGCAGTGGTCTCTATACCCCAGTCCTGAACAAAATTCCTCAGTTCAACTTACTTAAACCAGAAGGGGAAATCGCGGTAGAGCATAGTCCTAAGGGCTGGACAGCAGAGCCTATCGCCGGACTGCAACTGATCCGCGAGAAGCATTACGGTAACACCTGTATAGCCTTTTATGGCCCAGCTTGATCGACAGCCCCGTCAATGCTGGGACTCGCCCTATCTCCCCGCTAATCCTCTATGCGCCGGCCTCCCCCGCTGATTCTAAAAAAACTGGTCTTGATGGGAGCTCTACAACTCACCATGATCTGGGACCTGGTTACCACGCTGTTGGGAATTATTTTAATTTTGGAGAGCCTCAACCCCATTGCCCTGAGCCAGGCGGTGATTGGTTGTCTAATTGTGGTGGCCTTTAGCTTTTCGACCCGATCGCTGTGGCAGCAGGCTCAGGGCTACCGTATTGCCGGACTACCTCTGACCTTGTTACGCCTGGTGTGGGGTATGGCTATCTTTGTTGATCTTTGGACTTCCCTAACCTGTAATGCCTGGTTTGTTGGAGCCCACTCGGCGGAGGACAGTCGGGCCCTGACGGATTTGCTCAGTCACCTGAACCTGGGGCAATTAATAATTGTGATATTTGTTACTTTGGTAACAGGGGTCAGCCCGATTCTGATAGGTTATCTACGGGATCAAGACATTGACGCCTGGTTGAGTTAGTCCCCACTGGTCAGGCATCCGGAGGAAGATGGTGTTGCTGGTGCCAGGTACTCAAGGCAGTCTCGTAAATTACCTGCCAGGGCAGATGATGCTGGCGAGCCAGGCTAGCACAGTCTTCGTATTCTGGGTGAACGTTAAGCAAATCGCCCGTTTGGGGATGATAAGCCAGCTTGATGGCGACCATGCCGTGGCGGGTCCTCAACTTTTCTATTTCTCGCCGTAGAACGGTACGCTGTTGTCGTTGATGGCGAACTCCCAGGGTCGAGGTTTCCGCCAGTAAAATTTCGGTACAGGGGATTTCGGCACTGATGGGAGCAATTACGGTAATTAAAAGCCCTGGTCGAGACTTTTTCATAGTCAGGGGCTGGGTAAATACATCCAGGGCTCCAGCTGTAAACAGTTGTTCGTAGAGGTAGGTAATCACCTGGGGGAGCATGTCATCCACTTGGGTTTCTAGCACCGCTACCGTTGTTCCTTGTTGCTCTAGGGAGTTGTGGTGAGAGGGCTGAGAACTATCTGAATCATCCCCAGCCGCCGCACCCTTCTGGATGCTTTCTCCGGTATCAATGGGGACTGGGGCTGAATGGCTCGGGGTTGGCGTTAGCCTATGCCCTTGGGGGGCGGGACGATCGCCCGGCCTACCTAGCCATAGCCGTACCATATTGGGAATGGGTAAATCCTGCCTACCAGCCCCCAGACCCACCCGTTCCAGGGTCATGGCGGGGGGTGGCCCAAATTTCTCTGCCAGGGCAGCCACAATGGCTGCTCCAGTAGGCGTTACCAGTTCTCCCTGACAACCGTTATCGTAGATTGGTATGGAGCGCTGTTCCATTAACTTTAGCACCGCTGGAGCTGGCACTGGCAGCCAACCATGGGCTGCCTTAACCCGACCCTGACCCGTAGGTAGGGCAGAACAGTAGATTTGATCGATACCTAAATAATCGAACCCCAAGCAGGTACCCACTACATCGACAATGGCATCGATCGCCCCCACCTCATGGAAATGGACTTGATCCACCGCAATACCATGGACCGCTGCCTCCGCTTCCGCTAGTTGCTGAAACACCCGTAAACTCCAGTGCCGGGCGCGATCGGGCAGATCGGCCCGCTGCAACAGTTGCTGAATCGCCGGTAGGTTGCGAAATCCCTGGTGGGTACCGTGGTGGTGATGGTCAGCCGGTTGAGGGACCGGATTGGTCAGGGTCACCTCCACCTGAAGAGCCCGCTGACCCTGCCGTTGGGTGGATGCCACCGTCAGGCAGAACTCCCCCTCCAGGCCCAGGCTCTGCAACTGGGTCTGGAGATAGGAGAGGGGCACACCGGCATCCATCACCGCCGCCAGGCACATATCCCCAGAAATGCCCGATGGGCAGTCAAGGTAAGCTATTGTTTTCATACTGGTAACAGTATCTGGTGCCATGGCTACCCTATATCATCTCCATCCGGCTAATCCTGAGTCTCGTAAGATTAGTACCATTGTTAACGATCTGCGATCCGGATCAATAGCCCTTTATCCCACAGACACAGTCTACGCTATTGGCTGTGACCTGAATCATCGGGGTGCCGTACAGCGGGTCCGGCAGTTGAAGCAACTGGCCAATGACAAACCCTTAACCTTTCTATGCCACTCACTCTCCAATATTGCCGACTATGCTGTGGTCAGTGATGGGGCTTACCGACTGATCCGGCGACTGATTCCTGGCCCCTTTACCTTTCTGCTCCCGGCCACCAAGCTGGTGCCCCGTTTGGTAATGAGCCCTAAACGACGGACTACGGGAATTCGGGTGCCTAACCATGGCATCTGCCTGGCCCTTATGCAAACCCTGGGTAATCCGGTGATTTCGACCTCAGCCCTGACCCTGGCTGCCGGGGCTGAGACCATGGACAAGGCCCGGCTTTTCGATGCCCTGGAAAATCTAGTGGATATTATTGTGGATGATGATCAACCTCTGACCTACCAGGTATCTACCATCGTGGATATGGGCCAGGGGCAGCCCCTGATTGTCCGCCAGGGCCTGAATTGGGAACTAGCCCAGGAATGGGGTGCCACGGTTCTTCCCTAACTAATCTTCCCTAACTAAGCCCCCGCTCGCTTTTAGACAATTACCCGACTACAACCACTTACAGGACTGCCACAGGCCCTCAGAAATCTCAGGGATAAAACTGTAGTTAATGGTAGTTAGTGGTGCGCCCTTGTCTGTCGTTGTTAGGATTGGGTACTTATGAAGCTTGCATCTACCGGCGTTGTTATGACCTCCTTACCTGGGAGCGATCCCTCCTTTTCCAGTTTCCGTTTATCCCTACCGAATCAACAAACCGATCTGACCTGTCTGGTCGATCGGATTCAACACACGGTGGCAGCCCGGCTGCACCGACGCCCGGGGGGACTGACCGGAGTTGCCCACCGCATTGCCTCTGAAGTTGAACGCATCTGTCGGCGCAGCGATCGCATTCAAGATTCCGGCGATCTGGTTCACTGGCAATTGACCCTGATCGAGCAGCGGGTAAATAAGTGTTTAACCTATTACCAGCTGGGGTCAACCCGGGGGCGCGTTGATTTGCACAGTACCCTGAGCGCCATTGCCTATCGTTATATCGCTTCAGAACAAAGCTCCTTAAGTTTTCAGGGGCGCTGTGAATTGCTGGAGGATTTCATGCAGATTTTTTATATCGAGGCCTTGAATAGTTTCCGCCGGGAGCATGATCTGCTCTCCACCTACACTCCCTCTACCCGGTTAGAATTAGCGGAATACATGGCTTTTAGCGAACAGTATGGGAAGCGATCCATCGCCCTGGGCAATGGCCATAGTCAACAACTAATTGTGTTAAGAGCCCAGGCTTTCAACTACAGTCAACCCCATCACACCCTGATCGATCCGAGCTTGGTGGACTCCCCCGATTGGAGGAGGGGGAAGGTAGTCCTACCCTGGCTATTCTCAACCAGATTCGGGAGAAAATCGCCCTGACTGCCACCGTCGATGCAGAAGAAGAGGCTATGCGCGATCGGGTGATTACGGCTCTGATGCAGTATTTCAGTCAGCAAAACCAACCTGATTGTAGGGATTACCTGGTGCTGAAGCTGAAGGACGCCTCTACCGCTGAAATTGAAGAAATTTTAGGCATTTCTTCCCGCCAGCGCGACTACCTGCAGCAGCGCTTCAAGTATCATGTAGAAAAATTTTCCCAGGACTACCAGTGGGAATTGGTGCATCAATGGTTGGGCGCTAATCTTGAAAACAGTCTGGGCATGACTCCTGATCAGTGGCGACGATTTCTGGCACTGTTGGAGCCCCAGCATCGCCGCTTAATTGCCCTGAAGCGAGCCCAGATAGATGCCCTTAGCCAGGATGATGGAGCCATCGCCACTAGTCTGGGCTGGACCCCAAAAAAGGTAAAGCGTACCTGGACAGAGATTCTCCGGCAAGCCTGGCAATACCGTAACCAGGGCCTGAAAACTCCACTATCAGAAGAAAATAACAGCTAGTGGCGTATCAAGGTGGTCCGCAGGATTAATCTCTTGGGCCGATCTCGCACAATAGTTTCAGGCTGGCCCTAGTTTAGAGTGGGTAGGGTATTCGTCTATAGATTCTCTTCACCCCCCACCCCTGCAGGTGGTTCAAACTTGTAACCCACTCCCCGCACCGTTTGAATTAAAGCGGGTTCATTGGTGTCTTTCTCAATTTTTTTACGAATTTGTCCCACATGTACATCCACGACCCGTTGATCGCCAACATACTCGTAATCCCATACCTTTTGAATCAATTCAGCCCGTCGCCAGACCCGGCCGGGATGACTGGCTAGAAAATGCAACAGGTCAAACTCCAGGGCCGTTAAGGGGACCAATTCATCGTCCAGCATCACCTCTCGCCGCACGGGATCAATCGCCAGACTATTAAAGGTTAAACATTGCTGTTGCGGAGCTGTTACCGGTCGTTGGCGCTTCAGAAGTGCCCCAACTCGTACCTCTAACTCTACCAAACTAAAAGGTTTGGTCAGATAATCATCGGCCCCTTCGTTAAAACCCCGAATTTTATCAGACTCGTCGGTGCGACTGGTGAGCATCAGCACAAACACATTCGTGCGAGATTGCATTTCTTTACACAGGGCATAACCGTTGGTATCAGGAAGGTTGACGTCTAAAATCACCAGATCAGGAATAAAGGCTTCAAATAGGGCCAGCGCTTTTTTGCCATCTTCGGCGGATTCCATCTCGTAATCCTGCTTGGCCAGGAAACGATAGATCAGATTACGAATCGCGGGGTCGTCATCAACAACCAGTATTTTGGCTTCCGCCATAGTTATACCTTTGGTTTGAAAACTTAACGGCGCTGGTCAGGAACCTACAGCTTTGGCTTTGACCCTGGGGCCAGAGTGGATGGGAGCAGCCACGGCCTGGCTAGGGTTTTACTCAACTTGTACCCCTGATTCAGGAGTCTGGTTCACCTGAGGATAAAACCAAACGCTCAAGGGCCAGGAAGGACCCATAAATTAAATAATATAATTAAATAATGTTTTCATAGTTTACTAAAGAATTTCAAAAAGGGACTATTCTAAACCCGATTTTATTCAGCTTCGCTCTCCATCCAGGCGGGCTGGCAAAATCTCGCCATTAATCCCTATGATCCTAACCTAAGGTTGCTGCCAGGATTTAGAAGGATTACCCTGGCCTTGACTGCGAATCGCGGCTTGATCGGGGAATAATAATATCTTGACTATTGTCCTGGCTTGGACCAACGGAGGGTTGATTGGGCAACATGGGAGTAAAGCGGGGCAGCCCGGAATCGGTTGGCAGGTTTTGGGATGGCTGGGGCTGATTAGTCGAGGTTTTGCCCCTATTATCATTGGCCTCTTGGGGTAGAGTTGCCAGGGCCACGCGATCGCCGCCCACCGATCGCAAAACATCCAGTACGGTGACGACATCCTGATAGCGGGTATCGCGGGCAGCATAGAGAACTATTAACCCGGTGGGGTTGACCTGGTTAAACTGCTGGAGTACGTCGTAGAGAACATCCAGGGTGACGGGTTGGCGGTCAAGGTAAATTTGCCCCAGACTATCGATACTGACGTAGAGACGGTTACCAGCCCCTGCCTGACTGGTTTGACCCGGTAGGGGTTGACCCGTTTTTGCCGCTGGTAAATCAAGGTCGATAGCCTGCTGTCGGGTTAGGCCTACCGCCGCCAGAATGAAAAAGGTGAGAATACAGAAGATCACATCAATCAGCGGGATGATTTCCATCCGCGCATCTTCTCTGGGGGTATCCAACAGATCTACTTTCATGGTGTCGAGACCTCAGGGGTAGGAGCTAGGACCGGGGCCGACTTTTGGCTTTGGGCCCAACTTTGACGGTAGAGCAGTTCCAGTTCACTGCCGGCCCGTCGAAACATTTTTGCTTGACCGAAGATAAACCCTTGAAATAACCGGTAAAAGGCCAGGGTAGAGATGGCGATAATTAATCCTGTGGCCGTGCTGATTAGGGCTTCGCTAATACCAAGGGAGGCGCTACCGGTGGCATCTCCACTGCCCAGGTCACTTAGGCGAATAGAACCCAGGGAATGAATCAGTCCCAGCACCGTTCCCAGTAGGCCAAGCAGGGGAGATAGGCCAATCACGGCTTCTAAAACTTTATCCCCCTTACCCATAACCGTGAGTTCTTCATTGGCCGCGTTTTCCAGGGCCAGCCGAAAAACCTCCGGGTCTGGAGATTGGAGCACCAGAGGAGCGGCTAGAAATCGACCCATGGGTAGCTGTTGCGATCGCTGGGCAATTTCGGCGGCAGCCAGCCAGTCTCGCCGGGCGGCCTCAAGCACCCGGCCTGACACCTCCCGCTCACGGGTTAAAATCCGCGACCAGAACCAAACTCTCTCAAAGATCGTCCCCAGAGCCAGAATTGATAACAGCAGCAAAGGCCACATGGCAGGGCCGCCACGGGCAAACAGATCGGATATATTCACAGGTTTAAGTGTCTCCTTTATCAGCGCAATTATAGCTGTAGCCATGGTTAGCGGGGGGCCGGGCAGATGACAAAGGATGGGAAAAGCTTTTGTTAAAGCCTGTAAATATCCTTGGTCCTCAGTCAGTTGCCCCAGGGATTACCTTAGCAACCCAACCAATCCTTCAGGTCTGACCCCAGGTTGGTTTTTCCAGCAGCAGCTAAAAAGCATAACAATTGTAGTGACTTTAGGCGCACTTACAGCCGCTTCATCAACTTTTGGCTAAAGGGCCGATCTGTGGCCCAGGGTAGATTAATCCTGGTTGGGGCTGAGGGCTTGATTTTCTTGACGCAGGTAGGCCTGAATAAAGGCTTCTAACTCTCCCCCCATGACATCCTCAACAGCGGTGGTTTCCACACCAGTGCGCAGGTCCTTCACCATTTGGTAGGGGTGGAAGACGTAGTTACGAATTTGGGTACCCCAGGCCGCTTCTACCATGTCCCCCCGAATTTCGGCGATCGCCTGGGCATGCTGTTCCTGGGCAATAATCAGGAGCTTGGCCTTGAGAATAGCCAGGGCCTTTTCCCGGTTTTGTAACTGCGATCGCTCCTGGGTGCAGCGCACAGATATACCCGTAGGCAAGTGGGTAATACGAACCGCTGTTTCTACTTTGTTGACGTTCTGTCCACCGGCTCCCCCAGAACGAGAAGTCTTGATTTCTAAATCCTTGTCTGGAATATCCAGGGTAACCCCCTGGTCTAGAACCGGCATTACTTCTACCCCGGCAAAGCTGGTCTGGCGTTTACCGTTGGCATTAAAGGGAGAAATTCGGACCAGTCGGTGGGTCCCCTTCTCCGCCTTCAGGTAGCCAAAGGCATAGCGACCAGTAATTTCTAGGGTGACGGATTTTAGTCCTGCCTCTTCTCCCTCCGAGATCTCCACCAAATGGACACCATAACCCCGTTGTTCGGCCCAGCGAGTATACATACGTAAAAGCATTTCTGCCCAATCCTGGGCATCGGTGCCACCCGCCCCGGCGTTGATAGTTAGTACTGCCCCTTTCTGATCGTAGGGACCGGACAGGAGTTGCTGTAATTCCCATTGATCCAATTCATGGCTGAGATCAGTGGCATTATCCTGGGCTTCCTGCAGTAAATCCTGGTCCTCCTCTTCCTGTAGCAGTTCTAGAATCGCCCTGGTATCTGCTAGGCTAGACCGCCAGCGGCTCAGATCCCTCAGGTGAGCTTTGTAATCACTCAATTCCTGAAGGATTTCCTGAGCTTTAGTCTGATCGTTCCAGAACTCCGGTTGGGCTGCCACCTGTTCCAGGTCCTGAATTTTCGCCTCCAGAGCAGGAATGTCAAAGATAGTCCTGGGTTTTACCCAGGCGGTCAGTGATCTGGTCGAGGTGTCGCTTTAAATCAATGGTGTCAAGCATAAATAAAGCTCAAGGAACAGAAAAATGAGGTGGATAGAAGCGGAATCTAAGTCTCCCAGACCCTGCTAAAACCGATACAACTCTCTATGATTTGTAACTAAAACTTGCCCTCACCCTCAATTCGGCCCCCTAGACAGCCGGAATGAGAAGGTTTTTTTGACTTTCTAGCCGGCGTTGAGGAAGTTAAGCCCCCTGAAAGAGGGGTGAGGGTAAGGGGGCGCAGAACAAGGACTCTTAAGGTCGACTTTCAAGGTTTATCGTTGAGGGGTTAACTTAATCCCGATTGATGGCAATCAGCAGCCGCAGAATAAAAACGAACAGGTTAATGTAGGTGAGATACATGGACAGGGCCGCAGACAGGTATTGATCGTCTTTGTAGGTGCGGGGCAAGATGAAGAAATCCACCACAGCTGCACCGACAAAAATCAGTACCCCAAAGGCTGAGATCGCCAAATCAAGGAACTGAGGAATGGGCCCCCCGAAGAGGGTAAAGATAAACTGCCCAACTACGGCTACTAAAATGCCAATGACCCCCAAGCCAACGGTACGGGAGAGGGCAAACCCATCGGCTTCAGAAAGGTTAGAGCCAATCTGGCGACCGCCGATAAAGACTGCTCCACAGGCTAGGGCGGCGGCAGCGATACCGGTAATTCCTACTCCCGCTACTCCCAGAGCCACATAGATGAGACCACTCAGGGTGTATCCGGTGAGCAGGCTATAGGTGGCTAACAGGGGTAGGGCTGTAGAATTATTACCTTTTGCGGCAATATTGCTGGCGACAAAAAATAAACCGAACTGGGCAATCAAGGCGACCCAGAAGGTGGGCATGAAAATAGTTGGGTTATTGGTCATCACCCCCAGTCCCCCCAGGGCCCCCAGGGCGGTAATCACCAACCCACCTCCCACAAAAGGCAGGGCTTTGTTAATGACGTTGGGACCGACTAAGGCCTGACCCTGGGCCTTACGAATGGCTTCGCGAAAATTACTGGTATTGCTCACAGTCCTATCCTCTCTAAAACAATGATATTAACGGTGGGCGGTATGCCGGGCCGGCTAACGGTTATAGTCTGAGCTACCCGTAAGGGGGTGAAGACGAACCAGAAGGCCTACCCGGTATTGACTTTAATCTAATACTGATAGATTTTAATGAATTTTTGTAAGTTGAGTTGGGCCAGCCCAGTACGGTGATCCAGGCTGGTCTTACCCAGGTCTATTGATATTGCTGATCCACCAGGTTTGCATAGCTTCCAGGTGGCCAGCGGCGATCGCTCCGGCGATAAAGCCTGAGCTGTGACCTATCCAGGATTTACCTCGCTGTAGGGGTAAGAGACCCCACAGGCATCCGCCGTAGAGAATGGCCGCTAAGGTTGCTACGGCTAGGGCCGCCAGACTATGGGTAAAGTAGCCCCGTAGCAAAATAAAGCCCAAATAACCAAAGATCACCCCACTCATGCCCAGGTGACAGCTACCGGATCGTCCCAGCAACCAGACCAGAACCCCACTGAATAACCAGCAAAAGCCGGTAACCAGGGCCCATACCGGCAGTCCCTGGAATAGAATCAGGCTACCCAAAATCACCAGGGGAGCTGAGTTGGCTGCCAGATGTTGAAAGTCTTGATGGAGGAGGGGAGCCACCAGGATGCCGGGTAGCCCCATGGGGGAGCGGGGATAGATGCCCAGGGGAATAGACAGGCGGCGTCCCAGCCCCCTATCTACAATCCATAGAATCCATATGAGCAGAAGCAGATAGGCCAGCAGGGAAATCCCTGGGCGAAACCCGTCGGGCAAGGCAGGTAGAACCATAGGGGTGTCAGGGCCGGTAGGTGGCCAGGGTGGGGGTCAGGGCAGCGGCCAGACGGCAACCGTCTACCCCCAGTATCGTGTGGGTCTGAACCAGTTGCTGGGCTGTCTGGCCATGCCACCAGGCGGCTCCCAAGGCGGCATCCAGTAATCCTGTTAATGTATCCGATCTGGACTGGCTTTGGCCAGCCGACGGAGGCCCCGATGGGTAAATCCGGGTGTGGGTGGTATCAGTCTTTTGATGGTTTTTTTGTTCTTCCAGGGTGGCCCCCGTCCCCGCTTGGGCTAGTAAGCCGCCGATTAAGCCAGTCAGGACATCGCCACTACCGCCGCGGGCCAGGGCTGGGGTGCTGGCGGTATTGAACCAGAGGCGGCCGTCGGGATGGGCGATCGCGGTACAGGCTCCCTTTAACAGGACAACTGCTCCACTGGCGGCGGCAGCTAGTTGGGCGGCGTGGCCGGCATCGGTGGCGGTTTCCAGTAGACCGGGAAAGAGGCGGCGAAATTCTCCTGGATGGGGGGTAATCAGGCTAGGGGCCGATCGTTGCCCCAAACTGGGCCCGACTCCCAGGGTGGCCAGCAGGTTAAGGCCGTCCGCATCTAGCAGCAGGGGAGTAGGGCTAGAGAGCAGGGTTTCAACTACTGTTCCAGCCTCGGTTGATAGGCCTGGCCCCCCGGCAATGGCTTGATAATGGCTGAGATCAAGGTGATCGGGAAGGGCCGCGATCGCTCCGGTGGTGGTCTCGGCACAGCCTATCACCAGTGCCTCTGGCAACTGTCCCAGCAGTAGTAGCCTTAGGGACTCGGGCACTGCCACCGTGACCATGCCCACTCCACTGGCCCGGGCCCCCAACCCCGCCAGGAGGGCGGCTCCGCCGTACTGGCGGGATCCGGCTACTAGCAGGAGGTGCCCCACCTGATATTTATGGATAGCTGCAGAACGTTGCCAGGGTAAGCGCGCCAGGGCTGTAGCTGGGCTAAGGCAACGGACCGGGGGAGTAGCCCCCAGGCCAGCCTGAAGGGCCGCCCCTGGAATATCGAAGTCAATTAGATGGCGTTCGCCCAGATAAGCCAGGGCTCGATCCTGACAGAAAGCTCGCTTCCAGAGTCCCAGACAGAGGCTGTGGGTAGCCCGCACCGCTATTCCCAGCACTGCTCCTGTATCGGTGTGGAGCCCGGAGGGAATATCGATGCTAACCACAGGAGCGGACTGGCTGTTTAGATCCCTAATCAGGTCCGCTATCGTACCCCCTACAGGGCGATCCAGGCCAAAGCCAAACAGGCCATCAATATAGAGATCGGCCACCCCAGGCAAAACAGCTCTAACGGGAATTCCCAGGCTCTGGATAAAACGCAAATGGGCTGCGGTGAGATCTTTCTGGCGATCGCAGGGACAACAGACCTCTACCTGATAGCCCCGCTCCCCCAGTTCCCTGGCCACCACCAGGGCATCGCCACCGTTATGACCTGGCCCCACCAGTACAGCGATGTGCTGAAAATCCTGAAGGGGAAAGCGATGGCTAATCCAAGTCGCCACCAAGCCCCCGACCTTTTCCATCAGTGCCGCTACGGGCATGCCAGCGGCGAAGATACTGGCCTCGATCGCCTGCATTTGGCTGGTGGTTACCACCAGATCGGAACTGATCTTGCTGTTCTTCTGAACCACAGAGAGGCGACCCTAGGGCTGAAAATACACCCGGGAATTGGCCAGACCAGCATCGCGATAAAAATTATTCCAGCGATTGGCTAAACCCAGGTCAGCGAAAGGCCCTACAGCAATATGGGGGCCCTGGGGGGCCGTTCGTTGTTGGACCCGATCAGCGGGAGTACCTAATTGAATTACCTGGGCCCTGAGGCCAGGTAAATTGGCTTCACCGGTGGGAATCACTACGTAGTAAGGAGCATTAGTGGGGTTAGGGGCCGGGCTCGTCGCCGCCAGGGCAGGGGCGGCGGGGGGCGGGGAAACATTCATTGGGTAGGGGTTGGCGGTGGTAGGAGCGGCCGTAGGGGCAGCGTAGGTGAGTTGCTGGCCAAACTCTAGGTTAGTACCGGGGGAGGCAAGGCGGGTAGAGTATCGGCAGACTGAGGTAAGGCCGGTAAGGGAGGTAGGGACCCCGTACCGCTATAGACATTGGCAGGAGCCGCCGCTACATAGGAGGGCTGAGCCGCTGGAGCGGTGGTGACCTCAGCGGTAATGCCCTGGGCCATTAAGGCTGTTACCCGCTGTTGAGCGTTATCCGCCAGATTAAAGCGTCCCGCCTGAATTACCGATCGCCCCTGAAAGTTAGTGGTGAAGGCGGTGGGCTCCACCAGTCTTACCTGATTAAGGATCTGATCATTATTACCGTTGACCAGAACCACGTATTGCTGACTAGAGCTGGGGGTCGGCGGTAGGGCCTGGGCCGGTAGGGGCATGGTACCGGTTGGCAATACCGGCACCAGGTCATAGCCCTGGGCCTGGACGGGGCCTGTCAAACCAGCGATCGCAGCGCTCACTACGATGCTGGCCATACCCCGGAGCTGTTTGCCTCTGAACCAGATGGAGTAACCCTGCATTTTCATACGACTCCTGAATTGAACATCAGCACTTGCCCTGAAGCTTTGCACTGAAGATAGTTAATGATACTAACTGGCTTAGGGTATGGGTTTTAGCCTTGACTGCAAGACCATCATCCCGATCCTGCCCCTAGCCGCCATGAATCATGTGGATGTTAGCGCAGTTTTTCCAGTTCGCAGCATCGAATTTCAGACTCCATTCAGAGGTGCTTTGAACAGGGCTGTCCCAGCCATGGTTCGCCGCCAGGAGGCCGGTGCAATACTAAATTTCGTCAAGATTATGGGACTCCATCGGTATAGTTGGAGCCCCTGTTTACCGCCTCAGGTATCGTCTCCAGCCAATGCCGAGGGCTACCAGAACTAGGGCGGTGACTACCCACCAGATTTTTCCAACTCTGCCAACCCCAGCGGCGGGGGTCGATTGATCAGACCGTTGAATCTGAGGTTGGCTCAGAGACTGGGCTGAGGCACCTGCCGCTACCGTTACCGGATAGCTGAGTTGAAAGGTTTTGAAGCTGCCATGGTGGCGAGGGCTGCCCTGAAAAATCAGGGTATAGGTACCTACCGCTGGAAAGGTAAATTCCGTGCCAGGAACGCCCTGATATTTAGGAGTCGCGATAGACCGCAAGGGTGGGCGGGCAATCGGGTCAGGGGCGGTTGAGGGATAAATAGCCAGGGAACAATTACAGTCCTCTAGAGCAATCAGGGCTCCGCCAGGATGGGTCAGGGCGATCCAGATCAGGGTGGGGACCTGGGCTTTGGGAGTATCGTTGGGCTCCAGGTGCAGAATACCCCCGACGCTATCGGTAACTTTTAACTGGTGAGCAGTTACCGGTAGGGCTAAGCTGATTAAACTCAATATCAAAGTCAGGATGTGGAACCTTAAGCCCCAGTAGATCGCCGGGTTAGGGCGGAGATGCTCCATAGTATTTTCCCAGGGATAGTAATTGCCAGCATAGCCGCGATCGCACCATCATTACCCCTAGCCCCAGTCCCACCCATAGTCCCCCTTTCCAGAGATTCTCAGAGCTATAGCCAGGACCCAGTTGAAGCAGTAGACCATGGACCAGAGCCAGACCTAAAATTGGCGTACTGAGGCGATGTAGCGATCGCCAGCGTCGTCCCAGCCAGCCCTGGGCAGCATTGGAACTGGTTAAGGCTAGGGGTAGCATCAGCAGCAGCGCTAATCCTCCAGCTCCTATACCCCATTGGTATTGAGGTAGCATAAAGGATAGGGCTCGCCAATCTCCCTGCCAGTTATGGGAAATGATTTGCAGGGTATGAATTAGAGCCAGTAACCAGGCCCCCACCCCTAACCCTCGACGATATCGCTGGGGCCAAGGCCAGATCTGGGCTAAGGGGCGAGCGATCAAGCTTAGCACCAGGCAGCCTAAGCTGCCATAGGCTGGATAGTTGGGCAGGGGGTCGCCGGTACGAATCAGGGTCAATCCCCCAATTAGCAGCGTTAGCCATCCCCCCAGGTAGAATAACTGACTGCGGCGATCGCGACTCAACCAACTGGTGGAAAGGCCAATGCCCACCATCATGGGCATGGTTCCCAGGCCAAAGGCCAGCATGGTGAGAGCCCCGGTCCCGAATTGGGTAGTTTCAGCCGCCTTAATCTGGGCTGTATAGAGAAATCCACAGGGCACTAACCCCCACACCAGTCCCAGGGGCAGGGGGGTCCACCATTGGGGGCGATCGCTAAAATTACCCATCAGTTGGTTTAACTTCTTCCCCAGGCGGGGTTGGACCAGGGGATGTAGCAGGGGAAAACGGGGAAACCAACCAGGGCTAACCTGGGTGAGTCCCATCCAGATCAACAGGACACCGGTTAACCAGGCTATAGCTTGACGCAAGCCACTGCCCAGGCCCGCCATGTGCCCACCGGCCACTAAGACTGACCCCACTGCTCCAATGGCAGCCCCCACCAGACCGTAACTGATCAGACGGCCTACATTCAGCAACAGGTGAAACCGCAAACTTTGCCAGAGGCTCACCAATCTCCCCCTGCCAGCCCCCATGGCCAATACCGCAGAAAGGGGGCCACACATTCCCAGGCAATGGCCAAAGCTACCTAAGAACCCCAGGCTGACCATTAGCAAAAGGTCAATCATGGGGGCCTGCCTGGAGGTATAAAAACCGTTCTAAGGCCCTCACCAGTCGCGGGGGCCAGCGTCGCCCTTGCCTGACCCAGTTCAGGTCTCTATATCGCCCGTCCAGGCCCATTACCGCTACCCAGTTACTTTCTGCTTCACCGGGCTGTCCCCCATTCCAGAGGGCGGCGGTCAAGGCCGCTCGGGCATCGGCAAAATTGGGATAGCGTCGGGTAAGGTTGCGAAATTGCGCGATGGCCATGGCCTCCTCACCCAGTTGGTACTGGGCCAGGCCGACGTTAATACGGGCCAGGGCAAATTTAGGATTTAGCGCCACCGCCTTTTCGTAGTCGGCTAGAGCAGCAGTCCAGTCGCCCTGGCCGCCCTGGGCATTGCCCCGGTTATTGTAGGCGGCGGCATCGTCAGGGGTGAGGTCCAGCAGACGATTGTAGTCTGCGATCGCCGCTGACCATTGGCCTAAACCTTCCAGGACCGCTCCCCGATTCAGGTAAGCATCAGGCTGGTACGGGGCTAGGGTAATGGCGCGATCGTAGTCTGCCAACGCCGCCTCTAAATGGTTCAGGCTAACCCGCACATTACCCCGATTACTCCATAGGGCTGGCTCCTGGGGTAGATAGTCCAGCAGCTGACTCCAGTACTGATCTGCCGTGGCAAACTGGCCTGCCTGGGTAGCAGCAAAGGCCTGCTGGCGAAGATCTTGAATCATTTCCAGGGTGGCCGGCACTGGCTCCACCGCAAACTCGGCGGCAACCACTGGATTGAATCCCGCCGCCCCTAACCAGCCCATCAAACTACAGATTAAAACCAATACGGCCTTTAGAATCAGACCACCCCATTGCTGCATAATTTCACCGGTACCTCCCTAGGATTTCAAAGGCTGACTGGCATTCTTCCCTTAGATCCTGCCATAAGTTGCCTGCCCCGCCCAGGCCGGGTAACGATTCTGGCAGCTTTCCTCTGGTTTGACAGGCCAGATCCATAACTAATGGCCGTAACTAAGGGTGACGAATTTTGATGATTACGATTTAATAGGAGAGAAAGCCCATCTAAGGGGCTGTCTGGGTTCAACCCTCAGGGCGTAGTATGGCTAATTCTAATTTATCGCCAAATTTATCCCCAGAGGTGGTTTCAATTCTGAAACTACTGAGGGAGTATAGCTTTGACATTGATCACTATGCTGCTGAGGAATTGATCAGTCAGTGGATTCAAGAATTTAGCTATCGCTGGGTAGGCAATGCCATTACCGAGGCCCTCTACCAAGGACGTTATAAGATTATTTCCGTAGACCATATTCTTCAACTCTGGCAACGGCGAGGCCAACCAATTCGCCATTTTAGTCGGGAGTTTGAATCCATTATTCTGGGGCAAACTCCCCTTGCCCCAACCATGTCTCCCGAGGTTAACGATGCCATCGCTGTCCATCAGCCAGAGCCCCTAACCTCCCTAGAGGGTAGTATTCCTCCCCAGGCCCCCGTACCGGATTTTCGTCCCATTCTGGAGGGTTTTTCTTCTGTGTGGGTGAGTTCCGTTGACGCCATTCCTCCCTTTGTGCCTCGCTGGCAGTCTTCGGACCTGCATCAACGCCTGCGCTCTGTGGTTCAGGCCGATCTGGAGAGATAGGTGAGTCTGGTTAGAGCCCCGGAAACCGGGGGTATTTCAGCCCCCAGGAGTTGTCTACGGGGGTTGCCATACAGAGGCCAGGGAGATAAACTAAAGTAGTACCTATGAATTAGCCTATGGTTAGTTATACTCTGGCCCAGAGTCCTGAAGTAGTATTAGCAGTACCCGGTAAAGACTCTCCTAAAACTCGGGAGAAAGCGATGGATCAACTGATGACAATGCTAGATCAAGGCAAATTACCGACCACTCTGGCCGATGGCTTTAGTGCCCAACAATTAGTCGAGGTGCAGGCCCCTCCCCCTTCTGTGGCAACCGAGCAACAAGAAGATGCTGTCGTCCAGGCGATTCAAATTTTGCACCAACTGGCCAGTCTCAAGGTTAAAGTACAAGACTCTCGGGATGAAGCCCTCCAGGTTAGGGCCCTGGTAGATTTGTTGTTTAGCGACGAACCGATTAGCGAAACCCAACTGGCCCAACTCAAGGATGGCTTTAAGGTGCTCAAATCCTTTGCCCAGAGTAACCTGCGGTTTCGAGAGGCTCGCGATCAGGCGGAGGCTGCTCGCCAAGTGCTAGATGCCGCCCTCCGTAGCTGAAGAGTAACCCCGGTCCGCAGCGGTTTATGCCTCAATTCCCTGGCTTTTCAAGCTCCTGCGACGAGGCCACGGCTTCAGGTAAAATCACCATGGCATCACCAAAGGAATAAAAACGATAGCCGGCTTGAACAGCCTGATTGTACAACCGCAATAGTCGCTCCCGGCCAATCAGGGCGCTAACCAGCATCATTAAGCTTGATCCCGGCAGATGAAAGTTGGTAATTAATCCATCAATAACCCGAAATTTATAACCGGGATAAATAAATAAATCTGTTTTACCCTGCCAGGCCCTCAGACTCCCTGTTTGAGCAGCTCCTTCTAGGGCCCGTACTACCGTTGTGCCCACGGCAATTACCCGATTTCCCCTGGCCTTAGCTGCCCTAATCTGATCAACGGTACTGGCTGGTACATCAATCCACTCCCGGTGCATGGTGTGGTCTAGAATATTGTCGGTTTCTACCGGACGAAAGGTGCCAACCCCAACATGGAGGGTAATCAGCGATCGCTCGATACCTCGATCGCTCAATTGTGCAAACAGGCGATCGGTAAAGTGGAGTCCTGCGGTAGGGGCCGCTACCGCTCCCGGTAATTCGGCATAAATGGTCTGGTACTGGTCTGGAGTCGTCAGCCCGCCCTGGAGGTAGGGCGGTAGGGGAACTTCACCCAGCTGGTTAAGAACAGCCTGAAGGGATTTTCCTGCACCAACTTCGAACTCCAGGATGCGGCCATTAGTCTCACTATCGGTGGCGATTACCCGGGCAGTCAACTCTGGCTCGGGGGATTGCGGACCAAAATAAATAGTTGCTCCGGGTTGGAGCCGTCGTCCCGGACGCACCAGGGCCAACCATTGGTGATTGGTCCGTTCTTCTAGTAACAGAACTTCTACCTGGGCTCCTTCAGCTTTTCGTCCCCGTAATCGAGCCGGAATCACCCGGGTATTGTTGAGCACCAGCAAATCCCCTGGTTTGAGCCACTCTGGTAAATCACGAAAATGACCATGGTGATGACTATGGTCAGAGTTGATGACCAGTAAACGGGAGGCATCCCGCGGACTAAGGGGGAATTGGGCAATCTGTTCCGGTGGTAGAGGGTAGTGATAGGCCGATAGAGAGTAGTCTGGGGCAGAGCGATCGACCATGGGCTGACAGGAATTCAGATGCGTTGCAGTGGACTTAGACCAATTTAATGTAAACCGAGCATCAGGGGCAAAGATCAACTATTGATCTGGTACTGCCTGAAGATTGATAGGAAATGCTTTGGCGTTATTAGATTTACTTAAATAATTTCCTATCGATCGCTCCGGGTGATCGACCCAGGTGATGCCCTACATAACACCAGTGTTGGTTTCTCTCTCTAATTCGAACCTTTTTCTTGAAAATACCGGGCTAGGTTTAGCAACAACCTGACTCTACCAATGCAACTTGATTAAAACAGCAAGATCACCAAGTTCGTCCTCCCCCTGAACGGTTACCCAGCAAGAGTGCATTTCAGTTTTGCAAGTTTGTCCTCATCCCCCAGCCCCTTCTCCCTTTTTGGGAGAAGGGGAGCCGGATTCAAAGTCCCTCTCCCGCCTTGGGAGAGGGATTTAGGGTGAGGGCTACAAAACTGGGATGCACCCACCAGCAAAGATTGGGGAGAAACACCCAGGCCGAGTCGGGGGATATACCCCTAAGCAGAGAACCAGGGGAGCATAACAATAGAGATTGTAGACTCTGTTAAGGTCCACGATGGAATACACCTACTATCTCGCCAACGCTAGTTTGACCCTTCGGGTTGTCGAACATCTATTGGGCTCTCCCCACCTGGCCCTGGAGTTTATGACCGTGATTCATCAAATCGATGGCTGGGTGATTCGAATTAAGCTGGAGTCTACCACAGAGCAGCTCAGAGAAGACTTTCGGGCTTACTTGAATGAACTAGGGGTTGCCTACGATCCGGGTATGCGGGTACGCATGGCCCTCTGGGCTCTGGAAATTGGCCAGGCTCCTGTGGATGTCATGCGGCACTACCAGGTAGCTATTGTTTCTCACGGTAAGCCAAATCGGGAGGATATTGAAGCCTTCCGCCGTCAGTTTGTGCTGGGGTTGGGTTACTGCCCCGAGACCCTGGCCTGAGAGGTTGTTTGAACGGCTAAAGAGGGTCTCGAACTATACTGACGGGGTAGGATAATTTTCTCAAATTCAGTATTTGGACGATCTCCTGGCGGCAAACCATACCTGCGCCCCTGGTTGACTGACAAAACATTGGCTTACGGCGGTTCAAATTGACAGCCACCAATGGGTTAGGGATTAGACAGGTCAGGGGATGATGCCAGAGGGGGGTAGACAAAAACTAACCGAGGATTAGGCTGGTCTCTGTCCCACCCTCTTACTAGTTGCCTAAAATTTCTTACCTGACGCTATTACTGGATTAAATCCCAGCTCCATCAAAGAATTGCTCAATGGTCAGGTCAGTCAGGGAACGATGGTGAAGCTGAGGGGCGGGGGTGGCTAACGGTTTCCATTCAGGCTGTTTCTGGGTCAGGGCTTTAACTTCTTTTTCTAGAGTCTCGATGCGATCCACCAGGACTCGAATTACCTTGGCTTCAGAGTCGGGTAGGCGCCCGTGTTCCAGAGGCTCCATGCGATCGCCCGCAGGATAGACAATCCGGCCAGGGATACCGACCACAGTGCAATTGGAGGGGACTTCTCGCAGTACCACTGAGCCGGCTCCAATTCTAACGTTGTGGCCGATCTGGATATTACCCAGCACCTTCGCTCCGGCTCCCACCACCACATTATTTCCCAGGGTGGGATGGCGTTTCCCCACCTCCTTACCGGTTCCCCCCAGGGTGACGCCCTGATAAATCAACGCATAATCCCCAATGATGGCGGTTTCGCCAATCACCACCCCCATTCCGTGGTCAATAAACACACCACGACCAATTTGGGCGCCCGGATGAATTTCAATGCCGGTGAGAAAACGAGCCAGGTGGGATAGCAATCGAGGTACAACGGGTAATCCCAAATGCCACAGCCAGTGGCTAAATCGGTGCATTACCAGGGCATGAAAACCTGGATAGCAGGTCAACACCTCTAACCAATTACGGGCAGCAGGATCCCGCTCAAAGACAATCCTAAAGTCCGCCACCAAGGTTGTAAGCACTATTTCTGCCAGAGTAGCTAAAAAATCATTTCTATCCTAGCGTGAGACCGACGGCAGCGGGGAAGAGAATTTAGGGGTGGGGGTGCCATAGAGTTCTGGCACTGTGGAAGCTGGAGGCAGAGATGCCTGGGCATCGTGGGTTTGGATATAGCCGGTATAGTAGGCTCCCGACTCGATTTGGATGGAGCCAGCCACCACGTCTCCCTCAATGCGAGCTGTCCGACTCAGGCTTAGCTTATGGGTCACCAATATTTTATCGGCTTTGAGAGTGCCCTGCACAATCATGTTATAGGCCTTGACCTCGGCACCCTCCACCAGTCCTGTCGCTGAAATCTCTAAATCTCCTTCAATATCAACTGAACCGTGAATGGTGCCATCAACCCTTACCATTCCTTCAGCCCGGAGTAACCCTTCAAACTCTGTTTTTTGCCCTAGATAGGTAAGCAGTGGCACTGATTTAGGTCGAAACATAAACAACCTCTAAGGGCAACCTTTAGGAATTACAGGGCTGATGCTCGGTCCATAAAAATCCTTGTGTTTAGCATACCCCATCAACAAAACCAAAGAAAGCCTAAAGATTTTACGCTTCTCTTTCAAAATCAGGGATCAATATAAAACAATATAAAAATACCCTGGATATTAGAATTTTTGGTTTTAAATCCATTTTATTGGGGTTGCTAATCAGGTCAGATGCAGCCAGGTTGGTTCCCATGTTTGGCTGTTGGTTACATAGCCTTTCCGCCGCCGCCGCCATGGCTAGGGGGAAAAGTTCCGACTCTAACCCCAGGAAAATTCACCATTGCCAGGGCTTTGTCTGCACTCACCTACTCCAGGAGGACTGTTGCCATGGCTGTTATTGCAGTTTGTTCTCACTTACAGACTGATCTGGCTCTTTTTCAGGCTAGTGATGTTGATGCTCGCTTAAGGATGATTTGGCAGGCTCACCAGAGTGTGGGACAGGCCCTGGCGACCAGTTTACCCGTAGCTCTTTTTTCCCAGTCTGTACAACTTTTAGTTCGTCAGCTCAATCAGATTAGCCAGGATGATCAACGGGCTGTTGTGCGAGATATTCTGGCGGGGTCTGATACTCGCTTTACCCAGGCCTACAGAAGGCTTAATGTTAATATGAAGATGATCTTCTGGCACCGACTTCTGACTGGTAAAAGGATAGACTTCTGGCTTAGCTATGGTAGTTTAACCTCAGACCATGGTGACCTTCTGGATCGGTTGAACCGCATAGATTTGAGTGAACGGTTGGATTTTTTGCGGGGGGCTCTAGCTTAAGTTCTGCGGCAGTTAGTGGACCCTGGAAAATCTATCTGTTTGCTGATTTTTGACTGCTGATACCCCTTGAAGGGGGGGATGGGAAGGGCTGGCAAGCCGATGGCTCTGGTTATTAGCCTGACCATTCCAGACCTTTGGGGCTGATTCCAATTACAGTTCAGGGTTCTCACCTGTCTATGTCCTTAATTTATGTTGACCAGCTGACCAAGCGCTATCAAGTCGCCCTTAAGGCCAGTGGACTGGGAGGCACGGTCAAACATTTTTTTAACCGCCAGTATCGGAGTGTCGAGGCTGTACGGGAGGTTTCCTTTAGGATCAACCAGGGAGAGGTAGTGGGTTTTCTGGGACCCAATGGAGCTGGTAAAACCACCACCTTAAAGATGCTGACTGGTTTGGTGCGCCCTTCTGCTGGCATTGCCAGGGTGGGGGACTATAACCCCTTTCAACGGCAGCCAGGGTTTCTCCAAACCATTACCCTGGTGATGGGTCAAAAGCAGCAATTGTTATGGGATTTACCGGCCCTTGATTCCTTGCGGATTAATGCCGCTATCTACGGACTAGGCGATCGGGACTTTCGCGATCGCCTAGGAGAACTAACTGAAATGCTAAATCTGCAGGGAAAGCTCACCCAACCGGTGCGTAAACTTTCTTTGGGAGAGCGCATGAAGGCCGAAATGATGGCGGCTTTACTCCATCGTCCCCAGGTGTTGTTTCTAGACGAACCAACCCTGGGTTTAGACGTAAATGCCCAGGTGGCGGTCCGCAATTTTCTACGGGACTATAACCAGCGCTACCGGGCAACAATCTTGCTGACCAGCCACTATATGGCAGATATTACCGCCCTTTGCCAGCGGGTTTTACTGATTCATCAGGGGCAACTGATCTACGACGGCAGCCTGGAGCAATTGCTTGGTCGGTTTGCCCCTTATCGCCAGGTGAAGGTGGAGTTGACCAGTATGGCTGATGCTCAGCAATTAGCCCCCTACGGTGAATTAGAAACCTTAGAAGGCTGTACCGCCAGCTTAATTGTGCGGCGCGATCAGCTCACTCAGGTGGTTGGCCGTCTGCTGGCGGATTTTAATGTTCAAGATTTGACCGTCACCGATCCACCAGTGGAGGAAGTCATCGGTCGGGTCTTTCAAGTCGGAAGGGTCGTTTGATCTCCCTGGGGTTCAGCCACTCCAGTCAGAGGACAGGCCCCTCTGGGGCAGCGCCCTCTGCCGATAGGACGCCACATTGACCACGATGGCGTAGTAGATGATCGCAGAGCACCAGGGCCGTCATGGCTTCTACCATGGGCACGGCCCGGGGTAAAACGCAGGGATCATGGCGACCCTTGGCCGCCATGACAGTGGCGGCTCCCGTATTGGTTACGGTATTCTGCGCTTTACGAATGGTGGCAGTGGGCTTAAATGCCACCCGAATAATAATATTTTCCCCATTACTGATGCCGCCCTGGGTGCCCCCAGACCGGTTGGTGCGAGTCCGCAGTCTACCGTCGGCATCGGTATAAAACTCGTCATTGTGTTGACTACCGGTAAGCAGGGTACCCGCGAAGCCGGAACCAATTTCAAAGCCTTTACTGGCCGGTAAGGACATCATGCCCTTGGCCAGATCGGCTTCTAGTTTATCAAAAACGGGGCTACCCAACCCCACTGGAACCTGGCGGGCGACACATTCTACAACCCCGCCGATGGAGTCGCCCTGATCCCGAATCGCCTCAATGCGATCGATCATCCGCTGGGCCACCTCACTATCGGGACAACGTACTATCGTACTTTCCACCTGGGAAAGGCTGACGGTGTCTGGATCAATGGTAGCTTCAATATCCTGAATGCGTTTGACATAACCAATAATCTCTACCCCGGCCATCTGCTGTAAAACCTTCTTGGCGATTGCGCCAGCCGCGACCCGACCAATGGTTTCCCGGGCTGAGGACCGCCCTCCCCCTTGATAGTTGCGAATGCCGTATTTGGCATCGTAGGTGGCATCAGCATGGGAAGGCCGATAGGCGGTGGCCATTTCGCTGTAGTCTTGGGGACGAGTATCCTGGTTGGGCACCACCAGGGCGATGGGGGTACCCAGGGTTTGACCCTCAAACACCCCCGAGAGAATCTGGCAACGGTCTTGTTCCTGACGAGGAGTGGTGATTTTACTCTGGCCTGGACGGCGGCGATCCAGTTCGGCCTGAATTTCTTCCACCCTGAGGGAAAGCCGGGGGGGCAACCATCTATCACCACCCCCACTCCTCCCCCATGGGATTCTCCAAAGGTGGTGACTCGAAATAAATGTCCAAAGGTATTGCCCATAAACCAGTGCTGTAAGACTAAAGGTTTATCGATCCTACCCTTTCTGACCGCTTAAGGAGTGCTGTCTAACTTCAAATAGTAACGCGGGTTAACCGCTTCCCCTTTACGGTAAATGCCATAGTGTAAATGGGGTCCAGAGGAACGGCCAGTACTGCCTAAATAACCCACCACATCACCCCGGTTAATTCTACGGCCGCTGGTTACCGATAGTTGGGAAAGATGGCCATAGAGGGTGGTGTAACTAGGGTCATGCTTGATTTTGACATGGTAGCCATAGCCATTGTCGTAGCTGGCTTCTACTATCATCCCGTCGGCCGTCGCCAGAACTGGTTCACCCACCGGACCAGCCAGATCCATCCCCTCATGAATTTCGTAATTGCCGGTTTCAAAGGGGCTGGGGCGCAGACCAAACTCAGAGGAAATTTCGAGTTTACCCGCCAGTGGCTTACCATTCGGAAAGGCCGCCAGTCGTTTTGCCTCAGATCTCAGGGTAGCTTCCAGGGAAGGTTTAATCCGATCGCTGAGGATGCCATCCAGGCCGCTGATTTTCCGTTGGCCCAGGGCGAAAATTACTTCTGGGGTCACCGTTCTGGAGACCCCTCCTTGGGGCGGTAGGAGGGCTGGGTTGGCCCCTTGATCCTGATCCAAGCTCTGACTGGATAGACCCGCTCGACTTTTAAGAGCCTCAACTTCAGAACCAATCTGGTCCAGGTCACTTAAGACTTGACTGGCGGTATCGGTAAGCAACTGAGTACGTTGGGCCAGTTGGCTATTGCGATAGGTTAGCCAACCAATCCATAGACCTAATCCACCTAAACTCAGGGTCAGTCCTAGCAAGATGGTAATTGGTCTTAGGGTTAAGGTTAAGGGAGCCTTACCGGTAGTGGTAATCAGGACCGTATGGGACTGTAGTAGGTGTAGTAGGGATTGCCTCAGGTCTAAAGGGATCAGTCGATCTAAAATATTTTTCATGGCTTTAGCAACATTTCAGGAGTAACGTTTCAGTCAGGAAAAAGTCGTCCTGAAAACCAGGCGGGATAGCCGACTCTGGCACAATCTTCAGGTTAAAAAAAAACAATTAGATTATGAATTATAGAGGGATCACGCCGATTAGACAATTTCAGTTTAAGTATAGAGACTTATCCAGGCTATCTCGACCATCACACCAGGGCTAAGTCACGGTTGAAAGCCTGGTTCTATAACCCTTGTCGGCTTTCTCTCGATACACTCAAAGAAGGTATTTCTGGAGGTGGAGAATGGAGTTAAATCTAACCTGGCTTGACAATAATTCCTGGCTCTGGACTATAGGGGGACAGCGGATTCTGGTGGATCCCTGGCTGGTGGATACCCTAACCTTTGGCAATCAAGCCTGGTTGTTTAAGGGTGAACGGAGGGTTAGTCTGCCTCTGCCTCAGGAGATTCGATGGCATCTTACTAAGTCAGGGACTAGCCGATCATGCCCATCCCCCTACCTTGGCGGTCCTGGATCAATCCATTCCAGTACTGGGTTCAGCGTCTGCCGCCCTGGTAGCTCGACGGCTGGGTTACCTGCGAGTCACCACCCTAAATCCTGGGGAAATATTTACCCTGGGCCACCTCACCATTGAGGCTGTCCCTGGTGCTCCGATTGGGCCAACTACCCTGGAAAATGGCTATATTCTGCGCGATCGCCAGACCGGTCTGAGTTTGTTCTATGAGCCCCATGGTTTTCATGCTCCTACCCTGCGGACTGCCGCACCCATTAATGTGGTGATTACCCCCGTCCTGGATCTCACCCTACCTCTGGTCGGCCCCATTATTCGGGGTCAAAAAAGTGCCCTGGAACGGGTGGAATGGCTTCAACCTCAGCTCCTGTTACCCACCGCCGCTGCCAGTCAAACCCTCTACAGCGGATTTCTAGCTTCCCTGCTGAAAACCCTGGGAACGGCGGCCAATCTGCAACAGAATTTGCAGAGTCGGGGCTATGCGACCCAGGTGCTATCCCCCAGGGTAGGGGAACCGATTACCTTTCCTGGCCCCTAGACCTGGGCACCGGGTGACCCAAAGTTTTCTTTTCATTTTCTTAAACATTCGCAAACTTTTGCTAAGGTGGTAGAAGTTTTAGAAAGGTTTTTATCTATGCCTTACACCAGTGAAGAGGGCGGTCGCCTAAATAATTATGCCAGTGAACCCAAAATGTATGAGGCCGAACCCCCTACCCTGAACCAGAAGCGAAACTATACGATTATGGGAGGCTTGGCTCTGGCTTTGGTGGTGGGGCTGCTGGTGGTGGCTTTTGTTGTATCTCAGGGTTAGGGGTTTAGATTGAGAGGTGCCCCTGAGCAAGGAATGCAGGGGTTAGAAGTTAGACTAGGGAACCCTGGCTTTTGAGCCTTCACCTTTGTTCTAATCCAACCTCCCGTCTTGCCATATTGCCTACAGTGGGTATAGTTGGGGAATGGCTGGTAAATCCTCTGTACCTGGTTTTTCTCGGCCCCTGCCCCAGTGGTGTCAGGGGCCTACGGGCAGTGGTAAAACAGCCTGGTTGATTAATCATTTGCTGCATTGGTTAGGTGGCCCCGAGGGAACCACCCTACTAGAGGGGCAAACTCTTTTAGTATTTGCCCCAAATGGGGATAATCGGCTGCGGTTAAGCGATCGCCTTAGCCCCTTAATCACTGCTTCTACCCCGGCCCTCACCACTACTCCGGCGGCCTTCATCCAGGCAGAGGTGACCTTATTCTGGCCCCTGTTGGTGCCCCATCTAGGTCCTTTGCCTCAGTTCCCAGTCCAGTTACGGCCTGAGAATGAGCAAGAGTTGGCTACTCGCTTTTGGCAAAATCCTTTATCCCCAGGGCTGCCCTCTATTCAGGGCTGGCTGGAGCCCCAAACTATTCGGCGATCGCTGGATTTTCTACAGATGGCTGCTTCGGCGGGGATTACTGGGGAAGAGTTGATGCAGCGATTACCCGAGGGCATGCCTCCTGGGTTTGCTGATACTGCCACCTGGAGAGCCGTGGCAGAGGCTCTGGTGGGCTGGCGTGACTGGTGCCTGGCCCGGAGTTTTTTAACCTACGGGGTGATGACCGAATTGTACTGGCGCTACCTGCTGCCCCTACCGCAGTACCAGCAGCAACTGCTGACTCGTTTTGCCGGTATCTGGGTAGATGATCTAGATGAGTACCCGGCGATTACGGCCCGATGGTTGCAGCTGTTTATTGATCATCACCATCCGGTTGCCCTGACCTGGAACCCTAATGGTAAGGTGCGTTTCGGCGTCGGTGCCGATCCCGATTACCTGGAGCATCTCAAAAACCAGTGCCAGGTGGTAGACCAGAGCCGCCATCCTACCAAGTCCTTGGCTGACGCCTGGGCGGACCCGGTGGTGGAGTGGGTGACCAATCCCCTAGCCGCTTTCCCTACTTCCCTTGACTTCAACTGTTTCCAGAGTATTCAAACTACCTCCAGGGGAGAACTCCTGCGCCAGACTGGGGCTGCCATTGTTGCCGCCATTGCCAGGGGTGAGGTGAGTGCCAGGGATGTGGCCATTATTAGCCCAGGGCTGGATGCGATCGCCCGCTATAGTTTAATTGAAATTTTAACCCGTCAGGGGTTACCGGTGGCTTCCTTGAATGATCAGCGGCCCCTGATTACCTCACCCCTGGTGCGGGCCCTACTCACCCTGTTGGCCTTTGTATATCCTGATTTAGGCAAACTGGTCACTCCCCCAGCGGTGGTAGAAATGCTGGTGGTCTTGAGTCAACCCTATCCAACCTCCGAGTTAAATCCGTGGTTTGAAACGGTTCAGATCGATCCGGTACGAGCCGGTTTATTGGTAGATTACTGTTTCGAACCCCGGCTGAATCAGCCGGAACTCTTACCTGTGGAGTCTTTCGAACGTTGGGACCGACTTGGCTATAAAGCCACCCAAGTTTACACCCAGCTACGACAATGGATTGCCCAGCAGCGAGAACAGCGACAACAGCGGCTAATTCCCAATCTGGTGAGTTTTCTGGATCGGGCTATTCAACGGTTTTATGGCGGTGGGTATCACCTTCCTACCGATCAACTCACCGCCCTCCGTGAACTGCTGGAAACAGCTCAGCACTACTGGTTGGTGGAAAGTCGCTTGAGCCAACCACCCTCAAACCAGTTGGGGCCAGGGGTCGGTGGTGATCAATCGCCTGTAGAACGATTTATTCGTCTCCTTAGTGAGGGTACCGTAACCGCTAATGCTTTCCCGGCTGAACCGTTAGATCCGGCTAAGCAGGGAATTACCATTGCCACCGTGTTTCAGTACCGATTGCAGCGCCTACGCCATCGCTGGCAGTTCTGGTTAGACGCAGGGTCTGCCCGTTGGCTCACCGGTACGGACAATCTATTTGGATTTCCGCTGTTTCTAAGTAGCTACGGTGGCCAACCCTGGGGTACCGATCAGTTGGAATCCCTCCATCGCGATCGCCTGGAGCGAATTTTACGAGACCTGCTGGGTCGAGCTACCGAGCGGGTAATTCTCTGCCACAGTGATTTGGCAGTTACCGGTCAAGAACAACTGGGCCCCCTATTACCATTGGTGATGGCAGCTACTACCAAGGACTAACCCAGCTTCAGGTCAGGCGGCCAACATTGGCACCCCAGGGTCAATCTTTCACCAAGACCTTTTCCCACCCTGGGCCCGAGGTGGGAACGAAGGGTGGGCAGGGGATGGTGCTTTGCTTTGTTAGCTTCTGATAGGACTCGTTAATTGGCTATTCGCCGGATAATTCTGGCTCCCAAGCTTTGTAGTTTGCCCTCCAAATTTTGGTAACCGCGATCGAGATGCTGGAGGCCCTGAATCACCGTTGTGCCCTCTGCGGCCAGGCTGGCTAACACCAGGGCGGCAGAGGCTCGTAAATCAGTAGCCATGACCGGTGCCGCTGACAAACGGGGAACCCCGTTAATAATGGCGCAGTTACCATTGAGGCGAATGTCAGCCCCCATGCGATTTAGCTCTGCTACGTGCCGTAGCCGATTTTCGAAGACGGTTTCGCTAATTAAACTGGTACCTTCACAAAGGGCCAGAAGGGCCATAAACTGAGCCTGCATATCGGTCGGAAAACCTGGAAAAGGGCCGGTTTGGATATCAACCGGAGAGATGCGATCGCCAGGCTGGTATCGCACCTGATTAGGACCATCAAGCACGACTTGCCCACCAATTTCATGGAGTTTAGCCACAATTGCCGTTAAATGTTCGGGAATCACTGGGGCCAGACTAATTTGGGATTGGGTAATGGCGGCGGCTACTAAAAAGGTGCCAGCTTCGATCCGGTCTGGAATAATTTCGTAGTCAGCACCGTGTAGCTCAGGGGTGCCAACGATCCGAATAGTATTGGTGCCAGCTCCCCGAATGCGGCCTCCCATGGCTCGACAGAAGTTAGCCAGATCAATTACCTCGGGTTCTTGGGCGGCATTTTCAATAATGGTTTCACCCTGGGCCAGGGTAGCCGCCATCATCAGGGTTTCGGTAGCCCCAACGCTGGGATAATCAAGATAGATTTTAGCTCCCCGCAACCGACCAGCTTGACCTGGGATATAGGCGTGTACCGTGCCATGATCGATATGAACATTTGCTCCCATCGCCTGTAGCCCTCGGACATGAAGTTCTACGGGCCGGGCTCCAATGGCGCAGCCACCAGGCAGGGGAACTTGTGCCATACCGGTACGGGCCAACAGGGGACCAATAACAAAAAAACTGGCCCGTAGGCGACTAACCAGATCGTAGGGAGCCTGAGTACTACTAATGCTAGTGGGATCAACCGCCAGAGCTTCACCTTGCCGTTCCAGGTTGACCCCCAGAGCAGTTAGGACTTCCCCCATGCGATCGATATCTGCTAAATGAGGAATATTACGAATACGGCAGGGTTTAGAGGCTAGCAGGGTAGCCGTCATTACCACCAAAGCCGAGTTTTTAGCACCGCTAATAGATACATGACCGGAAAGGGATCCGCCGCCGGTCACCTCAAGAATAGCCTTATTGGCTTCGGCCGTAGTCAGGGAATTAGGTAAATGAATTGAAGTAACGATAGCAGTATCCTCCACCAGTTTATAACTCTAGACAATGCCCAAATTTGACTAGATTCTATCTGAAAGCCTGAATTTCACTACATAGATATCTAATCTGAACTATCTCAAACCACCCCAGAATAGCCCAAGTTTTTCCAGAAACAAAATCTTTCTTAACGATCTTGACTGGAGTCTGCTTCTGAGAGATGATATAAAACCGCAACCTTGATAAAGGTTGTTGCCAGCGGAACTGGCGGAATTGGTAGACGCGCTAGGTTCAGGTCCTAGTGTTTGCAAAAACATCCGGGTTCAAGTCCCGGGTTCCGCATTATTTCAGGTTTTTTAGAAGTTTATGGGTTTTAGGTTGAAAATTTTCAGGTTCTTTACAAAGAGCGCCGATAACCCTGATGCTCACCAGCCTACAAAATCCTCTAGTCAAAGACGTTCGCAGACTCCATCAGGCTAAGTATCGGCGGCAACAGGGGCAACTACTGCTGGAGGGGACCCACGGTATTCAGGAAGCCCTGGCGGTAGCCTGGCCATTGCAGGTGGTCTGCTATACCCCTGCCTGGCAGCAACGTTATCCCGATCTGGCGATCGCCCTACAGGACCGGGCTCAACGGGTGCAGTTAGTTTCGCCAGAGGTGCTACAGACCCTGGCGACAACGGTTCATCCCGACGGTGTGATTGCGGTTGCAGCCCAGCAATCACCCCTGCCTGCCCCAGCTGTTACCGGGGTCGGTCTGGTTTTAGATGGTTTACAGGATCCAGGTAATTTGGGAACCATTATTCGTACTGCCGTAGCCGCGGGATGCGATGGTTTATGGCTCAGTCACGATAGTGTAGCCGCCGATCACCCTAAGGTCTTGCGGGCCTCCGCTGGGCAGTGGTTCCGCCTTTCCCTAGTGGTGGCCGCCAATCTGGACACCACCATCCAAGATTGGCGTCAGCAGGGGATTCAACTGGTGGCCACCGACCCCAGAGCAGAGATTGGTTACTGGGAGGCTGACCTAACCGGACCAACGGTTTTTCTGTTGGGCAATGAGGGGGCGGGTCTGGCTCCGGCTTATTTATCTCAAGCCTCCCTGCGGGTGGCGATTCCCATGGAAGGGGGAGTTGAGTCCCTGAATGTGGCGATCGCTGCGGCTTTGTTACTTTATGAAGCGAAACGCCAGCGTTGTTCTGCGGCAAAGAGTTAGGAGATTTCTGCCAGTCTGGTCAAAAATGAGGCATGATCAACTACAGCGTTAATTGCTATTAGCTTTAGTAGTTCGGGCCCGACGAGCCTGGCTCGTGGTCCGGTTTCAGTACTGTGTTGTATTCATTTTCCCTATCTTTCAGGAGCCTGTTGTGAGCGACCGATTCGATTACGACCTGCTAATTATTGGTGCTGGAGTTGGTGGTCACGGTGCCGCTCTCCATGCCGTTAAGTCGGGCCTTAAAACCGCCATTGTTGAGGCGGATCTGATGGGGGGCACCTGTGTTAATCGCGGTTGTATTCCCTCTAAGGCTCTCCTGGCTGCCTCCGGTCGAGTGCGGGAACTGCGAAATCATCACCATCTTCAGGCTCTGGGTATTCAGGTAGGTGGCGTCAGCTACGATCGCAGCGCCATTGCTGACCACGCTAAAAATCTGGTCAATAAAATTCAGGGAGACATGACCAATAGTCTCACTCGGCTGGGAGTTGACATTATTAAAGGTTGGGGCCGTTTGGCGGGGGAACAGCAAGCGATCGTTTCTACCCCTGAAGGAGACCGGACCTTCACCGCCCGAGATATTATTTTATCTCCTGGATCTATTCCCTTTGTTCCCCCTGGCATTGAGGTGGACGGTAAAACCGTATTTACCAGTGACGACGCCCTCAAGTTAGATTGGCTGCCGGATTGGATTGCCATTATTGGTAGTGGCTATATTGGCTTAGAGTTTTCTGACATATACACCGCCCTGGGGGCTGAAGTCACCATCATAGAAGCCCTCGATCAACTCATGCCCACCTTTGACCCAGATATTGCTAAGGTGGCTCAGCGAGTGCTGATTGCCCCCAGGGACATTGATACCCGGGCTGGATTGATTGCTAAAACTGTGACTCCGGGTAGTCCGGTGGTGATTGAGTTGGCGGACCGGGAAACTAAGGAAGTGAAGGAGATCTTGGAGGTAGATGCCTGCCTGGTGGCCACAGGCCGGATCCCAGCGACTCGGGATCTGGGGTTGGATCGGGTAGGGATAGAACCGGATCGACGGGGTTTTATTCCGGTCAACGATTATTTGCAAGTGCTCCAGGGCGATCGCCCGGTTCCTCACCTTTGGGCTATTGGAGATGCTACCGGCAAAATGATGTTGGCCCATGCGGCCTCCGCTCAGGGGGTGGTAACTGTAGAAAATATTTGTGGTCACTCCCGCACGGTGAACTATCTGAGTATTCCAGCGGCGGCCTTTACCCATCCAGAGGTTAGTTTTGTAGGTTTGACCGAGCCAGCGGCCCAGGCTAAGGCTGAGGCGGAAGGTTTTGCCATTGATACGGTCCGGAGTTACTTTAAGGGTAACTCCAAGGCTCTGGCAGAGGGAGAATCCGATGGTCTGGCTAAAGTTATCTACCGGAAGGATACAGGAGAAATTCTAGGGGCTCATATTATCGGCCTGCACGCCGCGGACTTAATTCAGGAGGCGGCCAATGCTATTTTTCAGGGTCAAACCGTGACCGATCTATCCTTCTGTGTCCACACCCATCCAACCCTATCGGAGGTTCTCGATGAAGCCTTTAAGCGAGCGGTGGTGGTGCCTGTATGAGTAATATTCGTCGTCGTCCTCCTAATCCATCTATAGAGATTAAGCATCTGCATTATCAAATTCCAGCTCCTGAGTCAGAGCCCCGCAACCTACTGGAGAAAATCGTCTGGCAAAAAGAGATAGAAGTGGCTCAAATGCGGGAAAGGCTACCCCTGGCGGATTTGCAACGTCAGGTGTTAGGCGCTCCTGCGGCTAGGGATTTTATTGCCGCTCTGCGGCAAGCCCCTACCCATCCCGGGCTAATCGCTGAAATTAAGCGGGCCTCCCCTAGCAAAGGGGTAATTCGAGCTGATTTCGATCCAGTGGCGATCGCCCAGTCCTACGCTCGCAACGGTGCCGCCTGTCTCTCGGTGCTGACCGATAAAGTTTTTTTCCAAGGTGACTTTGAGTATTTAGCCCAGATCCGGGAAGTAGTTGAGCTTCCCCTTCTATGTAAGGAATTTATCATTTATCCCTACCAGATGTATCTGGCTCGCCTGAAAGGAGCCGATGCTGTCTTGTTGATTGCGGCGATTCTTTCCGATAAAGACTTGCAGTACTTTATTCAAATCGCTAAAGCTCTGGCCATGAGTGTTTTGGTTGAAGTTCACAACCTGGAGGAGTTAGATCGGGTACTGGCTATTCCTGGTTTGTCTTTGATCGGTATTAACAATCGCGATCTAGAAACCTTTACCACCGATCTGACCACCACAGACGCCCTCATCGCAGCCCGTCGAGACAGTATTCTGGCTAGAGATATTTTTATTGTTAGTGAATCAGGTCTGCACTCTCCTCAGGATATTCAAGCCGTAGCCGAGGCTGGTGCTCAAGGTGTGCTGATTGGCGAGGCGCTGATGGGCCAACCAGATCCCGGCCTTGCTATTCACCAGCTATTTGGCTAAGCTTTCAATAGTTAGGAAAGATAAAAATAATTTAAAAGGATAAGTTTGGGATTCTTTGTCCTGGTTTGTTGTTAATGAATTCGGAGAATTTAAATGCCTGCCCTTTGTTTCCCCATCGATATGGCGATGGCGGGGTCAGGGAAAGTTGATGTGTTGTTCTGATAGACTCTATTTGAAATAGTTTGAAAGAATTTGTCTTCATTTTAGCTTGACTTTATACTTAAACCACAGTGGATAAAATAGAAAAATCGGTTTCCCTGCCTGCCCCCATCCATTATGAGCTTTTGCTACAGCTTTTGGAGCAGCAAACCATGGCAGTCGCTTATCAAAATCCCCGGTTTCGCCAGCCTGTCCATGAGTTAATTGTTACCGTCCGTAAAGCCCTATCCCAACAGCGTCAGTTGGAAGACCTTTGCAAGCAAGCTAATATGACTGTGCAGTATAAGTGGTCTATTAATCAGGTGGTGGATGATTGGCCGTCTCCATAGCTGAGATTTGTCTTCTTCTGAATCTGGTAACTTCTCTACTCCAAATCCCTGGCTTCAGGGACTTGGTAGAGATGTAGAATCACAGTACTTAACCCATACTGGGCCTGGTTCCTAGCCATCTCCAGTAGATCACAAACAGGCTCTTTTGCCATGATCTAGCCCTCACCCAAAGTCCCTCTACCAATTTGGGTGAGGGACTTTGAAGCCGGCTCCCCTTCTCCCTTTTAAGAGAAGGGGCTGGGGGATGAGGGCAAACTTGCAAACCTGGGATGCACTCTTTTGCGATCTACTGATCCCACCAGGTTTAAGCCTGGGAATTGCTTAAAAATCTGGCCATTTAAGCCTGGTGGGGGTGATCGGAGGTGAGGGTAAGCTTTTCCCTATCCAGTCGCCGTTTACGGGCATAGAGTTGAATGGTGGCGGCCATCGCCACGACTAGCCCAACTATTAGCCAGGTGGCGGCCCCCGTTGGAAAGTTGTTCTTAAATACCACTAACATCACAACTAGCACTAGCAGCAGGGTAGGAGCCTCATTTAAGGCTCGCAATTGTTGGCTGGACCACTGACATTCTCCCCGTTGTAACTGGCCCATTAACCGCCAGCAATAAAAATGGTAGACCAGCAAGGCGGCCACCAAGGCTAGCTTAATGTGCATCCAGCCATTTTTCAGGTAGTCAGGTACGGTGATCAGCAGGGCGATCGCCATAGCTACCGTTAGAATTAGCCCAGGGGTTGTAATGATGCCATAAAGACGGCGCTCCATGAGCTCGTACTGGTTTTTGAGAATAGTTTGGGCGGGTTCGGGTTCTGCTGCCGCTTCTACGTGGTAGATAAACAGGCGCACCAAATAAAATAATCCGGCAAACCAAACTACCACCCCAACAATGTGAAATGTCTTGAACCAGTAATAGGCCATTTACGTTCTCCTCCCCTGGGCCAGGGTTAAACCTGGGCAACCATGATCATCCCCTGTCAATGTACCCCATCTTTTTCGTAAATAGGGTGGGAATAGGTTGAGAATGGTCGCAGTGAGGCCCTAGGTTCTCAAGATAGATTTCTCTCTTTCAGAAATTATGATGCCAGGCTCGTACCAGTATTGACGATAGATCAGCTCTAGTTCATTGCCAACTTCAGAAAAGTAGTCCATCTGTTTGGCCTGCAAGCTAACAAACAATCTAAATACCAGTAGGGCCATGATGGCTACAATCATGCCCGTGGCAGTACAAATCAGGGCTTCACCGATCCCCGCTGCTGCTGCCGTGGCCTGTTCGCCCCCACCCCCAGCCCCAATATTTAAATTGCCAAAGGTTGCGATCAAACCAGTTACGGTACCCAACAAACCCAGCAGGGGGGCAACAGCCACAATGGTCTCTAAAATTTTGTCACCCTTACGCATTTGGACAAACTCCTTGTCAGCAGCAGCTTCCAGGGCCAGACTAAAGGTTTCTGGAGAGGGCTGCTTGAGCCGTAGAGGGGCTAATAAAAAACGACCAATCGCTAAATCTTGAAATCGGGCCGCCAGACTAGCTGCCTCGGTCAAGTCTCGTCGGGATGCTTCTAAAACATCGTGAACTACTTGCCCTTCCTGTCGCAATAGCCGGGACCAAAACAGGGCGCGCTCCAGGCCAGTAGCGATGGTTACCACTGAACAACCAAGGATGGGTACCATGATCGGACCCCTTCTCTTACCAGGTCAAAAACCGTACTCATAACCTATGTTTGAACTCCTGTCAGGGATAACACCGGCAAAAGACAACTTCTCAATGGCCCTAGGCTCACCTTTACGCAGGTGAGGGGTAAAAGTAAATTCAATCTAGAACTAATTTAAATTACCATCAACCTTATCTTAGAAACAAACGAAACAAGATTAAGAGTAGAAGAGTTTCAGTTTAAGAACTGATTATGGTGGGGATGGGCTGCTGCCTTTTCATGCCCTGCTTTCCTGTCTACCACATAAACCGCAGTCCCTGCTTCATTAGAAAAGCTTGCAGGGAAGGCATCTGGCCGGTTGCGACAATCTGGGCCGGGGTGAGATGGGGGGCCTTACTGTGATGTAGTAACCAACCAGCGGTAGCCCCAGCGGCACCCCCAATACTCCATTCGCCGTAGTGTACCCGGGTGACACCATTGACAATATGACTCACGGCGATGCTCTTGCCGCCGATCAAGACGTTGTTTACCCCCTGGGGAATGATCGCCTCCAGGGGAATTTGTAGGGGGCGTACAACAAATTCCTTAATGCTAGCACCGGCGGCCTCGTAGGAAGGGCGATCGTCACGGTAGCGACACCCATGAATGTCAATGTCGTAGTGGGCCAGAGCAATGGCGGTGGGGCTAAAGTCTCGTCCGCCGGTCATATCTTCCCGCAGGTCTGCCTCTACCGCCATAAAACTATCCTGACCGTAGGCAGGATGGCCCAAAATCCGTCGTCCTTCTCGAATATAGGGCACCATGCTGAGGCCCGACTGGGTTCCCAGGGGAGCCTCTTTCCCTTCAGAAAGGTGAGGGGAAGCTGGCGGGTTGACTGGGTCTCCAGAAGCCATTCGGCAAACAGCAGAGCATGGATTTCTCCCTGTTTGAGGGACTCTGGCGAGATGCCCCCTAGCCAGTTTTGCCTTTGCCCCGATAGTTGAATATCATCGGCACTTAAGATTAGAGGTGGATCCATAAAGTGCCAGTCATTACCTTTATTCCAGTTAATTAAGGTCATTTCCCCTGGATGGGTCCTATTTACATTGGACTCACCAGGTGCATGGCTGACAATGCGACGGTAGTTAAAGACGCTACCGGTATTGAAGAATTTAAAGCCCTCCAGGTTGAATTCTCCCCGGTGTTCGGCTTTAGTAAAAACTGGCTTGATGGTTTTAAGTTGCTTAAGACTTTCCCCTTTGTCATTCAGACTGGCCAGTACAAAGGGATAGGTGTAGGACTGGGTGCAGTCGGGGTTGTCTTGACCAGGAGCGTTTACCTCGCCGGTAAAGGTTTGGGAGTCTGACCCCAGGCGATGGGGAAAGTTGGCCCAGCCCACCAGTTCACCAGTATCGGTGGCATCAATCACGATCATGGGGCGATTAGGCAGGGGTTGAAGTCGGATAGGGATTTTGTTGTAGAGATCGCTATCGGACCAGCTGTACCATTCCTCCAATTCCTCAGATAGGCGACCCGTGGGCACATAGTTAGGATCTCGGGGGATCCGCTTTACCCCATAGACTGCCGTAATGTTTTGTCCTGTCAGGTCGAAGGCGGCTCCCTTAAAGGCGGTAGAGGTGGCCCACCGGCTTTTAGGGGCGGCGTCAGCGGCTTGCCGTAACCATCAGATCAGCCGCCGTTGCTCCTGCTTTAGGAGAAAAACATAGGGTGCCTACCCAGCAGCTATTCACCTGATTCACCGATCGCCGTTCAGGCAAGCCCGTCCAACTGGGTAGGGTAACGGACTGGCGGCGAATGACCTCTTTAAAGGCTTGCCAGTTTTTAGAAAAGTTTTTTCGCCAGCGCATTGCTCGCGACTCGTCGATGGCCCCTACCCCTTGGGCGCTAATCTGGCCACCCAACCAGGGAGAAAGCTCGATTAAGCAGGTAGTCGCTCCGGCTTGCATGGCCTCAGAAGCCGCCGCTACTCCCCCAGACTGCCGCCAATCACCACTACCTCACAGTTCCAGACCTCTTCGGCGATGGGCAAAGGGTTCAAATGGGGACGGCCATTGGCTAACTGTATCTGACCGATGCCGGTAGCCACATCGGTGTGGTTAAGAATCCGGCTGACTGGACTTGAAACCATCGCTACGGGATCACGCCAGTGCTCGCTAACTCTACGGAAGGCTAGCAGTAAGAAGCTGCTCAAGCTGAATAGAAGAACCAGCAGAACGGAAATGCGCCTCAATCGTTGCTGGCCACGTTTGCGTTTTAGAGGAAGAGTACGGTAGCGACGAGGCTCTACCATGGGCAGGGCTTTGGAAAACTTCAGGTATCGTCTGTGAGTGTAGCAATCAAAAGCTCGGATGATGCACTCAAGTTCCTAACTGATTAGGTGCCCTTTGATTCAGGTCAAAATCAGTCACCGGCATAGTCCTGCCCTGGTTAGCCTTAAGACTGGGGGGTCTTGAGTTTAAGGCGACTACTCTGGGTATTAGCCACGGCTCGGCTAATACCCAGACGGCCCAGACTAAGGAAGCCGACTCCCATAATTAAAAAGTTACTGGCAACGATAATACTTTTCTTAGTCGAACCATTTTTAGCATTTTCGGTCATGGTAAAAGCCTGAGCTTCAATGGATTTCTGGGCATTCTCAAAATCCTTAGGGGTTGCCTTAGCCTTGATGTCGGGATTATTGCGACTTTGTTCAACCTGGGTTTGTAATTGTTGAGCCCGCTGATTAATTTGGTTGACAGCCTGGGCCTGAACCTTAAGCCCATCGGAAATGACCAGAACACAGGTGAGTAGATAGGCTACCCCTAAACCCAAACCCAGATAGGAGAAAAACTTACGTCGCATGGTGATGTCCCAGCAGCCATAAATCAGCAGGGCCACCCCAAACACCAGCACAATACTGCGATCGCCCACCTGCTGCAATATCCCAAAGCGCCATCAGGCCCCAGAACCCATGGGTAAAATCACACCAAGAAGGTCGGCTAGGAAACCAGCGATACAAATTAAACCGACAATCCGAGCGATCGCCGCACCGTTTCCTGCCCCTGTAGAAGTTGAACCAATAGTATTAGCCATAGAAAATAACCTTTAAATTAAAATCTGCTGAAGATAGCAACCCGTTCACAACCCGGCACCCGTGAGTTAGCTATTGCGGAGGTTACCGATGGGTTTTAACTGCCGAGGTAAGGGTGGCGTTATTGTCTGGTGCCTTAATCTCGGGTCGTTTTTTAATGATCGCCATAACCCCGTAGTAGTAAACCGTGAATAGGACTGCGGAAAAAATTTGAGCTCCCCAAGTATTATGCCAGAAATTAAAAACTGCCTCCCCCCAGTAAACAGAAGCAAGAGCCAGCAGCATAATTCGGGGGACGTTAAATAAAAAGGCCAACCCTATACCCATAGCCATCATTAAAGCTATGCGGTGCCACTTTTGTTGATAAAGAATCCCCATGATCAAACCCGTAGCGGCAATGGTTAGGGCCATACTGAAACCGTTACAGGGTTGCCCCACCGCCACGCTGCCATTAGGAGGCAGAACCACAAAATGGGCCTGGGCGATCGCGGGTTGACCGATGAGTCTTAAGCCAAAGGCACCAGCCTGAGCCATGGCTCGCTCTAACCAGCCACTGGGAGTAAATACCGCCCACACCGTTCTACCAAAAACCGCAGGCTGGGGATAGGCGGTTAGTAGAGCCATCATGACCGGTAAACGATACTTAAGAAAAAACCTGGGTCCCCAGGAGCTAATGGCAATGCCAGCTAGGATCATCACCCAAAGCATAGCCTGGGGCCAGATAGCAAAGCGACAGAAGGGAAATAGAATAACTCCTCCCCCAATCATTAGGTAGCCCATGGCTCGATCAGCCTCGGATGCCTCTAGTTGGGCAATATCGTAGCGATGCTTCCACAGTTGGTGAAAGCCAATGGCCAGACAACCTGCCACCAGGGGAAAACCCGCTGACCCCTGAGCTGCTCGGGTAACCACCCGGGGAGCCCAGGCCAGCAGGTATATAAGTCCAGCAGTCAGTCCTACCAGGACGACATAACCATGCCAGCTAGACAAAGCAGTTGTCAGGCAGGCCAGGCTCCAGCGTCTAAAACTAGTTATGTACCGTTGAATATTCATTTTGATTAAATTTTATCAATAGGATTTTCATCGACGATGTCAACCATCCTAAACCTTGTTTCGATATATATTGCTTCTCCTAGATTGTAAGTAGAGTTTTCTGCCAAATCCAGCATTTACAACCTACTTCATTAAAACTCTAAACAGACTCGAAGATTTTTGCGGTTTATCCTTGAGGAGTTGGGATCAGGCCCTCAGGCTAAAGATTGGGTAGTCAACTTTGCCCACGGCCTCATGTCGTTTTGATGTTCACAGTCCCGGTACTTGTAATTTTGCTTCCCCCGGTGGCTGCTGCCGTTCTCAGAGATATCGTGAGACCTATAGGTCGGACGGGCCATCTCAATGGTCATGAGCTTGTCTCTCTTATCGCGGTGGCGTGACCTGATTTATCTCTTTCCCGTGCGTTAATGCACTACCCGTATACGTAATATGTTTGTATATGTTGCTGGACTAATCTTGAACTACTAATTTCCATGGCTTACCTTGCTCAGAGTGCTTCCGATTCAGTCACCTCTGTCCTCCAGGTAGGAGAGCAGGAACTCTCCTCATTGGAACTTATTCCTAAGCTGCGGCGTTATAATCTGCTGCCAGCCTTGATTAAGGAACTGATTATTGATCAGGCGATCGGGGGGATTTCCCTGACGGAGGAGGAACGATCCCAGGCTATGGATGGGTTCCTTCAGGCCGAAAAAATTACCGAGGAGGATCAGCGCCATAGCTTTTTGCGACGCCGAGGGTTGACTGATGAGGAGTTCTCTACCCTGGCTTGCCGGGATCTACAACTGCAAAAGTTTAAGGCGGATACCTGGGGGCAAAAGCTCGAATCCTATTTTCTCCAGCGCAAGGCCCAACTGGATCAGGTCCGCTATTCTCTGATTCGGACCCAGGAACCAGGCCTGGCTCAGGAGCTTTACTTTCGTATTCAAGATGACGGCCACCCCTTTGCCGATCTGGCCCGGGAGTTCTCAGCTGGGCCCGAGGCCCAGGTGGGCGGTCTGATTGGGCCCGTAGAGCTATCGGTGCCCCACCCTCACCTGGCCCGGTTACTGTCCATCAGCCAACCCGGTCAGTTATGGCCCCCCAGTCGTATCGGAGAGTGGTTTGTGGTGGTGCGGCTGGAGCAGTTCATTGCTGCCAGGCTGGATGATTCCACCCGCCAGCGGTTACTGGAGGAGTTGTTTCAGACCTGGCTCACCGATCAGGTGCAGGCGGTCCTGGATCAACTGACCTGAGAGGTTGTTGAAAAAGCACTCAGCTATAGTGCGCCGTCAAGGGGCCACCAAAATAGGGAATTTTGCGCTGATTATCCGTCTCCATAGGTATAGTTTCAGACTCTCTTGGGCTTTTCAAACAACCTCTGAATCAGCCAGGGCCTAATTTATTTATTGACGAATGTTAATGAACGAGCCGTTAACCAGGAAACCGCCGTGATTATCTCTAAGGATTCTTCTTGCGGCTGGCAATTTTGGATTGACCGGGGGGGTACCTTTACCAACATTGTTGCCCGGCGTCCCGATGGCAGGTTGCAGGTGCATAAGTTGCTCTCTGAAAACCCTGACCGTTACCCGGATGCCGCTCTTCAGGGTATGCGGGATATTTTGGGTTTAGCCCCCAACCAACCCTTGCCCAGCGATCGCATCGAGGTGGTGAAAATGGGCACTACCGTGGCTACCAATGCCCTGCTGGAACGCCAGGGAGATCGCACCGTTCTCCTCATTACCCAGGGTTTTGGCGATGCTCTGCGGATTGGTTATCAGCATCGCCCGGATATTTTTGCCCGCCAGATTCAACTACCCACCATGCTTTACGAACGGGTGATTGAGGTGCCGGAACGTTATACGGCGACGGGGGAGGAACTCTGTCCACTGGATCCGAAAGGGCCCTGGGTGGCGGCCCTGGCGCAAGCCTTTGACCAGGGTATTCGCAGTTTGGCCATTGTCTTTCTCCACGGCTACCAGTACCCTGCCCACGAACAGCAGGCGGCAGCGATCGCCCAGACCCTGGGCTTTACCCAAATCTCCGTGTCCCACCAGGTCAGTGCCTTGATCAAGTTGGTCAGCCGGGGCGATACCACCGTTGTCGATGCCTACCTCTCTCCTCTCCTGGGGCGCTACGTCCATCGGGTTAGCCAATCCCTGGGGACTGTACCTCTGTTGTTTATGCAATCCCATGGTGGACTGGTAACGGCCCACCACTTTCAAGGGAAAGATAGTATTTTGTCGGGGCCGGCCGGGGGTATGGTGGCGGCAATAAAAACCGCTACGATCGCTGGTTTTGACAAAATCATTGGCTTTGATATGGGGGGTACCTCCACCGATATTTGCCACCATAACGGCGAGGTCAACCCGGGGGACTACGAACGCACCTTTGACACTGAGGTGGCGGGGGTACGGCTACGTATACCAATGATGGCCATCCATACGATTGCGGCGGGTGGAGGTTCGATTCTGCGTTTCGATGGTTCTCGCTACCGGGTAGGGCCCCAGTCGGCGGGAGCCTACCCAGGACCGCTGGCCTACCGTCAGGGCGGTCCCCTTACCCTGACGGACGCCAACCTGATGGTGGGTAAGCTTCAACCAGCCTTCTTTCCAGCCCTATTTGGGGCCCAGGGCAACCAACCCCTGGATGGTGCGGCTGTCAGACAGGCCTTTCAGAACCTGGGGGCAGAGATTGCCAGCTTAACCGGTGATCAGCCCCAACCGGAGCAGGTGGCGGCAGGCTTTTTGGCGATCGCTGTGGAAACCATGGCCAGCGCCATTAAGAAGGTATCGATCCAGCGGGGCTACGATCTGGGGGACTACACCCTCTGTAGCTTTGGCGGTGCCGCTGGCCAGCACGCCTGCCTGCTGGCAGAAAGCCTGGGTATGGCCAGGGTCTTCCTCCATCCCCTGGCGGGGGTGCTGTCGGCCTATGGTATGGGCTTGGCGGATCAGCGAGTCATGCGGGAGCAGACCCTGGCCATACCCCTAACCGCTACTGCTATGGCCAGCCTACACCAGGCTTTAGACCGGCTGGCGATCTCCGCCCAGCAAGATCTGAGGGCCCAGGGACTGGGGCAGACCAGCCCGACCATCACCCTGCGGCGGGTCCATCTCCGCTATCAGGGCAGCGATTTACCCTTGCTGTTGCCCTTTGGCGACCTGACTAGTCTAATCCGCCAGTTTGAACAAACCCACCAGCAACGCTATGGGTTTATCCAGCCCGATCAGGCCCTGGTGGTAGAGGCAATCAGCGTGGAAGTCCTGGCTCCCACAGCAGAGTCAGAGCGGCTCAGCAATCCCCTGTATCCCTCCGACTCGGGGCCGCTGCGGCCCCTCACCACGGTTCCCCTCTATAGCCGGGGCCGATGGTGGGAAGCCAATGTTTACCAGCGTGCTGACCTGGGTCCTGACCACAGGATTGAGGGCCCGGCCCTGATTGTTGAAGTCACCGCCACCACGGTGGTAGAGCCCGGTTGGCAAATGTACCTGACCGCCCAGGGGGGGCTGGTGGGACAACGATCTGCCTCTGGCCCTGGCGCTTCTAGTCAACTTTTCTCCCCACCTATGGACCCAGAAAAGGATGGGGAGGGGAGGGTAGATCCGGTGCAGTTGGAAATTTTCCACCATCGGTTTCGATCCATTGCCGAGGAGATGGGCTTGACCCTGCAAAATACCAGTGTTTCTGTGAATATCAAGGAACGGCTTGACTTTTCCTGTGCCCTATTTGATCAGCGGGGGCAGTTGGTGGCCAATGCTCCCCATATTCCGGTCCATTTAGGCTCCATGGCAGCCAGCGTGGCCAGCCTCATGGGCGATCGCGGGGCGGTCCTGGCCCCTGGGGATGTCTACCTCTCCAATAACCCCTACAATGGGGGCACCCATCTGCCGGATATAACGGTGATTACGCCGGTATTTTTGCAGGATGGTTGTCAGCGACCCCAGATCTACGTCGCCTGCCGGGGGCATCATGCCGATATTGGTGGTCTTACTCCTGGTTCCATGCCGGCCCACAGTACCCATATCGATCAAGAGGGGGTGCGGCTGGATAACCTGCTACTGGTGCGCCAGGGAGAGTTTCTAGAGGCGGCCATCGTTGATCGCCTGGGGTCTGGTCCTTACCCCGCTCGCAATATTACCCAAAACCTGGCAGACCTGCGGGCCCAGGTGGCGGCCAACCAGCGGGGGGTTCAGGCCCTGGAACGGTTAGTGGAAACCATCGGCCTGGGGCAGGTGCAGGCCTATATGGACCATCTCCAAGATAATGCTGAAGCCAGCCTGCGGCGAGTGCTTGGGGGCCTGAAGGGAGGGTCTTTTAGCCTGAAAACGGATGAGGACACCACCATTCAGGTGGCAGTTAAAGTGAATCGTCACAGTCGCTCTGCCCAAATTGACTTTACCGGTAGTTCTCCCCAACAACCCAACAACTTTAATGCCCCCCTGGCGATTTGCCAAGCCGCTGTTCTCTACGTTTTCCGCACCCTGGTGGAGGATGATATTCCCCTCAACGCCGGTTGCCTTAAACCTCTAGAAATTGTGGCACCGGTGGGGTCGCTGCTGAATCCCCAGTATCCAGCGGCGGTGGTGGGAGGGAATGTGGAAACCTCCCAAGCGATCGCCAATGCCCTCTACGGTGCTCTGGGGCTGCTGGCGGCTAGTCAGGGCACCATGAACAACCTCACCTTTGGCAATGATCGTTATCAGTACTATGAGACCATCTGTGGCGGTTCGGGAGCCGGGCCAGACTTTGATGGTACCGATGGGGTCCATAGCCACATGACTAATTCCCGCCTCACCGACCCAGAGGTACTGGAAGCTCGCTTTCCGGTGCTGGTGGAGGCCTTTTCCCTGCGCCCCCAGAGCGGCGGAGCCGGTCGGCATCGCGGCGGTAACGGCGTCATTCGTCGTCTGCGCTTTCGGGAAGCCATGACCGTTTCCATTCTCTCCAGTCATCGACGGGTAGCTCCCTTTGGCCTGGCGGGCGGTAAACCAGGCCAACCGGGCCAAAACTGGGTAGAACGTAGCCACGGAGAAACTGAAATTCTAGGCAGTCGAGCTGAGGTTCTGCTTCAGGCCGGTGATGTCCTGGTTCTGGCCACTCCGGGGGAGGGGGTTTCGGCACCCTGGACTAAACCGGCTCTGGCATTAACCAGGGATGGGTAGGGCAGTCGGTTTTAGCTGGGGATCGGGTAGGGCCGGGGTTACTACCCTACAGGCGGGTAGATCAAACCAGAAGGTCGTACCCACGCCTACTTCACTTACCAGGTACACCTGACTGTGATGCTTTTCAATAATATTTCTAACGATGGAAAGTCCCAATCCCGTACCTTCCAGAGTGTGTACCCGATTTTCCACCCGGAAAAACCGATCAAAAATCGCCTGTTGATCCTCCGGGGCAATACCAATGCCCGTATCCGCCACTTCAATGCGAATACAATCGGTTGCCCCACTCTGGTCGCAGGGGCAGGGTAACCGATAGGCCCGCAGACTGACCTTGCCGCCAGACTCGGTAAATTTCAAGGCATTACCCATCAAATTAGTGAAAACCTGGAGCAGCAAATCGTAGTTACCCATCACTGGCGGCAGGTTAGGCTCCACCAGCTGAATTAACTCGATGTGTTTGTCTCTGGCGTTCAGGCGGTGGGTACGTAGGGTTTGCTCAATCGGTTGGGCAATGTCAACCGCATCAATCACGTACTGTCGACTTGACTCCAGTCGGGATAGATCAAGCACATCGTTGACTAGACGGGTGAGGCGATCGGTTTCGTGGTTAGCGGTTTCTAAAAATTCCTGTCGCTCGGTGTCGCTCAGGTCTTCGCCGTATTCCTGGAGGGTTTCAATAAAGGATTTGATATTAAACAGGGGAGTCCGCAGTTCGTGGGATACGTTGCTGATGAATTGGGCCTTAGCCTCATTTAAGGCGGCTTCCCGGGTGATATCCTGAACCGTAATGGCCAGGCCTTTAACGTTTTCCCGGGCTTGGTCCAATACGGTATTGAGGAGAATCCGCAGGGTACGGGCAGTGGGTTCACTCAGGGGAATACGAAATTCCATTGCCTCCGCCTCTCCCTGAACCGCCTGAAACAGAGGGCGGGTGAGCTGCACCCGGACCGGACCGGGTAAATTATCGAGGATGGGTTCCCCGTCCAGGGACTGACTATCCCAATTAAAGATGCGTCGGGCAGTGGGGTTAACCAGCACCACATGCATATCGGTGTCCAGTAAAATTGCCCCATCGGCGATGGTAGACACCAGGGTTTCTAACTTTGCTTTTTCGGCGGTTAGTTCTTCAATGTTTTGTTCTTCGTAGCGCTCTAGGCGCTCAGCCATATCGTTAAAGCTGTAGATTAATTCCCCCAGTTCTCCCCCAGGGGCAGATCAATCCGCTGGTTAAAGTTACCGGCGGCAATATTTTTCACCCCCAACAGTAATTCCTTAATCGGTTTGGTGATGGTCAGGGCGTTAAAAACCGAGCCTAGAATCACCATCACCCAGATAGAAACAAACACCGCAATGGTGACATCTCGAGTCAGGTGGGAAGAGGCAACCACTGTTGGGTTGGGGTTAATCCCTAGGGCCAGGATCCCATGTGCTTGCCCTCATAGTTGAGGGGAACAAACACATCGGTAACTTCTCCCGCCGGGGTCAGGTGCTGGCGTACCAGGGGTAGATCGGTGTTCTGGGCATAGCCCTCGGGTAGTTGAATGCGGCGACGTAAGGTGAGGGCATTGTCTACGGCGGCCTCTGAGAGGGGAATACCAAAAAAGATTTCCCCTCTTCATCGGCGTAGAGCATATAGCGCACACTGGTCGTACTCTGATAGAAGCTAGAGGAAAATCGAGCCAACTCGGCGCGATCGCCCTGACTGACCAGGGGCGCTACATTGGCTGCCAGTAACAAACCCAGGTCCCGGGCAAAGCGGGTGTCGTTCAGGCGAGCGTCAGACTGAATCGTGTGGACAGCCCAAAAGGTCAGGGCGCTGGTAATCAGGGAGACCACCAGGGTAGCCCCCGCCATCAGTCGGGTCTGTAAAGTGGAATCGCCCCACCAGCGCCGAAAAAACTGACGAATTTGGATAAATAGCCTGATCAAGGGTATTTTGTAACCAAATGTTATATTCCGCCTATATTCTGGCACGATTAGCCAAATTTGGTTGGAATAGAATCGGAAAACCAGTACTTCTGATTTCGGCAAAAAGCTATCCAAACACCAGGAATAGGGTAATGCCATCTGAAAGCATCAAGCGAGTCAGGCCGATCGCTATTCCCAGCCTTGCTAACGACGGGCCGATCGCCGATTCCCGGGTAGCAGTAGCATAGCCGCTGTCACCACCATGCCACCACCAGCTGCAAAGGCCAGCCATACCCCAAAGGGGATGGCGATGGAATGCAGGGTAAATAATTGTAGGGAAACGGGGGTGGCATTCTGCACCGCGATAATGGCGATCGCCCCAACCCATAGGGCGGGAATCAGGGCAAACAGAAATCTAACCATAGAATCAAAAACTAGTTGCCAAGGTATCAGTCCTTTAGGTAGTATAGACAACTGCGCTAGACAAGGGACAACATGGCAAAACGGGTACAGGTGGTTCTCACCGAAGACATTCGCAAACTTGGCCAAAACGGTGATCTGGTAGAGGTGGCCCCGGGCTACGCCCGTAATTACCTGTTGCCTAACGGCAAGGCTGTTCGTACCACCCCTGGGGTTTTAAAGCAGGTGGAAAGGCGTCGAGAAGCCGAACGGCAACGGCAAATTGCCATTAAGCAGGAGGCCGAGGCCATCAAAACCACCCTGGCCACCATTGGCATGTTTACCATTCAAAAGCCTGTCGGCGAAAACGATGCTATTTTTGGTACGGTTACCGCCGCCGATGTGGCTACTGTGATTAAATCCCTCTCGGGTAAAGAGATAGATCGTCGCGATATTACCGTACCCGATATCAATAAGCTGGGAGAATACCAGGCCGTGGTTAAACTCCATCCCGAAGTCAGCGCTATGGTCAACCTGCGGGTCATCGCTGAATAAGTCGTTAGAGCTCTACCGGGACTCAGGCCTGCCTAATCAAACCCTCACACACTAAGGATATCTAGTCATGGTGCAACGTCTGGTGGCAGTGCTTTTGATGATTCTGGCGGTTACCCTCCAGGGCTGTGGGGCTAGCGGCAATGGTTTGCTCGCCTACGTTGATGCCGCCGCTGGCTACGAATTTCGCTATCCTACTGGTTGGGTAGAGGTGCCCGTATCGGTAGCCGCAGAGGTGGTCTTCCACGACATTATTAATGAAACCGAAAATGTCAGCGTGGTGATTAGCGACGTTCCCGAAGGTAAGAGCCTGGAGGCCCTGGGCAGTCCTACCGAGGTGGGCTATAAGCTGTCTAAAAGCTTTAACACCCTGACCGCCGAAGATGCCCAGGTGGAGTTGGTGAACGCCCAGCGCATCGATACCCCTGATAGTAAAACCTATTACATTCTGGAATACGTTGCCAGCCTTCCCTCCGGAGTACGCCACAATCTAGCCAGCGCCATTGTTCGTCGCGGTAAACTCTACACCTTTAATGCTTCAACCCAGGAAGACCGCTGGGAAAAGATGAAGGACCTGATGAAACAGTCCGTAGCTTCCTTTAAGGTGGCCTAGAGGCTATGGCCAGGGTAGCCCCTGATCGACCCCCCTTTGTTCTGGCTTCCGCCTCTAAGGCGCGACGGCTACTGCTGATTGGGGCGGGCATTCACCCTTTCGTCTGTCCCAGCGATTTCGATGAGTCCCAGGTAGAGCTGGGACCACCAGACCAGTATGTGCTCACCCTGGCCCAGGGCAAGGCCGAAGCCGTGGCTCCCCAATTTACCCAGGCTCTGATTCTAGGTTGCGATTCGGTGCTGGTGCTGGGAGGGCAGATCTATGGCAAGCCCGCCAGTCGGGAGGAGGCCATCAGCCGCTGGCAAACCATGGGGGGCAGGTGGGGGAACTCTATACGGGCCATGTGTTAATTGGTCCCCAGGGCCAGATCCTGCGCCGCTGCGCCGTTACCCAGGTCCACTTTGCTCGGGTAGATTACCCTACCATTGCCGCCTACGTAGACACGGGGGAACCTCTGGCCTGCGCTGGGGCCTTCGCCATTGATGGCAGAGGCGGCCTACTGGTGGAAAAAATCAACGGCTGCCACACCAATGTCATCGGCCTCAGTTTGCCGGTGCTGAGATCGCTGCTGGAGGAATTGGGCTATAGCATTCGCGACTTTTGGTAGGTTAATCCTCCAGGTAGCCCAGGTCCGCCAGGCGACGCTGCACCTCTGGGTCGTCGTAGCCACTGGCTCGCCCTACCCCAGCCTGGGCCAGAGCTTGGTCTGAGCGCTGAGCAAACCCTTGCAGACAGTCTTGCAGCACCTCTACGTTTTCCGGCAGAATGGCGCTGAGGTCGAGGGCCTCGGCGGGGTCCATCAGAACATCGTAAAGTTCAGCCTGGCCGCCTTCGGTTTCAATCAGTTTATGGGGGCCGATCCAGATGGCTCGACGGATGCGATCGCAGTCGCGCCGCCTGACCAGATCGGGCTGACGTTTTTGCATCAGGTTGACCACGTTCTGGGGGGAATCGCCTCGGCAAAGACGTAATCCTGGTCTGCCCAGCTTTGGCTAGCCTGAGCTGAGCCCAGGGCCAGGGCCTGTTCTGGCTCACTGGCCAGACCCGCCGCTGCCAGCACGGTGTGGAATAACCGCCGGGTAGACACTACCTGATCGACGCTGTGGCCCCACTGTGCGGGGCAGGCCGGGTCGCGAATAATCAAAGGTACCCGTACCAGTTCGTTATAAATCGACAGGCTGTGGCCCATTAGCTCTTTTTCCCCCAGGTGTTCACCGTGATCGGCGCAGATAATTACCAGGGTCTGATCCAGGCGGTTAGCCTGACGTAACCGTTCAAAAAAAATGCCCAGCAGGGCGTCCTGGTGAGCTACCTCAGCGTCGTACATACCGTCCAGGGTTTGCTTCTGGTGATCATCCAGGGCTCCGGTAAGGGGAGCTAACCAGCCATAGACATCACTATTGAAGCGCTGCAAAAAGCTCTGGGCCTGGCGATCGGCCAGCACATGGGGAGCGAAATTCTCGATGTAGGACCGAGGGGGATGGTAGGGCATATGGGTGCCCATCAGGTTGACAAAGGCAAAAATGGGTTGATCGGTTTCCACCCCAGGCCGATCAATCAACAACCGGGCCGTATCCTCCAGGGATTTCTGGCTATTGCCCTTAAAGCTCAGGGCGGTTTGCCAGAGGGGCACCATCAGGGGGGTAAAGGAGAGGGCCAGTAGGGTATCGGAGCGGGCAAAGGCATCCTGCATGCTCTGTAACAGTCGGGCCAGGCGACCCTTAAACCATTGGCGATAGCGCCCCATCAGCCCCGATCTCACCCCGGCCTGGTTGGGGCGGGTGGTGAGCAGGCCACTGTAGTTGAGAAAGCTGGTAAAGCCTCGCCTCAAGCCGTTGTTAATCACCCCTACCAGGGGATTGTTACAGAACCCAGCGGTGTAGTAGCCCCCCGCCAGGCGTTCCGCCAGGGTGGGTAGGCTATCGGGCAGCACCGAGTAGGACTGTACCATGGTGTGTTCGGAGGGGTAGAGGCCGGTGAACATAGAGGCATGGGAGGGTACTGTCCACTGAGCCGCCGCCACCGCCTGGGTAAAGCGGGTAGCCTGGGCAGCAATGGCATCCAGGTGGGGCGATGTGGGGCGGGGATAGCCATAGCAGGACAGTCGATCCAGCCGCTGGGTATCCAGCACCAGAAACAAAATATCGGGGCGAGTAACCGTCGGCATGGAGTACCATCCTCTAAAGGTTCGCTTCTATGCTAAACCCTCCCGCCCTGTCCTTAAGCACTTCTAAGGGCAACAATGGGATCGAGACGGGCCGCCTGACGGGCGGGAACAACGCCAAAAAATAAACCGATACCCCCGGAAATACTAACCGTTGATAAAATCGCTGCCGCCGAAACTGCTGCGTCAAAGGGGGTAAACACCGCTATTAGGAATATTCCACCCATCCCCAAACCCGTGCCCAGTACCCCCCCGCCACCGATAGGATGATCGCCTCAATTAAAAACTGGCCCAGAATATCTGCCTGGGTGGCCCCGATCGCCTTGCGTAGGCCGATTTCCTGGGTGCGCTCCCGCACCGACACCAGCATAATGTTCATAATGCCGATCCCCCCACCAGCAGAGAAATACCGGCGATCGCTGCCAGCATCAGGGTGAGGGCACCGGTAATGGTATTGGCAATCGACAGCAGGGTGTCCTGGCTGCTGATGTAGAAGTCGTCTTCATTGGTAATGCCATGGCGTAACCGCAGCAGGTTGGTGACCTGAAATTCGGCGGTGGCCATGGCGGGGCGATCGCGGGCGGCTACGGTAATAAAGGAAACCGGAATACCGTAGGGCGATCGTTCCAGACCCGTCAACCGACTGGCCTGGGTGGTCAGGGGTACCAACACCGCATCGTCGTAGTCGAGACCCAGGTTAGAGCCCTTTTTCGCCAGTACCCCAATCACATCAAAGGTGACGCCCCCAATGCGCAGGGATTGTCCTACCGCTGGTGCCTGATCAAACAGACGTTGCTTTAGGGTGCTACCCAACACCGCCACCGGAGCATTACGGTTCAGGTCCAGATCGCTGAGAAAGCGCCCGGTGGCCACATCAAAACTGCGTACCGCTAAAAAGCCCGGCCCCGTCCCTACCACATTGACATTGGCATTGCGGTTGGCAACGGTGGCTAACTGGCGGGAACTAGCCTCTGGGGCGACCCCGGTCACCGTTGGTACCTGCCGGGTGATCGCCGTGGCATCTGCCAGCACCAGGGTACGGGGAACGTTGAGCGCTCCTAGGCGGCGGGTTTCTCGAGTGCCCGGCACTACAAACAGGACATTCGGCCCCAGGGTTTCTAGCTGGCCATTAATAAATCGCTGGGCCCCTGCCCCCAGGCCCACCATGGCAATGACCGAGGCGTTACCAATGACAATGCCCAGCATCGTTAGGGTACTCCGCAGCCGGTTGGCGGCCAGGGTCCTAGTCGCCATGGCAAAACTTTCTTGCAAATTCATAGATCTATAAACACCGATCCGGTTGGTTTTAGCAGGTATGATGTGGCTGATTTGATTGACCTACAGGCATATACAGTTCATGGCCCCTCAACTGCGTATTTTTGTCCCCCCCACCCCTGGTCCAGCACTGGCTCGGGGTTGCCCGTGATGCCGATACCCCTTCGCCGCTGTTTCGATCAGCGCTGGTGGAATTGGGCCGCTGGCTCACCTACGAGGCCATTCGGGAATGGCTACCCACCCTTGACACTACTATTAACACTCCCATGGGTTCCTGCCCCGCCACCTTTATTAACCCGGACACCCCCACCATGATTGTCCCTATTTTACGGGCTGGTTTGGGCCTAATGCCAGGTATTCAAGAACTCTTACCCCTGGCCTCGGTTTACCACGTGGGTTTTGTCCGCGACGAGGAAACCCTGGCAGCCAGTTGCTACCTCAATCGCCTCCCCAATCGCCTGGATAGCCAGACCCGAGTGATTATCAGCGAACCGATGCTGGCCACCGGCGGCACCCTGATGGCCCTGATGGCCGAACTTACCCAACGGGGTATTGATCCGGCCGCCACCCGGGTGATTGCGGTGGTGGCCTCGCCCCCAGCCCTGCAAAAGCTGGCCCAGGCCTACCCCAGTCTGACCATTTATGCCGCCGCCATCGATGAAGTGGTCAACGATAACGGATTTATTGTGCCGGGTTTGGGGGATGCGGGCGATCGCAGCTTTGGCACCTAATCCCTACGGGCCTCACCCCAGCCCTTGTCATCCCCGTCGCCGGTCAGCTACTGGAGGCCAGGGTGGACTGGACAAAATCTCGCAGTAGGGGCTCCACCAGGTCAGGCCGCTCCAGGTGGGGTAGCACCCCTACCCCAGGGATCTGATGGAGGCCAACGATAGCCCTGGGGTTGAGACTGGCCAGGCGCTTGAGCACCGCTGGTGGGGTAAACCGGGAGGCTTCCCCAATCACCATCACCGTTGGTATCTGTAGTTGCCCCAGGTAGGCCGCCAGGTCAAAGCTAATCGCCCCGCTTAGGGAGGCCAGGGCGCCATATTCAGCCTGGGGCTGCTGGGTGCCGGCAAGATAGGCCTGCACGATTTCTGGGGTGACCCGATCGCCATCGGCGAACAAAACCGTTTGCAAAAACCACCGCACTGCTAGTTCATTGGCGGCCCCGAGTTGATAGATCAGCTGATCCAGGCCGGGTACCTGGGTGAGCAGGGCTGGTGGGCTAAGGCGATAGTCGCGGCCAAAGTCCCGATTCCCCAAGGGCGATACCAGAAATAAACCCCGACATAGATCGGGGCGCTGAATCGCCAGCCGGATGACTACCCCAGCGGTGAGGGAGGTGGCTGCGATCAGGGCGGGGGCGAGATGCAGGGATTCTAAAAGCTGGGTGACCATCGCCAGGTAGTCCTCCACCCGGTAGGCTCGGGCGGGATGGGTGGATTGGCCCCAGCCAATCAGGTCGGGGGCAATTATCCGGTAGCAGGAGCTCAGGCGGCCATAGAGCCGAGACCACTCAAAGGCGGAAGACCCACCCCCAGACTATGGAGAAATACCAGGGTAGTAGAGCCCTCTCTGGCCTCAGAAGCATTAGTGTAGTAGGCCATAATCCCCAGGTCAGTGGTCAGGACCCTTTGTACAAATCCCTGGGGTTGAAAATTTAGCACGGTCAATACCAGCTTAATGGGGCCAGGGGAAGATACCCTGGATGGAGATGCCTCAAAAACCAATTGTCTTACCTGGCTCTTTCCTGGGGCTGGGGGGAGCAACCCTCCCCTGGGAACGGACAGCTTTTCAGTACCATAGCTCGGGTGCAGACCCAGAGCCGAGGTCAAGTCAGGTGTCTATAGGACAGATAAAGTCAGAAAATTTAAAAGAATATCGTGGATTTGATTATAAGATATTACGACTCTACTCTGTTTAGTGGGATCATGTTGGCAATTACAGGCAGGTCTGGCCTGAATTGCCTGACCTTGCCTATCTTTTCTCGATAGGCTTTGGAGCACAGTCATAGACAATCGCTATGCCTGAAGGTTGCCAATCTGTATGAGGTAATTGAATGATCGATAACATCCTGGAAGTCAACCATCTGAGTGTCTGTTTTGAGTTAGACCACCAGACCACCCAGGCGGTTAACAGTATTTCTTTCCAGGTGGGGCGGGGTCAAACCCTGGGGATTGTGGGGGAATCGGGGTCGGGTAAGTCGGTGACTGCTTTGGCGGTGATGGGCCTGTTGCCCTCGCCCCCCGGTCGCATTACCCAGGGAGAAATCTGGCTGAAACCGGTACACTCAGATCCCATTAACCTCTCTAACCTATCTGAGGTGGAACGCCAGGGCTACCGGGGCGGCCAGGTGGCGATGGTTTTTCAAGAACCGATGAGCTCCCTGAACCCGGTTTACACCATTGGTTTCCAAATTATCGAGGCGATTCGGCAACATCGGTCAGTCTCCCTACCCCAGGCCCAGCAACAGGCGATCGCCCGTCTGCAAGAGGTAAAACTTTTACCCCCCGACGAAGTTCTGGGTCAGGAAATTCTAACTATTTCCCCAGGGCTACCAGCCGAAGATCGGCAACGGGAAATTGCCCGGCGTCATCAAGCGATGCTGAATCGCTATCCCCACGAACTGTCCGGCGGGCAGTTGCAGCGGGTGATGATTGCCATGGCCATTGCCGGTGATCCGGCCCTGCTGATTGCCGACGAACCCACCACCGCGCTAGATGTAACGGTACAGGCTGCCATTCTCGATCTGCTGCGGGAGCTGCGCGATCGCCGTGGTATGGCCCTGATGTTTATTACCCATGACCTCGGCATTATTGCCGAAATCGCTGACCAGGTGGCAGTCATGTACCAGGGTGAGATTGTGGAGAGCGGGCCCGTGCTGCAAATTTTCTCCCATCCTCGTCACCCCTACACCCGTGGCCTGCTGGCTTGCCGTCCCCGTCCGGATCAACGACTGCAACGACTGCCCACGGTGGCCGACTTCATGGTGATCGATCAGGTGGAGGGTAATTCTGTGATTCGGGAAAAATCTCCCCAGGGGACGACTCCCTTCGCCAGCTTAACGGAGAGAGAGCTGGCCCAGCGCGATCGCGCCCTCAATGCCAGTGGGCCTCTGGTGGTGGTGGAAAACCTGCAAGTGGGTTATCCGGTGCGGGGTGTCTTTGGCCCTAGCCGCCGTTATGTCATGGCCGTCAAGGATGTTTCCTTTCAAATTCGCCAGGGAGAAACCTTTGGTCTGGTGGGGGAATCGGGCTGTGGTAAAACCACCCTGGCCAGAGCCCTACTGCGTTTGGTGAGGGCTCAAGCCGGGCGTATCTGGTTTGAAGGCCAGGATGTGCTAGCCCTCAATCCCCGCCAACTGCGGCGACTACGGCGGGATATGCAGATTATTTTCCAGGACCCTTTTAGCGCCCTCGACCCCCGCATGACCGTGGGCGCAGCGATTGCCGAGCCTCTTCAGGTGCATGGGGTGGGGCAGGGTGGGGCTAACCGCCGCCAACGGGTGATCTACCTGCTGGAACGGGTGGGCCTCAGCGCCGATTGCCTGGGTCGCTTTCCCCACGAGTTTTCTGGAGGGCAGCGCCAGCGCATTTGTATTGCCCGGGCCCTGGCCCTCAACCCCAAGTTTATTATTTGCGATGAGTCCGTATCGGCCCTGGATGTATCGGTGCAGGCTCAGGTGCTGAACCTGCTGAAGGAGATTCAGCAGGAGTTCAAACTCACCTACATCTTTATTTCCCACGATTTGGGGGTAGTGAAGTTTATGAGCGATCGCATCATGGTGATGAATCAGGGTCGGGTAGAGGAAATTGGTCCTGCCGAGACCCTCTACCGTCACCCCCAGAGTGCCTATACCCGGCAGTTAATCAACGCCATACCAGTTGGTAGCCTGGAACGGATTGCCGCCTTACAAAATCAGCGCCAGCCGCTGCTGACGGCTTAGCAGAATTCCAGGGGTTTGCTAGGCTAATGGATAGGCCCCTGGCTATCTGTTCTTTCTCCTTCTCAATATGCCCAGAACTCAACGCAACGACAACTTTATTGATAAGTCCTTTACGGTCATGGCCGATCTGATCTTGAAGATGATGCCGACCAAACAGAGCGAAAAGGAAGCCTTTGCCTACTACCGGGATGGGATGTCAGCCCAGGCTGATGGGGAATACGCCGAGGCCATGGATAATTACCGGGAAGCCCTGACCTTAGAAGAGGACCCCTACGATCGCAGCTTCATTTTATACAATATGGGGCTCATTCACGCCAGTAACGGCGAACATCAGACGGCCCTGGAAAAATACCATGAGGCCCTGGATCTCAACCCCCGCATGTGCCAGGCCCTCAATAATATCGCTGTAATCTTCCACTACCAGGGGGAGCAGGCAGAGGTCGGCGGTGATACGGACCGGGCTCAAGCCCTCTTTGACGAAGCGGCCCGCTACTGGCTTGAGGCGATTACCATTGCCCCCAATAATTATATTGAGGCCCAAAACTGGCTCAAAAATACCGGCCGGATGAAAAACGATATTTTCTTCTAAGTCTTTTTTTTCAGGTTTTATGATTGATCTAGAACAGGTTCGTAAGGTAGCTTTGCTGGCTCGTCTGGCGCTTTCCCCGAGGAGGAGCAACAGTTTACGGGTCAGCTTAGCGGCATCCTCGATTACGTTGACCAGCTCCGGCAACTGGATACGGAGGCGGTAGAACCCACCACCCGTGCCATCGACTTGAGTAATATTACCCGCAGCGATCGCCTGGAGCCCTTTGGAGATCGGGAGCAAATGCTCAACTGTGCTCCCGATCGGGAGGGAGACTTTTTTAAGGTGCCTAAGATCCTGGAGGAGTAAGGAAGTATCCCGCTTTTGCAGTGAGTCCAATCGTCTAGAGACATTGCAGCAAATTGCCATCAAAATAAATACCCCACCCTATCCCTTCCTATAGATCCCAACAATGATTCTGATGGGCCCCGGCCAGGGCCCTTTATCTATCCTCCTGTGGGGCGTATCTAGCGGTTGGGGGACTAGCGTAAAAAAGAGGGTACATGGACAATAGTCCTTGCACCCAAACAAAAAATGTCTTATTAGTATAGCGCATCGACTGGGCGAAAAGCTAGAGCAACCGGACGTGCAGGCGCGACTCTTGCCCCTAACAACGGCCCAAAGTCTGGCTGGGATGGTGCTAGTGGCGTTAGAAGTGGGCTTGATGATAGCTCGCTGGGTGTTGGAGAGCGAGTTAGCGCGCCGGGCAGAGGCCCCTCAGGTGTGGCCCCACTGCCCCCACTGCGGGAGTCGGCTGCACTCGAAAGGATTTCAGTCGCGGCAGATGGAGACCTTGGTGGGGGCCATTGCCTGAAAGCGACGGGTGGGTCGCTGTCCTCGGGGATGCCCAGAGAGTCAGCGGGTGCCGCTCGACGAAGCGCTAGGGATTGTGCCCTACCAGCAGAGTAGTGAGGAATTAGTGCGCTTAGGCTGTCTGTTGAGCGTAATGATGCCCTATGGTCAGGCCAGTGAGGTGTTGCGCCAGTGGAGCGGGCTATCGGTGAGTGCGGCGAGTCTATGGAATTGGGTGCAGCAGGTAGGGCAACGGGCCGAAGTGGCTCTAGCTCAGGCTTTGGTGGTTCAAGCCGGGGGTGAAGGGGTAGCCCCTGAGCCGATGGAGGCGGCCTTAGCGGCTCTACCGTTAGCGATTGGAGCCGATGGGGTGATGGTGCCCTTTCGCCCCACCCCAAAGACGCCCAAAGGGGCGATTCAGTGGCGGGAGGTAAAAGTGGGCATTCTGGCCCGCCTTGGCCGCCGGATCACCCGGGCAGGAAAGACCGTCCCCCAACTGCTGAGACGTCGACTGGTGGCGGTGTTGGGTACGATTGACGACTTCATCCCGGTCATTCAACTAGAAGCCACTCGCCAGGGCGTTAAGACCGCTCCCCTGGTGGTCTGGCTCAGCGATGGTGGACGAGGCTTTTGGCGGGTCTACCGCACCTGCTTTGCCACCGCTATCGCCGTGCTCGATTTCTTCCACGCCGCTGGTCATCTAGCCCGCGCCACCGAGGCCCTCTTTGGCTCCCTCCACTCCGCTGAAGCCCAGGCCTGGTTTCAGCGCTGGCGTCATTGGCTGCGCCATGGCCAAGCCCGACGGGTGCGACAGACCTTACTTCACTTGATTCATCTGCCCGGTTGGTCTGCCTCCGCCTTTGCTACCCTGCTTCAGGTACAGGCCTACTTTCAACGCCACCACCACCACACCCGATATCAAACCTTTGATCGTCTCGGTCTTCCCTTGGGCTCCGGAATGGTGGAAAGTGCCTGTAAATGGCTGATTCAGCAGCGCTTCAAGGGTGTCGGTATGCGCTGGAGTGAGGATGGCTTTAACCATCTTCTCTTGCTCAGGTTAGCTTGGGCTAATCATCGTTTTGATGACCTCTTTCCCTCCGTTCCTAACCCCCTAACCGACCCCTCCCCTAACCTTTAGATACGCCCCCTCCTGTGAACCTGACTCGACCCTTGTATTTCGATAGTTGAGTCCTCTGCCTACCTTCATACTCGAGGAGCTAGAACTGGAAATCTCCCCAATAGCAGCGATTCTTCGCTAATTCAAATCAGAATCGCTGAAGACCCATGCACAAAGACGTACATAACCTTTACACTGATATAATTAATAGAGGGCAAAGCCCTGACTCTCTTTAAACTCTCTAAAAATATACATTAAGATTATTAATAAAAATAAAATAAAGAGCAAAGATGAAAGTTTTATTAATTATTGAACAGTGCAATCCTGAGTGGCCCTCAGTTCCATTGGTAGGCTATCGTTTTTATGAGCACATTAGTCAGATTGTTGATACAACTCTGGTTACTCATTCAAGAAATAAAACAGCCCTAGAAAAAATACGTTCGAATAAAGATATTATTTATATTTTCGAAAGCGCTTTTATTAAAAAATATTATGCTTTTGTCGAGCTTCTTAGTAAAATTGGAAATAAAACTGTTTGGCCGCTTTATCACACCCTGTCATACGCTGGTTACAGCGAATTCAATGATCTCGTTTATCTCAATTGCAAAGAATCAGTTCTTAGGGGTGATTATGATATAGTTCATGCCATTACTCCAATCATGCCTCGCTACCCGGTTAAAACTATTAAGGCGCTCAATAATACACCGTTTATTATTGGCCCAGTGAATGGCGGTGTGCCTTTTCCAGATAGCTTTAAAGATGTGGCAAAACAAGAATTCGCGGATCTAAATTTTCTTCGGACATTAGGCCGATTTATAATCCCAGGCTATCGAGAAACCTATGAAAGAGCCGATTATATTCTTGCCGGATCTTCCTATACCCAAAGCTTGGTTGAGGAGATGTTCAATATTAGTAATAATAAGATTGAGTTGTTTTATGAGAACGGAGTTGAAGATTCCTTCATAGGCGATGAAAAAATATTTGTTTTTGAGCCTAAGGATGATCAAAGAGTTAACCTCCTTTTTGTAGGTCGCCTGGTTCCCTATAAGGGAGCTGATATGTTAATTGATGCGTTTGATAAATTAGAGAAATCTATTCGGGATAAGGTTTTTCTGGTTATTGTTGGTGACGGCGAGGAGCGCAGTAATTTAGAGCAACGGGTTCAGAACCTCAATCTTCAAGAAAAAGTGTCTTTTGCTGGTTGGGTTGAGCAGCAAAAGACACTTGAATATTACCAAAATTCTGACATTTTTTGCTTTCCCTCCATACGCGAATTTGGCGGAGCGGTAGTCCTAGAAGCTATGGCAAGCGGACTGCCTTGCATCGTTGTAAATAATGGTGGAATCGGTGAGTATGTTACTGAAAAGACGGGATTTAGAATTGATCCAATTTCCAGAGATTTTGTTGTTCAAGAACTAAAAATATCAATAGAGAAATTAGTCTGCGATCAGACCTTGCGTCACAATATGTCGCTTCAAGCTGTTCAAAGGGCGAAAGAGTTTAGTTGGGGTTCTAAGGCAAAAGCAATTGTTGATATTTATAAGAAGTTGATTGACCAGCCCTCAGAGGGTGTTTAAACAGGGAGAACCTTACCCTTGCGGCGAATATGGTTTGCCTATTCAAGTCCTTAGATCCTGATCGGCATTCTACTTGCTGCGTTCCTTTTGGGATTGGATCAAACGGATGAAGTTGAACTTAGTTAAAAACTTCCCAGGTAACCTCCAGGGGTAAGTTGTCTAAGGTCAACCAGACCTCTTGTAATAGGGCCGTTAAGCCTACTCCAGTAACGGCTGAAATGCAGTGGATAGGACCAATGCCCAGGGCCTCAAACTGAGCTAGCCGATCCTTGAGTTCGGCCTGGGACAGGCTATCAACCTTACTTAAGGCTAGAATTTGGGGTCTGGTGACCAGGTGGCGACCATAGGCGGTGAGCTCCTGCTGAATGATCTGGTAGCTATCCAGGGGATGCTCGGCGGTCGCATCTACCAGGTGCAGCAGCAATCGGGTGCGTTCAATGTGGCGTAGAAAATCGTGGCCCAGGCCCAGGCCGGTATGGGCTCCAGCGATCAGGCCAGGGATATCAGCAAAAACCGAGCCATCCCCACTGGGGCGGCGTACTACCCCCAGGTTGGGCACCAGGGTGGTAAAGGGATAGTCGGCAATCTTAGGACGAGCTGCCGATCAGGGTCGCAATCAAAGTTGATTTGCCGGCATTGGGTAAGCCAATAATTCCCACCTCCGCCAGTAGTTTGAGTTCCAGGCGCAGGTGTTGCTGCTCGCCAGGCAAGCCAGGTAAGGCTCGTTCTGGAGCCCGATTGCGGTTGCTGAGAAATGACGATTACCCAATCCTCCCTTACCTCCCTGGGCGACACAGAGGATTTGGTTCGGGCTCACCAGATCCCCTAGGAGGCGATCGCCATCAGCCTGGTAGACCATAGTGCCGCAGGGCACCTCTAAAACCAGATCGGGACCGGCTGCACCGGTCATATTTTTGGGTCCTCCCCGCTCCCCATCCCTGGCCTTAAAGCGGTGGGCGTAGCGAAAATCCAGCAGAGTTTGCAGCCTTTCCACCGCCTTCAGGTACACCGATCCGCCGGGCCCCCCGTTGCCTCCGGCTGGACCTCCCGCCGGTACGTACTTTTCTCGCCGAAAGGCAACCATGCCGTCACCGCCATTGCCAGCGATGACTTCAATCTCTGCTTGATCAATAAATTGCATGCCGGTGTTTCTATAACTCTGGGGCGCCCTTAGTGGACGGGATGGACTCGATCGCCAATTTAGGGTTGGGGTTGGGATTGCTGCTGAAGCTGCATTAAGGCAGTGCGAATCTGCTCTGCCAGGGTTTGGTCCTGGGGATAGGCCGCCGTAATGGCATTAAACTGTTCTACCTTGAGACCATTAGTCCGCACAATATCGCTGGCCTGGTTGCAGTAGTCCACGATTAGGGTTCGCACCTGCTGGCGAATTCGTCGGGGTAACTGGTTAAGGTTAGCGGTGGCGGTGCAACGCATATCAATGGCATTGACATCGTAGTTAGCACCGGTGAGCAAGGTTTTAATCTGGTTGTAGGTCTGGGTGCGGGGGCTGTCCATCTGCAGCACTGACCGGGCGTAATTCATCACCTCTGCCGGGGAGACCTGGAGGGTCTGGGCCCAGGCCAGAGAAGGCAAAGGCAGGTAATGGATCCCATCTAAAGATAGAGGTGTGACCATAGTGCTGGCTAAAAGGGATAGGCTAGAAAAGGCCAGAGCGATCGCCAGCGATCGGCCCATCACCCCGGTGAATCGCAGTAAAACCATTGGATAATGCACGAATTGTTCCTGTTTTACGATGGCTGGAGGGTCAACGACTGTTATTACTTTTGCTTTCGCCAGAAAAAACAACCGCCAAAAACCGCTGCAAAGAGATTGGCTCAACACCCAAGTAGGGCCTGAGATTATACCTGGTTTAGCCAGGAGATTTAAATAGCTTGCATAGCTGAATTACAGCAGTGTGTAAGGTAGCCCGTTTGATCTCGACCAAGCTTTAAATCTGCTTCTAATTCTAGTAGTAAAGGCAAGGTTCGTTGCAACTGCCCCAGACTCATTCCCCGTAATTCTTGCCGGAGAAAATAAAGTCGCTTGGGATTGGCAATTTCTGCTGCGGCCAGAATTTCAGCTTCATTCTGAATACCAGCGGCCTCCATGACCCTGAGCCAGAGCCAGAGGCGAAACTGGCTCACCAGGGTAGCCACCATGCGTAGGGCGGGCTCGTTGCGATTGAGCAAATCTTCCACCAGCAGCAGAGCTTGGCTGGTATGTCCTTGTTTAATGGCCGCAGCCAGCTGGAGACTGGTGTGGGTTGAACTGGTCACCAGGCTGGCGGCCACCTCTGGTGGGAGGGGCTCAGGCCGGTTCCAATGGATTTCCAGTTTGTCCAATTCCAGATGCAGCTGGCGGGTGTCGTTGCCCACCGCCTCTACCAATAAATCTACGGTTTGAGATGCAAGGGCGATGGATCTCTGCCTGGCTACCTGTTCTACCTGTTGGCGAATCAGGGCGGTTTTCCAGGGAGGAATGGTGGAAAACTCACGGATTTCTCCGTACTGTTTGAATACTTTAAAGAACTTAGACCGACCATCGGGTTTATTGGGGCTGCTCAGCAGTAGCACGGTGGTGGTGGGCAGCACTGGCAGGGTGCGTTCCAGTTCCACCAGTACCTCCTCTGGGCAGCGTTGCCCCAGGGCCGTATCTTGCAGCCATACCAGGCGTTGTCCCAGGCCAAAGGGGGGAGTCATGGCCTGGGATAACGCCTGTATCGGGCCATTCACCACACCGGGGGGAATCACATCGTAATTGAAATTCGCCCAGTTATGATCCACCGCTTGCTGCTGCAAAGTCCGAATCGCTGCCTGTAGCTCAAACTCGTTATCTCCCCAGAAAAAAAACGCGGGCATAGAGGGGTGGTCACCATCAGGGGGTCAATACTTCGTCGTCCAAGTCAAAGGCAACCTGTCGCCGCCAAGGGACGAAGAATATTCTCGAAGAATATTCTACTATTAGACTCTGGGCTCGGGTATCTCTGAGCCTTGCGGAAAGGAGCTGGGTCAGGTTCTTTCCCCTCTGCCCCCTATGGCCTTCAGTCACCTATGGCCCCACTAGTGGAAAGCCCCATTGTAGAGGAAAGTTTCACTCTGATTGATCGGGAGTTTGGTCCCCATACCCTGACCCCAGCGGAGTACGCTGTGGTCAGGCGAGTGATTCATAGTACCGCTGATTTTGACTTTAAGCACCTGGTGCGTTTTAGTCCTGGAGCGATCGCGGCGGGGTTGGCGGCCATACGGGCGGGCTGTCCAATTCTGGTGGATGTTACCATGGTGCGCCAGGGCATTGCCGGTATGGTGCAACGCACCTTTCAAAATTCCCTGGTCACGGCTGTGACGCTGGTAGAGACGGCGGCCCCCGGTCGTACCCGCACTGAAACCGGCTTACTTCAGGGCCTGGCCCAAGTCCCTGGGGCGATCGTGGTGATTGGCAATGCTCCCACCGCCCTGCTCAGTCTCTGTGACCAGATCGAGGCGGGGACGGCCTGGCCGGCCCTGGTGGTGGGAGCGCCGGTGGGCTTTGTCGCCGTTGAGGCGGCCAAGCAACGACTGGCCCAGCAGCCTATTCCCCAAATTCGAGTCGAGGGCCGCAAGGGGGGTTCGGCGGTAGCCGCCGCCATTGTCAATGCCTTGCTGGTGATGGCCTGCCATCAGCGACCATGACCCCAATTCAGGTAGTTGGCGTGGGGATGGAGGGACGAGCGGGGTTACCCCAGGCTATCTTAGACCTGATTGATGGGGCCCAGTTGTTGCTGGGTAGCGATCGCCACCTGAGCTATTTCCCCAATCGGGGGGCCGAAAGGTACAACCTGGCCGACCTCAGCGGCGGCTTGGAGCGGTTACAGCGATGGCTGGCCCAGGGGTCTACTGGGGTAGCAGTGGTGCTGACCTCAGGGGATCCCCTGTTCTTTGGTCTGGGGCGATTGCTTCTGGCCCATCTGCCTGCCGCCAGTCTCACCTTCCATCCCCAGGTCAGCGCCATACAGTTGGCCTTTAGCCGCCTGAAGCTGCCCTGGCAGGGGGCCACCCTGATCAGCGCCCATGGTCGCTCCGCCGATCTACTGACCGCGGCCCTACGGCGGGGCGATGAACTGATTGCGGTGCTCACCGACTCCACCCATAGTCCCGCCAGCCTGGGACAGCTCATCACCAGCCTGGGACTGGCCCATAGTTACCGTCTATGGGTCTGTGAAAATCTGGGGGATGCCAGGGAATGCCTTTACGACCTAACTCCCTTGACGGTGCAGCAGCACCGCTTTGCGGCCTTGAATGTGGTGGTGTTGCAGCGCCAGCCCACCATCGCCCCTGCCCCCCTACCTCTGTTGGGTTTACCGGACGAAAGCTTTGCCTGCTTTAGCGATCGCCCGGGGTTGATCACCAAACGGGATATTCGCATTCAAATTCTGGCCGATCTGGCTCTTCAACCCGATCAAATTCTCTGGGACATTGGGGCTGGCACCGGTTCGGTAAGTATTGAGATTAATCGACTTTGCCCCCAGTCCCGGGTCTACGCCATTGAGAAAACCCTGGCGGGCATTACCCTGATTCAGCAGAACCGACAAACCTTAGGAAATACCAACCTTTACCCCATCCATGGGGAGGCTCCCCAAGTTCTGGAGCAGCTTCCCGATCCCCACCGCATCTTCATTGGCGGTAGCGGCGGCAACCTGACCGCCATCCTCAATGCCTGTGGCCAACGCCTCCGCCCCCAGGGGCAAATAGTCCTGGCCCTGGCTACCCTAGAGCATCTCCATAGCCTGTTTACCTGGGTTAACCAGACCTCTGGTGATCAGGCCCAGGCCTGGCAGGTGCAGCTCCGCCAAATTCAAATTCACCATAGTACCCAGGTAGCTCACCTGCATCGCTGGCAACCCCTCACCCCGATTACCCTGGCCACCCTGAGCCCCCCATAGTCCCCACCGTCTGACCGTACAGCCACAGTCCCAGACCAGTTAGCAGTAGTAGTCCCAGGCCGGCTAAGCCGGTGAGGGGCTGGTCTGGCTTGCCGGCAAGCCAAAGGGGAGATCCATCGACAGCCTTGGTCAGGGCCAGGCTATCGGTCAAGGCCAGACCCAAGATCCAGCCGGCATGTAATCCCCAGGCCAGGCCCAATTGACCAGCGGTGACCCAGCGGGCCACCATCAAAACGATTCCCATTAAGGTTAAGCCTGGTAGCTGGGGTAAACCCTGGGGACCATCCCAGAGTAGATGGGAGCAGGCGAAAATTAACCCTACGGTGATCACCAGGGCTGGCCAGGGCAGCAGGGACTGCAAGGTGATAGGAAGCAGACCCCGGAAGAGGGTTTCTTCCACACCGGCAATCAGCAGGGTCAGGGGAAGTAACCCGACCAGTAAACTCAATAGGGTCCTCCCCTTTGGCCGATACCCCTGCCATTGTCGCCACCCCAAACCCAGTTGGGTAGCCAGAAAAACCCCTATACCGCTCAGGGCAATGGCAAAGCCAAGGGCCAGCGCCAGGAAAAACTGCCCCCTGCCATTGATACCGTAGGTGGCCCAGGGCAACCCTGTCCAGTAGCGTCGATAGGTTTCCAGTGCCAGGGGAGCCAGCAGGTAAAGGGGAATGAGTAGGATTAATTTATGATCAGGCGAGAGGGGATAGCGCCAGGGAATCGCTCGCCATCGAAATAGCACCAGGGCTATGGGGGTCCATAGCAAGAACCAGCTTAAAAAAAAACTACTAAACCAAAAATCTCAGCCATGATCTGAACCCTTGAAGTGAGAGAAGACCGCTAGGGCAATTCCGGGGGTAGGGTCGCTGGCTTAACCCCAATGGTTTCGGTTTTACCCTTGCGACTGATTTGAATGGATAAGACCTTACCAATTTCACTGGTCTCTACCTGGGTTTGTACATCGGTAGGGGTGGTGATGCGGGTACCGTTGATAGATATAACCACATCCCCCGCTACCAGCCCTGCCAGGGCCGCGGGGCTACCCTCCAGCACCCGCAGAATCACCACGCCCCGTTGGCTGGGGGCCAGGGTCAACCCCTGGGACTGATTAATGGGGCCAATGTTATCGCTGGTCAACTCCAGCATTTGAATACCCAGGTAGGGATGCTGTACCTTACCGGTGGCAAATAGCTGATCGGCAATGCGTTTGGCGGTTTCAATGGGAATCGCAAACCCCAGGCCCTGGGCATTGGCCCGAATGGCCGTGTTCATGCCAATTACTTCTCCCCGATCATTGAGTAAGGGCCCGCCGGAATTACCGGGGTTAATGGCGGCATCGGTTTGAATAAACTGGACCCGTTTGTCTGGAATACCCACCTGGTTACTGGTACGCCCGGTGGCGCTGATAATACCAGCGGTGACCGTATTATCCAGCCCTAAGGGATTACCAATGGCGATCGCCCACTGCCCAGGGGATAACCTGAGGCTATTACCCAAGCGCACCGCCGGCAGATTATCGGCCTTGACCTTAACGGCGGCCACATCGGTTACGGAATCAATCCCAACCACCTGCCCCTCAAAGGTGCGCCCATCCCGCAGGGTAACCTGCACCGTTGTTGCCCCATCAACCACATGGGCATTAGTCAGGATATGGCCACTGGTGCTGATAATAAACCCTGAACCAGTGCCCTGTTCAACCTGTTCTGGCCTCTCGTGAGGGGGATTTTGATTACCAAAGAAATGGCGAAAAAAGGATTTTTAAAGGTATCGGGATTAATGGGTGAGAAAGAGCGGACGGCGTCAATGCGAACCACCGCTGGCCCTACCTGCTTCACAGCCACCGCAATAAAGTTTGAGGCTACTGGTGCTGGCTTCTGGACAACAGCTAAATCGGTGTCGACCACTGCATGGTTGGCTTCCAGGATCGGTGCTACCGTGCCAGCCGGTAGCTGCCCCTGGGATATTGCTCCCCGGCTGACGTACTGGTGGGCGAACCATCCGCAGCCACCACCGATCGCCAGGGCGGTCGCCAATCCCATCCACTGTTTTGCCGCCTGGTTCATACCTTATCCATTGCCCTGAGTTAAAACTGCCCTAACCTGACCTCGATATGTGATGATCTGAATTTATGCCCTTAATCTAAAATAACCTTTGCTCCTGGGTATTGGTGACCCTAATCTAGCTGGGGGTGATATTTCTACCCATCCAGCCTGGTTCCCCTCTTGGTGGTTCCGGGTTAGAGTAAACCATAGCCGATGCCCTCAAGTCCTCACTCCAATTTACTGTAACGCCATGACTGAACACAGCGGAAACATTTTGCTGGTTGACGACGAACCAGGCCTACGGGAGGCGGTACAGGCTTATCTGGAGGATAGCGGGTTTGTGGTTAGAACCGCCAGTAATGCTCAGGAAGGTTGGGCTTTGTTGCAGCAAGAAATTCCGGATATTCTCATCTCTGACATTATGATGCCCCAGGTAGATGGTCATGCCTTTCTTGCCCAGGTCAGAGATGATGTGCGGTTTAAAGGGCTGCCAGTGGTGTTTTTAACCGCCCGGGGCATGACCCGCGATCGCATCCAGGGCTATAATTCCGGCTGTGATGCCTATCTTTCTAAGCCCTTCGATCCAGAAGAATTGGTGGCGGTAGTCAGTAACTTAATTACCCGTCGGGCAGCTCAAACTCCTGACTCTGGCGACCTCCCAGACATTGCTGTCATGGCTCGCCAGATTGAAGAGATTAAGGCTATGCTGACCCAGAAAGGTGGCGTTACCCGGGTGGCTGCCGATCTACACATTGATTTAACCCCCGGGAACAAAGTGTTTTAGACCTGGTCGCCGAGGGGCTGATGAATAAGGAAATCGCCAGTCGCCTTGACACCAGCGTTCGTAACGTTGAAAAGTACGTCAGTCGTTTATTTAGCAAAACCGGTACCAATAGTCGTACCGAGTTAGTTCGTTACGCCTTAGAACACGGCTTAGTTAACTGAAGTTCAGGCCAAAACACCATGGCTTTTCAGATTGCGGTGCAGGGGACTAAAGTTAGGCCTGCCCTGGCTAGTTAGTTAGCAAAGATTTTAAACACCGCCATCGGTAGCTTTGGCTGGGGTGGGGGCACCATCAGGCCTTCTCCTGATTGGCTTTGACCGATCAACCCTGACCTTAGAGTTTTAACTCAAGGTCGCAGTGGCGTCAATTGTAGCCCGCCGTTAGGTCGGCAGGGGATGGGGAGACCAGAGGCGAGGCTACTGGATTCTGAGTTCCGGCCGCTTGCTTAATTAGAAAAGTAGTAGGCCCTTTACCGCCAGACTGTTCAGCAGTCAGGCGGCGCTTCCCAACTGCTGTGCCCTAGGGGATGGCCTTCCGGTATTGCCCATAACCCCTATTTCCCAGATAGCCACCTTTTAGAATCCCAACCATAACCTCTACTTATTCAGTGAATTGTAAATCCTGGACTCCAGAACCCCCAGAAGGGGCTTTACAAATCTCAATTTCGCTATAGAATTTAACCTATGAGGAAAACATTACACATTGAATCAAGTAAATGGTTTATCTAGATAATCGTTTTCCTTGATTGACTACAGTCCGCGCGATCTCCAGGTTTGGCATCCCATTGCTATGGGACTGGCGATAGTAAGGCTACTCTCCTTTAAAAATCATTGAAAGGCCTGGAAACTTTCGAGTTTTCCCTCGATTATTTTTGGCTGATCATTATCAGACAGGTTTCTAGTTTGCTGGACGCCGAGGTTGCTACTCTGTGCCCAACTGGATTTTGGCTGATTTTTACCCCCTGGTTACGGGGGCAATGTTTTTGTCGCCCTTATTGATTGGACCGTTTTAGGAGGTCATTTGTTATGTCTGAGAATTTCTCTAGGGTTGGTCGCCGTAAGTTCCTGGCTACTGCTGGGATCGCCGCCACCGGATCAGTGCTGTTAAAGGCCTGTGTGGGTAACCCCCCTCCAGTAACACCTCTACCGGTAGTGCTCCTGCACCGGGCCCCGTAGCCGCTGGCGATGCTCCTGAGGTGACCACCGCCAAGCTGGGCTACCTACCTATTGTGGAATCGGCCCCCCTGATCATTGCTAAGGAAAAGGGCTTCTTTGCCAAGTACGGCATGACCGGAGTAGAAGTAGCGAAGCAGGCTAACTGGGCTTCCGCTCGCGACAACGTCGCCATTGGTTCCGCTGGCGGCGGTATTGATGGTGGCCAGTGGCAAATGCCCATGCCCCACCTGATCAGCGAGGGCATTATTACCAACGGTAAGAAGGTGCCCATGTACGTACTGGCCCAGTTGATCACCCAGGGTAACGGTATTGCCATCTCCAATGCCCATGCCGGTAAGGGGTTGGGTCTGGACATCAGTAAGGCCGCCGACTACATCAAAGGCTACCCAGCCAGCCAGGGCCGCAAGTTTAAGGCTGCCTTCACCTTCCCCAATGGCAATCAGGACTTCTGGATTCGCTATTGGTTCGCGGCCGGCGGCATTGACCCTGACAAAGATATTGAACTGCTCACCGTTCCCCCCTCGGAAACAGTGCAGGGGATGCGCACCGGTAGTATGGATGCCTTCAGTACCGGTGACCCCTGGCCCTACCGCATCGTGGCGGACAAGATTGGCTTTTTGTCGGCCCTGACTGCTCAGATCTGGGCCTGTCACCCAGAGGAGTATCTGGCCATGCGGGCCGACTGGGTAGATGCCCACCCCAAGGCCACTAAGGCGATTTTAAAGGCGGTGATGGAGGCTCAACAATGGGCTGACAAGCCCGAGAACCGGGCAGAACTGGTACAAATTTGCGCTGGCCGGAATTACTTTAATATCTCCCCCGCGATTCTTACCGGTCCCTTTGAAGGTCGTTACACCCTGGGCGATGGCAAGCCCGATATCAATGACTTTAAGACCGGCCCTCTCTATTGGACCGATCCTAAAGGTAGTGTGTCTTACCCCTATAAGAGCCATGACCTGTGGTTCTTAACGGAAAGTCTACGCTGGGGCTTCCATAAGGAGAAGCTGAAGGACTTCGATACGGTGAAACGCATCGTCGATTCGGTTAACCGCGAAGACCTGTGGCGTGAAGCGGCTAAGGAAGCTGGGTTTAGCGATATTCCCAGCAACACCTCCCGGGGTGTAGAAACCTTCTTCGATGGAGTGAAATTCGACCCAGCCAATCCCGAAGCCTATCTCAAGAGCTTAAAGATTAAGCGCGTTTAGTTCTTTGCCGGGGGATGGGTTGGGGAGCACAATTCACTCCCTCCTTACCGGCTCGCTCCCGCTCACCCATCCCCCTTTTCTGTATTGCTGCCGCCAATTCATTTTTTTAGGTTAAACATCATGGTTACAACCACCCGTGCCCGACTGCAATCTCGTCCCAAATCCATCGGTAATTCTCTCCAGGAATTCTGGCAAAAGCAAGGATTTGGTCTGCTTCCCCCGATTCTAGGTATTCTCGTTTTCCTTGTGGTCTGGCAATTATTTTCCTCCTCTGGGTTAACTCGTCTGCCTGGTCCCCTCAGTCTCTGGACGGAGCAACGCACTCGAGAGCTGTTGCTTTATCCTTTCTACGATAAGGGGGGGTTAGACAAGGGCCTATTCTGGCAAACCCTGGCCAGTTTGGGACGGGTGGCTAAGGGCTACACTGCCGCCGCCGTTGTGGGCATTTCTGTCGGGGTACTGGTGGGTACTAATGAATGGCTAAATAAGGCTACCTACCCGGTGTTTCAGTTTTTACGAATGGTGGCTCCCCTGGCCTGGGTACCCATTGCCCTGGTGGCTCTACAGCAGAACCAACCCGCCGCCATCTTCGTAATTTTCATTACCTCCGTATGGCCGATTTTAATTAACACCACCGAGGGGGTACGGCAAATTCCTGAGGATTATAACAACGTGGCCAAGGTGCTGAAGCTATCTCGCAAGGACTACTACCTGAACGTGTTGTTTCCCTCCGCCCTACCCTACATTTTCACCGGTTTGCGCATTGCCATTGGTCTGGCCTGGCTAGCCATTATCGCCGCAGAAATCGTCATGTCGGGGATTGTGGGCATTGGATTTTTCATCTGGGATGCCTACCAGCAAAACTATATCAGTGAAATTATTCTGGCGGTAATTTATATCGGCGGCGTAGGACTCTTGCTAGACCGGTTAATTGCCTTTCTGCAGAGCAAAATTGCTCCGGCTCGCAAGTAAGGGATTTGGTGCCATTTCAAGTTCGTAGTCCGGTTGTTTTAAGGAGGGATCCATGGGTCTTTTAGTTGCAGCGGATCAGGTAGATAAGGTGTTTTCCCTGGCCGATGGCAGTGAGTATATTGCCCTGAAGGGTATTGATTTGACGATTAAGCAGGGGGAATTTATTTCCTTCATTGGCCACTCCGGCTGTGGTAAGTCCACCCTGCTGAATATGATTGCCGGATTATCCCTACCCAGTTCCGGGGTGATCACCCTGGAGGGTAAGCAAATTAAGGAGCCCGGCCCCGATCGCATGGTGGTGTTTCAGAACTATTCCCTGCTGCCCTGGCGATCGGTGCGGGATAACATTGGCCTGGCGGTCAACACCGTCTACGGCGACCTGCCCAGGGGGAACGGCGTTCCATCGTCGAGGAGCACATTAACCTGGTGGGATTGCAGGCGGCGGCGGACAAAATGCCCGACCAGCTATCGGGGGGATGAAACAACGGGTGGCGATCGCCCGGGCCCTGGCGATTCGGCCCAAGTTACTGCTGCTGGACGAGCCCTTTGGGGCCCTCGATGCCCTCACCCGGGGGAATCTGCAAACCCAATTAATGCGCATCTGCGATGAAAATAACGTTACAGCGGTGATGGTCACCCACGATGTGGACGAGGCGGTGCTGCTCTCCGATCGCATCGTCATGCTTACCAACGGCCCAGGGGCAGAAATTGGGGCTATTCTCGATGTGGATATTCCCCGCCCCCGCCAGCGCATGGAGGTGGTGGAGCACCCCAGCTACTACAGTCTGCGTAGCGAAATCATTTATTTTCTCAACCAGCAAAAGCGGATTAAGAAGATACGGGCCCGCAAGACCACGGCGATCGCCCGCCATGGTCTAGAAAAGGTGAACCTGGACTTTGGTTTTGTGCCCCTGACCGCCTGCGCCCCTGTTGCTGTTGCCAAGGAAAAGGGCTTTTTCACTAAGCACGGCCTGGATGAGGTCAACCTGGTGCGGGAAACCAGCTGGCGCGGTGTGGTGGACGGCATTGCCGGTGGCTACCTGGACGCGGCCCAAATGCCCTCCGGCATGCCCCTGTGGTTTGCCCTGGGGGGCACCAAAACCGTCCCCTGCCGGTGGTGACTTCCCTAACCATGACCCGCAACGGTAACGCCATCACCCTGGCCCGCCGCTTCTACGATCAGGGAGTCCACAGCCTGGCAGATTTCAAGGCCATGCTACAGCAGACCCCCGATCGCCAGCACCGCATGGCCATGGTCCACCCCTCCTCTATGCACAACCTGCTGTTGCGCTACTGGTTGGCCGCTGGCGGCATTGACCCCGATCTGGACCTCACCCTGCAAACCATTCCCCCAGCCCAGATGGTGGTGGACCTGCGGGCCGGCAGTATCGACGGCTTCTGTGTGGGAGAACCCTGGAACCAGCGAGCCGCCATGGATGAAGTCGGTTTCACCATTGCCACCGACCGGGAAATCTACGATGGTCATCCTGGCAAGGTGCTGGGGGTGCGGGAGGACTGGGCCAATGCCTACCCCAATACCCACATTGCCCTCACCAAGGCGCTGCTGGAGGCCTGTCGGTTCTGTGCTGAGCCCGAAAACGAACCAGAGATTCGGGAAATTCTCTCCCAGCGGGCCTACCTGGCTACCCCGATGGAGTACATCCAACTGGGTGACCCTAGCGCAACGGTCTGTCAGCGCAACCCGGCCCTGCGGGAATACGCCCACCACCTGTTCTTCGGTGATGGCGCCAACCGCCCTAGCCGGACCGAGCACCTCTGGCACATGACCCAGATGGCCCGTTGGGGAGATGTGCCCTTTGCCCGTAACTGGTTAGAAATCATGGAGAGAATGGTGCGGGTGAGTGTCGACAGCACCGCCGCCCGGGAACTGGGTCTGTTGGATGAAAAGTTCAGCCGCGGTACTATTCAATTATTTGACGGCACCCGGTTCGACGCTGAAGACCCGATGGGCTACCTGAATAGCCTCACCATTAAGCGGGATATCACCATCGCCGAGGTCGTTCTCGACCAACCCCGGGCGATCGCCGCCTAATTTTCCAGGGGACAGCCTTCTGTCCCCGGCTCCTTAACTTTTGATTTCCTATTAGTACAATCCCATGCAATCAACCACCTTACTGCCATCCCCCACTGCCACGCCCTACGGCACCAACGGCTTTCTAAGCTTCGATCAAGTGTCGAAGTCCTTTCCCACCCCCAAGGGTCCCTACCCGGTTTTAGAAAACGTTAACCTCACCATTCAAGAGGGAGAGTTTGTCTGCCTGATTGGCCACTCCGGCTGTGGTAAGTCCACCCTGTTGAGCCTGGTGTCGGGCTTTCAGCAAGCTACCGGTGGATCGGTAACCCTCAAGGGAGAGCCGATTCGAGAACCGGGCCCCGATCGCATGGTGGTGTTTCAAAACTACGCCCTGCTACCCTGGCGGACGGTGTTTGAAAATGTCTATCTGGCGGTGAATGCGGTGTGGCCCAAGCAACCAGAGGCCCAAAAGCGGTCGATTGTGCGGGAGCACCTGGCTATGGTGGGGCTCACCGAAGCGGCGGACAAGCGTCCTGACCAGATCTCTGGCGGTATGCGCCAGCGGGTTTCCATTGCCCGGGCCCTGGCGATTCGCCCCGAGGTGTTGATCCTGGATGAGCCCTTCGGCGCTCTGGATGCCATCACCAAGGAGGAACTCCAGGAGGAGTTACTGAAGATTTGGACCGACCATCGCTGCACCGTGCTGATGATTACCCACGACATTGATGAGGCCTTGTTCCTGGCCGATCGCCTGGTGATGATGACCAATGGTCCAGCGGCTACCATTGGCGAGGTGATGGCTATTCCCTTTGATCGGCCCCGCGATCGGGTCCAGATTATGGAGGATCCCCAGTACTACGAACTGCGGAACCACGCCCTCGACTTTCTCTATAACCGCTTTGCCCATGACGATGACTGAGGAGGGTCATTCCCATCCTTTTTTTGCCGGTCGGGTGGCGGTAATCGCCACCATGCACCGCAAGGAGCAGGCCATTGCCCCCCTGGTGGAAGCCCACCTGGGGGTCTCGATTTTGGTGCCCCAGGGCTTTGATACCGATCGCTTCGGCACCTTTACCGGCGATATCCACCGCCCAGATCATGCCCACGCCACCGCCCGCCTCAAGGCCGCCGCCGCCCTGGACCTCACCGGTGAAACCCTGGCCATTGCCAGCGAGGGTAGCTTTGGCCCCCATCCCCAGATTCCCTTTCTGGCCTGCGATCGGGAGCTGGTGCTGTGGTTAAATCGGCGTCACCAGTTGGAAATCGTGGGGGAATACCTGTCCACTGACACCAACTACCGTCACCAAACCATCCGGGATCTGGAGGCGGCCCTGGCCTTTGCCCAGACGGTGGGTTTCCCCAGCCATGGACTGGTGGTCAAACCCCAGGGGTCAGGGCCCTGGGTCAAGGGAATCGTCAGCGAAGCCCAGCTGGTAGAGGTGGTAACCGCTGCCCTCCGCCAGGCTCCCCAAGGGGAAGTACGCCTGGAAACGGATATGCGGGCCCTCTATAACCCTACTCGGATGGCGGTGATTGCCCAGGCTACAGAAAACTTGGTTGCCACCCTGCAACGATACTGCCCCCAGTGCCAGTATCCTGGGTTTGCCCTGGCCCAGTCACTGCCCGGATTACCCTGTGGCCTTTGCGGTAGCCCTACCCTGCTGACCCGGTCCTGGGTATATCAGTGTCACCACTGCCAGTATGAACAGCGCCAACCGGCTGTTACGGCTTCCGCCACCGCCGATCCTAGTTATTGTTCCTACTGTAATCCCTAGCTGGTCCAACTCTTCTTTAGCATCCCTGTGCCCTGGTTCCTCTGGGTTGGGCCAGGGTGGAGCTGGCTTCCTGGCGGGTGGGCTGTTAAAGATCTGGTCAACCGGTTTTCTCCAGTTAACTAGCCTGGACCCATAGCGGAACCAGAGGGATATACTGAAAACAGGGCCTATCCCCTTACCTGCCATCGGCCATCCAGCCCTAGCGGCATTTTCACCACTCCCTTGAGTCCTATTTCCCTGATTCCTGTATATTTTTTGTCCCCAATACGTTATGACCCTGCCAGATCAGCAACAGCTCTCCGATATCGTCACTCTGCTCTCCAGCCGTGAATTGGAGAAAATGCGGATAGCCGGTCAGACCGCCGCCGCTCTGCTAGACTACCTCACCCCCATGGTCAAACCGGGTATCAGTACTCTAGAGCTGAACGATCTAGCAGAAGACTGGACCCGTCAGCGGGGGGCAAGAAGCGCTCCCCTGGGTTATGCCGGTGCGGTGATGCCCTTCCCTAAGTCAATCTGCACCAGTGTGAACCAGGTGATCTGCCATGGCATTCCCAGGGCCGAGGAGGTTTTAAGGGATGGAGATATTATCAACATCGATGTTACCCCCATTGTCGATGGTTACCATGGCGACACCTCCCGCACCTTTCTGGTGGGCAACCCACCACCCCGGGTGCGGCGGTTGGTAGAGGTGACAGAGCAGTGCCTCTGGCGCGGCATTGAGGCGGTCAAGCCCGGTGGCCGGGTGGGGGATATTGGTGCCGCCATTCAGGAATACGCTGAGGCAGAGGGGTTTTCGGTGGTCCGGGACTTTGTCGGTCATGGGGTACACCGGATCTTCCATACGGCTCCCCAAATTCCCCACTATGGGGTCCGGGGTAAGGGCACAAAGCTGCGGTCTGGTATGGTATTTACCATTGAGCCCATGATTAACCTGGGTTCCTACGAGGCCCAAATTCTGGCCGATGGTTGGACCGCGACTACGGTGGATGGCAGTCTATCGGCCCAATTTGAACATACCGTCGCGGTGACTAAAACGGGGGTAGAGGTGTTGACCCTGTCGCCAGCGGCGGTGCCGGTTCCCGTTCCCGTTCCCGTTTAGATTTTCCCTGGTCCCACCATGGAGCGATTTACCCGGTTATTTCAGCAGCTGGACAGCACGACTTCGACCAAGGCCAAGGTGCGATCGCTACAGGTTTATTTTGAGACCGCTCCCCCCGCCGATCAGGTCTGGGCCCTCTACCTGTTGATGGGCAAAACCCGCCGTCGCCTGGTTACGGCTCGCCTGCTGCGCCAGGTATTTTTGCGGGTGAGTGGCATGGCGGAATGGTTGTTTGACGAGTGCTACGCCCAGGTGGGAGACTCCGCCGAGGTGATTACCCTCTTGCTGGCTGACCTAGCCCTGACCCCCACCCACCCGCCCGCCCTGGCCCTGCACCAGTGGATGGAAACTATCTTGCCCCAGGCTAAGGCAACCTCTGATGAGGCCGAACGGCAGGATTTAATTTTGGCCTGGTGGTCAGCCCTGCCCCCCGACCAGGTGTTTGTGTTAAATAAAATTCTCACCGGGGCCTTTCGTTGCGGCGTTTCTGAACAGTTGGTATTGCAGGGGTTTGCTGCCGCTAGCGGCCTGGATGGAGCCCTCCTGGCCCATCGCCTAATCGGCGACTTTACCCCCAATCTGGCCTTTTACGCCCATCTCACCAGCCCGGAAACCGGCCTGGCCCATGCCAGCCAGCCCTACCCTTTTTTCTGGCCAGTCCCTTAGACCCCGATCGCTTTACCCCAGAGTGTTTTTCCCAGTGGCGGGCAGAGTGGAAGTGGGATGGCATCCGGGCCCAGATTTTACGCCGCGCCGATCAGGTGTTTATCTGGTCCCGGGGAGAAGAGCTGGTCACCCCCCAGTTTCCTGAAATTGCAGCGGCCCTGGAGGGTTGGCCCAATGGCCTGGTCATGGACGGCGAATTACTCTGCTGGCAGCAGGACCGCCCCCTCCCCTTCAGCCACCTGCAGAAGCGCCTGGGCCGCAAGCAGGTAGGCAAGCGCCTGCTGGCCGATCACCCGGTTCACTTCATAGCCTACGATTTGCTGGAGCAGGAGGGCCAGGACCTGCGTTCTTGCCCCCTGGGCGATCGCCAGCAGCGCCTGGCCCAGCTACTCCAGGGCTACCCCCACCCCCACCTGCATTACTGCCATCCCTTTGGCTTTCAGTCCCTGGCAGAACTCACGGCCCACCGGGATCAAGCTCGCCACCGGGGCGCGGAGGGGGTGGTGATTAAGGCCGTGGACAGCCCCTACCTGGTGGGACGGAAGCGGGGCTACTGGTGGAAATACAAGGTTGACCCCATGAGCCTGGATGGGGTTCTGATCTACGCCCAGGCGGGGCGGGGCAAGCGGGCGAATCTGTTTACCGACTACACCTTTGCCCTCTGGCAGGGGAGCGAACTGGTGCCCTTTGCCAAGGCCTACAGTGGTTTAGATAATCGGGAAATTAAGGAATTAGATAGCTGGATTCGCCGCCATACCCTGGAACGCTTTGGGCCGGTGCGATCGGTGGAACCCTTGCAGGTGTTTGAAATTGGCTTCGAAGGTATGGCGGCCTCACCGCGCCATAAGTCGGGAATTTCTGTGCGCTTTCCCCGGATTCTGCGGTGGCGTCAGGATAAGGACCCCACCACCGCTGATCGCCTGGAAACCGCTCGGGCTTTAATGCTGTCGGCAGAGGATCGGCCCCAGGAGTTCTAGCGGGGATCAAAACCAGGATCGGGTGGATCGGTCCATGGCCTAACTCCCCACGGATCAATCGGTTTAGTCTGGAAAAACAGCCCTCCGCCGAACCAGAAAACCCACCTGAAGAGGAGTTCTGGCTAGTTTCTGACCTGGACAGCGGGGTCGAAGCTATACAATGGAAGCCATTGCCCAGGAGTTGCCATGCTAACCCAAGATCATCCCCTACCCCCTGCCAGTCTGCCCCAGCGCCGCGCCCAGGTGAGCCGCAAAACTGGAGAAACCGATGTCCAGGTCAGCCTCAACCTGGATGGCACCGGTCTGTGTCGAGCTCAGACCGGCATCCCCTTTTTAGACCATATGCTCCATCAAATCGCCTCCCATGGATTGATTGACCTGGAGGTGGAGGCTCGGGGTGATACCCACATTGATGACCACCACACCAACGAAGATGTGGGCATTACCCTGGGTATGGCCTTGCACGAGGCCCTGGGTAACCGCCAGGGGATTACCCGTTTCGGCCATTTTTTAGCTCCTTTGGATGAGGCGCTGGTACAGGTGGCCCTGGACTTCTCAGGACGGCCCCACCTCAGCTATGGACTGGAGATTCCCACCCAGCGGGTAGGGCACTACGACACCCAACTGGTGCGGGAATTTTTTGTAGCGGTGGTGAATCATAGCCAAATGACCCTACACCTGCGCCAGCTGGATGGAATTAATTCCCACCATATTATTGAGGCCAGCTTTAAAGCCTTTGCCCGAGCCCTGCGGATGGCGGTGGAGGTTGATCCCCGGCGGTCCCAGCGGATTCCCAGTTCCAAGGGAGTGCTGTAGGCGGAGCCCCGGCAGCTAGGGCATGGACCAACCACCCTGGTACCCCGTCTTTCTATCTAAACTGGAGAGTAGGCTCATCCTCGCTCCCATACCCCAACCCCCCCTCAAGAACTGGCAAAAATTGCCCCAACTGCTGCGCAGAGGGTTGCCAGCGGTAACGCTTCAGGTCAATTCGACCCTGGGGACTGAACTCAATGCCCTCTGCCTCCAGGAGCGATCGCTGGCGATAGTCACTGCCGTGGCGTTGGACGGCGTGGGACACCTCCCCCTTAGCATTGATCACCCGCTGCCAGGGAATATCCGTTGTGGCCATATCAACCCGATAGAGGGCATACCCCACCAGGCGAGGCTGGCCGATCAAGCCCGCCAGTTCTGCTACCTGGCCGTAGGTGGCGACCTGACCCCAGGGAATCTGGCGGACAATGGCGTAGATGCGATCGTAGGTGAGCATGGTTAGTTTTTGCCCCGCAGCCAGGGCTGACAGCGTAGCACCATAATGGAAAAATCCGCCACGGTAACGGTGTCCTCTACCCGGTAGTCGTGGCGATCGGTAATAAATCCCTCTACCCTTTGGGTATCCAGGATCAGATTCCAGCCATGGCGAATCACCGTATGGGGAATGCGAAAATTTTGGGCAGCGGGCTGGGCATTAAACATCAGTAAAAAACTGTCGTCAATCACCCGATGGCCCTGAACACCCGAGCTAATCACCTCTTCTCCATTGAGAAAAATACAAATTGCCTTGGCGCTTCCATCCTGCCACTGGTCGGGGGTGATTTCATGGCCGGTGGGGTTGTACCAACCAATGTCATGGATGCCAGAGCCGTAGATTTCTCGGCCTTGAAACCAATGTCGCCGCGATAGGTTGGGATGGTGCAGGCGCAGTTTAATCAGGCTCCGGGTAAATTCCAGTAACTGGCGACTTTCTGCTCCCATCTGCCAGTTATACCAGGCGATGGGGCTGTCCTGGCAGTAGGTGTTGTTGTTGCCCTGCTGGGTGCGACCCAACTCATCGCCCCCTGAAGATCATCGGTACCCCCTGGGAAAGCAAGAGGGTGGTCAAAAAGTTACGCTGCTGTTTCTGTCTCAGGGCAAGAATGGTCGGGTCTCGGGTTTCCCCTTCGCTGCCACAATTCCAGGAGCGGTTATAGCTTTCGCCATCCCGGTTGTCTTCCTGGTTGGCGATATTGTGTTTCTGGTTGTAGCTGACCAGGTCCCTGAGGGTAAAACCATCGTGGCAGGTAATAAAGTTAATGCTGGCATGGGGACGCCTACCATTCTGCTGGTAAAGGTCAGAGCTACCGGTTAGACGCAGGGCGAATTCCCCCAGGCGGCAGTGGTGGTCTCGCCAGAAGTCTCGCATGGCATCTCGATACTTACCATTCCACTCCGACCATAACAGAGGAAAGTTACCCACCTGGTACCCCCCTTCCCCCAGGTCCCAGGGTTCGGCAATCAGTTTAATGGTGGATAACACTGGGTCCTGGTGAATAATGTCGAAAAAGGCCGCCAGACTATCGACTGCGTAGAGCTCTCGGGCCAGGGCTGAGGCCAGATCAAAGCGAAAGCCATCGACGTGCATTTCTAGCACCCAGTAGCGCAAGCTGTCCATAATCAGCTTGAGAATCTGGGGATGGCGCACATTTAAGGAGTTGCCACAGCCGGTAAAGTCTAGATAGTAGCGGGGGGTCTCTTCCACCAGGCGATAGTAGACCTGGTTATCGATGCCCCGCAAACTCAGGGTAGGGCCTAGCTGATTACCTTCGCCGGTGTGGTTATAGACCACATCTAGAATCACTTCAATGCCCGCTTGGTGCAGGGCCTTGACCATTTGCTTAAACTCAGTTACCTGTTGTCCCGCTATGCCTGAGGCGCTGTAGCCGGAGTAGGGGGCAAAGTACCCAATGGAATCGTAGCCCCAGTAGTTGCGCAGGCCGGTGCCGGCAAGATGGCCAGGAAAGGCATGGAAATGGTGCACCGGCAGTAGTTCTACAGCGGTTATACCCAGCTGTTTAAGGTAATTCACCATGACCGGGTGGCCCAGGCCTGCATAGGTACCCCGTAGGGCTTCCGGTAGCTCGGGGTGGGTTTGGGTCAGGCCGCGCACATGGGTTTCGTAGATAATGGTGCGGTGCCAGGGGGTGTGGGGGGGGCGATCGCCTTCCCAGTCAAATTGGGAATCGATGACAATGGCCTTGGGTATGTGGGGGGCGCTGTCAATCTCAGAAAAGGTCAGATCGGCGTCCTTGATGACGATATCGGCCATGTTGTAGCCAAAGATCATCGGATTCAATTGAACATCCCCCTCCAGGGCTCGAGCGTAGGGATCAATCAACAGCTTATGGGGATTGAACCGATGCCCTAAGGCTGGCGTGTAGGGGCCATGGACCCGAAAGCCGTAGCGTTGACCAGGCCCTACATCTGCTAAGTAGCCATGCCACACATAGTTTTCCACCTCAAGCAGGGGTAATCGAGTTTCCTGCCCCTGGTGATCAAACAGACATAGATCAACCCCTGTGGCGTTTTCAGAAAACAGAGCAAAGTTAGTACCAGCTCCATCCCAGGTGGCTCCCAGGGGGTGAGGTCGACCGGGCCAGACTTGCATTCCCATGGTTACCAGGCCTTAACTCCGGAATAGACGACTATACATAGCCTCATGCTCCATAGTAGCCAGGGATGTACCCCAATTACTCAAGCTCAGCTGTTCAGGTTGCAGTTTCTGGCATTGTTGGGCGGTAATTTCCAGGCTGGGATAGAGATCCAGGAGCATTTGCTGCCCCTGGGTTTGGCCCAGGGGTACCAGTTTGATGGCCGCAGTAATCAGGTTGGCGGCCCAACTGTGGAGGTAGGCTAACACCGCCGCCGACGGCGAAATTTGCCAGTGGTTACTCAATAGGGCGAACATGACTACGTAGTTCCAGGGCAGGATGATTTGGGCCAGGTCTGTTTGGAGTTGGGGATAGAGCTGGCTGACTAGACGACCCAAAGCCCGACCCATGGCCCAACTTTGGTGACGCCCTTCTTCCGTATCTCGTCGAGCCGAAAGCCATTGATTCCAGGTGCTTAGCTCTTCTGGCCCAGCTCCGTAGAGACGATACAGCAGAGTTACCTCCACCCGAATTAACCCCCAGGCCAGTTCTTGCTCTAACCACTGTAAAATTGCTGCCGGATCGGTTAACCCCTGGCTGACCAGGGTTTCTAAACCTTCAGAATAGCTATAGGCCCCCACCGGCAGGGCGGGACTGGCTAACTGCAATAGCCGCAGCAGACTTTGACCAGAGGGTTCAGAATCAGGCATCACTAAAGGGGCCAATTGACCCAATCCTGGGGTTTGAGGAAGACCTGGTAAAGGCGGGCTTCTGCACTATCGGGGGCAGGAGCATAGCCGTACTCCCAGCGCACCAGGGGCGGTAAGGACATTAGGATGGATTCGGTGCGACCGTTGGTTTGCAGCCCAAAAATAGTGCCCCGGTCGTAAACCAGGTTGAATTCTACGTAGCGTCCCCGGCGATAAAGCTGAAACTGGCGTTCCCGATCGCCGTACTCCTGGGTCCTATGGGCTTCCACAATCGGTCCATAGGCGGGCAAAAAAGCCAGCCCACAGTCCTGCACAAAGCTAAACAGCTCCTCCCAACTTCTGGGCGGCAGATTCCCCAGGGCCTGACTGACCTGGGCGGCGGTTTTATCGCCATCGGGGCCCCGGTAGAGTTGCCCCTGGCCATCTTGATAGTCAAAGAAAATTCCCCCCACGCCCCGGGTTTCTTGCCGGTGCTTAAGGTAAAAGTACTCATCGCACCAGGGCTTAAAAACGGCATAGTAATGGGGACTATGGCGATCGCAAGCCGCCTTCAGGGTCTGGTGGAAGTGGACCACATCGGCCTCGAAGGGATAGTAGGGGGTGAGGTCGATACCGCCGCCAAACCACCACACCGGCCCGGCCTCAAAGTAGCGGTAATTCAGGTGCACGGTGGGAATGTAGGGATTGCGGGGGTGCAGCACCATGGAGGTGCCGGTGGCGTAAAAGTATGGCCAGCGGCTTCGGGGCGTTGCACCAGAATCGAAGGGGGCAAATGATCGCCCCAAACCTCAGAAAAATTTACCCCGCCCTGTTCAAATACCTGGCCCTGTTTCATCACCCGGGAGCGGCCGCCGCCCCCTTCGGGGCGATCCCAGGTCTCTTCTTGAAAGGTGGCATCACCATCAATCTGCTCCAGCCCCTGACAAATATTGTCTTGCAACTGCTTTAGCAGGGTGCTGACCCGATCGCGGGAATCTACAGGAGGGCGATCGTGGGTACTGGTGGGGCTGGAAACTGGAGAAGTAGCCATAAACACTCAATTAAATTAAATGACAGGAAAATCCTCCCGTCCTTTATCCGTCGCGCTGGGGTTACCTAGACCGGCACCAGACCTAACCCTGAATAGGGCCCCTGTCAGAAAGACAGGCCAGGGATAGGCCATACTTTTTTAACCTACCTTGAAACCTGTACCGATACCAGAGATGGCCCTCTGCAAGCAGCAAAATGTTGCGAAACTCAACGTTAGTAAAATCGCCGACTGGGGCCACCAGGGCCAATCAAGATTTACCCAGCCAATTCTACAGCGGAACCATGGCTTTCCCAGAATTGACGGTGATGCCGTTTTGGCTAGGGGTATAGATGGGGTTAAAATGAAGCTGGCCTTGGCCCTACCCCTCGAAGACCCGGTTGACCGGTGAAGCTATGAGTCTATCCCTTACCCCCGATGCCGTTCTGGAAGTCTTACGCCCGGTCCAAGATCCAGAATTACAAAAGAGCCTGGTGGAACTGAATATGATTCGCCAGGTCACCATTGATCAGGGGGAAGTTAGCTTTACCCTGGTGCTGACCACCCCAGCCTGTCCCCTCCGGGAATTTATCGTGGAGGACTGTGAGCGGGCCGTTCAAACTCTGCCGGGGGTTAAGTCCGTCAAGGTGGCGGTCACCGCCGAAACACCTCAGCAGAAGTCCCTACCCGATCGGACCGGCATCGAGGGCGTTAAAAATATTGTGGCGGTTTCCAGTGGTAAAGGGGGGTGGGTAAGAGTACCGTGGCCGTTAATCTGGCGGTGGCCCTGGCCCAGGCAGGGGCGGCGGTCGGCCTGATCGATGCCGATATCTACGGCCCTAACGCCCCCATGATGATGGGGTTAAGTGAGGCTGATATCACCGTGCGCCCAGGACCCCAGGGAGAAATTCTGGAGCCAGCCTGCAATTACGGCGTCAAAATGATTTCCATGGGCTTTTTGATTGATCCCGACCAGCCGGTGATTTGGCGAGGCCCCATGCTGAATGGGGTGATTCGTCAGTTTCTCTACCAGGTGCAGTGGGGTAATTTAGATTATTTAATTGTGGATATGCCCCCCGGCACCGGAGACGCCCAACTGACTCTGGCCCAAGCCGTTCCCATGGCAGGGGTGGTGATTGTCTCCACTCCCCAAAATGTAGCCATCGCCGATGCCCGACGGGGCTTAAGAATGTTCCAGCAGCTCCAGGTGCCGGTGTTAGGGGTGGTAGAAAACATGAGTGTGTTTATTCCCCCCGACGCTCCCGACAAATCCTACGACCTCTTTGGATCGGGCGGTGGGAAAAAAATCTCCGCCCAGTTGGGTGTGCCTTTGCTAGGATGTATTCCCCTGGAAATGCCGGTACGTCAGGGGGAGACCAGGGTAAGCCGATTGTGGCGCAAGCCCCTGAGTCGGCGGCAGCTCAAGCCCTGTGGGCGATCGCCCAGCAGGTGGCGGCCAGGGTCTCAGTGGCGGCCCTCACTCCCTAAACTACAGCGGGTTATGGTTCTATGGCAAATCTGCAGCTAGGCCAACGTTGGCGTGTTCTCAGGGAGGGCTGGCAGGAAGTAGATTGGTTACTTTTGCTCTTGCCCTTTTTACTGACGCTGTTTGCCAGCGTCGTACTGGTGGGAATTCAACATCGGCTAGGGCATACTCGCTACGATCTGAATCATCTGGGTTTAGGCTTTATCAGTCTGCTGCTGGCTCTCTGGATTGCCCGCAACCGCTATGAGCGGCTACAATCCTGGGCCTGGATTATTTACCTGATCACCAATCTTTCCTTGATTCTGGTGATGCTAATCGGTACCGTCGGCAATGGGGCCCAGTCCTGGATTGGGGTGGGTGGTTTTTATGTGCAGCCCTCAGAATTCGCCAAGGTGGGGGTGATTATTACCCTGGCGGCTATCCTCAGCCGTCGAGACGCTTCTACCCTGCCGGGGTTAATCACAGCCCTGGGAGTTATGGCCATTCCCTGGCTGTTGGTATTTTTTCAACCAGACCTGGGCTCTTCCCTGGTGTTTGGTGCCATTACCCTGACCATGCTTTACTGGGCTAATGCCCAGCCGGGCTGGCTAGTATTGCTAATCTCGCCCCTGGTGGCGGCGATTCTCTTTGGTGTTTCTGTGCCCCTGTGGCTGATCTGGTGTGCAGGAATGGGGGCGATCGCTTGGTTTACCTTACCCTGGCGCTGGTTTGCCACCGTCATGGCCACTGCTCTCAATTTGATCTCCGGTAAATTAGGTCAGGTGTTTTGGGGACTTCTCAAGGACTACCAGAAGGACCGCCTGGTGTTGTTCCTCGATCCTGGTAAAGACCCCCTGGGGGCTGGCTACCACCTGATTCAGTCCCGTATTGCCATTGGGGCTGGGCAAATCTGGGGTCAGGGCTGGCAGGGGGGCAGTCAAACCCGGCTTAATTTTATTCCTGAACAGCACACCGACTTTATTTTTTCCGCCGTTGGAGAAGGGTGGGGCTTTGTCGGCTGCATCGTTGTTTTATTGATTTACCTGCTGATTTTCTTTCGTCTGTTGATTATTGCCCAAAATGCTAAAGATAACTTTGGCTCCCTACTAGCAGTGGGGGTGTTTGGCATGATCATGTTTCATACCGCCATTAACATTGGTATGACCATTGGAGTGGCCCCGATTACGGGTATTCCCTTACCCTGGCTAAGCTACGGGCGATCGTCCATGCTGACTAACTTTATTGCCCTGGGGCTGGTGGAGTCGGTAGCGAATTTTCGCCATCGGCTTAAGTTTACAGACTAGGCCCCTGGCCGCCTGGGCTCACGCACTAATGCGTTCAATCAAAAAGGGCATGGCCAGACGATACAGTAGCCAGGCCATTAACAGCATGACCAGGGTAAATAAACTGGCCAGCCAGAAGCCAACCGGGTTAGAGACTACTCCCTGGGTGGCCAGTTCCCGAGTGGTTACCAGGAGGGGGGTAACGGGGTTGAGCTTAACCACCCAGCTAAACCAACCCTGGGTTGGGACCGGGTAAAGTACGGGGGTGATTAACAACCAGGGGGCGATCGCCAGGGTTAATCCCCGAGATACATCCCCATAGAGCATACCCAGGGGAGTCAGCCCCAGGCCGATCGCCGTCCCTAATAAAACCAAATGCACCAGGGCTACCGGTGCCAGTACCACAGACCAGCTTACCCCCACCCGAAACCATAGAAATAAGCCAATAATCAAGATTAACTTAATACCAAAATTAAAAAATACCTCCCCCAACTTGGCCAGAATTAGGGCCTCACGGGGAAAGTTAACCTTGGCCAGCAGGGGCTTGGCCTGGGTGACCGCCGCCAGGGGGCCGGTTAAAGCTTCCCCAAAGGTTTGCCAGAGGGCCATGCTAAACACTACATAAACCGGGTAGGGCAGGTCAGTAGGGCCAATATTTACCACCCCACTGTTTCTGGCGATAACCAGACCCAAGGCGGTAAGAATTGGGGGAATAAAGGCCCAGCCTAGCCCCAGCAGCGACTGCCGATACTGGGCCCTGAGGTCGCGCACCATCAACCGCCAGGCCAGCTCCCGGCTGGCCAGCAGGTCCTGGCCCATGGCTCGCCATAGTCGCAGGGGCCGACGCATTTCGCTCTCGGGTCGGTAGATGGTTATTAAAGGGGGACGGGGGGAGATGGCAGGCCCATGGCACCTCTAACTCTGGTGGAATTCCTAGCCAAAGTATAGCCCCAGGCCGGGTCGCCCCAGCCGTCTTGCCCCTACCGGTGTAGATCTGACAGCCGGTAATTAAATTCGGGGGGATGATTCAGGTCGATTGGGCGATCGCTCCGTTAAAATAGGCGGGTATGTTATTTATAATTTGTAAAAATAAAGATTTTTTTGTAAAGTCTTTAGGCTAACCACCCTGGCCTTACTCCTTGAGCACACGCACCATCAAAGCAACCGGTTTGTCAGTTAGACTTGGTCAAGCCTACGGAGGTCAAAATCCCTAGATTGGTTATGATGCAGCCCTGTAGCGGCCATTCCCCTGGGGTAGGGCGGCTTGATCTTGGTGCTGGCTTTGGTGATGTTGTTAATCATTGATTGAGTTGATTATGGGTCCTCTGATTAGGCAAATCTGGCAGCTTCCCCGGATTCTACTGAAGCACTTTGTCACCGATATTTTGCGGCTGGTGCTATTGGCCAATCGGCCGGGACGCCTGATAAAAACCGGATTTGTCTTACCCACCACGGTGCTACTCACCCTGATGGTGGTGTTAACCATTACGGCCTTTACCTATCGCTCCTTTGTCCGCAGCAACCAGGCCATTAACCAGCGAGAACAGCAGGTCATCGTCAACGCCGCTACCCCCGCCATCGACCGGGCCAAGGCCAAAATTGAATTTTTGTTCCGTAAAGACAGCCGCCTCTCCGCTGGGTTACCCTCCAGCGACATTCTCTACGATCTAATGTCTACCAAACTGGGCACGGGCAACTTCGCGGGTTATACCGGGCGGGTTTCCCTGCTAGCGGGGGGAGCAACCGGAACTAACGACCCCTACACCTTGCCCGATGAAACCCGCATTGACATTAACGGCGATAAGGTGCTGGATAACGCCTGGACCTTTACGTCTGAGGGCAAAACCCTGGTCTATTCCATTCTGGTAGATGACGAAGTTAAGCTGACAGAAAAAAATCCCACCGGCGGTGCCCTTCCCCGAGACTATGTTTCCGCCGATCTAGATTTAACGGCTCCGGTTTCCACCAATAAGGCCAAAGCTCTGGTTACCCGCTCCGGCCCGGTTGCCACCACCGAAGCCACCCCCAGTTGTCAGGGTTCCCTGGCGGAGGGGGGCTGGCAGATAGTTAATTCTGAGTTTCAAAAGAACTTTCAAATCGATGCCTTTGTAGCCAACGACAGCGATGTCAACCCAACTTTTACCACCCTAGAGTTTCAGCAAGCCCGGCAGGCGGCCCGGGGCAATAAGTGGGGGGCCTGGTTTCGCTACGACCTGGAGCTGTTTCCCGGACCAGCCTTCAACTGGAATGGCGCCCTCCATAGCGATAGCAATTTGATTTTGCATCGCTCCAGTCAACCCATTCACCTGCACATGGTCAGTGCCCCCAGCTCCTGCGTCTACAGCGCCGAAGCCTCAGAAATTACCCTGGGAGAGCGAGATCTGGACGGGGTGGATGGTATTAACCCCCAAACCACCCCTGCCGGTAAGACCCCTGACTTTCAAGGACAGGTGCTCAGGGCTTTTACTAAGCTAGACCAGTACACCGATGGCGATGGCCCCAATATCCATTTGTTTAATGGTAAGGCCACCCCCCCATCACCGCAGACGGTGGCGGTGTCTTTACCAACTTAAATAAAACACGGGACTCGGTGGATCCAGAGGGCATACCCTCAGATGTGGCGGTTAACCCCCTGGTGCTGTTTACCCAGGACGAAACCCAGCATATCAACCCCAGCTCCTGGCAGCGACCCGCGGTTTGGGATACGGCCGCCAATAGCTTTGGCGATAAAAAGCGCATTCTCAATGACACCGTTACCCAACCCTACGTTGACGACTTCTACCGGGCCGATAACCGCTGGGGACCCAAGCCCAAGTATGACAAGACCTACCCGATTCCGGTGGGAAAAACCATCGGCGATGATATTGGCGCGATTACCAAGCTGACCGATGGCTCAGAGGGCTTAGATGGTTACTGGGAGCGTCAGGCCACTCAAAAAGGACTGCGGCTGATCGTGGGGCAGCGCCTGGAGTTGGGTAACGCCAATGGCTGGAATGTTGCTCCCCCTGGTACTGGTACCATCACGCCGCCTCCACCAGGGGTGATCCGCTTTATCCGCCGATTAGTAGCAAGACTACCCTGGCTGCCGCCAATAACGCCATTGGCGGCGACCACGAATATCTGCAACGCAAAGCCCTGCGCGATAACCTGGCGGCGGTGCAGGGCATGGTGGTGTATCACTATGATTCTTCGGGGGGTGGAGGGTTTCCTGCGGCCTGTGTGGCCCTCACCGCCCACCCCGGCACCCGCCAGACCATTGTGGATAGTCGCAGCTTTGGTACCTGGTTGGGGTCAACCACTGCGGTTAAAACCGACTTTCTCAATGGCAAGGGCACCAACGGCTGGGAGTTTAATTTTTATGACTCAGCTACCTTTGCCACTACTACTGGGGCTGGTCAACCCCTGGGCAATGCCCTTAGAAACCTGGCCTACTTTGCCGGTGACCCCAAGGGTGGAGCCCCCTCCTTTAAGCCTGTTCAAGAGTACAGATGTCCATCCCTTTCCCTACATGGCTATGTGGGGTGACTTCTCCCCCTGCGCCGGATTCTGGATGGCAACACAGCCTACAGCACCCTAAGCCCCGCCAATCAAACAACCCTGCACTCAGCGGCCTGTACCTTAGGGATGCTGGCCTATAACTTGAAGGGTGCAGAGGATGAACTGGCCCATTTAAATGCTGGTGGCTCTGCTTCGTTGCAAAGTCTAGCTACCAAACTCAGTGCAGCAGCTACTACTACCCCTGCTTTAGTCGGTAAGCCGCTCAAAGATTGGTTAGCTGCGATAGTTCCCACTGTTCCTGAGCAGGCAGCTATCGATGCATTAGCACGCTGGGGACAAATTAACCACGATCGACAGTTCGGTTTTTCAAAGCCTGCTCTCCCCACTACTCCTACCTGTAAAGAGACTGATTTTACTGGAGTGACGGTTTTAGCAGATAGACAAAATTTAGCCAATGCATTTTGTTCTGGAGCTGAGTCCCCCAAATATCCCTCTCTCTATTATCTGTTCCCCATCACGGCCCACGGTCAAACTGGTACCGTAGCCGTTGTTCAACCACCCGCAGAGGAATATATTGATCAAAGCAGTGGTACTAAATATATTGCTACTGCCAACCCAACGACTAACAACCTTTATAAGGTTATAGCTCCAGCCAGTATTAGCCTGGTTCCCCGTGCCCTGACTGGCTCCGGTTGGGTTTTACCCGTAACCACCACCACCGGCCAAATTACAACAACCAATCTGGAAGATATTCCTAATAATCCCTTCAAGATCAATATTGGTGCTACCAGCGCCCTCAGGGTTCCCTTTTTAGACAAGGGCATCTACGATGGCCGGGAACAACTCAACACCCGCGTGTTAGACATCGATCTAGAGGCCCTCACCACTCGAACCGTCACCGCTGATTACTGGCTCTCCGCTAGTCTTGATAAAAAAGCTGAGGGGGTTGTCTATGCCTTTCGGGAAGATGGCGTGCGGGAAGATGAAATTGTCCGGTCTAAAAATATCTCTGCCACGGCTACCGTTCTCTATTGCAGTGCCACCACCGGCACCGCTCCCCGTCGCTTTAGGGTAGAAACCGATGCCCTATGCCAGATGCGGGTCCAACCGGGAGGCACCTCCCAAGATCTGCCTTTAACAGCCGATACCGCCATCAGTCCCAAGCCCGTAGATTTTATTGCTGACCCAGAACGCCGTACCCACGGTTTCAGGTTGCGTACCGCCAGTGGCAACCCGGCAGATTTCAGCGGCACCGGCCTGGCTCGCCAGGTGGGTATGACCCTGGTAACCCCTAATCCCGTTTACATAATGGGAGACTTTAACCTTCATTCTACCGATGGTACAACTACGGGCCTGATCGAAGAATTTACCCAAACCCTGCAAAATGAAGCCCTGGGGGATGGGTTTGTGGCCCCCTTCTATAACCGTACTACCCTGAATACTGACAACTTTGCTAATCTGGCCAGAGATCATTGGCGACCGGTGGAAATTCTGGCCGATGCTATTTCTATTGTTTCTAAAACCTTTAGAGATGGGGCGGTTGAGGATGGTTTTCTCAAGCCAGAACCTGGAGCTAGGGGGGGGCAGACTCCTCCTATATGAATCAAAACCGTACCAGACAGGCTCCTGGCTCTTTGGTACGGGAGGATGGCGGAACTGCTGCTACCGTGCCTGCCTACATCGATCGCAACGGCACCTACTATCCCAATAGCCAGCCCTTCTATAACCTGTACAAAACCGATGGTGACTGGCTATGGTTTAGAAACCCCGCCACTGGGGCCAGTATTGACGACACTCGCCGTAACAATACCCAAACTGCCACTGCCACCTCGGTTAATGCCGTGTTTATCAGCGGTATTGTGCCTAAACGCCGAGCCCAAACCTACGGCGGTCTCCATAACTTTCCTCGCCTGCTAGAGCATTGGGATGGCAAGAACCTGACCATCTCTGGGGCCTTTTTACAGCTCAACTTTGCCACTACCGCCACCGGCCCCTTTGAGCAAGATGCCTGGGAATCTGGTGATAACCCCCTACAGGATACTGACGCCATTGGCTACTACAGTCCGCCCAACCGGCGCTGGGGTTACGATGTGGGTCTGCTCTACGTACCACCGGCCCCCCTGGCTCGGCGCTTTGTTACCTTTGGTGCGCCTCGCAGTGAGTACTACCGCGAAGTCGCCGCCGATGACCCCTATATCCTTAACTTACGCTGCGCCAAAGACCAAGCTGGTAAGCCGATTAAGGCAACTATTTGCCCCACCCCCTGATGCTGTTTCCTTTGCAAGAGCTTCGGCCTATGACCCGCCCTGCTAACTGCCCGCCATCTCCACCCTACCCTTGGCCAATCGCCTATCTACGCCACCGGGTTAGGGCCCACTCGGCCCAGGGCCTCACCCTGATTGAGTGTTTGGTGGCCATTGTCATCGTCGCCCTGGTGGCCAGTGCGATCGCCCCTGCCTTGGTGATTGCCGCCGCTACCCGGGTCCAAAGCCAAAAAGCCGAACAAGCGCTGCAACTGGCCCAGAGTGAGATCGATCGGGTGCGACTACTGACAGAACGGGGGCAGGCTACGGATACTCTGCCGGTCTACCTGGCCAAGTTTCCCCCGCGATCAGCCACCCTGGCCAACAAAGATGTCCAAACCATGGCTGCCCCCGCCTATGGTTCGGTAATCGCCGATAGAACTAAGCTAGATTCGACTAAGACCCTGGGCATTAAGCTCAATTCCACCACCACAGTTTCTAACGGGGCCCAACCCTGTACTCAAGACTGCGACTTTGCAGTGCAAATCTATAGAACCAAGGGCTATCCCGATGATGCCACCAAGCTGCCCACCGCCTTTGCCATGGGGGTGCGGGTCTACAGCTATGAGGCGGTCGCCTCTGGGACGGGTGCGGCTCTCTCTACCCAGCCCCTATCCCTGGCGACAACGGCGGGAGAAGGGCAACGGGCGAGAAAACCCCTAGCGGTGCTATACACCACCATTGCGATCGGTGAGAATAGTACATCTCTCTGTGATTTAATTGATTACACCGCCGCTAATCAGGGCACTACGGGTAACAAACCTTCTGACTGTCAAAATTAAACTTAACCTCCGCCATGGAATAAGCAATCTTAGCTATGACCCAGCCCTATACAAAATTTAATCTAAGCCCCCTCATCCCTAGAGGTCGCCCTAAAACCAGCGGCTTTACCCTGATTGAGCTACTGGTAACCCTAATTGTGGGCTCAATCATTCTGGCTGGTCTGCTGTATCTGGTCGTAGAACTTTTACAGATTAGCCGCCGCGAAGAGGTGCTCACCCGCACCCAACAGGATATGAAACGGGCGTTAGATTACATTAGCCGCGATGTTCGAGAAGCGGTCTATGTCTACCCCAAACCCAGCGTGGTGCTTGACCCAGCTAAGAACCCTAATCCAGCCGATACCCTGTTAGCCCAGTTAACCGGTAGCCTACCCGCCGCCGCCACTCCCATTCTGGCGTTCTGGCGTTTTGACCCGGTCGATATCACCCAGGTTCCTGCCGCCCTCTGCGCCGCCACCAACACTAAGTCCTCAGAATGCAATAGCTTAAAGGTACGCCAGGGCACCTACAGCCTGGTGCTTTATTTACAACAGCCCAATGTAGCTGGTGATATTTGGGGGGCAAATCTAGAATTTTACGCTACGAACTCTCTAAGTATAAAAATCTGGCCACCCTTGAACAGAATAAGGGCTATTCAGACCCCAGTGGCACCTGCAATTCCTTTCCTAACTGGAGTAAACCCCCTGGGCGCTACGCCGCTACCCCCTGCGATAACACCAATACGGGTACCCCCGCCAGTACCATTGCGGTTTTAACCGACTACGTTAATTTGCCTGGTGGGGCAGCCACCCAAACTCTATGTCCAGCCGGTTACGAACAAACCCCCACTGCTCCCCAAAGCTTCTACACCTGCGTGAGTAGCGGTACTACAACTGCGGCTGACAATACCACGACCGCTACGAACCAGGTAGTTAAGGTATTTTTACAGGGTAGTATCTACGAACAAGATAATCAAATTTCACCCCTGGGTTTTCTCACCAGAGCCAGCAGCCTGCCCACCCTGGAGTCTGAAATTTTAGTCCGAGGCATACTGGATAAACAGCCACCTTAGTTTTAGGCCTGGTCAATCCGGGCTTCTCCAGAAAGGTCCAGCCCTGGTTTGTATTCAGCCCCGCACCAGAACTCCGATCTCACCTTCCCTTGCACCGGTCACCCGTCTATAGTGGTCTGCTCCCAGTCCTATCTATACAGCCCTCCCCCTATGAAACCCCTAAAGATGGTTAGCGATCGCCACTCCTCTGGATTTACCCTGCTTGAACTGCTGGTGGTGATTGTTATCGCCGCCGTTTTAGCTGGTATTGCCGCTCCTGGGTGGTTTGCCTTTGTTAGCCGTCAGCGTATTGCCACCGTCAATGGAGACATAGCGGCTACCCTCACTAAACTGCGAAGCGAGGCCCAGCAAAGACGGACCTCTATTCGGGTTTGGTTCGATGTGAATGCTACCGACGCTCCCCAGATCCGCTCCGGTGATACCTTTGAGCAAGCCCGTAGCCAACCTCTGGGGGGCAGGATATTCCTGCCGGTACCATTCGTCTCAGGGCCTTTCGGGGGTTTGATGCCGCCGGTACTGCTCTGACGGACTGGCAGCCCGTCACCGCCACAGCGGGCAGCTGCGACAGCATCGACAAAGCCTGTGTCACCCTGGATTTTTCTGGTAATCCTGGCCGCGATCGGGTGCCCTTCAAGGTAGAGGTCTATGAAGCCAGCTCACCCAACGGCAGCAGCCGTAAATGTGTGATTCTTCCCACCCTGCTGGGCCAGGTTAAAACCCAACAAGGGGATGGTTGTGATATCAGCCCTAATAAGTTCTAGCCCCGGATGGGAACGGTTAATTCCAGTCCCTTAAAATCAGCCTTTGATGGCCTCGGGCTAGATTCGGCCCTGGTAATCTTGGCTTTTGCGCCATAAAAAATCCCCTCCCAAGGTGGGGAGAGGATCTTAAATCAGGCCAGGTTTTCCTGACCGAACTGTAAACCTAACCGACGAAAGCTAAACGAGGCTCAGACACACCGGCAGATTCGGTGCCCTTGAGGTAAGCCAGAATGGTATCGGCGTCGGATACTTCAAAGGGATCGGTGGGGCAATTATCGGCGAAGTCAGGCTCAACAAAAATCTTTTCAATCTTGCCATCATCCACCAGCATGGAGTAGCGCCAGGAGCGCAGACCAAAGCCCAGGTTAGACTTGTCTACCAGCATACCCATTTTGCGGGTGAACTCGCCGTTACCATCGGGCAGCAAGAAAACGTTCTTAGCGCCGATTTTTTGGCCCCATTGGAACATCACAAAGGCATCGTTGACAGAAATACAAATAATTTGATCTACCCCTTGAGCTTTGAACTCGTCGTAGAGTTCTTCGTAGCGAGGCAGGTGATTAGAAGAACAGGTAGGGGTGAAGGCTCCGGGTAGGGAGAAAACCACTACTTTCTTGCCGGCGAAAATATCTTGGCTGGTCAGGTCTTGCCAGCGGTAGGGATTGGAACCCCCTACGGACTCGTCTCGTACACGGGTCTTAAACACTACATCAGGCACGCGATCAATAACAGCCATAATTACCTCTTTAGATCTCAAGAATCGTAACTGCGTTTGGGGGTTCTCATTTGAGAAAAGCTACCCGTAAAGTAACCAGGCTATGCGGACTAACGAGGATATTTAGATCCCCCGCATTGCCATCAAAAAGGATTTTCCACTATTATCTCAGAATAATTCCAAGATAGGAATAAACCAATCACCGGAACTGTTTATCCGGCTTAACATATCTTAAACTATTTTGTCTTCAAGTATAGGGCCTTGGTTAGACCCATTCTTCAGTCCTCAGCCAGACTATGCTCTAAAAATCTTGACTCAAGGTTGGATGGGCAAAGGGGCGCGATGACTGAGCTTGAAACACATCACTGGCGCTATTGTTAAGTACGGTAATGACCTGGGGTGGGGTCGCATCGGGGGATAAACCAGATCGATGTCCACATCCTTAGTGGCCTGGGGTGGAATCGTCAACGTCACCAGGGGATTGCTTTCTTGACCCCGTCGTTGAACTAGATGAAGATAGTGAGTCTGCTCAATCCCCATCTGGTTTTTAAACCGCAAGCGCACTGTTCCCCGAAAGAAGATCCGGTTTTCGGGAGGGCGGCGAAAGCGTAAGCCATTGGTAAGCCCTTCATCCCCCAGGGGGGTTTGAAACTTAATACTAATGGTTTGGGCCACATCGTGACTGTTGTAAAGGGGTAGTCTGAGACTGTAGCGGACCCCGTAGTTCCCATGGGCCCGTAAGGCCGTATCTGGATAGCGCACTATCATAGGAGCGCTCTGAATTTGACCAGTTCCAAAGGTGTTGCGATCTACGGAACTAATTACGTAGGAGAAGGAATTGCCAGGGTCAGGAATAGTTAACGTAGAGCTGGCAGAGCTATCGGTCAACGTCGTTTTCCAACTGGATCCCCGGGCGACCCCCGCGACTCGACCATAGTAGAAGCGACCAAACTGATAGGTCGCTGGATCGGAAGGTGGCATATCTCTGGGTCCTGCCAACCTGCCATCCTTAAGAAGTTGCAACCAGTCCTGCAAGCTAGGTACCTGTTCATTGCCACTTGCGGTGGTATTGGCATACCGGGCCAAACTAGCCAGATAAATAGGACCACTACTGGTCAGGTACATCATGGTGGTGCGCCCATTGCTGGGAATGGGTCGTGGTGCTGACGGTGGAGATACGGGAGCAGTACCGTCCAGGGTCTCTTGTTGTAGTTGACCGTCGGCAGCAGCTAGAAAAACAGGTTGTTGGGGGGGCTTAGGGATAATTTCGCCCTGGGGGTAGGTACCATCTAGGGGTATTTTTAGCTGCCGTAGAGGAATCGGCATATTCATCAGTAGGCTAACATTACCTGGAGGAATGGTGATGGATGTGGGCCAGTGGGCCTGGGTGACACCTCGCAGAAGATCGCTAGCCGTTCGACTACCAGGACCGGCGAAAATACTGCCATTAACGCTGAGTCGAGCTTCTGGCAAGTTGATAAAAGGAGCTTCTTGACTGAGGTAACTAACCGCCTGATTGATCTGGAGCTCTACCGGGTTAGGACCAGGATTGTAGACCACCACCGCCAGGAATAAGGTGCGACGATCATCAGGATTGAGACCGCGAGCAATGTGGTGGGCAAACAGATCAAATCGACCCTGAAAAGCATAATTCAGATGAGCTTCGGGACTGGCCATGCCCTCTGGCGGAAAGGTTGACAACAGAATTCCCTCCTGTTGTACAATCTCCGGACTATTGCTATTAAATACTGGCACCTCGTCCAGGGTGCCGCTTAAAGGTCGCACCTGTTGTTGGCGAACGACCTCGGCGTAGGTGCCATCCCGGGACACAACCACCGTTTCAGGTGGCCCCGATGCTTTAGCCGCCTGCGGCTGGGGAATCTGGGCTATGAGGGGAGAAAGGGTAAAAGCTACTAAGGCACTCAGCATGATTACTTAGGAAACAGCCAAAACTCAATCGGGCGAGATTATCCAGGTAAGAAAAATTCAATCTTTAGGGGATTGGATGGGTCCCCAGACTTAGAATATAAAAGATGTTACTTTTCTTAGTCAAAACTTCGCTCAATCCAACATACCATCTTAAAGACCGACTTCGGCCACCGACTCAGCACAAAAAATATAGAATTTCCATAGATTTAAGAGGCTCCGGCCTTTTTCCCTGCATTGAGAGAAGTGTTATTTGGTCTGGGTATTATAGGGGGCTACTCAGGATATGGCTAAGGCGATCGCTAATCTTTTCTAGATAGGCGCGGTTAGTTCTATCCAGTTGACCACCGTAGCGGTGCAGATAGTTGGATAGGGCTGGTCGAAGCCGATTGATCTGCTCATAGGCTAAGGTCTTGGCGTCTTCTGGGGCGTTAGCGGTTGTGATCAAGGCTAGAAAATCTAGAAAACCGCTGGGTTCACTTTGGTTGTTCGGTCTATCTATTGTTAAATTAACAAGAAGATTTAAATGATATTGCTGAATACCTCGTCGTAGGCTAGAGAGAGAGGCGGTCTGGGTGCCTGGTTCAAAGATTTCCTGCCAGAGGCTGTCGGTAACTTGATCGAAAAGCTCACTCAAGGTCAGCAGGTCAGAGCTAGTTTGCTTCAATTCAACATCTCGTAACCGTTCCAGGCGATCAGGTCGGAACAAGTTACTTAGGACCATAGCCTGGACCCCCAGAATTTGATCGTATAGGGGGTAGTCAAGGGAGGTGCTATTGAAGCCCTGGGTAGAGTCAAACCAGCGATCGGGGGCCAGCAAATTAACCAGATCGGGAGATAGGCTAATGGCTTCTGGACTAAAAACCTGCTTCTCCAGAATAGTTAGGGCTTCTCGTTGGATCTCAGCCGGTACCGGTTCAAAGGGCCTTTGTTGCTGAGAATACCAGGGACTGGTGCGATTAAACCGCTCTCCACCGATATAGCTAGAAATGGTTATAGCTTGCTGCAGGTAGTGAAAAAAGACCGCATTTACCCGCTGCCGTAATCCCCCAAACCCTTCTCCCGGATCTACGGAAAACCGATTGAGTTTGGCCCAAATCGCCCTATCGATGTTGATTTGAGCCTGGGCGTAATGTAAGGGATCACGGCTCAAGTCCCAGGCATTGGCGATCGGGTCAGATCCCATCAAAAATATCTTCATCGGTGGCATAGGCCAGTTCAGGACTCCCCGACCGGTTGGCAATTTGCTGTAATTCTTGCTGTTCTGGGTGGCCAGGGCTGAGGGGCTGATAGCCGTATTCAATGGCCCAGAGATCATAGGCCCCCAATCGGGTGGTAAAGTAATCTCCCTGAATTTCACCGGGCGGCGCAATATTGGGAGCTGAGTAGTCCATCACTGAACTAACCATGCCCTGACGGCGGGTTAAATCCCGGTTATTAAGGTCTGCGGGTGCTAGTAGGGTACTGCCCAAGAAATTATGGCGGAGGCCAAGCACATGCCCTACCTCATGGGCCGCTAGTAGGCGCAGAAACTGCTGGAGGTAAAGTTCCTGTTGATCTGGGGCGGCCATGGGCGATTGCAGGTGATGGATAGCCAGCGTAGCCAAGACAGTCTGTTGCCAGGCTTGATATTGCAGACACTGAGCCGAGGCACCTGAGAAAACCCGGTGAGAAGTCCCCGAGGACTGGCTCCTTAACCTGCTGGAACTACCATCACGGATGAATCTTTGGCCACAGAGTTGGGGTAGAAAAAAGTCGTTGGCAGAAGCTATCAGCGTTTGGTAAGTTTGCTGACTGCCACTCACCAGATTAGCGTCTAATAGAACATCGCCATCTAGAATTTCCCCCGTCATGGGGTTAACTCTTGTCTGCCCCAGGCCATCCCAGGCAGAACGCCAGGAATCTGACCAACGAATTACGTTATAACGGATGTCGGCAGGATCCCAATTCGCATTGTCGGGCATTTGTCGAACTTCGATCGCCTGGGTGAAACCAATCCGCTCAAAGGCCTCGTTCCACCATTCCACTCCTTCTCGAATTGGCTGGCGATAATCAAGGGGAATGGTATTTTCTAGCCAGAACACCAGGGGTTTTAGAGGAGGCGAGAAGGCTGCCTGCGGATATTTTTTCTCCAAATGCCAGCGGTTAATGTAACGAACTATCCCATCGCTAGCCCCCTTCAAGGGCGATTGGCGATAGGCGGTGGTGAAGTAGCCCACTCGCTGGTCGGCCTGACGAGGACGGAAGCTGGGATGGTTAGGCAACACCGATAGACTATAGTACACTCCCAATTTAAACCCCTGATCACTGGGTAAACTCACCAAAGAAGCATCAGATACCTGTTCGCCTGAGCTCAGAAACCCCAGGGTAGTTTGTATTTCTACGTTGGCTGGAAATACCTTGATATCTCCCAGATAGGAGGAATTTCTATCTAGATCGTAGTCTTGCAGTAAATCCCTAAGGCTTTCAGTTAACTTGATAGGGTCTTGATCTAGGAATAAATCCTTCAAATCAATGAGCATTTCCCCGGTTTGGGGATGAATGCTAACGATATCAAGGGTTAGGATGAGGGAGTCGCTAAAGGACTGTTGCAAAAGTTGAGTATTGACAGACTGTCCTGGAGTAGGGCGAACCGTCACATTGGGCACCACTAACTGCATTCGGTTGCCTGGAATTCGCCGCAACTGTACCATCAAATCATTGATAGATAGACCTCGGACTAATCCAGCTTCCCCTAGTCCCGATTGTAGGGTCGCCACCAGTAAGAGATTTTGGTTGAGCTGATCGGGCTTAATGCCCAAAAAAGCAGTGGCCTGCTTAGAATCGCGGTACAGGGTAAAGAGTCCGCTGCTGATCTTGGCGTGCTTAACTACCTGATTAAAGGGTTCCAGGGTATTATTTTGATCGAAAGAATCCTTGGAATTATGGTTTCCATCGGGCTTAGAAGTTGTGGAGGTGTTTTTCTCCGCTGCCGAGATCGCCACCTGAGTGGTCTGGGGCGGTGGGGCAAAATCTGATGGCAGGGCGGAGATCGCCGTTAGCACCCTGGTAGGTAATCCTATGGCCACGACTAGACCGATCAGAACCATCAGCCCACGGCGAACCCATTGCCTCATAAATACGCTCCGCCTTGTCAGGATAACAAATACTAAGCCTGCCCTAGTTTTAATTCGCCACTTTAATAAGTATGCTCTCAATTAACCCATTAGTCAGAAGAAGTTAGACTGGGATGGGCATTGAATTATAATCCATTTGCTTAGGCAGATCAGCCTATGAGGTTAATTTGAAAAGGCTTGTCCCAGGGATAGTTCGCCCCCAAGAAGCCGTCAAAATACTCAATTCTGCGGAGATTATCCTAATCTGTAGCTATGGTTGAAGCCCCTTTCTGGTTTTTCAAACAATCTCTAGGGCAACTAAAACGTTCTTTACCTTTATTACCGTTGTGGCTATGACTCCCGCTCGTAATGTACTAGGTACTTCTCTGGTTACCTGTTGTACTGACCCCATGACAGGATTTTACCGCGATGGCTACTGCTCTACTGGGGCTGGAGACCTAGGGGCCCATGTTGTCTGTGCCGAAATGACCGAGACCTTTCTGACCTTTAGTCGGGCCCAGGGGAATGACCTGTCTACCCCAGTACCTGCTTATCAGTTTCCCGGGCTCAAACCCGGCGATCGCTGGTGCCTCTGCGCCTCCCGCTGGAAGCAGGCCCTGGATGCCGGATTGGCTCCGCCGGTGTACCTCCAGGCCACCCACGCCTCGGCTCTAGAGTACGTCTCCCTGGCGGAATTACAAGCCTACGCCCTGGCTGACCCGGAATCAGCCAATGCTAACCATGACTCCCAGCCCTGATCCACACCTGGTGTCGGTGCGCGATGTTGCGGAGACAGGTCGGGGCGGTCAGAGGTCAACCCTGGCTGTCATCAGACTGCTGAGCTTGTAAATGACTCGGGCACCAACGTTGCCATCCCACTCACCATTGCCCACCTCCGATAGGTCAAAGCCAATGATTTGCCGTCCGCTGGCGACTACCTGACGCAATAGGTAGAAGACCTCCGCCAATTCTAATCCGCCCGGTACCGGTGTACCCGTGTGGGGACAAAGCTTAGGGTCTAAACCATCGATGTCAAAACTCACGTAGACCCGCTCCGGCAGAGCCGCCACAATGGTTTGGCACTGATACTGCCAGGGGACTCCAGCGTAACGATTTTCCTTGAGATGGGTGTCATAGTGAGGCACAACCCGATCGCCTGCCGCCTGGATTAGGGCTACTTCAGCCTCGCAGACATCCCGAATTCCCACCTGTACCAGCCGGGTCACCTGGGGTAATTGCAGAACGTTGTACATAATCGAAGCATGGGAATAGGTAAATCCCTGGTAAGCCTGGCGCAGATCGGCGTGGGCATCAATGTGGAGAATGCCAAACTCCGGTGCTTGTTCAGTTAAAGCCCTGATATATCCCAGGGGAATGCTGTGGTCTCCCCCCACCAGGCCAATCCGTTTACCCCCCGCCAATAGTTCAAGGGTTTGGCTGTAAACCCACTGGTTCATCGCTTCACAGGCCTGGTTAACGGTAGCCAGATCCACCGCCAGGGGGCAAACCCGCCTCCGTTGCTGCCATGACCTGATCCGCCGCCGTTCTGGCAGTTTGGTTGAGCTCTAGCCAGTGGCCTGCCAGGGGGGCATATAAATACCCTGCCGCCAACTATCGGGATAGTCCAGGTCATAGAGATCGATTTGGACCGATGCCTGACGCACCCGGTCTGGTCCTCGGGCCGTGCCGCCATGGTAGGATACGGTCGCTTCCCAGGGCACCCCCAGCACGATCAAACTGGCGGTCTCAGCAGTAAAGGGTAAACCATAGAGGTTGCCATTGTCTAAACCCATACCATTGGGGTCAAAGTCTTCCAGACCCGGCGGGGAGTGATGGGTAGGGGAAGATGGATCCATAGATAACCAATCACCTCTTAAAATTCATCCGTCAGCCATTCCAACGCCCGATCGCCTAAGTTTAGGGGAATACTAACGGCCTTGCCCAGACGAGGGCGATCGCGACTCTGGGCCACCCAGGCTTTTACATAGTCTGCCTGGCCCCACTCATTTAAATACAGAGCAATGGTATCCAGGTGTGCCAGATACTGTTCCTGGGTCAGGGGAAAAGAGGCCTGCTCTAAATAGCGCCACATCACCTGTAACCAGATTTTTCCCTGGGTGCGACGTAGCTGTAAATCAAAGGAGTAACCCCATTTATCCTGGACCATTATTTGTAAATCCCTGCCTGTCATGGTTGTACCTTTTCTGCTAAACCCGTCCCAGTCCAATACATTTCTTTACAATGGACGGATGAACTGAAATCTGATAACCCCATGGTGCAATAATACGGTTAGTTAAGTGTTTGGACTTCCCGGATAGTTAGTCTAAATCAAACATTCTCGATTTTGGGAAGGGTTGATTTGGGGTTAATACTCTCCTTGGAAATCTTTAATAATAACCATTGATACATTCTCGCGGGTAAGCCAGTCTGGATTATGACTCAAGTTTCTGGAACCTCTGACGTCCCTGATTTAGGGCGTCGTCAATTTATGAACTTACTGACCCTCGGAGCCGCGTCAGGGACTGTCCTGGGAATGCTGTATCCGATAGTCAAGTATTTTATTCCCCCCTCTAGCGGTACTGGTGGTGGCGGCGTCACAGCTAAAAACGAGCTGGGTAACGAACGTTATTGCCAGCCAATTTTTGCAGGCCCACAACCCTGGCGATCGCGTTCTGGTGCAGGGTCTAAAGGGAGATCCGACCTACCTGGTAGTGAAGGATAACGGTGCCCTGGAAAACTACGGTATCAGCTCTATTTGCACCCACCTGGGCTGCGTTGTTCCCTGGAATGCCAGTGAGAACAAGTTTATGTGCCCCTGCCATGGATCCCAGTACGATGCTACCGGTAAAGTTGTGCGTGGCCCAGCCCCCCTCTCTTTGGCTCTGGCCCATGCCGATGTGTCCGAAGACGATAAGGTTTCCCTGACCAACTGGACAGAAACCGACTTTCGCACTGGCGATAGCCCTTGGTGGGCTTAGGTAGGGATTCTACCTAGCCGGTGTGAATGACACCCCTCACTGCTATAACACCTGAAGCAAAGCCATGACAGCATTATTTTTATCGGTAAGTCGTTGGCGGCCAGTAGCCGTTGCCCTTGCCGCTGTTCTTTTAATTCTGGGCGGAGTCCTGGCCCAACCCCAACCTGCTGCCGCCTATCCTTTCTGGGCCCAGGAAAATTACGCAACCCCCCGAGAAGCGACTGGCCGCATTGTCTGCGCCAACTGCCACCTGGCCGCCAAACCTACCAAGGTAGAGGTGCCTCAGGCGGTGCTACCTGATTCCGTCTTTCCGGTCAAAGTGGAAATTCCCTACGATCTGAATACTCAGCAGGTTCTCGGCGACGGTAGCCGAGGGGGCTGAATGTGGGGGCGGTTGTGGTGCTTCCTGAAGGCTTTACCCTGGCTCCTGCTGATCGTATTCCTGAAGATCTTAAGGAAGAAGTAGGTAATACTTACTTCCTTCCCTATAGCGATACCCAGCCTAATATTTTACTGGTGGGTCCGGTTCCGGGTGAGCAATACCAGGAAATTGTTTTTCCTATTCTGTCCCCTGACCCTAGCCAGGATAAGTCAGTTTCCTTCGGTAAGTACCAAATCCATGTAGGTGGCAACCGTGGTCGTGGTCAGGTTTATCCCACCGGTCAGGCTAGCAATAACACCGCCTACAATGCCTCTGTTAGTGGCACCGTCAGTGCTGTTTCCCCTCAGGATGGAGGCGGCTATACTGTTACCCTGCTCACCGATAGTGGCGAATCCGTAACTGAGACTATTCCCGCTGGACCAGAGCTACTGGTTTCTGAAGGAGATAGTGTTGAAGCCGGTAAACCCTTGACCAGTAATCCCAATGTGGGTGGCTTTGGCCAGGTTGACACCGAAATCGTTCTACAAAATCCAAACCGCATTAAGGGTTTAATCGCCTTCGTCGCTGCCGTCATGATCACCCAGATTATGTTGGTATTGAAGAAGAAGCAGGTGGAACGGGTACAGGCTGCAGAGTTAAGTTTCTAGTTGTTAGAAATCTTTAGCTTTCAGAACCTCTGCCCCTGATGAGTCAAAGGGACACAATCGATGTGTCCCTTTTTGTTGGCCAGAGATATAATTCATTTAGTAGTTAACCTCACAAGAAGGAGCTGTAATCGATGGCTTGACCACTCCTGGTGATTTTGTACTGCTAGATGAAATCACACTTGGAGATCATTTGCGATGACCTACTCCTTGTGGAAACGCGCCACAACCGCATGGTTAGGATTCTTCCTACTGGCTTTTGTGAACGGTACGATTCGCGTAGTAGCGATCGCCCCATTGGTTGGAGAAACCTGGGCCCACCCGCTATCGGTAGCGACAGGAATATCGCTATTTACCATATATGCCGATCTGATCTGGAAATGGTTAGGCGTCGATACTGTCGGTTTGTCACTGGCAATAGGTGCATACTGGCTGGTCCTCACGGTCATAGCCGAAACCTTCCTGATCAACCGCTGGATATCCGGGATGCCTTGGCAGCAAATATTTCAGACCTACAATCTAGTTGAAGGGGAACTCTGGCCACTGGTTTTACTTTGGGTAGGTTTACTGCCCCTTGTCCTGCTCAAGGTAAGGCATCACAGACGTAATTCACTCAGACGGCCAAGCTAATCAACAGTTAGAGACTGTGTTAAAAGCCCAGTTGAAAGCTGCGCAAAGGCAAATTTGGGAGCAACTTCCCGGCTTTGCCTTAGACATAATTAACTCGCCACGATTTTAGCTGTTTACTACTGCTAGCCTAGGACCTGTGAGTCCTTTTACTAATTACTAACTATCCCAGCTTTCGAAGCTCTTTCAAGTTTCGTCAGGCAACCGGGGCTATTGGTTAAGCTACGCCAGCCATGCGCTTAAAAGTTTCTGAATGGCTTAGTAACTCCTGATAGGTTCCCTGGGCGGCAACATGACCCTGTTCAAGATCAATAATCAAATCACATCGTTCAACTGTACTTAATCGATGGGCAATCAAAATAATAGTCACCTGACCACTCAGCCTTTCAACCGCAGCCATGACCTCTCGCTCAGTAGCATTATCTAAAGCACTGGTAGCTTCATCTAAAACAATTACTGAGGCTTGCTTATAGAGAGCTCGAGCAATACCAATTCGTTGCCGCTGACCTCCACTAAGACGTACACCCCGCTCTCCAACGATTTCTTGATAACCTTCGGGCCGGGCTTCTATAAATCCAGAAATTTGAGCCATTTCTGCTGCCCACTTCACCCGATCTAAATCAATTTCATTGGCAGGAACCCCAAAAGCAATATTCTCAGCCACAGTAGTGTCACTTAAAAATATATGCTGGGGGACATGGGCCACTGTCCGCTGCCAACTCTTTAGCCTTTCTCCGGTCAGGGATTGACCGTCAACCAGAACTTCTCCTTTGTCGGGTTGCAACAGGCCCAGAATTAAATCTGCTGTAGTACTCTTGCCACTGCCCGTACTACCTACGAAACCAACCGTAGTATTAGCCTGAATCGTTAACGATAAATTTTGTAGTACCCAGGGCTGCTCGTCACTGTAGCGAAACCAAACATCTTCAAACCTTATACCTTGATTAATAGGAAGAGGGGGAAAGGCAGTACCTAAAGGAGGTACCTCGAGGTTTAGCGCATCTAATACCTTTTGGGTAGAAGCTTGGTAGGACTTAATCCCAGCGACAGAGCTAAAACAAGTCTGCAAGGCAGGTAACAAACGGTTCGCAGCTAAAGCCAAAATACCAAGAATCGTAAGGACTTGACTCAAATCATCCACTCTGGATGACATTACCACCGCTAAGATGGCGATAAAAATCATCGCGGCGGCTTCAATTAGAAAACGGGGACATTGGATAATAACTACATTTTTGGCCAGGGCCATACGAAACTTTCGATCAGTTTTGCGATAGCGTCCCTCAAATAAGCCCTGACTACCATCTAAAATAACTTCTCTAATACCCCCTAATCCCTCCTGCTGAAATTTAACTAAGGTCTGATTTTCGGCACTTATAATGTAACCGTTATTCACAAGAGCATTACGAGTTAGCTTGAAGAGCAGAAGATAGGTAATACCAAGAAAGGTAATAGCGCTTAGAGCAATCGTGGGATTGATCACTACAACGGATACAAAGAGAAAAATGACAATGGTAGCATTTACCATCAGTGTCAGGATATTGGCTAAAACAGTGCTAACCCCAGTAATATCGTTGACAATGGTGGCAATGAGCTTGCTACTACTATGGCGGACGTGGAAGTAATAGGGCTGATATAGGGTACGACGATAGACCTCACAACTTAAATCGCTAGTCAAAATAGCGGAAAAATGGTTTTGGCACCCAAGGGTCACTAATCGCAAGACATTTGCAACCAGTACAGCTAAACTAAAGCCAAGGCCCAACCAGGCTATAACTTGAAAGGGCTGAGTCACCCCCAGATTACTCCAGAGAGGTTGCAAGTTTGGGTTTTCTAACAGACGCTTCGTATTGCCCAAGGCAGCTAGGAAAGGGAAAGCTGATCCTAAACTAACGATTTCCGCCAGAGCGGTCAAAATCATTAAAACCAGGAGCCAAAAGAATTGATTACGACGACGTTGAGGGAAAAAGGTATAAAGCTGCCATAACTGTGCCTTAAATCCAGTGTCTTCAGAAGAATGACTCATAACAGGTTAATTAGAGTGAAAATATATAATTTAATCAAGCTACTTGGGCAGCAATAAACCGAAACCTAAAGCTACCCTTGATTTTAACTGTCTTTGCTCTTTGATTGTTTTTTTATTTGAGGAATTTTATAGAAGTTTTTGTCAAGGAGACCTATTGCCCTTTGGGCACTGACATTGAAACAGGATTAAAAGACCCCAGGGTATGGTTTTCCTCCAGGTTGTTTAAATATCATCAAAGCCTCATCCTACCAGCCCTTTGAGACCAATGACCCCACCTTTTAAGAAGAAGAAGAGCAAGGGGTATTTTGAATGACTCCTTGCTCTTCTAAAATAATGGATGGTCAGAGAAGGCTTAGATACTTGGCAACCGGAGCTGAGGCTAGGGCCTAGGCAATGGAAGCCATGCGCACATCACTGCTAAGCAGTAATTGCTGTAATTCTTCCGCATCCACGGTTTCTTTATCTACCAGCATACGAGCTAGCTGATCCAGAATGGATCGATTACCGGTCAGGACCTGTTTAGCCCGGTGATAGGCCTCATCCACCAAGGAACGAACTTCTTCATCAATAATGGCGGCTGTGGATTCAGAGAAATCGCGCTCGGCAGCAATATCACGGCCTAGAAACATATTGCCTTGTTGTCTTCCCAGGGCTACGGGACCGAGCTTATCGCTCATACCGAAACGAGTAACCATTTGGCGTGCAACCCGGGCTACCTGCTGTAAATCATTGGAGGCACCAGTAGTCACCTCTTCTTCGCCAAAGACAATCTCCTCGGCTATGCGACCCCCTAGGGCTACCGCCATCTGGTTTTGCAGATAGGAGCGAGAATATAAACCCGATTCCATTCGATCTTCACTGGGGGTAAACCAGGTGAGTCCACCAGCACGACCCCGGGGAATAATACTAATTTTCTGAACTGGATCGTAGTCAGGCATTAGCGCCCCTACCAAAGCGTGACCAGCTTCGTGGTAAGCCACTAACTCCTTACGACGCTCACTCATGACCCGGTCCTTTTTCTCGGGACCTGCCAGTACCCGATCAATGGCGTCATTTACCTCATCCATGGAAATTTCGGTGAGGTTACGCCGGGCCGCCAGAATGGCTGCTTCATTCAGCAGGTTGGATAGGTCAGCACCGGTAAAGCCGGGAGTACGACGGGCAATCTTCTGCAGATCTACATCCTTACTAAAGGTTTTGCCTCGCGCATGGACATTAAGAATCTCCAGACGTCCGGCGTAATCGGGGCGATCTACTACCACCTGACGGTCAAAACGACCAGGACGCAGTAGGGCCGCATCTAGTACATCGGGTCGGTTGGTGGCGGCAATAATAATAATGCCGGTATTGCCTTCAAACCCATCCATTTCGGTCAGTAACTGGTTAAGGGTTTGCTCTCGCTCGTCGTTGCCACCGCCCAAACCAGCACCCCGCTGTCGGCCTACGGCATCAATTTCGTCGATAAAGACAATACAGGGGGCATTGGTTTTAGCCTGTTCAAACAAATCCCTGACCCGAGAAGCTCCGACCCCAACAAACATCTCGACGAACTCAGAACCGGAGATAGAGAAAAAGGGTACCCCTGCTTCCCCGGCTACGGCCTTGGCTAGGAGGGTTTTACCTGTACCCGGTGGCCCCACTAGTAAAACTCCCTTAGGAATCTTGGCCCCTACGGCAGTGAAGCGATTGGCATTTTTGAGAAAGTCAACGACTTCGGCTAATTCTAATTTGGCCTGCTCAATTCCGGCTACATCCCCAAAGGTAACCTGAGTTTGGGGTTCCATCTGAACCCTGGCTTTAGATTTGCCAAAATTCATCGCCTGACTACCAGGGCCATTCTGGGCCCGACGCAGAACGAAAAACAAAACCACCAACAACAAGACAGGAATGAGCAGGGTGCTAAAGGCTCTGACCCAGATACTATCGTCGTTCTGAGGTTGCACCACCATGTCAACATTATTCTTTTCCAGGGTGGTAATCAGATCGCTATCGTTGGGCAAGTTCACCACAATCTGTCCCTTACCTTCGGGATCAGTAAAACGAGCTCGGGAGCGATCAGAGCTCAAACTCACACGTTCAATCTGATGATTTTGAACCGCATCTAAAAATTTGCTATAGCGCCAGGTCTGAGCTTCTTGCCCAGAATTATCAAAAATTGCCGTTGCCAGGGCAATTACCACAACTACCAGCAGGGCATATAATCCTGCGTTTTTCCACCGTTTGTTCACCGAGGTAAGGCCTCCATTAAGGTTTTCAATGGTAAAAGTTGTTTAAAGCCGGAATCAGGGGTTAATTGATTAAAAGGATTATTAATTAATGTTAACGCTATCGAGGCCAATGGGCCAAGAATTTAAAGGTTATTCCTTGACTCCGGCCTTAGTCAGGGCTGGCAGAGCGCTGCCCGGCCTTGATTTTGATGGATCAAGTCTAGGATAAGAGTACTAGCGAATGCGCTGGTTTGGCCAAATGCTTTGGATTCAACTCGGACTCGACAACTCCCGGCTATTCTTGAAATACCGATCGCAGCAGCTGTAAACTACAGTGCTTGGGATCAAATTCTAGTCTACTGCCATCTTCTAAGACTGTGTGGATAGGTATCACCTGAACGGCACAATTGGAGTAGGCCAGAGTCTGAAACTGACGAATAAGGGCCTGGGTCCAGGGCTGTTCAGAAATTTCCAGGCCCTGCTGGCGCAGATGGTGAATCAACTGCTGTCGGCTGACGCCAGGCAGTAGGTTGGCCTCCAAAGGCGGGGTGTGCCATCGTCCCTGCCCCCATCCCCAAAGATTACCGCTGCTGGTTTCTAACCAGCGACCCAGGGAATCCACCAGGATCGGCTCCCTGGCCTGGTGAGCCCGAGCGGCCTGGGTTGCCAGCCAGTTACTTAAATAGTTGCCGGTTTTGTGACCTGGTAGCGATCGCTGATAGCGACAATCTTCGGCTACCCAGGCCGTAATTCCCTGGTGCTGAGTCTGGTCCAGATTCGGGAGGCAGCGATTGCCCCGTAATTAACTCCCGACCATCGGGCCAGCAAGTCAGGCGTAAAATCGGAAACTGGCCTTTGAGCTGCTCTGCTCCCCGGCGCAACCTGTGTCCTATTGGTTGGGGCCAGCCAAAGCTTTTCAGGGTCTGGCTTAACCGTTCCTGGTGAGCGACCCAGGCGGTCAGGGGATGATCTAAATCCTTGGCGTAGACCCGTAGAGTGGTAAACACCGTTGCTCCGTAAATTAGGGCAGGGTCATCCCAGGCTACCGCTAGATGGGTGCCACTATGGATTTGGCCGTCGAACCAGTAAACTATCGATTTGTCCATAACCCCACTGTAACCAGGGGACAGACCTAGGACTACTGGATTTCTAGCCCTGAATGCCCCTGGCTGCCGTACCATCTTTTGCCTGGCGGTGTTGCCTGATGCGGCTGTTATAAACCCTGGCTATAGACCCTTTAGCCCTGGCCTAGTAACTCCATAATCTTAGCCACCTTCGCTAGACTTTCTGCATAGAGAACATCCTCACCCCAGCGTTGCAGTTGCTGACCCAACATAAAGTCAGCCTTTTGATCGGATAGGGCGGTGACCTGCTCTACCTGGCAGTCCTGGGCCCCTCCTCCGGCTTCCATGCGCATACAGCCGCTGGCTTCGGAGCAGAGAATAGTACAGCAGTTGGCCTGTAGGTTGGTTGACATTAAGCGCAGACCGGTGAGGTCCCCAATTACCTCACCGGAGTCAGCCACGGGAATGCCTGCCAGCTCTGATTCAATCGCAGCATTTTGAGGACTGCGAAAGTGGATTTTTTTGATGTTGTAGGGACCGCCCTCCTCCACATAGTCAACCGGTTCCCAATCCAGCCGACTGGCGAGCCAACCCAGATACATCAGGGATTGGGCGGCATTACCCTGCTCATAATCAATCCCAACTAGATCAATATCCTGGATGAACTCTCGCCGTTCCGGGGATCATAGGCGGCCGCCGTCAATTCCAACCAGGGGGCCAGGCGGTGCCAGTTAAGATCGGCGATATTGGTACCGTTTTGCATCAGTTCCTGCATGATACGGAGCTCAGCCTCAGCATCGCTGAAGTAGCTAGAGTCAACAATGATGCAGTTACTGGCATGGGCTAAACTCTGGAAAATCGGCTGCTCGGGGCTGGGGGTAGCCTTCCACCAGACGAAGTAGGGAAGATCTGCCAGAATTAAAGAGACCACCAGGTCGCTGACCCGTTCGAGGGCGGCCTTGGTGCCCCGCAGGGTGATGTATTCACAGCAGATTAGGTTACCGGAACCCGAGTTTTTTTCTGGACTGGACAGTAGGCCGATATCTGAGCCGTTACCCCCCGATCTTCCCCAAAGGTAGGGCACAGGCTAATCACTCGACGGGGATTGTGGGCGGCGATCGACTCGCTCAAATTAAAGCCCCGCTGATCGGAATTTTTATAGACTTTTTGCTCCGCAGAGAGTTGGCTATACTCCTGGCGCACCCGGGCCAGGGTAGGGGGATCCATGCGTCCCGTAACTCTCAGGTGATAGTCAATCTGGGCGCGACGAATAGCCTCTCGGGTGAGGGGGCCATGGCTGCCATCAATGGCCCCTGGATAGAAATTTAGAGCGGCTAAAATCTGCTGCACTTCCTCCGGCTCATAAATCACCATGGTGAAGGTACTGGCGCGGGTCGCGGCAACCTCCCCCTGCTGTTGCCAGATACTTTGCAGTTCCGATTCAACTTCAGTCAGAGAGATATCCTTGGGTTTTTGTAAGGCAACAATGGGAGTAGTAGTCATGGGCCAACCAGATAGGGGATCTCGGACGGTCTTAAGAGGTAGCGATTCGCAGGTTACAGACGACGCCAGCGTCGTCCATCCTGATTCAACAAAAGTTCGGCCTCCACCGGGCCCCAGGTACCAGCTTCGTAGAGAGGGATGGTACGGGGATCGGCGGGTGCATCCCAGGCTTGCAGCACCGGCGTCAGCAGGCGCCAGGAGGCCTCAACCTCATCGCCCCGGGTAAACAGGGTTTGGTCTGCCAGCATGCAGTCGATGATTAATCGGGCGTAGGCATCGGTATTAGCCTGGCCAAAGGCCGTCTCATAGCGAAAGTCCATATCAACGGACCGGGTTCGCAAAGAGTTGCCGGGGGTTTTCACCTCAAAGCGCATAGAAATCCCTTCATCGGGCTGAATTCTCAGGGCCAGCACATTATGATTCATCTGCTGGGCAGCCGATTGAAACATCAGGTGGGGAACTTCCTTGAAATGGATAGAGATTTCGCTAACTTTTTTGGGCATGCGCTTACCAGTGCGCAGGTAGAAGGGCACCCCCTTCCACCGCCAGTTATCGATCGCTAATTTTATGGCGCAGAAGGTTTGCATGGTGGATTCCGGATTGGCCCCTTCTTCCTGGCGATAGGCAGGCACCGCCTTCCCTTTCATCCAGCCAGTAGCATACTGGCCCCGCACCGCACACTGGCTGAGATCGTCAATGTCGGCCAGGTGGGTAGCCTGTAGCACCTTAGTTTTTTCGTTACGAATACTATCGGCATCTAGGGAATTGGGCGGCTCCATGGCGGTCAGGCAGAAGAGCTGCATCAGGTGATTTTGCACCATATCCCGCAGGGCTCCGGCGGTTTCGTAGTAACCGGCCCGCCCCTCTAGACCAACGGTTTCAGCCACAGTAATCTGCACATGGTCAACAAACTGGCGATTCCATAGGGGCTCAAAAATAGCATTGGCAAAGCGAAACACCATCAGATTCTGGACAGTTTCCTTGCCTAGATAATGATCGATACGGTAAATTTGCTGTTCCTTACAGACCTCCTGCACCACCCGGTTGAGCACTTGAGCCGAGGCTAGGTCTTTACCGAAGGGCTTTTCAATCACCAGTCGCTGCTTACTGGGGTCAGGCAGCATCCCCGCTGCCCCCAACTGCTGAGTGGCCTCACCGAAGAACCGCGGTGCCACCGACAGATAAAACACCCGGTTGCCGTGGGTGCCTCGTTGATCATCCAAATCGGCTAAAAATACCTTCAAAGATTGATAGAAGGCAGGATCGTCAATGTCACCAGGACAGTAGAAAACTCCCTGGGCAAAATTTTGCCAGACGGACTCATGACCAATGCCATTGCCAAATTCTTCAATGCCCTCCCGCAGGTGTTCGCGGAAAAAGTCGTGACTCCATTCCCGCCGGGCCACGCCAACAATGGTAAGTTCAGGGGGTAATCGCCGTTCCCGTCGCATCTGGTAAATAGCTGGGACGATCTTGCGCTGGGTAAGATCACCGGAGGCACCAAAGATGATCAGAATTTGGGGCTCGGGAATACGGTCTTGCTGGAGACCAAGACGCAGGGGATTTTCAAGCAAGGACACCATAAGCGCTCAGGGTAAACGTTAAGGGTGAAAACCTGTTTTTATCTTGGCAGGAGATTTTAAGAATGGCCCGATCCTACAGACCCTCTTAAGCAACGGCAGAAAAAGGTAGTGTTGGCTACCGGTTAGCCTAGATCACCCATCTCCCCCAATAAATCGGCAATCTTTAAGATCTATAGGGCAAAGCAAGGTAGACAGGAAAGATTTTTAGTCAATTAGTACTCTGCTGTGACCTGGCCGTACCCACCCCTAGAAAATCCCTTGACCTAACTAACTAAGGTGATCCCATCGGTTAGCAAGCAGTATTGTTTACTGAGTAGTCAGTACTCTTTTGTTACAAATTAGTACTCTTTTCTCACCATCACTGCCCTCCACCCCAGGGGACATCATCAATCCTCCCACCTCAGCACCGAGGCGCTGACTCCCTGCTCTCGCTTGCGTTTACTATCTTGCTCTAGCCACTGGATAATTTGCTGTGGGGTGAGGGCTTCCACCGGGGTCTTGAGGTCCGCCGCCATGTAGGTCAGTAACTTAGCGGTGGAAATGGTAAGCCGGGCCAAAAACTTTTCTGGGGAAGATAGCAGGGCGGCATCCACCGCTGCTGACTCGGCTTCGGTTAAAAATTGTAGGGATTGATCCATAGCGCCTCAGGTGATCTGGTTAGCACAGATCGGTATCCCTGTGATCATAAAGCGTCGGGGCACACCTGGTTAGTTTTAGTCACCGGTAAGGAATAGCGGCGCAGCAGAGCGGCTGCCCAGTCTTAGCTGGCACCGATGAATTCGGTCCTAAGGGGGCTGGCCAAGGCTATAATTAGCTTGCTAAATTTTCCTGTCGTTCCCTGAGTTAGGGGGCCAGGCCAAAAGGTTATCCATACTGTCCTGCCAACGCCATGAGCAAAACCGCCTTAATTACCGGCATTACCGGTCAGGATGGCTCCTACCTGGCGGAGCTGCTACTAGCCAAAACCTATAGGGTTTACGGCATGGTGCGACGCTCCAGCTCCAGTAGCCTCAGCCGCATCAGTCATGTATCCGATCGCATCGATATCGTGCCCGGCGACCTGCTAGACCAGTTCTCCTTAATTGATGCGATCGAGCAAACCCAGCCTGACGAAATCTACAACCTGGCGTCCCAGAGCTACGTCCCCCTCTCCTGGACCCAGCCCGCCCTCACCGCCGAATACACCGCCCTGGGGGTTTCCCGTCTGCTGGAGGGAATCCGCCGCTGCAAACCCGACATTCGCTTTTATCAGGCCTCCAGCAGCGAAGTCTTTGGCCAGCCCGATGAGTCTCCCCAAACCGAGCGCACGGCCTTTCGTCCCCGTAATCCCTACGGCATTGCCAAGGCCTACGCCCACTGGATGACCGTCAATTACCGACAGAAGTATAATCTCTACGCCTGTTGCGGTATTACCTACACCCACGAGTCCCCCCGGCGGGGGGCGGAATTTGTATTTCGCAAAATTACCCAGGGGGCGGCCAAGATCAAACTGGGCCTGGCCCAGGAACTCAAATTGGGTAATCTAGAGGCTCGCCGCGACTGGTGCCATGCCCAGGATGTGGTGCAGGCTATGTGGCTGATGCTACAGCAGGATCGGGCTGATGATTACATCATCGCCAGTGGTCAAACCCACTCAGTGCGGGAACTGGTGGACTGTGCCTTTAGCAGTGTTGGGCTTAACTGGCAGGATTACGTCACCGTTGACCCGGCCTTTTATCGCCCCGATGAAGCGGTGCAACTGGTGGGTTCCATTTATAAGATTAAGGCGGAGCTACGCTGGCAACCCGCCTATTCCTTTGAGACCCTGGTGCAGTCCATGGTGGACCACGACTTGAAGGAACTTACCGATGGTGGGTGTAGTTAGCCGGAGCCAGCCCTAATCCACCGGTGGCTTCAAGCCCCCTTGCCGACTCATGGCTGGCTCCAAATTTTCCATAGCTGTCCAGCCCTCTAGCCATGGACCTGGACGTACTCATCTACACCGCTAAGACCTGCTTCGCTACTCCCTGCTCCGTGCCCATTGGTGGTGAGACCATCCTGCGGTAGAGGATTACGGGCCTTAATCAGGGCGATCGCCCGACTCACACTTTCGGGCAAAATCACCACCAGACTCCCATCGGGGGCCCTATCAAGGGCGGTATTAATGGCCTCGGTTTCATCCAGAATAGTGTGGTAGTTGGCTGTGATGGTCACCTGCTCTAGACCATGGACAATCCACCGGGCCGCATCTCCCCGGGGTCGGCCCCGGGTATCGTCGTCTTCTTTGACAATAATTTCGTCAAACATTTGTCCTGCCAGCTTACCCAGGGTGACGAAGTCATCATCCCGCCGATCTCCCGGGCCACCCACCACCCCAATGCGCTGACCCGGCCAGTTCTTTACAAAACCACTGAGGGCTTCATAGCTGGCGGGGTTATGGGCGTAGTCTACCAGGGCATGGAACCGATCTAGATTAAACAAATTCATGCGTCCTGGAGTTTGCTGGGTAGAGGCCTGAAAGCTATGGAGAGCCTGACGAATAGGCTCAATGCCGACCCCCTGGGCAAAGGCGGCCAGGCTGGCAGCTAGAGCATTGGCAATTTGGAACGGTGCCAATCCCCCCATGGTCAGGGGCACTTTTTCCGCCTGTTCAATGCGCAATAACCAGTCACCCTTGAGGATCGATAGGTAACCGTGTTCGTAGATGGCGGCCAATCCCCCCTGCTGGGTATGGTTACGCAGCACCTCATTATGGGGATTCATAGAAAAGTAGGCGATCTGCCCCTTAACCCGTTGAGCCATGGCCGTTACCAGGGGGTCGTCGGCATTCAGCACGGCGTAACCGCTGGGGCGAGTGGTTTCCACCACCACACTCTTGAGGTGGGCCAGGTCTTCCACGGTTTCAATGTCTCCCAGTCCCAGGTGATCAGCGGCCACATTGAGGACAACGCTGATATCGCAATCTTTAAAGGCCAGACCTGATCGCAGAATACCTCCCCGGGCTGTCTCCAGCACCGCCACCTCAACGGTCGGATCTTGAAGAATCATCTGGGCACTCTGGGGCCCAGTGGTATCCCCCGCTTCTACCAGATTATCGCCGATATAAATGCCATCGGTGGTGGTGTAGCCCACCACCTGACCAGTTTGCTTAAAGATATGGGCAATCAGGCGGGTAGTGGTGGTCTTACCATTGGTGCCAGTAATCGCCAGCACCGGTACCCGGGCGGAAGTTCCGGGGGAAGAGCATGGCCAGAATGGGTTCGGCCACGTTACGGGCAATCCCCTCGCTGGGACAGATATGCATCCGTAGACCAGGGGCGGCATTCACCTCCACCACCACCCCGTCTACCTGCCGCAGGGGTTTGGAAATATCGGTGGTGACCACATCAATGCCAGCAATATCCAGGCCAATGGTTTTAGCAATACGTTGGGCTAGCCAGATATTATCGGGATGAATAGTATCGGTGCGGTCAATGGCAATGCCTCCGGTGCTGAGGTTCGCCGTAGCCCGTAAATAACACACCTCCCCCGGGGAAGCACGGTGTCCAGGCTGTAACCTTTGCGATCCAGCAGTTGCCAGGTGGTGCGATCGACCTCTATGCGGGTCAGCAGATTGTCATGGCCCTCACCCCGTCGGGGATCCTGGTTGGTTAGGTCAATTAGCTGTTCGATAGTGGAGCGCCCATCCCCCACCACGTGGGCAGGCACCCGTTCCGCCACAGCAATCACCTGGCCGTTAACCACCAGTACCCGGTGGTCCTGCCCCCGATAGAAGCGCTCAATAATGACTCCCTTAGAGACATTACGGGCTGCTTCGTAGGCTTCCTGAGCCGCCTGGTAGGTACTGATGTCAATGGTAATTCCCCGACCGTGGTTGCCATCCAGGGGTTTGACCACAATTGGGTAACCCCCCACCTCGTTGATGGCTTCCTCCAGCTCATCTAGATAATTGATCACCGTACCCCTGGGCACTGGTACACCAGCGTTGCGCAGGATCTGCTTGGTGCCTTCCTTATCTGAGGCCAGTTCCACCGCCAAAATACTCGTTTTACTGCTGAGGGTAGCCTGTACCCGCTGCTGGTAACGACCGTAGCCCAGCTGAATCATAGAGCGGGTGGATAGTTGGGTCCAGGGCACATCCCTGGTCTCAGCCGCCCGGACGATCGCCTCGGTGCTAGGGCCTAGAGCCCCGTCCAGGCGAAACTCTTCCAGATCTCTCAGGTCCTTCTCCAACTCCAGGGAAGGATAATGCCCGGTGGTAATTAAACTATTACACAAACGTACCGCCGCTCTGGCGGCGTAGCGTCCAGCCTCCTCGTTTTGATATTCGAAGACCACCTGGTAAACCCCGGGCTCTACGGTTTGCCGGGTGCGGCCAAAGCCTACCGCCATCCCCGCCAGGGTTTGCAATTCCAGGGCGACGTGTTCAACAATGTGCCCCATATAGGTGCCCTGGCGTACTCGACTGAGAAAACCACCCCGATGCCCCGGAGAACAAAAGTGTTCAATTAAACTGGGCAGGGTATCGGCCAGGGCTTCATAAAAGCCAGGAATTTGGTCAGAGGATAGCTCCGCCACATCTTCTAAATCCAGGCGCATCAGAATTAGATTGGGGTGACGAATGCTCCAGTAGTTTGGCCCTCTCAAGGTCTGGGTTTTCAGGATTCGCATGGCTTCTAGTGGCTTACCAGTAAGGAAATGGGCGGAAAAATTAATTAGGGCAAACTATTCTGATCACACAAGGGGGAAAAGTCGGTTCAAAATGAGCAGAGTTTTTTCACTTAGAACAGAACGCCCAGGCTAAGGTTGACCGATTAAAGTCAAGGTGGGATTAGCATTCTGACCTTTCTCCCCCGGTTAAGCGGGGAGGGGCCACAATACCTATCGCCTGAATTCAGGGCGCACCTGGAGGGGCACTCCAAATCAAGTATCCACAGTTTAGGAGGCATACCTGCCAGTTTGAACCAGGCAAAGGGGATTTGTGATGAAATCCAGACATTTTGGCGGCATTGGAGGGTTACTGGGTGAGGGCTCTCAAAAAACTTTGTAATTCCCCCAGTAAGCCCCCCCGCCGCGGTCTGGTTGGGCCCTCAGGGTTAGATAGGCTGGCCTGCCCCATGAGGACCCGATCCAGGGTTTCTCCAGAGGGCTTCTGGTCAAATTCCGCCAGTAGTTGATGAGTGGTTTCTGGGGTTTCCTGCCAGAGCTGCCAGGTCTGGGGATAGGCCCGCCATAGCACCGCTCCGGCTATGGGACGGAGATAGTAAACTGGCTGCAGGGTACTTAAAAACCGTTCCCGTAACTGACGACCCGCATAGCCAATGCCAATGGTAGCTACGTCCTCTAGGCGGGGATTGAGCATGATGACAAAGCGATTGCCCGCCTGGTTACAGAGATCTTCAACTTGACTGACCTCAATGGCGGAGGGTTCGACAAAAAGATAGAGCTGGTCATCGGCCTCCATCTGGCCTTGTTGTTCCCCTGGGCTACGGACTACAAAGTCAGGGTTACCCCAGTCGCGGCGAGCCAGGGCGGCGGCCCCAGCATCGGGAAAGTACACCTTAAAGTTCAGGCCCATTTGCTGTAGCACGGGGTAAAACTGCTGAGCCACCGGCATGGCCTCCAGTTCTGGGTCAACGAACTCTACCGTCATGCGGGGAATGCCGCTGGCGACGGCAGCCCGCACAGCATTTTGGGCTTGAACAATGGCCTCTGCCAGGCTGGCGGGGAGAACGGCGGTCATAGAATTTACCAGAATAATCGGGAGCAGGGGGATCGGGGAGGGAGCTTACACCTTAGAAAGGCTACGGGATTCTAGGTAGCGGCTGATCACCTGTTGCAGCACCATGGCCGTCCAGTCGATATCGGCCATGGTAGTTTGGCGGCCCAAACTAAAGCGAATACCGCAGCGGGCGGCCCCATCGCTATAGCCCATGGCCTTGAGTACACCGCTGGGGTTAAGGGTGCCGCTGTGGCAGGCCGTACCGGCACTGATGCCAATCCCTGCCAGATTCATTTGCCTTACCAGGGTTCTACCATTCACCTGTTTTCCATCCCCAGCGGTGAAACAAAAACTGGCGTGGTGGGGTAGACGGTGCTGGGGGTCGCCGGTGGGCTCCAGGTAGGGCAGGGATTGCAACTGGGTAAACAGGCGATCGCGCAGAGCTATCAGTCGCAGGGTTTCCGCCGGCATGTCTAGTCTGGCTAACCTGGCGGCCAGGCCAAACCCGACGATGGCGGGTAAAGCCGGAGTGCCAGAGCGCTGCCCTGCCTCCTGCCCACCACCCCAGATCAAAGGCACCAGGTCAACGCCAGGCCGCCGGTAGAGGGCACCTGCTCCCTGGGGACCGTAGATCTTATGGCTGGATAGGGACAGTAAATCCACCGGTAAGGTTTGCATATCCAGGGGCAGACGACCCGCCACCTGCACCGCATCGGTATGGAACAGGGCCCCGTGGTCCCTCACTATCTGGCCCAGCCTGGCAATATCTTGCAAGGTGCCCACTTCACTCTGACCGTAGATAATCGAAACCAGGACGGTGTTATCCCGCAGGGCCTGACGCAGGGTTGGGGGCGATACTCGACCGTGGCTATCCACCGGTAGGCGAGTTACCTGCCAACCAGCCTGCTCTAACTGCTGGGTAGGGCCGCTGATAGCCGCATGCTCAACGGCGGAGATAATTAAATGCTGGGGTAGGCGGTAATGTTTAGTAACCCCAAACAGAGCCAGGTTATCGGCTTCTGTACCGCCAGCGGTAAAAATCAAGGTTTCAGGGGGAGCGTTAATTAACTCCGCCACCTGTGAGCGGGCCTGTTCTAACATGGTGGCTGCCCGGTTGCCCCACTGGTGCAGGCTGGAGGGATTGCCCCACTGTTCTTGCATGACCCGCTGCACCTCGGCGATGACCTCTGGCCGGGGCGGAGTGGTAGCGCTGTAGTCAAGATAAATCTGCATATCCTGGTGATTCAGCCGAGGGGTCCAGGAGCCAGGCCCTGTCCTCCCATCCTAACAGGAACTGGGGGGATGGTCGTAGCCCGGGTAGGAGGGGTTCAGGCGGCTGGGGCCTGAGGTAACCAAAAGGTAAACTCGCTGCCCTGGTTCAGTTTACTTTTCACGGTGATCTCGCCCCCCTGCACCTGCACCAGGCGATGGCAAATAGTCAGGCCTAAGCCCGTCCCTCCGGATTTACGATTACGGGAGCGATCGGCACGCCAGAAACGCTCAAAAACGTAGGGCAGGTCTTCTGGGGCAATACCAATCCCCGTGTCTGTCACTCTGACGTAAACTCTGGATCCCTGGCTCCAGAGATCTACGGTGATGCAGCCCCGATCAGTGTAGCGCAGGGCATTGCCAATTAAATTAATCATAATCTGCTTCACCCGACTGGAGTCAGCACAGACCTGGGGCAGATAGACTGGGTGGTGCAGTTTGACCGTCACCGGATCGGGGCTAGGGGACATCTCAGCGATCGCGGGCTGGTCGTTAAAGTTCTGCACAATCCGAGCCATCAGGGGAATTAAATCCAGGGACTCAGCTTGAATTGGCAGGTATCCAGTTTCCAGTTTGGATAATTCCTGCAGATCATTGACCAGTTGCTGCAACCGACGGGTTTCTGATGCCAGGCGATCGTACAACTCGGCCTCGGGTGCTATCGTTCCGTCGGCCAGGCCCTCCAGATAGCCGTAGAGAATGGTTAGGGGAGTGCGAAGCTCGTGGGTTAAATCACCGATTAATTCCCGACGCCGCTTTTCTACCCCTTCTAGATCGGCGGCCATGCGATTAAAGCTATTGGCAAGGCGTTGAATTTCTAAGATTTCTGAAGCTGGCATCCGCTTTTGCAGATGGCCTGAGGCAAACTGACGGGTAACTTCAACCATTTGATCAAGAGGGCGCACAATTCGCCGTGATACCAGGTAACTGAGCCCCCCAGCGGCCCCACTCCCAACCAGAATCGCCCAAACCATACCCCGACTCCAGGCTATTTCAAACCCCCGCAGCAATTGAGTCCGCAATTCTACGCTGAGAATTCCATCGTCGTAGCCTTGCAGGTGGATTACAAATAACCGGGGAGAATAGAAACGACCAACGCTTGCCAGGGTCAGAATACCTAGGGCCATCACCGCCAGATGGGAGACCAATAGACGACTGCGCAGGTTAAGTTTGGCCACGTCACCTCTCAGTTTGGAACTTGCTGTAGTTCGGGTTGTTCTGAAGGTAAAATCGCTCCCTCTACCGGGCAAACCTGCAGGCAGATACCACAGTCAATACAGGTGGAAAAATTAATCCAGTACCAGTTCGTACCCTTGGCATTTTTTCCAGGGCCTGGCTCGATACAGGCTACGGGACAGGCATCAACGCAGTCGGCAATGCCTTCGCAGACATTGGTTACAATTGTATGGGCCACACTAATTCCTCAACAATTTCTGAACAATCTATTCCTTAGCAACTCCTGCAACCAATTCCCTGGTGCCTAGGAGAGGATTTCAATTTCGGGCAATGCCTGGGTTTCAATCCAGGCAATCTGACGAATTCGCCGTTCCCGAACCAGGGAGCGAATAGCCTCCCGACTGGTAAAATCGGCCAGATATACTTCGGCTCGCACCATGGTAGCGGAGGATCGCAGGGTTTGGGCGTAGCTAAAGGCAGCGGCAACCGCCTGGGCAGTTAGGGGCACCACTAACCAATCGCTAGGGGCAATGGTTTGGGGCAGCAGACCTGTGGTTAGCAGACACTGATGCATAACCTCTGCCTTGAGCACAAAGCCAATGCCGGGAAAGCTTTGGCCCTGGCTGTGGAAAACCCCTAGTAAATGATCGTAGCGGCCTCCCTGACCGATGACTTGACACCCCCGGCCAGGGTACTGACCACTTCAAACACCAAGCCAGTGTAGTAATCAAAGGTCTGAATCAGGCTTAAATCCAGCACCAGTTTCGGTCCAGTTGCTACTGTATCGCCGCTGGTGACCATAGTCTGCTGGCGCAGTAGGGCGACCAGGTTCTTCATCCGGGTAAGGGCGCTAGTGGCGGCTGGGTCTAGATCTGACTGGCTCAGGGCTTGCAGAATATCTTCTGGTTCACCCCGCAGGTCAAGGAGATATAGGGCCCGATCGTATAGGTGGGGAGATAGATCCAAATCCTTTAGGGAAACCCGATCTAAATGGGCCAGGGCTTTCCTTACCTGGCTGCGCAAAGTCGCCGGAAAGGGCTCTAACAAAGCTCTGGTGATCTGGGCATCGCCTAACACCAGAGACCAGGAAGCAAGATTGAGACTGGTTAAACAGTCGATTAATAATAGCAAAATCTCGGCGTCCGCCAGGGGGGCTGAGGCCCCCAGCAGTTCTACTCCCGATTGGTAAAACTCCTGCTGCCCTTGAGGGGTTTGCCGAAAGACATTGGCGTGATAGTACAGCCGTTGGGGGTAGGTGACCTTGGTTAAACGACTAACGGCGGTACGGGCAATGGAGGCAGTTAATTCTGGCCGCAACCCGAGCCGTTGACCAGTCGGGGTCTGGTGCAGCTCCACCACGGCATTTTGGTTGATGGCACCGCCTGCCATGAGGGTGTCTAGACCTTCGACGGTAGAGGTAATAATGGGATGGTAGCCCCAGCGCTGAAAAACCTGCTCGAGGCGATCTTCGATCCAATGTTTCTGGGCGACATCCAGGGGTAGGAGGTCGCGGGCCCCGGTGGGTGGCTGATAAACCATTTATTTCTTTCCCTTGCCAAATAGACCAAAAAAGCCCCCCGTTCCTGGCCGAGAGGATTTGCCGTTAGACTCCCCTGTCCTAGCCTTTGGATCACTTGCCTGTAGCTGAGCTTGAACCGCCTGGGCGATCCCATCATCGGGGTTAATTTCCAGCGATCGCCGGGCATGGATGCGAGCCATAGTGACCTGCCCCGCCTTCAGGTAGAGGCTAGCCAGGTAGCTATGGGATTGGGCATGGTTAGGATAGGTTTTCAGGGCTTCTCGAGTTTCTAAGATAGCTTTATCGTAGTCGCGATCGCGCTCAAACTCCCGGGCTCGATTCAGATAACTGGCCAGAATAGTTGCCTGGGTCTGGCGGTAGGGAGGGGGAGGGGGCGCAGCAGCGGCGGTGAGATTGGAACCCGAGGGCGGCATAGCTCGGGTATTGGGTTCAGTGGAGCCGACTGCACCATCGCTATCGGTGGTGCGGTAGAGATAGACCAGGTTAAGTTCACTTAATTGCCCCACCAGGTCGGCCACCCGATCTAGCTGATCATACTGATTCAGCGCAATGGTATTGACGGCCTGGCGGTAGGCATTTTCAAGTTGGGGTACCTTGAGAAGTTGCTGCGCAGTATCGCTGATCAAGGCAGGGGGGCTTCAGCCCGTTGCAGCACCTGACCCCTTAGCTTCAGCATCAGTCGGTGTTCTGTAGACAGTCTTTCCTGGCTGAGTACTTCATAGGCCGGATTAACCCAACGGGAAAGCAGGTCGCTAGCCTGCTGAGCCTGATCGGTCCCGAGGGCTGCCTGACTGTCGGGGTGCAAAAGGCGGGCAATGGTTAAATAGCGTTTGCGCACCGCCCTCAGGTCGGCACTGATGGGGATGCCCAGCACCGCATGGTGGTCCTTGAAGTCGAGCTTGAAAAGGCCTTGGTTGAGTTCCATAGTGTTTAATCAGCAGCCGTAGGAGATGAACTCAAGGACAGAGGGGGCTATACCGGGGAAAAGTCTAGGGGTAGGGGGGACACCTGCTGCAGTACAGCCGCCATAGCCCCATGGATTTGCCCATTGGTAGCCAGTAAACGTCCACTGCTCACGGTCAAAGGCGAAGAACCATCGTAGGCGGTTACCAAACCTCCAGCTTCCCTGACTAAAACAATACCAGCAGTAATATCCCAGGGGGATAATCCTCGCTCCCAATAACCATCCAGACGACCACAGGCCACGTAGGCTAAATCAATGGCGGCTGACCCCCCCGCCGCACCCCCTGGGTTAAGTGGGTAAACTGGCAAAATTCGGCGTAGTTATTGTCGCTGGTTTCCCGGCGATCGTAGGCGAAACCAGTAACCAGTAAGCTATTGGCCAGCTGGTTAGTCCTGGAAACCTGAATCGGCTCCCGATTCAGGGTAGCCCCCAAGCCTCTGGCAGCGCGAAATAGGTCCTGATGAATCGGGTCGTAGATTACCCCCAGGGTAGGTTCCCCCTCGACTAACAGGCCAATGGATACAGCACAGAAGGGATACTGATGGGTGTAGTTAGTGGTGCCATCCAGGGGGTCAATAGCCCAGATTAAGGGACCCTCCAGATTGCCCTGGGAGCCAGACTCTTCGGCCAAAAAACCATGATCGGCGGGCAAATGACGAGACAAAATCTCCATCACTACGGCTTCAGAGGCCTGATCGGCCTCAGTCACCAGGTCTCCCGATCGCCCCTTCTCCCGAATAGTAGCCAGGTTACCCCAGTAGTGACGAAGCACAGAGCCGCCGGCCAGGGCCGCTTCTGTGGCGTAGTCCAGCCACCGTTCCAAATCCTGGACAGTGTAGGTCTGTGAACAATGGGGCATCTAATCTTCCTCCAGGGGCAATCCAAATCTGACCCGACCCTTACCAAAGTATCGACCAAACTGGAGTTCGTAAACCTCATCTTCGTCTTGAGTTTCCACCCGTAAATCGCTGCGGGGATAACTGACACACAGCAGCGCGTAGCCCTGCCGCCGCAGATCGGGGGATAATCCCATGGCTTCAGGCTGGGCCACCTGTCCAGAGAGAATCCGGACGGCACAGGTGGTACAGGCTCCATTGCGACAGGCAAAGGGTAAGGCTACTCCCTGGGCTTCGGCGGCGTGAAGAATATAGCGGTCTTCAGCAACCTGAAAACTATAGGTTTGATCAATACCGCGATGGTAAATCGTAACAGTGTGGGTAGGAGTCATAAAAACTCAAACAAATGGGAAAGTAGCACTTTGTTGCCGTTTTTTGGTAGGATAACACTCCAATGGTGCATTCATGCCCTGTTTTGGAGAGATGGCCGAGCGGTTGAAGGCGCAGCACTGGAAATGCTGTTTAGGGGTGACCCTAACGAGGGTTCGAATCCTCTCTCTCCGTACCTTGTTGCTGCACTGAAGCTCCCGGCTGGAGGGCTCGGGACGCTCTCGTGCCTGGCTCTTGCTGACCCTTAGGGATCTTGCCAGGCCGCTGAGCCACGGGGCTTTAGGCGACCTTTTCTCCACTGAGAATAAAAATTGGATCTACTGCGCTAAATACTTGATGACTACCCTTCATATCCAGCCGGTTAATGGCTGGTTGAAGGACTTCAATATTGCGCACCCGTAACTGGGCAAAGGTTTCAGAAACAGCATACAAACTTTCCAGATTGGCCGCCGTAGCCACCAACCGACCTTCCCCTGGTAGATACTGCCAGGCAGCTACCAGAATATCCTTGAGGGCCCGTCCGCCTTCCACCAAGATGCAGTGGGGGTCCCAGGGTAGGGAGGGCAAACAATCGGGGGCGCTGCCCTGCACCACCTGAATGTTGGTGAGCTGGAAGCGATCGCAGTTACGGCGAATTAAGTCCGCCACATCCTCATCCCGTTCTACCGCCACTACCCGGCCCTGGGGGCAGAGTAAGGCCGCCTCGATGGCCAGGGTGCCTGTACCGGCCCCTATATCCCACAACACATCGGTAGGTTTGAGGCGCAGGTAAGATAATAGAAGTAATCGGATTTCCCGGCTACTGAGGGGAATCCCCGGTAACTGCTCAAACAGCGTATCGGGAATGCCGGGGGTGGCGTAGGGCCAGAGGGAAGGCATGAATTTAGGCGGACTCCCAGGGTTGGTAACAATTGCACCAAAGGCCAATAATATCGTAACCAACGACGCTATAGGCTTAGGATAATATCAGGGTATCATCGCTTCAGGATAGGATTGACAGTAGGAAAGTTATGAGTCAGGGGACACTTTTTGATAAGGTTTGGGATTTACACACCGTGGGTAGTCTGGCTTCGGGGCAGACCCAACTACTGATCGGGCTCCATTTAGTCCACGAAGTCACCAGTCCCCAGGCCTTTGCCATGCTCCGGGAACGGCATCTGCCGGTGATGTACCCGGAGCGAACCGTGGCCACCGTTGATCACATTGTGCCAACCCAAAATCAGGCCCGGCCTTTTCAAGATGGTCTGGCGGAAGCGATGATGCAAGCCCTGGAGAAAAACTGTGCAGATTATCACCTGCGCTTTTACAACATTGGCTCTGGCCACCAGGGTATTGTCCATGTAATTGCCCCTGAACAGGGCCTTACCCAACCCGGTATGACGATTGCCTGTGGCGATAGCCACACTTCTACCCATGGGGCCTTTGGAGCGATCGCCTTTGGTATTGGCACCAGCCAGGTGCGAGATGTCCTGGCCTCCCAGACCCTGGCCCTGGACAAGCTCAAGGTGCGCCGTATTGAAGTTAATGGCAGCCTGGCCCCCGGAGTCTACGCTAAGGATGTAGTTCTCCATATTATTCGTGAGTTGGGGGTTAAAGGGGGGGTTGGCTATGCCTACGAGTATGGGGGCACCACCGTAGCAGCCATGTCCATGGAGGAGCGCATGACCCTTTGCAATATGTCCATCGAAGGGGGGGCCCGGTGCGGCTATGTGAACCCTGACCAGACTACCTTCGCCTATCTGCAAGGGCGACGGTTTGCTCCCCAGGGCTCGGCCTGGAGCGAGGCGGTAGCTTGGTGGCAAAGTCTGGCCAGTGAAACCGACGCCGCTTACGACGATGTGGTGGTATTTGATGCTGCCGTTATCGGGCCTACCGTCACCTGGGGAATTACCCCTGGCCAAAGTGTTGCCATTGACGAACCCCTACCCCAACTGGATAGCTTTGCTGAAGGGGACCGGGCTTTGGCCCAGGAGGCCTTTACCTATATGGATCTGACCCCTGGGCAAGGACTCCAGGGTACTGCCATAGACGTATGTTTTATTGGCAGTTGTACCAACGGCCGCCTCAGCGATCTGCAGGAGGCAGCCCGGGTGGTACAGGGCCATACTGTCGCTCCTGGTATTAAGGCCTTTGTGGTGCCTGGTTCAGAACAGGTCAAGCAACAGGCCGAAGCGGAGGGGTTAGATCAAATCTTTACCGCTGCTGGTTTGGAGTGGCGGGCAGCGGGTTGCTCTATGTGCCTGGCCATGAATCCCGATAAGCTAGAGGGCCGCCAGATTAGCGCGTCTTCCTCTAACCGTAACTTTAAGGGACGGCAGGGCTCGGCCAGTGGCCGTACCCTGTTGATGAGCCCTGCGATGGTGGCAGCGGCGGCGATCGCAGGCCAGGTTACCGATGTGCGAGCCTATCTCTAAGCTGAGGTCAGCGAAGGTCGGCAGGTTTAACTCAGTTGGACAACAGCCTGATTACTGACCAGGGTTTCCTGGGTGAGCAGGTCCTCAACCGTAATTCGCAGCAGGCGATCGCCATCGACCTGAAACTGTACCCGTACCCGATCGTTGCCTGGAAAGCCTGGGGGCGTCAGCTGGGCGATGGCGCGGGCCCCATCCTGATCGTTCAGCGACTGAACTACAGGGCCGGACTGACTACGCTGGCGAGTGATCAAACGCCCTTCTTCAAAATAAACTTCGGTTTGATTCCGATCCTCTTCCATTTCACCAATCACTAGCTCAATGCTGGGCTGTTGCTCCACCGAGGCTCCCAAAATCAGTTCTACGGGCTGGGCCATGGGGTAGGGTTGGCCCGGGGGAATAATTAAGTGCCAGTTGTGATGATTGCGGCGACGATCCCAGTAGCGAACCCCGTAGCCATGGTATAAAAAATCCTCCAGAGTTTGATTCTGTCCGATCTGGAGAGCACCTTCGGCCACCGCCAGGAAAGGCCGGTGGGTTTTTACCCGCCCAGGGGGAAATTGTCTTCTCACCCAGTCCTGCACCGCCGGAATCTGGGCACTACCTCCCACCAGTAATACGGCTTCAATCTCTTCCGGCCCTACCCCCTGGCGGCGGCCCTGTTGTAGCACCTGGTTCAAGCTCTGTTCTAAGCGATCAAAGAACTGGTTTCGGGCCAGAATAGCTTCAAACTCCTGGCGGCTCAGGCTCAGGGTCAGGGTTTCCAACGTCAGGTCATTAAAATACACTTCCTGGGCGACAGGACTGTGGGAAAGGTTAATCTTTAGCCGCTCCACTAGCCGTTGCACCAGAGTCGAAGGAGGAATACCCTGGTTTTCAAAATAGTCCATTAGCCAATGGTCCAGGTCGATGCCCCCCAGATTTTCTCCGGCCTTAGCCAGAACTCGGGCTACCTGAGGTGGTAGGGTCGAGTTCTGGCTAAGGCTTGGCCGCCCCCAGCGGAGGGTAAAGCCCAGAGGTGATGAGGGGGAAGACTGGGGTCGTTGCACCAGGGACCAATCGAGGGTACCACCACCAAAATCCAGCACCAGTAAGGTGCGTTCCTGGTCAAGGCCGTAGCCCAGAGCGGCGGCGGTGGGTTCGTCGATCAGATGTACCTGAGAAAACTCTAACCCCCGGGCCAGTTCCTCCAGCCATAGCCGGTAGGCCTCAAAACTATCCACGGGCACCGTCAACACCAGACTGTCTTCTTCAGGGGCCAGGGTCCGAACCTGGGCCAGGACCCGCTGTAGAAACCAGCGTCCTACCTGCTCAAAGGAAATTGCCTGACCCTCGATTTGGGGCAGAAAGCCCCGCAGAGGAGTGCCAATACCCCGCTTAAAGTTACGAAAAAAACGGGAATCGTTGGCAATGTCCAGCCCCCGATCGCGAACTGCCTGCCCCACAACCACCCCCTCCAGGGTGGGTTTGTCCACGTACACCAGACTGGGCACCAGACTGGGGAGATTGGTCTGGGTCAGGCTTAGCCCCTCCAAACAAAGGGTTTCAGGGCTTTTGCTGAGAGCATTCCAGCGGCTAATAACGGTATTGCTGGTTCCAAAGTCGATGGCAAGGGTCATGGTATATCGGGCAAAACAAAACAGGGGCAGGGCTCGCCGGGAGTTTAGTGCAACAGCTCTCCCCTTAAGACCGTCACCGCCTGTCCACTGAGGCGAATTCGGTCTCCTTCATCCTGCAATTTAATTACACCACCCCGTGGGGAAGCCTGATAAGCCAGAAAGGTAGACTTATTCAAGCGATCGCGCCAGTAGGGACTGAGGCAACAATGGGAAGACCCAGTGGCGGGGTCTTCGTTGATGCCCAGGTTTGGCGCAAAGAAGCGGGAAACAAAATCGTAGGGCGCAGAGCTACGACTGGTTACTGTTACCCCCGCCACCGGCAGTACCTTGAGAGCAGCAAAGTCGGGGGAAAGGCGTTCAACCACTGCGGCAGATTCTACCTCTACCAGGTATCCCAGGGAATTTTCTACCACCGCTAGGGGAGTTATACCCAGGGCGGCGGCCAAGGCTGCCGGTGGAGTAATGGCCTGGGAGAGGTTGGTGGGAAAGTTAAGTTCAATCCAGTCCCCTTCCCGTCTGGCCGTGAGCACTCCGCTATGGGTATAAAAGCGAGCCTGGAGATGGTCGGCCAGGTACCCCTCACTCCAGAGCACATGGGCGGTGGCCAGGGTGGCGTGACCACAGAGATCTACTTCGGTAGTGGGGGTAAACCAGCGCAATCGATAGCCGTCGGCCTCGGGGTAGAAGAAGGCGGTTTCCGATAGATTCATTTCCCGAGCTACCTGCTGCATCCAATCATCAGGGCAGCTACCGGTCAGGGGACAGACTGCCGCCGGATTACCTCCGTAGGGCCGGTTCGTAAAGGCATCGACTTGAATCAGGGGAATCGCCATGGTTAATCTCCAAATCACCGTCAGAGGGAGCCTAGGTTTCACCCACCTGGGGCAGGGGGCGGATACTACGGTAACAGTCCTGGCGAATCCATTCCAGTACAGATTGAACTTCCAGAGTTTTTTCTCCCAGGGTATGCAAAACATGGGAACCCAATTCCAGGGCCGCCTCAAACTCAGGCTGTACCACTTCCCGGGCACCTAACTGGGTGAGCACATCGATTTCCTCATTACTTTGCGATCGGGCAATGATGTCAAGGTGGGGAGCCCTGGCCAGGGCTCGTTGTAGTAGCAGTCGGGTACTGGCCGGGTCCGGTAGGGTAATGGCTAAGGCCTTGGCACTTTCCAGGTGAGTTTTCTCCAGCACCATTTCATTGTCAGCATCGCCATAGATAAAGGGAATTTGCACCAGCGGCACATGGCGATTGCGTAGCCGTTGGACCGCTGTCTCGCTATTTTCTACCACCAGTACCGGATAACCCCGACTGAGTAAAACATTCACCAGCACTTCTCCCACCTGACCATAGCCCGCCACAATTACATGGTTGCTAATATCCTCAGGGACGGACAGCAGTTTAGGTTCTCGGGCTGGCTTCAGATACTGCTGTAGCAAGGGCAAGGCTTGGAGCCAGTTGGCCGCCTGGGGAGCCAGATTAATCCATAGGGGAGTCAGGATCAGAGAAATGGCAATGGTGCCCAACAGCAGGGAATAGCGCTGTTCAGAAATCAGGTCCATTTCCAACCCCACCAGGGCCAAGACGAAGGAAAATTCCCCAATCTGATTGAGGCCAAAGCTGGTTTTGACGGCGGTGCGAAGGGAATAGCCAAACCCTAGCACAATGGGCAAGATCACCAGGGCCTTGCCCACCATAATCAGGGTAACCAGTTCTAAGATGCTCCCTAATTCACTAATCAGTAAACTAGGGTCAATTAGCATGCCGATGGAGGCGAAAAATAAACAGGCAAAGGTATCCCGCAAGGGGAGAATCTTACCCAGAGCCTGATCGGCATAGTCAATGTCGGAAATCATCAGGCCAGCCACAAAGGCTCCCATGGCGATAGACAGGCCCAATTTAGAGGTGACCCAGGCGATACCTAAACAAAAGGCCACCACCGTCAGTAAAAACAGCTCATTGCTTTCCGTCGCGGCAATGTGTTGCATCAGCCGGGGGACGACCCAGCGGCCCAGCACCAGAGCTCCTGCCAGAAACAGCAGTATCTTCACCAGGGCTATTCCCAGGGCCCGTCCCAGGGCCTCGGGCTGGTTGAGAACGGGTAAAATCGCCATCATCAGGCCCAGAGCCAGATCTTGAGCGATTAGCAGGGCCAGCATTACCTGACCATGGACGGTACTAGTTTCGCCCCGATCCGTCAGAGTTTTTAGCACCACAGCGGTGGAGGATAGGGACAGTACCAATCCCAGGAAAATTCCCTGGAGCAGGGAGTTGGCTGACCCCGACAGCAAGGAGACACCACAGACCAGCAGCGTGGTCAGGCCAATTTGCAGGAAGCTACCCAGCAGGGCGATTGCCCGTACCCGCTTGAGTTCTCTCAGGGAAAACTCCACCCCCAGGGTAAATAATAAAAAAGCAATACCCACCTCCGCCAGAGCCTGGATTTGCTCCACATCGGTTTGTAGCCCCAGACCGTAGGGACCAATCACCAAGCCTGTCACCAGGTAACCCAGTAGAGCTGGTTGTTTGAGGCGATGGGCCAGGTAACCCCCCAGGGCTGAAGCCCCCAGAGCCAGGGTAAGATCAAGGACGAAATTTGGTTCAGCGGTCATAACGGGCCAGGGTAGGAAGGCAAACGGCCATAGCAACGGTTTATTCTGAATTGTTAAGATCAACCATTGTTATCTTTCTCATTATTACGCTGCTGGTATCTGGATGGCTACTCTGGAGGCGTTAGTCTAGTACTGGGCCTGAGAGCTTTCCCCATTGGTGAGGCCGGCTTGAGTGGAGTGCATCCCAGTTTTGCAAGTTTGCCCTCATCCCCCAGCCCCTTCTCCCTTTTTGGGAGAGGGACTTTGAATCCGGCTACAAAAGTGGGATGCACCCCTTGAGTGGGGCCCCTAATCCGCAGCATTATGGTGGGTTCTCGCTACTTTAACCAGGACTCAGGCTACCCCTGGCCGATCGGCAACTACCATAGATTTAATCCAGGCATTACACAACTGTATAAATCCGATGAAAACCCTCTGCCCTAGCCCCAGCTTAGGGGGCAGGTTTGCTTTGATAGAAGATATAAAGTGGTCATAACCAAAGTATAAAACTACGGTTCTAGCTATGGACCTGGTCTAGTTATTGATTGTGATCTTTTAATTTGTCCGTTTTTTGAGGCCGCTGCCAAGGATGATCCCAAGAAGAATTTTATTTTTATGGTGGTAATCACCCCATTGCTCAGGGGTTTTTAAGCCTTTTATTACTATTCTCACGAATCATTTTAAATATTATTTGCCAGGAAAATTTTTATGCCTCCTTCTGCAAGAAAGTCATCTGCCCCCGCTCAGGTCGGAATTTATGAGTGTGAGATTACCTTAAAATTTCGTTTCCTGGAGGAGAATCAGGTTATTGATAACCGCGATCGCCTTCTTGAGGTATTAGTGGACGCTTTTTCCTATGGTAACGACGAGTTTGTTGAGGCCCTAGATTCCCATGTCAACGTTGTACAAGTACCGGAGGTAGACGCTTCTCCCTTAATGCGTCGCCAACTAATTCGCCTGCGTAACCTGGCAATAGACTAGCATCCTATAGGCCAACGTTCTCTAAGAAAGCCTACTCAGGGTCAGGGCTGGTAAATTAATCTGACCGACCTGGGGCTGATGTCCTAGCCACTGCACCGCCAGTTGTCGAAACTGACGAGCAGACCCGCTGACGCAGAACTCCGTAGGCCAGGCAGGGGTCGTACTCCGTAATCCTAAGGCGTCTAGTTCCCGGGCCGCCGCTGTCACCATAGAAACAGCAGGATTGATGTATCGGGTACCAGAGGGTAGGATGCCTCTGAAGACGGAAGCCAGGTGGGGATAATGGGTGCAGCCATAGATTAAGGTGTCAATCTCAGCTTTGAGCAAGGGCTGGAGATAGGTCTGGGCGACAGCACGGGTGGAGGGATGCTGAATTTGATTATTTTCTACAATCGAAACAAAATCAGGGCAGCCGACCTGCCAAACCTGGCAATCTGACACCAGCTCTTGAATCGCCTCCGGGTAGGCATTACTGTTGACGGTGGCGGCGGTAGCAATTACCCCGATACGCTTACTGGCCAAGGCCGCCGCTTGAGCCCCAGGACGAATTAACCCCAAAATCGGAAAGGGAAATTCTGCTTGCACCCTATCTAGAGCCAGGGCTGAACTGGTATTACAGGCCATCATGACCATCTTGACCTGTTGATCGGCCATCCAGGTTAGAATTTGGCGGACAAAGTGAAGAATTTCTTCCGCTGACTTCGACCCGTAGGGTAATCGGGCAGTGTCCCCAAAGTAGAGCACCGATTCGTTGGGTAACTGGCGATAGATCTCACTGAGTACGGTTAGCCCACCCACGCCACTGTCAAAAATACCAATTCGACCCGGGTGAGGGGTAATTCCAGACTGGGGATAGGACCCGTTGCTCATAAGTACTTATGCCTAACTAATACCGTTGGTGTTAACGAGTTTATCTGGTCTGGTGGAATTTCGCCAGAAATCCTGCTTAACTTTTTTCCCCCGACCTTTATGGCAGGTTAAATCCCTACTCCTTCTGCACTGGGTTGGCGGTTTCAAGCACCACTGGAGTCCGAGCGTCAGGATCGTCTGTAGTCTGAAAAACCAATCGCAGTAAGGGGGGAGCCAAAAAGGTAGTGAAAATAACCATGACAATAATGGCTGCATCCAGAGCTTCTGAGAGCACTCCGCTGGTGGCCCCTACTCCAGCGAATACCAAGCCTACCTCACCGCGGGGAATCATACCAATACCGATCGCCAGGCGGTTAATTCCAGATTGGCCAAAAACAACAAAACCGGTCAGTAGTTTACCCAAAATCGCCACTAACACCAGAAAGGAAGCCATAACTAAACCCGGGTGATTCTCTGGATTGAGGGGATTAAGGACACTGACATCGGTGCGGGCACCTACGGCGATGAAAAAAATCGGTGCCAGCATGTCGGCAATGGGACTAATTTGTTGCTGTAGTTCTTCATGTTTAGAGGTTTCTGCCAAAATTAACCCGGCGGCAAAGGCACCTAAAATCGCCTCAAGTTGAATGGCTGCGGCCAGGTAGGCCAGTAAGAAGGCGAAAATCAAAGCCGTGATCAAAAGCTGGCCTCGGGTCCGTAGGCGATCAACCAGAACAACAAAATAGGGACTTAATAGCCGTCCAATTAAAATTGATCCTATTAAGAAAGCGACAGCCCCGCCCAGCAGATAGATTACATTGAGGACCTGAACTTCTCCAGTTTTAGCCAAACTGGCTACGACGGCTAGCACGATAATGCCTAATACATCATCTAAAACCGCTGCGCCAATAATAATTTGACCTTCTGTAGAGTTGAGTTGTTGCAGGTCTGCCAGCACCTTAGCGGTAATACCAATGCTGGTGGCGGTCAGGGCTGCTCCGGCAAATATAGCTGGAATGGTAGCTACTCCGAACAGGGCGATCAGTCCGGTAGTACCAACTATAAAGGGCGCAGCGACCCCCACCACCGCCACGATCGCAGCCTGGGGGCCAACCCGAATCAGTTCCTTAAGATTGGACTCCAGACCAATCTCAAATAACAGCATAATCACCCCAAGCTCAGCCAACACCGAGATTACCTGACTCTGGCCTTGAAACACCGGTAGTAAGGCTTCCCCTTGTAGTCCGGCTACCCAGCCTACCAGGGCGATCAGGGCGGGCGGGGAGGAGTCCCCCGTTGCGGCAAAGACAACCCAATGGAGGGCCGAAACTCCCACGATCACTCCCCCAATCAGCTCTCCCAGAACTGGAGGCAGGTTAATGCGGATACAGACTTCGCCCCCCACTTTGGCGGCTAGATAAATCACGATGAGACTTAAAAGCACACTGGTCAACACCAGAGGCTCAACCTCAACTTCAGAGATTTGACCTAGACGGGGAAAGGACTGGTGATTAAAAAGAATCCAGGGGACGACGCCCATCAGACTACCGAGCCAATTCACCATGCTAGCTGCGAGAACTCATCTTTTTAAATGTACATGAGTTCTCAGCAATATCTATAGGTGGCCAGACACCCGTCCCTTAGCAAGCGGTGATGTGCCCGACTATTAACTGGCCCTAAAAGAAAATTCTGTGGGATAGGGAGGGCATCTGGCGTCGCACCTGGGATAGACGATTGGGATTAATTTCGGCGATCGCCGCTCCCTGGTCCACCCCCGCATCTGCCAGGACAATACCCCAGGGGTCAATCACCATGGCATGGCCATGGGATTGGCGACGACTATTATGAAACCCGGTTTGGGCTGGGGCAATCACGTAACAGGTATTTTCAATCGCCCTAGCTTTGAGTAAAACCTGCCAGTGGTCTTTGCCTGTAAACTCAGTAAAAGCCGCCGGGATAATCAATACCTCTGCTCCTTGATGGGAGAGATGGCGATACAACTCGGGAAACCGCACGTCGTAGCAGACAGACAGACCTAAAATACCGAAGTCTTTAGAGGGAAATACATCGGGCAGAAGATGGCCAGAAATAACGATATTAGACTCCCGGTAAGTGTTGCCATCTGGCAAATTAACATCAAACAGGTGTACTTTCTCGTAACGTAAAAGTTCCTGGCCGTCCGGTGATACCAGCAGAGCCGTATTGAACACCTTACCTTCCTTGGCAGGCACCGGATAACCGCCACCAATTAAGGTCACCTGATAGCGTTGGGCCATGGTTTTTAAGAACCGCTCACTGGCCTGGGAAATCACCTCGGCCTGGGCAATTTTGGCTTCTTCATCCCCCAGAAAGGAAAAGTTTTCAGGTAGGGTGACTAATTCTGCCCCCTGCCGCACAGCCAGATCAATCAACTCTTCCGCCTGTGCCAAATTTTTATTCAAATCTGGCACACTGGTCATCTGTAATGCGGCTACCCGATACGCTCTCATAAAACCTGGCTGGAAAACTAATTGATTAGTCTTTCATTCTATGACCATAGGGGATCAGCGAGACTAGCCAATCCAGTTCTCCCTATCGTCAGCTAAAGGTCGATGCCGCCTGGGATGGGAACGGCCTGTCACCGATTTTCTAAGTTAGAATAATTAAAGAGATTGTGACGCAAATAATTAAGTCTTATGTTTTTGGATGAACTAACTCCCATTGCCCAGCAGTTGCTGGGGCATCCAGTGGCTTTTTTGGGTGGCTTTACCTCTGGTTTGTTGCGTCTTAACCTGGCGGCAGATCCGGTCAAGAGTTGGCTTCATACCCAAGGGGTAACCGCTCCTACCTCCCCCGGAACTGCCGGCGATCGCAACGGTAGGGGACCTCAGTCCATTTCCATTGATTAATGGTCTTTGCCAGGGGTTATCAACCTGGATTTGACCAGGGGACACCTGGGGAGATGTTTGAATCTTCAGGATTGTTTGGCAAGCCAAAGCGGGGCTCAAACTTTCTCAAGTAACCTCTTAATCAGACCGACTGGGGGACTCTTCCATCTGGCGTAGTAGGATCACCGTCATATCGGTTTGACGAGCCACTTCCATGGGAACACTGCCCTTGATTACCTGACTGAGCAGGTTCTCCCGAGAAGTCCCCAGTAAAATTACATCACTGTGCTCCTGCTGGGCCAACTGGATGATTCCTTCGGACACTGAGCTATGGGTTAAAACCTGAGTCTTTACAGATTGCTGTAGTGTTGCTTCCAGGTTGGTGGCCAGGGCAGTGAGATGGTGGGGGGTTAGGCATTCTCCCTTTTCCGGATGGCAAACGGTACAAAGTTTTACTATCGGCCGGCTGCCCAGGGTAATTAATCCTGGTAGTAGGTCTTGGGCAATCTGAGCGTTGGGCCCGCCGGCAGTTGGTAGGAGCCACCGATTAAAGCGCAGGTTGCGGCCGGGTCGCACCACTACTACCGGACAGGGAGCCTGGCGGATGAGGGTGTCGATAACGCTGCTGATCACCCGACCCGGTACCAGGGTGGGGTGATGCCATCCCATTAGCACCAGATCAATATGGCGATCGCGAATCACCTCCAGCAGCGTGCGTCCTACCTCGTGGGCGACTCGTCCCTGAAAATGTACCGACAGACCATGGTGCTGGCCCCAATCCATGACGGTCTGGCGCAGGGCCTGTAATTCAGTTAGGTCGATGGTAGCCTCAGCAGGGGTAATCTGACGAGGCACTGGTACAACGTGGAGGCACTCCAATTCATAGTGGTAGTGATGGGCCAGGGCGGTGGCTATTTTCAGCAGGGTGGGAGCGGTTTCCCCGTCGGTTAGAGGCAGCAGCAGCCGCCCTTGCCCAATCGCTGGGGACTGTTGCTGCAGCACCAGATAGGAAGGCTCTGCCTGGGGTCCCAGGTCTGGCAGGGCACCTCCCACCTGATCGGATTCGGCCCGAATAATATCGGCCCGGGTAATAATGCCCACCAGCTTATTTCCATCAATAACCGGCAAACGACTGAGTTTGAGCCGGTTGAGCAGATGTAACACCCTGGATAGGGAGGCATCGGGGGCAACCGTTACCGGTGATGGGGTCATCAGATCCGCCAGGGTAGGGGGTCTGGGCAAGCCCTGGGTAGTGGCTTTGCTTAAGTCACTTTGGGTGACAATGCCCACCAGCCGACCTGCTTCTAAGACTGGAAAACCCCGATGGTGAGACCGGGAAAAGGCCTGGACCACCTCTGGCAAGGTCATCTGGCTAGCCAGAGTTTCGACCCGACGCTGCATCAGATCGGAGGCTTTTAGATCAACCCAGGGATTATTGGCCTGGGCTGGCGGTTCTAGGTGAATTCCCTGGCGTATTAGTAGTTGGTTATAGATAGAACCCCGGTTGGCGCGATCGGCAATCAGGTAGGCAATGCCAGCCCCAATCATCAGGGGTAGCACTAGATTAAAGTTGGCGGTCATCTCGAAAACAATGACAATAGCGGTAATTGGTACACCGGTAACAGCGCTAAAAAAGCTCCCATGCCGGTGAGGGCGTAGGTGGGGGTGGTGGCCAGATCAACCGCCAGGGGCCAGCGCCCAAAGCCCGTATAGACTCCCTGAGCCAGAAAACTTACCAGACCTCCCAGGGAGGACCCCAGCACTAAAGAAGGGGCAAAAATCCCCCCGGCCGCTCCCGAACCATAGGCCAGTAGAGTCAGGAAAAATTTACTCACAAAGGCGATTCCAATTATCTGCCAACCCGCCGATCCAGTGATTAGAAAGGCCTGGAGGCCGCTATTATCGACGGCGGCCACTGGTACTAAAAGCCCGACTATGCCGGTAATCAATCCCGCCAGACCAATGCGACCCGGTACACTCAAGCCCTTAAATCCTTGAAAAAGCCCCAGACTGGCAAAGATACCCCGACTAAAGAGGGTCCCCAGTAGCCCCGCCAAAGTACCTAAAATCACCAAAAAGGGCAGATCATACATGGATAAGCTGATGGGTGTGGCCTCCACCAGTAGATTTAACCCATGCCCCCCTAAGAGCCGCGACACCACTGCTCCGACAAAGGAGGCGAGAATGGCGCTGCCCAGGGTAAGATCGGAAAAATCTTGCAACAGTTCCTCAACTACAAACAGGACCCCGGCAATAGGTGCATTAAAGCCCGCCGCCAGCCCTGCGGCTGCTCCTGCTGCGATTAACTGTCGCCGGTATTCCGGTGAGGTGGGCAACCAACGGCTGAGTTGGGCAGCCAGTCCAGCCCCAATCTGGACCGTGGGGCCCTGCCGTCCCAGGGATAGCCCCGACCCCAGGGCTAGTAGGGTGCTGATCAGCTTTACCACAGCTACCCGTAGGTTCAGGGGGATGGAGGCAAAGCCTAGCGCCGCCTTCACCTGGGGAATGCCACTGCCAGCTGCCTCGGGTGCCCAGCGCTGCACTACCCACCCGGCCAACCAGCCACCCCCCAGGCCGATGGCCGGTAGGGTAAACCACAGGGGTAGGGTAGCCGATGTGCGCCACAGAGTTAGCCACTCTACCCCCTGCTTGAGTAAGACCGCCGCTACCCCCGACACCAGCCCAATCAGGCAGGCTTCTAAAATCGCCACCCGCTTGCGGCTGAGTAAGGACTCGAGGCGATGTTGTACCATGGAAACCTGCACCCGTGAGACTGGACCCGCTATACTCTATTTACCTATGGTAAGACCTCCTTCCCACACCACTCTGATTGGTTAAATTCACTATGACAGCAACTGTAAAATTAGCGGTGAATGGCACTTTAATGAGGGGCCTGGAGCTTAATCAAAATCTGCTCCAGGTTGGGGCCACCTTTCTTTACGAAACTACTACGACTCCCAACTACCGTCTCTGGTCCATTGGCGATGTGCATCCAGCCATGGTGCGGGTATCGACGGGGGGAACAGCCGTAGCCCTGGAGGTTTGGCAGGTGCCAGCGGCGGGTCTGGGGCAGATTTTGCAGCAAGAACCGGCTGGTCTCTGTATTGGTAAGGTCAGTTTGACTAATGGGGAAGAGGTACTGGGGGTATTGGGGGAACCCATACTCTGCCAGGACCAGCAGGAGATCACCGAATACGGCGGGTGGCGGGCCTATCGTTCGGCCACCATGGCCAGGGCTGTTCGCCAGACCAGGTAGCCATTGCCATTTAGGTGTAAACCATCGGTGGTGAGGTCAGGGCGTAGATAACCTTCACCGTTAACGAAGAGGGGATAGAGATTCAGATAGGTGACACCGTTATCGCTGGCGATTTGCTTGATCTGACTGTTAATTCCCACAATTCGTTGAGGGGTTACCCTGAGCAGGCGATCGCGACCTTCCCAGGTAGCTTCTGGGCCGCCGTGGGGCAGAATTGATTGCACTACGATTTGGGCTTGGGGATGACTGGTTTTCAAGTATTGCACCGCCGCTCTAATATTTCCAACTAAGTCGGCATCGGCTCCACCCCAGATCAAATCATTGATGCCGATCATCATGAAAATTGTGTCTGGAGTATTGTGATCTAGCAGGTTCAGGCGAGTCAACAAACCACGGGAGTTTTCTCCAGAAATTCCCTGATTTAGCCAGGACCGGTGCCCCGGCAATAACTGGGCTGGAAACCATAGGGTTAGGGAATCCCCCAGCAAGATTGTTTGGCGGGGCAAACTCGCCCCCGCTGTAGCTTCTGCCCTCAGCAGGGAAACCCACTGATCATAGGTGAGGCTGGGGCGGTTTTCTCCGGGACGGGGAGTAAACATTGCCTGGGAGTTGGCGGCATGGGAAGTGGCCGCAAAGGCATTGGCTGGAGATAACATGGGCGCGGGTGGCGGGGCTATCTGTTGTTGTGTCACTACTACCGTTAGGCCCAATAGACCATTCATCACCAGGGAGGTGAAGGCCCAGGACGGCACCGTCTGTAGATAATCCAGGGTAGAGGTTAGCCAGGCGGGGCGATAGGGAGGGGAGGTCACAGGAATAATGGGATCAGGTTGACAATGGCCAGTGGCGATCGCAGCACTGAAATTCAGTAACCCTGGCCGGTTTGAGTAGATGCATGGTCGCCGGATAGCGGTAGGGCAGAGCAACTCAGAAATGACTCCAATGGCTCAAATTGTAGATAGGTTTAGTCGAAGTGATCACCCGATAAGGGATTTTTGCTGCAAACCTACACATTGAAGCGAAACAACATCACATCCCCTTCCTGCACCAGGTAATCCTTACCTTCACTGCGTACCAGACCCTTGTCCTTAGCGGCGGTCATCGAGCCAGACCCCACCAGGTCCTGGTAAGCGACGGTTTCAGCTCGAATAAACCCCCGTTCAAAGTCACTGTGAATTACCCCTGCCGCCTGGGGTGCCAGCATACCGGCCCGAATTGTCCAGGCCCGGGTTTCCTTGGGGCCGGTAGTGAAGTAGGTGCGTAATCCCAGTAGTTGGTAGGTAGCTCCAATCAGGGTAACCAGGCCCCCTTCGCTAACTCCCAAACTGGCGAGAAAATCCTGGCGATCGGCGGCACTTAAATCCACCAGTTCCGCCTCAACCTGGGCTGAGATCACCACTACCTGGGCCTTTTCAGTAGCTGCCAGGGTTCGCACCTGTTCTACCCAGTCATTGCCAGAGGCCAGATCCTCTTCCGAAACATTGGCAGCATAGATTACCGGTTTGCGGGTCAGCAGTCCCAAAGGTTTGATCAGGGCCTCGGCTTCTCCATCCAGGGGCACTAGCCGGGCCGGTTGCCCCTGGTTCAGCACTGGCAGCAGTTGCTCCAGAATCGCCAGTTCTGCCTGGGCCTCCTTATCGGCTCGGGCCAGTTTGCGGACCCGATCAATACGGCGTTCTAATTGGGTTAGATCAGCCAGAGCTAACTCCAGGTTAATGATTTCTATATCCCGCCTGGGATCTACCGACCCAGAAACATGGATGATATTCTCATCATCGAAGCAGCGTACCACGTGGACAATGGCGTCCACCTCACGAATATTAGCCAGAAACTGGTTGCCTAATCCTTCCCCCTGACTGGCACCCTGCACCAACCCAGCAATGTCAACAAACTCTATGCGGGCTGGAATCGTCTCAGCCGATTGGGATAAATCGGTTAGAACCTGGAGTCGAGGGTCAGGCACCGCCACCACCCCGACATTGGGTTCAATGGTACAAAAGGGAAAATTGGCCGCCTGGGCCTTAGCGTTGGCTACCACTGCATTAAATAGGGTAGATTTGCCAACATTGGGAAGACCGACAATTCCAGCTCGTAACATGGGGAAGGATTTATCCAGGAAATTAGGGACGGGGTTAATCTCTATTCAGCATAGGGGAGGATGGAGCTGATTGGCGAGTTTGGACCTGATTGCCGTGGCATAATCAAAGCACTCAATAGATCAGGCAGTCCAGGGAAAGATTGTGGTGAAAAAGGCAGCAGACTTAGGGAGGTTTCCAGGAAAGTTCCTGCCTAGCCCTAAAGCTTTGGGGGCAGGGCCTTTGGAGCCTGATTCCTGGGCCTACGTTCCCAACCGCCACCATTCCCACCTCCTTTTTCTAATTTCGTGGTGGCCCCTTAGGGTGGGGCTCAAATCCTGGGCTCTGGTTTTAATTACCCTGGTGCTGGTCACCAGTCTGGGCGGATGTAAGGTTCTGGGTCTCTCCAGTCTGGTCAAAAAGAAACAAGCTACCCCTACCGCCAGTCAATTTGCTGAAAATTCTCTCTGGGGTGGTCAGGTGGTAAGTGGAGGGTTGCCAGTTCGTATTTTGCTTAGAAAGGGCTGGCAAGAAGCACCTCCCAATAGTCTTCACAGCAAAGCCGACTTACAAATTTATCATCCTGGCCAGGGTATCTACCTGGTGGTGCTAGGAGAAAGCAAGACGGTGGTTCCCCCTGATAAGCTGGAGCAGCAGGCCCGTCGATATGTCAAAATACTGGAGAAGGGTTTTACCGGCTCCACCAGTAAGGAATCCCAACCTGCCACAATTCAAATTAATCAGTTCCCTGCCCTTCAGTACCAAATCGAAGGAGAGGTGATGGGTAAACCGGTGACCTATCTGCATACAACGGTGGAAATAGCTGATTACTACTATCAGGTGGTAGTCTGGACAGCGAGCGATCGCTACACGGCCAATGAGCAAGAAATGCGGTCTATCATTCAGGGCTTTGGTTCTGACAAAACCTGATGCACCCCGAGGCCTTGGGGGTGATCACAATAAAATTCTAGGGAGAAGGTTGGGCTGATGGCACAATGGCTGAATAACATGGTGGGAAACCCAGACAAGAAGCCAAAGATCTCTAATTTACTTGGCTCTAACTCTCAGACCTGGAGTAGGGTAGGGGGAATTCTGCTCACCTTAGTCCTCTGGTTAAGCCTGGGCCAAGCTATTGCCCAGGCCGGTCTGAATGACGATCATTACGACGGTAATATCTTTGCCCTGTATGCTGGCAACGGTTCTCTGGTCCCCCCCGGGTGACTTTGGCCCAATCTTTACAGTATGGTAAACCAGCCCTGGTCGTCATTTACGTTGATGATAGTGGCGATTGTAAGCAATTTGCCTCAGTGATTTCCCAACTCCAAGCTCCCTACGGTCGGGTTGCTAATTTTATTCCGGTAATTGCCGATGCTATTCCCGCTAAGGCTAGCTATAGCCCCCGTGAACCCGGCTATTACTTTCGCAATGAGGTTCCTCAAACCCTGGTTTTTGATCGTCAGGGCACACTGGTTTTTAATCAGACTGGCCTAGTTGCCTATGAAGCCATCGATGATGCCATGAGGAAGGTATTTGATTTATTGCCACGCACTGAATCTCCGGAGTTGCAGCGGCGTTTAGTTAATGAGGTGAATGTAGAACTCACTCCCGAGCCAGCGTCTTAAAGACTACCCTTGGAAAGCCGACAATGAGAGCTGACTAAGGTTACGGGGCAGCAGATAGAAGTCAACAGTGATGAAGTATAGTCAGAACCGAGCCCTGACTAGAGAGAGGCTTGTCGTCGCTGACTCTCACCAATACTTCAGGTTAAATATGAAAAGTTATTAAATTATAAGCCACCCTAACCGATAGCTACTTATGCTGAGGTGGTTTGTCTAACACCCCATATCAACACTTAGGGTGAGGTTTATATGAAAAGCAGGGTAAGGATTGTAAGTTTAGGTTTAGTGGGGTTTGGTAGTTTGTTGGCGGTGGCCCTAGCTTCCCTTCCTACCATTAGTCGTCAAACGGTCCTGGCTCAGGAAGTTACCTCTTCATGTCCTCTTCCTGTAGCGATCGCCGTCACGTTTCTTGACTCCAAGTGTAAGAAAGTTAAATTATTAATGCCCCAGACTTTTTTCCGTTATTACAGTAGCGAGACTAATAAGAAAGGACGATATTTAACTACTGATCAATACCAAACAAACGTAGAAGTGATCAAGAATCTAGCCCTAAATCAAACCTGGGGAAATAAGGCCGAAAAGATGCTAGCTGTCACTTTACCCGCTGGAACAACGGTTTATCAGGGAGTTGTAGCTCCCCAAAATCCTTCGTCCTGTTATCCAGGTGGGGGACAACAAACCTTTATTGAAGACTCAAAAGACCCTAATTTATTATGGGCAGAGGGACCAACTCTGACCGTTCAACCCTTCACCTGTCCTTGAGTTTACTATGGACATTAAAAAACTTGAATTTGTCCGATTACTGGATGATGCACTGGCAACCGCTGAACAGATGAAGGGTGGCCATCATGGTGATTATCAAGATGTTCAATTAAGCCATTTAATTAGTGCCTTGCAAACTATTAAAAGCCAGGTAGTTTCAGATCAACTAGAAACATCCAGGGGAACTTCAACCCTAGGACTGGCTCGTCAAGTAGCTGACTGGATTGACTCTCTAGACTCACCGTTATTAAAAGCGGTGGGGATAATAGAGCAATATTACCAAAGGCACTATAGCAATTCTTGACCGGATGAGGTACACGATATGCTTGCTAACAAGGGGCTTAAGCGCCTTGTCTGTACTTCACTGGAATGAGAAACGCTATAATCAAAACTCCAGGAAATAACACCCTATTTTTTTATTTATAAAATAAAAGCGCCCCCCGAGGAGGGCGCTTTGCTAACAAATCATGGAGCTAAAATCTAGCCGATGATTTCAGGAGCCTGAGCCGCAGCTAGGTCCAGAGGGAAGTTGTGAGCATTGCGCTCGTGCATTACTTCCATACCCAGGTTCGCCCGATTAATCACATCAGCCCAGGTACCAATCACCCGACCCTGAGAATCCAAAATCGATTGGTTGAAGTTGAACCCATTCAGGTTGAAGGCCATGGTGCTGATGCCCAGGGCGGTGAACCAAATCCCTACCACAGGCCAGGCACCCAAGAAAAAGTGCAGGCTGCGGCTGTTGTTGAAGCTGGCATATTGGAAGATCAACCGACCAAAGTAGCCGTGAGCCGCCACAATGTTGTAAGTCTCTTCTTCTTGGCCAAACCGATAACCATAGTTCTGAGACTCAGTCTCGGTGGTCTCACGCACCAAAGAAGAGGTCACCAAGGAGCCGTGCATGGCGGAAAACAAGCTACCACCGAACACTGCCGCCACACCCAACATGTGGAAGGGGTGCATCAGAATGTTGTGCTCAGCCTGGAACACCAACATGAAGTTGAAGGTCCCAGAAATACCCAGAGGCATACCATCGGAGAAGGAACCTTGACCAATGGGGTAAATCAGAAATACAGCGGTAGCAGCGGCCACAGGCGCAGAGTAGGCTACGCAAATCCAGGGACGCATACCTAAGCGGTAGCTCAGTTCCCATTCCCGACCCATGTAGCAGAACACACCGATCAAGAAGTGGAAAATCACCAACTGGTAAGGACCACCGTTGTACAGCCACTCATCCAGGGAAGCCGCTTCCCAGATGGGGTAGAAGTGCAGACCAATGGCGTTGGAGGAAGGAACTACGGCACCAGAAATAATATTGTTGCCGTACATGAGGGAGCCAGCTACGGGCTCACGGATACCGTCGATGTCCACAGGGGGAGCAGCGACGAAGGCGATGACGTAGCAAGCGGTGGCAGCTAGCAGAGTAGGAATCATCAGCACGCCGAACCAGCCAATATAAAGGCGGTTTTCGGTGCTGGTTACCCACTGACAGAACTGCTCCCACAGGGAAGCGCTCCGTTGTTGTTGTAGAGTCGTTGTCATGATAGTAAAAAGTGCGAGTTTACAAAGGTCTCGCCAATAAAAGGCGGAAAACCGAATATGTATAAATAAATATTAACCCTATTGTTTCGGTTTGTAAACAAGTCTGAACGGGTTCTCCATAGCGATGGCATAGCGGGCACCGGGCTAGTAACCATGGTTGGCCAGAAAATCAAAGGAAAGCCCCTGGTCCAGGGCTGGACCCGCTTTCGTTAGTAGTTTCTCCACGTACTTGCCGAGAATATCTGCTTCCAAATTCACCGATTCTCCGGGTTTGAGGGCGGCCAGAGTAGTTTCCTGGTAGGTGACCGGAATAACCGCTACGGCGAACCAGTCCCCAACCGGGTTGCACTCAGCTATGGTCAGGCTGATGCCGTTAATGGCAATGCTCCCCTTGGCCACAATGTATGGGGTGACCTGGCGATCGCCAATGGTAAAGCTGAGACGCCAGGCATTGTCAGTAATCATTGCCATCTCTAATGCCCCCAGGCCATCAACATGACCAGTTACAAAGTGCCCTCCGACCTTACCTCCCACCCGCAGGGCTGATTCCAGATTCACCCAATGGCCCTCCGGCAGTTGGCCCAGGGTGCTGCGGGCCAGGGTTTCGGGCGAGACCTCGGCTACAAAACCCTGGGGTAAAACCTCCGCCACCGTCAAGCAAATACCATCAACGGCGATACTATCGCCTAAATGAATATCGCGGAGTAGGGGATGAACAGGTTCCAGAAGGGTAATCTGGAGCTGGCTATGGCCACGATGGTAAAGCTCACCTCGAGCTTGAATTAAGCCAGTAAACATAAAACAGCCAATGGCGAAGGTGGATAGGGGTTATCAATACTGGATGATTAAAACTGCTCAGTTATCAAGACTTAATTATATCCTCAGGTCAAGGTAGCCCCAGCCAGGGTAGGTTCAAGGCATACTGGAACTATGGAATAATATTCTGGTTGAACCTACGCCTTGACAGGGGTCCAGTCCATTTAACCCGATCAAGTCTGATAATAACGATTCAGGTGATGGGGGGATAGGGGACTTAAGGAGGTCTGGCCGGGAACCTTGAGTGAATTAATCCAGTCACTCAATCCCGCTGATGTGAGGCAGGCTGTCCAGGGTGCAACGAATCCGAGAGGCCAAATTCATGATTGAAATGAAAGTCGCCGGGATTGCCCTTGATGCGGCGTCCCATAGTCCACTAATTTTGCTACGCGATCCCACCGATCGCCGTCAATTGCCTATTTATATTAGCCGGGAGCAGGCCAGTTCCATTATTACCGTCCTGGAAAATCAGCCCCCACCCCGGCCCCTGACCCACGACCTGTTTGTTAACCTGCTGGAAGCCTGGGACATGACCCTGGAGCGGGTGGTTATCCATTCTCTGCGGGATAATACCTTCTACGCCCTGCTCACCCTGGTCCAGGGAGACACCCGGCAAGAACTACGATGCCCGCCCCAGTGATGCCATTGCCATTGCCCTGCGGTTAGATGCCCCAATCTGGGTGATGGAAGAGGTGATTGCTGAAGCCTCCATGCCCGTGGATCGGGATGCGGATGAAGCCGAAAAAGAAGCCTTCCATAGCTTTCTATCCAATCTCAGTCCGGCTGATTTTATTCAGCGAGGCGGTCACGCGTCTCCTAGTAACGAACCTCTGGAGGGTTAGCCGGGATTGAGCCCCTGCCGCTGGGGCCACCGCCTATGCACTACCGTCGCTTCGGGCGTACCAACTTGTCCCTCTCGCTTTTTTCCCTGGGAACCATGCGCTGTCTGGATTCCTGGGAAATTTTTGATGCCACCCTAAGACGGGGCCTGGATCTGGGCATTAACCACATCGAAACCGCGCGGGGCTACGGTAGCAGTGAACGCTGGCTAGGGCGCTGGCTCCAGGAGCAGGGGCGACCTCAGGGCTTGATTTTCACCACTAAGATTCCCCCCTACCCAATCGCCCCACCATGGCCGCCTACCTGGAAGATTCCTATCGTCGCCTGGGAGGCCAACGGATTGACTGCCTGGCTTTACACGGTCTGAATACCTGGGAGCATCTGGCCTGGGTGCAGCAACCCCAGGGTTGTATGGCGGCGGTGCGCCAGGCCCAGGCGGAGGGTTGGATTGGCCATGTGGGGTTTTCCAGCCATGGCTCCCGATCCCTGATTCGAGGCGGCGATCTCGACCGGGCTATTCGAGTTCCTCAATCTTCACTACTACTTTTTTTTTCAGCGCCATGCTCCCCTAATTGATCTGGCCCGGCAGCAGGACCTGGGGATATTTATTATTTCTCCAGCCGATAAGGGGGGCCTGCTCTACACCCCTTCCCAGACCCTGATCGACCTCTGCCAGCCCTTTACGCCCCTAGCTCTGACCTACCGCTGGTTGCTAAGTCAGCCAGGCATCACCACCCTCAGTACCGGACCTGCCCAGAGGGGGAGTTAGATTTTCTCCCCCTCTGGTGGATCAAAGCCAACCCCTCAGTGCTCTGGAAATAGCTACCCTAGAACGCCTCAGCCAGCACCAGGGTTTGGTGTTGGGGACAGACCAGTGTAGTCAATGCTATGCCTGTTTGCCCTGCCCGGAGGATATTCAGATTCCAGAGGTGCTACGGTTGCGTAATCTGGCGGTTGCCTTTGACCTGGAAAACTTTGGCCGTTATCGCTATGCCATGTTTGAGCAAGCTGGCCATTGGTTTCCAGGCCGTCGGGCCAACCGTTGCACTGACTGTGGCGACTGCCTGCCTCGCTGCCCTGAGCAGTTGCCCATTCCCACCCTATTGCGGGATAGCCACCAGCGCCTGCAGGCCCCCCAGCGTCGCCGACTCTGGGACTGACCTAAGTCGCCTAGGTGATCACCGTTGGCCGATCTCGGCCAGTGAGGGTTTTCACCTGGCCAATCTGGTCCGCCAGCTGGATCAAATCTGCCAGGGCCGCCTGGGTATCCTGATTGTGTTGCTGGGGATCAGCCTCAAAGCGCTCGACGTAGAGTCGCAGGGTAGCGCCAGAGGTGCCGGTACCCGATAGCCGGTAAACAATCCGAGAGCCGTCCTCAAAGCCAATGCGTAAACCCTGCTGCTGGCTCACACTGCCATCCACCGGGTCGGTGTAGGCAAAGTCATCGGCATAGGCAACGGTATAGGGGCCAAAGCTTTTGCCGGGGAGGGTAGCCAACTGCTGGCGCAGGTTATCCACCAGGGTATGGGCCCGATCGCTGTCAACCCCTTCATAGTCGTGGCGAGAGTAGTAGTTGCGGCCGTAGGTACGCCAGTGGTCTCGCACAATGGTCTCCACCGGTTGCTGCTTCACCGCCAGAATATTCAACCAGAACAACACCGCCCAGAGGCCGTCCTTTTCGCGAATGTGGTTGGAGCCGGTACCAAAGCTTTCCTCCCCACAAAGGGTGGCCTTACCCGCATCCAGTAAATTGCCGAAGAATTTCCAGCCGGTGGGGGTTTCGTAGCAGTCGATGCCCAGTTTCTCCGCCACCCGGTCGGCGGCCTGACTGGTGGGCATCGACCGGGCAATACCGGCCAGACCGTGGCGGTAGCCGGGTACCAGGGTGGCATTGGCGGCCAAAATTGCCAGGCTGTCACTGGGGGTGACGAAAAAATGGTTGCCCAGCACCATGTTGCGATCTCCATCACCATCGGAGGCCGCCCCAAAATCGGGGGCCTGATTGCCAAACATAATCTCCACCAAATCGTGGGCATAGACCAGGTTAGGATCGGGGTGGCCGCCGCCAAAGTCCTCCAGGGGTACCCCGTTCACCACCGTACCGGCAGGGGCGCTAAGGCGACGCTCAAACAGGGCCTGGGCGTAGGGACCAGTGACCGCATGGAGAGAATCCATACAAAATCGAAAGTTACCCCCCGATAGCAACCGCTGAATTTGACCAAAGTCAAACAGGGTTTCCATCAAGGCCCCGTAGTCGATGACGGAGTCAATTACCTCCACGGTCATGTGCCCCAGGCTATGGGTACCAACCCGACTCAGATCTACATCTACTGCATCAAGAATCTTATACTCCTGAATGACCCGACTCTGGTCAAAAATAGCATCGGTAATGTTAGCTGGGGCGGGGCCACCGTTGGCAATATTGTATTTGATGCCAAAGTCCTCTTCTGGGCCGCCGGGGTTATGGCTGGCCGACAGAATAATACCCCCGAAGGCCTTATTTTTACGGATTACGCAGGAGGCGGCGGGGGTAGACAAAATGCCGTTTAAGCCTACCAAAACTCGGGCAAAGCCATTGGCAGCCGCCATCTTTAAAATAATTTGAATCGCTTCGCGGTTGTAATAGCGCCCATCTCCCCCCACCACCAGGGTCTGGTTGGCGTAGCCGGCCAGACTATTAAAGGTTGCTTGAACGAAATTTTCTAAATAATGGGGCTGCTGAAAAACCCTAACCTTTTTGCGCAGCCCTGAAGTGCCAGGTTTTTGATCGGCGTAGGGCTGGGTGGCAATAGTTTTAATACTCATAGGTTAGAAACCAAGTTGAAAGAGTGGCTTAAAAATTCAGACATTGGTTCTAATCTATATCTTTATCGATACCCTAGGACCGGTAAAAATCTAAAATCTGACTTTGACTAGCACCCCTGATTAATGCCGGCGAAATGCCGGCATCGATCGCCCTACTCCTGGGTTGGGACTGGTTGGGAATTGCTCCAGGCGTTTTTTCCAGGGTAGAAGCCCTGTGGCTTGGCCAGAAAGGCTTGAGAACTACAGCCATAAAAATAGGGAAGCACCCTGAGGATGCTTCCCTCGGCCTGAGTCTAACCCTGGCCCTAGCTTTCTGCGCCCACCAGTTCGCGGCGGTGCTCCGCCTGAATGGTGACCTTGCCGGTATCGTCCACATCCACGGTGGCCGTATCCCCATCCACCAAGCGACCGGAGAGAATTTCCTCCGCCAGGGTGTCCTCCAGCAGGCGCATGATCGCCCGCCGCAGGGGACGAGCCCCGTAACTGGGGTTGTAGCCTTCCTCCACCAAGCGCTCCTTGAAGCGTTCGGTAACCTGGAGATGGATGTGTTTTTCCGTCAGGCGGGCAAAGACTTCCTTCAACAGGATTTCGGCGATTTCCTTGACCTCGTCCTTGGTGAGCTGGCGGAAGACAATGATCTCATCCAGCCGGTTGAGGAACTCGGGCCGGAAGTACTGCTTCAGTTCTTCGTTGACCAGGGAGCGAATCCGGTTGTACTGGGATTCGGCCTGATTTTGCTCAAACTCAAAGCCCAGGCCGCCGCCGCCCTTTTCAATCACCTTAGAACCAATGTTGGAGGTCATGATTAGCAGGGTGTTTTTGAAGTCCACCGTGCGCCCCTTGGCATCGGTGAGGCGACCGTCTTCTAGAATTTGCAGCAGCATGTTGAAGACGTCGGGGTGGGCCTTCTCAATTTCGTCGAAGAGCACCACGGTGTAGGGTCGCCGCCGCACCGCTTCGGTGAGCTGACCGCCCTCGTTGTAACCGACGTAGCCCGGAGGCGAACCAATCAGTTTGGAGACGGTGTGGCGCTCCATAAATTCCGACATATCCAGGCGAATCATGGCGTCTTCGGAACCAAAGAAGTAGGAGGCCAGGGACTTGGCCAGCTCGGTTTTGCCCACCCCGGTAGGGCCAGAGAAGACGAAGCTAGCGATGGGGCGGTTGGGGTTTTTAAGGCCCACCCGCGCCCGGCGAATCGCTCGGGAAATGGCTTTCACCGCTTCGTCCTGACCCACCAGCCGCTGGTGCAGGGTGTCCTCCATGTGCAGGAGTTTTTCGGACTCGGACTCGGTGAGTTTACTTGACGGGCACGCCGGTCCAGGAGGCGACGATGTGGGCGATGTCTTCTTCGCCCACCACTGGGGATTCTTCCCCTTCTGACTCTTCGGCGGCCTTGTTCTGTGCGATCGCTCGAATTTCTGCCTTAATTTCCATCTCCCGATCGCGCAGTTCCCCAGCCTTGTCAAAGTCCTGGGAACGCACCGCATTGTCCTTATCCTTAAGCACCTGGCGCAATTCCCGGTCCAGTTCCTTGGCGGCGGGGGGCAACTGGGAGTTGATCAGCCGCACCCGGGAGCCGGCTTCATCCACCAGGTCGATGGCCTTGTCCGGCAGGTAGCGGTCAGAAATATAGCGATCGGAGAGCTTAGCCGCCGCCTCCAGGGCTTCGTCGGAGATTTTCAGCTTGTGGTGCTGTTCGTAGCGATCGCGCAGACCGTGGAGAATCTCAATGGTTTCATCAACGCTGGGTTCCCCTACCATCACCGGCTGGAAGCGGCGCTCCAGAGCGGCATCCCGTTCGATGTGCTTACGGTACTCGTCCAGAGTAGTGGCCCCAATGCACTGGAGCTCGCCCCGAGCCAGGGCTGGTTTGAGGATGTTGGCCGCATCGATCGCCCCTTCGGCAGCTCCAGCCCCGATCAGGGTATGGACCTCATCGATCACCAGGATGACGTTACCGGCGGAGCGGATTTCGTCCATGATTTTCTTCAGCCGTTCCTCAAACTCACCCCGGTACTTGGTGCCCGCCACCAGCAGGCCAATATCTAAGGTGACTACCCGACGGTCTTCTAAAATATCGGGCACATCGCCATTGCCAATGCGCTGGGCCAGCCCTTCGGCGATGGCGGTCTTACCCACCCCAGGTTCGCCGATCAGCACCGGATTATTCTTGGTGCGGCGACCCAGGATTTGAATCACCCGTTCGATTTCCTTTTGCCGCCCCACCACCGGATCTAACTTGCCTTCTGAAGCCATCTGGGTGAGGTTAGAACCAAACTCGTCCAGGGTGGGGGTTTTGGTGCGACCCTGGCCACCGCCAGTGGAGACTTCGGCGGTTTCCCCCAGCATGCGAATCACCTGGGTGCGCACCTTGGAAAGATCTACCCCGAGGTTTTCTAGCACCCGAGCGGCTACCCCCTCGCCCTCACGGATTAGCCCTAGCAGTAAATGCTCCGTGCCGATGTAGTTGTGACCTAACTGCCGGGCCTCCTCCAGGGATAGCTCCAGCACTCGCTTGGCCCGGGGAGTAAAGGGAATCTCCACCGCCACAAAGCCAGAGCCGCGACCAATAATCTTTTCTACCTCAATGCGAGCATCCTTGAGGTTTACCCCCATGGACTTCAACACCTTGGCGGCTACGCCGGTGCCTTCCCCAATCAACCCAAGGAGGATTTGCTCGGTGCCAACAAAGTTATGGCCAAGCCGCCGGGCTTCCTCCTGAGCCAGCATGATAACCTTGATAGCTTTTTCTGTGAAGCGTTCAAACATGATGGTAATAATCACCTGGTGCGTGCCGGATAGAGAAATTCTAGCACAGGGAATTTTGTGGGTTGTGCCCAACTAAACAGGGGGGTTTCCTCACCTTTAGTGATTCTCTAAAAATTAATTAGGGATTGGGGATCACTGCAGATGGGGTCACAGCCAATTGGCAGCTGAGGATCCATCCCTGTCGTTCCAGGTGCTCCCGGCTGCGATCGCGGCGGCGCGCCAGGGTTGCTTGAAACTCAGGGGATTGCAGAGATTTGCCAGAGTACCAGGGCGTCTTCTCCATCTCCGTAGTAACGCCGCCGCTGCCCCAACACCTGAAAACCAAAGCTCTGATATAGCAGAATGGCCACCTGGTTAGAGCAACGCACCTCCAGGGTGGCCCGCTGTAGCTGCTGATCGCAGGCATGGGTCAGTAGCTGTACCAGTAACCACTGGCCCAGTCCCCGCCGCTGATAGGCTGGATCAATGGCTAGTAGGGTGAGGTGGGCTTCCTCCAAAATTCTCCAGTAGCAGCCCAGCCCAATTAGGAGGGGCGGCTCTAGGACAGGGCGGGTGAGTATGCGGAGGCAACTATTGGGACTCTCAATTTCGCGGCCATAGGTGGCGGCGGACCAGATGCCTCCCAGCGATCGCCGATCCAGATCCACCAGCGCAGCAATATCCTGGGGGGAAGGTTCTAGACAGCAAATTTCACCCATGGCTGTGTGTTGTAACCGGCTCTTGATTGTACACTGTTGCCGTATTGTCAGGCCCAATCGGGTAGCTGAGTCTGACCTCTGTCCAGTAGGATAGGCAAAGTTTGGCCATTCTGTTTGCCAGAGCTAAAGCCAGAGTTAGAGATAGTTGCAGACCGGGATTAATTAGGGATTTATCATGGTATCAACACTTGCAACCGCCAGCCTGGGTAGCACCCAGTATTTAGGGATCCGGGGCGAGGCCGCCCAGGGGTCGCCCAATCAGAGTTTGCTGCCCTTGACGGCCACTGTTAATGAGGCCGATCATCTGGTGGTGGGGGGCTGCGATGTGGTGGATCTGGTGGAACAGTTTGGCTCTCCCCTGTATATTTTGGATGACCATACCCTACGGACGGCCTGCCACCAGTATCGTCAGGGTTTTGCCCGCCACTATCCAGGGGAGGCGCTGGTGCTCTACGCCTCTAAGGCCTGGAACTGCCTGGCGGTTTGTGCCATCGTGGCGGCTGAGGGGCTGGGTATTGACGTAGTGTCAGCTGGAGAGTTGTTTACCGCCACTGAGGCGGGGGTTTCTCCTGAAACCATCTACTTCCACGGTAACAACAAATCTGGAGAGGAACTGGCTTTAGCCCTGACCTCGGGCTGTCGGGTGGTGGTGGATAACTGGCTGGAGTTACGTACCCTGGCGAACCTGGCGACCGCTGATCAGCCGGTGCCAGTGTTACTGCGAATTACCCCCGGCATTGAATGTCATACCCATGAGTATATTCGTACTGGCCACCTGGATAGCAAGTTTGGTTTTGATCCCGATCAGATTAAGCCAGTGTTTGAGTTTCTGGTAGATCATCCCCAGTTAAAGGTCCTGGGAGTGCACGCCCACATTGGATCGCAGATTTTTGAGCTTAACCCCCACCAGGATTTGGGAGCCGTTATGGCCCAGTGGCTGACCACCGCCCAGGGCTACGGTTTGCCCCTGACGGAGTTGGATGTCGGGGGCGGGCTGGGAATTCGCTATACCGAAGCCGATGATCCCCCCAGCATTGACACCTGGGTGAAAACCGTCTGCGACAGTGTCATAGCCGCCTGCCAGGCCCAGCAACTGCCCTTGCCCCGTTTGCTCTGTGAACCAGGGCGATCGCTGATTGGCTCCGCCTGTATAACTGCTTACCGGGTAGGCAGTCAAAAGTCTGTTCCGGGTCTGCGCACCTATGCCGCCGTTGATGGGGGCATGTCCGATAATCCCCGCCCGATTACCTATCAATCGGTCTATCGAGCCCTGGTGGCCAACCGCATGTCAGCCCCCCTGGACCAAATCATTACCCTGGCGGGTAAGCACTGCGAATCGGGGGACATTGTGATTAAGGACGCCCCCTTGCCCACCTTGCAGGAGCAGGATGTGATCGCCATTGCCGCCACCGGTGCCTACAATTACAGTATGGCTTCCAATTACAATCGAGTCCCCAGGCCCGCTGCAGTTCTAGTCAGAAACGGTGAAGCTGGGCTGATTTTACGGCGAGAGAGCCTGCACGATCTGATTCGCCAGGATTGCCTACCCGAAAGCCTCAGTCCAGGTTAACCTGCTAATTCCTGAGCCTGGCTCCAGGCCAGCAACGGTCCCAGGCAACCTCCATCAGCTCTGCCCTGCACCTCCTCCTCAAACGGCATGAACTACCTCTGGGAGCAATGGCTGACAAACCCGGACCGGGTCAGGTTAGGGTTACAGATGCTTGATATAGCCCTGGTGCTCCTGCTGAGCTACGTGGTGTTAATTGTCATCGGCGATCGCCGCACCCTGTGGATGGTTAGGGGCCTGATCTTTTTGATGTTGGCTGCCGCCGTCAGTAAAACTCTGGAACTCACCCTGTTGAGCTTTGTGCTGGACAAGCTGGTGATTGGTTCGGCGGTGGCGATGGCCTTTATGCTGCAAGGGGAGTTTCGTCGCCTGTTGGAACTGCTGGGTCAGGGAAAATTGATGCAACTGCTGCGGCCCTCCCGGGAAGCCCTGCCCCAGGCCAACAGTGTGATTGATGAGATTGTCGATGCGGTTAAGGAGTTATCCCAGAATCGGACTGGGGCTCTGTTAATCTTAGAAACCGATAAGCCCATTGATGACCGAGATTTTTCCGTACCCGGGGTACGGCTAAACGCTGAGGTTTCTAAGGAGTTGATTCAGACTATTTTTCAAACCACCACCCTACTCCACGATGGAGCCCTGCTGATTCGGGGCGGTAGGGTGGTAGCCGCTGGGGTCATTCTGCCAATTTCTGAGCGGGCGGCCTCGCGCCAGTTGGGCACCCGCCATCGCGCCGCCATGGGTATTACCGAGCGGGTCGAACACTGTATCTGTGTGGTGGTATCAGAGGAAACCGGGTCCATTTCTTTAGCGGAGAGCGGTATGCTAGAACGGCCCTTAACCAGTAGCCGCCTGCGTAGTATTCTGCGATCTAGATTTGCTAAAACCAGCGATCGCGAGCCCGTGGCGCCTCGACTTAGAACCCTGGGGCGACAGTTGCTTGGTGAAGCGATTAGCTTTGTTTTTCGCTCATCTGGCCGATCCTCCTCCTCTCCTCCCAAGCAGAAATGATCCCCAAGCCTATTGTGCGTTATTCCCTACCCGACGATTTAAACCCCGATCGCCTGCCCCAACACGTAGCCGTGATTATGGATGGTAATGGTCGCTGGGCTAAGCGCCGCGGACTACCCCGGATCATGGGCCATCGGCGGGGTGTGGATACCCTTAAAACCCTGCTACGCTGCTGTCGTGACTGGGGCATTGGGGCCCTTACCGCCTACGCCTTTTCTACGGAAAATTGGGGCCGACCCATGGAAGAGGTGGATTTTTTGATGACCCTATTTGAGCGAGTCCTGCGTCAGGAACTGATGGAAATGATGGCGGAGAACGTACGGATTCGGTTTGTGGGGGACCTGGTGGCTCTACCCGCCTCTCTCCAGGCTGAAATTCAACTGGCCATTCAAGAAACCCAAAGCAACCAGGGCATTGACTTTACCGTAGCCACCAACTACGGAGGGCGGGAGGAAATTGTCCAGGCCTGTCGAGCCCTGGCCAGCCAGGTCCAGGCTGGGGAATTGGCCCCTGAAGATATTACCGAAGCCCTATTTAGCCAGCACCTTTATACGGCCAATCTGCCCGATCCCGATCTGTTGATCCGCACCAGCGGTGAAATGCGGATTAGTAATTTCCTACTATGGCAACTGGCCTACGCTGAGATCTACGTTACCGATACCCTCTGGCCCGACTTTGATATCAGTGAATTCCATCGGGCCCTGACGGCCTATCAACAGCGCGATCGCCGGTTTGGCAAAGTCAAAGCCTGAGACTGGACTAGAGGTAGGCATAGGGTTACCACCAGGTCAAACAGCAGGGGAGAAGCCTCTTGAGACTGCCATTGAGACCAGTATTTAGCAAGCTAAATCATAGGTGAAAAAACCGGCTTTACAGTAAAGTAGATGCTTGTGACATTCTTGCAGTTGACCCATGCCTAAGGTTCTCGTTTCTGACCCCATCGATCAAGTCGGTCTGGATATTCTCTCCCAGGTAGCCCAAGTAAATGTTAACACCAGTCTTTCCCCTGAGGACCTGATTAAGATTATTGGCGATTACGATGCTTTGATGATTCGATCCGGTACCCGGGTAACCGAGGCGGTGATTGAAGCCGGACAAAACCTCAAGATCATCGGCCGGGCTGGAGTCGGGGTCGATAATGTAGACGTACCGGCGGCTACTCGGCGGGGCATTCTAGTGGTCAACTCCCCAGAGGGCAATACCATCGCCGCCGCTGAACACGCCCTGGCCATGATGATGGCCCTGTCTCGCTATATTCCCAGTGCCGATCGCTCGGTCAAAGCCGGGGAATGGAAACGCAGCGATTTTACCGGGGTAGAAGTCTACAAGAAAACCCTGGGGGTGGTGGGCCTGGGCAAAATTGGTTCCCACGTGGCAGCGGTGGCTCGGGCCATGGGCATGAAACTGCTAGCCTACGATCCCTTCATTTCAGCGGAGCGAGCCGAGCAGTTAGGCTGCCGTCTGGTGGATCTGGACCTGCTGTTTCGGGAAGCGGACTACATTACCCTGCACCTGCCTAAAACCCCAGAAACCACCCATCTGATTAACGCCCGCACCCTGGCCATGATGAAACCGACGGTACGACTGATCAACTGTGCCCGGGGCGGCATTATTGATGAGGCTGCCCTGGCCGAGGCCCTGCGACAAGGACAGATTGGTGGGGCCGCCCTGGATGTCTACGAATCTGAGCCTCTGGGAGAGTCAGAACTGCGAGATCTGGGTAAAGCGGTGGTCCTGACTCCCCACCTGGGCGCTTCCACAGAAGAAGCCCAGGTCAACGTCGCCATTGACGTAGCCGAACAAATTCGCGATGTGCTGCTGGGTTTGCCGGCCCGCTCCGCCGTTAACATTCCTGGCTTAAGCCCGGATGTCCTGCAAAAACTGCGTCCCTACCTGCAACTGGCGGAAACCCTGGGCAACCTGGTGGGGCAACTGGCGGGGGGCCGGGTGCAGGAACTAACGGTACGCCTCCAGGGGGATATTGCCTCTGGCGATAGTCAACCGATTATGATTGCCACCCTTAAGGGTTTACTCTCCCATGCTTTGCAGGAACGGGTCAATTACGTCAACGCCGCCATTGAAGCCAAGCAGCGGGGCATCCATGTGATTGAAACCCGGGACGCCGATATTCGTGACTACACCGGCTCCCTAAGCATTTCCGCCCGAGGCAGCCTGGGAGAGCATGCGGTAACTGGGGTGCTGTTGGGGGGAAGTGAAATTCGGGTTACCGATATCGATCAGTTTCCCATCAATGTCCCTCCTACCCAGCACATGCTATTCACCCTACACCGGGATATGCCGGGCATTATTGGTAAAATTGGCTCCCTGTTGGGTAGTTTCAATGTCAACATTGCCAGCATGCAGGTGGGTCGCAAGATTGTCCGCGGCGATGCGGTGATGGTACTGAGTCTGGATGATCCGCTGCCAGAGGGTATCTTGACCGAAATTACTAAGGTAGAAGGCATCCGCGATGCCTATACGGTGAATCTATAGGTTTAGCTATGACAACAAGTTGGTGGGAAGTACAGGTACTGGGCAGCCCAGCTCTGGAAGAGGGGATATTCTGGCGCTTCGACAGCTTTGGTAGTCAGGGGACCGCCAGTCAGATGCGGGGAACGGCCTGCCTGGTAAAGACCTACTTCCCCCAGCACCGGATGGAGCTACTGGATCTGTCGGCCCTGGCCCTCCTGGTTAAGCAAGATGCCCTGGGGTATGATTTGCCCCCTCCTCAGGTTTGGTGGACGTTAATTGACGAAGAAGACTGGTCTAAAAGTTGGAAACAGCACTGGCAGCCCGAACCGATCGGAGATCGCCTGTTGGTCACCCCCGCCTGGCTTGATCCCCCCGCCGATAACCAACGGCTGGTATTGCGGTTAAATCCGGGGATTGCCTTTGGCACCGGTGCCCACCCCACCACCCAACTTTGCCTGGAATCCCTGGAAATGCGCCTGGCCTCTACGCCAGAAACCATCACCGTAGCAGATATTGGCTGTGGCTCTGGGATCCTGTCGATCGCGGCAATTCTATTGGGAGCCCGCCGAGCTTACGCCGCTGACATCGATGACATGGCGGTCAGTTCTGCCCTGGCTAATCGGGATTTAAACCAGATTAGCGCCGGGCAACTGGAGATCGTCCATGGTAGTCTGGAGGCCCTCAAAGAAACCCTGGAGGGCCCCGTGGAGGGGATCCTATGCAATATTCTGGCGGAGGTGATTATTGACCTGGTTCCCCAGCTTTCGCCCCTGGTAACTCCCCAAAGCTGGGGTATTTTTAGCGGTATCTTACTCAGTCAATCTAAACTGGTGGCAGAAACCCTGGAACAGCACGGTTGGATAGTGGCTACCCTGTGGCGACGGGAGCAGTGGTGTTGCCTGAACGTGCGTCGATCTCAAACCTGATGCCATGACCTTGACTGCCATCCGCTTAATCTCCAAACTTCTAGCCCTATCGGTCCTGATCAGTGCTCTGATTAAGTACATCGGGCCGATTTTGAATCCATCGGCTACCCCTGGGTTAATCTGGATCCTGCTACTTTCTCCTGCTGGGCTGATGGCTGGTTTACTGGCACTCCAGCCCGTGCTGCCCGACGACCCGAACTAGGCCCTATGCGTACCATCGACACCATCAATGAGAAAATCCGCCAGGGGCAGGTGGTTGTTTACACCGCCGAAGAGTTTAAGGCCCTGGCCCAGCAAGCAGGAGTCGCCGCCGCCGCTAAAGCAGTTGATGTGGTGGTGACAGGCACCTTTGAACCGATGGAATCCTGCGGCGCTATCCTCAACCTGGGTCACACCAATCCTCCCATTAAACTGTTGCACTGCCATCTAGACGGAGTCCCTGCCTATGCCGGGTTTGGTGCCGTGGATATCTATCTTGGTGCCAGCCAACCAGCAACCATTGGTCGGGGAGGTGACTTACTGGATAGTCAAGAGACTCGAGAATACGGCGGTGGCCACGTCATTGCCAATTTAATTGCTGGTCGTTCTGTCCATGTGCAGGCGACCGGGCATGTCACCGACTGCTATCCTCGGGCGGCCTTAGAAACCACCATTAACCGGGATACCATCAACCAGTTCTACCTGTTTAACCCGCGCTGTCTGTACCAAAATTTTATTGTTGGAGTGAACGGCGGGGAACAGCCCCTATCTACCTATCTGGGTCCCCTCCAACCCCATTTAGGCAATGCGGTCTACGCTAACCCCGGTGCCCTCTCTCCCTTACTTAACGATCCCGATCTGGAGGCGATTGGCATTGGTACTCGCCTTTGGTTGGGGGGTGGAGTGGGCTACATTGCCTGGGAAGGGACCCAACACTTTCCCCTCCAACGTCGTTTGCCCAACCGTACCCCCATTGGCCCGGCAGCCACTCTTGCCCTGATTGGTGATGCTAAGCAAATGCAACCGGAGTGGGTGCGGGGGTGCTACTTCAAGGGCTACGGCCCCTCCCTCATGCTTGGAGTGGCCGTTCCCATTCCCCTGTTAAATGAGGCTGTAGCTGCCCACTGCGCTATCCAGGATGGGGATATTGTCGCCCCGGTAATGGATTTTGCCATTCCCCGGCGGGTGCGTCCAACCTTCGGCCTGGTTAGCTATGCCCAGCTCAAATCTGGATCGATTACCATCGAAGGCCAGACCGTGCGTACCGCTCCCCTGGCCAGCCTATACCTGGCCAGACAGGTTCAGCTAGAGCTAAAGAAATGGATTAGCCAGGGTCAATTTGAGTTAACAGCTCCCGTAGCCGCCTTGCCTAAGGACCGTAATTTTCTACCGCAGGATGCCCTGGGTAGTTAGGGATTGATCGCCAAGAAGGTTGAATTATAGCTTTGCCCAGTCCGCTGAGGACCCGGTTGATTGGTCCAGTCTAATACTGGGCAGGGGTTCTGGCTTGCCTCCATTCCCTTGCCGGTGGCTGTGGCTATATCCCTTATATCAAGTCCGGCCAATTAACCTAAGAATTATAGGCCGATAACCCTATCCCACTCTGAGTCCATAGTGTGGTCGATTAAGCGGACTTGATATTAGCCCCCAAGCAAGGTGGGCTAAGACTGGAAAAATTGCCATGGCCATGGCGACAAACCGAGCTTCGCTAAAGTCTGCTTGTCACATCTTCGTCATAGCTCTGTTACATCGCCGTCGCAGGAGAGTCATATCGGTCCCCTAGATTAGTCATGCATCAGCCTCAGCAGGGCTACTTGCCAGAGTCGCTGATCAGACTCAGAGGTTTAAGGACCAAGGCAGCTATGGGTGTTTTCAACCCTTCTAAGGGTAAGGTAATTGTTTTCGGTATTCTCTTCTGGTTTCCCCTGGCTGGGGTGACCTATCAGTTTATTCACTTCCTATTGGGTTTGCGGCGTCTGGGCTACGATGTTTACTACATTGAAGACTCCGGTCGCTGGATTTACGATCCCGATCTGAATGATCTTTCCCCCAATGCCAGCAAAAACATTAAGGCCGTTGCCCCCATTCTGGAGGCCTATGGTTTCAAAGACCGTTGGGGGTTCCGGGGAGACTACCCCGGCGGTCAATGCTATGGCCTAGATGAGGCCAGAATTCTCCAGCTCTATGGTGAGGTAGAGGCCTGCTTAAATGTCACAGGCTCCCAGGAGTTGCGAGAGGAACATCGAGCCTGTGCCCGCCATATCTATGTAGAGACCGATCCAGTGGCCGGGCAAATTCTGGTGGCCCAGGGGGATCAAGACATGATCGATACCCTGACCAGCCACGATACCCATTTCACCTACGGTGGTAACTTTGGTCAGCCCGACTGCCGGGTTCCCCTGGAGCGATTTAACTGGTTGCCCACGGTGCAACCGGTCCTATTGGACCTCTGGGACAACCAAATTTTACCTGGGGCTGACGCCTACTTTAATACCATCGCTACCTGGCAGAACCAGGGCAAAGACATTGTCTTTAACGGCGAAACCTATTACTGGTCAAAGGATCGGGAGTTTAGAAAATTCATCGACTTGCCCGACGATGGTGGCCATAATTTTGAGTTGGCCGTTGGGGTAGAGGGAACGGACCGGCAATTACTGGAGGCCCATCGCTGGAAGTTAACCGATCCTGTTGATCTATCCAGAAATATGGCCTCATACCACGACTTTATTGTCAACTCCCGAGGCGAGTTTACCGTTGCCAAGGATCAGAATATTCGCCTTCGTAGTGGCTGGTTTAGCGATCGCAGTGCCTGTTATCTGGCCGCTGGGCGACCCGTAATTACTCAGGACACAGCCTTTGGCAGCTACCTGCCCACTGGTAAGGGGCTCTTCAGCTTTCAAACCAGGGAGGATATTCTGGCCGCCCTGGAGGAAATTAGCACAGATTACCGGGGCAACTGTGAGGCGGCGCGAGAAATTGCTGCCGAATATCTTGCCGCGGAAAAGGTTTTAGCCAGCTTGATGAGTCGAGCTGGGTTGTAGGCAATTGGGATATTAAATTACGCAACCATGGCCAAGTATTTAATTGTGAATGCCGACGACTTCGGTCTCTGTGAAGGCGTCAACCAGGGAATTATACGGGCTGCCCAGCAGGGAATTGTCACCAGTACCAGCCTAATGGTAAGGCAACCAGGGGCGGCGGCAGCAGCGGCCTATGCCCGCGAAAACTGCCCCCTTAGCGTAGGCTTGCACCTTGATCTGGGGAGTGGATCTACAAGGATGGCGACTGGGTGCCCCTCTACCAGATCGTTGACCCTGAGGATGAATCCCTGGTTCGCCAGGAAGTCGCCTGGCAACTGGAAGAGTTTCAACGCCTGGTGGGCAGGCTGCCCACCCATCTGGATTCCCATCAGCATGCCCATTTGAATCAACCGGTCAGGTCGGTTACCCAGGCGATCGCCCAAGCCCTGGGGATCTGCCTGCGGCAGATAAACCCGGTGGTGCGCTACTGCGGCGACTTTTACGGCCAGTACGGAGAGGGCATAGGGATTCCGGAGCAAATCAGCGTTGCTGCCCTCAGGCAGATTTTAGCCACCCTGCCCCAGGGCATTACGGAAATGGCCTGTCATCCCGGCTTTCTAGAGGGGTTGCAATCCTCCTACGGCCAGGAGCGGCGGCTGGAGCTAGAGGCCCTGTGTGATCCCCTGATTCGCCAGCAACTCACGGATTTGGAAATTCAACTCTGCGGTTTTACCCCAATGGCAGCCATGGCCCAACTCTAGGGCATGCTGTCCTTCCCAAATATTCACTTAACCATCCCCATTCCTTTTATGTCTAGCCAGACAAAACCTTCATTGACGGGGACGCCATCCCCAGCAGCGGTGTCACAGAGCCTTCCTTCCCCAGTGCTACGGCCAGTGGTGAAAGGCAAGTTTATTTTTGTTGGGGACCAAAAACTTTATATCAAGGGGGTTACCTACGGTACCTTTCGCCCCAGCCAGGAGGGGCTGCTCTTTCCCGCACCGGAGGTGGTGGCGCAGGACTTTAAAGTGATGGCAGAAAACGGCATTAATGCCCTGCGAACCTATACCGTACCCCCCGATGGTTGCTGAATCTGGCCTGGGAAAACAACCTGTGGGTGATGGTGGGTCTCCCCTGGGAGCAACACATTACCTTTCTCGACGATCGCCGCCGGCGGCAACGACTGGAACAGCGAGTGCGATCGGAGGTGCAGTCCTGCGGGGGGCATCCGGCCATTTTAGGCTTTGCCATCGGTAATGAAATTCCGGCCTCAATTGTGCGCTGGTACGGCGCCCCCCGGGTACAAAGCTTTCTCAAGCGCTTATACCGAATCGTTAAAGCCGTAGATCCAGCCTGCCTGGTAACCTACGTTAATTACCCCAGTACGGAATACCTATTGACTCCCTTTGTGGACTTTTACTGCTTTAACGTTTACCTGGAGTCCAGGGAGCGTTTAGCAGATTACCTGGCCCGGTTACAAAATCTGGCGGAAGACAAACCCCTAGTGATGGCGGAAATTGGTCTGGACAGCCAGAGAAATGGCGAGGCTAAGCAGGCAGAGGTGCTGGAGTGGCAGATTAGAACTATTTTCGATGGCGGCTGTACGGGCTGTTTTATTTTTGCCTGGACCGACGAATGGTATCGGGGTGGAGCCGAAATAGAAGATTGGGACTTTGGCCTGACCAGCCGCGATCGCCAGTCCAAACCAGCCCTGCAAGCTGTGGGCCAGAGTTTTTGCTCTGGCCCCTTTCCACCCGATAGGATTCTGCCTTTCATTTCTGTGGCCATTTGTTCCTACAATGGTTCCCCCACCATTCGAGATACCCTGAACGCCTTGCAAAAGCTAGAGTATCTTCATTTTGAAACAATTGTGGTAGACGATGGATCCAATGACGGAGTCGGAGAAATCGCCAGGGCTTACCCGGGGGTGCGGGTGATTGTCCATGCCACTAACCAGGGGTTAAGTGCGGCCCGTAATACCGCCTTAGCCGCCGCCAGGGGGAAATTATTGCCTACATTGATGACGATGCCTACCCCGATCCCCACTGGTTGCACTACCTGGCCATCAGCTTTAGCCAGGCCGACTGGGCCGGTATCGGCGGGCCTAATCTGCCTCCCCCTGAGGATGGCCCCATTGCCGCCTGCGTGGCCAATGCGCCCGGTGGCCCCATTCATGTATTAATTTCCGACCGAGAAGCGGAACACATTCCGGGGTGCAATATGGCCTTCTGGGTTGACCGGTTGCGGGCCATCAATGGTTTTGACCCCCGCTATCGGGCGGCTGGAGACGATGTCGATATCTGCTGGCGGCTGCAGAACCAGGGTTGGAAAATTGGCTTTAGCCCAGCAGCCCTGGTCTGGCACCACCGCCGTAACTCCGTCAAGGCCTACTGGAAACAGCAAAAAGGCTACGGTAAAGCCGAAGCCCTGTTAGAAATCAAGTGGCCCGAACGCTACAACGCCCTGGGCCACCTCAGATGGAACGGCCGCCTCTACGGTCGAGGGTTAGTGCGAGCCCTGGGGGTGCAGCCCCAGCGCATTTACCATGGGGTTTGGGGCAGTGCTCCCTTTCAGTCTCTCTACGAACCCGCCCAGGGCCTGTTGAGTGCTATTCCCGCCATGCCAGAGTGGTATTTAATTATTTTATTGTTAATTGGTCTGGCCGGTCTGGATTGGTTCTGGAGCCCTGAGCTTTGGGTATTTCCCCTGCTGCTCACCGCCATCGCCATTTCCCTCAGTCAGGCGGCCTGGAGTGCCGCCCACGCCCGCTTTAGTTTTGGGCCCCTGTCCCGCTGGCAACGCTTGCGACTCTACGGCTTAACCACCCTGCTGTACTGCATGCAGCCCCTGGCCCGGTTATGGGGCCGGTTAGACAACGGCTTAACCCCCTGGCGTCGCCGTCGCCTGATTCGATCGCTACGGTTACCCCTACCCCAGCAGCGATCGCTGTGGAGCGAGCAGTGGCACTCGGCGGCGGATTGGATTTTAGCCATGGTCCAGGAAATTAACCACCAGGGCATCATTGCCCTATACGGCGATGACTTTTCTGCCTGGGATCTAGAGATTAGGGGCGGGTTGATGGGGTCTATTCAAGTCTTGATGGCGATCGAAGAGCATGGAGCCGGGAAGCAGTTACTGCGCTTTCGGTGCTGGCCCAAACTTGCCCCCTGGCGGTGGTCACCCTGGGGGTATTGGTGGGGTTCACCCTGTTCGCCCTCTGGGATCAGTACCTGCAATCGGCTATTGTGCTAGGCACCATAGCCCTGGTGCTGGTTGCCGTAATGCTATGGGACTGGACCGTAGCCATGGGAACCTACCTGAGGGCCCTGGCCTGTTTGTCGAAGTCGCCTCAGATTCGAGGATGAAATTACACCGTTACCGCCAACTGCTGCCCTATGCCCTTAAGCAGTGGCCCTACCTGATCCTAATTCTGGCTTTAACCGCAACCATGGCCCTCACCGGGGCGTTGCAGCCCTGGCCCCTAAAACTCCTGGCAGATTACCTGGGCCAGCATACCCTGCCGGGGGGGTGGGTAGACTGTTGGTTGGCCTATCTCTCCAGGCTTCTCCCCTGGGGGTGGTGGTCCTAGCGGCGATCGCCAGCCTGGGGGTCTACCTGCTTAATACGGGCCTGGAGGGGGCCCTCACCTGGACCTGGAGCCTGGCGGGCCAGGGCATGGTGTACGACCTGGCGGGCCAGCAGTTCTACCATCTCCAGCGTCTGTCCCTGCTGTTTCACCAGCGCCGCAGTGTGGGGGACTTTCTCAGTCGCCTGGCCGATGATAGCTACTGTATCTACGGCCTGACGGAGGCCCTACTGATTGCCCCAGTCCATAATCTGTTTACCCTGGCCACCATGGGATGGATAGCCTGGCAACTCAGCCCAGGCCTCACCCTTTTATCCCTAACCATGGCTCCGGCTATGGCTGGCTCTGCTCTGTTTTTTGGAGAACCTTTGAAGCAGCGTAGCAGCCAGAACCAGGTTGCCCAGGCCCGCCTCACCAGTTTTGTCCACCAAACCCTGCGGGCCCTGCCCCTGGTGCAGGCTTTTAGCACAGAGGCCCGCAATCGACAAAGGTTTGCTACTCTGGCGGCCACCCGGGTGGGTTTAGAGCAAAAGGCAATGCTGGTCACCGGTGTCTATGGGTTGGTAAATGGCATGATCGCCATCGGGGGTAAGGCTCTGATTCTCTATGTAGCTGGCCGCCAGGCGATCGAGGGAAGCTTGAGTGTGGGCAGTCTGCTGGTTTTTCTCTTTTACCTGGAAGCCATGCAGGAATCCTATCGCCAGTTATTGACCACCTATGGTCATCTAAAGGCCTCTGAAGCCAACATCGATCGGGTTCTAGAAATTCTCAATACCCCCCAAGATCCACAACAGCCCCCAGGCCCGACTTCTACCCCAGCCGGTACTGGGGCACCTGCGCTTTGAAGCGGTAACCTTTGGCTATGAGCCCGGACGGCCTGTTCTTGAGAACTTGAATCTAGAGGTTCTACCGGGCCAAACCCTGGCCCTGGTAGGGGCTACGGGATCTGGTAAAACCACCCTGGTATCCCTGGTACCGCGATTTTTCGATCCCTGGCAGGGCCAGGTGCGGCTGGATGGCCTGGATCTGCGCCAACTGCGTCTGGAAAACCTGCGATCGCAGATTGGCCTAATCTTTCAGGAGCCCTTTTTATTACCCCTCACCATCGCTGAAAACATCGCCTACGGTCGCCCTGGAGCTTCCCTGGCAGAGATCGCTCAGGCGGCCCAGGCGGCCCAGGCCGATCAGTTCATTCAGCGTCTACCCCAGGGCTACAACACTGTGCTGGGGGAACAGGCCGCCACCCTGTCGGGGGGCCAGAAACAACGACTGGCGATTGCCCGAGCCCTGTTAAGGGATGCCCCGGTACTGATTCTAGACGAGCCCACCGCCGCCCTGGACGCAGAAACCGAAGCCTACCTGGTGGCTGCCCTGGAGCGCCTGCGGGCGGGGCGTACCACCCTGGTAATTGCCCACCGTTTGTCCACCGTGCGTCAGGCCGATCGTATTGTGGTTCTAGAGGCTGGAAAAATCGTTGAAACCGGCACCCATAGCCAGCTCCTAGCGGCGGGCGGAGTCTACCACCGACTTTATAACTTGCAGTTTCCCGATCGGCAATGGGAGGCAGTCCGATGAAACCCTGGTGGCTCCGCCTCAACCGGTATATCCTGCCCTGGTGGCCCGGACTGGGGGCGACTGGGGGGTTAACCCTGGCAATGGTGGGTTTAGAAGCCCTTAAACCCTGGCCCTTAAAATGGATTGTTGATCAGGTGATCACCCATCCCTCCTACCCTGGCCATCGGTTCTGGTGGCAGCACCTACCGGGGGGCAGCACCGGTCCGGGGCTTCTAGCCTGGTTAACTCTGGGGACTATCCTCCTGTTTCTAGCCAGCGAGGTGGTCACCCTGGGCCAGCAATACTTGACTACGGGTATTGCTAATCGGGCCACCTATGCCCTGGCCACCGATCTCTTTGATCACCTGCAGTACCTCTCGCCAGGGTTCCATCATCAGCACCGCAGCGGTGACCTGATTCGTCGAGTCACCACCGATAGTCGCTGTATTAAAGACCTGATTTTAGAGGTCTATCAGCCGGTAGTCACCTCCCTGCTGAACCTGGTGGTGATGCTGACGGTGATGGGCCGCTTAAACCTCCGCCTGGCCCTGATTGCCATACTGATCACCCCCTGCTGGTGGTGCTAATTCGGCTCCTGCACCAGCCCATGGCCACCTCCGCCTATGCCCATCAGCAACTGGAGGCAGACCTGATGGCGGTGGGGGAACAGACTCTGACGGTGCTACCGATGATTCAAGCCTTTAGTCGAGAAGGGGAGGCCGATCGCCGCTTTGGTCAGGTTTCCTACCGGACCCTAAAGGCCTATCTCCGGAGTATTCTGACTCAGTTTCAGTTTAAGGTGGGGGTAACGGGGGTAACCACCCTGGGAACCGCCACCATGATGGTGCTGGGAGGACTGGAGGTGGCCCAGGGCCAGCTATCCCTGGGGTCCTTACTGGTGTTTTTATCCTACCTGAATGCCCTCTACGCCCCCATTGAAACCCTGGCCTATCTGTCTTCGGGGGTGGCCGGAGCGGCCGCCGGTGGCCAGCGGGTGCTGGAAGTTTTAGACCAGCCAGTCGGGGTTTACCCTGCGGCCCATGCTCGGCGGCTAGATCCTGCCCTGGTGAGGGGAGAAATTCGCCTGGACCAGGTTACCTTTGGCTATCGGCCCGGTGAACCCGTCCTGCAGCAGGTGAGCCTTACCATTCAGGCCGGGGAAACCCTGGCCCTGGTGGGGCCAACCGGAGCCGGTAAGAGTAGCCTGGTTGCCCTCCTGCCGCGCTTCTATGACCCCTGGCAGGGACGGATTTTGCTGGACGGTGAGGATATTCGGGGTCTTGAAATCCCATCCCTGCGATTCGCAAATTTCCCTGGTACTCCAGGATCCCTTCCTGCTGCCCCTCTCGATTTGGGACAATATTACCTATGGTTGTCCTGGAGCCAGCCAGGAGGAGGTGTGGGCTGCCGCCCAGGCAGCCCAGGCCGATGGCTTTATTCGCCAGCTAGCCCAGGGCTACGATACGGTGCTGGGGGAAGGGGGAGCCACCCTCTCCGGGGGCCAGAGGCAGCGCCTGGCGATTGCCCGAGCCCTGGTGAAAAAGGCCCCCATCTTAATTCTGGATGAACCCACTGCGGCCCTCGATACCGCAACCGAAAAACTACTGTTGTCAGCCCTGGAGTCCCCCCAGGCAACAGACCACCATTGTGATCGCCCACCGCCTCTCCACCATCCGCAAGGCCAACCGGATTGTGGTTTTTGCCGACGGTCGTATCGTCGAAAGCGGTACCCATGATCAACTGGTGGCCGCTGGTGGCTATTACTCTCGCCTGTTATCCCTCGGTCCTTAGATCTAGAAGATGAGTGCCATGACCCTATCTGACTTTCGGACCCTTACCGGTGATTGGGACTACACCGATCTGCCCGCCAATATTCAGATTGGCCAGCAATGCTGGCTGGAACGCCAGGATAGTTTTGCCAGATTTCGTAGTCAGCACCACCCTGGTTTGGTGCTGGGCGATCGCACCCAAGTCTATACCTGGACAACCTTTAACGTTGAGCCCTCTGGCCAGGTGCTGGTGGGCTCAGACACGGTGCTGGTGGGGGCTATTTTTATGTGCCAGGAGGCCATTACCATTGGCGATCGGGTGATTGTTTCCTACCATGTGACCATCGCCGACTCCGACTTTCACCCCCTGGATCCCCAGCAACGCCAACAGGATGCGATCGCCAACAGTCCCCTGGGCGATCGCCAACAGTCCCCTGGGCGATCGCCAACAGCGCCCCCCCGTAATTGCCCGCCCGGTTGTAATTGAAGACGATGCCTGGATTGGGATCGGTGCCATCATTTTAAAGGGGGTGCGAATTGGCCAGGGGGCGCGGGTGGGGGCAGGGGCCGTAGTTACCCGCGATGTTCCGGCTGGAACTACGGTCCTGGGCAACCCGGCCCAACCCCAACCCAGGGGGAGTCATCCATGACCCCCCTGCGGCTTGACCACGACTGGTTTCCCGACCCCCTACCGGCCAATATTGATCTGGGGGAGCGCAACTGGCTTTGTAGTAGCTTTGCCTTTCGCCACTACCAGAGCCAGCGGCCCCTTGGCTTAACCACTGGCCATGATACGGGGATTTACAGCAACAGTTTTTTCCACCTGGGTCCCCGGGGGCAAGTCACCATTGGTAACTACTGCACCCTGGTGGGAGTCATTGTCTGCACCAATGGTTCTGTCGTGATCGGAGACTATAGCTTTATTTCCCACGAAGTAGTTCTGGCCGATACCTACGCCGCCACCCCCTTTTCAGCCCGATGCAGACCTGAGGATACCTCCACCTCCCCCGACCAGCCAGCCATTTTGATTGGTAAAAACGTCTGGATTGGTGCCCAGGCCATCCTGTTGGCGGGGGCGCAAATTGGCGAAGGTGCCATTGTGGGAGCTGGCTGTGTAGTGGCTGGGGCAGTCCCTGCCTACAGCATTGTGGCGGGCAACCCACCCCGACTGGTGGGACAACTGCCTCGCCCCCAGCCTGACCACCCCGATGGGGTCAGGCCGGATGATAACCGGAGGGAATCGGTTGGCCAGGGTTTAGGTAGAGAGGTTGACCCATGATGTAGGTGGCGGCGATCGCCCGATCGTCCCCCATCATCAGCAAGGAAAATAGTACATCCGCCAGCCCCGTCAGGTCTGCCGGTAAACCACCCGCGTTACGCAGGGCTAACAGGGGTGTGGCCTGGGGATCTAAAACAATAAAATCCGCTTCCTTCCCCACCTCAAAGCTGCCAATTTTATCCTCCAAACAGAGGGCTCTAGCGCCCCCCAGGGTAGCCAGAAATAGGGCCTGTAGGGCCGATAGCTGCTGACCTTGTAGTTGGGCCACCTTATAGGCTTCGTTGCTGGTTTGTAACAGGGAAAAGCTAGTACCGGCCCCAATATCGGTGCCCAGGCCTAACTTCACGGGGCGATTGGGATGCTTGGCCTGTTGTAGATTAAACAGACCGCTACCTAGAAATAAATTAGAGGTAGGGCAAAAGGAAATCGCCGCCCGAGCCTGGGATAACCGCTGCCACTCCTGGTCACTGAGGTGAATACCATGGGCAAAGACAGACTTCTCCCGCACCAGTCCAGCTTGGTCGTAGACATCCAAGTAGTTGGCCCGTTCCGGGAACAAAGACTGAATCCAGGCCACCTCTTTGAGGTTCTCTGAAAGATGGGTCTGGAGATAGACATCAGGAAATTCCTCCAACAGTCGGGCTGCCATCTGCAACTGGGCCTGGCTGGAGGTACCGGCAAAACGGGGAGTAACAGCGTAAAGCAAACGTCCCCGACCATGCCAGCGTTGAATTAAGGCCCTAGAATCTTCGTAGGAAGACTGGGCCGTATCACAGAGATAGGCGGGGGCTCGACAGTCCATCATTACCTTACCGCTAATCATCCGCAGATTACGGGCAGCGGCGGCGGTAAAGAAAGCCTCTACTGACTGGGGAAAGACGGCGGCAAACACCAGGGCGGTGGTGGTGCCATTTTTAAGCAATTCATCTAGAAACAGATTCGCCATTGCAGCGGCATAGTCGGGGTCGGCGAACTGACGTTCCGTCGGAAAGGTATAGGACTCCAACCACTCCAGCAACTGCTCCCCGTAGGAAGCAATCATGCCGGTCTGGGGATAGTGGATATGGGTATCAATCAGGCCAGGGGTAATCAACTTACCCGAGTAGTCGGTGATGGGAAGGTCTGACCAATCTGCTCGTAATGCCTGGTAAGGGCCCCAGGCCGCCACGTAGCCCTGACGAATGACCAGCAAACCATCGGCCAGATAGCGAGTGGCCTGCTCCGCAGGTAGGAAAAAGGATCATCAATAAAATCTAAAATTGCCCCTCGAATACCGTAAGAGAAGCTGGATTGGATTGGTGGCGATGGATCAACCATAGGTAACCTGAGGTGACCACAATGGGATCGGCTGGTCTGGTACTTATTAAACAGTCTGAATCAGGAAAAATCCAGAATATTACAAAGACTCTGAACAGTCCTAGATATCACTTTAGCTAGTCCGAGGGCAGCACCCAGGTAGCGGGAAGATCGGCGATCTCTCCCAAACTTGCCGCAGCGTAGGGGACGGCATAGTCGAAGGAAGGAAAGGCATTAACCTGACCCGACTGTTGATGAATGTAAATTCTATAATTACCCATTAAAAAATAAATGCCAACGATGGCCGCCGCCGATGAGGCCACCAAAAAACCCGCCAGCATCAGGGAAAACTCCTGAACCTTAATAGCCTGGTCCATTAGCCGTAGAGCCCAGGCCACCAGTGCAATAACAATAGCTAGCAGTAAAAACACCATGGAAATCGTTAACAATCTGTATCAAGTTTTCCTTGTTACACATTGTAACAGCTCTTCATAAAGCTGGTGGGGCTTTAGCAGAAAGAATTTACTTTTGGCTGGGGCTAAATCCTTGACCGCACGGGCACAGCATGGGCCTGGAGATAGTGCTTCACCTGATCAATACTTAACTGGCCGTAATGCAAAAGGGAAGCCAGTAAGGCGGCCTCGGCCCTGCCGGTGGTGAGGGCTTCGTAAATATGGTGACAGTTGCCAGCTCCACCTGAGGCGATCACCGGTACGGGCACCCGCTCAGCAATGGCTTGGGTTAATTCCAGGTCATAGCCCGCCTGGGTGCCATCGGCATCCATGCTGGTGACAAGCAACTCTCCGGCCCCCCGCTGCACCATGGTCTCGGCCCAGATGAGGGCATCCAGGCCAGTATTCTCCCGGCCACCCCGGACGTAAACATCCCAGCTAGGGGAGCCAGCCCCCGGGCGGCGACGAGCGTCAATGGCGACCACAATGCATTGGGAGCCGAAGCGATCGCTAGCTTCCTCGACAAAATCGGGACGTTTGACCGCAGCGGAATTGATACTAACTTTATCGGCCCCAGCCCGTAACAGTTGTTTAATGGTTTCTAAGGATTGGATGCCACCACCAACGGTGAGGGGAATAAACACCCGCTCGGCGGTTTGGTAAACGACATCGTAAATAATATCCCGGTCTTCGTGGGTGGCGGTAATATCCAGGAACACCAATTCATCGGCCCCCGCATCGTTGTAGGCCTGGGCTAGTTCTACAGGGTCGCCCGCATCCTTCAAATCAACGAAATTAATCCCCTTCACCACCCGGCCAGCTTTGACATCTAAGCAGGGAAGAATTCGTTTTGCCAGCATTGCATCTGTCCAGGGGTAGCGCCATCAGTAATTTAACCCAGATCCCGGCTCCTACGGCCATGGGTAGCCGGCCTGATTTAAAGAAATCTTGCTGACAGGGGACCCTGGCGATCATTCCCCCAGAACCTTCATTAAGGGACAAGACGCTGATAAACTGTGACTTAGAGTTATCTTTAGATTTGCAGTGGGAGCCCTTGTTCGCTATGGCTTTAGAGATTGGCCAAAAAGTTAAAGTTGTACGCCTCAGGGATCGGGTATCGAAGGATGTAGCTGGCTACCTGGGTAAAAGTGGACTAATCAGTCAGTTTAAAATGGTGGATGGTAGCGGCGTCGGTGTTGTTGTCAGTTTTGATGACAAGTACGCCACCTGGTTCTTTGAAGATGAACTCGGACCGGCCTAGGTTTGTTACTTTTTTTAATAAGGCTATGGCTCAAATTCTGACCTTTCTAGGCAAAGGGGGCTGCGGCAGCACCACCTTTGCCATTGCCACAGCTAAGCAATTGGCAGCCCAGGGTCGGCGAGTTTTATTAGTAATCCAGGATGTTACCCCCGCTCCTGGAATTTTATTGGGGTCTGCCCTGACAGCCCTTCGACAAGAAATCCAGCCCCAACTGTGGGCTCTACAGATCCATACCACCGATCTACTGGAACATAGCTGGGATAGCCTTAAGGGGTTAGAAGCCCGCTATCTTCGCACCCCTTTCCTGAAGGATATCTACGGTCAGGAACTAGCCGTGCTGCCTGGCATGGATGAAGCTCTAGCCTTGAATGCTCTACGAGAGTACGACGCTAGCGGTGACTATGACGTAATTATTTACGATGGCAGCAACGCCATGGGCACCCTGCGGATGTTTGGCTTGCCCGAGGTTCTGGACTGGTATGTACGGCGATTTCGGGGTGTTTTTCAGCAATCCGATCTGGTGCGTACGGTTTCCCCATTGCTCCAGCCGATCGCGGCAACGGTGCTAGCGGTAGATTGGTCCGGGGATTTACTGGAACAGCCCACGGGAGAAGTCAGTTCCCTACTCCAGCAGGGACGAGACGCCGTCAGCGATCCCCATCGGGTCCTGGCTTTTTTGGTTACTACCCCTGCCGCGGCCGCCATTGCTACGGCTCGATATGTTTGGGGTAGCGCTCAGCAGATCGGCTTAACGGTGGCAGGAGTACTGATTAATCAAGGAACCTTAGATCCCGAATATGAACGGTCCTTTGCTCCCCTGCCTCATTTTTCCATGCCTGGCCAAACTGGTCAGGATTGGAGTGCCCTGATGGCTAATCTACCTGACCCCCAGCATCTGGCCCAAACAGCCAACCGATCCACCGTGGTGGATTTAGGGAGTCGGGTGGTGAAGTTGTTTTTACCCAGTTTTGATAAAAGCCAGGTGAAGTTAACCCAGTCGGGGCCTGAAGTTACGGTACAAGCCGGAAACCAGCGACGCAATCTGGCTCTGCCAGCCCAGCTCCAGGGAAAATCCATAACTGGGGCCAGGTTTCAAGACCAGTATCTGGTGATTTCCTTCGCTTGAATTCTGGCTGCGCGGATCAATCTAGCCGCCGCCCAGCGCCCACCCCTATCCCTCCCTCTCTCAAGATTTGCTATGGTTGAACCCCTTCCCTCGCCATCGAGCGATCACCAGCCAACCTCTGAACCCGCCCCCGACCAGGGCAGTGCTACGCGCCAACTATTGGGCATGAAGGGGGCAAAAAGCGGTGAAACTTCTATCTGGAAAATTCGCCTGCAATTAATGAAGCCCATTACCTGGATTCCCCTGATCTGGGGGGTGGTATGTGGAGCGGCCTCCTCCGGGCAGTTCCACTGGAGCCTGGAGCAGGTGATGATCTCAGCGGCCTGTATGTTGCTATCGGGGCCCCTGTTAACCGGCTATACCCAGACCCTCAACGATTTTTACGATCGCGACATTGATGCTATCAACGAACCCTATCGTCCCATTCCCTCTGGGGCCATTTCTGTGTCCCAGGTGATCAGTCAGATTTGGGTGCTGCTGGGAGCTGGGGTAGCCCTGGCCTACGGATTGGATTGGTGGGCTGGTCATAGTTTTCCCACCATTACGGCCCTGGCCCTGGGAGGGTCCCTGCTGTCCTATATCTATTCCGCCCCGCCCCTTAAGTTGAAACAAAATGGCTGGCTGGGTAACTATGCCCTGGGGGCCAGTTACATTGCTCTGCCCTGGTGGGCTGGCCATGCCCTCTTTGGTGAGCTGAACAGTACCATCGTCATCCTCACCCTGTTCTATAGTCTGGCTGGTTTGGGTATCGCCATTGTTAACGATTTTAAGAGTGTTGAGGGCGATCGCCAGATGGGGCTTAAATCCTTGCCAGTCATGTTTGGCATTAACACTGCCGCCTGGATTTGCGTGTTGATGATTGATATTTTTCAGGGCAGCATCGCCGCCTATCTGATCACCATTCACCAAAACCTCTATGCTCTTATCCTGATTCTGCTAATCATTCCCCAGATCACCTTTCAGGATATGTATTTTCTCCGGGACCCTCTGGAGAACGATGTCAAGTATCAGGCCAGGGCCCAGCCCTTTCTGGTGTTGGGTATGCTGGTGGCTGGTCTGGCCTTTGGCCATGGATTGCTGACGGTTTAGGCCATGGCCCTGCAACTACCCCTTGCGGAAGCGGTCTAAACCCCCTAGAGTTCTCTTTATATTTTTTTAACAACTGTTTTGTTACTATGACTCCATTCTGGTTGATCTGGCTATCACCATACCGCAGTCCATCACCTGAAGTGGGTCTTTTTAACTTCTCTCGCACCGTTTCTTCCCATCGCCATGGTCCGGCCAACTCCCGGTCCCGTTTGCCCTCCAAAGGTCGGCGTCCCCAAATCGAAACACCCCAGGTTTTGCTCTGGCTGTTGATGCTGGTCAGTGCCCTAATGGCTGGTGGGGCCACCCGGATCTGGAACCTCGCCCAGGCCACCTATGCCAGTCTTCCCGATGCGAAGTTAGCCCTCACCTATCAGCGCGACGGCACCCTGACCATGGTGTCAGCCGACGGAGTGGTTTTACAAAAAATCGGGCCGGGTGCCCATGAAACCACCGCCTATAAAAATATTCCCCCGGTTGATTGAGGCCTTTATTGCGGCTGAAGACCAGCGATTTTATCAACACCAGGGAGTTGATGCCCATGGTATTGGCCGAGCTGTTTGGGCCAATCTACGCCAGAGAGATGTGGTAGAAGGAGCCAGTACCATCACCCAGCAACTGGCCCGCATTGTTTACCTTAACCAGGACAGGAATTTCCAGCGTAAGGCTAAGGAAATGCTAATGGCCTATAAGCTGGAGAAGAATCTGAATAAAAATCAGATTATGGAGCGCTATCTAAACCTGGTTTATCTGGGTTCCGGTGCCTACGGGGTGGCTGATGCCGCCTGGGTCTACTTTGGCAAAACCATGAATCAGCTAACCGTGGCGGAAATGGCCATGATCGCTGGTATGGCCCCCGCCCCCAGCCGATATTCGCCAGTGGTTAACCCCCAAGCAGCCGAGGGGCAACGTAACCGGGTAATTCGCCAGATGCTGACCACTCAAGCAATTACTGCCCCTGAGGCTGAAGCTGCGATCGCCACACCCATTCAAATTCAGCCTAAGCAGCCTAAGTTTCTCTATAGTCAGTTTCCCTATTTCACCATTTACGTTCAAAATCAACTAGAGCAGGTGCTATCCCCCGAGCAACTAGCCGCAGGCGGTTTGACGGTAGAAACCACTCTCAACGTTAACTGGCAGCGTAAGGCAGACAAAACTGTAAACCAGGCGATCGAACAGTACAGCCGCTGGCAGGGCATAGATCAGGTGGCGTTAACGGCGGTTGATCCCCGCTCTGGAGAAATTAAAGCTATGGTGGGGGGTAATGACTTTACTAAAACCCAGTTTAATCGAGCTACTCAGGCCCAGCGCCAGCCCGGCTCTACCTTCAAAACCTTTGTTTATACCGCGGCTATTGCCGCTGGCATCTCCCCCTACAAGGAGTATACCGATGCTGCCTACGTTGTTGATGGCTATCAACCAGAAAACTACGATGAAAAGTACCGTGGCAAGATCAACCTGCTAGAGGCACTACGGCACTCTGTCAATGTGGTGGCGGTCAAATTGCTCATCGATGTGGGTTTTGACCCAGTGGTCAAAATCGCTAAGGCTATGGGCATTGAGTCTCCCCTGCTCCCAGCCTATTCCCTGGCTTTAGGGTCTTCAGAGGTGAATCTTCTAGAATTAACCAGCGCCTACGGCACCCTGGCTAATCAAGGACGCCATGTTTCAGCCCACGGTATCCGGCGAGTATGGAATAGCCAGGGCAAAGTTCTTTACCAGGCCCCCAAGCAGTCTACCCAGGCAGTAGATCAAGGCACGGCAGCTATTATGACCTGGATGCTCCAGGGAGTAGTCCAAGGGGGTACGGGCACCGGTGCGGCCCTGGGTCGACCCGTAGCAGGTAAAACCGGTACCTCTGAGAAAAACCGTGATCTTTGGTTTATTGGCTATATTCCTCAACTGGTGGCTGGAGTCTGGATGGGCAGGGATGATAGCCGCCCTACCCGAGGAGCCAGTGGTACCGCTGCGGCAATCTGGCGCCAGTTTATGGCCCAACTGACCGATGATATTCCGGTGGAGAAATTTCCTGAGTTACCCCGTCTGGCAGGCCGTAAAGGCAGTATTAAGGCTGAGCCGATTAAACCTGTACAGGTAAGCAGTGAGCCGCCAGTTGATGCTACTAAGAACACTCAATCTTCTCCAGAGTCTAAGGACTCGAGCACACCACCAACCAATTCGGGGTCTCCCTCCGATTCCACGGTGCCCAATCCAACTCCGGCTCCAGCCCCCAGTCCCGTTAGTCCGCCGGCTTCCCAACCCCCTGTAGCACCAGAACCACCTCGCCAGAATACTCCAGCTCCAGCCCCTCCCCCTGTCCTCAGTCCCGCTCCCCCTCCCCGCCGCCAGCCCCCTTAGCCCCAGCTCCCCTACCTCCAGCGGGATCGACCGGTACTCCCTAGGTTTCAGGCGATGGAGCTGAGAGTTTGTTCCAGATCGGCCACCAGATCCTGCTGGTGCTCCAGCCCAATGGAAAGTCGCAGTAGATTGGGGGGTGTTTGGGTACCAGGGGCCTCCACCGAAGCCCGGTGCTCCAGGGTACTGTGGGGGCTGCCAAAACTAGTGGCCTGGGTGAATAACCGGGTATGGGCGGCGACTCCCAGGGCCGCTGCCTGTCCCCCCTTCACCAGCACCGATAGCACCCCGCCATAGGCCGCCATTTGCTGCTGAGCCACCCCATGACCTGGGTGGTGTTCCAAGCCTGGATAGAGAACAGCCTCAATGGCAGAATGTTGGTCAAGCCAGTGGGCGATCGCCTGGGCTGTTTGACTCTGGGCCCGCACTCGTAGGGCTAGGGTTTGTAGCCCTCGCAGGGTCAGCCAGCAATCGAAGGGTGAGGGAATGGCTCCGCCCACGGTCTGAATCAATCGGAGCTGTTCAAACAAAGGGTTAAGCTCACGGGTAACCACCGCTCCCCCAATCACATCGCTGTGGCCAGCCAGGTATTTGGTGGTGGCATGAATCACAAAATCGGCCCCCAGGGTTAGGGGGGTTTGCAGCACTGGGGAGGCCAGGGTGTTATCACAGGCCAGGTAGGCACCTACCCGGTGAACCAGGTCGGCAACTGCCTGAATAGGGGTGACTTTGAGCAGGGGGTTAGAGGGAGTTTCAATTAAAACTAAGCGAGTTTGGGAACGCAGAGCACCAGCCAGAGCCACCAGGTCAGTGGTGTCCACCAGGGTATAGACAAGGCCCCAGGGCCCCAGGATCTTTTCCAGTATTTGTTGCACCCCAAAGTAAACACTGGTGGGGGCAATTACGTGGTCTCCAGGCTTGAGAGTTTGCAGCAAACTCAGGGTAGCCACGGAGCCAGAGGCAAAAACCGCTGCGTCAACCCCCTGTTCCAGGGTCGCCAGGGCCGACTCCAGGGTATTACGGTTAGGATTACCACTGCGACCGTAGCTGTAGCCACCCCTATAGGTACCATCGGCATTGCGCTCAAAGGTGGTGGATAGGTAAATGGGGGATATTAAGGCCCCAGTGGCAGGATCACAAGGGTGGGTGGTATTAATCACCCGGGTTTCAAATTCCACGGCAACCTCCGCTCCAACAAAAAGTCCTGCCCCAGGGCAGGACTTTTTGTTATAACTCACTATCTAGCTAACTAACCAAAAGCTTGGTTAACCTAGCCTAGAAGTTGAAGGAAGCCTTGACCACGCCCCATACGCCGGAGGTGTCAGAACCACCAGCCTTGGTGTCGCCATAAATGACGGCGGGGGTAATGGTCAGGTACTTGCTGAAGGGAATCTGGTAGTAACCTTCCACCAGTACGGGATTGGCAGTTTCCCCAACGGTTTGAGGTAGCTGACCACCGTAGATACCCAGTTGGGAACCTTCCAGCACTACATCCTTGATACCAGCCCCAGCGGTCCAACTGAAGTCGTTGCCACCACTGAAGTCGCTGTAAGCACCGTGACCAGCCACAAAGAACTTACCAAAATTGAAGCTCACAGACCCAGCGTAGGTGTTGGCAGCACCGGCAGCACCACCTGCAAATACATCAGAGTTGTCACTATGGAGATAGGTTAGGGCGCCGCTAAACACCCCACCGGGCAGGTAGGTCAACTGGGCAATGTAGCTCTGATTGGCAGCAGAGAAGATACCCACTGAAGGACTAGCAGCACCGGGATAACCAGCGGTGTAACCCACATCCAGGGTCAGGGCCTTGGTAATGCCGATATTCACACCAGCACCGGCACCGGCACCAGTACTACCGCCCACATCGTAGAACTGAGCGCCACTGGCATCAGCTACCGCAGGACCATCGTAGGGCAGAATGGTACTGGTGACCCAGTCGTTGCCAGACAGACCTTGAGCCGACAGGGTTACATTAATGCTCTTGCCAACGGGGAACTGGTAGTACAATTGATTGATGCTCACATTGCTGTAGCTGGTGCCACCAGCAGCATAGGCCAAACCACCCAGGTCAGCAGGGGAAATCGCATTGCCTGTACTACCTTGCAGACGAATCCGCAGCAGGTCACTACCGGTGAGACTGGTGTTAAAGTTTAAGCGAGCCCGGGTAGCTACGCTGGTGCTGGTTTCAGTGGTGCCCAGCTTATCGAAAGGCACTACCAGGTTGGCGTCAACCTGACCAGCCAATTTGGTGGTGGTGGAAAACTGTTGGGCTTGCAGGGTGGCGGTCTTCGCTTCTAGGGAGTCAACCCGACCACGCAGGGTGGCTAGTTCAGCCTGAAATTCTTCTTGCAGACGACGGATAGCCGCTAAATCATCGGGGTTAATGGCCGATTGGGAAATTAGCACCGCCATCACATCTAAGCAGGAGTTCAAACCAGCGGCGAACTCGTAGCGGGTGAGGGACCGATCGCCACGGAAGGTGCGATCGGGGTAACCCTGAATACAACCGTAGTTTTGCACCAGACCTTGAAGTGCCTGGAAAGCCCAATCAGAAGGCTTAACATCGGTTAAATCGGCAACGCTAGTAATTTGAGCTAATTGTAGGGGCTCTGACTTAACAGAGGTTGCTGACAGACCAGAAACACTATTGATGGGAGCGGATTCGGCCGCCATGGCAACACCAGAAACAGCAACCGCTGCCCCTAGAGCCGCAGGAGCTACAAGCAAAGCTTTCCACAGTAACTTAGACATTTAATCTCTCCTCACACCTTAAAAGGCTATTTTGTAAACAACAGTTCATAAAGAACTGAAAATGACAAAAACATACCGGAGTTAATAGCCTCCGAAACATCCTCGCATTCCTTCGAAACAAATGCTAACAGATTAAAGCCATCTTGACCAGAGTTGATCAAAATAAATCTTTAACCCAGGGAGGAGTTTTGGAGGCCAACCGTTCCGGTATGGCCATTTAAGTTGAGAGAGATTAAGTCAACACACGAGTAAAGAATTACTTAGTTAACGCCCCGAGCAGATAGCTGGGGTTGGGGGAGAAAAACCCTAGTGGGTCTTTCTCCCCTCAGCTAACTAGAACTTGAAGGTAGCCCGAAGAGCAGCCCAAAGAGCGCTGTTATCAGTGCCGCCAGTTTTGTACTTAGCGTCACCATAGATAACCGCGGGGGTAACGGTCAGGTACTTGCTGAAGGGAATCTCGTAGTAACCTTCCACCAGGAAAGGATTATCGCTACGATTAGAAGCCTGGGGTAACTGGCCTCCATAAACCCCTAACTTAGAGCCGGCCAAACCAAAGTCGCTAACACCAGCGCCAACGGTCCAGCTAAAGTCATCTCCACCAACGAAGGTGGTGAAGGCACCGTGACCGGCCAGGAAGAACTTATCGAAGTTGAAGCTGACCAGACCGCCAAAGGTGTCAGTGGCACCGGCCGCACCAAATTGGGAAGACCGATCGTTGTGCAGATAGGTAGCAGCAGCGTTGATTAATCCACCCTTGGGAATAAAGTTCAACTGAGCAATGTAGCTCTGGTTACTGGCAGCAAATATACCAACAGAGGGAGTAGAGGCACCAGTATAACCAGCGGTGTAGCCCAGGTCTAGCACGATGCTGTCAGAGAAGGAGAAGTTTAGACCAACCCCAGCACCGTTGCTGCTGCTACCACCAAAGTCATAGAACTGAGCGCCACTGGCGTCAGCCACAGCAGGACCGTCGTAGGGCAGAATGGTGCTGCTAACCCAGTCGTTGCCAGAGAAACCCTTAGCCGCCACAGCTACGGTCAGGCTATTGCTGACAGGGAACTTGTAGTAAAAGTCATCGACGATTACACCGTAGGAAGTGCCAGCGGCAGAAGCAAAGCCAGTACCGCTGGAGTTGGACAGACCAGCGAAACCGCTCAGAGCATTGTTACCACTGCTGCTTTGCAGACGAATCCGCAGGCGATCGCGACCGGTGAAGCTGGTGTCAAAGTTCAGACGAGCCCGGGCTTCAACGGTGGTGCTGGTTTCCTTGCTATTGGTATTATCTAAAACGTCTAGGGGAGTGACCAAATGAAGGTCTACCTGACCACGCAGCTTGGTGGTGGTGGAAAATTGCTGGGCTTCTAGCTTAGAGGTAGTAGCTTCCAGGGTATCTACCCGACCACGGAGAATGGCCAGTTCAGACTGGAACTCTTCTTGCAGGCGACGGATAGCGGCCAGGTCATCGGGGTTGATAGCGGATTGAGAAATCAGAACCGCTAACGTATCCAGAGCGGAGTTCAAACCGGCAGCAAATTCGTAACGAGTGAGGGGACGATCGCCACGGAAGGTGCGATCGGGATAACCCTGCAGAACACCGTAGTTTTGCACCAGACCTTGAAGCGCCTGGAAGGCCCAGTCAGAGGGCTTGACATCGGTCAGATCGGCAACGCTGGTAATTTGAGCCAGTTGCACAGGAGCTGACTTAACAGCGGTGGATTGCAGACCATCAACGGTATTAACAGGCGCGGATTCAGCTGCTAGAGCTGTGCCCGATACAGCTACCGCTGCCCCCAGAACTGCGGGAGCAACCAGCAGAGCTTTTAAGAAAAGTTTGGACATTTAGTTTCTCCTCACACCTTATGGAAAAGGTTTATTACCACTATTAATAGCCTAAGAGCCTAGGCTTCATCCATTGAGAACAATCTAACCAAGTTATTGGTAAAGCTTGATTTTCAATGGCTTACGGGAATGATAGTAACAGGTTTTTAAACTTAAATCAATCCAATTCCGAATCAAACTTAATCAAGGCTAACTTTAATTCCGAATTAAATTGAGATTATATTTGAGATAAATTTAATTAAACGTTAGGTTAAATTAACCTGGGTTTTATCTATATTTCTTATGGTTTCCCATCTATGGGTTGATGGGTTTTGGATCCTGATCGGATGGCCTGGTCAGTTCGGTCAGGCATTTAGTCTATGGTTCTGGTCCTCTAGGTCGGGAGCTGCTAGCGTGAAGGACGGTAACTAAGCTGGCTTTGGTTTTTTGCCTGGGTTAAACTACAAATCCTGATCAACTGACAAAACAATCCTGCCCGCTGCCATGCTGGGAGTGGGGTCGCCGCCCCAGAGCTTTGGTTTGAAGTCCCTTTCTCCCTGCTGAAAGCAAGGATTTAGGGATGGGCGGAGAATTTGACAGTCAACCAGTCACAAATTACTGAGTCTCTCTAGTCCATGGTTTTACCTTTGCAGGGGTGGGTAACCCTGCGTCACTATTCTCTGCGGTGGCTACCACCGGATTTTTTGGCAGGCCTGACGGTAGCGGCTTACCTGGTGCCCCAATGCATGGCCTACGGAGATTTGGCTGGAGTGGGGCCGGCGGTGGGATTATGGACAGTCCTGCCAGCCCTCTTTGTCTATTTCTGGTTGGGCTCATCGCCCCAGGTATCGGTAGGCCCCGAGTCGACCACTGCCGTGATGACAGCGGTAACGGTAGGCGCTCTGGTAACCACCTATGGCGGCAGCTATGCCCTGGCCGCCGCCTTGGTGGCCAGTTTGGTGGGGGTAGTTTGTCTGATTGCCTACCTGGCCCGTTTGGGCTTTTTAGCCGATCTGCTATCCCGCCCGATTCTGATTGGCTATATGACCGGCGTCGCCCTCATTATGATAGTTGGTCAACTGGGTAGGGTCAGTGGCATAGGGATTGAGTCCAATTCGATGCCGGGGCAGATGCTAGAGTTTTTGGGGCATCTCCGCCAGGTCCATGCTCCAACCCTGGCTCTATCTCTTTGTCTTTTGGTTTTTCTATTTGGGGTGCAGGCATTCTTTCCCCGCCTGCCGGGGCCACTGCTGGCGGTCTTGCTGGCAACCCTGGTGGTCTGGCTGGGGAATCTAGAGGCCCAGGGTATAGCGGTGGTAGGAGCGATCCCAGTCGGATTCCCCCGACCCCAGCTACCTCTGGTTTCTGGAGCGGAGGCTTGGCAAGCCCTGACGGCGGCCCTTGGGATTGCAGTGGTAGCCTACTCTGATAATGTCTTAACCGCTCGAGCCTTTGCTACCCGCAATCGCTACACCATTGACCCCAGCCAGGAGTTACTAGCCCTGGGTATGGCTAATTTGGCGGCGGGGCTGATGCAGGGCTTCCCGGTCAGTAGTAGCGCCAGTCGGGCTACCATCGGTGATTCCCTGGGCAGTAAGACCCAGGTCTACTCCCTGGTGTCCTGGGGGGTTGTAGGGGTAGTGTTACTATGGTTGCGGCCGCTGCTGGCCCTATTTCCTAAGGCGGCGCTGGGAACCCTGGTGATCTACGCCGCCACTCGCTTGATTGATCTGGGGGAGTTCAGGCGCCTACAGCAATTTCGTTGGAATGATTGTGCTCTGGCAATTTTGACCACCCTGGGGGTGCTGGCCACAAATTTACTGGTGGGGGTAGCGATCGCAGTGGCCCTGTCGATGATGGAAGTATTGGCCCGAGTAGCCCGTCCCCACGACGCTGTCATGGGCAGGGTGCCGGGCTTGGCCGGGCTCCACGACATCAGCGACTGGCCGGGGGCCACTACGATGCCGGGGCTGCTGCTATATCGCTACGATGCCCCGCTGTTTTTCGCCAATGTTGAAGACTTCAAGCGGCGGGCCCTACGGGCCATTGATCAGGAAACCGCTACGGTCCGTTGGTTTGTTCTGAATGCGGAGGCGATCGGAGAAATTGATATTACTGCCGCTGATATGCTGGCAGACCTCTACGATGAACTCACTGCCCGTGGCATTACCATGGGTATGGCCCGGGTAAAGCAAGATCTGTATATACAATTGGAGCGATCGGGACTTCTGGCTCAATTGGGAGACCATATCTATTTCACCCTGCCGACCGCCATCGAAGCTTTTTAAAGAGTGGCAATGGTAAGGAGGAGTGGCTAGAGAGGAGTCAGACCAGCTAGCGATCGCCAGCTCCCTGGTCTGACCATTCATCCCCAGAAAGCTGGCAGAAAATCTCCAGTGATACCGGGGAATAGGATAATATCCTCAAAAATCAACCCGGCCATAATATTTTGGTGGCCTCTCGGCGGCCAACCCTATCCTGGGACCACCCTCTTTAAACAACCTCTAGCGACGACCATGGTTAAAAAACGTATTCTCTCTGGCATTCAACCTACTGGAAATCTTCACCTGGGTAACTACCTGGGGGCAATCCGTAACTGGGTAGATTTGCAAAACGAGTACGATGCCTTTTTATTTATGGCCGATCTCCACGCTATTACCGTTCCCCATGATCCCCATCGCCTGGCCACAGATACCTACAAGGTAGCAGCCACCTACATCGCCTGTGGCATTGACCCTGACCGGGCAACTATTTTTGTCCAGTCCCACCTGTCGGCCCATGCGGAACTGGCCTGGCTATTTAACTGCCTTACTCCCCTCAACTGGCTGGAACGAATGATTCAGTTTAAAGAGAAGGCCATCAAACAGGGAGAAAATGTCAGCATCGGACTGCTCGACTATCCGGTTTTACAGGCGGCTGATATTTTACTCTACGAGCCAGACCTGGTGCCCGTCGGTGAAGATCAAAAACAACACCTGGAGCTCACCCGCGACATTGCTAACCGGCTAAATTTTCAATACGGTAGTGAAGAAAATCCCCTGTTGAAGGTGCCTGAGCCCTTAATTAGGGAGGCCGGGGCTCGGGTTATGAGCCTTAGTGATGGCACCCGTAAAATGTCTAAATCAGACCCCTCTGAGCAAAGCCGTATTGACCTGAGCGATGCTCCCGAGGTAATCATCAAAAAGATTAAGCGGGCTAAAACCGATCCGGAACAAGGTCTCTGGTTCGATGACCCAGCTCGCCCCGAGTGCCATAATCTTCTCAGCCTTTACATGGTGCTATCAGGGCAATCAAAGGCAGCGGTAGCGGCAGAATGCGCCTCTATGGGCTGGGGCCAGTTTAAGCCTCGCCTGGGGGAAGCCCTGGTGACGGCTCTGGCTCCGATTCAGGCCAGATTTTCGGAATTGATGGGCGATCGCACCTACCTGGAAACCATTCTTCGTCAGGGGCGAGAGAAGGCCTCAGCGGTAGCGATTCCTACCCTAACCCGAGTAAAAGATGCCCTGGGCTATTCCAGGCCCCTGTAAAACCTGAGCCTAAACCTGGCCTTACTTAGCTGGAGCTGGAGTCGGGCTAACCCCAGGGCTGGGGGGTTGGGTAGCCATTTGTTTAATCTGATCTTTGAACTGGGCCGGAGCCATGGTGACAGCCTGATCAAATAGGGGTTTGGCCGCCTCTATATCTCCCTTTTCTTTAAGTACCAGGGCCTTGGCCAGTATGGGCCGAAAGTTGTTGGGGCTGGTGGCGATCGCCTCATCATAAAGCCCCAAAGCCTGGTCAAACTGCTGAGTTTCGGCGTAGACCTGGGCCAGCAAGAGCTTCACCGAAAGGGTATCAAGGGCTGGTGACGGTGCCTCACCCTCAGGTTTGGGAGCAAGGTTAGCCTGGGTTTTAGTCGCCGTGGTGAGAGTATCTTTTAATAGGCCAATGGCTGCTTGAGGACGTTTCTGTTCCATTAACAAAGCAGTTAGCCCCTGCAAGGCGTTGAGGTCAGCCGGGTTACCGTCGAGTACCTGGCGATAGGCCTGGGCGGCCCCCTCCAGATCCCCAAGCGCTGTTTGGTCTGAGCCAGTAAAACCTGATACTCCGATACCTTGGGGTTTTGATCCACCAATTTTTGCAGGGGAGCCAAAATACCCTTAATATCCCCTAACTTTAGGCGGGTTTCGATTAAGCCCTTCAGGGCGGTTTGGTTATCGGGTTCTCGGCCTAAAACCAATTCGTAACCTTTAGCTTGAGCCTCCAGCTCGCCCTTTTGGCCAGCCGGATCAACCGCCGGGGAAGGGTTGGCTGGGCCTGGAGTACGGCGATTTTGACTGCCGCTTAGAATCGGTAGTAAAGAAAGAGATAAAAACGCCGCCATCGCCAGAATCAGAACTGTACCAACCAGCCAGCGATTTCGTTTCTCGGTCACGGTGATAGCCTCACAATCTCTAACAGTTTTAACAGGGCTACAGTAGCAAAGATATTATGCAGAACTTTTAGAGAAGATGGGGATTTTTAGAAAAAGCCGTGGAAATATAACAAAGTGAACACCGAAATCTGGATGTTACGCTAGGCTTACAAGTCAGGTATCAGTTAATTAGTTGGTCAGCAGAAGCTGACTGAGGTTAAGAGGAGGTTAGTGGTGTTATGAGTTCGGCAGAGCAAAAATCCCCAGAACAAACCCAGCCCCAGGTAGTTGAATCGGCCCTGAGTGCAGATCGGCCCTCAGACTTACAATCGGAAAAACTCAAAGCCCGCCCCGAGCGGCCCAAGCTAGTAGCTCCGCCATCTCGGCCTACCCCACCTCCCCAACCGCAGTCAGATCTGACTGCCAATCGTCCTCTGCAACCTCGACCAGGGCGATCGGATGTATCTACGGCTATTCCCGTAGAGCCGGCGGAGGCGGCAACCCTCGATCCAGCCATGTACCGTTACCTGCCCATTACTCCACCGAGCGAGCCCATGCAGTACCGTGCCATTGGACTGGTACGAGGCACCTACAGTCCAGCAGCACCTGATGAACTGAATCGTGGCAACCTGATCACCGATGAGGGCGACACCATTGATGCGGTGCTGCTGGGGCGGGTGACCAGTCTGGTTAAAAAGCACCTTAACCTGGATTTACCCCATCTTTGGGTGGTCTATCCCCGTACCCGCCAAAAGGAAGATGATCCATCCGATCTGGATCTGCACCTGCAAATTGTTGGAGTTTGGGAGCCAGAAACCCTGGGTTTGCCAGGAGAAACAGCAACAGGCATAGGCGAGAATGGCGGCGAGTCACCTGCCAAGGATCAGCTATCTGTAGGCTTGGCAACTGACTTGCCGGCGATCGATCAGAATTTTTTCTCTATTCGTGGTGAAGTGGTGAAATACTCTCCAGAGGATCAAACCATTACGGTGAAAATTCTCCAGGGTATAAAGCGCTCCCCCGAAGTGCCTAAACCCTTCAAGCTCAATCTTCAGGGCGCTATTGAAGGTCGTATCGTTGGCTATTTTTGGGACTTTAAGGTCAAACGCCAGGGTAAAATTCTGTTTGCTGAGCAAGCTGCGGTGGTAGGTATTGTGCCACCTAAAAAGCGCACTGCGTCGGGTCGCCAGGGCCCTAAACGAAAACCAGGAACCGATCAAACTTTCCGCCAACCAGTAGGCAAAGTCGATGTTGCTCGACCCAAAAAAGTCGTCCTGGATAGCTGATACCCTCTAGAGCGGGTTGGGCTGACACCACCGGTGGAGCCCTTTTCCAGAAACACCTTTTCCCAAAAAAGTTATGGGGTAGAGGGCAGAGGACTGACGTCTAGCACCACAGGAGGACGGAGGGAGGGACTGGTACTGTCACCCTTGATTGGCTCCTGATTATTGGCGGAGGGCTGCCTGGGGATTAGATAAACTGCCTGTACCTGCTGATTAGGAGATGGAGCCGCCACAAAGCGACCTTCATCCACCAAATAGGTAACCACCTCTGCCTGCAGGGTATTTCCTTTCTGGTTCACTACCACATTGCCACTCAAAACAATTCGGCGTTCCTTGCTGTAGTACTGGGCCTGGGCGGAGGTGGCGTGAATCTGCTCAGCTGGATAATCAATGTAAACATGCCCTCGAGCAGTGATGATCCCTGTTTCGGTATTGGCTTCCTGCAGGTCAGACCGCAGGGTAATGGTATTGCCGGGCAGAGCCTGGGCCAGGGTAGCTGGTAAACTGCCCGCTAGCGGTGCCATCGTCATCAGCGCCAGGGCAAGCCAGAAACGGTGCAGATTAAACCCCATGGTGTTAACGCCAATTGATCTAGATGCCAGGAAGCTCCACTATAGCAACCACCACTTCAATTAAAACCGCTGACCGCTAAAATCTTAAAGCACAATTACAGACCAACCATTACAGACCAACCTAGCTATGACCTGGGCATAGAACCGGGCTAACCACCACTACTGGACCGGCCCTGGTCAGTCATTCAAACCCCGATCAGGCATGATGTAAAGGGTATTGCCCCGGCGTCGAGTCACTACCACCCGTTGATTTTCTGCAATTTCTGTAGCCTCATCCTCACAACGGGCTTGCCAGGAATTGCCTTCGTAAAGCACCCTACCTGGTTGACCAGGTGGGATGGCAGTGAGGGTGCGAGCTTCGGTAGAGGCTTGTAAGATATAGGGGGTTTGCTTGGGGGAAAACCGTCTGAGCAGGGCAATAAAGATCACCGAAAGCACCATCCACAGGATAATCTGGGCAGTCAAGGAGGGAAGTACCTGGGAGGCCATAGCCACTACAAAGGCGCTCAGGCCCAGGGTTGATTCTACAAAGGCTGTGGGCAAAAGCAACTCCATCAGGCAGAGTATGGTTCCTAGCACAAGCCAGATCAGGACGTAATTCATGACTGGGTTACCTGCCGCAATTTTCGCTATCCTCATAGGATTAATCTAATCTGAGGATCAACCCTTGGGGAAGCTCATTAAGTTGTCTTAATGGATGGCTTAATGGGTATAGTTGTCCTCCCCTGCTCCTTCCATCCTTGTCTATGAACTCTATTGCCCGCCCTTCTAATCACCCCTACCCCTATCTGTGGGTCGTAGGAGAGGGGGTTGCTAATTTGCCTTCTGGGGAACTGGTGGATTAGGCGCTATCAGGTGGTGGCTCCCCGGCTCTGGTTGGATACTCAACCCCACCAGCCCCCTGGCTGTCCCAATCGCTTACCCGCCCAGGCCCTACCCTACCTGTTAACCCATCGCTATCGACTCCATGGGCCTGGGCTCTACGGGATTTTGCAGCGCACCGATGGATTGGTGATTCTCCTACTAGATAACGTCCCCATTCATCCCCAAACCGGGGAGCCCATGCCCGGCCTGGAAACGGCTCTACTAACTGCTACTCCCCTACGCCAAGCCTACTGGCTGTGGCAAATGGCACGACTCTGGCCAGTACTGGCCGGTTATGGTGTGGCCACCAGTCTCTTACACCTGGAAACCGTACGGATTGAAGGCTGGCGGCTGCGACTGCTAGAACTACACCCGGATCTCCAACCTGCCAGCCTGGCGGATCTGGTTCAGCTGTGGCGATCGCTCCTACCAATCCTATCCCCTACCCTGACCACTGCCCTCACTCCTCTATTGGAAGGCATAGACACCGATCAGACCGGTGGGGAATCGCTAATTCTGGGTCTTAATCAAATTCTGCTAACTCAGATGGCCTCGATTCCCAGCCGTTTTCTTCTGGCGGGGGCAACTACCCCAGGTCCTGGTCAACCCCGTAACGAAGATGTTTGCTGGCCCGACAGCAATTCCCCACCGCCACCATCCCAGGATGGTCTGCAACTGGCTATAGTTTGCGATGGGGTGGGTGGACACGAGGGGGGCGAAGTGGCCAGCCAGTTGGCGGTGCAGTCGTTGCAGCTGCAACTGCCGGCCCTACTGGCGGAAACTGAAAAAGAATCCCAGGTGATACCGCCAGAGGTGATCAGCGATCAAATCAAAGCGGTAATCACCATCGTCAACGATTTGATTAACTTTCAAAACGATAGCCAGGCCAGGGTGGGGCGACAACGGATGGGCACCACCCTGGTGATGGCGGTAGTTTTGCCTCAACGGCTACAGACTGACCAGGGCTGGAAACGAGTCCATGAGGTCTACCTGGCCCAGGTTGGCGATAGCCGCGCCTACTGGATTACCCCCAACTATTGCCAGTTACTCACCGTCGATGATGATATTGCCGGACGAGAGGTTGTCGCCGGTCGTCAGCTTCTGCCTCTGGCCCAGCGACGTCCCGATGCTGGTGCCCTTACCCAGGCCCTGGGAACCCGCAGCGGCGATCAGCTCGACATCCACTGTCAGCGTCTAATTTTTGATGAACCAGGGGTACTACTCCTGTGTTCCGACGGCCTCAGCGACAACTTCCGGGTTGAAGAGGCCTGGGCTAACTACATCGGCTTGATTGTTAAAGGTATTGTCAGTCTTGAGGCGGCGGTGGCGGCCTGGATTGAACTGGCCAACCAGAAAAATGGTCACGACAACAGTGCGGTGGTGCTGCTCCACCATCAAATCATGCCGCCAGCCCTATCTCCCCTAGTCCCCCCGGAGGTACCCGATCGCCCAAGAGTGATTCCCCCTGACCACCGCCGGCACCCTTTACGGGGAAACCCAGGCAACGGAAGAAACCCTGGCGGACCCAGACGAGAGGCCTGGATCTGGCGTCAAGACCGGGTGGTTAGTGGTGGTGGCGATCGCCCTGGGAGTTGGGATCGCCTTGGTCTGGTGGCTCAAACGGCCATCGCTGCCTGAGGTTACCCCACCGCCGCCCGCCCCTGGTCAGTCTACTCCCTAGCCAGGGCAGGGAGCAGGTTTCAAAAATAGTAACCCCTGTGCCAGAATGGTTCCACGCCATTTAAGATAATTCCATCGGTCAATAACCAAAGTCCCATGGCATTAACCTTCGGTGGCAATAGGGAGCAAGGCCCACCCGGCCGCCCTTTGTCCTTATCACCTTGATCTACTGACGGTGGAGTTGTCCTTTCAACCTGAACAACCTCTGGCTCAAGCCTCCCTCACCCCCCAACAGTTGCACAGTATTAAGGCTCATATTGACCTGGTGCTGCTAGCTCTGGAATGCTTAACCGGATCGGGATCGGAGGCCGTACTGGGATCTGCCTTACGCCTGGGATTGGTGGATCTGATCAATGATCGAGTTAATCTTTGGCGGCTACGCCAGGCCAGTCCCCTGCGAAAAGGCCAGGGACGCAAAAAATTAGATATTGACGAAGCCCGTGCCCTGGTACTGGTTAGTTGTGATCTGGCCGCCAGCCATCGCTCCACCATTCGTAGCGCCGTTACAGCGCTGGAAAAGGCTCTGGAACAGGGACGAGCGGTACACCAGGTGGGTATCCTGGGTAACTACCTGGATGCCTTCACCAATGCCTATCAGGAGCGCATGGAGGCCGACTCCACCGCCTTAACCGATGACCTTTCCGCCCTCGCCTTAAAACTTCTGATTGACCTGGTGTTTTACAGTGGCGTGCAGGGTAGTCGTAAATTTTGGCTGACCCTGCTGGATCGATCGGTGGGCTAACCCCATGGATTTGCACTTATAGGGCCGAATCTATAACCCCAAACCGATGATGGCTGCCATTGCTCCCCTCGCCACTTACCGCTACCAGGCCCCTAGCTGTTTGCTACGGGTAACGGGGCAGCTATCAGCCCTGAGTCAGTTAACCAGCCCCCCGGTGATTACCGGATTACGCTTTGATCTACAGATTTGGTCGGATGAGGATCGAGAATCGATGGTAGATCATTTCCCCTTGCTAGACCTGAGGGGAGAACAGACCCAACTGCTAGAACTCAGCAATCAGGTACAGAATTATGTGCAAGGTCATCTACAGGGTCAGACGGCCAGTCCTGTCTCCGCAGCGGCATGGATTACCCTGACTGGCCTGGGACTAACTCGCCATGCCCTCCGGATTCACCGACCAGAGCCCAGGGTGGTGATCCTGTCCACTCTGCAACTGGCCGATCTGGCCGATGTGCTGGAACAAATGGATAGTCAGATTCAGGTTAAGCTTGGGGAAAAATCGCCATCAGTCCGCTTGCCGGCCTGGCCTAGCCTGTGGATTGGGTCGGTGGCAGCAGTCCTGGTGGCCGCGGTCCTGGGCAATCAGTGGCTGCTGTGGAATCCTCCAGTCGTGGTGAGATCGCCCCAACCAATGGCACCAGAGGCTGCCACTCCCCCGATTATCCCATCAGCCAGAGCCATCGAGGCCAGTTGCTTCAGCCCCAAGACCGCTACTGCCTCGCTCCAGCCCCCCTTCCCCGGTTAATCGTCAACTGCCCCAAACTGCTAGGGGGGCTGCTGGCAAAAGCGCAGTTAGCAAAACCCCAGATTCCCCCCATCCTGACACCGCCGACTCCAGTCTCCCCTGCTACCCGCCCTCAAGAAAACCGGGAAAGCCATAACCAGGGGCCACCGCCGCCCTTGTCTGCAAGGATAACCGCAAGTCAGACGGGTCCTCCTGTCAGGGCAGGTCTGGAGTTACTCAGACAAGCTCTACAAGCTGGCTGGACAGTGCCAGCCCAATTGGCGGAGTCCCTGTCTTACCAGGTCACTCTGACCGCCGATGGCACGGTAATCACGGTTCAACCCCTCACCAGTCTGGCCAGGGATTACCAGGCCCAGACGGGGTTGCCCCTGGTTAACCAGATGATTTCTGGTCTTAGCCTCCGCCAGAGGACAACTGTGGAGGTGGTCTATTTACTCGACGGCAGCGTCCGGGTAGTGCCCCAACCCCAGCCGCAAGCACCTTAGTTATTTACTCCAGGATTATCCGGAGCACTGGTCTAACCCCCCTCAATGCGGGTAAAACGCTCAATCGCCAGGGGTTGGGCCATGGCCCGTTGATAGGTGGCGGTCATGGCTGGCATTAGTCGTTCCGCCTGTTGGTAGAGGAGGGCTCGTTCCGGCTCGTACTCCTGCAGGAGTTCCTGCAATTCCCCTAGCAGGGCCGACTCATCCACGGTCAACACCCGTCCCTCTGCTACCACCAATTGACCATTAATAAAGACCTTACGAATGGACTGGCCATGCTCGGCGTAGACCAGATGAATGGGCAATTCACCTCGGGGAATAAAGCTGGTGGTATTGAGGTCGTAGAGGACCACATCCGCCTTCATCCCCGGGGCGATCGCGCCTATCTGATCCTGCAACAGGGCTGACCGGGCTCCCCCGCAGTGGCCCACTTCAGTACATCCTTAGCCCGGGGATAACGGGAATACTCGGGATGGGTGACGGAATGGACCTGGCCCGCCATCTTTAAAACATCAAACATATTAAAGGAGTCATTCGAACTCATTCCGTCTGACCCCAGGGCAATATTCACCCCCGCATCCATTAACTGGCGAATGGGGGCAATGCCACTACAGAGACGATGGTTACTAACCACATTGTGGATGACGGTAGCGCCGGCCTCAGCGATTAACTCCACATCCCGCTCCGTTAGCCAGATGCCGTGGGCGATGGCGGTGCGGTGGGTGAGAATGCCATGGCGCTTAGCATAGCTGACCACCGATTCCCCCGGGCCGTAAAATTCAGGACCGGTCACTGCCTGGGTTTTGGTTTCCAGCATGTGGGTATGGATGGGTAGATCCAGGCTTTCGGAAAGAGCGGCGATCGCCGCCATCAGTGCCGGGGTCACCCGTTGGGGCGCAGAGGGAGCCAGGGCCAGGGTCAGCAGCCCCTCCCGACCGTGCCACTGGTGGTATAACTGTTGAAACAGGGCTAACCAATCGGCATCGCTCAGACCCGCCACGGCATCCAGGTCCTGCCGCACATCAGCAGGCAGAAATCCCTCCAGGTAGGGAATGGTTTGGTAGAGGGGTAGGTTAATGGCGTGGTGGGTAAGGCTAGCCCGCAGACCGATATCCAGGTAAGCCTGGGCCACCGCTGCAAGAATCGCTGGCGTCATGTAGGGTAACTCAATCAGATCGTCCTGGATGGTGGTAGCTCCCGACTTCACCATCTCCAGGGCCCCCAGTAAGGTTCGCAGGTAGCAGAGCCTGGGACTAAAGTGGGTCTGCTTCAAGGGGGGATAGGTATAGAGCATCCAGGCTTCCAGGGGCAGGGCTTCGTAACGGCCCTTTTCTAGGACTTCTACGGAATGGGCGTGGGCATTCACAAAACCAGGGATGAGCAGATGGTGCCGGGCATCGATTATGGTTACCGCTTCAGGCAGGCCCTCAATGTGGTCAGCCACCTGGGCAATGCGATCGCCCACAATCAGCACATCCTGCTGACGTGGGGTGAGATCCAGATCGCCAGCGGCCGTAGGAGTGAAGGGCAGGATGGTGGCCTGTTTGATCAGGTAGGCGGAAGGGGCTGAGCTGGTCATAGGAAGTAGGGGAAAATAGCAAGGAAATGGCAGAAAACGACTGAACCCTAAGGAAAAAATCTAGGGATCTAACTCAAGAAGAATAATTCACCGATTTTGGTGTACTCCCGGGGCCCCCCCAGGCGGGTAATGGGTTCCATGGCCACGGTATTCACCAGCCCCACCTCCGGTCGGTAGAGGTCTTGACGAATGTGGAAGCGGAGTACCCGGCCCAACACCATGACGTTGGTGGCCCCCTCCACCGGGACGATCTGGGTGACTCGACACTCCATTGCCACCGGGGCCTGGGCCAGGCGCGGAGGGGCCACATCCACCGAGGGCAGGGTCCTCAGCCCCACCTGATCAAACTCATTGACCCCGTAGGCAAACTCCTGGGAGGTGCGCACCATGGCTTCCGCCATCGGGGCATCCACCACGTGGGCAACAAACTCCCCCTATCCTTGACGTTGCGCAGGGTGTCCTTCTCGTGGGGGGGGCGCTGCCGGTAGGACACGGAAAACATAATCGTGGGAGGGAAGCCGGCCACCGCATTATAAAAGGAATAGGGGGCCAGGTTGGGTACCCCCTCCGGGCTCAGGGTAGAGATCCAGGCGATGGGGCGGGGGGCGACGATGCTGGTGAGCAGGTGGTAGGGGGCGGGGTCCGCCATCTCCGCTGGCACAAAGGAAAGGGTAGGGTAGGGGTCAGAGGTCGCCATGGCAAGGGGGGTAGGAGAATGGGGAAATCCCCGGATAGCTTTCATCCAGAGATTGGGGTGGCAGGTGGGTACCGGCTAACCGCTCAGTAGTTTAGCCTGCCTCGCTGCCAGGTCGCTGCCGTCCCTTCAACAGCATCGGTAGGACTAGCAGCTCCACCCCCACCAGCAGCAGGATGGAAAACACAAAAATAATTGTACCCATGGCATTCAGGGAAGGGTCCAGGTTAAAGGCCATAAAGCTGTAGATGGCCACCGGTAGGGTGGGCTCAAAGCCCGAGACAAACCAGGCAATGATGAACTCATCGAAGGAGAAGGTAAAGGCCAGCAACCAGGCGGCGGCAATCCCAGGCCAGGCCAGGGGTAAAACCACCCGAATCAAGGCCTGCCATTCCGTGGCCCCCAGGTTCCAGGCCGCCTGTTCCAGATCCCGGGAAATCTCCGCCAACCGGATAGTAATCAGGGCGATGGCGGTGGGAATCAGAATGACCCCGTGGGTTAAGACCACGCTCACCAACTTACCCTGCAGGTTGACCCGCGACAGCAGCCCCAAAAAGGCCACCCCCATGATCAGGGGGGCACCAGCAGGGGCACAATCATGACTATGGAGAGGAGGCGTTTGCCAGGGAAATTAAAGCGGTTCAGGGTATAGGCGGCCAGAAAGCCCAGGATGGTAGCCAGGGTGGCGGCAATGGGAGACACCACCAGGCTATGCTTGAGGGCCACCACCAAGCGGCCATCGGCCCAGAGGGCGTGGTACCAGTCCAGGGTCCAGCCGGTCCAGGGTAGGGTGGGCAACCGGCTGACCTCAAAGGAAAACAACACCAGGGCCAGCAGGGGTAGAAACAGGAAACCAAAACCCAGGGCCAGGTAGAGACTGGCGCCCAGGGCCAGGAGGCGATCGCTCGGGGTTTTAACCGGACCAGCGGTGGGAACAGGGGCCATGGCAACCTCAGGATTCGGTGTGGGAGAACTGATTACCCACCAGCAAAACCAGCACCATGATGACGATCAAAAGGGTGGCCAGGGCAGCGGTGCGGGGCAGGTTGGTGGAGGCGGCGTACTCATTCAGAATCATGGTGGAAAACAGGGGCAGGCGGCCAAACACCGATCGCCCGGTACCGCCCCCCAGGATAATTCCCGACAGCACATCGCCGAGGCTAATGATCATGGCAAATACGGCACTATAGACCACCCCCGGTCGGGTCAGGGGCAAAATCACCCGCCAGAACACCTGCCAGCGATTGGCCCCCAGGTTTTGGGCCGCCCCCAGCAGGGTGGGGTCAATGTTCTTCAGGGCCAGGTACAGGATCAAAATCATGATCGGCGCCAGGTAGTGGAGCAGGCCAATGCGGGTAGCAGTTTGGGTGAAAACAATCTCCATGGGGGCCTGAATCAGCCCCACTTGCAACAGCAGGGAGTTAATTAGTCCCTCCTGGTTGAGCAGGGTTTGCCAGGCATAGAGCCGCAAAATATAGCTACTCCAGAAGGGGGCGATCGCCAGTAAGATGCCCAGCCGTTGCCAGCGGGCAGGCACCCTGAAGGCCAGAGCCATGGCAAAGGGGTAGCAGAGCACCACCGCCAGCAGGGTGGTGGTGGCGCTCACCCAAAGGGATTGACCCATGGCAAAGCCGTAGCGGGAGCGGCTGAAAAACTGCTGAAAAATATCGCTGTAATTAGCCAGGGAAAAGCCCGGCACCATGACGTAGTTATCAACGGTCCAAAAGCCAATCCAAACCAGAAAAATTAGCGGCAGTAAAAACAGCAGAGTGTCGTCAGATCACCGCCGGGGCCAGGCAGACCGCCCCTAACCAGCTACTGTCGTTGGGGGCTTTGGTGGGTTTGGGCGTGGAGTTAGCCATGGCAATGCAGGGGGAGGGGAGGGGGCAGGAAGCCAGGATCAACGGTCAAGCCGCCGTTCCCCTAGCAAAATCGTGTTGTCCAGGTGCCAGACCAGCTCCAGCTCAGCATTGACGGGCACCTGCATACTGTCGCCGAAGGACTGCTGCTGAATTAACTTGACCTCGTGGCCGGTGGGGGTTTCTAGGAAATAGATTACCTGGGAGCCAATGAATTCCTTCGCCCGCAGAGTGGCCTGGAGGCGGTTGTCAGCTGCCCCACCGGCGGTAATGGCCAGGCGATCGGCGGGCACCACAACCGTCACCCGGTCCCCCACGGGGTGGGATCGCTGCCGCACCGGGGCCCGGATCAGCCCCTGGGGACAACGAATCTGAATGGTTTGGCCATCGTTAGCCACCACTTCGCCGTCGAATAGGTTGTTGTTGCCAACAAACTCCGCCACAAAGTGGCTGGCCGGGGCATTGTAAATTTCCGCCGGTGAGCCGATCTGCTCGATGCGGCCCTGGTTCATCACCACCACCCGATCGGCCATGGAAAAGGCCTCATTCTGGTTGTGGGTGACGTAGAAGAAGGAAATTCCCAGGGTCTGCTGCAGCCGCTTCAGTTCCCCCTGCATGCGCACCCGCAGATGGGGGTCGAGGGCGCTCATGGGTTCATCCAGTAGGAGAATATTGGGTTTGGTGACCAGCGATCGGGCGATCGCCACCCGCTGCTTCTGGCCACCACTCAACTGGCTGATGCGGCGATCCAGCAGGGGCTCCAGGTTAAGCATCACCGCCATTTCCCCCACCCGCCGATCAATCTCTGGCCTGGCAAAGCCCGCTAGAGTAAGGCCAAAGGCGATATTCTGGCGCACCTTCAGGTGGGGAAACAGGGCAAAGCTCTGCCACACCAGGGGGGTGTTACGGCGATTCACCGGCAAAGCGGTAATATCCTGGCCCTGGAGTAGCACCTGACCCCCCGACACCCCCTCTAGACCGGCGATCACCCGTAGCAGGGTGGTCTTACCACAGCCACTGGGGCCCATGATGGCAATAAACTCCCCCGCCTCTACCCTGAGGTTAATGGCCTGGAGCACCGTGACGGACCCATAGGACTTATCAATATTCACCAACTCAAGATCGTGGGTAGCCATGGCATCGGCAGAATGGAGGAAGATAGGAAGACGCCAGGCCCGGTCTATGGACCTGGCCTGACCCGGGTTAGCTGGTCTTGAACTCGTTGTAGATGTCTTGCCACACCTTGTCCGATTGCTGCACGGGCAAACGGCGCGGTGTGGTGGCGGCGGTTTTTACCTCGGCAACGGTCTTACCGCTCACCTTCGGATCGGGAACGTAGCCCAGCAGGGATTTTTCCGCCTCGGTCATCAGGGCGATCGCCTTCAGGTTGGGCACCTGGCACTTGGAGGCGGCAACGTTGGCCAACCGGGCCTGGGGCTCGGCCTGGGTCATGTAGCGCATCCATTCCAGGGTCTGGGGCTTATTCTTACTAGAGCCCGCCAGGGTCGCCCCCTCACTCCAGCGGATCGCCCCCTGCTTGGGAATCACCGCCGTAAAGTTTTTATGGCCATCCGCCACCAGATTTTGGATCAGCCAGTCGCCAATCGGGGCGGCGATCACCCCGCCGGTTAAAAAGGAGTTGGTGACATCCTGGAAGTTTTGGGAAATCAGGGACAAATTGGGCTTCAGCTTCAGCATCCACTCCTTCACCTTTTGCAGTTCAGCATCGGTGAGATCGTAGGGGTTTTCCCGGTTGGGGAAGACCGCCAGGCTAAAGTCCCCCATGTTGGGCAGGTACCAGTCAAACATGGCCACCTTACCCTTCAGTTCAGGACTGAGCAGAAAGTTCCAGTCGTTGGCCTGGTCGGCGGACACCACATCGGTGTTGTAGGCCATGCCGTAGAATCCATAGCGGGTGGAGATCGCCATCATCTTGCCCTGGTCGTAGAACAGAGGCATCTGCTGATAGGCGGGCACGTAGTTGCTGAACTCCGGAAAATCCTCCACCTTCAGGGGTTCGATTACCCCCAAAGCCATTAACTTGGGCAGGTACTCCGCATCCGCCACAATCGAGTCGTAGGTGCCCGGGGGAGATTGGCTCACCAACTGAAGCATCTGCTCCCCACCCACGTAGTTCTTAAACTCAACCCGAGTACCGGTGTCCTGCTCAAACTTGCTGATCACCGCCTTATCTTCATAGCCGGGCCAGGACAACACCCGAATGGTACCCCCCTTAACCGGAGAGGAACCGGCATCAGAGGACTTAGGTTGACTAGCGCAGCCCCCTAACTTAGCCGCGGCTACCCCCAGGGAGGTGAGGGAGGCGTACTGCAAAAAACGACGACGGGAGGAAAAGGACATGGCAAAACTCCGTAAGAAAAGGAAAAGATCAAACCCTGGGGAGAACGGTCTCCCCTGGCACCGGATCGGTGCTTGAGGGAACCGACTAGGAAAGTGGGCGGGCCTCAGTAAGGCCAGGAGCGAGCTTGCCACTACTGAGACCCGCCCGACTAAAGTTGTCGATGGGCAGAGGATAGGCCATGGCTCGTTGATAAACCTGGTCCATGGCAGGGCGCAACTGGGCCCCCTGTCGTTGAAACTGCTGGCGTAACTGACGGTAGTCCGGTAGGCGTTCCCGGAACTCCGCCAGAATGTCAGCCTCCTTCAGGGTCAGCACCTCACCCTCCGCCACCACCAGTTGACCGTTGACAAAGACCCGGCGGATGGAGCGGCCATCCTCGGCGTAGACCAGGTGCAGGGGCAGTTCGTGGCGAGGGGTAAAGCTGAGGCTGTTAAGGTCGTAGAGGACAAAATCCGCCTTCATACCTGGGGCGATCGTCCCCACCTGATCCTGTAATAAAGCCGACCGAGCCCCGCCCACAGTAGCCCACTTCAGCACATCGGCGGCCCGAGGGTAGCGCGGGTAATCGCTGTCAATCACCGAGTGGGTGAGGCCCGCCGTGCGAATCACGTTAAACAGATTAAAGCTATCCATGCCGTCGGTGCCCAGGGCCAGGTTTACCCCCGCCGCCTGTAGGGCCTGAATGGAGGCAATGCCACTACATAGCCGGTAGTTGCTAACCGGGTTATGGACGATGGTGGCCCCCACCGCCGCCACTCGCTCAATATCTTCGGGGGTGAGCCAGATGCCGTGGGCGATGGTGGTGCGGTGGGTCAGCAGACCATGGCGCTGGGCGTACTCAATAATAGTCTCGCCAAAGAACTCCAGACCGGTCACCGCCTGGGTACGGGTTTCCAGCAGGTGGGCGTGGATGGGCACATCGTACTCCGCCGATAGGGCACCAATGCACTGCATCAATTCCGGCGTCACCCGCTGGGCCGCCGAGGGGGCCAGCACCGTGGTGATCAACCCCTGGTGCCCCTGCCAGCGCTGGTACAAGTCCCGGAAGAGCTGACTCCACTCGGGAATGGAGAACCCCTCTACCGCGGCTTGGCAGGCCGCCTTTTGATCCGCATCCAGGTACTCCGCCAGGTAGGGGATGGTGTGGTGCAGGGGTTGGTTAATGGCGTGCAGGGAGAGACTGGCCCGCAGGCCCAGGTCACAGTAGGCCTGGGCGGTGGCCTCAAAGATTTCTGGGGTGGTAAAGGGCAGGGCGTAGAGGTCATCCTGCAGGGTGGTGGTGCCATTTTTCAGGGCTTCCATGCCAGCGATCGCCGCACAGAGGTAGTGCAACCGCGGATCGAGCTTTTGATCCGGCGGCAGGTACAGCATCCACAGCTCCAGGGGTAAAGCTTCGTAGGCGCACTTCTCTAACACCCCCACCACCGTATGGCTATGGCCATCCACAAAACCGGGGATAAGTAACTGATCGGTGGCATCGATCACCCGATCGGCCCTAACCTCCAGGTTTGGCCCCACCTGGGTAATCCGGTCCCCCTCCACCCACACATCCCTAACCTGGGGGGTGAGGTCAATCCCCCCATCCGATTGGACAGTGAAGGGCAAAACCGTGGCATTGCGAAGCAAGGTAGAGGCCATAGGCGCAAAATTTCCTGCACTAAAAATCAGGGGAGTATGGTTACCCCCAAAAAAACGGTTATCAACTCTGCCCAGAGCTGTGGCCGAGGCGACACCCCACTGTCAAAACGACCTAGGCTGCCCTGAGGGAATCTATCCCTTTGCCTTCAAGGGTTTGGTTAAATCCATAAGGCAGGAAAGAATCATCCTGTCCCTCTAACTTCTGGCCACTATAGCGGCTCCAGCAAGGAGGTTTCGTTTCACAGGATACAAAATATATCCTGCATCATATATGATGTTTGATAATAGTCTTGACCCCCTTGAGGACTTTAGGTCCAGCTGATGGGTTCAAAATAAATGATGATAGAGGTGATAATCAAAACAGTAGCTTTTTAGGGAAACCTTACCCTGGAGTCTTCCTTGGCTAAGCTAGAGTTTGATAACTTCAAGTCCGGTCCTCGCACCACCCATGCCTCTGTGACCGAGTCCCTACGACAGGCGATCTTGCTGGGTCAGTTACCCGGCGGTACCCGGCTGGTGCAGTCGGAACTGGCGGAGGCCTTTAGGGTGAGTGTGACGCCAATTCGGGAAGCCCTACGGGAGCTGAGCAGCCAGGGCCTGATTGAGCTGGATGCCTTTAAGGGTGCTACGGTGCGCCGCCCCACCCTAGAGGAACTGGAGGAAATCTACCAGCTTAGATCGACCCTGATTCCCCTCAGCGTTCAGCAAGGTATGAATCGGATTACCGCAGAAGACCTGCGCCAGGCTGAGGCGATTCTGGCCCAGATGGAGACCAGCTCAAACCCTGAAGCATGGGTAGATTTAAATCGTCAATTCCATACCCTGCTAGATAAAACCGCCGCTAATCGTCTACTCCGCCAATGTCTAATTCACCTATCGGACCTATCGGCGGTGTATATCAACCTATCCTTGAAGGAACAACCCCTACGCCGGGACATTTCCCAACAGGAACATCGAGACATCTTGCAAGCTTACATTAACCGGGACGCTAAAACCGCTACCCAGTTGATATTGAATCACCTCACCAGCACCCTCGAGACAGATCGCGCCGCTTTGATCAAACAGAACCTCTAATCAAGGGTTAAAGTGTATCCCGTTGTCTCAACAGAAAGAGGGTGGTGGTCTGGTGCAGGTCAGTGTCGCCCGCGCCAATCAAAATGCAGTCGAAGTGATGCTTTAGTAGTTTTTCGGTGACAACCGCCTTCGCTGTCTGGCCAAAGTTAATAAGACAATGTTGTGCGTCTGTGCGTCATAGCCAAGAGCCTTCAGGCTTTCTTCGGCTGCGGTGATTCCGACTATCACTTTCTCGGCAGTTAGGCCAGGAAATGAGGCAAAGTCTGGAGATGAATAATTAATAATTAAGGGGTCTAACCCGATAATCACAACACTCTTCACTTCGGCATTTCTAGATTCATGCTGTAGATTTTGCTCTCCTGGTGTCACGGTTAGAAATCTGGCTGAAAAGAACTGTAGGTTGAAACTGGGGACGCTTAACGTTCCGGCTGAGGGCTGCCTTAGATTTTTGCATCCTCATCGAGATTTCCCTTCAGTCCGCTCCATCTGGGTTGTTATGCGGCTGTCGTTGAGCAATCTGAAGCAATAATCGCAACGCTTCATTTACAGATACATCAGTGGGAAAAGCTTGGGCAATATCAGGATCTAGGAGAATTAAATTTGTTCCAGATCGATATCTTTCAACATACTTACCTCTGATACCTCCCGCCATCTTGGAGAAATCGTATTCAGGACGTAGTTCATCTTCTAGTTCATCAACTTTCTTCTTCATAAAATCTCCTTTCTTGGCGAGTGGCTCTTCGAGCACTTATGAGTCGAGTGCGATTTTTATGGTCGGTATGGGAGACAACCAATAATTGTCCCAACCTTGACATTCCAATAATAACGTAGCGACTTTCCCCAATGGAATGGTCGGGATCAGGAAACGTTATCGATAAGGAGTCATCAAATACGGTGGCTGCTTCCTGAAAAGAAATATTGTGCTTTAAATATTGTGCTTTTCAAGGTTGATAACAGCCTTCTCAGGGTTCCACTCGAATTGCATGCAGAAGTTCTAGTTCCCAAAAGCTCCAGGAGTGTAGCAGATTGCCAAAGCATTCAGACTCATTTTCTTGATTGCAGTTTATTAATATTATGACTATTGTCTGTAGCCTCTAACTTCCCCCTGGCATTGTTTGATACCCATAGGTACTGTGTATGTTCCCGACAATTCACCGTTCGCTAAAGTTCCATTGAACTCATAGCCACCTACAAGGGTAGCTGACCAGGTTCCATCAGATTTAACGCTGCCATTAAAAATGTGATTTGGTGAGTTATTGGCAAGATAACCTTTCATAGAACCATTGGAAGAAATTGTTAGATTTGCGATCGACCCAGAATAAGCACAGGGTGTTCCAGGCTGAGCTGCCCATCCAAGAGAATAATTTCCTTCTAACGATGGTGGAGTTGTTCGCTCTTGCTCAGGCTGCGAGATAGAAGGTTATTTCGGGAAGACTTTATCCCAATTTGCAAACAATGCAGCCCCCAATCACCCTATTACCGTTATGGTGGCGATTAAGATAGCAACTTTAGGATTTTGATTTTCGGTACTCATACAAACTATTGAAGCAACTTAATCCTGACGACTCACATGAGATTTAGCAGCCATCCCTTAATCGAGAATTGCGCCGCATAACGTTGAAGTTGTGCGGCGGCAGATAACCTTGAACTCTCACCGATAACTTCCGTTCCGTCCGCCTCAGGGACTATGTTAGCTAGCTGGCGGCAAGAGTCTAACAAATCCCTCCTGCTCAAAATGGCGATCGGTCGTCAATCCATCAGTTATACCTCGCTGGCGCATCAGAATAAAGCTGACCGCATCGCATAAGGAATACCCCTTGTCCTGCCGAGCAAGCAAAAGCTGCATAGCTTCTCGGTGCAGTTGCTCATCAACCCAAACCGTTTCAATGTCTGGGTTATCAACCAAGTCAACTACAAACGCTAAAACCTTAGCCCGAGGAAAGCGACGAATGAGGGCAAGGGCCACCAACTCAGCCAGAACATGGCTGTGAGTCAGAAGCCCACTGGTTGAATCATCGACAAGTTGCACAGCTTTCTCATGCTGTGGCTCATCACGATGCAAGTAGCACAGCAAGCCAGATGTATCTAAAAGCACAAAAGAACCCCGCCGCTAATACTCATCGGCATAAGCTTTGGCAAGGTCTGCATCAATTGCTTCGTTGTCTATACCCGTTGCGTACCCTAAACTGATTGCCCCCGCGTGACTCTTAAACTTCTGCCGTGCCTGCTCTTGTTGCTCGACAGACAGCATCACTCTGCTAGCTACCCCGCCCTGCCTGCTGAGAACGGTCACTATCCACTCTGTAATGGAAATACCTACTGCACTGGCCTTGCGCTGTAGGTCAGCGTAGACTTCATCACTGATTTCTAGAGTCAACTGCTGGCTCATATATAGATTCCAGGCAACTTAAGCGATATGAAGTCATTATAACCCCCCACGAAAGATGCCCGAATCGCTAACTTGGCAGGATGCTTCTTGAGCACCTTTGGATTGCACTTGGCACTTTACCGGATCAAATCAGGATCAACCGTACTCAAGTAGCTGTGGAAAACCTGTTGAGCAGTTTTATGATCACTTTCTGGAGTCATATCGCACAGCCACTAAATAGGACTGCTTTGGTAACACCTTGGTTGATCGGTAGCAATCAATCGGCCAAGATGCTCACAATTCCAGCCAGGTAGGGTATATTCCCAATCTGCAAAAACACTAAGAGCGTGCTTAAGGCGCTTAATTGTTTGATCTGGTGGAAAAGCAAGATGCTCAATGCCAATCACAAACCTTGCGTTACCTTGCTCGAAAGGACACGAACCCTGACCTGTATCAAAAATATGAGTATCAGACAAATATGAGTATCAGACAAGCCAATTCCATAATGCCAAAACGGGTCAGGCGGATTCTGCCAATTAAGCAATTTCCCGTATCGATCACTTGAAGGTTTAGCAAGAAGGTCAATAGCCTCTATAGCCTACATCAGCAATTCTCATTTTAAAGAATCAGCTGCTATTGGGAGGGATTTCTAGCTCTAGCCCCTCGAGCATGAAGGTAAGCAGATGATCCCAACTGTCGAAATACAGGTACCGAGTTAAGGCCCGCAGATCATCAAAGAAGGTTTTTCGAGTGGGGAGGTGGGCCCTCAGCACAGCATACTTCTGGTCAAGCCGCTCCAGGGCGGTGTGGAACAACAAGGACAGGATGTTAAGGGTGGCCAGGAAGGAGGCCAAATGCTGCTGGCCATGGCCGAAATTGTGCTCCAGATTGTAGCCCTTGGTCTTGAGGGTGTTGTTGTTTTCATTCTCAACCTTCCATCGGGCCCGTCCGGCTCGAACAATCTCAGCGACGGTGTCATCGCTGATGCGATGACTGGTGGCAAAAGCATTGTGGTAGGTCACCTGACCATTGGGGCGGCTGACCGTTAATTCGCACCAATTGACCAACAAAGCATCGGCTCCATCCCGTAAGGGCACCCCATTGAGATAGCGATAGGTCCAGGTTTCGTTTACTTTGCCGGTCCAGCGTTGGGTCGTGACCGTGGGTAAAGCCATCCCCTGCAGATGGTCATAGAGGGTGGTGTGGGAGTCCTCTCGACAGACCAGGATGAAGTCCACCTCTTGGTCTAACAGCTGCTGACACAAGGGTTGGTGGCAATAGAGATCATCGCCTAGGACCGTCACTCGCAGCCCCCTAAGTCGCTCTCCATGCTGGCTCAACCACCGCTTGGCGGCGGCATTCTCGCAGTCTTGTTTTTCATGACCATCTTGCGGTCGAATAAATTCAGGCACTAACGGAATCACCTGACTCTTGCCCGGACAAACGATCACCGGCGTCACGACGCTATGGAAGTAATGAATCTTCCCTGACTTCAGGGTGCGCGTTGAGCACTGGCAACAGTGAATTTGGGTCGAACTAAAGTATTCGGTTCCATCTAAGGCCACCAACAGCCGGTCTCCTAAGCACCGAAAGCTGTTCAACTGTCCCTGCTCCTCTAACCCCTGCAAGATTTCCTCGAACATGGGAAACACCTGCTCAGGGGAAACCCCATCCAATAAATCTCGGATGTGGTTGTCACTGGGTATCTGATGAACCCCAAACAGGCTTTGGGCATTGCTTTTCCCCTTACTGTCCGCCATCTTCCGCTGATAGGCCAGAAAAGACGGCGTTTGGGTGAAAAACACACCAAAGGCGCTCAACGCCGCATCTTCCATCCCGTAGCGGCTATTCTTGCCCTTGCGTTTGTCCGGTAGCGACGACAAACGCTGGCGAAACGAGTCCACTAGCCTGTTAAACAAACCTGCCTTTTTCAACAGCTCTGGCTCTCTTAGCTCTCTCAGATGGCATTACCATACCCCTATTCCTGGCCGTTGGATAGCTTTTTGCCAAAATGAGAATTGCTGAGCCTACATTCCCCAGGTTGCTTTTGCTTTCCAGGTGTGCATGTAATTTTCGGTTGCTAAAGCTATTGAAACCTCGTTGGTCACGCTTCGAAATCCAGGGTTAACCTGAGTTTCGAAATATTAAGCATATGACGCGATGAGGAATCTGCTCTAACCCTGAAACCTTTGTCAAATATAGATCTCAGCTATTGCCTCTTGGCACACATATTGAAAATATCTTGTCAACCTGCGGAACCTAGGATGTTAATTTTGGACACCACCAACTGGTTGTCAGAGATGCAAAAGGCGGTGAAAGTCGGGTCACGATGTTGCCAGATTCCGCTGTTGAGTCCCTCGAAGAACACTTGCAGGCGGTGAAACGATTGCATCAACAGGACTTGGAGCAAGGATACGATTCAGTTTATCTCCCGTTTGCGTTGGAACGCAAATATCCCAATGCGGATCGCCAGTGGATCTGGCAGTATGTTTTTCCATCCGAGCGGCGCTCCTGTGATCCGCGTAGTGGCATTATCCGGCGACATCATTTAGATCCCTAGATCCCAGTGGGTTGCAAAAGGCTATCAAACAGGTAACACGGGCGGCGGGGATTGAGAAGCGAGTCAGTTGTCATACCTTTTGCCATAGTTTTGCCACTCATCTGCTCCAGAATGGTTATGAGATTCGCACAGTACAGGAGTTATTGGGTCACAAGGATGTCAAAACCACCATGATCTACACTCACGTTCTCAATCGGGGTGGGCGGGGGGTACGGAGTCCATTGGATGTGGGGTAAGCCGGAGGGCGATACATTTTGAATCATAGACGATAGTGTATGCCTCCGTTCCGTTGCAAGCCCTTGTTCAGGCAGCTTACTCTGCAAATATCTCAGCCAATGTGTCAAGAACCGCTACTTGCTCATCTTGACTAATTTGACCGAGCTTTTTGACCAATCGAGTTTTATCTATTGTGCGGATTTGATCCAAAACAATTTGCCCATCTTTGCCCTGAAATTGACAAGCAACACGAGTAGGATATGTTCTTCCTTTAGTAGTCATTGGAGCAATTATAACCGTAGCAATATAACGGTTCATCTCATCTGGTGAAATGACAACACAAGGTCGCGTCTTCTTGATTTCACTTCCAATGGTGGGGTCAAGATTGACCAAGAAAATATCGAAACGCTTGACTACCACTCCCATTCAACTTGATCCCAATCGGTAGTGCTAACTTCATCCAGAAGAACATCATCGCATTGCTTAGACATTGCAGCAAAGGCTTCATCCCATCCACTTCGTAAGCGTGATGCTGTACGAATAGTTAGATGATCGTCCTGGACTTCGATTTCAACTTCTGTCTGAATACCGCTTTGCTCCAAGAGGATCTTAGGTATACGAATACCTTGAGAGTTGCCAATTTTAACAATTCGGGTTCTAATCCCTTTGCCCATTTTTGAATTACTTAAAAAGTGGAGCGTAGCTACATTGTAGATACGGGCAAGGAGATCGTCAAGTGAAATGGGAAAATGAGTGGGGTTTGCCTAACTATTAGATAGAGAGAATTTTTACGTCTAATACCTGATCGCCTGACTACCCTGAAACTTAAGGTTTCTTTGTTAACGGTACGGGTTTAATCATGGATACATCACCTCATCTGCCCAAGCGGTGACTTGACCAAGTGCGTGATGCGATTCGGCTGAAGCATTATTCCTACTGTGCCGAGCAGACCTATGGGCAGTGGATTAGCCGGTACAGTCTGCTTTATATCAACGCCTTAGGCGAGAATTGCACCGATAAAAAACAAGCCATCTACCACCAGGGTGCTCAACAGGGCACCGCCAAAGGCCCACCAGGCTAATTGCCGTGAGGTAGCCAGGGAAATAATCGTTGCCACCAGTAAAAAAGTAGCCAGTACCACCGCCCGTCCAGCTGCTACATCGGTTTGTAAACCAGCCGCTGTGGCTTGCAAAATTACTGGAGCCAGTTCTGTATCGGCCACCATTAACTGCCGCCAGGCCGGAAACAAACCCATCCAATTAATATAGAGATCGGTAATGGCTGTACCTAGCAGAGAACCTAGAAAGAAGTAACTACCCACACGGCCAACCCCCAGGTCAGAGACATCCCAGGGCGATGGGTAAGCCCAGGGCTTCTATAGGCAAGTGGGCTACCGGTTCCCAACGAAACCAACCCCAATAAATTGAGCCGGTGAGCCAGATCCAACCAAAGCCAATCAATAGGTCTCCCCAGATTTCTGCGCCTTGACGGTTGGCTAGATAGGTGCCCAAACCTAACCAGGCAAGGGTTAAACCCAGAGTTACCCAGGGAAAGTACCGCACCAGGGGAGCTTGGACAAAAACCGGCAGGGTAACCAGCGCCAAAGCGGCTAATAACACCTGAATTTGAAGAGATGAACGTCTAGCCCAAGTGTTTACCAGGTTTAGCCCTAGAGAAACACTCTTAGCGATGGCTGGGTTGTAGGTAAGACTCAAGGAATTATGAAAGTGAACTTAACTATTAGTAACATACCATATTCCTCTGGGGTAGAGTCAGGCCCCGTCACCCATCGGCCCTCGGGGAATATAGGGGCCGCCGAGAATAAAGCAGGGTAAATCACCTAAAATACTAAGGCTCATATACTAAAGTTTATGGGTTGCATTGTGTCAGCCTTGACTCCCGTACACAACTCGAACAGTTGGTTTTTAACAAGACTTAAGCAAAATTACTCCTATGGTTATTTTTCAATTTTCAATCCTGGCCCAGGCGACGGCGTCAGACCCAGGTTTAATGCACAGCATGAGCCTGTTTCAAGCCTTTGTAATTGGTGTGGTCCAGGGGCTAACGGAATTTCTACCAATTAGTAGTACAGCCCATGTAAAGATGGTGCCGGTTGTCCTGGGGTGGGGAGATCCGGGGGTGGCCTTCACCGCCGTCATTCAGTTGGGTAGCATTGCCGCTATTCTTTGGTACTTCTGGTCTGACCTGGTAGGGGTAGTCAAGGGCGCGGTGCAGGCCCTCCTTAAGGGGGATTACGGAGCTCAGGATTTTCAACTGGGTTTGGGAATTTTGCTCGGTACCGTTCCCATTTTGCTGGGAGGGTTACTAATTAAGCTCTTGATCCCCGACTTTGACCATTCACCCCTGCGGAGCAGTTCTACCATTGCCATCGTATCGATTGTTATGGCTTTGCTACTGGCCCTGGCAGAAGTCATCAGTAAGCATAAACGCCCCTTCACTGATTTAACCCTCAAGGATGGTATTACCATGGGCCTGGCCCAAACCCTGGCGCTAATTCCAGGGGTCTCCCGTTCCGGCTCTACCCTAACGGCGGGTCTGTTTATGGATCTGGAGCGCTCTACAGCAGCCCGTTTTTCTTTTCTTTTAGGTATTCCAGCCATTACCCTGGCGGGGCTGGTGGAGATGAAAGACTCCCTTAAGGCGGGTCTGGATACAACGACAGGACTGCTTCCCCTGGCGGTGGGCTTGGTGACTGCCCTGGTGGTTTCCTACCTGGCGATTTTCTGGCTGCTGCGTTTTCTAAAACAGCACAGTACCTGGGTTTTTGTCTGGTATCGGCTGGCCTTTGGAGTGGCGATTTTAGTGGCGATCGCGACTGGTAACCTACAGAACCTTTAGAATTTAATGAGGGCCCCTGGCTTGGGCTCGATGAATCTAGCGATCGCTACAACCCAGTCTTCCTTTTTTGATATGTAGCCATGGGTACCCTGGCCATTCGTCCTCCTCGCATTACTCGAGTCTTGCCCGATTCCATTGCGGCAGAGATTGGCTTCGAACCCGGAGATGCCCTGGTGTCCATTAATCACCAGCGTCCCCGAGATTTGATTGACTATCGTTTTCTCTGCGCCGACGAGGTACTGGTATTGGAGGTGTTAGATGGCCAGGGTAAAACCCATCATGTCACCCTGGAAAAGGATATTGATGAAGACCTGGGGCTGGAATTCGAAACAGCTCTGTTTGACGGCTTGATGCAATGCAACAATGCCTGCCCCTTTTGTTTTATCGATCAGCAACCCCCTGGCAAGCGTCATACCCTTTACTTGAAGGACGATGATTACCGGCTAAGTTTTCTCTACGGCAGTTACCTCACCCTGACCAATCTGTTGCCCCAGGAGTGGGAGCGTATTAGTCGGCTGAGACTTTCTCCCCTTTATGTTTCGGTCCATGCCACAGAACCAGACCTGCGCCGTCGTCTATTAAAAAATCCCAGGGCTGGAGAAATCCTTAACCAGTTGGCCTGGTTTCAGGCTCAGCGACTGCAAATTCATGCCCAGGTGGTAGTCTGTCCAGGGCTTAACGATGGTTTGCACCTGGAGACTACCCTGCGGGATTTGGCCGCCTTTCACCAGGGGGATCTGGCCACGGTGATTTCAGTGGCGGTAGTCCCGGTGGGGCTGACCCGCTTTCGCCCCTCTGAAGATCAGCTATCTGCCGTTACCCAGGCCCAGGCGGAGGCCGTGATTGACCAGGTAGAGACCCTCCAGAACCAGTTTTACCAGCGGTGGGGTAGTCGGTTTATCTGGCTGGCCGACGAGTGGTTTTTAATTGCCCGCCGCCCCCTGCCCCAGGCCAGCGCCTACGAAGACTATCCCCAGATTGGTAATGGGGTGGGCTCGATTCGTCAGTTTTTAGAGGAATTTAAACAATCGGCGCGACGCTACTTGCCCCAGGCTGTAACCCCACCCCGATCGCTGACCTGGGTGGTGGGCAATGCGGTGGAGCTAGCTTTTCAGCCAGTGGTGGATCGCCTGAACCAGGTGGAGGGGTTAAGGGTGGATCTGGCGGCCCTGGCCAGTGATTACTGGGGAAGAGAAATTACCGTTACCGGGTTGTTAACGGGGCACGATCTATTGTTGGGGCTGGGCGATCGCCCCCTGGGAGAGGCCCTGGTATTGCCAGCGCTAATGTTAAAAACCAGTGACTCGGGGAATTTTGAGGATAGCTGTTTCCTCGATGACATGAGGGTGGTTGAGGTTAGTCAGCGCCTTAACCGCCCAATTCTGGTTGCAGAAGATACCGATGCCCTGGTAAAAATCTGCGCTGGCGCTACCCTGAGTGCCGTACCCACCCCAGGCTACGACAAAGTTGGTTACTGGACCTCTGGCTGAAAATTCCTCATTAGGTGGTTCAGGATAATTACTACAAAAATCAGAGTTTTGGCGGGGGTGCATTCCACTTTTGTAGCCCTCACCCTAAATCCCTCTCCCAAGGCGGGAGAGGGACTTTGAATTCGGCTCCCCTTCTCCCTTTTTGGGAGAAGGGGCTGGGGGATGAGGGCAAACTTGCAAAACTGGGAGGCACTCTTTTGGCGGCCCCTTAGCGGCGAACTATAGCCGAGCCCTTTTCAACCAACCTCTTACCCCGATTCCGTAGCTGGATTCACCGCCGTTCGGGAGGGGGATTGATCCGCTAGTAACACCACCTCCCGGGTCTCCTGCTGGCTATGCCGCAGGGCTTCCAGGGCCTGCTTAATCACCACGGCGGCGGGGACCGCCACGATTACCCCCAGCAGACCGCCGATACGGGCCCCAGAAAGAATGGCAATGAATACCCAAAAGGGATTTAACCCGGTAACACTGCCTAAGACCCGGGGAGCCAGACCATTTTCTACCACCTGCTGTACAATCACCGAACTAATCAGCATGGGAATGGCGATTTTAATATCTCGCAGGGCCACCAGCAGGGTAGTCAGCACGACCCCTACGGTGCCGCCAAAGGGCACCAGCGCTAACAACCCAACGGTGAGCCCAAAGAGGGAGCCAAAGGGCACGTTTAGCAAGCTGTACACCACCGTTAGAGCAGCTCCCAAACAACTGGCCAAAATCAACTGGCCTAAAAGTAGTTACGAAAACTTTGCTGTAGGGTTCGGGAAAAAGGCTTTTGAATCGGTCGAGGCAGCCAGCTGACCACACTCACCCAAACCTCTTCACCATGCTGCAATAAATAAAAGGTGAGCACCAGGGTGAGCACCACATCAACTAACTTATTGGCGGTAAAAACCGCTACGTTAATGGTCAGATTCAGGGCTTCTCCAGCAATAGACTGAATCTCTCGCTTGAGGCGATCGCTGGTTTGGGTAATTAACCCGTCCAAGTTAACGGGCCAACCCCACTCCGTCAACTTGCTGTCTAACATCATCAATTGGGTTTTGCCAGAGTCAAACCACTCCGGTAGTCTAACCACCAGTTGTTGCCCTTGATCAATGACAAAGGGCAGCACAGTAATAGCCAGAGCTGTTACCGCCACCAGGGCGAGAACCAGCACCACGATCGCCGATTGTCCTCGCTTCAGACCGGTTTTCTTTAAGCTAGCCATGGGATAGCTCAACAGAAAGGCCAACAGAGCAGCAATTAAAACCGTGACTAAAATCGAATGGAAATAGCCAAAAATTATCGAAACAGCCCATACATTCAGCACCAACAGAGGGGTAGCCAGCATTACAACCCCAGATTGGGCGATCGGGTTAAGGGTTTCCCACCACCGATTTAACCAACTTTTGGTCAGAGGCCTACTAACGGTGGTTGGGGTCGAATCATTAGACTGAACCATGGTCACAACCCACAGGGCTAGAGCAGTTACTATAGCAACGGCTATTGCTATTGCTTTATCCTACCAGAGAGAATTTCAGTCCCCTGGTGATTTAATTTATATGTTTTGACCATTGGGCGATCGCAGGTTTAAGAGGTGGTTTGAAAAACCAGAGATAGTCCCAAGCTATACCTATCTGAGGACCTGTGATCCCACTACTTCAGGTAAATCACCCGCTGCTCCTGGCTGCTCAGCGCTGGCCTCCTAAGGGCTGACTTCTGCCTTCCGAAGGTTACCTGAAAACCAATCCCCAGGACCGGAGCTAGGTACTAGGCAACCGGCTCTTAAGTCTTTCTAGGGAAAGTTTATAGAGGTCAGCTCAAATGCTAAGGTTAAGGGACAACTAAGGAAAGAGACGAATAGTCGGGCTGGTCCCAACCCATTGGTTTTCCTTCCTGTTCACGCTGTTAATCAGGGGCAATATTCTGGCTAATGGTGTAGCTTATTATCTATAAAAAATATTGTCATAACCCAAGCCTTTACCGGTTGTGTAGGTTCTTTTTAGTTCTTTGCCTGGATGTTTGGATGCCATGACTGCAATAACGGTACCTTCTCCCCTACCCACCGATTGTAGCCTGCCCGACTGGCTCAAAACCTGCCTGCTTACCCATCAGGGGCATTCTGAAGCAGAGGCTGAAGCAGAGCAGGGGGACAAATCTAACAACCATCTGGTTTGCCGCGCCTTTGATTTTGCCTATGCCCTTCACCAAGGTCAGTATCGAGTCTCAGGGGAGCCCTACATTTGCCACCCCATTGCCGTGGCAGGGCTGCTCAGAGACCTGGGGGGTGACAGCGCCATGATTGCCTCGGGCTTTCTCCACGACATTGTAGAAGATACAGACACCAGTTTTGAAGATATTCAACAGCAGTTTGGCGAAGAGGTGCGTCAACTCGTAGAAGGGGTTACCAAGCTTTCTAAGTTTAATTTTGAAAGCAAGACCGAGCGCCAGGCCGAAAACTTCCGTCGCATGTTTCTGGCCATGGCCAAAGACATTCGAGTGATTGTGGTGAAACTGGCCGATCGCCTTCATAACATGCGTACCCTGGAGCCCCTCACCCCAGAGAAGCAGCAGCGCATTGCTCGGGAAACCATGGAAATCTTTGCTCCCCTGGCCAATCGGTTGGGGATTGGCCGAGTCAAGTGGGAATTAGAGGATCTGTCCTTTAAGTACCTCGATCCCGAAGCCTATCGGCGCATGCAGGAGTACGTTACCGATAAGCGGGCTGACCGGGAAGCACGGCTGGTACTGGTAGCAGAAACTCTGCGGCGGCGTATGCATGAAGCGGGTATACAGGTGGTCGAAGTCAGTAGCCGACCCAAGCATCTCTACAGCATCTACCACAAGATGGAGAAGCAGCAGAAGGATTTTCACGAAATCTACGATGTGGCGGCGGTGCGCTTAATTGTTGGTACTAACGAGGAATGCTACCGCGCCCTGGCCATTGTCCACGACGCTTTTCGCCCCATTCCCGGTCGCTTTAAAGACTACATTGGTTTACCCAAACCCAACCGCTACCAGTCTCTCCATACGGTGGTGATTGGTCATAAGGGTAAGCCCATCGAAGTCCAGATTCGCACCCTGGAAATGCACCATGTGGCCGAGTACGGCATTGCCGCCCACTGGAAATACAAGGAAACCGGGGCTTCCCACAATACTCCCATGAGTGCAGACGATGAGAAATTCACCTGGCTACGGCAGTTGTTAGACTGGCAAAGCGATCTCAAGGATGCCCAGGAATTTTTAGAAAACGTCAAAGGCAATTTATTTGATGAAGATGTCTATGTGTTTACCCCCGATGGAGATGTGATTCCCCTCGGTCGGGGGGCTACCCCGGTGGATTTTGCCTACCGCATCCATTCTGAAGTCGGTAATCACTGTTCTGGGGCCATGGTGAACGGTCGCATTGTTACCCTCGATACCCCCCTGGAAAACGGCGACATCATTGAAATTCTCACCCAGAAGAATAGCCACCCCAGCCTCGACTGGTTAAACTTTGTGGTTACCGCCGGGGCTCGCAACCGAATTCGCCATTGGTATAAGCGATCTAACCGGGACGAAAATATAGTCCGGGGGCGAGATATGTTAGAAAAAGAGGTGGGTCGCAACGGCTTTGATGCGCTGCTGAAGTCTACCCAGGCCCAACTGGCGGCGGAGCGTTGCAACTATGGAACGGTGGAGGATTTACTAGCAGGATTGGGCTACGGCGAGGTGACCCTAAACCTGGTGGTGAATCGACTACGAGAAGTGGTCAAGGCCCAGCAACCCCTGGAGTCTTTGTCTTTAGAAAATGTCGATAAGGTGCTGGCGGGGGCAGTTAGCAGTCGTCATCGACCGATTACCTCTAAGGATCCAATCCTGGGTATTGAAGGGCTGGTTTATCATATTGCCGGGTGCTGCACTCCCCTACCGGGAGAGCCCATTCTCGGTAGTGTATCCCTGGGTAGCCGGGGCATTGCCATCCATCGCCAGGGTTGCGCCAATCTGGCGGCGGTGCCGGGCGATCGCCTGATTCCCGTCAGTTGGAACAGCACTGAACCAGCCAACCTACGCCAGACCTACCCGGTGGAAGTAAAAATCGAGGTGATTGATCGGGTGGGTGTACTCAAAGATATTCTTTCCCATCTGTCAGATTTGCAAATTAATGTCCATAAGGCTCAGGTGAAAACTTTCCCCGGTCAAACCGCTGAAATTGATCTGAGGGTTAGACGTGCGGGATCATCATCATCTCGACCAAACCTTTAGTCAGTTGCGTAAAATGACCGATGTCTTAAATGTGCGTCGCCTGGGTCAGGGTTAGCGGTGCTGTGATGGGTGGAATTGCCCCCGTTAGTGCGATCGGCTCCGGGTGCAGGAGTGAAGGCGGAGCATTAAAATTAATGGGTAACTCTGCTGCTAAAATCATGAGACTGCTCCACACCATGCTTCGGGTCGCCAACCTAGAGCGTTCCCTGGAATTTTACTGCGATGTGCTGGGTATGCGGCTGCTACGCCGCAAAGATTACCCTGGGGGCGAATTTACCCTGGCCTTTGTTGGCTACGGGGACGAGACCGACCATACCGTACTGGAACTAACCCATAACTGGGGTGTAGACCAGTACGACCTGGGTAATGCTTACGGTCATATCGCCCTGGGAGTAGAAGATATCTACGCCACCTGTGAGCAAATTAAAGCCCTGGGGGCCCCAATTGTACGGGAACCAGGACCAATGAAGCACGGCTCTACGGTGATTGCCTTTGTTCAGGATCCAGACGGCTACAAGGTAGAGCTAATTCAATTGGGAACCGCCGCCGGGCACCGGTAAATCTTGGCTGTAAAATCTGGATATTTCGCGACAATCATGAAATAATAAAAGACTGTGTTTTAACCTCGCTTGTTGTAATCCAGGTAATTTGTCATGGCTAAAGGCGTCCGCCTCGTCATTACCCTTGAGTGTACCGAGTGCCGCACCAATCCGGCCAAGCGCTCAAATGGGGTATCACGCTACACCACTCAGAAAAATCGACGTAATACCACCAATCGCATTGAACTAAAGAAGTTCTGCCCCCACTGCAACAAGCACACCGTTCATAAAGAAATCAAGTAGTTAGTAGCCATGGCCTATTTTCGTCGTCGCGTATCTCCCATTAAGCCCGAGGAAAAAATCGACTATAAGGATGTCGATTTACTGAAAAAGTTTGTGACAGAACGGGGAAAAATTCTGCCCCGCCGGATTACGGGTTTAACCGCCCAACAGCAGCGAGACCTGACTACGGCTATTAAGCGAGCTCGAATTCTAGCTCTGTTGGCCTACGTTAACGACGAAGGCTAATTGCTCTTTACCTCTTGGCCAGCGCCATTGCCCCATGGAACTGAACCTGACTTGGATGGGTTTAGTTTCATGGGGTCATTATATTAATAGCCTTATTTTCTAACCAACCAGGTGCCTAGCGCCAGAGAAGAGGAAGAAGAGGGGCCACCGCAGGTCAGTCCAGATTTCAACCAATTCCCCCCGCCCCCTAGACTAAAACAATTAGAATCGATACATTTATTCTATAAAGCATCGACAATACCTAAACCCTACTCCCCAGGGTGGGCTGTCTGAATTGGGTGCATCCCACTTTTCTAGCCCTCACCCTAAATCCCTCTCCCAAGGCGGGAGAGGGACTTTGAATCCGGCTCCCCTTCTCCCTTTTTGGGAGAAGGGGCTGGGGGATGAGGGCAAACTTGCAAAACTGGGATGCACTCTCTGAATTTTTCTGTTATTCATCGCCAGGGCAATCTCCATGAGTCACCCTTCTACTCCAGATCGAATTTTAATCTTTGATACCACTCTGCGGGACGGCGAACAGTCTCCGGGCGCCACCCTCAACGTGGAAGAAAAACTCACCATTGCTAAGCAACTGGCTCGACTAGGGGTAGATATCATCGAGGCGGGCTTTCCCTTCGCTAGCCCAGGAGACTTTGAGGCGGTGCAGAAAATCGCCCGAGAAGTAGGCACCCCTGACGGTCCTACCATTTGTGGGTTAGCCCGGGCTACCCGCGCCGATATCGAACGGGCAGCGGCAGCCATTAAACCAGCGGCGAAGGGGCGAATCCATACCTTTTTGGCCACCTCCGATATCCACATGGAGTACAAACTGCGTAAAAGTCGGGCCGAGGTGTTAGCTATCGCCCCTGAAATGGTGGCCTACGCCAAAACCTTTACCGATGATGTGGAATTTTCCCCAGAGGATGCGGGCAGGTCCGACCCAGAGTTTCTCTACCAGGTACTGGAGGCGGCGATCGGAGCTGGGGCCACCACCGTTAACATTCCTGACACCGTGGGCTATCTTACTCCTTCTGAGTTTGGCGACCTAATTCGCGGTATTAAAACCAATGTACCCAACATTGATCAGGCGGTGATTTCCGTCCATGGCCATAACGATCTGGGGCTGGCGGTGGCCAACTTTTTAGAGGCGGTTAAACAGGGGGCTCGTCAGTTAGAATGCACCATCAACGGCATTGGTGAACGGGCTGGCAATGCTGCTCTAGAAGAACTGGTGATGGCTCTCCATGTCCGCAGATCTTTCTATAACCCCTTCTTTGGCCGTCCCCTGAGGCTGAGTCTCCCCTGACCGGCATTGATACCCGGCAGATTTACAAAACCTCCCGGCTGGTATCTAACCTGACGGGAATGTTCGTTCAACCCAATAAGGCGATCGTTGGTGCCAACGCCTTTGCCCACGAGTCTGGCATCCACCAGGATGGGGTGCTTAAGAATCGCCTTACCTACGAGATTATGGATGCCCAATCCATTGGTTTAACCGACAATCAGATTGTTTTGGGTAAGCACTCTGGTCGCAACGCCTTTCGCAGTCGCCTGCAGGAGCTGGGCTACGACCTCGACGATCAGTCTCTGAATCGGGCTTTTTTGCGGTTTAAGGAACTGGCGGACAAGAAAAGGAAATTACCGATTGGGATATCGAGTCCATCGTTAACGACGAAACCCAACAGGCTCCCGAGCATTTTTCCCTGGACCTGGTTCAGGTCTCCTGTGGTAGTAACTCCCGGCCCACCGCTACGGTTATTCTCCATACCCCCGATGGCCAGGAGCTGATGGATGCCGCCATTGGCACGGGTCCGGTGGATGCGGTCTACAAGGCCATTAATCGAGTTGTTCAACTGCCTAACCAGTTGATTGAGTTTTCGGTGCAATCCGTAACCGCTGGCATTGATGCCCTGGGAGAAGTGACCATTCGGATTCGCCATGGCGATCGGGTCTTCTCAGGTCACGCCGCAAACACCGATATTGTGGTGGCCTCAGCCCATGCCTATTTACATGCTCTGAACCGTCTCCATGCCTCCCTACAGGTGGGCAAAACCCTCCACCCCCAAAGAGATACAGCCGCGATCTCGGCCTCTCTCTAACTGCTCTGGACAAACAGGCGGCCTGGGCCGACAGAGCTGCCCCAAGCTCAGTGATTTGGCTGAGCCCTCTGAGTCCTCCATCCTGGGTTGGCCCGTGCTACTTTATACTCATATAAATTGACCTGGTTCTACTCAGGCTATTTTTTAGGTTACTCCTCCCATGAGCCCGACCCCCAGGTCTAAACATCTACCCTTGGTATTCGAGAAATTTTGGAGTGCTGCTGGTCTATGGTAGACAACAGTAAGTCAGTCTCAAGGCATCGTTTGCTCAGGGTGAAGGATAAAGCCGGTCAATTTGGGTTGAACCTGGCCCAGGCCCAACAGGTTATCTATGATTTTTTGCTAGATATTGTTAAAGCCTGGCCAGCGCAGGAGGTCGTAGAAGAATTTCGCCATCTATTTATTCACCACGCGGAATCCGTTAGTTCCCAAACCACACCCGCTTTATATCAAATTATCCTGGCTGACGACGAAGTGGAATTTCGTCACACCTTAAAACGCTGCTGCTATATTCTGGTTAACAACTGGGAGTTAGCCCGCGAGTTCGAAGCCATTCAAGCTCTGGTTGATGTTTTCAATGACCCCTTATTGCAGCGCCAAACAGTTTCTCCCACCCTGAAGCGGTTGCGACGTTGGCTATTAAGTTTTGCCAGTAGCCAGGATTTTCAGGATCTGCAATTATTTGCCGCCAGATTTGCTGAGGATCGCACCGTTAATCGTCCAGGCGAATGGGTTAACCGCTATACCTCTTACCTACTGGTGCCCCAGTACGCCAACGAAGATAACCCGCTAGAACAGCGGGAAGCTGCCAGGGTCCTTTCCCGTCGTCTGAAGGATAGATTTAAGCTAGATCTGGCTCTGTATACAGCCCATGCCCAGGACTCTGGACCAGCGTCAAAATCTGTACGTAACCCTACGGTGCTGGGAGATAGCGCACTGCGCTTAATCAAGGCGATCGTGGCAAAGCGAGGAGACTTTAGCTATAAAAATTTAGCCCGATTGTTTCTAGAACAAACTAAAGACGACTCCTACGCCAATTTCAAAGCGAGTTTACCCGATTACTTGCTTTACACCGTTAGAGGCAATAGTATTTCTGAACAAATTCAAAAATCCCTTGGAGATAGATTAAAGCATCTCTATCCCGAACACAATCAACAGGTCATCGATACCTCCCTAATTTTGCGGACCTGTAATCGCGTGATTGATTGCTTGATGACCGAGGACAAGTCCACTCCTGCTCCCCTGTTTACCCTGATTCTATCCCAGGGAAATTCCATTACCCTGGCTATTATTCTACTCAAGCTGATTTTAATATCCCGGGGCTCTCACCTCTATTTAGAAGTACGAATTGCAGATTTAATTCGCTACTACGAAAAATTTCCCCACGACCAGTGTAATTGGGTGATTAGCTTTCTGGAGGTTTTTCAAGTTACCTTTGCCATCTGCGCCGATAATATTGAGTACAGTCTGGTCAAAGTTGAAGAAACGGGCACGGGGGTTAATTCTGCTCCAGTTAATATGGACGATCTGGCGGCCTTCAGGATTTTTTCCCGCATGGTTAATTCATCTCGCCCTGAGACTGATGCCGGCATGTCCCAGTCTATTGAGTCTTAGCTTAAGAGAGCCTAACTAATTTAACTAGACGCCCCATGGTACAGGACTCTAGCCATTCAACCGTAGCGGCCAAGTCGGACTTGTCATTGACTCCATCGGGGCTGCCCCGACAACGGTGGCGGCTTCCCACCCCTGACCCAGCCCTGGTCACCCAGTTGGTGCAAATTACCGGACTATCCCCCTTAGTGGCCCAGGTCTTGAGCCAGCGTGGGGTGATTAATGCCCACCAGGCGACGGAATTTTTGAACCCGGAAGCCCTCCGGTTGCCTTCTCCTCTGGCGGAGTTTCCCGATTTGGAGGTGAGTCTCGAGTTACTCAAGGAAGCGATCGCCACCCAGACAGAAATCGCCATTTGCGGAGATTACGACGCCGATGGCATGACCAGTACAGCCTTGTTATTGCGGGCTCTGCGTTTACTGGGGGCCCAGGTTAGCTACACCATCCCTAGTCGCCTGGGGGAAGGCTACGGCATTAACCAACGGATTGTAGAAGATTGCCATCGGGACGGGGTGACTTTGATTCTCACCGTGGATAACGGGATTGCCGCCCAGGACCCGATTCGGCGAGCTCGGGAACTGGGGTTGGCGGTGATTGTTACCGATCACCACGATATTCCCCCCAACTGCCTCCCGCCAATGCCATTCTTAACCCCAAACTCTTACCGCCGACCTCTCCCTATCGGGGTATGGCGGGGGTGGGGGTGGCCTACGTTTTAGCCATCTGTCTGGCCCAGGCTCTGAACCAGACCCAGGATTTAACCGGCCCCTTACTGGAGTTGTTTACCCTGGGCACCATTGCCGATCTGGCTCCCCTCACCGGTGTCAATCGCCGCTGGGTGCGGCGGGGGCTATCCCTATTACCGCGATCGCGAATTTTGGGGGTTCAGGCCCTGATTGAGGTGGCGGGGTTGGCGGACCAGAACAAACCCCTGAAGCCAGAACATATTGGTTTCCGCCTGGGGCCTCGCATCAACGCCGTTGGTCGCCTCAGCGATCCTGAAATTGTCATCGACCTGCTCACCACCGACGATGTAGGTAGGGCCCTGGAACGGGCCATGCAGTGCGAACAAATTAATACCCGTCGCCAGGAACTTTGCCAGCAGATTGAGCAGGAGGCGATCGCCTGGTGCGAAAAACAACAGCGCCAGGGCACTATCGATCTGGCCCAGGAGCGGCTATTGCTGGTGGTACAACCCCACTGGCACCACGGTGTGATTGGTATTGTTGCCTCTCGTTTGGTAGAACGTTACGGCGTCCCGGTCTTTATTGGCACCTACGAAGATGAGGAGCAAAAGGTGGTGCCGGGGTCGGCCCGGGGATTCCAGAATTTGATGTGTTTGGGGCCCTGGAAACCTGTCGGGATCTGCTGGAAAAGTTCGGCGGACATCGGGCGGCTGGAGGATTTTCCTTCGCCACCAAGCATCTGCGCCAGGTCCAGTCTCGCCTGGTTAACTATGCCTGTCAGCAACTCACCCCCGATCTGTTAAAACCCTTGGTCTCCATCGATGCCCAGGCCAATCTCCAGGATTTGACCCCCATGCTCTATGAGCAAATTGATCACCTCCATCCCTGTGGGATTGAAAATCCTGATCCGATTTTCTGGACCCCAGCCTTACAGGTGGTGGATCAGCAGGTAATTGGACGCCAACAAGACCATCTCAAGCTGGAATTGCGAGAGCTCCACAGTAATACCACCCTCAAGGCGATCGCCTGGCGGTGGGCGGAGTATTATCCCCTACCCGCCACGATCGATGTGGCCTACAAGCTCAAGCAGAATGAATGGCAGGGAGTCACCACCCTGGAGCTGGAGTTGGTGGGGGTGCGCCCGGCCTCTAGTCCCCCTCAGCCGGAAGTTCAGGGGGACGACTGCGATGCTACCCCGATCCCCCCGCCTCTGCGTCTTTATCGGTCCCGGACCAGACCCCTACTCCAGGGATAGCTTTTACCTACAGTCACCGTCCCTACCGGGTTATTCCTGGCTCCGGTGGTGGCGGGGAGCGGTTCACGATCAGCAACGCCGAAGGCCAGAATCTGGAGATTGACCTACCCCAGGGACAAGCCGCTCTCTGTCTGCCAGGACAGCCCCCCCGGCCCATTAACCTCCATGAACCTCACTACGTCAATTTAATTCAGGCGGGCCAGACGGCTCTGGAATTGCATCGTCTGAGCCAGCTCCTGGCCAATAAAGAGGCCCAGCTGGCCCGTCAAGAACAGCAAATTCAGGCTCTCCAGATCCAGGTGGCGGCCCTGCAGGGGCAACAGCCGATCCCTGCTCTGGTTCCTATGGAGGGCCGAGATCGGGCCGGGGTGACTCCTGACTCCGGCGAGTCTGAAGTTCGCCAGACCCTGGGAGATGGGGTGTGGGGCTGTCTGGCCACCCCTACCCAGACCCATCTCTGCCAGGCCTGGCAAGCCCACCCTGGGGAGGGGGCCGCCGCTGATTACGCCAAGTCAGCCCAGGCGCTGGCCAGGGCCGTGGTTGGGGAAATTCTCCAGCCCCTGACTGCAGGGACTGCACCACTATAGTCAGAGCACCGGTGACACTGACCTGGTGGCGTTGGCCACCAACCTGCACCAACAGAATAGTCTGGCCAGTCTGCCGCCCCTGCTGGCGGAAAGCTGGCAGGGGTTAACCCCTAAAGCCTTAGCTGGCGGCTCTAAACCCCGGGGGACGCTACGGCAGACCATCGCCGTAACCACCTGGGAAGGAGGGAAGAATTCTGTGGATGACAGCGATCGCGGCCTTTTGGATGAATTTCTCCAGGGCTGGGATCATCCCATGGCCGCCTGGCTAACCTCGGCCCAGGCCGAAGCCGCCGCTTACCTGGCCCAGATTCATCAGTTAGATCGGGTGGCTCGCAACCAGGCCATGCCCCTCTGGCAATATCAATTACTCCAGCAACTGGTCTTAGGGGAAAGTCAACGTCCGGGTATTTTGCAAAAGGTATTTGGCCAACCCAGCCAGGGGTGAGTCCCACCCTACCCGGTGGCTATTCCCAGTGGAATTTATTAGGGCTAAGATAGGGGGACTCCTAGCCCGCTTTCACCATGTCCAGTCCAGTCAATACCAGTAAAAAACTCTACGAAGGTAAGGCTAAGATTATTTATCGCACCCCTGATCCCCAGGTATTGCTGACTTTCTTTAAAGACGATGCCACCGCCTTTAATGCCCAAAAGCGAGGGCAGATTGCCGATAAGGGTAGAATCAACTGCACCATTTCCACCTATCTCTTCCAATATCTGGAACGGTCCGGTATCCCCACCCACTGGATTTCTACCCCCGGCGATCGCCAAATGTACGTCAAAGCCCTGACCATTTTTCCCCTGGAGGTGGTGGTACGCAACCTGGCGGCTGGTAGTCTTTGTCGCCAGACGGGCCTATCCCTGGGGTATCGCCTCGATCCTCCCCTGGTGGAGTTCTATTACAAAAATGACTCCCTGGGAGACCCCCTATTAACCCTGGATCGGCTGCGAGTTATGGGATTGGCCACCCCCGATCAGGTCCATAGCCTGACCACCAAAGCTCTAGAAATTAATCATATTCTCCAGCACTTTTTTCAGGCCTGCTCGATTATTCTGGTGGATTTCAAGCTAGAGTTCGGTCTCGATCACCAGGGAAATATCTTGCTGGGAGACGAAATTAGCCCAGACACCTGTCGCCTTTGGGACCGGAGCAGCCAGGATGAAACCCAACGGGTGATGGATAAGGATCGATTTCGTCAAGACCTGGGCCAGGTAGAACAGGCCTATCAGCGTGTGCTAGAACGGGTAGCGGCACAATCAACTAAAAACTAAGGGCGTCGATGCGGTAGAATTTGTCGGAATTGTTGGTATGGTCGTAACCGCCTTTCATCAGGCGGAGTCGGGCTATCGGCTTTCTGGCAAATGGGGCTCAGACTAGGCGAAGAATTAGGTGCTGGGCCTAGGGTTTAGATGGTGTGTAGAGGTAATTACCAGGCAGGTTTGAATGCGACTATCTCCTCAGTTTTTAGTTGTTTTTGCTACTTCGGGTCTATTAGGTTTGTCGAATGTGGCAGTTCAAGCCAGTCCTAGGGCCTCATCCGGTGTCAGCCCCACGGCTGATCAGCCCATCCCTTCAACAGCGGTTACCGCTGCCAGTTTCCTCAAACCGGCAACATCCCAGGTAACCCCTCCTGCTCTGGTCAAGGATGACCCCTCTTCCCAGGCCGGTCCCACGACCTCTCCAAGGGTGGCTGGTCCTGTTGAAACCGCCATTGATGGCTACCGTGGAGCGATCGCCCCCAGCCAGAAGCCCCTGTGGCCAGAGCTGACTATGCCGACAGAATTGATCCTACCGGCTTACGTCCCGACTCACCCCTGAGGGTGGCCAGGGATTCGGCGACAGTTCCCCAATTAGCCCGGGAAATTTCCCCCAGCGATGCTCGGGAAATTCTCAGGCGGGCGGTAGAACGCCGTAGCCAACCCACCCCTGGTAATACTCCTCCCACCAGTCAACCACCGGTCACCCCTACCCCCACTCCTCCGGCCGCTACCACCCCACCCCCGCCCGAACCCAGGGTGCTGGTGGCGGAGGTGGTGGTTAAGACCCCCCAGGGAGAGTTGGCACCGGAGTTAAAGGACCTGATCTACAGTAAGGTGCAAACCCGGGCGGGTCGGACAACCACCCGCGCCCAGCTCCAGCAAGATATCAATAGTATTTTTGCCACTGGCTTTTTCTCCGATGTTCAGGCCCAACCCGTGGATACGGATTTAGGGGTACAGGTCACCTTTCTGGTCCAGCCCAACCCGGTCCTTACCGATGTCCGGGTGGCGGGTAATCGGGTCCTGCCCCAGCCGGTAGCTGATCGAATTTTCGCCGATCAAAAGGGCAAAATTATTAATTTGCTTGACTTTCAGTCTGGCATTGTAGCCCTTAACCAGTGGTACCAGAACAACGGCTATGTGCTGGGCCAGGTGGTCGGGGCACCCAAGGTAGGGGCCGATGGGGTGGTTACCCTGGAGGTGGCCGAGGGAGAAATTGAAAGTATAGAGGTGCGCTTCTTTAACGATCAGGGTGAGTCGGTCGATGGGGAAGGCAAACCGCTGCAGGGCTATACCCACCAATACATTATTACTCGGGAATTTGAGACCAAGCCTGGAGATGTGTTTAACCAGGCTCGCATTGAAAAGGACTTTCAACGGGTATTTGGGTTACAGATTTTTGAAGATGTGAGCCCTGGCCTGGAGCCCGGTGCCAATGATCCCCGCAAGGTCAAGGTGATTGTCAAGGTCACTGAGCGCAGTACTGGTTCTGTTGCCGCGGGACTGGGGTTTAACTTTACAGGGGATATTTTTGGCACGGTCAGTTACCGTCAGGATAATGTTGGTGGCAATAACCAGAAACTCAGTGCTGAGGCCCAGATCAGCACCCGAGACCTGTTGTTCGATGTTTCCTTTACCGATCCCTGGATTGCCGGTGATCCCCTGCGTACCTCCTACACCGCCAATGCCTTTGCCCGCCGCGCCATTAACCTAAACTTTGATGGTGGCCCTAACAAAATCAACCTGAGCAACGGTGATCGGGTACGGATTAATCGCTTAGGGGCAGGGGTGACCTTTAGTCGCCCCCTGGATAACGGGTGGACCGTGGCAATTGGCACCCTGGTGCAAAATGTATCAGCCCGGGATGAAGGCAGTGTGGTCTATCCTCGAGACGCCGCCGGTAACCCCCTAACCGTCAGTAATACCGGGATAGATGATTTGTGGACCTTTCCCCTCAGCGCCACCCTGGATCAACGCAACGATACCTTTAACCCCACCAGTGGCGGTATTCTGCGCCTTACCTCGGAACAATCGGTGCCCCTGGGGCGAGGCAGCATTTTCATGAATCGCCTGCGAGCCAGCTATAGTCAGTACATTCCCCTCGATTTAATTCACCTGAGCGATGGCCCCCAGGCCCTGGCTTTAAACCTGCAACTGGGAACCATTGTGGGGGATGTGCCACCCTACGATGCCTTTTCTTTGGGGGGAACCAACTCTATTCGGGGCTACGACGAAGGGGATGTGGGCACCGGCCGTAGTTACGTCCAGGCTACCGCTGAGTATCGCTTTCCCGTCTTTTCTTTTTTGGGCATGGCTTTATTTGTCGATGCGGGTTCCGATCTGGGTAGCGGCAGTGCCGTTCCTGGGGCACCGGGACCATCCCGAGGTAAACCCGGTGGCGGCTTTGGCTACGGGGCCGGGGTCCGGGTCCAAACTCCCCTGGGACCCCTGCGGATTGACTATGGCTTTAATGATCAAGGGCAGGGACGATTGCACTTTGGTATCGGGGAGCGGTTCTAATGGCAAATCCTGATCCGGTGTCGGCGATCGCACCCAGGACAGCCCTAGGGCAAAAAACCCTGGCCACTCCAGTGCAGCGCCAGGGGTGGGGTTGCACTCTGGTGCGCCAGTTGGCATTAGCCTAGAGCCCGCCCCAGTGGGGGCAGGACGCTACTTTGTTCGCAGCGATCTGGCGGGCAATCCTGAAATTCCCGCCAGTTTAGAGATGGTTGATCAAACCATTTTGTCCACTGAGTTAGGTCGGGGCGAGACCAGGGTACGCACCGTCGAGCATCTACTGGCCGCCCTGGTAAGTGCTGGTATTGATAACCTTGCCATACACATCCATGGTCCGGAGGTTCCCCTGCTGGATGGCTCAGCCCAGGGCTGGGTAGAGGCCATTCAAGCGGCAGGGGTGATCGATCAGGAAAGCCCAGCCATTGCTCCGGTTCAACTCTCCCAACCGGTCTCTGTACAGGAGGGAGATGCCTGGGTAGCCGCCTTTCCCGCCGCCGCCTGCCGCCTCACCTACGGTATTGACTTTGAAGTCCCCGCCATTGGTCAACAGTGGTTTAGCTGGCAGCCTAATCCTGCCGATTTCAATGACTTCGCCACAGAGATCGCCCCTGCCCGTACCTTTGGCCTGGCTCACCAAATTGATTACTTACGGGCCCAGGGTCTGATTAAGGGGGGCAGCCTGGACAACGCCCTGGTCTGTAGTCAAGCAGGATGGGTCAACCCGCCCCTGCGGTTTGCCAATGAGCCGGTACGCCATAAGCTGCTGGATTTAATTGGTGACCTGAGCTTACTGGGAGTTTTACCCCAGGCCCACGTCGTCGCCTACAAAGCCAGTCACCGTTTGCATGTCAACCTGGCTAGAGCGATTCAGGCCCTGACGCCATAATCCCAGAAGACTGGTCCCAGTAAACTGTATAGTGGAACAATTATAATATTGTCGCTTGCCCGGTTTGAAGCCAGGGCCAGACTTCGGGGTTTAAATCATGCTCAGGATAGGGGAGTTGTAAGGTCATTGTGAGTAATGTAACTTCATCGAATGCAGCAACTGTGATTCCCACAGAAATTTCAGGCTCGCCCGGAGAAACCGAAGCCACTCCCCAGGCGGTAATTCAAACCCACTATTCTGCCGAAGAAATCTATTCCCTGCTCCCCCACCGCTATCCCTTTGCCCTGGTTGACCGCATTATTGACTATATTCCTGGTAAACAGGCTACTGGCGTTAAAAATGTTAGCTTCAATGAGCCCCATTTTCAGGGCCATTTTCCCTCTCGCCCGATTATGCCTGGGGTGCTGATTGTAGAAGCCATGGCCCAGGTGGGCGGTATTGTTCTCACCCAAATTCCTGGTGTCGATGGTCTGTGCGTTTTTGCAGGTATCGATAAGGTGCGCTTTCGGCGACCGGTGGTGCCGGGCGATCAGTTAATTATGACCGTAGAGTTACTCGCTATTAAGCGCTTGCGATTTGGCAAAATGTACGGTCGGGCAGAGGTTGATGGCCAATTGGCCTGCGAGGGAGAACTGATGTTCTCAGTCGTTGAGCCCATTCCCACTTTAGGTTAGGTGAGTTGTTAGGTATGCATTCCTCTCCATCCCTGACCTCCGGAGGTAATTCCTTGACTACGACCTTAATTCACCCCACAGCAGTTATCCATACCAGCGCTCGACTCCATCCTACGGTTAAGGTGGGTCCCTACGCCGTTATTGGCGAACAGGTTACCATCGGTGCCGATACAGAAATCGGGGCCCATGTGGTAATCGATGGCCAGACCACCATTGGTTCAAGAAACCGTATCTTTCCTGGTAGTGCCATTGGCCTGGAACCCCAGGATTTAAAATACGACGGGGCCATGAGCCGGGTTGATATTGGTGACCATAACCTGATTCGGGAGGGGGTCACCATTAACCGGGCTACCAATGCGGGAGAATCCACCCGCATTGGTCACCACAATCTGCTGATGGCCTATTCCCATGTGGCCCACAACTGCATTATTGAAGATCAGGTGGTGATCGCCAATTCCGCCGCCCTGGCGGGCCATGTGTACGTTGAGTCCTGGGCCCGCATTAGTGGCCTGGTGGGTGTTCACCAGTTTGTCCACATTGGTCGTTTCGCCTATATTGGCGGTCTCAGTCGGATTGATCGAGATGTGCCGCCATTTACCATGGTCAATGGCAACCCGGCTCGGGTGCGGGGACTCAATCAGGTAGGTTTGCAACGGGCTGGGCTGGCGGCCCAACACCAGGGAGAAGACTACCGTCAACTGAAGCAGGCCTACCGGCTTGTCTATCGTTCTGGGGGAAGCCTAACCGAGACCCTGGCCAAGTTGAGTCAGTGGGATAGTAACGAGTTGGTGTATCAATTTAGTCAATTCTTAATGGCTTCTTCCCAGCACCCCCATCGTCGTGGTTGCTTGCCTGGTCGGCGTCAAACCGCTCAGCAGACTGAGGACGATGACTAATCCATCGGGTGGCACCCCCATCGTGGCCCAGGCTAGCGATTGCCGCAAACGTATCTTCATTAGTACTGGGGAAGTCTCTGGGGATTTACAGGCAGCTCTGCTGACTACCGCCCTTCAGCAGGAGGCCAGAGAGCGGGGGCTAACCCTGGAAATTGTCGGCCTGGGGGGATCGTATGGCTGCTGCTGGAGCTACCCTGATAGCCGATACCCTGGCCATTGGTTCGGTAGGATTGTTTGAGGCCCTGCCCTACCTCTTGCCCACCTGGCAGCGACAACGGCAGGCCTACCGATACCTGGCGGCCCAGCCTCCCGACCTAACTATTTTAATCGACTACATGAATCCCAACCTGATGATGGGGCGTTACCTGAAACAACACCATCCCCAGGTACCGGTCATCTACTACATTGCTCCCCAGCAATGGGTATGGGCTTTTTCCGACAAGGACACCCAGGCGCTGGTCCAGTGTAGCGATCGCATGGTGGCTATTTTCCCAGATGAAGCCACCTACTACCGTCGCTTCGGGGCCGAAGTCACCTGGGTGGGCCATCCCCTGGTGGACCGCTACCCTACGCCCCCCGACCAGGGTCTGGCTCGTCAGCGCCTGGGGCTGAACCCCGATCAGCCAGTGGTGACCCTGCTGCCAGCCTCCCGGCAACAGGAAGTCAAGTATCTGCTACCAGTTTTACTGGCGGCAGCCCAACGCTTACAACACCAGCGATCGGATTTATTCTTTCTGCTACCGGTTTCTTCCCCCACCCTGCAAACCAGCTTTGAACAAGGCCTGGCCCAATACCAGCTAACCGGTCGGGTGATTACCAACCAAACCGCCGACGCTATTGCCGCCGCTGATTTAGCCATTACCAAGTCTGGCACCGCCAACCTGGAAATTGCCCTAATGAACGTGCCCCAGGTGGTAGCCTATCGCCTCAACCCCATCAGCGCCTGGATTGGACAGCATATTTTGAAATTTGATGCGCCCTTCGTTTCCCCCGTTAATCTAACGGTGGGGCAGGCTGTGGTGCCTGAGTTTTTGCAATGGCAGGCAACCCCTACTGCCATTGCTGAAGCGGCCCTGGCCCTGCTCCAGCAGCCAGCCGCCCGTCAGACGATGCTAAAGGGCTATCAAACCCTACGACAGATTCTAGGAGAACCGGGAGCCTGCCGTCGGGCCGCTGCCTTAATGCTGGATTCCCTGGCAGCTGAGCCGTCATAACCCGGATAGGGATAGCAGCGCCAGGGAAAGGAGGGGAGTCAAATCCAGCACCGAAAATCTAGTACCCTGTGGTCTCAAATCAGCGATCCCCCAAGCGCGGGCCAGGGGTCAACACCCAATGGTTCTGACCATGGGAATTGCGGCCATGGTGTAGACTGAAGTCTGATAAGGGGTCGGGTAAATGGAAAGCCGTTGGTTCTGGACCTCTCTGCGCTGTTTTAACCTGACTGGCCCACCATGGTTTCTCAAGTTTCTGTCCAACAACTGGTGACCTGCCCTAGGGGTGCCTTACAAATTAGTCTCGGGGCTGATGTTCCCAATTGTGGCGAGGCTAATTCACCTGGGGCTGGACCCAGCCTTTCCCTGGCGATTCCCACCTATAACGAGGCAGAGAATCTGCCGACCCTATTGCAGCGCCTCACCCATCATCTGGATTTGGCTATCCCTGGGGACTACGAACTGATTTTGGTGGATGACGACAGTCCTGACCTGACCTGGCAACGGGCCTTAGAATTGACGGCTCTCTATCCCCAACTGCGGGTAGTGCGTCGTCAGGGAGAACGGGGGCTATCTTCCGCCGTGATTCGCGCCTGGCAGGTGGCCAGGGGATCCTGGCTGGGGGTGATTGATGCCGATTTGCAGCATCCCCCCGAAATCCTGCGGCCATTGCTGGCCGCCCTGCAATCGGGCGCTGATCTGGCCCTGGCCAGTCGCCATGTCCAGGGCGGCGGGGTGAGCAGCTGGAGTCTTAGCCGTCGCCTTTTATCCCGGGGAGCCCAAGCCCTGGGGCTGGTAATCTTACCCGGCGTGGTGGGGCGAGTGAGTGACCCCATGAGTGGCTATTTTATGCTGCAAAGGCGAGCGATCGCCGGTCCCTTGCTCAACCCTAAGGGCTACAAGATTTTACTCGAGGTCCTGGGGAAGGGCAGGGTCGAAACCATTACGGAAGTGGGCTATGTTTTTCAAGAACGCCAGGAAGGTAACAGTAAGGTGACCTGGCACCAATATCTCGACTATCTCCACCATCTGCTGCGGCTACGCTCTGGCGGGAGGCTGTCTCAGGTGCCCCAGCGATTCCCCCTGGGACGGTTTTGCCGGTTTGCCCTGGTGGGCTTAAGCGGCGTGGTGGTGGATATGGTGATTCTCTACCTGCTCCATAGCCACCTGGGCTGGGGTCTGACCAGTAGTAAGCTGGTGGCGGCTGAACTGGCGATTTTTAATAACTTTATCTGGAACGACGCCTGGACCTTTGCCGACGTCACCCTGCGTCAGCGGGGCTGGGCCGCCCGGTGTAAGCGCTGGTTGAAGTTTAACCTGATCTGTCTGTCAGGACTGGGGCTGAATATTCTGGTATTAAATGGCTTCTACAACCTGGTCTTCAACCACCAGTGGCCCTACCTGGCCAATTTAATCGCCATTGCCCTGGTTACCCTGTGGAATTTCTGGCTTAACTTAAAACTGAGCTGGCGGGTTACCCAAACCTGACTTCCCCCTAGTACCGTTCTACCTCTGTCCCAACAGCAGCTTGACCATGGGCGGCCTCTCCACAGGTGCGGGGACTGGGCAATAGCTTGGTGGGGTTCGCCAGCCCCTGGGGATCAAAGGCGTGGCGCACCCAGGCCATGGTTTCCAGGTCGGCGGCAGAAAACATATCCGCCATATAGCAGCGTTTATCGGCCCCAATACCGTGTTCGCCAGAGATGCTGCCCCCCACCTGTACACAAAGCTTGAGAATCTCTCCTCCCAGGGTTTCCACCGCCTCCAACTGACCAGGGATGGCGTTGTTGTAAAGAATTAGGGGATGGAGGTTACCATCGCCAGCGTGGAACACATTGGCCACCCGGTAGCCGTAGCGATCGCCCAGGGCGGCAATTTCCTGCAACACATAGGGCAACTGGGTGCGGGGAATCACCCCATCTTGGACGTAGTAGTCGGGGCTGAGTTTGCCCATGGCGGCAAAGGCGGCCTTGCGGCCCTTCCAGAGGCGCAGGCGATCGGCTGGATCGGTGGCGACGGTAATGGTGCGGGCTCCGTTCTGGCGGCAAAGTTGCTGGATGCGATCGCCGGTGGTAGCCACCGCCGCCGGTAGACCATCAATTTCTATCAGCAAAATTGCCGTGGCGTCCCGGGGATAGCAGGCGGTAGCCACCACATCCTCCACGGCGTTAATGCTAAAGTTATCCATCATTTCCAGGCCAGCGGGGATAATACCGGCGCTGGTGATGGCGGCTACCGCCGCCCCTGCCGCCTCCACCGAGGTAAAGTCCGCCAGTAGTACCTGGATAGAGTCCGGGGTTTTGAGCAGGCGCAGGGTAATTTCTGTGGCAATGCCCAGGGTGCCCTCTGACCCTACAAACAGCCCACAGAGGTCATAGCCTGGGGACTCCGCCACTGCCCCCCCAGTTCCACAATTTCGCCATCGGGCAATACCACCGTTAGCCCCAGTACGTGATTGGTGGTAACGCCGTACTTGAGGCAGTGGACCCCACCGGAGTTTTCCGCCACGTTGCCCCCCACCGAGCACACCGACTGACTGGAGGGGTCGGGGGCATAGTAAAAGCCCGCCCCACTCACCGCCTGGGTAACCCAGTTATTGATCACCCCCGGTTGCACCACTACCCGCTGATTCTCCAGGTCAATCTCCAGGATTTCCGTCATGGTAGCGGTGACAATCAGGACAGAGTCTGCCAAGGGTAGGGCACCCCCCGATAGGCCCGTACCGGCACCCCGGGGGACAAAGGGCACACCGAAGCGATCGCAAATGCGTACCGCCGCCGCCACCTGCTCAGTAGACTTGGGTAATACCACTACCGCTGGCCGCTGCCGGTAGCTGGTGAGACCATCGCACTCGTAGACCAGTAACTCCTCCTTACGGCGGATCACCCGATCAGACCCAAGGGCAGCAATGAAGGCGTCGATGATGGTGGGCCAGGGATGGGGCATGGGAGGAGAAGCAGGAGGAACTACTTGAATTTTAAGGGGTTTCGCCTGAAGTTTGGTAGAGAAGGGAGAAGGCTAGGAACAATCCTCTGCTAGGCTGGGTTTTGCCAGGAATGGTCAACGGAAAAATCCATTTAATCTATTGAGTGCATTAGGTATTTTGAGGTTATTGTGAGGTACGGAGATTCGAGTCGTTCTTGGCTAGCCACTGCGTCCTGCTTTCTCAGCGGCCTGACCACAGCATCCCCCTATTCCTACCTCCACCCTCCTGATTTTCAATGCTGCCTACTTTCTCCTCCCAGTACAGCTTTTTACCCCGGTTCTTCCGCCTGTCTCTGGCTAGCGTACTGTCGAATATGATGGTACCCCTGGCGGGTTTAGTTGATACTGCCTTTTTGGGGCATCTGCCGGATATTCGCCATTTAGCTGGGGTGATTCTAGCCTCTATTTTGTTTGACTATCTGTATCGGGTGCTGAAGTTTCTCCGCACCAGCACCAATGCCCTCACTGCCCAGGCCACCGGTGAGGATGATAGCCAGGCGGTTCTGCTAGCTGGACTGCGCAGCGGGTTGATTGCCCTCGCCATTGGTCTGACCATTGTTCTGCTGCAATACCCCCTTCAACAGGTTGGCTTTGCTATCCTCAGCGGCAGTCAGGAGGTGGAGTCCTCAGGGCTAGAATATTTTTATGGACGCATCTGGGGTGCCCCCGCCGTCCTGATCAACTTTGTTTTAATTGGCTGGTTTCTGGGCCGGGAAATGAACCAGGTAGTGCTGCTACTGGCACTGATTGGTAACGGTGCCAACGTTTTACTGGACTATCTGATGATTTTTCAGTGGGGTTGGGCCAGTGCTGGAGCCGGATGGGCCACCGCTGTGAGCCAGTATATGGCCATGATCATTGGTTTAGGAGTAGCGGCTCTAACCATTACTCAGCAGGATTTCTGGCAAGCTCTACCGCAGCTGAAGAATGGACCTGCCTTGCGGGAAGCGGTTGCCCTCAAGGGCAATTTGCTGGTGAGATTTCTAGTGCTGATCTCCACCTATGCTATCTTCACTAACCTGAGCTCCCATCTGGGCACCATTACCCTGGCCCAGAACGGGTTACTCCTCCAGATTGCTCTGCTGAGTCAGTTCACTATTCAAGGGGTAGGGCTGACCACCCAGACCCTGAGCGGTAACTTTAAAGCCAGGGGCGAGGTAGGGTTAATGTTGCCCCTGTTGTTGGTCTCTTTGGCCACCACCCTACCCATTGCCCTGGGGTTTGCCGGCATTACTGTGCTGTTTCCCCAAACGGTGTTTGGCCTGCTTACCAGCCATGGTGAGGTTAGCTCCCAAATTACCGATTACAGCTTTTGGTTAGTTCCCCTGCTGCAACTAACGGCAGTGGCCTTTATGCTGGAAGGCTACTTTATTGGCATAAAGGAAGGGGCGATCCTGCGTAACATGGTCCTGATCGCCTTTAGTCTGGGTTTCCTGCCCCTGGCTCTGGCGGCCACCTACCTGAGTAGCAACCATTTACTCTGGCTGTCTCTTCTTGGCTATATGGCTACCCTGGCGGTTGGCCTGGCCTTTTTTATTCCAGGTAGCCTGAAAACCCTGATGCCAGCTGCCCGCCTGCCAGCCAGTGAGAGCCTCGAGCATTCCTGACAGGTGGGTTAAGCCCCAGATAATCACTGCATTTTAGTCAGCGGGTGGCCATCCACTTTAATTTCAATCTTAAAGATACTAGTGCTCGAGGCCCTAAATACACCCACTCCTAACACCGGGAATGAGGAACCTCCAGGTTTTCCCCCAGCCATTGAGGCGATCTTGCTGCCCTGGAGCCATGGGGGTTTTAGGGTGGATTCCGATTGACCCTGGAGCGAGGGATAGAAGCCGCTGTATAACCATTTCTCTATTAGCCCGGGGAATGCAGGCAGCGGGAGAGAAAGGGCCATTCCAATACAAATCTCAATAGACTAGTGACCCCAGGCAAGGTGACTGAGCCTGGCACCTCCTGAAGCGGTAGCCAGACTATCTTTACCAGCGAAACCTCTATGACTAGAGGGCTGACCATAGAAATCTCAAAAAAGCACTTCCGAGGATAGGTGGAGAGAGTGGCCAAGTCATTCAGAAAAAGTCATAGACTATCCACGCATTCCTTCATCCAAGGTCATTTATAACAATATTTACAGTAAAGGTATATTGCGATCCTAAAGACATCCGAAACATTACTTAGACTTGGTTATTCTTTTGGGTTATTTTGTTTTTAGATAGTAATCTCCTCTTACAAAGTTGATGGCGACTAGGGTGTTAGCACTGTTAGGCGTTTTACTGTGTTCGTGCTGAGTCGCCCTGGAGAAGGCTACTATTCCCCGGAGCAAAGATAGCCGCTCCAATGGTGCATCTGTATGTGTTTAAGACGGCGCAATGGGTAAAATCCTACACAGTGGAATTGAGCAGTTATGGCATCCTTACCTTTTCTTGGGTCTGAGCCCGCTGAATTTTATGGTTTGGAGCAAGCCCCTCTAAAACCCAAAATTGATTCTAAAATCGATTATAGGGGGGCTGCTCTCCCTGGCCTGGTCTCTTGGCTTCCCCATCAGATTCCCACCGCCAGGCCCAGTCTGCTAGACAGTTTGCTGCGTAATCTCAGCTTTGATCTCGAGGCGGTTTCCCAGGTTATCGACCCCATTCTAACGGCTCGTAATCACTGCAATAGGCTGGGGGATTACCTACAGGGAATTATTGTTAATGACCAATGTTTTATTGCCAGTAACCTCAACTGCCGTCAAGAAATTCAGATCACTACCTGTGGTTCTCGCTGGTTAATCGGCCGGGGTAAGGGCTGTAAGATTATGGCTCCTGGTTTTGGTGTTTCTTTCTACCACGCTAGTTTAAACTTTGACCCTCAAACCGGGTTTTCCCTAACCGATCTGGCCAGTAGCTCGGGTACGCTGATTAATCAGCAGCGCCTTTCTCCGGCCCAGTCCCATCCGCTACAGGAGGGTGATGTGGTGCAATTGGGTAGCCTCCGTTTTGAATTTCTAGAGGAATTATGCCTGACCGATGCTGTTGATTATCAGGAAGCCTAGCTCCAGTTTTAGCACCGTTGGTAGCGCATACCTGGCAACAGGGTAATCAAACCCATCAGTTCTAGCTGGGCCAGGCTACTCAGTAGTTCCCCTGTGGGTTTGGCTAGGTCCCGGCTTAGGTGATCAACGCTAACCGGTTCCTGGGCGATCGCCGCCAGTACCTCTGCCAGTTCCTGGGCCAGACTGGGAGGGGGTGAGGCGGTCGAAGGTAGACAGGGAAAACGCCCCAGTTCCTCAATCAGGGTGGTTTCCGCTAAGACCATCTGAGCTCCCTGGGCAATCAGATCCAAACAGCCCGCACTACAGGGGTTGTCAAGGGATCCGGGTAGGGCAAATACGTCTCGACCATAATCGTTGGCTAACCGGGCCGTAATTAAGGCCCCCGATCGCTGCGGCGCTTCGGTTACCACTACCTGGCGACTAAGGCCAGCAATAATGCGATTACGGCGGGGAAAGTGGCCGCGATCGGGAGGGGTACCGTTGGCGTATTCACTTAAAAGCAAGCCAGCCTCAGCGATTTGGGCCTGCAAATCGCGATTAGCCAGCGGATAAGCCTGATCCACCCCGGTCCCCAACACCCCAATGGTCAAGCCCCCACTGGCTAAGGCCTGGGCATGGGCCTGGCGATCAATGCCACGAGCCAGGCCCGACACCACAATAATGTTATGGGCCACCAACTGCTGTACCAGGCGACGGGTCCAACTTTGACCATAGGCAGAAGGCTCACGGGTGCCGACCACCGCTACGGCTGGTAGGGTTTTTAATGCCTGGACTAGTTCAGGTCGCCCCCGGTAGTAGAGCAGGGGGGCGGATTGGTAATTTCAAACAGCAAAGCAGGGTATTCCGGATTGGCGGGAGTCCAAAAATTAGGGCTTTGCCTTTCCCGCTCCCCTAACAGCTGTAGGGGACAGACCGATTGTCGATACTCCAGAAGGGCGCAGCCTACCCCCAGGCCAATGCCTTCCACCTCTAATAATTCATGGCCCTCTGCCTGCCAGGCTCTGGCCAAACTACCGAAATGACTGTGCAGTCGCTTTAACAAAACTGGTCCCAATCCCCTGGCCTGGGACCAGGCCACCCAATAGGCCCGTTCACTGATCACCTGGGATATGTCCTTAACGCTCCTTTTTCTAGAATGCCCTGGTCAGCACGGGTAATTTCCTAGGGCGGAAAAATGGCTGACGATGGAATTAGCGGTGTAGAGTACCATGGAGCCCATTGCCAGTAATCTAGCCATGCACCAGGGTGTTGCTTCCCGCCAGATAACCTATCGCCTGCTACTGACCAGCCTCTGGGCCACTCTGTTGCTGCTGGCGGTAGAGGCGATTGGGGATGGGCGAACCATTCCCTCACCCTGTTGGCAGAATCTCTCCATACCCTGGTGGATGGGTTTAGCACCATCTTGAGTTTGGTGGCCGTTACCTCTCCCCAACGCCAAATGGGTCGGGAGGTTTGGGGTCATGGCCGGGCCGAGGTGGCTGCCACCCTCATGTTGTGCGCGTTTCTGGGGTTTACCGGAACCAGTCTACTGTTAATTGCCCTCAGTCAGCTGCTAAAAAATCTTCAGGGCATAGCCGATCCCTTTACGGTCACCATGCACAGTCAGGTGCTTTGGTTTACCGCCACCATGGTAATTCTAACCATTAGCCTGGGCATTTATGCCAGTTATCAGGCCCGTAACCTGAATAGCCTGGCTCTCAAACTTAATACTCACCATTTTCTTGCCGACGCCTGGTTAAGCCTGACCATGGTGGGAGTTCTAATGGCGATCTGGCAAAACCAGCTCTGGCTTGATCCGGTTTATACCCTGGTGCTGTTGCCCCTGGTGGCTCGCAGCCTGTGGCGAGTGCTCAACGATCAGCTGCCTCTGCTATTGCGGCCTACGGCCATTGCCCCCGAGGCGATCGCCCATCTGGTGAGTCAGGTAGACGGGGTAATTCAGTGTACTCGCATTCGCTCCCGGGGAATGGTAGGCCGTCAGGTATGGATTGAGTTACACCTGGTACTACACCCAGAATTTATGGCTAGCGCCGAGGCCATAGGGGAGCAGATTGAAGCTCGATTGCGGCACCACTACGGCCCCCTGCGTACCCAGATCTGGGTGGAGGGGGCCGTCACCCAGATCGATCAGTACCTGCGATCGGACCTCCCTTACCCCATGGGTCCCCCAGGAGAAGACTAACCTGGCTTGCCCTCCAGTTGGATCAACGGATCAGCGCCCATCCCAGGCTGCTGCCGCTTCCGCAACCGCCTGATCAACGGTTTTCTGACCCAGCATGGCCGCCTGGAGATTGTCGTAGACGATCGCTTGTAGCTCCTTGATGCCATCTAGAGCCGGAATTAACACCTCGGCCTGGTTCATTTGGGCGGCGCTCACCGATCGGGCCCGATCCTCGGGGGTGGGCACCTTACCAGCGGTATTGGTAAAGTAACTATCCTTCAGGGCTGCCACTGTGGAAGGCAAAACCCCTGCCAGCTTGGCAAAGCTCAACTGATTGCGATCGTTGGTCAGGTAAAGGGCAAATTTAAGGGCCGCCTCGGGAACATCACTTTTAGCTGGAATCACCAAATTCATTACCGCTACATTTTTTTTGCCGGTATCACCGGTAATTTGGGGAGCGCTATCGGTTACCCGAGCGATATTGGCTGCGTTGGTTTGAATGGTGGGCAAAAACTCAGCCCCAGTAGAAAGTAGGGCTAATTCCCCTGCCTGAAATAATTCGATCGCCCGCCGATGGCCCTGGGTAAGTACCTCCTTAGGCAACAGGTTTTGCTGGTAGAGATCGGTCCAGTACTGAAATACCGCCTTACCCGCCGGTGTATTGAAGCCCGCTTTGCCCTCCCCATTCACCAACTCAACCCCCATTTGCACAAAGGATTGCAATACATCGGCGGCATCTTGGGGAACAAAGCTGGTGAAGTAGGCATACTTACCAGTTTTTTCCTTAACGGCTCGAGCTACTGCCGGTAATTCAGCAAAGCTGGTGGGTGGCTTTACCCCCGCTGTTTTCAGTAGGTCCTGGTTGTAAAGGGTAATATTGGTAGTCAAATACCAGGGCAGACCAAAGGTGGCGCCCTTAAGGGTGTTAGCCTGCCAAATTTTAGGCAGGTAGAGTTTTTTATCTGTTTCCTTAACCTTGCCATCTAGGGGTAACCAGGCCTTTTTACTGGCCAGTTGGGCAGCAAAATCTGGGTTCAGGTTAACTAGGTCGGGAGCGGTGCCAGCGGTGACGGCGGTGAGCACCTTGCTTTGCATATCGGCCCAGGGAATATCGACCCAGCGGATCTTGATCCCGGGGTTCTCGCCTTCGTAGGCGGCGATCAGCTGATTAAAGTAGTTGGTAAATTGGGGCTGGAGCTGCATGGTCCAGAATTCTACCTCAGCCCCGCCCTGGCCCTGGGGAGCCTCGCTTCTGGGGGGCTGACTACTACCCCCGCAGCTAATCAGCCAGCTCAACACCAGCCCACTCAGAGCTAGGAGTATAAAACCTGTCCAGGAACGTCGTTTCATTGAAATTTCTCAGGGCAAAGGGAAAATAGGCCAGTTAGACCAGGAGCGCCATTCAGGTCCTGGGGCAAAGTTAAAAACTATTGTAAAGCCTCCCCAGGTTAGCCCATGCATCATAGCATTGCGGCCTCAGGTCAACCGATTCCTGAGGTTTTTCCCATCTCCCAGGGCCGGGATGGAGGTAAGTTTTGAAGGGAGCAACTGTGATTGGGGAGATTTATCTCAGAAAAGTGGCAAATCTCGATCAAATTGTGTACCATTCGTTAGCTTAAAGTTCCCAGGGGCAATTGCCAGTTGCTGGCGTCTCTGGAAATGTGGCTTCAGCTTCTGGTTCAGAGCTTTAAAGATAAGGGTAGTCATGCTGCCTGGGTCTGTAGGTTGGGGTACTCAACCTGACTGGAGTAAATATTCATCTGTGACACGGTTGGGGAAACTGCTGTGGATAGCCTGAAAGCTATGTTTAATCGAAAACCGCTAGGGGTTGGCATTGAGTTGACCCCGGAGCGCATTAACTTGGCCCACTTGCGCAAGCAGGGCAGCATCCTGAAGTTAGAAACCCTGACCTCGGTAGAACTGGGAGAGGGTATTTATCAGGAAGGGGAGATTGTTGACCAACCTGCCATGGTGGATGCCCTGCAGGAGCTACTGGCCGCCAGTAATCTCAAACCCAAACAGGTGAGTAGCGCTATTCCTGGTCGGGCGATCGCCAAGATTATTCCCGTTCCTGCCGAGCTAGATGACAACGAGCTACGGGAGATGGTGCTCAACCAGGAAGCCAACCTGTACCTGCCCTTCCCCCGCGAAGAGGCAGATGTGGACTACCAAAAGTTAGGCTACTTTGTCGATGAAGACGGCATTGAAAAAATTAGGGTGCTACTGGTGGGGGTGCGCAAGGAATTAATTGACCCCTATATAGAGGTGTTTCAGCAGGCGGGCCTCACCTTGAATAGCCTGGAAACCTCTAGCTTCGCTCTGATTCGAGCGATTCGGGAGCAGTTGCGCCAGTTTACCTCCCAGGAGGCGGCGGCCCTGGTGGATATCCAGTTTGAAAATACGGAAATTTCCATCATCGTGGATGGGGTGCCCCACTTTTCTAGAACCGTGCCTACCGGTGTCTTTCAAATTCAAAATGCCCTCACTCGGGCGATGAATCTACCCCCTTCCCGCAATACGGACCTGTTGCAGGGCATGACGGTGCCGGTGCAGGCGATGGATACGGTGGGGTCTCCCCAGATGGTTGGAGCCAATAACCCCGGCACCATTGCCATGCTGCGGGTACTGGGGGAACTGTGCGACGAACTACGCCGGTCTATTGATTTCTACCTGAACCAGGAAGAAGACATAGAAATCGCCCAACTACTGCTGGCGGGTCCAGGGGCCTCAATTCGCCAGTTAGATGATTTCCTTGCCCAGCGCTTAGCAATTCCCACCAGCCCCATTGATCCCTTTACGGTACTGGGGCTCAAGGCAGACGAGGAAATTTCCGAAAATCAGCGGTCAGGATTGGCTACGGTAATTGGTCTGGCATTGCGGGAGGTCTAGCCATGTATAGCCTGGATATTAATTTTCTTAAGGATCGAGATACACGAATTTTTGAAACTCGTACCCGCAGCAGGGCCGATGGGGCCGATCGCACCCCTCTGCTCTACGGTTTTCTAGGGGCGCTGGTGCCCCTGGCCCTGGTGCTGGGGTACTGGGCCTTTAGCCGCAATCAGGTCAGCCAGCTAGAGGCTAAAAATACAGAACTGGATGGCGAACTGGCCCAAATCCAGGGTCAGCTCCGGGAAATTAGCGGTATTCAAAGTCAGATTGATGGCATCAAGGCCGAAAATAATGCCTTTGTTTCCATATTTGACCAAATTGTGCCCTGGTCGGCGTTGTTACAAGATATTCGCGATCGCACCCCCACCAATATTCAAATTACTAACTTAAGCCAGACCGCCGGGGTATCCCCCGCCAATGCTCCCGCCGCCAATACTGCTGCCACTAAAGCTCCGGCTGAAAATGCCGCCGCCGCCCCAGCCCCCAAGCTGAGCGGTATTAGTATTCAGGGGGTGGCCTGTAACTTTAACGACATTAACGACTTTACCCTGGTGTTACAAAAATCCCCCCTGTTGGCCCCCGCCTCAGTGGCGATCGACAAGGCCCAACAACAATCCAAACTACTCGATCCCCTGGTGGATGGTCGGTGTCCCGGTGCGGTTACCGACGCCCCCAGCTACCTGGTGGATTATACGATTCGAGCCAACCTCACCAGCACCCCTTCCTCCCAGTTAATTGATGCCCTAGAGCAGCGCGGTGCGGTGGGGTTGGTGACTCGCCTGCGCGTCCTTAGAAATACAGGAGTTCTGCAGTAATGACATCCTCTGGTGATTTTTTCTCCCTGGATACTGATCGCACCACCGTTTCAGAAACCGTGGCCACCTACCCCACCGCCTTTGGCCTCACCCTGACCCCCCGGGTACAGGTGATTGCCCTACTTTTACTGGGACTGGCGGGAGCCTACGGTCTCTATAACCTTTTAGTTCAGCCCGTGCAGCTAGAAAAGGAAAAGTTAGAGGCCCAGGTCAATCAGAAGCAAGCCCAAATTGACCAACAAAAGACAAACCTGAAAAACTTGCCCGAGCTCCAGGCCAATCTTGCCCAGGCTATGGAGCAACGGGTGGGTATTTACAGTCTGCTAGGAAAAGGTAAAAGTCTTGATACCCTGCTACTGGACATTAACCAACAAATTCAAAGTAGCAACAGCGCCATCGCTGGGGTGTTACGGGCCAATCCCCAGAGCCTCAAGCCAGCCCAATTGGCGGCCCTGGGTCTAAGCCCAGCCCAGGTAGAACGGATCCGCACTCAATTGAGTCGTAATCCTGGTAGTCAAAAATCCCTCTACATCTCCGAACTCACTGGCTTTAGCCCCAAGGATCCGGTTCCCTACACAGAGGGCCCCCCCGAACTGGCTAATAAGCTTCAACGGCAAACCGTAGAGGTGTCGATGCGAGCCCTATTTCCCCAGACCCTGAATATTTTGCGTAACCTGGAGCGCCTGGAGCCTTTAATTATTATTCGAGATGTCAAGCAGGAGCTTGCCCCCCTGCCGGGAGGTGGGCAGGAGCAGCAATTACAGGGTATCATCCGTCGGCTGAATACCAGCTTTACCCTGGAGGTGCTAGTCCCAGCCATTGATCCGGGCAAACCCCCTGCCCCCCAGCCCCTAAACCGGCCGCCAAAGAACAAGGCGGCGTTCCCCCTGCCCCATAACTAATCCCTATCCCCTCTTCCCAGGAGTGAACCCGTGAACCGTTTAAGCTATTTCCACCCCCTGATTGTCGGTAGTACCCTGCTTACCCTGGTGGCCCAGCCTGGTCTGGCCTCGGTGACTAAAATTACCGGCGTTCAACTGAACTCCACCCCCACCGGTCTAGAATTAGTCTTCAATACCGAGGCTGGAGACAATAGCAATGTCTTTACCGTCAGCCAGGGGAATATTCTGCGGGCCGATATTACCCGCGCCCAGCTCAACCTGCCCAACGGCGGTAGCTTTCGCCAGGCCAACCCAGCCCCCGGCATCAAAGAGGTGAGCGTTACTCCCCTGGATGCCAATAGCGTGCGGGTAAATATCCAGGCCACCGGTAAAGCCCCCAGCGGTACCGTTACCTCCTACGGCGATCGGGTGATTTTGGCCATTAATAACAGCGATCAACCCAGCCAGTCCGCCACCCCCGTGCCAGCCCAGATTGCCACCGTGCCAGGGGCATCTGTCCCCAGTCAGCCCCTGGCCCAGAATACCCCGGCTCCAAAGCCAGAGGTACTGGTGCCCAATCCCCAGGTGACCATTGACGGCAAACCGGTGACCAGACCCAATCAGGTGCCCCCCCTACTACCCCGCGCCGTCGCCCCCCGGTGGGGGATATTGCCATCGCGGAGAGCCGAGTTCTTTCTGACTCGATAAATTTAGGCAGCAACCAACGCATTCCCAAACTGTTGCTGCGGGATGCCCCTGCTCGGGAAGTTTTGTCTCTTTTAGCCAGAGCAGCAGGACTAAATGTGATTTTTGCTGAAAGTCCAAAAGCGACAACCGGTAGTGAAGCCTCCGGCCCTACGAGTGGTGATGTAACCGTTAGTTTAGACATCGAAAATGAATCGGTTCAGGACGTTTTTAACCATGTATTGAGGATTACTGGCTTACAGGCCAATAAGGTAGGGCAGTCCATCTATGTAGGGCGCAAGTTGCCGGATGGAGCTCGTCAACTGGTGACGCGCACTCTCCGTATCAATCAGGGAAAGATATTAGACATATCTGGTTTTCTGGCTTCCCTTGGTGCTGAAGCCACCCAACTGGTTACCCGTCCCCAGGTGCAAACCATTACCACCCCCAGTGGAGTTGAGGGAGCCCCACCAATTGTAGAAACGATTCGATTTGAGTCTACCCAAATTGTTCCACTTACCTTTAGTCCCCCTGACACAAGTTCTGTGGCCCAGCCGTTGAAAGGTTTATTGGTGTTAACCGATAGCAGACTTAATTCCGTGACTCTGGTGGGAGAACAAAAGTTAGTAGCCCTGGGAAGTGAATACCTGTCTCAGCTAAATCTGCGGCGGCGGCAAGTTGCTGTAAATGTCAAAATTGTGGATGTCAACCTAAATGCCATTGATCGCTTCGGCACCAGCTTTTCCTTTGGCCGAGGCAATACAGACTTTGTCAATACCGGTGGGGCTGGGGTAATTAACTTTGGCGGCGGTTCCCCCGCTGGGGTGCCCACCCCCTCAGCCCTGGGGGAATTAGTTCCATCAACCCGCTGGCGACGATCTTTGCTGTACCAACGGAATTGTTACTGCAAATTCAGGCCCAAATCACCAACGGCAATGCCAAAATTTTGACCGACCCGACCCTGGTAGTGCAAGAAGGGCAGACGGCTAGTGTTAATCTAAGCCAGGAAGTGGTTACTAATGTTACCTCCACCATTTCCACCAGTACTCCCCCGGTGATTACCACAACAGTAGAGAAAAAACCCGCTGGCCTATTCCTGGGGCTCCAGGTTGAAAAAATCGACGACAATGGGTTTATTACCCTGAGTGTTGCGCCTAAGGTGTCAGCGGTCACCGGCACCCAAAATATCAGCACCTCAGCCGGTTCCGGTGGTCAGCTCACCAATACCATCGCCCTGCTGGCTAACCGAGAAGTTAGCTCTGGTTCTGTGCGGCTGCGGGATGGTCAAACCCTGCTGCTGTCGGGGATTATTCAAGAATCAGAACGGGATGTGATTAGCAAAATTCCCATCCTAGGAGATATTCCCATTCTGGGGGCTCTCTTTAGAAGTCAAAACATCGAGTCCACCCGCACTGAGGTACTGGTCATGCTGACTCCCCATGTAATTGATGATTCCGATCAATCCACCTTCGGCTACACCTATACCCCTGGGCAGCAAGCCCAACAACTGCTCAACCAGGGTTCTCGTTAAAGCGCATCTCGTAACTCGCCGGATTTCTCCAAGCTTGGGGAAATCCGGTTTTTTCATGCTAGCAGCTACCTAAAGGCCCGCCCCATCATCTCCATGGTACTAATATGTTGGCGCCAGACTGATCTCTCCCCTGCACCTGTTCCACCCTGAATCCTGGGTGTTACAGTTTGCCCACTGGCTGTACTAACATTTTGCGCTTGAGGCTGAGTCACCCCGGGCGAAGCCGCTGGTGTTTTCCCCTGTCGCCCCATTTCTGTCAAATAACTCAAATCCTGACACTGACCATTGGGCAAGATAATAAACGACTCACCACAAATCACCTGAGCCTCGGCTGGTTTAGCCATAGCGAAGGCTAAGGCCCCAGTTAAGCCCACACCGGTTACTATTAATGCTAACTTAGAGTATTTGATAGGAAAGTCTTATCTAACTACTTAAATTCAGTATTCCCGTCTCCTATGCCAAAATCCGGACAAAACCCATTATGAATCAGAAAATCTTAATGGTGAATTGGTGATTCCAGGTAATTTAGTCTCCCAGATTAAAAATCAGTGGTCAGGAGCAAGACAAGGAACATGGTTGTTATAGGGGGCTTTTATCACTCCTCGACTCCCCGTACTCCTGCAAGAAAACCACAAAATCAGCTAAGGCTGCTCGGGTTCCCTGTCGGGGATCGAGCTGATATTGTATTTGGAGAATAATCCATCGATTTTGGATTCTAGCTCGGCGAGCCGCTCGTTCTCTTTCCTCAGCTCTTCGGTTGATTTCCTCAGCTCGCTCATTCTCAGCTCGTGCTGCTGCTTCGCTTCTTCGTTGTTCTGCTTCAGCCAGGCGATTTGTCTCTCGATTTCTAAGGTTCCACTCAACGCCGAAATTAACCACTGCCACCAAGAGGGCTGCCACGGTGAGTCGGTTACTCCAGATCCGGGGCTGGGCGAGGTATCCAAGGAAGCGGAAATCTTCTTCATTATAGAAACGCAGAAAGGCGACGGCGATGGTCAGCAGGGTGAGGCTGGTGCCAGGCAGCAGGGTGAGCAGGTTGACCCAGGGTTGATAACGAAATAAATTCATTCTAGCTAAGAGCCAGGGGGATTGACCATGGGTCAGAAGTCTTTCTCCCAGGTTACCCGCTAGTCTACTCTGAACGGCTTGCCAGGTCGGAGGTTTAGCCATCTGGCTGAAGCTAGAGCTGCTCAGTAGTAGGATGGGCAAAGGGCCCTAGCCCGTGCCCATCAAGCCCTAGCCATGAGAGATAGCGATGGAGGAGATCGGCACACTCCGCTTTGCCCATCCTACAGCGTGTCCCCATACTCCTCCAACACCGCCAGCACCGCCGCCAGGGATTGACGATTACCCTGGCTCGGCTCTAGTTGGAAACGGATTTGGGCAGCACGGCATCGAGCTTCAACTCTAGCTCGGCGAGCCGCTCGTTCTCTTTCCTCAGCTCTTCGGTTGATTTCCTCAGCTCTTCGGTTGATTTCCTCAGCTCGCTCATTCTCAGCTCGTGCTGCTGCTTCGCTTCTTCGTTGCTCTGCTTCAGCCAGGCGATTTGTCTCTCGATTTCTAAGGTTCCACTCAACGCCGAAATTAACCACTGCCACCAAGAGGGCTGCCACGGTGAGTCGGTTACTCCAGATCCGGGGCTGGGCGAGGTATCCAAGGAAGCGGAAATCTTCTTCATTATAGAAACGCAGAAAGGCGACGGCGATGGTCAGCAGGGTGAGGCTGGTGCCAGGCAGCAGGGTGAGCAGGTTGACCCAGGGTTGATAACGCAATGGATTCATTCTAGCTAAGAGCCAGGGGGGATTGACCATGGGTCAGAAGTCTTTCTCCCAGGTTACCCGCTAGTCTACTCTGAACGGCTTGCCAGGTCGGAGGTTTAGCCATCTGGCTGAAGCTAGAGCTGCTCAGTAGTAGGATGGGCAAAGGGCCCTAGCCCGTGCCCATCAAGCCCTAGCCATGAGAGATAGCGATGGAGGAGATTCGGCACACTCCGCTTTGCCCATCCTACAGCGTGTCCCCATACTCCTCCAACACCGCCAGCACCGCCGCCAGGGATTGACGATTACCCTGGCTTGGCTCTAGTTGGAAACGGATTTGGGCAGCACGGCATCGAGCTTCAACTCTAGCTCGGCGAGCCGCTCGTTCTCTTTCCTCAGCTCTTCGGTTGATTTCCTCAGCTCGCTCATTCGCAGCTCGTACTGCCTCTTCACTTCTTCGTTGCTCTTCCTGAGTTCTTCGGTTGATTTCCTCAGCTCGCTCATTCGCAGCTCGTGCTGCTGCTTCGCTTCTTCGTTGCTCTGCTTCAGCCAGGCGATTTGTCTCTCGATTTCTAAGGTTCCACTCAACGCCGAAATTAACCACTGCCACCAAGAGGACTGCCACGGTGAGTCGGTTACTCCAGATCCGGGGCTGGGCGAGGTATCCAAGGAAGCGGAAATCTTCTTCATTATAGAAACGCAGAAAGGCGACGGCGATGGTCAGCAGGGTGAGGCTGGTGCCAGGCAGCAGGGTGAGCAGGTTGACCCAGGGTTGATAACGAAATAAATTCATTCTAGCTAAGAGCCAGGGGGGATTGACCATGGGTCAGAAGTCTTTCTCCCAGGTTACCCGCTAGTCTACTCTGAACGGCTTGCCAGGTCGGAGGTTTAGCCATCTGGCTGAAGCTAGC